>OZ242257.1:37500-2354732 GCA_965207015.1 Nitrospirales bacterium | reverse complement strand
CGAACAATTCGTTTTCGAGCAGGGTCTCGGTCAGGGCCACACAGTTAATCACGACAAAGGGATTCTCAATCCGCCTGCTCCATTGATGGATGGACCTGGCAAAGAGTTCCTTGCCCGTGCCGCTTTCTCCCAGCAACAGCACGGTGGCATCCGAATCCGCCGCCCGCTTGATCAATGCAATGAGGGACGCCATGGCCGGCGTGTTCGCCACGATGGTGCCGTACCGGGAATCGACTTCCTCGCGCAACACGGCAACGTGCCGCTTCAACGCCTCGCGTTCCAGGGCCTTTTGCATGACCAGGGTCAGTTGATCGACGTCCAGGGGTTTCGTGAGAAAATCAAAGGCTCCGCGCTTCATGGCTTCCACGGCCCGTTCAATTGTCCCATGGGCCGTCATCACAATGACCGGAGGAAGATTCGAGAGGGACGCCTGCTCTTGCCGGGCCAACTTTTCCAGCACTTCGAGGCCCGTCATCCGCGGCATTTCCAAATCAAGCAGAACGAGTCCGGGTTCCTCGGATTCCAGGAGTTCGAGCGCGCGCTGCCCGTCGACGGCGGACAGCGACGCATAGCCTAATGACTCCAAACGATCCGTCAACATCAACACGATGTCCGGATCATCATCGACCACGAGAATGGTTTTCTGCATCGGCAATCCAACCAATGTCGGCCTTGGCAAGCAACCCTGAGGGAAACAGAGTTTCGGCTCGGGTGTCGTTCCGGCCCGTTTCTTCTTTCACGCCGAAACGGCCTGAAGCGATTCTAGGCCCACTCCCTCCGAAATCTCAATAGATATTATAACGATCGGTTCATAAACATGGCCGAGTCGTCCAATCGGCCCGGAGGCGGGAATGATTCTCCTCCGGCGCTTGGAGTTTGCCGGAAGGCGATGCTATAGTCTCGCGGTCATGAGCGGGGAATATCGGACCAAAGCCTTACTCATCGCGGTGTCAGAGGACCCTATTCCGGTACAGGTATGCATCAACCGGCTCGCCCCGGAGTTTCTCTGTTTCGTCGTCTCCGAGTCCCGGAAAGCCTCTATCGAAGCCGACGTTCAACCGGCCATCACGACAATGCCGCAACGATGGGATTGGATACTCGTAGAAGAGTCCGAGAGTTTTGCCGCGGTCCATCAAACGATCACCAAGAGTCTTCCCGAGATGCTGAAGACCTGGGGCCTGCAACCCGGAGAACTCGTCGTGGACTTCAGCCGGGCCACGCCGGCCATCGCCGCAGCCATGGCGCTCGCCGGCAGGCCGTGGACCTCGCAAGTCGTCGGCTTGACCGCGCCGGAGAGCGACACGGGCAAGCCTGTCCTGAGCGGAGCCGAAGGGCGTGACGTCGTGGCGGTCGGAGACCGGACCTTCGCCTGGCAGGAAGGCAATCCCTGGAACGAGGAAGCCGTGCCGGCACGGCAGGAAGCGGCCCTGTTATTCAATCAAGGAGCGTTCTCCCCGGCAGCCAAACGATTTCGCCGAATCGAATCACTGGTCGGAGGAAGCCTCAAACCGCTGTATCACGCCCTCGCGGATTTGGCCGACGGCTATGCCGCTTGGGAGGGCTTCAAGTATCGGGACGCCTGGGACAAACTCAAAACCGCGCACAAGGCCTTGGAGTTGGCCTCGGTGTGGGGTGGACCGGCCGGCATGTCGTCGCTACTGTCCGGGGTCAAACAAAACCTGAAATTTTTGGAAAGCATCGTCATGGACCCCGATGACGTCAAACTTCCCGTGGCGCATGATCTGCTAGCCCATGCCAAACGACGCGAGGGAGAGCAGCAAGTCGACTCTGCCCTCCAACTGTTGCTGCGAGCCTTGGAAGCCTATGCCCAGTACCACTTGTGGAAACAGTATCGAATCAAGAGTTGGGACGTGCAGGTCGAGCAGTTACCGCAGGATCTGCAGGAAGCCTGCCGGTCCTGTTACAGCAGCGACGTGGACGGCAAGTTTCACCTGCCGCTTCAAGCCCAATTTCGCGCCCTGTCAGGGCTGGGGCATCCCATGGGACAAACCTTCGTAAATGAATGGACCAAGCTCAAGACGCTGTGGGATGCGGCCCATCAGAGCGTCCTCGGCCATGGGTTTCACACGACGAAAGCCGACCGATTTCGTCAGTTCTATGCGGCGGCCATCAAACTGACCAACGTCACCGACTCTAACTTGCCGGTGTTCCCGAAAATGACGTTGTAACGCCAGTGGACGTCAAAATTTATTATGAGGACACCGACTGCGGCGGCGTAGTGTATTACGCCAACTACCTCAAATATTTTGAACGGGCGAGGACCGAATACTTACTCGCACACGGGATCTCGGTCGCGGAATTCCAGCAGCAAGGCATCTACTTTCTGGTCACCCATGCGGAAGTCTTTTACCGCTCGGCGGCGCATTACGGCGAGACCCTTCACGTCGAAACGGTCGCCTCGGCATCCCGAAAAACCGCCGTCACCTTCTCCCACACGATCCGGGAAACAACCAGCCAACGTCTGATCGTCGAAGGATCAGCCACCCTCGTCACGGTCGATGCCAAGGGAAAAATCATCAAACGCCCCCCGCAATTGCAGGCGATGTTTCAGTAGTCGGCTCCTCCTGTCATCCCCGACCTCTCCTTCTGTCATCCTCGACATCCTTAATCGAGGATCCAGTGTCTTTGCTTTTCTCTTTCTCTGTTACAGTTGTAGCCGCGGCACCTATTCCGCCCTGCGCCCGATAGCGCCATAAGGCAGAGGTTCCTCAGGGTTTTTCCCGAAAAACCCAAGCCAAATACATCCCGCCAATAGCGATCGTCACCAGTTCCACGGTCTGAAGGATTCGGCTCACCACGGCCTCGGGCTCCGGGGGCGACAGGATGAAATGCATGCCCAGGTAGGCAGGAGGAGAGCCGGGCGGCGCCTCCCAGGGCGGAAACAGCACGGCTAACACCAACAGCCCCGCCATGACGTACAGGATCCGAAGATTCAGAATTTCCTTGGCACGAACCTCAGTTTGCGACTCCTGAAAAAGCCGCTTCCCGCAACTGGTGCAAAAGCGGGCCTCCGCAGCCGATTCATGCCCGCAAGCCTGACACGTCTGCCCGTTCATCACGTTAGATTATAACCATGAGAAAAGAAATTGCCAGCGGGGAACACTCTCGTCTCATCGTGCAGCCTGCGGTTTTTCCTTTCATGACAAAATTGACAGTATCGGAAGGCCGTTCCTATAATCCCGCACCCATTTTTGTCTTGCAAGATTGAACGTGATGACGACTTCTTACCCTGCCATTCATACTGCCTCGGTTATTGGAGCGGGGGCTTGGGGCACCACGCTCGCCCGCCATCTGGTGAACCAGGGGCTTGCGGTCAAGCTCTGGGCCTATGAGAAAGAAGTGGTCGGGAGCATCAATCTCAAAGGGGAAAATTCCTTGTTTTTGCCGGGCGTCACCCTTCCCAAGGCACTTTCGGCCACGCACTCTCTGAACGACGCGGTCGCGGGCACCGGCCTGATCGTGCTGGCCGTGCCTTCTCACTTCATGCGCGCCGTGCTTGAGCAGTTGAAGCCATCTCTTTCCGGTCCGCTTCCCGTTGTCGTGGCGTCAAAGGGGGTTGACGAATCCTCGCATCAATTGATGTCCCAGGTGCTCGAAGAGCTGCTGCCGCCCGACTGGGCTCAGGGCATCACCGTACTCACGGGGCCCAGCTTTGCCGCTGAAGTGAGCCGGGACAAGCCCATGACCATTCTGTTGGCCGGTCAGGATGCGGCCCTCACGGCTCACCTGCAAACGGTGTTCATGTCCGCGTCCTTCCGTGTGTATACCGGCACCGATGTGATCGGTGCGCAATTGGGCGGGGCGCTCAAGAATGTCATGGCCATCGCGGCCGGCGTCGTGGATGGCCTGGATTTGGGGCTGAATGCCCGAGCCGCTCTCATCACGCGAGGATTGGCCGAGGTGATTCGACTGGGCGTCGCGCTTGGGGCCGACGTACATACGTTCTACGGTCTTTCCGGCCTGGGGGATCTGGTGCTGACCTGCACGGGCGCCTTGAGTCGCAATCATGCCGTGGGATTGCAGTTGGGCCAAGGCCGGCGGCTGGAGGATATTCTGAAGGAAACGGTCACGGTGGCCGAAGGCGTTCGGACCACCAAGGCCGCCATGGGATTGGCTCGACGATTTCAGGTGGAGATGCCGATTGTCCAGGGCGTCCACGCGATGTTGTTCGAAGGCAAACCGCCCGAACAGATCGTCGCCGATCTGATGGCACGATCAGCCAAGGGCGAAATCCCTTTCGACGGCTCACCCCAGCCACGCTGAACCACGATGCACCCCTCGGTCCTCGAATCTCTCCTTCAATCGGTTCAAGACGGGTCCACGTCGATTGCGAACGCGCTGGAACAACTGCGCACCCTGCCCTATGAAGACCTGGGGTTTGCCAAGCTGGATCACCATCGCACGTTGCGCCACGGTGCGCCGGAGGTGATCCTCTGCGAGGGGAAGACCGAGAAGCAGATCGTCGCACTGACCCGGGGCCTGCTGAAACACAAACATCCCGTGCTCGCCACACGCGCCGATGCCGCTGTCGCACGCGCGCTCAAACGCGTCAGCCGGAAAGCCGTGTATCATGAAGCGGCGCGCGTCGTGGTGATTCAGCCAGCCGCTCCCAGCCCCTTGCAGGGGGACATCGTGATCGTCACCGCCGGCACCGCGGATATCCCGGTCGCGGAAGAAGCCAAGGTGACCGCCATGACGTTG
Organism: Nitrospirales bacterium; assembly: GCA_965207015.1. GTDB lineage: Bacteria > Nitrospirota > Nitrospiria > Nitrospirales > UBA8639 > Bin75. The sequence continues at coordinate 2,350,010 of OZ242257.1, read as the reverse complement.
GGAAGCGCGGTGGAGACGATTTTCGACGTGGGAGTGGCCGGGGTCCACCGGCTGTTCGATCAGGTGGATCGTCTCCAACGCGCACGCGTGGTGATTGTCGTTGCGGGCATGGATGGCGTCCTGCCCAGCGTGGTGGCCGGTCTGGTGCAAACCCCGCTCATTGCCGTACCCACCAGCAAGGGCTACGGCGCGAACTTCGGGGGGCTGGCCCCGTTACTCACGATGTTGAATACGTGTTCCGGCGGGATCGGCGTGGTGAATATCGATAACGGGTTCGGGGCCGGGCATCTGGCGCATCGCATCAATACTCTGGTCGATCGACCGTAAGCATCGACGGGGTCTGTTCACAGCTTACTTTTTTCAGCAGTCCCGGCATTCTTAGGTTAATCGGAATCGGTTTCGCCCGGATCTTCATCTCTCTCATTCAAGAGGCCGGGACCGGCTTCATCCGACACGAATGGCACGTGTTCCAAATGCGGGGCCTGCCGTGCGAGGGTTTGCGGAGAAGACACGTCAAGCGTCCCTCTCGCAAACGGCGAAACGATCTTGACCTTGGCAAATCCTTCCTCATGGGCCATCAACTTGGCTCTGGCTTCATAGGAATACGTGCCTTGCGGTACATGCTTCCGGGTCTGGTCTTTCCCATCCCAGAGCAGGGTGGTCGTCATGCGAGACTGGCCGTCCTTGATAATGACGGTATCCAGGAGCTGCCGTCTCACCAGGAAGCGAATGGATCGCCTGGTCGGCACACTGATGAGCGACGAGACTTCGAGCAAATCGAACTGATCCAGTTTTTCAGGCAACTCCACGGTCACCGTGATGGCCATGGGCTCATGCCCCGGAGCAAAAGGTACGGGTGAGGTCGTGATGTCCACGATCTTGAGTGGAGGCGGCGGGGCCCGCCTTTTCCGTTTGGCATCGAGGCCCGCCGGAGCCAGCACAAAAGCCAGAAGCGTGAGCAGGCTGATAACGGTCAGACGAACGGGGATCATTGGAATTGCGGATTTTTGATTGTGGATTGTGGATTGTGCTTACATACCGTGACGCGGGTAGCTCGTCAAGAACTTTTCAATCAGAACAAGGCGTGAAGGATTGCCATGCATCTTCACTTCGATTGTTTTTCCGGTATCAGCGGAGACATGACATTGGGAGCCCTCGTGGACGTCGGGCTCTCGCCGAGAGTCCTGCGCCAAGGTCTCAAGGCTCTTCCTGTTTCCGGATACCGCCTCAAAGTCTCAAAAGTCCGCCGCGGGGCGATCCACGCGACGAAGGTGGACGTGGTCATTTCCAAGGTCGCGGGAAAACGCCGCTCCTGGACGCAAATCCGGCGGCTGCTGTCCACGAGCCGTTTACCTCCTCAGGTCAAAAAACAAGCTCTTGCGGTTTTCGAACGCCTGGCCACGGCAGAAGGAAAGGTCCATGGGCAAGATCCCGCCGTTGTCTCGTTTCATGAAGTGGGGGCCATCGATGCCCTGGTCGATATCGTGGGCGGGCTGCTCGGATGTCATGAACTGGGGGTGAAAACCGTTAGCGCATCCGCCGTCAACGTGGGGTCGGGAACGATCAACGGAACCCACGGCGTGTTGCCGGTTCCCGGGCCCGCGGTTGCCGAAATGGCGAAAGGGTATCCCATTTATTCCCAAGGGCCCGCCATGGAATTGACCACTCCGACCGGGATGGCCCTGCTGACCACCCTGACGCAGAACGTTGACCGGTTGCCGCCTCTGATGCCCGGTACCGTCGGATACGGGGCAGGCACGGCCAATCCACCCGATTGGCCGAACGTCTTGCGCGTGTTTCTTGCCACCCCTGCGTCAACAGATTCGTTCGACGCGGACCAGGTCATCCAGTTGGAAACCAACATCGACGACATGAATCCACAACTGTACGACACGGTCATGGAACGCCTGTTCGAGAACGGCGCCCTTGACGTCTGCATGACTCCGACCATCATGAAGCGCAACCGGCCGGGGATCATCCTCACCGTGTTGGCCCACCCCGAGCACGCAGGTATGCTCACGCAACTGCTATTTCGTGAAACGACCACCCTCGGAGTGCGAAGCCAACTTATCAGCCGGACCACGCTTCCCCGGTCAATGCAAACGATCCGCCTGCCGCAAGGTCGCGTCCGGGTGAAAACCATTCGCGTGGGCAAGGCCGTCCAACATCGGCCCGAATTTCAGGACTGCCAAGCCATCGCCCAAAAAACCGGAATGCCGGTTCAAAAGATCATCGAACGGGTGATGCAAGCGATCCGGGACAGGAACCGGGTTTAACCCATGCCGAATACGCCGACACGCCACAAGCCCATTCTCGCCGTGACCATGGGTGACGCGGCCGGCATCGGTCCCGAGGTGATTGTCAAAGCGTTGGCGTCTCCCACGGTGTGGCGTGCGTGTCGCCCCATCGTGATCGGATCCGTTCCGGTTCTCCAACGGGAGGCCCGCCGTCTGTCCTCTTCCCTCACGATCCTCCCCATAGAGGGGGATCACGGACGAGGGCCGGCCATTCGCAGGGGCCACGTTCCGGTGTTTGACCCTTTGAAAACTCCTTTAGGCCAAATTCGAGCGGGCCGCCCCGCCCGAGGCCCCGGAGCGGCTTCGGTCGAGTTCATTAAAACGGCCGTCCGGTGGGCGCAGAGCGGCTGTGTCTCGGGAATGGTCACGGCTCCGATCAATAAAGAGGCCCTTCACCTTGCCGGATATCCGTACCCTGGACATACGGAACTCCTCGCCGATCTGACGGGCACCAAACAGGCCGGGATGATGTTGATGGGCGGACCGCTGAAAATTCTCTTTGTGACGACGCACCTGGCGCTCCGGGACGTCCCGGGCGCCTTGACGACTCCACGCGTGTTGCAGGCCATTCGACTCGCCCAGCGCGCCATGACAGAGTATTTCCGGATTCCCAGACCGCGGATCGGCGTGGCGGCCCTCAACCCTCACGCGGGCGAACACGGGTTGTTCGGCAGCGAAGAGCAGGACTGCATTGCGCCGGCCGTCCGTCTTGCCAGGCGCGCCCGCATTCAAGCATCCGAGCCGCTTCCGGCCGATACGCTGTTCGGCGCCGCGGTCCGCGGAGCGTATGACGTCGTGGTGGCCATGTATCACGATCAAGGGCTGATTCCTCTCAAGACCGTGGCGTTCGGACGCTGCGTCAACGTCACGGTCGGCTTGCCGATCATTCGCACCTCGGTGGATCACGGCACGGCCTATGACATCGTGGGAAAAGGCAAGGCCGATCCCCAAAGCCTCGTCGAAGCCATCAAGCTGGCGAGTCAACTGAGCGTCACCAGGGGACGGGTGCGGAACATTTCTTGATCTCAGCGGCGCTTACCCCTCACCAAACCTGCTCAAACGGAGGAAGAACCATGGCAGCACGTGAATATAGAGTCGAGGTTGTCGTCGAAGGAGTTATCGGAAGCCTGTTGTTCGGAGCCAGCAAACTCCCGGTTGAACAGATGGAAGAACGGATGAACGAACTCGGCCGACAGGGATGGGAGATGACCTTCATGGTCATTGAAAAGAAACGGCTCTTCCTGTTTTGGGAACGCGAAGCGGCCGTTATCACGTTTTCCCGTCCTCTCTAATCCTATGGAATGGTGAAGCGCATTCATGACTTCTTCTCAATCTTCTCCTGCCCGGCACACGGCATCCGGCCGGCTGCTGGCCCTCCAAACCCTCCTGGCCGTCGAACGACAGAATTGCTTTGCGGATGACGCGTTTGCCAAATCCGCCACGCACGCGAACCTGGCGCCCGAAGACCAAGCCCTGGCCTTTGAACTCGTATATGGGGTGCTCCGCCATCGGGCCACGCTGGATTGGCAATTGAACGCCGTGGCGAGCCGGCCCGTTCACCGGCTGCCGGCGGTCGTGGCTGCCATCTTGCGTCTCGGTGCTTATCAAATGCGGTATTTGGAGCGCATCCCGGTTTCCGCCGCGGTGAACGAATCGGTCAAACTGGCCAAAGGAGTGAAGGGCCGCGACTGGAGCGGGGTGGTAAACGGCATCCTTCGAAATTTGGACCGGACGGAAATCGAGCGGCCGGATATGGCTCACGACCCCGTGAACGGCATGTCCGTCACGTACTCCTGCCCAAACTGGTTGACGCAACGCTGGATCGACCGATGGGGATTTGAGACGGCCGAAGCGATGTGCCGGCACACCCTTACGATCCCGCCCCTGACGTTACGCACCAACACGCTTCGCTGTTCCCGCGAGCAACTCGAAACCAGACTTGTTGAAGAAGGGTATGCGGTATCCCGAACGTCCGTCAGCCCCGAAGGGCTTATTCTGGAGAAGTGCGGGTCGTTGCAGGCCTTGTCCGCGTTACGGGAGGGCTGGTGTTACGTCGAGGACGAGGCCGCCCAGTTGGTTCCCCTGCTGTTGGATATCAAGCCCGGGCAGCGTGTCCTGGACGCCTGTGCGGCTCCCGGAGGCAAATGTTCACACATCGCGGCGTTGATGCAGAACACAGGGGAGATTGTGGCCACCGATCCGGAACCCCGGCGCCTTGAACGCCTGGAATCGAATCTGCGCATGCTGGGGATCACGTGCGTGGAAGCGGTCAAGGTTGCCCACGAGGCGGACCGTGCTTCCCCATGGCGACATGTCCAAGAAGGATTTGATCGGATTCTGGTGGATGCACCCTGTTCGGGCTTGGGGGTGCTTCGTCGTCATCCCGAAGCGAAATGGCAGAAGACTTCCGCACAGCTCGATTGGCACGGGAAACGGCAGTCAGGCATTCTGGAACGCGTGGCTCCTTACTTGAGAACGGGCGGAGTCTTGGTCTATAGTGCGTGCTCAACGGAGCCTGAGGAAACGACACAAGTCGTTTCTCGTTTTTGTCACGACCACCCGGGATTTTGCCGCGAATCAACGGCACGGTGGCTTCCTCCACATGCGCATTCCCTGACGAACCCGGACGGAGATTTCCTCACGTCCGGCTTCCGTTACAATATGGACGGGTTCTTTGCCGCACGACTTCGACGAACGTAGACGATGAGTTCCACGACCGTACACATTGCTCCTTCGATTCTTTCCGCCGACTTCGCGCACCTGGCCGATGAAATCGCCGCGGTGGAAGCCGCGGGCGCCGACCTGCTGCACGTGGACGTGATGGACGGGCATTTCGTTCCGAACCTCACGATCGGTCCGCCCATTGTCGAATCGCTGCGAAAAGTCACGGCCCTGCCCCTCGACGTTCATCTCATGGTGACGAATCCGGATGCCGTGATTCCCGACTTTGCCCAAGCCGGAGCCAACTATCTCACGGTACATACGGAAACCTGCCCCCATCTTCACCGCACCATCCAAAGCATCAAAGAGCATGGGGTCAAGGCAGGGGTCACGCTCAACCCGTCGACCTCCCTGAGCGCCCTCGAAGAAGTCGTCGCTGACGTGGACCTGGTCCTGATCATGTCGGTCAATCCCGGGTTCGGCGGACAATCCTTTATCCCCGCCTGTTTGGATAAACTGCGGCGAGCCAGACAACTCATCGATCGTACGGGAAGCCAAGCTCTGCTCGAAGTGGACGGCGGCATCAAAGTCGAGAACGCCGCCGAGGTCCTCAAGGCCGGGGCCGACGTCCTGGTCGCGGGGTCGGCGATTTTTCGCAGTCCGAATTATGCCGACACGATTGCCGCGTTCCGCAACGTTGCCCGAGAACTCTAACCGCGTTAATTCCATGCAGACCACGGCTGTGTATGACAGTTTGCATCCTCTCGAAATCAACCTGCTGGCGGCATTCAGCCAATCCGCGGATCAGCCGGTCTCTGACTCGTCTTTACAGGAACTTTCCCAATTAGAGCCGTCTCAGGTCAGCATGGCCCTGGGGTGGCTTCAAGCCAAGAAACTGGTCAGCATCCATTCTGAAGTCGTCACGGCCTGGGTGGGGTTGACGGAAGTCGGGCACCGGTACTTGGCTGACGGGTCTCCACCCGAGTGGATCATCAGGACATGCAAACAAGGGGCCGAGGAGGGACGATCGTTCACTGTAAAGGAATTGCAGAGTCTCAACACGTTCCCTCCCACGGATCTCAGCCGGGCCTTTGGTTTGCTCAAAAAAGAGGGCACCATCGCCTTGGCAGCCGGAGGCCGCATAGAACCCACGGAAACGCCGAGTCCTACTGTCGAGAAGCTGCGCGTGCTCCTGCACGAGTTGAAGAAGAGCCGTCAAGAGCTGCTTTCCTTTTCGCCGGAACAACAAACACTCTTGCGCCAATACGCGGTCAAACGGGGAAGTGCCCAAGAACCGTTTCGGATCGAGGAACGGATTCAACGCGAATACACCCCGACCAAAACGGGAAAGGCGGTGGCGAAACGCTGTCATGCCGGCTCCGTGGAAGAAGTCTCCCAACTGACGCCCGACATGCTCAAGGACGGCTCATGGCGCAGCAAGCGTTTCCGGAAATACACCATCACCCTGAGACCCCCGCGGGTCGCGCCCGGACGGCGGCATCCCTACAGGGAATTTCTGGACCTGGTCAAACATAAATTGGTCGGCATGGGCTTTCAGGAGATGCGAGGCCCCTTGGTCGAGACCGAATTCTGGAACATGGATGCCCTGTATATGCCTCAATTCCATCCGGCCCGGGCCATTCACGACGTCTACTTCGTGAAAACCCCGACCCATGCAAAGGCGGTCACCGAACCGTTTCTCTCTCAAGTGGCCGCCACCCATGAGACCGGCGGGTCGACCGGTTCAAGCGGGTGGGGGTATCGCTATGACAAGGAACGGGCGCGTCGCTTGATTCTGCGCAGCCAGGGCACGGCCGTGTCGGCCCGAACCCTGGCGTCGAATCCCCTGGTCCCCGGCAAATATTTTTCCATGGCCCGGTGTTTTCGCTATGACCAGGTCGATGCCACGCATGCCACGGACTTCTTTCAGATCGAAGGGATCGTGCTGGGAGAAGAGATCAATTTCCGCACGCTGCTGGGCCTGCTCACCATCTTTGCCAAGGAAATGGCGCAGGCGCAGGAGAGCAAGTTTTTCCCGGCCTATTTTCCTTTTACGGAACCGTCCGTGGAACTGCACGTCCGTCACCCGAAACTCGGCTGGATGGAACTGGGCGGCGCGGGCTTGTTTCGGCCGGAAGTCACCCAACCCTTGGGAGTGACGGTGCCGGTGATCGCGTGGGGCTTGGGTCTGGACCGCATGGCCATGGTGGCCCTGGGTATTCATGATATTCGCGAACTCTTTTCCGTGGACCTTGAAAAAGTTCGCACCTTGCGCGGACGGTTTGCGTAAATGCCGACCATTTCCTTTTTTCAAAAAGATTTTGAAGAGCTGCTCGGTCGAACGGTTCCACCTGAACAACTGGAGTCATGGCTGCCGTTGGTCAAAGGGGAATTGAAGGACGTGACCCAGGCCACCGGCGAAATTCGGGTCGAGCTCCAGGACAGCAACCGGCCCGACCTGTGGAGCGTGGAAGGGATCGCCCGGCAGATTCGGATCAAGTTACAGGAATCGCCGCCGGCCTATCCTTTTCTGAATACCAAGACCAAGCCCAAACGACGCATCCTAGTGGCCGAGGGACTCGACCGGGTGCGACCGTACGTGGCGGCCTGTACGGCCACGGGGTACACCGTCACCGAGGAAAGCCTGGCGCAACTGATTCAGGTACAGGAGAAACTGGCCGACCTGTACGGGCATAAACGAAAAACCGTGTCGGTGGGGTTGTATCGTCTCCCCCGGATCCACTTCCCCGTGACCTATGGGTTGGTGAAACCCACGGAAGCCCGATTCACGCCCCTTGGTCTTTCCGAAAAGCTCACGCTTCAGGAAATCCTGACGGTTCATCCCAAAGGCATCGAGTACGGCTCCATTCTCGCCGACCAGCCCCTGCTGCCCCTACTGTGGGATACGGAAGGCCAGATCTTGTCCTTTCCTCCCATCATCAACAGCCAGGACATCGGGCAGGTACATGCCGGCGACTCGGACCTGTTGGTCGAAGTCACGGGCACGGATATGCGCATGGTTCTCCTGACCCTCAATATTTTTGCCACGAATCTGGCCGACCGGGGCGCGGTCATCGATCCGATCGAGGTGCAATATCCGTATGACACGGGATGGGGCACGTCGATCCGAACCCCCTGCGACATTAGCGCCGTGCAGAAAATTCCGTTGAAAGCCATTGAATCCGCGCTCGGGCTCCCGATCGACGCCGAACTCGCGCAACAAACCTTGCGCGCCTATGGCTATGAGGTCAAAGCGAGTCGCCATACCCTTGCGGTGCGCCTCCCGCACTATCGCAGCGATCTCATGCACCCGGTGGACGTGGCGGAAGACGTGGCGATCAGCCGCGGGTATGACTCGTTCGTTCCGGTGATGCCGGCGCAATTCACCGTGGGCTCGTTATCGGCTCTCGAAATGATGTCCGACTACATTCGCGAACACATGGTCGGGCAAGGATTCCAGGAAATCTTTTCGAATATTCTGTTGTCTCACGAGGAGCTCGTTGAACGGATGAGACTGCCGGAGGACGAGCAAGTCGTGGAAGTGGACAACGTCATGTCGCAAAGCTTCTCCTGTCTTCGGTCCTGGATTGTGCCGTCGCTGTTGCGCGTGGAGACGGCCTCGCCGCGCGCGTTTTATCCGCACCGGCTTTTTGAAATCGGCGAAGTCGCGATTCCCGATCCGGGCCAGGAACTCGGGTCACGCACCGCGGTCCGGCTCGCGATCGTCATCGCCCATCCGCATGCAAACTTTTCCGAAGTGCATACCTGCCTGGACGTCCTCATGTTCTATCTGGTGAAGGATTACGAACTCGAACCCCTGAGTCACGGCTCCTTCCTCGACGGCCGGGCGGGCACCATTCTTTCCCAGGGTCAACCCGTCGGATTGATCGGAGAACTCCATCCCGAAGTCCTGGAAAACTGGGGCATCTCCGTGCCCATCTCGGTGGTCGAGCTCGACGTGGACTGGCTGTGTACGGACAGCCCGTAACCGGACCCTCGAAGTAGAACTGCATTTCTGCTCGGCACAGGCCTCGTCTCCGCAACCCTTCGGGAACAAGGCCATAGCCTCGATCCCGATTCCATCTCACGCGTCGCCATCTGAAGCCGGCGTTTGCGGGGCTTCCTACGTTCAGGCGGTTGTTTCCCATATCGCCACGGCGCTACAATTTACACCACTGCGGTTCACCGTCGTCTCGTCAATTTTTCTCCATAATCACCCGCGGGAGGTTTTATGCTGGAAGCCGGCATTGCCATCATCAGCCTTGTGATCGGCGTTATCATCGGCTGGTGGGGCCGGTCAAAATCGTCCCCGGATGAGAAGATCACCCGCTTGGAGGCCGAATTGCAGGAGGCGAAAGCCTCTGAAGTGAAAGCGAAGACCACTTTGGAGCACCTGCAAGCCCAGTTTGAAATGGAAAAGAAACGCCTCGAGGAAATTCGCAACGCCATGGAGAATTCCTTCAAGGCCATGGCCGCCGATATTGCCCGGGACAATTCCAAAACCTTTCTCCAGCAGGCCGGCGAGCAGTTCAGGTCTCTCAAGGAAAACTCGGAAAAAGATCTCGATGAAAAGAAAAAACTCATCGATAAAAGTCTATCCGGGATGAACGAAAAACTGGAATTCATTCACAAGCAATCAACGGAACTGAAATCCAGCATCGACACCAGCCGGGAAACCACTGAAGCCCTCAGCGAACATACCGCCCGCCTGCGGGAAATTCTGTCCTCCTCGCAAAAACGCGGCCAATGGGGTGAGCGCATGGTCGAGGACATCCTGCATTTTGTCGGCCTCCTGGAAAAAGTGAATTACACCAAGCAGGACCAGGTCGAATCCGGCCAGCGCCCCGATTACACCTTCTTTCTCCCCCAGGAAAAGAAACTGAACATGGACGTCAAGTTTCCCCTGGACCACTATGAACGCTACCTGTCCGCGCAAGACGAGGAAACCCGCACTCAAGCGAAAAAGACCTTTTTGCAGCAACTTCGCAATCACGTCAGAACCGTCAGCGGACGCGAATACATCAATCCGGCCGAGGGGACGCTGGAATACGTGATGCTGTTTATTCCCAATGAATCCATCTATGGATTTATCAACCGCGAGGACAACGAACTGATCGATTTCGCCCTGGGAAACCGCGTGCTTTTGTGTTCACCTTTGACCCTGTACGCGGTGCTATCGCTGGTCCACCAGGCCACGCGCAATTTCATCATGAACGAGCGTGCCTCGGAGGTGATGAATTTGGTGGGACAATTCAGAGACCAATGGAAGAAATACATCGACCAAATGGACAAACTGGGTCGGCGGATTGAAGGTCTGAGCGGCGACTATCACGAGCTGGTCACCACCCGGACCCGGAGCCTGGAGCGGCCTCTAGACAAGATCGAGAATATTTCCCTGACAAGTACGGAGGACAATCCGGACCTGCTGGAACAGCAGTGAGGGACCTCACGCACGGATTGTCCCGTGCGAAAGATTATTGCGTGAGGCTTTTGCCGACGTCCTTCGGCGTTCCCTCGCCGAAGGAGGGCTATGCCGCGGCTTTTGCCAGGTCCGTGAGGGATTTAAACCCTTCCGGATCGTGAATGGCCATTTCCGACAGCATCTTCCGGTTCAAGCCGATGTTGGCTTTGGCCAACTCATGGATGAACCGGCTATACGATAAGCCGTGCGCTTTGACCGCAGCCGAGATCCTGGCAATCCAGAGTCGCCGAAAATCTCTTTTCCGGTGTCGCCGGCCGATGTACGCGTAGACCTGGCCTTTATCGACTGATTCCGTTGCCGTCCGAAACAGTTTGCTTCTGCCCCCATACTGCCCCTTGGCTAATTTCAGCCGTTTCTTTCTACGGCGGCGGGTCTGAGGGCCTCCTTTGACACGTGGCATGACCTACAACTCCTTCGTTACGTTGAAATCACAATAAATCAGAGGTTCCTTTACTCCCTCTCAGGTGGCTTCGCGATTGCGTCACGCCCCGGAGAATTGACGTTTCGTCCGACCCAACACCGGATGACGGTGTTGGCCCGCTCAAACAAATCAGGAATAGGGTAAGAGTCGGGCCAGCGAGGCCTGATCCGGTTTGGCGACCACCACCGTATCGCCCAGACGACTCTTCCGTTTGGCATTTTTCGAGGTCAGGATATGTCGCAGTCCCGCCTTCCGCCTCAGGAATTTTCCACTGCCCGTACGCTTAAACCGTTTCGCTGCTCCCGAATGACTCTTTAACTTCATGCGTGCCATGTGTTCATCCCCTTAATTCTTGGGTGCCACAATCATATACAGGTTGCGGCCTTCCATCCTGGGCTCCATTTCAATCGTGCCCGCATCTTTGAGCTCTTCCCGAATCTTTCCCATGGCCGTCCGACCCAACTCCTGGTTCGCCATTTCCCGGCCTCGAAACATGACCGTCACTTTGGTTTTAATCCCCTCTTCCAGGAACTCCACTATCCGGCGAACTTTGGTTTCGAGGTCATGTTTGTCCGTTCGCGGACGAAGCTTGATTTCCTTGACCTGCGTCGACTTTTGATGCTGGCGCGTCTTATGTTCTTTCTTGCTCTGTTCGTACTTGAATTTTCCATAATCCATGATCCGGCACACCGGCGGCGTGCTGGTGGGCGCGACTTCCACAAGATCAAATCCGCCCTCATGGGCCCGCTTCAGAGCCTCGGACGTCTTGAGGATCCCGAGCTGTTCACCTTCCGATCCGATCACCCGGACCTCGGGCACCCGGATCAGGTGGTTCACACGATGTTTGGCAGTGACCGTTCTACCCATCAGTGAACAGATGAACTGGTCAATGGTTCTGCCGGCATATCTTGTCGAATCAGATCGATCACCTCGCTGATTGGCAGCGTCCCCACGTTGGTCCCACTGCGTTTTCGTACGGAGACCGATTCGGCCTCCCGTTCCCGATCCCCCACGACGAGCATGTAGGGGATCTTGGCCTTTTCGGCTTCGCGGATTTTGAGCCCAACCTTTTCTTTTCGCAAGTCTATCGAGGCGCGTAACCCGGCGCCCGCCAAATGCTCACGGACAAGCGACGCATAGTCCGCCTGTTTGTCCGTAATGGGCAGCACGATGGTTTGGACCGGAGCGAGCCACGTCGGGAAAGCCCCGGCATAGTGTTCAATCAGAATGCCGAAGAATCGTTCGATGGATCCCATCAATGCCCGATGAATCATGATCGGTTGGTGCGCCGCGCCATCCTCTCCAATGTAGGACAACCCGAAGCGCTCGGGATTATTGAAGTCGATTTGCACGGTCGAACATTGCCAGGCCCGCCCCAACGCGTCGTGAATTTTCAGATCGATTTTCGGCCCGTAAAACACCCCTTCGCCGGGGTCGATCTCATACGGAAACCCGCTGTTTTTCAGTGCGGCTTCGAGGGCCTCCGTGGCCTGATCCCACTTTTCCACGGCGCCGACGGCTTTTTCCGGTCGCGTGGACAGATACAACGCGAATTCCGTAAAGCCAAAACGCCGGAGAACAAACATCGTGAAATCCAGGACTTTTCCGACTTCGGATTCGATCTGGTCAGGCCGGCAGAAAATGTGCGCGTCATCCTGTGTGAATCCCCGAACCCGCATGAGGCCATGCAGCACCCCTGATCGCTCGTAGCGATAGACCGTTCCCAACTCTCCATAGCGAATGGGCAGTTCCCGGTAGCTGCGCAAGTGCGACTTGTAGACCATGATGTGGAACGGACAATTCATCGGCTTCAACTGGTACTCACCCGCCTCCACGGCCATGGGCGCGAACATATTCTCCTTGTAATAGTCCACGTGCCCGCTGGTCTTCCACAACTCCAACCGCGCCACGTGTGGCGAATAGATCAGTTCATAGCCGTGCTGCATGTGGCTGTCGCGCCAGAAATTTTCGATCAACAATCGGACCAGCGCCCCCTTGGGATGCCAGAGGATCAGGCCCGGCCCCGTGTCCTCGGGACTGCTGAAGAGATCCAGTTCCTTGCCGAGTTTGCGATGATCGCGGCGTTTGATTTCTTCGAGCTTCTGGAGATGGGCATCCAGTTCGGACTGCGTGGGGAACGAGGTCCCATAAATTCGCTGGAGCATGGGATTGCGTTCATCCCCCCGCCAATACGCGCCGGCGGCGTTCAACAGCTTGAAGGCTTTCACCTGACCGGTTGCGCCCACGTGCGGCCCCCGGCACAAGTCGATGAAGTTCCCCTGCTGATACAGCGAGACGACGTCATCCTCGAGCTGTTCAATAATTTCGACCTTGTAGGCTTCCCCTTTTTCCTGAAACAGTTTGATCGCGTCTTGCTTCGACAGTTCCAGGCGGTGCACGGAATAATTTTCTTGAATGATCTCGTGTGCCCGGGCCTCGATTTTTTCAAGATCCTCCGGCGTGAACGGCCGTTCAAAGGCAAAGTCGTAATAGAAGCCTTCGTGAATGGCCGGGCCGATCGTCATGTTGGCCGACGGGAACACGTCTTTCACGGCCTGCGCCATAATATGGGTGCTGCTGTGTCGATACACTTCCTTGCCGTCCTCCGACGCAAAGGTCAAGGGTTCCAATGTCGCGCTTCTGGTCAGGGGCGCACTCAGGTCCCCGGGTTGCCCGTCAATCCTGACGGCAAACACCTCCGGCGGAAGAGGCCCCGTCAACTCCGTCAACGCCTCGCGCGCCGTGACCCCGGACCGAAAGGACTTCGTACCGGTCCCCGGCAACGAGATGTCGATGCGTTCGCCCTGGACTTTTTCGGCTTCAATAGAAACTGACATCCGCCTGCAATCTCCCACCATCACCGGCAAGAACGGACCCCCGCCTTGCGCTCTTCCTGAGGAAGAGAGTGGTAGGCGCGGGCGGTATTGAACCGCCGACCTCTACCGTGTCAAGGTAGCGCTCTCCCCCTGAGCTACGCGCCTATCACAAACAGAATATGCTAGAGGAGCCTCTCTTCTCCTGTCAAGAAATCAGCGGTTTTCCGGACTAGGAGGATTCGGCCTGTTGGCGTGAACGACGGCTGACGGGGATGTGGTATTCCACTATTTTCTTGCGCAGGGTATTGCGATTCATGCCCAGAAGCTTCGCGGCTTGGATTTGGTTGCCGTTCGTTTCATGAAGGGCATGTTGGATCAACGGTCGCTCCACCGCCTGGATGAGGGTCTCGTGCAAACCCTTGGCCGAACTCACCTTCATGGTGTGCACGAACTCGCCGAATTTCAACTCGACGTAATCTTCAAGGGTCAGACCCGGGAATTCCTGTAATCCGCGCTTGGCTCCCCTCCCATCACCCTTGCCGAGAAGCCATTTCATGGTATCCAAAGCCGCCTGAAAGGAAGGCGGCCCTGAGATGATTAAGGTCTTGGATACGTCGATGACGTCCGGCAGGTCACCGAGTCCTTCCTTCGCGGTCTTTTCAGAAAGCACCAATCCATCGATCGGTGCTTTTTGAGCCTCTCGTTTGACCTGCTGGAGATTCTCCACCACCGACACGTGAACGCCTGCTCCATCCCGCCGGAGCTGGAAAGACTTCCCTGCCGAATCGCCCACCACGACAATATGCTTGACTCGCGACACGGTCCTTACTCTTCGAAAAAGTGGCCTCCCGGCTTCGCGTTCATGCGAACCCCATCAACGGACACAGGAGGCGGAGGGTGAGCCAGACGAGGACGGCCCCGATGATATTCAAGAACACCCCGGCTCTCAGCATGTTCGGAAGCGGGATGAATCCCGTGCCGTAGACAATGGCATTCGGCGCGGTCGCGACCGGCATCATAAACGCGAGACTCGCCCCCAGACAAATCCCCAGCGTCGGTGGAACGGGAGAAACTCCGGCCGCGGTGGCGATGGAAATCACCACGGGAACGAGCATGCTCGTCGACGCGGTATTCGAGACAATCTCCGTGATCACCAACGCCGTGCCGATGGCCACGGCCGTCAACGTCCACAACGTGTTGCTCCCGAAGAGCGCCACCAGACCTTCTCCGATGATCTCGGCCAGGTGCGTTTGCACCATCAGATGGCCGAACGTCAAGCCGCCGCCGAACAACAGGATCGTGCCCCAATTGATGTTCGCCGCCTGGCTCCAACTCAACGTGAATTCTCCGGCTTTGAAATTGAGGGGCAGCACGAACAGCAGGCCCGCGGCGAAAATCGGGACCATTTCCTTGGGAAGACGGGCATTGATGAACGTCACCAGATCGGAATCCCGTCCCAACACGATCCCCAATACCCCCGGTCCGATCCAACACGCGATAGCCAGGATCAACGCGAAACAGGTATTCTTTTGGCCGCGCGTCCAGCCTTCCTGTTGTTGGCGAAGGTCGTGCAGATGATCGCCCAGGTCCGGGAACTTTGTGGGCAGTGGGTGAAGCCAAAAGAGAACCGCGGCAATACCCAACCAGAGCGCGCCGGCCAGCGGAAGCCCGATGGCCATCCAATCGAAAAACGCGATATCAATGCCGGCCTGTTGGGAAAGCAGGCCCACGCCGATGATATTCGGCGGCGTGCCGATCATCGTCGCAATGCCCCCGGCCGCCGAGCCATAGGCCAATAACAGAAGCACGCCGGGCTCATGGGACCCGGATTCTTCCCTCGACCCGCGAATGGTCGAGAGCAGGCCAAGCGCAATCGGTACCATAATCGCCACGGACGCCGTGTTGCTGATCCACATGGACAGGAAGGCGGTGGCGAATCCCATGGCCCCGAACATCAGGACCGGCCTGGCCATGATCTTCTTTCGTGACAACAGCCAGACCGCAAACCGACGGTCCAGCCCGTGTACCACAAAAGCTTCGGCCAAAAAGAAGCTGCCGATAAACAGGAAGATGATCGGGTGGGCGAACGTCGCCAACACTTCCCTGGCCGACCCCAACCCCATGGCAATACACAGGGCCGCACCGACCAGTGAGGTCACGGCCAGGGGAAGGGCTTCCGTGGCCCAACTCACCACGACCCACACCAAAATGGCCGAGAGGGTATGAGCCGACGGCGGCAAGCTGGAAAACGGGTTGAGATACACCAGGAGCGCCAACACGGGCGCCGCATACAGGCCGACTCGTTGCCTCATTCCCCAGGCATGCCGGTTTGCGGTTTTCATACCGATGCGACCCCGGCGCCCTGTCTCGGAATGAGCCCGAACGTGGTTGATATGATTGAAACACTCATGTCATTGGGCAAGGCAGGAAAGACTAACATAGGAACACGTAAAGATCACCTTGCTCCTCGATCCGGAAGACGGCGAGCCAGTCACCAATCTTTCCTTCTCGACGAACTAGGATTTTCGCAGAGGACGGGGTATCATAGACTGTTTAGGGCACACGAACGGTCTGGTTGATTTTGAGTACGCGCATCGTCACCGCCCAAGCACTCATTCCCCTTCTGACTCGGCAGAGAGAACAAGACGCCCTGGTGGCGGGCTTTGATCAACGGGGCTTCGACTTGCTTCACGTCGGGAATATCCGGTATCTCCAAGCGGAACGAGCGTTGAGGCGGCGTGAGGATTCAAGAAAAGCTATTCGGATACTTTCAGCATGAACAACCCGTTCCAGGCATCCTGCGATCAACTGCTGGCGTCCGTGTTCGAGGCTTTGACCACGCCGGGAGCGCAACCCTTGGTGCTTGGGCCCCATGGCTCCGGCCTCGCGTTCATCCTGAGTCTGCTGACGACACCGCAGAACGAGGCTTCTGCCTCCGCCCGGCCGCGTGAAGGAATCATCCCCCAGCATTCGCTTATTCTGACACCAACCCAGGATGAGGCGGAATCGTTATGCCGGGACATGGCGTTTTTCTTCGACTTCTTCAACCTGCCTGCCGAATCCCTGGCCTTTTTCCCGGACCGTGGCCAAGCCCCGTATGAAGCCGGGGCCCCGTCCATCGATCTCATCACGCAACGGATGCGGACCTTGTTTCAGCTTCAAACCCATCGTCCCACGGTGGTCATCACGACGCCGCCCGCGGCCTTGCAGTACCTGGTTCCCCAAGCCGTCTTCGCGCACTCCTGTTTGACCCTTAAAGCGGGTAGCGTGATTGAGCGGGAATCGCTGCTCCGTCATTTGCTGCGGACCGGGTATCGACGGGTGTCGGTGGTGGATATTCCCGGAGAATTCAGTGTTCGCGGGGGCATTGTCGATATCTTTTCGACCGGTGCGGACGAGCCCTATCGGATCGAGTTTTTGGGCGATACCGTGGAGTCCACCCGGCAGTTCGATCCGGGCACGCAGGAATCCACCGAGTCCGTACTCTCAGCGGTGCTCCTGCCCGCCAGGGAATACCTACTCCCGGCCGACGATTCCGACCATTCGCTTGCCGAGATCCCGCCGGACGCCGAGTGGCGATTGCCGGACTTTTACCCGTCCATGGCCACCCTGTTGGATTACTTTCCGGCTTCGCCTTTCGTGGTCATGGATCGTCCCGTCACCCTGGCGCAGCACGCACGAGAGTGGGAAGAACGCTTGCGCGCGGCATGGGAAGAACACGACACGTCGAATCCCGAAGTTCCGTATCCGGGTCCCGCTCAACAGGCCGCCGGCTGGGATGAGTTCCTGCCGTTCCTTACCGATGGCCCGGTTCTGGCGTTTGACGTGGTCGCGCCCGCCGACGGTGCGTGGGCCCCGGTCATCGACCTTCCGCTCCAGTCGGCCAGGAGCGTGGGCTTGGGGCTCCGCGGAACGTCCTTTACCGAGACCCTGACGATCCTGGAACGGCTTCGCCGTGACGGGCCGGTGATGGTCGTGGTCCGATCCTCCGGACAGGTCGGGCGTTTGTCGGGTCTGTTTGCCGAACACTATGCGCCCGCGACGGAACAGAACCCCCTCTCTCACGCTTTCGATCCTTCGGCACGCTTGCCGTTCTATATTCTGCAAGGGTTTCTTTCGTCGGGGTTTGTGGCGCCGTCATTGCCGTTCGCCGTGATTACCGAAGACGACGTGTTCGCCAAGATTTCCCGGCATCGCCCCCAACCCAAGAGCAAGACCGCGACCTTTCTCTCCTCGTTGGAGGATTTGAACTCCGGCGACTACGTCGTCCACGTGCAGCACGGTATCAGCCGGTACAAGGGGCTTCGGCGTTTGTCCGTGCAGGGCTTTGAAAGCGATTATCTCATCCTGGAATTCGCCGGACGGGACACCCTCTACGTGCCGCTGGACCGGCTGAACCAGGTCCAGAAATTTCGGGGCAGCGACCACGTGGCGCCGACCCTCGACAAATTGGGAGGCACCGCGTGGGCCAAGACCAAGGCGCGCGTCAAGAAAGCCATTGAGGACATGACCGACGAACTCGTCGAGCTGTATGCCAACCGGGAAGTCGTCAGTCGTCAACCGTACCAGCAGGACGGGGCCCTGGCCCATGAATTCGATGCGGCGTTCGACTATGAAGAAACCCCTGACCAGATCAAAGCGATCGACGACATTCAACGGGATCTCCTGCTACCCAAACCCATGGACCGGCTCGTGTGCGGGGACGTCGGCTACGGCAAAACCGAAGTGGCGATGCGCGCGGCGTTCCAGGCCGTCCAGGATAACCGGCAGGTGGCGGTGCTGGTGCCCACCACCCTGCTGGCGCAACAACATGCGGAAACGTTTACGCGCCGCTTCGCGCCGTTTCCCATTCACGTGGCGACGCTCTCACGGTTTCAAACCCCCAAAGAAGTCAAGGCAGTGTTGTCCGACCTTGCCTCCGGCGTCGTGGACATCGTCATCGGTACGCACCGGCTCCTTCACAAAAACGTGCGCTTCAAAAACCTTGGACTGGTCATTATCGACGAAGAGCAATGGTTCGGCGTTCGGCATAAGGAACGCCTGAAACAACTGCGCACGCAGGTGGACGTGTTGACGCTCACGGCGACTCCCATCCCGCGCACGCTGCAAATGGCCTTTTCCGGAGTCCGGGACCTGTCGGTGATCGATACGCCTCCACCCGGCCGCCTGGCCATTCGCACCCAGGTCGTCCGATTCAATCCCAATCTCATCCGCGAGGCGATCCGCCGGGAACTGGCGAGACAGGGACAAGTGTTCTATGTGCACAACCGGGTCGAAACCATCGAGCGGACCGCGGGCTGGCTTCGCGAACTCGTACCCGAAGCCCGGCTGGTTATGGCGCACGGCCAGATGAACGAACACGTGCTCGAAGGCGTCATGCTCAAGTTCTTTCACGGCGAGGCGGATATCCTAGTTGCGACCTCGATCATTCAATCAGGGCTGGACGTGCCGCGCGCCAATACCATCCTGGTGGATCGGGCGGATACCTTCGGTCTGGCGCAACTCTATCAACTGCGGGGACGAGTGGGGCGCGCCGGCGAGCAGGCGTATGCCTATTTCTTTTTCCCCAATGAAGAGATCCTGGGCACCGATGCCCAACGACGACTCCTGGCCATTCAGGAATTTGCGGACTTGGGTTCGGGGTTTCGTATTGCCGCTGCGGACCTGGAAATTCGCGGTGCCGGCAACCTCCTGGGCAAACAACAGTCCGGCAACATTGCCGCGGTGGGCTTTGATCTGTATATGCAAATGGTGGAACAAGCCGTGCAACAGCGGCAAGGCGAACCCGTGGAGGAAGAGATCGAGCCGACGTTGCACGTGCCCGTATCGGCCTTCATCCCCGACGATTACGTGGAGGACGGCCATCAACGCTTGTCTTTGTATAAACGGCTCTCGGCCAGCCAGAAGGTCGGCGATCTGGCGCTGCTGCACGGGGAGACACA
This sequence comes from Nitrospirales bacterium, assembly GCA_965207015.1. Lineage (GTDB taxonomy): Bacteria > Nitrospirota > Nitrospiria > Nitrospirales > UBA8639 > Bin75. The sequence continues at coordinate 2,330,391 of OZ242257.1, read as the reverse complement.
GGATCGGTATGGAACGCCGCCCGAACCCGTGGAGCAGTTGTTTGAGGTGATGCAGACTCGCCTGCTCGCCAAGAAGCTGAAGGTGGAGTCGTTGGACGTTGCCAATGGCACCGTGACCCTGACCTTTGCTCCCAACGTCACGATTGCGCAGGAAAGTCTCGATTGGCTCATGCAGTACTCGGAAGGCCGGCTCCAATTTCTCTCGCCGGTCTCCTTTGCCGTACCCATGGACCTCGACGACTGGTCAGCAGTGGTTTCGGTCCTGACGACGATGTTGAATGGCCTGTTGGATGCTTCTTCGGATACCTTGATGCCTTCACTCTCATAATGCACGACCATCTCCAACACGATTCGTCTTCCCGTTACTCGCCATGCCGGCGCACGTTCGGGACAACGACCATTCCGGCTGTGACCCTGTGCGTGATCGCATGTCTCGTTTCCGTTGGGTCCGCCCAATCCCCGACTGGATCCCCGATCGGGTCGGGGACAAGCGGCGATGGTAAAGCGTTAACTGATGGGATTGCCGCTATCGTCAATACGGAGATCATTACGGTTTCAGAACTTCAAACGGGAATGGGAGATGAATTCTTTCGCTTGAAAGCTCGTTATGAAGGCGACGAACTCAAGGCGCGTCTCTCTCAGAAACGCCTTGAAGTCTTGAATCTGTTGATCGAACGAAAGCTCCTGGTCCAGGAGGCCAAGGCCAAGAACATTTCCGTCAGCGATGAAGAGGTGGATCAAGCCTGGGAACAGACGCGCAGAAACCCCGGCGGGTTCCCGCCGGCGGCCACTCAATCAAAGGCCGTCCTTCGCGAAGAAATGATGGCGCGTCGAATCCGGGATATCGAGGTTCGTCGAGGAATCGTCGTCGTACCTGAAGAGGTTCGCGCCTACTTTGAAGAGCAGCAACAGCGCTTTACGGCTCCGGGCACACACCACATCCGGCAGATTCTCCTGATCCCGAAGCTGGATGAAAATCGGGAGACGCTGAAAGCGCGGGCGGAAGTCCTTATGGGTCAGCTCGAGGAGGGCAGGAGTTTCGAGAAGTTGGCTGAACTGTTTTCCGATGGCTCAGAGAGCGTGATGGGGGGCGATCTGGGTTTCGTCACGAAAGACGAACTCCTGGCCCCGTTGGGCGAAGCCTTGGACAAACTGAGCCCCGGGGAGGTCAGCCCCTTGATTGAAACGGAAATCGGGATCCACATTCTCCGGCTTGAAGAGAACCGGCCGGGAATCACGCAACCGTTTGAGAAAGTGGAAGAAGCGATTGGGAACCGGTTGTTTCAAGAGAAAATCCAGAAATCCCATGACAAGTGGATGTCAACGCTGAAAGACCGGGCCTACATCGAAATCCGGTTTTAAAGTCCCTCCGACGCCTCGCACTCTCGCGGATTCGAGCAATCGCACGTCGTCCCGTCTCCTTTTTTCTTCATTTCCAGGGAAAGTACTCATTAGGTGCCGTTTAGATGCTATTTGGTATACTTTTGGTGCACTTTTGGAGCTATTTTGCACCTTTTTGTAACATTCCTTCGTCACTTTTGCTCAGAAATCGTGCCATTTGACATGAGGAGTTTGCAGGCTTCCAATAGGCTGGGGCGTGAGGTCGCATCACCCTGAAACGGTGCGAACAGAGCATCGAGTTCCTGCCAAGCGACAAATTTGGCCTTAAGATAAGATCCCAGCAACTTGTATGCCGGCGTCGCGTTGTCCGCCCTTGTCACGTTGATCACCGGATTATCGAAGAAATTCTGAAAGAAGCCGGTTTGCGTCAACTGAACGCTTTGGAGGAATCCGGTCCTGGCGGACCGGCGGATTCTCCTGATCGCGTATTCCTGCTCTTGCCAGACAATATACTCCTCAGTGCGTAGACGAGGAGAGTATTTCTGACTTTCTATCTCCTCCCAATCGAGAGGCAAGCGATCGCCTTGAAAGTCGAGCAAGAGAGCCAGCCCGCCATGCGTGTTCCAGACCCTGTACAAATCATTGAGGCGGCCTTTTCGTTCGCCGGACCCGGCCCGTTCGCAGACCTTTCGGTAAGCGTCGGCGGGGTTGGCAATGATCCCTTTGATGTAGGCTTCCAACCGCGTTCTATACTGTCCCCTAAAAAGAAGGAGGGCAGCCTGTTGCCCCTCCTCGACCGGGGGTGACACATCGACCCAGACGACGAACGCGTCGCCGTCTGACGTGCCCCGGTATTCCCCTGCCAGGCCATCAAACGTTCCGACGCTTTGGCGGCCTGCTGCCACCCCGCGTGGCGCGCCACCGTCTCGTTCATCATTGTTTTGAGCCAGTGCCTGACAAGCCATCAGGAACACGAGCGAACCGGCGATTCCAAGCGTCAATCCCCGGCAGTCTGAACGTCTCAACGTGACGCGGGTTTCAGCCGGGGGTGCCCCACGATTCATAACGCGCTCTCAATGCGTTCCAGAGTTCCTGACGGCCCTCGTTCGTTTTTGAGGAATACCCCACCACCGTTTCATCATGTTCCACGCCCAGCGTTTCACGTACTTGCAAGAGGGCTGGCCGGCGCCGGCCGCGAGACAGTTTGTCGATCTTCGTCACCACCACGATGGGTCGATACCCGAGATGGGTCAGCCATTCCAGTGTGGTCACGTCATGAGCTTCGACCCCTCGCACGTCGACCAATTGCACGACCGCGCACAATTGAGGCCGGTCTTTCAGATAGCGCTCGATCATCGGGCCCCATTGTTCACGCACCGACCGGGCGGCTTTGGCATAGCCGTAGCCGGGCAGATCCACGAAGAAGATCGGGGACAACGTCTTGTCACTCGTGAGTATCCGGAAAAAGTTGAGCGTTTGCGTCTTTCCCGGAGTCGTGCTGACCTTGGCGATGGCCTTGCGATTCAACAACGAATTGATCGCCGACGATTTGCCCACGTTGGAGCGCCCCACGAAAGCCACTTCGGGAAGGCGCTCGTGAGGATAGTGCGCCGGTTTCATGCAACTCTTCACAAAATCTGCTGATAGAATCTTCATGCTTAGACTCAAGACGCCGATGCAGGCGTCATAGTTTCCGGGATTCCCGTTTCATGGCCCGTTCCATTTCACGACCGGCCTCGCGTTCTTTCACGGTCTCCCGACGGTCATAGTGCTTTTTCCCCCGCGCGAGCCCCAACTCGACCTTGGCAATCCCGCGCTGATTGAAATACATGCGGAGCGGCACCAACGTCAGGCCTTTCTGCTGAACTTTGCCCGTTAATCTCTTGATTTCTTTCTTGTGCAACAACAACCCGCGGGCGCGCAAGGGGTCATGATTCATGATGTTCCCATGACTGTATTCGCCGATATGACAGTTATGCAGGATCGCTTTCCCCTCGGCCACCGTGGCATAGGCCTCGCGCAAATTGACCCGGCCTTGCCGGAGTGACTTCACTTCGGTGCCTTTCAGGATCAGCCCCGCTTCGACCTTCTCTTCAATCGCATAGTCGTGAAACGCCTTGCGATTGCTCCCGATCAGTTTTGTCGTCGGATCTTGTGCCATGAGGCTCTGCCGGCTTTATAGAAAAAAGGTCTGTAGATGTTCACTCATTCGTTACCATAATCAAGGGCTACCCACATCCTATCTGTCATTCCCGACATTTTTAATCGGGAATCCAGGGTCTTTTCTTTTTCCTCCCCTTTGTAAGTGGGCGCATTTCCGAAGAGGGAATGCGGGTGGGGTAGAGCCAACCGTCCTTGGAGCACGGAGTTTCGCCACCCCGTCAATTGACCCTACCTGTTTCACGGCCTAGAATACCATCCCATGCACGCCTTTTCCTCCTCCCGGTCGGTCATCAAGGAAATTTCTCAAAGCCATGGGTTTGCGGCGCGCCTCTGGGAGTATCGTCTGCAAAAACAATGGAAAATCCTCGTGGGCGAGGTCGTGGCGGCCCATACCTGGCCGGCCCGGATCAAGTTTCGAAAGCTGCACGTGGCCGTGGACAATTCCGTGTGGCTGCACCAGTTGCTCTATCTCAAGGCCACTTTAATGGAGAACATTCAAGCGCAGATGGAGGAACTCGAGTTGGAGGATATTATTTTCAGGATCGGGGAACTACCCGAATCCCGCGAGGACTCCGTCGACGAGACCATCGACCAAGCTCCAGTTTCTCTCGCTGCGGAGAAAACTGCCGGTGAATATACTCAAGCGGTCAATGACGAAGAGTTACGGGAGTCACTCGCCAGAGTGATAGCCCGGGCGCTGTCGTCTGCGCGACATTCCAAATAGCTTCCTTCCTCATCTCACCGTTCAAAATGAGGAGCCCCCAACATCCCAGCGCAACATTGATCAGAGATACGGGTACCGAGCTTTACCTGGTCTCCTGTGTGAAAACAAAAAGTCCGGAGCCGGCACCGGCAAAAGACCTTTACACCTCCGCTTGGTTCCGAAAGGCGCGGGCCTATGTGGAGAAGAAAGCCCGCCAGTGGCGCATTTTGTCGGCGCAATACGGCCTGGTTCACCCGGAACGGGTGATCCGGCCCTACGAACAGACACTTAAAACCATGCCTGTCGCAGAACGGCGCGCGTGGGCCGAGACAGTTCTTGCAGAGCTTGAGCCATCTCTTGCTGGCGTTGACACCGTGATTTTTTTGGCTGGCCAAGCCTACCGCGAATTTCTCGCACCCGCATTGCGCGATCGGGGCTTAACCGTGCGCGTCCCCATGGACGGCTTGAGCCAAGGCAGGCAATTGTCGTGGCTCAGCGCACACCGGGATGACTGACCGCCTCATCGACACGGCTCGCCTTTACGGACTTCTCGACGCACTGGAAGCTCGCCTCGGCGGCGCGCGTGTTTTGATAGACTGCAACGGCAGAATGAACTGGCCCGATCGGGGGGTGTATTTTTTCCTTGAGCCCGGCGATGCGGGGGCGGGGGGCAGGCACCGGGTCGTGCGCGTGGGAACCCATGCGCTTATAGCCAAGTCCCGAAGCACGCTGTGGCGCCGGTTAGCGCAGCACCGAGGGGTGGCCCGTACCGGTGGTGGAAACCACAGGGGGTCGATTTTCCGCTTGCTGGTCGGCATCGCGCTGGCGCGTCGCGACCACGTGGCTCTGCCGCCATCCTGGGGCAAGAGGAATGATCCCGGCGCAGCCGGGCGGCAACTCGGCATGAGCCGTGCCAACGTCAAGCAGGCCGAGGCCGAGCTTGAGACGCACGTTAGCCGCTATATCGGGACCATGCCGTTCCTGTGGCTGAAAGTCGGCGACGCACCCGGACCTGAAAGCGAACGTGGCGCTATCGAACGCAACGCCATCGCCCTTCTGAGCAGACACCCTGAACCACCGGCCAACTGGCTTGGGCGCCACAGCGACCGGGACCGCGTGCGTCGCTCCGGGCTGTGGAATAATGAGCATGTGGATGAGAGTTGGAATTCATCCTTTCTCGATCTGATGGAAAAATGGATCGAGAAAACTGAACCGGCGTAGGGCGTGGGTCATTGTTTGTCGCCCACGCGATTCCTCACTGTGGAATCAGAACCGGAATGACGTGACGGCTGTGTTTTCGATAGACACGAAAATCCTGATCCAAGGTGAAGACTTTACTTTGGGCATGTTGTTCCGCCACCCGAACCAAACACGCATCGGCCAAGGACATAGGAACATCCGCATAGCGCTTGACCACCCTATCGGCCAAAGTCTTTTAGATGGATTTTGTTGACTGATAGGTCGGTCGGCCCGGCCACGGTCCCCGCCAGATCATGGGCTAACTCAAATGCTGACCCTTTTGAGGAGCCGTTGTCTTTTTCAAAGCAGAGGTTCAGCGCCTCCCGGACGACTTCCGACCGGGTCACTTTTCGTTGTTTGGACAGGGACAAGACTTTGGCATAGAGCGCTTCATCGAGTCTAAGCGTTAAGGTTTTCATATTCTCGCCTTTTAATAAGATTTGAATATTCCATGTGGCTCAGTTTTCTTGTATCAAAAATGGGGTTAGGCCAGCCGCCGGTCTGATGTAAGGACCAACGATCGTTGGTCCTTACGCGGGCAGGTCTTCAACCCAAAGCATTCGCTTTCCATAACGGCTCGCGGCCAACGAGGAACAGAATTTCCGGTCCGCGGTCACGACCTGGGCGTTGATGGCTTCAGCCAGGGCCAGGTACAAACAATCGTAGAAACTTCGCCTGGTTTGAATGGCGAGACTAAATGCAGGCTTCATTAATCGTTCATTCGAATGTTTTTGTATGGGAACTTGTTGCAGTTCCTTCAGGATCGCCTCGCCTTCTTCGGTAGCCAGTTCATCACGGCGGATTTTTTTGGAGATGACGTTGCTCAGCTCCAAATGAAAAAACGCGGGAACGTGAAGCGAAGCATTCAACAACGCTAACCGGCTGGCCGCTTCGCAGTGAATTTCCGGAAGAAACCATTTGATGCCGACACTCGCATCCACCACGTAGCGGGTCACCTATCCCGTTCCTCTCGAATGAGTGGCGTACTGTCACTGAACGTTCTGCCCGCTTGTTCGAAAGTTTTCTTCAACTTGGCAATCCGTTTCCATGCGCCTTCGTAGTCGGGAACCGCTTCTTCCAAAATGGTCTTCACTTCCGATTGCAACGACCGGCCATGTTCTTTGGCCCGTTTCTTTAACCGTTCTACCACCTTGTCATCCAGTTGCCGAACGAGAACCTGTGCCATGCTTCCCTCCCCAATCCCTTCGGTGCCTTCTCATATGATAGCAAAATGATAGCACGATGCCTCTGGATCGGCAAGGAGAAGCTGGTTCCCCGTTTGCATGGAGATGATACCAAAGGCAAAGACGCTGGATCCCCGATCTGGTCGGGGATGACGGAGAAAAGCAAAGGCGCTCTACCTCCCAACTTTTCCCTATTCGGAAAAAGTTCCCGTCCTTACAAAAGAGGGGAATAGAAATAGCTAGGAAGGGGCGAGGTCGTCGAATAGGATTTGAATGTTCTGGCGTTGTTCGAGGGCTGATGGGTCGGGAATGGGACCGAGCCAGCCTTTGGTCCGGCCTAGGCTATAGGTGAAACCGGCGCGGGCTGAGCGTTGGAATTCGCGGCGAAACGCGGCTTCTTCGACGCTCAATTGTTGTCGCGCGTTCGCTGTGGCTTGTGTGGCCAGATACCGGCGCAGCGTTTCGGGTTCTGTCCACTGGGGATCGGAAAACACATAAAGAACGACTTCCCGATAGAGCGTGGCCGGGTCATCGGGGGTCGTGGGACGCACTTTCATGGACCGAAAATCATGATGGCTTGCGCCGACTTTCCGGAACCGGCGGATAAGGGTTTCGATGTCCGGATCACTCGTCCACGCCGGCACGTGCACGGCCACCACCGTGCCTTCCTGGCTTCCAATGCTGAAAGGCGGTATCGTGCGGTCGGGTCTGGACAGGAACATGCCTCCCGCAATCAGCGTGAAGCCTCCCAGCAAAACGGTCAGCCCTATTCTGACGACGGGATCGAATGGCTTTTTGGGCATTGGAAAGACAAAGGACGTGTCCCCCTCACCCCAGCTTTCGCCCAGGAGGAGAAGGTGAAATACAAAGACTCTGGATTCCCGCTTTCGCGGGAATGACAGAAGGAAAGGCAGGAATGACAGAACGGGAGATTATGCAACCCCGTTTGTCTCCGCCGCGTGACCGGTGCCGTTGCTCCCATCGTTCCCGTCGTCCTCGCTGCTCTCGGCGAGTTTCGCCACGTCCACGACCCGGTCGGTCTCTTCCATGTCGATGAGACGGACTCCTTGAGCATTACGCCCGATGTCCCGGAGAGCTTCGATTTTGGTCCTGAGGATTTTTCCTTCGGACGTCATGATCATGATTTCATCGGTCTCCGTCACCTGATGAAAGGATACGGCCGATCCGTTTCTCTCGTTGACTATGATGCTGATCACCCCGCGCCCCGCCCGGCCTTTCGTCCGGTACTCGGTGGCCACGGTCCGCTTTCCGAATCCCTTTTCGGTCACGGTCAGGATCGAGGCCTCCACCTCCGGCTGGATAATGACCATCCCGATCACGTGATTGGTTTCGTCTAGGCGAATGCCCCGGACCCCTCGAGCGGTCCGGCCTATGGGCCGCACGTCCCGTTCCCGGAACCGGATGACCAGACCTTCCCTGGTGCCCAGCATGATGTCGCTCCGGCCGTCCGTGATTTCCACGCCGATCAGCTTGTCCCCTTCCTCCAACGTGAGGGCGATGATGCCGCCCTGCCGGGGGTTGCCGTAGGCGGATAATTTCGTTTTCTTGATATAGCCCTTGCGGGTCGCCATCACCACGTACAAGTCATCGGGGAATTCCCGCACCGGCAGCGTGGTGGTCACCCGTTCGTCCGGGCCCAAGGCCAGCAGGTTGACCATGGCCTTGCCTTTGCTGGTCCGGCCGGCTTCGGGCAGTTCATGCAGTTTGAGCCAATACACTCTTCCCGCGTTGGTAAAGAACAGGATGAAATCATGCGTCGAGGCCGTAAAAATCTTTTCGACGAAATCTTCTTCCTTGACCCCCATGCCGATCTTGCCTTTTCCGCCGCGCCGCTGCGCCCGGTATTCGGACACCGGATGACGTTTGATGTAGCCTTCATGGGAAATGCTGACGGCCATTGTTTCATCCGCGATCAAGTCCTCGATGTTGATCTCGGCTTCCTGTGGCACGATTTGGGTACGGCGTTCGTCCTGATAGGCGTCCTTGAGTTCGATCAGCTCGTCCTTGATAACCTGTTTGACCAGATCCTCCGAACCCAGGATGGCCTGCAGCGAGGCGATCCTGGCTTTCAGTTCTTCATATTCTTCCGAAAGCTTGCGTTGTTCGAGTTGCGTCAACCGTTGGAGCCGCATGTCCAGGATGGCCTGGGCCTGAATCTCCGACAGCGGGAATTGTTGTGTCAGGCCCGTCCTGGCTTCATCGGGCGACGCCGCCCCGCGAATCAACGCGATCACTTCATCCAGGTGCGACAGTGCCACGGTGAGGCCTTCGAGAATGTGCGCGCGTTCCTGAGCTTTCCGTAACTCGTAGGCGGTTCGCCGGATGACCACTTCGCGCCGGTGCTCGAGAAAGGCCGCCAGGATCCGCTTGAGATTCAAAATCTCCGGCCGGTTATTCACGAGCGCGAGCATGATGACGCCGAACGTATTCTGGAGTTGGGTATGCTTGTACAACTGGTTCAGGATGACGGGCGGGAGTTCGCCTTTCTTGAGTTCGATCACCACGCGAATGCCGTCCCGGTCCGATTCGTCCCGAATGTCGGAAATGCCTTCCACGCGTTTCTCCTGCACCAATTCGGCAATTTTCTCCAGCAGCTTGGCCTTGTTCACCTGGTACGGGATTTCGGTTACGATGATGCTCGACCGGTCCCGCTTCTCATCGGTTTCCACGTGCGTCTTGGCGCGGATGGTCAACAGGCCGCGCCCGTGTTCGTAGGCGTCCTTGATGCCCTGTGTGCCATAGATGAATCCGGCCGTGGGAAAATCCGGACCCGGGATCATGGTCATCAAGTCCGCAATCGACGCTCCGGGATTCTCGAGGAGGTGGATCAGAGCGGTGAGGACTTCGCCGAGATTATGCGTGGGGATGTTGGTGGCGTAGCCCACGGCGATCCCGCCGGCGCCGTTGATTAACAGGTTGGGAACCTTGGCCGGTAGTACCAGCGGTTCGACGTCCGATTCATCATAGGTGGGGCCGAAATCGACCGTTTCCCGGTCGATGTCCGCCAGCATTTCGCCGGCCAACCTCGTAAGCCGCGCTTCGGTGTAGCGCATGGCGGCCGGCGGGTCCCCGTCCACCGACCCGTAATTCCCCTGACCGTCCACCAGGGTATAGCGCATGTTGAAGTCCTGGGCCATCCGCACCTGCGTATCGTAAATGGCGGAATCGCCGTGGGGATGATAGTTCCCCATGATTTCGCCCACGATCTTGGCCGACTTGCGGTAGGCTCTGTTGTGCGCCAAGCCCATTTCGTTCATGCCGTACAGGATGCGCCGGTGCACGGGCTTCAGCCCGTCACGGACGTCCGGCAAGGCGCGGCCCACGATGACGCTCATGGCGTAATCCATGTACGACAAGCGCATCTCGTCTTCGATGGCGACTTGAGTGAAACGTTCTTCGGTGGGCATCGTGGGTGGGGGGATCGGGGTTCCTGGCAACTACACGTCCAACCGGCGGACTTCCAACGCGTGTTGCTGGATGAAGTTCCGTCGCGGTTCGACTTCGTCACCCATGAGAATGGTGAAAATCTCGTCCACGCCCGTCATGTCTTCGAGTTTCACCTGAAGCAGGGATCGCGTCTCGGGGTTCATGGTGGTTTCCCACAGTTGCAGGGGATTCATTTCTCCCAGACCTTTATAGCGCTGAAGATTCAATCCCTTTTTCCCCACCTCCAGGATCTCCCGAACGAGTTCATCCGTGGAGGCAAAGGTGGTTTCCGCGTCATTCACTTTCATGCGATATCCGGGACGGCCCAACCCGATGGCATTGGGAGCCAATTTCTGCAGTTCCCGAAAATCCGCGGACCCCACCAGGTCATGGTTGACTTCGAGGTGCGACACCACTCCATTCGTCGGCAACCGGCAGACGATTTTGTTGGATTGATGTTCTTCATCTTCCACCAGGTCCACGTGGACTGCGGCCTCCGGATAGGCCATGGTCAATCGTTCCTTCACCCGCTCGATCAACTCCAGGACGGCAGGCCGGTTTTTTAAGAGTTCGCGCCCTAGGGCGGGCTCATCCACGAACGCGCGCAACAGGCCGGAGCCCTGTTTTTTCCGGCTCAGTCTTCCCAGCAGATCTTCGAACTCGATCATTTTCTTCAAGACGGGATTGAGCGTCTGCCCGCTGATAAACGCGTGATGACTATCCACGTAGACTTCCACGGCTTGCCCGGCCAACTCGGCCAGGTAGTCGTTCAGGGCCTGTTCATCTTTGAGATACTGCTCGGATTTGCCTTTTTTCACTTTAAAGAGCGGGGGCTGCGCGATGTACACGTAGCCCCGATCGATCAGTTCATGCATCTGGCGAAACAAAAACGTGAGGAGCAGCGTGCGAATGTGGCTTCCATCCACGTCCGCATCCGTCATCAAAATGATCTTGTGGTACCGGGCGCGGCTCAGGTCGAAGGCTTCCTTGTCATCCTTGCCTTTTTCCGCGTCATCCCGCTTGTGGCCGATTCCCGTTCCCAAGGCCATGATGAGCGTTCGAATCTCTTCGCTCGACAGCATTTTATCGAACCGCGCTTTTTCGACGTTCAGGATCTTCCCTTTCAGCGGCAGGATGGCTTGAAATTTGCGATCGCGGCCCTGCTTCGCCGACCCGCCGGCTGAATCCCCTTCGACGATGAACAACTCGCTCAGGGCCGGATCCTTTTCCGAGCAATCGGCGAGTTTCCCGGGCAGCGATCCGCCATCCAGGGCGCTTTTCCGGCGGATGAGATCCTTCGCTTTCCGGGCGGCTTCACGCGCCCGGGCCGCATCCGCCGCCTTGCCGATGATCCGTTTGGCCACGGCCGGATTTTCTTCAAAATACGTCCCGAGGCCTTCGTTCACGGCGACTTCGACGATCCCTTTGACCTCGCTGTTGCCCAACTTGGCTTTGGTTTGTCCCTCGAATTGCGGGGCCCGCACTTTGACGCTGACCACCGACGTGAGGCCTTCCCGCACGTCGTCGCCCGTGAGCGAGTCCATGTCCTTTTTCAGGAGATCGTTCGCGCTCGCATAGGAATTGATCGTTCTGGTCAGGGCCGCCTTGAACCCGATCAGATGCGTGCCGCCTTCCCGCGTATTGATGTTGTTGGCAAAGGAGAAGAGGTTTTCGGCGTAGCCGTCGTTGTACTGAAGCGCGACTTCCAAAATGGCGTCCGGTTTTTCGACGGAAATAAAAATTGGTTTGTGGAGCGGGGTTTTGGCTTGATTCAAATGTTCGACGAACGACACGATCCCGCCCTTGTAACAAAAGACCTGTTCTTTTTGACTACGTTTATCGGCAAGAGAGATCGACAGGCCCTTATTGAGGAAGGCCAATTCCCGCAGGCGTTGGGCCAGCACGTCGAAACTGCACTCGATCGTCTCGAAAATGGTCCCGTCGGGTTTGAACGTAATTTTCGTCCCCCGCTTTTTGGTCACTCCCGTCACCTGCAGCGGGGCGGCCGGAGTCCCCCGGTCATAGACCTGTTCAAAGACCTGCCCGTTTTGCCAGATTTCCAGTTCCAGCCATTCCGACAAGGCGTTGACGACGGAGATGCCCACCCCATGGAGGCCGCCGGATACGGTGTAGGCGCCCTGCTCAAACTTTCCGCCCGCGTGGAGGACGGTCAAGGCGACTTCGGCCGCCGACTTGTTCTGGGTGGGATGGAGCCCCGTGGGAATGCCCCGGCCATTGTCCGTGACCGTGATACTGCCGTCGATTTCCAAGGAGACCTCAATCGTCTCCCCATAGCCCGCCATGTGTTCATCGACGCTGTTGTCCACCACCTCGTAGACGAGATGGTGCAGGCCGTCCGGACCCGTACTGCCGATGTACATCGCGGGTCGTTTCCGAACGGCTTCGAGGCCTTCGAGCACACGGATCTGCTCCGCACCATAGCCGCTCTGTTCAACGGGTTCTTCGGGAAAACCTGAGGGATCAAGACCTGTGGCAGGTGACGGATCGTTTGGCAAACGCTGAGGGTTCATCTCCTCGTGAAACATGCTATTTCAGTATACATGACCATTACACTTTGACGGGCATCACGACGGCCTGGAACAAGGCGTTGTCCTTCTCCCGGATCAAACACGGGCTGAGGGAAGCTTCCATATTGAGCACGACCGTCTCGCTTTCCAGGACGCTCAACACGTCAAGCAGATATCGGGCATTGAATCCGGCGGAAAATTCCTCGCCGTTGAAACTGGCGGGAATCTCTTCATTCGCTTCTCCCATATCCGGATGACTCGAAAAGAGCGTGATCGCCTTCTTTGAAAACGTGAGCTTGACGGCATAGGTCTTGTTCTGGGACAGGACCGAGACGCGTCGCAGGGCCCCTTCGAGATCATCGCGGTTCACCGTGATCTGTTTATTGCCCGCCTTGGGAATGACCTGCTGATAGTTGGGGTAATTCCCTTCCATCAACCGGGACGTGAGGACCAGCCCGCTTTTCCTGAAGATCAACATGTTCTTGGTAAAGCCGATCATCGGCTCATCGTCGTCCTCTTCCAACAGCCGGCGAATTTCAACCGCGGCCTTTTTCGGGACGATCACTTTTTCTTCTTGCGCCTCAGCGGACTCCTTCTTCTCCGCATCCAATTTTTGCTCCGCCATGGCCAATCGATGCCCGTCCGTCCCCACCAACCGGATCATCGGCTTCCCGCCTGCACTCGTGACCACAATCAACAACCCGTTGAGCACGTACCGTGTATCGTTGTCCCCCACGGCAAACAGCGTCTTGCGAATGAGCTGCAATAAGCCCGTGCCGGGCAAAGGAATGAGGCCATCCCGCTCAATGGCGGGCAGGGGCGGAAAATCCTTGCTGGGGAGCCCCACGACCTTGAATTCACCGCGGCCGGTCGTAATGGTCACCAGACAATCCGCCGTGACGGTCATGGCGATTTCCTGGTCGTTGATTTCTTTGAGAATTTCATAGAGCTTTCTGGCGGAGAACGTGACCGAACCGGGTTCCTCGACTGTGGCTTTGTAGAGCCCCCGCATGCCAAGTTCCAAATCCGTCGCCGAAATGTCCAGGCCTTCTTTTTTCGCTTCCAGCAGGACGTTCGCCAGGCTGGGCATGGTGTTTCGTTTTTCCACGATACCCTGGACGCGATGGAGGGCCGTCAACAGGACTTCTCGTTCCACCGTCACTCGCATGAGAGGCTCCCTTCTGTTACGCCTTTCCGATTTCTTCTTTGAGACTGTCCAGCGTCGCCCGCAAGGCGTTGTCCTTCTCGAGGGCTTTTTCTATCTGGCGACACGCATGGATGATGGTGGTGTGGTCTTTTCCTCCGAACTCGCGTCCGATTTCCGGGAACGAGGCGTCCGTGAGTTCTCGACAGAGGTACATGGCAATTTGCCGGGGATGAACCACGGTCTTGGTTCGGCGCTTGGATTTGAGTTCGGCGACTTTGACGTGAAACCTCCTCGCCACCACGTCTTGCACGTCTTCCGGGGTGATCACCTTCTTTTTGTTCCCCAGCAGATCACGAAGCACGGTTTTCACCATATCCATGGTAATGGGTTGGCCCGTCAGTGTGCTGTATGCTCCCAGACGGATTAACGCACCTTCCAATTCCCGTATATTGCTTTTTAACCCTTCGGCCAGAAGGTGAATAACTTCTTCGCCGATCACAATCCCTTCTTCCTCTGATTTCTTTCGCAGGATTGCGATCCGGGTTTCGACGTCCGGCGGTTGCAGGTCCGCAATTAACCCCCACTCGAATCGTGAGCGTAATCGTTCTTCCATCGACGGCATCTCTTTCGGAAAGCGGTCGCTCGATAAAACGATCTGTTTTCTGTCCTCATACAGCGCGTTAAAGGTATGAAAAAATTCTTCCTGCGTCCGCTCTTTTCCCGCGAGAAATTGAATGTCGTCGATCAGGAGCATATCGATGTTTCGGTAGCGTCGGCGTAGTTCCATCATCTTGTCGTATCGGATCGAGTTGATGACTTCATTCGTGAACTGTTCCGTCGTGACGTATGCAATCCTCAGGTCACCTTTCTCCATGACGAAATTCCCTATGGAATTGAGGAGGTGCGTTTTCCCCAAGCCTACGCCCCCGTAGATAAAGAACGGGTTATACGAGCGCGCGGGCTGCTCAGCGACGGCAAGGCTTGCCGCGTGGGCGAACTGGTTGCTAGCCCCAACGACAAAATTCTCGAAGGTATATTTTGGATTCGGCAGTTGGCGGTGGACCCGCGTCTGCTGGGGAGCTAGTTGGCAACTTATCCGCTTCCTGTCCAGCGTCGGGCGATAACGGCTCACCGACAATAAATTCGACGTCGATTTTTCCTTCTTCGCCTGGCCTAACCGCTTGTAAGGCTTCACCGATCATCTCTCGATAATTTCTTCCCAGCCATTCCCCGAAAAATTTATTGGGAACGACAATTGTCGCTTTCGTCCCGTTCAGTTCGCCCAATTTTGTCGGGTTAAACCACGTTTCTATGACCTCATGGCCCATTTTCGCCTGGATAAAGCCCAAGGCTTCTTTCCAGAGACTCAATGTCTGTTGTTCAGTCTTTTCCATTATAATTATTCACAGGATTATTAACACCTGTTAATAACTTATTTTCCATTAAAAATATTCTTCTGTTTCCCTTATTTCACTCGAACAGCCAACCACTTTCTTCACGACTCATCACAAGTCCTTGACCTCTTATCCCTCCACTTTTCCCTATATTTCTTGTCAGTGTTTCTCAATATATTCAATAAGATATAACGAAAATGCTTTATTCACAGCCCCTACTCCTTTTCCTACTCCTACGGATTTTCTCTTTTGTGAAATCAGGAAATAATAGTCTCAGCCTCGAAAATCATTTTCAGCACGTCAGGATAATTAATCGATGGATATGCTGATTCTGCCATTTTTTCCGGAGACGCAAGCGTATAGCACGGGAAAGGAACCGGCTTGGCGGATCCGGGACGCTCTTTCAGAAAGACGCCCTGCGCGGAGCAGTCCGAAAAATCGGATGTCGCAACAAGCTCTTCCATAAAGGATTCTGACGCCGGAGATAATAAAAAGAGAACTTTCCTCATGATTCAAAAGACCATGACTCGGTCTGCCTGGCACAGCAAGGAAGTGATACCCGATAGGGAGACTTCTCGAACGGCAAAATCCGGATCGACGGGAAAAGCCTCACGACTCCCCTCAGGAATGACAATGGGAAGTTCCAGATCCTGGATCGTGGGAAGATATTTTTCCAGAATTTCTCCCTCGACGACCTCACTTGTTTCTTCAGTCACGAGCATTCTCGCTTGTCCGAGCAAAACAACCGTGACCGATGCCGATCCTGTTGACAAGCCGAGGGCGATCCGAAGGCCTTCGGTCGGACGATGGGTTTCCAGGGGGTTGCTCTGAATCAACACGAGAATCGAAAGGGCCATGATCGAAAGGACAAGCGGATTCTCGCCGTAGAAGGAACGACAACCCGTTTTTGGTCGATGAAAAAAAGTTGAAGACAGCCTCATTGTGTATGAGGCACGGACTCTGATGATGAAGATAGAAAAGCTTGAAAAAGAGACGATGTTCTAAGCATCACTACGTATCAAGAAATAAAGAAAAAATCGTATTCGCAACACGAGAAAAAGTCAATTCATGTTTCTACGTGTTTGGGGAATCCGAGGCGTTTGCGGATCGCTGATGAGGCGGAATCCAAGGCATGAATTTCCTGCTCTTTCGTCGCCATATTTCTGAGAATGACTTGGTTATTCGCGACTTCATCGTCGCCTATGATGATGACATAGGGCGCGTTGAGCCGGTCTGCGGAGCGCAGGAGAGTCTTCAGGGTTGAAGCGGTGTAATCCGTATCGGCTTTCAGATGATGTGAGCGGAGGGAATCCATGAGAGTAGTACCGGCTTCTCTCCCTTTTTCTCCGAACGCTGCCACAAACACCCAGGGCTCGAGTTCCGGCAGGCTTGAATCAGGAAGGGCGAGAATGACCCGCTCAAGGCCGATGGCGAAACCGACTGCCGGGGTGGGGACTCCACCCAACGTTTCAAACAATCCATCATATCGTCCGCCGGCCCCAATCGCATTTTGTGCCCCGAGCACGGAACTGGAGACCTCGAAGGTCGTCATTGAATAATAATCCAGCCCCCTGACGAGCCGGGGATTGATCGAATACGGAACGGCTAAGGCTTGTAACCCGTGCAACACCAGATCGAAGTGTTCTTTGGACGACGTGGAAAGAAAATCCGTGAGAAAAGGAGCATGGGTCGTGGCTTCACGACACGTTGGAACCTTGCAATCCAAAGCGCGAAGGGGATTGGCCTCGAGTCGTCGCCGGCAATTTTCGCAGAGCCCGTCCGCTTTGGTTTTCAGAAACGAAACCAATTCCTTCTTGTAGGCTTGGCGGTCCGCAAATTGGCCCAGTGAATTGAGTTCCAAAGAGAGTCCGGGTAAGTGGAGCGCTGAAAAATATCTCCAGAGCAGTGTGATAACCTCTACGTCGGCGGATGGATCGGAAGTCCCGACATATTCCACTCCAAACTGGTGAAATTGCCGCAAGCGTCCGGCCTGAGGGCGCTCATGGCGAAACATCGGCCCGATGTAATAGAGTTTTCGCGAGGCCTCATAGGTTTTCAGCCCCCGTTCGATAAACGCGCGAACGACACCCGCGGTTCCTTCGGGACGAAGCGTGAGGGAGGTGCCGTCCTTGTCAGGAAAGGTATACATTTCCTTTTCGACGATGTCCGTGGTGCCCCCGATACTGTGAACGAACAGGTCCGTTCTCTCAAAAACCGGGATCCGGATTTCATGGAAGCCAAACGCCTGCGCAAGCGCATGCGCGGTCCGCTCCACCACGCTCCACTTGGGCATTTCGTCCGGGGTAATATCCTTAATGCCTTTAATCCCTCGAATCACCGTGACGGTCCTTTGCTGATGAGAAAGAGGAAGAGATGCGCGCCTCCCGACTATAGAAGGGGGACATCAGGGAGTCAACGGAATCGACGAACGCGAAGCAGACGGTCCACCAAACCTGATTTGACAGTCAATAAGCGGGAATTTACAATCCTTTCATTATTACCGTTTCGGAAAGAGGGTCTTGACCATGTCCATGACGTATCGACAACCGTCGAATCTCAAGAGAAAACGAGACCACGGGTTTCGCAAGCGAATGAGCACCAAAAGCGGGAGAAAAATACTCGCCCGCCGTCGCCGAAAAGGCCGCTACCGCCTGACCGTATCCGATGAGTGACGTTGCCTCACGGTGCCCGCCGGTATTCTTGAAAAAAACAGAAGACTTCGAGCGAGTCAAACGGGAAGGAAAGCGCACTACGACGCGATTCTTTAACGTGGTTTCCTGCCGTTCCGGCCTTGGGAATCCCCGGGTCGGAATCGTGGTGGGACGCCGGCTGGGCAATGCGGTGGTGCGGAACAGAGGGAAACGCATTTTTCGCGAATTGGTGAGACACACGTACC
The DNA here is from genome assembly GCA_965207015.1 of Nitrospirales bacterium. GTDB lineage: Bacteria > Nitrospirota > Nitrospiria > Nitrospirales > UBA8639 > Bin75. The sequence goes on along the minus strand of OZ242257.1, from coordinate 2,312,349 downwards.
AGTGCCTTGTGAAGGGTTATGACATCGTCATCTTCCCCAAACGGCCGGCGCTGGAACTCAACCATCAACGCCTCCAAGAAGCTTGGATAACGACCCTGATCAGCCAGGAGCTGATGTTTTCCCCTGACCCCCCTGCCCCCCTTGTCCGGGGGGTGTGAGAGAGATGCGCAAAATAGCGTTGTGGCTCATCGTCGCGTACCAGAAAATCGTGTCTCCGTATTTGGGACCGCAGTGCCGCTTTGAACCAACCTGCTCACGCTATACCAGCGAAGCGATAACCCGTCACGGTCTACTGAGAGGAGTGGGATTAGGGGTTTGCCGGCTTCTGAAGTGCCATCCCTTCCATCCGGGCGGGATTGATCCCGTTCCCTGATCGGCTACACAAGGGTTCTTCGGTTTTAGCAAATGGAAAAACGGATTCTCATCTTCCTGCTCCTGTCGTTCGCCATCATATTCAGCTTCGACTTTATTCTGAAAGAGCTGGGGCTGGTGCCTGAACCCCCGCCCATCGAGGAAGGGCAAGAGGCCGCGCCCGCCGGAGGTGAATCTCTTCCGCCTGAAGTCCGTGACGCCACAGCCGGGGTTCGTGCAAACGGCGATGCAACGCCCTCCCCGAGCCCGCTTCGGTCAAGGGAGGAGGAACAGGTAGCAGAAGTCGAGACTCCGTTGTATCGGGCCGCGTTCACGAACCGCGGCGCGCAGATTCAAAGCTGGAAACTGAAAGAATATCTGACCCAGGGCGACGACGATCCCCAGCCCATCGAGTTCGTGTACCCGGAAGGACATTTTGCCGGACCGGTGTCCATGCAGGTTGAAGACCCCGAGGTGAGCACCCTGCTCAACACCGGCCTGTTTGAAGTCAGCCGGGACTTTGAAACACTCGACGAGGCTCATCCCACGGGCCATCTGACCTTTTCTTATCGGAACGAGGAAAAGGGGCTGCAGGTGGAAAAGGAATTCACCTTTACCCATGACTCTTATCTGATCGATACGTCCATTCGTGTCGAAGGCCTGGACAATACCGTGGCGGTCATGTTGGGCACCAATTTCGGTGTGGTGGAATGGGGGCAAGGGTTCATCGGGGCCTTGGGGCCGGCGTGGATGATCGACGGCGCGCTGGAGAAGGAAAGCCCGGACCCCGAGATCCGGCGTACCGGAGACCTGCGCTGGGCGGCCCTGCAGGACAAATATTTTATCAGCGTCATAATTCCCCAGGGAGCCCAAGGCGTCTTCGCGAAAACTGAAACCGAACATGTGGTGACCTCCGGTGTGGAGTTTCCGGTTGACGCCGAAGGGAGCCGGATCGCGTTTCAACTCTATGCCGGGCCCAAGCAATTCGATCTCATGCGCGAGTTGGGCCACGACCTGGAAGATACCATCGATTTTGGCTGGTTCATTTACGGGAGTTGGAGCATCGTGAAAGCGGTGGCCAAGCCGCTGTTCTACGTGCTGCGATTCGTCTATGACTACACCCAAAATTACGGCGTGGCGATCATCCTTTTGACCTGCGGCATCAAGCTGTTGTTCGTGCCCCTGCAATACAAGAGCTATAAATCCATGCAGGGCATGCAGAAAATTCAACCCAAGATCAAGGCCGTCCAGGACAAGTTCAAAGACGATAAAGAACGCCTCAACCGGGAGTTGATCAAGCTGTACAAAGAGCACAAGGTCAATCCCGTGGGCGGGTGTGCGCCCATGCTGTTACAGATGCCCGTCTTCATTTCACTGTTTAACATTTTGTACATGACCGTGGATCTGCGGCAGGCCCCGTTCATGCTGTGGATTACGGATTTGTCGATCCCGGATCCTTTCTACGTGTTTCCGATCCTGATGGGCGCGTCGATGGTGCTCCAACAAAAAATCATGCCCACCACAATGGATCCCACCCAAGCCAAGATGATGTTGTTGCTGCCGGTGTTTCTGACGTTTCTCTTTTTGAATTTCCCCGCGGGGCTGGTGATCTATTGGTTGACCAATAACGTGTTGACGATCCTCCAACAGGTGGTCACGGACCGGTTTATTTTAAAACCCGCACCCGCCGGTGCACCGGCGCCGGCCACTGAGGATGCCTCCACGAAATCCGATAACGGGGAACCTCCCAAAAAGAAAAAGGGGAAAGCCAAGCAGGCTCAGGAAGAAGCCAGTGATTAGCGGGTTCTCCAATGGGAAACTCGATAGACGATACCATTTGTGCGATCGCGACTCCCGTGGGGGAAGGAGGAATCGGTATCGTTCGGATCAGCGGCGCCCACGCCGTTGACATCGCCGCGCACGTCGTTCGCCCCCGCAACCAACAGCCCCTGCAACAACTGGAAAGTCACCGCCTCTATTTGAGCGACGTCCTGTACCCGGAATCCCCTCTCCCCCCTGGAGAGGGTCAGGGTGAGGGTCCGGCCATTGACGAAGCCCTGGTCGTGATTATGCGCAAGCCCCGTTCATATACGGGTGAAGACGTGGTGGAAATCCAGACCCACGGCGGGGCCCGGATTCTGCAGGCCACCTGCCACGGCCTGATCCAACGCGGCGCCAGAATGGCGCAACCCGGAGAGTTTACCAAGCGGGCGTTTCTTAACGGCCGGCTGGATCTCACCCAGGCGGAAGCGGTGCTCGATACGATTCAAGCCACGACCTCGCGGAGCCTGCAAGCCGCGCAATCCTTGCTGCGTGGATCCCTCTCAAAGGAAGTCGATGCCCTCCGCGAAAAATTGATTCGCGTGCTGGCGCACGTGGAAGCCGGGATGGATTTTGTCGAAGAGGACATTACCTTTATCCAGGCGGCTGAAGTGCAGCAAGCCTTGACGGACACGCGACTGGCCGTTGAGCAATTGATCGCGTCCTACGAAGAAGGCCGCCTGATCCGGGAAGGCATCAAGGTCGCGATCATCGGCCGCCCCAACGTGGGCAAATCGAGCCTGCTGAACGCGCTGCTGAAACTGGATCGCGCGATTGTATCGGATCACCCCGGCACGACCCGCGACGTGATCGACGAATCATTAAACGTCCGGGGCATCCCCCTGCGCCTGCTGGATACCGCTGGCCTGCGACGGACGCGGGATACGATCGAAAACGAAGGCATTCGTCGAACCGAGGATGCGATCGCGGAAGCCGACGTATTGTTGCTCGTGCTGGACGGCGCCGGGGGGATAACCGACGAGGACCGCGCCGTGTGCGAAACGTACGGCTCACGACGACACCTGCTCGTGATGAATAAAATGGATCTCCCCGAATCCCAAACGTTTGATGCGAACCAGCTACATGAGGGTGCAGGACCGGAGTTTGTCAAAGTCTCCGCGAAAACAGGCGAAGGCCTTGATCATTTGACGTCGGTCATTCAAAGTGTCTGCCTCAAGGAAGGGCTGGAAGCGACCCCATCCGTGCTGGTGACGCGGCTGCGGCACAAGGCCAGCCTGGAGCACGCGCACCGCTCCGTGGAAGAGGCCATGCGTTCGCTTGAACGAAAAGAATCCGGAGAATGCGTGGCGTTGGATATCCGAGCCGCGCTCGATGCACTGGGAGAAATCACCGGAACGGTGAGCACCGAGGATATTCTGGACCGCATATTTCAGGATTTCTGTATAGGGAAGTAATAATTAGGTAACAATACTCGTGTCCATTGAACGTGACATCATCGTCATCGGCGGCGGCCACGCCGGGTGCGAGGCCGCGCTGGCCGCGGCCAGGATGGACTGCCGGGTCCTCCTGCTGACCATCGATCAGGACAAGATCGCGCACATGCCGTGTAATCCCGCGGTGGGTGGAATCGGCAAAGGGCATCTGGTCAAGGAGATCGATGCGCTGGGCGGGGAAATCGGCTGCAATACGGATAAGGCTGGCATTCAATTCCGCATGCTGAATACGAGAAAAGGCCCGGCGGTGCGGGCCACGCGCGTTCAGTGCGATAAGGCCCTGTATCGCAAGGCCATGCAGGAGACGCTGGCGCGCCAGTCCAACCTCGAGATCGTGTCGGGTACGGCCGACCGCCTGTTGACGAAAGGCGGCGCGATCCGCGGGGTGGTGACGGATGCCGGTGAGACCGTCCACGCGAAGGCGGTCATCATTACATCGGGCACGTTTTTAAAGGGGTTAATCCATATCGGTATGAGCCATATGCCCGGCGGCCGGGCCGGCGAGGCGCCTGCGGAACACCTGTCTGATTGCATGCGGGATTTCGGGTTTGAAGTCGGGCGTTTGAAAACCGGTACGCCTCCGCGATTGCATCGGGATACGATTGATTTCGGCGTGATGGGCGAACAGCCCGGTGACGTGCCGCCGCGCCCCTTTTCATGGCGGACGTCGCGCATCACGAACCCGCAAATTTCCTGTCACCTCACGTATACCACTGAACGGACGCATGACATCATCCGGAACAACCTGGACAGATCGCCAATGTACATGGGGGTGATCGATTCCACGGGGCCGCGGTATTGTCCGTCGATCGAGGACAAGGTCGTCCGGTTTCAGGATAAAACCCAGCACCAGATCTTCGTGGAGCCCGAGGAACTGGATTCCCCGTCCTTTTACCCCAACGGCATTTCGACCAGCCTGCCGGTGGACGTGCAAGCCGCCATCCTGAAGACTATCCCCGGACTCGACCGCGCCACGATGCTGAAGCCCGGGTATGCGATCGAATACGACTACTTTCCGCCATACCAGCTCCACCAGACCCTCGAGACCAAGAACGTGAAGGGGTTGTACCATGCCGGCCAGATCAACGGGACCTCCGGGTATGAAGAGGCCGCGGCCCAGGGCCTCATGGCCGGGATCAACGCGGCCCTGCAGGTCAAGGGTGAGCCGCCGCTCATCCTGGATCGCTCGCAGGCCTACATCGGCGTGCTGATCGACGATCTCATCACGAAGGATGCCCGAGAGCCATACAGGATGTTTACGTCCAGAGCGGAGTACCGGCTCCTGTTGCGGGAGGACAATGCGGATCAGCGGCTGATGGAAACAGGGCACCGGCTTGGCCTGGTGCCGGATGAACTGTATGCAAAATTCCAGGAAAAACAACGTGTTGTGGAGATTGAAACTCGTCGCCTGTCAGAGACGCGCCTCCCCTGGACGCCGGAACAGGCAGAGCGGTGGACCCAAATAGAGCCCAAATTACCCGATCCCGGTGCCACGCTGGCGCAATTGCTCAAGCGTCCGGAACTGAGCTACACCCGCTTGATGGACATAGCCGGAGAAGCGGATCCGGCAACCACGGAAATCGGAGAAGCCGTTGAAATCTCAATAAAATACCATGGTTACATCAAACGGCAACTCGAACAGATTGAAAAATTTCAGAAGCTGGAAGGCAAAAGCATTCCCGCGACCTTCCGGTATGACCAGGTGACCGGATTTTCGAACGAGGTCGCGGAAAAGCTGTCGAAAATCAGACCGGCCACAGTCGGCCAGGCTTCGAGAATTTCCGGCGTGACCCCTGCAGCTATTTCGTTACTGCTTGTATCCTTGGAACGGTTCCAGCGTTCGGCGCACGTCGCATAGGTTTATTTCCTGCGGTTTCTTTCAACTCCTTCCAGAATGTTCCACGTGGAACAATCATGAACACAGCACAACTTAAAGGACTCTTCCGGACGGGGTTTACGGCCATAGGGATGCCCCACGAACCTGCCGCGATCGACAAATTTGTGTTTTATTTACAAGAGGTTATGAAGTGGAATGAAAGAACGAACCTCACGGGCCATAAGAGTGAAGAGGATATAATCGGGAACCTGTTTATCGACTCCCTGGCCTGCACGAAGGTACTTTTGCCGGGCACTACCAGTTCGGTTCTGGATATCGGAACCGGCGCCGGGTTCCCGGGGATTCCCATGGGCATCGTTTGCCCTCAACAGGCCGTTACCCTTGTCGAACCGAATTTGAAGAAAGTGGCTTTTCTGCACCACATTATCGGTTCACTGAGCTTGCCGAACGTTTGCGTGGAACCGTGCCGGATCGAACAATTTTCAGAGAAACCGGAATTTCATGAAAAATTCGATTGGGTGTTCATGAAAGCATTGAGATTCGACCTTGGTTTGGCCTATGTTACCCTTTTACTATCCGAATGCGGGAAATGTGTGTTTTGCCGGGCCGAACCCCTGACCCCTGACCTCGTGCCGAAAGGATTTTCCGTGGTCGATGAACTGCCCTACGAATTGCCGTTCGGGTTGGGAAACAGGCTTCTCAGTATTGTAGGCCCCCTATAGGCTGTCTCCATGAAATTGTTCCACGTGGAACATCGTAACGGAAAAACACCGCTCAATGGATAAGATCGTCGCAGTAGCAAATCAGAAAGGCGGGGTTGGAAAAACAACGACTTCCGTCAATTTGGCGGCTGCGCTGGCGCTCTGTGAACGGAAGATCCTGCTGGTCGATATTGACCCGCAGGCCAATGCCACCAGCGGGGTCGGAGTCGAACAGCCGGACCGCACGCTGTATGATTGTCTGTTCAAAGGCATTCCGGCGGCTGATACGGTTGTGGCCACGTCCGTTTCGCAATTGGACCTTCTCCCGTCCGGCCCCGATCTAGCTGGAGCGGAGGTCGAATTGGCTGGAGTCGCGCAGCGGGAGGAACGCTTGAAGCGCCTCTTCTCGACTATTCCCAATGAGTATGATTTCATCATTCTGGATTGCCCCCCGGCCCTGGGGCTCCTGACGGTGAATGCGCTGACAGCGGCAAACTCGGTCCTGATCCCGGTTCAATGTGAATATTATGCCATGGAGGGTTTGGGGCGACTGATGGCGACGATCGAGCGCGTGCGGGGCAGCCTCAACCAGGCCTTGTCGATCGAAGGGATTCTCTTGACAATGTGTGATGCCAGGCTCACCCTTTCCAGGCAGGTTTCGGAAGAAGTCAGAAAGTTTTTCCCGGATAAAGTGTATCAATCGGTCATCCCCAGAAACGTGGCATTGGCCGAGGCCCCGAGTTACGGGCGCCCCGGCTTGCTCTACAATTCGGCGTCGATCGGCGCCAAGGCCTATATGGATTTTGCAAAGGAGTTTTTGGCGAATGGAAAAGAAAGCACTGGGTAAAGGCCTGGCGGCTCTTCTGCCTGAGGGCGAGGCGAAGGAGACCGGGCAAGCGATTCACATGATACCCGTGGCGCAAATCGTGCCGAACCGGTATCAGCCCAGAAAAACGTTTGTCGAAGAGGAGCTGCGGGAATTGGTGGAATCCGTCAAGCAGCACGGGATTCTTCAACCCGTCCTGGTGCGGCGAAAGGGTGAAGATCGTTATGAACTCATTGCCGGGGAGCGGCGGTTCCGCGCGGCCAAATCGGCGCAACTGCCGGCTGTCCCCGCTGTGATCCGAAAATCGAACGACGACGAATCTACGATATTATCCCTAATTGAAAATATCCAACGTAGTAATTTGAATCCGGTGGAAGAAGCCAAGGCCTATCGCCAACTGATCGATGAATTGGGGATGACCCAGGAAGCAGTCGCCGAGCGGGTGGGGCGCGACCGGGCGTCGGTCGCCAACTTCTGTCGCCTGCTCTCCTTGCCCCAGGAAGTTCAGGGCATGGTGGCATCCGGTCGATTGACAATGGGTCACGCAAAGGTCATTCTTGGGATAAAGAAATCGGAAGACCAATTGACCCTGGCGAAGCGAATTCTTCGCGACCAGCTTTCCGTGAGACAGGTTGAACAATTGGTCAAGAAAAGGTCCGGGAAGGCGAAATCTCGCCCGGCGGCCGGGAGCCCTGTCCATGCCGACGTTGCAGATCGCCTCCGCAAACAGTTGGGAACAAAGGTGGTGATTCGCTCGAAACGGTCCGGAGGTGAATTGGTTCTCACCTATTATTCCCGGGATGATTTGACGCGAATCGTTGACGTGATTTTATCATAACAATTCAACAAGGCCGTTTAGGTCAGCGAACCGTGGCCTTGGTATAGAGGGAGCCATCTTATGTGGGGTACTGCAGCAGAAAAAAAGGACAAGAATTGGGGATCGGTTTTTGAGGATGGTGCGTATACGTTTCTCGGAAAAGGCGTCGACTTCAAAGGGAAAGCCAAATTCGACACCAGTGTCCGAATCGACGGACATTTTGACGGGCAAATTGTTTCGCAAGATACCCTTATGATTGGTGAGAGTGGTGTCGTGAAAGGCGAAATCACCTGTGAAACCATTATCAGCAGTGGCAAGATCGAAGGAAATATTATTGCCTCCCAAAAAGTTCAACTGCTGAAGCCGGCCGTGCTCATCGGCGGTGTTCGTGCCCCCTCTTTTTCCGTGGAAGAAGGAGTCGTGTTCCACGGCATGTGCGATATGGGGGTCAGTGGGCTTGAGGATGTTGCCCCGGAAACCGGGAAGTCGGCGGTCAAGTTCGAATAGACCCACAGCAAGCTCTCGGAATGCTGAGAGCTAAACGCAAGAAACGGACCACGTTATGTCCAAACCAACAGCCCTTCTCGGGATGAGCGGCGGCGTCGATAGCTCGGTCGCAGCGTTACTGCTGACGGAGCAGGGCTATGACGTGCAAGGCGTGACGCTACAGGTCTGGGAACCTGAAGATGAAAACACGGCGGTCACGAAAAAGTGGGAAGAACGCGGCTGTTGCAAAGTCGGCCTGGCCAGGCACGTCGCTCAACGGTTGGGCATTCCCCATGAAGTGGTCGATACCCGGGAGGTTTTCCGCACAAACGTCATGGACGATTTTATCGCAGGGTATTTGAGTGGGACCACACCCAATCCGTGCGTGCGATGCAATGAACGGGTGAAGTTCGGGCAGTTATATCAACTGGCGCAGGACCGGGGGATCGACTTCGTGGCCAGCGGGCATTACGCCCGGGTCTTGCCGGTCGATGATGGGGTTGGCCTGTTTCGAGGGGCTGATGCCAAGAAAGAGCAATCCTATTTTTTGTATCGGCTCCCGGCCGCATGGCTTCCTCATATCCTGTTTCCCGTGGGCCATCTTCAAAAACCGGAGGTGTGGAAACGCGCGGAAGAGCTGGACCTGCCGGCCGATGAAATGAAAGAAAGCCAGGAAATCTGTTTTGTCACCCAGGGCGACTATCGCACGTTCCTGATGGAGGAAGCGCCACAGGCTCTCCGTCCGGGCCCGTTCCTCGATCCGGAAGGCCGCAAAATCGGAGAGCATCGCGGCATTGCCTTTTATACGCCCGGGCAACGAAAAGGGTTAGGCATTGCACTGGGCGAACGCCTCTACGTCAAGGAAGTGAACCCCGAAACCAACGCGGTCGTCCTGGGACGAGCGGAAGACCTGTCCCGGCAAACGTGCACGGTCCATGATCTGAATTGGTTGACCGGCACCTTGCCCGAAACCGTGGAGCAAGTTGACATCAAATACCGGTATGCCTCGCCGGCAGTCTCCGGCCGGGTTCGCGAGGATGCGGCGGGTTCCCTCGCCGTTGAATTCCAGGAACCGCAGCAAGCCCTGAGTCCCGGCCAATCGCTGGTCCTCTATCAAGGCGACCGCGTCCTGGGCGGCGGGATTATCCAGCCCTTCGAGCGTCAACAGAGTTCGATGGCTATCCGCGAAAACCCCGCCTGCGCGTGAAATCCTCTTCCCGCCCCCCACTTGGTTGACACTCGGATTTTCCTCGTGATAGCGTGACTCGTTTTTTGCGCGAGCAGCGCAAACACCGGGATTTTGCCTTTTTCTTCACAACTGATTCGTCATGAAAAATGCCATAGCACGGCGGTATGCCCAGGCGTTTTTTCGCTTGGTGCGCCAAGAAGACCTGACGGCTGCCCAGGACGGGTTGCACGCCCTGTCTTCCGCGTTAAAGGACTCTCCGGCGTTTAAGCACGTGCTGGCCTCGCCGGTGTTTACCCTGGACGAAAAACTCCAGGTCCTCACGTCATTATGTGAACGGACGAACTGCCCACCGATCATGGGCCGGTTCTGCGAACAGTTGCTCAAGAAAAACCGGATCGGGTTCCTGCCGGAAATTGCCGAGGCCTTCAAAGCGTTGATGATCCGGCAGAGCGGCAAGCAACAGGTCGTCGTGGTCTCGGCGAGACCGGTCGACGACGCCATGAAACAGGATATCCTTGCTCAGTTAGGCGCCACGACCAAGGGGGAGGTGGAAGTCGATTTTCAATCCGACCCGTCCTTGCTCGCGGGCGTTCAAATCAAAATCGGGAGTAAAGTCTATGACGGGACGGTCAGGGGCCGACTCCACAAGATGCGGGCTCAATTGGTAAAGGGGTAAGGCATGCAGATCAAGGCGGAAGAAATCAGTTCAATTATTCAGGATAAAATCAAGGGCTTCGATCAGCGTGTCGATGTGACGGAGACCGGCTACGTGATTCAGGTGGGTGACGGTATTGCCAAAGTTTATGGTCTCGAAGGCGCCATGGCCGGGGAATTGCTGGAATTTCCCGGGGACGTGTTCGGGGTTGCGCTGAATCTGGAAGAAGACAGCGTCGGGGCCGTGTTGATGGGATCGGACACCGGCATCAAAGAAGGCGACTCGGTCAAACGCACGGGGCGTATTGCCGAAGTGCCGGTGGGGGACGCGCTCATCGGGCGGGTGGTTGATGCGATGGGGCAACCCATTGACGGGAAAGGCCCGGTGCAAACCTCGGAGACCCGGTTGATTGAAGTGCGGGCCCCCGGCGTGGTGGAACGTCAATCCGTTAGCGAGCCCTTGCAAACGGGCTTGAAGGCGATTGACGCCATGATTCCCATCGGCCGCGGGCAACGGGAGTTGATCATCGGCGACCGGCAAACCGGCAAAACGGCGATTGCCGTGGATACGATCATCAACCAGAAGGGGCTCGACGTCTTTTGCATCTACGTCGCGATCGGCCAGAAGCGGTCAACGGTGGCCCGCGTCGTCAAGACGCTGGAAGACCATGGCGCCATGGCTTACACCACCGTGGTCTCGGCCACGGCCAGTGACGCGGCGCCGCTCCAGTTCTTTTCGCCCTATGCCGGGGTGGCGATGGGTGAATATTTCCGCGACAACGGAAAGCATGCGCTCATCATCTATGACGACCTGTCCAAACACGCGGTGGCCTATCGACAATTGTCTTTGTTGCTGCGCCGGCCGCCGGGCCGCGAGGCGTTCCCCGGTGACGTGTTCTTCCTGCACTCCCGGTTGTTGGAACGAGCCGCCAAATTGAGCGACGCGAACGGAGCGGGGAGTCTGACCGCCCTGCCCATTATCGAAACGCAGGCCGGCGACGTGTCGGCCTATATTCCCACCAACGTGATTTCCATTACCGACGGGCAAATTTATCTGGCCGGTGACTTGTTCTATTCGGGCATTCGTCCGGCCATCAACGTGGGGTTGTCGGTGTCCCGCGTGGGTGGGGCGGCCCAGATCAAAACCATGAAACAGGTCGCGGGTACCCTGCGACTCGATTTGGCCCAATATCGGGAAATGGCCGCGTTTGCGCAATTCGGCAGTGAATTGGACAAAGCCACGCAGGCCCAGTTGGCGCGAGGCGCGCGCATGGTGGAGCTGCTCAAACAGGAGCAGTACAAACCCATGCCGGTGGCGGATCAGGTGCTGTCGATTTTTGCCGGGGTCAACGGGTTTGTCGATGACGTACCCGTCAACAAGGTGCGTGAATTTGAAGAAGGTCTGTTGACGTTCATCAAGGAACGGCATCCTCAACTGCGGGAAAGCGTCGTGACCAAAAAGAAGATCGACGACGAGTTGGGCGGGCAACTCAAGCAGGCCATTGCCGAATATAAACAGACGAAACAATTCTGATCGAACCCACGGTCCATGCCAAGTTTACAGAGCCTCAGACGGAAGATCGCTTCCGTCAAGAATACCCAGAAAATCACGAAGGCGATGAAAATGGTCGCGGCGGCCAAGCTCAAGCGGGCCCAGGACCGCATTCTCTCGTCCCGGCCGTACGCGCATCAGCTTCGGGACGTGGTGCGGCATCTTGCGGAACGGGCGAGCCCCATCTCGCATCCGTTGTTGCGCAAACGCGAGGGCCACAAAACCGAACTGCTCGTGATCACGAGTGATCGGGGGCTGTGCGGGGCGTTCAATGCCAACATTCTGCGACAGGCCACGGAGTTTCTGAAGCAGCATTCGGAGCAGGGCGAGCAGGTGAGCGTGTCCCCGGCCGGGAGAAAAGGCTGCGATTTTTTCCGGCGGCGCTCGTGGACGATCCGGCAGGAATGGCCGGGCATCTTCGATCGCTTGAGCTTCGAACATGCCCTGGACATGGGACAGGATATCATCCAGCACTACAACGACGGCACGTTCGATCAACTCTACGTGGTCTACAACGAATTCAAATCCGTGATGCAGCAACGCGTGGTGGTCGAAAAGCTTCTGCCCATCGAATCCTTGGATGGGGAAACCGGCGAGTCGTCATCCAAGGCCGTTGGCGCCTATCTGTTCGAGCCGGACGAGGACGAGTTGCTCCAAACCCTGCTGCCGAAACATTTTCAGGTCCAGGCCTTTCGCGTGTTGTTGGAATCGGCGGCCGCCGAGCAAGCCGCGCGGATGACTGCGATGGATGGGGCAACCCGGAACGCGGGAGAACTGATTCAGAAAGTCACGTTGTTTTACAATAAAACCCGGCAGGCCGCGATTACAAAAGAATTGATGGATATCGTCGGCGGAGCGGAAGCCTTGAAGTAGAGATGGCGTTCGTCAGAAAAGGAGTCATCAGGTGAGTACCGAAACAGGAAAAGTCATTCAGGTCATCGGCCCCGTGGTCGACGTGGAGTTCCCACCCGGGCATCTCCCGAACATCTTTAACGCGCTCAAGATCACACGCGACGGCGAGGGCGAAGCCGGGGGCACGGAACTCACCATGGAAGTCGCCCAGCATCTGGGAGAGAATCGGGCGCGCGCCGTGGCGATGTCCTCCACTGACGGGTTGGTGCGCGGGTTGGAAGTCCGGGATACGGGTGAGCCCATCTCGGTCCCCGTGGGCCGTGAGACGCTGGGTCGGGTGGTCAACGTGTTGGGGGATCCGGTGGACGGGTTCGGTCCGGTATCCGCCAAGAAGACCTATTCCATTCACCGGTCGGCTCCACCCCTCGAAGAGCAGGAAACCAAGACCGAGGTGCTGGAAACCGGCATCAAAGTGGTTGACCTGTTGGAGCCCTACGCCAAAGGCGGCAAAGTGGGCCTATTCGGCGGCGCCGGGGTAGGGAAAACCGTGATCATCATGGAACTGATCAACAACATCGCTCTCCATCACGGCGGCTTTTCCGTGTTTGCGGGCGTCGGCGAGCGCACGCGTGAAGGCAATGACCTGTGGCACGAAATGCAGGATTCCAAAGTCATCGATCCCTCCGACTTTACCAAGTCGAAAGCCGCGTTGGTGTACGGACAGATGAACGAACCGCCGGGCGCGCGGCTCCGGGTCGGGCTCACCGGGTTGACCATTGCCGAATATTTCCGGGACGAGGAAAACCAGGACGTGCTCCTGTTCATCGACAACATTTTCCGGTTCACGCAAGCCGGCTCGGAAGTATCGGCCCTGTTGGGTCGCATGCCGTCGGCCGTGGGGTACCAGCCGACCCTGGGGACGGAGATGGGGACGCTGCAGGAACGGATTACCTCGACCAAGAAAGGGTCCATCACCTCGGTGCAGGCGATTTACGTGCCGGCCGACGACCTCACGGACCCGGCACCCGCCACGGCGTTCGCCCACTTGGACGCCACGACCGTGCTGTCCCGGCAATTGGCGGAGTTGGGCATTTACCCGGCGGTCGATCCGCTGGATTCCACGTCCAGGATTCTGGATCCGTATATCCTGGGGGAAGAGCACTACAACGTCGTGCAACAGGTCCAGGGAACCTTGCAGCGGTATAAGGACTTGCAGGACATCATTGCCATTCTCGGGATGGATGAGTTGTCAGAAGAGGACAAACAGATCGTCGCGCGCGCGCGCAAACTGCAACGCTTCCTGTCCCAGCCGTTCCACGTAGCCGAAGCCTTCACGGGCACGCCGGGGAAATACGTGAAACTCAAAGACACCGTCCGGAGCTTCAAGGAAATCGTCGAGGGCAAGCATGACGATTTGCCGGAGCAGGCGTTTTACATGGTGGGGCCGATCGAGGAAGCCATCGAGAAGGCGGAGAAACTGAAACAATAATGGCGGAGACAGGTAACACCGTGCCCTCGGGCAAACTGCTGTTGGAAGTGGTGACACCGGACAAGCTCCTGGTGAGTGAATACGTGGACCAGGTCTCCGCGCCCGGCGCGGAAGGCGACTTCGGCGTGTTGCCGGGGCATTGTCATTTTCTGACGACGCTTCGGATCGGCGAACTGCACTACCGGATCGGCGAAGCCGAGCATTACATGTCGGTGTTGTGGGGATTCGTGGACGTGACGCCCAGGAAAGTCACCGTCCTGGCGGAGATCGCCGAGAAAGCCGAGGATATCGACGTTGACCGGGCCCACGCCGCCGTGGCCAAAGCCGAAGAGCGGCTCGAGCGCGGCGGGCTGCCGTCGGAAGTCGAAGAGGCCCGGGTGAGTCTGGAAAAAGCGCGCCTTCGCCAAAAAGTGGCCGAGCGCCGCAAGAAGCAAGGGCTCGCGTAACCGGTTCGTCCCGGATGCGGCCATGCCGTACGTTGACACGCGGACGGAGATTGTTGTTTCCCCTGGCGAAGGCCCCAAGCGCCTCGACCATTTCCTGGCCAACCGCGATCCGGATTTTTCCCGAACCATTCTCCAACGATTGATCCTCGACGGCCACGTCACCGTCGACGGGCAGCCCACCAAGCCCAGTCATAAAATCAAACCCGGCGACGTCATCGTGCTCCGGGTCCCCAGGGCGGAACCGCTCGACATTCAGCCCGAGCCCATTCCCCTTGAAATTCTCTATGAGGATGACGCACTGTTGGTTCTGAATAAACAGGCCGGTCTGGTGGTCCACCCGGCACCCGGCAATTGGTCGGGCACCCTGGTCAACGCGTTGTTGCACCATTTCAAAACCGGGACGGGCTCGTTCTCAACCATCGGCGGCAAGGAACGGCCGGGGATGGTGCACCGGTTGGACAAGAACACCACGGGCATCATGGTCGTCGCCAAACAGGATCGAGCCCATGCGGGATTGGTCAACCAGTTCAAGCGGCATACCATAAACCGGGTCTACGAAGCATTGATCTGGGGTGTCCCGAAGAAGGGCCAGGGGATGATTGACGTCGCCATCGGGCGGGATACCAAGGATCGAAAAAAATTTTCCGCGCGCACGACCCGGCCCAAGGCGTCGGCCACGCAATACCGGGTGATGGAACGGTTTGAAAAACTCGCGGCCCATGTGGAGCTGTTTCCGCAAACCGGCCGGACCCATCAACTGCGCGTGCATTTGTCGGCGATCGGGTGTCCGATTCTGGGCGATCCGACGTATGGGGGAAAGAAGGTTGGCGCAATCCGCGACGTGGTCATTCCCCGGGTCATGTTGCATGCAAAGGTACTCGGTTTTGTCCATCCGATCTCGCAAGAGGCCATGCACTTTGTCACTCCGCTGCCGGCTGACATGGCGGACGTGGTGAATCAATTACGAGGCAAGCGCGTGCGCGACACGATGGACACGGAAGAGGGACAAGGGCGATGAGTTCAAAAAATGAAATGGACACCATACAAGTGCTGGATGCCTTCGGCGAACTCATTGCGGCGGTGGCCGCGTTGGCCGCACAGGTGCCGGCAAAGACGTTTAGCGCGATTCCCGGGGGGATCCGTCCCACCGAAGAAGCCACCGAGAAATATGAAACGATCGTCTACCGGTTCCGGGATCAGGCGGGACCGCCGTATCGGGTCCTTTACGCCTTTTTCGTGGATTCGCTCGAGGCCTTTGAAGCCGGCCGGATCTTCGATGCCGTGCCGCCCCTGCTCCAGGCGATCGAGCGGTTGGTGGATTTGCACAAAGAAGAAAAAGTCAGTTTCAATTCCGCGGAGCAGAACCGCATTCGCGAGTTTCAACAACGCCTGGAAAAAATTCTCCCGGAAGCCAGCAAACCGGAAGTGGATCTTCCCACCCCCGAGACCTACTGACCCGCCCCAAACCTGTCATTCCCGCAAGTTTTTAGCGGGAATCCAGAGTCTTTTTCTTTCTTTTCATCCCTCGGTGACTAAGCTGCAAACCTGCTTGAGGGCTTCACTCGACGGCGCAAACCAGTACGAACTGGTAACCGGCCGGGAATAGCGGATGAGGTGATCGGAAATCCCGTCTCCAGACACGCCGAACATGCGTTCCAGCAGAACCTGAAACCGGTACAGGTCACAGGAGAAGGCCAGGAAGTACAGGCCATGCTCTGCGACCGTTCCATAGGGAGCACTCCGACGGACGATCTTCAAGGCCTTGCCGTTTTCCTTATAATCGGTCCGGCTCACGTGTGAAGTCGGGGGCATGGCGTCGCCTTCGAGTTCGATGCTGTCGGGCTTGGTGCGGCCCACGACCCGTTCCTGTTCGGACTGGGAAAGGGAATTGAACGCGGGAAGGTTGTGCACCCATTGCTGGGACAACACGAAACTTCCTCCCGCTCCCGTCTGCCCTTCAGGAATCAGCGCGGCCTCACGAGCCTTGTCCTCTTTGGGATTCGCGGTCCCGTCAATGAATCCGATGAGATCGCGGGAATCCAGGTATTGAAACCCGGCCAGGTCCAGCTTGAGTTCTCCCACCGTTCGCATGAACGAATGAATCGCCAGCGCTACCTGCATGTTCACGTCACGGCGCTGGCTCTGAATCCAAAACAGGAGATCCCGCTGTGTCGAAGGAACGGAACAGCCATCGACTCCTGCAAGAGAGGAAAAGGGCCGCAGCCCTTCAGGGCGCCACGCGGGGTTCACCCGATCCCAGGCATCCTTGCCGAAGGCGATCACCGTCTCGGCAGTACTCTCTTCTTGGATAGCCAATACTGCAGCGATCGCCCGTCGTACGTCATCCGTCGCAGCGTCAGGCTGAAGCTGATATTCGAGGTAATAAAAATCTGTGCGGCCTTCCGAAAAAATCCCTGCCTGTGGTGCTGACGACATCGTGGTTTCCTTTCTCTCACAAACGAACCCCTCTTCATTTTACCAGTTTCCTCGGCGAACTTCGTTGAAAACATCACGGGTTGACAGACTATTGAAAATAAGTGAAAAGGACGGTCGGACGCGCCCGTAGCTCAATGGATAGAGCATCAGACTTCGGATCTGAGGGTTGGGGGTTCGACTCCCTCCGGGCGCGCCAGTTGTTTGGTGGGCGGCGGTCTGTTCAGTTGCCTTCTTTCAAAATGGTTCTTATGTCCTCCCAATGCGTTTCGACAAACCGAATACGCGCGTCGTGGTCTCCGAGGCGCAAAGTAACCTCCGGGTTATCCGAATTCACTAATTTCTCTTTCACATTCTGCATCGCATCTTCGTCTCGTTTCACAAATTCCTTATATCTTGCTGCACACAGTGGGCACAGCGATAGGAATTGCGCTTCATGTTCCTTGAGGAAATGGTCTTTTGAGAGAGCTTCTACCGCCTCAAAGTAGTATTCGCCATTCCGTTTCTTGAAAGGCATTTCCTCGTGACAAACTTGGCAAATCATCAGGTCTGAATGATTTGTATAGTTTTCCTTAAGCCAAGCACGCGTATATTCCGTCGCCTCTGTAATGCGCGTCGACCTAGTTCGTGGTTCGTATTCCTTCTTAGGAGCTTCACGGATTTGCTTGGCAAGTTGCTTCTGTCTGCGTTCGGGGTCACCAGAACTCCTTTGAGGAAATTGTGGTGGCTTTTTGTTCTCTTCTTGAAGGATGGAAGCTATTCGTTCTTGGACTTCAGGGGGACTCTCGCTAATCTGCTTTGCAAGGGTAAAAGCTTCTTCTGACATTCCAGATTCTTCTACAAGTTTCTTAATGACATCCTTCTTCATACCAAGTTGATCTGCCAACTTCTCATCGCGCGTAAATGATTCGGGAAGATCCTCAAGGGCCAGATCGCTCGGTCTGGACATATTTCCGTTGGAATCAGGTAGCCATGCGGTGTTAATCAACAGCTTGCCAAACTCAGATAGTTGAGTTTTTTGACTGCTACCCTCATAAGTTTGCCTTGTGGATGTCTCGACGACTCCTCTAATGCAATCAGAATGGGGAATTGCTATCCTGTTCCAAATAAAAGCGCTCTTTTCCAGAGTTGGAGTTGATAGAGCCGATTCCAAACCATCAACCTGAATGTCAGGATCAAATCCCTCGAGACCCCTTTCGTGGGAACCGTAATCGTCTTTGATGAGGACCAATCCGTGTCGGTCCTTCTTTCTTCGATAAACCCTTACGGTGTTCTCGACCCCTAGTTCCTTGAAGAGTGGTTCCTGTGGGTGGTCTAGGCTGACAGACGTAAAGGAATTATTCCCAGAAAAATAGATGCATAACTCGTCACTTCCAAAATAGACTTCATCGGGCTTCCTGTAGATAGTTTCTTCCTCATTCGGGCTATCAGCGAGAATAAACGGTGTTTTAAGCAGTGCATCCCGAAGCCTGCTCCGTTTCTCTTGGGAATCCGTCTTGTATGCCTGCTCGATTTTCTTGAGATCGCGTTTATTCTCCCCAAATTCAACCGTTACTGAATCGTCAGAATATTTTGGTAGTATCTGTTCGACGACCTCAGCTACTAGGTCCACTTCTTCAATACCCAACTGGTTCAGGAATTGGCGGGCTTCGTCATGCGAAGATATTGTTACTTTCACGATTGGCAGTGAAGTTTCTGAGTCTGTTCCTACAGCCAAGTATGCATTTGGTGAACCGTTTGACCGGAATGGGTTAACCTGAACTCCGTTCTGAAGACGCAGAATGGGTTTGTTTCTGAGAATGCCGCTCGTCGTGTCGTATTGCCAACGTGGGCGCCGCCACAGTGCCTCTTGATCAGACAGAAACTCGTAGAATTTAATGAGCCACTCGTCATCTTGGCCAGTAAGGAATTGTTCAGACAGATGACGAGCGAATGCTTGCGGGTCAACTTCCTCAATCTCAAGTTCTTTCGTCAGGTAGGTATGGAGATCAGGGGTGTGGTCTTTGGTGATGTTATCTGACAACCACTTGATTTCATCGTTTGACTGAAACAATATAGGGAGTTGCTCTTGAGTCAAAATCTTCAAAAGTGCAGCACCGCGGACGAGTTTGGCGTTTCGTGCACCAACAAATCCACCGTCGTTAGCTGGAAGTAGCTCTTCGTTTATAAGGGATTCGCGTACTCTGCTAAATATGGGACGGAACATGCTGTTCTCTGAAAAATCGTCTGGCCTGATTGGTAAAGCCTCCAAAAGAGATACCGACAACAATCTCATTTTCTTCAACTGGCGCAAAGCATCGACAACCAACTCAGCGGTTTCATTGATTAGTTGCTTATTCCAATCATCATCCTTGGGGATGTTGTCACGCGCAGGTGTCGTGCGGTATGGACCCTGGATCAGGAAACCCAATCTTGTGTCTTTTTCGGTCGGGAAATAGACAACTAGTCGTGAATCGTTTTCTCTTACAATACGCTCCTTCTTATCTTTGGAGTTGGTCTCAAGCCGGAATCCTACTTCAACGGAAACCTGCCCACTTTTATCTGGAACCGTCACTGGCTGTTCGAAGATGAGCCAATTCTGTTCCTCATCGAGACCGTTCTTCCGACCAATGACAGTAACATAGCGTACGTTGCCAGCAGTTTCGTCATGTTTGGTTTCTTTGAGATAATGTCCTTCTCTTCCATCTGGCTCGACACGCCATTCGATTTCGTCGATTCGCCTCAAGAACAGCAATACCCGTGGCCCAAGCCCCTGCAACTTATTCAAAATGAGATCAAATGCTTGCTCTGAGGTTAAATCTTTATGATCGAAAGGAAGACTGAAAACAGTCTCACCCGGTGCTATTGGAAGATCAGGCTCGAGGTACTTCTCCTCAGGTCTGATGTACCGCCTAATAATAAAGTGTTCATCTCCTGAGTGAACTTCCGGAGAGGCCGTAAAGGCATAAACTGACTTGAAGCCAATACCGAATTTCCCGATTTGAGATAGGTCTGTTTTTTTCGTCCCTTTCAAGACATCGGATATACCTCTAACGTCTTCTTCGTTAAACGGCACGCCGAAATGTCTGAATTCAAGTCGATCACTGAAAAGTCTAAACTGAACTTTGCAAGAAGAACTGCCATTGGAGCGTTGTCTGTGATGCCTTTCCAAAGCATCTTCAGCGTTCTGCAATAACTCGTATACGAAATGGGATCTGTCGCTATACAACTGTTCGGAAATCAGACGTCCAATGTCGTCAAATTCTTCGCCACGCCGGCGTATATTGTCTTCGCGGATTTCTTCATAATCACTGGGCATGGGGCATCCTTTTAATCTATAACCTCAACCGAAATTTCAACTTTGAGTATGCTGGCAATGCGCCGAATCTGTTTTGCCTTTTGGTTCGTACTGGAATAGGTTCCAATAAAGTAGCCTTCCAATTCTCGAAAGTTTTTTGCTGATTCGTCCTTTTGAGTCGATACAAGTGGATGGCGGAGATGTCTGATTGGCAATTCTGAAACGCACTGTAGGCCAATATGTTGGAGAGATTGAATGAAGGTATCCGTCGCCTTGTTCTTACAAATGACCGTTCCATCGGGAAACGTAACTCGTAACGTTTTGGGAGGTGCTATCCCTGCTCGTGGTTGTCCCGGAGTCCTCATGCCCCGCAGTTGGTGGTTTATATCTCTTGCTAAGGAGGAGAGTTCTTTCGCCAAGGAAGCCAGTTTTTCCCTTTCATCCGCAACACTAATCAGCTTTTCAAGTTCTTCTCTTTCTGAGTTTATCGCGTCGGATATAGGTATGTGCAGTTTTTCGAGTTGGTCAATGGCCTTCAAAACTTCGCGGTATCTCGCCTTTGCTTCAGCTAAAGAAGCAGTAGTTAGAGACGAAAGCGATTGTTCAACCCACGCTCTTACCTGAGAAACCACTTTCAAAGGATCGTAATTATCCATCTTATCCTTCCTCTATAACCAAAGTCCCATACGCCACCGGTTCAGCAACAACATCGGCTCTCTCCATGGCGCTATCCAAGTTCTGGATACGTCTCTTGTAATCCGCCTCGGCTGCCTCAATTTGCGACCGACGCATTCTTTGAAGTTTCTCGTCACTGGCCTGCTTGAGTTGTTCTTCTAGAAGTGCTATCCGTGCCCTGTGGCTGGTTGATAGGCTCTCTCTCCGATACGCTGCGAGTTCCTGCGTCCGTTGTTGATGCTCTTCTCGCGCTTCTGACCACAGTTCATGATGCTGTGCGTCTAGTTCATCCAATCCTGGGGAGCCGTGGGCTTCCTGTATCTCACGCGAACAGTCCTCCGCTTTTTCAAGCAGGCGGCCAAGGTGCGGTGTCAATTCCTTCGCTGATGCAATAGGCTTCAGCACCAAATCTTCCCGAATACCGTGGAATTGCCATTGATAGATGGCAAATTCGTAGCGGCCTTCAGGAATGTCATTTGTCTGTGCCTTCAGGGCGGTGAAGATTCTTGGCTTTGCGTTGAGCGTCATGGCCGCCTGCTTGACCAACGGGTGAAGCGGCATGATGAAAGCAGCTTTTGGATGCTGGCTTGCACAGCCCGACTCAAAAGTAATAGGCAGATGGGGTTCGCCTCCCTTCAGCCAAGTTTCCCACTCCCGATAGACAGGGGTGTTCTGTCTGGAAAGTTGCTGAAAGTCGCATAGTAGGCTGTTTCGTGCGTCTTGAGAAAGACGCAACGTTTTCAGGGGTTTTTCGCCGAGAATGAATTCCGGTTCCTTCCCAAATTTATTTTGCAGATAGAGTGTCACCAGTCTGCGGAGTGATGGTGGCGACAGCCAGAAGCTGGATGCCTCTTCGATCTCCTTCTTCATCTGATCTTCGGGCAGACGAATGCCGAAAAGTTCCATCTGCTGTTGTTCAAGTTTCTCCTGCTCTTGGACGAATCTGATCTTGTTGTCCGCTAACTGTTGCAGTTTGGTTCTGCGGTCTTCTTCGCTGAGGGAATAGTTTTCCGCGATATTTTTGATCTCCTTGGAGATTTCCCCTAGTATCTCTTCGCTGCCACCCAAAGCTTTCTCAAACACGCCAATGCGAACAAGGCAACGCTCATAAATGTCCGCATCGACGGTTCCCGGTGTGACCATGTTGAAAATGGCAACGCTTTCACTCTGCTGGCCGTTGCGATCAATCCGGCCTATGCGTTGTTCAACGCGCATCGGATTCCACGGCAGGTCATAGTTCACAATGCAATCGCAGAATTGGTAATCCAACCCTTCACATCCGATTTCTGAGAACAGCAGAACGTCGAGACTGCAGCTATCTTCTCGCGACATCTCAAAACGATCCCGAAGCGCAACACGTTCTTCATCCGGTGTTCCGCCGTGAATCGTGCCGACACGAACCCCATCTGTCCTGAGGTGTGTTTCAAGATAGGAAAGTGTGTGTCGAAAGCTGCTGAACAGCATAATTTTGTTATTGGGCAGGCTTTGCTTGTCGCGGATGATGTTACGAAGCGCCTGCAGTTTTGGATCGTGAGGGTCAAGTGCTCGCGCTTTCTCAAGGATGGTTTGAATTTGTAATTGGATTGAGCCGATGATATCCCCTGATGGGATTGGTCCCATATCGTCGGCTGCATCCCATGTTAATTCCTCGAGATGGCGGCTCAAAATGCTCTCAAGGAACGGAGCGAGTCCATACAGGCAACTGGCTGCTTGGCGTCGAATGGTCGTCATCATGAATTTGATATTGATGTCTCCGTGAAGCCGGTTGAATATCTCTGCTTGGATCCGGAGCAGTTCGTCGTGAAGTTGTTTTTGGTCGGTGGTGAAATCAACAGTGACCGTTGTCGGTTTCCGAATGGTGAATGCTCCGATGTCGCGTCGCCGTGTTCTGTTTATGATCCCCGAGAAGGTATGCAAGGCTTCGATGTCCGTGATGAACTGAATTCTTTCTTCACCACCAACGCGCCCCTTGGCAAGCTGACTCCTGATTCTGTTGAATTCAGGATTGTATCTGAGAATCGCTTTGCCCCAAGCTGTTGCGGCTGCATGGTCAAGGGCTGCTGTCGCGTGCTTGGTCCAGTCTGGTCCCTGAATGCGCGCATGGTCCACCGCCTGATTGATGAACGGGTTTGGCTCCGCCATGTGTTTGAAGCTCTCCTGATCCAGGATAAGGTCGGGACGTAGTGTGTTCAGCAGGACAAACAGGTCATGGCTACCAAGCTGGATAGGGGTAGCGGTCAGAAAAACCGCTGCTTCCGCATGATCGCAGAAAAAACGGACAGCCTTGTGGGTGTAGGTCTCCTGATTGCGGATATGGTGAGCTTCATCCACGATGACAAGATCGAAGCGCGGGGGCGGATCTAAATCCAGAAGACCTTTTCTGTGCTTCCTGCCATCCGTGAAACCGTGAAGAAGCGCTTGGTCAAACAATGAATACGGGAGAATTGTTTTTCGATGTTGGTCAGGCCACTCTCCGTTGAGGTCCATTTCTTTTATGCAGTATCGCAGGGTATTTCCGTCCAGATGTGTGAACCGTTCGTCAAAGCGCTTCATCTCAAGTTCCCACTTCCGCTCTATTACGAGTGGCCGTGGGCACACGATAAGGATGGATTTGATTTCTCGTCGAGCCTGCAACTCTCTAATAATCAAACCAGCCTCAATTGTTTTGCCGACACCAACGCCATCGGCAATAAGTAAGCGAGGACGGTCCGACCGGATGAATCTCAATACGGGGCGAAACTGGTAGGGTATGAAATCAACGCGAGCCGCGTTGAGCGAATACAAAGTCGATAGGCCGGGATAACGTATTTTCAGCGCAGTCAGATATGCATGAAACTGGTCACAAGAGAGAGAGGTAGAGTCATCATCGTGTTGATCTTCAGCCTGCAATTGAGATGCGTAGTAGGTCTGAATCTTTCCATCAACAAAAATCTTGATGCGGTCTTCTACTTTCCCCGGCACCACCTCAACAACCGCTCCCTTCAAGGAAGCATCGGATTTCAGGTGCACGATTTGACCAAGTGAAAACGTCGTGGCAGACATTTAACCTCCTGCAGTTTAGCGCAGAAACGACAGCGTTTTGGCCTTGGGATATTGCTTCATTTTCGCAAAGAAGTCGGTCTCGGTGAGCCGTGTTGGCCACTCCGGATTGACGGCCACTTCATAGCGACCTTCCCCAATTTTCTTGATAACGATTGCATTCAACTCTGCTAGGTTAAGAAGATCCCGAATCAAGCCTCCCACGGGATTTTTTAAACTGCTGTAGGCACTCTCCGTAGCCTTTATTAGCCGGTCAAGTTCCATGGAATCAACGTCAAGTAAAATTTTGAGAATCTCCAGTTGGCGTTCTGCGATGACCCGCTTCCGCTTTGACTTCAGCCTGTTAAAGAGTTCGTACATGAGATCCCGATAGAGCACCTTGGAGATGTGACGCTGAATTTGGGCAAGGACTCGCTTGCTTTGGAGGGTAATGCCCTTGAGACCGAATATAAGGAAAGGCGCCAGATCGTGGCCGGACTGGCGCACTTCGGCCAAGGCGGTAAGATACGCATTCTTCTCGTCATAATAATAATTGGACATCGCAATGAAGCAGGTATCACGAAGCCCAGCCCGTTGGAGCATAAGGGCTTCCAAGGCTCGGGCGGTCCGGCCGTTTCCGTCAAGGAAGGGGTGCATGGCTGCCAGATGATAGTGGGCCGCTAATGCCTGAATGATCGGGTCATGGTCCTGATACTCTCTATGTATGGCCTCGCTGAATTGTCGAAAGGCTGATGCGCACTCTGCGCCTCCTTCGGCGCCTCGATGCTTGGGCAGCCCAAAATTGACGTTCTGATTTTCTTTCCTCAATTGCCCGGGCGGACAATGATCATCGTCCGCACCCGTCACAATTGTCCGGTGAATATGAGAAATCAGATCTGCGGTGATGGGTTGGTCTTGAGGAAGCTTGGCAAGCCAGCGATAAGTCTGGACGACGGCATGGGCCTGCCTCTGAGAACGCGTGAGAAGTTGGTCCGGGCTTTCCTGGAATGCCAGATCGAGTTCCTGTTCTGTAAATTCGGCCCCCTCAATCCGCGACGTCCCGGCGACTTCTCGCTTTAATTCCACGTCTTGCAGCGTCTCCACCCAACGACGTTGGTAGGGGACCGTTTGCAGGGAAAGGATTGCGGCCTTCGCTTCTGCATAAGTGCTGGTCAGATCCTTGCTGCCACTATCAAATTGAATCCAGCTTTTTGGGATTTCATACTTGATCATAAATCTATTATATTCTCATATTATTTCCATTTCAATTTGCATAAGTTAAATTATAACTATTTGTTTTTAAATGTAAAAATAATTTAATATATTTAAAAAATTTCAATTCGTTTCCAATTAATTTACAAAGAATTCCATAAAAAGATAGGTCAATTTTTCTTATGAACCTCTGAGAAAGACGGTCGGTCCCCCCCACAGTCTAGGCGTCTGAAAGGGATTGCTGTTACCATGACATGGTAAAATCGAGATCCCTTGCCAAATCCATCTTATCGAACCGGTGCGCGAGGGATTTATAACCAGATGATTGAAAAGGAGCGCCAATGGATCTGATGCAGAAATCCCTGGAAATCACCATTTATCCTCCCGATGTCCAAGGAGTCGGAGAATTTGATGGCGGGAGGATCACCGAAATCAAGCCTCTTGGGTTTCCCGGAGAAGGTCCCGAGGTTCCCCATACTGGTCCCCTGTTTTACTGGGCTTGGGCCACGGCCAAAGGGTACGGAAAAATCGGGCTCCATCCGCATCGGGCCTTTGAAATTATGAGCTACGCCCTCGCAGGGGAAATCGGCCATTACGACACCATGGGCAATCGCAGCCGGGTGAAAGCCGGAGGCGCGCAGGTCATGCAGACGGGGTCGGGCGTCTCACATGAAGAGGAAACGGTCAGCGATCATAGTGAATTTTTTCAAATCTGGTTCGAGCCGAACCTGAAAGAAACCGTCCGCCAGACACCAACGTATGCGGAGTTTCGCCATGAAGACTTTCCCATCGAGGTTCGTGACGGGGTGACCCTGAAACACGTCATCGGGAACGGCGCGCCAATATCGCTCGTGGTGGAGGCGGCCATGCAGGATATTCTCATTCCATCGGGCCAGCGGTACCAGCGCGAATTGTCCACGAACCGCACCTTGGCCGTGGTGGTCATTGATGGACACGGAACGCTGAGCGATGTCATCGGTTCAGAAAAACATGATCTCGCGGTGAAATATTTTGCGGTCGTCCACGCCGGGACGAACGGCTCGGTCGCGATCCACGCAGGGCAAGCCGGCCCGCTTCGTCTCGCGATGATCGAGGTCCCCGCAGAGGTGGATTATACTTTATACAGAGAACAGCACCCTGCTTATTGACATTGCGATTCCGTCTGCTATGATTCGGGTCATCACGGACAAAGGGTAGGAAGAATGGATTTCGTCCTCAACACCTTTTCGTTCTTGATTTGGGGCGCGCTGGTCATGTGGATGTGCGCCGGCTTCACCATGCTGGAGTCCGGTTCCGTCCGCACGAAGAATGCCTCCGTCATCTGTCTCAAAAACATCGGCCTCTACGCGATCGCAGGGCTCGCCTACTTCGCCATCGGCTACAACTTGATGTACGTGGACGTCGAGTCTTGGATCGGCTCCTTCAAATTCCTCTACGGTCCTTCCGCTGAAGAAATCGCTCTGCTCAAGGGCGATGCCTCCATGGAAAAAGCGGTCGTCGAGAACGGCTACTCCGTCATGTCGGACTGGTTTTTCCAGATGGTGTTCGTGGCGACCACGGCCTCCATCGTTTCGGGAACGTTGGCCGAACGGGTCAAACTCTGGTCGTTCTTCCTGTTTACGTTGATCCTCACCGCGTTCATCTATCCCGTGATCGGCTCATGGACGTGGGGGGGCGGCTGGCTCAATCAGATGGGGTTCCAGGACTTTGCAGGTTCGACCATCGTGCATTCAACCGGTGGGTGGGCGGCATTGGCCGGGGCGATCGTGGTGGGCCCCAGGCTCAGGAAGTTCCGGCCTGATGGCACGGTCAAGTCCACACCTCCCTCGAACGTGCCCGCGGTCACGCTGGGCGTGTTCATCCTCTGGCTGGGCTGGTTCGGGTTCAACGGAGGCTCGCAACTGGCACTGGCCGGGGTCGGCGATGCCGTAGCCATCAGCATTATCCTGGTTAATACGAATCTGGCAGCAGCCGCGGGGGTGATGGCGGCGATCTCCGTGTCCAAACCCATTTTGGGCCGTCAGGATCTGTTTGCAGGGCTCAACGGGGCCATTGCCGGATTGGTGTCGATTACCGCGGGTCCCGATATTGTGGAGCATCACTGGGCGATCATCATCGGGGCCGCGGGCGGGGTGCTCTGTACGGCAGGTATCAGGCTCTTGGAAACCCTGAAGATTGACGACGTTGTCGGTGCTGTTCCGGCCCATCTCGTGGCCGGGATGTGGGGCACGCTGGCCGTGTGTATTGCTGCCGGCGGCAACGTGGGCGTGCAACTTCTGGGGATCGTGGCGATCGGGGCATTTGTGTTCGGCACCTCATGGATCCTGTGGTTGATCATCGACAAGACCATCAAGGCGCGGGTCTCTCCGCACGTGGAGGAACTCGGTCAGGACGTGGCGGAGTTGGGCATCGAGGCCTATCCCGAATTTCTGGTTATCCCGGATGCCGATGACGTCGCTGAACTCAAACAGAATCAGTAAGGACTTCCTGAAAGAAAAACATAACGCTCCATTCAGATAAGACAACATCAGAGACAAATTCCTCCTCTCCTCCTTACAAAATAGATCCTCCTTCTGCCCCGTCCATTGTGAGAAAAACGGTTTTTCGGTATAACATCGAACGGACACCTCTTGAAGCGTTGCTTCGGGCTCCATTTTGCAAATCCTACTCCCTGGTGAAAGGAGCGACGATGTTATACCGACTCGCAGCATGCATGCTGGTTCTGTTTATCCCCTCACTCTGTCTTGCCGAAATCCAATCCCAGGTGATCTCCTATCAACACGGCGACGTGCAACTCGAAGGATTTTTGGCATGGGACGACACCCGAACCGGAAAAAGACCGGGAGTCTTGGTGGTGCACGAGTGGTGGGGCTTGAACGAGTATGCCCGCGACCGGGCGCGGCAACTCGCGGCACTTGGGTACGCGGCCTTTGCCGTGGACATGTACGGGAAAGGTCAGGTCACGACCCATCCGGACCAGGCCGCAACCTGGATGAAGCAGGTCCAGGCGGACGTGAAGCAATGGCAAGCTCGCGCCCTCAAAGGTTTGGCCGTGTTGCAAAGCCGGGAGATGGTCGATCCGCAACGCCTTGCAGCGATCGGCTATTGCTTCGGCGGGGCCACGGTCCTCCAGTTGGCCTACAGCGGGGCCGACGTGAAGGGCGTGGTGAGTTTTCACGGGGCATTGCCGATGCCTCCTGAAAACCAAAACGCCAAAGCGAAAATCCTCATTGCTCACGGTAACGCCGATCCGTTTCTCACCGAAGAGCACGTACGCAAATTCCGACAGGCTTTGGATGCCGTGAACCTGGATTGGCAAATGGTGGTGTACGCCGGGGCCCGACACAGTTTCACCAATCCCGGTGCGGATGCCCACGGTATAGACGCCTTAAAGTACAATCGCCAAGCCGATATGCGATCCTGGAAACAGATGCAGCTCTTTTTTGAAGAACTGTTCCAGGGTTCCTGACCCGAGCCGCACCCGTCCCGGACGACCGGCCTATTGTGAAAAACCGGCTTAACCCGATCTGTCTCCTCCTATGGATTTATTCGACATCCTCGCTATCGTCCTTACGCTGACGGCCGGATTCTCGTATCTCAACTACCGGTTCATTCGATTACCCGTGACCATCGGCGTGATGGTCATCGCCTTGGCCGGGTCCCTTGTGCTGCACGGCATTGATCTCCTCGGGTATCACGTGGAGGCCTTGGCCGCCGGATGGCTCGAATCCATCGACTTCAACAAGACCCTGCTGCACGGCATGTTGAGTTTCTTGCTCTTCGCCGGGGCCTTGCACGTGAATCTCAACGACCTGTTCAATCAGAAATGGGCCATAGGATCGTTGGCCACGGTCGGCATCATGCTGTCTACCGTATTGGTGGGCACATTTACCTATGGGGTGTTGAACCTGATCGGTATTCCGCTGTCTTATCTCACCTGTCTGGTGTTCGGGGCCCTGATCTCCCCGACGGATCCCATCGCGGTCCTGAGTATTCTGAAAAATGCCAAGGCTCCCAAGAGCCTGGAAGTCAAGATCACGGGAGAATCGCTCTTTAATGACGGCGTAGGTGTCGTGGTCTTTCTGGTCCTGGCTGAAGTGGCGGCCGGGACGCATGAGCCCACCTTCGGCTACGTGGCCGGGCTGTTCGCGCAGGAAGCCGTGGGCGGGATCGTCTTCGGGCTGGGGCTGGGTTACCTGGCGTATTGGCTCCTGAAAAGTATCGACCAGTATCAGGTCGAAGTGCTGATCACCCTGGCTCTCGTCACCGGCGGGTATGCGCTGGCGGGTGCCTTGCACCTCTCCGGTCCCATTGCCGTGGTGGTGGCAGGCTTAATGGTGGGCAATCAAGGACGCGTGCTGGCGATGTCGGAGAAGACCCGCGAACATCTGGACACGTTCTGGGAACTGATCGACGAGATTCTGAACGCGGTCCTGTTCGTGTTGATCGGGCTGGAAGTGCTCGTGCTCACGTTTACGGGCGACTATCTCTTCGCGAGCGCGGTCCTGATTCCGCTCATCCTCCTGTCACGCCTCATGGCGATCGGGGTGCCGATTGCGCTGCTGAGTCGCGTGCGTTCATTCACGCCCGGGGCCGTGTGGCTGATGACGTGGGGCGGGTTGCGGGGCGGTATCAGCGTGGCCCTGGCCCTGTCGTTGCCGGCCGGCCCTGACCGTGACGTAATCCTCGCCATGACCTACGTCGTCGTGGTCTTTTCCATCGTGGCCCAGGGCCTGACCATGGAAAAGCTCGTGAAGTACCTGATCCCGCGTTGAGAGTGAGGAGGACGGAGAATCCGAACTGAAAACATGGACACGTACACCATTCATCTCATTCTGGCGATGTTGGCTGCTGGGTTCTGGATACCGGCCGGCGTCTGGCTCATGAGCAAGCGGCATGCGTTCACGATGTTGGCGTCCGTATCGGTTAGAAACGAAGACCCGCTCCCCCCGGTCTCAGTCGTGATCCCGGCCCGCAACGAAGAACGAAACCTGGAGCAGGCGCTGCAATCTGTTTTGGCATTGGACTATCCCGACCTGGAGATCATCGTGGTCAATGACCGGTCGACCGACGACACGGGAGCGATTCTTGAAACAATGGCGGAACGGGATGCCCGCCTCGCCGTGGTGACGATTGACGATTTGCCGGCGGGCTGGATCGGGAAGCCGCACGCGTTGCACGTTGGCGCGCAACTGGCCCGAGGCGAATTCATCCTCTTCACCGATGCGGATATCGTGTTTCACCCATCCGCGCTCAGAAAAGCCGTGACGCACGCGCAGGCGAGCGGGTTCGATCACGTGACCTTGATTCCGGAAGGCACCATGCCCGGGAGTTTCCTGACGGCGGTGTCCGCTACCTTCGGGATGTTCATGTTCATCATCTTCAAACCATGGCAAGCCCGAAATCCGCAGAGCCGGCGCTACATGGGCATTGGGGCGTTTAACCTGATCCGGACGTCCGTCTACCAGGACCTGGGCGGCCATAAGCCGGTGGCCCTGCGGCCGGACGACGATCTGAAATTCGGCAAGCTTGTGAAAGACGACGGCTACAGGCAGGACGTGCTGAACGGGAGAGGAATGGTCATGGTGGAATGGTACCGGTCGGTCGCGGAACTCATCGACGGCCTCATGAAGAACATGTTTGCGGGCATGAGATACAACGTCTCTTTAGTGATTGCGGCGACACTGGCCGCCTTGGTTATGCACATCTGGCCGTGGATCGGGGTCTGGGTGACCGGGGGATGGCCCCAGGCCGGGTATGCCGTGACGATCGTCATGATGATCATCAGCTTTGGAGTCACCATGGGGCCATTCGGGGTGAAATTTTGGCAGGGCCTGTTACTTCCCCTCACGATTGGCCTGTTGGTCTATATCCAATGCCGTTCGGCGGCGTTGGTGCTCTGGCGGGGAGGTATCGTCTGGCGCGGCACCTTTTATGAATTACGCCAACTGAAAACAGGTAAAGGATAAGAAAGGTTTTCGGAATTCTCTTATTTCATTCTTCTTTAAAACCAACAAGTTGTGAAAGTTTGGAGTCCCTTATGGCCGGGGTGTATACTGTAAATATGGCGTACCCGTCCGTCGGGCAACGCGACGGCGAATACCGAAGAACATGGAAAGCAGAAAGGAAGTGAAGTCGTGAAACGATCCGTACCCGGTGTGCTTGTATTGGCGTTCATGCTAACCGCCTCCTGGGTCGGTGCCGTGTCGGTACCGTTCAGGATTCAAATGGAATCGTGGTCGCCCTATTTCGCGCCGGTCACCGCCACGGTGACGGCCGGCAACCCGATTCGGTGGGAGAATCCCACGGGCTCGCATCACACGATTACGCATGACGGATGCCGGGGAAGCGGTGCCTGCGCCTTCGATTCCGGATCCATCGGGCCGGATGGCGCGTTTGAACTGTCGGGACTCGCTCCCGGTCTGTATCCCTACCATTGCGCGCTGCATCCGATCATGCGGGGGACCTTGGTCGTTGTGGGTACGGAGCGTCCCTCGGAAATCTAACCCCCCCCCGACGTTCTCAAAATCCGCCAATGCCACTTAAAGAGAACCTGCAAATCAGGTCCTGGAAAAATCCGGTGCAGGGCTCTTGACTCCGGCACACGTGTTATGAAACAGGATGCAGAACCCGGAAACGGGAATAGAGAAAACAATGGACGCGATGGTTGAACTGGGACAGCTTCGGAAAACATTCGGGCCGATCGTGGCCGTGGAAGACGTGTCGTTCACGGTCGGTCGGGGAGAAGTGCTGGGCTTCCTGGGTCCGAACGGCGCGGGCAAATCCACGACCATGAAGATGATCACGGGGTTTCTGACTCCCACCGGTGGCACCGTCAAGGTCAACGGCTTCGACGTGCAGGAGCAGCCGCTCGAAGCCAAAAGAAGCCTGGGGTATCTGCCGGAAGGAGCTCCGGCCTATGGGGAGATGACGCCACTGAGTTTTCTGATGTTTATCGGCGAAATGCGCGGCTTTCGTGGAGCGGAATTGTATCGCCGGGTCTCCGAGACCATGGAAAAAGTGAATCTCGAAGGGGTGGCGCACCAGCCCATCGACACGCTCTCCAAAGGATTCAAGCGCCGGGTGGGCCTGGCCCAGGCCATCCTGCATGATCCGTCCGTGTTGATTCTTGACGAACCCACCGACGGGCTCGATCCCAACCAAAAACATGAAGTGCGCGGGCTCATCAAAACCATGGCGCGGGAAAAGGCCATTATTCTCTCCACACACGTGCTGGAAGAAGTCCACGCGGTCTGTACGCGCGCCATGATCATCGCCAAGGGCAAGGTGATCACCGACGGCACGCCGGCGGAGTTGGAGGCCCGTTCCCGGTATCACAATGCGGTGATTCTGCGATTGCGGGGGCCGCGAACCGACGGCGTGCAGGCGACACTGGAAGGGCTGCCCGGCGTTGAGCGGGCCGAGGCCCTCGACGGAACCGCGCCGGAATATCGGATCCTTCCGAAGGACGGGCAACCCATCATCGGAGCCGTCAGCCAGTGCGTACATCGGCAGGACTGGGACGTGGTGGAGTTGTCCGTGGAACACGGACACCTGGATGAAGTGTTCCGTTCGTTGACCATACCCGCCCAGGCCCTCACGTAGGAACAGCTCGGCAGGAACGGACTGCGGAAGGGACCGGCAAGATAACAGGACATGGGCAGGATCGGCGTCATTTTCAAACGGGAACTGGTCGGGTACTTTGCCACGCCGATCGCCGCGGTATTCATCATCATCTTCCTGATGCTGGCCGGAGCCTTTACCTTCTATCTGGGCGACTTCTTTGCCCGAGGGCAATCGGATCTCATCCCCTTTTTCGATTTTCACCCGTGGCTCTACCTGGTCCTGATCCCGGCCCTGGCCATGCGGCTCTGGGCCGAGGAGCGGCGCGGGGGGACCATCGAATTGCTGTTTACGCTACCCGTGACCTTATGGGAAGCCGTGGTCGGCAAGTTTCTGGCCGCCTGGTGTTTTACCGGCATTGCGTTGGCGCTCACATTTCCCCTGTGGGTGACCGTGAATATCCTGGGAGAGCCGGACAACGGGGTCATCCTGGCAAGCTACCTCGGCAGCTTTTTGATGGCGGGCGGCTTTATGGCGATCGGTTCATGCATGTCGGCCCTCACCAAGAACCAGGTCATTGCTTTCGTGATCAGCGTGGTGGTCGGATTGGGGTTCGTCCTCAGCGGCTTTTCCATGGTGCTGGATCTGTTCAGCGGGTGGGCCCCGCAATTCTTCGTGGAACTGATCAGCTCGTTCAGTTTCCTGACACACTTCAACGCCCTGAGTCGCGGGGTCGTCGACCTGCGCGACCTGGTGTATTTTCTCTCGCTCATCGGTTTCTGGCTGTTTGCCACGGCGCTGATGCTGGAATGGAAGAAAGCGGAATAAAGAACCTATGAACACTCGGCTTCTGACAGGAGGCGGATTGGCCATAGCGGTGGTCCTCTTCTTCACGGTCAACGTCCTGAGTCACGTGGTGTTCCGGTCGGCCCGCGTCGATCTTACGGAACAACGGCTCTATACCCTGTCCGAGGGCAGCAGAAACATCCTGCAGGGGCTCGACGAGCCGGTGACCCTGCGGTTTTACCTGTCGAAGAAGCTGGCGGTGGAACTGGCCGGCATTCGAGGCTATACCAGCCGGGTGCTGGAACTCTTGCAGGAATATGAACAGGCCGCCGGCGGGCACCTGATCCTGCACGTCATCGACCCCGAGCCCTTTTCGGAGGAGGAAGATCGCGCCGTCGGATACGGCCTGCGCGGCGTGCCGATCGACCGGGGCGACGCGCAGTTCTATTTCGGACTCGTGGGCACCAATGCCACGGATGACCGTGAACTCATTCCGTTCTTTCAACAGAGCCGTGAGGAATTTCTCGAATACGATCTCACCAAACTCGTGTACCGGTTGGCCAACGCCAAGCAGAAAGTTGTCGGTCTGTTGAGCACCCTGCCTCTGGACGGCGGCCCGCAAATGCCGTTTCCACCGACCGCGGGCGGAGGGCCGCCCTGGATGATCATGGACAGCATCAGGGAGGTTATGGAAGTCAAGGTCCTGGACAAGGCCGTCACGGACATCCCCGAAGACGTGGACGTGCTCATGGTCGTGCATCCCAAGGGGCTTAGCGCCCCGACCCTCTATGCCATCGACCAGTTTGTGTTGCGCGGCGGCCGCACTGCCGTCTTCGTGGATCCCCATGCTGAAGCCGACCGCGTGCCGCCCAATCCCCGAAACCCCATGGGCATGCAGGGGCCGCGCAATTCCGATCTGGGTCCGGTTTTCGACGCCTGGGGAGTCGAACTGGTTGACGGTAAAGTGGTGGGCGATCTCCCCTTGGCCAAACGGGTCAACTTCCAAAAGCAAGACCGCATGATGGTCGCGGACTACCCGGTGTGGATCGACCTGACGCCCCGGCAACTCAATGCCAAGGACGTCGTGACTGCCAAGCTGCCGAACCTCACTATGGCCTCGGCCGGAGTCCTGCGCAAAAAAGAGGGCAACGCGGTCGAGTGGACACCCTTGGTGGAAACCGATGACCAGGCTATGCAGATCGAGTCCGCCCGCTTGCAGTTCATGCCCGATGTTGAAGGTATCCTGCGGGACTACCAACCGGGAGATGAAACTCTCGTGTTGGCCGCCCGCCTGACCGGTAAGGTGAAAACAGCCTTTCCCGACGGCAGGCCGCGCGTGGAGGCAACGGACGAACCTAAGGAACCGGAGGCCGCGGGCGTCGGCAAAGAAACCGAACACCTGACCGAATCCGCGGAACCCATCAACGTCATCGTGGTGGCGGACACCGACATGTTGCAGGACCGGTTTTGGGTCCAGTCCCAAAACTTTCTGGGACAGCGTATCGGGATCCCTACCGCAGCGAACAACGATTTCGTGACCAATGCCTTGGACAACCTGACCGGCAGTCATGACCTGATCAGCGTCAGGAACCGGGGGAGCTTCTCACGCCCCTTCACCCTGGTCAGGGCCATCCAACAGGAAGCCGAAGCGCGGTTCCGGCAAAAGGAACAAGCCCTGCAACAACGCCTGAAAGACACCGAACGCAAAATTCAGGATTTGCAGAAGCGCAAAGAAGACCAGACCACCATCATTCTGAGTGCCGAACAACAAGCCGCGCTGGAGGGCTTCCGGCAGGAGCTGGTGGCGACCAGAAAAGCCCTGCGAAACGTCCAGCACGAGTTGCAGAAAAACATCGATAGCCTCGAAAACGTCGTGAAGTTTCTGAACATCGGCCTCATGCCGCTGGTGATCGCCGTGGGCGGCGTCGTGCTCGGCGCCTGGAATATGCGCCGCCGCCAGCGTAGTTCATGAATCGGGACCTGAAATCTGTACAAGCTCGTGAAGCTCAAGACCCTCAGCACGCTGGTCGTCATCGCTGCCGTCCTGATCATCGTGGCGGTGTTCATGGCCGAACTACAAGGACCCGGCGTCCCGACGACGGGCCAACCCGTCTTCCCGGAACTGAAGACCGTGATCAACGACGTCACGGAGCTGAGCGTGGCCACGCAAAGCGGCACCATCACGCTTTACCGGCAGGAAGATATATGGCGCGTCAAGGAAAAATATGACTACCCGGCCGACCTTGGAACCGTGCGGGAAACGCTCATCGGCCTCGCGGAACTCACAACACTGGAACCCAAAACCCGGAAACCGGAATTCTACGAAAAACTGGGGTTGCAGGACGTGGAAACCGAAGGCTCGTTATCCACGGGCATCACCCTCAAGTATGCAACGGACAACACCGTGGTGGCGGCCGTCATCGGCAATGATCGAGCGGCGCAGAGGAAGAGCGGGTACAAGGAACTGTTCATCCGCAAAGTCGGAGACCCGCAGACGTGGCTGGTCCAGGGCAGACTCGCGGTTGAAAAAAATTCGGGCAAATGGCTGGACAAGGAACTCACGCAGATTGAAACAAAACGAGTAAGGCGCCTGATCGTGACCCACCCGGACAAGACCCGGCTGGTCGTGGAGAAAGCCAGGCCCGCGGACCTAAACTATCAGGTGGCCAACGTGCCGCAAGGTTTGGAAATGGAGTCGCAATTTACCGTGAACAACATCGTGTCCACGGTCACCTCCCTCTCGTTGGATGACGTCAAACCGCGGAGCGAGGTCACGTTCGACGGCCAACCGGTCGTGACCGCCGTGTTCGAAACCTTCGACGGCCTCCAAGGAATTGTGCAACTTCTCCCGAAAGATGAAAAAAACTATGTGACGATCTCCGCAGTCTTCAACGCCGACTTGGTCTGGAAACCCGAACCGGAAAGAGAATCAGAATCCCAGGTCGGCGAGCAATCCGACGGAGACACGCAAGACAAGGAAGCTGACACCAACCCCGAGCAACCCAAGATCAAGTCAGAAGCCGAAGTCAAAGCCGAAATCGAAACCCTGAACAAACGGGTCGGGGACTGGGTCTACGTCATCCCCAAATTCCGCGCCGACACCCTGCTTAAAAAACCCCAGGATCTCCTCAAAACATCCGACTGATAAGAGACACCTCTCTTCTCTCTTTTGCTTTCGTAGCCGAGGCATTCCCGTTTGGAGACAGGGACATGCCTTATGGTGATGGTTTCACTGAGGCATGATCGGGCGTATCAAACATTCAAGGGCATTTCACAAAGATCAAGGCTCTTTTCCACATACAGTTTGACAAAGGGATCGATGGTGAGGATCACCAACGTCCAAGGACAATCCTTGGAACCAAGCTGATGAAGAATAGGTTTTCGAAGATGGCTGGCAATTTCATGCAAATCTCCATCCAAGATCAAGAGCGATGGACGCGTAATAATGGCACGAGCGAGTAAAATTCTGAGTCGTTGCCCGGGCGTAAAGTCCCTTCCGCCTTCCTTCGCGACAGTTGCCAGCCCATCAGGCAACTCTTCGAGGTCTTCCTCCAATTGCGCAGCGCGTAACGCCCATATCAAATCCTCTGACTGCACGCCTGAACGACCCATGGTAATATTGTCGGCGATAGATCCTTCAAACAAAGTGAGATTCTGTTCAAATACGATACTTCGCTGTCCGTTAATCTGGTCGGTGGAGAGACTTCGTAGATCGACGCCATTATACCGCACGGCTCCCGACGGCGGTTGCAGTAACCCGGCTAACACCAACGATAGACGATGACCTGTTGATGGCGTTGGGCAGATCAACGCCCATTTTTCTCCTGGCAGGGCTTCAAAGTGGACGTCTCGGGCATGTGACTCTGAGTCGGTTGCCCAAACCATTTGGCTGCACGTCAGATGCAAGCCGCCCTCTTGGGATTCAGGTATTGACAAGCGCGATCCATCCTGGAACTCGTCTTGAGGCAATGACAATAAATAACGCAATTCCGCTAAAGCTGTAAAAAAATAAAACACGATATACGCGCGTTTCGTAACCGAATCAAAGTTGAGGAGCAAACTCGCGACGATCACTTCTGCCGCCACGAGTTGCCCGACGGTCAATTCCCCTTGACTGAGCAACCAGCCCGCAATTCCCAGCAGTTCCGCGTGCAGGATCACTTGAAGGGTCAATGACCCAATGTATTGACGAACCAAAATACGAAACCGGGATTGACGTGCTTGCACGTAGGTCGATGCTAATCGATCAACGTTTCGCATGATGAGGTTGGAGGAATTGACGGTTTTGAAATGTAAAAAATTGTTGGCAACCTCTTGAAACCAATTAAACACATCATATTTGGCTCCGGACATCTGAAGTGTCGTTTGGAGCCCGCCCCTGCCAAGGAGGCAGATGAGGATCATTGCCCCAAGCAGCTCGACATCAAAAAATGCAAAATAGGGGTGATAGATTGCCAGCAAGACCATTCCGATAACCCCTCCCACCAGCACATTGATAAAATCGACAAAGAAGCTCGACAGCGCTCGTTGGAGAAACACGGTTTCAAAAAACCGACTGACGGCCTCAGACTGAAATGTCTCCTTCTGATATCGCGGTAATCTTTGAGCTAAGATGAGGGCCACATGAACGAAGACCCGTCGTTCGAGAATGTCCATCGCATAAAATTGCAAGACTCGAAAAACACCCACAAAGACTAAAATCACGGCCATGATTCCGACAATCGTGAGGACCATCACTGGAGAGACCGAAAAGGCAAAGGTATTCACCAATTCTTGAACGGTGAGGGGAATAATGAGAGAAAACACGCCTACCACAACGGCATAGGTAAGCATGACGAGGAAAATGGGGCGCTCTTGTCTTAAGAACAGGCCTAACGAAGCCCAGAGTTCTCGAAGGGAAGAAACGGGGTGCTTCATGCCTTGACTATGAGCCCTTTTCTCCTTCCTGTTGAATGCCGGCGATCGATGGGGCATTGATCCACCCACCAGTAGCCCATTGATACAGGGCGCGCGCTTTCTGATAGTCGGCCATGGCCCTAATCCATCCCTCAGCCGCGGCAAGAACATTGCGTTCCCGCAGGTTCACAAGAAGTAAACTCGTCGCACCAAGTCTGAATCGAGTGCGTTCGCCCCTTTCTAATTTCCGTGCCAGTTTAAGCGCTTGTTGCGAAACCTGAACACGATCCTGCGCTCGCATGATGGCTGATCGTGCATTCGCCACATCCATAGCCACCTGCTGAAGACGATAACGTTGCAGGAACTTGAGGCGTTGGGCCTTACCCTCCATCTGAAGCAGGTCGCCGCGAGCCCCTCGTTGAAGAAACGGAAAGCTCAACTGAACCCCAAACCGGTACCCAAGACCCAGGACGAATTCGCCGGGTTTCCTCGAAGGCTGAGCTTCGGCGGTCAGATTTGGGAGAAAATTATTTTCGGCCACTTCCAAGTCGACATGATTGAACTCGGCCTCCAAATGGACGAGTCGGACTTCCGGACGGATGGTCAGGGCTCGCTGTTGCGCTCGTTCGATTTGCTTAAACGCCTGCTCTGACAAGATGGAAGGAAAAGGTGGAGCCGTGAGATGTTTAGGGACGAGCAAATCGTCATCTTTCCACAAAAACAATGCGAGCTTATATTGCTCTTCATCCACTCGACGTTCGGCTTTAATCAGCCGCTCTCGACGCCGCTGAACTTCCTGATTCGCCTCAATCACGTCAAACTCCGCTCGCGCTCCGGCCTTAGCCTGTTTCGACAATTGCAAGGCACGAACTTCGGCCACGGCCACGGCCTTTTTTTGTAATTCCATGAATTTTCGGGTCGCCACCCAACTCCAATATTGTGTCGCGGCCCCAAGGTACAAATCTTGTCGGGCTAGCTGAATTTCCAATTCCGCTTGTTTATCGGCCAGCGAGGATTTCTTCAATTCCGCGTGAGCTGGGTTTGTGATCAACCCTCGAAGGAGAGGAAACACGATACCCAACAGCGGCTGATTCGAGGTATTGATATCCAAATCTGCAACTTCCACGTCCCCTATGCCCGCTCGAAATCCGGCAAACCCTTTGATGCCCCACGGGTGCTGCATTTCCACAAACGTGTCATTGAATCCCACATTTGTCGTCTTCCCATCATTCACGAGTCGTTCCAACTCCCAATCGTTGACGAGATTCGGTTCAAATTTTCCCAGTGCTTTCAGCAATTTCCCGCTGGCTACCAGTTTCTGTGTCTGACTCCCCCGAAGGAGTGGATGGTCCTCTTCCACTCGTGTCAACACAGCTTGCAACGTCAGCATCGAAGGCGATGAGTTCTCTGCCGTTGTTGGCGTGGATTCCCGTGCCCAGAGGGAAGTCCCGGGACAGATCGCTAGCATCCCCACCATCACAAGTTGTAGAAGTTTCATGGCTACCTCTTTCGCGACGATACGCTCGTTCTTTTATCTACCCGCCCTTCCGGCCCTTGGCAAAAACACGTCCTTCAAACTTGTTTCCGCTGATTCATAATCAGACGGAAACAAGTTAAACCGACGCCACATTTCATACCACAGCGGCACACGATTTAAGATGACCCAGCCCATCACTTGCGCTCCCTGTCGAATATTGACGTGCGAAGGCCAGTTTCGCCGTTCAGTATCAGGCACCACCCACAGCCGGAATTGGCCATTGGTGGATGCCGATTGATCGACAACTTGAATTCGGCCGTCATACGTGCCGACCATCGATTCCGGCCATGCCGGGAGAGGGATTGCCGGGATTCCCTGGAAAAGTAATCGAACGGGACGCCCTGGTCTTAACAAAGGGGCATCAATGGCATTGGCCCACATTTCAACGGCTGGTGTGGCACTGAGAGGCACAATCGTAAACAACAGATCCCCGGGGTGTACGATTTCACCAGAACCGATCCGCGTCAGATGGACGACCGTGCCGTCAAGCGGGGCGAGGACGCGGCTGGCGATACGTCTCTGAAGCGCATTGGATCGAGTCAACTCCAAATCCGCTAAAGCCTTCGAAGCCTCGGCGGCCTCACCTAGCGCCGAAGCCCGCTGCTCCCTTGTCTCTAGTTGACGTTGTACCAATTCCGCATCGACGCGTTCACGATTGTGCGCCAAAGCGCGCCGTGCTTGTTGAGCTTCACGAAGCGAGGCCTGGGCCGCCTTCATGTCCGCCTTGGCTGCAGTTGCCGCTTGAATGGCAAGTTCAAGGTCACGTCGAGAGAGTAACCCCTCAGCTTCCAGGATACGTGACCGGTCGAGGTTTAACACAGCAGTCTCCTTAGCGATGTTGGCCGTGGTCACACGTTGCTTTGAGCTTTGCACCTTATGGTCTGCTTCGGCAACTCTTGCCTTGGCCGAAGCCGTAGCGGCCTGCGTCAAGGTCGTCATTTCTTCCAGACGTTCAGCCAGAATTTGTGCCCGCTCTCTAGCGGCCTGTCGCCGCTGTTTCAAAGCCTCGCGAGATTGATCCAATCGTTGAAGGAGGTCCTCCGCCATGAATTGAGGATTCACGTCTTCCAGTTCGAGGACCAAGTCCCCTTTCTGTACCGTGCGCCCTTCGTTCACGTGCCAGGTGCGAATGCGTCCATTGATCTGCGCATGAATCCCTTGAGGTCGCTCCGTAGGAGAATACGCCGAGAGTTGACCCTGAACGGTCACCGTTTGCGTCCATGGCACAAAGCACACAATGACGACCAAGACGATGGACAGCACAAGGGCTGATCGTGACCATCCGTACAATCGTCGAGGAATTCTGACCAATGTTCGGGATCGGAGCCGCTGGTCTTCAAGACGAGACGGCACTGCAATGGGTAGCGTGACTTCGTCGGATTTCATTGCTCGATGTGCCATTCACAGGCTAGCCCCTTTCCTCGTTTCGGGCGCAAGGTGATGCCATTAGATAAATTAGTTAAGAATAATTCCGTAATATGCCCGCTATCATACCAGATAAATTGTGATATTGTCTTTATCCGGCGTTTCTCCGGTTTCAACGGGGCCGTTAACCGGTTCAGCCCGTAGCGTTGCGTCATCCGATAGACCGTACTCGGCGACGGCATCCGGTGCTTGAGTTTCGGGGCCAGGAGCTGGCAAAATCTCATAGCGATTGACGCCCTGCTGCCGGTGCTGCGGCACGTGCTGCTCAATATACCCGCAGCCCCGGCGCTGTTTCCACTTCGGCTCGCGTGTCTGGGGGACTAGGGCGTGGTCGGCCCCACTTTGGCGGAACCGGTGGTAATACTTAAAGAAGGTCTGCCGGTGGGTCTGATGAAACCGGTAGAAGTCGGCCGCAAACCGGAACTTGTGATGCCGCTTCTTTTTGACCAACTCGTATTCCTGGATCAGAAATTTCCACTTCCGGACATAGTTGCGGTAGAGGGTCTTATCCTCCGTATTCTTACGCATGGGGTCGCCTCCAGATGATAGGGTGAGTCACCCTCCATTCTGTCAACGCCTGCCCTGAGCGGAGTCGAAGGGAATTACTGAACATTTACAATCCTCGGTGTGTGATGTATGCCCAGACCCGGACCAAACAAAGCGCAAACACGGGTTGAACAGCCTCATACGGCGTTGCGAAAACCAGAGCCCGTAACCATGACGCAGGTGAACGAATCGACGCTGGAGGAGCCGTTGCCGGAGATAGGACTTCTGTTCGCGGCAAACCGGGCGTGGGCGAAGCACCTGAAGGAGACCGATCCGGACTACTTTAAGAACTTGGCCAAACAGCAGAAACCGGAGATCCTCTGGATCGGCTGCGCCGACAGCCGGGTGCCTGCCAACCAGATCATTGACCTACCCCCCGGCAAAGTGTTCGTTCACCGCAACATCGCCAATGTGGTCGTCCATTCCGATCTGAACTGCCTCTCGGTCCTGCAGTATGCGGTGGAGGTACTGGCGGTTCGGCATGTCATCCTCTGCGGTCACTACGGCTGTGGCGGTATCCGCGAGTCCCTGGCCAAGCCGGAGCACGGTCTGATCGACAACTGGCTCAACCACATCCGCAATGTTCAGCGGCTTCACCGCGCAGAACTCGATTCCCTGGAGGGCGAGGCGCGTGTACGACGACTGTGCGAACTGAACGTGATCGAGCAGATCTCCAACGTAGCCAACACAACCATTGTGCGCGACGCCTGGGCGGCCGGCGTGGGTCCGGACATTCACGGCTGGATCTACAGCATTGACGACGGACTTCTTCGGTCGCTTTGCCTGTGGGTTCGCGACGACGACGCCCCCTTTATCGTTCACAAGACGGCGTTGTAAACGTTCGCCAATTTGTTGACGTAATCAAGTGAAAACAGCCACTTTTGTTTGTTGTTTCTTCACGATGGGCCCGCGACTTGTGCGCTGTGATTAAGCCACACGTCTTGGAGTTCCTGATATACCTGCATCAATCGCGAATCTTCAAGCCGGTAGGCCAAGGACACCAGGATTAACCCGAAGAGCAGGACCAGGATGCCGAGGCCTCCCACTCCCAAGGCCAGGGCCCAGCCGCTTGCTGAATTGTATCCGCCGTCGATGCCGAACGTGACCAGAAAGACCAGGGTGCCGATTGCCACGAGTCCCAGCCAGGTCAAGGTGAGCAAACCCGATGACCAGGGCACGCGTTTGGTGAGGTGCAAGGCCACGCCGGTTTCGGTGGGATGAAGTGTGATGGTACCTTTCAACGGCCATGCCGTGCGAAACCGCATGGAGAATAATTGGTACGAGGGCCGGAGCGAAATCACTTCTTGTACGCCGAACCAGCGAGCAACGCCGTGGGGCAGGGCAATCGTATCGTGCTTTCCGAATCGCCTGATCAGGGACTGACGGGAGAGAGTGTCGAGGCGGTCACGCCGGCGGGCGATGCCGAACCCGTATTGCGCGGCAAAGGGCCGGAGGCTGGTGAACTGATACCAGTCCCCGATGAGCAGCATCACAAACAGTATGCCTCCGAAGATTCCGGCCAGGAGCATGGTGCCCGCACCATAGCACAACTAACCCCGATCCTGTGAAGCCGTGCGTACGCAACGGCGGTGATTTGACTTTGTTCGCGGCGCTTCGCTACGATGCCACTGCGGGGTGGAGCAGTCTGGTAGCTCGTTGGGCTCAATACCGTGAGGAGTGATCCGCTGGTTGCTCGAAACATTTGCAACCCCTCCCAACAATGAATGGGCTGTGCAGAAGGAAACTTCTGTACGATCACCTGTCAAATTCGGGGAAGCCGGTAGCGGGGTAACCCCGAGCCAAGCTGGCGGAGCCGGTGCGCTCCGGCAGAAGGTGTAGAGACTTGACGGCAGGCATCCTAACGGCGGCAAAGCCGGTCCGAGGATGAAGAGAAAGTCCGGACCACGAACTGGATTCCCAGGCAGCGAAAGCTGTAGTGGCGCGCATAACCCAAAGGTCGAGGGTTCAAATCCCTCCCCCGCAACCAACGCTCTCTTCAGTCTGACGGGATCGTCCTCTCGGGGCGGTCCCCTTTTTTTGCCATAAAGAAGAGCCTGACAGTTCGTGGCATTCAGCGGAGGTCGCACCGGAGCGGCATTTTTTATAAAATGTCCCGGTTCCGTATTTTGGACAACGCGAGGAGGGAGGAGTGGTCAACGTCCGCTGGTTGTGGTTGCCCCTGGTCGGGGCGAGCGCGTTTCTGGCCCTGCCCGGCAACGAAACCATCGGAGGGGTGCTGGGCGACGTGGTGGGACACTTTTTCTCGGCCGCCCTGGTGGCCGTCGTGCCGGTCGTGGGGTATCGCCTGATTTACAAGGACATCGGTGAAAAGGAAATCACCTACATCTTCGCGGCATCCTGGGCCTATCTCGTGATCTCGCAGCTATTCAAGTTGTAAGAGCCCACAATGTTCACGCTCCTCATGTCGGAAACAACGATCGTTGTTCCCGACGGCTTTTAACATGGTTCTTGATCCCGCTTAACACATCTGACATAGAAAGCCTGTAGCCTTCCCTCCATGCAAGCGAACCCAAGCCGTCACACAATGCCCAAACCATGGTAAGATAGAGTATGAGCAGATACAGGCCGTGTCCCCAATGCCACCAGGTGATGGTCCTCGAAGATCATGGCGAATTGCTTGAGGCCGTTAACGTGCTGAGTTTCTTCGAGTACCGGTGTCGCACCTGCGGCCATCTCGACCGCTCCGACAAGGGTTTCTTTCAGATGGAGACGACGGGTCGACTCGACGACACGGGCGAGGATCCCATACCGCTGGCCGGAATCGGATCTCCCCGTTACGCGTAGACCCGTCCAAAGCGATTCGAGAGAACCGCTGAGAGCGGAAACGTCTCCTGCGAAATAAACCCGTGGTAGCGAACCGGGTCGGAGAGGACCAAATCCACCACGCTGCACACGCCGGCAGCCGTGGTCACCTGAATGGCCGACCATAA
Organism: Nitrospirales bacterium; assembly: GCA_965207015.1. Lineage (GTDB taxonomy): Bacteria > Nitrospirota > Nitrospiria > Nitrospirales > UBA8639 > Bin75. Next base: position 2,267,555 of record OZ242257.1, on the reverse strand, counting down.
GTTCCCCGCAATAGTTCGCGGATAAAGTTTTTTGACGTAATTTTCTTCCGTCAATGTTCCATTTTTTCTCCCCACCACGGATACGTATATCAGGACCACGTCCTGCTCGGTTTTGGGAACGGCGTTCTCCAGCAGGTGTTTGAGCGTGTCCCGTTGCTGATTCAGTTTCAGGTCGTTCATCAGGAACTGAATTTTGTCGCAGTGTCCCGGGTACCTGAGTGTTTTGTAATTCATGGTCTCCACTTTTCCCGCATAGGTATCCGCCAGTGTTCCCAATCCTCCCGAGGTGTTGAAGGCCTCATAGAGCAGGCCGTCAACTTCAATGGTCTCATACCCTTCGAGCGGTCTCAGCGCGGTCTTGACCCCGTTTTCAATGCCGTAGCACACGTTGCCGTATTCATTGATGAGACCGTCCGTGGACCAGGTCAGGGAATATTTCAACGCGTTACTGGGGTGGACAGGTAAAGCCCCGACGCGCATTTTGACTGTCTCCAACGTGTCGAAGTGTTGCATGACCTCATTGGTCACGATGCTGATAAACCCGGGGGCCAACCCGCATTGGGGCACAAAGGCTTTCCGGCTGAAACGGCTGATGCGTTCAATGCATTCGGTGACCTCGACGTCTTCCGTCAAGTCGAAATAATGGAGGCCGTGCTTTCTGGCGACACCGGCGACAGTGGGATTGGAGAAATACGGGAGACTGGAAATGACGGCCTCGGGCCGGTGCGAGAGCACGTAGTGTTCCAGGCCTCGCCTGTCATTGGCATCCAGGATCGCGGGCACGACCTCCGGCCGCGCGTGAGCAAAACTCCGTTCTGTCGCCTTGAGGTCGACGTCGGCCAGATGAACCCTGTAGTCCCTGGTCTCCGCCAGAAAGGTGGCAATGAGGGAACCGATCTTTCCCGCGCCCAATAGTAGGATATCCGGCATGGGTTGCCCGTTGGTTAATAGTTCACCGTGGATTGCATCAGGGCGTCGGCCTGAGGCGGGGAAAACCCCTGGTAGCCGGCATGCCGTTCAATCAATTCCAGCACGGAAAACGGAATTCCCCGAACCCGCTCGGGCACGCTGAAAACTTGCCGGAGGACTTCGCCTCTCTCGCCGGTCACTGATCCGGCAAAGGTCACGCCTTTGCGCTGCAACTGCCCCATGGCTGTTTCAATGTCTTCCGTCAACAGGGCGATATGATGAAGGGTCTGGTCGCCGAACGTGTTCACCCAATCCGGGATGATGCTGGTCTTGCCCCGTTCGTCATTGTAGGCTTGATCAACGAACAAGGCCGGAAATCCCGGGGCTCGATACACCTTGGCATACCAATTCCGGTACTCCAGGGTCTCGGAATAGACGTACCCGAGCCTGACGAATTCCCGGGCACGCCGGTCGATGTCTCCGGTTCTGATGGTGATATGATCGACAACCGGTTTGAGCCCGATTCCCGCGGCATCCAGAATGCCTTTGGCAAGCTGCGCCGCGCTGTTTTGTGCGACGTACTCGCGAATGTAGGCGTCGATCGCGCGTTCAAGCAGGGAGTTGTTCATGGTGCCCTCGCCCGTGATTCACGTTTCTTGTCAGTTCATGTCGATCTGCGCGCGTTGTAACTGGCCGCTGTAATCGACGTAAATGGATTTCCATTCACTGAAGGTATCCAGCGCTGCCTGCCCGGCCTCACGGTGTCCGTTCCCCGTGGCTTTCACGCCTCCGAACGGCAAATGCACTTCACTGCCGATGGTCCCGGCGTTGATGTACACGATCCCCGAGCGGAGCTCGCGCATGGCGTAGTGGGCCCGGTTGACGTCTTGCGTATACAATGCGCTCGAAAGCCCGTACTCCACGGAGTTGTTCAAGGCGATGGCCTCATCGAGGTTTTCGACTTCCAGGACGGTCAGGACCGGTCCGAAGATTTCTTCGTTGGCAATACGCATGGAAGGGGTGACTTGGTCGAACAAAGTCGGCGCGAAAAAACAGCCGGAGGCATATTCGCCTTCGGTCAGCGGATATCCGCCTGCAAGCAGTCGAGCACCTTCCTGTTGACCAGCCTTGACGAATTCGTGGACCCGGTCGAGTTGACTTTGATTGATCAATGGTCCCACGTCGGTTTCGGGGTCGAGGCCGTTGCCCACTCGAAGCATCTGCATGCGCTTCAACAGCAACGTCGCCAACCGGTCTTTCACTGCTCGATGCACCATCAACCGGCTACAGGCCGTACAGCGTTGCCCGCTGGTACCGAAGGCGCTCCACACGATGCCTTCGACGGCCAACTCCAGGTCCGCATCCTCCATGACGAGGATGGCGTTCTTGCCACCCATTTCCAGAGCCACCCGTTTGTGATGAGTCGCGGCATCCGAGGCGACTTTTCCGCCCGTGGCCGTTGAGCCCGTGAAGGAAATGACCGCGACGTCGGGATGTTTCACCAGGGTTTCTCCTGCCTGCGGGGTGCTCCCCAGTATCACGTTGACGACGCCAGGAGGAATGCCGGCCTCTTCCAGTATCTTCACGAAAAGTGCCGCCGTGAACGGTGTATCGGGAGACGGCTTGAGCACCACCGTATTACCCATAATCAGGGCCGGGAAACTTTTCCAGGCCGGAATGGCCACGGGAAAGTTCCAGGGAGTGATCAAGCCGACGACGCCAAGCGGCTCTCGTATTGCACAGGCGGATTTATGGGGCAACTCGGCCGGAGCGATGTGCCCGAACTGCCTCCGGCCTTCTCCTCCCATGTAATAGGCCATATCAATGGCCTCCTGGACGTCACCTCGCGCTTCGACAAGGACTTTGCCCATCTCACTCGTCAAGGTTCGGGCCAGGGATTCTTTCTCGTGCACCAACCGTTCGGCGACCCTGTACAACAATTCACCGCGTCGGGGCGCCGGCAGACGACGCCAGGAGTCAAACGCCTCCCGAGCTGCTGCGACGGCCTGGCGGACGTCTTCGACGCCGGAGTCGGCGCATTGGACAATCGTTTGGCCGGTGGCGGGATTCCGGCTTTCAAAGGTCCGTCCGGATTGGGCGGGAATCCATTTTCCTCCAATAAAATTGCAGACTTGGTTATCCATGGCTCTCCCTCACGAGCTGTCGAATGCATGTCCTACTTACACGGTACTCCCGGAAGAGGGCGATAACAAGGAAGGAGGGAGGAAAGTAATTGTAGGTCGGATTAGCGTAGCGTAATCCGACGGGGCGATGTCGGGTTACGCCTTCGGCTAACCCGACCTACGGCTGGGGTGAAGGGGAAAATGTAGGGATCAACGATCGTTGATCCCTACGCGAAAACGTGAAGATCAGGAAAAACGGCGCAGAGAACTGGCGAGTCCCACGCGGGAGAGACCGTAGATGAGCCACTTCGACGGATCGAAATTGTACCACTTGGGACCATTCCGATAATCACTTTGGTACATGTGGTGATAGTTGTGGTATCCCTCTCCGAAGGTGATGAGCGAGACCCACCAACTGTCACGACTGGAATCGGAATCTCCATGCGGTTGGCCCCCCCACAGGTGGCAAATGGAATTGATGCAAAACGTGGAATTTAGGACGAAAAAGGTTCGCCCGACTCCGGCGAGCAGGAAACAGCCCAGTCCTTCAATCCAGCCGCCGTACACGAAACCCACCACAAAGGGCAGCGCCAGGCCGGACAGAACAATCGGGATATAATACCGGTTTTGCCACACGACCACGGGGTCCTGTTTCAGCTTGGTGGCATATTTATTGTCTTTATGGGGATCCTTCCAGAAGAGCCACCCACAATGACTGTACCAGAATCCCAATTGCGCATTATACGGATCCTCTTCCTGGTCGCACCGCGCGTGATGGCGTATGTGATCCGCCGCCCATTTGAGTCCGGAATTTTGTAACGCCCAGCCCCCGGCGATCAAAAACGCGCCCTTCACCCAATCGGGGCACGTAAAACTTCGATGGGCCAATAAACGGTGATATCCCACGGTGATGCCAAGGCCCGTGATGATGTACAGCAGCCCGAACATGGTCCACGCCAGCCATGAATAATCATAGAAATAGGCGTAGGTGGGCAGTCCCACGATGGCCCCGGCCGTGACGGCGCAAAACATCGACAGGGTCAAGTGATCAGTGGCACGCGGGATGGGAACAACTGCTTTTGTATCGGTCAGAGTCGACATGGCGTTAGTGTCCATTGAGTGATCAGTCTCGTCAGGTCTGAGAACAAACCGGCATTTCAAATTTTGAAGAATTGTTCAAAAAGCGGGTGCTGCCCTTCACACACTTCCGGATTCTTCTTCTCGATAGCTCGTCCACCTTCTGATGAAGCAGCACTCGAAAAGGCAAGTTTCCCAAGGATACCTGCCCAACGACGGATTGTAAAGGCTTAACCTTGCTTTTTGTGGAAAGCGTGCGGATCACATACCTCGCGTGGCAAGCCGGGACGTCCGGATGTAAAGGCGTTCCTGCTATCGGCAAGGCATGAAAACGTCAAAGGAATCAGGGGATTGTGGCCAGAAGTTACCCTCGCGGGCGGAAAGATTTTTCTTTAGGTCTCGCCTCATTTACCACGAGATTTCTGCCTTGGAAGTCTGTGCCATTGAGCGCTTCGATGGCTTGCTGCGCTTCCTCTCCGCTTCCCATTTCCACAAACCCGAAGCCCCGGGATCGTCCGGTATAACGATCCGTGACCACATTGGCGGATTGGACGGTTCCATGTTGGGCAAACAGTTCCTGCAATTCGAGGTCCGTCGTCGCATAGGACAGGTTCCCAACGTATAACTTTTGATTCACTTAGGCCTCCATTGTGTCAACATGTCACACGGCGAAGCGCACCGTTTTCCCGGATCCCTGAAAGATTGCCGGTCGCTTTCCGCAGACCCGGCGATCATCCGACCTGGGACGAGTCAGAGTGCCTCGAGTTTGACGGGTTTCTGCGAAACGGGCTTTTCGCGAAATTTCTTGATTTCGGTCGTTGCGGCTTTGAACGCGGAGCGAATGGCTTCCTCGAAACTCTTGGCTTCTTTCCGTGCAGTGACGGTATGACGCGGAGGAAGATTCAGCACGATCAGCGCTTCGGCGTTATCGTCTCCCTTTTTATGGTGTGGGTTTTTGGTCAACGTGATTCTGGCGTGCGTGATGTTGTCGTACTCGGTTTGCAGTGTGGTTATCCGGTCTTGGATTTCCTGTTTCCATCTCGGCGTCATACCGACGTTCCGGCTGTCAATTTTCAAATCCATCGGCCTCCTCCTTGCTCGGGTCCATCACGATCACGAGTTTTAGAGACACCAATTACAAAATATTATCTCACGAATACTCTCGTCTTGTCATGAAGGATTGTGTGCCGGAAGGATGAAAAATCATCACGAATGCGAAAAATCATGTCATTTCAATCTTGTGTGACCCGAGTCCAGTGCGGTACCATCGACGCTTATTGCTTTAGGGAGGCGTCATGGATAAATCTAGAGGGTCGGTTAAGGAGAAAAGCGGCGCGTTCGATCAGAATATCGATCGGTTTCGTCAGCAAATTGCGAGCCTGAAGACGTTTGTGATGGGAGGCTCATCCACGCAATCATCCATCGAAGAATTTGACTTGGCCATGGAGGAACTCATTGCCGAAGTGTTGGGCAGTTCTTCGAGTATGTTGGAAGCCTATGAATATGCGCAGTTGGGAGAAGCGGGAGGACTCGTCAATATCTCGGATGAAGCTCCGGAAGGGGCGGGTCTGGATAATGAACGGGAAGCCCTGCGACAACGGCTACGAGTATTGGAAAGCTGCGTCGCGGATTTGGAGGCGCGGAGGGCTCAGGCCAGTGCCGGTCGACGCTCCCAGTCGACGGGCAGCCCCACCGTGAGCGAATTCATGTCCCGGTCAATTCGCTCCGTCCCGCATGACGCCACGCTACGGGAAGCCGGAGAATCCTTGCAGAAGTGGAAAGTCGGCTCGCTGTTGGTCGAAGGCGGCGATGACTTCATCGGAAGTATTACGGAAACCGAATTGAGCCGGGAAGTGGTCGCCAACGGGGTCGATGCGGCGACAACGACCGTCAAAACGTGCATGCGTGAACCGATTCTAACGATTGAAAGCAGTGAGTCGGTGGTCGCGGCCGTGCACCTCATGAAAGAAAAAGCGACCCGTCATGTGTGCGTGACGGAAAGCGGTAAAATCATCGGCCTGATTTCCGTGTCGGATATTCTGCGCTACTACTCCGGGGTGGCCTGACGCCAGAGCCCCCCGGGGCGTGCGACTTCCCCTCCTCGCGTGTTAAGGAACCTCTGATTTATTGTGATAGCGGGATGCCAGGGCAAGGCGGCCCGGAGCGAAACCCGAGGCTTATCAGAGAGATAGGTGAGGGTTGAGCGAGGACACAACGCAGCCCTGCGCCCGATAGTGCATGAAATCAGAGGTTTCTTGATTCGAGCATGCCGACGACCTCGGCTAGGTCAAACGGGTCGCCTGAGTGAGGCCTCAGGGTCGAGACTCGTTCGACCGGCGCGAGGGGTTCTTGGTCCCGCTCCTGTTGTTCCAGCACGGCTAGGTCGGCTTCCGAGACGTTATCCGACGCGACGGCTCTAGCCGCGATCCTTTCGCGAAGAGCGGCTGCTTTGACCTGCATGTCCAGTATCAGGAAGGGGACGTTGAACGAGGCTGCCAGCTTTTTGAACTCATCACGATGCCGCCGTTTCAAAAAGGTCGCATCCACGATGACCGGATATCCGAACAGCAGAAGCTGCCGCGCAAGGGCTCGCAGGCGGTCATACGTCTTTCGCGTCGCGTCCATTCCATACACGGCGTCCTTGATTTCCCCGGGACTCCGATCCGACGGTGATAATCCGAACAGGCGTTTGCGTTCGACGTCCGAACGAAGTCGGATGGCCCCTGCGTGTTCCGAGAGGGTTCCCGAGACGGTGGATTTTCCGGTGCCGGATACCCCATGCATGATGACGAGCCACGGTGCTTGAGCTTCGGTCAAGGATTGGGCAGCCGAGAGATACCGAATGCAATCATCCGCGTGTGACGAAATCCGCTGCCCTCGGACCTGGGCGCAAGCGAGTGCAGCGACCTTCACCCGGACGAGGGCCCGGTAGACTTCGTAAAAGGGGAGAAGTCCCAAGCCTTCATAGTCCCCCGTGAATTCGAGGTAGCGATTCAGGAATCGTCTTGCCACTGCCGGCCTTCCTCTGGCCTGGAAATCCATCACCGTAAAGGCCACGTCGTTGATGACGTCGATCCATCGCAGCCGTTCACTGAACTCAATGCCGTCGAATGCGATAATCCGATCGTCAAGAAGCGCCAGATTGGCCAAGTGAAGGTCGCCATGGCACTCTCGAATGAACCCGCTTGCTTTTCGTTTCTCGAAGTCCCCGGTATGATCCGCGTGGAAATGAGTGAGCCAGTGCCGAAGTTGTTCCAGAGATCGGGCATGTTCGGAAAAGCGGCCATCCGAAGGGATCTGTTCAAAGACTTCTGCGATGACTTGTTCGATCAATTCGGGACTTCCAAAGGACGTCTTCCGTTCCGCTCTGGCCGCGTTGTGATGAAAGGTGGCGATATCCCCGGCCAATCGGTCGATCTGATCCGGTCGAACTTGGGCCAGCACGTGATCCAAGGTGGCATCGGCCGTGAACTGTCGCATTCTCACGGCGAATTCGAAAGGCTTCCCTTGTCCATTCAGCCGCGGGTGCTCGGGCGTTCCGGAAATCGGAATCACGTCCACGTAGATATCCGGTGCCGACCGTTGGTTCAAGCGAATCTCCTCATGACAAAAGAATTGGCGCTGGGCGAGCGAAGAAAAGTCCACAAATCCAAAATTAACGGGTTTCTTGATCTTGTAAGCGTAGGATCCCGTCAGCAGGACCCAGGAAATGTGGGTTTCCCGAAGATCGAAATCGGTGACCGGATGGGGATAAAGAAGAGGGTCCTGCAGGGCAAGAAGGAGTGTGGGCAGGTCGTCGGGTTTCATGGTTCAGAAAGGGATGATGAGAGTAAAACGATGCGATGAGAGGATACCGACTTTGGATGGACCTTGCGGGCGGTGCGCCTAGCAAAAATAGAGCCAAATGATCTTTCCCCAGAATCTGGGGATAACTTGGTGAAATTTTTTTTAGAATGCTTATTCCATGTCCGAACGATCAAAGAGCGAGCAGATTGCACATTTTTTGTGCATTGTGGTGAATTATCTTTTGCCACAAAATATAGTGGTTTTAAAATAAATACGTGTATTTGGAGTTATATTTCAAGACGTTACAAAAAAATCCATGCCGTGGTAGAGGATTTTTTTATTGACACGCTGAGATTGACCAAGAAACTGATGCTTATCCACATAGGCTGTTGACAAATAGCCGAGTCAGCCGCTCGATTTAAGCGTAGTCTATCCCTTTACGGGAAGCAATGCCGTATCCGGAGGAATCACTTCTCGATCATGCAGGGAATCTCCGCACTGGCCACCATCATTTCGGTTTGCACGTTTTCCTTGATGTGTATTGTAGTGCTGTACCCTACCCTGTCACGCTTCAAAAGTCGATGGAAGGGAATCGCTTTCTATGGAAGCATTTCAGCGGGCACGTTATTGGGGGCGGCACTGACCGCCCCTGATCCGGCTTTGCCAGGCCAGGACTGGTCCTGGGTTGATTGGACGGTGCTGGGTCTCGGTGTAGGGATCGGCATGGCCGTGATCCTGCACGGTTCGGGGTGGCTTCGACAGAATAAGGTTGGCGGACGTGAAGATGAGACGAGGAGCAAGAGGTCCGCTAACAGGAAAATCTCGCGTCGAACAAGTCAACGGTCCCGGTAGCGGACCATCACCGAACCCCGCTCGTGTCAGTCAAGTCCGGTGCCCGATCCTGTTCTTATCGGTGTGACCAGGTTGTTTTGATCGTCGTGACGACGTATCGCGGTCCTTGTCGAGATGATTCGATCCAGCGTTGTCCAGTCGATCGGCGGACAATCAGGCTGGAAGAGCTGGTCCAGGGTCAATTGCAGAAATCTCGGTAAAAAAGGATCCATGATGGTGGAGTCGTGCAACACGTCGCCACCATCTTCGATCCTGAAGTGATTTTCGAAGAGACCTCCGGTGAACCTCGTCTCATCACGAGGTTCCAGTTGCAGCCTGAACCGAAGCGTCCCGGCGCGAACCTCAATGTAACGATGGCAGATCAGTTGGTCATATGGCATGAAAGAAGGAAATTCGTAACTGCCCAGCATCGACGACCTGAGCCGAATCGTCGTTCCGGAGGGTAACACGCTCCGTTCTTCAAGCTCGGAGACGAATTGCACGTCATCGAAGGTCGCCTGCAACTCTGGCGACAGGTCACAGTACGTCGCCCAATCATCTTCGCCGAGGAGCTGTTGAATGATCGTCAGTATATGCGACCATTCGTATCCAAGAACCCCGAAGTGCGAGTCGACAAACCGGCCCGCGTCAATGTCCGGCCGGCGATCCTTACTGAACTCGATCCGAATCAGGTCGACGTGCGCAACGTCGTATCGTTTCAGCGCATTCACCATTTCCCTGACGGCGCGGGAATCGGCGTACTGCCTGTTGATCAGGACGCGTGCCTCGCGGTATTTCGTGAGAAGTGCCTGGAAAAAATCGACTTCAAAACTCAGGCAAGCGGGTTTCTCCACGATGACCCGTGCGCGTGGATTTCTCGACAGAATCGTCTCAAGGCTCTCGAAGTGTTTTTCCGTGGGTGTACAGATGCACCAGACTTGAACGCGATGGAAGAGGTCGCCGCGTACGTCACCCAACGTGGCATAGGGCCGAAGGTCCGGGTCATCGGCCCCCCGAGGGTCCACAATCACGAAACGGTCGGACAGCGGGTCGAACACCTTGCGATAGATGCGACCCATTTTGCCGCAACCGACGATTCCGATGAGTTCAAAGTCCTTCTTCACAACAGCCTGACATCCTTCCGCCCAAACGGGTCAGAACGTTCCGACGACCGAACCGGGGTCCGTGCCGTTCATATCCCAATCCCTACCATGACGTCGTGGCTGGTTCGGGCAGTTGGCGATCAATCTCGTGAATCCTGTACCCGAACCCGGGGCCGCTGATTGTCTTGAGGTCGAGACACCCGCCCACCCGTTGATACAAACCCGGATGCACTCTGGCTTCGTCTGCGGACGCGTCGGGATAAAACTGCATGGAGTTGGTCTCGAGGCCCATGCCGGGTGACGCATGCGCCCCGAGTTGGGCGTGCGCGATTTGCGCAAGCATGGGGTTGGTCAGATCCTGGGTCAAGACCTCCAGGCCGTGGTGTCTCGCCCAACTGAGCGTCAAGAGCGCTTCCGTCTGGGTCTTACACGTTTTCACCACGACGCCCGAGTAACCGAGTGTGCTCGCTTTTTCCATCACACGCCAGTCATGGGCGCTTTCATCCAGGACGCATGGCGCCCACTTGGCCACGGCGGACACGTCCGTCTCACGTTCCAGCAGTTCCGGTGCAAACGGCTCTTCTATGTAGCAAAGCGCGTCCAGGACGTCGGGTCGGTCCCGGCGGATTCGCCCGACCAGGTTTATGACGTATTGGGGGTCTGTCACCGTCCCATTGAAGTCCACGCCCAACATCGTGACCCCGCGTGGCATCGAAGCGTCGACCACGTTTATCACACGCTCATAATCCCACTCGAAATCGGTGCCGCTCAACTTGATTTTCAGACGACTCAACTCGTCTTTGCATATCCATTCCTCCAGGGTCGCGGGAAGCTCTTTCCCCGCCTCATCCGAAGCCGTCGCCTCTCCGGACAACGCGTCCAATCCCCCGACGGCATGCCACACGGGGATCCTGCTTATGCCGTACGAGAGAAAGTCGCTGGGGTACAGTCCTTTAAAGTCGGCCCCTCCAAGGTAGGCGGCTAAATCTTCGGGCATGTCAGAAGAGGAATAGCAGTCGTAGACCGGCCGGCCCGCGGCGTGGCCGTAGGCATCGTGAAGCGCGATATCGAAGGGCGCACAGCACATCAATGCCGCCAGGTAAGGCATTTGTCTGTCCGCGCTTTGCCGCGCATTGAACGAAACCAGCAACCCCGGCAACGTCTCGCGCAGGAATGCATGTCCGAGCGCCAGCGGGTGCCCTCCTGCGTCGTACGCCGACCAAGCCTCCAGCACCTCACAGCAGAATTGTCGTAAAGCCGCCTCGCGTTCCAATAACGGAACGTTGCTGGGCCATGCCCATTGCGCGGAAAGAGGGGACTCGCCCCAACCTCGAAAGGACCCGCGAGAGTCTTCCTCCACCTCACACATCACACGGGCGCACGTGACCCGTTCGAGCGTCTCCTTACCGAACCGAAACGGAACTTGTGCCCGGACGTCGATGAAGTAGAGCGCTGATCTGCTCGGACGAATCGCAACCATCATTCGGATCCGCTGGACGTCATTGCCAGGATAGGAACGCGCAGGAATACATTTTCAGGACGCGCCATGGTAGCGGGTCTGCTTTGACCCGTCAAAACCGCTTTGATAGTTTTCGCGTCATGCATAACGTTGACAACTGGAACAGGTTGTACCGAACGCAGGGCCATAGCCTGCCCTGGTGCGTGGACCAAATGCCGGCCTGGTTTTCGGAAGTTGTGAACTCGGGTTGGATGAATCCTTGCAAGGCGTTGGACGTGGGATGTGGGGTTGGCAATTATGCGTTCCACCTCGCGCAAAAAGGATACGAGATTTTGTGTATCGACCATTCCGAGACGGCGATTGCGCTTGCGAAAGAAAAAAACAGCCATCCGTCTTTACGATTCGTGGTCGAAAGCACGGAAAACCTGAGTGCCCTTGGTGAAGAATTTGATTTGATCTATGACATCTCGTTGCTCCATCATCTGGAACCTGGGAAAAGAGACGAATACGCGTTTCAATTGTCATCGCTCCTCCATCCCGGCGGGAAATTAATGGTGTGCGTGTTCTGTGACGATGAAGCGCGGTTTGGAAAGACCAACGAGTTCATCAATCCGGTCACCGGGACCATCACCTCCCTGTTGTGGAAAGAAGAACTGGTGAGGACATTTGAACCGCATTTCACCTTCGACAAGCTGGAAAAAGTCCCCTTCGACAACTACCTGCGCCATCTGTGTTTAATGAGAAAGAAATAGCCTCAGTGAAGGAGCAACGGGTTCCTCAGGCCCACGGGAACTCGTGCGCCGACGGATAACGTCCTGTCACGTGACGGCAGAGAATCTTCAGGGCAAATGCAGTATACTTTCTGACGGAATACAAAAGGGACCAACCGAAAAAAGGTGTAACATTTCTTATGAGTCGTTTCGCGATGTGGACCATGACGACGTTGTCGGCCCTGCTGATGGCGTCACACGCGACGGCGTCGGAGATCCCGCCCCCGAACCGGTTTCTTCACCAGTCGATTCCCGTACTCGGGATGACTCTGGACAAGGCTCGGCAACCAGCGGGCATCGTGACGTACGTGATGATTCACTTTCACCAACGCACGGATCACGATGGGCTCAAGGTCCATTTTCGGAAAATCCCGGGCCGGTTCGGACCTCTTGCAAGAAAAGGCGTGGCGACCGCCATTGACCGCGTTGCAAAATCCGCGAATCTGCGGGATGACTCGTGGACCGTGGTTTTGACGTTTCCCTACTCCGGGTTGACCTTGTACGGCGACAGCCTGTCGGCGATGGTGGCGTTAAGTGTCCTGGCTCTAGCGAAAAACGAGGCGATCGTGTATGGCCGAACGCTTACCGGAAGGATTACGGAGGACGGCCACATCGGGAAAGTCGCCGGGATCCCGTACAAAATTTCCGCAGCGTATTCGGAACGCTTGGACCGGGTCCTGATTCCTGACGAACAGCATCCCGGTGACGGCGAATGGCGAACCCCTTTCCTCATGCACGTCTCACGCGTCGGGACGCTGGAAGAAGCCTATCACGGCTTGACGGGTCGTTCCCTGTTTCCCAAGAAATCGTTGAAATAAGCTCCGGCTGTGCCTGGTACTTGGTTTTCAATAAGTCGAATCTGCAAACGGAGAAATTCGTGCTCGATGGTTTAGGTGAAAATGGAGGATTGCTTGTGGCAATCTTTGTGTTGTCTGTTATTGCCTTGCTCGGTCTGTCGTTCATGACGCCCACAACCGGAATCAGTATGGAATTCGAACCCCTCGCGCATCCTTATCCCCGACAAAGTGAACGGGACCACATGGTGAAGGCACAACTCCTCACGCGCGGGATCAGCGACCGAGCCGTCATCCGAGCCATGCGGGAAGTGCCTCGTCATGAATTCGTGCCGGCCGAGGATGCAGCTGAAGCCTATGACGATCATCCGGTGCCGATCGGATTCGGCCAAACCATTTCACAACCCTACATCGTGGCCTATATGACCGAAGCGCTGGTCCTGAACGGCGATGAACGTGTGTTGGAAATCGGTACGGGTTCGGGGTATCAAGCCGCCATCTTGGCAAACCTGGGAGTGAATGTGTTCACCATTGAGATCGTCGCGGAACTCGCCGAACGCGCACGCCACGCCTTCGACAGGTTGGGCATCTCCCATATCACCGGCAGGGCGGGTGACGGGTATCAGGGTTGGCCGGAAGCGGCGCCCTTTGACGCGATCATTCTCACGGCGGCTCCGGAACATATTCCCCAGCCATTGCTGGATCAGCTTGCGCCCGGGGGGCGCATGATTCTGCCTCTGGGGAAGACGCTGCAGAAACTGATCATTCTCACCAACACGTCGACGGGAATCCAGCGCAAGGAGTTGTTACCGGTCGCGTTCGTGCCGATGACGGGAGAGGCGGAGACGCGCTCGTCGGATCAGTAAGGTTCCAGGATATCCGCTCCAAACGAAAGGAAGTATGGTAATGAATAGGATGAACCAATCGGGCCGATTGTCCGGCCTCAAACTCTATCTTATGGGGGCCGTGGTATTGGGTGTGACGGTCGGGGCGGTCGCTCAAGCCGAACCGTTACCCAAAGAAACGGTGTTGCCCTTGGCGTTGGCCCAAAAAGCTGCGGCGGCCGGCTTGGCCAAATGCGAGGAAGACGGATACAAAGTCAGCGTCGCCATCGCCGACCGCGGAGGAAATCTCAAGGTCCTACTGCGCGGCGATGGGGCGGGACCGCACACCACGGACAGCAGCTTTCGGAAAGCCTATACCGCGGCGAGTTTACGACGTTCCACGTTGGAATTGGCCGAACTCATCGCCAAAGTTCCCAGCATCCAGGCCTTGCGGGATATGAACGACAGGATTCTGATCCTTGGCGGGGGGTTGCCGATTGAACTCGAAGGCGAGATCGTCGGTGGGATCGGCGTCGGCGGCGCGCCGGGAGGGCACCTGGATGAAGCCTGTGCCGCAGCCGGTCTCGCCAGTCTTGGGAAGCCTCAGGAGCCAAGCCCTGAAAATGGGAAATAAACCTGAGGCTTGGGCAAAGCGGTTTTAGGGCTCCTCCAAAGAGATATGGAGAATCACCATGAAGGAAATTGCGCTGTCACAAGTCAAAGATGACCTGTCGAAATACTTGAGACTTGCTGAAAAAGAAAAAATCGTGATCACAAGACACGGAAAACCGGCAGGCGTATTGATTGGGTTTGAATCAGAAGATGAATGGTTCGATTATCGACTGGAGCACGATCCTCGCTTTCTCCAACGCGTTGAGAAAGCCAGACGAAGTCTACGAGCCGGACGTGGTGTAACGCTCGAAGACAGCGAGAAGTAACTTACCTCCCTATTTTTTGCAATCGGGCGCAGTACGGTGTTGCCTCGGCACCGTCACCCGATGGTCAGGACCCCTGCGCCGTTGATCGTTCCGGCTTTGAGGGCCTGAAGGGCGTGGTTCGCGTCCTCCAGCCTGAAGGCTTGGGTGTGCGTGCGGATGGGAATTTCCGCCGCGATTCGAAACAGGTCCAACCCGTCCTGCCTCGTATTGGCGGTGACACTTTGGAGAGACCGTTCGTTAAACAAGTCGCGGTTGTACACCAGCGACGGCACGTCAGACGAATAAATGCCGGCCATGGCGACCGTACCGCCCCGGTCAAGGGCTTGCAGCGCATGAGGCACGAGGTGCCCGACCGGTGCAAACACGATCGAGGCATGGAGCTTGACCGGCGGGGAATCGGTCGATTGCCCGACCCAGGTTGCCCCCAGTTGTTCGGCGAGACGTTGATGGGCCTCCCGGTGTGAAAAGACGTACACCGGGCAGCCCCAGTGCCGTGCGATTTGAATCGTGATGTGCGCGGACGCGCCGAACCCGTACAGGCCCAATCGTTGCCCGGGCTTCAGCCCGCTCCGGCGTAACGCCCGGTACCCGATGATCCCCGCGCACAGGAGGGGCGCGGCTTCTGCGTCGGAAAAGATCGAAGGTATGGGGTACGCAAAGCGCGCGGGCACCAGCGCATATTCCGCAAACCCGCCGTGCACGTGATAGCCGGAAAACGTGGCGTTGACGCACAGATTTTCACGACCCGCGGTGCAAAACTCACAGTTCCCGCACGTATCCTGGAGCCAAGCGATGCCCACGCGGTCGCCCAGTCTGAGAGTGGTCACACCGGCCCCGAGACGATCGACAACCCCGACCGTTTGATGGCCCGGGATGATGGGTCTCGCGGCAGCCGGCAACTCGGCCTCCACCACGTGCAAATCCGTCCGGCACACGCCGCAAACGCGCACTTTGACCCGCACGTGGCCGGACCCGGGTTCCGGCGCGGGCACGTCCCGGAGTCGTAAGGGGGCCGTGCCCACGTCGCCGGCATGATCGAGGATCATCGCTCTCATACCACCACCGTTTGAAAATATACCACTGAAGGGGTTTCACCCTTCAAATTTCTATTGACTCCATAGCGGAAGGGGCATAGGATTTTCTCCTGAACTTTTTCATATCAACAAGAGGGGTCAACCATGAACGACCTCAGCCCACCGAAATTCCAAGGCCCGTAGCGAGCGAAGGGAGCGACCTTCTTCGGATTGCGGGCTGGCTTCGTTGCCGAGCGGCAACACTCCCGGACAGTGCTTCGCAGCACACGGTCGGAACGACCAGAGAACAGCCGGGGAAAAACGAATTCCCAACGGGAATTCTCCCACGGGCAACAGCTTCTCCCGAAGAAAGACAGGCGTCGCCACTAGCGGGTCAATAACAGCAGAAAGAAGGAGCGCACGATGCGCAAACACACATGAGCCCGCTTTCTTCGGGAAGCGGGCTCATCGTCGTTTGAGAACAGAATGCGTTCAACAAACGTTCACTTCAGGTCCCTCGCAACGAAACCCGAACCTCACATTCCTCACGAGACGGCAGGCACCGTCCACTTCCTTTGACCGTTAGACGAGCTTCCGTGTACATTTTTGTCGAGAACAACCTTGCAATAGACAATGAGCAATTCCTTTTTCAAAGGTCATGGCTTGGGCAATGATTATATTGCCCTTGAGCCCGCACAGTTGACGTTCAAACTGACTGCCAAAACCATTCGGGCAATCTGTGATCGACATTGGGGGGCGGGGAGTGACGGGATTCTGGCTCTGGTGCCCTCCAAAAAGGCTGACTTCGGGTTGCGGATTTTCAACCCGGATGGGAGCGAAGCGGAAAAATCCGGAAACGGCTTGCGGATTTTCGGCTGTTATTTATATGCCACGAAAAAAACGAAGCGACGGTCTTTCTCCGTTGAAACCAAGGGCGGGCTGGTTCACGTGGAGTTGGCTTTGGATCGGAACGGGCAGGTGAACGGCGCGACCGTGGAGATGGGGCGAGCCTCGTTCAGGCCAAAGGATTTACCTTGTACCATTAAGGCCCCGGAGTTGGTCTTGCAGCCGATCAAAGCCGTGGAGCAGTCCCTGCGCTTTACGGGGGTGAGTGTCGGGAATCCGCATTGTGTCGTGTTCAAAAACCGAGGCGGGTCGTGGACGCGCGAGGATTTGCTTCGCATGGGGCCGGAATTGGAAACGCATCCCACCTTTCCCAAGCGCACGAACGTGCAATTGGCGGTTCCCACCGGCCCGCACACCGTATCCATATTGATCTGGGAACGGGGAGCCGGAGAGACCCAGGCGTCCGGGTCCTCCGCCTGCGCGGTGGCCAGTGCGGGGGTGCGCTTGGGGTTGGTGAAAAGCCCGGTCAGGGTGCTGGCTCCCGGTGGCCGGCTGGACATCACGGTGGATGCCCAGTACAGCCTGACCATGAAGGGTGCCGTCACCGAAGTGTATCAGGGTCGGTTCAGCAGAGCCTTGTTGTCTGCCGCGCGGTAGCCGTCGTCGAGACCCGTCTACTCAGGGAATTGGGTCGGCGGTGTGACGTTCCAGCCTTCCCCGTTCAACGATTCCATAAACTCCACCAGGTCTTTCTTTTCCTGCTCAGTCAGATTCAAGGGTTTGATCGCGGGATCACGGTGGGCATTCGGCAGTCCGCCCTGATCGTAGAAATCCACCACCTCGCGCAACGTCGCTAGGCTGCCGTCATGCATGTAGGGTGCGGTGTTGGCGATTTCACGCAGGGTCGGCGTTTTGAACGCGCCTGTGTCTTCGGCCTTCTTCGTCACGGCTTGGCGGCCGGCGTCGCGCTCCTTTTTGTTCGAGCCGACCCCAAGGTTATGGTATTGCTCGTCCGTAAAATTGAATCCGAAATGACAGCGAAGACATTGCCCCTTGCCTAGGAACACGCGAAGCCCGTTTTGGGCATTGGCCGATAACGCCTGCTCCTCGTTCCCCATGGTGAAGCGGTCATAGGCGCTGTTCCCTGAGAGGAGGGTGCGTTGAAAACTGGCAATGGCCTTGCCGATCAGGTCAGTCGTAACGGCCGGCGACCCGAAGGCCCGTTCAAATAAAGGGCCATAGCCGGGGATGCTCTTCACTTTGGCCACGAGTTCGTCGTGGTCCTTGAATCCGTGTTCTATGGGGTTGGCGAACGGACCCACGGATTGCTCCTCGAGCGTGGCCGCCCTCCCGTCCCAAAATTGGGCCGAACTGAAGACCCGGTTGATGGCCGTCGGGGCGCTGCGCCCGCCTTTTTGTCCATGAATGCCCGTGGAGACCGGCTGCCCGTCTGTAAAGGCCAGGGACGGCATGTGACAGCTTGCACAGGCGATTGTGTCATTCGCCGATAAGCGTTTGTCAAAGAATAGCAGCTTCCCCAGTTCCACTTTTTCTCTGGTCAAGGGGTTATTCTCGGGGATTACCAAGCTGTCTTTTTCCAGTCCCAACGGGAGGGTCAGTTGATAGGAAGATTGCCCCGAGCCCGGCGAGGGATCCGCCTGGATCATGCCGCTGGTGATGAAAAGCAGCAGGACTCCCGCGATGAGAATCCATCGAGGTCGAGATTCTTTGGTGACGTGGAGAAGCCCCTTCTGTACTTTGTTGCCGGTCATTTTATGCCTCCTGTTTTGCGAATCATCAATGGCTATGCGGTGGCGCATTCTCTATCTTCATTATACAAGGCGGTTGTTATTCCGAACGGTACGTACCGTTACGGCAAGCCGTGAGCCGTCGCCATCCCGGTATTTTCGTTCGAGTTGAGAATTTAGTCAAAGTGATGTTTGCAAACTCCGGGGCGGCATCCTTCGACCCTTCGACAAGCTCAGGGCTCAGGACAGGCAGGACAGGCTCCGGCCGTCCCCTACCTCCGAGGGCGCGGGGGGTGTTCCGAAATCTCCCGGTGAAAGGTCTTGCAGGCTTCGAGGTAGCGGAGGAGGTGCCTGGACTTGAATTCGTCCGGTTGCCAGGGAGTGGCCGTGAGGCACGCGCGATCTTGTGGACGAATCAGGTAGGCATAGGCTTGCAGGGATCTGTTTCCCTCAACTTCGACTTCGATGTGTTCGCGGGTATACACCTCGTCTTCAAAGGCATCCAGAATTTCGAGGGTGCGGCTGTCTATGGGAAAATAGACTCTGCCCGAACAGACGGCTCCCGGGAGAGCGGTCATGCCGGGGTAAATACGGCCTTTGAGCAAAAATTTGGCGAATCCTTTGGCCCAAGCTTCGGTGGAAGCCCATGCTTGACCGGTGACCGCCTCCATGACTTCGGGGATTTCAAGTGTCCCGTAGGTAAAGACAGGCGTCATGACTCTTCGTTTATCAGCTATTTCGCTTCATGAAAAATAACGCCCAGCACGTCGCGCTGACCGGTCCTGACCGGACTGACCCCGTGCCGCATCGAAGCCCGGATGTATCCGCGCTTCCCCTCGACGGGCCGTTCATGAACGGGAAAGATAATGATGTCTCCCAAATCCGGATTGAACGCGGTCACTCGGGCCTGCTGCCGCGGCCGGTTTTCGACGAGCACGAATTCACCGCCTTCGAACTCCTGTCCTTTCCGGCTCAGCATGACCATGGCTTGCAGGGGAAAGTGCGTCGGGCCATAGACGTCCCGGTGCAAACAATTGAAATCTCCGCTGTGATACCGGAGCAGCAAGGGAGTGGGTTGGATTTGCCCTTGGCAGCGACATTCTTTGTGAAAGGCCGTGAGGGTTGCGGGGTATCGCGGGGAGCGGTTCAGACGGTCCATCATCCGGTTGGCAATGGGGGCCAGATGCGCATACAAGTGAGTGCGCAAATTCGAAACCAGCGCCGGCAACGGATACGCAAAATACGAGTACTCTCCCTGTCCGAAGTTGTACCGGGCCATGACGATCCTGGATCGAAAACAGCGGTCGTCGTTGTAGAGGGTTCGCAGAGATCGACAAGCCGAGGATTGCACGACGCGCGGCAAATGGGCATACCCACTCGTGAGGATCGAGTGTTCGACACTAATCCAATCCACAGCATGAAGGTTCGGAAGGCCTGACGCGAGGTTTCGCTGCGATCTCATCATGGCGATCAAACGTTCAATGCTCGACCGGGGCAAGGCGGTCTGGTGGTTGGGGATCCTGGCGTCGCTCAGCCTCGCGCTGTGGATGCTCCTCCCCGGCATGGCTTCTCATTTCGTGGAACGCCAATTTGAAGCCTTCTGCTGCACGCATGTCAACGTGGAGATCGAACGTCTCGGTTTGCGACGAACCGTCAATTGCAACGGGGGCCGCGCTCCTGGACTCTTCAGTAAGGAGTGAGATAGACTTCTGGTGACGGAACGGTATTCGTGAACGCGGATTAACGGTCTTGAAAGGCGAGCGATGACGGATTTCGGCAAACACGTAGCTGAGGTATGGAACACGGGCGTACTCGGGGTCAGCCTGGGTCAAGTGGTGACGGCCATTCTCGTGTTGTTGGTTTTTCTGGGCCTGCGCCGCGTTTTTTACCGGTTCGTGGTCTCCTCGCTTCGGGCCGTAACCAGGAAAACTAAATCGGAGCTGGACGATTTGGTGCTCCACGCCGTGGAAAAACCCCTGGAGTTCGGGTTTGTGGTCGTGGGGTTCTACCTGGCCGGTCAGATCCTTCCCATGTCCGAGGACGTCAGTGCGACGTTCGACAAATTTATTCGATCCCTGATCGCACTGTCGTTGTTCTGGGTGGTGTTTCGATCCATAGATCCCCTTTCCGCGCTCATGGACCGAGGAATCGCCATGCTGGGCAGTTCGAGCATGCGCGATACCATGAAGGGCTTTTTCGTCAAGCTCGCCAAGTTCGTCGTGATCTGCCTGGGGATCGCGGCGGTGTTTCAGGAGTGGGGATTCAACGTCGCGGCGCTGCTCGGAAGCTTGGGGCTCATGGGCATGGCCGTCGCCTTGGGCGCGCGCGAGTTCATCGCGAATCTGTTCGCGGGACTGACCATCTTCCTGGATCGGATGTTCGAGAAAGGCAATTGGATTCGCACGCCGGACGTGGATGGACTCGTCGAAGACATCGGCTTTCGCGCCACCAAGATTCGACGGTTCGACAAAGCCCTGGTGACCATTCCCAACTCACGGTTGGCGGGGGAAGCGCTGGTGAATTTTTCCCGCATGACCCATCGAAGAATTTATTGGACCATCGGAGTCGAATATCGCACGACCCAGGATCAACTGCGGATGATCGTACACGATATTCTGGCATACCTGAAATCCAGCGAGGACTTTGAAACGGATCCCGCACGAACCAAGACGTTCGTGTTCGTGGATGCCTTCGACGCGTCCAGCATCAACATCATGCTTTACTGTTTTACCAGGACCACGGAATGGGGGGAATGGCTGGCCTGCAAGGAGCGCCTGGCCTACAAGGTCAAGGAAATTGTCGAAGGCCACGGCGTGTCGTTTGCTTTTCCGTCGACCTCGCTCTACGTCGAAACGCTCCCCTTTGGAAAACCCGAGACGTTTCCCCTTCCCGGACAGGTCCGCCCGGAGCAAGTTCCCTCACACCCCGCTTAAGGGCTTGCAGTGCAGGCCGTTAATGGTAGCCCCGGCGCTGGTAACATTCCAGGGCTTTGAGAAATGCTCGATTCGCCAGGTTGGCGGCTTTCGCCATAAAGTACCGCTCAACCGTGTGGCAATAGCCGTTCTCCTCGGGTCGCTTACAGGGCTTCAACGGCCCGTCCGGATTGTTCGAGACGTCGCGGGCAATGAAGTCGGCACTTTTTTCCACGCGGACCTGGTGTTGAATTTCTTTCCGAAGAAAAGCCATTTGCGCCTTGATCCCGTCGGCCCGCTCAATGGCTTGAGGAATGGACGCCTGCAGGACGGAGCGCATCGTGCGTTTGAATTCCTTGACGTGTACGCCTTCGAGTAACGCGTCCATTTCTTTACCGAGGTGAGACAGGTTTTCCGGGCACTGTTCCGCAGCCTGCACCACCGCCCAAGAAAAGGTCATGACCCCCAGGAACATCACCATAAAGGATACTCGTTTCATTCAACCTCCAATCTGCTAGAGTATACGGGAAAGAGATTTTGATCAATTCGCCCGAGCGCCTCCCATGGAACCCACCGCGATCCCATGTAAAACGATTCTGAATCCCACGGGTGGATTTTTGGGTCAGGGGTTTACCCATACCGTCAACCTGTATCGGGGTTGCGCGCTCGGCAACACGCTGTGCGGGTTGTACTGCTATGCGCAGTGGAATCCCTACCACGTGCGGGGCCGGACGTGGGGACGGTTCCTGGAAGTCAAGGATGGAGCCGTGGAAGCCTATTGCGCGCAATATGACCGGTTGAAAACTCCCGGCGACCTCAAGCCCGTCAGGATTTTCATGTCCAGCGTCACCGAGCCGTATCCACCGCAGGAACGGACCCTGCGACGGACGCGGGCGTTGCTGGAAGCCATGGTTGATCGCCCGCCGGATCTTCTGGCCATCCAATCGCATACGCCGCTGGTGGTCGAGGACCTTTCGCTTTTGCGGCATCTTCAGCAACGGTGCGACGTGCGCGTTCACATTACGGTGGAAACGGATAAACCGAAACTGCCGGCGCCGTTTCCGAACCAGGCCTATTCGCCCGGCTCCCGGGTTCAGGCCCTGCACGCCCTGCGAGCCGCGGGTCTGGTATCGGTGGCAACGCTGAGTCCCTTGTTGCCGCTGGATGATCCCCGGCGCTTTGCCGGTGAATTGGAGCGGGCCTGCACGAGGGTTATCCTGGATCACTACCTGCTCGGGGATGGGAGTAAAGAGGGGCAACGGACGAACCGGACGGCGTTCCCGCGGTTGTTACGGGAGGCGGGCTATGAGGAATGGACGACGTTGAAGAAATTTCATGAAATCGTGGACGTGTTCCGTAGCGTGTTTGGAGGTCATGAGCGGGTGGGCGTGAGTCGGGAGGGGTTCAATGCCGGGGGTAATAAGGTGTATGATCGCCAACAGGGTGTGAGTGCAGGACCCAGGCCATGAGAAAAAACGGAAAATCGGGGGGACACGCAGGTCCCTACTTTCTGGTTGCGGTGTTGCTGGTTGTCCTGACTCCTGCCCCGACAATAGCCCAAACCGAACCCCATCCCTTGGATACCTTTCTGACGGATGTTCTGAACTTTACCAAGCCCACGGGTATCCGGGGCACCGTTCGGTATATTGACTTCGACGGGCCGGTCCTCTGGTTGAATTGGCATCAACGCTCCGGCGATCCGTCATTCGAAATGGGATGGCACGCGGTTCCCGGTGAGGCCATGCTCGCGGTGCATCCCCATGACTTGGATTCCATCGTGGATCTGCGGACACTGAGAAAAGGGACTGCCGTGGAATTGATCATTCAACTCGATTCAGAAGGCAAACGCCGCATTTTGTCGTTTCGACCGATGTCCCAGCCGCGCGACGTGCCTTTGTCAGCGAGGTAGTCCGGGTCGGACATTTTGCCCAAGTGGATGCATTGACCGGCGAGATGCGGTATGATGGAAGATGTGCGTCGGTTCATGATCCACGGCCGATGCGTTTCGTCGCAGTTCCGATTCTCACTGTTCCTAACGCCGGTGCGGCAAGAAAGCTTGGCGAACGTATGCATCGGATCAACCCACCCACCCTTCCTCAAGGCCGGAAGATCTTTCCGCCACAATCGGTTCTTGAGCCTTCAACAAAGGAGGTGTCAGGATGTTCATGCAAGCGTACACGAACCAGACGTATGCCTTGTTGAGAATCTTCGCGGGACTCACGTTTGTGTTTCATGGCACACAAAAACTCTTCGCCTTTCCCATTCCAATTCCCCCTCCCATTGCAGAGCAAATGCCGGCATTCGTGGTCCCCATTGCCGGACCCATTGAAGTGATCGGCGGCCTGCTGGTCGCGGTCGGCTTGTTCACCAGATGGGCGGCGTTCCTGTGCAGCGGACTCATGGCCGCGGCGTATTGGATGGCTCACGGGACCCAGGCGTTTTTCCCGCTCGTGAATCAGGGAGACTTGGCCATCATGTACTGCTTTGCCTTCCTGTTCATTTCGGCGCAAGGGTCGGGAGTTTGGAGTGTGGATGAGGCTCGCGGGGCCTCGTAACGGGCACAAGGATTTCAGTTGGGGTAGGTCGGGTTAACCCTTCGGCTACGCTTCCTTCGACTTCGCTACGCTCAGGACAGGCGTAGCGTAATCCGACAGTCCTAGCCTAACCCGACGACAGTTGAAGGTCCTACAACCGGGTCAACGCCCGGGACATGCCACAGTCGGCTTGGAGAGGTTGTTTTGCTCCCTTCCCCTGTTCGCGTCAACGAGCCTTAGTTGGTGCGCGCGTACACGATCTCCATCATGCGAAATTCTTTGCCGTTCTCATCCGCAACGTACAGTTCATAGCGATAGTGGACATCGTCAACGAACGTGACGACCCCGCGATAGCTCCGTTGCCCGGCCATGGGGTCCGTGAAACGGCCTCGGTCCGTTAGCGTTTTCGTGCCCGGATCATAGGTGCCCTCACCGGTCATCATGCCCGTCCCCATGTTATCTATCCAGATCGTTTGATAGGTTTGCTTGCCGTTGTCGAATCCCGTCAAGCCCATCCCCTCAAATGGCTGGCCCATGGTCATGCCGCTTACCGCAGACCAGAGAAAACGGCCTCCCATCACCCATTGCGTCTCAGTCGTCCCCTTTGACATTTCAGGTTGACTGTCCGGCGTCATCCACCATGTGACGACGTGACTCCACTTCCCGACCAACGGGTCCAAGACTCTATGGTTGTCGTTCGGAGACGCGTACGCTTGCCACGCCGCCATCATGGCTTGAGTCTCCGCATCCATCGCCTGATCGTGTGATCCCGCCCGGTCATGATCGTTTGACGTCAACGCGACGCCCGGCAGACAAAGATTCACAACACCAACCATCACTACACACCGCCCGTAGAAACTCCATCGATTCATGATTGCACGCCCCTTTTCTGTTATGGAAGAATGAATTGTTTCAAACAGTATAAATTCTAGGGCGCTATGGAGATGAGCGCAACTGAAGCCATAGTCAAATGGGCATTTGAAATATAGATTAGAATCGAGTAACCTTAAAACGTTATGAGAAAAAGTACGCGAACAAGACTCATTGAAGCGGCATTGGAGGTCTTTGGAGAGCGGGGCTATCACCATGCCACGATCCAGCAGATTGTCCGAAGGGCAGGTACGAACGTGGCGGCCATTAATTACCATTTTGGGGACAAAGCCCAATTCTATGGAGAAGTGGTATCTCATGCCCTGAACCTGGACCGGGACGCTGAACGCATCGATTTGGGGGACGAGCCGCCGGACGAGCAATTGCGCACGTTTGTGTTCTGGTTCCTGCATCACGTCGTGGGCATGCACAAACCATCCTCGTCGCTGGAAAAAATCCACATTCAGGAAATGGTGAATCCCAGTCCGATCCTGGATACGCTCGTGGACACGTTCATTCGCCCGAATCACATGAAGCTGCGCGCCATCGTGGCGGGCTTACTTCCGGATGACGCGACCGAGCAGGACATCCGGCATCATTGCTTCAGCGTGATCGGGCAGTGTCTGCACTACAAGTTCGCGCGGCCGGTGATGGATCGGCTGTATGCCGACATCGAGTATACCGAAGACTACGTCAACGCCCTAGCCGAGCATATTGCGAACGTCAGTCTGGCCGGCATGCGTGCCGTGCCGCGTCAGCGGCTGGTGGCGGCCCGGGGCGGGAGAGCCCGTCAGTCATGATGACCCGGGTTTTCGTGATAAGCCTCTGGACGCTCGCGCTGGGCGGATGTGCGCTGGGGCCGGATTATGAGCGGCCGCGGGTGTCGGAACCCGACAGCTTCCGGATGCACCAGGCGGCGACCCTGGAAGAGGTGTCCTTGGCCGATCTCGGGTGGTGGGAGCTCTTTCAGGACGAGAACCTGCAAGCCTTCATCCGCAAGGCGTTGGTGGAGAACAAGGACGTGGGGATCGCCGTCGCCCGGGTCCGGGAAGCGCGTGCCCACCTTGCGGCCACGGGTGCCGACCAATTCCCGCGGATTGACGGCAAGGGCAGTCTTCAACGGAATCAGGTGTCTCAGGCGGTGGTTCAACAGTTCGGTTTTCCCGGTGGAGGCCCCGCCCGGCAGATTCCCGCCACGACTCAATTCAGGGCCACGATGGATTTATCTTTTGAACTCGACCTCTGGGGAAGACTGCGTCGCGCCACGGAAGCAGCCCAAGCCGACCTGCTTGCCCGGGAATCGGCGCGCCGGACGGTTGTCCTGACGCTGGTCAGCGATCTGGCCAGGGCGTATTTCGAGCTTCAGGAATTGGATGCGGAACTGGAGTTTGCCAAAAACACGCTCAAGACCCGGCAGGAGGCCCTCGATCTGATCCGGTTGCGAAAACTCGTGGGGCAGCGGTCCACGCGGGAAATTCGCCGCGCGGAACAGGAGGTGGCCCGCGCCCAGGCCGTGATCCCCGATCTTGAACGGCAGATCGGACAGAAGGAACATCAACTCAGCCTGCTCATGGGACGGAACCCGGCCCGCATCGTTCGTGGCATTTCGTCGCGAGATCACCTGTTGCCGCCCGAGGTGCCTGCGGGGTTGCCGTCGGCGTTACTCGAGCGGCGGCCGGATATCGTGGAAGCCGAACAACGGCTGGTCGCGGCCAATGCCAAAATCGGCGTGGCCAAGGCGGCGTTTTTCCCGCAGATCAGTCTGACGGGAAATTTCGGCGCGCAGAGCCTGCAATTCGCCGATCTCTTTGTCGGGCCTTCACGGGTCTGGATGTTCGGCCCCACGCTGACCGTGCCTCTCTTCGACATGGGGCGCAATCTCGCCAACCTGGAAGTGACTCGAGCCCAACAGGAACAGGCGCGGCTGTCCTATGAAAAAACCATTCAACAGGCCTTTCGCGAAGTGGAGGACGCCCTCCTCGCGCATCAAAAAATTCGAGAGGTCCGGACGGAACTGGAACGGGTGGTCGATCTCTCACGTGAAGCCCTGGAGTTGGCCCAGCTCGAATACCTGAACGGGCAAGCCTCGTACCTGGAGGTCCTGGCGGCTGAGCGTGACGTGATGAATACGGAAACGGCGCTGGCTCAAACCCAACGCAATCATCTCCTGACCGTGGTGCAGTTGTATAAGGCCCTGGGGGGTGGATGGACTGCCGAACCCGTGTCCGAGGACCTCGCCATGCGGGAGGGCGCCGAGTGAAGGACCCGGTCGTCTCAGAGAATACAAAATCGAAGATCCTCAAGGTGGGCCTCCCCCTGGTCGTCATCGGGCTGGCCCTCCTGGGGGCGCAGGCGTTGCTGTTCTTCGGCCCGACCGTGCCCAAGACCGAGAGAGAAGTCAAACCGACGTTTGTCGAAGTCCTGACCGCGCGGGCCCGGGACGAGCAGGCCGTGATCGTCGCGTACGGGACCGTGCAGGAGCATCAGCGGTTGATCGTGAAACCGGAAATCAGCGGCCGGGTGGTGAAACTCAATCCCCGTTTGGTGATCGGGGAAACCCTGGACCAGGGTGCCGCCCTGTTGCAGATCGATCCGCGCGATTACCGGGTCGCAGTGGATGAGCAACGCGCCGCTTTGGCGAAAGCGGAATTCGATCTGAAGGTGGAGCTGGGGAATCAGGCCGTGGCCAAGCGCGAATGGAGCCTGTTGAACCCGTCCGCCGGCGAAGTCAACAGGTTGAGTCGGCAACTGGCCCTGCGTCGTCCGCACCTCAAGGAAAAACGCATTGCGCTGGCCGCGGCGAAGAGCCGGCTGCGCAAGGCCCGGTTGAACTTGCGACGCACGGGGTTGCGAGCCCCCTTCAATGCGCTGGTGCTGAATGAATCCGTCGAGATCGGTCAACTCATCAATCCGCAAAGTTCCGTGGCGACGCTGGTCGGCACGGACGAGTTTCGCGTGCAGGTGAGCGTGCCCATCCAGCAGTTGGAGTGGATTACCTTTCCCGATGCCGGTCACCCTCAAGGGTCGCCGGTTCGGGTGATTCGTGACCGGGGCAACGGCGAACCGGTGGTGCGGCAGGGCACGGTCGTCGAATTGTTGGGCGACGTCACGCAGAACGGCCGGATGGCGCAGGTCCTGGTCTCGATTGCCGATCCCTTGGAATTGACGAAGCCCGCCCGGGTTCGGCGGCCCCTCTTATTGGGCGAATACGTCCGCGTTGAAATCGAAGGCCCCGAGCTGCAAGACGTGATTGTCCTGCCCCGGGTTGCGATCCGGGAAGGCACGCGTGTCTGGGTGAAAAATGCCGAGAATCAATTGGACGTGCGTCCGGTGGAGATCGTCCTGTCTCGAAAGGAGACGGTCCTCATCGGCCGGGGCATCAGGGACGGAGAGGAGATCATCACGAGCCAAGTCCCCGCGGCCATTCCCGGGCTCCCGTTGCAAACCGTTGATGAATCCCCATCGCCTGCGAATGCTTCTCCGGAATCCGACGATTCCGGACGTGCGTCGACGGTGTCCACCGAGTAGTTCTATCCATGGCGTCTCCTGACGAAACCTCCCCGCGTTCCGGTCCAATCGCCTGGATGACCCACCACACGGTGGCGGCCAACCTCGTCATGTTGATTTTCCTGATCGGCGGGTTGGTCATCTTGACCAACATCAAACAGGAAGTCTTTCCGGAGTTCAAAGTCGATCAGATTCGTGTCTCCGTACCCTATCCCGGGGCCAGCCCGGAAGAAGTGGAGCAGGGGATTATCCTGTCCATTGAAGACGTGGTGCGGGGACTGGACGGGGTGAAGGAAGTCACCGCCACGGCTTCCGAAGGCCGGGCCAAGGTAGTGATCGAGTTGATCGACGGGGCCAATGCCGACAACGTCCTGCAGGACGTCGTGAACGAGATCGACGGCATTCAGTCGTTTCCGGAACTGGCGGAGGAACCCATTATCAGTCTGGCGGAAGTCCGCAATCAGGTCGTGACCGTCCTGGTGTACGGCGACCAGGAAGAGCAAACCCTGCGTGACGTGGCCGAACGCGTTCGCGACGACTTGTTGCAACGACCGGGGATCACGCTCGTGGAACTGGGTCTGGCCCGTCCCCGCGAAATTGCCATCGAAGTGCCTCAACGGCATCTGCGCGCCTACGGCCTGACCCTGAACCGGATTGCCCGGGAGGTCGGGGAGGCGGCCATTGAACTGCCGGGGGGAGGGGTGAAGACCTCCAGCGGCGAAGTGCTGTTGCGGACCCAGGAGCGGCGTGATTTCGGCCGGGAATACGCGGATATTCCCGTGGCCTCGACGCCGGATGGGGCCACCATCACCGTGGGCGATATTGCGACGGTCAGAGATGGGTTTGAGGACGTGGACCAGGAAGCCTATTTCAACGGGCAACGGGCGATCCAGGTCAAGGTGTTCCGGGTCGGCATGGAAACGCCCCAGTCCGTCTCCAAGAGCGTGCAGGCGTATTTGGAGGAATTGCGACCGGAATTGCCCGATGGCATTGGCTTCGCCATGTGGAACGATCGATCGGAGATTTATGAGGATCGGATGAATTTGCTGTTGAAAAATGCATTTCTTGGCTTGACTCTGGTCTTGTTGCTTCTGGGTTTGTTCCTGGATCTGAAGCTTGCGTTTTGGGTCACAGTGGGCCTGCCCGTGTCCATTATCGGGTCGTTTCTCTTCATTCCGTTCACGGGCGCCTCCATCAACATGATTTCCCTGTTCGCGTTCATCATCACGCTGGGGATCATCGTGGACGATGCCGTGGTGGCGGGGGAAATCATCTATCAGAAGCGGGAACAGGGGCTGCCGTTGGTCCAGGCGGCGATTGCCGGGGCCCGGGAGATTGCCGGCCCCATCATGTTTGCCGTGTTGACCAATATCGCCGCGTTCTTACCCTTGTTTTTCGTACCCGGCGCTTTGGGTAATTTTTTGATGCAGGTCCCTTCTGTCGTGGTGGCGGTGTTCGTGGTCTCGCTGATCGAATCCTTGTTCGTGCTGCCGGCGCATCTGGCCCATACGCGAGAACTGTCGGGGTTCTGGAAAACGCTCGATCGGCCGCGACAGTGGTTCAGTCAGGCCATGCAGACCTTCATCCGGGAGCGGTATCAGCCGTTTCTCCGAAGTGCGATCGCCAATCGCTGGTTGACGCTGGCGGTGGGGTTGGCCCTGTTGATCCTGGCGGCGGGCATCGTGGCCGGCGGGCATATCGCCTTTACTTTTCTGCCGGCGATTGATTCTGAAATTATCACGGCGCAAGCCACCCTGCCGTATGGTGCGCCCATGGAACAATCCCGGAGAGTGTTGCATCGCTTGGCGGAGTCGGCAAAAGTCGCGATTGCTGAACTCGGGGGCGAGACCGCATTACGAGGCATCTATGCCCAAATCGGTGCGGCCTTGATGCAAAGGGGACCGCGGCAGGTTGATTCGGGTCCCATGGGCAGCCATACCATCGGGGTGCAGGTTTTTTTGAAACCGGCGGATCAACGGGAGTTCAGCGGAGCGGATTTTGCCAGGGTCTGGCGGGCCTCGATTGGGACGATCCCTGGATTGGAATCCTTGGGGTTTAAAGCAGAAGTCGGTCCGACCGGTGGACTTCCGATCGATATCCAACTCGCCCATCGTTCCAGGACGATACTGGAAACCGCTGCCCAGGAATTGGCCGGGGAGCTGTCAGGGTACGCGGGAGTGACGGATATCGACGACGGCGTCTCATTGGGCAAACCGCAATTGAACTTTCGCATCAAGCCCGAAGCTCGCAACCTGGGCCTGAATGCCACGGATTTGGCACGGCAGGTGCGCGGAGCCTTTTATGGCGTGGAAGCGCTACGTCAACAACGAGGACGCAACGAAGTGAAGGTGATGGTACGGCTGCCCGAATCCGAACGCCGGTCCTCTTTCACGATCGAACACTTGATTCTGCTCACCGAGCAAGGAGGAGAAATTTCCCTGGCCGAGGCCGCGGAGATTGAAGCGGGACGCGCCTATACGGAAATCAAGCGACGCGAAGGTCGTCGCATCGCAGCGGTCACGGCCGACATCGATGATCAGATTGCCAATGCCAATACCGTCATGGCGGAAGTGACCGCCAATGAGTTGGAAGCGTTGACGAAGAAATATCCGGGACTCACGTATTCCATAGAAGGCCAGCAGGCGGAGCAACAGGAATCGCTGTCTGCCCTGGGCCTCGGGTTCGCCCTGGCGATGTTATTGATTTATGCGTTACTGGCCATTCCCTTCAGGAGTTACGTGCAACCGCTGATCGTGATGCTGGCCATTCCCTTCAGCTTCATCGGCGCGCTGATCGGGCACCTGCTCCTGGGCTATGGGCTGAGTTTGATCAGTCTGTTCGGCATCGTGGCCCTGGCCGGTGTGGTGGTCAATGATTCACTGGTCTTGATCGCTGCCACGAATCGGCTTCGCGAGGAACAACGGGTATCCCTCCATGAGGCGGTGATTCAAGGGGCGATGAACCGGTTTCGTCCCATTGTCCTGACGTCGTTGACCACGTTCTTCGGGTTGGCCCCGATGATCTTTGAGACGGCGTTGCAAGCCCGGTTTCTCATCCCCATGGCCGTCTCGCTGGGCTTCGGCATCCTGTTCGGGACGGTGATCATTCTCGTCATCGTGCCGACGGTCTATCTCATTGTGGAAACCCTGTTACGCAGGGCCCGGCCGGCCCTGGCCGACTCCCCGGCTCTGCCGGAACATCAGGAGGCGGGGCCGGTGTAACCCCACGCGGTTCTCCGGAAGCCGCCAAGCCGTTGTGTTCGAGGGGGGCACCTCCCCCCAGGAGCGAGGGGAGGCGCCTTCTGACAGGAGGAGCCGTCCGGCTCTCGTCAGATTAGAAGAACCACTGTGCGCGGAAGAACACGGAGCGCGGCAT
The DNA here is from genome assembly GCA_965207015.1 of Nitrospirales bacterium. Classification (GTDB taxonomy): domain Bacteria; phylum Nitrospirota; class Nitrospiria; order Nitrospirales; family UBA8639; genus Bin75. Next base: position 2,236,136 of record OZ242257.1, on the reverse strand, counting down.
GTTGGCGTGGGACACGCCGAGCCCGACACTCCGTTCGCCGGTGTTCAAGAATTCATGCTGGTCGAAGAGATTGACCACGTCCACACCCAGCAACAGCTTCTGTTTCTTGGCAAAGGGGAACACCTGATTCAGGGAGAGATTGTAGGTGGTATTCGAATCCTCAGTCCCCGAATTCGTTTTTTGTCCCTCTGCCGCACTTCGCAGACCTGACCCGAAGAGCATCTGCGCAGTGATCGTGGTGTTGGTGAAGGGACGATACGTGACCACCGCGGAACTGGTGATGGTCTGTGAATGGTCGGTAAATATGCCATGAGTTGTAGCGAGATCTTCCAACTCATGCCCGTGCAGCAAAAAGTGCCCCGATTGGAGGTCCCACGCCTTGGATTGCCCCCACGCCACGTTGGCGCGGGCCGTGAGCGTGTCCGTGAACTTGGTTTTCAGAGAGAAGTCGATCCCCCGTGACCAGCCCCGGTCATACGCAAAATAACCCAGCATCGGCGTCGTATTGAACTGATGGGCATCGGTCATGTTGCGGTTGATTTTGTAGTAGCCCGTCACCTGGACCACGGTGCTTCTCCCAATCGCATGGGTCGAGCCGACTTCAACGTAATGCGACCGTTCAGGCTTGGTCCTGATATCTCTGTTGTCCTCGGGTTCCGCGGTGGTGCCTTCAAGACGGAGGAGCCGGAAGGGCAGGGCCTCCAGACTGGGCGGGGTAAACAGGCGACCGTAAAAGGCGTGGAACGCATGCCGTTTGTTCGGCGCATAGGTCACCCCGATGCGAGGACTGGCCTGGAAGGCGTCCACGTACCCGTGGATGTTGTCCAGTCGCAGGCCGAGGTTGATGGTCCATTGGTCATTGGGCGTGTATTGATCCTGGATCCAGAATTCTTCCCGGTACCCGATAACCCGCCGGGGTTGACTACGTTCGATGACTCCACCCACGGGTTCACCGTGTCCATGCCCATGGTCATGATCATCATGCATGTCGTGGCCGTGATCATCATGCATGTCATGGTCATCATGATCATCATGCATGTCGTGGTCGTCATGATCATCATGCATGTCATGGTCATCATGATCATCATGCATGTCATGGTCGTCATGATCATCATGCATGTCATGGTCATCATGATCATCATGCATGTCATGGTCGTCCGCTTCTCCGCGCGCAAACGCGAAAATGCGGGTCTTGTTCCTCGTCGTGGTCCGGTCAAACTGGAACCCGGCTTTGATCATATGCCGGGAATTGAACGCATATGTGTAATCCAGCCGAATGCCCCCGGCATAGGCCCACCGGTCCTGATCGGCCGCTGATGCTGAAAGCGGCTCTTCTTCGTGTCCATGGCCGTCTCCATTCATGTTGTGGCCGTTGTGGTCGTCGTGGTCTCCATGGTCATGCCCTCTCGTATAGGCCAGGACATTATAGGGATCGGTGGTGAACGTCGCCCGGCTGTGCCGGAAGTAACCGGCTACGCTCACGAACTGATTGGCACTCATGTCGTGTCGCCACACCAGGTGCGAATACTGGTTATTCTCCACCTGGTTTTCATCGATCTCTTCCGAAGCCACCGGCGTAAAATTCGCATCGGTGTGGTCCTGGATCAAGTGGACCAGTTCATCATTCTGTTCTTGGCCCGGTTGCGTGGGAATCTGCGAGTCCGCCACGCTGTTCAGGAGCAGTAAGGTGAGGTTATTGCGGTTGTCGATCTGGTAATCGCCACGCAGGAAGGTTTGATTGGATTCGCCATCCCCGTGATAGATCGACTGGCCCAACGTGGGCGGATCGATCGCCCGGTTGGTCCTCCGATAGTTGTTCATCACGTAATACCGGAACTTGTCCCCTGCCGTCCCTCCGTATTCAAACGACGGCAATACGGTCTCATTCGAGCCGCCGAACATGCCGATTGACCCGAAGCCCGGTTTGGTGCCGCTTTTGCTGGTGATGTCGATCACCGCGGTCGTCCTGACCCCGTATTGGGCCTCCAAGCCTCCCAGCAATATGTCCGCCCGCTCCCAGGCCCGGGGGGAAAGCAGGTCCGAAAACTGGCTCGTGACGGTGTCCGGAATCGGCACGCCGTCGATCCGGAATTGGAGATTCGCATGCTCCTGCCGGATGTGGACTTGTTTGAGGCTGCCGGAGATTGCACTGGGGATCGTCAGCAGGACGTCGTGAAGGTCCACGTTGTTCCCCCGAGGCAGGGCTTCGATGTCTTTCCGGCTGACGGAATAGGTCTCACCGGACGAGTTGGGCTTGACGGGAGTGAGGGGCGCCACGATTTCCAAGGCAACGTCCTTGGTCTCCGTCAGTGTCAACACGACGGGGGCGGGCGCTTCTTGACTGATTTCGATCACCACGTGTTCGCTCCGGTAGGTATCCTGAACGGCATGCACGGAAAACACCCCGTCGCGAGGGACAAACAACATGAACCCGCCGGCATCGGTCGTCGTGGCCGATGTCACCAACGTCCCTTCCTTATCCCGCAGTTCCACCGTGGCTTGCGCGACGCGCCGCAAATCCGCATTCTGCACGTACCCGGTAATCGTCTGATTGGCCGGAGCGGCGAAGCCGTTCTGCGGCACTCCCCAAAACAGCGCCAAGGCGACTCCAAGGATAAGCCATGGCCGCCTGACGGACTCAGTCGCTAAACTCGTCATCGAAATCTCCCTCTCTTGTAGTCTTGTAGGGGCGGTGTTCGCCCTGAGTTGAATCGTTCCAAACTCGCTCTTGAGAGAGGCGTTATACACGGCCGGCTCGTGTTTTGTGAGTTATTTTCAACGAACGGGCGAAAATCGTTTATGAACCGTCGTCATGAGAGGAACGAATGGGACAAGATAAGGAAAGACTGGGTCGACGTAGCGCTAGGACTTGTGGGCGAGAATCTCTCTGGCCTGTTCACTGGCTTCTTTGACCAGAACGCCCATCCTGGCATGGGATGGTTCGAAGTCTACGGGGAGATGATGGTGCCGGAGCCGCTGGCTGGTGATCGGACCGATCGAGGCGACCATGGTTTTCCCGATGGCGTCACGAAAGCCTTCGAGTTCGCCGGTCGTCCCGAGCAGTTTCACGATATGATCGACTTGGGCCGCGCTCGTGAACAAGAGGACGGACGCTTTCCCGTCCACAATGTTGCGAAGCGCCCGTTTGAGGGGTTCCACGTCATCGGGCAAAGCCCAGCGGTACACCGCCACGCTTCTGACCGCGGCGCCCCGCTCAATCAATCCCTGCGCCAAATCCGTGTTCGCTATCCCATATTCTTGAACGGCAATCCGCAGTCCGGCGAGTCCCTCACGCCTCCACTCATCCAGGGTGTGAAGGATATCCCGCCAGGTATTGGGTTCGGGCACGGTGATCTGGGGTTTCAATCCCAGCTCCTTTAAGGCCACAATGGGTTTCGGCCCGCGGCAGATGAGCGTGGTCTTCGTCAGGGCTTGTTGGATGGCGTCGAGCGTGAACCGCGTTTTCCAGACGTCCACCAACGTCCTGGTGCCCACGCCCGTCAACAGAATCAGCAGGTCGATGGTCCCGGCCATGAGGTCCTTGGCAAAATCCAGGGCTTCCGTATTGTCTTCCAGGGGAATCTCCTGCAAGGAGGGGGCCACCAGAGGTTTCCCGCCATGCCGGGCAATCAGTTTGGCCATCTGATCGGCCATCCGGCTTTCGAAGGCAACGATGGTCAGGCCGGCGAATCCATGGGTCGCGTCCGGTTCAATGTCCATGCGGGTGATGGTATCACACGGCCGTTTTGCAGGGAACGACGATTCCCTACTTGGAAATCGCGATGGGCAACGAGGGGATTTGAGAAATGTCGGTCACGGTGAGGTGGTACAGTTGGTAGAGAAGGTCAAATGCTTCGTGATTCCACCGGTCGAACGCTTCTCCTTCCGCGGATTCCTGGTCGATGTAATACCACAACTCGCGTTTCTGAGCGGAGATGATGGCTCCTTCGGGTTGGGTGCGTGATTCCCGGATGGTCAGGGTCCTGGCCGGGTTGACGGGCGCCAGCCCTGTCCGCGGGTCCGGGTCTACGTCAAATTCCGGTTCTTCGGCAATGCCGCGTCCGATAAATTCCAGGATCGCCTTGAAGCTGCGCAATTTGATTTGGCCGAACATGGGGAGATCACCGCCCGGATGGTCCGGTCGAATGTCGACCAGAAGATGATGCCGGGGGAATTGCTCCGCCTGGCGGTGTAACTTCTCCCGCTCATTGTCAGAAAGCGAATTCGGATCGTAGTTGGTCATCACGATCCGTCCGGTCTTCCGTTGGCCTCCGTCGGTAAATTGAAGCGGGCCGATAAACAGCTTTCGCTCGGACTGGAGCCATGACAGATGCAGCACCCGCTGCCGGAACTTCCGGTACTCCTCTTGCCGGGAAGGCTGGTTCGACAGGACACCTGATTCGAGAATAATCCCTCGAGACACCAGGCGAAAGAGGATGGCGGGATCGATCCCCTGTTGCGCCAGGAAGAAGACGGTCTCTTCGGTGATCGGAGTCAGCAGTCGTGTGGTGAATTCCTTGCCTTGAATCGGGATGATCGTCACGGTGGGGTTTTCCGCGGCGGTACTGCCCAGGGTCAACGACAACGAGTCGGCGCCTGGCGCTCCGGCCAGTAATCCCATTATGCCCGTGTTGACGCGGAAATCGAAGGTGGCGGCGATGTTGGAGACGGCCGTAAAATGAATCGGCTCATGGTAGCGGGTGCGGGCGATATTGAGCAGCAGGAGTTCGGTTTCGATGCGGTTGACCGTCCAATCATATTCCAGCACCGCGCGGTGCATGGCCACCGGGGAGGCGCACCCGCTCCAGAGCAGGCTGATCCACCAGAGGGAAGACCAGAGTATCACGGCGTTGCTCGTCTGACGTTGACGTCTGCGCCCCGGTCGGGAATCCCGGTGTGTAACGAATCCGCTTATTGCGCACGGTTCGGTGTTCATGGGTGCGATGGTAACACACGGCCCGTCCCGTGGGGAACAACGTTCGTTGTTTCCTCCGAATCGAGAACGGGGTTGCTCGACTCAATGTCCCCCGCTAAGATGACGTGCCTGGATTCGAAACCTGATGTCCGAACAACAAGATATTCCACAGGGAAAAGGCTTACGCCACGTGGCCCTGAACGTGACCGACGTGGAAGTCTCGAAAACGTTCTATCAGACCTGGTTCGGGATGAGAATCGTCTGGGAGCCTGATGCCGAGAACGTGTATATGAGTTCCGGCGTCGATAACTTGGCGCTGCATCAAATTCCCAAGGAGCAGATGCCCGCTTACCAACACGGTCACGGGCAATTTCTCGACCATTTGGGGTTTATCATGGGTTCGCCGGAAAACGTGGACCGGCTGTATGAACGGGTCGTCGAAGCAGGCGTGGAGATCATTCACCACCCGAAGCAACACCGGGACGGCAGTTATTCATTTTATCTGTCGGATCCCGACCGTATCGTCATCCAGATTTTATACGAACCCACCATCAGTCCGATTCGGTTTTCAACGGAAACGTAAAGAATCGCCCTGGTCGGTTGCCTCATGACCTGAGGGTGTCACCTCTTACGCGGAAAGGTTTCATGGCTCTCTGGGATCGCGTTGGCCTCAATCAGTTTGTCGGACTTCAGCCGTGGGTGTGGGTGCAACTGGAAAGCGCCGAGCCGCCGGGTCCCTTTCCGTTCATGGGAGGCGTGGATCCTGCGGTTGTGGCGAGTCTTCACGAAGTCCACGGCATTCTCATGAGCGCGGTGGAAACGGCCATCAGCGACGTGTTCGCGCATCGAACGTCGGTCGATGATGTGGCGGCCGGTCGCCGGCTGGAGGATGCCTATGCGGAAGTCGTGCAGTCGCGACCCCGGCTCCGGCAACATATCCGGTGCGGACGGAGTCCCGACGGCACGTTTTTCTGGGACTTTCCCAAGGACCGCCGCCAGTCTGCGGTGATGAGTTACGCCGGCCTGCGTATTTTCAACGCGGTGAAGCGGCAGGCGCTGCCCATGGGATTCGAGCGCCCGCTTTCCCCCGAGGTGGGCAGGCTGTTGGGCTGCTTGAACGGAACCCGGACCGTGTCGGAAATTCGCACCGTGGTCATGGCCGCGGGTCGTGATGTCGCGCCACAGTTACTGCATCTGCTTGAACAACTCGATTCGCACGAATGTTTGGCCGTGACGGATCGTTCTTCGGTTCGCCAACAGTGGCTCGACGCGACCCGGGATCAGGATATGGTGCATCTGGGTCACGCGGCCTTGATCTATCGACAACAGGACCGGTTTCTCTGGTTTGATCCGTGGCTGATGCCCTGGTTTGCCGAATCCCCGGTTCCTTCGCTGTGGACTTCCTTGTTGCCGCCACCGGCCGCCGTGTTCCTGACGCACGACCATGACGACCACGTCGATCCCCGCACGTTGCTCCATGTACCCAAGGACGTGCCCGTGATTGTGCCCAGCCGGAAAAACCGGAAGACGTGGCATTTCGATTATCTGTCCCTGATGCGGGAATTGGGCTTTACGAATGTCATTGAACTGGCACATGGAGAATCCTGGAAATTCGACGGCGGGCAGGTGGTGTCGGTTCCGTTTTTCGGAGAGGATCCTTGCGACTTGGCGCTGCCACGCAATTGCTATTTGATCAGTGACCGTGGACACAATACTCTGGTCCATGCGGACAGCGGACCCACGAACGACGGGCATTCGGCAATCGAGGACGGAGTCATGGCCGGGCTTGTGGAGCAGCATGGTCCGATTGCGACCGTCTATGCCTCGCAGCAACAGTTGAAGGAAATTCGTTCCTACGCGGCGCATGCCAGTCTGTCCCATCCCGGCAAGTGGTTGGAAGTAGGAGAAAACGGCTTCCTCACCAACGACTACCTGTCGGAATTGATGCGACACGCGCAAGCCCAATTGTTTGTCTCGTACGCCACGGGCGGCGCCGATTGGTATCCGGACCATTTATCGTTCATGTTCAGCGATCGCAATCCGGCCCGGACGGCGTTACTCACCGCCCACTGGGATCCCCCGGAATCCCTGCGGGACGTGCTGGCGGCAACCGGCCGTCAGTACCATCACGGCCAAGCCTTGGACATCGTGCGTGCGCTGGCGCCGGGCCAGGTCAAGGTCATCGAAAAGAACGACGCCCTCGCGCCGCTCGTTCTGTATCAACTCGACCATGAGGTGCCCGCGTTCCTCAAGAACACACCTCGTTAAACCTTTCTTGCCTCAGGTTGGCTAATATGTTAGGAGTAAGTGCTTTTTGCGACGGGAGGACGTTCGATGCTCGATCAATCAATTCCCGTATCCGGGATTGATCAGGAAGAGGTGTTTCCTGAATGGGTCACGGTCGTTGGATTGAAAATTCGCGATCATGGTGAGGTCAAAACCGCGCAGACGAGCGACCTCACCTTGAAGGTCGGTGACCACGTGCTCCTGGAACTCGAGAAGGATACGACCTACGGTACCGTCTCTTCCCCGCCGCATACGCAACCGTTCCTCCCACCCATGCGCGTGATGCGGAGTATCCTCCGGAAGGCGACGCCGGAAGACGAAGCCGCCATTGCGCACCAAAAAGAATTATCCTCCTCCGGCATTGCGTTCTGCCGGGAGCGGGCCGAGGCACTGGGCTTGCAGATGAAGTTGGTCGAAGTGTACGGATCACTTCGGCGGCGGGCCTTGACGTTTACCTACACCGCGGAATCTCGTGTTGATTTTCGGCAACTCGTCAAAGATCTGGCGCGCGAGTTCAATTGTTGGATTGAAATGCGGCAAATTTCCAGCAGGGATGAAGCTCGTCGCCTCAGCGGGGTCGACACCTGCGGGCTTGTCCTCTGTTGCGCGAGGTTTCTCACGGACTTTAAACCGGTGAACCTCAAGTTGTCCCGTCGTGAATCGGCTTGGTCAAATGACGCGCATCGCATCGGGGTCTGTGGACGGTTGAAATGCTGCCTGATGTTTGAAAGCGAGGATTGGCCCACTCCCAAGGCGCCCGATCAACAACTGATTCAACCCACGCGATCGTAATCGTCGTTCTGTCCCGCACGCAGACGGGCCTCAGTCTCGGAAGGTTGTTCATATGAGTGCCTCTCCTCGTTTTGTCATCTACGCCCACAACGCGACCTACGACAAATTGCACCAGGTGGCGACCATCGCCCTTACTGCCTCGGCCATGGGAAAAGACGTCGTGGTCGTGCTGTTGTTCTGGACCATCAAAAAGCTCGCCGAAGGGAAGCTGGATGAAATCGATTTTCCCCCGGAGTATGAACGCTATCATGATGAAGTGGCCCGATTGCTGGCCGAGCGACAGGTTCCCCTGATTTCGGAAATGTTTGAAGAGGGGAAGAAGGTGGGGAAATTGCGCCTCATCGCGTGTAGCGCCGGGTTGGAATACATGGGGGTTGACGCGGAAGCCGTGGCCAAACAAGTTGATGAAGTGATGGGGCTTCCCGCCATCCTTGCAATGGCGGCTGGTGCCGAGACGACCCTGTTCGTGTAGCCTGACCTTGATCGGTTTATGACGCGCTCGAAATGAGCAGGAATCCGAAAGTTCTGGTGGTTGGCGCAGGAATGGCGGGACTGGGGGCCGCGTACACGCTCCGTAAGCATGATCTGGACGTCACCGTATTCGAAGCGTCCCCGCATCCCGGAGGTCGGATCTTCGGAGAGGAGGTTGATGGTTTTCATATCGATATCGGGTCGAACATTTTCATGGAAACCTATGGCACGGTCGGGCAGGTGGCGGAAGAACTCGGTGTTTCGTTAAAGCGGACTCCTGTCCCGATCCATGGCGGTGTATACCACAATGGCAGATTTCATGGTTTCTACGCCGGCAACGAACTGAGAAACCAGTGGAAAACGGCCAAAACGGTTCTGTCGTTTCAACTGTTGTCGCCCAACGGAGTCTGGCAGGCGCTGAGGTGCCTGCGGATGCTGAATGCCCGAAGTCACGATTTGAGCTTCGACGACCATTCGCGCATGTTGGATCTCGATACGGAAGAAAGCGCCGCCGAGTTTTTCGAATCACACTTCGGAACCGAGTTTCTTGAACGACTCGTTGGACCCTACCTGAGTTGCTATACGTTTGGGCACCCGGAGCAGGTTGGCGTCGCCTATGCGATGGCGGTGCTGTGGCATTTCGGCTTGAATGGAGATGCGTGGCCGATCCGTCCAGGAGGGAAAGGGAGAGGGGAATTCATGGATGCTCTGGTGCATGCCTGTGATGAAAGCATCAGGACAGCCACACCAGTCCGGCGCATCGTCCTTGAGGACGGAGTCACAAGAGGCGTGATCACGGAAGCGGGTTTGGTCGAGGCCGATGCGGTCATCTGCGCGACGACCGCCACCACGGCCCTCAAGATCGCTCCCGACCTCCCATCGGGCATCAGCGACGTCTTGCGTCGAGTGACCTATTCCAAATGTTGCCGCGTGTTCTTCGGCGTCGATTCGAGTCCGTTCCCCGCAGACTGGTATGCCGTGAATTTCCCGCGACAAACGGGGGCGCTCATGATCGGCATGAGCAACTCCGCCGTGCTGGCTCCGGAGTCCGTCCCGGAGGGAAAGGCCCTGATCGACGCGCTCGTCATCGACAAGCAGGCCGAAGAATTGTTCGCATTGAATGATGAGCAGGTCGGGGAACGGGTTCTGGCGGAAATTCGAAGATTCGTCCCGGCGATGTCCCAGGAACCGCTGTTCATCCGCGTCTATCGCTGGGACGAGGCCGTGTGCCTGGCGCCCGGCGGCATGATGACGGCGCTCGCGCACATGCGCCGGCAAAGCCTCGATCACGTCAAAGGCTTGTATCTCGCCGGCGAGTATATGGGCGTCCCATCGACGAACGGAGCGTTGCGAAGCGGCATAGACGCTGCTGACGACTGTGCGGCTTTTGTGTCCCGCCAATCTGACCGACCTTTCTAAAATCTGACAAGCCACTTGACAAAACCCCTCCTTGGTAGACAATAGGCGCGTCAACGAGATGTGGTTCCTGGGAGACCGGAGGGTGCCATGGCCGAGGATAGCGTAGAGCCGGGCGGTTTGAGTATTGGAACGGCCGGAAGAGAGGTGCTGATCCAGCCGTCGATCTGGAACGCCCTCCCGTACTTCGTGCCGCTCGCGATTTTCCCATTCGTGATCATGGCCGCGAGAGACGGCGGCTGGTGGCTCGCGGGTCCGTTCTTTTTTTTCTGGCTTGCGGACAACCTCGATCCCGTCTTCGGTACGGAAGAGCGGGACCTGGACACGAGGAAGACGCCCGCAAGCCGGTTGTTCTTGTACAAGCTGGCCGTCTGGACATGGGTGGCGCTCTATCCGGTCACGCTCGTGTTCGCGCTCTGGCAGATCCTGGTCGCCGACCATTTGGCAACGTGGGAAGCCGTGTTGCTGGTGCTGGCGCTGGGTACCATGGCCCGGCTGACCCTGAATGCCGGCCACGACATGATGCATCGGCGCACTGTCTGGGAGCGCTGGATCGGCGAATTCCTGATGGCGTCCGTCTCCTTCCCGCAAGAGGTCACGGAGCACGTCTATATCCATCACGCCCATATCGGCACGCCCAAAGACTCCGTATCCGCGCCCAAGGGCCAGACCTTCTGGCAGTACTTGCCCCGGTCCGTGGCGGGCAGCTTCCTGGACACCTGGCGCTTCGAACGCGACTGGCTGGCGCGCCGGCACCTGCCGGTCTGGCACTACACGAATCCGGTCTGGCGGTACGTCCTCGAAACCGCTACGTGGTACGCGCTGGCGTATTGGATTGGCGGTGTATGGGGACTCCTGGTTCTCGCCGTCATTTGCGTCCTGGGGATTTTCCAGTTGAGGATGGTCGATTATATCCAGCACTACGGATTGCAACGCATCCGCCTGCCCAACGGCCGGTTCGAGCGGGTCCAGCATTGGCATTCCTGGAGCGCCGCCTACAAGTTTTCCAACTGGCTCTATTACAATGCGCAACGTCATGCCGACCACCACATCGTGGCCACCCGTCTCTACGCGCTGTTGCGGCATAGTGGCGAGGACAAGGCGCCGCAATTGCCGGGAACCTACGCCAAGGTATCAAGCCTGGTCCTGTTTCCCCGGCGCTGGTTCCGGATGATGGATCCGTTGGTCGATCGCTGGCGCGCGCACTTCTATCCGCAGGTCGAGGACTGGAGCGCCTACGACAGCCCGGCGTTCGCCGCGCGTCCGGACGCATTCGAGGCGATCGCCGAGATCCTCGGCGCCGCGCCCCGCCTCGCCGCGTGGATCAATCGCGCCCCGGAACTGCTCGACAACCTCAAGGAAAAGGAGTTCACGGATCTTGATCTCCCCGACGGGTTCGGCCCGGATCCGGAATTCGAAAAGATCGCCCGCCGCGGTCTCGCGCGTGTATACTGGACGCGTGAATTGGGCGTCTCCGAAATGAAGGAACAGATAGCCGATTTTCCCGTCCAGGACGTCCGGGATGCGGTAGAGACGGCGCGGATCTGGTCGAACGACAAGGTTTTCCAGGTCGGCGTGCATACGATGCGCGGCAACCTGTCGCCGGTCGAGGCGGGGACGGCACTGTCGAACGTCGCCGAAGCCTCGATCTCCGCCGTGCTGTCGGCCGCGGACGAAACTGTCGTCGACCCTCGTGACCAAGGCGGGGTGGCGGTGGCGGTCCTGGGCGATCCGGCCAGCGGGGAGGCGTCCCCGGGTGCCGAACTCGACGTCCTGTTCGTATACGACGGCAGTCCCTCCGAATATTATGAAACTCTATGCCGCCGGTTCCTGGATGCGCTCCGCGCGTTGTCGCATGAGAACCTGCTGTTCGCGCCGTTCCCCGAGAGCAGCGAAAGGAAACCCGTCCGGTCGCTCGCAGATTTTGTGGAACATCACCGGACCACCGGCTCGGCCGGCGAACTGCTGGAGATGACCCGGGCGCGGTGCGTCTTCACGTCCGGCGATCCTGATATCGGGAGGCGGTTCGACGAGGCGAGGCGTGAAATCCTGGCCAACGGCGCCGCCCGGGGAACCCTGATCGCCGAATTGCGCGAAAGGGCCGGTGGCGCGCCTGAGCCCGGCCTGCTGACGATCGACGACGTGCGCGGCGGGCTCCGGGACATCGAACGCGCCGCCCGGTTCCTGCAATTGACGCTTGCCGGCGATGCTCCGGACATGCTGACTCTCGATGCGGCATCCGTCTTCCGAACCGCCGGCAGCCGCGGGTTGATCCCCGCCGACGTCGCGGAGCGGCTGGTAGCGGCTGCGAAGACGTGGCGGAATCTGCTGGGCATCCTGCAACTGGTTGGGGACGACGGCTTTGCGATCGAGACGGCTTCCCCCACGGTCAAGGCCGTCATCGCACGAGCCTGCGGCATGGACGATTTCGACGCGCTGACCTCCGCAGTTCATGAAACGGCGTCCCGCGCCGCCGCCGATATTGACGCGCTTGACGGCATGACGACATGAGTTACTCCCGGTTTCGAAAACGATTGGAGACGCTTCTCGCCGTCGCCGACGTCCGCGTCGACGGCGACCGTCCCTGGGACATTCAGGTGCATAACGAAGAATTCTTCCCTCGGGTCTTCGCGCACGGGTCGTTGGGTTTCGGCGAAAGCTATATGGAGGGCTGGTGGGACTGCGAACAGATCGACGAAATGGCCTGCCGCGTCGCCCGCGCCGAACTCCATCGGCATTTTCGCCCGCTCAGCGATGTCTTCTACCTGTTGTCCGCGCGGCTGCTCAAACCCGGGGGCTGGAGGCGCGCCGACGAGTCGGGTGAACGCCACTATGAACTCGGTCTGGATTTATTCAGGGCGATGCTCGGCAAACGCATGATGTACAGTTGCGCCTACTGGAAGGACGCCGAGACGCTCGACGAGGCGCAGGACCGCAAGCTGGACCTGATCGCGCGCAAACTGCAGCTCGAACCCGGCATGCGGGTGCTGGACATCGGTTGCGGATGGGGCGGGGCGATCCACTACTTTGCCGAGAAATACGGGGTCTCCGGCGTCGCCGTCACCCCCTCTCCGGACCAATACGAAGCCGCGCGCGACCTGTGTGCCGGCCTGCCGGTGGAGATACGCCGGCAGGACTACCGTGAAGTGGACGAACGATTCGACCGGATCTACTCCATCGACATGATCGGGCACGTGGGCCGGAAGCACTACAAGACGTACATGGAGCACGTGCGCCGCTGTCTGGCCCCCGGAGGATTGTCTCTGGTGCAGACCATCGGCACCAACAGCCGCGCGATCAATACGGACCCGTGGGTCGACCGGTATATCTTCCCGGACAGTGATATTCCGTCGGCGAAGCAGCTCATGGAGGCCGCGCAGGACGTGCTCCTCATGGAAGACTGGCACAGCTTTCCCCAGGACTATGACCGCACCTTCATGTGCTGGTACGATAACTTGGCCGCCGCCTGGGAGGGGTTGCGCGACCGGTACGACGAGCGGTTCTTTCGCATGTGGCGTTACTTTCTGCTCTGCGCCGCGGGCGGCTTCCGGTCCCGGATCAACCAGATCTGGCAGATCGTTTTCTCCGCGAACGGCGTACGTGAAGGGTATTCACCGGCAGATATTCGATAGCTGCTTCGGGTTGAAGCCTCAGTCCGTTTGAAACTCCTCATTCCTTTGATCACGGGCGATCACGAAGTTCGATAGCAGCACACTTGAGGAAAAACATGGGTGAGCAGACAGTGCCGCGCAAGGACTCGCGGGTCGGGATCCTGAAAAAGATCACCAACGCCGACCAGGGCCTCGTCGAGGTGCCGGTCCTTGCGCCGCATCTCGAATTTCGCCTGATCGGCGACCGGCAGGTGTTTCTGGTTTCCGAAACCTTCAACACGTTGCTCCGCGGACAGGTCCATTGCGATCTTCTGCCGCTTCTCGATGGCCGGCACACCCACCAGGACATCATTGCCGCCCTTGCCGGCACGCATTCGGAATCCGATGTTCAAGCAAAGCTTGTTTCCCTGGCATCCAAAGGCTACGTGGTTTCAGGCGAGTACGCCATGGAACGGGGACCGGCCGCGTTCTGGTCCGCGCTGGGCTCCTCTCCCCGCTGGGCCGAGGAACGTCTGAGGGCATCAAGGGTGGCGATCTCCGGCGATGACGGACGTCTCGCCGGACCGCTTGGGGCCATGAGCGTAACCGTGGGGGCGGAGGGTCCGACGCTCTCGGTCATCGTCTGCGCCGATTATCTCGACAAACGGCACGCCGACATCAATCAGCGCCATATCGACTCCAGCGCGCCGTGGATGCTGGTCAGGCCGAAGGGCGTACAGCCCCTCTTCGGCCCGGTCTTCCGTCCGGCGGAACAGGGGCCCTGCTGGGCCTGTCTCGCCTATCGCCTGCGCGGCCATCAGGAGATTCACAACTTCCTGCGCAACGTTGCCGGTGACGAGGCCGCCTTTCTTCCCTGCGCAGCCGAACCTGCCGTCCTGAATTCGGTTTACGGCCTCGTCGCGGTTGAAATCGCCAAATGGTTGGTCCTTGAGGAAATGGCACCTATCCATGAGCAGGCCATCTCCCTGGACGTTGTGAGTCTGAAGAGCGAGCACCATCCGACCATGCGCCGTCCGCAGTGCTTCACGTGCGGTGATGAGGCATTGTATCGCGCCGATCGGTTACCGGTTCCGGTACGGCTGCAGCCGAGTCCGAAAAACATACGGAACAGCGGCGGCCTGCGTTCGGTGTCCCCTGAGGAGACCCTCGCCAACTACCGTCATCTGATCGGTTCCGTCAGTGGTGTCGTGACGTGGCTCACCCGGACCACGGAGGAGACCGATCCCTGGCTGCACGTCCACTGGGCCGGGAGCAATATCGCGCTGAGAAACAGAGCCCTGAGTGTGCTGCGACTCAGTTTGCGGACCAAGAGCGCGGGCAAGGGAAGTACGCCGCGTCAGTCCGAGGCCAGCGCTCTCTGCGAGGCGCTCGAGCGTTACTCCGGCGCCTTCCACGGTGACGAGATCCGCTGCCGAAGAAGTTTTGCGGATTTCCTCAAGATCGGGGAAGCGGAGGCGATCCACCCGAACGACGTCCAGCTTTTCAGTGACCGGCAACTGGACCATGCAGCGCAAATCAACGCCGGGGGCCATCCCTACAACGTGGTTCCTCCACGACTCGATCCGGACGCGGAGATGGACTGGTCGCCCGTGTGGTCGCTGACCCAAGGCCGGTCTCGGTACCTGCCGACGTCCTTGCTCTACTACGGCACGTCGGTCGATCATCGAGGGAACTCGGATTTCTTTGCAGATTCGAACGGCTGCGCCGCGGGCAATACGCTGGAAGAAGCGATCCTTCAGGGATTCTTCGAACTGGTCGAACGCGATGCCTTCGCGATCTGGTGGTACAACCGGCTGAGCCGGCCCGCGGTGGACCTGGAAAGCTTCGGCGACGACTACCTCTCGTCCGCACGCGACTATTACCGCAGTCTTCACCGCGAATTGTGGGGACTGGACGTCACCAGTGATTTCGGCATTCCGGCCTTCGTCGTTCTCTCGCGCCGGACCGACAAGAAGGCGGAGGACATCATCTACGGAGCCGGGGCACACACGGATCCCCACATCGCGGTCTTGCGAGCGCTGTGCGAAATGAACCAGTTTCTGAACTGGGTTCAAGGCTCGGGACGCGGCGGCGCCGGCTATCAGATTGATGATCCGCAATGTCTGTGGTGGTGGCAGACCGCAAGGCTTGTTGATCACTCGTATCTGGCGCCGGCTCCCGGTGAGAGACCGCGCGGCAAAGCGGATTATCCCGTTCCCGGTACCACGGACGTCAGGGAGGACGTGGAGCAGTGCCGCGCACGGGTGGAGGACAAGGGCATGGAATTCCTGGTGCTGGATCAGACCCGTCCCGACATCGGCATGCCGGTGGCAAGAGTTATTGTCCCGGGTATGCGCCACTTCTGGGAACGCTTTGCGCCGGGGCGCCTGTTCGACGTGCCGGTGAAGATGGGGTGGCGCGAAAGCCCTCTGAGGGAGGAGGATCTCAACCCGGCACCGGTCATCGGTTGAGAGACCGCCGTGATTCGGATATCTTTGGTGTGATGGGAAAGAAGGGTATTCGCCGCCATGAGCATTCGGGAAGACTGGGCCACGACAGAGAAATGGCTTCTGCGCGAGGCGAACTCCATGCAAGAACTGCTGGAGCAGATCAGGCCATACATTTCCTCTCTCCTCATTGACGGCCAGGGATGGGAGCGGCTGTTGGAGCGTGCCGGTGAGTCACCCGTCACGATGGCGGCTTTCCCTTTCGGGTTCGAGATTCCGCTGCATGACCCTCGACCGAAAGCGGATTTCGGCGTCTCGCTGGTCGGCGACAGCCGGACGGCGGCCTTTTTCCAAGAAAGAAATCATTCCGGAGACGCCGATCCGATTGCGGCGGGTCTCGCTTGGTTGTTGGATGAGACCGATCGAGAGGACTCTCTGCTTCGTCGCGTTATCGGCAGAAAGATGTTGCTTGAATACGACGTCGATTTGGAGCCCCATGGTACGCGGCAGGCTCCCGGGATCTTCCTCTACCCCATTGAAGACGCGCTGGTTGGCGATGGCCGGCGGTTTCAGGATCTCGGTGCCGTGTATGACGCGCTTGTTTCCGTCAGTGGCTGGAGCCCGGACATTGTCGAACGCGAGCAGCTTGAGCAGGTGTACCGGACGTTAACGCCGGATACGTGCGTTAAGGCCATCGGCACCTTCCCGTCACGGGAAAGGCTGGTACGGATTGCGGTCACGGGCTTTAGGAAAGCACGCGACGTTGTGGCGTTCCTCGAGCGCGCAGGCTGGCCGGGACAGCGTTCGATCGTCGACGACACCGTGTCGTTTTTTGAGAAGCGCGATGCCTTTGCCTACCTGGGCGTTCACTTCGACGTTCGCGCGAGCGGCGTGGGACCTTCGCTGGGTCTGAGCTTCTTCGCCCAGGAACAGGAATGGCTGAAAGACATACGGCATTGGACCGCCCTTATTGACGGGTTACGTGAGCATGGATGCGCCCTTTCGGAGAAACTGTCGGAACTGGCCGACTGGTCAACGGGATCGACAACGCTGTTCGGGAAATCCGGCCCGTACATGCTCGTGCGGGGCATTCACCACGTCAAACTTGTGATTGCCGAGGGGCAGGTCGAGCAGGCCAAGGCGTATGTTTTCTTTTTGATGATGTGCGTGCGGCCGAAGGGTGGAACTGCCGCGAGGCAGACAGCCTGACAACCGCCGGAGAGTGCACCCTTCCATGGAGGGAGCGAACCCTTTCGCAAAGGTCCGGTTGTGGAGGAAGATCTCAACGCTTCCGGGAATACCGAAATCGTGAACGTCTCGGTTTCAGGCATGCAGGACGTCGGCACGTGGGAAAGCAAAATCCCTTCGGCGTATCAGACCGGATACGAGAAGGCGGCTGCGCTCAATCCGGATCTTGCCGCACAATACGTCGCACTCACGGTTGTCGACGATCCGGTCACCGATGCCGTCATCGAGGCGTTGGCGGCGTTCGATCATCGAGAGGGTCAGCGATTCATCAATGCCGGCATGGAGCAGGACGCGAAGGTCCTCGGGGAGGCGCCGCGGCCGTTGCGCGACTTCTTCGAAGAGGTCGGGAGTCCGCCGGCCTGGTTCGATCGCGACGCGGTTCTTCCGGGCCGTCACGCGTTCCAACAGCATCTGGACCTGTTCATCCCCGCGTTCGTCGTCGTGACCTTGCGAAACTTCACCAGTTTGATGAGCAAGGTGTTCTTAATGACGGGACAGGTCACGACCCAGGAGGGCGTGCGGCGAATCCGACAGAACATCCGGTATTTGGTCGAGATGATCATGCTCCCGAACGCCCTTGATCGTCAGGGAGAAAGCTGGAAGTTTACGGTTCGCCTCCGGCTGATGCACGCGGAGATCAGGCGGCGGCTGCGGACCTCGGGTCAATGGGACGAGGCAGTTTATGGTGCCCCGATCAGCGCCGCGAACATGGCGCTCGCGTCGGCCAACTTCTCCGCGTCGCTGATCCAGGACGCGGAGCGACTCGGGGCGAATCTGACCACCGATGCGCGGGCCGGCATCATGCAGATCTGGCGCTATGCCTCGTGGTTGATCGGGACGCCCGAGGCCCTGCTGTTCAACGGCGACGAGGCCGAAACCACCGACTTGTCCCGGATCGCGCACCTCTGCGAACCGCCGCCCAACCAAGAATCGGTGATGACATCGAACGCGGTGGTCTATCTTTTGCCCGAGGTCGCCAAGCTGACCGACCGGGCCGCTAAACGGTCCATGGTGGAACACGTGTATCGAGTCTCCCGGGCACTTCTCGGCGACGAGCTTGCCGATCAACTGAAATTTCCCCGGCAACGGACCGCGGGGCTGTTGCCGTGGTTGCGATGCAAGCGCCGGCTCTCTAGGGCCTTCGGCGGGCTGGCTCCACGCATGGTCGGGAAGTGGCGAGCGGACCCATTCGCGCTGCTGCTCGACGCGACGATGATCGACAACGTCCGCTGCCGGTTGCCCGGTTAGTTGGAGACGGCGGGAGTGAGTCTCTCGAAGGACGAGTGATCCCCGTATACTCAAACCGGCAATCGACCAGCCATGAGCTTTGAAGACGAATGGGGCACCAATGAGGAACGCCTTCTCTGCGAGGCCGGTTCCCTGGGAGAGTTGTTTGAGCAGATCCAGGGACTCTTTTCACCATTGCTCATCCCCGGTCGGGGATGGGAGGGGTTGGTGGAGAGCGCCGGTGAATTGCCCCCAACGCTGGCGGCCTTCCCGCTCTGGCTGGGGTTTCCCCTCGATGAACATCGAGCGGGAGCGGAACTCTGCGTCTCTCTGCTGGGTGGGACCCGGTCATCAGCGTTCTTCGAGAACAGGGGGCGGGCCGAGGACGCGGAACCATCGACGGCGAGTGTCGCGTTTCTGCTGGGGGAGACCGGACCGGAGGAATCTCCCCTTCGACGTGTGGTGGGTGACAGGGTGTTGCTCGAATGCCACATCGACCCGGCGAAACGCCACGCACCCCAAGACCTGGGGATATTTCTGTACCCCATTCGACCGACGCTGGCCGGTGACCACGCCGAGGGGCGGCTTCAGGATTTCGGTGTGGCGCTCGACGCGATGACCGCCGCGGTGGGCTGGGAACCGGATGCCGCCGAACGCCGGCAGGTCGAGCGGGCGTACCTGGCGCTGAAGCCGGATACGCGCATTGGAGGCATCGGGGCCTTTCCGTCGAGAGCAAGGGCGATCGGGCTGACGACGTTGGGGTTCGTCACGGCACGCGATGTCACGGATTTTCTGGAACGCGCCGGTTGGCCCGGGAAACCTGCGATTGTCGCCTCCATCCTGTCACGTCTCGATCAGCACCGCGCCTTGGACCGTATGCACTTGGGGGTTCACTTCGCAGTGGGTGCGGGCGGCGTGGGGCCGACGATCGAGTTGCATATCTTTTCCCAGAATCGAATGTACGACCACCAGGGGTGGTTCAAAGACAAGCAGTATTGGACCGCCCTCATGGACGGGATACGCCGGGAAGGTTTCGCCGACCCCGAGAAATTGTCGGAACTGGCCACATGGTCGTCCGGTGCCAAAACCCTGTTCGGCCAATCAGGCCCGTTTGTGGTCCTGCAGCGCATCCACCACTTCAAGTTTGTCCTGACCGAGGACCGGATTCACCAGGTCAATGGTCATGTCTTTCTGTTGATGTGTTGTTGGCCGCAGAGCGGGAAACCCGCCGGGTAGCTTCGCGCGCGCCAATGGCCAGCTCTCCTTGTCCGTCCGCCGCGGCGCACTACGATGCCGGCCTCGCGCCGGACACGAGGCGGTAGGTGAACACGCCTTCCCGAAGCCCCTGATCGAAGTCGAGGGCGGCCTGCATGAACTCGTGGTAGGCCCGATTCTCCTCGCCCGGAGGAGGGATCAGGAATCTGGAAAGAGTCCACCGCTTGCGGGTAGTCTCCGTTGACGGCGCCACTTCCGAATCGAGATCCAGTTCGCGAATCTCCTCGAATCCCGCTTTCTTGAGATCGACGAGCACGTCGCGCCACGATACCAGGGGCGGCATGCGGAAGCCGTATTGCATGCTGGCGTGAACCGCTTCCTGGGATTCGGATAAAGGTGCGCCGCTCAGCAGGCCTTCCAGGGCCTGCCAGCGCCCTCCCGGCTTGAGCACCCGGTAGACGCCTTGGAGATAGGCGAGCTTGTCCGGCGCGTAACAGAACGATTCATGGTTGAACACGGCGTCGAAATTGGCGTCGGAGAACGGCAGGTTCATGAAATCGCCGTGACGGAACTCGACCAGGTGGCCGACTCCCCGTTCTTCCGCCAGATCCCTCGCCACCGCGACATGGGGTTCGCAGTTGGTCAATCCGGTGACGTGCACGCCGTACTTCTGCGCCAGCCCGATCACCGTGCCGCCGACGCCGCAGCCGGCATCCAGGACCCGCTTCCCCGGGCCGAGGTCACACCCCTGCGCCAGGATGTTGTTGGCGCGCAACTGGGCTTCCCGTTCGGACGTGGTGTCCGGTCCCCAAAGGCCGAAGTGACACGCCAGCAGATCCCCCATGTATTTCACCATGGGCTTCGTCAAGGCTGTGTAATGGGCGGAGACGGTCATTCCCCCCTCCGGTCCGCTGTCTTGTGGTTGTTGCAAGCGGCCCATGGCCTTACAGTGTAGAGGAGTTCTCCCTGATCGAACAAGACGGGGTTGTCCGGGCGGCGGGTGACGCGGGAGCCGTTTCGGTGGAGCGCCCGTCTGGCGCGGTGCGCTACGATGCCGGCTTCGCGCCGGACACGAAGCGGTAGGTGAACACGCCTTCCCGAAGCCCCTGATCGAAGTCGAGGGCTGCCTGCATGAACTCGCGGTAGATCCGATTCTCCTCGCTGGGAGAAGGAATCAGGAACATGGAAAGAAAGCACAGCTTGCGGACGTTCTCCAAGGATGGCGCCACCTCCGAATCCAAGTCCTGCTCCTGTATTTGTTCGAACCCCGCTTCAACAAGAATGGCGAGCAGGTCGCGGTACGATATCAAGGGTGGTGTGCGGCAGTGGTATTGCAGGCTGGCGTGAATCGCTTCCTGGGATTCGGACAGGGTTGCACCGCTGCACATGATGTCCAAGGCTTGCCAGCGCCCTCCCGGCCTGAGCACCCGGGAGATGCCTTGGAGGTAGGCGAGCTTGTCCGACGCGTAACAGAACGATTCCTGGTTGAAGACGACGTCGAAACAGGCGTCGGGGAACGGCAGATCCATGAAATCGCCGTGACGGAACTCGACCAGACGGCCGACTCCTCGCTCTTCCGCCAGATCCCTCGCCACCGCGACGTGGGCCTCGCAGTTGGTCAATCCGGTGACGTGCACGCCGTACTGCTGCGCCAGCCAGATGGTCGTGCCGCCCACGCCGCAGCCGGCATCCAGGATCCGCTTCCCCGGGCCGAGGTCACACCCCTGCACCAAGGTGTTGTTGGCGCGGGTATAGGCTTCCCGGTGGGACGTGGTGTCCGGTCCCCAAAGTCCGCCGTGGGCCGCCAGCGTGCCCCCCACGTATTTCAACAGGGGTTTCGTTAATGCTGCGTAATAGGCGGAAACGGAGTCATCCACGCAAGGGCCACGCACCGGCGATTGCTGCATACGACTCATGGCGACGGGAATATAGCGTCTTTCCCGCGCTTTGACAAGAACAACTCGTTACGTACTCCCTCAACCCTCTTTTCCCCGGGAGAGGATTCAGGTTAACGGGATGCGTCTGGCGACCGTGCCGGTTGAGGCCGGTCCACGGCCATCAGCAAGGGTGGAAGGAGCAGAAAATCGGCGACCAGTGCGAGGGCGATGACCACCGCGGTGAGTTGCCCCATCTGCGAGGTAGGGAAGAACTCGGACAGGGAAAGGACCAGGAAGCCCGACACCAGGATGGCCGTGGTCGTGAACAACGCCCGCCCGACTTCCTGAAACGCGTAGCGCACCGCGTCGTCTGGCGTGAAGCCGTGCTCACGCCGCGCGTGACGGTACTTGCTGAGAAAATGCACCGTGTCATCCACCACGATCCCGATCGTCATGGCCATGACGACCGACAGGGCGAGTCCGACTTCTCCCACCGTCAGCCCCCAAATGCCAAACCCCATCACCCCCGGGACAAAATTGGGCACGAGGCTCACGAAGCCGATCAGGAGCGAACGAAAGGCCACAATGAGAATGACGGCAATGCCGAGAAACGCGATGATGGTTCCGAGCAGCATGGCCCGGATGTTGCGCTGCCCGATATGCGCGAACATCAGCGCGGGCCCCGACCCTTCAGCCCGGACGACGTGTGGCGCGTTGCCGTCCAGCCATGCCTCCGCGCGCGCGTTCAATTCCAGTACCTCGCGCGTGGAGAGCGTCTTGGCCGTGACCGTCATGCGCGTTGCCGACTTCGAGACGTCGATCTGGTTGTTGAGATCGAGACCGAAAGGAAGCGAGAGTTCGTAGAGGAGCAGATATTGCGAGGCGAGTTCGCGGCTGGCGGGAAGCCGGTAGGCAGCCGGGTCGTCGCCGTGCAGGTTCATGTTAAGCTCACGAAAGGTGTCGCTGATGACCCTGACGTGCCGGGTTTCCGGCTGCGCCCGGTACCAATCGGCAAAGGCCGACACGTCCGCGAGGAAGGCGGGCTCGGCGATTCCGCCAGGCCCGGAAGAGACAAGGGAATATTCGAGCGTGGTGTTTCCGCTCAGGTTCTCGTCCAGGAAATCCATGTCGTGGCGCAGCTCGACGCTTTCATCAAGGAAACGCGACAAGACGTCGTTTAACTCGTTGCGCGGGACGGCCGCCAGGAGCATCAGGACAACCGCTACCGACCCCCACAGCAAAACCGTCCGGTGACGCACCACGAATTCCGCAATGGCCGCCATCGCCGGGTCGTTGTGTCGCCTGCCTGCCGGCGCGCGTACGGGGAGGAGCGCGAGCAGCGCCGGCAGGAACGTGACCGAGAGGATAAACGACACGCCGACACCGAACGCAACGAGCGTTCCGAGGTGACGGTACGGAGGGACATCTGAGAAATTCATGGTCAGGAACCCGAGTGCCGTGGTCAGGCTCGCAAGAAAAATCGGACCCAGGTTGACACCGATGGATTCGACGATCGCCGCGCGTTTCGCATCTCCGACCCGCAGGCGTTGCTGTAAAGTGACCAGGATATGCACGCAGTTGGCCACGGCAATCGTCAGGACGATGATCGGGGTTGCCGCCGTGCTGGTTGTGAGGGGCAAACCGGCCCAGCCGCCCAGTCCCATCGTCGCGAAAACCGAGAAGACGATGACGAAGCCTGTCGCCGCGACGCTGGCGAGCCCCCGGGTCAGGACACCGAGGATCAGCGCCATGATCGCCAAACTCGCGGGCAGGACGGTTCGGGTGGTGGCTGCAGTCGCTTCCGAAAAGGCGTGGTTGAGAATCACCGTCCCGACCAGACGGAGATCGACGCCCGGAAACCGCTCTTCGGCCTCGGCGGCAAGGCCACGCGCGAATTCGGCGACCTCGGAGATCCTGACCGCGTCGTCTTCCTCGGGTAGCTTCACGGTGACGTTGACGCCGCTCACGCCACCGTCCCTGGCCACGAGGTTACCCGCAAGCCGCTGGTCGGCCAAGGCCGTTGCGCGTATCCGGGCGCGTTCCTTCGAGTCGCCAAGTTTCGCCGGGTCCACAAGGTTGCGTACGAGCAGGTCGTCGCCGTCCGCCTTTGTGTGCTGGAAGTTCGCGATTGAATCGACTCGCGTCGAGTACGGTGTCTGCCATGCGCGATCGGTCAGCCAGATCGCAGCCGCGAGGGCCCGTTCAGACGTGACGTCGCGATCGTCCGGAACGATCATGAAGAGGACGTTATCACTCTTCTCGTAGGTATTTTCCAGTGATTGAAACGCCAGCAGTTGAGGATTGTCCTCGCTGAAGAATGTCCGGTAGTTTGAGGAGGACTTGAGGAACAGGATACCGCCGGCAGATACGGCGACCAGGATGAGTATCACGGCGATGATCGGCCAGCGCGCCGCAACCACCCACTCCGCGAATCGTGTTTCAAAACGTCGTAACGCGATCATGGGCTTTTGAGCCATCGTTCAATCCGGAATGCGCTAAAACCAAAAATAAAGCGCCCCAGACTTTATAAAGCCTGGGGCGCCAAGGGGGCAAGCAGAAACATCAGGCGGTGACCCTTGAAAAAGGCGTGATACTCGCCTCACGCCAAGAGGCACCCATCGAACCTGCTCGCATCAAGAGATTCGTTCAGCAGCAGCAACGACCGGCTGCAATCGCTTCGAGTTGCTCCTCTTCCAGTTCGCCGGGCGGTATTGACAGGTGGATCGTGTTCATGTCGCTCACATGCACTTGGACCTGGGTATTCTCGGGAAAGTCAACGCCGAATTCCTTTTGGATGGTATTCTTGGGGTCCGACACGAGCTGCTTCCGGAATTCCAAGTCTTCAACCGACTTGCTTACGAGCTTGCGTTGCATTTCTTCTGCCGACTGCATGGCTGGTTGGTTAAATTGTTTCATAATTTTTTCCTCCTTGTAAAAAAATAGTGAAATCGTATGCACTATTCTATGACATTGAAATAAATAATGCAATGCTTTTTTTTGGATAATATCGCATAATGTGCCAACCGGTCAAGCCATTTGACGGCGAACCAGATCTTGAAAGACGCCTTCGGTTGCCGCCAGTTCCGTAAATGCCCCTTCCTGGACCACCTTCCCGGATCGCAGCACGTAGATGCGATCTGCTTGGCGTAGCGTGGAAAGGCGGTGGGCAATAACGATCCGCGTCGAGGTCAGCCCCATGAGGTTGACCATGATTTTGGACTGGCTGTCGTTGTCGAGCCAGTTTGTGGCTTCGTCGAGCAGCAGGATGCGGGGGTTACTGATCAGCGCGTGGGCGATCGTGATGCGCTGGCTCTCGCCTCCGGACGTGACGCTGGCGCTGTCGCCCACGTTTGTCAACATCCCCATCGGCATCGCCGCGATCTCTCGGTCGACGGCCGCGAGCTTGGCTGCGTGCCACGCGTCCTCGACGGTCGCTTCTTCGTAATCTCCGACGATGTTGTCCCAGAGGTCTTGCGGATGGAGTTGCACTTTCTGTGGGACCGCGCCGATCTGCCGGCGCACCTGCTTGATGTTGAGGTGTTTGAGATCGCGCCCGTCATAGTACACCGCTCCGGCAGACGGCTGGCCCAACCCCAGCGCAAGCCGGAAGAGCGTGCTTTTGCCGGCCCCCGACTCACCGGCAATGGCAACGAACTCGCCGGGACGAGCATGAATCGAGACATCGTCGAGGATCAACGGACCATCGGGGTCGTACTGGAAACTGACGTGGTCGAAGACGATTTCGCCGCCCAGCGTCTCCACGGGTTCTCCATCGACGCTCATCTCCGGTATCTCGCTGAGAAACGGCCGGATCTGCTCCAAGGCCGGAATGATGGCTGCAACGGCGCTGAACGATGCACCCAGGCGGCCCACCCCCGTCAGGAACAAGAGGAACAAGAGGTAGACGACGAAAAAGTCTCCCACCGTGATCGTCTCTCGACCCGGAAAGGTTGCCGCCAGAATCAGCACGGCTCCGGCAAGAAGCGGGAGTGCGGTCCCGAATGCCTGCAAATGCGTTTCGAGGGTGCTGCGTTGCAACTCCGCGTGCTTCTGCTCTCGGTAGTCCCGTGCCCAGACCGCAAATGCCGACCCTTCCGCGCCTTCGACGCGCAGCTTGGCAATGCCATTGATGAGCTGGAACAGCCGGCCGGCCAGATGGTGGATGGTCCGGATTACCCGGCCTTGAGGCGATATCTGGCCTAGGCCAAGGATCACGATCACGATGAGAGACAGGAGGCCGAAGGCGGCGGTGATGCCACCCAGCACGGCATCATAGAGGCAAATGAGCAAGAACGCGGGCGACAGGAACACGATCGATAGCACGGCGTTGGCGACCACGCCCTGCACGGTGTCGCGAAGATGCTGGAACGTCATACCCCGCATGGCGAGGTCCCCGGCCGAGTAGCGATCAAGGCAACTCAGAGGGAGCCGGAGCAAACGATCCCAGAACGCGGCTTCGACCCGGGATGTGGCGCGTCCTTCGAGACGCATCAGGGCCGTTCCCTGGAGGACGTACAGGAGTGCCCGGATCAAGGCGAATGCCGCCAGTGCCGCGGTCCCCGTGTACAACAGGCCGACTGCGCCGGTGGGGATCACCTCGTCCAGGATGAAACCGACCACCATGGCAGGCAGCAACATGACCAGACCACCCAGCAGCCCGGTCAAGACGAAGCGCACGAAGTCGACAGTCCCCCCCTTTCTGGCGAGCCGGAACAGATCGCGCGGCCCAAGGCTTCCGGACGGCAGTGGTTCATAGAACACCCAGGCCTCGGCACGAAGCGATTTGGCGCGTTCTGGCGTGACCCTGGTCTTGTGGCCGAAGGGATCCACTTCCCGGTAGTGTCCGAGTACGCCCGGTAACAACGCCACCGGCCGACCGTCGTCTTCCCGAAACGCCAACATCGCGCCGCTGTCGCCGATCCACCACCTGTCCTCTTGGGCGAGCCGTACCCGGCGGCCGCGTACACCGGACACATCCAGCACGTCGCCGAGAGCCGTAGCAGCATCGGATGTGTCCGTCTTGGCGGGCCACTTGAAATCGATTTTCTCATGGCGACCGATAATTCGCAGGACGTCGAGCAGCGCCGAATCGCTCCCACCGGCATCTTCCGTTTCCAACAGGCCGTACAGGTTGAACAGTCGACGCCGGGCGCCTTCCTCATCCCCACGGCGGTTGGTTACCCGCGCCCGTTCCAGGTTTGCCTGGTCCACGACTGCCAGGCGGCGGTTGAGTCGCTCCAAGGAGAACGCCACGGCGTGGAAGTGTGCCAAGGCGGGCAGCAGAAGACTTTCTTCGGCGAGCGTTTCGGAGGACCGTGCAAAAAGCTGCACCGGTTCCATGAGAGTGAGCCAACTGACGGGCGTGAGCGGTATCGCGGCCGAGGTGGTTCCGCTTTTGCTCTCCGCCGGGTCGATCAGGCTCATGAACAGTCCCACGCCCGGCGTCAACTCCGACACCCATACCACGTCTCGCTGCGTTGAAAGTTTGCCCTCTTTTGCGGCCAGGGTCTCTCCGGATTCAACGAGTACATCCGGCCGTCGCCGGGGCAAGACGTCTCGTGACAGCATGACGGAAACGTCCATGACCCATGCGTCGACGTGCGCAGCCAATTCTGCAGACCGGATCGCAGCCAAGCTGGTGATTGGTAGCCGCCGTAGCACGGTGCCCGGCAACCCCTTGGCGATCAGGCCCAGGGTCGTGTTTCCGACCTGTGGTGCGACACCGGGCAGGAGGCGGCCGCAATCGGCGCGCAGCAGGTGCTGTGGCGCCGATTGCTCCACTCCGTCCAGGCGTTCGACCAAAAACAGGTCGACAGCGCCTTTGTCGATGAACCAGACGAATTGCGGATCACCCATATCCAGCGGCAAATTGCCGGCGCAGGGCACGGGCATGCCCGATTCAGCGGCAAGGTCGTCGAGCGAGCGGCGTTCCGGAGTCGACATCAAACTAACCCTCTTGGACGAGGCGGTAGTACAACCCGGTTTCGTCCGTTATCAGTTCATCGTGGCTGCCCCGCTGCACTTCCATCCCCTTGTCGAGAACAATGATCTCGTCGCAATCCCGGACCGTACTCAGGCGGTGCGCGACGATCAGACAACTGCACCCCCGGCGTCGCAACGCGTCGTCGACATACTCTTCGGTGGCGGCATCGAGAGCGCTCGTCGCTTCATCCAGAATGAGCACCGTCGGGTTACCGACCAGCGCGCGGGCGATTTCCAGTCGTTGCCGCTGGCCTCCGCTGAAATTGTCCCCGTCTTCCTCAACCGGCGTCGCATACCCGAGGGGACGGCTGAGAATTTCATCATGGATGCAGGCATCCCGGGCCGCATCCACCACGTCATCATCGGGAACGGCGGGGTTCCACAGCGTGATGTTTTCCCGTACGGTGGCGGAGAAGAGGACGTCGTGCTGGTCCACCATCGACAGGGAGCGAGACAGCACTTCTTCAGGAATCTCATGTCGCGCACGGCCATCTAACAGGATTTCGCCTGACCAGGGCTGATAGAGGCCGGAGACCAAGCGCGACAGCGTCGATTTTCCGGACCCGCTTGGACCGACCACCGCGACCCGCTGCCCCGGTTTGATGAGCAGACTGAAATCCTTGATCAACGGCGGTCGACCCCGATTGTACCCGAAGGTCACGCTACGCAGCTCCACGTGGCCGGTCAGCCGTAGCCGCCCGTCGAACGTTGCGATCGCATTCGCTTCTCCATCTCGACGCGTCGACACTGGATCTTCGGGGGTTTCCATGATGTCGTCCAGGCGCTGCATATGGGTTTCGAGCGTTTGACGCTCGTCGGCGAACTCGACGAATCTCCCGACGGGCTCCAGGAACATGGCCGCCACGATGTAGAAGGCCACCAGCGCACCCAGAGTGAGGTCTCCGTCCATGACCCGGTTTGCTCCGAAAGCCAGCACCGCCGCGCTGCCCAGAATCATGAACAGGTTCGGCATGGCCTCGTTGACGTGGCTGAGTTCGGAGAATCGCTGGCGTGCGCCCAGTTCCCTGGCTTGATGGCCGCTCCAGCGGGTGAAGAAGCTGTCATCCTGGGCGTTCATCCGGAGGCGGTCCGTCTGATTCAGCATCAACATGCCGACACCGACCAGCAACCCCTGCTCGCGC
Organism: Nitrospirales bacterium; assembly: GCA_965207015.1. Lineage (GTDB taxonomy): Bacteria > Nitrospirota > Nitrospiria > Nitrospirales > UBA8639 > Bin75. The sequence continues at coordinate 2,207,528 of OZ242257.1, read as the reverse complement.
CGTAGCGCGTAGCTCTCGTCGGTCCGGATGCGCGTGAGCACATGCACCAACACCGCGTTCAGCATGGCCAGGCCTAGGATGATCAGCGCCAGCATCGGATCGTACGCCACCATGACGGCCAGAAATACCACGCTCATCGCGATTTCGATGAGCATGCCGAGAACATGCTCCGACAAGCCCTTGGCGATCTTGTCGATGGACAACACCCGAGCAGTCAGTTCGCCGACTAGCCGGTGGTTGAAATATTCGACCGGCAGCCACAACAATTGCGACAGGCAACGATTGCCGGCGACAATTGAAATCTTGATGGACAGGCGCTGCAGACACCACTGCTTCAGCCAAGTGAGTCCGTAGACCAGGATGGCGGCGGCAGCCAGCACTCCGGCCAAGAGCCACCCCCAAGGCTCATGCTCTCCCAGCACCCGATCCACGAATATACCCATGACGGCCGGCGTGACGAGGGTCAGCACGGCCAGCATCAGGCCGCATCCGAGCGCATACGCCAGTCCGCCCCAGGAGCCGCGAAGCCAGGGCGGGACATGTTGCAGGAGGTTGGGTCGAACGCCTCCCCTCTGGAATTCCGGCCCGGGATTGAATTGCAAGGCAATACCCGAAAAGCCTGCACTAAACTCTTCCGTGGAGAGCTTGCGGCGCCCTGTGGCCGGGTCGTTGAGATAGAAGGATTTTCGATCAAAGCCTTCCAGGATGAGGAAGTGATTGAACTCCCAGAACAGAATAAGCGGAAGCGACATATTCCTGAGTTGGTGGACGTGCGCGCTCCGGCCCTTGCACTCGAGGCCATAGGACCTGGCGGCCCGTGCGATGCCCGCGGCGGTGGACCCGTCCCGGCTGACTTCACACCTGCCGCGCAGTTCGATGAACGGCACCCAGCGCCCGAAATAGGCGAGCACGCTGCCAAGGGACGCGGCACCGCACTCGGTCGCATGCGTCTGCAGCAAGAGTGGGGTAGTGACGCGTCTCTTGGCGCGTGCTTTCAAGGGTTTCGTGCTTGATTGCGCTGATTCTTTCGGGGCGGGTGAGAACATTCAGGATTGTCCGAAGCCAAGGAGGGCTGTTAACGGCTGCCGGCCAAGTACTATCCGAACCCGACACGGAGTGAAGTCCGGCAGGGAAAGGTCTGATGCCTGGTGGAAGACAACGTCGACTCGATGAGCGGAATCCGGGGCCGCGGGTTGCAGCGACGCCAGCCAGTTCGGCAACGGTCCGGGAGTCACGGAAGCGACCTCCCCGTCCATCTGGCGCGTTGCGGCGTTCGGCATCACGACCTCGACTGAGGCTCGCATACCGGGTTGAATGCGTTGCGCCATGCGCGGGGCCACCCGCAACACCGCTTGAAGCGGCTGGTCTTCCACTTCGCGGAGTTGTGCGACGGCGCCGCCGGCCGGCAGGTATTCGCCGGGGACGGTCCGCAAGACGGTGACCGTGCCGGCCACCGGGCTGAGGATCAACTCCCTCGCGGAGCGCCGGGCTTCCATCTGCAATAATGCCACCTGGGCTGCGGCCAACAGCGAACGCAGGCCACTCCCCTCTCCGCCAACCTGTCGAAGTTCCGTCTTCAGCATTTCTACCCGGTCGCGCAGAGCTACGGTCTCGCCATCCAGTTCCGGTACGCTTTGCCGGGCAATCGGATCTCCGACCTCGACGTGGTCTCCGGGATTGACCAGAAATTCCTCGAGATAACCGGGTTCGGTCGAGACCATCTCGTGGCGAACTCCCGGTTCGATCAGGACTCCGTCGAGCGTCACGGTACGGACGATGCTGCCGAACAGCGCCCATGCCACGAGTGCCAGCATGACCAGGCCGATGCCGGCCAGGATCATGCGTTCGTGAGGCGCCGTGACCCTCAGAAGATGGTCGAGTTGCTGGCGCTTGCTCCTGTTGTTTGCGGCTTCTTGGAGAAAGGGATTGCCGAACATCGGTTGCCGTTTTCAAACCTATAATCAGAACCCGATCAACCCACTGTCGAGTTCCGATCCTTACAGAAAAAATGGCAGTATACTATATCAGTTGTTCAAAAAAGGCCTCAAGATAGATCCGTCTCGCCCTCATAGAAAGATGATGGGTCACGCAGCCATGATGCCAGAACCATGGACTTTGTCAAGAAATCAAGTGCTGTCAATTGCACTGGAGCCAAGCAGGAGCCATGACTCACGATGCCTACCGGGAGGTTCGCACGCCGACCTTCTTGCAGTATTGGCTGACCGGACATTGGCTGCAAAACGGCGAAACGGGTCGGCAGAGGTGTTGCCCAAAGGGAACCAACCAGTCATTGAACGTGATCCAATATTTTGCGGGGAGTTTTTGTCGAAGCGCGCGTTCGGTTTCCTCGGGGGTCCTGGTTTGAACGTAGCCCCACCGGTTGCTGATCCGGTGCACGTGGATATCCACGCAAATCCCAGGTTTTCGATATCCGACGGTCACGACCAAATTTGCGGTTTTTCGGCCGACGCCTTTCAACGTCAAAAGTTCTTCGATGGTATCCGGAACCCGTCCCCCAAAATCCCGGAGCAGGCTTTGGCAAATCCCCCGGATCTGCTTGGCTTTGTTCTTGTAGAATCCCACCGGATAAATGGCCTTCTCAATCGCTTTCAAGGATAGCGCCTTCATGTGCTCCGGCGTGTCGGCCAGCCGGAATAACCGTTGACTGGCATCGTCCGTGGTTTGATCTTTGGTCCTGAGACTCAGAACACAGGCAATCAGAATGCGGAAGGGGTCGCGAGTTTCCCGGGCCACGACGCCAAGCACGGGTTCCTTCCAGCGGCGAATGGTTTTCTTGATTTCGGAGACGACTGCGTGAATATCGGCATCACGCATTGAGGATGGTGGGACGTTGAATGAGAAGAGATGAGGGGATCACGAAACGGTGTGAACTAACGAAACGCACGCTTTGCCAACCATTTTTGTCGTCGCCGGGCTGCTTCCCGCTCTTTGGCTTTCCGCTTCACACTCGGTTTTTCGTAAAATCGTCGGCGTTTCAATTCACGAAACAAACCATCGGCGGCGAGTTTTTTCTTCGCAACACGAAGAGCTTTCTCGACATTGTTGTTCACTACCTTGATTTCCATTGTCCCTCGTGATGGGTAAAAGTTCTTTGTCTCTCACATGCGGCGCACGCTACCGTATCATATTTTTTTCGCGATAGACAAGTTTGCCGTCAATAAACGGGTTTTCGTCAGAAAAGTCCATACATTCAATAGGTTATGAATAAAGTTTTTTAAAAACTTTTATGGATTTTAAACGGTAAACGAGCAACTATTTATAGATTTAAGTACGTAATTCCAATCGGGAAATTTATGCGGATTGGACGGGTCAGGTATCTTTGAGTGCGGCGATAATGTCCAGCACCATTTTTTTCCCGTCGCCGAACAGCATGAGGGAATTGTCCAACGCGAACAGAGGATTCGGGATCCCGGCGAAGCCCGGGCTTAGACTCCGTTTGATAATCACCACGGTCTTCGCCTTGTCCACGTCGATGATCGGCATCCCGGCAATGGCGCTCGTGGGGTCGGTTCTGGCCAGAGGGTTGACCACGTCATTCGCGCCGATGATGAGGGCCACGTCGATTTGATCGATGTAGGGATTGATGTCGTCCATATCCTTGAGGGCCTCGTACGGAACGTCGGCTTCGGCCAACAGGACGTTCATGTGGCCCGGCATTCGACCGGCGACGGGATGCACGGCGTATTCCACCTCAATACCACGCTCGTTGAGGATTGAAGCGAGGTTGGCCACGGGATGCTGGGCTTGGGAGACCGCCATGCCGTATCCCGGAACGATGGCCACCTTTCGGGCCGCGTCGAAGAGGAGTGCGACTTCTTCCGGCGAGGCGGCCTTGACCCGGCCCGCATAGACCTCGTCCGCAGTCGCCCCTCCACCCGTGGGAGCCAGCACCCCGAAGAGCACGTTGGTCAGGGACCGGTTCATGGCTTTACACATGATTTGCGTCAGGATCAACCCCGACGCACCCACCAGTGATCCGGTAATGATCAGCACGTTGTTGGACAGGACAAAACCCGTTGCCGCAGCCGCCAATCCGGAATAGGAATTCAAGAGCGCGACCACGACCGGCATGTCGGCCCCACCGATCGGAATCACGAGCAGGACTCCCAGGAGGGACGCCACAGCCACCAACAGTCCGTAGAGGAGGATATTGGCGGGGTCCATGATCACTCCGGCGCTCAACCCGAGAACAATAATCGCCAACACCGCGTTAATGACTTGTTGACCCGAGAACAGGACGGCATTTTCATTGATGATGCCCCAGAGTTTTCCAAAGGCCACCAGGCTGCCCCAGAACGTGACGGCACCGATCAGCCCGGAGGCCGCAATGGCCACGGAGACCTGCATAAAAGGGACTCCGCCGCCGAGGGTGCCTTCTATCAGGGCGGCGCCCGCCACCAGGACCGAGGCCATGCCGCCAAACCCGTTGAACAGTGCCACGAGCTCGGGCATGGCCGTCATTTCGATTTTGACGGCCAGGACGGCTCCTATCGCCGCACCGATAACGATCCCGATGAGGATGACTTCAAAGCCGACGATGTTTCGATCCGTGAGCGTAATGACGATGGCCAGCAGCATGCCGCACGCCCCGAGCAGATTGCCCCGGACGGCGGTGCGCGGATGCGTCAGCCCTTTCAGTCCGAAAATGAAGAGAACGGCGGCGAAGAGGTACCCTGCGTTAATGAGGAAAGCAGTCATGGCCTAGGATTTCTTCTTGAACATTTCCAGCATGCGGTTGGTCACCATAAAGCCGCCCACGACGTTAATGGTCGCGAAGACGACCGCAAGCCCCCCGAGTACGGTCGTCAACATTGTCTGTTGGGTGCCTGCCGAGAGAATGGCGCCGACGAGCGTGATGCCCGAGATGGCGTTTGCCCCGGACATGAGCGGGGTATGCAGGGTGGGAGGAATCTTGGTGATGATTTCAAAGCCCACGAAGATGGCCAGGACGAAAATCGTAATGCTGGAAATCAACAGTTCCATGGCTTATTGCTCCTCGCTCCCGCTCGCGGGAGCGCCCAACAGTTCACGGATTTGAGGGTGAACCACGTCGCCGTCACACGTCACGAGGGTTCCTTTGGTGATTTCGTCTTCCCGGTCAATCGTGAGTTCGCCTTTTTTCACCAAATGCAGCAGGAAGGTGGCAATGTTCTTACTGTACATTTGGCTGGCGTGATACGGAACCAGGGAAGGCAGATTTTCCGTTCCGATAATCGTGACCCCATGGACCACCGCCGTTTGGTTGGCTTGGGTCAATTCGCAATTGCCGCCTCGTTCGGCCGCGAGGTCGACGATGACCGAGCCGGGAGTCATGCCGGCCACCATATCGGCCGTAATCAGGATGGGCGCTTTTTTCCCCGGCACCGTGGCGGTGGTGATCACCACGTCGCTTGAGGCGATCACTTTGGTCAGCAATTCACGCTGGCGGCGATAAAACGTTTCATCCTGCGCTTTGGCATAGCCTCCCTTGTCTTCGGCATCCTGCGTATCCAATGGGAGGTCCACAAACTTGGCCCCCAGGCTCAGGACCTGCTCCTTGACGGAAGGTCGCACGTCATAGGCCTCGACCGCGGCACCCAGACGGCGTGCCATGGAAACCGCCTGCAGTCCGGCCACGCCGGCTCCGATGACAAACACTTTGGCCGGGGTCACGGTTCCGGCTGCCGTCATCAGCATCGGCGCCATCTTCGGCAGGGCATCGGCGGCCAGCAATACGGCCTTGTACCCGGACACCGTGCCCATGGACGAGAGTACGTCCATGCTTTGGGCTCGGGTGATGCGCGGCATCAATTCCATGGCAAAGGCCCGGACCCGTCGCGTCGTCAATTCCCGGATGCCGTGGGGATTGGCAAGGGCATCGGCCATGCCGACGATGATTTGATCGGGTTGCATCAAGGGCAGGTCGGTTTTTCCCTGTTCGGGGTTCGCCCCCAACAGCCGAACCTGGGCAATAATTTGCGCGGCTTCAAAGAGTTGCGCGCGTGAGGAGACGATGGTGCCCCCCTTCTCCGCATAGGCGTCATCAGGATAGCCGGACGCGGCGCCTGCTCCCGCTTCAATCTGCACCTCCATGCCTTCCTTTTTCAAAGACGGGAGGGTGGCGGGGATCAGGGCGACCCGCTGTTCATCCGGATAGGTTTCTTTGGGAACACCGATAATCATGATTGAGTTCCATGCCCTGGCGAACGCGTGACAGCGGACGGCTCGGGCAAACTGGAAACGAATAGCATAAACATTTTATGAGAATCAAAGGATTTTTTAGGGAAACAAACCCAAAAAGTCAGGTGGAGCCTCAAACTCCATAGAGCGTGTCGACGATGTGGCTGGTCTGAAACAGCAACGCGTCGAGCCGCGTGTAACAGGCGTGGCCAAAGAGGTGATCATCAGGGGAGCCCCCCGTCGCATCGTGGTAGTCGATGAGCAGGCACTGCCCGTCGTTGGGACAACGGGTCACGCGACGAGCGCATTCCAACCACCGTTCAAACCCGTCATACGGCTCCAAATTTTCCCGCAAGGCCTGGTCGAGTTCCACTTCCCATGGTGAAGCGGGGACCGCATCGGTGCCGGCGACGGCGAGTTGGTGGACGTAGTCGCCACCGGACGCCATGGGCATTTCCATCACGACCTGGGGCAACTCCATTTTGGCCAGCCATCGTTTCCCGTCCTGCCGGATCGGGCGATGGTTGACGATGTGGAGGAGTTTGCCCAGACCATCCGTGTCCCAGCCGTAGCGGATTGGGGTGCCGAGGGTGACCACGTCGAGCGAGGGCCAGGCGGCCAATTGGTTCTCGGCCAACAAGCGGTCCAGTTCCTGCAAATGTTGAACGGCTGCGGATGGGGTCTCCTGTTGCTCATAAAAGTAGGCCAGGGTTTCAAACACGGTCTCGCGGACCGATGAGTCCCCCGGAGCCATCAGATTGGAAAGCAGTGCCGGCAACTGGCCGGCGTGGCCGTGGGCCACAATCAAGATTCGATCGCCGGCCTGTAAGTCTAGTTGTATTTTGAGGAGATTGAGTTCGTGTAAGAGCGCAAATGCCCCTTCCATACGGCCGGGATGGTGGTGCAGGGACGACCACAGGTTCCGTTGGACAACCAGCGCGCGAGCACTCGCGAGCCCGTCCCTGAGTGTGTTGACGTACTGTTCGGAAAAGTTTGCTTTGTCATTCAGAAGGTTGTCCAGCGTGGTTTTGACGCTATCATCATTGACAAAAGGGGGTTGGCAGGAGGGATCGTGCGATGAACGTTGATCGTCATTGGGGCGGAGGGCCGCCAGGAGAGACTCCAGTCCCGGAATGCCGCGGGAGTAGCCTCGCTTCAGACCTCCGACTTCATCGAGTCGTTCCGATCCGAAGAGGTCGGCCCCCAAAAAAGAGCCGTACACCAGGACGACCGCGCGGACTCCCGCGTCCCACATGCGCGTGCCCAGAAGTCCGAGTGCGTCATGCCAGGCAGGGGAAAAAGGCGGAGCCCCGGGTTCAAAGGACACGTACCGGGCCCGATCTCCCGGATCCGAGCGGGAATACTTGGCATGGAGAAAATTATTGGCTTTGGGCATGAGCCGAAACCCGGATGAATCGAACGTTGATTTGCCCTGCTGTCATACCTTGAATAGGGATGCCTGCGCAAATCGGGGACGGCAGTGACAGCGGTTGCAGCGCGCTCGTTCGCGTAGTTGACCACGGAAAAACCGGCATGGTAGGTTGACTATCTAACCTGTCACAAAGAGGTATTTGAGACTGTTTATTGGAAACACAGAACGGCGGTGCGTGCTCCAGTCTCCTGCGTGTCGACACCACGTCCTCCAATAATTTTCAATAACCCTGAAAACAGAATTCTGGAACCATGTTTGCAAAAATTACATTTATTACATTTGCTGCCCTTGCGATTTTGACCCTCGGTTTTTCCGCAAAGCCCCAGGTTTTTGCGGCGTCAACCCCGACCCAAGCCGATCACGTTCTGCTGTTTGTCCTGGAGGGCGTGGGCAATGACGTGATTCAAAACGGGACCATGCCGGTTCTCCAGAAGCTCGCCCGGGAAGGGGCGGTCACCTGGAAAGCCCAATCGGTGTCTCCGTACACGGTGCCGTCCATGGCCAGCCTCCTGACGGGGCTGCCCGTCAAGAAGCACCGCGTGAATCAGGAATGGGAGACCTACGATTTTTCCCGGTCCTTTCTTCGGTCGCCGACCATGTTCGATTATCTTGATCTTGCCGGCGGGATCGATACGGCGCTCTTCATCATGGATGAGCGGTTTTATCAATTGGCCAGACCGGAGATTTACGTAGACCTGCAAACGTGCGGGAAGGCCAAACCCCAGTGCAATCCCTCAACCCTCGTGGACTACATTGATGATTATCTCAAAAAAGTGACCAGCCCCGGCGGCTTTAATTTTCGTATCTTCAAGATCCCCGGTCTCCTGGTGGCCCATCTTCCGGAGCCGGCGGACGTCGCGCACAAACGCGGGTGGGAGTCACGGCAGTATGCTCAGGCCCTCCAAGACGTTGATACGGCCATCGCGGACGTGATGGCGCTCTATCAGAAATACGGGGTTCTGGATAAAACCATGATCATGGTCACGGGCTTGAGAGGAACGGATTCCCCTAAAGCTTCGAACGCGAAAATGGGGGCGTCTAAGCAAACGGCGATTCCATGGCTTGCCTGGGGGGTGAACGTGAAGCCCGGATACGCCATTCCCGATCGCGTGAATATCATGGACGTCGGGGCCACGGTGCTTGAAGCACTCGGATTGGAAACCCACACCGAATGGGAGAGTCGCGCGTTGACGGACATCTTTCAAAAGCGACCCGAACGAAGGACAACGGGAAATGAGACGTTCGAACTTAAATCTTCCTCGATTCGTAGGAAATAGCATCCTGGCATGCAGCCTCGTCGCAACCGTGCTGGTCGGCGACGTCGGCGCGGCGCGGGAGGCCGTGAATCCGCTCACGCGGGAATATACGATTACGATCGATCCCACGGCGCTGGATCCCCCGACCTGGTGGCACGTGCCGGGCGTGACCCCGTTGATCTGGACCAAGGATCCCATCACGTATGAGTCCTACAAGACGACCGACGTGCGGGAAATTAAATTGAAACCGGGTGAGTATCGTTTCGGGACCTTCACGTTCGACTTCGCGTTTCTGGTGACGTTGGAAGGCAAGTTGGAATTTGATCGAACCTTGGCGCAATGCGTGGACGGACTCGGGACGGCCAGGCTCGTGATCCGGTGCAGCCACACGCAGCCCTACAAGCAAGAACGCGATTACGATTATCCCTCCGCCCCGTAAGACGCATCATCAATTCCTGAACCATGTCACAGACTGTAGAACACTGGATCGAAGCGTTAGACGACGTTGACGATGCCACGCGGGAAGAAGCCGCGAAGGCACTCGCGGAGTTGGGCGATCCCGAAACCCTCGAGGCCCTCACTACGGCCCTGGAGGACGATTATTGGGCCGTTCGGGTGCACGTGGGATGGGCGTTCGCCAAAATCGGCGGGGACATGGCCTCCGACGCGCTCATCACGTTGTTCAACGACAACATGATGGAAGTACAGGACGAGGCCGTGTCCGCCATGGCCTCCATGGGGACAGGAACCGTCACGAAACTTGTTCCCTGTTTGAAAGATGACCGGTGGCGCGTTCGCCAGCAGGCCGGGAAGACCTTGGGGTTGCTCAAAGAGCCCGAGGCCGTTCAACCGCTGATGATCGCCTGTCGTGACCGTGACGGGGCCGTGAAGAGCGCGGCGGCCGAGGCGCTGGGGCGGATCGGTGATCCGCGAGCCGTGCCGGCTTTAATCAAACTGTTCAAGGATACCTCGAAAATTGTCCGGGAGACCGCCGGAACCGCCTTGGTGTACATCGGCGAAGCCTCTATTCCCGCCCTCCTGGAAACACTGAACGATCCGCACTTCGTGGTCCGCTGTCATGGTGTTCGGGCGTTGGGTGGCATGACGACCGACTACCAAATGGGATGGGCGTGGACCAGGGACGCGCGCGTGGTCGAGGCGTTGATCCGCGCGTTGAAGGATGAAGACCGGGCGGTTCGCGAGGATGCCACGATTGCCTTGGGTATCATCGGGGACCCCCTGGCCGTAGACGGGCTCATCGACGCCATGCGGGACGGAGCCGTGAAGCGTCACGCGATTGCCTCACTCGGCATGATCGGAGATGCCCGAGCCTTGCCGCCCGTGTTGGATGCCCTGAAAGGCAAGGGTATTGCTCAACAGGGAAGGCCGACTCCCGGGTGTATCATCAGCGAAGAACAACTCATCAAAGAAGCCGCAGCCACGGCGCTGGGCCATTTTCGCGATCCGAAGGTGCTGCCGGATCTGATCCTGCTGTTAAAGGATATCGTGTTGCGGGAGTACGCCGCCTCGTCGTTGGTCCTGATCGGCGACGCGGCCGTCGAACCGCTGGTGGCTTTTCTGCATGATCCCGAGGCATCCAAGGTGGAAAAAGAAAGCGAACGGGTGTTGGCGTTTGCATCGACCAGGCTGACGGCGTCGAGTGCATTAAAGAGGACCGTGGTGGAAACGCTTGAGAAACTTGGCTGGGAAGCGCCCAAAGACGATGCGCACGTGGGCGTCAAAGATATCGAATACACCGACCCGGATAAGGTGCTCGGTGAAGAAGGCCGGTTCGGGCCCTCCGGGGACTTTGCCAAGCCGGCCAAACCCTACCGTATCGAACGCTGACAGTATTTTGCCCGCAACAATCGCGGGCTGCCCTCACCCTAACTCTCTCCCGGTGGGTGAGAGGCATTCAGGCATTACGGCTTTTGGAAGTGGAGAATACCCCAGGTAAGGTTGCCGCCCTTCCCGCCGTCGATCCAGTGTTGCAGACCGGATTTCATCCGCTCGATGTAGTCCTCGCTGCAGACTCTTACCAAACTCCATTGATTGGCTAGGACTTCTTCCAGGACCCGCCTATAATGAGTACTTAGTTGTTCCGTGTAGTCCTCAATGCCAAGCTCTTTAAACCCGAGTCCCAACAGTATGTCCTTGTAGCGCGGAATCGAGCCCAGCGAGTCGAGGTGAATACGGTCGAGAATCGGTTGCAAGGCTTCCTGCGGACAGGTTTCACTCTGCATCGGGTCGGTAAAAATGAACTGCCCGCCCCGGGCAAGGACCCGATTGACTTCTTCAAAGACCTTCTCGCGATTCCCGCTGTGCAAAATAGCATCCTGCGACCACACCACGTCCACGCTGCCGTCCGGCATGGGAATATCTTCAAAACTTCCGTCAACCACGTTAATGACCAGAGAGTATTTCCCTTGGGCGTTGAGTTCGCGGTTTCTGGCATTTTGCGTTTCGCTCAAATTCAGGCAGCCCACTTGGCATCCATACTGCTTGACCAGGTACCTGGCTGACCCGCCGTACCCCGAGCCGATGTCCAATACCCGGGTCGCCGGCCCGAGATCCTTGACCATGGAGGCCATTTTCTCGACGGTCTTGCGACTCGCGTCGAATATGGTATCCGTGTCATGTTCATAGAGACCGACGTGAATGTCCTCGCCCCCCCACACGGTGGCATAAAACCGGTCGGCATCGTGGCTGTTGTAGTAACTTCTGGCGGTTTCGACGGGCTGCGAGTACTCCACTGAAACTTTAATGGGCCGTTCCTCGTTCTTGTACAGTTTTTCCGCTACGTGGATATAGAAATCGGGGTCTTCGACGCGGTGGGTTTCTTGAAAGTCCGCAAAGGTCTTGACTTGTTGAAACCCGACCTCTCCCATGAGTTTCCTGACGTAATCCTTGCGCAGGGGGAACATGTTAAGGTGATATTCCGAGTCGTCCGGGAACCGATACCGGAATCGAGCCAAGCCTTCATCCACGTATTCCGGCTCGGCGCTCACGTTATCCCCGCAATAATAATAGACGTGTTTGGAGGTGAACCCGTTGTCGAGGATGCCGTCATAATTCCGCTGGTCCAGGATCAGGACGCCGTCGTGGTTGAGCACAGAATAGAATTCGGCCAGGGCTTTTCGGCGATCCTGTTCCGAAAACAAATGGGTCAGGGAGTTTCCCAGGCAAATGACCGCATCATATTGGGTGTGGACATCCCGGCTCAGCCACCGCCAGTCGGCATGCAGGGTCTTCATGATGAAGCCCGCACATTTGGCGTTTTCAAAGGCTTGAGCCAGCATTTCCGGGCTGCCGTCCCCGCTGGTCACGTCGAATCCGGCCCTCAGGAGCCGAATAGAGTGAAAACCGGTGCCTGTTGCCACGTCCAGGACTCGCCGGACCCCGCGTTCTTTCAGGATATTGATGAAAAAGTCCCCTTCACTCTTGGCACGGGCCTCCCAGTCGATGAGTTCATCCCATTTTCGGACAAAGCCGTGGACATATTCGCGTTTGTATTGGTCGGTTTTTCGCTGGGCAATGGGATTGTCACCGTACAACTGTTCTTTACCCATGGTCCACCTCCTCGATGGTCGAATCCCTTTCCCCTCGAGCCGAGGCTCGACCGTGGTTGGATGAAACAACGAAAAAGGGTATTGGGGAATCTCCACTCTAACGATTTGGTCCCCTGAGAGCAACCCTTAATCTGTCCGATGGAATTCACCTTGAGTTCTCGGAACGTTCCCGTCAAACTATCGAGTCAACGCATTTTCGTCACAATGTGACGGAGTTTTTTATAACCGTTTGATACTAAATGATTTTTGTAAATCATGCCGTACTGACGGGAACGCAGGGATCTGTTCTCGCACGCTTATCCGATGAAAACCGCCACTCCGGTCTTTAAGATCTCCTTTTCCATTGTCGTGGCATTTCTGATCTGGGGAGCTGTGGCACCTACGCAGTTGGCCACGGTCACCTCCGGGGTCCAGCGCTGGTTGCTGGATGCGTTCGGGTGGTTCTATCTCCTCTGTGCGGTCGGGTTGTTGGTCATGGCAGTCACCCTGGTCTTTTCGAGATACGGGGACATCCCTTTGGGGAAGGATGGGGAAAAGCCGGAATTTCCGCTGGTCACGTGGTTCGCCATGTTGTTTTGCGCCGGGATGGGCATCGGGTTGGTGTTTTGGGGCGTGGCAGAACCCACCGCTCACTTTTATGACCCACCCAGAGGACCGGGTGAGACACCGGAAGCCGCCAGCTTGGCCCTCCAGTATTCGTTTTTTCATTGGGGGCTGCACCCGTGGGGGATTTTCACCATGGTGGCGATGTGTCTGGCCTATTTTCAATTTCGAAAAGGCAAACCAGGATTGATCAGCGCGAGTTGTGAGCCAATTTTCGGCGAACGCATGCAGGGTCCGCTTGGACAAACCATTGATATTATTGCCGTTTTTGCCACGGTGTTCGGGGTGGCCACGTCATTGGGCTTTGGAGCCATCCAGATCAGCGGAGGCTTCTCCTACCTGTTTGCCCTGCCCAATACCGTCATGCTTCAACTGGTCATGATAGCCGTGGTCACGGTGTTGTTCATCCTGTCCGCGCAGACCGGCCTTCAACGGGGGATCAAGTATTTGAGCAACCTGAACATGGTGCTGGCGATCTCGCTGATGAGCTTTCTCTTGTTCCTGGGCCCGACGAAATTCATTATGGAGGTCTTTACCTCGGCGCTGGGTGCCTATCTTCAGAATCTGCCCACCATGAGTCTGTACCTGGCGCCGTTCGACGACTCCCGGTGGATACAGAATTGGACCTTGTTTTACTGGGCATGGTGGATTGCCTGGGCACCGTTCGTCGGGACCTTTATCGCCAGAATTTCCCGCGGCCGCACCGTCCGGGAGTTTGTCCTGGGCGTGTTGTTGGTCCCGACGTTCTTTTGCGCATTCTGGTTTTCCGTTTTCGGCGGGACGGCCATTTCATTGGACATGTTCGAGCAAGCGGGCATGAAACAGGTCATCGACTCGCAAGGGAAAGAAGTCGCCCTGTTCACGCTGTTCGAGCATTTCCCCTTTGGCGGGATCATGTCACTCATCGCGATTTTCCTGATCGCCACGTTTTTCATCACGTCCGCGGATTCTGCCACGTTCGTGCTGGGCACGTTGACGTCGAACGGCAACCTGAACCCGCCGAATGCCATCAAGTTTACATGGGGAATCATCCAGTCAGTCGTGGCAGCCGTGTTGCTGTGGTCCGGCGGGCTCAAGGGTCTTCAAACAGGCTCGATCCTGGCCGCGTTTCCCTTTGCCGTGATCATGCTGCTTCTGATGTTGTCCCTCTTCCGGTCATTCAAGGAAGAGATACGTGGACAGGCGGGCACATAGGCCAATCCCCCTGTACAGCCTCCATGTACGCGATTTTATTGACCCTCAAAAAATCGCTGTGATAAGTTGACGGGATGAGGTTGTTCAGTAATTCGTTGACAATTTCTGCCTCTTCTTTCCCCTCCTTTGTAAGGAGGGGTGAGGGGAGGTAGAGCCCGAGCCGGAGTGAGCAGGTTGCGTGTGGTAGTCGGTGCCGGTGCCCGCTGGGTATGTGACTCTACCCCACCTGGCCTCCCCTTACAAAGGGGAGGGACAAGCTGCCCCTACTTTCCTGGTTCCCCTTTAGTAGCCCTTCATTCAGTCAACGAATCACGGAACCCAGACAGGGATGACCATGGCCGATAGTGTGGCGGAACACATTGCCGCCTTAAAGGATGAAGATTGGGGTATCCGCGAAGATGCGGCCATTGCCCTTGGCGAATCCCGTGACCCCAGGGGAGTGAATCCGTTGATCGAGGCTTTACGGGATTCCGATCGAGCCGTGAAAACTGCCGCCACCAGCGCGTTGACGTCTATCGGAAGCCCGGCGGTCGTGGATTTGAGTTACTGCTTGCAGGACCCGGATTTGTCCGTGCAGGAAGCTGCGGCGTCCATTTTGTCCGAAATTGCCGATGAGCGTGTGCTCGAACCCTTGGAATCCGCGCTCCTGAACCAGGATTGGGTCGTGCGCATGCATGCCGCCCGCGCCGTGGGGCGACTCAAAAACCCACGGTCGGTTGAGACCCTGGTGCTGCTGCTTCAGGACAAGGTGCCGGCGGTCCGTGATGAAGCCATTGCGGCCCTGGTGGCCATTGGTGAGTCGGCGGTCGAGCCCTTGGTGGCGGCGCTTAAAGATCAGGATTGGCGGGTCCGCCTCCGAGCCACGGAAGCGTTGTGTGTCTTGAAATCCCCGACTACGGTCGAGCCTCTGGTGCGAATAGTGCAGCACGATCCCGATACGGCCGTGCGCCAGGAGGCCATTCGGGCGCTCGGGTATATCGGTGATAAGGCCGCCGTCGACGCGCTCTTGGGGGTCATTGAGGAACCGCGTTTACAGGTTCGCGTCATCGAAGCCCTCGGGAGAATCGGCGACCGGCGCGTGCTCCCGTTATTGTTTCGACTGGTGAGCGAGTTGAAGACGAGCGATTATGAAGATCGAACCCCGGCCTGTGAGGATAACCGGTACGAAGAGGATCTGGCCAGCGTGGAAGAGGCCATTCGGGCGATTGCCCGCATCCATGACGAGGAGGCCATTCCTCTGTTGATCACGGCGCTGCAAAGCACCCTGATCCGGAACGAAGCGAGTGAAGCCCTGGTCCAGTTCGGACAGAAGGCCGTTGCCCCCTTGGTGAGCCAACTGCAACGCGAACAGGATGAAAACATCCGCTACCATATCAAGGAAACCCTGACCCAATTGGGATGGAACCCCAAACGGGTGCGGTTGTAGCACCGACTGCGAAGAAAGGGATAAGACCACACCGCCATGCCGAAAGAAACCATTGAAGTCATCGTGACCGAGCTTGATCATGAGCAATTCTTATACTGAAGATTGGCGCCGTATGCGTGCCACGGCCACGTGTCTGAAAGGGGAAAACAAGGCTAGTCCACAACGTCGTCACTCCTTCCCTGGCCCTGGTCATCGATTGGCCATGAAAACCGGGTCGCAGCCGGATTATCAGATTGAAGCGGCCCGCATGCTGGCGACTGCTCAAACCAGATAAGTCGCAAGGGTGATCGTCATCGAAAGAAACCAGGCCGGGGTGCCGCTGGTCGAGTTGATGCAGGGCCATGAAAACCGGGTCCCCGGAATCAGAGAGCGTGCGGGAGGCCGTGGTGGCGAGTCAGGGTGAAAATGAGAGTGTGCGGGAGGCTGGAACAAATGGCCGGCATCGTCAATGAAGAGACCGCGGCGGCCCTGGTCGAACTGTTGAAAAATGAAACGCTTCGGCCCTCGGTCACCAAACTGTTGGGGGTCATTCCCACGTCGATCGGCCCCCTGACCGTCATGCTCAAGGACCCGGATGAGGAGGCGCGGGTCAACGCCGCCCAGATCCTCGATCATCTCCTGGACCCACGCTCCGCGATGCGTTGGTCGATGCGATGGGAGATCCCGCACTCTGTGATCTGACGATCGGGACTTTGCAAAAACTCAGCGCCATTCGGGATCGCATCGACGAGGTGATGGATGAATTGCGGGACGTGGAAGAATCCGAACTCCGGGAAGGGGCGCGGCAGGAAGCCGTGCACAAGTTGCATCCGATCGGCCGGCCGAGCGTCGAGATTCTCATTGAATACCTCGAAGACGATGATTGGGTGGTGCGTGAAGCCGCGGCGGACGTGTTGGGAAAAATCGGCGACGTCCGGGCGGTGGAGCCGTTGATCGATCGCCTCAAGCGGGATAAGGATACGGGCGTGAAAGAACTGGCGACGAAGGGCTTGGGCTTGATCGGCGACGCCAGACCCGTTCCTCTCCTGATTGACATGATACCCATCAAACCGTTACGGGTATTGGCAGTGGAAGCCTTGGAAAAGATCAAAGACGTGGAGACTCTGCGTCCCTATGCGGAGGTGTTCAAGAAAATGAAAAATGACCGTGACGGGTTGGTCTCGTACAACTCCGGGGTCATCATCGATAAATTGGAAGCCGCCGCCGCGCAGATGGATGAAGCGCAGTGGGCGGAGAAGGAGTAGGTGAATGGCTGAGAGTCAGCGCATTGAACAATTATTGGCTGCGCTTCGGGATGAAAACGAAGGTCTGCAAAATTATGCGGCGGCCGGACTCGGGCAAATGGGTGACTCGGCCATCCCCCGCCTGATCGAGATGTTTGAGGATGATGATTCCGTGATCCGGGAGGCCGCGGTCACTGCCATCGTGCAAATCGGGGAATCGGCGATTGATCCCTTGATCGAAGCGTTGGAAGAAGACGAATGGACTGTTCGAGAGCAGGCAGCATCAGCCCTCGGGAAATTGAAGGACTCCAGGGCGGTGCCCCCGTTGGTGAAGGCGTTGAAGGACAAGGATGGCGGCGTCCGAACCGCCGCGGTCTGGGCCCTGGAACGGATCGGCGATCCCGAAGCCGTACCGGCCTTGGTGGACTTGCTTATGGACGCGATGTTGCGTGAAGACGTGGCTCGCGTGTTAAAAAAGATCGGGGACGCGAGAGCCACGGATGCCTTGATCGACGGGCTGAAAGGGTCCAATTGGATCGTCCGCCGCCACGCGGCCGAAGCCCTGGGGAAAATTGGCGATCCCAAGGGGTTCGCCCCACTGGTGGATGCGTTGACGGATGAGGACTGGCTGGTACGCCGGAACGCGGCTGAATCATTGGCCCGGTTGGGCGATGCCCGCGCCATTCAACCGGTGGTCGCCTTGTTGGAAGATGAAAATGAAATGGTCCGCGACACCGCCGAAGGCGTGTTGGCGAGTTTAGGATGGAAACCCGAGTCATGAAGAAGAAGGAGACATAGATATGGCAGATCCAGCTCCAACCCCTCTTGTGCAAATTACTCCCAAGAGTGCCAAGAAGGACGGCTTTAACCTGGTCACCGAAAACGTCATTGCCGTCAACCTGGAGGCGATGCAACTCGAAGTCGAGTTGTTGGCCTATGATGGGAAAACCGTGTTATTGGACGTGTCCGAGGATGCGCTGGAGGATCTACAAAAGATCAAGCCTGGCGACGGGGCTACCCTCCGTATCGTCGAGGAAGACGGCAAGCGGCTGGTCAAGCAGTTCCGGATTCGGGCGAAAGATCCGAACGTCGTCAAAGTCGACGCCGCGTTGCTGGATTTGAAAGATTCACACTGGCTCAATCGCAAATATGCCATTGAGACGTTGGGAGAGCTCAAGTCCGCCGATGCCGTGGATCCCCTCGTCGAGTGTTTGGAAGACGAGGTGGGTGACGTCCGGCATCGAGCCTATGACGCCCTGATTAAAATCGGGGCGCCGTCCGTTCCCAAAGTGATTCCGCTGCTGGTGTCGGAAGAAGATGAATTGCGTCAGTCCGCGACCGAGATTCTGCGGAAAATCGGCAAACCGGCGGTCGAACCCTTGGCCACGGCCCTGGTCGATGCCGAGGGTCCGTTGAAAAAACGGATTACCAAGGTGTTGGATCGGATGGGGTATAAACCCAAAGAGGCGTAAGCCCGACCCGGCATGACCCGGCGGCCCAACGGTCAGGAGGTGGCGTAGGGATTCACCCCGGCGGCGGGACGGCCGACCGACACGTAATGAAACCCGCAGGCGGCGACCCGTTCGGGATCGTAGACGTTCCGGAGGTCGATAATCACCGGCACTCGCAGAAGCGATTTCATGCGTTCCAAATCCAGGTTTCGGAATTGATTCCACTCCGTGGCCAGCACCACGGCATCCGCTCCCGTCATCGCATCATACGCATTCTGACAGCCGATCAAGCCGGGTAACGCGTTCAGCGCGCCAGCCAATCCTTCCGGGTCATAGGCCCGGATGGCGCAGCCTTCCTTCATCAGGTGTTCCGCGACCATCAACGCGGGCGAATCCCGAAGATCGTCGGTATTGGGTTTAAAGGACAACCCCAACAGGGCCAAGGTTTTGCCTTGGACGCCGTTGACCGCGTCACGGATTTTATCGACCATGCGAGCCCGCTGTTGCTCATTCACGCGTTTGGTCGTGGCTGCCAGCTTCATCGCATATCCGGCCGTTTCTCCAATGTGAACCAGCGCCGCCGTGTCCTTCCCGAAACAGGAGCCGCCGAACCCGGGCCCGGCGTGAAGGAACTTGGCCCCGATCCGTTTATCCAACCCCATGGCTTTGGCCACGGTCTGCACGTTGGCATCCACCAGTTCACACAGATTGGCCACTTCGTTGATAAAGGAAATTTTTGTGGCCAGGAACACGTTCGAAGCGTATTTGATCACTTCGGCCGTTTGTACCGTAGTGACCACGAATGGCGTTTCAATCAGGTACAACGGCCGGTACAGATCCTTCAGGATCGCTGCGGCTTGTTCGCTCTCCACGCCGATGACCACGCGATCAGGACGCATGAAATCTTCAATCGCCGACCCCTCGCGCAGAAACTCCGGGTTGGCTGCCACGTCGAAGTTGATGGGCTTCGACTGATGGGCCTTGATGATCTCTCGCACGCGCGTCGCGGTTCCCACCGGCACTGTCGACTTGGTAGCCACCACCTTGTACCCCGTCATGCGGCTCCCGATGCTCCGGGCCACCTCATCCATGTAAGACAGATCCGCCGAACCATCCAGGTTTGAGGGCGTGCCGACCGCGATGAAGATCACCAACGCCGTATCCAAGGCCTGGTTCAAGTCGGTGGTAAAGGTGAGCCGGCCGGATTGGAGGCCCTTGGCTACCAATGCGGCCAAGCCGGGTTCATAGAACGGCACCTCACCTCGTTCCAGTTGTTGAACGCGCCCGGCATCCACGTCCATGCACGTCACGTTGAGTCCGAATTCCGCAAAGCATGCACCGGTGACGAGTCCCACATATCCCGTTCCGAGAACACTAATATGCATCAAAACCTCTTGGATGAGAGAGAAGCCCCCCTAGTTGAGGATGAACGACCCTCAGTTCTTTGTTCGGCAAACAGTATCACAACTAGAAGACAAATGAATGTTGCGATTGCAAGAGACGGCCGGAGCCTGCCCTGAGCGAAGCCGAAGGGTGCCGTCTCGTATA
The DNA here is from genome assembly GCA_965207015.1 of Nitrospirales bacterium. GTDB lineage: Bacteria > Nitrospirota > Nitrospiria > Nitrospirales > UBA8639 > Bin75. Next base: position 2,187,646 of record OZ242257.1, on the reverse strand, counting down.
AAACCCACGCACTATCTCCAGCGGACAACCCGGTACATGTGCGCAGACGGTTTTCTTGACAGGGTAGCATACGCGAACTAGAATCAAAATCTCATATCCTTCCCGAGAGCGGGAATAGCTCAGTGGTAGAGCATCGCCTTGCCAAGGCGAGGGTCGGGGGTTCAAATCCCCTTTCCCGCTCCAATCTTGATACAACGTAGCCGATGGATTTGACCCCCCGACCGGGGATTCCGAAAGGGGTGCGCCGATTGACGGGCGTTTTCACCCTTCCGGCACCTGTTCCGGGACGAGTACGAGGTGCCACGGGGGCACTTCTTCGCTCATGTGACGGAATCGTCTGGCGGTGCTGCCCGCGGGCATGCCCGGGAAAACGGCGCCACGGCGAATTTCCGCAAAACGGAAACGGCAGGCGACCGGGTTCCGTTCTTGAGGAGTCGTACTCACGGGCATGGTCTGTCGAAGAGGGGTGACATCCGACAGGTTGCAACGTTCTCCGATTTTTAACGACGCCAGGGTTTGATGAACGTGCCCGAAGACCTCCGGAATCGTTTCCGGAGTGAAGACGACGTCCGGCGGTCGCATGCCGGAATCTTCGACGAGTTGAGCGAGTATTTCCCAAAACACCTCGTCGTCAATGGCCGAGAGTATGCAAAGTGCGCCGCGACGAGCCGCAAGGTCCAACAGCGCCAGCGGACCGTAAATCACGAACTTCCAGTGCGGAAAAGTCAAGGCCTGTCCCCGATGCATGACCTCCAGGGCTTTCTCTCCGCGAAGGCGAACCGTCCGGTAGTCGCCTTTGGTTTTGGTGAGGTGGGAGTGGATGGTGGCCGGCGATAACCGCGTCGGCTCATAGGCAAAGGTCGGGGTGGCAGGCGCGTGACAGGTTACCATGGTGTACTGGGCAAGCAGGTGGGGGCGCGATGAAAGATCCATCATGTCGGCACCGCCCCAAAACCGGAATTGCAGAGTGTCCGGAGCATTGTGGGTCAATCGCCGAAGGCGCTCCGGGTCGGCGTGGTATGCTCCACCCAATTGTGAGCCGGGTTGAAGGCGGTCCACGGCATGAAGCGCGAGAGCTTTTCCACTGTGTTGTAGAGAAGGCAGATACTGGTCCAGGAATTCCTCTTCAAACGACAAATCTCCCGCACCCAAATCCAGCAAAGACGGCTTTTCCACGTGAAGAAGAAGATCATACGGCGATACATTCTGTTTCACGAAGGCCTCAACCTCATGAGGCGCGGGCCCGGACGAGGGTGTTTTTTCGTGGACGAGAGCGAAATACACGCACAACGCTCGAATCGCCTTTGTGGGAGGCAACCCCGTTAATTCCTTGAGCCGTACCTGGTCGATTCCCTCTGCCGAAGCAGGGTTCAGGCCGGCAATCAACCCGTCCCGGAGCGTGCCGGGCAAAGTGCTGTGCTGAATGCGTTCCACGAGCCGGGCCAGGGTGTGTTCAAGTCTGGAGCGGTGAACTAGTTTCCTGGCAGATTCCCACGCAGCGGGATCTGCGGATTTGCTTTCTTGGAGGAACCTCCGAAGTTGAGCGGGGTCTTGTGGCGTTGCCGATTCGGCCGCTGGCATGAAAGGTGGGCTCGACACGCAGGGAGCGTAGCTGTGGTTTTATCGGGCGTCAAGATTCCCGGGGTGATAAGTTGCGGAGGAATAGCCCCTGTGCTACATCATGCCCATGCTGCAATTCGTTACTGGCCGTTCACGTCAGACGTTGGCGGTCATGGGGTTTATGGGTGCGATGCTGGTTGCCAGCAATGCTTGCGCCACTGTCCTATCCCCCGGCGACTATCGAGTCGGCCAGATCATTGAATCCCAAGAAAAGACCACGCTGTCAGACCAGGAATTCCGTACGATTCTCCAATCGGTTGATATCATCTATATCGGTGAGGCTCATTACACGCCTTCTCACGTCGAGGCCGCGCTGCGGGTGCTCCGAAGTGTGGTCAACGGAGGCAGAAAACCGGTCTTGGGCATGGAAATGTTCAGTTGGGACGGGCAAACCGGACTTGACCGGTACCTCACGGGTGCGGTGACGTCCACGGAAGATTTTCTGGCCGAATCCCACTGGAAGAACAATTGGGGCGGAAAATACGCGGATTATTCGCCGCTCGTCGATTTTGCGAAAACCCATGACCTCACGTTGCTGGGCCTCAATCCGCCTCGTCCTCTGGTCAGGAACGTGGCGAAACAAGGACTCGGGGCCATTGAAAGCAGTCCGGATGGGCAACGATGGGCCATTCCCGTCCCGTTCCCTGCCGACGATCCTGAGTATCGACGGGTCATTTACGATCAGATTGAACAGTGTCATGCAGGCTTGTCACAGGAGGTCTATCAGAAAATCTATGAAGCGTCCGTGTTTCGGGATGAAGGCATGGCATCCGTTATTTCGACGACGGTCAAATCGGAGACGCCCGCACGAACGACCTTTGTCAGTTACACCGGGGCCGGGCATATCCAATACGGGCTTCCGATTCCCAAGCGGGTGCAGCGGCAGTTGGATGTGCCGGTGAAAGACGTGACGGTATATCTCCACGCGCTGGACCCCGAACACCCCGAAGACGTCGATCATTTGCTCGCCGAACGCATTGCGGACTACGTGTGGCTGACGGCCTTAGGCCCCCAGGGAAGGCAACCCCGGTGCGGGGAATAAGAGGCTATCACGCTCCGAATCAGAGACATTCGCGGACATAAATCGTCATCATCAAGAACACACAAGGAGGAAGAGGATGGGAGATCCGGTGAAGATTGCGCAACGGATGCCGTACGTGCTGGAGATGGAGCCCGGCAAGTATTATTGGTGCCGGTGTGGTCGATCCAAGACGCAACCTTTTTGCGATGGGTCACACACGGGTACGGAACATTCCCCGGTGGAAGTGGAACTCACCGAGAAAAAACGGGTGGCGTGGTGTGGATGTAAACATACGAAAAAACAGCCATTTTGTGATGGCACCCATTCCGACCTGGAAGAATAGCGTTGCCTTTCCCAGGAGAGTTTTTATATAATCTCAAACTTCCGGACTCGAATTAAATTCTTCTGCTTGCCAAGGAGGATGAAACAATGAAGAAGACCATACAGGGGATTGTCGGTGCGGCTTTCCTGGTTGCGAGTGCCTCGCCTGTCTTCGCCAATGAACCGGGCGGCGGATATGAAGGGATCACCGCCATGTACTATGGGATGATCGCCTTGGTTCTGGTTTACGGCGCGTGGGATATTTTCTTCAAAAAGGACTGAGGAACCCCTAATTAAATCAGAGGTTCCCTGACCAGTCTCAGGATGTCGCCTCCTTTCATGCCCTACCTGGGGTGTGAAAGGAGGCGCTCCTTTTTGAGCAACGGTTCGATCACGTCAAACACCGTTTGCGAAACGATCCGGTACCCTTCTGCGGTGGGATGAATTCCGTCGGCTTGGTTTAATTCTTTCCTCGCCGCCACGCCTTCAAGAAAAAAAGGGATCAAGGCCACCGAGTGGTCTCGGGCTAATCGCTCAAACAGCGAGGCGAAGCCCGTGGTATAGTCCAAGCCGTAATTCGGCGGTATCTGCATCCCTGCCAGCACGACCTCGACGCCTGCTTGCCGTAACCCGTCGATGATCTTCGCTAAATTCGATGCCATGAGAGACAAGGGCTGTCCCCGCAGGCCGTCGTTTGCGCCCAATTCGAGAATCACCATCGACGGCCGGCTTTTGAGAATCCAGTCCAGGCGACGCAACCCGCCCGTCGTGGTGTCTCCGCTGACCCCGGCGTTGATGACTTCATGGTGATAGCCTGCCTCGCGCAGGCGACGTTGCAGTTGAGCGGGATACGATTGGTCGGGAGAGACGCCCAGGCCGGCGGTGAGGCTGTTCCCGAACGCGACGATTCGGGGGGCGGCTTCGACGCCGCGACCTGAAGCGCTCGGCACGTTGGAAGACGAAACGGTGCGAGCAGGTTGCGTTTCATCTGACTGGAGCGCAGGCTCTTTGGGTTCGCATCCGCCGACTCCAGGGACGAGCAGGAAAACGCATGCGGCTACGAGGAGCCATCGTCCCGTAAGGTAGCGTTGGATTGCGAAACGGCAGAGAACGTCAGGGGTGACCGGAGCCATAATGTATAATAGACTGCTTTGAGGAAGGTTTTCCAATCGGGGAGAGACGGTTCAGGCCATGATTCGCGTTGAGAATCTAACCATGCAACTCCGGGGCGGCGGCCACGTGGTATCGATCCTCAAGGGGTTGAACTTTGAGGTGCCGCGCAAACAGATGGTGTCCATTGTGGGCCCGTCGGGGAGCGGGAAATCCACCCTGCTGGGACTGTTGGCTGGATTGGATAAACCTACCACCGGCTCCATTTGGTTGAACGGCCAGGAGATCACGACGTGGACGGAATCACAACTGGCGCACTATCGACGTCAAAACATCGGGTACCTTTTTCAGGCCTTTCATCTGATCCCCACCCTGACGGCCCTGGAGAACGTCATGCTTCCCCTGGAATTGAGCGGCGATGCGACTGCGAAGGATCGCGCTCGTGATTTGTTGGAGGCCGTGGGGTTGCAAGACCGTCAGCACCACTATCCCACCCAACTCTCCGGAGGCGAGCAACAGCGCGTGGCGGTGGCGCGAGCTTTTTCCTGCCGTCCTCCGATTTTGCTGGCGGACGAGCCGACCGGGAATTTGGACAGTGCCACCGGGCAGCTCGTGATTGATTTGTTGCTCAGGCTCCATCGCGATCAGGGGAGCACGTTGCTCCTCGTCACGCACGATACCGCGCTTGCCGAACAAACGGAGAGGATTATCACCCTTCACGACGGCACGATTGCGTCGGACACGTCGGTTCGTTCATAGCTCATGCAGCGAGTACCCATTTCGTTCCTCATGGCGTGGCGGGAAATTCGAGGCAGTTGGCGTCAGTTTGTCTTCTTCCTGGCCTGTTTGGCCGTTGGGGTTGGGGCCGTGGTGGGCATTGATTTGTTTGCGACGAACGTGGAATCCCTCATTCTCCGCGATGCCAGGAGTCTATTGGGCGGCGATCTGGAAATTCGTGCGGCCCATGAATTAAGTGAGTCCGGGAGAGAGACCTTGGATGACCTGAGAGCGCGCCACATCACGGTGACGCACGTGAGGGAACTCGTGGGCATGGCGGCTGTTCCCGTGGCGGAGCATTCCCGACAGCCCGGAATTCAATCGACGCAGTTGGTTGAACTCAAAGCCGTTGAAGAACAATACCCGTTGTACGGGCAGGTGGAGGTGAGCCCTCACCAATCTCTCCATGATGCGCTTGCCCCCCTCGACTGTCCTTCACGCCCCTGCTTCGGGGCCGTGGTGCAGGAATCCTTATTGATCAGCTTCGGGCTTCAGCTCCACGATCACGTCAAGATCGGACAAGCCTGGTTTGCCGTGACCGGGATCCTCGTCAAAGAGCCGGATCGCGTGGCCAGCGCCTTCAGCCTGGGGCCGCGAGTCCTGATTTCCCGGCAGGCGTTACAAGCGACGGATCTGGTCAAGCCGGGGAGTCGCATTCGTGAACGCTACCTGCTTCGAGTTCCGGAATCGCTTGCGCTCGGCCCTCTCAGGGGCGAACTGCAAGGACGACTGGGACCTGAGGGGGCCGGCGTCTCATCGTATCGTGACGCCCAACCGCGGATTCGGAGATTTCTGGATCAGCTCACCATCTATTTGGGCCTCATCGGCCTGACGTCACTGTTTGTGGGTGGGATCGGTATTGCCTGCACCATTCACGGATTCATGCGGCACAGACTCACGACCGTGGCGATTCTGAAGACCCTGGGAGCCGACGCCGGCCTGCTGATCCGGGTGTATCTGTTGCAGAGTCTGTTCATGGGATTACTCGGCAGCATGGGCGGAGTGGCCATGGGAGTCGGACTGCAAAGGCTGTTGCCCGCGCTCCTGGGTGAACTCATTCCGGTCGCCGTCAGCAGCCAGGTCACCGTGTTGCCCCTGGGTAAAGGCCTGCTGGTGGGGGTGGTGACGACGTTCTGTTTTACGATTTGGCCGTTACTCGCCATCAGGGAAATCCCGCCCGCGCTGGTCTTCCGACGTGAAGTGGAGCAACATCATGTTCCGGTCGCGGGCTCACGATTCAGGTGGATGTGGAACGCGTTGGTGGAGATCGTGCGAGACCGCCATCGGCTCGGCACGGCCGTGATGATGGGTTGCGGCCTGACCGTCCTCGCCACGTGGCAAGCGCGCTCACTCACGTTGGGGGCGCTCTTTATCGTTGCGTTTTGCGCCGCGGTGATCTTGCTTCAAGTCGGCGTTTGGGTGTTGCTCCACGGTCTGGGCAAACTTCCCCGTCCCCGTTCATTCGTGATCAGGCAGGCGTTAGGCAACGTGCAACGACCGGGCAATTTCACCCGGGGCATGGCCGTGGCGATCGGGGTCGGCGTCATGGTCATCGTGACGGTCGCGCTCGTCAAATCGTCCTTACTCGTCGCCTTGGGAGAACGCATCCCGGAGGATGCCCCGACGTTTTTCTTTATCGACATTCAACCGGATCAAAGGGATGCGTTTGAAGAAATCGTGCAACGGGAAGCCCCCCAGGCTCCGTACCGGCTCACCCCCGTGGTTCGGGCGCGGCTGAGGGCAATTGACGGTCACGTGATTGATCCGGAAGAGCACAAGGGCAAGAAGAACGGATGGTATTTCACCCGGGAATACGTGCTCACCGCACTCTCGGCGCTTCCCCGGGATAATGTCGTGGTTAAAGGGGCATGGTGGCCGGCAGATTCGCCGGACGCGAAGCAAACGGATGCTCGGCAGCAGGAAGCTTCCATTCGCGTGTCGGTTGAGGACCAGGCCGCTGTCAATCTCGGCGTGGACGTGGGGTCCACGATCGAATTCGTTGTGCAAGGAACACCCTTGCCCGCCCTGGTTCAAAGTACGAGAAAGGTTGACTGGGGAAGTTTCTCCACAAACTTTTTTATGATTCTGTCACCGGGTGCGCTGCACGGGGCGCCGATGACCTACATTGCCACGGCGAAGGTTGAGATCGAAGAAGAGCTGTCGCTCCAGCACGCGCTCGTTCGAGCCCTTCCGAATGTCACGGCGATCAAGGTCGGCGACGTGCTGGCCAACGTGGCGCGGTTGTTGGAACAGTTGGCCTGGGCCATTCAGGGGATCGCGCTGTTGAGTATGGTGAGCGGCGCGGTCGTCATGACCGCGGCCGTCTCCTCGACGCGGTTCCGCCGTTTGTATGAGTCGGCGATTCTCAAGGCGATCGGCGGAACACGCCGGGTCGTCGTGGCATCCTTTGCCGTGGAATTTGCCCTGATCGGCGGCCTGGCGGGTCTGATCGGCGTGGGGTTGGCCAGTGCGCTTTCCTGGGCCATCCTGCACTTTTTCCTGGATCTCGCTTGGACCGTTCAACCCCTGGTGCTGGGCTGGGGTCTCATGGCGACCGTGGGTTTGGCCGTGGCCATCGGGTTTCTGAGCACCTTCAAGATTCTCGGCGAACCACCCCTGGCCGTGTTAAGGCAGGAATAGGAAAAGGACGGGTTACAATAATCTGAATCGGCGCCTGAATTGACAGAAACCAGAAGTTCCAACAAACTAGGACAGTAGGTCGGGTTAGCGGAGCGTAACCCGACAACCTACGTATAGAACGACGACAAGTCTCACCGAATTGTTGGATTACGCTACGCTAATCCAACCTACATAGCTATTTTCATACCAATAGATAAGAAAGCAAGCATTCAAGAGTAAGATCATGCGCGTCACCGAAAAAGGACAAGTTACCATCCCCGTTTCACTGCGAAAACGGTATGGACTTCATCCGAACGTCGAAGTGGAATTTCTCGCTGAAGCTGAAGGCATCCGAATCCAGAAACGGGGTGCCGGGTCCTCGAATCCTTTTCGTGCCCTGCGGGGGGTCGTGAAAAAACGACTGACGGTTGACCGGTATATCGAACAGATTCGCGGGCGCTAGTCCCCCGACCTGATGAAGATGGCGTTCTCGACTCTTTCGAAGGCGTTTGTATAGACCTTGACATCGAGAATGGGGGTATCCTGTCGACTACTTTGGCCGTAGACTGAGGACGACTGTCTCGTCGTAACAAAGTTCAATCGCACCCGCGTCCTGGTTCCGATTTCTTCTATGAATGCAGTAGCTGCTGTCTGTTCCATTTGGGATACGCCGAGCAAGATTTGCAATGCTTGATCTTGCTTGGTTGTGCTTTCCGCATTGATGAATCCGGTGTTCAGGTCTGCTCCTTTGATAGTGTATCCCAGATCCTGAAAGACCGAAACGACGCTCGGGAATACAATTTTTTTAGAAGATTCATATTCTCTGGTCTGTAAGCTCTGAATTTCCAGCGGGGTCATGGGAGGCGGTTGGACTACGCAGCCAGTAACTATGAGGGCTAGGGCGGTCAGCGTGACCAATGCGTATGCACAAGACACGTTCATGTTATCCTCCTGCGAGCTGTCGCAATCCGGTCGGTCTATGTGGAACGATTGCAATTAGAACTTGGACGTTCGGCTTCGAAAATCACTCACCACGTCGTCTTCATTGAATTTGATGATCAGGGTAATCATGCTTGAACTGGTTTCAAACCCTGATGAACGTGAACTTTGGCCGGCGAGAATAATCGTCCAATAACCCGATTGGCTTGAGGACTGAGAGATCTGTGCCGCTCGCTGATACGTCCAGACTTCGCGTTCCGCTCCGTCGCGGGTGGTAATGTTCGGCGCTCCAAAATGTTCCAGGACTTGGGCTTTCGTTGTCTGACCGACGATCAGGTTCATCTGGACGTTTCCCTGCGTAAGCTGGGAATTGCGCTGGGTTACTGGTTCAGGAGGGGTGACACATGAGCCCAATGTGATGCCGACGCCGAAGATTATCAGCAGTTTGCGAATGTGCATGATCGTTTTCTCCAGATCCCTTGTTCCAGTCTTGGCATCATGCCTATTGTTGCGGACGTTGCTTCTGGTGAAAAAACCGTTTGTTGGCTGTTCGCTAGATGGTGCCGAAGCCGGGACTCGAACCCGGATGGGTTGCCCCACACGCCCCTCAAACGTGCGTGTCTACCAGTTCCACCACTTCGGCATGACAGGATTATAGGTAGGGCTCCAAGTGGTTGTCAATCAACACAACCTTCTGTAAAATCAAAGGATTATACTGGTGCCGATCCAAGCTTTGTTGATGTCTGATTCGTCTTCCCACACGCCCGGTTCTCCCCCCAGCAAGGTTGCGGCATTTTTTGATGTCGATAATACCTTAATTCCCGGTCAATCCATTGAAATTCATTTCGTCCGGTATCTGTGGAAAACCGGTCTGTTATCCAATCGCGTGTTGGTCGACAGCGCACTGTATTTACTATTCAATATTCTCGAACTTTCCCTAAGGCCCCTGCGGGAACGAAAGATTTACCTGACCAACAAGCGACCGGAAGGCATCGAGCCCCTGGCGAAATGGTTTGTGCGGTCGGAGATCTGTCCTCGACTGTCCCTGCAAGGAACCGCGGCCTTGGCCCAGCATCAACAGGCCGGCCATCAGGTGGCCCTGGTCAGCGGCACGCCGGAGTTCCTGATCAAACCCCTGGCGCATTATCTGGACGTCCCGAACATCCTGGCGGCACAGTTGGAAACCAATGAGGACGGCTATACATGTCGGGTCCTGTCACCCTATCCGTACGGTGAAGGCAAGCGGCGTTTGCTCCAGACGTTCGCGGACAGTCACGGAGTGGACCTTGCGCAAAGCTATGCGTACGGCGACAGCCCGGGCGACATCCAGGCCCTGGAGTCCGTGGGGCATCCACTCGTGGTCAATCCCATTCGCGGGATGGCGAGGATCGCGCGCCGGCACCGGTGGCCCACGACCCTGTGGGCGTAACGTCAGAAGCCAAAACATGAACAGCCTGCTGAAGCGATGACGACGCGAGTTCCCGCCTTTCCGCCTGCTCTGCGAATTACAGAAATCTTTCATAGTATTCAGGGGGAGTCCACCCGAGTGGGGGAGCCCTGTGTCTTTGTTCGTTTGACGGGCTGTCCGCTCCGATGCACGTGGTGCGATACGGCGTATGCGTTTGACGGAGGGACCGACATGAGTCTCGATGCCGTAATGGATGAGGTCAAACGGTACGGGTGTTCCCTGGTTGAAGTCACGGGAGGGGAGCCGCTGGCCCAACCCGCGGCGTTCGACTTGATTGCGCGGTTATGCGAGGAAAAGTTCGACGTGCTCATCGAAACGAGTGGAGCCATCGACGTGACTCCGGTTGATTCACGGGCAAGCGTCATTCTGGACGTGAAATGTCCAGGCAGTGAGATGGACGACCGCATGCGCTGGGACAATCTGCGCCATCTCCGTCAGACGGATCAGGTGAAATTCGTCATCGGCGACCGACGCGATTACGAGTGGGCCGTTGACGTGGTCAAACGGTATCGACTCACGGAAAAGTGTCCGGTGTTGTTCAGCCCGGTCTTCGGAGCGGGAGAACACGACGATCGGTGTTCCCTCCTGCGACCGTTGGCGGAATGGGTTCTCCAGGATCGCCTGCCCGTGCGCTTGCAGGTTCAATTGCATAAGTTCATTTGGGATCCCGACACCCGCGGAGTCTAGCAGGATGTTGAAAAAAGCCACCAGTTTTGTTCTCGCGGCACTCGGAGGCTCAATGTACCCCCAATGTACGCCTTGCCTCCTCGTTTGCTGCGGCCGCGCTGGACGGCCCTTTTCGAATATCCTGCCTAGCTGGCGGTGGTGTTCAATGATCCCTTGAGTTGGAAGAAATAAGGGAGAGGCGCACCAAACTTCTCGGGATAGTGTTATCTTCATTCAGGAAGGAGAGGAGAGTCGTATGAAGTGTCAGGTCAAGGAAGGTCATCTTGCCCAGGAAGCCACGGACGTGCTCGTGATCGGTGGCTATGAAGGTGAGAACGCATTGCCTAGGACCCATCAAGCATTGGATGACGCGTTGGGCGGACAACTCAGGGAGTTGAGGGAAACGGGAGAGTTTTGCGGCAAAAATCAACAGGCCGTATTGATTCATACGCGAAAGGCCCTTCCTGCCAAGCGAGTGCTTTTGCTGGGGTTGGGAAAGAAAAAGGACGTGACCCTGGACCGCATTCGACAAGCCATGGGCACGGCATGCAAGAAGGTTCGGCAGATAGGGGCGCATACGTTTGCCGTGCCGGCGCTGGGTACTGATGCCGTCAAGGCGCCGGTGACCGCTATCGCCCAGGCCATGGTGGAGGGAGCCGTGCTGGGCGGGTACCGGTTCACGCACTATCAAGCCGACAATGAGGAGCCGTCGAAAGAAATCCGGGCCATGACTCTGCTGGCGAGTCGTGCGAATCAAGTGAGTGGCATGAAAACGGGAGCCCGGCGGGGAGAAGCCAGTGCCAACGCCACGTGGTTCGCACGTGACCTGTGCAATCACCCGGCCAACGTCATGACGCCCTCTCGCGTGGCGCAGGAGGCGCAAACCATAGCCAAAGAATTCGGCGTCAACTTGACCGTGCTCGAGCGCAAGGACCAGGAAAAATTGGGAATGGGCGGCCTGCTGGGCGTCGCGCGTGGAAGTCAGGAGCCGCCGAAATTTATCGTCCTGGAATATTCAGGGGGGAAGAAAAAAGACCGACCCGTGGTACTCGTCGGAAAAACGATCACCTTCGATTCCGGCGGCATTTCGCTGAAACCATCAGAGAATATGGAACAGATGAAGGCGGATATGACGGGCGGGGCCGAGGTGTTGGGTGCAATCCGGGCTGCGGCGCAATTGCGTCTGCGAATCAACCTCGTGGGTATCCTGCCGGCGACGGAAAACATGCCGGGCGGGCGGGCCACGAAACCCGGGGACATCCTGCGCATGCTCAACGGCAAAACAGTGGAGGTGCAAAACACCGACGCCGAAGGCCGGCTGATATTGGCCGATGGGTTGGCTTATGCGGCCCGCTTCGACCCGCAATGTATCGTCGATATTGCCACCTTAACCGGTGCGTGCATCGTGGCCCTGGGTCAGTTTGCCATCGGGATGCTCGGGAACGACGACGCGCTCAAGGCCGACATGAAAAAAGCCGGTGAGCAGGCCGGCGAACGTGTGTGGGAGATGCCGCTCTGGGAAGAATATTTTGAACAGCTCAAGAGTGACGTGGCAGACATGCGCAATATCGGCGGACGTGGAGGGGGCATGATTACGGCAGGCATGTTCTTGAGCAAGTTCGTCGGCGATTGCCCCTGGGTGCATCTCGACATTGCCAGCACCGATTGGAGTTCGTCCGAGCGTCCCTATATCAGTAAGGGGCCGACGGCCATCGGCACGCGATTGTTGGTACAGTGGTTAATCAATCGCTCGGGTAAATAGGGAATCCCCCTCACCCCAACCCTCTCCCACGGTGGGGAGAGGGTGCAAAGCAAGACTAGACCGGCTTTGCCTCCCCTTTGTAAGGGGAGGGTAGGTGGGGTAGAGGAACGGGCAAAGAGAGAGGGACACAAAGCAGGGGCCTGGGAGAGGCTACTAATGTCCAGTGAGTCCTCCATGACCATTCGAGACACCGTCGGGCAACTCGTGATGGTGGGGTTTCACGGGACAAACCTCTCCCGGCAATTTCTCGATTGGCTGGAGGAGTATCGACCCGGTGGAGTCATTCTCTTTTCGCGGAACCTGGAAGATCCCGAACAGGTGGCGCGACTGACCAACGCCCTGCAAGAGCATGCGCCCAATCCTCCCTTGTTGATTGCCATCGATGAGGAAGGTGGCCGTGTATCCCGCTTGCCCCGGGGCTTTACGACGTTTCCGGCCGCTTCACGGGTCGCGGCGTGTCACGCTTCGGACGTGGCCTATGAAGCGGCGGCGGTCACGGCTCAAGAATTGCGGGCGGTGGGGATCAACATGAACATGGCGCCGGTCCTGGACGTGAACAACAATCCGGCCAATCCGATTATCGGCGATCGGGCGTATGGCACGGAGCCCGAACCGGTCTGCGCGTACGGTCTGTCCGTGATGCAGGGACTTGAAGACAACGGCATCATCCCGTGCGGCAAACATTTTCCCGGGCACGGCGACACCGTGACGGATTCCCACCACGTCCTGCCCGTGGTGGAGGCCGACCGCGCTCGGTTCGACGCCGTCGAGCTTGAACCCTTTCGACGGGCGATCCGCCGGGGACTGCCCGCGATCATGACCGCGCACGTGCGATATCCGGCGCTCGATGCGGAAGCGCCTGCGACGCTGTCCAGACCCATTCTCACCGACCTGTTGCGGGATGAGTTGGGCTTTGAAGGCGTCACGCTCACCGATGACATGGAAATGCGAGCCATACTCGACCATCAGCCCATCGGGGAAGCCTCGGTTCAAGCGGTACGGGCTGGTGCCGATATGGTCGTGATCTGTCATCAGCAGGAACGGCAACGGCAGGCCGTGTCAGCTATCGAGCACGCCCTTGAAAAAGGCGACCTTTTATGGGAGAGGATTACGGCCAGCGTGACCCGCATACGGGCCCTGAAAGAGAAACGTCTCGAGCCGTTTCAGCCCGTGGATCCATCGCGGGTCGCGCAAGCCGTCGGGCATCCGCGGCACAAAGCCTTGTTGGCGAAAATTCAAAATGGCAGCCGGGTTCACGACGTTGAACGAGGTTGAACCGGTTTCGGCATCGTGTTATGACGGAGGAAAGCATGGGGTTGAAAAAAGGCGACATCATTGATGAGCACAAACGTCACCCGGAGAGTTGTGGCTTGATGATCAAGGTCATGGCCGGGGGAGCGGGTTTTGAAAAAGTCGTGTGCTGCGGGCATGAACTGACGGAAGAAGACGTGACCCCGGCATTTTCGCGTGGCCGAGGACGGAAACGCGGAACACTCCCGCCAGCCATTCTTCTGGATGAGAAAAAGCTGCACCCGGATTCCTGTGGGCTCCGCGTTATGATCATGGACGGAGGGGAAGGGTTTCAGGAAATCAGGTGTTGCGGCCATTCGCTCAGGCTCAATTCGATGAAGGAATTCAAATACGGCGAAGAAAAGCGAGCAGATATATCCGAAACAGGGCCGGCCGGTCACGCCTGAAGGCCATCGTCGAAGACTTCGATGACCGGCACGTTTCTTCTGTACATGCAAAAGAGCAAAGTCTATACTACTATTCCATTAAGGTATCTCAATTCATAGACCGCTCTCAGCATTTTTCAGTATTCAAGGCGGACCAAGTGGGAGCGGAAACGAAGAGACGCCCTGGTCAGTATTTCCCGCGAAAGGAAAGGTAAATGGCTATCGACACTCATTTCGAGCGGAAAGAGGAAATCCTGATAGGGAAGCTTGACGGTCGTATCGACACAACCAATGCCGACGAACTTCAAAGTCAATTGGACGCTGAAATAACAGCGGAAGACCATTCCTTAATCCTGGATTTCGAGCGAGTGTCCTACATCAGTAGTTCAGGCCTTCGAGTGGTGCTGAGAATGGCAAAGAGATTCAACGACCCGGGCAAGCGATTTGCCATTTGCTCACTCTCCGAGTCGATCCGCGAGATTCTCACGATGAGCGGGTTTGATCAGCTTATCTCGATTTTTGAAGCGCAGTCAGTGGCAATCAACGAGATTAAGAATCGTTAAGATCTGTCTTTGTGTAAGGTGTCTGTCCATCAACAAAACCAAGTTGCAAAGGAGCAAAAAAGATGACTATGAGAGACGAAGAAAAAATCGGGTCGGTGAAAAGCGCGGTGGATTTAGCGATCGTAGGAGATAACATCACCGATATTGCGGCGTTCACCCTGGAGAAATATGAATTCAAGAATGACACGACACTTTCTGCCGAGTTGCGCGAGGCAGGGGACACCAAGATCAAGGAAGTTTTGTGGAAGCGGGTGGAAGAATTGAAAAAGCGGCGCATGCAGATTCTGGCGGAAATGTTCACCCTGGCGGAAACGACGCTTGAAGAAATTCTCAACAAAGGGAAATAAACCAGTCTTCCAAGCCAATCTTCCAGGCCTCCCTTTACACTCAGAAGATGCGCGGTCGGCCGGTTCCGAAGAAGCGTTCCTGCATTTCGACAGTGCAGGGCTCCGCACTGGTGGTCAAACACGTATGAAAGGCTTCTTGGGAACCGGCGAGCGTACTCCGTGATTCCCTCACTGTCAGCCACTTGACCGGCTGTCTCAATCCCGGCCACAAATCTTTCCCTTCGAGATATCGGTTGTTTTTCTCACTACTCTATAATATTATGCGCTGCACTATTTGAATGTGAGGACGGACCATGACGGATAAGTCGTGAACTTGGGGATTCGAGCGCGGATTGCATTGGCGTTGAGCGTGAACGTCAGACTGTCGTAAACGACGCCAGGGACCGTGAAGCGTTGCCCTTGGATGACTATCCCGCACAAATCAAACAAAAAGGAGCAGAAAGACCATGAGAGACGAAGAAAAAATCGGGTCGGTGAGAAGCGCGGTGGATTTGGCGATCGTAGGGGATAACATCAGCGATATTGCCGCGTTTACCTTGGAGAAACATGAATTCAAGAATGATACGACGCTTTCTGCCGAGTTACGTGAGGCAGGGGACACCAAAATCAAGGAAGTTTTGTGGAAGCGGGTGGAAGAATTGAAAAAGCGGCGCATGCAGATTCTGGCGGAAATGTTCACTTTGGCAGAAACGACCCTTCAAGAAGTGCTTGACAAAGGAAAATGAAAGCATCTTTGACGTGATGAGGCTCCGGCTTTCGGGCCGCTTAGAGCACTGGTGACGAACGTGAACCAATCACACAACCACGTTGCCATCGTAGGGTACAGTTACCGCATGCCGGGCGGAATTCGGACCGATGTCGACTTCTGGCGTCTGCTCAGCAAACGTGAGATCGTTCAGGAGCCTGTGACAGACCGCTATGGCAGAGGATGCCGTCCGGTCGGCGGATTCTCCGGCCCGGGTCGCTTCGCCAGTCCCTACGAGGGTCTGATCCGCGATGAAGAGGAGTGGCTCTTCGATCGCAGTCTCTTCGGATTGTCTCATAACGAAATGATGTCAACGGATCCGCAACTGCGGATGATGTTGACTTGCGCCTGGGAAACCTGCGAACGGGTTGGTTGGGATTTGCATGCATTGCGCAACAGTCCCACGGGCGTCTTTATCGGGGCGCAGGTTCCGGCAGTGGCCAATTGGCGTCCGCTACGCGGGCCGAATGAGTTTTCCGTGACGAGCCTCAGTCTGGCCATGCTGTCCAACAGGATCTCCTACCACTTCAACCTGATGGGACCGTCAACCACCTATTGCACGGCCTGTTCAGCCGGCCTGAGCGCGTTGCACGCGGCGATGAACGCGCTCCGGTGCGGCGATTGTGAACAAGCTCTCGTCGGGGCAGTCAATTACCTGGGAGGCGCCAGGCTCGGCACGGCTTTCAATGCTCTGGGTGTCATCAGTTCAGACGGCAAGTGCCATTCCTTCGACGCGGAAGCCAACGGGTACATGCGCTCGGAAGGAGCGTTCGTCTATGCCGTCAAGCCCCTGGCGGCGGCCGAAAGAGACGGAGATCCCATCCATGCCGTCATGGAGGCGACCGCAGTCAATGCGGCCGGCGCTGCCGATGGCACAGACGGACTGGCTCAGGGCCGTTATATCACCGCACCCACGCGCCACGCACAGGCTGAACTGATGCGCATTGCTTGCGCCCGTGCGGGCCGGACGCCGCAGGAGTTCGACTACATCGAGGCCCATGCGACCGGCACCGTGGTGGGTGATCGTATCGAAGGGAACGCCATCGCGGAGGCGTTCGGTGGTTCCGATCGCGCGGTTCCGCTACGGGTGTCCAGCGTGAAGAGCAACCTCGGACACATGGAAGCCGCCGCGTTCCATTGCGCCTTGCTCAAGGTCATCCTGATGATGCAGCAACGCACGTTTGCGCCGGTCTCCAAGAATTTCCTGGTCCCGAATCCGGAGATCGACTTCGACAGGTGCCCCATGGAGGTGCAGACGACGTGCGAGCCTTTTCCCGACCGTCCGGTCCTGGTCGGCATCAATTCGTTCGGCTTCGGCGGAGCCAACGGGCACTGCGTCGTTCGGGAATACCGCCCGGCGCAACCGAGGGTCTGGTCGGTGGCGTTGGCCCCTGGGGCCGGCTTCATGATCCCCCTGTCGACGCGTACGTTCGGATCGCTGGTTCAGAGCGCAACTCAGTTGCGGGAGGCGCTCGTTCAACAACCGGTGGACGTCTATACGCTGGCCGGCAATCTCAGCCGCCGCCGTACCCATTTCCCCACACGGACGGCATTTGTGGTGCGTACCCGGGAAGAGTTGATCGAGGCGCTGGATGCCTTTGAGAAAAACCCCGCGCCGGTCGCCACGGTAGGTGATGGGAAGCCACGGCTTGCGATGGTGTTCTCCGGACAGGGCACGCAATGGGCCGGTTGCGGTCGCGCGCTCTACGACGCCGATCCCGTGTTCCGGCGCGTCCTGGATGCGATTGAGGAATGCTGGCGGAAACATTCCGAGATCTCGTTGCGCGAGGCCTGTTTCACGGCCAGTCAATCGGAACTCAACGAGTGCGAACTGGCCCAGCCCGTCACGTTCATGATCCAATGCGCCCTGGCGGAATTGTTCAAGACGTGGGGCGTCTATCCGGACTGCGTGGTCGGCCACAGTTCCGGTGAGATCGCCGCGGCGTACGTATGCGGAGCGCTGTCCCTGGCAGAAGCCACGCGCTTGGTGTTTCATCGTGCCACGCTGCAGCAGCGCACGGCCGGTTCCGGGCGCATGCTGGCGATCGGTCTGGACCGGTCGGGCGTGGAGCAACTGCTCGAGACGCTGGGAGTGCCCTTTCGAACCGACGAAGGTCGGCCCGCCCAGGTTGAGATCGCCTGCGAGAACGCGCCGGCCAGCACCGTTATCTGCGGCAAGGAGGCTGCCCTGCGGCCCATCATGGAGGAATTGAACCGGCGCCACCTGCAGAATCAGTTGCTTCAGGGTAATATCGCCTTCCATTCCAGTGCCATGGACCCGCTCAAGGAGGATGCACAGGCGGCCCTGTCCTTCCTGGACGATTGCGCCTTTGACGCCGATGTGCCGCTCGTTTCTTCGGTGACGGGACTGACAACGCAGCGGCTGGACAGCGCCTACTGGTGGGCGAATATCCGTCAGACCGTACGGTTTGCCCGGGCAGTGGAAACCGTCAAGCGGGATTATCGGGCCGACGTCTTCCTGGAACTCGCGCCGCACAGCGCTCTGCAAACGACTCTGGCGCAATGCCTGGAAGACAGCGTCACGGTCCCGGTCTGCATCCCGACGCTGATGAGAGACAGTGACGCATGCCTCGGCTTCAAACAAGCGTTAGGTGCCCTGTTCAGGGCCGGCGTGGACCTGGACTTCGCCGCCCAGTATCCGCGGTCGGAACCAATTGTCCATCTGTTGCCCGGTCATCCCAGAGAAGAACAGACGACGATGGATATCATGTGCGACAACGAGATGTTCGTCCGGCAAGGCGAGTACTCCCATGGTCCGCTGGTCGGACATCGGGTTCCTTGTGACGAACTGCTGTTCGAAGCGCGGCTTTCGGAGAAGGATTTTCCCTGGCTGACAGACCACCGCGTCCATCATGCACCGATCATGCCGGCGGCCGGTTACATCGAACTGATCCTGGAGGCGCTGCAAGGCGGCCCGATTCATTTTGAAGAAATCGAATTTCTCCAACCCTGTCCTATCCCCAAGACGGCGGTCCGGCTACAGACGGCCCTGCATCCGGTTGCCAATACTCCGGACGAATTTACGTTCACGATTTCGTCCCGGTCGTATGCCGTTGGGACGGAAGGCTCGGCCCACTGTCGCGGCAGGGTGCGTCGAATAAGCGACCATCTCGTACCGGGTGTACCGGAGCGCCTCGCGGATGTCGACACCTCGGGCTGCAATCTCGTCCCCCTGATGAGCGGCCCGGACTTTTACGAGCACGTCGAGGGGATCCTGGGCGACGCCTTTCACTATGGTTCTTGTTTCCAAACGAACCAGGGGGTCGAGGTGGATATTGCCGCCAAGGTGTTCCGGTTCGACGTGGCGGTGGATGAGGAACTGTGGGCCACCGGCCAGGAGGAGGGTTTCGTCGTGTTCCCCGCCTTGCTCGACGGCGGGTTGCAGATCTTCCTGCACTATCTCATGCGGAAGTCCGATCTGTTTGCCATTCCGCAACGAGCCAGGCGGTTGACGTTCGTTCGTCCACCGACCTCGTCACGAATGACGTGTCATGTCGCCGGCGGCATCAACGACTTGTCCGGAACGGACGAACGGGGTCAGTTTACCATTCCTCTTGGCGAGATATCCCTGGGCAGCATCAGTTTTTACGATAGCGCGACGGGTTTGTTGGTTGCCCACATCGATCAGTACTGCTCCTTCAACAGCAATCCGCGATGGAACGACTTGCCGCACAGCAAGCACATGTTGTCTTGGCAGCCAAAGTTCATTCCTGCCGGGCAAGCGCTTGTTGGTCGATTGCCCGACGGAGAGATCGACCCCGCCGCGTTGATTGCCATTCTTGAGCAGCCGGGAAGGGGCCGGCGCTACGCCTGTCACGTGGTCGAGTTTGCAGGCTGTCGAGAGCCCGATCAGACGGTCCTCAAACAATGCATCGACTATCTCGCGAGTGGCAAGGCACAGACCGAGTTCTGGCTCTTCGGCGACAGTGAGGAGGTGACGCAAGCTCACTACCAGGCATTTCACCACCACGACGCCGCACTTCGGTTCGAGTGCCTCGATCCAGCCGCGAAACCGGAAATGGAAGCGGGATTGCTGCGTCCGGGCGCCGCCGAAATCCTTTTCCTGCATGGGGATGACGAGTCGCTCGGGCCGGAGAAATGGGCATTGGTCCGTCGCTTGGCGGTGGCCGGCGGCCTGGCGTTGGTCTCGCATGGGGAGGACGAGGTCATCGAACCGGGTGCCGACTGGACAACGGTGCGCGCTGGCCGGTGCACGACATTGCTGCAGGCGGCACAGTCATACGGAGATGTTCCTGACACCATGGAACTTCCAGGCCCGCGATGGGTACTGGGCGAACCGGGAAGCTGGGCGTCGGATTGGGCGGCCCTGCTCGATGAACCGGATGTGCATCGAATTCCTGATGAAGCCCTTACCACCGACGCCATCCACTTGCTTGAAACATGGCCGCAGGCGGCCGACCTGCGAGCAATCGACTTCTTTTGTGGCACAGACCCGGAGGATCCGACGGGTGAACAAGTGGTGTCGCAGTTTATCGCTTTCATCCAGGCGCTGGTTTGGTACAGGATCGAGCACGCGAACCAGCTATGCCGCTTGACTGTTTTGACGTGCAGAGCCGTGTGCGAGGTGGACGATCCGCGCGGGAGTGGGCTGTGGGGCGCAGTACGCAGCATGGCCGCCGAGGTCGGCGAGGAGGCGAAAATCGATTTTCGTCTGATCGATCTTGGTGACACCGACGACCTGGAGACGCTGGCCTGGCTCGCTCGGTGCGATTTGCGCGAGCGCGAATTGGCCGTCCGGCAGCGCCGCCTGTGGGTCCCCCGGATCGTCAGCATTCGGGAACGCTATTCGCACGTGCCGGCCGGCGTGGAGCCGGCATACCGGCTGACCCTGGACAATCCGGGCCAGATCAGCGGCCTGCAGATGAAAACATGCAAATTGCCGCCGCTGGGGCCGTCCGACGTGGAGATCGAAGTGGCGGCGGCGGCGCTTAACTTCCGCGACGTCATGGTCACGCTGGGGCTATTGCCAGCCTTGGCCTATGAGCGTTCGGCAATGGGACGTGAAGTCGGTATGGAGGGAAGCGGAATTGTCCGTCGGGTCGGGTCGGCCGTGCGGCATTCCCGCGTTGGTGACGAGGTGGCGTTCATACAGGGCGGATGCATCGCCAATCGCGTGGTGGTCAACGAGCGCCACGTTTTCGCCAAACCCGCCCGCCTGAGTATGGAGGAGGCCGCGTCGGTCCTGTCGGTTTACGTCACCGCCTATTATTCCCTGACTCACCTGGCCCGCTTGCGCAAAGGCCAGCGCGTTCTTATCCACTCGGGGATGGGCGGCGTCGGACAGGCTGCCGTCGCCCTGGCCCGGCACGTGGGAGCGGAGATCTACGCCACTGCAGGCAGCGAGGGCAAGCGCGATCAATTGCTGGCGTTGGGTGTCCGGGCGGCTTTTGATTCGCGTAGCTTCGACTGGTACGACGACCTGATGACGGCGACCGGGGGCGAGGGTGTCGACGTGGTGCTGAATTCCCTGGCTGGCCGTCACGTTCATCTGTGTCTGCAGGCACTGCGTCCTTCCGGCTGGCATTGCGAAATCGGCAAGGTCGATATCTACGCCGACAACGACCTCAGCCTGCGCGTCTTCCGCAAGAACCTGCGCTTCGCGGCCATCGACGTGGACCGCCTGATGGTCGACGACCCGATGCTTTCACGCGAACTGTCCCAGACCTGCCTGGATCTGCTCGATCAGGGCGCCTTGACGCCGTTGCCGGTCACCGTCTTTCCGTATGAAGACTACGCCAAAGCCCTGCGCATGATGACGACCGGCCAGCATCAGGGGAAACTGGTGCTGAGGGCGCCGCGGGCTTCCGTCAATTCCGAATTCCCGATTGCCGACGCGCGGCCATTCCTCGACCGAGATGGAACCTATCTGATCACCGGCGGCCTGGGAGGCTTCGGCCTGCGATTGCTGCCATATCTGGTGGCTTCGGGCGCCCGCCATCTCACCTTGATGGACCGGGATCCTGAGCGCCGCCGGACCGTCGATTGGATCCGCAGATCGACGACGCTGATCAATCTGCCGGAAGAGGTCGAGATCGACATCGTCCCGGGTGACGTATCGCAGGAAGCCGACGTCCAGCGCTGCGTTGCGCAGTTGCAAAAGCCGCTGAAGGGCGTCTTTCATCTCGCGGGGACGCTGGACGATCGTCTGCTGGCCGACAACACCGGCGAATCGGTGACGCGGGTATTCGCGCCCAAGGCTCGCGGGGCCCTGTATCTCCACCGGGCCACCGCCGGCTATGATCTTGAACACTTCGTTCTGTTCTCGTCCATTTCGTCGACGTTTGGTAACTTCGGACAAATCAACTATAGCGCCGCCAATGCGTTCGTCGACGGGTTGGTTGCCTGGAGGCGGGCGCAGGGCCTGCCGGGTCTGTCTTACAGCATCGCCGCCGTAGCTGAGGTCGGCATGGCAGCTCGCAATCTGCACTTGTTGCGCATGATGCGAGCCGTCGGCACACCGCCGGTCAGCAGCGATTCCGCCATGAGCAACCTCGATTACGCCTTACGCTCGATGGGTGACCGGGACCACCTGATGACCATCTTCTTCACCCGGCCGCCGTGGACGTTCAACTCCCCGGACTATATGCGCACCGGGCGATTGATGAACAATCAGGATGCCTTCAAGGTCGACACGGGCAGCCAGTTGACCGTCGAGAGCGTCGTGAAGCAGATCGCCGATAAGGTCGCCGAACTCTGCGGCCACGAGGAGGGCGGCGTCGAGGAACCGCTCGCCAGTTTCGGTCTCACGTCCATCTCGGTGGCCGAACTGGGGACCTTTATCCAGGCGCAGTTCAACTATCAGGTGAGTGCCTTGGAATTGATGACCACGGCTTCTTCTTTGTCGCTGGCTCAGGCTATTGTCTACGGGAAGACGGAAAGTGAGGAGGATCAGGCCGAGACGGATACGGTCGACAATGAGGATGCTTCCCTCATTGCCCGGCAGAGCGTCCGCCGTGTGCCATCGGCTTTCGCCAATGCCCTTGAGGACCACTTTCCGCGCGAGAATAATGTTGAATAGGGCGCCCTGGCCATCCGCTAATCCCAAAACGAGGGGCACAGGAGAACGCTGCCATGCCTAATGCTCTTCTGGTTTATCCCGAGCAGCCCCCTACCTACTGGGGTGCGAACTTTGCTCTCGGGATTTCGGGAGTACAGGCGACCTTCCCGCCTTTGGGTCTGCTCACCGTCGCCGCGATGTTTCCGCCGGGATACGATCTCCGCGTCGTGGACATGAATGTGGCTTCCCTGGAAGATTCGGACCTCGAATGGGCGGATATGGTCTTTACGTCCACCATGATCGTTCAGCGAGTCTCTCTGCAGGCCGTAATCGAACGATGCAACCGGGCCGGAGTGCCCGTGGTGGCCGGGGGGCCTCATCCGACCACGTTTCACGATGAGATCAGAGGCGTCGACCATTTTGTCCTGGATGAGGCCGAGGAAATTTTTCCCGAGTTTTTGCGCGACTTGGAACACGGCACGGCCAAAGCCATGTATCGCGAGCCGCGCAAGCCGGATGTGACGCAGACGCCCATACCACGCTTCGACCTCATCGATATGAAGAACTATTACTCCATGGGTATTCAGTTCTCCCGGGGGTGTCCGTTCGATTGTGAGTTCTGTGACATCATCAAGCTCTATGGGCGGGTGCCCAGGACCAAGTCACCCGAACAGATGGTGAACGAGTTCGAATGCCTGTACCGACTGGGCTGGCGCGGCCCGCTGTTCCTGGTGGACGACAACTTCATCGCCAACAAGCGAGACGCCTTGAAGCTGTTGCCGGTCCTTGCCGAATGGCAAAAGGCCCGTGGATATCCCTTCTCCCTCTCCACGGAAGCGAGTGTGAATCTGGCCGGAATGGACAAACTGATGGACCGCATGATCGAGGCGGGGTTCGATACAGTGTTTCTGGGCATTGAAACCCCCAACCCCGAGGCTTTGCTGAAGACCAAGAAACCGCAAAACGTCAGCAAGCGGGAAGAGAATTTCCTTTTGAATGCCGTTCGCAAAATCCAGCACGCAGGGATGCAGGTCCAGGGTGGATTCATACTGGGCCTCGATGGTGACGATGAGGGCGCGTTTGACGCCCAGATCGATTTTATCCGTGAGGCGGGCATTCCCGTGGCCCCGATCTATTTGCTGACCGCCCTGAAGGGCACGGACATGTATAACCGTCTGATCTCGGAGAACCGGCTTTTGGATGTTCCCATCGGAACCCACTCCATGACCCTCAATTTCCGGCCGGAGATGAATCCCCAAACACTCATCGAGGGATATCAACGAGTCAATGCCACCCTCTACGATTCGACGCTTGAGAACTACTTGGAGCGTTGCCTGACATTGTTCGAGCACCTCAAGCCCATGCCGCACTTGATGAAGCCGAGGAACAAGAATGCGATGGCTCTGGCCATAATGACCGTGCGCCGGCTGCTGTCCGCAAAGCAGATTCCGACTTTCACCAAGTTCATCGCCAAAGTCTCCCAGGACCATCCCCGCATGCTCCCCGAGGCGCTCCGCCTCGCCGCTATGGGGTACCACTTTGAAAAGATCTCCCGCCAGCAGGCCGTGCTCCATGACTTCAAGGAATTTCTGGCGGCGGAATTGAAGAAATTCAAGGAAACGGCTTCGCACCAGTCCCAGGAAGCGGGAGAAATCCGGATCCGGCAGCAAGCGTTGTTCACGCGAACGGATGCGCGCTACCAATCGATACCCGATGACTTCCGCTATCTTGGAGATGGAATCGAGGAGGCTCTGGAGTCTTTCCGAACCGCTGTGAATGCACGGGTAGAGCAGTTGACGCACTCGGCGGCGGTGTAAGGCAAGACCCTGAATTTGCACTAATCAAGAGAAAGAAAACATGATTGAAAAAACCGGCGTCGACACGACCGTGGCCCCGCTCGTCGGCGCTTTACCGCCTCATTGCCGGAGAGACGTCGACACCCTGCGTCGATTCGTTCACGAGACAGTCAGCGGGGAAGCACCGGGCGCAGCCGTCTCCCCGGATGATTTCAGAGAGGTATTTTTGACCGGGGCAACCGGGTTCGTCGGACGTTTCGTCCTGCGCGACCTCCTGAGGCAGAACGCCGATCTGGTAGTCCACTGCGCCGTCCGGGCCGGCAATGTCGAACAGGGGTTCGAGCGCCTGCGCGCTTCCCTGCAAGAGGCCGAAATCTGGGACGAGAGGTTCGCCTCGCGCATCCGTGTGGTGATCGGTGACGTCACGGATGTCCGTTTCGGCCTGAGCCAAGTGGATTTCGACGCCCTTTGCCACGGGATCGACGCCGTCTATCATCTTGCTGCCGACATCAATCTCGCATCGTCTTATCTCGGCATACGCAAGAACAATACATTCAGTATTCGTAACGTGCTCGAACTATGTTTGCGCACGCGATTCAAGCACCTGTTCCATGCCTCGACCATGGCCGTGTTTCCGCAGTATTTCTTCGACTTCGCGAATGAATTCAAGGACAGCAGCATCGACCACCAGATGCAGCCGGATCTGGCCAGCATGAAACGGAAGTTCCCGCTCGGATTACTCGGCTACCCTTGGAGCAAGCTGGTGAGCGAGCAGACGGTATTGTTTGCTCATGAGGCCGGTTTGCCGGTCGGGATCTTCCGGTTGCCGCGCACCGGTCTGGCCAGCACCGGACCCACGCAGGTCAACGACATTACGGTGCGTCTCGTCGCTGCAGCGGCCGATGTTGAATTGATGCCGCAGGGCTTCTCGATTCAAAGGGCCAACGAGGCAGTTGATGTTCTGAGTCAAATCCTGACGGCTATTTCAACGAACCCGAGGCGGCGTTTCACGATCTACCACTGCTGCGACCCGCGGCCGGCCCTCCATGAACTCGAACCTGCGGATTTTGGAATGTACTGGCCCGAGGTTTCTTATGAGTCGTTCAAACGCGCATGCCAGGCACGCGGCGAAGAGTCGCCGCTTCATGGGCATTGGGCTTTGCTCGATCATTTCGCGCCCTACTGGTTCAGAGACCGGCAGGTCGGCGCCGCCTTGCCCATCTGCGACCGTGCCATCCGCGAGGATAGTCCGCACCCGATCGAATGGCCGGGCTTGCTGACCATGATCAGACGTTCGGACGAATGGATCGCGCGCCAACCGCAGTGGCCGCATCCTCGGCCACAGAGCCGTCTGGACTTCGACTGCCTGATCAGCCGGGCCGGGCGTTACGCCGAGCGCGCGGGCGTGGCCTTTGAGCGCGCTTATCCGGAGTGGATGCGCCGTGGCTTGGAGCACTTGGTGCAGGCTTTGAGTGCGCCGGAGACCCGGCTGTTGGATGAGCGACGCAGTTTCCTGGTCTTTGATCTGAGCCGCCTCCTGCGTCACAACGCGGCACTTGCCCGTGAACGGCAGCAGCATCCGGAGATCGAACGGGAGGAGATTACGCGACCGGTCTTTATCGTCGGGATCAACCGCACCGGCACAACGTATCTGCACCGCCTGATGGCACGGGACAAGCGTTTCCGGACCCTGCGGCCCTACGAGTACTTCGAGCCGGTCCGACCGGCGCACGAATACGCCACGCTAGCCGGATCCTCCACGGACCCCCGGCGGGCCGCCCTCGAAGATTTGTTCGAGGCCGCGGGACTCGTCGAGAAGTTCGCCGGAATTCACGATTTTGCCATCGATGAACCGGAGGAGGATTTCCCGATCATGCGGTTGGGTTTCGCGGCCTGGACCACGTTGGTTCGATTCTATCTACCTGATTATGGCCGCTGGCTGGCGACGACTGATTCGCGGCATGTCTATGCCCACCACCATCGCGTCATGCAGCACTTTTCCTGGCAGCGCCGGCAGCGTCAGCCCGAAAGCCGGGGGCAATGGCTGTTCAAGATGCCCTTTCATCTCATGGAATTGGAGTCGCTGATCAAGACCTATCCGGACGCGCTGTTCATCCAGACCCACCGCGAACCTGCGCAGTTCATGGGTTCCTGGAACAGCCTGGTGGAACGGGCGCGCTCCATTGTAACCGAGCCCCGCCCGCCGCACGAGCTTGGCGCCGAGCAGTTGGCATTCATGAGCGGCATGCTCGACAGGGCCGTGGATTTCCGGCTGGCCCATCCCGAACTGGAGTCCCGCTGGACGGACGTGAACTATTTCGATCTGATCGAGGATCCGTTTGGTGTGGTTCGCCGCATTTATCAACACTTCGGTTGGACTCTTGAGCAGGAGGCCGTTGACGCCATGGAAGAGTGGCAAATCCGCCAAGCGGAGAAACGACGCACCGAGAAGCGGCATCGCTACGCCCTGGAGGATTACGGCCTCACGCAAGAGACGGTCAACTCCGCTTTCAAACGGTATCGGGACTTCATCACCACCCGCGGCATTCGGACATCCGGGTCATGATTCGGGTCTGCCGGATCCCGTCTAAGTCCAGTTCAGCTTTTCACCCACGAATCTATTCGCTCTGAAACTGCCGGCGCAGCCTTTCGACGCGTCTCCGGTTCACGCCGGAGTCCCAGATGCCGAACCGCGACGCCGAACGAACGTGGATCACGCGGCCGGTGGGACAGAGACAGCACTCCAGGTTATCCACAAACCCGATGCGGGTCCGGCAAGCCGCGTGGAGGTAGGTATCCGTCGCGGTGAGGATGACGGTACGGGCCGTTTTGGAGACCAGGTCTTTCAGCCGGGCGAAAGCCGCCAGTGGATCTCCGGACACGGCGAACGGTTCGACTCGATGAAGACTCCATGCGTCATTTAAACTGCTGACGCACCCGAACGGAAACCAAGGACAGGGCGAGAGTGGTTCAGACACGAATCATCCTCCTAAAAGGCACTTTGAAATGCGCCGTATGGCGTCGATGGTGCGAAATTCTAGGCAATGTGCACCTTCAATGTCGAGTCGCAAGCGAACCAATTCAGAGGGCGCAGACGTAGAGATCAACGATCGTTGCTTCCTCCTCTCTACTGGACATTCGGAACCGGAATAGCCAAGATAGCGACCCATGCCGAAGCAAAGAGACCTCAGCCGTTTCGACGCGCTTGAGACGGAGTCGGGCAATGCCTGGGAGAACGTCCTGCGCGTCATCATCTGCGGCGGTGCGGGTGACGGCAAGTCCGCACTGATCGGCGGCCTGCTTGACAATCTCCAGGCGGAACCCGAGCAGGACATCACGACCGGCTTGGCCTATCGCACGTTCTCCACCGGCAAACGCTCGTTTATCGTCGCCGACGCACCGGGTCACGAGCAAGACACGCGCGATATGGCCACCGGCGCCTCGACCGCCGATCTCGCGATCGTCCTTATCGACGCCCGCAGGGGCGTGCTGCCGCAAACCCGCCGCCATACCACAATCCTCTCCCTACTCGGCATCCGACACGTGATCCTGGCGATCAACAAGATGGATCTCATGGAGTGGTCCCAATCAATCTACGACGCGATCGTGGGGGTCTATCGTGACTATGCGCAAAGACTCGACCTCACTGATGTCACCTGCGTTCCGGTTTCGGCAATGACGGGCGACAACGTGAACGAGCCCTCCGCGGAGATGGGCTGGTACCACGGGCCGACGCTCCTTCAGGCCCTCGAATCGGCCGATGTCGCCACCGACCGCGAGAGCACACCCTTTCGCATGCCCGTGCAAGTGGTCAACCAATCAGACGACGGGTCCCGTGTTTTCACGGGCACCATCGCATCGGGTCTCGTGCGTCCCGGCGATCCTGTCCTGGTCTGTCCAGCGCACATGCCCTCGACCGTGAGTCGAATCGTTGTTCCGGAAGGCGATCTCGCATGCGCGAAAGCCGGTCAGGCCGTCACGCTTACACTCGCCGACGACATCGACGCGACTCCCGGTGACATCATCGCTTCGAGCAGCCATCCTCCGGGCCGAAGCGACCAGTTCGCCTGTCACCTGATCTGGATGCACGAGAATGCGCTGTTGCCCAAGCGCTCCTATCTGTTGAAGATCGGCCCGCACGTGGTGGGAGCCCAAATCACGGCTCTCAAATACAAGCTCAACGTCGAGAGCCTGGAACACGTTGCCGCCAAGACACTTGAACGTAACGACATCGCCTACTGCAACATCGGTCTCGACCGGCAGATCGCCTTCGATCCCTATCGGGAACTCAGGGAGACCGGCGGCTTCATACTGATCGATCGCTACACCCATGCGCCGGTGGGTGCCGGCATGATCGATTTCGCCCTGCGGCGGGCATCCAACCTGACCCGTCACAAGTTGACGGTCGACAAACCGGCGCGCTCGGCGCAGAAGAACCAGAAGGCCTGCGTCCTGTGGCTCACCGGTCTGTCGGGAGCAGGCAAATCGACGACGGCAAACGCCGTGGAGCAGCGCTTGCACGCCTTGGGGCGGCACAGCTACGTCCTGGACGGCGACAACTTGCGCCACGGGCTGACGAGGGATCTGGGTTTCACCCAGGCCGACCGCGTCGAGAACGTGCGGCGCATCGCCGAGGTCGCCAAGTTGTTCGTGGACGCCGGCTTGATCGTTGTCGTCTCTGTGATCTCACCCTTTCGGGATGAACGCGAGATGGCCCGCCGGATGATGGAGGAAGGTGAGTTCATAGAGGTTTTTGTCGATGCTCCTTTGGAGGTATGCGAGCGACGAGATCCGAAAGGGCTCTACAGGAAGGCCCGCGCCGGCGAGATCAAGAACTTCACCGGCATTGACAGTCCCTATGAACCGCCCGAGCGTCCCGATATCGTGTTGAAGACCGCCGAGCGAAGCGTGGACGAACTCGCCGATCAGGTCATTGCCTATCTGCAAACGAGGGTCGAGAATACGGAGCAATAGGCGCGACGATGTGCGCAACACGCTTCCGCCCCTATCACGGCCTCGGCCTTCCATCTCCAGGACATGTCCTCATCGCCTCGAATCCAAAGGGAGAGTCCACGTTCTTGCGTCACGAACCCCGGTATGGCACTATGACACCCCTGACCTGCCATGAGCGCACTTCCTGAATTTGTCGGTACGATTCACATTTTTTTCGGGCCCTATCGAGGCAACCCGATTGGGTTGTATCTTCGACAAGAGGGCGACTCATGTTCCATCTCTCCGACCGTGTATCCGTGGAACCGGTTTGTGGGCGTGGGCGAAACCGCGAACAAGGCGGCCGCGGATTTCGATGCCAAATGGAAAGAAGGGGAGTTGGCCGCGGACATGTACTCCGGGCCGCATTGGGAAGGGGGGATCAAACCGGAAAAACCCAAACCCCCTCCGAAACCCGCGGCTCCCAAGCCCGAAGCGGCAACGTCTCCCGAAACCGCGGCTCCCGCGAAGCCCGCTGCCGGGACAGTGGCGGCCTCCCCGACAACCGCCGGCGAGTCGGCCCCTCCAAGTCCGGCACCAAGCCCCGAGACAACACCGCCCCCGGCCTCTCCTCCCGCATCGGATTAGTCAGCGTCTTAAGAAAGGTTGCAACCTGACTTCTCCGCTTCTTGTCAGCCTGCAAACATCCTGGCAGCCCGGATCAACGCGGAAAAGAGACGCCGTTGGATGGGATCCCGATCGCAGAGAAATTCCGGATGCCATTGGACTCCCAGGAGAAATGCGCGGTCCGGGGCCTCAATGGCTTCAATAACACCGTCAGGGGCGATGGCGGTCTGGACGAGGTTCGGCGCCACCTTCTTGACGGATTGATGGTGAGAGCTGTTCACCTCCACGCGCGCTTTTCCGGCGATGCGGCGTAGCAGGGATCCCGGCGCAATCTGCACGGGATGCGTCGTCTTGGTCGCCGGAAGGGCGGGAAGATGGTCGATGGAAGTTTTGAGTTGCGCCGCTATGTCCTGATACAGCGTGCCGCCCAGGGCCACGTTGATGGATTGCATCCCGCCGCAAATCCCCAACATGGGAACGTCGGCCCGGTACGCCGCTTTGGCGATGCCCAGTTCCATAGTCGCCCGCTCGCGACTCATGCGTGCGAACTTGTGTCGTTGGCGTTCTCCGTAGAGTTCGGGCGTCAGATCGGATCCACTTCCCGTGATCAGCAGTCCGTGCACGTGGGCCACGACCTGACGCCATGCGTCCTTGTTCGACAATAAGGGCAACACCACGGGAATGCCCCCGGCGTCTTCAATGGCCTTCATGTAGCGGGCGCGCAAAAAATAGGTCGGCTCTTTGCCGCCCATGTCCTTGCGGTTGCCGGCATTAAAGTCGGGCGTCACGCCAATGATCGGTTTACTCATGGCGCTTTCTTTCTAGCCCTCTACGGGAGGAATATCCAATTCGGCCAACACGTCTTGTTTGAACGACTGTCCGTCGCGTCGTACGGCCTGCGCAAGTTCCTCAGAAAGCTCGTCGTGCGAAAGCAGGGTCGTTTCCTGGCGAAGGCCTTCGTCGAGCGCGAGCTGCAATTTGGCTTGACACAGGTATTGGAGCAAGAGGTCCTGGCCTCGTTGAAAATATTCGTCATAGTCCTCCAGTGGAAGATGGCGCAGGGAGTTCCGTAACCAGGATTCGAATTGCAGGAGACGCTTGAAACGGGAGACGTCGGGTTGCGCCATCTCCACCACGAGTTGGATGCCTCCTTTCCAACTCCGCTTCTTGACGTTGAATACACAATACAGAATATCGGCATGGGTTTCATGAACCTCGGGTCCGAAGAACAACGTGGTTCGATACCGTGGAATTTGGGGAGAGGACGAGGTAGCCATCAATGGCGATTCTACCATGTGCTTCACTCAATACAAGACTGTCCTGAGCCTGTCGAAGGAGGACGCTCTTGTCTTCCACGTGGAGACGCCCTGCAAATTTCTCCTGATGGGTGAGCAGGTTGACACGCTCCATCCTGGTCTTTACAGTAAACTCACGGGATACTTAGGCGTTTTTTTCTGAAGGATGCACGATGTTCGGAACCTTGGGATTTTCAGAACTGATCATCATTCTGGTCATTGTTCTGATCATTTTCGGCGCGGGGCGGCTTCCACAAATCGGGGAGGGAGTCGGGAAAGCCCTGAAGGGATTCAAGAAGGAAGTCAATGAGGTTCCGCCTCCTCCCGAGGAAGAACAGCCTGCACAGCCGGCCTTGCCCGAGCCTGCCCCGGAGGCCGCCGCTCAGCCCGGCGCTGCTCAGGGAGCGCCCGCAACGGAGCCTGCGCCTCAACCCGTCACTCAGCAAGCCCATCAGCCCGGTCCCGAACGGACGCCGGGGACGCTGGCTGCGCAGGTGTACGGCGGTTTCGGTCCCGAAACGGTCCAACCGGCGTCTCAACCGGCTGCCGAGGCTGAGCCGGAGGCCGCCTCCTATCAGGAACAGTTTGAACCGGTGACCATGGAACAGCGTGCCGCGAATTCCGTGCCTCGTCCGATGGCGCAGTATCCACCGGTTCCTGCTTCGGCCGCGACCACGCCAACCGGCAAACGACCGGCGGCCATCGTGAACAAGAAGGCCGTGGAGCGCGTGCAGGCCCAACGTGCCGCGATGCAGGCCAAAACCGCCAAGCCCCCGGCCGCGCCGGCAAGTGACGATCTGCAATCGCTGGGAGAGGGATTGGGGAGCACCCTCAGAACGTTCCGTGAAGCCACGGCGGACGTCCGAAACGCGATTGACCCGGAGATGCGGACCATTCAAGCGGAACTGGAATCGGCGCAAAAAGAGGTTGAACAGTCCATTGAAGCGGCCAAACAACCTCCGATCCCCAAAGATCCACCACCAAATCCGTAATGGGACGTTGACCACGCCTGTCCTGAGCGAAGTCGAAGGAAGCCCTGTCGAAGGGCCTGTCCTGAGCCGGGTCGCACGACGTCACCCCCGCCTCATCTACGGGCCCATCCTGTTTATGCTCCTGCTCCTTGGGAGCGCCGGTTGCCAAGCGGAAGCCCCCGTCGGAGATCCACGGACCGTCACCGCTCGTCTCGTCACCCTTTTGCAAGACCCTTCCCCGGACGTTCGACGAACGGCTGCTCTTTCGCTCGGAAAAATTGCGCATTCTGCTGGAACAACGGCTCTGGTTGAGGCGTTATCCGACCCCGATTCTGACGTGCGTGAATATAGTGCCTGGGCCTTGGGACAGATCGGGGAAGACGTGAACGACGCCGCAGCCATCAGCCTGGCAGGAGCACTCGGCGATGAGCGCGATTCCGTCAAACAAGCCGCCGCGTTGGCATTGGGAAAAATCGGCCCACGGCCACCCGTTGTTGCCATCCTTACCCAAGCGTTGGCCGTAGGAGAGAGAAACAGCCGTCGCGCCGCGGTTGAAGCGCTCACGCAGCTTGAAGCCAAAGAGGCCTTCCCGGCTTTGCGGAAGGCATTGACCGATCCGGACCCGGCTGTGCGACAGGGAGCCGTGGCTGCGCTGGGTGAGTTGGGCGATCGTCGGACTCTCCCTGATTTTCGGGAACGGCTGCTGTTCGATGCTTCCCCGGATGTGCGGGCTGAGGCGGCCTATCGATTGGGAAAATTGGGCGATCCCGGTGATCACGCGGAGTTGCAAACCCTGGATGAAGCCGCTCAGAACGATGCGTCTCCCGGTGTCCGTGTGTGGGCCGGCCGGGCAAAGGCTTACGTTACTGATGCAGAAGACTAGCGCGACCCTGCCCCGTCATAGGCATTGGTATGAAAAGAGCCAACGACGCCTGGATTGCACAATCTACAATCCCAAATGCTATTCGACCTTCGTGTTCACGAGAAGTCCGATGGCTCGACGAACAGGTTCACGGCCGCCCAGCAGCACCACGACGTCCCCGGCTTCGAGCACGGTTTTGTCCGAGGGGTTGGATTCCGTGACCCCGTCGCGCATGAAGGCGATCACGGACGCGCCGGTTCGCGGCCTGATGGCCAAGTCGTGCAGTGATTGCCCCAGTGCGGGTGAATCCTCATCAATACGGCAAGTTTCCACTTCCGCATCTTCCAGCGTGCCGGACCGGAGATGGTGCGGCAGTTCTGGCAGTTCCCCGCGGCGGAGGAGCGCATAGCCTTCCCGCCGGATTTGTTCGGCCTTTCCCAGGATGACGTTGTTGGGAATTTGAAACGACTGGAGCACCAGAGTTGAGATTTCAATCGACGTTTCAAATTCTTCCGGAATGATTTCACTCGCTCCGAGCTTGTGCAATTCTTCGAGTTCTTTGAGATAGCGGGTCCGGACGATGATGTGAATCGACGGGTTCAAACTTTTGGCAAGCTGCACGATGCGTCGCGCCCCGAAGGGGTCGGACGTGGCCACCACGAGGACCTTGGCGTTTTCGATTTGGACCTGGTGCAGCACCGTTGGATTGGTCGCGTCCCCGTATTGAATCGGAATCCCCGTCCCGATTTCCAATTGCACCACCTCTCCCCGGATATCCAGGACGACGTAGGGAATCTCGAACTCTCGAAGAACGCGCGCAAGATTGCGACCGTTCAAGCCGTATCCCACGATGATAACGTGATCCCTGAGTTTGAACTGGGCCGTTTCCGCGCGTAGCGACACGCGCCCGGGCAACCATTGGTGGAGCCGCTGCACGGCTTCCGTCCGCCGCGCGATCCTCGGGGCCCATTGGATCAGGAACGGCGTGATGATCATGGTGAGGACCGAGACGGCGAGAAACAGGTTGTAGGTGTCAGGGTGCAGAATCTCCGCCTTGAGCCCTTCTCCGGCCAGGATGAAGGCGAATTCGCCGACTTGGGCCAGGGCCACCCCGGCCAGGATCGCCGACCGAAGCGGTGCACCGACCGCCAACACCGCCGCGGCTCCGGTCACGAATTTACCGATGACCACGGCGCCGACTATGGCCATGATGAGCAGGGGATATTCCAGAATCACGCGCGTATCCATGAGCATGCCGATCGAGACGAAAAACAGGCTGTTGAAGCTGTCGCGAAAGGGGAGTACCTCGGCCAGGGCCTGGTGACTGTATTCGGATTCGGAGATGACGAGTCCGGCGATAAAGGCGCCGAGGGCAATGGATAACCCGAACAGGGAGGTCATCCACGCCGTTCCCATGCAGAGGACCACGATGGTCAGGAGAAAGAGTTCCCGGCTTTTTACCCGAACAATGTGCTCCAGGAGTTTGGGGACGAAGACCCTGGCGGCCAGCACGATCAGGACCACCAACGTAAGCGATTGTCCGAGAGCCAACAGGATGCGCCCCATGCCTTCCGAGCCGTGGATGCCCAAAAACGGCGTCATGAGCATCATGGGCACGATGGCCAGGTCCTGAAAAATCAGGATGCCGATCGTGGATCGACCATGGAGGCTGTCGCTTTCTCCCCGCTCAGCCAAGGCTTTCAGGACGATCGCGGTACTGCTCAGGGTAATCAGAAAGCCCCAGAAGATGGCGGAGTTCACGTCGATGTCCAACAGGTACCCGCCGACGATGAAAAAGAGCAGGACACTGAACATCTGGGCCGGTCCTCCCACGAAGAACAGGTTCTTGGAGGACTTCAGCTTCGCCAACGAAAATTCCAGCCCGATGGTGAACAGCAGCAGCATCACTCCGATCTCGGCCAGCACGTGCACCTGTTCCAGATCGGAAATGAGGTTGAGCCCGTGGGGACCCACGAGCGCCCCGACGACCAGGAACCCCGCAATCGACGGCAGGTGGAGTTTTTGAAACAGGAAGACCACCGCGATGGACACGGAGAAAATGATGATGACGTCCCTGAGTGCGCTGAATTCATCCATCGTGCAGTCTCCGGGAAACGGAGGAAAGGAATGGCATCGTGATCCTTTCGCGTCCCTGACCAACGTCAGGCGGATCCGAAAACGCTGCTTGGTTTGTCGAACGACGCCGGTGACATCAGGAAAACGGACTTACGAGCACACGTCCTGAAAAAGCCAGGGAGCGTCCTGCTTTCGTCTGGCTTCGTAGTCCGCAATATCCTTTTCGCGCCGGAGGGTCAACCCAATTGCGTCCAACCCTTGCAGCAGGCATTGTTTTCGAAACGGATCAATGGAAAATTGAAACGAGGATTTCTGTGGCGTGAAGATCGTTTGCGCAGCCAGGTCGATGGTCAGTTCAAACCGGTCGTCGGCTGTCACGTGGTCGAAAAGCCGTTGAATCTCTTGGGCGTCCAGCACGACCGGCAGAATGCTGTTTTGAAAGCAGTTGTTGTAAAAGATTTCGGCAAAGCTGGGAGCCAGAATGGCGCGAATACCGTAATCCAACAAAGCCCAGGGCGCGTGTTCCCTGGATGACCCGCACCCGAAATTGTCGCGGGTGAGCAGAATGGAGGCATCGGCGTACTGCGGTTGGTTCATGAAAAAATCCGGGTCAGGTGACCCGTCGGCGAGCTTGCGCCAATCGGCAAAGAGTCCTTCTTTCAATCCCGTACGATGAATCGTTTTGAGATACTGCTTGGGAATGATCTGATCAGTATCGACGTCCACGCGATCCAGCGGAGCGACTCGTCCCGTATGGGTGGTAAAGGGTTCCATGGTAAGGTTTCCGGATCAGGCCCAATGACGGATATCGACGAAGTGGCCGGTCACGGCTGCCGCCGCGGCCATGGCCGGTGACACCAGGTGGGTTCGTCCGCCTTTGCCCTGACGGCCTTCGAAGTTTCGGTTGCTCGTTGACGCACATCGCTCACCGGGTTGGAGCACGTCGGCGTTCATGGCCAGACACATACTGCAGCCGGACTCCCGCCATTCGGCGCCGGCCGCGCGAAAGACCGCATCCAATCCTTCGTCTTCCGCTTGTTTCTTGACCAGACCCGACCCGGGCACGACCATCGCCTGCACGCTCGACGCCACCTTCCTCCCTTTAAAATAGGAGGCGGCCAAGCGTAAATCTTCAATCCGCGAATTCGTGCACGATCCGATAAACACCCGGTCGATGGGGATCTCCACAATCGGGGTGCCGGGCGTCAGGGCCATGTAGTCGAGCGCTCGTGCCGTGGCATCCCGTGTCTCCACGTCGGCAAAGGATCGCGGGTCCGGGACCACGCCGTCCACCCCGGTCACCATGCCCGGATTCGTGCCCCAGGTCACTTGCGGGGCAATGTCTTCTCCCTGGAGTGTGACAATGCGATCATACGCGGCTCCCGGCTCTGTGCGCAGCTTTTCCCAATCTTGGACCGCTACGGACCAGAGTGAAGCCGAAGGCGCCATGGGACGGTCCTTGATATAGGCGAACGTGGTCTCGTCCGGGGCTATCATGCCGGCACGGGCTCCGCCTTCGATCGACATGTTGCAGAGGGTCATGCGGCCTTCCATCGACAAGGATCGAACCGCCTCGCCCGTGTATTCCACCACGTACCCGGTTCCTCCGGCGGTGCCGATGGTGCCGATGATGGCCAGGATCATGTCTTTGGCCGAACAATGGGGCGAGACGCGGCCGTCGACTCGGATTTCCATGGTCTGCGGTCGTTTCTGGATGAGACATTGGGTGGCCAGCACGTGTTCGACTTCACTGGTCCCGATGCCGAACGCCAGCGCTCCGAATGCACCATGGGTCGAGGTATGCGAATCCCCGCAGACAATCGTCATGCCGGGCAACGTGAGCCCCTGCTCCGGACCGATGACGTGCACGATCCCCTGACGCACGTCGTGCATGGAGAACAGTGTAATGCCGAAGTCGGCGCAATGTTGTTCGAGCGTTTCAATTTGAATGCGACTCAAGGGATCCTCAATGCCCACGCTTCGGTCGGTGGTCGGGACGTTGTGGTCCGGTACCGCCAGCGTGGCTCCCGGCCGGCGAGGGCGGCGCCCGGCCAGCTTGAGCCCTTCAAAGGCCTGCGGAGATGTCACTTCATGGACCAGGTGGCGGTCGATGTACAACAGGGTCGTGCCGTCTGTCTCCTCGGATACCACGTGGGGATCCCATATTTTGTCGAAAAGCGTGCGGGCTGCCATCAGAAGAACCTCAATTCGTGAACGGTCAATATGGCGTATTGGGGGCGTGACGTGCAACCCTTCACACGCTCAACCTTGAGCGCGACCGCTGTTGGTCCGCGACCGGGCCGGTTTCGGGCACATCGTCGCGGAGTGGTTGTTTCCCGCCGCCTGCCTCATCATGGACTTGGTCGATCATCTCCGCTACAATTCCCGCTCTCTTTCCAATCCGAGTGCCAAGAACGGCGAATGCATCCCGTGTGGAGCAAGACATCGGACACGAGATTTATTCAGCATGCTTGAAGCAGCCTTACTGTCCATCGGCCTGGTTATCGTCGTCGCCAAACTCGCCGAGGGCTTACTCCGGCATTTCCGGCTGAACGCCATTGTGGCCTACACGGCCACGGGAATCCTGCTGGGCCCGGTGGCCGGCATCGTCGAACCCACCGGCGAAATGCAGATCCTGCTGGGCATTGGCATCTTTCTCTTCTTTTTTCTCATCGGCTTGGACGAACTCGACATTTCCGGCTTCATCGCCGCCATCCGAGGCAGGTTTTTCGTCACCGCGATCATATCGGTCCTCCTCTCCCTGGTCGTTGCGCTGACCGTGACCTCCGATATGATCTACGACTTCGGGCTGGGCCTCACGTTCTCCGGGTCGCTGGCCCTTGCCGGGATCCTTTCTTTGACGAGTCTGGGCGTGGTCGCCAAGGTCCTGATCGATGAAGGTCACCTCAAGCAACCCATCGGAATCCAAATTTTCACCACCGCGCTCATTGCCGAGTTACTGACCCTGTTGTTGGTGGGATTCACCATAGGCGAGCACGTTCACCACTTGAGCTGGGAAAGCCTGCTGATCCTGCCGGTGAAGATTGCCGTCTTTACCGTGGTGACCTGGCTGTTGGCCAGCCGGGTGCTTCCGCCTCTGATCGTCCTGCTGAAGCGCTTCCTCCACGTGCCGCAACTCTCCTTCGGACTGATTTTAGGCGGGCTGTTCCTGACGGTCGTCGGCGCCGAGCATATGGGGCTCCACGGCTCCCTGGGGGCGCTGTTGTTCGGGGCCGCCCTTTCGAAACTCCCCTATCACGTGCGCCGGGACATCATCCCCGGCATGAGAGGCACCGCCGAGGGGCTGTTCGTGCCTCTCTTTTTCGCTTCGGCCGGGTTACACCTCAGTTTGGCCTTCACGGAGTTACCGGTATGGACCATTGCGGCGTTGGTGTTCATTCCCTTGGCTGGAAAATTCGCCGCAGCCTACATCGGCGCCTCCGTCGCCCGTTTGAAAATGCCCTTTGCTCTGGCCACCGGGCTGATGGCCAAAGGCGTTGCGGAAATGGCGCTTCTGCTGGTGCTGCTCGAGATCGAGATGATCGGACACGACGTTTTCTCGTTGCTCGTGCTGATCATGCTCGCGTACATCCTGCTGACGCCGCTGGCCATCCGCGCCGTGGTCCACCGGGTGAAGCCGTCGCCGGAACAGCTCACGCTGCCCGAATCGCTCCCGCCGTCGCTGGCCCGCTTTGCACTGGACGACATCACCGTCGGCGACATTCTCGACCGGACCCGCACCTATCCGGATCCGACGATGTCGGTACGGGCGTTTGCCGACCAGTGGATCGTTCCTCACCAGCATGACTATGCAGTGGTGGATAAGGGCGAGCTTTACGGAATTGTGTCGTTGAGCATGCTGCGATACCTGCCCAAGGAGTCCTGGTCCAAGACGCCATTGCGCAAACTTGCGCGCCCCAAAACGCTGCACGCGTGGCCCGACGAACCGGTTGAAGACGCGCTGCAGCAAATGACAGAAAACTCGCTGACGGTGATACCGGTGAGGGACCGGGAGTCCAAGAAGTTCCTGGGCGTGATCAACATTCGGCAGATTTTGGAACTCATCACTCGAGAAGCCACCGGCGAATATTAACAATA
Source organism: Nitrospirales bacterium (assembly GCA_965207015.1). Classification (GTDB taxonomy): domain Bacteria; phylum Nitrospirota; class Nitrospiria; order Nitrospirales; family UBA8639; genus Bin75. Next base: position 2,148,319 of record OZ242257.1, on the reverse strand, counting down.
CACCTCACCATTGAAGACCACTGTGAAATGGCCCGTTGACACACTTGGTTAAGAGATTGTTGACAATTCTCTGTAAATCAGAAATAATGCAATTTGTAGAATTAAAAGAATTGGAGGGATTTCACTCACCTCCAAATAGCAGGATAAAATTGTCCGCTATGGATGAAAAAATAAATAAGGAGGTAGGGCCCGAGAAGGACGTGGAGTCCGAGCCCTTGGATCTAGACGAGTTGGAAAAAATCGCTGGAGGTACGGGTCCGAGTGTGTCGCCTTACTACGCGCCAGATGGCACGATTTTACCGCAAAATTAACCGCGTGGGGGGCATACAATAAGTCAACAAGAACAAGCAGGGGTTCCTAAAGCGAACAGGATCCTCAGAACACTTCTGACGGTTCAGGCTCCGGTTGGTGGAACGATCCGAAGCGCTGAGATGACCCGCCGGCAAAAGCTGTTGGCGGCGGCGAAGATTTTCCAATAGCCATTCGTACAATCGTATCCGACAAGTCGCGCAATGTGGTTGCCTGCCGGCTCACCGGCAGGAGTGATCGACTGTAATGAGTGACCCGCCTCTTCACCCGTTTCGCCTAGGGTGAAGAGGCGGTGTTCGTTTAGCTGCGGGACGCAGTCCCGTGTCTTCGGTCAGCACCCATCTTCAAGTCGGGTTCACTAGGCAGTTGTCTCGCTCTCCTGTTTGAACCCATGGCGTAAAGCCTGCGCTCGGCTCCAAGCCTGCGTCTCCAACATCCTGACTGTCTCAAAATTGTTTTGATCGGTCATTTCAATTATACTTGCGCGCATGCGACATTGGCACCCAAGTCTCTCCTCGACGTTTGTTCCCGATACCTGATCGAGTCGAGACTAGGATCTATTGAGAATCCATAGAAGTCAGCTAACTGACGGAAGCTCCCCCGGATGCTACAACCCCCATCAGCGTATACCGAAGGTTACGCCAAGGCCCGTCTTTGGGATCAAGCGAGAGCCGACAACTATGTCCGGCATACCGCCATTGGCGATCCTGTGCTGGACCCGGTCATGGAGGAACTCTCATCCTTGCCGCCCGCAGACCTGCACCGGTTCATCGAGGCGGGGATAGAGGAGAAGGAAGAAGACCTCCGTGGCGCGCCGCAGGCCCTGCGCGATTTCTTCAAAAATCTGGAAGAGCCTCCCTGGCTGGACCGTCACGCGTTTCGTCCGGGCATTCTGGTCTTTAATGAAAACGTCTCACTCATGCTCGTCGCCTTCGTGACGGGGGTGCTGGTGGAAGGCTTCTCGACGCTGATCGCCAAGTCTTTCAACATTACCAAGCGGGTAGCATCGAGCGACAGACGCCTCAAGCAGAATAACCGCCAACTGATGGAAATCTTTTACCCCGGGGGGTTGCGAAGAGACGGCGACGGCTGGAAGCTCTCCACGCGCGTGCGCTTCGTGCATGCTCGCATCCGGGGCCTGTTGGCGAAATCCGACGATTGGCAGCATGACGCGTGGGGCACGCCGCTGAGCGCGGCGCACTTGGGGTTTGCCATCTCCGTCTTTTCCAAGCGCCTGTTGGATTATTCGGCGTTGGTGGGCGCGCGTTTCAGCGATGAAGAAAAAGAAAGCGTGCTAGCCGTGTGGCGCTACACGGGCTATCTCATGGGGATCCCTGAAACCATCCTCTATACCGACGCTACGGAGGCGGACAAGATCTACCGCGTCGGGTATATGTGCGAGCCGCCGCCGGATGCCGATTCCATCACCATGGCGAATGCCTTGATCCAGTCCATTCCGGTCGTCGCGGGGATCGCGGATCCGGTGGAAAAGCAGAATGTGATCACGTTGGCCTACCGCCTGTCACGCGCACTGCTTGGGAACACGCTCGCTGATCAGTTCCAGTATCCAAAAGGCTGGAACATAGGCACGCTGTTTTTGTTCCGGAACAAACAACGTATGCAACAATGGTTCAAGCGATGGTTCAAGAAAGGCGGAATCCGATCAGATAATTTTTCTCAAATGCTCCAAATCTCGGTGTATGACGAGGGGGGCTTGAGTTACAAGATGCCCGACCACGTTTACGCTTCAAGATCGAGCCCCTGGTAAGCGATGTTCGGGTTCAAACGAAAGCTCGGGCAAGATACGTTCGTGTTCGCTCCCGGCCGGTGATGGTCACGGAGATGACCCATTTGGACCGATACATCGCCGCGATTCTACGACGCCGGTGGCTCGTTGTTGTGCTCGCGACGCTGGCCATGCTGGGCATGACGGCGGGTGCCCGCTTCATCGGCGTCACGAACGATTACCGCAGTCTGTTCAGTGAAGACGATCCGCAACTCGCCGCGTTGGAAGCCTTGGAGGATACCTATTCCGTCTCCCATACGGCACTGATCGCCATCGCGCCTCGCGAAGGCTCGGTGTTCACCAGGGAGACGCTCGGCGCCATTGAGGAACTCACCGAAGCCGCGTGGCGCACGCCGTATTCCAACCGGGTCGACTCCCTCACCAATTATTCCCATAGCGAGGCGTTCGGCGACGATCTGGTCGTCGCCCCGCTCGTGGTTGGCGCTCAATCGAAGAGCGACGAAGAACTGGTACGAATCGAAGAGGTCGCGTTGAGCGCACCCCAGGTAGCCGGACGGCTGGTCGCACATGACGGGCGAGTGGCCGGGATGGCGATCAATGTCGTCCTGCCGGAAAATTCTGACCCCGCGGTGGTCGAACTGACTGATTATCTCAACACGCTCCTGGACCGGGCCCGTGCGAGCCATCCGGATATCGACTATTACCTGACCGGCGACGCTGTGATCCACCGCGTCTTTGCCGACGCGACGAAGGACGATATGGAGAACCTCTCGCCGATCGTGTTTCTTCTCATCGTCGTCATGGCCACGGTTCTTTTGCGCTCCGCATTCGCCACCCTGGCCGTCGTCGTTACGCTCATGTTTACGATCAACACCACCGTAGGGTTTGCCGGCTGGATCGGCACGGTATTCAGCCCCGTCAATGCGGGCGTCCCGATCATCGTCATGACGGTCGCCGTCGCGGATTCCATCCACATCGTCACGGCTGCCCTGGCGGGCATGAGCCGCGGTCTGGGCAGGAACGAGGCGATTACGGAATCGCTGCGCAGCAATACCTGGCCGGTCTTCCTCACCTCGGTCACGACCGCGGTCGCGTTCCTCAGCCTGAATGCTTCGGATTCGCCGCCGTTTCACGTCCTGGGGAATCTCGTCGCGTTCGGGGTGATATGCGCCTTGGTCTATTCCATGACGCTTCTTCCGGCGCTCCTGTCCATCCTGCCGTTGCGGGCGCCTCGCGCTCGTGCCGACCGGCCGGGCTTCTTCGATCGATTCGCCGCCTTTGTCATTGCGCGGCGCACGTTCCTGCTCTGGTTCGTCGCCCTGTCGGCCGTTGTTCTGGTCATGGGCATTTTGCGCATTGAGTTGACCGACAACTGGACGGAGTATTTTGACGACCGTTACGCGTTCAGGCGCGATACGGACTTCGTGATCGAAAACCTGACCGGCATGGAATCGTTGGAGTACTCGCTGAACGCCGGGCGCGAAGGCGGCATCACCGATCCCGGTTATCTGCGTGAGGTCGATGCCTTCGCCGAATGGTTCCGGGGACAGCCCGAAGTGACCCACGTCCAGGCCTTCCCGGACATCATGAAACGCCTGAACAAGAACATGCACGGCGACGATCCGGCCTTTTACCGGCTGCCCGGCGATCCGCAACTGGCCGCGCAATACCTGTTGCTGTACGAGTTTTCGCTGCCGTTCGGCAGGGACCTCAACGACCGTATCGACATCGCCAAAGCCGCCACGCGCATGACCGTCGTGATGCGCAGCTTGTCGGCTCAGCAACAGCGCGAGCTCGACGCGCGCGGGCTGGCATGGCTCCGGGCCAATGCGCCCGGCCTTGCGACCCCGGCCACGGGCGTGAGTATCGTCTTTTCTCACCTGTCCCAACGAAACATCCAGAGCATGCTGCGCTCCACGATGATCGCCATGGGCCTCATTTCGTTCATATTGATCTGGTTTCTGAAAAGCCTGCGCCTCGGTCTGGTCAGTCTGGTGCCTAACTTTATTCCCGCGGCCATGAGTTTCGGCCTGTGGGGCTATCTGGTCGGCCAGGTCGGTCTTGCCGGGTCCGTGATGACGGCGATCGCGTTCGGCCTCATCGTGGACGACACCACGCATTTTCTGAGCAAATATCAGAAAGCCCGCCGCGAGGGGTTCTCGGCGCCCGAGGCGGTGCGTTCCACCTTCCGCACGGTGGGTCAAGCGTTATGGACCACGACGGTGGTCTTGGCGGCAGGCTTCTTGGTATACTCCGCATCGGGATTCGAGGTCAGTTGGGCGCTCGGCCTTATGGTCACGATCACGATCGTTTTCGCGATCGCCGCCGATTTTCTGCTGCTTCCCCCGTTGCTGATGGCCATCGATAGGAGGAAATCATGAGAATGATCCATGTACATCCCGTACAGCTGGTCGCACCGTGCTTGGTCTTGTTGTCTTGGCTGGGCGCGCCGCTCCTCGTGCACTCGGCGACTCCCGAGGAAATCGGGCTCAAGATCGCCACTGAAGCCAGCACCCGGGGCGACGGGTTCGGCAATTTCACGGCTCGCGAAGTCATGGTGCTGCGCAACAAGCAGGGTCAGGAGAGCCGGCGCCAACTCCGCGTCAAGGTGCTGGAAGTCGCCGGCGACGGCGACAAGAGCCTGATGGTGTTCGACGAGCCGCGCGACGTGAAGGGAACCGCGTTGCTCACCCACGCCCATAAGCAGGAGGCGGACGACCAATGGCTCTATCTCCCGGCGCTGAAGCGGGTCAAGCGGATCAGTTCGTCGAACAAGTCCGGATCCTTCATGGGCAGCGAATTCTCCTATGAAGACCTGAGCCCCCCGGAGGTGGAAAAATTCACCTATCGGTACCTGCGAGACGAGCCGTGCGGGGACCTGACGTGTACGGTTACGGAACGGTTCCCGGTGGACAAGAAATCCTCCGGCTACAGCCGCCAAGTGGTCTGGCAAGACAAAGACGAACTGCGCACTTGGAAAGTGGAGTACTACGACCGCAAGGACGCGCACCTGAAGACGCTCACCATCGGGAAATACAAGCAATACCTGGACAAGTACTGGCGCGCCGGTGAAATGACCATGGTCAATCATCTGACGGGCAAGAGTACCGATTTGACCTGGGCGGATTATCAATTCCGTACCAAACTCAAAGAGCGTGACTTCAGCAAAACCGGATTGAAACGGGCGCGGTGATGCGAGGCCGTGCCGCTCGTTACCTCGTGGCCCTCACGGCGATCTGGCTGGCGGCGTCGGCTGTGGCCGTCGAAGCCCACGCGGAATTCGAGATCGTGGCCAGGGAGTTGTCCGGGCGCGTGAGCCTGGAAGGGCGTGCGTTTCCGAAAACCGGCATTGACGCCAGCCAGCGCTCGTATACGACCGGCTTTGTGGTGGAGCCCAAACTCTACCTGGAAGAGGCCGAGGGGAGCAGTTTCACCCTGGTGCCGTTCTTTCGCTACGACAGCGTGGACTCGGTCCGTACCCACTGGGATCTGCGGGAAGCGTATGCGCTGCTGTACGGCGAACTCGGCGAGGGTGAATGGGAGGTGCGGCTGGGCGTGGACCGGGTGTTCTGGGGCGTGGCCGAATCGCAACATCTGGTCGACATCATCAACCAGATCGACTTTCTCGAACATCCCAACGGCGAGGTGAAGTTGGGGCAACCCATGGTTCACGTGACGTGGACCGGTGATTGGGGCACTTTGGAATTCTTCGGGCTGCCGTATCACCGCCCGCGTATCTACCCGGGCCGTGGCGGTCGCCTGCGTTTCGCGGGGCTCGTGGACCGCGACCGCGTGGAGTATGAGAGCGGGTCCGAGGAGTGGCATCCCGATTTCGCGGCCCGCTACAGTCACAGCTTCGGACCCCTGGATATCGGCCTGAGTGTGTTCGACGGCACCAGCCGGGAAGCGACGCTGATTTGTGTGCCGCCTACATGTGGGGCCGCTGCCGTCCCGTGGGTCTTTATTCCGTACTACGCGCAGATCCGCCAGTTCGGGCTGGACGCGCAATTGACGCTCGACGCTTGGCTGTTCAAGTTCGAGGCGATGCATCGCTCGGGTGAGCGCAACCCCCTCGGTCGGGAAACGGCGTACAGAACTGCCTTATTGCAGGGAGGTGGGTTCGACGATCTCGTCGGCACCCTTCGGGAAGAAGAGTACGTGGCCGCCGTGGTGGGGGGCGAATACACGTTCTATTCCGTCTTTGGTTCTACGGCCGACGTCGGTCTGCTGGCCGAATGGAACTATGACGAGCGGGGCCGGCGAGCGCTTCCCAGGCGCCAGCCCATGACGCTGGACAACGATTTCTTCTTAGGCGCGCATGTGGCGTTCAATGACGTCGAGAGCACCGAGATCACTGCCGCGTTCTTGACGGACGCCAGCCGTGACACCCGCAGCCTGGGCGTGGAATTCGACCGGCGGCTCTTCGACCAATGGTCCCTGCACGCGGAGGCGAACCTGATTCTCAGCATCGACCCATTGGATGTTCAATACGTGGGGCGACGCGACGGCTTCTACGAATTCCACCTTGAGTACAATTTCTAGCTGGGGACGGCCGGAGCCTGCCCTGCCTGTTCTGAGCCTAGCTGAAGGGTGCCGCCTCACGTGTCCGTGAACGGACAACCACAGGGGGTTGTCCCTACCCAATCATGTTCACGGCACCATCGTCATTGTAGGGGACGGCCCCTGTGCCGTCCCGAATAGTTTGTCCTGCCTCTCTTATTCTGTCTTGTTTTCCATACTGCTCAGGGCTTCCGCCGGGGGCTCCAACGGTAACGATACACGCATCTCGGTATAGTGCCCGACTTCCGTGTCCAAGTGGATGGATCCGGCGTGACGAAGCAGGATGTCAGTGGTCAGGGAGAGCCCCAGTCCGGTGCCCTTCCCCGGTTCCTTGGTAGTCACAAACGGCTCAAAAATCTTGTCACGTACGTCATCCGGGATGCCTGGCCCATTGTCCCGGATCGAGAACTCCACGTGATCTTCCAATTGCCGGCTGGAGATAGACAGAGTCGGCAGGTAGTCACCGCCTACCTTTTTCTGCTTTTCGTTCATCGCCTGAAAGGCGTTGGTGACGAGATTGAGGAACACGCGACAGATGTCTTGGGGGACGACCATAATTTCTTCCATGTTCGGATCCAGGTCCTCCTTCATCTCCGCATTGAAGGTGTTATCATCGGCACGTAGTGCGTGATACGACAAGTCCACGTACTGTTTCAGGAGGGCATTCAGGTTCGTCTGTCGCCATTCCCCTTCTTTGGTGCGGGAATGTTCGAGCATGCTGCGCACGATGTTGTCGGCTCGCTTCCCGTGCTCCTTGATCTTTCCGAGGCCCGTCCTCAGTTCATCCAAGATCGACCTGACCTCCTCAAGGTCGAGGTTGTCCTGCTGTTTCATCAAATCATCGATCTCATCCGCCATTTCAATCGAGACATTGGCAAAGTTGTTGACGAAGTTGAGCGGGTTCTTGATTTCATGTGCCACCCCGGCAGTCAGTTGACCCAAAGACGCGAGTTTCTGCTCGGCAATGACCTGCTCCTGGGCGGCTTTCAGATTTTCCAGTGCATGCTCCAGGTTTTCGTTTTTGGCATCCAGTTCCTCCGCCAATTTTTCCACGAGATTCAATCGCTGAACCTCATGGGCGTAACGCCGGAACACTTCCAGCGCCCTGGCCATGTCGGTGACCTCGTCATTCCAGATTAAATACTTGATGTTCTGTGTCAGGTAATGAGCCGATCCCTTCACGGGCCGTACGATACGAGTTCCTTCGACCTGTACCGGGACTTCCAAGTCGCCGCTGGCCATCTCGCGCATCGCGCTGGCCAGTCCCACCAAACGGCGAACCAGATAGCGCCTCACGAAGAAGGAGCCCAGTGCAAAAGCGCCAATGGTCCCGAATACATTGAGGAGAATCAGCAGGAGGATCCCCGTTTGGGCGGCTGCGCGAGAAGCTTCGCTGGATTGAATGGCCTCCTCGTTGATCTGTTCGACCAGATTGTTGACCTCCGATACCAGCGATTCCGAGGTGGATCGTGCCTTTGCCAAGGTTTCCTGCTCCTGTTCCAGTCTGAGCAGCGCTTCCATCCGTAGCTTAATGACTCCTTCCGGGCCTTCCCCGATTTCGTCCAGACGCGTCAGGTTTTCTTCAAGAAGATCATTCTGCATGGACTCCGGGAGTTTCGCATAGGCTTGGATGAAATTCCGGACGGCACTCTGGAAGCGTTCTTCCAAAGGGGTAAGAAACTGGCGGTCAGCCAGAACCAGGACCTCATCCAACAACAATACGGCAAGATTGGAGGATTGGTTCACGGTAATCAGATTTCGATAAGCGGTCAGTTCGTCTTCGGAGGCCCGCTTACGAATGGAGTCGCCCTTGTCATCCAACTGCCGTAATCCCGATACCAGGTAAAACGCTTGATCATCAATGGCTTGGACCAACAAACGTTCCACTCGCCGAGTTGTTTCTCCGAGTTCGTCAATAAAGACGTTGAGTGCCCGGTCAATTTCCAGGCGCCGGGCGGAGGATTCCTTGATCACGTCCAGATGCTTACCCAGTTCCTCCAGATTTGACCTGATCAATCGGGTTTGTTCGCCGAAGGCGGAGCGGGCTTCCAGTTCCAGGATGGTGTTTTCGAGCGAGGCTATTTCTCGAGCCGTGGCTTCCACCACGGCCTTATGCTCCTCTTTCGAGGAGGCCGACACCAGACGAAAGGCCCCGTTGACCACGACGGCACTCTTGCGGGCCACGTCCACCGAATTGATCAGGTTGGGCATGCTGTATTCTGCCAGCCGGATTTCGTGTTGCAACGTTTCGTTGAAGGTAAAGTAAGCCAGCACGGTGGCAGCGCCCATGAGAACCACGGCACCAAAGAGCAGGAAATACAGCCGTGCGCCGACTCCGATCCGGAAATTTCCTTCTCTTTCCGGTTCTTCAATGGCGGCAGGTTTCACCTGCAGTGGAGGGGCGCCGGAATCGTTCGGGTCTTGGGGTCCGGTGGGTGGAGGTTCGTTCATGGTGCCGACATCTTGTTGACCGACTGGAAGCGTCCCCTCTTATCGATGCGAGTCAGGTACACGCGGTCCGACCCCTGATTGTCATCGACGCCGTAGCGCAAATGAAACCCGCCCAGATCGATGTCTCCCGCCTGCGTCAGCGCATGCAGAAAGCTTTCTCTGGTCGGATCCGATCCGGCAAGCCGCAGACCTTCAATCGCGATACGGCCTGCCAGGTAGCCTTCCAGCGAGACAAAACTGGGTTTGCTGTTCGCGTCAATTTCTTTCAGCGCCTTCTGGTATTGCGCGACGATCGGCAGGGTCGTATCCCTCGGGAAAGGCACCACTTGGGTCACGTACACGCCGGTCCCGTCCGATCCCAAGGCTTTCGCCAAGGCAGCACTCCCGATGAATGAAATGTTGATAAAATAGGGATTGAAATTCAGCCGTCTCGCCCACCGGATCATTGTCGCCGCAGGTTTATAGGCCCCGACGATGACGACGGCCTCGGCGTTGGCCTGGCGCAAATCCAGCAGGGCGATTTTGACGGCCTCGGTATTGCGGGTATAGTACACCTCTTCAATCAAGTTCAGGCCATGGCGATTGACCGCACGGCGCAGCCCGTTGAGCCCGGCCTGACCGAAGGAATCGTTCTGGTAAAAAATGCTGATCCGGTCTATGCCCAGATCTTCGTGAAGCCGGACGACCATTTCCTCGGTTTCCTGATAGTAGGACGCCCGCACGTTCACCACATTGGGACGCTTCTTCGCATCCCGAAGAAATTCCGCCCCGGTGAATGGAGCAATATAGGGTACTCCCGCCTCCGTGGCGACAGGTTGGGCTGATTTCGACGTTGGCGTACCAACGGCGCCGATCAGGGCGAAAACTTTGTTTTGTTCAATCAGGGTGCGGGTGTTGGCAATCGCGGCTTCGGGTTCGTATCTGTCGTCCAAGGATTCGAGGTGGAGCAGGCGACCGTGGACGCCACCCTCGCGATTCACTTCGGAAAATGCCGCGTGGAGCCCGAGGCGCATGCCGATGCCGAGTGCTCGCGCCGGGCCGGTGAGAGCGGCGGACTGACCGAAGACTATTGTTCGTTGATCGGACTCTGCCCGGGCTGGCCCCCACGCCGTGACCAGAACCAGCAACAGGACCGGGATCATCCATATCTTCATGGCAGAGTAGGGGCGTGTCGCTTAGGAGGGATCCGGCCGAAAACGTGCCACCACGCACGTGATGTCGTCTGATTGCGGGGCATCTCCGACAAATTCTTGCACGGCGTCCACGATCTCCGTGGCAACCCGTTCCGCACTGGCCCCGGCAAGTCCGGCGAGTTTCTCGTCAAGACGCGATTCCGTGAATTCTTCATCCTGGAAGTTTTCCGCTTCCGTGATCCCGTCGGTGTAGAGGAACAGGGTATCGCCTGGCCTGAGTTGGATTTGATCATTGTTATACGTGTGGCCGGGTTGTATCCCCAGTACGATGTTTCTGGTTTTGGGCACGACCTCGACTTGAGAATCGGCCTGCAGTAGTCTGGGGGGATTGTGACCGGCGTTGGAATAGTGGAGTTCGCCGTTCCGCAGGTCGAGCACCCCGAAAAACAGCGTAATGAAGATACAGGAGGGGTTGCTCTCGCAGAGCAGTTCATTGACTCTCGTCAGGCACTCTGCCGGTGTGGAATAGTCCTTTGAGGACGTTGCGCGCAGGAGCGCACGGGTCACGGTCGTGAACAACGCGGCCGGCACCCCTTTACCGGACACATCCGCAATCACCAGTGCGATGCGTGATTCGTCAATGTGAAAGAAATCGTACAGGTCCCCACCGACCTCTCGTGCCGGGAGGATCACCGCTTTAATGTCGTGGGTCTCGCTGTCCGGGATCTCCTTTGGCTGGAGCGACATCTGCACGTCTCGGGCCATGTCGAGTTCCTGCTTGACGGCAACCAGTCGATCCCTGGTTTCCAGGGCGCTTTGCAGCGCTTGAACGTGCTTGAGGCCTTTTTCGATAGTCGCTTCAAGGTCGTTGAAATCGATCGGCTTTGTCAAAAAGTCGAACGCCCCACGGTTCATGGCCGTACGAATGTTCTTCATGTCACCATAGGCGGATACGATGACCGCCTGGATATCCTGTTCGCCATCGGCAAGCTGACTCAGCAGGGTCAGACCGTCCATCACCGGCATGTTGATATCGGAGAGGACCAGGTAGACATCAGGGTGCTCTTCCAGCACCTCCAGCGCCTCTTTGCCGTTGTGGGCAAAAAGAAACCTCAGGTCCCCGTCGCGGATCCGGCGGCGGAACTTCTGACGCACCAGCAACTCAAGATCTTCTTCGTCATCGACGACCAGCACCTGAGTTGGTGGTTTACCCACGACTTGACTCTCCCGTCGTTGTTCTTAGTGGCCGAGTTGCCATTCTCCAGTACGAGCCTTCGCTCAGACTGCTCCAAGGGCATCGGCCCTGGTGGCGCGAATATCCAGAATTTCATTGAACCCGCTGATCTCGAAAATTTCAGCGATGTGATCTGCAAGGGCGCAAAACAGCGCCTTGCCCCCTTCTTTCTGGGTCAGACGGGCGGCGATGAGCAATGCCCGTAGACCGGCACTGCTGATGTAACTCAGATCTTGAAAATCAAAGACCAGGGTTTTATTCCCGGCATTGATCTGTTCCTGTACGGCACTCTCCAGAATGCCCACACTGGAACCATCCACTCGCCCGGTCACGATCAGGATCGTGGCTTTGTCGCCCTGTTCGGCTTCCACGGACAGCTTGGCTTTTTCCTCCATGAGTCTTGCCTCCAAATAGGTCAATCTCAAACGCCATAATTAAGCGAATTTACCCCACTTTCATCAACGCTGACGCGTCACGTTCCATGAAAAGGGAATCGTTTATCTGAAATGCGGAAAATGCAAAGATAAACAACTACCATAGCATTCATACGCGTTTGCTTCAATAGCCACGCAAGGGATCATGCCACTGCGTGGTTATACGTATAATTAGCTCGTCGGTCGTCAGTGATGGCTGATAGTACTCGATTAGAGTTGGTATGCCAAGGCCAACGTGGGAGCTGGAGGGTTGCCGTGCGGCCGAGTCCCGTTGCGCGTGTCTTTCACCTTTTTGCATCGGCCTGTTGATTCAAAGCCACAAAAATACGATACTGATCCATCGTTCATGCTATACTCGCTCCGACGAGTTGTGTCTGATTCGTTCAGGTCAGGAATGCAATGAAACGGATTTCCCTTACGCCGGACTTGTCTTCGATTACGGAACTGGAACAGTCTCTGGAAGAGTTTGCCGGCGCCCACGAGTTGGACATGGGTTTGCAAAATCGCCTGAATCTGATGCTCGAAGAGCTGATCACCAACAGTGTCAACTACTCCCTGCCCTCGGTGTCCGGACCGGAACTGGAGCTATGTCTGTCGGTGGAAGACACGTTTGTTGTCGCTCAGGTTGAAGATAATGGGCCCGCGTTCGACCCGTTTACCGAGGCGCCGGAAGCGGATACCACATCGGCTTTGACAGACCGTCCCGTTGGCGGTCTCGGCATCTTTCTTACAAAAAAATTTTCGGATGAATACACGTACGAGCGGATTGGCGAGCGCAACCGCGTGACCTTGCGATGCAAAAGCGGGAAAGCACCCTAAGGTCTGTCTACGGCAAGGCCGTGGCAGGGACCAACGATCGTTAGTCCCTACAGGGCCTGGGCTTCCACGCAAACAGGCAGCCCAGGAACCATTCACGTGCGGCACGTCCGGCTATTGTGAATGGGCTATGGGGTTTCCACGCGGATGGTCACGATGTCCGTGCCATGATATTGCTGGTGGCGAACCGAGGACGCAAGGTGCCGTAGCAGCCGGAGTGACACTTCCTGCTCGATCAGATCCGCGTTGGTCCGCGTGCCCAGCAGCGCGATTCGGTCCTGCAGGTTTTCTTCTCCGGTCGAGGCCACAAACTCAAGGACCGCCGCGCCGTCTTCCTTGCAGGCCACCAGCAACAGACGTCGTTGCTCAACCGTCCCTCCTGCCTCTTGTCGTTGGAGAAGCGTCAGCAGCGTCTCCTCGCTGGCGGCGTCCAGACGGTTTGCCATCTCGGCATCCCACCCGCTTTGGGAAGCGAAGCCGAGGATAAACTCTCTGATTTTCGGCAGGGCCGAGACGTTGAATTCCGACTCCAGCCGGTGTCGTGATGTGGTCAGATCCATAAAAAGGGTCATGGTAATGGCGACGAACCCGCCGGCCGTCATCCCGTTCTGAAGAAGACCCCCGGCAAATTCCGAAACCCACTCGGGAAAGATCATGCCGTTCTGGAACCCGACCCCCACCCAGAACCCGACGCCGCAGATAAGACCCTTGCGGTAGTCGATCCCGTCCCGGACAACCAGGTTCATGCCGATGACGAACAGCATGGCCAGAAAGACGGCAAGATAGGCTGCGACCACCGGGCCTGGGATGGCCAGGATCACGGCAAGCGCCTTGGGAAGAAAAGCCAGCAGGATGAGCACCGTCCCGAGTGCGATCCCGACGCTTCGGGCGCTGACGCCTGTCAATTCGGTCATGGAGACGGTCGTCGAGTAGGTCGTGTTCGGCACCGTGCCCGAGAGGCCGGACAACAGTTTCGCGACTCCTGCGGCGGCTACCGCGCCCTGTACTGCCCGGAAGTCCACTGCGCGAGGTTGGCGCCAGGATACGTGCTGGATGGCGATCGACGCGCTGATGGTTTGCATGGTGTCGATCAGGGCCACGAGCACGAATGCCGGAAGCAATGTCCAGAAAACCGTCGAGAACTCGAGATCAAAGCCCGGCCAGGTGCCCTGCGGGAGACCGATCCACGATGCCTCGGCGACGCGGTGCACGTCGTAGAAGCCGAAAACTCCGGCAACAGCCGAACCGGTCACGACGCCGATCACCGGTGCCCAAAGTCGCCACGCCCCCGTTCCCTTCAGGACGCAGCCGGCAATCACCAGCAGGGTCGCAAGCGTACTGAGCGGCGCGACCATGGCCGGGACTCCATCAGGGATGTCCTTCAGCATTTCGAAGACGTGCGACATCACCGTGACCGGTATCAGCATGATCACGGTTCCCGTGACGGTCGGTGTCAGGATTCGTCGGAGGAACCAGAGCCGTGTCGACAGCGCCAGCGGGACGAGCGAGGAGACAACGACCAGGGTGGCCAACAGTGCCGGCCCGCCTCTGGCAAGCGCCGTGATACTGATTGCAATGGACGCTCCGGAAATGCTCATCAAGAGCACGTACCCCGAACCGATCTGGCCGAACCGAACCGCCTGCAACACCGTGGTCGCGCCACAGACCGCAACCGCGGCGAATACCGCCCATGACAGGTAGGATTCAGACCCGCCACCGGCCCGGATGATGATGGCCGGTACCAATACCGTGGCGGCGACACTGAGAACGGCGAGTTGCATCCCCAGTCCGACGGCGAGCGCCATCGGCGGTGTTTCGTCGGGCTGGTAGCGGACACCTGTACGACAGTCGGAGTCGTTTGGATTCATACCAAAACCCGGATGTTCTTGAGGAACCTCTGATTTAATTCACTATCGGGCGCATGGCTGCGTTGTGTCCTCGCTCAACCCTCACCTATCTCTCTGATAAGCCTCGGGTTTCGCTCCGGGACGCCTTGCCCTGCATCCTGCTATCACAATAAATCAGAGGTTCCTCGAGAGCATGTCTTGAGCCGCGCAAGGAGCCGAGGCGTTCATGTGACGGGATCACGGCCACGCATTGTTACGTCTCTGCCGAGGCCTGTCAATGAGGCGGTCGTCCTCGTCCTCACCAAACACCGGACGGCCGGTTCCTGACACGTCTCCGATTCCCTGCCCGGTTGCGCCCATCAAAGGGGTGCATAATCTTTTGAGGTTAGGCGTCAGGTCTGCTATACTGAACGACCTAAAGCGCGGACAATTCCCACGTGTGGGAATTGATTGGAGAGTGAACAAGTCTTGTCCGTCCTTCTCTTCGAACGTCCATTTTTCCGAACAGCGGTCTTCCCTTTGTTGCCGGGCGTGAGTCGTCGTTTTGCTTCCGGGATAGTCTGCTCCCGCCGAGCGAATCCATGGAGAGTTGGTCGTCGAACGGAGTGGTGAATGCCCAAGGGACCAGCGTCCTCTATGAGAACCCTCGTCTCCAAGTTCAGTCTGAGAGGCTGTTTTTGCCGGTGAACCGATCATGGGATTGATCAGCCAATTTTTGAGTTTGTTCTCGAGCGATATGGCCATTGATCTTGGGACGGCCCATACCTTGGTGTATGTCCAAGGGAAAGGCATTGTGTTGAATGAGCCCTCGGTCGTGGCGATCGAACAGCAAACAAGCAAAATTTTGGCCGTGGGGAGTGAAGCCAAGCGCATGGTTGGCCGGACGCCCGGCAACATTTCCGCCATTCGTCCGATGAAAGAAGGGGTCATCGCGGACTTTGAAATGGCCGAGCGCATGCTTCGATATTTCATTACCAAGGTTCACAATCGTACGGCATTTGTCCGGCCTCGGATCATCATCGGTGTGCCGTCACGCATCACGCAAGTGGAACAGCGAGCCGTCAAGGAATCGGCGGAATTGGCCGGTGCGCGTGAAGTCTATTTGATCGAAGAACCCGTCGCGGCGGCCATCGGAGCGGGGCTGCCGATCACCGAACCGTCGGGGAACATGGTGGTCGACGTGGGAGGGGGCACGACCGATGTCGCCGTCATTTCATTGGGAGGGATTGTCTACAGTGAATCCGTGAAAGTGGCCGGCGACCAAATCGACTTGGCTATTATCAATCACGTGAAGCGTGAACATAATTTATTGATCGGTGAGCATATGGCGGAGCGAGTGAAAGTGGCCATCGGTTCCGCCTATCCCTTGGAAGAGAAAGCCCAAATGATGGTCAAAGGACGTGATTTGGTTTCTGGTATTCCTCGGACCATTGCGCTGGAAGACGGTGAAGTCCGGGAAGCCTTGCAAGAATGCATTTCGGCCATTGTGTCGGCCATCAAGATAGCGTTGGAACATACCCCCCCTGAATTGGCGGGAGATATCGTGGATCGAGGCATCGTGTTGACAGGGGGCGGAGCGCTGTTACGCGGATTGGATGCCCGGTTGCGGGAGGAAACCGGACTTCCTATTGTCAACGTCGATGATCCCCTCACGTCAGTCGTCTTAGGAGTCGGCAAGACGCTCGAAGAGCTTCCCCTCCTGCGGAGCGTCTCCTCTATGTCGGCCGTCAGTTCGTAAAGGAACAACTTCTTATGCGTGGCCGGTTTCGGCCTGGGGTGTTTTGGGGTTCCGGCGTGAAGCGGGTTGGCGTGGCCGTCCTGGTCATCGCCTTTGTCGTGTTTGCCCTCTTGCCCCGGCAATCTCAATTTCTCTTCCACACGCTCGGCGAACCTCTTGCCGATCTTGTCGCCATTCCCGTGAAGGGCATGGCCGCAGTGGATCGGACCCTGCGTGAATGGTGGATGCACTATATTGCCCTCCAGGGTCTTTCCCAACAAAACCGTCAGCTTCGGGAAACAGTCCGGCAACTCAATGGGGAGGTGAATCGATTGCGGGAACAGGCATACATGGCGGAACGGTTGGCCTCACTGTTGGAATTTCAGGAGGACGAATCGGTCCGGACGGTGGCGGCAAAGGTCATTGGCCGCAGTGTGTCGAATTGGTATCAAGGCGTGATTCTGAATAAAGGTGAAGATGACGGCATTCGGGAACAGATGGGCGTCATTACGCCGGCCGGGGTGGCGGGACGCATCGTCAGAACCTCGGGGTCTACGAGCATTGCCTTGTTGACGATCGACCCGAATCTTGTCATCGCGGGCATGATTCAACGGACGCGAGATGAAGGCATGGTCCAGGGAACGTCGCAAGGGCTGGTCCGCATGAAATATCTTCCCCCGCTTTCCGCGGTCAAACCAGGGGATGCCGTGGTCACGTCAGGTTTGACGGGAGGATTTCCACGCGGGGTGTTGATAGGAGAAGTCACCCGCGTCGAAGAAAGTGAAGACAGTTTGTTCCGCACCGCCCAAATCGTGCCGGCCGTCAAGTTTCGACACTTGGACGAAGTGCTGATCGTCGTGTCTCCTCGGTCACCAGAAGCCATGCTGTCACTCGATCACGCATTGATGGCCCCGGGACCACAGAATCCGACTCCATGAAGATTGGTGCGTATACGCTGTTGACTCTGTCCCTTTTTTCCTTTCAGGCCACCGTGCTGTCTTCTGTCAATCCTTTCGGGATTCAACCGGACTTCTGTCTCGTCATCGCGTGTTTTATCGGTTTTCGGACCGGACCGGTTCACGGCCTGATCGTGGGGTTTGGCCTGGGCTTTCTCCAGGATTTATTTTCCGCCGGTCCGTTTGGACTCCAGACGTTTACAAAAACCGGCGTGGGATACCTGGCCGGCGTCATTGCCAGGAATTTGTCCAATAGGGAGCCCCGTTCCGCCTTTGTGCCGGTTATGGCATGTTCAGGTCTTTCCGCCATGGTGTTTTTGCTGTGGTCACGGATGGGCATGGGTTTGGGAGAGATGCTGTACGGATTTTCCTATATCTTATTGCCACAAGCGGTCTTGGACGGACTTGTGGCCATCATGGCCAGCTGGGTCCTCGGCCGGTGGCTGTTCGAAGCGCCGAGTCCGTGAGGGACGTCCCGTGATGAATCGGTGTGAGGTCTGTCAATGAAGCCGGACATACCGGATCCCGGTCTCCAATCAACCGGATTAGCGGACATCCAGGGACGATTGCTGCTCATCAGAGTCGTCGTGTTGATCATTGTGGGGTTGTTAGCCGTGCGCTTATGGCAGCTTCAAGTTCGTGATGGGGTCTACTATCGCAATCTTTCTCATGACAATCGGACCCGCTCGGTGGTGTTACATCCGGTTCGCGGATTCATTTATGACCGGAACGGAATCTTGCTGGCGAACAGTGTCCCGAGTTTCAATTTGTACGTGCAACTCGGTGACGTGCCGGACCGCGAAGCCCTGATCGGGAAGCTCGTCACATTGTTGTCGTTGGACCGGAGTGAGTTGACCAAGACTATGGACACGCACGTCGGGGGCACACCGGTTCGTTTGAAAAAAGGCGTCAGTCTCAAAGAAGCGGCCATTGTCGAATCACATCGGTTGGATCTGCCCGGCGTGGTGATTCGTCCGGAATTTCAGCGGAACAATCCAGAGGGAGGCTATGCCGCCCACGTGCTTGGGTACGTGGGGGTCGCTTCAGAGGAACAACTCACCCGTGAGGCGTTTCAAGGGCTGTCCGCAGGCAGCGTCATAGGCCAGTATGGCGTGGAACGGATCTACGAGAGGACGTTGCGAGGGCACGCAGGGCGAAAACTCATCGAAGTCGACGCGTTGGGGCATGAGAAGCGCATGATTTCCGTGGACAAGCCGCAAGTGGGAAATGACGTGTATCTCACGATAGACTTTCGTTTGCAGAAATTGGCTGAAGACTTGTTAGGAGAAGAAGCCGGTGCGATTGTGGCCTTGGACCCGCAAACGGGGGATGTCCTGGCCTTGGCGAGTCGGCCGAGTTTTGATCCCAATGCCTTATCCCGTGGGTTACGTGCCGATGTCTGGAACGACATTCTTCAGGACGAGCGCCATCCTCTCACGAACCGAGCGATTCAGGGTCAGTATCCACCGGGCTCCACGTTCAAAATCATCATGGCTACGGCTGCTCTTGATACCAATGCGATCGAACCCGCCGATACGCTTCATTGTGGGGGACGGTTTCAATTCGGCGGCCGAACGTTTCGGGATTGGAAAAAGTATGGTCATGGAGCAGTCGATTTACGGAAGGCGATTGCCCAATCGTGTGACGTCTATTTTTATCGTTTAGGTGATCGTATAGGTGTGGACACCATTGCGCTCTATGCGAGACAGTTCGGATTGGGTGAGAGAACGGGCATCGACCTGCCCGGCGAAAGAACGGGCCTGATTCCGTCCTCGGAATGGAAGCAGCGGACGCGAGGGGAACCATGGTATCCGGGGGAAACGATTTCCGTGTCCATCGGACAAGGGTTCGTTTCGGTCACGCCCCTGCAAATGGCGAAAGTCATTGGCATGATCGGGAATAACGGGATTGTGTTTCAACCGCACGTCCTTCGTGGCGTGCGGGGACGAAAGGGCGAATGGATTGATGAGTGGAGTCCGACACAAACGGTCCCCCTGACGTTACCGGTCCATCAACTGGAAGCCATTCAAGCGGCGCTGGCGGCGGTGGTCACCGAAGGAACGGCGCGACAAGCTCGATCGTCGGTGGTCCCGTTGGCCGGAAAAACCGGGACGGCACAAGTGGTCTCATTACGTTCGGAATCCCAAGAAGAGACCCCGAAACGATTTCGAGACCACGCCTGGTTCGTCGCCTATGCACCATTCGAACATCCCGGTATCGCCGTGGCCGTGTTGGTCGAACACATGGGCCATGGCGGGTCCACGGCAGCCCCGTTGGCGAAAGAACTGATCGAGGCCTATGTGTCATATGGGGTCGATGACAAAGAGCGCACACAGGTGTCCCTGACGAGGCCATCCGACAAGGTGATGCAACAGGAGCGGCAGCGTGATTGATGAACCATGGCGTCACAGGCGAGAGTTCGACCGGTTTGATTGGTCCTTCTGCGCGATTATTCTGGCGTTGTCAGCCATCGGAGTCCTGACCATATACAGCGTAACGGCGGAACAAGCCGGGACTCAGTTTCCTCTGTATCTGAAACAGGCGATATGGATCGGTGTGGGCGCGCTGGCTTTTCTGGCGGTGTCGCGAATCGATTACCATAAACTCGCTCGATGGTCGTTTCTGCTGTACGGCTTTGCATTGCTGCTCCTCGTGGTCGTTCTCTTCGGGGGGAAGACCAGTCACGGTGCTCAACGATGGATTGCCCTCGGGCCGCTGGCGTTTCAGCCGGCGGAATTTGTCAAGATTCCGCTTCTGTTGGTGTTGGCCGTCTATTATGCCACCCAAAATCGTCGAGGTTGGTGGTATCGGGTGATCGTCCCGGCGTTGATCACCGTGCCGGGATTTTTCCTGATTCTCAAACAACCGGACTTGGGAAGCAGTCTGAGCTTTTTGTCGATTTACGTCACCTTGCTGCTGGTCGTCGGCGTCAAGTCTAAAGCGTTCGGGGTGGTCTTGTTGTCCGCGCTGATGCTGTTCCCCTTTGCCTGGAGTGAATTATGGGGTTCGCTTCATGACTACCAAAAGGAACGGATCTTGAGTTTTGTGAATCCGGACTATGATCCGGCGGGCAGAGGCTACCAAGGGATGCAATCTCGCATTGCCGTGGGTTCGGGGCAATTGATCGGAAAAGGGTTCCATAGCGGGACACAAACGCAATTCAAATTTCTTCCGGAAGGTCACACCGATTTTATCTTCGCGGTCCTGGCCGAGGAATGGGGATTTTTGGGTGGGGTCCTCTTCATCAGTCTGTTTCTCGCGTTGCTGCTCATGGGGCTGGAGATTGCGGCGAAAGCCAAGGATTCATTGGGCGCCCTGTTGGCTATCGGGTTTGTGGGCATGTTGACGTTCAATATGGTAGTCAACGTGGGGATGACCATTGGTCTGGCACCCATTGTCGGCATTCCGTTGCCGTTACTCAGTTACGGGGGGAGTGCGACGATTATGACCATGGCCGGGTTGGGCCTGCTGTTCGGTGTGAAGCGGGAAAGACTCAAATTATCGCCGTGAACCGTTCGCGTGAGGTTTTCCCGTCGTGGAGCAGATGGATCATTTGACGAAAGGGAGAATCCGTGTCACGCTTTTGGATTGCCAGCCATGGCCGGG
Organism: Nitrospirales bacterium; assembly: GCA_965207015.1. GTDB lineage: Bacteria > Nitrospirota > Nitrospiria > Nitrospirales > UBA8639 > Bin75. Next base: position 2,127,509 of record OZ242257.1, on the reverse strand, counting down.
GCATGGTTAGCCTTTCCCCCGGGTCGCAAGCGCGTCCCGGGTGATGAAATAAAGGAGTAGAGGTATGGGAGTTGAAATTGCCATCAACATCACGCCGCAAGAAACGCGTGCGGCGGTGTTGGAGAATAAAGTGGTCACGGAACTCTACGTGGATCGTGCCAAGAAAAAAGATTTTGTCGGCAACGTCTACAAAGGCAAAGTGGTCAAAGTCCTGCCCGGCATGCAAGCCGCGTTTATTGATATCGGGCTGGACCGCGCCGCCTTTATGCACGTGTCGGATTTGTCAGTCGGCACCGAACCGGGTGATATCCTGGTCGACAGTGATGAAGATGAGAAGGGTCCGGAATTTCCGCGTCCCCGACGGCAAACGGTGCGGCCCATTCAGGAGTTGTTGGAAGAAGACCAGGAACTCGTCGTACAGATTTCCAAAGGCCCGATCGGGACCAAAGGCCCCCGAGTGACGTCCTATTGCTCACTGCCGGGCCGTTTCCTGGTGCTCATGCCGAACGTCGATCATATCGGGATCTCACGACGCATTGCCGAGGAGGAGGAGCGCAGTCGTCTCAAAGACATCATGAAACGCATCCGGGAACCCGGGTATGGCTACATTGTCCGGACGGTGAGCGAAGGGGTCAGCGAGGAGGATCTCAAAGCCGACGTCGGGTTCTTGACCGCCATGTGGCAAGATATCGTCAAGAAGCAGGATCGTCAGCCGGCACCCGCCGCGTTGCATATGGATTTGGACCTGACGCTCCGGGTGGTCCGCGATTTATTTACCAAGAACGTCAAGAGGCTCCTCATCGATTCGAAAGAAGAATGTGAAGCGGTCAGGGAGTTTGTCCGGCGGTATCTTCCCGACCAGAAGTCTCGCATTTACCACTACGACAAGGATGAGAGTCTGTTCGATCATTTGGGGATTGAACAGGAAATCTCTCGCGCCTTGAGCCGGAAAGTCTGGCTGAAGTCCGGCGGCCACATTGTGATCGATCATACGGAAGCCATGACGGTCATCGACGTGAACACGGGTCGGTACGTTGGAAAGCGCGATCAGGAAGAAACGATTTTGCGAAACAACTTGGAGGCGGCCCGCGAGATCGCCTACCAGATCAAACTTCGCGGAATCGGGGGAATCATCATTATCGACTTCATCGACATGGAGCGAGGGCGGAATCGTGACAAAGTCTATCACGCCCTCGTGGACGCGATGGGCAATGATAAAGCGCGCACGCGCATTTCCCGTATCAGTGACCTGGGGTTGATCGAGATTTCACGAGAACGCGTGCGGGAAGACCTGCTCCGGACGCTCTCCGACGTCTGCACCGATTGTGACGGTCGCGGATATACCCGATCCGCGCTCACGGTGGTGTACGATATTTTCCGCGACGTCCGCCGAATCGGACGAGCAGCCGGGCAGCAAACCGTAGTCATCGGGGCCCATCCCCATATCGTGGAGATGCTGCAAGACACCGAGCCCGAAACGCTTGAGCAGCTTCAACGGGAATTTCAGTATCGGATCATGGTGAATGCCGATCCTCTGCTCCCTCTCGAGCAGTATGATATCGTGGTGTTGGGCGAAGGTGCGGGAGTCGCCTAGCCGACCGATGCCCATCCCATCCACGTCTTGTTTGTGGTTCTGTTGAACCATGGAATGGCTGGAAGCGTGGCTGATCCTGCGGTCAGTGAAGGGCGTCAGTGACGGGACCATCTGTGCGCTCGTCCGGCATTTTGGCGGGCCGAAGGAGGTGCTGTCCGCTTCGGCGTCCGACTTGCGGCACGTGGCCGGATTGCGTCCTTCCGTGGTGACCGCATTGCGAAAAGAACCTGAGCCAAGTGTCGGGGCACAAGTTCGGAAGGAAATGCGGCTGCTCGAAAAGGGCGAAAGTGGGGTTGTCACGATTCTGGATGACGCCTATCCTCGCCGGTTGGCGATGATCCCCGATCCACCGCCCTTGTTATACGTGCGCGGCACGTTGCCGGCGTTCGACGATCATGCCGTCGCGATCGTGGGATCGAGAAGAGCCTCCCCGGCGGGGGCGCTCATGACGCAAGAACTCAGCCAACAATTGGCCGGCATGGGGTTGACGATCGTGAGCGGGTTGGCACGGGGAATCGACGCGGCAGCCCATCGAGGCGCGCTGGCGGCCAACGCCAGGACGATTGCCGTCATCGGGTGTGGAGTGGATCGAACGTATCCGCCCGAACATCGACAATTACGACGGGACATTGAAGGCCATGGCGCCGTGGTATCGGAATTGCCGCTTGGGGCCCCGCCGCTGCCGCACCATTTCCCTCGTCGCAACCGGATTATCAGCGGATTGTCGTTAGGCGTGATCGTCTCGGAAGCCGATCAAAAAAGTGGCGCGTTGATCACGGCACGATTTGCGCTCGAGCAGAACCGTGAGGTCTTTGCCATTCCGGGTGCCGTCCAATCCGGAAAACATCGAGGGGCTCATGGACTCATCAAACAAGGGGCCAAACTCGTTGAAGAGGCGCGGGACGTCGTTGAAGAATTGCTCCCTCAGCTTGACGGACCCATAGGCGATCGAGTAAAGAATGCCGGTTTTCAGGAGACAACCTCTCCGAGCTTCACCCCCAAAGAACGACGCGTGCTGTCTCTGTTGCATGAAGACCCCGTGTCGATTGACGAGGTGTTAATGGAAGCGCCGTTTGATCGGGCCGAAGTGATGAGCCTGCTGCTCAGCCTGGAATTGCGAGGCTGTATACGACAGGTGCCCGGTTCCTGTTATATCAGGATGTCCTGCTGATGCCTGCCCGTACGTCCACCGCACCCGCGAAAAAGAAGGCGCGCTCCCGCGTGCCCGAAGGAGTGGGCAAGACGTTGGTCATTACCGAGAAACCCTCGGTGGCCCGCGACATCACCAAGGCACTCGGTGGGTTTCAGAACGACAAAAACTTTTTCGAGGGGCCGGCCCACGTCGTGACGTCGGCAGTCGGTCACATGCTCGAACTGGTTGCCCCTGAAGGCGTTGAAGTCGAGCGAGGGAAGTGGGTGCTCGCCAACCTCCCGGTGATTCCCGATCACTTTGAACTCAAACCGATACAGAAGAATGAATCGCAACTCAAACTCATCAAGAAACTGTACGCGCGCAAGGATATTGACAGGGTCATCAACGCCTGCGACGCCGGCCGCGAGGGCGAGCTGATCTTTCATTACCTGATCCGCCATTTCAAGGGATCAAAGCCGGTCCAACGCCTGTGGTTGCAATCCATGACCCCGCAGGCGATCCGCGAGGGCTTTGAGCGTCTGCGTGACGGTGAGACAGTGTTACCTCTCCAGCGTGCCGCGGTGTGTCGCTCGGAGTCCGACTGGCTCATCGGAATCAATGCCACCCGGGCGATGACCGCACTGAATTCGAGCGGTGGCGGGTTTTCACTGACGACGGTGGGGCGAGTACAGACACCGACGCTTGCGATCCTTGTCGACCGCGAGAAAGAGATCCAGCATTTCGAGCCTCGCGAGTATTGGGAGGTCAAGGCCACCTTCGCGATTGCCTCAGGAAGGTACGAAGGGCACTGGGTTGATCCGCAGTTGCAAGCCCGGGCCAAGCAGGGCGCTGCATCCGATGGGGGCAAGGATCAACATGGCACCACAAAGCCTGAGCGCATCTGGGATAAGACCCGGGCCGAGGCCATCGTGGCGCAATGTGCGAATCGGGAGGGCAGCGTGTCCGAAACCACGAAGCCATCGAGCCAGCAGCCGCCGATGCTGTTTGATCTGACGTCACTCCAGCGTGAAGCGAACCGACGGTTCGGGTTTTCGGCAAAGGCGACGCTCGGCATCGCGCAGGCCCTCTATGAACGGCACAAGGTCCTGACCTACCCGCGTACCGATTCGCGGACGTTGCCCGAGGATTACCCGGACACCGCCAGGAACATTATGCAATCGCTGGGCTCTGCCAAGGTCGACCGGGGCGCTGTGTCGCCGGAGAGCGAAGACGACCGGCCGATCAGCCACTGGGCCCGACAGGTCCTTCAAAAAAACTTCATCAATGGGAACAACAAGCGCATCTTCAACAACGCGCAAGTATCCGACCACTTTGCCATCATTCCGACCGGGGAGGTGCCGGGTAAACTGAAAGAACAGGAACGGCGCATCTATGAACTGGTCACGCGCTCGTTCATCGCGGCCTTCTACCCTCCGGCCCGCTTTGAAAACACCGTGCGCCGCACCGTCGTTGAAGAGCAGACCTTCGAAACCCGCGGGCGGGTGTTGATCGACAGCGGCTGGTTGCAGGTCATGGGGCGCAAGGAAAGCAACGAGACGTTACCTCCGCTGTCGGGAGCCGCCGGCGCCGAAACAGCCAGGACGGTCGAGATCGAACTGGAAGGGAAGCACACCAAGGCTCCGCCGCGCTATAACGAGGCGACCCTGCTGTCCGCGATGGAAGGCGCGGGCAAACTGATGGAGGACGATGAGTTGCGGGAAGCCCTGCAGGGTCGCGGTCTCGGCACGCCTGCGACGCGTGCGGCGATCATCGAGGAATTGATCCGCAACCGGTACATCCTGCGGGACGTCCGTGAACTGATCCCGACGGCCAAGGCCACGACGCTCCTCAGGTTGTTGCGCGCCCTCAAGATTGACGAATTGACCACGGCCGAATTGACCGGCGAGTGGGAAAAGAAACTGAAGCAGATTGAAAGCGACCGGTTCTCCTCCGAAGAGTTTATGCGGCACATTCGCAGGATGACGGCCGATATCGTCGAGGCCGCCCGGCAGTGTGACGTTGACCAGATTGACGACGAATACGCCGTGCTCGACGTGCCCTGTCCCAAGTGCGGCAAGGGTACGGTGCGGGAGAACTATCGCAAGTTCGTGTGCGAAAGCTGTGATTTCTCGATTTGGAAATCCATCGCCGGACGGGAGCTGTCACCCAACGAGGTGACCGTCCTGTTGCGTGACCGGCGCCTCGGCCCCCTGAACGGGTTCCGCAGCCGTCTCGGCCGGGAATTTTCCGCCGAGTTGACCATCAAGGACGATTTCACCGCGGCGTTTGATTTCGGTGACACCGCCGAGGATGACGACGTTGATCCGCAGACCTCCGACCAGGTCGGCCCCTGCCCCAAATGCCAAGCGCCGGTGCTTGATACGCCGAGACGGTACGTCTGTCGCAACGGACTCGGTGACCAACCGGCTTGTGATTTCAAAATCAGCCGGCAGATTCTGAACCGTCCGATCGCTGCCGGCGAAGTGCGACAATTGTTGGACAACGGGAAAACCGATCTCCTGCAGGGTTTCGTGTCGAAGAAGAACAGACGCAAGTTCGCCGCCCATCTCACGCTCGACCTCGGTTCCGGTAAATTGGGTTTCGAGTTCGCCCCGCGCAAGAACGACGTGAACGGCGACGGCAAGAACAAACAATTCGGCAGAAAGAAAGCCGCGCGAAGCTTCGGCGCGTGACGAGGAGTAACGTTGCGGGGTATGTGGACACGGTGACGACGTTGTCACCGGGTGCGTCAACCGTCGTCGAGGCCGGCGCCCCCCGCTACGAGCCCACGGCGGGTTTCATGCGTGGTGACGGTTCAAGAAATTTGAACGGTTCCCCGTGTTTGAGAATCACGTCCTCGGTAATTACCACTTCCTTGATCTCGGTTTGCGAGGGGATCTCGTACATGATATCGAGCATGACCTCTTCCATGATCGCGCGAAGTCCCCGCGCCCCGGTTTTTTGCGCATGGGCTTTTCTGGCGACGGCATGGAGAGCCCCATCCGTAAATTTCAGTTTCACGTTGTCAAAGGACAACAGCTTTTGATACTGCTTGGTTAAGGCATTCTTGGGTTCGGTCAAGATCCGGACCAACGCTTGTTCATCCAACTCTTCCAGCGTCGTCACCACCGGCAATCGCCCGATGAATTCGGGAATCAATCCGTATTGCAGCAAGTCTTCCGGTTGGATATGGGCCAGCAGGGATGCGGAGCGTTCCTGCGGTGAGGAGGAACGGTCCGATTTGAAGCCCATGCGGTTTCGGTTCAACCGTCGTTCGATAATGGGTTCAAGCCCGACAAACGCCCCGCCACAAATGACCAGGATGTTCTTGGTGTCCACCTGGATGAACTCCTGATGGGGATGTTTCCGGCCGCCTTGCGGCGGCACGTTGGCCACGGTGCCTTCGATGAGTTTCAGCAGGGCCTGTTGCACGCCCTCCCCCGACACGTCGCGGGTAATGGAGGGGCTGTCGGCCTTCCGCGTGATCTTGTCGATCTCATCGATATAAATGATGCCGCGCTCGGCGCGGTCGACTTCATAATCCGAGGCTTGCAGCAGTTTCAGGATAATGTTCTCGACGTCTTCCCCGACGTACCCCGCTTCAGTCAAGGTGGTGGCATCGGCCAGGGTAAACGGCACGTCCAGGTAATCGGCCAGGGTTTGAGCCAATAACGTTTTCCCGGTTCCCGTCGGCCCGATCATCAGAATGTTGCCCTTTTGGAGCTCGACGTCTCCGGTTTCATTCGCGGCGATGCGTTTATAGTGATTGTGAACGGCGACCGACAGAATCTTTTTTGCGCGAGCCTGGTCGATGATATATTGATCCAGGTGGCGGTTGATCTCGACGGGTTTGCGAAGTTTAGAGGAAAGGGCTTCTTTGGCCTCTTGCCATTCCTCGGCCATGATTTCGTTGCAGAGGCCCACGCATTCGTCGCAGATGTACACGGTGGGTCCCGCAATCAGTTTGCGCACCTGATCGCGGCTTTTCCCGCAGAACGAACACCGGAGATTCTCGTCCGATTTGAGTGGTTTGGCCATGGGGTACTCGACGCTCAGCGGTCAGGCGCCGTTCGAGCCGGCCGTCTCCTTTTCCGACGCCCTGACAATGACTTCATCGATGAGACCGTAATCCCTGGCTTCCGTGCCCGACATGAAATAATCCCGCTCGGTGTCCTGACTGATTTTCTCCAACGACTGGCCCGTATGTTCCGCCATGATCTGGTTGAGCCGTTCGCGAATTTTCAGGATCTCGCGCGCGTGAATGTCGATCTCCGTCGCTTGTCCCTGAAATCCTCCCATGGGTTGGTGAATCATCACCCGGGCGTTGGGCAGGGCATACCGTTTGCCTTTGGTGCCCGCCGCCAGGAGCAGGGCGCCCATGCTGGCGGCCTGACCCAAACAAATGGTCGTAATCGGAGGTTTGACGTATTGCATGGTGTCGTAAATACCCATGCCCGCGGTCACGCTCCCGCCCGGGGAATTGATATAGAGGTTGATGTCTTTTTCCGGATCTTCGGCTTCCAGGAACAGCAATTGCGCAATGATGAGGTTGGAGAAAACATCGTCGATAGGCGCGCCGAGAAAGATAATGCGGTCCTTCAACAGGCGGGAGTAAATATCGTACGCCCGTTCACCGCGGTTCGTACTCTCAATGACCATTGGAATTAACATACGGTTGTACCCTTTCTGTGCCAAACGGGTTTGCGGAGCGCCTTACCCCTGAATCACCGCAAATTGATAGACCAATTGAAGCGCCTTCTCAGCCCGGATGCGATCCTCGAACTCCTGAAGTGAACTGTCCCCTCCCGATTCCACCATTTTTCGGATGTCTTCCAGTGGAACGTTAAGGCCCTTGGCGAGTTTGGTGAATTCCTCCTCGATCTCCTGTTCGCTCACGGAAATCCCTTCCTTGTCCGCAATGGCTTCCAGGACCAACCCGAGCTTGACCCGTTTCTGCGCTCCCGGTGCCACCTCCGCTTGGATGCGTTTCGCTTGCTCTTCCATTTGGATTTGATCATCCATTGAGAACTTGCCGCCCTTTTTCCGTTGCTCTTCCATGACGCGTTGTCGAACCAGCGTGCGAATTTCACGTTCAACCAGGGTCTCGGGCAGGTCGAAGTGATGCATTTCCAACAGACGTTCCATGATCTGATCCTTATAGCCTTCTTCGACATCCCGTTTGAGGACCGACTCCAATTCGGAGCGAATCATGTCTTTGAGCGCATCGAGGTTCTCATACTCCCCGCAATCTTTGGCAAATTCATCATCCAACGGAGGGAGAATTTTCTGCTTCACGCCAAGGATGGAGAGATGAAACGTCACGACTTTACCGGCCAGCCGGGCATCCGGATGCGTGGCGGCGTACTCCTGCTGCAGTTCCGCGCGGTCTCCTTCCCGTTTCCCCACCAGCACGTCGTCGATGGCGAGACCCAGCACGGGTTCCTGAGACCCCACCTTGTGGAGGTGCCCTTCCTTTTTCGAACCTTCCACCGGCTCGCCGTCGACCGCGCCTTCGATCGTCACGACGGCATACAGGCCCTCGGCCAGGAGGGTGCCGGAAGGGGCGGCCTCCAGCCGTGACTGGTTTTCTCGAAATCGTTCCAGGGCTTTATCCACGTCCTGGTCGGTAATGGCCCGGGAATCGGGCTTCAAGGAAACCGGATTGGGCGGACGATAATCCCGTAATTCAATCGGCGGCTTGATTTCCACGGTAGCGGTAAAGGTCAGCGACGTGTTGCGGTGGGCTTTCATTCGCTCCATAGGAGAAATTTCAACCAGCACGGGTGCCACGCCGGCTTCTTGAATCGCCTTCTGGTAGTAAATCGGCACCAGGCGCTGAATAACATCCTGTTCGACGGCCTTCGCGTAGCGTTTTTCCAACATGGCGACCGGCGCCTTGCCGGGCCGGAAGCCAGGGACGCGCACCTGGCGTTTCAGATCGGTATACACCCGATCGAATTCCTGGTTGACGGCGTCTTCCGGCACTTCGATTTTAAGCGCACGTTTAACCGGTCCCAATTCCGTGACTTCCAATTTCATGTCGAGTCCGTTCGTTGATGAAAGACAGCGGGGAATGGTGCGAGAGGGGGGATTTGAACCCCCACGGTCTCCCACGAGATCCTAAGTCTCGCGCGTCTGCCAGTTCCGCCACTCTCGCGTCTCTGAATCGTTTCCTTTTCCCTGGATAACGGCAAGGCTGTACCCTCAAGTCAAGGGCTTGAGCCATTTTGCTATTTACCCATACGGTGCGTGGGGTGTCAACGCCCGGCCTTCCTGCCGACGGGTTCTTGCCAGAAACCAACGGAGTAGGCTAAGGTGTTCGGGATGGACCTCAAGAAACTGTACCTGAACATTTACGAGCAATTCATCCAAACGCGCGAGTCCCACAAGGGGTTCCATTTTCAAGAGGAGCCGCTGAAAAGCGTGGCGCCCAAAGCCGTGTCGTTTAAGGATCGCGTCAAGTGGTGGACCCTTGACCGGCCCAGCCGGCTGAAGAAGATCGAGCAGGAACGGGACCGCCAACAGCAGGAAATTCTCGCCCTCAAGCAAAAGCCTGTCCCCGACGTTTGTCATCGGGGATCATCAGGCTAATCGTCTTTCACTTGCCACGACGACTCATGTCGGAGTTCGTCCCAGCGACTCTTCAACTGTATCGTCAAGCCCTGCTCGCGACCTGGCGGTCGCTGACCGGAAACTGGCTGCTCGTGCCGGCGGTCATGCTCCTGGCCGTGCTCATGTACGCGGCCACCGGATTGGCCATGGGGCTCGGCATGTTGGGAGGCTTGTTGCTGGGCGTGGCCAACGCTTTTGTGGTCGGGGCGTTTCTGGGGTTACTCGAGCAGGCCGTGTTGGGCGCGCGACCCATGGTGTGGAGCGACCTGTGGGACGTGGCCGGCAGCTATTTCTGGGACGTGATCACGGTCGGCTTTATCGTATGGGTGCCCCTGCAGATTCTCGAACTCGGCATGCAAGCTAACCCGTATGGGCCGGCGATCGTCTCAGCCGTCTTCCTGCTCCTGTTTATTTTGCTCAATCCCGTCCCCGAACTGATTTACCAGAGCCGTGCCGGCGCCTCCCTTGAAATCCTCAAAGACAGCTACGAATTTGTCCTGGAAAATTGGATTGAATGGTTTTTGCCCCTGGTCGTGATCCTGGCGCCGTTCGGGTTGTCCTTTTTCTTTTCGATTTCGAGCCGGAGCGGCCGGCTGATTGGCTTGGATTTTTTTCAACTCCTGGGATTGCCCTTCGCTGTATTGAGCCAGTGGTTCCAGGCTCTCGGACTTTCCTCCTCGACGGCCATGATCCTGGTTCTGTGCCTGACGCCCGTCGGGACGGTCCTGATGATGCTCTTTCGCGGCCATCTCTTTAAGGCGCTGACGGGGTCGTCCCGGCGACAACGACTATTTCAACGACGCCAGTCCTTGGGGACTTGAGGGGCTTGAACCTCATACCTGCCAACGAGTTTTCTTGTTGGTCCGAAAAACCCATGTTAAGATGGCATGCTTCGTCGTGCGGAGAGGTGCGAGAGTGGCCGAATCGGCGTGCCTGGAGAGCACGTGTGCTGGCAACGGCACCGTGGGTTCGAATCCCACCCTCTCCGCCACAGCGTCAGTAGCAGGAAAACAGAGAATGGAGCCACAGCCTCATTCAAGGGCTGGAGAAGAGGGTGGGGTTCGAACAGGGGGTTCTGAAGGGGGTGTTCCCCCTTCATGGGGTGACCGGAGCGAAGCGAAGGCGCGATTCCCGGCCAGGATACTCTTGTTTCCCGCTCCCTCTGAACTCTTGCCACACCACTCACGGCTTAGCCCGTCCTTTGACAAATCAGCAACCGTTCATCGGCTGTCTTCGGCCCAAAAGCCACCCATCTCCCCTCTTTGACCGAATAACAGAACGAGCAGGTTCGATCCTCAAAGGGAGAGAGCCCCATCAACCAATCAGAGGAAAATCCGGATTGATATTCCAGAGGCAAAAAGGCGGCAAAGGATGAAACCACTCCCGCTTGGCGTGCTTGGGGGTTGCCTTCCGGGAGTTGTTCGGTCATCCGACCCCACCTCCCGTTTCTGCGACCTCCGCTCGATGCAGGCCCCGCACCGTCTCGGCCAGCAGGAACTGTCGCGCTGCCTCTTCAAAGGCCGTCTCCTTGGATACCAGATGCCCATAAAGAATGGCCTGCCCTGGGTCCGGAAGCCGTACTCCCATGTCCGCGGCAGCCGGAGGAAGGAAATGCTCGGGGCCTAGACGCACTTCATAAGATGTTTTCATGAATTCACTCCGCTCCCGGTCATCCATGCGATTGACATGGCTCGGTGATGCCCTCAATCACATCTCTCACCTGGGCCACGCCGCAACGCTCCAGCACGACAACTTCAACAGGATACTCCAGTTGACGGCGGATTATTCTTTCCAGCCCCGCAGGTCGCAAGACTTCTTCAACCAAATGTCGATTCCTCCATTTGAATAGTCAGATTTTACAATGCACTGTCATCCTCTATGAATGACGTATCCGATCAAATCACACCAATCGCATCACCCTTGCTCTCCTTATTCGAAAGACTTCCTCATGCTCCATTCCTGTCCGCCAAGGCCCGAAGTTCATCGCCCGCGTCTCTCGGAAGCTGGCCGCCGGCCATGAGCGTTCCCCAAACGGCATCCCAGGGAATTTGACGGGGCCAGACAAAACACGGCCAATCCTTCACCTGATCCACCATGGCCTCGGTCGGCGGCTGCACGACTTGATTCCACACGACACAGGCCCCACCGGCCTGCTCTTCCGTTTGCAGACGGGCATGCAAGGCAAACAGATGTTCAAGAGCCCAGATATCCGGCCATGAGGGACGCACCGGCACGACGATTTCCCTGGCCGCCCGGATGATGCTGGCTGTCATCTCGGACACGGTCGGCGGGCCGTCTACAATCATCCAATCGAATGTTCGTCCGAATCTGCCAGCTTGGTCATGAATGACCGGCAGAATCTGGGACCGAACCACCACACGCCATCGCTCACCCCATCGTGTGCCCCATTCGCTCGCCGTCCCTTGCGGGTCGGCATCCATCAGGAGCACCCGCGCACCGGTTTCCGCCAGGGCCATGGCTGTCCCGATGGCCAATGTGGTTTTCCCGGTTCCGCCTTTTTGATGGATGAATCCAATGGTCCGCATTGCCCACCTTATTCGTCTTTCCCCGTACCCAACTCGTCTTCCGTGACCAGCGCCGCATCCAAGTCTGCTTCAATCCGCTCACGGTTGGTTAGAGTTGGGTGGGATTAGGGGCGTCACCATAGACCTTCCGGGGGTCGAAAGCCTTCTCCATCTCCGTGAATTCCAGCGGCTGGCCGGCTTGGTCGCCAAAGGGCACGGCTCGGTAGAAACAGGAGCGATACCCTACATGGCAACTGGCCCCGCCCTGGACGTCCACGCGCAGCCAGATGCAATCCTGGTCGTCATCGATTCGCATCTCGCGGACGTGCTGCACCAGGCCGCTCGTTGCGCCCTTGCGCCAGAGACGCTGTCGGCTCCGGCTCCAGTACACGGCTTCGCCCAAGGTGATCGTTTGCGTGAGCGCCTCGGCGTTCATGTAAGCATGCATGAGCACTTCACCGGATGAGAAGTCCGTGGTGATGACGGGGATAAGCCCGTGCTCATTGAACTTGGGAGCCAGATCGACGCCTTCCTCGACCTGCTCGATGCTCTGTCTTTTCGAACAGGGTGAACCACTCATGTGTTTGTTCTCCTGGTTGCGTCAGTTCGCGAACCTCGCGTCTCGACACCGATGTCTTGATGCATCATAGCGTTCACCCGCGCGCAGCACGAAGGTGTTGTCATCGAAGAAAAACATCCCGACGATCTCGGCGCCGTGATAGCCGCCTTCGAGTTGGGGCAGGATCATTGTTGCGAGTTGAAAGGTGGAAGCCATGTTAGATCGGAAGATCTATGCGACTTTCATGACACCATCACTCTTGAGGCTCGGTGACAGGTGGAACAGAAGCCAGCAGCCTCGCAGCATCGAGCGCACCGTAGGTCACGATCAGATCGGCGCCGGCTCGGCACAGAGAGCCGAGTGATTCCAGCAAGACCTCTTCGTATGCGAATGCGCCGGCGGCCGATGCCGCCTTGAGCATGGCGTATTCGCCGCTTACTTGGTACACCGAGACCGGAAGCACCGTATGGGCTCGCACCAGACGCACGACGTCCAGATACGGCAAGCCAGGTTTCACCATCAGCCAATCAGCGCCTTCTTCTTCATCCAGCAGGATTTCCCGCAACGCTTCCCTGCGATTCCCCGGATCCATCTGATAGGTCCGCTTATCGCCGACACGCGGCGCACTCTCCAAGGCGTCACGAAACGGTCCATAAAATGCCGAAGCATACTTCACGGCATAGCTGCAGATGCCGACGTGTGGATAGCCGGCCTCATCCAAGGCCCGACGGATCACACCGATCCGTCCGTCCATCATGTCAGACGGAGCCACGAGGTCTGCTCCGGCCTGTGCCTGCACGAGGGCCATCTCTGCCAACAACGGAAGTGTCGCATCGTTGTCGATCTTTCCATTGATCACCACGCCGTCATGCCCATCCGACGAATAGGGATCGAGTGCCACGTCGCTGAGGACCAGAAGGTCCGGCGTAGCGGCTTTCACTGCGCGAATCGCCCTGGCCATCAGCCCCTGCCGGTTGCGACTCTCCAGGCCTCGGGGATCCTTGAGACGATCCGGCACAACCGGAAATAGCGCAATCCCGGCCAGTCCCACGCAGGCGGCTTCCGCAGCCTGCTCGACGGCCCGGTCGATCGAGACCCGCGCACAGCCCGGCATGGAGGCAATCGGGGTCACCAGATCGACCCCCTCCTGCACAAACAGGGGCCATATCAGATGCTGCGGCGCGAGCCTGCCGATCGATCGCCTCGCTCGAAATGCCGCTCGTGCGCGATGGAGCGGAGGCGATTCGTAGGGCGAAGTTGGAATCGAATGGAGGCTCATTCCCAAAGCTCCTTCACGAGCAGCATCAGACAGTCAGCCGCACCGGCAATGAACATCCAAAACTACTAAATGAAATGTGTGTTTTCTGGAGACGAGTGTATGACGAACCGGTTCGGTTGAAAGGCACGTGATTCAGCAGGGTCGTCTTGCCCGCCCCCAGGAACCCGGACAGGACGGGGCCGGGGAGTCTTCGTATCATTTTCGATCCTCAGTCATTTCGTCGGCCGCACGACGGAACCAGGCGATCGTTCGCTGAAGATGATCGACTCCATAGAGCCTTGCAAATTCTCTGGTCTTTGCATGCTTGTCATCTTGCAATTCAGCCAGGCGTTCGCGGATAAACGCCGGCGTCAACCGGATTTTGCAACGGACCTCGATGCAGTCTCGCCATTCCTTGTACGAACGAGGAATGACGTCATCGCTCATGGTTGACTCGGCCCGAGGAACGCATTGAAATTGGATGCAACTCGAAACGACAACTCGCGCCAGGCCGACGCAAAATTCTCGGCTGGTACGGCTGGTCGCGTGCCGTCGTCCCACTCAAGCAGCGTTGATCGTCGGTACTCGATCCCCAATTGCTCGACGATGTTTACCTCGTAACGCCGCATCCAATCGATCAAATCCAGGGTCAACGTGGCGCACGCATTTCGCTGGGATTCAGTCGGCGTGTTCAACTTCGGAAGATCTGCATCGGACCAGGGCGGACAATCCAGCGTCGCATGTGTTGTATAGCGAGGGTGAAACTCGTAGCGGGGCAGGAAGACGCCACCCCACTGACCATCTCCGTAGAACACACCAAATCCACGCAGCACAACACATCGTCTCCGCGGCATCGTCAAGGCATACACGCTAGCACAGTCTTTGCGATCGGCGGGCGGCTCGATGCGGTCAAAGCCGATCTCGAGCAGCCAATTGCCTTCCGGTCGCACAATGTCGCGACCCCAGCACCATACCTGTTGACTGAGCAAGCTCACCGCTTGTTTAAGGAGTTCACCTTCAGCACGTTCGCGATCATTCACTTGAAGTGCTACCAACATCTCAGGCAGCCTCGGCATTCGCAATCGATGCGATGTTTGCCAACAGCCATGCGGAGGCAGCAAACAACTGCAACCAATCCCCACTGGAGCTGATCCCGTAAGTCAGCATGCTGGCAATCCAGCAGACGCTGGCAGCCGTTTGCCCAAGCCATTCGACGCGCAGCGCCCGTGCTAGTCGGCTTCGCCCCGCGCCAGACGCGATCTCCCTCCTCGCGGCCTCGCTCGTCGCGTTCGGTCCGCTCGATGGCGCGGCGAGCGCCCACCCGGCGACCCCTTCGTCGTTCCCCGTCAACATACGCACTCCTCCCCACAGCAGGAGAGGTCATCGAGATACATGCCCCACTTGCGGTAATTTTCCAACTCTTCAGCCGGCAGCCCCAGGGACCCGGCAATCGCCTTGGCAACCACGGCGAATCGCTGTCGATACTTGTAAATAAAGCAAAAGGCCTGGTTATCGTGACGCACGGCGGGCCCGCACAGAAACAGACCCGGCACAATTGTTGATTCATCGTGCTCGCTCATGAGCGGAAAGCCGTCGTCGCGTCGCTCGAACAGATCTGCGACCAGCTTGTGACTTCCTTCAAATCCACCCGCCCAGAGTGGCGGAACGCGAGTTTGAAATCGGCGTCCGTCCTGCGCCGTGACTTCATACGTGGCGCCCACGCGGGTGACGGAGGCGATTGGCGTTTCCGGAAACAACTCCACATACTCCTCAAACCAATCTTCTCGCATCCGTTCGAGCGAATACGTGGACAGCGCGACACTGGGATCGGAACTTTCGTCTTTCCATGGACAACCTTTATCGAACAACCGTACCCGTTTGTCGTGATACGCCAGGTGGTAGGCCGCGTCGACGCCACTCTCGTAGCCACCGACAATGATGAAGTCGTCTCCGTCAAGTTCTTCATAACTGGCAATGGTTGCCGTGTGCCGACAGAGTTCGCTGCCGACAAACCCATTCAGACGTGGGTATTGGAATTCACCGGCCGCCCAAATGACATGCCTGGCTCGCAAGGCCTCGTCGGCCGTATCGATGCGAAAAACGTCGCCAACTTTCATTATCCGCGTCACGCTGGTCTTCTCGCGTATCGGCAACTCGAAAAACTTCGCGACTCCCCGCAAGTGCGACGCGTATTCCTCGCCCGTCGGATGCTCAACCTCTAAGCTGAACGCGGGCGAAACACCAATCGCGATCGAGTTCAAATCGAGCATGCCAATTGAATTGGTCGGAAATGAGGGGGTGATGAATCGAGTCTCGGCCGGCCATGAGGCAAACGACGATCCGACCGCGTGTCGCTCGAGCACGATAAAGTTCTCAATGCCCGCATGCCTGAGGGCTATCGCAACCCCCACGCCCGCGGCACCACCACCGACGACTACGACATCGTAAGTCTCGACGTTAGTTGCAATCGTCATCAAGCGCTCCCCCCGGTAACTTCACTGCGGCAACAACCACACAGACAACCGTAACGGCGGTTCAGCAGGTGAGCGGAAACCGGCACGATTCCGCCCGGCATGCGTGAGCACGGCCTGCCCTTCCTGCGGATAAGCAAACTCGGCGAACATTTCACAAAGCTGTCCCACGCGCATCATGCCCTTACCGCTTTTCTTTGTGGACGGCATGCTTCCGGCAGTACGAACAATATTTTTTCAGTTCGATCCGGTCGGGATCGTTTTTCTTGTTTTTGGAGGTCCAATAGACCGATTTGCCCGGCGTCTCGCATCCGGTGCAGGCAATGGCAATCGTGACACGCATATCCTAAACTCCTGAGGCCCGTTAGATGTGTTCACCGGCCGCCCGCATGTCGGCAACGACGCGGGCCAGCCCCTTTTTATCGATAATTTTCATGCCGTGGGTTGAAACCGACAGGGTAATCCAACGATTCTCTTCGGGCAGAAAATAGCGTTTCCGATGCAGATTCGGGAAAAACCGTCGCTTGGTTTTGTTATTGGCATGACTCACACGATGACCGGACATCGGCCGCTTTCCGGTGACCTGACAATATCGTCCCATCAACACACCTCCTTATCATCGCGTCAACTATTGAAATGTGAACATTCCCCCTTCTCATGACTTCTGCCGGGAGGCTTCTGCCGTGGCCATGTAGTCTGCCTGTTTTCCCAGCCTGGTCTTCTAACCAGATCGACAAACATGTCGTTGACGATCACCGCCACGCGTAACCCTTCCCGGTTGTGCAAGACGTGGTTGAGTACCGTGGTTTTCCCTGCGCCGAGAAATCCCGAAAGGACCGTCACCGGCAAACACTTGTCGGAACACAGGGGCTCAGGCGCGGGCTTGGCTGCTAGATTGGTCATCATCCGTTATCCTGTCCTAGTCTGAGCCTCCGTCGTCTTCTCGTGCATTAGCATGGGAGATCGCGCGGGCGAAGGGATCGTCGAACCGCCGCCAGACCGACTCCCCCTCCAGTACCTCAGAAGGCGTCAACAAACAGCGGTGAAGTTGACGACGCCAGGACGACACATCCAATCGATAGCCGATCCAGCCGAACGCCTGCCGTCGGTCGCCGAACTCGACCGACCAATGCTCCTTCAGTTGTGTTTGGAACTCGTTATCAGCCGGCCACTGAGCCCGGGGAGTGGCCACCCACCAGTCGCCCACACACTCGAAATGCCGCACTCCCGCCGTCTGCTCCAAGGAAAAGCACCGTTCCGGTTGTGACGCAATCCAGAAATGACCTTGGCACCGCAGAATTCCCGGCCAATCGGACTCGATCAGCTCCCATAGCCGCTGCGGGTGGAAGGGACGCGTAGCTCGAAAGGCCCCCATCGCCCAATGGGACGATCGAATCGTCGGCATCGGCGCTCCCTGGATCAGCTTCGCCCAGCCTGGTTGAAAACTGATCGGCATCGAGACGGGACTACGCTTGTTGACAATCTGTCCCACCACATCCAACCCCTCCGCTATCGATAGGATCGTGGCTTCCGGATTCAACGTCTCGAGCAAGGACCGGAGACGAGCCTGCTTACCCAATGACAGCCCTTCGGTTTTGGATATCACCAGCACCGTGGCATACTCCGCCTGCTCTACCACCAGTTCCGACACCATCCGTCCATCGTCCGTCCCACAACTCACGCCTCGGGTCTGTAAATCGTCTTCAGAATGCAGATCGTCCCATAGCGTCCGGCCGTCGACGACCGTGACCAGGTGATCAAGCCACGCCTTCGATGCCAAGGGTTCGCGGTTCTCCCAGGCGTCGTTGAACACTTCGGCGACCAAGACGGGCTCCACCAGGCCCGAGCACTCGACCAGCACCCGATCAAACCGCTGCATGTCGGCAATCGCCGTGATGGCGCTCGCCAAACTGTCACGCAAGGAACACCCGACGCACCGTTGAATCAACTCGGCCAAGACTTCACCGAGACGGAAGACCTCGATCCCCAGAGATCGACAGAAGTCCGCATCCAATCCTGCGTCGCTACGGTCATGGACCAGCACGGCCAACCGACCGGACGCCCAGCCGGCGACAACTTTCTGCACCAGCGTGCTCTTCCCGGCTCCGACAAAACCACAGACCGCGGTGACCGGAAGCCGCGTGATCTCGGCTGGACGATAGCCTTTGGGATGGATACCGGGGTTCATAGCACCTCCTTGTTCTTGAGCACGAGCACTCACTACCAGCTCGATTTCCGCACACCAGGGATCCGATCCTGGAGTACGAGCAGACGAAAATCGATCCGCGTACACTTACCTCCCTACTTCGAGATTGGGGGCTCTAGGCCCTGACTTCATCACTTTTCGGACTGCCGACCGAACGGTAACAGCGCCATGTGTCGCGCTCGCTTGATCGCTCGCGCGATCTCCCGCTGCCGATGTAGACTATTGCCCGTCATTCGTCGAGGCAGGATGCGCCCGTTTTCCGTTATGAACCTCCGCAGCCACTCCGCATTTTTCCAATCCACCGGTGTCGTATCGTCGATCACGCGACGGCGTCGTCCTTCAAGCATGCTCGTTTCTCCATATACAATGAATTGCGCCTACCAACTCGACTTTCTCACTCCGGGAATACCCCCTCGTAATGCCAACAAACGAAAATCGATGCGGGACATGCCGAATCGTCTCAGGAATCCACGGGTCCGGCCTGAAATCAGACATCGGTTTCTCACTCGGCTTGGGCTGGCATTGCGGGGCAGCGCCTGCAGCCCCCGTTGCGCCTCCATCCGCTCTTCCAACGAAGACCCAGGATTTCGGATAACTTCCTTTAAAATGGCTCGTTGTTGGGCGTACTGCTTCACCACCTCTTTTCGTTTTTCATTTTTAATGATGCAACTTTTTTTGGCCATAGGACCTTCCTTTCATCAAGGTGTGAAGCTTTCTCCATATCCTCTTTTTGGATAAACGGTTGTTTTGGGTAATTCGTACCACAATCTCGACCAACCATTCGTTCAATGAATACGCTAGTTGGTTGGCAATTAAATACAACTGTGCAGCGAGAGAAACGAGTTTATGGGGTGAAAATGATTTGAAACGCCAACTGAAAGCTAGTTCACCAGCGATAGTTTCTGCCGTGTATACTTATACGCGGCTTATACGCGGACACTTCGCTTTCATGAATAACTTTTCAATGAACATCCAAAACTACTAAATGAAAGGTATGTTTTCTGTGGACGAGTGTAGGCCGAAGAGGAAAGGCCGAACGAAGAAATGTGGGGGTGTGGGACGTCACCAACGGAGCAGGTAATGACGGATCGCGTGGGACTGGCTGCGACTGACTCGTCTCTGTTGGGTATTGGTTAAGGTGGTCAGATACGACCTGCCAGGCAGTTGGGTGAGCTTACTGCTGGCATCGACCTTCACTAATGCGCCGCGCCCCAAGCGAAGAAACCGCCTGGGGCGCGGCTTGGCCTCTCGTGTGGATACCTGTGACATTCGCGGTTCGAAAGGATGGGGCTTGGGGTGCACACGAACCCGTGCAGGACGTCCACTAATCGATAACGTCGTCTATGCGATGCGAAAGGCTCTCGTGATCGGATGCAGTGAATGCTCAGCAGCACGAGCAGCTACTGCCCTGAGATTTGGCGCATTTCGTGCCCTTGAGCATCACATTGCCGCCTCCAAAAAGACGACGGACGGGCGTTTCCGGTGGCGTGTCACCCGGATGTTGGTTTGCCCGAGCACACAGTTCTCCCCAAGTAGCCAGCGTTTCTTTGATGCTGTGCCGAACGGTCAGCGTCGTATCATTGACGTCACAATGATAGTCGTATGTAATCATGTGTGAACCTCCGTAGTCTGTATATATGATTGTAGCAAAAAAAGGCCGGTCAGCCCATCTCAGCAGGAGGCAATTCCACGTATCAGGCCACACGGGTGGCAAATTGACCAAACACGGGGCCTTTGGTAGGTTACCGCGTACTCAAAAAGGCCTTTCATAATTCCTGTTTCCACGCTCAGGCTTACAGTAGAGCGTTATCATACCATGTCAGGAAGCTGGCAGCAGCATTCTCCTTTCAGACCAGTCGAACCGCTGGAAGCACTCGACGACTTGCGTCTGTGGTGGCTCCCCGTACAGGGCCACTCCCTTCGCCCCGTGCTCGCGGCCAGTGGGTGCGGATGAAAAAAAGCTTGACTCCGTACCATGGTACGGAGTGCATACTTCAGATATGAAAAAGACCGATACAGAATTGATGACGATTGGAACCTTAGCCAAGGCAGCCGGGGTTGGGGTGGAGACAGTCCGCTTTTATCAGAGGAAAGGTCTTCTGGAAATGCCATTTCGAACGTCAGGTTTTCGAAAGTACTCGGAATCTGACGTGCGGACAATCAAGTTTGTCAAGAGAGTTCAGGGGCTTGGATTCTCTCTCAAAGACGCTCAAGATCTCCTGGACCTTGCTCTTTGTTCCCGAGAAACACGACCTTTTATTGCAAAGACTTGTCACGAGAAGATCGATCAAATTGAACAGAAGATAGCCGACTTGAACAGGATGGTGGAAATGCTTCACCAGTTTTCCCTAATCTGTGGAAGTGAAGCGTCGAATGATTCTGAATGCAGGCTCCTGGATTGTTTTGAAAACAATTGGGAGTGCTGCGAAAAATGAGGAGGAGATAGCAATGAAGGATTCCTGTGGATGCTGCAAAAATGGCAAGTGTGCATGCAAGACAACGACGTGTGGCTGCTGTTGTGGAACGGAAGTTTGTCGCTGTGACGCGTCATGCGTATGTGGTGATTGCTGTAGCGGGTGCTGCAAGTCCTCGAGCCGTGTTTAACGGCAACTGAGTTTCAATCTGACGTGGAGGCCATTACTTCGCGGGCATGGGACCGACGAAGAGCTGGGGATCTATTCGCTGGGTAAAGAGGTTCATCCGCCAATCCAAATGCGGACCCGTCGCACGGCCCGATTCACCCAATTCAGTGATGACGTCTCCTTGCGTAATATGATCTCCTTTCATTACCAAAATTTTGTTCAGGTGAAGAAACGTGGAGGAAAGACCATGACCATGGTCAAGAATCAAGGTTGCCCACAAGCGTTTACCTCAGATATCGTTCCGTTCCCGTATCTCCGATATTCTACTGATCTTGTCTGTTAAGAACCCCATGGGTGCAATACTCGCTTCGAGGCTAGTGAGGCGGTCTGCATGAAGGGGGCGAGACGAGGTCAATCAGGGATCGGAAATGGGGTCAGGGCTTGCCATGTGAATGCCCTCCATGCGACCGGCAATCATGTCCACAGCCTTGTATGCCCAACCCGCCACCGTAAATGTTCTTGAGCGTGGGGGGAGGAGCGGTCGAGCCCGGTGGAGGATCCGATGACGCCCGGCTTTGGGCCATCACATCAGCCCCTGCCGAAAACACCGACGGGATCTTCTCCAACGGTGCCCCGCATTCGCGACAGGCCGTCACCGGGGCATCATGCATGTTCTGCCAAAAGGCAAACCGCTTGGGACAAAACAGCGATTTCAAACAATATTCGGCTTGATATTCATAGATGGGCATACATCCTCATTCATCTTGCGTTCTTTGAAACGCCGTCACCCCGCCAACCAGGGTCCGGACAACCGCACCGCGAAGTCGCCACCCGGCGAACGGGCTGTTCCGCCCCTTCGACCGAAACCGTTCCGGATCAACCGTCCATTCCATCCTTGGATCGATCAACACCACATCAGCCTGCACACCGGCGGCCAGCGTCCCGCACGATAGGCCAAGCAACCGGGCCGGGGCTGACGTCAGTTTTTCTATCATGGATTCCAGGGGCAACAGGCCCTCTTCTACCAGCCGAAGAGAAAGCCCTAAGGCCGTTTCAAGCCCGACTATTCCAAATGGAGCCCTGGACAACCCCCACTGCTTCTCATAGGCCGCATGCGGAGCATGATCGGTGGCTATGGCATCAATGGTGCTATCCTGCAACCCGTCGCGGACCGCCTGGACATCCGCATTTCGACGGAGGGGAGGATTCATTTTCGCCAATGCGCCCTGCTCCCGCACCGCCTCTTCGGTCAGCATGAAATGATGGGGGCACGCTTCCGCAGTCACCCGAATTCCGGCGGCCTTGGCCGTCCGGACGGCCTCCACGGCATTCGCCGTACTGATATGCGCAATATGCAGATGACATTCCGTTGCCTTGGACAACGCGATATCCCGTTCCACCATCTTGGATTCCGCTTCAGAAGGGATGCCTCGGACTCCCAAGAGACGGGAAAGGGGCCCCTCAGCCATACATCCGCACTCGGCCAATGACAGATCTTCGCAATGATCGATCACCGGCAGATCCAAGACCCGAGCCTCTAACATCGCCTGTTGCATGACGGCATTGTTCATCACGGGACGGCCATCATCCGAGACAGCCACACATCCGGCCCCACGTAAGCCCCGAAGGTCTGCCGGCTCTTTCCCTTGTAATCCTTTGGTGATGGCCCCGATTGGATGCACGCGAACCAGCCCGGTAGCATGCACACGGTCGTGGATGGTCTGGGTCACGGCAGGGGAATCATTAACGGGATTGGTATTGGGCATGCAACAGACGGTCGTAAACCCACCGGCAGCGGCTGCAGCAGTTCCAGTCCCGATGGTTTCTTTGTACTCATAACCCGGTTCCCGGAGATGGACGTGCAGATCCACCAAACCCGGCGCCACAATCAACCCGTCGGCCTTGAAGTGGTCGGCATGTGAGGGAAGAGCCGTCTGGGGAGGCGTCACCTCGGCGATACGCCCTTGACTGATCCAGACATCCCCCGCACCATTCCACCGTCCAGGGTCGATGACCCAACCGCCTGAGATGATGAATAAGTCGGCAGGATGGTTCAGGGATCCCCCTAGTGCGGGAGCATGGTCAGCATGCCGATGGTCACCATTCCGGTCAGCATCATGGCAAACGGCCAAACCCCACTGGCCGCCCCGTGTCGGCCATGTAAGTCGGGAACCAGATCGGCAAGACCGATATACAAAAAACTGGCGGCGGCCAACGTCAGGGCATAGGGCACGATCGGCTCCGCATAGGCCAAGCCCCCAAACGCCAACACCACCCCTGCGAGGGTCGCCATACCAGACAGGGTATTGGCCCAAAACGCCTGCCACCGGGAAAATCCGCTCGACAGCAGAATGGTGAAGTCACTCAACTCCTGCGGAATTTCATGAACCAGAACCGCCAACGCCGTGACCAGACCCAAGGCAGGGGATACGACACAGGCCACGCCGATAGCAATACCGTCGGCAAAGTTATGAACGGCATCGCCGACCAGGATCAATGTTCCGGCTTCTCGGCGAACCATCGAGTCCTTCGCATGCCCGTGAGGCTTGAGTTCACCAGCCTCCCCGTGCGCATGGCGCCAGATCACCATCCATTCCAGAACAAAGAACAGGACCAGCCCCGCCAACAAAGCGATACCCGCCTCATTAATCGAAATGCCTTCGAGTGCCTCGGGAAGCAGCCCGATGGTCGCGGTCGCCAGCATCGTGCCGGTCGCAAACCCCAGCAGATTCGGCATCATCCATTGCCGCCACCCATCCGGAATAAACAGAACCAGACCAGCAGGTAATAAGGCGCCCAGGCTGCCCAGCAACCCCATCAAGATGACAAACATCCATGTGGATTCTTGAGGCAGGCTCACGCGGTTGGCCCGATCCGGTCAGGGCCACAGATCTGAGGTTCCCTGACTATGATACATCGAACCCCCTCGCTGTTAGCCATGTCCATGGACCGGTGGCCGTTCATGTTTGACACGTGGCAATAATTCGGTGAGGTTGCAAGGGCGATGATCTATGTCGAGCTGGGGAAGGATGATTTGTTCCATGCCCAAGCGGCAGGCTCCGGTCGACCCCGGCAGGAGAAACACAATGGTGTCGCCGCACACCCCGGCATCCGCCCGGGATTGAATGGTAGAGGTCCGGATTTCACGGTAACTCAGCCAGCGAAACAATTCACCGAAGCCCGGAATCGGCTTGGAAAACAGCGAACGGACGGCCTCCGGCGTCACATCCCGTTGGGTCACGCCGGTCCCGCCCGTCACGATCACGAATTCAATCGCCGGGTCCGCCACCCAGGCGGCGATCGTTTCCCGAATAGTCTCATATTCATCCGGACACAGTTTGCGGTCGGCCACGCGATGCCCCGCCCCCATCAATCGATCAACAATGGTGGATCCACTCGTATCCGTTTCGAGCGTTCTGGAATCCGAGACCGTCAAGACCGCCACCGCCACGCTGAGGCCGGCTCTTTTAAGGTCTGCTGTTTCCGTGGTTGCACCGTCTGCCTGACTCATTCCATCACCTCATGGTTCGCTAAGATAATCATCCGCGTGCCGACTCCGCTGTTCTCTCCGAATGACACACGCCGGACGGCCGGAACCCAGATCCCGGCCACCTCCACAAATTCGTTGACGTAACTTTCCATCCCGATCACCGAGTGACCATCCAGCGAAAAGTAGGTCATTACGTAATGACTGGACGCTTGCCGGCCATCCGGGGCGGTGTCGTACCGTTCTATGGTATTCACCCGACGTTCGGTCATGGGGGTGATGCGCCCGATTTGCGTATATTGTCGGTTCTTGAGGCGGTACCAGGACTCGAGTCGTCCTCCGGTCAACAGCACACGGCGCCCCCGGGGATGAGCACAACCGGCATCCTCTTCGGAATCGAAGGATAAGATGTAGCGGCCGTCACCATCCTCAAACGGCGAATAGGCCAAATGCATGCCCTGCGTCCACAACCGTTCGCGCACCCATTCCTGTAACGCCGGATCGGCGCCCGGCAAGTCCACGGTGGTTTCTTTTCGAGGCACCAACTGAACCGTTCCCCGGACAATGGTGCCGTTGTCGTTGAGGGCGACGTCGGCTCGATATCCGCCAAACTCTTTGGGCCACCTGTACATCCGGGCATGGGCCTCTCTGACCAGACGTCGCGCCTCGGGGTCGTCGGTCAGCTTCCGACCGTTTACCATTGTTGCGTCAGTCACGCCGTTTCCCGCTTCTCCGATACATCGCGGCTTCTATCATCATGATGGTCTTCCCCGTCCTGCGCCAGGGCTTCCACATCCGGTTGCGTGACCTCATCCGCCGTTTTATGAATCTTGAACTGGGTCGTCTTTCCCGGCCCTTCCAAAAACGCAATGACCGTTTCAATGGGCGGACAACCGGGCTCCCGGCACTCCAATTCGGTCACCATGACCGTGGTCTCTTCCGGCAAAGACCAGGCTGAACGAGCCCAGGATTTGATGCGATCCGCCTGATCCGGATCGATGCGGCGGCGCCCTCCGAATAAATCCATCATTTCTCCCCCACGCCTTCCACGGCAAAAAGCGCCACCGTTCCGTCATCGGCTCCCACCGCCAGACAGACATCGGTCGGACTCCAGGCCACACAGGACAATCCTCGCGACACACGCAACTCCCGACTCACCCTGGGCTTCGCCTTCCCTGGCTCCCACAAGCAGAGCAACCCGTCTTCTCCTACCGTCGCCACCACCCGCTGACGAGGGTGACAGGCAATGGCTTGAATCCACCCCAAATGGCCGCTCAAAAGCCTGCCACTGGATCCTTCGAATTTTTGGGCCGACCACGTCACCAAATCAGGCCCGGCTGCCGTCCATAAAGATTCTCCATAGGGATCGAAGACCACATGCCCGACCTTGCAGGGATAACCGGCCATATGCCAGTTCTGCCCGGTCGAGAGACTCCATAAATGAACCGACCCGTCCAAATTTCCCGCGGCCAGATACTGCCCGTTCGAACTGATTGACAACGACAGGAGCGCCCCGTCATAGGGAAACGTATTCACGGGAGAATCCATCCCGACCTGCCACAGCGTAGCTCCTCCGAAACAGGAGGAAAAAATTTGGCCCGGATACCCCTTTCGCCAACAAAGATCGGACACGGAACTCTTATGATCAGAGGTCTCCCATTCCACGGAGCACCCGCCCGACTCCGACCACTTCAGGATCTGCAGGGTTTTTCCCGCGGTCATCGCCAACCGTTCGCCGCCGGACTCCCACGCCAGATGCTCCACCCAGCCCTTTCCATCTCCAACCGGAACCACGGCACGCTCTTCCCCGGAACCGACGTCCCACACACGCCCCACTCCGTCTTCCCCGGCGGTTGCGAGAATTTTTCCTCCGGGATGCCATCCCTCCGCCAGTACCGCGCCTTGATGTTTCGTGTTACGGAAGACACACTCCTGGGATCCCACATCCCACACCGCGACCTGGCCGCTCGCATCCGCTGCCGCCAACCGGCTGCCGTCCGGCGAAAACATGACGGCATGGACGTATTCATCCAATTGAAACGTCGCGATCGACTGCAATTGAATTTTGGCCCGGGGCCGTACTAAACGAGGCATGCCCGAAACCCTTCGACGAGCCGGTCCCGATCGAGGTTGCGCCCGATGAACACCAACTGATTCCCCCTGGTTTCTTGAGCCTTCCATGGCCGATCGGGACGTCCGTCAAACAACATATGCACGCCTTGAAAGACAAAACGTTCATCTCGTCCCTTCACATCCAAAATACCCTTCATGCGAAAAATGTCGGTACCCATCCCCGACAAGACCTCCCGCAGCCAATCATTCGTCCGGGCCTCATCCACCTGCCCTGACTCCGCAATCGACACGGAGTAGACCGACGGATCATGCTCGTGGGCTTCCTCGCCCAAAAAGTTCGGGTCGATTTCCAGTTTCCGGCCCAGATCAAACGCCCCCACGTTCAACAGGCGTTCGATTTCCAACCGGGCATCGCGGGTCCGGTAGATTTTGGTCATGGGATTGATGGCCCGCACGCGGGCCTCCAGCCGCTCCACCTCCCCTTCGTCCACCAGATCGATTTTATTCAGGAGAATCACGTCCGCAAATGCGATCTGCTCCTTGGCTTCGGGACTGGTGTCCAGATGCTCCCAGATATGCTTGGCATCCACCACCGTCACAATGGCATCCAGCATCAACCGGCGCTTCATGTCATCGTCCACAAAAAAGGTTTGTGCGACGGGCGCCGGATCGGCCAGTCCCGTGGTCTCGATGACCATATAGTCGAACCGCTCTTTCCGCTTGAGTAAATTGGAAATAATCCGGATCAGATCTCCTCGAACGGTACAACAGATGCACCCATTGTTCATTTCAAAGATTTCTTCGTCCGCCCCTACCACCAGCTGATTATCAATCCCGACTTCGCCGAATTCATTCACAATCACCGCCACTCGTTTCCCATGCTCGGTGGTCAGAATACGATTCAACAAGGTTGTTTTGCCCGCACCAAGAAATCCTGTCAACACAGTGACCGGGACTGGAGCCTGCTCTTCGACTTTCATACTTGCCCCCTTTCTGTTCGCACATTTTCCCCGCGCAACCGATCCTGCTTATCCCCGCCTCCGGAATGGTCGGTCCGTACGATTCCTAAAACTTTTACCCCCCACGGGCAATGGTGAGTCTTACCCGGACGGCGAAGCGAACATGAATCGCTTCGGAACTGAAGCAAACTACTGGCAGGCTAAACTTAGCCGAACACACCAAAACGGCAACGAGATTTTCATGAATGGTCCATTTGTTTCCTCGATCCTCCCCAATACGGCTATGAAGCAGTCTAGTCTGTTTTTTCTTCTCCCGGCTGCAAACAGGGGAACCTGTAAGCCCAAGAGAATGAATGAGACAGGAGAAGATATCTATTGCACTAAAGTCATGGGGGCGATGGCGGGCTCGACAACAGGTTGCGATCGAAAGACGGGTTTACGGTAGCCCTTTCGATAGGAATGCTGCTACTATGGTGACGGCTGTGGGTCTGGAGTAGCAAAAATCCAGTATTCGTTTGACCGACGAGAACCGAAAAGGGTGGGGAGATGCCGAATTTCATGCTGGCCTATTGCGGCGGAAACAAGCCGGACTCGCAGGAAGAAGGAATGGCGCAAATGGAGAAATGGAACGCGTGGGTCAAAGATCTTGGCGATACCATCGTCAATCCGGGAACACCGTTGCCCGTTTCAAAAATTGTCACCTCAGGTAGCGTTGAAGATGATCAAGATCCGAATTCGATGAAAGGATTTGCCGTGGTCAAGGCAGAAAGCATGGAGGCCGCCGTTCAAATCGCTCAATCCGATCCGTTTTTGGAAAACGGCGGGACCATACGTGTGTCGCAGATGCTGGAAATGAATGAGCAGGGCGAGTGCTGAAGAAAATATTTTGAGTTAACAAACAGATGAGGAAAAATCGCCGGGCGTTCCTCATCTCTCTAACCCTCATCACTGACAACGGAAAGGGGCTGGGCCCTGTGCAGCAGAATCTTGTGAACCCCGCCAGGTCCGGAAGGAAGCAACGGTAAGCAAGCGAGTCTGTGTGCTACAGGATCACCCGGCCCCGCTTGTGACGATCTTCATGTCGTGACCACGTGGCGGTGCCTCAAGAGATGACGCGCGGCGCTAGGTGGAGCCGAAGGAACGAGTGATGGACTACCAGGTTTCCGCCAGAAAGTTTCGTCCGGGCACATTCGAAGAGTTGATCGGACAGCCGCACGTCGTGCAGACGTTACGGAACGCCATCCTTCGGCAGCAGGTTGCCCATGCGTATCTTTTTTCCGGCATGCGCGGCGTGGGCAAAACCACGGCCGCCCGGATTCTGGCCAAGGCGCTGAATTGCGGCCGGAGCGAAGCCCCGAGCGAAGCCGACGGGCCTGAACGGAGTCCTGAACAGAGTCGAAGGGGGCCGACCCCGGAACCCTGCGGTCAGTGCGAGAGTTGTTTGGAAATTACGCGCGGCAACTCGGTTGACGTCATCGAGATCGACGGCGCCTCGAACACCGGCGTGGACGACGTCCGGGAGCTTCGCGAAAACGTCAAGTTTTCACCGTTCCGGGGCACCTATCGGATCTACATCATCGACGAAGTCCACATGCTCTCCAATTCGGCGTTCAACGCGCTCTTGAAGACACTGGAAGAGCCCCCGCCGCACGCGGTGTTTATCTTTGCGACGACCGAAGTTCATAAGATCCCGCCCACCATCACGTCTCGCTGCCAACATTTCAACTTTCGCCGGATTCCCCGGCGGGAGATCATTGCGCGTCTCCAGGAAGTCGTGACACACGTCGGCGTCACGATCAATGAGCGAAGTCTGGGGGCGATGGCCAGGGCGAGTGAAGGCAGTATGCGCGACGCACTCAGTCTGTTGGATCAGGCCGTGGCGTTCGGCGGCCAATCGATTACCGAGCACGACGTGGATGAGATGCTCGGGGCCGTTCCCGACGAACTGGTGAGTCGCCTCGTGCAGACGGTCGTGACCCAAGACCCGGCCGCGGCCGTGGCCCTGGTCGGCGAGGTGGTCGATCACGGGTACGACCTGCGGGCCTATTGCGGGGCGGTGGTGGAGCGTATGCGTCACCTGATGATTGCAGCCGTGGTGCCGGGGTTCGAACAAGCGCAGGGTTTGATGGATTTGCCGGATGAGGAGGTGAAACACTTGTTGACTGAAGCCAAGTCGTTCTCGGTGGAGCAGGTACAGGAGGTCTTTCACCTCTTCGCCCAGGCCGAAGATCGCCTCCGGTCAACGGCGCATCCCCGGTTTGTCTTTGAAGTAGCCGCTGTGCGCG
The DNA here is from genome assembly GCA_965207015.1 of Nitrospirales bacterium. Lineage (GTDB taxonomy): Bacteria > Nitrospirota > Nitrospiria > Nitrospirales > UBA8639 > Bin75. The sequence continues at coordinate 2,097,766 of OZ242257.1, read as the reverse complement.
CGGCGCGGTTGCTGCAGCCCGGCGCGCAGGTTACGCGGCAGGCCGAAACGGGACGGAGTCCGCAACCCCAGGTTGCAAGCACGCCGGCAGAAAAACCCCGGCCGGCGTCCGGGGCGCCGCCGTCAGCGGTAAGACAACCTGACCATCGCCCTGGAGCGTCAGGTCGACCCTTCGGCTCCGCTCAGGACAGGCAGGGCAGGCCCCCGGCTCCCGTGCCCGGGCAGGGAGGGCGCCCCTCTCCTCCGGAGCAAAAGACCCCCGCTTCCAACGCGGCGAGCACGCCTCGCGCCGCTCGGCCTGCGGTCGAGGCCAAACCGGCGCCTCAACCGAAACCGGCGTCCCCGGGGAGTCCGCCGGCTATCCGGGAAGAAGACTGGCAGCGGGTCGTCGAATCCGTGATTCAGGATTCCCCCAACATTGGAACCCATTTGGAAATGGGAACGTTGGTGAAAATCGAAGGCAACCAGGTCATCGTGGGGTTTCCCAAAACCGCGGCGGTGGCCTGTTCGAGAATCCAGAAAGAAGAGACCCGCGCATTGATTGCAAAGGTCTGCCAAACCGTCGCAGGGGCGAGCATTCACCTTCGGGTGGTCGAATTGACCGGAGAACCGGGCGACGGCCTCACGATCAGACAGATGCGAACCAAACGGCGGGAACAGGATGACGAGGCTTTGTTGGAACAAGCACGAGCGAATCCCATGGTCAAACAGGCTATGGAACTGTTTGGCGGCGAAGTGGTGAAGGCCAGTCGCCCGAGGGGAAAGAAGGAGGCGTAAGCATGTCCAAGAATCCTTTTGGCAACATGGGAAATCTGTTGAAACAGGCCCAGGCCATGCAGGAGAAACTGGGGAAAATTCAGGAGGAAGCAGCCGCGAAGACCGTCCAGGCGTCGGCCGGAGGCGGGATGGTCACGGTCACGGCCAATGGCGGGATGCAAATCACCAACGTGGCGATCGAGCCCGAAGTCTTGAAGTCCGAGGATCCCGACATGTTACAGGACCTCCTTGTGGCTGCCACCAATGAAGCCTTGCGCAAGGCCAAGGAGCTAATGGCTGATGAAGTGAAGGGGTTGACCGGAGGTCTCGGCATCCCCGGAATGTAAGGAATTGCTGATTGGGGATTTTTGATTTTGGATCTTCAAATCCGCAATCCAGAATCCACGATGTCATCATGAGCGTACAACAGCGTCAGGGGTTATTGGCCAAACTGGCCAAGGAGTTCGTGCGATTGCCCGGCATCGGGCAAAAGACCTCGCAGCGACTCGCGTTTCATATGATGAAGGTCAACAAGGAGGAGGCCCTGCGCCTGGCCGATGCCATTCGCGACGTGAAGGAATTTGTGGTGTTTTGCGAGCAATGTCGCAATATCGCGGAAAGCGAGTTGTGCGACATCTGCCAGGATCCGCAACGGGATCGCACGAAGATTCTGGTCGTGGAAGAACCGAGCACGTTACATGCGATCGATCAAAGTCGCGGATACAAGGGCTTGTATCACGTCCTGATGGGCTCGCTCTCACCGCTGGACGGGGTTGGGCCGTCCGACATTCGCGCAAAGGAGTTGGAAGCGCGCGTTCGGGACGGTGGAGTGCAGGAGGTCATCGTGGCGACGAACCCCACCATCGAAGGCGAGGCCACGGCAATTTACCTCACGAAACTTTTGAAACCCTACGGGGTCAAGGTCTCACGCATCGCGTACGGGATTCCCGTGGGCATGGACATCGAATACGCCGACGACGTGACGCTGACCAAATCCATCGAAGGCCGGCGTGAATTGTAGCAATTAGAGCCCCGTATATGTCCACGGATTCGTTGACAGAATCAGAGGCGACCGCACCGGAATTGTCATTCCGAGCGTAGCGAGGAATCTGCATTTTCCCTGCTGTCATCCTCGACATCCTTAATCGAGGATCCAGGGTTTCTTGTTTTCTTTCCCTTCGCGGGGGGCAAGGACCCTGGATTCCCGCTAAAAACTTGCGGGAATGACAGATTGGGAGGTTTTTCGTATCAATTGTCAGTGAATGAACATTTACAATTCCGGCGTGGACAGCTCTGCATTTCGTCAGCGGCTGCCGTACCACAGTTGGATCACGATTATTTGGTCGGCTGGGCAGATCGTCTTGGGTTAAGAGATCTGTATCGGGAAGTGCTGGCATGAGGGATACCTCCATCGAGATGGAACAACGGTTCCGAAGCATGATACTGACCCGTTCAGGAGAGGACCGGTTGAAAATGGGCTGTTCGATGCATGAGACGGCGCAAGCCCTTGTCATCGCGTCCTTGAAGGAAAAAGCTCCCCATCTGACACGGGAAGACTTACGACGGGCCCTCTTCCTTCGATTTTATGGAAGCGAATTCGATAGGAAAACATCAGAGAAAATCCTGGCCACGCTGGCAACGGCCGGTTGAATCGTGACCCGGGAAAACCGGATTCAAATGAAAGTGTTCGTGAGATTTCTCGTGCTCGTTGGAGTCATCGGACTTCTGGCACTGGTGTTTGTCAGCCTGTCGTTGAATGCCTTGGTCAAAGGCGGCATCGAGACCATGGGGCCCCGAATACTGGGCGTACCGGTCACGCTGGAGGATGTGGACGTGACCCTGCTGTCCGGCACAAGCATGCACGCCGGATTGACCGGGCTCGTGGTCAACAACCCTGAAGGATATGAGACCGCTTTTGCCGTGTCCCTCCCGGAGATTCGGATACGGGTCGATTGGAACTCGCTGTTGACGGATACCGTGATTGTCGAGGAGGTGCTGATCGTCAAACCGGCCGTGACGTTCGAGTGGTCGTTACGGGGCAGCAACCTCGGCACGATCCACGAGAACGTCAAGCGAAATACGGGATCCGGTTCCGATGACGACGACCAAGACAAGGAGGCAAAACCTGAGGAAAGCCGGGAATCCGATAAGTCCGTTCACGTCAAGAAAGTGACGGTCAAAGATGCGATCATCAACGTGAGCTTCGTCGGCGGACAAGACGAAGTCACGCAGGTGTCGTTACCCGATCTCGACTTGCGTGACATCGGCAACCCGTCAGGCGGCACCACGTTCTCGCAAGCGTCAGCCGTCATCTTCGAGCAGATCTACGAGGCCATTGACAAGGCTGTCATGAAACCGGGGATACTCCTGCCCCAAGGCGTCGAGCAACTCGGCAAATCCATCGGCAAAATGGGTAAGGAGTTGTTGGAGGGATTATTCGGCGAATAATCGTCTCGACGGCGTGGAAAAACAAATGCAAAAGTACGTCTATTGGCAAGATGGGGCCATGTGGCTTGGATTCTTAGCAGAGTATCCCGACTACCGGACGCAAGGTGAAACGAGAGAAGAATTGGAAGAAAACCTGATGGATATTTACAACGAACTGACGAGTTGCGCCATTCCCCAATCACTCTGAAAGCTTTACCCCTGCATCCTGCACTTCGCGGTAGGGCAGCAGCCACACGAGCGACTCGTCGTGAAGGTCGACGACCTGGATGCGGTTTCCCCAGGGGTCACGGAAGTCGCAATGGAACGGGGGCTCCAACTTGAGGCCGTATTTGTTGACGAGTTTCTCCCGCACCTCATTGACTTGCGCTTCATCCCGGACCATGAGACCGAAGTGTTTCATGCGATCGGGTTGCAGGGTTTCGACTTCGAAGATGGCCAGGAATTGATGCTCTCCGAGTTTGCACCACGCGGCGCCCTCTCCTCCCCGCAGCATTTCCACGTTGAACACGTCTGAATAAAATTCCACGGCTTTCTGCGCGTCGTCCACTTCGATGACCACGTGGTTACATCCATAGACTTGAACGGCCATTTCTACCCTCCCGTTTTTCAGGTAAGCGATTTCCAGTTGCTTTTGGACATCATAGCAGATCTTCCTGCATCAGGCGGTTTCTCAAAGAAATGGGCTCTCGAGAGAAAGTTACCCCATCTCCAGAAGTTCGTGGTCGGGGTTACGTTCTTTGGTGAAGGTCTTGGACCAGGAGGAGCGGAAGAGCACGATGGGGCGGTCCCGGTGATCTTTGACGAGCATGGCGTCGCTCGGGGCGCGGAAGGTGTCGAGGTCTCCGACCAGCCAGGCGCTGCACGTATAGGAAAGGGGCTCGAGGCGGGTCTCCACCCGGTATTCGTTCCGCAGGCGAAATTGCAAGACGTCGAACTGGAGCCGGCCTACGGCGGCGACGAGAAATTCCAGGTCATCAAGGCTCCTGAGAAGCTGCACCGTGCCCTCGGCGGCCATTTGCTCCATGCCTTTGTCAAAGGCTTTCCGTTTGCCCACGTCGGTGGGCTGAATCCGGGCGAACACTTCCGGTTGAAACTGAGGAAGGGATTGATAATTGAATCCGTCACTCAATGAAATGGTATCACCGATGGCGAACTGTCCCGGGTTGATGATTCCGATGATGTCCCCGGGATACGCCACGTCCACGGTGTTGCGGCCCTTGGCCACGAGACTGTGCGGCCGTGACAAGCGCACGTCTTGCCCCAGGCGGTGATGTTTGACCACCATGTCGCGCTCGAACCGGCCGGAGCAGACTCGCAGGAAGGCGGTGCTGTCTCGATGCCGGGGATTCATGTTCGCCTGGATCTTGAAGACATAGGCGCTGAACGGTCTTTCCACCGGGTCCACGACGACTGCGGTGCCGTCGTGTTGATCGGCAGTGCGTGGAATAGCCGCGGGCGCCATCTCCACGAAGGCGTCAAAGAAATTCTCGATGCCGAAATTCGTGAGCGCGGAGGCGAAAAACACGGGTGTCACTTCACCGCGAAGAAAAGCCTCCTGCGAATACGGATTCCCGGCTACGTCCAACAATTCCAAATCGTGGTTGACTTCCTGCAGGACGTCTTCCTCAATCAGGGCCCGGGCTTCGGGGCTGTCCAAAGAAATTTCACGGCGGCCGGCTTTCGCGGAGCCTTGCGCCGCCATCTTTTTGAACAGCGAGATCCGGCGGGAGGCGCGGTCCACGACGCCCACGAATTGTTGTCCCGACCCCACGGGCCAATTGATCGGGTTGGCGTGAATGCGCAGGACGTCTTCCACCTCGGCCATGAGGTCCAGTGGTGGGCGTCCCGGCAGGTCCATCTTGTTGATCAACGTCAGGACGGGGATGTTGCGCAACCGGCACACCTCAAACAATTTCCGGGTTTGGGCCTCAACGCCTTTTGCCGCGTCGATGACCATCACGGCACTGTCCGCCGCGGTCAGCGTCCGGTAGGTATCTTCGCAGAAATCTTCGTGCCCCGGTGTATCGAGCACGTTGATGACGGCATGTTTGTATTGGAACTGCATGGCCGACGCGGTAATCGAGATCCCGCGCTCCTGTTCCATTTCCATCCAGTCGGAGGTTGCCGTTTTGGAGCTTTTCCGGCTTCCCACCATGCCGGCCGTCCGGACCATCCCCGAATAGAGCAACAGTTTTTCCGTGACGGTGGTTTTCCCCGCGTCGGGATGACTGATAATGGCGAAGGTCCGGCGTTTCTTTGCCTGGGACCGAACGTCGTTCTGAATGTGCGGGTCGGAAGTGACCATGGGTGGTGGCTGGGGGATTAGAGTGCTTCGAGCCGGCCTTGGGCTCTGGCGAGATTCACGCGCGACGCGTTGAAATTGAACAGCGCTTCGATGAGGTTGTCCCGGGCTTGCGTCACCCGCGTTTGGGCGTCCGTGACTTCGATATTGGTTGCCAGGCCGACGGCGAAGCGCCGCCGGGCGAGACGGAGTTCCTGGAACGTCAACCGGAGCCCTTCCCCGGCCACGGCGACCTGTTGTTGGGTCGACTCCATCGTCAACAGGGCGTCCCGGACTTCCAACCCGATTTGCTTTTCGACGTCTCGCGTTTTGAGGGACTCCATGCGAACCAGACTGCGCTGTTCGGAAATGCGGCCTTCACGCTGGCCTCCGTCGAACAGGGGAATGGAGAGCAGGACCTGGACGTTGTCGGTGGTCAACGCTCGGCTGGGTTGATTCCCGATCAGGCCCACGTCACCGCTGCCCGAGAGCGAGGGCACGCGTTCCATCACCACCGAACTGAGCGTGAGTGCAGCCAACCGTTCCCGTTTTTTTTGGGCTTTGAGTTCGACACGGTGTTCCCTGGCGATCTGCAGGGCTTCGTCCACGGTCTGGGCGGTGACGGGGACCAGTTTCAGTTCGTCCGTCAGGATCAACTTCACGTCGAAGGAGAGCCCGATGCCGCGGCTCAGGTTGAGTTTGGCGCTGCCGAAGTCGTTGCGAGCGACGAGCAGGCGTTGTTTTTCATTTTCGAGTTGCACCTTGGCGCGGGTGACGTCCAACTTGGTGGCCATGCCGACCGACTTGCGTTGCATGGCCAGGCGCAACAGTTCCTTATTGAGCTTGACCCCGGCCAAGCGGGCCTTGACGGATTTTTGGACTCGCAAGGTATCCAGGTACGCCAAGGCGACCAGGGCCATGGTGTCCATTTTTTGGGTTTCCGAGTCCAGGCCGGCCACTTCGATATTCGTTCGGGCCGCGCGCCATTTCTGGATGAGACTCAGGCTGAAGATGTTCTGGGTCAAGGCAATGCGGCTTTCATAAAAGTCTATGGGGGGGGACACGCCGGCACGTTGGGCGAAGGCGCCGAGAAAGAATCGTCTTCTCGCTCCGCTGACCCGGGCGGACAGGTTCGGCAGTAGGGCGCCGCGCTGGGTAAAGGCTTGCTCTTGCGCCTGGGCCACGCGCTCCTTAAAGATCTGCACCGTGGGATTGTTGTCCACGGCCGCCTGCATCGCGTCCTGCATGCTCAACCGGAGTTCGGGCAGGAGTTGGGGCGACGCGGCCTCATCCTGCGCGTCTTGAGCCCGGGAGAGGGTCGTCATTCCCGGCCAACACACCATGCCGGCGAGGAAGATGACGATCATGACGGCCTCTTGAAACGGCTTGCCGTTCCTTGCATTGACGTTGGGCATACGCCTCCCGGTCACGTCTCGCGGATTTCCCGGCCCAGGCCCGCTCTAGACCGTGCGGTCCGTCCCTTGAGTTTCCAGCCCATCATGAGGCTGAAGATCGCCGGGACCAGGAGGAGCGTAAACATCGTCGAGAGCATGAGCCCGCCGAGCACCACGCTCCCGATACCCCGGTACAATTCCGATCCGGCGCCCGAGGCCAGGACCAGCGGCAGGAGGCCGAAGGTCGTCGTCAGCATGCTCATCATGATGGGCCTGACGCGGGATCGCACCGATTCGGCGATGGCGTCGCGAGCCGACATGCCGCTCGAAGCCCGGTCTTCATCGGATGCCCACAGGTTGAGCCGTTGCGGGTCCATAAAGTTCAGGGCTTGATGCACGACCAGAATGGCATTGTTGACGACAACGCCGATCAGGATGATAAACCCCAACATGGTCAGGACGTCCAGTGGTTGAGGGGCAATAAAGCGATTGACGACGGACAGCCCGAGCAGGCCACCCGCCGCGGCCAACGGCACGCTGAAGATAATCACAAAAGGATACAGGAAACTTTCAAACAACGCGGCCATGAGCAAATAGGTGATGAGCAAGGCCATGAGCAGATTGTATTTCAGGGCGTCATAGGTTTTCGTGAGGTCGTCCGCCGTGCCCGCCAGGTGAATGCTATAGAGACGCCCAAGGTTCCCCGCTTGTTCGATCGGCTGGACAACCTGCTGCTGAATCATGTCCATAGCCGTCTCCAAAGGGATCTGGCTCGGCGGAATGACCTGGATCGTGATGGCCCGTTCCCGCTCAATATGGTTGATTTGTTCGGGGCCTGCCACGAGCGTGATATCGGCAATATCACCGACCGTGGTGAGGCGGCCGCCCGGGGTAAAAATTGGCAGGTTTCCCAGGTCTTGCGTTCGGTCGGCATACTGATCGATGCCCCGGATCGTGAGATCGATCTCGTCTCCTTCAAATTGATAGTCGCTCGCCTTGGCCCCGTCCACCAGGGCGTCGATGGTAAAGCCCAGAGCCTGGTTGGTTATTTGCACGTCGGCCGCCCGGTCCCGCTTGAGATGGACTCGCACTTCGGGACTGCCCAGGTCGAGGCTCGGCTTCGGGCGAACCTGTGAGCCCGGCAGAATTTGTTGAATCTGTCCGAAGATCCGCCCGCCCAGGGCCAGGAGCTTGTCGAGGTCCGGCCCGGTGATTTCGATGTCGATGTTCCGGCCTCCGCCCAACCCCTGTTCAAACAGGCTGCTTTGGGTCACGATCCCGATGATCCCGGGGATATCGGCCAGGGCCCGCCGAAACACCGGGATCAGGTCGCGGATTTCCGCGTCGTCGTTGGTGCGACCGCCCATGAATACGGAACGCCCGCGCGCCACGTAGAAGAAATTGAGGATACTCGGACCATCCAGGGCGGCTTCTTCCGGGGATCCGGGTTCGGCGTCCCAATGGGGAGCGAGGACGGTCTCGATGGACTCTCCCAAACGCACGTATTTCTCCGTGTTGTAGCCGGGCGGGGGCAGGACAATGCCGAAGATCAGATTGCGGTTCCCGCTGGGCAGGTATTCGGCTTTCGGCAGGAACAGCGTGATGATGCCGAGGGCGAACACCGTGAGTCCGCAGACGATCACCACGCGCGCGCCGACACTGCCGCACATCCAGTACACGAAATCGCCGATCCGGTCGGCCGCTTTCCTCTTCCGGCCGGCCGGTCGGGCCCCGCGATCTTCCGCGTCCTCCGCCGGGAACTGCGAGCGGGAGGAGGAGCGTCGCCGGGCGCGGCTCCTGGTCGTCAGAATGCGCGCGGACAGGCAGGGGATCACGGTAATGGAGACCAGGAGGCTCAGGCCGACTCCGGCGCTGATCGCAATGGCGATGTCCCGAAAGAGTTGTCCCGCCTGTTCCTCGATGAACACGATGGGTACGAACACCGCAATGGTCGTGAGTGTGCTGGCCAGCACCGCGCCCCAGACTTCGGTGGTGCCGTCATAGGCGGCCTTCGCCAGCGATTTGCCCGATTCGCGGTGACGATAGATGTTTTCCAGGACGACGATGGAATTGTCCACCAACATGCCCCCGGCAAGCGTCATGCCGGCGAGACTGATCACGTTCACGTTCCGGTCCAACACCCACAAGGCGATGAAGGTGCCCATGATGCTGACGGGAATGGCCAACCCGACCACGAAGGTCGTGCTCGCCGTGCGCAGGAACAGGAACAGAATCGTCACGGCGAGGATGCCGCCGATGACCAGATTCTTTTGCACCAGGCTGATGGAACTGTAGATGTAGTCCGTTTCGTCGTAGACCTGAAACAGCTTGAAGCCTCGCCGTTGGAGGATTTCATCGTTCAATTCCTCAACGGCTTCCCGCAGGCGCTGCATCGTGTCCAGGGTATTGGCTCCGGTTTCGCGGATGGCATTGACGGCAATGGAATTGCGTCCCATTTCCCGAACCACGTGCTGCGGCTCCTGATACGAGACGCTGACGGTCGCCACGTCCCGCACGTACACCGGCGCGCCGTCCCGCCGCGCAATGATGACGTTGCCCACGTCCTCCGGGCTTTGGTATTCACCGGTGGTTCTGACCACGTACGCCCGTTTGCCTTCATCGAAATCTCCCGCGCTGTAATCGCGGTTTTCCTGGTCCAGCGCTTGCGCCAGATTCAGAACCGTCAGGGAACGGATGGCCAGTTTCAAGGGGTCCACGAGCACGCGCAGTTCCCGTTTTCGACCCCCGTACACGTTCGACGCGGCCACGCCCGAAATGCGCTCGAACCGCGCCTTGATCACGTCTTCCGCAAAATCCCGCAAGGTGTCGATTTCGACGGGGTTCCCTTCCAACGGTTCGAAGATGAACCACCCCATGGCCCGGCCGTTCGAATTGGCGCTGCTGATCACGGGTTCGTCGACTTCGTCGGGATAGGCTTTGACCTGGTTGAGCCGGTTGGAGACGCGAAGCAGAGCCGTGTCGGTATTGGTTCCGGCCGGGAACCGAAGGATGATTTCAGCGGAATCGTAGGAACTCTCGCCGAACATCTTCTCCAGCCCCTCCACCCCTTTCAGTTGCTCTTCCTGTTTGTCCACGATTTCGCGTTCGACTTCCTTGGGGCTGGCCCCCTGCCATCGCGTCGCAATCGTGATCTCGGGTTTGGACACGTCGGGCGTGAGTTGGATGGGCAGCTTCATGAGCGACACAAGCCCGAACAGGGCCATGAGAATCACGGCCACGGTCGTGGTGACCGGGTATCGGATGGCGAATTGAATGACGTTCATGGAGTATTGCCGGGAGTCTCTCCGGGGGCATCCAAGACACGCACGGGTTGGCCCGGGAACAGACGTTCGTTGCCCTCCACCACGACGGTCATGCCTTCCTGGATCGGCCCTTCGATTTCCACGAGGTCTTCGACATGCAGGACGGCGGTCACCGGAATTTGCTCAACCAGGCCCTCGTTCACGCGAAACACGAACTCCTTGTCTCCGCGGAGGACCAGGGCGTCCTTCGGAATCACGATCCCCCGGTGAGGCCGGTCGACCTGGAACCGGACGCGGGACACCATGCCGCTCTTGATGGCCAGGGCGGGATTCGGAATTTCCACTTTGACCGGAAAGGTTCTCGCGGTTCGGTCGGCCTGGGCGACGAGTGAGAACACTCGGCCCCGCGCCTCGAACTCCGGAAGGCCGTCGAACGTCGCGGTCACGGGTTCATGAATTTGAATATGGCTCACGTAGCGTTCCGGAAGAGGAACTTCGACTTGCACGTGGGAAAGATCGACCATCTCGACGATCGCCCCGCCTTCCTCCACCCACTGCCCGATCTCCGTAAATTCCTGCGTGATCCATCCGTCAAACGGAGCGACGATCTTGGACTTGTTCAGCGAGTCTCTGACCTGCCGGATGTCGGCGCCTAATTGAGACAGGTGTTCTTTCAGAGCCGTGGCCTCGGCCACGGCGGCATCGAAATCTGTCTGTGTGACGAGTTCTTGTTGAAAGAGGACGCGGACGCGCTTCAGATCCCGTTTGGCTCGTTGATAGCGAGCGCCGGACTCTCGATAGAGGGCCATGGCGGAATCGAGCCGGATCCGCAACGTCTCCGTGCGCAAACTCGCCAGCAGTTGCCCGCGTGTGACCGCCATCCCTTCTTCCGCGGGAAAGGCTTGGACCAGCCCCTCGACTTCGCTGGCCACCATGCTTCGTTTCCAGGGTTCGACGGTCCCGACCAGCGTGACGGTTTGCTTCACCTCTTGTTGGAGAACCGGGGCGACGCGGACCGGCGCCGGCGGAGGCCCGGAAGGCGGAGGCGCGGCTTGTTGTTCGTCACAGGCCTGGAGTGCGATCAGGCACAGGACCACGGGAAGGCCCCGGCGGGCCTTGCGAAACCATGGCTGAAATGGGTGCATGATCGTCATCACGATAACTGTCAACGAAGCCGCCAATCATACCTCTCGGTCAATACTAAGGATATTCTACTATATGAAAACCCCGTGTCCAAATTAGACGACGCATTCAGGTTTTTGCAACTTTCACCCGAAAGGAAGACGCAACGACGCCGGTTATTGAAATGAATCGGGAGACTTGTGCGAATCGGCCGGGGACGGTAACGCCGGGGTATCGCCGGGAGCCGGTTTGCCGGACTTTCCGTTAGCTGCGCCGCCCGAGACGCCGCCCGAGACGATGAAGGCCATGATGTCCGCGCTGTCGGCGTCGAGAGGGCGGATTTGATTGCGGGGTACGACCAGCAGGTTGCCGGCAAAGTTGTAGGATTGCGGAAAGTACACGGCGACCCGGTCTTCCAGTCCCAACAGGTCCAGGTTCTGGCGCGTCACGAACCCGATCGCCTCTGCATGTCCGCCCGGCGTCAACGTAACGAGGACGGGTTGATCGAACCGTTTTTTTTCACCCATAAACGCTTCGATGAGATCTTTGAGCGACGTGTAGACCAGTTTGACAAAGGGCGTACGGGTCAGAACTTTTTCCAGGGAACCCAGGGCTCCGCGAAAGAACACGTTCGAGGCCAGCCGGCCGACCAGGACCAGCATGCCGATAGTGATGAGAAACCCGATCCCCGGAATGGGGATGTTCAGCCAGCCGTCGATGAAATTGAACACCAGGAAAACGACGTAGATGGTGACGGCCACCGGGACCACGAGAAACAGACCTTCAAAGAAGTTCCGTGCCAACTCCTGCATGTCCCAGCGTTTGGGGATGGCCTCTTCTTTGAGGGATTTGAGAACTTCTTTCCAGTCAACACTCATGGGAACGGCCTTTGGATCAAGACGTGAAACGGCGGCGCTTCATACGGAGCATCGCTCAATCCTTGACTCTAACCGGAGAGAGGGCCTTGAGACAAGGCTCGCGGGGGATCATTTGACACCCGGCCTCACAACCCGTCAGAGTAGTATTCACAGTCCGGGATTTATCCACCACACAGAAAGGCGCACGTTGTGGCAGGCGAAACCTCATCGCGGAAACCGTCCTCCAAATCAAAAGGTCCTCTCGACACCGAAATCCTGACGGTCCACGTCGAGCGTGAAGGCCAACAAGTCAGTGCCAAATGGGGGCTCAATCCGAGACTGAAAGAAGAATTGACTCCCGAGGAATGGAAAGAGGTGACGGACATTATGGGAAAAGTCACCGACATCGTGGGGAAACGGTTTTCGGAAATGTTGGCGCAAGGACCGACGGAAGCCGGCGGAACCGCGTAAGCCCCAAGGAACCTCTGATTTATTGCACTATCGGGCGCATGGCTGCGTTGTGTCCTCGCTCAACCCTCACCTATCTCTCTGATAAGCTTCGGGTTTCGCTCCGGGACGCCTTGCCCTGCATCCCGCTATCACAATAAATCAGAGGTTCCCCAAGTCTGTTCCTCAGCCCCCGGCGCGCGCGCCGAACCTCTCTCTTACAGATGCGGATTGACAGGAAGGGCCAGGGTGAGATAGCGGCCCTTGTCTTCGACCAGGATCCGTTTGGCCGCAAGCGTGGCGACCGCGTCGTCGATGGAAGTTTCCGTGGGCAACGCCGTTGGATCGTCCGCTGAAGCCCGACGGATCTGCTCCAGGGTTTTCGGAGTCTCATTGCAAAACTCGATCACAGACGAAAAGGGCCAATCGAACCGCTCGCTGGTGGGCTGGTCGGTCCGGCCGTCGTAGACGGTCACGTAACTCATGGCCTTGGCGTAGAACAGGAACGGGCGGTCCTGCGAGAAATACCGGGCACGCCATTCCTGCACGAGGTCGCACAACTGGTTGTAGAGGTCCGGGTCCACCTTCCAATCGATCTCATATTCGAAATCGTACGCGATCTTGTTCAGGTCCACTTTCCTTGCGTCGTACACGTATTCGTACGCCGCGCCCGGTCCGGTAATACGCACGCCGTACTCTTCGGGGCGCATGAAATACGGGCTGAACCGTTCCAGCCACAGTTTGCCGGTGCTTTCCGGCGGCTGGAGGTGAAACAGCGAGGGGATGAGCGCGATCTGGCGCTTGTAATCCGCGTTGGTTTCCTGCGGAAAGCCCAGCAGGATGTTCCAGTTGATATCCAGGTTGTAATACCGGCTCCATTTCAGGCACTGGACGTTCTGGAGCGGGCTGACGCCTTTATCCATTTCCTTGAGTTGCGCGGCACTGAGACTTTCGATGCCCGGTTGCATGCACTTCACCCCGCCTTGGACCAGGGTCCGGATCTGCTGCTTGGTCAGGTTGGCCTTGGTCTCCATGAACACGTCCAGGTCATAATGACCGGAGGCGAACCGGCCAAACAGACTGTCGATGTACTTCAGGTCGATGATGTTATCCACCAGACGGAAGCGCGTAGTGTTGTAGCGGCTGGAGAGACCGTCCATTTCCCGCGCCACCTGGTCCGAGGTCTTGGCGCGAAACTGCATCGACTGTGCGTTCAACCCGCAAAACGTGCAATGATGTTTTTCGCCCCACCAGCACCCGCGTGATCCCTCGTACAGTAGAATCCGGTTGAGCCCGGTCGAGTCCTGTCCCTCCAGCTCCCGGACCATGTCGAAGTAATCGTCGTAGTCCGGCGGCCCGACTTCGGTGAAATCGGAAAAGAGCGTCGTATTGGGCTGGAAACGAATCTCCCCGTTCTTGCGGTACGCCACCCCGGAGGGGAGCACGTCTTCCTGATCGCGCAGCACGTTCTTGGCCAAAGCGGGAAACACCTCTTCGCCTTCGCCGACCACCACGTAGTCGATCCAGGGAAATGCCCGGAAATGTTCCAGGCCCATTTCCCCGTCGAAGTTGGCCCCGCCGAAGACGATGCGAACCGCGGGATACAGGTCCTTGATCAATTTGGCTAGGGTCAGGCTCGCCACGTTCTGATCGAAGGTGGAGGTGAACCCCACGACCTTGAATTGCCCCCAGTTGTACGACGTCAACACCTCGGTGAGAAATTGCGGCGCGATGGTATGCGCGATTTCTTCCAGATACCCCGTGGAACATCCGGCTTCCCGGGCCGTGCTCTCGAACACGGGCTTGAACACGTCGGGATACTGGGCGTGCTTCGGGTTGTCCCGGAAGAGAATCGACGAGAACAGCCACTCGCCGATCATGCCGCGTTTCTCGCACAAGACTTCGTAGAGCGGGACCCCGATGCGATGGGCAAACAGCAGATTGAAATGATAACTCTTCGACCCGAGGCCGTGGTTCTTCAACACCCGTGACAACGTGCCCAGTTGAATGGACGGGAATTTGGAGTACCCGAACGGCATGGTGACCAGGGCGACCTGCGGGAGGCCGTCCGGATCGAGCCAGGGTTCTTCCGCGACCGCGGTGGCGCTTTCAGAAGACGGCTCGATCGTGATGAGGGACTCAGCCATTGCCCGCGAAGACCCTATCGGCCTTGGCCGCCAGATAAAAATCGCTTTCCGTGAGCCCGTGAATCTTGTGCGTCCAGATTTCCATCTTGCAGCGGCCCCACGCCAAATACAGGTCGGGGTGGTGGCCTTCCGTCTCGGCGATCGCGCCCACGGCATTCACGAAAGCCAGGGCCTCCGCAAAGTCCTTGAATTCGTACAGGCGCTCGATATGCCCGTCGGCATTCAACGCCCACCCTTGGTCTAATTGCCCCAACAACTCCTGCACCTTGGCCGGTTCCAGCGGCGGCACCCCGCCGCGACACGGCACGCATTGCTTATCAGCCAAACTCATGAAGTCCTCCTTTTATACTTTCCTCTCCCTTGACGGGATAGTCCCCTGGTCCCAGTCTTAATTTAGGCGAAGCCCCCGACATTTTTAATCGGGGGTCAGGGTGATCCTCAAACAAGAATTATAGACTCCCACATGGCAGGGCACAAATGGGGCTGCCGCAAAGATTCGCTTCCCCCGGTTTCCGCTCCCTTGATGGGAGAGGATTAAGCCTGCCCCTACGGAAGCAGGGGGTGAGGGTGAGGGGATTCAGACTTCCTTTTTCAGACTGAAAGGCGGATAATCTTGCGAGATTTGAGTGAAAAAACTGAACGTGCGCGGGGAAGGATCACGATTGATGCGAAGATCGTTACTACGGATCGCAACAAAGGAATAGGCTGTTCCGTAATTGAGAGGTAGAAAAGTGAACGCGAAAAGTTATACGGCGATTATTGAAAAAGAGGGTGATGGGTATGTTGCCCTTTGCCCGGAATTGGACGTGGCCAGCCAAGGCTCTACGGTGGAGGAAGCCACTGCCAATCTCAAAGAGGCGGTGGAGTTATTTTTGGAATGCGCCGACCCTGAAGAAGTTCAACGGCGGTTGCATACCGAAGTTTTCGTGACGCGGTTCGAGGCCGCGCATGGCTAAACTTCGTGTCTTGTCAGGAAGAGAAGTTTGCAGAATTTTTGAACGCCATGGATTTCGTGAAAAAGCCCTGATCGTTCCTTTACTCCAAGGAGGTGTCACATGGGACCGACCAAAGCCATTGTAAAAGATGGAGCCCTCTATGATGCCAGGACCGGGAAGTTGCTCAAGGACGGGCTCGCGACCCATGAAGCAATTCGGGACTACGTCGATCACCATTACATGGTCCTCCCCGTTGTGAACAAGGAGTGCCAACCTTGGCTGCTCGACGGTGAACCCGTCTATTGTTTACGGGGGACGCGGTACGAAAATCTCAAAGACGAAGTTTTGCACTTGTCGCGATGCCCGGACTGCGGCGGCATGGGGATTCGCGACGACGAACCCATGGTCGAATCGGACTGCATCCGCTGCGTGACCTGTGGCCATGAATTCGACGCCCGCCTGGAAATGATGGAGAGTTAGTGAAAAGGATTACCTTCAGCGCCGACGAGAACCTGATCGAAGCGGCACGTCGGCGTGCCATGGCTGAGCACACGACCTTAAACGAACAATTTCGGTTGTGGCTCAAGAACTACGTTGGGCGTGAACAGCAGGTAGCCCGGGCCATGCGAACCATCCGTGAACTGCAAGGCAAGCTATTCACCGGAGGGCGGAAGTTCACTCGGGACGAAATGAATGAGCGTTGAAAGTTTGATCGACCTGAAGGACTAACCGTCACAAACCCCTTCAGGATATAGATCCGTAGGGACAACCCCCCGTGGTTGTCCGTGATCAGGTGGCGAAGCCCCGCCGTGTTTACTCGGGCGGTCTGTCCACGCGGACGGTGACGATGTCCGTGTCGTAGTATTGCTGGTGGCGGACCGAGGATGCGAGATGCCGTAACAGCCGGAGCGACACTTCCTCTTCGATTTCGACTAACTCCCCGCTGGTCCGTGCACCAAGCACGGCGATCCGGTCCTGAAGATTTTCCTCGCCGGTGGCGGCAATGACTTCGAGATGCGCCCCGCCGTCTTCCTGGTGCGCAACCAGCAGCAAGCGCCGTTGTCCCCGCTCTTCTTCGCTCTTATCCTGGAGGAGCGTCAGCAACACCTCCTCCCCGCAGGCGTCGAGGCGGTCGGCCATTTTCGCGTCCCACCCCATGCCGGCGGCGAAGGCGCGAAGAAACTCGCTGATTTTCGGCAGGGCCGAAATATCGAACTCCACCTGGAGACGGCTGCGCCGGGCTCCCGTCAGTTCCACGAACAGCGTCAGCAGGATGGCCACGAGCCCGCCGGCCGTCATGCCGTTTTGAAGCAGCCCGCCGGCGAACTCGGCGAAGTACTCGGGGAAGATCACGCCGTTCTGGAAGCCGACGCCGATCCAGAACGAGACACCCGAGATCAACCCCTTGCGGTAGTCGATCCCGTCCTGGAAGACCACCCGCATGCCGACCACGAAGAGCATGGACAGCAACACGGTGAGATACGCCGCGGCCACCGGACCCGGGATCGCCAGGATCACGGCCAGGAGCTTGGGAAAGAACGCCAGCGTGATGAACAGGATCCCGACGGCAATGCCCACACGACGGGCGCCGACGCCGGTGAGTTCGGCCACGGACACGCTTGTGGAATAAGTGGTATTGGGGACCGTGCCCGCGAGCCCGGAGAGCAGGTTGCCCACACCGTCTGCGGCCACCGCGCCCTGCACCGCGCGGAAATCCACGGCCCGGGGACGACGCCAGGAAATGCGCTGGATGGCGACGGCGTCACCGACCGTCTCGATAGCGCCCACCAGGGTCACGAACACGAACGCCGGCAGCAGTCCCCAGAACACCGGCCCGAACTCCAGATCAAAGCCCGGCCATGTGCCATCCGGCAGTCCGATCCATGACGCCTCGGTCACGCGGTCCATGTCGTAGAGACCGAAAAACCCCGCCGCCACCGACCCCACGGCCACCCCGATAACCGGCGCCCAGAGGCGCAACGTCCCGGTTGCCTTCAGCGCGATCACGACGATCACGAGGATCGTGACGAGGGCACTGACCGGAGCCGCCTGCGTGGGGACTCCGTCCGGGACTTGCGTCAGCATGTTGAAGATGATCGGCATCACCGTGACCGCCACCAGCATGATGACCGTGCCGGCCACGGCCGGGGTCAGGATACGCCTGAACAGCGACAGCCACGTGGAAAAGATAAACTGGAAGAGCGAGGAAATGACCACCAGGGTGGCGAGCATCGCCGGCCCACCCTGGGCGATCGCCGCGACGCAGACCGCGATGAAGGCCCCGGAGGTTCCCATCAGCAGTACGTAGCCCGCACCGATCCGGCCGACCCGGACCACCTGCATCGTCGTGGTCACCCCGCTGACCAGGATCGCGGCGAACACCGCCCATGACAAGAAGGCTTCGCTCCCGCCGGCCGCCCGGATCACGATCGCCGGGGTCAGGACGATGCCCGCGACGCACAGCACCACGAGTTGCAGCCCGAGCCCGAAGGCGAGCGGCACCGGCGGCGTTTCATCAGGCTGGTACCGAATGCCCGTGCGATCGCCGGACCTGTCGGAAGTCATAACGTTTCTCCTCGTTCCCTGCCGTCATTCCCGACCAACTCGGGAATCCAGCGTCGTTGCCTTTTCTCCATCTGTCATCCCTGACTTGATCAGGGATCCAGTGTCCTTGTCTCGTGCATTGGTAGCCGCGTCATCTCATGACGCTGTCTTCCTTCTTTGTCTGTCATTCCCGCAAGTCTTTAGCGGGAATCCAGTGTTTTTGCCTTTTCTCCTTCTGTCATCCCCGACCTGATCGGGGATCCAGAGTCTTTGTCTCGTGCATTTGTACCCGCGTCATCTCATGACGCTGTCTTTCTTCTTTGTCTGTCATTCCCGCAAGTCTTTAGCGGGAATCCAGCGTCGTTGCCTTTTCTCCGTCTGTCATCCCTGACTTGATCAGGGATCCAGTGTCTTTATTTTTGTCTTCTTCGTCGCGCGACTCAGGCCGCCAACGAATGACTGAACACACGCATATTCAACAAAAAAGGCCTCTGGATCAAATAGTCCAGAGGCCTTTATGGTGGAGGTGAGGGGAGTTGAACCCCTGTCCGAAGATATTCAGCACAACGGTCCTACGTGTGTAGCCAATGTTTTAAGATTCGCGCCCGCCCACGCCCACTGACCGGCTTAGAGCGTTCGCTAGCCCAGAAAAGTCTCATCCGCCGTTGCTGAGCACCAACATTGGACCAGCCTGCAAAAGTAGCGCCTCATCCATGCCCGCAGACAAAGAATGGGGAGACGTCGCAGTCAATTAAGCTGCGAGAGCCAATTCTTGGTTGGCAATTATAGGTTTCCCGAAGGTTTAACGAGACTCCGAGAGCTCGACACGCACCGTTGACCTCCTGATCCCCGTCGAAGCCAGTCACCCCCTTTGTGTGTAGTTGGCACATTCTCTACGTGTGTTCCTTACTATAGCCCAACCGTGATTCGATTACTAGGTGAGAACGTGATGGAAAAGCAGAAAAGCCGTCTTGACGGCAGGAAAGCGAAGCGATGACAAGGGACGACGAGAGAGGGCGGCGGCGCAGGGCAGGTAGGGTACGAGCCGGTGCGTAGCGAGAAATCTGCATTTTTTGTCTGTCATCCTTGCGAAAAGCCTTCCCCCCACTCCGATGAGTAGCCCACTTTCCCCCAGCCACCACGCTGGCTATAATGCGACCAATCTTTCACTCTCACCCTGAACCTAAACTTGGGAAAAGGTCAACGATGAGCCTTGCCGACATCAATAACCCACAGCCGGTACTCGACGCTATCAATGAGTTCAAGCGACTCGGACGTGATCGATTTCTGGATAAGTACGAATTCGGACCTTCACGAATTTATTGGCTAGTCCATGAGGGCGAACGATACGATTCCAAAGCGATCGTCGGGGCAGCTCATGCCTATGCGCGTCCTGATTTGGGTCCTTTGAAGGCGCGGGACTTCACGGGCGGCGAGGTGCCCGTAAAGCGCAAGCTCGAAGAGCTCGGATTCATGGTCGAGCTCAATGACCCTACCCTAGAGCCCATCGCTTCAACATCCGACCAGTTGACGCTGGAGAAAATCTATACACGCGACGATCTGAGAAACCTATTCAGCATCACGGATGCGACGCTCAACACCGGAATATTTAGTCCGAAGGGAACATCCTCTGTATGGCTCTTCATCACGGAAGAAAAGACGGCGGATCGCACACCTTATCGTGATCAACTCCAAGGCGATCTCCTATACTGGCAAGGGCAAATGTCTAGTCGGAAGGACGCACTGATAATCAACCATCAAGCGCGTGGTCTGGAACTCCTTGTGTTCTTTCGCAAGAAAAAATCTGACTACCCGGGTTTTGGATTTCGATATCTCGGGCCATTCGTCTATTCGAGCCACACAGGAAGCAAACCAACGAACTTCGTACTGCAGCGCAAACACGCATCCGTTGTCCCACCGACCGCTGCAGATGCAGATGGTTTCGATCCAATAAGCGTGGAGGATGCGCGGAAGCGGATTTCGCGCTCGATCACTCAGCGTCGAGGGCAGAAAAGATTTCGCGATGACCTAATCGCCGCGTATAGAGGGCGATGTGCGATCACCGGTTGCTCTGTTCTTGATGTCCTTGAGGCCGCGCACATTTATCCGTATCGCGGTCCTGACACCAACCGAGTTACTAATGGCCTGCTCCTCCGCTCCGATATCCACACCTTATTTGATTGCGGCCTCTTGGTCATCGACCCTGATGCAATGACTGTACTTGTCGCCCCGCAACTAAGAGAAAGTGAATATGGGGAACTTCACGGTCGAAGTCTATACTTGCCTGAAAACCCAGAGCAGCCACCGAGTACTGAGGCCCTGAAAATGCAGTTAAAAACTTCTGTCCTCAGACCCGGGCGACTGCCGTAGGCTCTTGCAGATGACCAGCTTCCCGCATAACAATGTAGGGGCCCATGTGATTTTGGCTTCCTGTATCGGATCACGGATTCTAGTCGCTTTGTCCGAAGCGCTCCTTCCTCACATTATATTTGGGGAGGTGTGAACCTCTAAAGTTTCCGTGGGAATATTCGAGCAATGACAACCAAACAAAGACCTTCGCCAAGAAGTAAACGTCAGTACAAAATGACGGTTTCAGGACAACTCTTCAAACATCTCGGTTTACAGATGTATTCTGGAGCGGTGCCCGCGATTTCCGAGCTAATCTCAAACGCTTATGACGCCATGGCAAGAAACGTCTGGATCACTATTCCAACTGGCCGCGCGATCACGCAGGAAGACGTGATCGTAGTCAAGGACGATGGCCATGGGATGAGTTATGATGAATGCAATTCTGTTTATCTGTCAGTAGGGAGAGACCGCCGCAAACATCAAAGTGAGTGGACTGACGAGTACAACGGCTTGAGTGCTCGAAAAGTTCAAGGAAGAAAAGGTATCGGGAAGCTTGCTGGGTTCGGTATAGCTAATTTGATCGAAATCCGAACTGTGAAAAGAAAACGGGTCGCACATTTCTCGCTGGATTTCAACAAATTGACTAGTAGTCCGAACTTCGCAGAACCAGACGGATATGACCCCACAACGTTGGCGCATGATGGCAAAATAACGAACGGTAAGGCTGGCACAACCGTTAAACTAAAGCGATTGAAACTCAGTCGAGCCATTAACGAAAAACAATTCAAAAAGAGTATCGCCAGAAGACTGCTGGTAATTGACGAGAACTTTACCATCCACGTAAACGACACACCAGTTTCAAGACAAGAGATTCCGTTTCAATTCCGTTTTCCGGAAGAAGCAGGTAAATGGGATACGGCCATCCTTGACAATCGGCAGCAGGTCCAATGGTGGGCAGGCTTTTGCCAGGACACAATACCGGATGAAGAACAGCGGGGCTTTGTTGTTTACGTGCGTGGCAAGTTGGCGCAAACGCCATGGTTTTTCGACCTTAGTGGCGGTGCATGGGGCCAGCATGGGATGCAGTACCTCACGGGTGAGATTCGAGCGGATTTTCTTGATGAAAGTGTGGACTTAATTGCAACAGATAGAGGCACTGTTCGTTGGGAAGATCCCATCGCTGTGCCCTTAAGGGAATGGGGTCGCAAGAAAATCAGGGCTCTGCTGGAAACTTGGGCAGATAAAAGGCGCGAAGCCAAGATTAGAAGTCCCAAGATAAACTTATACATAGAGCAGGCGGAGAAGCTTCCCGAAAACGAACGGAGAATCTTCAACAAGGTCGTTGACCGCATTTGCGCTATTCCTCAACTCGACAAAGACAAAGAGGGAAGGGACATCGCGGACGATCTTGTAGAGTTTGCTTACAACGCGTTAACGAACCGGAGTTTCCTTGACGCGATAAGGAGATTAAACACGGCTTCGACTCAAGACATTGCGCAGTTCCAGAGCGTCCTTTCTGAATGGGACATCATTGAAGCTGTAAACACTGCGCATCTCGTCAAGGGGCGGGTGGAGATCATCCAGAAGTTCGCACAAATGATTAAGGATCGCGTTCCAGAGAAACCGGACATGCAGGACTATCTCCGCGATCATCCGTGGCTAATTGATCCTAAGTGGACAATGTTGGTGCACGAGAAGTCTTTGGATAAAATGATTTGCGAGGAGTTCAACATCTCCATCCCAAAAAGTAAGGAAGGTGCTCGACGTCTCGACTTTTTCTGTCTCGGAGATCACCATGCAGCATACGTGGTGGACACAAAGCGTCCTGGACTTCTGGTGGACCGGGAAGAATTTGATCAGATTCGTGACTATGTTCTGTTCCTCCGTGAAAAACTCCAACAGGGCTCGACGAGCAGTGAGTACAACAGAACCATTGTGAAGGGACTACTAATTGCGGACAGAATCCGGCCATCTGATCGTGGGCACGCAAAAGCCGGACAAGACGCGGGAATATTCGACATCCGGACTTGGGAGAACTTGCTCAGAACCACCGAATCGATGCACAAAGAATTTCTTGAAGCCGTTACGAATCGTGCTCCCAATGATGACCCGAGAATGGCTGAGTTATCAAAGGTTATTAGAAAGAAAGTTGATCGACCTCGAGAGAGAACAAGGCACGCGAAGCGATGAATCATGATAAACCCATTGCGATAGATCTTTTCGCCGGATGCGGGGGGCTGACAAGGGGTATGCGTGATGCGGGGTTCCATGTGGCGGCGGCGGTTGAAATCGATCCCATCGCAGCACGGACGTATAGATGGAACAACAGACGAACCCGGTTTCTGGAAAAGGATGTCCGCGACGTATCCGTGACGGAACTCATACGGGCAGCGGGTAGCGCCCAAATTTCGCTTCTAGCAGGTTGTGCGCCTTGCCAGGGTTTTTGTTCGTTAACGAGCAAGTACCAAAAATTCGATCCACGAAACGAGCTTCTTCTCGTGATGGCTAAAGCTATCGAAGGGATTCTTCCTAGTGCGATAATGATGGAAAACGTTCCTGGCGTCGCCAACCGAGGCAAGCCAATTTTTGATGAGTTTCTAAAGATCATTTCCAAACTTGGCTACCAATATACGTGGCGCATTGAGCAGATGGCCAATTACGGCGTTCCTCAGTCACGTCGGCGGTTAGTGCTCTTGGCCGGGCTTGGATTCGAGGTTCCCTTTCCTGAACAGACTCATGCCGAATCCCCAGAAGACGGCTCCGGCCTTCGTTCATGGAGTACAGTGAGGGAAACAATCAGTCACATGGGAGCGCCTGTAACGCTCAAGACTGCGCTCCGCAATGGGGGGCCAGAGACGCATGCCTGGCACGTTGTCCGCAACCTTCAGCCGCAAGTGAAGGTACGATTGCAAGCAGCCCAACCCGGAAAAACGTGGTTAGCGATTGACGAGTCTGTGCGTCCTTTCTGCCATCAAAACGGATACAAAGGTTTCACGAATGTCTATTGCAGAATGCCGTGGGATCATGCTTCTCCTACGATTACAGGTGGTTGCACTACGCCTAGCAAAGGCCGGTTCGGACACCCGGATAAACGCCGCTATACGATATCGGTCCGTGAAGCGGCGTTGCTTCAAACGTTTCCCGAGAATTACCGCTTCATGACGGACCAGATGGATGCCGTGTGCAATCTCATTGGTAACGCAGTGCCGCCGCGTTACGCCAAGATGGCTGCCCGAAGAGTTTTGGCCGCGTTAAACAAACGTGCCCATCAGAAAGTCGGCGCAATGCCATGAGTTCATGGCCTGGTGATGCTCAGAAGGAACTTACGACGTTTGGCAGGTTGCGGCGCGGGGACCTTATGTCTCGTGTCCGCAGCACCGGAAATCAGACGACTGAGAAGAAACTCGCATTGTTGTTGAGGAAGGCTGGCTTGACCGGCTGGCGCAGACACCAACAGCTTCCCGGTCACCCGGATTTCGTGTGGCCGAAGGTAAAGGTCGCAGTTTTCGTAGATGGCTGCTTTTGGCACGGCCACAACTGCGGCAAGAACGTTACACCAAAGACAAACGTGAAGGCATGGAGAGACAAGATAGAGCGCAACCAAGTTAGGGACCAGCGAGTTGGGCGTTACCTTCGACAAGAAGGGTGGAAAGTTATACGAATATGGGAGTGTCGTCTGACCAAGGAACCTGCGCGTTGTGTACGACGGATAAAATTTAAGCTAGAAGAAGGGCACTAACGGTCCCCAATCTTACCCCCGCCTTAGATGCAACCGCACCGCTCGTAATTGCGCCCTTTTATCTCCAAACAGAATTTGCGCTATCGTTTCCCGCTGTCGTACCACAACGGTAGGCCCAGCGCCGAGGAGTCGAGATTCCTCGCTTCGCTCGGAATGACAATTTCTGAGAAGAAAGCGCCATGAGATGCGCGGTTACAACTACCAAAGACAGAGACACTGGATTCCCGATTACAAATGTCGAGGATGACAGCAGGAGGAAAGCAGATTTCGGAGAAGCAGTTCCTTCGCTACGCTCAGGACAGGCAGGACAGGCGTTGACAGAATATCCAGCCGGCGTCGGGCGCGACCGTGTCCTGTTCCGCCCCGTTGTCCGCCCGTTTTGCGGAGCATAGCAAAATCATAGCATTACATAGCAGGAAACATAGCAAGTCATAGCAAAACATAGCAGAATCATAGCAGGACATAGCAAAACTATAGCAGGCATAGCAATGCGATGTTTGTACACCAACGCACAACCCCCGGATCAAGTCCGGTGCGGGTTCTCTTCCACCAGGGGCGAAGATTTTCTCAGGCATCATTCACATTTGCCCTCTAGGCGGTCTGGCAGTATGATTGTTCTCAGTCCAGCACCGTGCGCATGGAGGTCCTCATGAAGTACAAAATCGCTCTGCACCACTCTGACGAAGGCTACAGTGTTTCTGTGCCCGGCTTGCCCGGGTGTTGGTCCCAGGGCCAAACTGAAGCCGAGGCCCTCGCGAATATTGAAGTTGCCATCCGAGAGTATTTCAGCGTCGTCGAAGACCTTTTGAAAGACGCCGAAGTCCGAGAAATCGAACTGGCCGTCTAACCATGCCCAAGCTTCCGGGTGTCAACCATCTGGATGCGGTGCGCGCTTTGGAGAAGGCGGGTTTTCGCATTGCCCGTCAAGGCAAGCACATCGTCATGACTGATGGCGTGCGCATTCTGACGATTCCACGAAACAATCCTGTGAATGCCTTTACGATGGGTGGCATTGTCCGGGACGCAGGATTGACCATTGAGAGTTTCCGCGAACTATTATCATAGCTCGCTCATCCGGTAGCTGTGATGTTGTGCTGCGTCGCAACCTCTCCTCAGACTAGGACTTCTGCATCCCGTTCTCTTCGCATTTTCCTGATTCCGCTCGGAGTTGCGGGCCGTTCTTGGGAAGATGAGAGAAGAGAGCGCGATAAGATCGCGCGGCTACAAAGGCAAAAGACGCTGGATCCCCGATCAAGTCGGGGATGACGGACCCCCTCACCCTACCTTCTCCCGCCAGGGGCGAGGGTTCTTTTGGTACCGATGGCAGGAGTGGTCATGCGAAGCCGGGGCGTGCTACAAGGGAGACCTTCGGGTTGTCCTTTCACGAACAGGAGGAGTGTATGGCGTGGGTGTATGTGTTTGTCGCCGGTTTTTTTGAGATTGTCTGGATTACTGGGATCAAATATGCGGACGGGTTTACGCGGCTGTGGCCGAGCGTGGGGACGGTCGTGGCGATGAGCGTGAGCATGGTGTGCCTGTCGTTGGCCGTGCGGGCCATCCCGATCGGGACGGCGTATGCCGTGTGGACCGGGATCGGTGCGGCGGGCGCGGCGATT
This sequence comes from Nitrospirales bacterium, assembly GCA_965207015.1. Taxonomy (GTDB): domain Bacteria; phylum Nitrospirota; class Nitrospiria; order Nitrospirales; family UBA8639; genus Bin75. The sequence goes on along the minus strand of OZ242257.1, from coordinate 2,071,869 downwards.
ATGGGTATGGTCCTGTTCAATGAGCCGCGCGATGCTGTGCGGTTGTTGTTTATCGTGTTGATCGTGTCGGGCGTCGTGGGGTTGAAATTGTCGACGCCGGGTTAGCCTGAATGTCGGGTTACGCCTGCGGCTAACCCGACCTACAAAGACAAGAAGACAAGAGCACAAGACGCTGGATCCTCGATTGAGGATGTCGAGGATGACAGGAGGGGAAAAGCAGATTCTTCGCCAGGTCCTTCGCTTTGCTCAGGACAAGCTCAGAATGACAGGAGGCGGGGGGCGAGGAGATAAGACTAAATCGAGAATTGGAACACGGGTTGGTTGCCGATGGTTTCGGCGATGATACCTTTTTCTTTCAGCGCGGTGAGGACGGCGTGGGCCGTGCTGGTGAAGTCTTCGGGGCCGGTGAAGGAGAGATCGGCTTCGATGGGAGAGGGGGTTGTCTCCTGGCTCATATAGACCGTGAGCACCGGCGCGGGATGCACCAGCGTGCGGATCGCTTCGACCGTTTGATCCGCCGGTAAACGGAATGAGTTGGTGGTGGAAATCAGCAGGACGCCCGTGTCGATGAGCAGCCGTGCCACTTCGCCGTAGCGACGGATCATTTCCCGGGCATCGCCTTCCTGCAGGTCGGCGTCGAGCCCGCGGCGCAGGTTTTCCGGGTCCAGCATGTAAACGTGCCGGCCTTCGGCCACGAGCGTGGATTCCACTTGTTTGGCCAGGAAGGTTTTGCCAGTGGTATCGGGGCCGATGAGGAGGACGAGCGCCGCTCGGTGGCCGTAGTGCTTGGCGCGGTCCGCCAGGGTGACGTCACCCGTGACCCAGGCGAAGTCCCGTTGCCGGGCCTCGATCCGCAGGGTCTCTTCACGGTCCGCCACCATCTCCGTGATGATGCCGCCCCCGGATACGTCGTAGTCGTCGACCAGGACGAACCGGCCCGTCGTCTCGAAATCGGAATACAGATCGAAGGCGAGCGGAGCCTTGGTCTGGATAGTCACGTCTGCCACTTCGTTGCGCTTCACGACGGTGTTGGTCTGTTGTTGATCCAGCGAGAGGTTGTCGGCGTCCACGATGCGGTGGATCGCCGCGACGCGGCATTCGACTTCGTGCGTGGCCAGCCGGACCAGATAGGATTTGTCCATGTCCAGGGGCCGGCGCCCGAGCCAGAACAGGTTGGCGCGAAAGGTCGTGGAGACGAGCGGCAGGGACCCTTCGTGACTGATGATCTCCCCGCGCTCGACGAAAATCTGTTCGTCCAGGGTGATCCCCACGGATTGCCCGGCCTGGGCTTGCGTGGGCGGCGGTTCGATGTTGAACGCTTCGAGCGTCTGCACGACCGCGCTCTTATTCGACGGCGAAAAGATCACCTGGTCGCCCACCTTGAGGCGTCCTGACGCGATGCGGCCCGTCAGGATGCGGCGGGCGTCGAACTTATAGACGTCCTGCAGTGGAAACCGCAGGGGTTGTTCGGCTTGTTCGGATTCCGAGGAAAATTGCGCCAGGGATTCGAGCACCGTGGGACCGGTGTGCCAGGCCATCTGCGGGCTCGGCGTGGCGATGTTGTCCCCGCGTTTGGCGCTGGCGGGGATCACGAACTGGGGCGTCACGTCGAGTTGGGACAGGAACGCGCGATACTCCTTTTCGATGAGCGCGAACGTCGCCTGGCTGTAGTCCACGAGGTCCATTTTGTTCACGACCACGGTGACCTGTTTCACGCCCAACATCGAGAGCAACAGGCCGTGCCGTTTGGATTGATCCTTGACTCCTTCCAGGGCGTCGATCAGCAAGAGTGCGGCTTCGGCGCGCGCGGCCCCGGAGATCATGTTTTTCAGAAATTCCTTATGCCCGGGCGCGTCGATGATGATGTATTGCCGGCCCGCCCATTGGAAAAAGGTGCGGGCGGTATCGATGGTCACGCCCTGCTGTTGTTCTTCCAGGAAGGCGTCGAACAGGAAGGCGTATTCAAACTCTTTGCCCTGTTGTTTGCAGATGGCCTGAATCTTTTCGACCTTGCCTTCCGGCAGGGTGCCCGTGTCCGCGTACAAGCGGCCCAACAGGGTGGACTTGCCGTGGTCCACGCTGCCGACGATGACGATGTTCATGCGGTCGCGGATATCGACGGTCGCCGGTGTCTCGGTCTTACATGTAGCCATCTTTGCGGAGTAACTCCATGCCCCGGCCTTCGTCCTGCGCGCGGCCGGAGCGTTCGGCCACTTTCGTGGCGCGCAGTTCTTCGATGATCTCGTCGACCGTGGTGGCGTTGGACTTGATGGGGAAGGTGCAGGGGGCGCACCCCAGGCTCCGGTACCGGGTGCCGTTGCCCTTGTCGAGGTACAGATCCATGAAGGGAATGTTTTCGAGCTTGATGTATTCCCAGATGTTGAGTTCCGTCCAGTCCAGCAGGGGGTGAATCCGGATGTGGGTGTTGGGCGGGAACGAGGTCTTGAATTGATCCCAGAGTTCCGGGGGCTGGTCCCGGAAATCCCAATCGTTGTTCTTGTCGCGCGGAGAGAAATACCGTTCCTTGGCGCGCGTGCTTTCCTCGTCCGCGCGGACGCCCAGGATGATGCCCGTGTACCCTTTCTCCTCCAGCAAGATCTTGAGCCCGTTGGTCTTGAGCGCGGTGCAGCATTCGACGCGACCCCGTTCGTGATTCATCCCTTCGGCCAGGGCTTTCTTGTTCTGTCCGACCACCAGGTTGAGGCGCCATTCGCGCGCCAGCCGGTCCCGGTACTCGATCATCGCGGGAATCTTGTAACTGGTATCCACGTGCAGGAGCGGAAACGGGACGTGTCCGAAGAAGGCCTTGCGCGCCAGCCACAGGAGCACCGTGGAATCCTTGCCCATGGACCAGAGCATGCCCAGGTTGTCGAAGTGTTTATAGGCCTCGCGAAAGATATAGACGCTCTGGTCTTCCAGTTGTCGAAGATGTCTCATGCGTGCACGACCTTTTCTTCCGGTGCCGTTGCAGGTTGCCCCGCGTCCCCAAGAGACGCCGGGGATGACGCGAAAGCCGCCAGCTTTTGCGCGGCCGCGCCGGAGTCCAGAGCCTTTTTCGCTAACGGCACGCCTTCGGCGATGGACGGGGCCCGCCCTCCGGCATACAGGAACATGGCGGCGTTGTAGATGACCCAGTCGCGGAACCGATCCCGGACTTGCCCTGCTTGTCCTGAGCGAAGCGAAGGAACTCGAAGGGTCTCGTTCCGCAGGACGCGCCGGATCATCTCCGCCTCCAGGGCCGGGATGTCTTCGGGCGAGGCATGCTCCGAACCGTGAGTGGGTTGGGGAGCTACGGCCATGTGCTGGAACGAGCCCGTGGAAAGCCGGACGTCCTCGGGTTTGAGCGTCAAGCGGGTCACGCGGTTGTCACGCAGTTCCCGCATGGTCGTCGGGGTCGTCATCGAGAGTTCGGGGAATCCTTCCACTCCCTGAAAGACCAAGAGCCTGCGTCCACCGATCATATTCACGACTTCCGGGATCTTGTCGAGGTACGGCGGATGAGCCACGCCCACCACTTGCGAGTGCGCCCGCACGGGATTCAGGAGCCGGGCGACCTGATGGAACAGGTTTTGAGCCCCCAGTTGTTCGCGCAATGCCAGCAACCCGGCCAGGGGAGGGTGATACAGCGCGAGGTCCAGGTACGCGAAGCCGTCCCGTTGCAACGCGCCGGCAAGCTCGTCCCCTTGTAACGCGGCGGGAATGCCCAATTGCGCCAACACCCGTGGCAGGTCGGAAGACACCGTGGGATTGTCGACTCCGTGAAACAGGATGGCGGCCCCGGCGGAGGCGGCGACAATGGCTGCGGGCAGGCAGACGTGATGCGTATTATGCTTTTCGGCATAGACCGGCACGTCCACCACGTTGAGGCCGGCCGGCGTGGTGATCGGGGCGACGTAGCTTCGCGCGGCCGCGGTGAACGAGGCCAATTCCGTCACGCCTTCCAGCTTGATCCGCATGGCCATCAAAAAGGCCCCGGTCTGATAGGGAGTGGCATCGCCTTCGATCATAGCCCGGGCGGCCTGTTTGGCTTCGTCCCACGAGAGGTCTCTGGCCCCGCGTTGCCCTTTTCCGATTTTGGTGATGAGTTGATGCATCAGCGGCGCCTGCAATGGGTCAAACTTACGGTCGAATTCCAATGGTGGTTTATGGTGTTCTTCCGGGGAGATGGTTACTGGTGCAACCCACATTCGGTTTTATCCAGACTCTGCCATCGGCCGGATCGGGGATCAGCCCCCGGCTGAACGGGCGCCGTGCAGTAGGTGCATCCGATGCTGGGATAGTTCTGGTCATGAAGCGCGTTGTAGGGCACGTCATGCGTTTTGATGTACGTCCAGACTTCCTCGTTGGTCCACGCCGCCAGGGGATTGAACTTGACGAGCCCGAACCTGGCGTCCCACTCCACCAGCCCCGCGCTCGCCCGTGTGGGCGACTGGTCGCGACGAATGCCGGTGACCCATGCCGCGTAGTTTTTCAAAGTCTTGGTCAACGGCTCGACTTTCCGGATTCGGCAGCATTCATCCGGTTGCCGGACCCACAACAGGTCTCCGAATTCTTTCGCCTGCTCCGCGGGCGTGAGCGCCGGCGCCACGCGAATCACCTGCTCGGGAGAAACCTTGTACCGGTCGATCAGGCGGTCACGCACGGCGTAGGTTTCCGGAAAAAGGAAATCCGTGTCCAGATAGAAGAGCGACGCTTGCGGATTGATACAGTGCATCATGTCCCAGAGCACCACGTCCTCCGCGCCGAAACTGCACGCCAGCACCACCTTGGGGAAGAACCGGTCCAGCGCATACGCCAGGACCTCCTGGGGCGATTGGCCCTCAAAGCGCTGGTTCAGTTCCCGAATCGCTTCTGCTGAAAATTTTTCCTGAACGCTTTCCGTCATCTACGGTTCCTGCCTTCTTTGTCATCCCGAAGCTTGCCCTGAGCAACGCACCAGAGTGGTCATCCTGAGCGCAGCGAAGGATCTGCTTTTCCAGCCGTTCGATAGTTGAGGAGAGATTCTTCGCCTCCGGCTCAGAATGACAATGCTGGTATGGGCGGCTCCTGATTAACCCTCGACTTTCTCCACCAACACCTTGAAATGTTGTTCATCAGCTTCCAACGGGTCCTCGCCGAGTACCTTGTGGCCGTCGTTGCGGAGACTCATGGGTACGTTCTTGATGGGTTCTCCGGCATCGAGCCAGACTTCGAGGCGTTCACCCTCGTCCATCATTTCCAGTTTCAACTTGGTCTTGACGTAGTTCAGCGGACACATGACACCTCGAAGATCCAGCACGGTCACGTCCTGCACGGGTTCGCTTTGAGCCGGGGCCGGTTGTTCCGCCTCGGCCGGGCTTTCTTCGGCGAGTCCGAGCTTGAGATCCTCGCCCACGGCTTCGGTCAATTTCCGGCAGTGTTCCACGAACCCTTTGGCGAAGGCCATTTTTTGGTTGGTGAATTCAGCGGAGTTGTTTTTGGTGCCCAGGTCGCTGACGGTCCGGGCCAACCCCCGGTACGTTTGCGGAATGAGCCCGTTTTGCCGGTCGGCGAACTGATCGAATTCCGCCAGCGTGTCGGCGTCGGTGTTCGGATCGATGCCCTCGGTCACGAGCAGGGCCTTGGCTCCGGCCACCACGGCGCGATAGGACTTGTTGATGGCCATGGCATATTGATGTTTCTCGGCCAGGATGCGGGCCTGGTACAGTTCCTGCTCGGCTTCCAGGATCCGGTTGTCGATCATCTCGATGGCGCCGCCGGCGCATTCACCGGGTCCGAGGTCTTCAAGCGTAAATTCCTCATCCGCTTCCCAGTCGAAGTAGTACGAGGGGTCTTCGGCATAGGACGGCAGAATGGAATGCCCGATCAGTTCTTCCTTGAGCGCGTTCTTGCCCGCCCGTTTGACGAAGGTGTGCAGGCTTTCGCCCTCCTGGCGATCACGTCGATACACGTCGAGCAAGTGCGACACCGCGGCCGGCACGTTCTTGGCCGGGAGCTTGATCGTCATCTGTCCGACTTCCGCGGTCCCGTTGACCCGCCCGCCCAGATGCAGTTCATACACCGGGGCGATGTGGTCGCCGACGCGTTTGCCCACTCCGTGCAACCCGATGGTCGAGATATGATGCTGGGCGCACGAATTATGACAGCCGCTGATATGGATCGTGGTCCCTTTCAAATCCTCGGGCACTTGACCGGGTGGAAAGACTTCCGCCAGGGCGCGGGCGACGCCCTTGGATGAAGTGATGCCCAGACCGCAGGTATCGGTCCCCGGGCAGGCCACGATGTCTTCGGTTTTATTCGCGCCGGGCTGGCTCAATCCGTGGGCGTCCAATTCCTCGTGAAAGGCCTCAAGCTGTTCATCGGGCACCCAGCGAATAATCAGGTTCTGGCCGATCGTGGTGCGCACGTTGCCGTTGGAATAGCGTTCGGCCAGGTCAGCCACCACCAGCATTTGCTCGGCGGTAATGTCCCCTGTCGGCAGTCGTAGGACGGCCGCGGAAAACCCGTCCTGCCGTTGCTTGACCACGTTGGTGCGTTTCCACGTGGCGAACGAAGAAGCCGGATCTCCATTCGGGTGACCGCCATTGCCATTGCCGCCGTTCTTGGCCGGCATGATCAGGGGAGCCGGGTCGGCATGCGGGAGGAGCTTGATCGGCGGATGCGCGGGCTTGGCGCCGAACATCTCTTCATAGGCGGCTTCCCACCGGCGCTTGAATTCTTCGAACCCCAGTTTCTCGATCACGAACTTCATGCGGGCTTTGCTGCGGTTCTTGCGATTGCCCAGATTGTCGAAGACCTTGATGACGGCTTCGATGGAGGGGATCAGGTCATCCATGGGTACGAATTCCCGCAGCAGATGGGCGATGCGCGGGGCTGCGCCCAATCCGCCGCCCACCACCATGCGAAAGCCGATCGTGCCGTCCTCGGCCTTCTTCGCCAACAAGCCCACGTCGTGGATGGGCGTCATGGCGCAATCGTGATTGCAGCCGGAAAACGCGATCTTGAATTTTCTCGGCAGGCTCTGGTTGAGCGGGTTGCGCAGCAGGTGTCGCGCCACGGTGTTCGCGTAGGGGGTGACGTCGAAGACCTCGCCCTGGCACACGCCGGCCAGGTGGCAGGCCGTGACGTTGCGGACCGTGTTGGCGCAGGCTTCGCGGGTGGTGAGTCCGACTTCCTCGAGTTTGCGCATGACCGTGCTGACCTGCGGCAGGGGCACGAAGTGCAATTGAATATCCTGCCGGGTCGTCACGTGGCCGACGCCCGTGGCGTAAGTCTCGGCCAGTTCGGCGACGCGGCGTACCTGGTTGGACGTCATCCCGCCATAGGGAATCTTGATGCGTACCATTTGCACGTCCGCCTGCCGTTGACCGTAGATGCCGTATTGCAACCGGAACGGCTTGAACAGATCCAAAGTGACGTCACCGGCTTGTAACCGTTTGACCTCATCTTCAAACGTTTCGATTTCCTCTTGAATCTCCTGAGGAATGGGCATGGTATGAATTTCAGGGAAGGTGGTGGAACGGCCCGTGTTCATGATGTGCCTCCGGATGAAATGGGGAATGTGCTCCCGACACTAATACCGTTAAATGTGATACATCGGCGCTCGTTGTTGTTCGAGCTCCGTATATTGTTCAATCAGGGATTGCAGCGTGACCGAACTCAAAATTTCCCGTTCGGCCTGGTACACGCGATCCCACAACCTCGATAATAACGCCTCGCGATGGGGAGGCCGCAAGGCCCGCCCATTCGTACCGGCCTCCCGGGTCTCCGGCTCTGTTTGACCGTTCATCGTTTCGACGATGGCGGCCACGGATACTTCCGCTGGAGGTTGTCGCAGCACGTATCCTCCCTGCGGCCCCCTGATGCTGTCAACGATACCGCCTTGCTTCAAGGCGTGCAGCACCTGCTCGATAAAACGCGGAGGGATGGTCTGCCGCCGGGCAATCGTCCTGGCCTGCACCGGACCCTCGCCATATCGCAGGGCGAGGTCCAGCGTCGCAAAAATCGCGTAGGTCACTTTCTGCGGAACCTTGATCATCTCAATTCATACTTTTCCGATAGGAATTGTAGAATTATAGGAATTCATTCAGGTTATGTCAAGACCATTTGTATGGGTCTGCCCGCTGTTTCTTTCGGTCATCCTCGACATTTTTAATCGAGGATCCAGTGTCTTTCCCGTTCCCCTCTTTTGTAAAGACGAGGAGTTTTTCCGAAGAGGGAAAAGTCGGGAGCTGGAGGCCTTCGTCGCAAAGCTTATTATTGACTTGTCAGTAAACTTAATCTATAAAATTAGACTGAACGATATAAAACAATGGTCGTCGAGAGAAGACGGCGTGACAGGGCGAGCAGATCGATCGTCTCATGTATCACTCTAAAGGAGGTGCCACCATGCTGGCCCAATCTTTGAGGAAAGAGCGAGAGAAAGGAAGAACGCCACCGGCTGACTGTACGCCATTGAGGCGTAACGCCTCGGCCCACCCTTGCTGTGTCGACCATTCGTCTGGGGGGCATGATTCTCCCGATCATCAAGATCGAATGTTGTTTGAACTCCAGGAATTGGAATTGATGTTGGCCGCATTTGATCAACCGTCAGACAAGCATGATGCGAAAGTCCGTCAGCTATTGACCTCGTTCTTTTCATCGTTCGAAAATCTAAATCTGTTACGATTCTTCACCAACCACCGCAAGAAATAGCAGCCTCGCGTGCTGTCAATGAATTCCTGAACATTTCGATTCCTGAGTCAGGCATCACCTTTTCGACACATGCCTCAAGTTGGAGTAGGTCGGATTAGCCCTTCGACTATGCTCAGGACAGGCGCAGCGTAATCCGACAATCCCGGCTGTCCAGTCCTTTCAGACTGTTCATTTCCCGACGCTCACGCAAGGCCTGATCTTTGCCAGCGTTTTCTTCCCGATGCCCGGAATCTTCAGCAGGTCTTCGACGGTCCGGTAGGGCCTGCCGGCGATGATCTTGGCAGCTTTCACCGGGCCGATACCGTGGAGTTGTTGGAGGTGTTCGGTCGCTGCCGTGTTCAGGTCCATGGGGTCGTCGCAGGAAGTTCGTTTCGGTTTCAACTTCTCCCTGAATGCCTTCCGTTCCCGGTCTTTTTCCCGCTGGCGTTTGTGCATCTCGGAGAGGAGACGTGGGTCGGTTTCTCCCCAGATCCCGGCACGGTTCAACATGGCGACCGAACGCATGTCCTGGAGTTCCTTGAGTACGGTCTGGCTCGGGGTACCGTCCGGTGCCGGACGTGTTTTCCCGTGAATTCTGGCCAAACCCTGCTCCACGAGCAGGTGCCCGAGGTCGCGGCCGTCGTGGGTTTCGATAAAGGCATAGTAGCGGCCCGTGGCCGAGCGGCCCGGAGCGAAGGCGTAACTGGTATGAACGGTGAATGGCTTGGACAAGACCCGTTTGACGTATTCGGCTGCCTGTTGGCCGAAGCGCACGACGGCAGCGGGGTCTTCGAGGCCGAAATGATATTGTTGTTCGCGTATGCGTTCCAATTCGGCGTCGGTTCCCGCAGAGGTTTCTAGGCAATCCACGTAGTAGAGCCGCAGGTGCAGTTCCTTCCCGGCAGCCTTAACCTTGAAACTGTCACCGTCGTTCAGGTCGGCCTCGATCAGCGTGGCGTTCTCGATGGGCTCAAGCTCCGCAGCCGGAAGTGCCGTCGCCAGACACCATGAGAGGAGCAGTACGGAAAACAGGAATATCTTCATTACGGTCGTGTTGTAGTCAGACAATGCATCTGTTCTTTTACGCAACATGCACACAAGAAGGCGGTCCTTGATATGAAAATTGTCATTCCCGACGTTAGTAATCGGGAATCCAGCGTCTTTTGTCTTCACGGACGGAGAACAATGCAAAGACACTGGATCCTCGATTAAAGATGTCGAGGATGACAGGAGCCTATAAAGAGCGGGCTCAGGGTTCATTGGCGCGAATTCCCAATGTTTGTAATCGGGCCAAGAGGTTGGGGTCGCCGCCCGTGACAAAGATTGGTGTGCCGGCGAATTCCCGGCGATGGGGATAATCTCTTCTGAGCCGGTCGAAGGCCTGGGGGCGCAATGGCTCGGGAACGGCGAGTATGTCACGCATTCGCGCGTGGTCTGCGGGTAGGTCGTACAGGGTCGTGAGAATGTCATGGGCCAGGGTCTGGAAATCTTTGCCGGCGGCGTCGAACGCAAGATGAGGCAAAGAGCCGGGTGCCGGTGCAGCCGGAGTGTCAGGAGGAACCCAAGCCGGTTCGATTCCCCAAAAGCGGCAACAGGCGTGATACACCATCACCGTTCCATTGATTTTTCCGTCTGAAGAGTAGCCGGCAATGTGGGGCGTACCGAGCGTCACCCGATTCAGCAGATCCCAGTCGATGGAAGGCTCCCGTTCCCAGACGTCCAGGACCGCGCCTCCTATCGTTCCCTTGGTCAATGCCTCCAGCAGGGCCGTGTTATCCACGACTTCCCCGCGTGCGGTATTGATCAGAATGGCAGAGGGCGTCATGTGCGCCAGTTCATCGGCTCCGATCAAATGAAACGTGGCGTCGGGTCCGTCATACGTCAACGGGACGTGCAAGGTAATGAAGTCGGCTTGCAGGGTTTCAGCCAGTGACAGGTATCGTTGGTCGCCGATTGCTCGCGCCAAAGGGGGATCGTTCAGCAGCGTCTGCATGCCCAGTGCGGGCGCCTTGGCCGCCATAATGCTGCCTATCCGGCCGGCGCCGATGATCCCCAGGGTTTTTCCGCCGAGGCTCAGCTCCTTGGTATGAGCCGTCACCAACAGGGCTGTCAGCACGTATTCTGCCACGGCGTTTGCATTGCATCCGAGGGCCGCGGCAAACCCGATGTTCCGGGCGACCAGATACTCCGTGTCGATATGCTCGACGCCCGTGGTCGCCGTTCCCACGAATTGCACGTTGGTATCGGCCAACAGTGCGGCGTCGACTTTGGTGACGGACCGGACGATCAGCGCGTGGGCTTTCCGAATCGCCTCGCGGGTGATGTCTCGTCCCGGGAGCAGGGTTACGGACCCGAGATGCGAAAACGCTTCCCGGGCAAACGGAATATTTTCATCGACGACGAATTGCACGTGTCCCTCACTCCGGATAGGATTTTCTCTTTTCTTTTAGCACTGGTATATCATAAAATTTTACGAATGCTCGGGGAAGAAGGGACGCTGGTGAAAACCTCGTCTACCTGAATGATTATTCCGAATACCTGACGCGACGAGGGAGAGGAGAAGTAATGGCCCAGAGAACCAAGGCAACGAAAAAACCAACGGCATCCGGAGGAACGAAAAAGACCGTCACCAAGAAAACGACCACACCGGCCAAAGCGAAAACGAAGAAAGCCGTACAGCCCCCCCCGGGACCTTCGACCAAACAAATGAAAATCGGACAAAAGGCTCCGGCCTTCTCCTTACCGAATCAGGACGGAAAAATCGTGCGGCTCTCCGACTTCAAGGGCAAGAAAGTCGTGCTGTATTTTTACCCGAAAGACGATACGCCGGGTTGTACCAAAGAGTCCTGCGCCTTTCGAGACGGCTTGGAAGAAATTCATGGCAGCGGTGCCGTCGTGCTGGGGATCAGCGCAGATTCCGTGGATTCGCACAAGAAGTTTGTGAAAAAGTACAACCTGAATTTCCCGTTACTCAGTGACGAAAAGAAAACCGTGGTGCAGGCTTACGGCGTGTGGAAGGAGAAATCACTGTACGGCCGGAAATTCATGGGCATCGAGCGTACGACGTTCATTATCGATGAACAAGGCAAACTCGATGATATCTTCCAAAAGGTCAAAGTGGACGGGCATTTGGAGGAGGTCCTGGCGGAACTCGACGTCATGCCCTAGCCTGGGTGCCTCTACCTCAATGTGGCAAGCAACGCCAGTGCCGGCGCGACGCGAATGCCTTCGCGGGTGACGTAGTCCTTCTTTCCTTGTGCTGAGATTTGCCAGGCGGCCGTGTTCGGAAAACGCTGTTTCAGGTATCTCAGTGACCGGCTGACTGCGCGATCCGATGACTTGCATTCGACAAAGAGTACCGGCTTGCCGCCTTCAACCACCACGAAATCGACCTCTCGTCCTTCAATGTCGCGGAAATAGCGTAACTCGGTCGGAAAGCCTTCGGCATCTTCACGGAAATTTGTCCACTTCAACAGGTGAGACGCCACGAGATTCTCGAACCGGAATGCGACATCCGGGATTAACGACCAGTCAAAATGATAGTGTTTGCGGGCCTTTTTCACCGCCTTGATCTTCGGAGAACCGAATGGCAACACGAAGAAGATCGCGTAGAGTCTCTCCAAAATATCAAGCCATTTGCTCACCGTCTTGTGGCTGATTCGCATTTGTTCGGCGAGGCCATTGACCGAAAGCGGGTTGCCGGTGAGATCGGGTAACCGGGTCATCAACAATTCGATGCTGCCCAGGTCCTGGACCTGCTCCAAACCCAGGAGATCCTCCCGCACCAGGCGGCTGCGGTATTCATTGGACCAGCGGCGTGCTTCTCTTTTCGACCCGCCAAGGAACGGTTCGGGAAACCCGCCCAGGTTGAGCAATGATTCAAAATCACCCGCTGAGGCCAGTTTGAGTTCAGCGACACTCAGTGGATGAAGCCGCAGATAGTGATACCGCCCCTGCAGGGAGTCGCCACCGAATCGATAATAGTCGAGTCGGGCACTGCCGGTGACGAGAATCTGCCGTTTCGCTTCACGCGCATCGTAGAGGCCTTTTAAATAGTTGCGCCAGCGCCGGTACTTGTGAATTTCATCGAAGACCCAGAGCCGGGATCCGGGGAACGTCTGACGCAAGATGCTCTCTCGGTGATCGGGGATGTCCCAATTCAGGTACCCCGCCGTGGATCTTCCCAAGATCTGACGGGCAAGCGTTGTTTTGCCGACCTGACGGGCACCACCGACGAAAACCATTTTACGCTTCAGATCCTGACGAACCTGAGGTTCAAGATAACGTTTCATGTTCCGTGATGACTCCAGCTTTTTATACAGGTGTCTCAAAATATTGCACGATTTTTAGACAGATGTCAAAAAAGCGTGAATTCCCACGCCTTCCCGCTTCGCTCAAGAAAGCGATTCAGGAAGAGGTCAATCGGAGAATTTCTTTAATGCAATGAAATGGGCGAAAGAGTTTTCGCCACTCCACCTTCACGCGATGCGTCCTCACCGCGGTTCGGTTTCGTCGCCGATCTCGGCGGCGTCGTGCTCACCGAAGATCGCGCTATCGTGCGTGTAGTGTTTGAACTCCAGCAGATTGTGTGACGGGTCTTCGAGAAAAAACGTCTGGTGTTCCAGCCGGGTTCCCGGGAATCGACGACGGGGTTCTTGGTAGAACTTGAGCCCGTGGCTCCTGGCCCGATCCACGATTGCTTGCCACTCCGCCTCGTCCGTAAGCACCAATCCGAAATGTCGAGGATAGATGCCTTTCTGCCTGGGCAGCGGCTCAGTCGTCAATTGCGCCACAATCTGATGATGATTGAATTCCATTACCATGGCGTGCGGCGACTGGCGTCCCAGCGTGCAGCCCAGCCCGTCCACGTAAAAGCGCCTGGCTTCTTCCAGGTCGTGGACGGGAAAAGCCAAATGAAAGATGACGGATCCCATCCCGCGCTGACTTAATGTAGCAAAATGTTTTTGGCGTGTTGATGCGGAGGGTTCTGCATGCGGTCCAGGTCCTGGCGCACGAGACCGAGACCGGTCACGCACAACTCGAAGTTCGACGAAAGTTTTTGATACAGCACCGGGGGGGCTTGACGTTCACCGGGTTGAAAGGCGGCGACAATCCGGTAGGACCGTTTCCCGGCTTTGACGTAATCCACGAGATGATCCTCGTGGTAAATCAGCCCGCCGGTTTTGAGATAGCGGAGATATTCCGGAAACAGCCCCGCGATGAACAGGGTCAAATCGCCGATGTGCCGGTGAATGCTACGTTCGCGGTCAGCGTCGGGGGAGTCCGTCGCGAGTTCGGATTCGTATAACAGTTCGGCCACCGTTTCGACGGGTTGTCCGCGCTGGCTCTTGATGTGTCGCAGATGGTCGACGTGGGAAAATTCGACGAGCAGATTGGAGAGGTACGCGGTGACGTTGAAATCGGGCCAGCCCAGTGATTCGGTAAAGCTGCGTTCCGTCAGCGCCCCGAATAGTCGCCTGAGCGGATGATGTTGAGAAACGGCGGCCGCCATCCTCCCCCCTTCGACCCGGTTACGGCGCGGGTCGTTTCACCACCTATTCTATTTTCCCTGATTGCCTCCGGTGGCTGTCAAGAACAAATGTCACCGGGCCGTCATTTTCCAACGTCACAACCATGTTGGCACCGAACTTGCCTGTTTGCACCTGAATGCCCTGCTCGCGAATGGCGCGCGACGCGGATTCATAGAGTCGCTGCGCCATGTCGGGTGGTGCGGCCGCATCAAAGCCCGGACGACGGCCGCGATGGGTGTCTCCCAACAATGTAAATTGTGACACCATCAGCAGTTCCCCGTTCACGTCCATGATGGACCGGTTCATCTTGCCCGCTTCATCGGAGAAGATGCGGAGCTGCGGGATCTTGTCGGCCATGTAGGCGACGTCGGCATCGGAATCGTCTTTCGACACACCCAACAGCACCACCAGCCCTTGCGCAATGGACGCGATGGTGCCGCCTTCGACCGTGACGGTCGCCGAGCGGACCCGTTGGAGCACGGCTCTCATGCGTGTGCATCCCTCTGCGAGTCAATTCTGCGTGCGTACGAACGGCGCGTTGCGTTGAACGAGATTCCACAGGACTTCCAGTTCTTTGGAGTGAAACAAGGCCTGTATGCCGACGTATCCGGTTGCGCTCAATCCGATGCCGACCGTCAGCATGATACCCTTGGCGATCCATTCGTCTTCGCGATGCCAGACCGCCAAATCCGCAATCCAGAGACAGCTCAGGATCACGGGGATGGTCGCGAGCCCGGCTTGGCCGAGTGAACGGCCGATTCCTCGCCAATCGATGCCGCCCAGTCGATGCGTGAGAATGCCGATCAACACGCCGATATTCACCATGGCCGAGAGCGCCGTAGCCAGAGCCAGGCCGGCATGTTCCAACGGCTGCATCAGGAGTAACGCCAGGATGATATTGATAAGCATGGCGGCCACGGCCGCGAAGGCCGGGGTCTTCGTATCCTGGAGTGAATAGAAAGCCGTGACGATGATGCGGATGCCCGCGAAGGCCCACAGCCCGACCGCATAGGCCAACACCGCGGCGGCGGTCGCTTGGGTATCGGCTGCGGAAAAGGCGCCGTGTTCAAACAACAGGTGGACGATGGGACCCCGAAGAAAAATAATCCCGATCATGGCCGGCAGGATCATGAAGCCGATCATGCGCAGGCCGAATCCCAACGTATCCCGCAGTTCGTCCAGGGCCCCGCGCGACGCCTGATCCGACAGGGTGGGCAGAATGGCCGTGGCCAGGGCCACCCCGAAAATGCCCAAGGGAAATTGGATCAAGCGCATGCCGTAAAACAGGTACGTGGGCCCGCCGGGGAAAGTACGACGCCAGGATCGTGCTCACGGTAATGTTGATCTGCACCACGGAGAGCCCCAGTAACGACGGGATGATCAAGGTGCCGATCTTCCGCACGCCGGGATGTCCGGGGTTGAAACGCCATCCGAAGAGCAGACCGCGTTTCTGAATGCCGGGCAGTTGCATGACGAACTGCGTCAACCCGCCCGCCACGACCCCGAGGGCGATGCCCAAGGCCGGTTCCTCCAATGCCGGGGCCAGCAGCAGCGCCGAGAGGATAATGCAGACGTTGAAAAACACCGGACCCAGGGCCGGGGCCGCAAAGGCCCGCAGGGAATTCAGCATGCCCATGGTCAAGGCCGCGAGACTGATGAAGATCAGATACGGGAACATGATCCGGGTCAGGATGGTCGTGAGGCTCAGTCGTTCGGGGTCATCGTGAAACCCGGGCGCCAGGACCCACACCAGGCCCGGGGCGGCGATCACGCCGAGCAGGGTGATCAGCGTGACGATGGACAGCAGCGTGGTAAACGCGGCGCTGGCCAATTCCCAGGTTTCTTTTTTGCTGCGCAGGGTGTGGTATTCGGTGAAGACGGGGATAAAGGCGGAGGACATGGAGCCCTCGGCCAAAAGTTCACGCAACAGGTTGGGAATGCGATAGGCCACGAAAAACGCGTCGGCCGCGATGGTGGCCCCCAACAGACGCGCGAGCAGGATATCGCGCACCAGCCCCAGGATGCGGCTGGACAAGGTGGCTGTGCCGATGAGACCGGCGGCCCCGGCGATCGAGCGGTGCTCGCCGGCGTTCGGCGATTGGGGTTCCGAAGACATGAAAGGGATTCTAGACGAACGAGACCGGGGAATCCAGGAAGCGACCGGCACGGGCCGCACGGAATCGTGCCCTATAAGCCGCCACGATCCTGGCGCGGGATCGTCAGTTTCGCCTCGATGAATTCCTGATGCGCCAACTCGAACGATTTGGCGATCTGGCGAATCGCTTCGATCTCGGCATGCGAGGTGTCTTCCGCGGCATTCGCAATGGCGAACAGGCACCGCAGAAACGCTTTGCGCTCTTCAATGGTCGTGTGGTGGCAAAACCCGCTGGTCAGCCGCACGAGATCCAGGCCGTGCATGATCCGGGCCTGGCTCATCTCGGTGATCAACCGGGCTTCATCGTCGGGCACGTTCCAGAGTTCCCGGAGGGCGAGACTCATGGCCTCGCGTTCCCGGTGGCACACCTCGTTGTCCACCCAGGCCACGTGGGCCATCAGGCCCGCGGCCAAACAGATTTTCCGGGCCTCCGTCTCGGGGATCGACAGGGTGCGTCCCTGTTGCTCCAACTCCGACGTCAACTGGAAGTAAATCGTGTTCTTGATGAAATCTTCGATCCGGTCCTCGCGTGTCCCCTGACCGGCCTTGCGTTTCAGGGTTTGTCGAAAGGGCGCGGTCAGGTGGCTCAACAGGCCGGTACTGCGTCCCTCGAGGTCCTGACGAATGTCTTCGACAAACGCCGACTCCGGGACGCCACGGGGGGCGTCCCCTACAGCCGCCCGGCCGTTCCCGTCGCCCCCGACCAGTTTCTCCAGGGTCTCAAGCACGAGTTGCTTGTCCCGGGAAGATCGAATGCCGGATAGGACGCGGTCGAGTAAATCGCGGCGTTCGGCGTCGCTCACCGCGTGGGTCATGTAAATTTCCAGTTGCATCCAATCTTCCCCGGAAATATCCGGGAGCAGGAACAGGAGTTCCTTCAACGCATTGATTTCGTCCTGCTCCAGCCGGCCGTCGATCCAAGCGATGCCGATCATCAATTTTCCGAGATCCAGAATAAAATCTCTGGTCGCCATGCATCCTCCATTCCCCGCGGCCGCATTGTCTCATTGACACTCAAACGACCCTTTCTATAGCATCTTTCGGAGTTTTTGTCTTTGGAAAACGACCGCATGCAACAAGGATTCTTTTCCTCCCCTTTGTAGGTGAATGGGTCTGCAACCGAGACCTCCCCTTACCCCTCCTTACAAAGGCGGACACAACGAATAAGGAGTACATGCGCCACGCTACGCACTAGATGGACGCACAAGAAACTCCCGCAACGCCTGACGAAACTCCCGCATCGCCGTACCCGTGGGGCCGGCTGTGGTTTTTCGGAACGGCCTTTACCACGGGCGCCGTGGTCATGGCCCTGGAAATTCTGGGCAGTCGTCTGCTCGCGCCGGTGTTCGGGACCTCGCTGTTCGTCTGGGGCGCGCTGATCGGGGTCGTCCTCGCGGCCATGAGCAGCGGCTATTCCACCGGCGGCTGGCTGGCCGACCGGCGCCCGCCCGGCGTGGTGTTGCCGTGTCTGCTGCTGGGCGCGGGTGCCTGGACCTTACTCTTGGCCGGGGTGGGGCAGTCCATCGTGTTTACGGTCTCGCAATGGACCGCGGACCCGCGATGGGGTCCCTGTCTCGCGGCCAGTGTGCTGTTGGCGGTTCCGGCCTTCGGGTTGAGCGGCGTGCTCCCCGTGCTCCTGCGCCTGGCCATCGCCGACATGGGACACCTGGGCCGGCACACCGGGGCGATGATCGCCGTCTCCACCATCGGCAGCCTGGTCGGGACCTGGGGCACCTCGTTTTTCCTGTTGACGTGGTTGGGGAGCCTGACCCTGGTCGCGGTCCTGGGCGTCGTGCTGGTGCTTTTGGGATTAGGCTGGTTGTGGTGGAGCCGCCGAGTCAAGGCGGTGGTGCTGGTGCCGCTCGTCGGGGTGCTGGGCGGGCTGGTCTGGCTGGGGTTCCACCCGGTTCTCATCTATCCGCCGGCAATCCATCAGGAAGACAGCCCTTATCAGCAGGTGCAGGTCCGCGACGAGAAAGGCCTTCGATTTCTGGTGCTCGACAACACCTTTCACGCGATCATGTGGCAGCCCGATCCGGTGAGATTGGCGCTTCCCTACAGTCAAATGATGATGGCCGCCCTGGCGCTGCCTCCTCAGCCGCAACGGGGGCTGATCCTGGGACAGGGTGGAGGGTCGATCGCCAAATGGCTGGAGCGGCATTGGCCGGAACTGGAACTGGACGTGGTCGAGATGGATCCCTCGGTCGTCGAAGCGGCCGAAAGGTATTTTGAATATCAGGCGCCCCCCAACCACCACGTGTACGTCCGGGACGCGCGCGTCTTCTTGGCACGGAAGGCCACGCAATACGACGTCATCTGGGTGGACGTCTTCGCCCGTCACCAGATCCCGTTTCATCTGACCACCACGGAATTTTACGCCCAATTACGGGAACACCTGAGTGAGGACGGGGTGGTGGCGGTGAACCTGGCGGCCTCGGATTCTGAGGTGGACCGGATCAGGGCCGAAGCCGTGGTGTCCACGATGAAAACCTCGTTCCCTCACGTGGAGACGTACAGCATCCCCGCCCCGACCTGGCTCCGCACCAAACCGGGCTCGGTGAACCTGATCTTCTTCGCCGGTCGCGAGCCGTTACGCATGGAATCCGACGAGTTTTCCCTGGCGACGATCATCCTGCTCAATCAAGGCAAAATGCCGCCCGAAGTCCTGCCCTTCTTGAATTCCGCCAGGGGTCCGGACTGGAACCCCGGTCTCATCCTGACCGACGACTTCTCACCGTTCGATATCCTGCAAGGCAGCGGGTGAGGTCACGCATCCATAAGCATCATTTGCGCTGTCTAGGCCGCCATCGTGGGCACGTCGTAGCGCGAGATATGGCGGTCTCTGGTGACGACGATGAGTCCCTCGATTTGGGCTTGGGCGACCAGCATCCGATCGAACGGGTCGCCGTGGTGGGGTGGAAGGGTGCCCGCCTGTTTCGCGTGACGGAACGTGAGATAGAGTGGTGTGAAACCCTGTTTCTTGATACCCGCTTCCAGGTCGTCCGGGGCCTGCAGCTTCCCCAAGGCGTGCTTGACGGCGATCTCCCAGCCGCTGATAGAGCTGACGAAAACCTCGCTTCGAGGATCTTCGAGAGCTTCGCGAGTTCGCTGGCTTAACCTCCGTGGTTCAGTTAGCGACCACAGGAGGATGTGGGTGTCCAGGAGTAAACGGGCCACTACTCGTCTTCATCCGGGAAGATCTTCGAGTTCCAGAACGAATCGATGACTTCCTGGGGCGTCTCGTCAAAGTCCGGAGCGATCCAGATCTGGCCTTTCAACGCTCCAAGCTTGCGCTTGCCCTTCGGTTTGCGATACGGCTCCAAACGCAGATAAGGTTCGCCGGCCTTGGCGATCACGATTTCTTCACCTTCCCATGCCAGTTTACCCAACTTCGAAAGCTGAGATTTGGCCTCGTGCATGTTTACTTTCATTTTATCCCCGTGAAGCTAAGTCTGGCTAAGTTTAGATCGGTTTCAAAGCTCTGTCAAGGTAGTGACCTTCGCTTGCCCGATTGATCGCCTCATCGTTTTTTGCCCTCGTCATCGCAAATCCAGAAGCGTGTAGTGCTTATTATGCATTGGGTCTTGTGACTAATATCGTGACTGTAGTATGACGACGACATGAGCAACAATCAAAAGCACAGGATTTGAGAAGATGAGCAATCACAAAGTTGCTGGTGTCCGGACGATCAAGGCGTCCGAGTTCAAGGCGAAGTGTCTGAAGCTGATGGACGAGGTGGCAGACAGCGGCGACGAGATCGTCATTACCAAGAACGGCCGCCCGGTTTCGCGGCTCGTGCCGTGCCGCGAGAAGCCCAAGAGCCTGTTTGGCATCGACAGGGGAAGATTCCAGATCCTTGGCGACATCATCGAGCCGCTGGACCAATCGTGACGCGTCACGTCACTCGAATGGACAACGCGGTTCAGTCGGCTTGGGCGGGCCAGAATTTATAGCGGATTTGGGGGAGCTGTTTGCCTTCGAAGTTGGGAATGTCGTACAGGCACCGGTCGATGGTGGCAACCTCGTCCTTCGTAAACTCGAAGACCTTCGACTGTTTCCAGAATTTATCAAAGGTGAAATAATCTCCCTTTTCGGGTTTTTCAGCCAGCGCGGTCTGCATTTTCTTGAAGCCTTCGGTATCCACGTTCGGGATCCGGCCGTTATTTTTGTCCACGCACCATTTCAGGATCTCGGCGACCCCATACATGGTGAGTTCGATTTTGACTTTACCTGAATTTGTTTCCGACATGAGTAACCTCCTCCTTCCAAAGAAAAATCTATAGCACATTTATTTCAAACTCTTCCAGTCGTTTCACGGGAAAATTACGGGATTCAAGGAAAATCCCGTGGAAATCCATTGGGCCGCGAGCAAAAATTGTGAATCACGCCTCCCCGTGATTCAGGAATAACCCGTTGTGTCGCATAGCCAAAGCTCATATACTGCTTTATTCCGTGCGGATGTGATGACAAACTTGGACCCGTCCGGAAACCGCACGATCCGAGAAGGGGTGCTGAAATGGCCGTTCCCCGCCTGATGGCAGGCAACATACTCCGGTTCCTCACGTTGTGTGGGATCCTGTTTCTGCCCGGGTGCTCGCCCAAGGATCCCTACGTGCCCCCGGACCTGCTCTATCTCTTTGCCAGTTATGACGTCGGGAAAAACCCGACCGCCGTAAGAGCCGGGGACTTCAATGAAGATGGGTTTTCGGACCTGGTGACCAGCAACATTTCGGCGAATACCCTGTCACTCCTGCTCGGGAACGGGGATGGGAGCTTCCAGGCGCAAGTTTCCATTCGCGTGTGCAAGGAACCGCGGAACCTGGCGGTCCTGGATTTCAACGGTGACGCGCACGAGGACTTGGCCATTGCCTGTTCCGGGAGCAACCAGGTGGCGATTTTTACGGGGCGGGGAGGCGGGACGTTCGAGAAAGACGGGCTGTATCCCGTCCACCGGACGCCGGTTTCCATTGCCAGTGGGGATTTCAACAGTGACGGGCAGGTGGATTTGGTGGCGGCCCTGCGCAACGACAAGCTGCAACTGCTGTTCGGAAACGGGAACGGGAAATTCCGGATCGGGCCATTGTACGAATATGGGGATACGCCCACCTCGGTGACCACCGCGGATTTCAACCAGGACGGGCACGTGGATATGGCGGTGACCAACGGCGGGCCGATGAGCAGTGCCGTGTCGATCTGGTTGGGCCAGGGCGACGGCACCTTTCTCCTGCCCACCGATTACCGGACGGGCAAACGGCCTTTATCCGTCTCCTGCGCCGACTTCAACAACGACGGGGTGTTGGACCTCCTGGTGGTGAACGGGCAGATGAACACGATCACCGTCTTTTTGGGAAACGGCGACGGCACGTTTCAGGAGGGCATGGATTCAGGCGGCGACGCGGGTCCCAATGACGGTCTGGCCCAGGATTTCGACGGAGACGATATTCCCGACGCCGCGGTCGTGAACATCCAATCGGGCAGCATTTCGGTGTTGTTCGGAAACGGCGACGGCACCTTTCACTATCCGCCGCGGCACTATCGCACGCCCCGGGGGCCGTTTGCCCTGACGACGCTGCTCGTTGCCCCGGACCGGGGCGAAGAACCCGGCCTGGCGGTTGTCAACAACGCGGAAAATAGTGTATCGATTTTCCTGCACCATGGGTTAAAATTCAGGGAACAGATCCAGGAGCCGACTGCTACCTGAGATGGAGAATGGAAAAACCGCGGCAGGAACACCAGACGGAAACAGATCATGGAATGTCTCAGGTGCCAGGGGCTGATGATGGTGGAACGGCATTACACCCCGATGACGAAACACCTCTACGCCAAATGCCTCAATTGCGGATTCTGGTTTGACCTCGTGGACGTGCTCAGGTTCTTCCATCGCGTCGTGCGAAACGGCTATCACGGAGCCAAAATCCGGGAGACGCTGTAAACCTCCACAAAGATTTCTCTTAAATCTCTCCTCCAGTCTCGCCCCCCTTCTCAGGGGGACGGCGCCCCCTCCTCCTCTGTCATCCTCGATCCTCCCCTCCTGTCATTCCCGACCCCGATCGGGAATCCAGCGTCTTTGCATTTTCCCGTCTTTCTAGTACCCCCCTCTTCCAGTACTTGACTTAGAATTCAAAAATCACATATCGTAACTGAACCGACCATTCAAAATAATGAAAAGTAAATATACTATATTATAGAAATACAGCATGTTATACTTTCCGGCACGAGTCCGCGGATCGGCCCGGAGCCCCTTCCGGCGAACCCCCGCGCCGTGACTCGCTCGAATGAGGAACACCATGGGAGACACACATGGCACAATCTTTGAAGAGAGAGAGAGAGAGAGAGAGAGAGAGAGAGAGAGAGAGAGAGAGAGAGAGAGAGAGTTCATATCCGCCGGGGCGTCCCATGCCTTGGCTGAGTCCGTCGCACGCCATGCTGCGGGCGGCCCCGCTTCGCGACCGCTGCCGCGCCGGCCGGTCGGCCGCGTGGCCTGCCGTGCCGGCGGCGGTCTGTCTCGCGTTGGCATGCGTTGTGCTCGGGGCGGTTCCGGCCGCTATGGCCCAGACCGACGTGCCGCAAAACTGGGCGCTCACCCCCTCCGGTCTCAACGCCGGCGACACCTTCCGGCTGCTGTTCATCACCTCGGGCCAACGCAAGGCCAGTGACTCCAACATCTCGACTTTCAACACCTTCGTCCAGACCAGCGCCGCCGGCGGGCACACCGCCATCCAAAGCTACAGCAGCGGGTTCCGGGTGGTGGGCTGCACTGGGGACACCGACGCCCGCGACAACACCTCGACCACCTACACCGCCACGGACAAGGGCGTGCCGATCTACTGGCTGAACGGCAACAAGGTCGCGGACGACTACGAGGACTTCTACGACGGTAACTGGGACGACGAGACGAACACGAAGAACCAGTCCGGGGGGGGCATCAGCGTCCCGTCGAGCAACTCTGCCAGACTGGCGACCGGCTGCACGCACAACGGAACCGAGCACTCCGGCCAGGCCCTCGGCGACACCCTTGTCACTACGGCAGCACTGAACAACGGCTCCGCCGACAACGGGCCGATAGGAAGCTTGTTTGCCACTAATTCCAACGCGTTCTCGTTTTCCTACTACGCGCTGTCGCAGGTGTTCCGGGTTCCGAGAAACAGCCCGGCCACCGGCAAGCCGGGGCTCGCGGGGACGCGGGGGGATCCCACCCCGGTGCGGGTGCCGGCGCGGCTCACCGCCAAGAAGGGCAACATCGCCGACGCCGACGGTCTGCCGGCCGGGACCTTCCCCACCGGCTACACGTTCCAGTGGGTGCGGGTGAATGCGGACGGCACGTCCAACCCCACCGACATCACCGGCGCCACCGCCAGCAGCTACACCCTCAGCACGGCCGATGCCGGCAAGAAAGTCAGGGTGCGGGTGAGCTTCACCGACAGGGTGGGCAACGACGAGTCGCTGGAGAGCGATACGTATCCGGCGGGCACGGACACCATCCTCGCGGCGGCGCCGTGCAACGCCCCGACCGGGCCGGGCGGGGGCGCCACGCAGGTCTGGACCGGCACGGTGTCGGTGGGGGGCTCCCGCGGCCAATTTGGTTACCGTGGCCACGGGCTCTTGCTAGGCAGTTTATCTGACAGACATATTATGCTGACGCCCGGTGGTGATACATTGAATATCCGGGGCATCTACAGTATCGATGACGACTTCCAATTCGTCCTCGGGCGCTTTGAATCGCTGCCGAGTGACGAGCTACGCAGGCTGACGCTGTACCACTGCGACACGGCGGGCCTGGTGCTGAGCGATGCCGTGTATACTCTCGTATCCAGCGGCAACGCGCGGGGCGCCTACTACCGCTGGAACGACGTCCCCGAGAACTACCGGCTGACTACCCACCTGGCCCTGACCCGCGACTTCTACTTGTTCCGCGACGCGGCGGCGCCAACCGTCACCGCCGCCACCGTCAACGGGACCTCGCTGGTCATCACCTTCAACGAGGACCTCGACGACACCTCGGTCCCGGCCAAGGCGCAGTTCACGGTGAAGAAAACACCGTCCGGGAGCACGGAGGCGGACGTGGCGCTCGCCGCGAGCAACGCGGTGGCCGTCAGCGGCAGGACGGTGACGCTGACCCTGGGCGCCGCCGTGTTGTCCACCGACGCGGTCACTGTGGCCTACGCCAAGCCGTCCTCGAACCCGCTGCGCGATGCCGCGCACAACGCGGTGGAGAACATCACCCCCCGCGCCGTCACCAACAACTCGCCTGCCAACAACGCGGCCACCGGCAAGCCGGCGATTTCCGGCACGGCAACAGTCGGCGAGACGCTGACCGCGGCCACCTCGGGCATCATGGACGCGGACGGCCTGACCGGTGTCTCGTACACCTACCAGTGGATCCGGGTGGACGCGGACGGCACGTCGAACGAGACCAACATCACCAGCGCCACCTCCAGCACCTACACGCTGGTGGCGGACGACGTGGGCAAGAAGATCAAGGTGCGGGTGAGCTTCAGCGACGACGCGAACAACGCCGAGAGCCTCACCAGCGACGCCTACCCGGCAGGCATGGATACCGTCATGGCCGCGACTGTGCAAGACACCTTCCTCGTCAGCAATCTCGGTCAGTCGGTTCATGACGTAGCAACAAACTTGCAAACTATTGACCAGGCTCAGGGCTTCACAACGGGCTCCAATACCGGCGGCTACACGCTGAGCAGCATTGAGGTCAAGTTGTACAATAGCACTGGGGGGACAAATGCCTCTGCGATAAGCGCAAGAGTTGTCAGGGACAGCCCGACGGGAACGTTGGTGGCGAACTTGACGACGTCTGACATGCCTGCTAATAATGCCACCTCCGACGTCACGTTCACCGCCCCGGCGAACACAACGCTCAACGCGTCGACCACCTACTACGTAGTTCTTGAATCGTCCTCTCGCTATGCTCCCAGGGGAACAAGCTCCGATAGCGAGGACAGCGGCGGCGCAAGCGGCTGGTCGATCGCCAATGACCGCCACCAGCGTAGCGCCTCCAGCACCGGAGCTTTTACTACGCAGCTCAACGCGTTAATGATTCGGGTCAAAGGTTCGTCCGGCGCCGCCGACACCACGCCGCCGGCGGTCGAGTCGGCGACGGTCGACGGCACCTCGCTGGTCATCACCTTCAGCGAGAACCTCGCCGCCGCGGCGAGCCTCGCCAACAGCGCGTTCGCGGTGAAGAAGACGCCGCAGGAGAGCTCGACCGCCTCCGCGGTCGCCCTGAGCGGCAGCCCGACCATCAGCGCCTCGACGGTGACCCTGACCCTGGCCACCGCGGTGCTGCACGACGACACCGTGACGGTGAGCTACACCAAGCCCACCTCGGGCACCAACAACAAGTTGCAGGATTCCGACGGCAACGAGGTGGCGACCTTCACCGACCAGGCGGTGACCAACACCACCACCGCCCCCAACAGCCCCGCGACCGGCAAGCCCGGGATTGCGGGCGGCGTGCGGGTGTCGGCGGTGCTGACCGCGGCGATGGGCGACCTCGCCGACACCGACGGGCTGCCCACCACCACCTTCCCCACCGGCTACACGTTCCAGTGGCTGCGGGTGGATGCGGACGGTGTCTCGAACGAGACCGCCATCGGAACTGCCGCCACCTACACCCTCACCGGGGCCGACGTGGGCAAGAAGGTCAAGGTGCAGGTGCGCTTCACCGACAACCGGGGTTATGCGGAGACGCTGACCAGCGCGGCCCACCCGTCGGGGTCGGACACCATCCTGGCGGCGGCGGCGTGCCCCGCGCCGCCGGCGACGCTGGACAACGGTGCGACGCAGATCTGGACGGCGACGCTCGGGGTGGGGAGGACAACAGCAGGTTTTGCCCAATTCTTTGGATTTGGGTCCCATGATGGGTTGGGAAGCTTGTCCGACACCACCTTCATGATCGGCTCCGCCGAGTACACGATAAGCGATTTGACAGTGCGGGCTGTGGCAGTTTCGAGCACTATGCAATTCGTTTTGGCTCCTGCGCTACCGGCGGCGGAGCCGCGCAGGCTGTCCCTGTACGTGTGCGCGAACCGGTTAGATCTGCAGGACGCAGATACGTCAGATTTTATGGAATTCATCTTTGACGAGGGTATCCTGGACTTGACCACCCATGTGGGGACCAGCCGCACCGTGTATCTCTACCACGACGTCGCGGGGCCGACGGTCACTGCGGCGACGGTGAACGGCACCTCGCTGGTCATCACCTTCAGCGAGAACCTCGCCGCCGCGGCGAGCCTCGCCAACAGCGCGTTCGCGGTGAAGAAGACGCCGCAGGGGAGCTCGACCGCCTCCGCGGTCGCCCTGAGCGGCAGCCCGACCATCAGCGCCTCGACGGTGACCCTGACCCTGGCCACCGCGGTGCTGCACGACGACACCGTGACGGTGAGCTACACCAAGCCCACCTCGGGCACCAACAACAAGTTGCAGGATTCCAACGGCAACCAGGTGGCGACCTTCACCGACGAGCCCGTGACCAACACCACCCCCGCCCGCGGGCGCTCCATCGAGGAGAGCGACGGAGCCACCCCCGACACCACCGCGCGCGCCGTCGGCGCGCCGTTCACCGCAAGCGGCCTCGACAGCGCGACGACGCGGTGGTGGCTCGGCGGGCCCGCGCTGAACTTCTTCACCATCGACGCCTCGACCGGGCAGGTGCGGACGAAGATCGGCACGTACCTGAATTACGAGGACCATGGTCCGGATAAGCTCCGGCTCGACATTCACGCCACCGACGAAAACGGCGAGCGCTTCCTCGAACCGGATGTCCCGATCAACCTGATCGACCGCGCCGAGCCGCCGACGACCGCGCCGAGCGACGTCCAAGTCGTCAACACCACCGCCGACACCATCGACGTGAGCTGGGAGCAAAGAGACGAGAACACGGACTACCTGGCTCGCCCGCGCCAAGAGGGCTACACCATCGCGTACCGGCGAAGCGGCGCCACCGCGTGGACCGCGCGCCAGGTGCTCACGAGCTGGCGCATTCACAGCACGACCGTCCCCGGGCTCGCCGCGAACACCGCGTACGAGGTCCGGGTGGCCGAGCACAACGCCGACGGCAACGGCCCGTGGTCCGCGACGCAGACCGCGACGACCGCAGCCGCGGGCGAGCCCCCGGTGCCGAGCACCCAGGGGATGCAGGCCACACTCACCTCGCGCTTGGGCTCCACGCACTACGGGTACTCGGGGCCAGGGTCGGCGGTCGTCGTGCGCTTCAGACTGCACGACGAGCCGGTCCGGATGAGCGAGACACTCATCAAGAACACGCTGTTCGAGGTGACCGGCGGGACGATTTCGTTTGCGCGCAGCCTCGGGCGCCACCCGCAGCGGTTGTGGGAGATAGGGATCCGCGTCCACGGCGACGCCGACGTGCACGTCAAGCTCAAGCCGAGCACGGCGTGCACTGACGCGCACGCCGTCTGCAACGCCGCGGGCGAGCGGGTGCTCGGGCCGCTGGCGTTGCGCGTGCTGGGGCCGGCCTCGGCGGGGACGCTGAAGCTTCGCCCCCCGGCGACGCCGACGCCGGCCAGCACCGGCCAGCCGTCGGGCGTCGCGATCGGCGATCGCGGCCAGGTGGGCAAGCCGGACAGGTTCACGGCGCGCTTCGCGGGCCTGCCCCGGCACCATGACGGCGAGAGCGCCTTCACCTTCGAACTCCGTTTCAGCGAGGCGCCGCCGGACCTGAGCTACCGGACGGTCGGCGGCGGGCTGCTCGAGGTGAGCGGTGCGAGCGTGACCGGCGCGCGGCGGCTGACGCAGGGCGACAACGGGGGCTGGGAAGTCACCGTCGAGCCGACCGGGGGAGGCGACATCTCGATCCGCTTGCCGGCGCGCGCGTGCAAGGAGACGAACGCGGTCTGCCTCGACAGCGCGCCGCTCGCCAAGGCGATCTCGGCGACGGTGCCGGGCGTGCCGTTCACGGCGTCGTTCGCCGAGGTGCCCGAGGAGCACGAGGCGAGTCCGTTCACGATGGAGTTCCACCTGAGCGAGGCGCCGGGCGGGCTGAGCTACAAGACGGTGCGCGACAATCTGTTCGAAGTGAGCGGCGCGCGCATCGAGAAGGCGAGCCGCGTCGAGCCCGGCAAGAATGTGAAGTGGCGCCTCCGGATCGCGCCGTCGGGCTTCGGCGACGTGACGCTGCGGCTCAAGCCGACCACCGATTGCGCGGCCGGCCACGCGGTGTGCACCGCGGACGGGCGGATGCTCGCAGGCGGAGTCACCGCGACGGTCGCGGGCCCGGTGACGCTCTCGGTCGCCGACGCGCAAGTCGACGAAGCCGGGGACGCGACGCTCGATTTCACGGTGACGCTGAGCCGGGCGCGCACCAGCGCGACGACGGTACGCTACGCCACGGGGGCGAGCGGCGACACGGCGACGGCGGGCGCGGACTACACCTCGACCACGGGGACGCTGACCTTTGCCGCGGGCGAGACGAGCAAGACCGTGTCGGTGCCGGTGCTCGACGACGCCCATGACGAGGGGAGCGAGACGCTGACGCTGACGCTGAGCAACGTGAGCCCGTCGCGGGTGAAGCTGGCCGAGGCGAGCGCCACGGGGACGATCAAGAACAACGATCCCTTGCAACGGGCGTGGCTGGCCCGGTTCGGCCGGACAGTAGGGACGCACGTGACGGACGCGGTGGGCGAGCGGCTGCGCGGGACGCCGGGGCAAGACTCCTACCTGACGATCGGCGGCTACCGGGTGCCGCTGGGCCGGCAGGGCGCACGCGCGGGCGGACCCACAGGGGAGCCCGGCGCCGACGCCCCTGGCCTGCTGTCATTCCCGACCCCGATCGGGAATCCAGTGTCTGTAACAGGCGCAGGAACAAGCCAAGACGCTGGATCCCAAAGATCGCCTGGATCCCCGAGCAAGTCGGGGACAAGCGTCGAGGATGCCAGAGGAGACAAAAGGGCCCGGGGTGAGGGGGATGAGGAGTCCCGCGCCCTGGCCGCCAAACTCTGGGGCCCGCTGACCTCGGCTGAGCCCGCCGAGCCGCCCGGCCGGCTGGCGACGCTGGTGCGGGACGTCGCCCAGATGGTGGGCGTGGGCCTGTCCGGTCAGGCCGGGGCCCCGGCTTCGGCCACTGGCGCGGCTGCGTCCGCTCCCATCGGCTGGGACCCCTGGCTGGATGGCCCGGCCACGGACCCGCGGCTGCGGCAGTCGCAATCGCTTCAGTTGCCGGATCTCCGGCAGGTCCTCCTGGGGAGTGCCTTCCGGCTGAACCTGAATGCGGCCGACGCCGGGACATCGACCCCGCACCTGACGGCCTGGGGCCGGTTCGCCGGCACCCGGTTCGACGGCCGGGACGGCGACCTGACCCTGGATGGGGACGTGTTCACGGGGACCGTGGGCGTGGACGGCGAATGGGACCGGCTGCTGGCCGGGGTGGCCGTGGCGCACAGCCGGGGCGACGGGGCGTTCCGGATGCCCGGGACCGACGCGCGCGGCCAGGGCGAGTTGGAGCAGACCCTGACGAGTCTCCATCCCTACCTGCGGTATGCGGTGACCGACCGGCTGGACGTGTGGGGCCTGCTGGGCTACGGCTGGGGCGAGTTGGACATGGAGATCGGCGACCGGGACGACCATCGAAACCGACACGACGTTGGTGATGGGGGCCTTCGGAAGCCGGGGCGTGCTGCTGATGGCAGAAGAGAGCGGGGGCATCCAACTGGCCACGCGCACGGACGCCATGCTCACGCGGACGAGTGCGGACGCGGCGGCGAATTCGGCGGCCACGGACGCGGACGCGCACCGGCTGCGGATGATCCTGGAAGGCAGCCGGGCGGTCACGTGGGCGGACGGCCGGACCTTCACCCCCACGGTGGAACTGGGCCTGCGGCATGACTGGGGGGACGCGGAGACGGGCTTCGGCCTGGAAGTGGGCGGGCGGGTGCAGTACGCGGACCCGACGCTGGGGTTGACGATCGAAGCCGCGGTGCGGGGCCTGGTGGCGCATGAAGACGGGGACTATCAGGAATGGGGCGCGAGCGGGAACCTCCGCCTGGCCCCGGGGTCCGCGGGCCGGGGTCTGTCGATGACCCTGGCGCCGACCTGGGGCGCGGCGACGAGCGGTGTGGAGGGTCTCTGGTCCCGGCAGACCACGCAGGGCCTGGCGCCGCAGAGCACCACCCGCGCCCCGGCCGGTCGGCTGGCCGCGGACGTGGGGTACGGCCTGCCGGCGCCGGTCGGGCCGGGGCTGCTGACGCCCTACGTAGGCACGGTGCTGACGGACGGCGCGGACCGCACCTACCGGGTGGGGACGCGCTGGCAGATGCCGGGGCTCGGCGCCACGGGCGTGACGCTGAACCTGGAAGGCACGCGGCAGGAACCCACCGGCCCACAACCGGTGAACCAGGGCCTCCGCCTCCAGGTGGAGTGGGGCTTCTGATCTTTCCCCCTCACCCGACTTACTGTCATTCCCGCCCTCCCCTCTGTCATTCCTGCGAACGCGGGAATCCAGAGTCTTTATTTTTTCGAACCGACAACAATGCAAAGACTCTGGATCCTCGTAGATTGTCTGGATCCCCGATTACAAACGTCGGGGACAAGCGTCGAGGATGACAGACCAAGACAAAAAGCAAAAATGCTGGCTTTTTGATCAAGTCAGGGATGACAGGAGAAACGTGGCCTAGCCTTTCGAGAGCAGTTTCAATCCTTCCCGGATCAATTCGTCGAGTGACGTGGGGGCGGGGCTCGTTCGGCTTGCCTTGTCGAGAGCGTCTTTCACGTCGCGATGCCGGTAGCCCAGGTTGACCAGCGCCGACAGCGCATCCTCCCGGGGCGCGTCAATCGACGCCGGCGCATCAGGTGCCTCCGGCGTATCATCCCCGAGACAGGCGATGGTGTCCTTCAACTCCAAGGCAATGCGGCCTGCGGATTTCTTCCCGATGCCCGGCACGGACGCGAGTTTATCCACGTCACCGGCAAGCACTGCCGCCCGCAGGTCGTTAATCTTCAAGGCGGACAACACGCTCAGGGCCAGTTTCCCGCCCACGCCGGAAATTTTGGTCAGCAGGGTAAAGGCCATCTTTTCGGCTGGAGTCAGGAACCCGAATAATTGAATGGCGTCATCCCGCAGGTGCGTGAAGACGTGTAGCGTCAGGGGCGCGCGCAAGTCGGGGAGGGCGAAATACGTGCTGAGCGGGATGAACACTTCATAGCCCACGCCGTTGACGTCGATCACGACCCGTGAAGGGTCTTTCGCCGCCAGGATTCCCGTGAGGTTGGCAATCATGTAGCGGGGTCACGTGAAAGGTGAAAGTCAGCCGGAGGCCGCGACTTTTTCCATGACCTCATCAGGAATGTCGAAGTTGGCATGCACTTTTTGCACGTCGTCATGGTCGTCCAGAATTTCCATCAATTTCAACATCTGCTCGGCCGGTTTTTCCTCGAGCCGGATCTGGTTCTGCGAGAGATACGTGAGTTCAGCCAACGACGTGTGAATGCCGGCCTCGTGCAAGGCCGCCTTGACCGCTTCGAACGCGGCGATCTCCGTGGTGATTTCAAAGCCGGCACCGGACTGTTTGACGTCCTCCGCGCCGGCGTCCAGGACGATGTTCAAGAGCTGATCTTCATCGAGCGCCGGCCCGTCCGCGACCAGGAGCCCTTTCTGGTGGAACTGCCACGCCACGGCCCCGGCTTCAGCCATGGTCCCGTGATTCTTCCCCAGCATGCTGCGAATGTCCGACACCGTGCGGTTGCGATTATCCGTCATCACCTCAATCAGGATAGCGGTGCCACCGGGCCCGTAGCCTTCGAGCGTGAACTCCTCATAATTGACGCCGGGCAGTTCCCCCGTGCCCCGCTGGATGGCACGTTTGATGGTGTCGGCCGGCATGTTGGCTTCTTTGGCCTTCGCGATGCAGGTGCGCAGGGTCGGGTTCGCATCGGGATCTCCGCCATTGCGGGACGCGATGGTCAGGTCGCGGATCAGTTTGGTAAACACTTTTCCGCGTTTGGCGTCGACCCCTGCCTTGTGGCGTTTGATCGTGGACCAATGACTATGACCGCCCATGCCGTCGTTCCCTCATGCAAAACGTGTGAAACTCTCCGACGTATCCCGATGTTTCAGGGAACACGTCGCGTGGCTTGCATCATAGGATAGGGCATCCGACCGTGTCAACGAGATAGACGTATTATAACCTAAGTATTACTATGCCCTGTCCCATTGTTCGCACGCGAAAGACGGCGAGCGCCGTTTCATCCCGATCGGGTCACAAGGGAAGTTGCGAGAAGACAGGGAGGATGGTAAGGAAACGGCATGCGTGTCGTGTTCATGGGAACGCCCGCCTTTGCGGTGCCGTCACTCGAAGCCCTGGCCAGCTCGGACCATGAGGTGGTGGGCGTGGTCACGCAGCCCGATCGTCCCAAAGGCAGGGGGCAGGCCGTTGTGCCGTGCCCGGTCAAAGAACTGGCGTTGGCCAAGGGATTGCCCGTGAGTCAACCCGACAAGATCAAGAGCCCGGAATTCATGCAGCAACTCGCCGAGTGGAAACCGGACGTCATCGCCGTGACAGCGTTCGGCCGGATTCTGCCCAAAACGATACTGGATCTCCCGCCCATGGGGTGCGTCAACGTGCATGGGTCCCTGTTACCCGCCTACCGGGGCGCCGCGCCGATCCAGTGGGCGCTCATTCATGGGGACACGGAAACCGGGATCACCACGATGGTGATGGATGAGGGTATGGATACGGGCGCCATCCTGCTTCAGCAAACCGTCCCGATCGAACCCGAGGACACCACTTTGGAATTGGGCGCCAGGATGGCGCAGGCGGGCGGCGCGCTCCTGGTGAAGACGTTGACGCGCTTGGCCGAGCGTTCGCTCGTGCCCTGCGAGCAGGATCATAGCCGGGCAACGATGGCTCCGTTACTGAAAAAAGAAGACGGCGTGATCGATTGGACACAATCAGCCACGGAAATCGCCAACCGGATCCGGGGCCTCTCGCCGTGGCCCGGGTCCTACACGTTTCATAACGCCAGTCCTGAGCGTAGCGGAGCGGAGCGAAGGAAGCATCGCCTGATCATCCGGAAAGGCCGCGTCGATACACAGGGCGGCCAGGACGGGAGCGACGGACAACAACCGGGGACCATCCTGGCCGTGGGCCCGAAATCCTTTTGGGTGCAGACGGGTGCGGGCCGGATCGAAGTGCTGGAAGTGCAACCCGCGAATAAAAAACGCATGTCCGTGGAACAGTTTCTACAAGGATATACGCTCCGGGCGCATGAGACGCTCGGCCCGCAGCCGCGGGATCCTGTGAACACGTGACGACACAGTCGAGGATACTATGAGTGACCAAACGAAACAGGCGGTGGAATTCATCGGGAAGCAAATCCGCGAACTCAAAATCATTCAGCCGCACCTGCTGGAGGCCGTGAACGCGATCCTGGCCAAAGAGCAATTTTACAAATGGAAAAAGCAGGTGGTCACGCAGGTGGGCGAAAAGCTCGGCGACGGCTACCGGAAACGCTTGTCCAAGGATTGGCTGGAAACGGCCTTTGCCGGCGCGGATATGTACGACGAATTGAGTGACGACATCGAAATGTGTCTCCGCCACCTCTACCAACTCTCCCAGGAAATTGAAGCCAAGGGGCTGCAAGGCCCGGACGAAACCCCGTCAACCTGATACCGATGCCCGTTCTCCCTCGCCCGCGAAAACGCCTCGGACAACATTTTCTCATCGACTCCAACATCGTCCGGAAGATTCTGAAGGTCGCGGCGTTGAATCCGGAAGACGTGGTCTTTGAAATCGGTCCCGGCCGGGGCGCCCTCACGCACGCGTTGTGCGAACGCGTCTCCAGGGTGATAGCCGTAGAGATCGACCGGCTCCTGGTCGAATATCTGGCGCAAACCTGTTCGCAACACGACGCCTTGGACTTGCATCACGGGGACGCCCTGGCGTTTCCCTATGACACCCTGCCCGCGGGCACGGTCGTCATTGCCAATTTACCCTACTACGTATCAACGCCCCTGGTATTCCGGTTGCTGGAGGAACGCGACCGGATCGACCGGATGGTCCTCATGCTGCAACGCGAAGTGGCCGAGCGCATGATCGCGACGCCCGGCTCGCGGGATTATGGCCTCTTGTCCGTCGTCACCCAATACCGGACGACACCCCGCAAGGCATTCGTCGTGCCGGCCAGTTGTTTCCGCCCGACCCCGCAAGTGGACTCGGCGGTCGTGTGCCTGTCGGGAGGGGGCGCATGGAACCCTGACGATGCCCGGTTCGACGAGGTGTTCCTGAAAGTCGTCCGCGGCGCGTTCGCGCACCGGCGCAAAACCCTCATCAACTCCTGCCGGGAAGAAGGCTGGAAAGAACCCGTGCTCCGACGGGCCCTGGAAGAAACCAATATCGACCCGCGCCGCCGAGCCGAAACGCTCACGGTACAGGAATTTATGGCCCTGGCCCAAGCCGTCAGGCAGGCTTATCTATAGCTCCACTCCCCGTAAACCCTCTGCTCTTCCGTCATCCCCGATCCTCGATTACTAACGTCAAGGACAGGCTTGATCGGGGCTCCAGTGTCTTTGCCTTCGTAGCTTCGGAACGACGAAACCACTTGCTTCATGGACGCGCGGCTCTACCCCACCCGCATTCCCTCTTCGGAAATGCGCCCACTTACAAAGGGGAGGGAAATCTCTACGAAAGGATATGCACATATTCTTCACTAGGTAATTTGATTGATAAAAGTAACAGCCCTGTGATACAGTCATTCCATGCGCCTATTTTTCAGGCCCGCCAAGAAGTCCACCAGGCCGGCAGCGCCGCGCCCTGCCTTTCCAATCAACCGTGAAATTGTCGGCATTCTGCTCGTCACGCTGGCCGTGTTGATCTTTCTGAGTTTGTGGTCCTTTTCACTCCATGACGTCGGCTGGTCCGGCCTCCCGGAGAGTGACACGGTGGCGGAACGCGGCAGCCCGCAGAACCTGGTCGGGTTGGTGGGTGCCTACATTGCCAAGGGGCTGATTTGGCTCGTGGGCTCTGCAGCTTTGGCGATCCCGTTTGTTATCCTCGTGTACGGCATTCGCGTTTTCCAAACGGAGCGCAAATCCTTTACCACGATCCTGGGCTCCGTGCTGCTCATCCTGGGGTTGAGCACGCTTGTGTGGTTGCATCATCCCGTTTCCGTGCAGGTCTTGGAGGACGGGATCACGTCGGGCGTCTATGCCGGGCACGCGGGTGCCTGGACGGCCGGCAAGCTGGAACCCTTGTTTGGCCGGTGGGGCAGCACGATCCTCCTGGGAGCCTTGTTGCTTGTTTCCCTCCTGCTCGTCACGTCGTTTTCCCTCTCCGCGGGGGTCGGACGCATTCCCACGGGCGTGGGGAAAATGGGGCAATGGGTTCGGCTTCCCGCGTGGCAGTGGCCGGCCTGGTGGAAAGACCGCTCGCAACCCAAGGCCAACAAACCGCTCAAGATCAACCGCGAATGGAGAAAACAGCGGCCGGCCTTTGCGTTTCTCAAAGAAGACGCCCCGGAAGAGGAGCTGGAACAAGAGGCCCCGGCTTCGGCTGAGATCGATTTTCCTGCACGGAGCGGACTCCGTACTGTTTCGCGATCCGACGTGGGGCGGCCCGAATCGGTCAGAAAAGTGGCGAAGGGCTATCATCTGCCGGACCCCGTAGCCCTGCTTGAGGCGCCCCCGGTGTCAAACACGCAGCAGACAGATCAGATCCTGGAGTCGCAGTCCCAAATCCTGACCGCAACCTTGCAGAACTTCGGTATTGCCGGAAAAGTCACCGAAGTGCACCCGGGGCCGGTCATTACCATGTATGAATTCGCGCCGGGGCCCGGCATCAAAGTCGCGCGGATCGTCACGCTGGCCCATGATTTGGCCATGGCCCTGAAAGCCCCCAGCGTTCGGATCGTCGTCCCGCTGCCCGGAAAATCCACGGTGGGTATCGAAGTCCCCAACCCGGACAAAGAAACCGTGGCCTTACGGGAAATCCTGACCAGCGAGGCCTACACCCGGTCCCGGTCCAAATTGACGCTGGCTTTGGGAAAGGACATTTTCGGCAGGCCGTGCGTCGCGGATCTCAAGACCATGCCGCACCTCCTAGTGGCCGGGGCAACCGGTTCGGGCAAGAGCGTGGGATTGAACAGCATGTTGCTCAGCCTCCTCTTCTCCGCCCATCCCGACGAGGTCAAGCTGTTGCTCATCGATCCCAAGGTTTTGGAACTGCAGATCTATGACGGGATCCCGCACCTCTTGCATCCGGTGTTGACGTCTCCGAAAGCCGCGGCGCGTGGGCTGACCTGGGTCATCCAGGAAATGGAACGCCGCTATCGTTTGCTCGCGGAATACGGGGTGCGCAATATCCATGCTTACAACGAGAAAGTAGGGGACGGGCTGCCTGCCGTCCAGCCGAACACGCCTCCGGCCAGGTCGAGCCGGCTCGGGTCGGCGACCGAGTCTGAAGAAGCCGGCGACCTTCAGTCCGAGGAGGAACCTCAACCGCTCCCCTACATCGTGGTGGTGGTCGACGAATTTGCTGATCTCATGATGACGGCGCCCAAAGAAGTAGAAGAAAAAATCGCCCGGCTGGCCCAAATGGCCCGGGCATCGGGTATCCATTTGATCCTGGCCACCCAGCGCCCGTCGGTGGACGTGGTGACCGGTCTCATCAAGGCGAATTTTCCAACCCGGATTGCCTACCAGGTTTCTTCAAAAACGGACTCCCGGACCATCCTCGACGCCAACGGCGCCGAGGCGCTTCTCGGATTGGGCGACATGCTGTATTTACCCCCGGGTACCGGCCGTCTGACGCGGCTGCACGGCTCCTACGTCTCGGACGACGAAGTTCGCCGGGTCGTCGAGTACGTGAAGGCGCAAGCCGGTCCGGACTTCTGCAACGAACCGGCGTTCCAGGAACAGGTCATCGTCGAAGAAAATCAGGAACGCGACGAAATCTATGAGCAGGCCAGGGAAATCGTGTTGACCTCCGGGCAGGCCTCCGCGTCGCTCATTCAACGTCGGTTGCGGCTTGGGTATCCCCGCGCGGCACGCATGATTGAACAGATGGAAGAAGAAGGCTTAGTGAGTGCCCCCGGACGCGATGGCCGTCGTGAAGTCCTGGGCCGCCGAATGGCACTCGAAGAGGAGGTGGGATGAAGCAATCGGTATGGATCGTGTTCGGGTGTGTGTTGGTGGTGGTACCGGCGCTCGCGCAGGCCAAGACGGGCGACGAGCTTGGCGCGTTGGTCGATCGTGTCGATGCGCAATACGCGCAGATCACTGATTTCCAGGCTGACTTTGTCCAGGAAACGCGCATTCAAGGGTTCGATACGCCGATCCGATCCTCCGGTCGTGTCTATCTCAAGAAACCCGGCCGGCTCCGCTGGGATTACATCACCCCCTCGGTCGAACACATTTACGTGCATCAGGATGAGTTGGCGATGTACGTGCCCGCCCATAATCAGGTGGTCAAGGGCAGTCTGACGATGATGGCTTCGACGAAAGCCCCGCTTCGTCTGCTCCAAGGTGTCGGGAAACTGGCCGAACATTTTTCCGTGGGTCCCACCGGAGATGGCGAGAAGGGGGAAGGCGGGTTGCCGTTGTTGACGCTGATCCCCAAACCCGTGGCTGGTGCGCCGCCGTCCTCACTCGTCAAGATCGTGTCGGAGATCCAGCCCCGCACGCATCTAATTCAGTCCCTCGCCTTGCACGAGAACAACGGCAACGTCTCCACGTTCCGGTTTACCAATTTCAAGGTCAACAAGGGGTTGGATGACACGGTGTTGATCCTGAATCCGCCTGAAGGCGTGGTCATCGTCGAAGATATTCTCCCGAAAAGCTGAGTTCGCGTCATCCCCTGCAACACGTCAATGGACAAACCCATGAGAATCCTGCTGTGCCTCGTCGGCCTGGCCGTGGGCACGTGGTTTTTCCCCGTGCCGGCCTTCAGTCTCACGGGCGACCTGACCAATGATCCGGCCAAGGTGGTCGACAAATATCTGTCGCTGGATAAACGCGGGGTCCGGCTGACCGCTCAGACTTACGAATCGGTCAAGCCCTACGTGGCATGGGAACAGGAAGAGCCGGTGTGGAAACGGTTCGTGGTGATCCGCGACTATTCGATCAGCGATGACGTCACCCAATGGGACGTCGTGAGCAGCACGGAGGCCTTCATTCCCGTCACTTTCCAGGTGTTGGGCGTGGTCCACGTGGAAACCGCGACGTTCGTCCCCGGGCCGCGGGAGCAGGTGCTGTCCGTTCATATCCGGGCCGTGGACCATCACTGGAAAATGGTGGGACCGGTGTTCCCGCCGCACGTAGGCCGGAGCCGCCTGGCGGACTTCGTGAAAGACGCCATGCTCAATGAAGACGATGCCGACCGGACCGACACGTTGCGCAGGCTGAGGGAAGCCCTCGTCAAGGCCGGCCGATCATGAAACGCGGCCCGCTAACGGATTCCGTTCGGTTGGTCATATTTGATCTTGACGGGACCCTCATTGATTCCAAGTACGATATCGCGGCGGCGGTGAACCTCACGCTGGGGGACCTGGATATACCCACGCTGCCGCCCGAAGAAATTTTCACTTTCGTGGGCGACGGGGTCAAACGGCTGTTACGCTTGTCCGTCGGGGAGGCCAATGAGGCGCGCTATGAAGAAGCGCTGCGGATCTTCCGCGGGCATTATCTCGCGCACTGTCTGGATACCACGCAATTGTATCCCGGTCTGGACCAATTGTTTGACGGGCGGGATACGCGCATAAAGGCCCTGGCTACCAATAAATCATTGGAATATACCCTGCGCATCACCGAAGGCTTGAAGATCAAGGACCGGTTTGCCGCGATCGAAGGCCCGATCGACCAGTCTGATCTGAAACCCGATCCGGGCATGTTGCTGCGCATCCTCGACAAGCTCGCTGTCCCGCCGGAAGCCGCTATTCTGGTGGGCGACAGCACGAACGACGTGCGGGCCGCCCAGGCCGCCGGAGTGTCCGTCTGCGCGGTCGGCTACGGGTACGGCAATCGGGACAAAGTGTCGGCCCTCAATCCCGACTACTATTGTGAAAAACCGGGCGATCTCCTCTCGCTTTTGTTCGGATAAGGTTTTCTTCCTTCTCTTTTCCTCCTCTGGCATAACGGCGGGCCCGGGAGTAGACTGAAATATCAAGGACATGCCGGCGGCGACACCCTGGCCGGTAGAGTCGACGGCAGCGAGTCGCGGGAAGGAGGGAGGCATATGGAGATCGGAAGACGGACCGTCTTGCAGATCGGGGCATTGGCGGGGTTGGGACTCATCGTGAAAGCCATGGGCTTCTCACCCGTGTTGGCCACGACAAAAGAGGTGCCGGGTGCAATCGGCAGAGTCGTCAAGACCGACGACGAGTGGAAGGCCATCCTCACTCCGCAACAATATTACGTGCTTCGGGAGGAAGGGACGGAGCGGCCGTATTCCAATGGCTATCATGCCAGTAAGGACACGGGCACGTACTATTGTGCGGGTTGTGACCTGGCGTTGTTCTCCTCGGAGGTCAAGTATGACAGCAACACCGGCTGGCCGAGTTTCTGGCAGCCGATATCGGAGCGGGTTGTGGGAACCAAAACCGATTGGAAATTGTTGTATCCCAGAACAGAAGTGCACTGCGCGCGTTGCGACGGTCACCTGGGTCATATTTTCAACGATGGCCCACCGCCGACCGGCTTGCGGTATTGCATCAATTCCGCAGCCCTTCAGTTTCGGGTAGCATGAAGAGGGTAGGGACAACCCCCTGTGGTTGTCCGGTTGAAGAGAGGTCTTACGCTTTTTGAATCAGGCCGGATCGCAGGCACCGGGTGCAGACGCGAATCCGTTGCGCCGTGCCGTTGAGTAACGCCCGAACGGTTTGCAGGTTGGGCCGGAAGACCCGCTTCGTCCTATTATTGGCGTGACTGACGTTATTTCCGCTCATGCGTTTTTTTCCGCATACGACACAGGCAAAAGCCATGACGGTGACTCCTTTTCTTCAAACGTGACGCAACGTTCTGCTTGATACCATACCGTTGATTCGTCTGACAACCCTGTCCTGAGCCTGTCGAAGGGCCTTTGTCCGGGGCCGTCATCTATTGTAGGAACCTCTGATTTATTGTGATAGCGGGATGTAGGGCAAGGCGTCCCGGAGCGAAACCCGAGGCTTATCAGAGAGATAGGTGAGGGTTGAGCGAGGACACAACGCAGCCATACGCCCGATAGTGCATTAAATCAGGGGTTCCTGTACTATTCGCTCTGGGATGGAGACAAACTCGGCGGCGGATACCCAGATCCCGCAGGCATTGCAGGCGCTGTTGGACCGGTTGCATCGTCCGATTCAAACAGCCTATGAGAATAGAGGGAGCCCGGTCTCATCCACGACACAGCTCGATTCGTTCGTTTCCTCACAAATCGTGGAGGCCTTGCGGATCACGGTCTTTCCGGCCCACGTCGAGGCGGAACTATTGGTCCTGCGCTTCTTGTTTCAGGAGCAGGAGGGGAGGTCTCCGAACCGATTAGAGACGGCCAGGCAGGTACTCGGACGTCTATCCACCATGGCGCTTCAGCAGACCTCAGATTCTCCAGACCGGGAATCCTCACCGGAACGAAGGGCTTCAACCGATCACGGTGATTCGCGAAGCGCGGAGAATCGTCCGGTTCCGTCGAATCGCGCATTACACGAGACCGATATCCGGTTTGCCAAGGGGGTCGGACCCAAGCGTGCGCTGTTACTGGAAAAATTGGGAATTCGTACGATTGAGGACGCCTTGTGGTTTTTGCCCTGGCGGTATGAAGACCGTTCCCGCATCGTGTCCATTTCTCAACTGGTTCCCGAGGAAAAAGCCACGATAGCCGGAACCATCCACCAGGCCGGACTCCGGCGGACTCGACGACGGAACATGACCTTGTTCACGATGTCGGTTCAGGATGAAACGGGTGCCGTGGAAGTCGTGTTCTTCAACCAGCCGTATCTCGACGGTGTACTCCAGAACGGGTTGCGCGTGGTGCTCAGTGGTCCGGTGGTGAGGCACCGCCGTGGGGTCGGGGTCCAAATGCGGACCCCGCATTATGAGGTAGTCGATGAGGATGAGGACCTGCTGCTTCACGTGGGGCGCATCGTCCCGGTGTATCATGAAACGCGCGGGCTGAGCTCCCGGCAACTTCGACGCATTCTGTGGGGCCTGCTGGAAACGTACGGCTCCGACTTAGAGGATCCGCTTCCTTCACGTCTCCTGGAGCAACACCGGTGGCCTTCGCTGCATGCAGCCATTGCGTCGCTCCATTTTCCCGGCAACGGCGCGGACCTGTCCTTGCTGAACGACTGGCAGACGCCGGCGCATCACCGGTTGGCCTTTGAAGAAGGCTTTCTCCTGCAACTGGCGTTGGCGTTTCGGCAGCGTATGCATCAATCGGCGTCACCCGGCATTGCCTTTCGGCTCTCCGGGTCGTACACCACACCGTTGCGGAAGCACTTGCCCTTTCAACTGACGGATGCCCAACAACGGGTGCTTGCCGAGATTGAAGCGGATATGCGCGCGGCCCGGCCCATGAACCGGTTGCTCCAGGGTGACGTGGGGTCGGGCAAGACTATCGTGGCTCTGCATGCGATGTTGGGGGCCTGCGGGGACGGGTATCAGGCCGTTTTGATGGCTCCGACCGAGATTCTGGCGGAACAACACGTGTTGACGATCCGTCCATACCTGGACGCGCTTGACGTGTCCGTCGCCTTCCTGACCGGTGGGACGTCGCCGAAGGAGCGGACCACCGCATTGGCGCGCATCGCCGCGGGTCACGTGCAACTCATCGTGGGGACACACGCGCTGTTGGAACAGGACGTGCAATTCGCCAAGTTGGGAATCGTGGTGGTGGACGAACAACACAAATTCGGCGTGCTCCAGCGAGGGAAGCTGCGTGAAAAAGCCCTGTACCCGGACGTCCTGGTGATGACTGCCACCCCGATCCCCCGCACCCTGGCCATGACCATTTATGGAGACCTTGACGTGTCCGTCATCGACGAATTGCCTGCCGGGCGCCAACCCATCCGGACGCGTGTCTTTCGCCACAACGCGCGGTCCAGGGCTTACGAGTTGGTGCGGAAGGAAGTTCACGAAGGGCGGCAGGCGTACATCGTGTATCCGTTGGTGGAAGAATCGGAAAAGCTCGACCTCGAAGCGGTGATGCAGGCCGCGGAACGCTTACGGTCCACCGAATTTGTCGGTATGAACGTGGGCATCATCCACGGGCGCATGAAGTCGGATGAGCGAGCCCAAATCATGAAAGCGTTCCGGGCCGGCGACGTCCACGTCCTGGTGGCCACGACGGTGATCGAAGTGGGCGTGGACGTGCCCAATGCCACGGTGATGGTGATCGAGCACGCCGACCGGTTCGGGTTGGCTCAACTCCACCAACTTCGCGGGCGGGTCGGGCGGGGCGCGCAACGTTCGTTCTGTTTCCTGATCAGTTCCGCGGGCAGGCGTCGGGATTTGGAGACGGATGCACCGGCGCCGGGCACGTTTGATCCGGCGTTGCCTTTCCCCTCGGAGCCTGCCGCGGTCCGTCCGCACATGCCGGCCGGGCCGACGCAAACCGCGGCGCAGCGCCTGAAAGCCATGGTCCAGTGTGCCGACGGGTTTGCGATTGCCGAACAGGATCTTCGAATTCGTGGGCCGGGTGAAATGATGGGAACGCGGCAGTCCGGGATCCCCGAGTTTCGCGTGATGAACTTGGTTCGGGATGCCACGGCCTTGGAGCAGGCCCGGCAAGAGGCGTTCGCCATGATGGAGCGGGACCCGCAGTTGTCGCATCCGGAACATCAGCTACTCAAAGCCACCGTATTGCGAAAATGGCAAACCAAATTGGAACTGGGAACGATCGGATAAAAGCCGATGCGCGTGGCGGGCATTGATATCGGCACGCTGACCTGCCGGTTGTTGGTGGCAACGGTGTCTTCCGAGGGTTCGGTTGACGCGATCCGTTCGGAACGGAAAATTTTGCGGTTGGGGGAAGGCGTCGATCACACCAAACGGCTCAAACCGGATGCCATGTCTCGCGTGATCGAGACGATTCAAGCCTGGAAAGCGATTATCGAGAGCTATGGAGTCGAACGGTACACGGCCGTGGCCACGAGTGCCGTGCGGGAAGCCGGAAACCGGGAAGAGTTTCTGGAGCGGGTCAGGAGCGAAACCGGCGTCGAGATCGAAGTCATCGACGGAGAGGAGGAAGCGCGCCGGACTTTCCTGGGCATTCGATCGGGTCTGCCGGACGTGCGGTCGATCCTGGGGTTGGATATCGGGGGCGGGAGTACGGAATTCATCGCGAGCCGGCACGGGCAGCCCCTCAAGACGACGTCGATTGACATGGGGGTGGTCCGATTGACGGAGCGGGTGTTGCAGAGTGACCCGCCGCGTGCTACGGAAATTCAACAAGCGGAAACCTTGATCCGCGCTCTTACCCAGGGTGCCCGACGGGAGCTCGGAGACCTCACGGACCTGATGCTCGTGGGCACGGCCGGGACGCTCACCTCGTTAGCAGCGGTTGCCCAGGAACTCCCCGTCTATGATCCCGCGCGGATTCAGAATTACGTGTTGGAATTGCCGGTCATCCGGCGCATCGAACGCGACGTGTTCGGCAAAACGCAATCGCAACGCGTCGGGATGCCCGGCTTGGAAGCGGGTCGCGAAGGCGTCATTGCCGCCGGAGCGCTTATCCTGCGTTGCATCATGGAAGAACTGAACGCCGCCCGGTGCGTCGTGAGCGAATACGGGTTGCGGGAAGGGGTCCTCGTACACCTCGCCCGGTCCTGCCGCACCCATTCATAGCCTATTTATAACCAATCGAAGGATAAAAAAGACTTTCCATTGAATTTTCTGCTAAGATCAGCGCATTGATCTTATCCGATCGTTCTGATATGACATACTTGGTAAGGCTCCGGCATAGCGGGATTTCCGATGAGAGACGTTCCGAAAGCTCAGATCTTAAAGCGAATTGAATTTGAAAATCCCTGGTGGGATAGGCCTCATGAGGTGCCCCCGAACTATACCCAGTGGAAGCCGCGACCGTATTTGGAACTCTTTTATCCCCTTGCCGAAAATCAAAATATTCGACGAGCCATTCTTCTTATGGGCCCCCGACGAGTCGGGAAAACCGTCCTCATTCATCACGCCATTAGCCGGCTCCTGCAAACAA
Source organism: Nitrospirales bacterium (assembly GCA_965207015.1). Taxonomy (GTDB): domain Bacteria; phylum Nitrospirota; class Nitrospiria; order Nitrospirales; family UBA8639; genus Bin75. The sequence continues at coordinate 2,027,380 of OZ242257.1, read as the reverse complement.
TTCCGCCAAAACAAATCGTCTACTTTTCCATTGATCACCCTTTGTACAACAGCCTCGGCCTCGAGCAGCTTCTGGAATTTTTTGGTGAGGTCAGCGGGACGGATTATAAAACCACTCCCACGTATGTCTTTTTTGATGAAATCCAGTATCTGAAGGACTGGGAAATCCATCTCAAGACACTGATGGATGCGTTCCCTGTGGTGAAACCGGTCACGTCGGGTTCCGCCGCAGTGGCCTTACGGCTGAAGAGCGTAGAATCGGGTGCCGGAAGGTTTACGGAGTTTCTCCTGCCTCCACTTACATTTCATGAATATCTGACGCTATTGGACAGTTCCGACAAGCCAATGCCCAAGTTGAGGCGTCCGGAGTCGTCGAAGGGACCAAACTTTTCCCGCGCACAGGACATTGAGCATTTGAATCAGGTGTTTGTTGATTACCTCAACTACGGCGGGTATCCGGAGGTCGTCTTTTCAGCCGATATTCAGAAAGATCCGGGGAGATTCGTCAAGGCGGACATTGTCGACAAGGTGCTCCTGCGCGATTTGCCGAGTCTCTATGGCATCCAGGACATCCAGGAACTGAACTCGTTATTCACCACGCTTGCGTTTAATACGGCCAACGAGGTTTCCCTGGAGGACCTGACACAAAATTCCGGTGTCGCGAAGAATACCATTAAACGATACATCGAATATCTTGAGGCCGCGTTTTTGATCCGGGTGCTGCATCGGGTTGACCAGAGTGGACGACGGTTCAGACGGGCAAATTTTTTCAAAGTGTACCTGACCAATCCATCAATCTATTGCGCACTGTTTGCTCCGGTCAAATCCCATGACGAATCAATGGGTTCATTAGTGGAAACGGCGATATTCTCCCAGTGGTTTCATGCGGATATTTCCAGGTTTCATTATTCCCGGTGGCCCGGCGGAGAAGTTGATATGGTCTTTAGAGGGCCTGAGCAGACCATCCAATGGGCCATGGAAGCCATGTGGTCCGACCGGTTTTCAGAGGATTCCCATAAACTCAAGAGCAGTCTGCGCTTTTGCCGTTCAAACGATCTGAGAGACATGCTCGTCACGTCAAAACAGGAGAAAGCCTCCAAAGTGATTGACGGGGTCAACTTTGAATTCGTCCCGGCGAGCGAATACTGTTACACGGTTGGATACAACCTGGTGATGGGCAAGAAAGCCTTTCGTGGAGATGACAAGCCGTCCTGACTTACCGTTGACTATACCAGCGGAAGCCTTGGGATTCCTTGTAGGCGGGACGGTGAAACCCGCCGGGTTTCTCCAGAATCAAAGCTTTGAAATCCCACAGCCCGAACCAGGCAGGATCGAGGACATTGTGGTAGTGCAAGCCGGTCAGTTTGCCCAGCGACTCGCCGAGCGCGTCCTTTAATTCCGCTTCAGTATACGCCCGCACGGCGAACGCCTTGCCCTCGGCGTCCTGAAGGCGCCTGATGGCATACGCGGCTCCGGTGCACAGGACTTGCGTATCCCGTCGAATCGAGAGGAGTTGCGGCAGCGCACAGTATTGTTCCCGGAAGCCCAGCCATCTGGCCGCGTGGCGCAGGTAGGTATATTGCACTTCGTATTCCGTATGCCCGGGAAGCCGCACGGGGTCCGGCCAGCCCGAATCGATCCCGAACTCAATCAGTAACGCCCGCCCGCCCGGTTTGAGCACGCGCCAGAGTTCTTGCAGGAATTGAATGGCGCCGTAGTTGAAAATCGCTTCATCGGGATACGGGGTGTCCAGGTTCAGGCGGAGTTTTTGAATGAGGTCCAGGCATTGCTGATGTTCGGGAGTCGCGCCCTTGCGAGTCTCCAGTTCTTCTTTGGATAAGTGGACCGGGGTCATATCCGCCAGGTTTTCATTGTCGATGACCAGATCCACGCTGGACTCGGCCAGGGGTAACTGCTCCGCGTTCGCGTTCAGGACTTTGGCGTCCCATCCGGCTTTGCCGGCTAACGCGAGTTGGGATTGCAGAAAGGCCCGGGTGAGATCCAGAAAGATGTATTCCACGCCGCGTCGTTCAACCCGCGAAAATTCCTTGGCCATTTCCTGTGACAGGTAGCCCAGACCCGCGCCGACCTCCACCACCCGCTGCGGTTTCGGACTCCACCAGCCCAACTGCCGGAGGGTTTTGGCAAGCAATTGGCCATAAGAGAATCCGTGCAGCGCTTCGCAGGGTTCCCGGAGAAGATGCGAAACCGTGGTTTCCACGATTTCGAAATGGCCGTGATGACTCTGAATCCCCTTGTGATGAAATTCCGTGAGGTGCTCCTCGCTTTCGACCGCCACGTTTTCATGCCATTGTTCGCGGACCTTCTGGAGGAGGAGGTCCCACTTCGCATTGACGCTGTGCCCGCTGGGCGGTTCCGTCCCGAAATAACACAATGAATAGCGGGGTAAGGACCACCGTTCGAGAAACCACCGGCCGGTTTCCTGGTTGGCGCCGCAGACCCATTTGCCGAACTGATCGAGAAGTGCGCTGATCGACAGGCGCCCATCCATGGCTCCGAGCAGGGAGGCCCCCATCCGGTTCAGCCGGACCAAAGGCAGGTCTTCATCCAGGGGCGTGACCCACCATTCCTGATCCCCGTGCTGGTAGACCACGAGGTCCGGCATGCGCCATGCCCGCTGTTGGAGTATCTCGCCTTCCAGTGCAAGGGGTTCAAGGGATGGGACAGGGGAAGTCATTCTTCTTTCCCCTCGCCTTTTGGGGGAGGGTAGGGTGCGGGCGAATTATTCAAGTGAGTCGGTTGAGTCGGCACCAAAGACCATTCGGTACATGCCTGCCCAGAATTCCATCCAGGCATCGGCGGTTTCCCTGGCGCCTGCGGCCACGCGATGCAAGTCGTCCTCGGACCGGGCCGTCTTGCGCACGGCCTCGACCAACCAATTGCCGTGTTGTTGTTCTTCGGCCAGATGTAACGTAAAAAATTCCAACTCCTTGGGCTGAAACTGCCCATATCGTTCGAGGCCCGGCACGAAGTATTCGAATTCGGACGCCGCGGTCGTTTCGACGGCCAAGGCCGCACCCAGTGCGGTCAAATGACCGGAGTCAAGGTATAGTCGCCGCAACGTGTTGAGGTAGGTCGTCACTTCGGGGATCGGAACCGTGCATTCGAGATCCTGCTGCTGCAGCCCGATGACAGACGCAAACCGTTCCAGTTGCCGGATATGCACGCGGTCGGGCGACCCGCTGCCCAACTCCGAATACAGGGTCTTGGCCAACTCGGTGCGCATTTCCATTTCGTGGATCGGGGTGTGGTATAACAGCCCTTCCAGGACCTTGACGAAATGGAAGCAAAAATAGTGGTACTGTTGGACAAAGGCCCGGAGTTGTTGGGGCCGGAGTTTTCGGGATTTGAACGTTCGGAAAAATTCGTTTGTATTGACCGGATGCGCCTGGAGTTCCAGGACAAGCGATTCGACGTCGGAAGGGGTAGCTTGAACGGGGCTCATGCAACTCACATCAGAAACGGCCTGTGACCGATCATCACGATGACCGAAGCCACATTACACGATGCCTCCGGCCAGTCGCAAGGCAGTAAGATCTGAGAGACGTTGTCTTCCGGAGTGTGAACGAATGGCGCTACGTTTTCGGTCACCGATACTATTGGCATTGAAGGAGAAGGCATGACTGAGTATCGTGCCAAACGCCCATTACAACGTCCCCCAATTCATCCGGGAGAAGTCCTGCGCGAGGACGTTCTACCGGCGCGGGGCTTATCGGTCAGCGAGACAGCCAGGAGACTCGGTGTTTCGCGCCAGGAATTGCATAGGATTCTCGCGTGCACGCACCCCATCACGGCAGAAATGGCGCTGAGGATCGGCAAACTGATCGGCAATGGTCCGGGGCTCTGGCTGAGGATGCAACAGAGTCATGATCTGTGGCGTTTGGAGCAGGCCCTGAGAAGCGAATTGAGATAAAATCGGGGATCCAGTGTTATCGGGAATCCAATGGAATCGGGCAGGAATGGATTCATCTATCCGCTTGTTTTTCCGCTTTTATTCAGATAATATGTTACCTATTAGGTAACTAAAATGTATCGCAAACGTGGAAATTGCCTTCCGGAACAAGAAACTCGCACAGACGTTCAATTCTTACACTGCTCTCCGGAAGGCTCACGGCGACCGCATGGCGCGCACGATCATGACGCGCCTCGCAGTGCTCAGGGAGGCTCCAACGTTGTCGATGGTGCCGACCCTTCCGCCAAACCGGCGTCATCAGCTTCACGGAAAGCGTGCCGGACAGTATGCCGTTGATCTCATTCATCCGTATCGGTTGATTTTTAAACCTGCCGACACACCGGCGCGGAAAGCCGGAGGTGAAGTGAACACGGATGAAGTGACTGCTATCACAATCATCGAAGTCATTGATTACCACTGAAGGAGGAAACGACGTGGCCGTCACGACCTATTCTTACGAACCCGACTATGCCGTTCCGCCCGGCTGGGTCGTAGAGGAACACTTGCAGAGTCAACGCCTCTCCCATGCAGAGTTCGCTAGGCGGTGTGGCCGTTCCGCAAAGCTCATCAGCGAGATCATCGCCGGCAAGGCTCCCGTTGAACCCAAGACCGCGCTCCAATTTGAGAAAGTGCTGGGCCTTGATGCCAGCATCTGGCTGGGGATAGAAGCCCGCTATCAACTTCACAAAGCCCGCGAGGCCGAGGCGCAAGAGACAAAAAAGGGTGCTTCCTGGATAAAGGCGTTTCCTGTTAAGGAGTTGGTGAATCGAGAGATACTCGACAAACCCGCATCTGACGGTGACGCGTGGTCAAAGCTGCTGGCCTTCTTTGGTGTGGGATCCGTCAACGCCTGGCACGCGAAGTACAATGAGATGAGCGTAGCCTATCGACACTCGCCCAGTTTCCAAAGCGACAAACCAGCCTTGGCAACGTGGCTCCGGCTTGGAGAGCTTGAGGCCCAACGGCAGGAGTGCGGCGATTACAACGAGGCTCAGTTCAAACGGGCGTTAAAGAAGATTCGGGGACTCACGCAAACGCCGATAGAACAGGCTTTAGAAGAGGCGCAACAACTCTGCAATGAAGCTGGCGTGGCCTTGGTGCTGGTAAAACCTCTCCCGAAGACCGCTCTCAGCGGTGCAGCATGGTGGCTGACTCCACGAAAGGCTGTGATTGAACTCAGCGTCCGCCATAAGACCGACGATCATCTGTGGTTCAGCCTGTTCCACGAGGCTGCCCACGTCCTCCTGCATAGCAAAAAGCACGTCTTTATCGACTGGATGAAATCGAATGAGGAAATTGCGGATGTCGAGTCGGAAGCCAACCAATGGGCCTCGAATTTTCTCATCCCACATGGCGACTGGAAACAGCTTGTCGCAACTCCCTCATATAGCGAAATATCTATTCGTCAATTCGCTGAGGAACAGGGAATAGCCCCGAGCATCATTGTCGGGAGGCTCCAACATGAAGACTGTCTGTCATGGCAGACACCTTTGAACAAATTAAAAGTGCGCCTGGAATGGAAGGTTGCATCATGAGTGATGCAGCTACATCTATCTCGTCAGTATCGAGCCGGTTTTCCGGGAGATGATGTTTTTTTAGATTGAGTAATGGAAAAATCACTAAAAATAGAAATTGAAGAATTTTGGGGCAGCCTGTTTTCTCATGTATTGAAGGAATATCTTGATACAGAGGGAATGAACATTGGCAACCCAATTCAAGATTTTCCGGAACATCAGTGGCCAGATGTCCTTTATGAAATCTCGTATAAGAACAACAAGAAGGATTGGACTTGGGCTGAAGTCACACTCGTATACCCAGATAATGATGCAGCCAAACATATAAATCAGGCAGCGAAATTCGGGCAAAGAGATACGCCAGAGCAACAAGAAGCTCTTGATGCCATTGTTAAAAGTGCATTGCGTGGTTCCTCTGAGGAGAGGGGAGCGCCCCCGCTATATCCAGACCATCGAGCTGCGGGCAATTGGGTATCGATTTCCGAGCAAAGAGATATGACAGGCCAACAGAAGTCTCTTGATGCCATTCTCGTTAATAGTGCATTGAGCGGCTCTTTTGATAGCAAGGGAGAGCCCGTGTTAGATCCAGACCTGAAAGTAGCGGATCTTTGTAAACAGCCAATACTAAGGAAGATTCAAAAAGGAAGTCATAGACATCTATGTGAGAAATATGGAAAAGGGCACCTGCTTGTGGTCATACCATATCAGACATACCCACTGGTTAACCGCCATACCGTTCAGCATGTGGACTCAATCCTCCCTTATGATCTATTGAAACAGCAGTGCAATTTCCGATCTTTATGGATAGCCCATAAACAACCAGAAATGGACAACCTAATCATAGTTCATGATCCTGCTGCCCCTCCGAAATATTCGTTTTATTGCTTGTGGCCTGAACGCAAAATTTACATAGTGTAAATTGCCAACTGGTGACGTCGCCTGAAAACCGCCTTGTCCTGTATCCCTAGACCACGCGGGACAGTACAGCATCGATAGGTCTATATTCTGGATACTCCTGATTGTCTGAATTTAAAATCCTTTCCAGGGAAAATTGATAGGCGTGATAGAATAAATTAGGACGAATTTTTCATCGGTCTGTTTGAAACATGGTGACGACCTACGAATTTGACGTGCTGGTGATGGGGGCCGGGTTGGCCGGGTTGCGAGCAGCGTTGGCCGCGCATCAGACCGGGGCGACGGTCGCGGTGATCACCAAGGTCCACCCCGTCCGGAGCCATTCCAATGCCGCGCAGGGCGGTATCAACGCCGCTTTGACCGATCGGGGGGATAAGTGGGAAGAGCATGCCTTTGAGACGGTGAAGGGCAGCGATTATTTGGGCGACCAGGACGCCGTGGAAATTCTGGCGCAGGAAGCCGGGCAGGACATTCTGGCCCTGGAACACATGGGCGTGATCTTTAACCGCAACGAGGATGGACGGTTGGGGACCCGTCGCTTCGGCGGGCAGAAACGCGCCAGGACTTTTTTCGTCTCAGACTTCACCGGACAGGCGTTGTTGCACGTCCTGTATGAGCAGGCGATGAAGGCGCGTCTTCCGGTGTTTGAAGAATGGTTCGTGACGTCGTTGGTCAAGGATGAACAGGGTCGATGCGGCGGGGTCTTGGCCTTTGAAATACGAAGCGGGCGCGTGGCGCTGTTCAAGGCCAAGGCCGTGGTCATTGCCGCGGGGGGCTTGGGACGCGTGTTCGAGCCGAGTACCAACGCGCTGATTTGTACCGGTGACGGCATCGCGATTGCCTATCGGGGCGGAGCCCCGCTGATGGACATGGAGATGGTGCAATATCATCCCACGACCTTACGGGGAAAAGGATTGCTCCTGAGTGAGGCTGCCCGCGGGGAAGGCGCCTATTTGCTGAATTCCGAGGGTGAACGGTTCATGGAGCAGTATGCTCCGAACATGATGGAGTTGGCCTCGCGCGACGTGGTGTCGCGCGCCGAGCAAATCGAGATCAATGAAGGCCGGGGGATCAACGGCTGCGTGTTGCTGGATTGCCGGCATTTGGGCAAGAAGCTCATCCGGGAGCGCCTCAGCCAAATTCTTGATGAGGCGAAGTCGTTTGCCAATATCGACTTGACCGAAGCGCCGATTCCCGTATGCCCGGGCATGCACTACATGATGGGCGGAGTGAAGACGGACGTCGAGGGACGCTGCTGGGACCTCGCGGGCGGCTGGCAGGGCGTTCCCGGCTTGTTCGCGGCCGGGGAAGCCGCGTGTCTGAGTCTCCACGGCGGGAACCGGCTCGGAGCGAATTCCCTGTTGGATACCGTCGTGTTCGGTCGCCGGGCGGGCCGTTGTGCCGGAGAGTACGCGACAAGCCGTCCGCAACCCCGCATAGGCGACGGCGTGGTGAAGGATGAGGAAAACGGCCTCAAGAGAATCTTCGCCCGGCCCGAGACCGATGATACCGTCGCCCGTATCCGGCACGAAATGGGGCGCACCATGACGCAGAACCTGGGCGTGTTTCGGGATCAGGACGGCATGGCGCATGCGCAAGGAATCATCGCCGGTCTACGGGAACGGTGGAATCGCGTGGCCATTCATGATAAAGGACAGGTGTTCAATACGAGCCTTGTTCGGGCGTTGGAACTCGACTTTATGTTGGATTGCGCCGAAACTATTGCACTGGGCGCCGTGACGCGAACGGAAAGTCGCGGGGCGCATTTTCGAACGGATTGCCTCCATCGTGACGATGACCATTGGTTGAAACATATTCTGATTCATCATCGTCCCGACGGGCCGCCTCAACTGGACTTTCTGCCCGTTCGGATTACGCAATGGGAACCGGAGGTGAGGGTGTATTGAGTGCGGTTCATGCGGGACGGCACGGGGGCCGTCCCCTACAACCATGATCGTAGGGACAACCCCCCGTGGTTGTCCATGAGGCTTTATGCTGACCACGTTTCGCATTCGCCGCTTTAATCCTGAAGCGGAATCGCCACAACCCTATTTCCAGGACTACCAATTGGTGACGGAGCGGTCGGACACGGTCCTTGACGCGTTGATCAGGATCCGGGAAACCGTGGATGAATCGCTGACTCTGCGCTGTTCATGCCGGGGCGCCATCTGCGGGTCCTGTGGGATGCGCATCAACGGGCATGCCGCGTTGGCATGCAAAACCAAAGTGGCATCCATGGTCTCGTCGGGCGAGACGATTCACGTGGAACCCATGAACAATATGCCGGTGATCAAGGATCTGGTCACGGACATGGCCGGATTCTGGGAGAAGATCCGCCAGGTTCAGCCGTGGCTTCAGCCCACGGGTCCCGCACCGGAAGGCGAGTATCTCGCGGCCCCGGAGGCCATGAATCATTTGACGGGGGTCATGCACTGCATCATGTGCGGGGCTTGTGTGTCGGACTGTGCGGCCCTGGAAGTGAATCCGGATTTTGTCGGCCCGGCGGCGTTGGCCAAGGCCTATCGGTTCGTGGCAGACCCTAGGGACGGGAACAGTCCGTCACGGTTGAGGGAACTCAATGATCCGGGCGGCATGTGGGATTGCACACGGTGCATGGAGTGCATCGAAGTGTGTCCCAAAGGCGTGGGGGCCATGGACCGCATTATGACGCTTCGGGCCAAGGGAATCGAGCACGGCGTACCGTCGACCTGCGGGTCGCGGCATACCGAAGCGTTTGCGGATATTATCGAGCAGAAAGGGCGCCTGGATGAACCCATGTTGGCCGTTCGAACGTTCGGGCTGACCAATCTCCGGCAGTTGTTCTCCTTTCTGCCGATGATTCTTCGAGCATTGCCCCGACGCAAACTTCCCAGCTCCGGACCATTGTTTCGGCCGATACCGGGTATTGATCGAATCCGACGATTGTTTCGACGAGCGAAGGAGCCACGATGAAATACGCGTTTTTCCCCGGGTGCGTGTCAAAGGGAGGATGCCCCGAACTCTATCAATCCGTGAAGCAGGTGTACCCTCGATTGGGGATTGAGTTGGAAGAAATGACGACGGCGTCGTGTACGGGCGCGGGGGTCTTGCAGGAAAAGGATTTACGCTTGGGGGACATCCTGAACGCTCATACCCTGGCCCTGGCCGAGGAGCAGGGGCTTCCCATCATGACGATTTGCAGTACGTGTCAAGGCGTGATGAGTCAGGCGAATCATCGGCTGGCGACGGAGCCGGGCTATCTGGACGACATCAACCTGGTGCTGGCCGAAGAGGGACTCTCCTACCGCGGCACCACCACGGTGAAACATTTTGTCTGGATTCTTCTGGAAGACGTCGGGGAAGAAAAGCTCCGGCAGGCGGTGAAGAGGCCGTTGACGGGGTTGCGGGCGGCCCCGTTTTACGGGTGCTACATTCAACGGCCGAGTGCGGCACTGGGATTTGACGAACAGCCGGCAAGAGCCCAATCATTGGAAACGGTCATGGCCCTGCTGGGCGCTGAGGTCGTGGATTTCCCCGGCAAGACCCGATGCTGCGGCATGCCGCTGCTTACCATTAACGAACCCGGCTCGCTGCAGATGGTTGCCCATCATACGTCCGATGCCAAAGAGCATGGTGCCGACGTGATGGTCACGCCGTGTCCCTTGTGTCATCTGAACCTCGACGGGCTTCAAACCAAGGCTGCGAGGCAAGAGCGCCGTGACATTGATCTGCCGATTTTACATTTGCCGCAGTTGCTCGGATTGGCCATGGGTCTGGAGCCGCGGGCGCTCGGCCTGAATCGCAATCTGGTGCCTACGACATCGGTGTTGGAGAAACTCGGGGTGTCGTAAGAACGGGAAGGTCGAGGATTACGAAACTTCTTTGGACACGGTCTTGAAGTAGGCCAAGAGGTCGCGCGCCGAGAGAATCCCCACGATCTTCCCGTTGTCGCTCACGGCCAAGTGACGAATCCGTTTGTTGGCCATAAGATCTCTGGCATAGTGGGGCGAAAGCTTCTTCTCGACGGTCAAAATAGGACTGGACATGACGTGAACCACTGAAGTCTGTGCCACGTCATCATGTTCGGCCACGGCCCTGACCACGTCGGTCTCCGTCACAATACCGGAGAAATCGTTTCCTTTCCTAACCAACAGCGACCCGATACGCTGGTCGTGCATTTGTCCGGCAGCCTGTTTGACCGTCGTGTCCTCGGTCACGACGCTCAGATCCCTGTTCATCAACTGTCCGATGGTCGCCATCGCGTCTCTCTTTAAGAATAGGGAAAGGCTGGAAAGCAGTGGGGCTTATTCTAGAAAAAACCGGGAAGATATGCAAGAAACCGGCATCCGACCACGCCTCTCCCCCGGTTTTCTCTCTTGCAAGGGTTCGCCTTGTGCGTTAGCCTGATCAGGCAGGACAAGCGATAGTTTCCCAAAGGAATTTTGAGTGATACCCCCTGACCCAATTCATGATGAATCTTGAACGAGTCGTGAGTGGCATGCAGGAACCGATGCAGCGGTTTGTTGATCGCGTGCAGGCGCTCGGCGGGGAAAATTGTTTGGCGGTGATCGGGGTCGGCGCCATTGCCACGTCCGGCTTTGATCCGGCGCGGCATACCGCGCGTAGCGTCCTTGTCCTGGAAACGGTTGATCTGACCATGCTCCGGGAACTGGCCAAAGACGGGGTGAAACTCGGAAAGGCCAAGATCGCCGCTCCCCTGATCATGACGCCCGTCTACATCGCCGGCTCCTTGGATACGTTTCCGTTGGAGTTTCTGGAGATTCAGCAATGCCACGTGTGTTTCACCGGCACCGACTATTTCGCGGATCTGTCGTTTGAGGAACGTCACGTCCGGTTGCAATGCGAGCGTGAACTGAAAACCATCCTGATCGGCATGCGTCAGGGCCTCCTGGCGGCCGCGGGCCGTGAGAAACTCTTCGGTGTCATGGAAGGTGATATTGCGGAACGGCTGATCCGCACGCTCCGTGGCTTACTGTGGTTGCATGGACAGCACGACTACCTGTCGGCGATTGAAATCGTCGGCCGGATCGAGCAGGAAACCGATCGATCCCTTCCCGGTATTCGAGCCGCGCTACAGGAAAACCGGCAGCATGACTGGAATGATTTCACGCGGCTCTATGATGAAATCGACGGCCTGAAAACCGTGGCTGATCGCTGGTAACGACCATGGTCGGGAAACCTTGGTTGGCCGTCGCTGCTCTGCTGTGCCTGCCCGCTTTGAGTTGGGGCGAGGTATTTGTACCGGACCCGGGCACCTACGTCGTGGACAACGCCGGCATCATTGATCCCGGAACCGAGCGGCGGTTGGAGGGTTGGCTTCGCGAACTCGAACAAAAGACCACGGCGCAGGTGAAAGTGCTGACCGTGCAGTCGATCCAGGGCGAACCGTTTTTCAGCTTTGTCCAGCGTCACGCCGACGCATGGAAACTTGGCCGGAAAGGCAAAGACAACGGCGCTTTGATCGCGTTGGCCCTCAAAGAGCGGAAGGTGCGGATCCATACGGGGTATGGATTGGAAGGCGCGCTGCCCGATTCATGGGCGGGTTCGGCGTCCCGTGCGGTGGCCTCCCAATTCTTTAAACAAGGCCGGTATTCCCAGGGCCTGTTTCAATTGGCGATCGTGACGGCCAACCAGGTTGCGGACGTCCAACGAGTCAAGCTCACCGGGATTCCCCAACACCGCTACCGGCCGGGCCGGGGTGGCGGCGGAGGTGGTTCGGTTCTGGGATCGTTGCTCGTCCCGCTGTTTTTTCTCTTCATGTTGTTTTCCAACATGCGGCGCCGTCGCCGGTATTATTCCGCGTGGGGCGGTGGTGGATTGGTCGGAGGCATGTTGCTGGGCAGCGCCCTGGGTGGCGTCACGGGACGAAGCCCGTGGGGCGTATCGAGCGGCGGGTTTGGTGGTGGCTTCGGGGGAGGCTTCGGCGGATCATTCGGTGGAGGTGGCGGCTTCGGCGGCGGCGGGGGTGGCGCGAGCTGGTAGCAAGGGTGTTGCATGCGTCAAATACGACATACGTAACGGAGGGAAACAATCATGAGCGCTGGACGCATATTACTCATGGTCTTTGGCGGGTTGCTCATCCTGATCCTGATGCTGGGCGGCTGTGTCTATTCCGGATACAACCGGGTCATTGAGATGGATGAAGCGGTGAAGAGCCAATGGGCACAGGTCGAAAACCAATTGCAGCGACGGTTTGAATTGATTCCCAACCTGGTCAATACGGTCAAAGGTGTTGCGAGCCAGGAAGAGAAGATTTATCTGGGTGTCGCCAATGCACGTAAGGCCTATTTTCAAGCGCAATCGGTCAATGAGAAAGCCCGCGCGGCGAGCGGGTTCGAGTCGGCGCTGTCCAGGCTGTTAGTCCTGCGGGAAACATATCCCCAACTCAAATCCGACCAATCGTTTCTCAAGCTCCAGGATCAACTGGAGGGGACGGAGAATCGATTGGCGGTCGAACGCAAGCGGTATAACGACAGCGTTCGGGTGCTGAACACCTTTATCCGGAAATTGCTGGGGCGGCTCTATGCGGGGCTGGCCGGCGTCGGACAGGCCGAGTACTTCGAAATCGGAGAGGAAGCCCGGGCCACGCCCAAGGTGGAATTTTAGAGTCGCAATCCGCTCCCCGAATTATGCTTTCCTCTGCTCCATCGGTACGTAATCGGTGCGTGAGGGACCGGTATACAATTGTCGAGGCCTGCCGATCTTGATGTGGGGGTCCTGCATCATTTCCCTCCAATGGGCAATCCATCCCGGTAACCGGCCGATGGCAAACAGGACCGTGAACATGTTCACGGGAAACCCGATCGCCCTGTAAATCATCCCGCTGTAAAAATCCACGTTGGGATACAATTTATTCGAGACGAAAAAGTCGTCCTTGAGAGCGACGTCTTCGAGGTGTTTGGCGATGTCGAGCAAAGGATCGTGAATGCCGAGGGCGGCAAGGACCTCTTCGCAAGCCCGTTTTAAAATTTTTGCCCGCGGGTCGTACTGTTTGTAGACGCGGTGGCCGAATCCCGCGAGACGGAAGGGATGCGTTCGATCCTTGGCCAGTTCGATATACTTCCGCACGTTGTCTCCGTCGGCATGGATCACTTCGAGCATCTCCATCACCCGTTGATTCGCCCCGCCGTGTCGCGGGCCCCACAACGCATAGATGCCGGCGGACACGGAGGCAAAAAGATTCGCGTGCGACGATCCGACGAGACGTACGGTGGACGTTGAGCAATTTTGTTCATGATCGGCGTGGAGGATGAACAGCAGGTTCAAGGCCTTGGCCACAACGGGATTCGCCAGGTATGGCTCAGAGGGAACCGAGAACATCATGCGGAGAAAATTGGAACAATAGTCCAGGGCATTGTCGGGATAGACAAAGGGCTGCCCGATTGATTTCTTGTAGGAATACGCCGCGATGGTCGGGATCTTGGCAAGGAGGCGGTGGGTGGATATCTCGACTTGTTGAGGATCCGTCGGGTCGTGGCTGTCCTGGTAGAACGTCGACAGCGCGCCGACCACGGCCGAGAGAATGGCCATGGGGTGCGCATCCTTGGGAAACCCATCGTAAAACCGTTTCACGTCTTCGTGCAGCATCGTGTGCCGTGTGATGGCGTTTGCAAATCGCTCATACGCGGATTGGACGGGCAGGCTTCCCTCAATCAGGAGGTAGGCGGTCTCCAAAAAATTCGACTGTTCAGCCAGTTGTTCAATGGGGATCCCACGGTACCGAAGAATCCCGTTGTCTCCGTCCACAAACGTGATGCCGCTGGAACACGAGGCGGTATTCACGTACCCGGGGTCAAAGGTAGTAAGCCCGGTTTGGGCGCGTAGCCTCGTGACGTCGAGCACCTGTTCGCCTTCGGTTCCCGTGGCGATGGGGATTTCAATGTCTTGGTCCGCAACGTGGAGTGTGGAGTGCCGGCTCATGGGAGACCCTCCTTAAGAACACGGATTGCTTTTCATAAAACCCTATTCCATTCTACCGGAATCATTTTGGGAGAAGCGCGCCATATAGGGTCAAGGGGTTGCTGCCAAAGCAAGAACCTTGATAGGTAACATCTTCGTAAACGGTTGCACACCCTTCTTTCACGCGATTATGCCAGATTACCTGATTACCTGGATTCACCTTGCCGCGGCCATCACGCTTATCGGTGGATTGCTGTTTTCCCAATTGGTGCTCACTCCGGTGGTGCGGAAGGCGCCGTCCGATTTGAAAGCCGGAGAAGTCCTCCGTCTGGCGGGCCGCCGCTTTCGAACCATCTCGTGGGTGAGTCTCATTATCCTGATCCTGACCGGCGCGTATCAAATGCTGAACGAGAGCGGAGCCGCCCGGATCGAAACCACCTGGGGCGTGGTGTTGATGCTGAAACTGCTCCTGTTCGTCATCGCCTTCGGGCTTCTCCTCATTCACGACTTCATTATCGATCCGTATGCCTTGCCGTCCAAGGATGCTTCACCGGCATCCGCATCACCGACCGTCTCCGCCCGGGCCGATACCCTGCAAAAGGCCGTCATCGTGATGACGCTGGCCGTCCTTCTCGTGGCCTCGTATCTGTCGCAGATCTAGGATTGCCTTTCACCTGTTCCGGTCAATCGGCATTCGCGGCATCGTCTGCAACGCGCCGGATTTTTCCGCTTCTGATGCGGGCGACGTACCCTTCGATTTCGCGTTTAACTTGAGGTCCCAGAATATACAGGGTAATCACGTTCGGGATGGCCATAGCAAAAAACATCGAATCGGTGAATTCGAGCGTCGCCTTCATGGAGACGACGGCGCCCGTGGATAAGAGCAGGCAGTAGACGATCTTGTAGCCGAGACTGGTCCAGTACGATTCACCCGCGAGATAGGTCCAACATTTGACGCTGTAATAGGACCAGGTGAGCAGCGTCGTGTAAGCAAAGAGGATGACGGCCACCGCGAGAATTTTCGGAAACCAGGGAAAGACCGAGGCATAGGCCGCCGACGTAATCTCGATCCCCGACAGCCCCGGGATCTTGTATGCGCCCGTGACAACCACGATGAGAGCGGTCATCGTGCTGACGACGATCGTGTCGATAAACGGCTCCAGCAAGGCCACGAGTCCTTCGCTCGACGGCTCACGTGTTTTCACGGCGGAATGCGCTATGGCTGCAGATCCGGTGCCGGCTTCGTTCGAATAGACGGCCCTTTGCAGGCCGATGATCATGGCGCCGATGACCCCGCCGCCCACACCTTCCGGTGCGAAGGCTTCGACAAAGATGCTCACGAACGCGGCCGGCACCTGTTCGATGTGCAGGCAAAGGATAATGAAGCCGGCCGCCAGATAGATGAAGGCCATCAGTGGAACAAGCGCTTGGGCAACCACTCCGATCACGCGGACGCCGGCGATAATAACGAGCCCGACCGCGCACGCAATGACAATCCCGAATACAAGCCCATCCTGGAACCCCGTCGCTTCAGAAAATTGAGTGAAAGCCTGGTTAACTTGGAAGAGCGTAAGACTGGCTCCGATGCCGAAAATCGCAAAGAGAGTGGCGAGAAACGGTCCAAGTCTCGCATAACCGCGCTCCGCGAGCCCTTTGTGAATGTAATGCATGGGGCCTCCTGAGACGGTGCCGTCGGCATTGATCCGGCGGTAGGCGACGCCGAGCGTGCATTCCACCATCTTGGTCGCCATGCCGAGGAGGCCTGCCAAAATCATCCAGAACATGGCCCCCGGACCGCCGATCGAAATAGCCACCGCGACTCCCGCGATGTTTCCAATGCCGACCGTGCCCGAAAGAGCCGCGCTCAACGCCTGGAAATGCGTGAGGTCGCCGGGCTCGTCCGCACGCGTGTACTGCCCACGCACGATCTTCAGCGCCAACCCGAAATATCGGAAGTTGGGAAAGCGGAAATACAGAGAAAAAACCAATCCCGCCGTGATCAGCCAAAAGGCGATTACCGGAACGTCGAGACCGGCAATAGTGATCGAAAAAAAGATGACGTCGGAGATGGCGCCCGCAATCGGCGAGATCGCCTCGTCGATTTGTTGATCTAGGTTCATGGGCGGGATCAGACCGATGGTTCGAGGGTGATGCTTACGACTAACGTTGCTCGCTCATCTCCCTCGCGATCAGGGAACCACGGGGAAGCCTAGAACGGCGTCTCCCCGTCACGCAATTTGGCGAGGGCTTGCTTGACGAAATCGGCGTCCTGGCTTCCGGGATCCAGGTTCTTGTACGCGGTGGCCCAGAATTCTTCGGTTTCCCGATACCGCTTCAAATACCAGAGGGCCAACCCTTTATACCAGTTCACACCGGGTTCGTTGGGGCGATCGACCAACACGCGGTCGAAATGCTTGAGCGCGGCTTCGAAGATCTTGGGGTCGTCGAATTTTCGTTGTTCGATCATGATGACGCCCATGTTGTAATGCGCTTCATGATTGCGAGGGTCAAGTTCCAGGACCTTCGCGTAAGCCTTCTTCGCGTCATCCATACGCTCCAGGACCATGTACGAGCGACCGGCCATCATTTGGCCTTGCACGTCGTCGGGGTTTTCTTTGAGTCTGGCTTCCAGCCGCGCGACCATTTCCCGCGGATCGGGCATTTGGCCGGTCCGTTCGGTTTGGATGTCCACGAGCCGGTTGATGGTGCGCCATTGCAGAAAGCCGTAGGTCCCGACCGACAAGATGACCACCACCAGACTGACCGCGACCGCCGACCCCCAGGCACTCCCCGGTTGCCCGGCCTGGTCGGGGGACGGCGATGGACGGCCGGTAGCGGTGAGAGTTTCAAGCCTATCCATGACGCCCAGCAGGCGCTGCTCGTCGGTGGCTTTCAGGCGATCATAATCCTCCTGTTCCAACCGGCCTTGCGCCAATTCGACGTCGAGTTCCTGAAGTGACTGGAGCAGGACCTCGCGCTCGACGGACAGATCGGCCTTTTCCTGATCCTCCTCGGCTTCCCGGTTGATCAGCTCGGGCCCCGTAGGGTCCTTCCGCCAAAAAGGAGAAGAAATTGCCGCAATGACTCCGATCAGGATCGTGAGACAGACAAAAAAGAAGATGGTTGACATGAAGTGTTTCCAGGAGCAATGCGGCGCGTAGACCGGCTAACGGGAGATTATTGATTTTCGTGCAATTCCCGCTCGATCCGGCGTCTAGCGGCCTCGTCGAGTGCGGGGGGCGGCTGATGTGGGGGAGTCCTCGTCACCCATCCCTTGACTTCTCTCCACAGCAGGGCTCCGCCGCCGAACAGCAACAGGAACGGCGCCAACCAGATCAGCCAATTGATGCCCTGTTTCGGGGGTTCCATCATGATGTAATCGCCGTAGCGGCTATGAAAGTACGCCCGGATTTCCTCGGTGGATTGGCCTTGAATCACGCGCTCTCGAACGGCTTGCCTCATCTGATGGGCCAGGGGCGCGCCCGATTCCCAAATATTTTCGGTCTGGCACACGGTACATCGAAGCGTTTTGGCAATCTCACGCACCTTCTGATCAATCTCCGTTTCATCCACGACTTTGGCCAAGCCCGCGGTGGAGAAGACCAAACACAGAAGGATCGGAATAAGGATAAGACGAAACATTCAGGTTGCGGAGGTTGGATCGGACAATAATGGGGTCAGAACGTTTTTCGTCAGATTGGTATACACGTGGTCCACGATCGGGCCGATCCATTTGTGCCGAATAATGCCTTGTTTGTCGATGACGAACGTTTCCGGCACTCCGTAGACGCCGAAATCGATGGCTAACGCGCCTTTGACGTCTTGCATGTGCGGGAAACTCGACCCATAGCGTTGTAAATACGCGCGAGCCTTGGGAATCTCGTCCTGATAGTTGATCCCAACCATCACGAATTCGGGGTGATCTTTAAACTCGTCGTACAGTCTCAGCAGGTTCTCGTGCTCGACCTTGCATTCCTGACACCAGGAGGCCCAGAAGTTTACGAGGATGACCTTGCCTTTGTATTGTTCCGAGGACATCGGCTCGCCGGATTCTACGTCGGGACCTTCGAACACGGGGGCGCGGGTGCCCACCAGGACCGGCGGAATATGCCGGGGATCGCCCCACAGTCCCTGGTAGAACAACGAAAGAAGGGCCAGCAGCACGACGAGAATGGTGATCTGCGTGGTACGAGTCATGAGACGACGACAAGGCTAAGCAAAACACAACAAATTCCCCTCCTTTGTAAGGACGGGGACTTTTTCCGAAGAGGGAAAAGTCGGGAGGTAGAAGGTCCGGTCATGTCCTCTACCCCACCTGGCCTCCCCTTACAAAGGGGAGGAATAAGGGAGCATCATTCATCACGTTTGCGTGGCCGGAAAATGTTGAGCAGGACGCCCAGCCCCATGATGCCGCCGCCGCCCCACACCCACAGGATCAGGGGATTGATCACGCCCCGGGCGACCGCCACGCCGTCCGCGGACACGTCCGGCATGGTGAGAAAAATATGCCCCATGTTCTTGGCATAGATGGCGGATTCGGTCGTCGGGGTCTGTGACGCATCGTACACGCGCTTCTGCGGGCGCAATTTGGTAAGCAGGGTATCGCCTTCGTACAGTTCGAACACGCCTTCCTGCGCGCTCCAGTTTTTCCCTCTGACGTCGTGAATCCGTTCAAGTTTCACCCGATAGTCGTCGATGACGAACTCATCTCCCACGCGCATCGAGACCACCTTTTCGGTTTGATACACGGTCGACGCAATGATGCCGATGACCAGGACCAGCACGCCGACGTGCGTCACAAGGCCAGCGTAGCGGCGTTGATTGGAGGTAAACGCCGAGAGAAAACCCTTCAGCAGGTTGATGGATTCCCGTCGTGCGTACAGCGAGGAAATTTTGCCGACGTCGATAAAGATGGCCGCGCCTGAAAAGCCCACGACGAACGCGCCGGTCAAGGCAAAGAAGCTGCGGATACCCAAAGCGAACAACACGACGGTGGACACGACGCCCACGACGACCGGGATCAGAAAGTTTTTCTTCAAACTGGTCTGGGACGCCTTGCGCCACGGAATATAAGGGCCGACTCCCATCAAGAAGAGGAGCCCGAGCGCGATCGGCATGAATACCGTATTGTAATACGGAGGTCCCACGGTGACCTTCGCGCCTTGCCAGGTTTCGATCATGAGCGGATACAGGGTGCCGAGAAAGACCGTGGCCGTGGCCACCAGGAAGAAGAGATTATTGAAAAGGAACACCGATTCCCGTGAAACCATGGAATCCATTTCGATCTGACTTTTCAGCTTGTTGGCTCTGAGCATCAGGGACCCGAAGGCGAGGCCGATGATCGTGGTCACGAAAATCAGGATGTACAACCCCCGTTCCGGATCGGTGGCAAACGTATGGACCGACGTGAGGACGCCGCTTCTGACCAAGAACGTGCCGATCAGCGAAAGCGAAAACGTGACGATAATGAGGAACAGGTTCCAGACCTTGAACATCTTCCGCTTTTCCTGAACCATCACGGAATGCAGGAAGGCGGTCCCGACCAGCCACGGCATAAACGAGGCATTCTCCACCGGGTCCCACCCCCAGTAGCCGCCCCAGCCCAATTCATAATAGGCCCAGTAGCCGCCCAGGAGGATACCCGTGGTCAGGCATACCCACGCGAAGATCGTCCACCGTTGGGTCACCTTGATCCATTCCTCGCCCAGCCGGCCGGAGAGCAGCGCCGCCATGGCAAAGGAAAAGGGAATCGAAAACCCGACGTAGCCCATGTAGAGCATCGGTGGGTGCATGACCATGGCCGGGTCCTGTAGCAACGGGTTCAAGTCCTTGCCGTCCGGCGGGGCGGGGATCAGCCGGTCGAAGGGGCTCGAGAGAAAGAGAATCAGGAGAAGGAACCCCAGGATGACGAGGCATTCCATACCGATGAGGTACGGCATGATGGCCGGCTGGGTTCGCCAATGGAGCCACACGGCAATCGTGCTGAACGCGGACAGGATGAAGACCCACAACAGCAAAGAGCCTTCATGCCCTCCCCAGACCGCCGCGATGGTGTAAAACAAGGGGAGTTGCGAATTCGAATTGGTGGCGACGTAGTGAACGGAAAAGTCGCGAGCCAGAAACGAGTAGATCAACGCGGCCATGCCCACGGACAGCAGAATGAAAATGAGCGTCAGGGCCATGCGCCCGGCGCGGACCCAGTCCGCGTCGCGCGTCCGGAGCGCCAGACCGGACGACGCAATTCCGAACACGGCCAGCACCAACGCGATGACAACGGAAAAATGTCCGATCTCAATGATCATGGGCTGCGTTAACGGGGTGCGGTGGTGTTATTCCACCAGCGATTTCATGAAATCCTTGCGGGGCAGTTCCACGCCCGCGCGTTTCAATTCGATGGGCATGTAGTCTTCGGAATGTTTGGCCATGATCAGGTTGGATTCGAATCGATGCTCGCCGGTCCAATAGCCTTCGACCACGGCCCCCTGGCCTTCCTTGAACAGGTCCGGCGGGATACCTTCAAAGGTGACGGGAATCGTGGTCTCCCCATCGGTCAACTGAAAAGTCAATCCCAGTCGATCGGGATACGTTTCCATGCTCCCTTCGACGACCATGCCGCCCACGCGGACCTTTTTCCGATAGTAGTCGGTGGAAAAGGCTTTCACTTCTGAGGGAGTAAAAAAGTATACCACGTTCTCCCCGAAGTTCCCCAGGGCGAGGTAGCCCAAGGCCCCGCCGACCAACAGAATACTGACGATCATTCCGACTCTTTTCTTGCCCATTGCGTGGTTACTCTTCCTCGTACAGTTTGGAGGCTTTGATTTCGTCATACAAGAAGTGGACTCGCCGCGTCATGGCGAACAGCAACAGCGCCAACGGCAAAAGGCCCAGGAGGTAGGCGCCGGCGATAAATCCATAGTTCGGCACGATCCCGATATCGCGGGCCTCGAAGACCTGCGCGCCCGCGTTCCACGTCCCGATCAGGACCAGGATTTTCAATTCCCGCAGGTTATCGGGCGGCGGCCCTTCATAATGCACCGGAAGCGAGGCGTGTTCCCCAAGCAGGGCGAACGTGGCTTCTCCGGCTCCGCGGGTCTCAAGCGTGCCGCCTTGCACCATGCCCAGGACCCGGATGTCGCCCTTGGGCGCCTCTTGCCTGACCTGTTGGGGGACAAGACTGGCCAGGTTGTCCCGATAGTGGTTATAGGTGAGCACGATTAACACGATCGCGACAATGCACACGCCCCCCCATCGGATGTACAAATTCGTCATGAATCGGATTTCGACAGGTGAAACTGGCTCAAGAGGCGCCCTTTTTTCGCGTGAAGCAAGCGATCGAGATAGAGTAACTGCGTGCGGACCATCAACATGTACGAAAACAGCAAGGACATGCCGGCGCTCATGAACAACAAGGGCACGAGAAGGCCCGAAGAAATGCTCACCCCGCGCATGGAAATGGATTGCGGTTGGTGCAGCGTCCGCCACCATTCCACTGAAAAATGAATGATCGGCAGATCGACGAACCCGACAATGGCGAGGATGGCGCCGTAGCGCGCTTCCTTTTCGGGATCGTCGACGAAGGTTCGCAGCATGAGATAACCGGTCAAAATCAATAAGAGCACCGTAAAGGAAGTCAGGCGGGCATCCCACGTCCACCAGGTGTCCCACGTGGGTTTGCCCCAAATCATCCCGGTCCCCAGCGCCAGCGCGGTAAACACGGCGCTGAGGCCGGCCACGGCCTGGCACATGTTGTCGACGATCGGGTCGCGTTTCCATAAGTACCAGAGACTGCCCAACGCCAATACGGTATACCCGAGCAGGGACGTATGGGCGAGGGGCACATGGATGTACATGATCCGCACCACTTCGCCCTGGTAGTAATCCGGGGGCGATCCGATGAGCCCCAGGTAGAGCCCGGCTATCAGGCACAGGGCGGCGCCTCCCCCGAACCAGCCTTCAAACCGTTGGACTTTGCGGATTACCCGATGAATGGTCATGGGTCGTCATAAACGACCGAAGGGCGCAGAGCATTCCCGAGGTCTGATTGGATGTTGTTATATTTCACTGTTTGTATACTCGATAGCGGCATATTTCGAGGAACTGTCGCGAAATAATGAAACCTTTACTCTGTCTCCTATTCTAAAGTACCCAGGTATGGACGATTTTTGATTGGCACGAATTTGGTAATAAAGACCCCATTTGGCGCGACTAGAATACATTTGGCCGAAAATTCTCTCGCCTTTAGGGAAAATTATAGTTAAGTCACCTTCATCAAGTCCTTGGTTGCAAAGTTCTGAATAATCAACTTGGCTGCTAGGTACAGTTATAGGATGCCTGTACTCAGCCTTTAGGAACGATTTATTGACTGTGAAATCAAATTCCAGCATTTGATTTTCCGCGAGTGTGACTTATGAATCCATGACAAATTCGAACAGCCAAAACGACACGACCGTAAAGACCACGTCGTACACCGCCAGGAGTTCCAGCCACTGTTCATACATGGCCAGCGGGTCCCCGTTGAGGGCGCCTTTGGTGGCTTCGACTGCAGCGATCATGACGGGGACCACCAGGGGGAGGAGGAGGATCGGGAGCATGACTTCACGCGCCCGAATTTGCACCGTCAGAGCCGAAAAGAGCGTCCCAATGGCGGAAAGTCCCACAGTTGCCAAGAAAAATACTAACAGAAGGAGCGAAATCTCTTCAACGACCTCCAAATTGAATAGGATCACAAACATCGGAAATAAAAGGATTTCCACCAGGAACATGAACGCGAAATTGGCCGCGACCTTGCCGAGGTAGATCGCCCCCTTGGCCTCCGGCACCATCTGCAAGGCCTCCAGGCAATCATTCTGCAGTTCGGTGGAAAACGACTTGCCCAGACCGATAATACCGGTAAAGGCAAAGGCGACCCACATGATCCCCGCAATGACTTCGCGCGCGGCTTGCTGGTCCATGGAAAAGCTGAAGCTGAAAATCAGGATGACGATGAGGGCAAAGAACACCATGGAGGAGATCGTCTCCCGGCTTCGCAGCTCGGTGACGAAATCCTTCCACACGATCCAGCGGATGACGTTAAGCGAGGTCATCCGACTTCAGCTCCTCGACGGCCATTTCCTGTAACGCCCCGTTTTGCAGGATGCCGGCCCGGCTGGCAATGGGACGTGTCTTGTCGTAATCGTGCGTGGAAAGGAGCACGGTACCGTTATCCGAGAGTCGTTCCCGGACGTACTCCCGCAGGATTTGGGTTCCGGACGCGTCCAGTGCCGTAAAGGGCTCGTCCAATAACAGGATTTTGGGTTTCGCCAGCATGGCTTTGGCCAGGGCCAACCGTTTCTTCATCCCGGCGGAATAGTGCCGGATTTTCATGTCGGCAAACGCGCCGATGGCCACGCGGTCCAACGCGCGCTTCACGTCTTGGTCCGTGGGGTAGTGGCCCCGCAAAGCGAGGGCAAACGCCAGATTTTCCTTGGCATTCAATTCATCGTACAAATGTGTGCCGTGGGCTAAGAACATGAGGTTGGCACGAATGGCCTCTTTGTTCTTGAGCCCATGCATGCCGAGAATTTCAAAGTGCCCCGTACTGGGCCGTTCAAGCGTGCCCAGGACTTTCAATAACGTGGTCTTGCCGGAACCGTTCGGTCCGAACAGGGCAAAACACTCGCCTGCCGCGATGGTCAGGTTCACGTCGTGTAAAACCTGGAAATGCCCGTAGGCTTTACCGATGCCGTGGCAAGCAATCATGGAAAGGAAGAATGCCGTTGATGCCGGTTAAGGAAAATCAGGGGAAAGGACGCGCCCAGCGGTTACCATGTCGGACAGCCTATTCAGGTTGTCTCATCAAGGCACTATACTGAATGGTCGGGCCCGTGTCCACATATGGACTCGTGTCCGGAAGTTCAGCAGATCACGTTCTCCCTAACCGGTTGACGGTTTCGGGAATACCTGAATAAGATGAAATTCGGTCGGGTAGACGTGTTCGTGAGAGAAACAGGCTGGTTCAGTGTATGATATAGAGGTTCCTAGAGCTGGATGACGGTGACTGCCTGGATCAATACTGTGGAGAAAAAGGGGGGCCACTCCTGGAAACGGGTCGTGATCTGCTCCTTGGGATTGTGGCTTGTTGTATCGGGAACGGCCTGTGATCCGGGGTATTCGGATCAAGAAGCATCCCCGGGGAACGCTGTTGCCGTTCGTCAGGCCCCACCGGACATGGGGTCTCAAGCTCCTGATTTTCAACTCATTGACTTGCAGGGGAACCGGCAGGCGCTTCCGGACTATCACGGCAAGGTGGTGCTGCTGAATTTTTGGGCGACGTGGTGTGGCCCGTGCCGCGTCGAAATGCCGAGCATGGAACGCGTTTATCAGGATCTCAAAGACGAGGGCTTTGCCATCCTTGCGATCTCTTCAGACCCGCAGGGGAGTATTGTGACCCGGCCGTTTGTCGCATCCCAAGGGCTGACCTTCCCGATCCTGCACGATTCGGATTACCGGGTGAGTGGAAGTTATGGCGTCCGCACGCTGCCCATGAGTTTCTTGATCGATCGAAACGGCACGTTGTCTCAACGCGTGTTCGGAGCGCGGGACTGGAACAGTGCGGAGGCACGTGAATTGATCCGCGGCCTTCTCCGGGAGTCGTAACGCGATGATCGATGCCATGAACCCCGTTTCCCTGTTTGCGGCCTTCAGCGCGGGCTTTCTGTCCTTCATCTCACCCTGCGTGTTGCCGTTGGTCCCTTCCTACGTCTCCTACATCACGGGGCTCTCCCTGGAGCAGTTGACGGATGCGTCCGAGCGGCAGCGTTTTCGCAAAGCCATTATCCTGAATTCGCTGTTGTTTGTGACGGGCTTTTCTTCCGTGTTCATTGCGTTCGGCGCCTCCGCCAGTTTCGTGGGCCAGGTGCTGTATGAATACCAGGATCTCATCCGGAAAATCGGAGCCGTGGTCATTATTGTGTTCGGGCTCTACCTGTTGGGTCTGCTCAAGTGGAACGTGATGATGACCGAGCGCCGGCTCTTCTCGTTCGGCAGCCGGCCCGTGGGGTACGTCGGATCGTTCCTGATCGGGACGGCCTTTGCCGCCGCGTGGACGCCCTGCGTCGGGCCTATTCTGGGGGCGATTCTGGCCTATGCCAGCACCACGGAATCAATGCAGGTGGGCATTTTGCTCCTGGCGTCCTATTCCTTGGGATTAGGGCTGCCGTTTTTTGTCACCGCCTTCAGCGTCGATCGCTTCCTCAACTATTTTCAAAAGGCCCGGCACTACCTCCACGGAGTTTCGCTCGCCAGTGGCGCCTGCCTGGTTCTGGTCGGCGTGATGATTTACGTCGATTCCCTGGCACGTCTGACCAGTTTTCTCGAACGCAACGGGATCGGCTGGTATATCGGACAGTAGTCCGCGCGTGAAGGATGTAGGGACAACCCCCTGTGGTTGTCCGTGGGAGTTGGCGCATGGTTTATGCGGGACGGCACCCTTCGGCTTCGCTTCCGCTACGCTCAGGACAGGCAGGGCAGGCCCGGCCGTCCCCTACTGGCACCAGGTGCCGGGACGACACGTCACGGACGGCGGGACGGGAGGAGTCGGTGCCAAGGCATTTGAAAGGGATATGCCCGTTGCTCCACACCAAGTACCCAGCGGGCAGTCGGTTATTGTTGAAGCGGGTTGCGAGCCCCGCGAAGCGGTTCCATTGAATGCTGCCGTTGCCGGCGTCGTGGGGAAGAATCCGGGTTTCGACACGGTTGGCTTGAAGGAACGACGCGGCCGGGCTGCCATCATAATATTGGGGTTTTCTTTTTGAAGCTCCGCCAGCAGCTTGAGCCCATCCTCCCGTAATTTATGGCGGGGATGTTGTTGTACCAAGTCCACCGCCCAATCGCGGGCCCATTCCAGTGCTCCCAACTTCCGGTAGGTTTTAGCCAATTGCAATTTGGACTGGATAGCCTCCTCCGTGGAGGGATAGAGGTCGATAATTTTTTCGAACCGTTTTGCCGCGGCCAAGTACTGGTCTCTTTTATAATAGAACGTTCCCACGAATAAATGGTTCTTGGCGAGGAGCCCTTCGCATTCTCTAATCTTGACCCGAGCTTCCGCTTCGTATTGGCTTGCAGGGAACTCGTCAATGAGTATTCGAAATTCTTGCCGAGCCTTTTTGACGGGCGTCATGTCCCGGTCAATCGTTTGAATCATTTTGAAATGGCTGAGAGCCAAACGGTATTGCGCGTACGGGGCAAGGATGTGATTGCGATGCAGGTCCAGAAAATGTTGATATTCGACAATCGCTTCCGGGTATCCCTCTTGCTCGTGAAATGATTCCGCTCGTTTCAAAATGACGTTGGGGTCATAGTTCATTTCGATGGTATCCCCGACAAAAATCTGGGCATCGGTTCTGTCGGCCCCGGCGGTCGGAGCAGGCGTGTCATTGTCCGAGAACATCGAACAGCCCAGGGTCAGGCAACAGGTCAGGGCCACGACCAGCGTCGCGACCGGATGGCGAAACACGTGCGGCATCTCCGTTGAACTCGTTGGAAGATTCACGTTGACCTTCAAGTATAGCAGCGTTCCGAACGTTAGAACAAGATTGACGGATTGAGAAGCACCGGCGCGTATTCTCCCCGCGCTCATGGGAAAAGAAGGCGTGCCCCGAACGGATAACGGTCAATGGCTCATTCCCATACCAGTCGAATTCGTGGAACCGGTTCGTACGTGCCGGAACGTCGAGTGACGAACGAGGAGGTGGCAACGCAATTTGCTCTTCAGGGCGGTGACGTCTTCAGGGTCACCGGGATACGGGCCCGGCATTGGAGCACACACGAGGAAACCTGTTCGCACTTGGCCGAGTGCGCGGCTCGACAAGCTTTGGAATCCTCGGGGCTGTCGAGTGATGAGATCGATGCCATCCTGGTGTCGACCACTTCTCCGGATACTCTTTTCCCATCCATGGCCTGTGCGCTTCAGGAACGGCTGGGCGCGCGTCGCGTGGCGGCCTTTGATCTTGCGGCATCATGTAGTGGATTTCTCTACGGCTTATCCATGGCCGATGCCTTCATCCGGTCGGGACAGTTTCAAAGCTGTCTGGTGATTGCGGCCGAGGTCAAATCCCGCTCACTTCACAAATCCCAGCCTGCGAGTGGACTCCTCTTTGGCGATGGCGCCGGGGCGGCGGTGGTGACCCTGGAGGAATCGCCGGATCGTCATCCGGCTGCGGGAATCATGGCTATTCGACTCCATTCGGAGGGCGCCTACCATGACCTGATCACGATTCCGGCAGGTGGATCAAGGCACCCCATGAGCCAGGACACAATTCGCCGTCATCAACATAGCATTCGATTGCAGGGAGGGAAGGTCTATCGCGTGGCTGTCAAGCGGTTGACGGAGGCGATCAAGGCGATCCTTCTTGAAACCGGGACGAGCCTGTCCGAGGTCAAACAGGTGATTACGCATCAGGCGAATGGTCGGATGCTTCACACCATCGCAAAACGTTTGGGCGTGCATCAGGATCAAATGGTCTCAATTGTTGACCGGGTCGGGAATACGTCGTCCGCCTCCTTGCCGATGGCGCTGGATTGGGCGTGCCGGCAGGGGAAATTTCACGAGGGCGATCTGATTCTGCTTGGGGCGTTTGGCGGAGGATTGACGTGGGGTACCGCCTTGATTCGATGGTAAGGAACCTCTGCTTTAATGCACTATCGGGCGCATGGCTGCGTTGTGTCCTCGCTCAACCCTCACCTATCTCTCTGATAAGCCTCGGGTTTCGCTCCGGGACGCCTTGCCCTGCATCCCGCTATCACAATAAATCAGAGGTTCCGTAAGGAGTATCGACGGGCAGAGCCATCCCTGAGTTGACGAATGCTCAGTTTATGTCATAATGTCAATTGACGTTTGGGGCGACAAGCATCCCGGCCCGTTTTTCCAGGGAACTGAGAGGTCAGAGTGAAAAAGATCTATTTGGCCAATCCACGTGGGTTTTGCGCCGGTGTTGACCGGGCCATCGAGATCGTCGAAATGTCGCTGAAGCGCTACGGCGCGCCGATTTACGTGCGACATGAAATCGTGCACAGCCGGCATGTCGTCAACTCCCTTCGGAAACGGGGCGCGGTGTTCGTAGAGGAACTGGACGAGGTTCCGGATGGTGCGCTGGTGATTTTCAGTGCCCATGGTGTGGCCCAACGGGTGTGGGAGGAGGCTCGGCGCCGCAACCTGAAAGTCATCGATGCGACGTGCCCCCTGGTGATCAAAGTTCACAATGAAGTCCATCGTGATTACAGCAATAATTACGAGCTCATTCTCATCGGTCATGCCGCCCATCCCGAGGTGGTCGGAACATTAGGCCAGGTTCCGGATAAGTTCCATCTGGTGTCTTCGGTCGAAGACGTGGAAAGACTCCAGGTTGAAAATAGTGAACACCTGTCCTATGTCACTCAAACGACGCTGAGTGTGGATGAATGCAGTGAAATCGTAGAAGCGCTCAACCGGCGATTTCCCGGCATCAAAGGTCCGCATCAGGAAGACATTTGTTACGCCACGCAAAACCGGCAAAACGCCGTGAAAGAACTGGCCAAATTCGTTGATTTGATCCTGGTCATCGGGTCTCCCAACAGTTCAAACTCCAATAGACTTCGTGAATTAGCCGAACGATTCGAAGTCCCCGCCTATCTCATTGATTCCTTTCAGGACATCCAGCTTGAATGGCTCAAGGACGTGGAAGCCGTCGGGGTCACGGCCGGAGCCTCGGCACCGGAAATTCTTGTCAATGAAGTGGTGGCGTATCTCAAGGGAGTCGGGGCCCAGGAGGTCGAAGAACTCACGGTTGTTGAGGAAGACATCGAATTTCTGCTTCCCAAAGAACTGATGATGCCCGGACAAAACCGGAGGCAGAAAGCCCTCGTTTAGCCCGCATTTCTCACCAGCCTCCTGCTACGGGCGCCGGTCCACTCGCTGTGCCGGGTCGTACTCCCGCAAGCCCCTTCGACATAGTGTTCAACTATGCCTTCAGCGTCTCGCAGTCCGTGCGTCCCAGCACAACGGCGTCTCGACGCCCTCGCGACGGAGCCTGGTGAGAAATGCGGGCTAGCCCTAATTCCCTATCTACAGGAAGCCCACAAGCTATACCCTGAAACCCACAACATATACACAGAACCTCATTCAGCACCACATTATTTAGTGTAAAATCCTTGATTTTTTTCTCTTCTGTGGTACAGTTGGCGGACGAGTCCGTTTGCCCCATCACCCATTTCCCGCTAAGAGTTTTTCATGAAGTTGAAATCCCTCCTGGTTTCCGGATTCAAGTCCTTTCCCGAAGCTCGACTCGACTTCCCTCAAGGTATTACCGCGGTGGTGGGGCCTAACGGAGTTGGAAAAAGCAACATCGTGGATGCCATTTTATGGGTTCTGGGTGAGCAAAGCACCAAAACGTTGCGTAGCGAACGCATGGAAGACGTCATCTTCAATGGGACGGAATCGCGTAAACCATTGGGGATGGCGGAAGTTTCGCTGGTCCTCAGCAACGTGACGAGTCAGGAACTCGAGGCCGTGGCCGGCGTGATGGAGTCCCTGCCGGGCAACAACGAGCTCATGGTCACGCGGCGGTTGTTCCGTGACGGGGAAAGCGAATATTCCATCAACAAAATCCCCTGCCGGCTGAAAGACATCCGCGGTCTCTTTCTGGAAGCGAGGGCGGGCGCCAAGGGGCATACGGTGATCGAACAGGGCAATATCGATCACATTCTCTCCGGGACTCCCCAAGACCGCCGCACGTTTATCGAGGAAACCGCGGGAATCGGCCGTTTCAAGAAGCAAAAGACGGAAGCCCTGAACAAACTCAAAACCACGCAGCAGAACCTGGCTCGCGTGCGCGACATCATTGCCGAAGTGGAAAAACAGCTGCGGACCTTGAAGCGCCAGGCGCAACAGGCCGAGCACTATCGGAAGCTGCAAGAAGAATCCCGCGCCCTCGAAATCCGGCTCCTGAAACACGATTTTGAAAGCCTGCATCGGCAGCGGACGCACGTGGAATCCGAACTGGCCAAGCTGGGATTGCGCGAGGCCGAACTCATGGCCGAGGAAGCTCGCCTGACGGCGTCGCACGAGGAGGCCAAGTCGGCGCTGCTCCGTGACGGGGAACGCGCCGGACATTTGCAGGAGGAGCTTCGACGGCTGGAGCACGACATGGGGCAGGCCCTCACGACCATGGAAGTCGAGCGCAATCGAGCCGACTTGTTTGACCAGCAACGAACGCAGGCAGTGGAAGAACAGACGCGTCTCTGCGCGGTGTCCGAGGAAGCCACGACGAGCATCGAGAGCCTTCAGGAGCAGGTGCAACGCGCGGAAGGCGACAAGGCTGAGGTGACCGGACGATTGACGGAATTGGAGACGGAAGAGCAACGGCAAGGCAAACAGCGGACGGCGTTACAGACCCGGACCGAGGAAGGCCGGCAACGCCTGTTCGATCTTGCGGTTGAACGTTCTCAAACCGAAGCGCAGTTGGCAAATCTCGATACCAAGCAACGGGAACTGGGGACCCGCCTCCAAGACGTGCAAGGCGATCAGGCCCATTGCGAGCATGAACGAGCGCAGGCCGAATCGGCTTTGGCCGAGCAAACAGGACTCTCGGAACACGTCGTCCAACAGTTGGCCGCCGACCGCGAAAAGCAAGAAACCCTGTCAGCCGAGAGGTTGGAACTCGAAAAACGGATTCGAGAGGTCGATCAACAACGGGTTCAGGAGCAAACCGACCGGGCGGCCGCCGAATCGCGGTTGCAGGCGCTGCAAGCCGTGCTTCGGGAAGAGTTGGGGTATCGGCAAGGCCAGGAAGGGAACGACCTTTCCTTACGACGGATGTGCCAGGGGGTCCGGGAAGTGTTCGCTGAACGGTTGAAGGTGCCGCAAGAATATGAAGTCGCCATCGAGTCGGCCTTGGGAGAGCATATTCGCGCCTGGGTCGTAAGCGGGGTCGATGATGTGATGCAAGCGCTTGCGGTCGTCACGGAACAGGGTTGGGGTCGTGGGACATTTGTCACCGCGCAAGCCCTTGGTTCCTCTTCCTCTCCGGCGTCGTGGCCTGACTTGCAGCAGGCGAACGGGGTGTTGGGCCGTGCGGTCGACCTGGTCACCGTCCCCGACGACCTTCAAGGCGTGTTGCAGAGCCTTTTGGGACGGGTGGTATTGGTTGACACGCTCGAACATGGTCTGTCGGCGATGGCACGCGTTTCTGAATCCGACCTCGGGTTTCTGCTGTTGGTGACGAAAGCCGGAGAAGTCATTGATCCCCGGGGCATCGTGACCGGCGGATCCTCCGGTGAGGCAAGCGGGCTGCTTCAACGACGGCGCGAGGTGCAGGTGTTGGAACGGGAACTGTCCTCGATGGACCAACGCATCGCCGGGTTTGACGGCCAACGCCGGACCGTCCAGGAACAGGCAGAGACGAACAAGCAACAACTCGAAACCCTTGAAGCCTCCCTGAAAGAATCCGAAATGCGGCAACTCGTGGTTGATCAGGAAATGTCCGCCCTGGCGAACCGCCTCCAGGATTTGGAGCAGCGGTTGAATGCGAATCAGACGGAATTGGAAGCCTGTCAAGCCGAACTCGCTCGGGTTCAAGAGCACGAAGGCCTGGCACGGACGAGGCTCGAAGAAATTGCGCGACAACACGGCGAAGAAGAAGCACGGCTGGAGGAATCCACCACGCAACTCCAGGAAATGGACGAAGCCATTCGCGTACTCTATGACCGGTTGACGGAGACGCGATTGACCCTCACCACGTATCGGGAACGTCACGAACGCGCCCGTGCGGATCTGGACCGGTTACAAGAGGAGGATCGCAACCGGCGGGCGCGACTTGCGAGTCTTGCCGGGCAGATCGAATCCCTGCAGGTTCAAGCCGGGAAGAGCCGGGAAGAACGCCGTCTCGCGGATGCCACGTTTCAGGAATTGGAAACCAGAAAAACGACGTTGCAGGGTGAACTTCGCGAAGTCGAAGAGCGTCACACGAACGGCCTGCAACGGACCCGGGAACATGAACATGGTCTCACTGAGAATCGAAAACAGTGTTCTGCGATTAAGGAAACGAGACGGGAATCGGACGTCCAACTTGCCGAAATCCGGACGCGGATGCAAACCATCGAGGAGACCCTGACCGGCACCTATGGGGAATCCATGGAGATATGTGACCCCAAAACACCTCAGCCCGACGTTTCAAATGACGCCGAGAGTGAGGGGCCCGAGACCTGGAGAGAACGGTTGCAGACCATCCGGACCAGGATGGATCGCATGGGGGCGTTGAATTTGGCCGCGATCGACGAGCACCGGGAATTGGAAGAGCGATACCGGTTTCTCCGTGAACAGGAAGAGGACTTGTCGGAATCGATCCGCTCGCTGCAGGAAATCATCGAACGCCTCAATCGAACGACGAATCGAATGTTCCAGCAGACGTTTGAGGCTGTCCAGGAAAAGTTCGGGGAAGTGTTTTCGGCTTTTTTTGCCGGCGGACAGGCCGAGTTGGTATTGGTGCAGCCGGACGCCGAAGACGACGAAGAAGAGCCCGGGCAGGAGCCCGGCGTCGATATTATCGCCCAGCCGCCCGGGAAACGCCTCAAGAACCTGACGATGTTATCCGGCGGAGAAAAAACCTTGACCGTGTTGGCCTTGCTGTTTGCCAGTTTTCTGACGAAGCCGTCGCCCTTCTGCATTTTGGACGAGGTCGACGCCCCGTTGGATGAACCGAACGTGGTCCGGTTCGCTCGATTCCTGCCTCAGTTAACCCCGCTCTCGCAGTTTCTCGTGATCACCCACAATAAACGCACCATGGAAGTCGCCGATTCCCTGTTCGGGGTCACCATGGAAGAACCCGGCGTGTCGAAGTTCGTTTCCGTGCGAGTTGCGGATTTCGAGAAAGTGTGACGGCGAGAGGTCGAAAGAGTTAGCCCGGGGGAAACACGACGCCCCGTCTTCATATGAAGACGGGGCGTTTCAACGTTAGGTTCCTTAGTTTCGTACGCCGCTCCAGACCTTCTCAGGGTCGATTTCCTTGTCAGGGTTCAAGGTTCTCGCTTTCTCGAGCAGAACGTCGGTGGTTTCGGGGACTTCCGGGTCGGAGATGCAGCAGTCATCGACCGGACAGACGGCCGCGCATTGCGGTTCGTCAAAATGCCCGACGCATTCCGTGCAGCGTTGATGGGTAATCACGTACACCGTATCACCCTCGCCTTGTCCTTCACCCACCTCATACCCTTTTTCTTCCGCGGCACTCCGGGTTTCGAAGATCGCCTCATTCGGGCATTCGGGGAGGCAGGCTCCGCAATTAATACATTCTTCCGTTATCAATAACGACATACGTTCCTCCTTGTATCAAACCAGCAAGAATCCCCAAGCAAGATGGAAGACACATTCTAGGCACCCGTGAATAGCGTAGTCAACGGGACAGAAGCCCTATGCCCATAAGCCATTTGGACTGCCAGGCTTTCTGTCACCATCGGGAGCAACACATGGACGACGGTCCGTTACTCGTCCACATCATAGTCCCAGCCCCGGACCAGGGAGGGCCTCCCGGCAACCGCCAAGGCTCCCCAAAACCCTTGCCCCAGGGGGAGATTAAAAAGCGACCAATCCTCGGGAGGGGAGCCTGTTCCCGAAAGATCGAGGATTCGCGGCGGGTCATCGGAGGTGAAGGTCACCTTTACGTTTTGCAGGGGAAAGGAGAAGCCGTGTCCCAGCGCTTTGACAAAGGCCTCTTTCCGGGTCCAACACCGGAAAAACGCTGTCCGTTGTTCGGCTTGGGAGAGGTCCTGAAAAACCGTGAATTCTTCAGGGCTGCAAATGCGTTCGGCAAGCCCTGCATAATCCAGGGAGTCCCGGTCTTCTTCAAGATCGATGCCGACTTCGAGATCGCGGGAAACGGCATAGACGGCCCACTGTCGGGAATGAGACACGTTGAAATACAGCGATTGCCCCGCAGGGTCTTGCAGCAACGGTTTCCCGAAGGGCCCCGATTCAAAATGGAGGTCACGGGGCGACTGTCGGAGGTAGCGGGCGAGAATATGGCGCAGGATGCCTCGTGCCGCGGTAAAGCGTCGCCGGTGTTGGGAGCCTTTAAACCGTTGCGCGCGTTCCTGCTCGTCGGGACTCAGGGTTTCCTGGTACACTTGAAGACGTGTCAAGGGTAGGTCTACAATCGCCCGCCACACGTGGATATGGCCCGCCTGAAGCAGATGCCCGCCCGCGGGACAGTTCTCAAAGAAAGAAAATGGAGAGGATGATGAGGTCAGGGAATGATCGTGATTCATATCTGATTCAGAGAACGTTCACGGGAACCATGGCTGGCGTGTCCGTGCGACCGGTGCCCGCCGGGTCGTATTGTACAGAGAAACGCATTCGGGAGGCGAGCGTTGAGTAGCCCTTCCAAATCGGCGGCCTATGCCGCCTTGCTCACGGCTTCGGTCGTGTGGGGCGGGTCGGTGGTGGCCCAGAAAGTGGCGCTGGGTGCCTTTTCAGCCGTGGAAGTGTCCGTATTTCGCGGCCTCGGCGCGTTGTGCATTCTAGTTCCGTTGTGGTGGTGGCAGGAACAATCCACAACGCGATTGACCATGCGGGACCTCGGGATCCTCACGGCCCTGGGGATTGGCGTGCTTGGGAATCACCTGCTGATCTTGTATGGGCTTCAGCACATCGGGGCCGGGGCCGCAGGGGTGATCATCGGGGCCAGCCCGGCCATTACGGCCTTTCTGTCCTCCCTGATGCTGCGGGATATCCCGTTTAGCCGGGTCTGGGTCGGGTGTGCGGTGTCGTTTGTCGGCGTGGCCCTGGTATCAGGCGGTAATGCCACGACGGATGGCGGAGCGGATCCTGTGCTGGGGGGCGGGTTGGTCGTTCTGGCCCTGGTAAGCTGGGCCTTATACACCATCGGCAGTCGCTGGATGATGGAGGGGTTGTCGCCGCTGACGGTGAATTGGACGACGCTTCTCATCTCCATCGTGTTTCAAATTCCGTTGCTGTGGATAGATCCCCAGGTGTTGGAGACAGGCGTCGGAAGTATTCCTCCCTCCGGGTGGGCGGCGTTGGTCTACGTCATCGTGTTTGCCACCGCGCTTGGCCAGCAAGCCTGGCTTTACGGGGTATCCGGTATCGGTCCCTCACGGGCCGGGATCTTTACCAATCTGATTCCAGTGTCTGCCTTGTTATTGTCCTTCGTCATTCTCGGGGAATCGTTGGACCTGATCAAAGTGCTTGGCATCGGATTCGTCCTGGGCGGGGTCTGGTTGGTGAACCGCTCTTCAGGGACATAGAGGGTTGCTCAACCGCTGCTCGAATGGGATGATGATTTCGGAACGAACGAACTGCCGATGCGAAAGGCGTTGGACGGGGAAAGGTAAAACCGAATGCTGAAAGAGCGAATTGAGGAAGTCACGTTAGCCAACGAGGCATTTTATCGGGCCTTTGAAAGCTTGGACATCGGAGAAATGGATAAGGTGTGGGCGCATCAGGAATACGTCACGTGCATCCATCCCGGCTGGAGCATGCGGGTCGGTTGGCCGATGGTTCGGGATTCCTGGGTCGTCATTTTCAACAACGTGTTTTCCATGGGATTTTCCCTCACGGAATTACAGGTGCAAGTCGCCGGCGACGTGGCGTGGGTGATTTGTACCGAAAATATTTCGAGCCGGCACGCCGATAACACTCAAAACAGCCGGGTCGTGGCGACGAACCTGTTTGAACGCATGGACGAAGGCTGGAAAATCATCCACCACCACGGCTCACTGTTAATGGAATAAGCAGGGAACAACGATCGTGGTTCCCTACACGGTCATTCGATGGTTAAAGGTCAATGCGGGAGGGCGAGGGTGGCATACCAGTCTTTGACAATCGTATCCCGTTCGACCATGGTCATGCCGGTATATTTGCGGAACATCCCTTTGCCCCCTTTTTTGCGCCGCCAGGTCACAAAATCGGCAAAATGGTCTTTGCACACGGTACCCGTTCCGGCGGGGGCATAGCCCTGGTTCGCGCATCCCTCGATCATACAAGCTTGAGCAATCATGCTGCTGTCTCCTTCGTGATGGTCTTGGCGACAGTATGCCCAACGATCACGCGGCAGTGCAACGATGCGCAAATACTTGCATTCTCGTTGACGGTCTGGCTATCGTAGCCGCCAAGTTGATACAGGCGAAAGTACCATTCTGAACGGATTGAGAAAGGAGAGTGCGTTGTGGCAACAGCAACAGAAGTCTTTGAACAAGTGAAGGCGGCGGCCCTGGCGGCGACCGGAGCGGATGAACGGGCCTTGCAAATTGATTATGAGGCCCTGGAGAAAAAAATGGCAGCGGCCTTGGGACCGCGGACCGTCGCCCTTTTGCACATCAACCAATATTTGCCGGAAGGGTATGAAGACCAGGGCCATTTCAATGCCATGGCCGTGACGGAAGGCAATGTGGTGTATGACATGGTCATCGGCGATCAATATTTTCGCTATGATGTGTTTTCCGCTGCCGATCTTAACAAGTTCCAATCTATCGACGGCATTTATAAGGACGAGGAAAAACGCGAAGAGATTTCGTTCTTGAGCCTGCGACTCCAGCATGGGGACGAGGCGCATATTTTGTTGGGCCTGGACGACGATCAGCGCGCCAGCATCCTGGCCGTCGCCGACAAACTTTCGTTAGCCCGCCATCCTGAATAACGGCCCCGGACGTTTTTTCCGTTGCGGGCACAGAGTCCGATTCCAATTCATGAACCTTCCACGTGTTACCTCCCCTTTGTAAGGGGAGGGCAGGTGGGGTAGATCCGATCACCATAGGGCACGGGGGCTGTCTTGGTCATGCTTTCTATCCCCCAGGGCAGACACTGCCCCTACGCGTGATAGAACGGAAGGGCCTGCACGACGCAGGGATGGCGTTGTTCGTTAATCTCCACCTCGAGGGTGGTGCCCGGAGCGGTGAAGTCCCGTAACGGAAACGCAAAGGCAAGGGTCTTGTTCAAAGTGGGGGAGTGAATGGCGCTGCTGATCCAGCCGACCTCTCGATCCTGGCTGAATACTTTGGCATCGGGAGGGGGAATCGTTTCCGAATCGATGACCAGGCCCACCAGCCGTCGCTTGACCGTGCCGTACGTGTCCATCCGTGCCACGACTTCCTGTCCGGGGTAACACCCCTTACTCAGGCTGAAGGCTTTCCCTTCGAGGTTGGCTTCGGGCGGCACGATGCGTTCATTCAAGTCCGGCCCCAGTTTGGGAATGCCCGCTTCGATGCGCAGGGATTCCCGGGCTTCCGTGCCGAATGCCCGGAGGCCGACGGCTTGCCCGGCTTCCCACAATTGACTCCAGGCTTGATCCATGACCTCATTCGGTATCAGGATCTCAACGTCGTGCTCGCCGGTTTCCTGTGTCGCGGCCATTAAGGCTGATTGTCCATTCAGGTCGTGGATCAGGAAGGTGCCTGTTTTTAAACCGGCGACGTCGACGCCGAACGCTTGCCGGATCAGGTCCGGGGCCTTGGGGCCGCTGAGCAGAATAATGCCCCAGGTGTCTCCGCCGTTCTTCATTTTGGCTTTGGTACCGTAGAGCAAAAATTTGCGAAAGGTCTCGTAGGTGAAGGATCCTGCTTCGCCCATGTCTTCCACCAGGAGAGATTCCTCCAGCCGGTAGACCCGGAAGTAGCTCATCATCTTGCCTTTGTGCGTCATGAAACTCGAATACAGCCAGTCGCCGGATTGGAGCGGCAGGATGTCATTACTGATAATGCTTTGCAGCCAGGTGACGCGATCTTCTCCCGTGACCGTCAGCTTTCCGCGATGAGAGAGATCGGCAATCCCCACGCCCGTTCTCACCGCGTGATGTTCGGCAACGGGGTCCCCATAATGGACCGGCATCTCCCATTCTCCGGCAGGACCGAACAGGGCTCCCAGTTGTTGATGGGTGGTATGCAGGGCGGACTGTTTCATGCCGGACGGGATTGGGTCACTTCCTGGAGCAGGGCCAGGGTTCGGGCGGAAAACTCATTGCGTGAGACGATCTTGTCGATACCGAGTTCCTTGGCCTGGCGCCACGTGTCGACTTCTTCGTGATTGGCAAACGCCAGGACCGGCACGCGGTTCAAGGCCGTCTCGCTCTTGGCGGTTTTCAGCAGGGTGGCGGCGTCGAGCCCGGGGTCGTTCATGTTCAGCACAATGGCCGTCGGGGCTTGCGCTTTGGACTTTTCGAGAATGTCATCGGGAGATTTGACGCGCTTGAGCCCATAGCCGGCCGGTTTAAACGCATCACGAATCTTCGTATAGAAAAACACATCGGTCACACCCACGAGCACGATTTTTTCCTGTTCCACGAGTTCCACCTTTCTAGCAAGAACCGGCCAGAGAATGATGCCTTGGCCCTAATGTATTGTGATAGCGGGATGCAGTGCAAGGGCACAACGCAGCCATGCGCCCGATAGTGCAATAAATCTTAATTCATTAGAGTAATCAGCCGCATCATCGCGCGCTTCGCGGGCGTATAGTCGGCATTGAACGTCACGGCGGTTTTGTAGGAGTCGATGGCGCGCATCCAATCGCCTTGTCGTTCATACACGCGCCCCAAGTTCATATGCGGAAAAGCCGGGCTTTCATACCGCCTGGCTTTGGTGGCCCGTTCGAGCCAGGGGATCGCCTCGTCCAACCTGTTCAATTCAATAAGATAGGCCCCGATGTCGTTATACGGATTCCCGAAGTCCGGGTCCGTCTCGATGGCCCGATGACATTCCTCAATGGCTTCGTCCAGTTGGCCCATGAAGCTGTAGGTCCACCCGAGGAAGGTATAGGCTTCGGCCGTCGGGAAGGCGTCGATGGAATTCTGGTAGAGTTTCACGGCGTCATCCAGCTTGCCCTTCATCTGACATTCGTAGGCCTGCTGGAATAAATTCCACGCGGTCAGCTTGTCCTCTTCCCGCCCCTCGCCCTGTTGAAGAAAATCCTGCTGGTTCATTGACTCCGGAACGCCATGAGTGAGAATCCCTATTCGCCCTTCAATTTGTGACGAACGAGGTCGGCGGCGCGTTTCCCCGACAACAGCATCGATCCGAAAGCCGGTCCCATACGGGGAGAGCCGTCAACGGCGGCCACGGCCAACCCGGTGACGAAACAGTTCGGGAAGACCTCACGGGTATTTTCTACAACCATGGCCTCGGAGCGTGCAACCCACATGGCGCCGTTGCCCGGAACCGTTTCATAGAGCCCGCGTTGGTTCAGCAAGCCGACCACCACCGCGTCATGTCCGGTGGCATCGACCACGACTTTCGACTCGAGGGCGATCGGATCGACGTGGATGATATCGTGCCCAGCCATTTCTGCGGTCGTATTATTGACGACGACGCCTTCGAGCACACCCTCACCTCGAAGGATCAGGTCCACGACCTTGGTCAGGTTCAGCACCTTGGCGCCGGCTTCATACGCCGAGGCAATGAGGCGCGCGGTGGCGTGCGGGGGGTCCACGATCCGCATGCCCGCGCAATCCTTCACGGGTTTACACGGGACGCCCATGCCCTCGAGGATCTCGTGAGCAGGCTCGCACAGGGTGGCCTTGTTCATGAGGTACCCGCCTGACCAGAATCCTCCGCCCAGCGCGAGACTTTGTTCGAGCAGCAGGGTGCGAAATCCTTGTGTGGCCAGGTCATGAGCGCAGACCAGACCGGACGGCCCGCCTCCTACGATAATCACGTCACTTTCAATGAGCTGATCAAACTCTCTATAGAATTCGCGCGCGATGTGGCGGGTGACGTCCCGTTCACGAAGCGGCGCGGGCTGGAGATTATCCATGGCAGAAATTCCTATGTTGTCCTCTCCCTCCGGGAGAGAGTCAGGGTGAGGGGCCTCCGTTGGTTACGGTTTGTCGGGGTGCACATACAGTTCCCCGCCGGTTTTGCGAAACTCGTCGGCTTTTTCCCGAAGCCCGGCTTCCAGGGCCTGCTGTTCGTTCATATCGAGTTGCGCCGCATAATCCCGCACGTCCTGCGTGATTTTCATCGAACAGAATTGAGGTCCGCACATCGAGCAGAAATGGGCGCCCTTCGCGGCGTGGTCGGGCAGCGTGGCATCGTGATACGCGCGAGCCGTGTCGGGATCCAGCGAGAGGTTGAATTGATCCTCCCACCGGAACTCGAACCGGGCCTGTGATAACGCGTTGTCACGGCGTTGGGCCCCCGGGTGTCCCTTGGCCAAGTCCGCGGCGTGCGCCGCGATCTTGTACGCGATGACGCCGGTCTTCACGTCTTCTTTCGTCGGCAGGCCGAGATGTTCCTTGGGCGTCACGTAGCACAGCATGGCGCACCCGTACCAGCCGATCATGGCCGCGCCGATCCCCGAGGTAATGTGATCGTATCCCGGCGCCACGTCGGTGGTGAGGGGTCCCAGGGTATAGAACGGGGCCTCGTGACACGCCTCCAGTTGCCGTTCCATGTTTTCATGGATCATGTGCATGGGCACGTGGCCGGGTCCTTCGATCATGACCTGCACGTCGTGCTCCCAGGCGTGCTTGGTCAATTCGCCCAACGTCTCGAGCTCGGCAAACTGCGCCGCGTCGTTGGCATCGGCAATCGAGCCGGGTCGCAATCCGTCCCCGAGACTGAAGGAGACGTCATACGCCTTCATGATCTCGCAGATTTCCTCGAAGTGGGTATACGCAAAATTTTCCCGGTGATGCGCCAGACACCATTTGGCGTGGATGGACCCGCCTCGTGAGACGATACCGGTCATCCGGTTTGCGGTGAGGGGCACGTACGCCAATTTGACGCCGGCGTGAATGGT
Organism: Nitrospirales bacterium; assembly: GCA_965207015.1. Lineage (GTDB taxonomy): Bacteria > Nitrospirota > Nitrospiria > Nitrospirales > UBA8639 > Bin75. The sequence goes on along the minus strand of OZ242257.1, from coordinate 1,986,328 downwards.
GAAATAATCGACCCCCTGTTCAGCCTGCTCGATCAGCGTGTCACGATAGAGTTCCCACGTCAGGTCTTCGGGCTTTCCGCCGACTTTTTCCAGGGCCTGGTAAATGGGGACGGTCCCGATGGGCACGGGGGAATTGCGAATGATCCATTCCCGGGTTTCATGAATATTCTTGCCGGTGGACAGGTCCATGACCGTATCGGATCCCCACCGGATGGCCCAGATCATTTTTTCGACTTCCTCTTCGATCGACGACACCACCGCGGAATTGCCGATGTTGGCGTTGATCTTCACCAGAAAATTCCGGCCGATGATCATGGGCTCGATTTCCGGATGGTTGACGTTGGCCGGGATGATCGCGCGGCCGCGGGCTACCTCGTCACGAACGAATTCCGGGGTGATGGTGTGGGGAATCGTCGCACCCCAGGCCTGACCGGGATGTTGAACAACGCCGCGGGGCGTGCCGTTTGACCGGGCTTGCGCATCCCGCAATTGTGTTTCCCTGATCGCGATAAATTCCATCTCCGGGGTGATGATGCCCCGGCGGGCATAATGCAATTGCGAGACGTTCTTGCCCGGTTTCGCCTTTAACGGTTTGCGGATGTGGCGAAAGCGCAGGGAGTCGAGCGCCGGATCATTGGCCCGCAGTCGTCCGTACTCGGAAGAAACGTCGGGTAAGGCGTCCACGTCCTCCCGTCCCAGGATCCACTCACGCCGTAACGGGGGCAGACCACGCTGAATGTCGATGCCCGTCGAGGGATCGGTATAGGGTCCGGACGTGTCGTACACGACGATCAACGATCCGGCGGACGAACCGTTCCCTTTCTTGGAGGAGGAAAGAGCGATTTCACGCATGGGTACGGCCACACCGTCCTGCTCCCCGTTGACGTACACTTTCTTGGACGCGGGAAGCGGAGACGTGGTCAAAGCCGAAGTGGGCGCCTGCCCGGAATTCCCGTTCGTGGAAGAGGTTTGGGGGTTGCTCATGCGGAAATCCTTTCCGGCAAATAAAAAAGCCGCTTTCCAACGGCTTGGAAGCGGCTCCCTCAAACGGCGGTAGATTGTCTGTCCGCTTCCCTACGCTGGAATTACCCAGATCAGGTTATAAGGGTTGTCTTCGTCACAAAGACTCTCAGCCTACTGGCTCCCCTAGCTATTCGTTGAAAAAAATATACGCCTTGTCCTTTTCCTTGTCAATCAGACGATGCCACGAAAAAGCGGCCGTCACGGATGGCTCATTATCTCCTTGTCGGCAATGCTGCCTTTGTTTAGGGAATTACATGCGTGTTTGCCCAAGAATATCAGGGTAAGCAGGGCACATATTAGATCAACTAGTTTACAAACGCAGGGGCAGACTGTATTGTTGCTTGTCGAAAACAGCAGAAGGCTCCGATGAAACGAGCCACACTCAATTGCAACCACACCGAAGGAGGTATCATGATGAGAGTGACCCCATACCTGACACTCGGCTTACTGCTCGGCTTACTTTGGGGAGTGGGTTCCCCGGCCATAGCCGACGATGGGTTTTATCTGGGGATGGATTTGGGGATGACGGTGTCCCCGGACATGAAGATTGCCACCGGGGGCGAGGATGACTGGTCCGGGACGCCGGAGTCGGGGCGTTGCGACCGGACGGTGAACCCGGCGGGGGTGCAGACCGAGACGGTGCCGTGCGCTGATGATCCTCGCCCGTGGGGACCCCTCTTTGAAACCTTTGACGGCGCGGTCGGGATCATGACTGGGGCGGTTGCCGGGTATCAATGGCGGGCGTTTCGTCTCGAAGCGGAATATTTCTACCGGGATACCAATGTGCGCAGTATCGCGGTCCCGACCACGGCGACGTATGATCCGCGGAATGAAACCCAACTCGCCTTCGTCCGCGACCGCGTGGATAACGTGTCCGGGCATCACGGCTTTTTCAATGTCTATTATGATTATGCGCTCACGGATCGCTGGACGCCCTATCTCGGCGTCGGCATCGGCGTGGCTCAAGTGGACATCCATTATAGCACCGCCTGGGTCCGGAGTGATGACCCGGAAGATATCCAGGTCTTTGACCCCTCAACCCCGGAAGGCCTCGCCCTGAATACCAAATTGGCCGGGACCTGCTCCTGCGATCGCACGATTATGAAAGATACGCTGATGGGATACCAAGTCCTGGCCGGCCTGGATTACCGGATCACGGAGCATACCACCCTGGGGCTGAAAGCGCGCTGGGTCGATCTGAATCAATTCCGGGATGAGGACCCGTATTCGCTGCTTCGCAGCCATGCCTCCGTGGCTGGCAATCCCCCGCGTCCGGTGACCTACTATATCGCCACCAATGATGTGGATTTCTTCGGGCTCACGCTCGCGATGAAATATGCGTTCTGAAAAGAAAGAAGGCAGGGGGTGAAAAAAGGGGGCAAGGGGTTGAAGGCTGTGGAGAGAGCGCATGCTACAAGGACCGATGTCGAAGAGCTTGAGTCGCTTTCATCACTTGCCTCTGCCGCGGGACCACTCGGCCAGTCCCCAATTCCGGTGAACCTTGACGATTGTCCCCACGGTTTTGGCGTGCCGGTCCAGAACCGACCTGACCGTATTTCTGAAATTACGTGACTCGGTAGGATATCCCCCTCTTTTAAGAGCGTCGGCAATATCAGCAGTGGATTGGGGGTCTTTGACTGTACTCAGGTATATTTGGGCAGCCTCGGTTAATGTCAGGTCGGCGAATGCACCGGACGCGACGTCACCAGACTCTTGAATTTCGGGAAGCGGAACAGGCAGACAAGCCTGCAACGCTGCTTCACTTTCTCCCAGTAAGGCCGTCACGCCGGCAATGGCCGCGTCGATGACTTTTTTTCGCCTTTTCAGATCCTTCAAGACCGTACGATAGGCGTCCATGCTCGCATCGTTATCAGACATCATCTCCCTCCAACGTCTTGTTTGCCGAAGGTTTCTTTTTCATAGCAGTACGCTATGCGAAACATAGCACAATCATAGCAATACATAGCAGAAACGCAACAAAACATAGCAATAAGATAGCAAAACATAGCAACCATAGCAAAATCATAGCAAAAATAGCAATGCTATGTTTGCTCGTGAAGGCTCGACGAAGAGGAGGGTGCTACGCGGTACTGGCCTGCTTACTCTGTGAAGAGGTCGGAGTGAGAGCCGATACGGATCAGGTGTAATTCGTTCCCTTCAACTCGGTAAATCAAGAGCCAGTCCGGCTCAATGTGAGCTTCCCGGTAACCCTTCCAAATGCCCCGTAGCGGATGATCGAGGTGTCGTGCGGATAATGGATCCTGCCGGATCAATAACGCCAGCAACACGCGCAGCTTGGACAGGTCTTTCCCCTGTTTTTCGGCTCTTTTTACGTCACGTTTGAACTGTGTGGATCGAACCGGAGTTAGCACTCAGATGCCCAGATCCTTGAACAGTGCCTCGGCGTCGCCGAAACGCTTACCTTTGCCTTCGTCTAATTCCTTCATGGCTTTAACGGTAGTGGTATTCGGCACTTGGACGGCGAATGGCAACTGCTTTTCATCCGCCACTCGCAGCAACAGTAGGCGAATGGCATCGGACACTGACAAACCCATGGCATCAAGCACTTCAGCAGCTCGCACCTTGGTATCGCTATCGATCCGGGCGCGTACGACACTATCGGCACTCATCAAAGAGTTCCTCCTATATTATGTAGCTTTACTGTAGCTACAATGTCTGGCTATGTCAAGGATCCTTCCTGCAGGGCACTGTTGCAGGACAGTCAATATCTGCTACAATCAAAAATTTAGATCTGGCACATGCTAAAACATCCAGCGCAGGAGCAAGCCAGTGAAAGGATTTGAGTCACCGGAACAAGAGGTGCGGGCGTGAATTCCGTTGAAACGGGGGCATTCCCCATCACCGATTACGAGTCGGTCCCGGCCGAGGAACTCTTTGACCGGACTAGGGCCGCCAAGCAGGCGCTCGGCGATCAGGTGTTGATCCTGGGGCATAACTACCAGCGGGATGAAGTCATCGTTCACGCCGACCTCAGGGGGGACTCCCTGTTGCTGTCCAAGTTGGCCGCGGAACGGTCGCAGCACCCCTACGTGGTTTTTTGCGGCGTCCACTTCATGGCGGAAACCGCGGATATTCTGAGCCGGTCGAACCAGACCGTGATCTTACCGGATCTGGCCGCGGGGTGTTCCATGGCGGACATGGCGGCCATCGAGCAGGTGGACCAGTGTTGGGAGGAACTGGGGCGCGTAGTGTCCGTGGAAGAGGACGTCATGCCCGCGGTGTACGTGAACTCCGCCGCGGACCTGAAAGCCTTTTGCGGGGAGCATGGGGGTATTACCTGTACGTCGTCCAATGCCAAGGCTGTCATGGAATGGTGTTGGGCCCGGAGAGAAAAGATCCTGTTCTTCCCGGACGAGCATCTTGGCCGCAACGTGGCCAATGCCATGGGCATGCCGCGGGAACAGATGATCGTCTGGGACCCATACCTGCCGTACGGGGGGAATACGAAAGAGGCGATCCGAAAAGCCCGCCTGATTTTATGGAAGGGGCACTGCAGCGTCCATCAGATGTTTCAGCCCGCGCACGTGGAGTACTTTCGCAAGACCTATCCGGGCGTTCGGGTCATCGTGCATCCCGAATGTCACGAAGACGTGGTCAATCAAGCCGATGCGGTGGGGTCCACGGAATTTATTCTTCGCACGGTCAAGCAGGCTGAACCGGATACCCTGTGGGCCGTGGGGACGGAGTTGAATCTGGTCAACCGGCTGAAAAACGAAGAAACCGACAAGCAGGTGTTTTTCCTGTCCCCCACCGTGTGCCGGTGCGCGACCATGTTCCGGATCGACGCCGCTCATCTGTGTTGGAGCATGGAGAATCTCGCGCAAGGCTGTGTGGTGAACCAGATATCCGTGCCGGTGGACGACAAGGTCCTGGCCCGGGTCGCGCTCGATCGAATGATGGCGGTCAGCTAACGAGCGGGATGACGGCCGCGCAGAGGCCTCCTTCGCCCTTGCTCTCTCCCCTTGTCCCCGACCTGATCGGGGATCTATTCACAGACTGGATTCCCGATTAAGAATGTCGGGAATGACAGAAGGAAAGCATGGACTATAAGTCAACGCTCAATTTGCCCAAGACGGCGTTCCCCATGAAAGGGAACCTGCCGAACCGCGAGCCGGAGTTCGTCGCCCGGTGGATGAAGCAGGAGCTCTATCAACGCATTCAGGCGTCACGGGCCGGCAAACCGCTCTACGTGCTGCATGACGGCCCGCCTTACGCCAATGGCCATATTCACATCGGCCACGCGCTCAATAAAATTCTCAAGGACATCATCGTCAAATCCCGCACCATGGAAGGCATGCAGGCGCCCTACGTGCCGGGCTGGGATTGCCACGGGTTGCCCATCGAGCACCAGGTCACGAAACAACTCGGCGAGAAGAAAAAGGACATGAGCGCCACGGAATTGCGCCGGCAATGTCGGGAGTACGCGGACAGATTCTGGAACATCCAGCGGGACGAGTTTCAACGGTTGGGTGTCCTGGGTGATTGGGAACGGCCCTACCTCACGATGGACAAAGCCTACGAAGCGACCATCATCAGGGAGTTCGGCAAATTCGTGGAGCGGGGAGGAGTGTACAAAGGGCTGAAACCGGTGCTGTGGTGTACGCAGGATCAGACCGCCCTGGCCGAGGCCGAGGTGGAATATATGGACCATGAGTCCCCCTCCATTTACGTGAAATTTCCGTTTGGTGATTACCCCCCGGCCCAATTGGCTTCAGGCAACTTATTTGGCATACCTGGACTGGCTGATGTTGAGAAAGTCTCCATGGTCATTTGGACCACGACGCCCTGGACACTGCCGGCGAATCAGGCCATCGCGATACATCCCGACATCGACTATGCGTTCGTACGTGTCGGTGACGAAGTCCTGGTCATGGCGGAGAAGCTGGTCGAAGACGCCGCCAAAGCCTGTGATTTGAAAGACCCGGAGATCCTCGCCCGCAAGAAAGGGAATGACGGATTCGAGGCCCTTCGCTGTCAACGACCCTTGGACAAAGGGCTTTCGCCCATTCTGCTTGGCGACTTCGTGACGCTGGAACAGGGAACGGGGTGCGTGCACATCGCCCCGGGTCATGGGATGGACGACTATCTGCTGGCGATGAAATACAACGCGCCCGGGCAGCGGCAGGTGCTCACGGAACCCCTGCAGGTCAAGGTGCCGGTGGATGATTACGGACGTTTCACGAACGAGGTCCAGGAGTTTGTCGGGCAGCACGTGTTCAAAGCCGACCCGGCGATCGTGGAAAAGCTGCGGCAACTGGGCGTGTTACTCAATGATGGAAAATTGATCCATTCCTATCCCCATTGCTGGCGCTGCAAGAAGCCGGTGATCTTTCGCGCCACGCAACAATGGTTCGTGTCCATGGACGAAGGCCGGTTGCGCGAGCGGGCGCTCGAAGAAATCGACCGCGTGCAATGGATCCCTGAGCGTGGCCGCGAACGCATCTACGGCATGATCGAGAACCGGCCGGACTGGTGTCTGTCCCGTCAACGGATCTGGGGGACTCCGATTCCCGGATTCACCTGCGTGCAATGCCGGGCCCCGTTGATCGACACGCAGATCATCGAGCGGATTGCCGGCCTGATCAGCGAGCACGGCGCGGACGTGTGGTTCGAACGATCGGCGAAGGAATTACTCCCTGACGGCACGACCTGTGCGGAATGCGGGGCCGCGGAATTCAACAAGGAACAGGATATCCTGGACGTATGGTTTGAGTCGGGAGTGAGTCATGCCGCGGTTGTGAAACAGCAGGGTGACGACTGGTGGCCGGCGAGCCTGTATTTGGAAGGGTCGGACCAGCACCGGGGATGGTTCCACAGCGCGCTCCTGTCGTCCGTGACCACGGACGGACGGGCGCCCTATCGGGCCGTGCTCACCCATGGGTTCGTGGTGGACGGGCAGGGTAAGAAGATGTCCAAGTCGGCCGGCAACGTGGTGGCGCCGCAGGACGTGATCAAACAGCACGGCGCGGAAATCCTGCGTTTGTGGGTCGCGGCCCAGGATTACCAGGAAGACCTGCGCATCTCATCGCAGATCCTTACGCAATTGGTCGAGGCCTACCGGAAAATCCGGAACACCTGCCGGTACCTGCTCAGCAACGTCTATGACTTCGACCCGCATAAGCATCGGGTAGAGGTATCACAATTGCCGGAGTTGGACCGGTGGGCCCTGCTGCGATTCAACAACCTCATCAGTCACGTGCGGCAAGGCTACGAGACATTCGATTTCCGGCAGATCGTACACGAATTGGACTACTTCTGCTCCGTGGACATGAGCGCGACCTACCTGGATATTCTGAAGGACCGGCTCTACACCTTTCGAGCGGACTCGCCCCTGCGACGGGGCTCGCAAATGGTCCTGTTCCAAATCGTCACGGGATTGGCCCGGCTCATGGCCCCCATCCTGAGTTTTACCGCGGAAGACGTCTGGGACGCCGTGCCGGGCAGAGAAGAGTCCCCGGAGGACTCGGTCCACCTCGCAACCTTTCCCGAGGTCGTGGCCATACCCGATGAAGCGCAACTGGACGCCAATTGGAAACGATTGCTGGCCATCCGCACCGTGGTCCTGGCGGCCCTGGAAGAACAGCGACGAGAAAAAATCATCGGGTCTTCCTTGGAAGCGCGCGTGGTGCTGAACGTGGTTCCGGCCTTGCATGAGTTTCTTCAAGCCTATGAACACGAGTTGCCCGCGCTGTTCATCGTGTCCCAGGTGGTCGTCCGTCCCATTGAAAAACCGGCCGGCGAGAAACACCTGGCCAGTGACGAGGCATTGGGCATGAGCGTGAACGTCGTGAAGGCGGAGGGAGAAAAATGCGAGCGCTGCTGGAATTATCGCGCGTCCGTGGGCAGTATCCCCGAACATCCCACTCTCTGTGACCGGTGCATCGAGGCCGTCGCATGAACAACGGATTTCAGCGGTGGGGCATTCTCTTGGGCGTCGGGCTCGTGATCGTGGTCCTGGATCAAATCACCAAAACCCTCGTGATGCATACCATGCACTTGCACGAATCCATTCCCGTCATCGCCGGGTTTTTCAACCTGACCTACATCCGGAACCCCGGTGCGGCCTTCGGCATGTTTGCCACGACCAACAGCGCGTTCCGGCTCATCTTCTTCGCCGGCACGTCCATCTTTGCCCTTGGGCTGTTGGGAACGATCTTTTATCGCATGCATCCGGCGGACGTGTGGGGCCAACTCAGCGTCTCCGGCATTTTCGGCGGGGCGATCGGGAACCTGCTCGACCGGTTGCAATACGGCGAAGTCGTGGACTTTCTCGACTTTTACGTGGGAGGCCACCACTGGCCGGCATTCAACGTGGCGGACAGCGCCATCAGCGTGGGTGTCGTGTCCCTGCTAATCCTGTTTGCCATGGATAACAAAAAAGAACAGCCCGCTCCCGCCGCGCCGGCGGAAGAAGAAACCCCGAACGGCAAAGAGAAAGGGACAAACCATGATCTGTGACCGTTGCGGAGAAATCACCGAAACCTACATGACCGAAGAACACGGCGACATCTGCGAAGCCTGCCTGCAAGCCATCCAACAAGAAAACCGCCGCCAGTTCGGCCGTGCCCGCCCCCAAGGCCAGGACGGATAAGGGCAAATCTCCCTCTCCCTTGACGTAAGAGAGTCATCAGCCATCACTCCCCCTCACGGGGGGAGTGATTCAATAAAAAAAAGAGCCGCTAACCAGTAAAAGCTAGCGGCTCTCTTTGTGTTCGTTCTATGGAAGTCGGTGTTACGGCATTTTGGCGGTGAACCAGGTGGAGATGCCCTTCATGCCATTCCGTTCCACGTTCTGGCCATCCCACACCGCAAACGCCACCGGAATGCTCGCCCCGGCCCCGAATTGCACGTCGTTCGCATCATTCGTCGACAACGCCCGCTTCATCACCACGCGCCACGTCGGGCCGCTGCAGCACCCGCCCTTCAACGCGCCGTACGGTTCCCACAGGCCATTCCCCATCACGTCCTGCGACGCCTGCGTCGTCAACGTGCTGAACCCGTTCGCGTTCAAGTCTTCCACCGAACTGGCCCGTAAATCCGGATCCGACATGATGTTCCCCGACCAAATCCCCGGATTGAACGGCCCCAAACTCCGGCCGATCCGGTCCGGATAGGTCACGCCACCCGCCGGCTCTTCATAGTAAAAGTCCCACGCGATCGAGGGATATTGTTGATCCACGTCCCACATCCCCGCGACGCCCGCGCCCATGTCCCGCTGCCATTCCGCGTTCCAGCGCCAGATGTTCACCGTGCCGCCGGATTGCCCCATACATTGGAACGGCGGGGCTCCGGACGTTTGCACCGGGAATTGCACCGCCACCTGATCCCGGAAATCCTGCGGGCCGATGGTGGTGTTGTTCAGGGTTTGATCGCCCCAGTTGGCCCAGACCCCGATCTCTTTGCCGTTGGTGGCCATCTTGACCATGACGGTTTTTACCGAGATGTTGGGATGCATAGGCGTCGTAATCGTTTGCCCGCTCAAGGGCACCACGATCCCCGGCACCGTTTCCCACACCGGGTTGGCCGCGTCCATCGGGATCGGCCCGCTGATGCTCCCCACCGGAATGGTCACGGGCTGGCTGACCGCCAACGGAACTTGCCCCATCGTCAACATCACGCCGACGACAACGACGGCCGTGAGTGCGGCAATGATAAAAGACTTATTTTGATGATGACCCACTCGCATAATGCTCCTCCTTGTAAGTGGTTTGACGAAGTCTATTATGGCTTGGAGGATGACGTTATGCAACAGAAAATCAACAAATAAGCGAATATTTTCGTCGTTTGCCCCCGGGAGGCCATTATCCCACGGGATTGTCCTGGAATTGATCGAGGTGTTCGCAGAGCATTTCCGCGACCTTATCCAGATCGAAGGGCCAGGCGTAAGTCAGGGTCACGCCGGGATATTTCTGACGAAGTTCGGCCATTTCCTCGGGAATTTCGTACTCCGAGTGCGATCCGCCGGGGGTGAACATGGTGGAGATCACGGTAATCTCCTTGGCGCCGTCGGCGATCTGTTGCTCGATGGCCTCGCCGAGCGTGGGGGTGCAAAACTCGTTATAGGCCGTGGAAAACCGTGCGCCGTGCAAGAGGGGTTTGAGGCGGGTGGCCAATAATTCCAGGCCGGCCTGATAGGGATCGGTTTCCGGGGTTCGGGGCCATCGCCGGATTTTCTGGTCGAGTTCATGTTCCTCGTTGGACATCGGAACGCCCGCGGCACGTCGTTGCGCTTCCAAGCGCTTGAGTTTCGTGACCAGATCCCCCGGGTAATCCTTGGGAATGCCGCCATGCCCGACGAGTACTACACCTTTTGCTGAATCATTCATAATGACCTCTCCTTCATGACAGACAGGCACGGGGGCCTGTCCCTACATCATTGTCGTACGTGAACGGGGTGTCAATTCCTTCACGTGTTCCATCTCTCCAATATACCGGATTCCTCATTGTCATTGTAGGGGACGGCCCCTGTGCCGTCCCACATGAACCACGGGGGTTCCCCAATGGACAACCACAGGGGGTTGTCCCTACGGCATGGTTGTCGCAGGGGACGGCCCCTGTGCCGTCCCGAATGATCTAGACATGATTTCGCAACGTGAGTTCCTTGGGGTGAGGCGCAAGGTACACCTGGTCCCTCAAGTATGGAACGTCCAGGATCCGGACGTAGTGTCCGATCAAGGCAACGGGGACGCTCAGCGGCACGAACCCATTGTGATAGTCGCTCAGCACTCCGTGGAGTTCCGTCCGCGCCTTGGCGCTTAAGGTCTTCTTGAAATGACCGACCAGGTGTTGCAGCACGTTCACGTGTTTGCGAATGGTCGTCTTGACGGCCAGGGCCTCCATAAACAGGTGTCCGTAGGTCCGCGCCAACTCTCGAACGGGATACTGTTTGCTATTGGCGGCCAATCGGCCAAGCTCCCGGTAATGACGCTGGCTGTGAGCCAACAGGAGATATTTGTGGACCGTATGAAACGCCACCAGCCGCCCCTTGGTCAGGCGAGCGTTGAGCACTTGCCACCGGTGATAGCCGAACACGCGTTCGATGAAGTTTTCCCGCAGACCCTGGTCCCGGAGTCGTCCTTCTTCCTCGATGGGAGTCAAGGGAAACGCGCGTTGGAACGCCTCGGCAAACAATCCTTTCCCGGTTCCCAGGAGCCGGCCGTCGCGGGCATACACGCGAACGCGACGGGTCCCGCAACTGGGGGAATCTTTCTTGAACACGTAGCCGGACAGGTTCAGCGTTTGTATCTCGCGCAAGCGTTTTTGGCTGTAACGGCGCATCCGGTCGGTGTAATCGTGATGAGAACGCACCGTGATCAAGCGGGGTTCAGCCACGTCATCGACCAACCTCATGGCTTCTCGCGGGGTGCCGAATCCGGCCTCCACTTCGGGACACACCGGAACCCACTCCACGTGTTGGCCGAGCACGTCTACCAGAAAGGGGTCCCGTTTATGGCCGCCGTCGTACCGGACGGGTTCACCCAACAGGCAGAGGCTGATCCCCAACCGTACGGGAAGACCCGACGCGAGGAGTGGCTCTGCCGGGAGCAGGGGCCCGGGCGTGACGTGAGACGGCATAACAGGTTCCTCAGATCCGTTGTTCTTCTTCGGTCAACTGCGCCTCGCTGGCTCGCATAATCTTCACTTCCTTCACGTCGGAGAAGGTTTTGACCAGCAGCGTGACGGACGTCCCGATCTCGCCCCGTATCATGGACACGACTTCCCGGTACGTCATGCCTTTGACGGACTGGCCGTCCACGGCCAGGATTTCCTGCCCGTGCGTCAACCCCGCCCTGACTGCGGGTCCCAGGGGGTGGGTCGCCCGAATGAACAGGCCGGCTGGGTCGCCGATGCGTTCCGCCGTGAGATGCAGCGCGACGCCTATGATGCCCGGCGGAGGCAGCATGGGGTCCGACAGGTCACCGTGGGGATTGCCTTGTGGCGGAAGCCCTTGCTGCGCGTGACCCTGGATCGGGGTCATCAACAGGAGGGCAAACAAGGCGGCAAGCAGAAGGCGAACCTGGAAGGTCTCGTAAAGCGGTAACGTCGTTGAAGATGGTGGCATCTTAATTCTCCTTTAGATCAATCCGATCAGACACAATCCCAGTATGAGCACCACGCTGTTGAGTTGAACTGAGAGACGATGGAGGGTGTCCCGGTTCTTGCGAACCGAGACGAGGTCCACCCCGCGTGGGTCGGCCTCCTTGAGTTGGTCGCTCAAGGCATTGATGCGCGGGGTTAATGGAAAGCGGCAGTAATTCTCAATGGCCAGGATGCCAAGCCACAGCGTCGCGGCGAGCAGATCCGGCAGGCTGAACCCATTGAGCAGACCCAAACCCGTGACGCTCGCCCACCCCACGACGGCCGCGATCATGCCGAGCGCGTAGTAGCGTGGGAAGAGCATGCGTACCACGCGCGCAAAGGTATCAGGATCCAAGGCTCGGGCCAGGATCGGCGCGGTCACGAACGACATGAAAACGATCTTTCCGACCAACACGGCGACTGTCAGCAGATGGAGGTAGGTGAGGATCTCGACTATCATAATCATATATTATACGGGACGGCCCATCGTCCTGCTTTTCCCCCTCACCCCAACCCCCCGATTAAAAGTGTCGGGGGCTTCGCCTATAATTTCAGACCGGGGGAGAGGGTGAAAGGCCCGGACAACCACAGGGGGTTGTCCCTACATCGGATGAACATCACGACCCCTTTCCCAGGAGCGCGGACAAGGCCGCTTCCAGGTCAGGATATGTGAAAGTAAACCCCAACTGTTGCGCCACGCGGGGCGTTACCGCTTGACCGTGAGTGAGGAGCGTCGACAGTTCACCCAATCCGATTTTAAGAGCCGATGCCGGAACGGGAAGCCAGGACGGTCTTCCCAGTGCCCGCCCCAGTTGCCGGCAAAATTCCTTCATCGTGACCGGATGGGGCGCTGCCGCATTGACCGCGCCGTTGTAAGAAGGCTGCCTGAGAATGGCCGCGATAAGCCGCCCCAGATCCTGGACGTGGATCCAACTCACGGGTTGGGTGCCGTTGCCCACGGGACCGCCAAGAAAGAGTTTAAAGGGGAGCAGCATTTTTTGCAGGGCGCCGCCGTCTTTCCCCAACACCATACCGATTCTCAGGCACGTGGTCCGGATGCCGTAGTCCGTCGCCCGGAGGGCCTCGCGTTCCCATTCCACGCACAGGTCGGCCAAGAATCCGGTCCCCGGCCCTTGCCGTTCATCGACGGCTGTGGCGGTCTCGAGTCCATAGAACCCGATCCCCGATGCGTTGATCAGGATTTTCGGTCGAACGGGCGCGAAGAGACGGGATAAGGCCATCACGAGCATCCTTGTGGTCTCGATCCGGCTGGCACGAAGTACGGCCTTGCGTGACCTCGTCCACCGGCGATCGGCAATAGAGGCACCCGCAAGGTTGATGACCGCGTCCTGTTCCTGAAAGGGGTTTCCCGAGGTCTGCCCATTCAACGGATCCCATTTTCGGACGTGAACGTTCCCTTCGACAACGGCAGATGCCGCGTGTGGGTTACGGGTCAGAATGGTCACCGTGTTTCCGCCGCAGGCAAGAACCGGCGCAATATTCCTTCCGATAAATCCCGTTCCTCCGACGATGGCCACGTTCATTATTGACCTCGTTTCACCGGCCGGGGTGTCGCCGGAACGTCCATTGCACAACGGAATCCGGTTCCATGAGTTTTCAGGGCAAACCCGCCTTTCCCGCGAGCTGCCGTCCGAATGTCGGAGTCGAAGCTGTGCCACGACCCGCCGCGGATGACTTTGAGCAGCCCGGTTTCGGGACCCTTGGGGTTTCGGTCCGGCGCAACCTGATAATAATCTTTTGCGTACCAGTCCTGGACCCACTCTCGTGCGTTGCCGGACATGTCGTGCACGCCGTAGGGAGAGGCACCATCGGGTAACGAGCCGACCGGGAGCAGCGTCCCCTTTTCCACCCAATCACGATTGAAATTCACGTGACGGGCTGAGGGCGCCGCGCCACCCCACGGGTATTGCCGCCCATCCGTGCCCCGTGCGGCCTTTTCCCATTCGGCTTCAGTCGGCAACCGTTTGCCCACCCACTGGCAATAATCCGCGGCGTCGTGCCACGTGACCTGCACCACGGGTAAGTTCCCGATGCCTTTCACGTCGAACAGGGAGCCCGTGCCGTACACGTTGAACGGTTCCTTATGCCCCGTGGCTCCAATGAATCTGAGGTACCGTTCATTGGTGACTTCATATTGATCGATCATGAAGGCCGTGAGATAAATCGTTCGACGAGGCCGTTCGTCGGCCCGTCCGTCTTCCGCCCCGCTTCCTCGAATGAAACTGCCTTTCGCAATGGTGACCATGGAAACGGGGTCCTGGGCCGGAACGGGGGGCTCCCCGAAAGCGGAGACCCGCCCCAACAGGATGCACATGGTGAGTGTCGTCATCAATATCGCATTCATGGTTTTTGCCTTCGACTCTTTTCCTTGATGCGTGTGGAAATTTCCCCGATGCGTGCGGTGAGTGAGGATACGGCACGCGTGTCGTTGTCCCGTGCGGCCTGTCGAGCATCGACCAGCAGGAGCCGGGATTCATGCAGGGCCTGTTCGATCTGCGTCTGAATGGCCGGGGATGCCAGGGTGCCACCCAGCGCGGCCTGGTGGAAGGCTTCCCATGCTTCATTCACGTTCTTGTCGGCCAGGTAGAGCGATTCCTGCATAGGGCTTCGTGGATGAAAATGAGATCCTGCGTGGCCGGCCCACACTGGATCAATTCCCAAACTGATGTTCCATGCCATGAACATCAAGGTCAAGCCATAGAGCGTTTTCAAATAGAGAACGTTCATGATCCGCCCTCTCCTGCGTCATTTTTTCGAGGAAACGAATGGGAGATCACTCCCTGCTCTGTCTCTTGCGATGCCGATTTCGCGCACCGAAACCCCAACCCTACTCCATAGCTGTTGTTCAACGGATGATTCCAGAACCGATGGGTGGTGGTCACGGCTTGCTTCGCCGCGATCCATGATCCGCCCCGAATCACTTTTTTTTCACCGACCGTGAGGCGGTCCACGTAGGTTCCGGTTCCACCGAGCCAAACGGGAGAAGCAGGCCCGGAAGGATTTGTGAAAAAGGACCATTTGGCATAATAGTCCGGGTCATACCAATCGCCGACCCATTCGAACACGTTGCCGGCCATGTGGTGCAAGCCGTAAGGGCTCGTGCCGCTGGGAAGTGAATCCACGGGCATGGTGGCGTCATGGAGTTTCCCATAATTGACGTTTCGGGAGTCGAAGGTATTTCCCCAAGGATACTGTAATCCGTCAGGACCGCGAGCGGCCTTTTCCCACTCCGCTTCCGTGGGCAGCCGTTTGCCTTCCCATTCACAAAAGGCCTTGGCGTCAAACCAGTTCACGCCGACCACGGGTTGGGAGGGACCGTTCAATCGCGGATCATCCCAGTACGCGGGGGCCGGATGTCCCGTCGCGCGCATGAATTGTCCGTACTTCTCATTCGAGACCTCATAGGTGTCGATGTAATACGAACTCAATAACACCCAATGGGCAGGCCCCTCATCATGAAAAGCCTCCCTTGACCATGGCATCGACATTCTTTGTGTATACAGCGACTCTTGTGTTCCCGTGTCGACGTCGGCCGGTTCTCTATCGATGCCCATATAGGCAAGGCCATGAGAAATGTACGCCATGTCGCTGGGCATGGAAGAGAAAGCCTGAGCATTGAAGGTCGAAAGCAGGGAGCCCGCCACCAGGCTTAACGCGATGGCCAGCCATACAGGCCCCATGGTTTTCAGGTAGTATCTTGCTGTTGCCTCGAATGCGTTCATCGGACACCTCGCGTTTCAGGCTGGTGGGGGTATTCTGCCCACCAGCCAACTCGCGTTACATCTTGATTTGTTTCATGATGATGTCACGCGTTTGCTTGTATTCCACGTTGTTGGGATCGCCTTTGATCGCCTGGTCGATCGATTCCAACGCATCATTCCATTGCTCCTTGCCCATGCTGATGAGGGCGTGCATGAAATCGTATTTCATCATGTCGCCTCCCTTGGTGCTTGCCGACATGGCGCACCGGAATCCAAGCCCCACCCCGTAGGAGTTGTTCTCGGGCTGATTCCAGAAACGATGGCTGGTGTGCAGGGACGTTTGAGGTGCCAGCCAGGAACCGCCTTTCAGCACCTTGACCGGACCCTGGTTGGCAAAATCGTAGCCATCGGCAGGGCCTTGGGGATTGTAAGCCGAGCTGGTCCGGAAGTAGTTCGGGTCATACCAATCACTGACCCATTCAAAGACGTTGCCGGCCATGTTGTAGACGCCATAACCACTCACGCCGTCCGGGTAGGCATTCACCGGCATGGTTTTCCCTACGTTTTGACCATAGTTTGCCTTGGTGGCGTCGATGGTGTGTCCCCAGGGGAAATGGGCCCCATTAGGGCCCTTGGCTGCGTGTTCCCACTCCGCTTCCGTGGGCAGCCGTTTGCCGGTCCATTTGCAATAGGCCGTGGCATCGTACCAGTTCACGCCGACGACGGGTTGGTCGGGTTTGTTCAGGCGTGGGTCATCCCAGTACGCCGGAGCCGGATGGTCGGCGGCCTTCATGAATTCCCGATAGTGGCCGTTCGAGACCTCATATTTGTCAATGTAATACCCGTCCAGCACGACCTGGTGGAGCATTTCATCACTGTGATCCTTGCTGCCCATGGTAAATTCACCTTTCGGGATCAGGACCACGTCTGTGTTGTCTGCGGCCAGGGCCGAACCCCATGAACTGAAGAGCAAGGTCAACGCCATGAACAATCCCGTGGTTGGTGAAAGAATACGCTTGTGCATGCTCGATCTCCTTTTTTTTGAAGGTGTTGCGGTTTTTCCAAATTGACGGTCACCCGTGCAGTGGCTTCCTGATCAACGCTTCGACGCCGGTCCACCGTCTGCGACTCAAGAGTTTGAGAGCCGGAAGCTCCGCTCCCATTCGGCGCTTGAGGATAAGCGAATCCACGATATCTCCACATTGGACACACCGCCGTGCCCATCGGCGCATCTGCCCCGTATCGTCGAACAGATCGAACAGGCCTTCCCTGATCAACAGTCCGCCGCACCTCTTGCACGTGTGCATGTCTTGCGCTGTGCCCAACCCCTGGCTTTGGATGTTTTGTGAGGTCGCCATATCTGCACCCCTTCTTGGTTAAACAGTGAGTATTCCGGTTGTTGTTTTCTTCCAGAGACCCTTTGATGAATTTTTCTGTCTCTCTCACTGTCTATCAAATTGCGTGCCAAATTATTCGATGAGAATTTTCATCGCTATTTCATAGAGTTAGAGAAATTGTCGACAAGAGGACCAACAAGCCAGTTTGTCTATGAGACATAAAAGTGTCTCATATATTACATATGAGACACTTTAGGAGGAACAGGCTGGAGTTAGAGGGGGCGCCCCGTATGGCACAACGATCGTTGTTTCCTGCCTGATCGGGGATCTAATCGGGCTAAGGCAGGTTCGCGATGCGGACCCAAAAATATTCCAGTGCTTGGACCACGGCGACAAAAGCTTCGAAGTTGGCCGGTTTGGTCAGGTAACAGTTGGCGTGAAGATCATACGCCTTGGCGACGTCTTCCGGATTTTGCGAAGAGCTGAGGACAATCACCGGTATCCGTTTCAGCATCTCATGGCGCTTCACGAACTGTAATACTTCAAAACCACTTTTTTGGGGGAGATTCAAATCGAGGACCATCAGGTGGGGGAAGCCGTCCTGCATCCTTGTTTCCAAAAACCGTGTGGCTTCAAGTCCGTCGCGGACAAAATACAGGGTGGGCTTGATGGAGGACGTATCGAGTGCTTCCTTGATCAGGCGAACGTCACCCGGATTGTCTTCGACGATCAGGATAACGGGAGATTGCTTCATTGAGGATCCTCAGAGGAGGTGATTTCGGTGTTTTCGTTCCTTGATTCTTCAGGAATATTCAAAGGTTGTGCCAAAGGTCAGGTGGAAGAGATCAGCCTTGTAGATTCAACAAGTTACGCGTGTCTAGCGTTCATCGAACGTTCGTTGGCTGTCTTATTATAGTGTCTCATGGATGTCTTATGGAGAAGCGGAGAAGCCGGCAAGAGAGCCGGTTCACGAAAAATCGCGTTTGGAAATATCCAAATCATCCAACCAACGATAGAACGTGGCACGACTGATGCCGAGCAGTTGAGCGGCTTTGGCTCGATTCCCGTTGGCCTCTCGCAGGGCGCCCAAGAGACGTTCCCGGTCCTTGACGGATGTGGTCGGTTCTGAGACGGGACGCACGGGTTGGACTGATTCCAGCAATTCCGGAGGAAAATGCCGGGGTTGGATGGTGTCCCCTTCGCATTGGAGCACGGCATATTCAATCACACTTTTCAATTCGCGAATGTTCCCCGGCCATGGATATCGGGTCAGGTGACCCACAGCATCGGCGCTGATATCTTGTACAAACAGTTTTTCCATCGCTTGGCGGCATTGGCCGACGAACGCCCAAATCAACAAGGGAAGATCCTCCTGGCGTTCACGGAGCGGAGGCAAGTGAATGCGTCCCACTCGAATGCGGTACAGCAGGTCGGCTCGGAAGGTACGTTGGTCTACCTGTTTCTGTAAGTCGTGATGCGTGGCGCAGATAATGCGGACGTCCACTTTTCTCGGTTGGGATTCACCCAGCCGTGTAATTTCTTTCTCTTGGAGCACCCTCAACAAACTCGTTTGGACGGGCGCCGGCATGTCGCCGATTTCGTCCAGGAAAATCGTCCCTCCTTGAGCGGATTCAAAAAATCCACGGTGGTCGCTGTTGGCTCCGGTAAACGCGCCTTTCTTGTGGCCGAACAATTGACTGCCCAGCAGGGATTCCGTGAGGCCGGCACAATTTACCGCCAGGAAGGGCTTGTCCTTTCGCGGGCTGGAATTGTGCAGGGCCCGGGCCACGAGTTCTTTCCCTGTGCCGGTTTCGCCTTCGATGATGACCGTCGATTCGACCTGGGCGAGGTTGCGAATCTGCCGGTACACGTCCTGCATGGGTTGGCACTTTCCGATTAGATCGTGAAATGAGGACTTGTCCTCCAGTTGTTTGCGGAGGGTGTTAATTTCCGTGACGTCATAAAGAAAGAACATTTTCGCCCGAGCATCACGCGGATCATCGTGGATGTCGATCTCCAACGAACGTGAGGTATGGCCCGGCGGCTGGAAATGGACGACGAATTTTTCCCGTTCGTGCTGCTGCATAAGCTGTTCGAGACCATGGACGTCATGGTCGGGGAACCCAACGGCTTTCTGCCAGGGTTGGTCTTCAGGAGGGGGTTCGTTTTTCCCCAATAAACGAAGGGCGGACACGCTCATATGCAGAATCCGGCCTTTGGGGTCGATCAAAATCGTCCCGATGTGCAGTTGATTCAGGATGGAATGGAGATCCTCCGCGCTTTTCCGGAGCCGGGAATTCGCGGTTTCCAATTCGGCCTGGATACGTTTCCTCTCGACGGCGTAGTCAATGGCTCGAAGAAGGACGTGCCCGTCCACCTCGCCTTTGAGCAGATAATCCTGTGCGCCTTCTCGAACGGCCTGGATGGCCGTTTCCCGGTCGTTCAGGCCGGTCAGGAGGACTTGCGGGAGTGAGGGATAGCCTTCCGCGAGTTTACGAAACGTTTCCAACCCGTGACTGTCGGGCAAGGAAAGGTCGACCAGAGCGAGGTCCACGCGGTTGGCTTGCAAACACTCATACGCCTTCCGGAAGGTTTCAGCGGTGATGATGGTGAAGGTACGCCCCTGTATGTCGCGAAAGAGTTCCCGGATCAAGCGGGCATCGCCGGGATTGTCTTCTACCAGGAGAATGGTCGTCGTGTTCATGTGCCTGCCCTGAGCCCTGAGCTTGTCGAAGGGTCTGGTCCTTCAAGAGAGTGTGGCGGATTCCAGGAATCGGCCTTTGACGGCATGGACTTCATGACCTCTCGAGGAGTCGTCAGGGTGAAATAGAAGGTCGAGCCTTGACCGGGTTCGGATTCCGCCCAGATTTGCCCGCCATATTTTCCCACGATTCTCTTACAGATGGCCAGGCCGATCCCCGTGCCGGGGTATTCGCTTTGACCGTGCAGGCGTTGAAAGATCGCAAAGATGCGATCAAGTTGATCGCCCGGCATCCCGACCCCGTTGTCGCGGACGGAGAATTCCCATCCATCCGGGAGCGCCTTGGCCCCCACGTGAATTTTTGGCGGGGCGTCGCCTTGAAACTTCAGGGCATTGCCGATCAGGTTTTGGAAGATTTGGGTCAGGTGCGTCGGGCTGGCCTGGACAATGGGGAGCGGATTATGCGTCACCTCGGCGTGACGTTCCAGGATCGATGCGGAGAGATTTTGCATGGCTTGTTGAAACACGAGTTCACAGTCGGTTTCTTCAAAGGACTGACGCTCCGCCCCGACCCGGGAGTATTCCAGCAGGTCGCGAATGAGGCGTTGCATACGGGTGGCGCCATCGACGGCGTAGCCGATAAATTCATCGGCGTCCTGATCCAGCTTGCCTCGGTAGCGTTTCCCCAATAACTGGGTATAGCTCGCTACCATACGGAGCGGTTCTTGCAGGTCGTGGGACGCCACGTAGGCAAACTGCTGGAGTTCCGCGTTGGATTGGGCCAGTTCCCGCGTCTTATTCGCCAATTCGATTTCCTGGTGTTTGCGCTGCGTAATGTCCGTTTGAATCCCGACGAAATGCGTGAGCCCTCCCTGCGGATCCCTCACCGGCGCGATGTAGAGTTCGTTCCAAAACAGGTTGCCGTCCTTGCGATAATTGCGGAGTTCCGCTTTGGCCTCGGTGCCCTGCCGAATCGCCTGGCGAATGTCGTCGAGGCCGGGTTGCTGATGGTCCGTCCCCTGGAGGAACCGACAATTTTGACCGAGCACTTCCTCCGCGGCGTAGCCCGTGATTTTTTCAAACGCGGCGTTGCAATAGACCGTGGGCATGTCCGGCTGACGGGCGTCGGCAATGAGAATGCCGTTGGTGGCCGAATTGATCGAGCGGTCGCGCAAGGCACGCTCCTCCTCGGCTTTTTTGCGTTGCTCGATTTCCCGTTCGAGTCTGCGGCTGGTGGACACAACCTGTCGGGCCAGGACGATGCTCAGGAAAATGACCAGCAATCCGATAAACGGTTCGCTTTTCATGAGATCCACAACGTTTTGACGGGAACGGGCGCTGAATAGTTTGAACACGGTGTCGGCGTTGCGTTGAAGGTCATAGTGGAGTTGATTGAGCAGGGAAAACGATTCCGACGAGGTAAAGTGAGCAGGGTCTTCCCCCAGCAGGGTTTCGGTTTGGGAAAAAAACCGTTCGAGCAGGGAGCGTTGTTGCTCCAGCAGTTCCCGTATCCGGACGGTCGGGGCTGCGGGGATGGAGCGCCGTTCGTCGGTGTACAGGTTCACGATCACTTCTCCTCCGTTTTGCAAGGCATCGACGGAGTGCAACAATGCCTGCTCCATGGGCTGAAAATCCGTTTGAATCCCATTGGATGCCAACAGCAGTTGACTGAGGTGGCGTTGAATCATCATGCGTTGGCGTCCCGCCACGTCCATCACCACCATGTCAAGCTCGTGCGTTCCCACCGCGCTATGGGTAAAGGCCAGGATGGCACCCAACGCCAGGATGAAGATGACCACCATGGCGAGCAGGCGTTGCCCGATGGTCAAAGGAAACGTATTCCCCGGTTCGGACGATGCATTCATCATTCACAACCCTCCTATGGCCCCTTGGTGGTCGAGGAACGTCCGGCTTTAAGAAATTGTCACGTGCGTAAACGCTGATGGCGAAGGTGATGACGCCGTTTGTCCCAGTACCCTATTATGGGTGGAGTCACTGCCTGACACAACTAATGCCCTCCTTCCGTCATCCCCGGCTCGATCGGGGATCCAGGACTCTTGTCGTTGTCTACCCGAGCCGGAGGGGTTGGAAAAATTCGCGTGTTTCTTTTGGCCGTATCGCTCTATACTATAGCTATGAGGAATTCTTCGCGCATGGTGTCTATGGCGCGCCGTAGCGCCCCAATCCATACCTTTCACGCAGTCTGAGTCACAATGGTTCCGACGAACATTTGCGTCTAACTTCCATAAAGAGAAGAGGTGCGAGCCATGTATCAAGAAGATCTCAAGCTCATGTCGGACGTTTCACGGAAAAAAGTGGACTATATACTCCACTCGCCCGGTGGCTATTTCATTCTATCGGCCCTGGCAGGCATTTATTTGGGATTCGGCGTCTGTTTGATTTTCAGCGTGGGAGCGCCCTTCTACGCTCAAGGGTCCGCTGCCCTCAACCTGGTGATGGGCGTGTCATTCGGCGTCGGCCTGACGTTGGTGATTTTCGCCGGATCGGAACTGTTCACGGGCAACACGATGGTCTGCACCATCGGTGCGCTTTCCCGGGCGATCGCCTGGAAATACGTGGGTTGGATTCTCGTCTGGTCCTTCATCGGCAACCTTGCCGGATCGTTGGCCGTTGCCTGGCTGGTCGCGCAGTCCGGCGTGGTGGCGAAGGCTCCCCAGGCGGATCTGTTCTTGAAGCTTGCTGAAGTGAAGATGGCCGTCCCTGCCTGGGAACTCTTCAGCCGGGGCGTTCTCTGTAACATGCTCGTCTGCCTGGCCGTGTGGATGGCGGCCCGGACCACGAATGAAACCGCGAAAATCATGGTGCTCTTCTGGGGCGTATTCGCGTTCGTGGGAAGTGGATTCGAGCACAGTATTGCGAATCAGTCGGCGTTGGGGATCGCGCTGTTCCTGCCGCATGGGGAGGCGATTACGTGGAGCGGGTTCCTGTGGAATCAGGTCTTCGTGGGACTGGGCAACGTCGTCGGCGGAGCGTTGCTTGTCGGCGCGGCGTACTGGCTGAGCAGCCCTTATCGCGTGACCGACGACGGACATCGTCAGCCCAGAGGATTTTTTGCCAGGTCGTAAACGGAGCGATTGAAAAACGTGTCCCGGTCTCAATAAGATACGCCCTCGCCATGCAGACACTCGACGTTGACAATCCCGGGTTGCCGGACCTGCAATTCGTGCTCATGGTGGCGGCTCTGTGTACCGCTGACATCCCGAGCCTGAATGTGCCGGAAGATGTTCGCCGAACGGTCTTCGATCGCTGCTGGGCGTTGCTGCACGACACGCCTCCGCCCGCCGGGAACGCCCACCGCGTGTTGGACCTGCGAGCGGGGGACGAAGTAACCCTGGACGCACTCGTCGCAGTCATCCGCAACACCCTGCATGATCACGGCTATGCCACACTGACTTGGGACCATGGTCCCAGTGAGCCCACGCAATCCACCAGCCCGGACGCCCAGCCCCTGATCGACCGCTTACGGTATTGGGACCCCGCTCATCCGCCGCCGGTTGACGGACCGTCCGAGGCGGGCCAGAACTGATTCACGGCGATTCCTCGTCGCATTTTTTACACAGAAGCACGTCTCCCACCTTTTGGTCTCTCCCCTGTGGAGTCACAACCCAGGGCCGTTCGCTCCAGGGCGGGTCATGCCGGACGTGTTGCCCGTGGCCGCATTCGAGATCCGCGACCCAATCGCCGTATTCGTCCTGATGGAAACCGATGATGCGTTGTTTCATGGCGTTTCCTTGACGGACCGATTCTTCACGTCCAGCCAATCGCGCAGCCGGTCTCCGAGGAGGTTCATGGAGAGGACCACGACCATGAGCGCCACGCCCGGGGCGACGACCATGTGCGGGGCGACCAGCATGTACCGTGTGCCGTCCCGGATCATACTGCCCCAGGACGCGGCGGGCGGTTGCACGCCCAATCCCAGATACGAGAGCCCGGCCTCACCGATGACCACGCTGGCTATGCCGAAACTAGCTTCGACGATCAACGGAGCGCTGATGAGCGGGAGCAAATGACGGGCGATGATCTGTGGTGGGGGGGTGCCGATCGCCACGGCGGCACGGACGTGATCGCGTTCTTTCATCGAGAGAACTTGCGCACGGGCCAAGCGGGCGTACCCCACCCAACTCACGACCGACAGGGCGATGACTACGTTGTCGATGCCCGGTCCCATCACGCCGGCCAGCGCAATGGCCAGCAGGATTCCCGGGAAGGCGAGAAAGACGTCGATAACGCGAACGAGGACCATATCGATCCATCCTCCGGCGTACGCTCCGATGGTGCCAAGCAGGCTTCCGATCATCAGCGACAGGCTTACGACGGCAAAGGCCACGAGAAACGACGTGCGGGCGCCCACCAGCAAGCGGTCGAACACCGGCCGGCCCAGGTCATCGTACCCCAGGCCTTCATGCAGGCTTCCCGGCTTGAGGATATGCGGCAGATCTATGGCGTTCGGAGACAGGGGAAGCACGGGCGCGAGGAGCGCGACAAGGGCCCAGAGCAGAATGACGCCGAGAGGTATCCAGAGGCGGATCATGGCTGGCTTCCGAGCCGGACGCGGGGATCGATCCGGGCATACGCGAGATCCGTGAGCACGTTCAGCGCGACGTAGGACACGCTGATGCACAGCACGGTGGCCTGCACCACAGGATAGTCGCGGCGGTGAATGGCCTCCACGACCAAGGACCCGATGCCCGGCCAGGAAAACACGGTTTCCGTAATCACGGCCCCGCTCAGTAACGCCCCGAGTTGCAAACCCACCAACGTGATTACGGGGAGCAGCGCGTTCCGCAAGCCGTGTCGAAGAATGACGGTTCGCTCGGCAAGGCCTTTGCCGCGCGCGGTGCGCATGAAATCTTCATTCAGGACCTCTAGCAGGGCGCTACGGATCATGCGCGAGAGAATGGCCGCCAGTGCCGTGCCTAGGGTCAGGGCCGGCAGGACCAGCGAGGCGATGCCTTCCCGTCCGCTTACGGGGAACCACCCCAGCCACAACGCCCCGACCAGAATCAGCATGGGGCCCATCCAGAAATTGGGAATGGAGACGCCGAACAGGGCAGCCCCGGTAGCCCCGATGTCCCACGCGGTCTCTTTTTTCACCGCGGCCAGAATTCCGAGAGGTACGGCCAACAGCAGGGCCACCAGGAGCGCCGCCACCCCGAGTTCAACAGTGGCCGGTAGTCGTTCCAGTAGCAGGTCGCGGATCGGGCGTTTCGAGTAGAAGGAAGTCCCCAGGTCGAGCTGAGACAAGTTTGCCAGGTAGTAGCCGAACTGCACGTGCAGCGGCAGGTCGAGCCCCAAGGCTTGTTGCAGGGCGGCTCTGTCCGCGGGGCGTGCGGATTCGCCCAGCATCACTTCCACGGGGTCACCGGGTACCAGGTGAAGCAAAAAGAAGACAAGACAGACGACACCGAACACCACGGCCAATGCCGTCAGAACTCGTGATATGAGAAACCGGATGAACACGATCGGTTACAACGTGTCAGGGGGTGAACGGCGCACATGTATCAGGCCGTCGTAATTGCCGTCCCGGGCCATGGTGAAGCCTTCGATCTCCCGGCGCGCGATAAAAATATGGTCTTCGTACCACAAGGGCACGTATGGCAGTGCGTCGGCCAGGTGATGCTGGAGTTGCACGTACCATTCTTGTTTGGTTTCGAGATCGGGAGCCGCCCGCGCCCGATCGATGAACGCATCGGCCTGCGTACTGCGGAACCGGCCGCGGTTCGCCCCGTTCGGGGGTATTGATCGGCTGTGGAACACGTAATCGAATATATCGGGGGTATGGATGCCCACCCATGCCAAGCTGTACATCTGGAATCTGCCGGCTTTGATGTCTCCGTAAAACGTGCCCCAGTCGTAACTGCGCAGGTCCACGTCAATCCCGACGTGTTGCAATTGCCGTTGAAGGATCGTGGCGAGCCTGATCCGAAAGGGATCGCTCGACGTTTTGTAGACGATCCGGATCGGATCGTCGCGCGAGTATCCGGCCTGGTGTAACAATGTTCGCGCTTTTTCAGGATCGTAGGTGATCGGGTCGAGGTCTTGCGCGCCAGCCCAATGTTCGGGCGGCAATAACGACTGGGCCGGTCTGGCCGCGCCGTCCAGGACGTATTGGATGATCTCCCGGCGATTGATGGCGTGGGCAATGGCCCGTCGTACGTATGCCTGCCGGGTCACGGCGTCATCGAAGCTGAATCCGAGGTACGAAAAATTCGTGCCGGATGTTCGTAGGACTTTCAGTCTCGAGTCGTTTTCCAAGTAGCCGATGAGTTCCGGAGGGAGGTCATTTTGGAGCATGTCGATTTCTCCGGCCATCAATTTCAATGCCCGGACCGTAGAGTCCGGGACCGTGATGAATTCAAAGCGTCGTTGATCCCGAATCCTGAGCAGGTGGAGTCGGGTCTCATCCGGACGTGCCAGGAAGGAAAATGGTCCGCTTCCAATCGGGCGCTCGTGAAGCGGATGGTTCGCGGCGATCAGGTGCGCAGGAACGATGCCGATGACGAGATAACCCGGGAACAGTGGTTCCGGACGGTTCAGAAAAAAGTCGAGACTCGATTCGTCGCGAACGGCGATGCGGTCGATGACGGTCAACGAGGCGCGGTGCGGGGAGGCGTTGTCCTCGTTCAGGATAAAGTCGTAGGTGGCTTTGACGTCGTGGGCGGTCAACATAGTGCCGTCATGGAACGGATGTTCGTTCGTTTTGAGATGGAAGCGATAATGGGTGGGCGAAAGTTGTTCCCAATCGGCCAGGGCCGGCACGGGCTCGAACGCGTCGTTGAAATCCACCAACCGGTCATAGAGGAGGCGGTTGATACGGGCCGATGTCGCATCCGTGGCAAAGCGCGGATCAAGGTTCGCGGGCGCGCCGGCCAGACCGAAACGGAACGCGTCAGACGCAGGGCCCGTACAAGCCGCCACGAGGACAATCAGGAGGAGCGCACACAGCCGTTTCAGGATGATCACCGCCTTTACTATTTCTCGGATTGAGGTGAACGGATTTTCGGGACGTATGGATGGGATCCTGTTGAACATGCCGTTAAAAGAATATCCTTAAGTGGAAATTGTGTTCAATCATAAAGAAGCGGTTCCGTACGTGAGCGTAGTCTGTTTTGCGCCTTTGTGCTACATTGTCGTATCCGGCACCTCCTTCTGTCATTCCCGCAAGTTTTTAGCGGGAATCCAGTGTCGTTATCCTTGCGGACGGAAGGAAAAGCAAAGACCCTGGATCCCCGATTAAAGATGTCGGGGATGACAGAAAGGGAAAAGCAGATTCTTCGCCTTTGGCTCGGGATGACAGATTCGGGGCACCCATGTCGCTGAAAGCCTTAATCGTGGATGATGAACAGGCGATCGTCGATCTCGTTCGCCATCACCTGGAAAAGGAAGGACTGTCCTGTATCGAGGCGTCTGAAGGAGAAACGGCGCTGCAACTCGCACGGGCCGAACGCCCGGACTTGATCGTGCTGGATCTCATGCTGCCCGGGATCGACGGGTTGGAAATTTGCCGGTTACTTCGTCGTGATCCGGCTCTCACCAACATAGCCATTATCATGTTGACGGCCAAGGCGGAAGAAGTCGATCGCGTGGTTGGCCTGGAGATGGGCGCGGACGATTACCTTGTCAAGCCATTTTCTCCCAGGGAATTGGTGGCGCGGATCAAGGCGGTGTTGCGGCGGGGGCGCGAACCGCAAACGGGCGGCGTCCGGCGAGTCGGGACGCTGGAAATTGACGAAGCGAAGCATCAGGTTCGGGTTGCAGGCAGTCTGATCGACCTCACGGTGAAAGAATTCGATCTGCTCCGGGCGCTGATCCAAGCCAACGGCCGGGTGTTGAACCGGGAGCAAATATTGGAAATGGTTTGGGGGTATGCCAATGCCGTGGAGATCGAATCGCGGACGGTGGACGTGCACATCAGGCGTCTTCGGGAAAAACTCAAGGATGAAAGTCATCGGATCGTGACGGTCAAGGGCGTGGGCTACCGCTTCGAGGAAGAAGGGTAGAAAAGGGGATGCCGACGTTGAAGGGCCGGTTGATTTTCCGCATGGGCGTATGCCTCGGTTCCATGACGTTGATCGGTATGGCGATGATGTGGCTGTTGACCTTTTCCGGAGCGGCAGGTGTCGTACTCTGGGCTGGAGTCCTGGTGGTTGCCGGGTTGGGGTTTCCTTTGGGCATGTGGTTGGGCCGCCGACTTCTGATGCCGGTCCATGAAATCGACACCCGGGTCGAGCGGCTGTTGCAGGGTTGGCGTGAGCAGGAGAAAACAGGCGATGAAGATGAATTGAGAGGCTTGAGAAAGGCTTTGGATTACATCACGGCTTACCCGCTGGCCAGGGTGGAAGGCCTGGAGTCCGAACGGGCCAAGGGCACCGCGATCCTGGAACATATGACGGAAGGCGTCATTGCCCTGGATGGGCAAGGGTACGTGATGCTCATGAATCCGGCTGCGCAGAGGATTCTCGGTGTTGCACATGATCAGGGAGAGCGGCGCACCTTATTGGAGGTCGTCAGGGACAAGGGATTGGCCGAGTGGGTGGAGATGTGTCAGGCCCTCGACACCGCGGAGCCGTGCAAGCGGGAAATCGAGAGCCATTTCCCCTCTCTGAGAATCATCGAGGTGAATGCCATGCCCATGCCTTTTACCTTGGAGCGCCGGGGATTTTTACTCGTCCTGCACGACATTACCGAACTCCGGCGGCTGGAAAAAGTCCGCGCGGAATTCGTGGCCAACGTGTCCCATGAGTTACGCACGCCGTTGACCGCCATCAAAGGCTACCTGGAGACCGTGCTTGATGAAACCAGGTTGGAATCGGACACGCACCGGCGATTCCTGGAGATCGCGAACAGCCACGCGGAACGCATGGGGCGCTTGATCAACGATCTGCTGAACCTGTCCGATATTGAGACGGGGAAAGTGGTTCTGGACCCCGCCCCCATCGGTCTTGGAGCTTTTGTGCAGGACGTCTCGGCGATGTTCGAGAAGGATGCCGCGAAAAAAGACGTGAAGCTTGTGAACCGGGTTCCCCCCGATGTAGCAGTGCAGGCCGACCGGGACCGGCTCTCGCAGATTCTGGTGAATCTGGTCGATAATGCCTTGAAGTATACGCCGCAAGAGGGAACGGTGAGTTTCCTTGCGGTGAAAACGGACACGAATCTCATCCGTGTCACGGTCCGGGATACGGGGCAGGGCATTCCCCCAAACGATTTGCCTCGCGTGACGGAACGATTTTACAGGGTCGATAAAGCGCGTTCCCGCGAGGAAGGCGGCACCGGCCTGGGTCTGGCCATCGTGAAGCATCTTGTGCAATTGCACGGCGGCACGCTTCACATCGAGAGCGAGTACGGCAAAGGCACGACGATCGAATTTCTGCTCCCGGCCGCGCAACTCCAACCTGCAAGTTAGGCACTTCTCCTCACCCCAGCCCTTTCCCAGACAGAGGGAGAGGGTCTAAAGAATTAACAGACGCGTAACTCTTCTCATACGTAGCTGCAATTCGCTCCCCGTATAGTGCAGAGGTCGATTGTCAGTGAACTCGGCCGTTCCGTCTGACAGACCGGCGAAGCCGGAGCAGGGGTCAGACCCGGGCAGTCCCTGTTGCTTAACACGTTCGTAACCTACTTTTTACGTCCGGGAAACATTCAGCCGTTAGAGTAGGCAACTGCCAGGGAACGGCACATCAGATTCTTCTTTCAGAGGGAGGGTTGCGACACCATGAGACAGTTCGCATTCGCAAACGTGAGAAGCCGGTTGTGCGGCAGCAGGATCGTATTCCTGAGTTCCTTTTTCCTGGCGATGAGTATCGGCGGTTCAATCCAAAGTTGGGCGGCATCCGACTCGATGGTGGATCCCGCGTGGAAAGGCTATAGTCAGGTGAGCGGGGTGTCCGGAAACCTGAACAGCATCGGGTCCGATACCCTCAACAATCTCCTGACCCTGTGGGCCGAGGGGTTCAGAAAAGAATATCCCAACGTGAAAATTCAAATTGAAGGGAAGGGCTCCAGCACGGCGCCCCCGGCTCTGATTGAAGGAACGGCCCAGGTAGGTCCGATGTCCAGGCAGATGAAAGCGAAGGAGATGGACAAGTTCGAGGCGAAATTCGGTTATAAAGCCACCAGTGTTCCGGTTGCCGTCGACGCGTTGGCCGTGTACGTCAACAAGGACAATCCCGTGAAGTGCATGAGCATGGAAGAAGTGGATGCCGCCTTTTCAAAAACCCGGCGGCGCGGGCATGCCGTGGACATTGACGCGTGGGGGAAGGCCGGGCTCGACGGCAACTGGAAACGCACGAGGGTCAGCCTGTACGGTCGGAATTCAGCCTCGGGGACCTATGGGTATTTTAAGAAAACGGTGTTGAAGAAAGGCGACTATAAGGATGAGGTCAAGGAGCAGCCCGGCTCGGCTTCCGTGGTGCAGGGCGTCACGGAGGATCGCGGTGGTCTTGGGTACAGTGGCATCGGATATCGGACCTCTGGCGTCCGGGCGATTCCGTTGTCGGCCAGGACCGGTGAAGCGTGCTATGAGCCGACCTTTGCCAATTCCTCGGCCGGCAAGTACCCGTTGGCCCGTTTTCTCTACCTGTACGTGAACAAGGCCCCGGGGAAACCGTTGCCTCCGTTGGTCGCGGAATTCCTGAAATACGTCTATAGCAAAGCGGGGCAGAAAATTGTGATCAAGGACGGCTATTTCCCCTTGCCGCAGACCGTCATCACCAAAATATTGGGCGACATGCAATAAGTCATGAACCAGGCTGACCTCTCAGCGAATCAGATTGAAACGGCGTCTCCGCCCGCGCCGGCATCGCGGGTGTCCTCACGGGCGTGGCGGCGTTGGGTGGATTCGAGCGCACGCGTCGTGATCACCTTTGGAGGCTGGGCGACCATTGTCAGCATCTTTGGAATTTTTGCCTACCTGTTCATCGAAGTGGCTCCGTTGTTTGACGCTGCTTCCTGGACCGAATCCGCTTCCGTGCACGTCGATCCGGTCGATGCCGCCGAGCCGGAAACCATCGCCGTGGGGATCGATGAATATATGGAAGTGGGGTATGTGCTCCGAAAGGGTGACATTGCGTTCTATGCGTTGCCTGCGGGGACCCCTGTACCTCTCGACCCGTCGGTCCTGAGCCCTTCGACTACGCTCAGGACAGGCGTAGCGGAGCGAAGTCGAAGGATGCCGGATTTCGAAGACGGGACCATGACCGCTCTGGCCCGATCTCCGGGGAAAGTCCATACCTATGGTTTAGGGACGACGACCGGCCGGGTCATTCCCTTTTATGTGTCGTTTCGCGTGACGTTCGACGATGACGTTCGAAACGTCGAACCGGTGGTGTCTT
The DNA here is from genome assembly GCA_965207015.1 of Nitrospirales bacterium. GTDB lineage: Bacteria > Nitrospirota > Nitrospiria > Nitrospirales > UBA8639 > Bin75. The sequence continues at coordinate 1,955,094 of OZ242257.1, read as the reverse complement.
CGGGCGAGCCGTTCGAGGCCGTCCCCACCGGCGAACCCGTTGCGCGACTGGCCTACCGAGAAACGGACAGCGGACCCATCGCCGCGGCCTTGACCGGGTCGGGACGATTATTTCTCACGAAGATGCAGGAATCGGAAGCAGGAGGGCTGTTTGCGCTTGAAACGGAAACGGAACTTCTCCAGGTCGAGGTCATTGATGAAGGCGTGGAGGCGCTGTCCGTGCTGCTCCTGGACGATTTGGGCGAAACCTTGTTGGGCGGCACGAAAGACGGCAGATTGTTGTATTGGGATATTCAGGATATCCGGAATCCCAGATTGATGGGAATGTACTCCGCCGGAACCCCCATCACCGCCCTTTCCTATCTCATCGGGGATCGGTCCATCGTGGTCGGCACGGAAAAAGGGACGGTCAGCGTCTGGATGTCCGTGATCGATCCTGACGTCGGAGGCGATCCGCGTCTTCAAAAAATTCGTGACTTCGCCTCGCATGATGGGGTCGTGACTGCCATTTCCCCTTCGCTTCGGGATAAAGGTTTTCTCACGACCGGCGCCTCCGGCGGGGTTGCCGTTCACCATTCGACCTCCGGCCAGACGCTTATCCAAATCCCGGGGAACGGTGCCGCCATCCGGGCGGCGATGTTTGCCCCGAAAACCGACGGTGCCGTGGTACTCGAGGACTCGGGACGGCTGATCGCCTATGACATTGAGAACGAGCATCCCGAATCGACGTTCTCGTCTTTGTTCTTTCCCGTGCTCTATGAAGGGTACGAAGAGCCTCACCATATCTGGCAATCGACCGGCGGGTCCGACGCGTTCGAGCCGAAATTCGGCCTCTGGCCGATCATGTTCGGCACGTTGAAAGGGACGATCTACGCGATGTTCCTGGCGACGCCGCTTGCCGTGCTGGGTGCGATCTATACCGCGATGTTCATGCGTCCCAACATTCGCGCCGTGGTCAAACCGGTCGTAGAGACGATGGCGGCGTTCCCCACGGTTGTCCTGGGGTTCCTGGCCGGTTTGTGGTTTGCGCCATTGCTGGAACAAATCTTCCCCGCCGTGGTGGCCATGTTTCTCCTGATCCCCTTGGCCGTCGTGTTGGTCTGCATCGGTTGGCAATTCATGCCTTCACGACTCAAGGGCCAGTCGGGGAACGTGACGGAATTGGCCGCGTTCGTGCTGGTCCTTGTGGGCACGGTGTGGTTCTGTTTCCAGTTGAATCACCAGATTGAAGCCTGGCTCTTCGATTCAGACTATAAGGGATGGTTACAGTCCTCGTTCGGGTTGGCGTACGACCAGCGGAACGCCTTGGTCATCGCCTTTGCCATGGGTATGGCCGTGATCCCCACCATTTTCAGTATCAGTGAGGATTCATTGAGCAACGTGCCGCCCCACCTGATCGCTGGATCCTTGGCCTTGGGGGCCACTCCGTGGCAGACCCTGACGAAGTTGGTCATCATTTCCGCGAGCCCGGGAGTGTTCTCCGCTCTCATGATCGGCTTGGGGCGGGTCGTGGGAGAAACCATGATTGTGCTGATGGCGACCGGCAACACCCCGGTGACGGACATGAACCTCTTCAACGGATTCCGAACGTTATCCGCGAACATTGCCGTGGAAATGCCCGAGGCCCCGCACGGAGGCACACTGTACCGGTTGCTGTTCCTGGCCGGTCTCCTCCTGTTCGTGTTTACGTCTATCGTGAACACCCTGGCCGAAATCGTCCGGCAGCGGCTTCGGGCGCGATACAGCCAATTTTAGAGAGATTCCATGCGTGACAGGATCAAAAAATTCTTCGACTCCGGGACGCTGTTCATCTGGTTTTGCGGCACCGCGGTGGCCGCCTCGCTGCTCATGGTCGGCGGCGTCCTCCTCCTCATCATGATCAACGGCCTCGGGTTTTTCTGGCCGCATGCCTTGGTGGAACTAACGCTCACGGACGGCACGCGCGTGCTCGGAGAACTGAAAGGCGAAGAGGTCATCCCGTATTCGCAGACGCCGGCATTTCCCGAAGGGAAAACCCGGGTCAGGCTGAAAGTCGGGAATCGGGACCTCTACGGCCTGGACTTCAGGTGGGTCGATACCGATCAAATCGCGTCGGCCGATTCCCCGAACGACGTGGCCATGTTTGAACGGAGAGAATGGGGTAATTTTTACGGCCGGATTCGTGAAGTCTCACGCGGCGATGACGTCGTCGCCACGGGCAATCAGGAAGGATGGAAGGCGTTACAGCCCCTGATCGAGCAGGCCAATGACCTGCATGACGAGATTGAATACCTTCAAACGGACGTGATCGGGGACATCAACTATGACATCGAAGAGACCCGTTTGCGAATCCGGGAACTTGAATTACACGGTCGAGGCCAGACCCCGGAGGTTGCCGAGCTTCAGGCCGCGACCAAGCAGTTGGAAAGCCGTTACCACAAGCACGTTGAGACCCTTCGGATGTTGACCCATCGACTTGACGAGTATTCCGTGGTCCTTGTCGAGACTAACGGCAGTGAGAAACATCTTGCGGTCGGTCAAATCGTGAAAGCGCTTCGTCCCAATGATATGAGCCTCATCGAAAAGATTCTCAGATATTTCATGAACTTTTGGTCCGTGCTGAGCGAGGAACCACGGGAAGCGAATACCGAGGGAGGCATTTTCCCGGCGATCTTCGGCACGGTCATGATGGTGTTGATCATGAGCGTGGCCGTGGTTCCGTTCGGCGTCCTAGCCGCGTTTTACCTGCGGGAGTACGCGCGGCAAGGGCTGATCGTTCGCGTGATCCGCATTGCCGTCAACAACCTGGCCGGCGTGCCGTCGATTGTGTTCGGGGTTTTCGGGTTGGGATTCTTCGTCTACGCGGTAGGCGGAACCATCGACACTCTTTTCTACCCTGAAGCCTTGCCCACGCCGACGTTCGGCACGGGCGGCATTCTTTGGGCGTCGTTCACCTTGGCCCTGCTCACGGTGCCGGTCGTGATTGTTTCCACGGAAGAAGGGCTGTCCGCCGTGCCCCAGGAATACCGGGAAGGGTCCTTGGCGTTGGGTGCGACCAAGTTCGAAAGCATGCTGCGGGTGATTCTGCCCAGTGCCTTGCCGGGCATTTTGACGGGGTTGATCCTGGCAGTCGCCCGTGCCACGGGCGAGGTGGCTCCCTTGATGTTGACAGGGGTGGTCAAATTGGCACCGGCCCTGCCCTTGGACCACCATTTCCCGTTTCTGCACTTTGAACGGAAATTCATGCACCTGGGCTTCCACATCTTCGACGTGGGCTTTCAGTCGCCCAACGTGGAAGCGGCGAAACCGATGGTCTACGTCACCACCCTGATCCTGGTGATGGTGGTCATTGGTTTGAATCTCAGCGCCGTGGCCCTCCGCAATTACATGCAGAAAAAGTTCAAGGCATCGGCGGTGTAAGGTCCAACGGAAAAATGAGTGCAGGTATTGACGCAGTCTTACAACCCCATCACACTGCTGCCCAACAGACGGCGGAAATAACCATGGCCTCTACCCAACGTTCTCAAGACGTCAAACCCAAAATCACGGTTGAGAATACCGACTTCTTTTACGGCGAGAAGCAGGCGCTGTTCAAAGTCGCCCTGACCGTCCCGGCTCATCAGGTCACGGCATTTATCGGTCCGTCGGGTTGCGGGAAATCCACGTTGTTACGATGTTTCAACAGGCTGAACGATTTGGTCGAGGGGGCTCGCATCACCGGCAGGATTTGTCTGGACGGCAAGGACATTTACGCCCCGTCCGTGGACGTGACCGATTTGCGGACCAGGGTCGGTATGGTCTTCCAAAAAGTGAATCCGTTTCCCAAATCGATTTACCAGAACGTGGTGTATGGGCCGCAACTCCAGGGTGTCCGGCGTCGTTCCGTGCTCGACGGTATCGTCGAAGAAAGCCTCCAGGGCGCGGGCCTCTGGGAGGAGGTCAAGGACCGCTTGCATCAGAGCGCGCTGGGTCTTTCCGGCGGGCAACAGCAGCGCTTGTGTATCGCGCGGGCGTTGGCCGTCAATCCCGAAGTCCTCCTGATGGACGAACCCTGTTCGGCGCTTGATCCCATCTCGACCGCGAAGATCGAAGAATTGTTGCATTCCTTGAAAGAGCAACTCACCGTGGTTATTGTCACGCATAACATGCAGCAGGCCGCGCGCATCTCCGACCTGACCGGCTTTTTTCTCATGGGGGAATTGATCGAATACGCCGAGACCAAAACCATCTTTACCAATCCGTCTGACAGCCGAACTGAAGATTACGTCACCGGACGTTTCGGATGATGGGGCCGGAGAGGAATTGAGCAAGCATGGAACGTCACTTCGAAGAAGACTTTGACCGGATCAAGGGCAAAATTCTCATGATGGGTTCCCTGGTCGAAGACCAGATCAGAAACGCCTTGATCGCGTTGGTGGAACGCGATGAAGCCCTGGCACGGCAGGTCATCGAGAACGATCATAAGGTAAACACGTTTGACGTGGAAATCGACGAAATGGCGCTCGACGCGCTGGTCCGGTATCAGCCGGTCGCCAAAGATTTACGCTTCGTGACCACCGCCATGAAGATTTCCACCGAATTGGAGAGGATGAGCGACTTGGCGGAAAATATCTGCGAGCGGGCGATCGAACTCAACGAAGAGCCCCAGTTGAAGCCCTATATCGACATTCCTCACATGGCCGAGCGCGCCCGCATCATGGTGAAAGAATCGTTGGACGCCTTTGTCAAAATGGATTCGGCGCTGGCCCGGAAAGTCATTCACGACGATGACTTCGTCGACAACCTGACGGAACAACTGTTCCGGGAACTCCTGTCCTTCATGATGGAAAATCCCAAGACGATCAGCCGGGCCATCCGGCTCTCATTTATTGCCAAATACATCGAACGGCTTGGCGACCACGCGACGAACGTCGCGGAACTTGTAGTGTACCTGGTGGAGGGCAAAATCATCCGCCACACCGTTCCCCCGCAAGAGAGTTGAGAAAGACCGGCAAGAGACGCGACGGCTACACGGCACCCGTGCCGCGGCTCTTCCAATTTTCCAGGAACCATTCCTGGGAGCCGAGGGGAGCATGCTCGGGCACGAGCTGGAGACGGGTGTAGTCCCCGTTCGACAGCAACTGGCGGACCTTGACGTTATCGTGAAGCGCCACTTGCAGGAGGTCTTCGACCAGGACCTTGCGAAGTTGCGGGGACTCGATCGGGAAGAGGAGTTCCACGCGCCGGTCCAGGTTACGGGGCATGAGGTCGGCGCTCCCGAGAAACAGTTCTTCCTGCCCGCCGTTGCGGAAATAATAAAGCCGTGCGTGTTCCAGGAATCGTCCCACCACCGAGGTCACGGCGATGGTTTCGCTGATTCCGGGAATCCCCGGACGAAGCGCGCAGACCCCTCGAACCTGAAGGTCGATTTGCACGCCGGCCTGGGACGCCCGATAGAGCGCTTGAATACATTGTGTATCCACGAGGGCGTTCATCTTGAATGCCAGATACCCGTCTCCCTTGTCCTTGTGCCGTTGAATCTCCCGCTCAATCCTCTCCAGAATTTGCTCCCGCATCAGTTGAGGCGCCACGAGCAGTTTGGCATAGGAATTTTTCCGGGAGTAGCCGGTTAACGAGTTGAAGAGATCGGCAACGTCCGCTCCCATGGCCGGGTCGCACGTAAAGAAGCTGAGATCGGTATACATCCGGCTCGTGACCGGATTATAGTTGCCCGTGCCGAGGTGGACGTATCGCCGGATGCTGTCCTCGTCGCGCCGGATGACGAGACACATCTTGGCATGGGTTTTCAGCCCGAAGACCCCATAGACCACGTGAATGCCCTCATCCTCCAGTTTGCGTGCCCATTCGATGTTGTTCTCTTCATCGAATCGCGCCTTGAGTTCAAGCAGGACTGCGACCTGTTTCCCGTTCACTCGCGCGTCCATTAACGCCTCGACGATAGGGGAATTGGCTCCCACGCGATAGAGGGTCTGTTTGATGGCCAGCACGTTGGGGTCACTCGCTGCCTCGCGTACGAAATCAACAACCGGGGTGAAACTGTCGTAGGGATGGTACAACACGACGTCACCACGCCGGATGATTGCGAACAGGTTTTCCTTCTTGTTCAGGACCTCCGGGATCTCCGGAACGAACGGCGGATATTTCAAATCCGGACGCTCGATCCGGGTGAGTTCCATGAGGCTGGACAGTCCCAGCGGCAGGTCCTGCGTGTAAACCTGGTACGGAGCCAGAGAGAGATTCCTGATCAGGATGTCCCGGATGTGATCGGGCGTCGCCTGATCGATTTCCAGCCGGATCACCGAGCCGAAGTGACGGTTGTCCACTTGTTCTTCTATCGACGCCAACAAATCGTCGGCCTCGTCTTCTTCGATTTCGAAATCCGCGTCGCGCGTCACCCGAAAAAGGTAGGCGGCAAGAATGGTAATCCCCGGAAACAGCAGGTCGAGATTGGCGACGACGACGTCTTCAATCCAGACAAAGTTGTCGGCGGCCGAGTCAGACAAGCCTAATTGATCAGACTCGTCGACCATGTCTTCGTTGGGGATGCGGACGAGACGAGGAAAAATGTCGGGGATTTTCACGCGCGCGAAACAGTCTCCTCGCTCGGGATCCTTCCCCACGACGGCCAGATTCAAACTCAAGTTGGAAATATGGGGGAACGGATGGGAAGGGTCGAAGGCCAGTGGAGTGAGAGCCGGAAAAATTTCTTTGGAAAAATACCCACGGAGCAAGTGTTGTTGCTTCGGTCTCAGTTGATGGTAGCGCAGGATGGCAATGTCCCGGCCATTGAGCTTCGGCAGAATATCGTTTTGCCAGCAGTCGGAAAACCGGGCCAGTTGACTAAGGACCTCCTGCCGAACGGCCGCTAATTGTTCCGAGGTGGTCATGCCGTCCGGGGGACCCTCAAGCACTCCACCCGATAATTGTTCCCGCAACCCCGAGATCCGGATCATGAAAAACTCATCCAGGTTGCTCGAAAAAATCGACAGAAATTTCACCCGTTCCAAAAGCGGGTTCTCAGGATCTTCCGCTTCCTCGAGCACGCGAGCGTTGAATTGGAGCCAACTGAGTTCACGATTCAAATACAGCTTGGGATCATTGAGGTCAGGCGGAGAAGAAGCGGCCGGGAATTGGGTTTCAGCGGAACCGATTGCCATGGTTGTTACCTCGGCTTCATTGCGTCATGCGGGTGAGGCTCTACCCCTCCTGACCTCCCCTTACAAAGGGGAGGAACAAGACGGCGAATACTGGCCTGTTCCCCTCCTTTGTAAGGAGGGGCGAGGGGAGGTAGAGGGTTAGACGTTTGCATATCTGCTCCAGCACGTCAGAGGGCAAAGACCTCACGGCCGCGCTTTTTGAGTTTGGCCCATTCTCGTGGAAGCATCGCTCTTGTCCGGCGCCGGCGAGCTCGGAGGCGCTCGATGATCTGCCCGATGGCAAACGCGGTCTTCACTCCACGGGTCGTTTGGAGCAATTGCCGGAGTCTCTCCTCCGTAAAGACGGCGTCCTGGTGATCACCCAGAAGATCCTGGTTGCGCTTGGTTTGGCGGACGAACCGTATCGCGGGTTTCCCCATGGTTTCAAGAGCGAGTTCGGCAACATATCGGGTCCGTTTGGTGTGGATTCTCAATTGATGAAGTTCCTGGTCTGAGGGTTCGTCATTCCCACGCTTGCCTGCTTTGATCAATTGTTTGAATTCTTGGGCGGCCAGATGTATCAGGGAACTCTCGGGCGCCTCACGCAAGGCCGGAGCTTGGGTGGCCTGTTCCAGGCGGCTCAAGAGATCCAAATAGCGATCGCTGCGAAGGGTATCGAGTAATTGCATGCGGGCTTGGGAACGATGAGTTTCGAACGTGGTCAATAGTCGTTCGAAAATTTTTCGTTCGGCCGGAGGAAGGACGTCGGCTTCCGTATACAGCCGGTCGAGCAGGACATCCTGGTCCCGAACGGTTCCCAGCATCGTACCCAGCCATCGGAGTTCCTCTTGCAGAGATGCATACCACTCCGGTTCCAGTAAGGTCCTCGCCGTACGAAGGATTGCGCGAAACCTTCTGATCCCGACGCGCATCTGGTGAAGTTCTTCCGAATCTTTGCCGAGTCGCGTCCCGGGGTCGTGGAGTAGGATATGCCGAAGCTGTGTTTGCAGAATGGTTTTGAATCGTTCCGATAAAGGCGCTGATTTGGAAGGGGAGGGACTCGAAACAATCAGATTCAAGGCCTGAACGACTTGAGGACGGCCATCTCCCTCGTATGCTCCCGCTTCGCGAAGGGCCGTCACGATCGCGGCCAGTTCCTTGTCCTTGCCCGCGCGGCGTTCGACTTCGATCTCGTTCAGATGTCCGATGACTCGCCGGCCATTGAGAATCTTGACGCGGTCGATGACCACATCGGCGACGGGTTTGTCATGTGGTTGAACCCTGATGCCGGAGCGGCGGGTTTGGAGTTTCGCAACGGCCGTCAATGGTTCACGTCGTAACAAGGCAAACAGCAGATCTTCCAGCGGTGCCGGCGGGGTCGAGCGGCCGGACGCCATTTCCAACAAGGCGGCGTGTTTCGGGAGTTTCAGTTGCCATACGACGCGTTTCTGTTCAGTCCTGCGACGGAGCGTCACCCCCAACCGGGCCAGCCTGTAATCAGCGCTATCGAAGTAAGTGGAGGTAAACAGGCGAGGTGGAAGCGGCTCACCCGGAAAATGGGGTAAGCGGAACGGGTGCCCTGTCTTGAGCTTGACTTCCCGCTCAGGAGTTTGCCGTAGAGCGCATTCCATGGCGTGCAACATTTAACGATACGGGGAATCTACTAAAATAGCACGACGGTTGATAGAAAAACAAAGGGAGATTGAGCACAGGTACTTACTTGAAAGCGCTTGTACCGGGTTGTTCGGGACAATTTATAATCTGAGGGTTACATTGCCGTGGCGCCGGTGTTACATTGTCACGAGTTCGTGAAAACCGACGCTGCGACCCGAACGTGAGACTCTTATGGATGCTGCCGAACTAAAACGCCTGCTGGCCTTGTCAATCCGCGCGGCCCAAACGCCAGCCGGGATGCTCCTCGACTATTTTATGGATCGTGGGTTCAGCGTCGAACGCAAAGGGGATGGCTCGCCCGTAAGTGTTGCGGACCGAGAGGCGGAAACCGCGATTCGGGACGTGTTGCAGGGGGATTCGGTCGCCTCGGGCTTTGATGTCTTGGGAGAAGAGTTTGGAGGGCAAGGAAGTAAGACGCGCTATCGCTGGTTAATCGATCCCATCGACGGCACTCGCTCGTTCGTGAACCGGATCCCCTTATTCGGCACGATCGTGGCGTTGGAGGACCGGGAAACCGGCAAGACGTTGATCGGGGTGATCCATTTGCCTACGCTGAACCGGACCTATAGTGCGGCTCAAGGGCTGGGCAGTTTCTGTAACGGGACGGCCGTTTCGGTTTCCGAGGAAACGGAGCTTGCAACCAGTATTATTGCAACGGGAGATATTGCCCAATTTGTCAGTGCGGGTTGGGAAGAGATGTTCCGGCAACTGGCCGGCACGTGCCCGTACCTTCGTGGCTATACGGATTGTTTCGGCCATACGTTGGTGATTGACGGCTCAGTCGGCGCCATGGTCGATCCGGCTCTCAATCCCTGGGACGCCGCGGCTACCCAAGTTCTGGTTGAAGAGGCCGGCGGGACGGTCATCACTCGTCCCTCTCGCGTGGAGCACAAGATCGATGCCCTGTTCGGAGCGCCGAAATTGGTCGAACAACTGGTGTCGTTGTTGCACTTCTAACTACCTCCTCTACCTTCTCTTTGTAAGAGAAGGTAGGGTGGGTTAGAGCCGCAAACACAAAAACAACATTCTCGTAGCGGTTCTGTTCTAGAACCGGCCTATCCTGTTAATATGACGGAGCGAAACGGAGTGTAACGGAAGGTGACACGATGTCGAAGATCGCTGTGATAGACATTGGGACCAATTCCATCCACATGGTGTTGGCGGAAGCCGAGCCGGATGGCTCCTATAAGATTCTTGACCGTTTCAAGGATATGACTCGTCTGGGTGACGGGACGTTTCGCCAGCGACGGTTGTCCGCGGAATCGAGGGCGCGGGGCGTTGAAGTCCTGAAAAACCTGACGACGCTGGCACGTAACAAAGGGTTTGATCGCATCCTGATGGCGGCGACCAGCGCCGTTCGTGAAGCGCGTAACAGTGGCCAATTTGTCGAGGAAGTGTCCGAGAGTACGGGTGTTCGCGTCAAAGTTATCACGGGTCAGGAAGAAGCCCGCCTGATTTACCTGGGTGTTCGCCAGAGCATGGATTTGACGGACCGGCCGACACTCCTGGTGGACGTGGGCGGCGGTTCGGTCGAAATCATCGCGGGGAATCGGAATCGTCTACTGCACGCCGAGAGTCTCAAACTCGGGGCCATTCGCCTGAAAGATCTGTTTTTGACTAAGGCGCCGCCTTCGAAAGCCAAACTGCGGGCCATGTACGACATGATCGGAAAGGAACTGCACGCGGCTTTGGAGCGTTTTCGTCAGCCGGAGTTTGATCGAATCGTGATTTCATCCGGCATGGCGTCGAACCTGGCAGAAATCATTTATCTGGAACGGACCGGTCATCCCATTCCACGGATCAATCTCTCGACCATTACCCTGAAAGAGATTCGTGGCGTGGAGCAACGGCTTGCGACAAGCGACGTGGACACGCGGCTCGGCATCCCGGGCCTGGACCCGCGGCGTGTGGATACGCTGCTGGCGGCAACGTCGGTGGTTCGCCACTGTCTCGAAGCCATTGGGCATAAGGGGGCGACAATCAGCGACAAAGCCATGCGTGAAGGCTTGGTGTACGATTTTATCCAGAAGAACCAGGAAGGCCTGCTGATTGAGCAGGAAATTCCGAATTTTCGATTGCGCAACGTCGTGGCCTTGGCCAGGCGCTGTCATTATCCCCGGACGCATTCCCATCACGTGGCGAAATTGGCTCTGTCGCTGTTTGATCAAACCCAATCCTTGCATGGCATGGCCGACCAGGAACGCGAGTGTCTGGAATATGCCGCGTTGCTTCACGACGTGGGGTACGCCATCAATCCGCGCCAACACCATAAGCACAGTTATTATCTGATTACGAACAGCGACTTGGCCGGATTTACGGTCGAAGAAATCGAGATGATCGCCAACGTCGCCCGCTACCATCGTCGGGCGTTACCCGGCCCCCAGCACCTGCCGTATAAAGTCCTTTCACCTGCCAGCCAAAGGGTGCTGGAGACGCTCAGTGCGATGTTGCGTATAGCGGATGGATTGGATCGAAGTCATTTTTCCATTATCCAAGGCGTCCACGTCACGCTCGGCAAGAAAGTCAATATCGAGTTGAAGGCGCTTGCCGACTCGGAGTTGGAAATCTGGACGGCACAATCACGAGCGGACTTGTTTCAAAAAGTCTTCGGGCGAGAGGTCACGTTCACCGCTGAAGTGGAACCCGGGCTTCCTGCAAACGCGACGGAATGATTGACGTCCCGCGGCTCCAGGCAGTCGTTGGGTTCGGCTTCGCCAATCCGGCCTACTTTTCGCTTCTTGCCAATTTCCTCAGTTGTGCGGGTTCCAACCACCAGTGCATCACCCCATTTCCGCACCGGGGCTTTCCGTGAAACCGGATGCAGCATGCTCCGGCTTTTTTAAACGCCAATCCTGAAACGGGCTGGCCCAACACCATAGCTCCGGCGGTATGACCCAAAAGCGGTTCATGGCCGACGCAGAGTACGCAGTCATCCTCGGAAAACGCGGTCAGCACGTTCAGGACATCTTCCGGTGAGGCGTCCGGCCGCAGTTCGGGACACAATTGGGGGCGACCGGTAAAGCCCAGCGTTTCTTGGACAATGTCGGCGGTTTGCCGGGTTCGGAGGTAGGGACTGCAGAGGAGGTGCGTGGGGCTGACGCCGAGCCGGACAAGGCCTTTCACGGCTTTTTCTGTTTTCTCGATGCCCTCATCGGTCAAGGGACGCGAGTGATCCTCCCGTTGCCAGTCTCGCCAGTCGGCGGCAATGCCGTGTCGAAATAAAATACACTCCATGGTAGGGACCTGAGCAAAAATTCTAGCAGAGGACGCTGAAGGAAAAAAGGCGGAATGCGTCGGGCATCCGGAGCAGGGCCGCTGGCGGGCGAGGTGTGTATTGATAGGGTTTTCACGCAATGTAAACGGAAGATTTCCCCGGAGTTAGGAATGAGTAAACAAATACCGGAATCGCCAAATGCCACGTAGGGAACAGGGAAATTCGCCGTGACGTTATGCTAGAGTTCGCCCTTAAAAGGAGAGAATATAGATCAAAGATCATTGGTTCTTGTTCGAGAAAGGAGTGACAGGAAGGATGAAAGTCTTGGCAGGACTCGGATTGAGCATGGTGTGGCTGCTGACCGCGTGCGCCGGCACGCCCCACGTCGTGACCCAGAAAGTCTATGAGGACCCCAACCGGGAAGTCGGTCTTCAAATAGTGTCCGAGCGCAGCCGGGGAGAGGGCTTTTCCCATCCGGCGTTTCTGAAGAACACCGATATTGCCAGCGTGCTGAAAGGGCTGTACGTCGAACGCCCGAGTTCCACCGTTTCCCTGCCGTTGTTGGGCGGGGGCGAATCGGAGCGTTACCCTGTCTTCAATCAAAACGAAATCGCATTTTTTGCGCCCCTGCTCGCTCAGGGGTTTGGCCTGGCGCAACCGAACGAAGTCGTCACCTTTTATGAGCGCGGGGAGATCTCCCACTTGCATGAAGTGCGGACTTCCGGAGGGCTGTTCATGCAGGGCGACGTGCTGTACGTGATCCTCAGCAATCATGCGGCCCAGACCGAGATTTGGCAGGACGTCGAAGAATACCATTCACCCGTCAGACTCCAGCCTCTCAAGCAACTCGAACCGCAACCCGGCCGGCTGGTGTTTGATCCGCCTCAACACATGGCGCCACCTCAAAGAGAATCCTTCGGCACCATCGCTTCGGGGAAGCCGTGGCAAGTCGGGGTACGCTTTAAGGAATTGCGGTAAGGGCATTGAACGCCGCAGCCCGGCCGGCCTGCCGCTTTGCCATCCGTGGGCTTCTTCTCTGCCTTTCTCCTTTTGGTCATTGTTTGGTCATTGACAAGCAAATACCCCGGACCTGTCATTCCCGCGCACGCGGGAATCCAGAGTCTTTTCTTCTTGCCGTTTATTTGTTAGGCGAACCCTCTGAGACAAGAAAGCTCCTGATTCGTCCCCGCTGCTGCGAGCGAGGATTCCACAGAGAGAGCAGAGTGGGGAGGAAGCTCCCTGGACCGACAGGTTCCAGGGAGCTTCTCTACAGGAGCAGTCAAGACTTCTCAGGCAACGAGATCGATCAGAAGGACACGTCCCACTGGAGCCGGACGCGTTGCTCGGTGTAGGCTTTTAGGCCGGGAGTTTCGTTCTCAAGCGTCAGGTGCGAGGCGTCGAGTGTCAGCTTGTTGCGATGGCCGGCAAAGAACCAGTTGAGGCCCGTTGTAAATTCCTGGCGAAGGTCTCCCCCTCTGTCGGTATTGGGATCGACGTGTGAATACCGGAAGGCCACTTCCAACGGTTTGGGAACGAACGGGATGAGATAGTGCGGGAAATAGCCGGCTTGGAAGTAGCCTCCAAACATATTCGTTTCGCTTGCGAACCCGTCAGCAGGATCTGTTTCTTCCTTGCCATCATCCATAAAATCCTTAACTTGTTTGGCATTACCCGAATCCTTGACTTTTTTCCAATGCGTTTCATGTTGCCAGGCAAACCCGCGATACTTCATCGCCGACCCGACCTGCATCCCGCTGACCTGGAACCGGCCATCTTGAGTATAGTCACTCCGCGGACTCTCAAAGCCACTCACGTTTCCACAACCGCCTGACGACCACCGGGTACATTTGCCCTTGTTCGTATACGCGCCGAACGAGATGCTGGCCGTGGGTTTCTTGTGAAATTTGACGTCGCTTTGTCGCCATTTGAGTTCCCGGCCGAATACGTTCCACTGCAGTCGCCCAACGTACATCATATTGTCGTCGTCGTTTTTGGCCATGCCCCGACCACCGCCGGAAAAGATCCCGAGGTAATAGTTCGCATCGAGGAGCGTGCCGGGATTCACGCGGCCGTACAACATCATCCCGATTTGCCGGTCGATGGTAAACACCCGGTTCATGATGGACCGTTCGACCATGGTCTGCTTCCCCGAGGAGTCAACCCGCTCCCGGTTGTAGTCAATTTTCCATTGACCGATGCGCAACTTGGCCCATGTATATTTCTCCAGCATGATGCGCCAGTCGATCATTCTGGCGGAAGCGGCTTCCGAGTCGTCGTCGAAGTCACGGCCGGGCTGCCAATCCACCTCAAGATAGTATTTGAGCCAGGGCCGGTATCCGTGACCTCCGACCTTCAGCCGTATCCGACGAAGCTCGAACGTACTTTCTTCGTTGTCACTGAAATCGCTTGCCTTGCGTGGGTCTGACCGTTCGGGAAAGCTATACCGGGCTTGAGTCCGCCATTGGATCTTGGTTTTGAACAATCCATCCGTGGTTGCCAACGTGAACCCCTTTTTCCCGTAGCCCACTTGCACCCCGGATTTCTTCTTGGAAGACTCCGACGCTTTGACAACTGCCTGCTTCTCTTTTTTGACACCGACTTCGATTTCTGGCTTTTTCCTGGTTTGCGCAGCGGCTTTTGCGGCTTCCCGCTTCTTTTCTTCGGCTTTGATCTGAATCAACTCTTCCTTGGTCAGGATGCCTTTGTCCAGCAAAATTTCCAAGAGCAAGTCCCCATCCATTGCCGCCGCCGGGAATGTCATGGAGGCCGTCAGGACAAAGAGTGCCACAATTCCAAAGATCCATCGGTGAATGCTCATAAGGAAGCTCCTCGAATGAATGGTCAATGGCATGGAACTATCGACTTGCGCCTGATGCCACTACGTTCAAGGAAGGGTGTAAAGAAGTTTCGTTACGGTGGCGTTACAGAGGTATCAACGAGCCGTAAACTATTGGAACGACTTGGAATTCACCGGAGGATACAATGGGAGAGGGGCTGGGAGTCGAGGCTGTGTGGTCGTAATTCTGCTTTCAGGCTGACAGTGGCCTGATCATGGAGAGAAGGCTCTCCCAAGTTTGGTTTTTTGAATGGATCGATCGTTACCGGTTTGACGGGTCGGACAAGGTTGCGTCGGACGTGGAATCCTCGAAGCGGCGTTGGTAGATGAATCTTCGGCCGAGCAGGATGAGTCCGAACGCGATCCCCAGGGAAATGGGAACGAACAGGCCTGAGAACAGGTCGGCGTTCTCAATCCAGCCCAGGGTTTTCATGGCCTTGAACACGTAACTGCCGAGGCCGCTCAGGTAATACGAGATCACGATCACCGAGAGGCCTTCGACCGTATGTTGCAGAATGGCTTGGCGGCGGGTCGTCTTGTCCATGCTTCGCAGGAGCTTCAAGATCTGGTTTTCCAGCGCCAGGTTCTGGTCCTGCAGTTGAAGTTCGACCTTTGTGCGGATCATGGCAATGGAGCCTTGGAAATCATTCACCAGCGCATTGATCCGTCTGACGAACTGCTGGTACCCATCGGCGACCCCGATGGTTTTCCCGTCCACATAGTCCGAGATTCGCCGGCAGCCTGCGAGGGTTTGCTCGTGCAACGACGTCAGGTTGGCTCGAATGATGCGATCGTACGGCACGGACGCGGACAGCTTATACCGCATGGATTCAGCCATGCGACTGACGTTCATGAAATCCTGCGTCATCACGGTCAGCCAGCGCTGGAGTTTTTGCGGCGTCGCGTTCTCGATCTCCGTGGCGATGACCCCGCGTTGATACAGATGACGTTGTTCGTACTGGTGGACCTGATCGACGGATTGGGCGAAGGCCTGAAACGGAAACAGGATCAGGTGCGTATAGTTCTCAATGGCCACAAGTGTGTCGATGGTACGGGCCACGTTTGTGAGCAACACGTCAAACGACGGTGAGACAATGAGATAGCGTTCGCGTTTATATTCATCCGGCGTAAACGTGGTCATCACGGAAATGTCTTGCCCGAAGATCCGGCTGCCGTAGAGTTGTGGTCCGGGCATCATGTTCTTGACTTCTTCGACGCCCAGGCTCACGTGCGGCAGGACCAGAATATCCAAGGCATTGACCTGAATGCCCAACGGCGACAACGGCATCAGGTAGTCGGGAAACGTGAGCGGCCCGAACTCGAGCGGTTTCCATTTGTCGTCGGGGATGTGCCAGACCTGGTAACTGTAGTATTCGGTGTGGGCTTCCCACGTGACCAGCAGGCGGTCTCCGTTGGCTGCGATTTTGGCGCCGTGCCCGAATTTTTCATGAATGACGGTATGTTCCTCGGGCACATCCAGGCATTGCAAAAGATGTTGAAATTCTTGCCGGCTTTGCGGGCGGTCCAACGGAGGGTTCGCCATGTGATGGGCCACATGGTGAATGTGCGCCGGCACGTCGAACCATTCTTCCAGATATTTTTTGGAAGGCTCGTGCAGGTGCCGGAGGAATCCCCGGTTGGAAGCGGGTAGGTTTTGACTCATGATGTTCCCTCGGTAAGGCCGTTCTGTCTCCTACCTTGTTCTACCTAATCCCGTGGCAGAGGAGCAAGGGGAATCGTGGGAGAAGGCTGAGGAGAGGGCATGGCAGCGAACGAGTGAGCTCACCAAGCAGGCCACGGGCAAAGAACGTTGACGCATGGGATCGGTCTGATTAGAGTGCAATTTTTGCCACTTGTGACAACCTTAACAAGAAAGAGCGCCTATCATGAGTGACGTGTGGACATCTCCGGCGGTGTTTGAAACAAACCTTGGTCTTGGCGGGAAACGGCAAGGCAAGGTGCGGGATATGTACGATCTCGGTGACAGTTTGTTGTTGATCGCGAGTGACCGGATTTCGGCCTTTGACGTGGTGTTGCCGGAAGGGATTCCGGGAAAGGGCTATGTGCTCACGCAACTGTCGAAGTTCTGGTTCGATCGCCTGTGGCAGGACGGTGGCCTGGTGCCGCATCACCTGCGGACCATGAACCCCGAGGAATTCCCCGAGTCGTGCAGGCCGCACGTGGATCTCCTGGCAGGCCGCAGCATGATCGTGGAGAAAGCCGAGCCGCTGCCAGTGGAATGTATCGTGCGCGGGTACCTGTCCGGGTCGGCGTGGAAAGAATACAAGAAGCAGGGCACCGTGTGCTCCCAGCCGCTTCCCGCTGGGTTGCGGGAATCCGACAAATTCCCGGATCCGTTGTTCACCCCGTCGACAAAGGCGACCGAAGGGCATGACGAAAACATTTCCTACGACACCATGAAAGACCTGATCGGCGAGAATCTGGCGGAACAGGTCAAGTCGGTCAGTATCACGCTGTACCAGCGTGCGGCTGCCTTGGCCGAGGAGCGCGACATTATCATTGCGGATACGAAATTTGAATTCGGCCTGCACCGGGACACGAAGCAGTTGCTGGTGATCGATGAATTACTTACCCCGGACTCGTCACGGTTTTGGCCCAAGCAGCAGTATGCAGCCGGGAAGTCGCAACCCAGTTTCGACAAACAGTTCGTCCGGGATTATCTGGACTCCGTAGGATGGGACCATACTCCGCCCCCGCCCCATTTGCCTGATGAGGTCGTCGCGCAGACGAGTGCGAAGTACCGTGAAGCCCTGGAACGGTTCGTGGAAGCCTGATCGGTCAGCCCCGTTGAATAAATTCGATGATTCGATTTTCGGCCCAGCGTTCATCTTCGTTCGCACGTGCTCGTTGAAGAAAGCCACAGTGCCCGCCCTTGGCGGTGGTGACGAGTTGAATGCAGGGATTGCGACGGATGCGTGGGAAATCGAACGAGGTAAAAGGAATAAAGGGGTCATCCTCGGCCGTAATGAGCAAGGTTGGGACGCGAATAGATTCGAGTACGTGCCGGGCTCCCGAGCGTTCATAGTAGTCGGCCGCATTCCGGTAGCCCCCATCGGGCGCGGTGTAAGCATCATCGAATTGAGTCACGGTCCGGACGCTATTTAAAAGGGACACGTCCCATTCCCTCGGAAAACATTTTGCTTTACGTTCGACTCGCGCCTTGAGTTTGCGCAGAAAGTATTGATGATAGATATAGTTCCGCCGTTGCTCTAGAGCCGCCACACAAGGCGCGGGATGCACGTTTGGACAGACCGCGGCTACGCCTCGCAGACCGGGACAGGTCTCCCCGGTTTCCCCGGCCATTTTCAACACCAAATTCCCGCCCATCGAATACCCAGCGACCCAGATAGCCCGGATGCCGTCCTTTCCGACAAGCTCGTCCACCACGGCCCGAATGTCCCGGCTCAAACCCGCGTTGTAGAGCGTGGGGGTGAGGTGTTCGGTCCCGGCACAATTGCGCTGATTCAAGCGGACGACGTTGAACCCGGCGTACCATGCCTTGTGGGCGATGCCTCGCATATAAGGCGAATCATGGCACCCTTCCAACCCATGAACCAGGATGAGGCCGGGGGCCTGACGGTCCGGTTGCCAACTGCACACACCCTTGATCTGCGATTGGGGATCAACTCGGAACAGGCGTTCCTCACCAGGCGCATCGACAAGCAGATGGGGCCGGCGTCGAAACCGGGACACCAAGGTCTGGAGATGAGGATTCGTCAGCCAGGGCTGAGGTGTGAACGGTAGAGAAACAGGATTGGTCAGCATGGATAATGGTCTTCCCGGTCATCAGCCTACCAAAAACGCGCGTCACAATGCTGCCCCGGTTGGTGGGGACCCTCGGCATGTGCTAGAACTACGCGGTTAAACGCCATCAGTTCGACTCCTGCCGAAAGAGAAGGCCCGTGGCTGCAAAGAAGAAATCGGTTCAGTTGAATAAAGAAACGATCATCATCTTTCTACTCATGTGCGTGGTATTCTTCTGGACGCTTCAACGCATCGGACTGGATGATCAGCCTCAGGAGGAAACGATTGAGCAGGAAAAAGTTGAACAACCCAAAGAAGAGACCGTAAAGGTGGTAGAGAAGGCCCTGGTACCTCTGGCCACGGGGAAAGAGCCCATCGACAAGATTTTCGTCCAGTCCGGGTGTACGGCCTGTCACATGATTCCGGGCATTCGCGTTGCCAAGGGACGGGAAGGCCCGAAATTGGAACTAGGCACGACCGCCCGCAGGCGCCTGGCTGATCCGAACTATCGCGGGCAGGCCAAAACCGATTGGGAATACGTGCAGGAATCCATTCTCTATCCGGGCGCCTATATTGTCGAAGGGTATCCCGACCAAGTCATGCCGCGGTGGTATGGACAAAAACTCACCGCCGGCGCCCTGGACAAGATCATTACCTATCTCTTGAAGATCGAGGAAGTGTCGTAACCCGGCTGCGAACTCAGCGGCCGATGGCCATGCCTTCCCGCCTCGGATCGGCGCCTCCCAAGAGCGTCCCGTCCGGCAGGATGCGAATGATGTGCAGCCCGGAGGCCATCTCCGCTTCCTCGATCTCATGGCCCAGGGCTTTGAGGCCCTCGACGACGGAGGCCTGCATGCCGGGCTCAAGCGAGACTGTTCCACGGTTTAGTTGTGAAACGTGCGGCAGGGCCGCAGCAGTGGCCGGGTCGGTCTCAAAGGTCAGCATGGCGACGAGACTCTGCGCGACGTATTCCGGAATGCGCCCTCCCCCCGGTGAACCGGTCAAAACGACCGGCTTGTTGTCCAGATAGGCGATAGTCGGTGCCATGGACGAACGAGGACGCTTCCCCGGTGCCGGGGCATTGACGATGGACGTGCCGTTGGCGTCCGTCGGGCGGAATGAAAAATCGGTCAACTGGTTGTTGAGCAGGAATCCTCCAGCCATGCGTCCCGAGCCGAAGGGGCTCTCGATGGATGCGGTCAGGCTGATCGCGAGCCCGTCCTTGTCGACAACCGAGAGGTGGGTCGTGCCGGGCAGGTCTGGTTGTACGTCCGGTGCATGGGGTCCGTCCGCGCGCCCCGGCGGATCACCGGCGGCGGCTTTCTCCTTCGCGGCTTCGAACGGATCGATCAGACCCGCGCGAGAGTCCATGTAGGCAGGATCCAGCAAACCCTCGACCGGCACATGCACGAAATCGCCGTCCGCGAGATAGCTGGCACGATCCGCGTAGGCCAGCCGCGAAGCGCTTGCGAAAAGATGCCAGAGCCGTGGGCCGTCCAGCCTGAGGTCATCCAGCTTGAACCGGTCGATGAGCATCAGGATTTGCCCGGCCGTGGTCGCCCCCGAGGACGGCGGTCCCATGCCACAGATGCGATAACGCCGGTACCGATGACAGACTGCGGGACGTTCGATGACCCGGTAGGCGGTGAGATCATGAAGGCTGAGCGTGCCCGGTCGCGGGCCGCGGCGTGCCGACGCGACGATTCGTTCAGCCAGGGGGCCGGTATAGAAGGCGTTGCCGCCATGCGTGGCAATGCTGTCCAACGTCGCGGCGAGTCGTGGTTGCTTCAGGATCGCGCCCGCCGCCATTGGTTCGCCACCAGGCAGGAATACGGTCGCGGCATCCTTTTCTGTCAAGAGGTCCGCGTATCGAGCCAGCATCTTTGCCAGGCGCGGGCTCACCTCGAACCCGTTGCGTGCCAACAGGATCGCGGGCTGGAACAGATCGGCCCATGGAAGTTTGCCGTGGCGTGTATGGAGCGCCTTCATCAGGCGTACAAGACCCGGCACGCCGATGGAACGTCCGGAGGCCACCGCCGTGCGAAAAGGCAAGGGCTCGCCGTTCTCCATGAACATGTCGGGCGTAGCGCCTGCAGGCGCGGTCTCGCGCGCGTCCCACGTGGCAAGCCCGTCCGGGCCATGGACAAGTGCGAAACCGCCGCCGCCGATACCGCTGGACTGCGGTTCGACCACGTTGAGGACCAACAGCGCGGCAATCGCCGCATCCGCTGCCGACCCGCCGCCGGCCATGATCCGGTCCCCTGCCTGCGCCGCCAGAGGATGTGCCGCGACGATCATGTGTTCCTGCGCCGTTACAAGCGGCTTTGTGGCGAAAGCCGGAGTGTCCGCCGGTTCCGCCCGCGTCTGGGCCAAGACCGGCACCGCCAACAGAAAGGCTGTGAGCAGGGGAATCAGGAGCATAACCGGACTTCTCGGTTGGGATTGCGAGTTAAGTGATAGTATTTTAGTTTTACTTTCAAATATGCTTTAGTGTCGACTGTTGAAAAGTCATCAACAAACGTCTCAAGTTGTCTGGCCTTTCAGGTTTCGGGCTTGCCATGCCTTGACCATGGAGAAAGTCGATACAGAATGCCTCCAGCCTTATTAAGAATATTAAGTATCCACTGCATTGGGTTACAACGCATGGTCGTCTCAATATTGCTGGCGCTTGCGCTGGTCGGCGTCCAGAATGCGGGAGCGCAGACGTTCGATGATGCCAAGGCTGCCTATAAACGTGGCGACTATGCCATCGCCTTGGAGTCATTCCGCAATCTTGCGGAGCAGGGCGACACCCGTGCCCAGTTCGCTCTCGGGTCCATGTATGCCGAAGGAAAAGGTGTGCTGCAGGACGAGGCGGAGGCCGTGCGCTGGTATCGTCGGGCCGGGGAGCAGGGCTTAGCCGGTGTCCAGTTGTTGCTCGGGACCATGTATGACTCCGGACAAGGTGTGCCGCAGGATTATGCCGAGGCTGTACGCTGGTATCATCGGGCCGCGGAGCAAGGTGATGCCCGTGCCCAAGTCAATCTCGGGTACATGTACTCTCAAGGCAGGGGCGTGTCGCAGGACTACGCCGAGGCGTTGGGTTGGTTTCGCCAAGCGGCGGAGCAGGGCAACGCCAAAGGCCAGACTAGGCTCGGGATCATGTACGAGCAGGGCTATGGTGTGCCTCGGGATTACACCGAGGCGCGACGCTGGTATCATCTGGCGGCCGCACAGGGCAATGCCTTCGCTCAGGCCAGTCTCGGGTTCATGCACTATCTCGGTAAAGGCGTTTCCAAAGACTACGTTCAGGCGCACAAGTGGTTCAGTCTGGCGATTTCCCGGTTTTCGAGTTCTGAGCAGGACTCGCAGGACAGGGCAGTGCAATTTCTCGAGAAGGTTGCGTCGAACATGACTCCGGAACAGATCGCCGAGGCGGAACGGCTGGCTAGCGAATGGCAACCGGCCCAGTAATAAGGCTCTAGAAGGAGAAATGGAACCTGATTGCTGGACCGCTAGATTACCGCCATCTTTTTCCCTGTCTTCCGAAACACGGTCACCACTGTTTCCAATTGCTCTTCCGTATGTTCCGAACTGACGGTGAGGCGTAGCCGGCTGCTGTTTTTTGGCACGGTGGGCGGACGGATGGCCGGCACGTACACGCCGGCTTCGTACAGGGCTTGTGACATCTTCAATGCCGTCTCCGATGACTTCACGATGATCGGCAGGATGGGGCTTTGCGTTTCGGTGAGTTGAAAGCCCAAGTTTGTCAGGGCGGCATGGAGATGGTTTCGGTTGTTCCAAAGGCGTTCCCGGCGAGCGGGTTCGTGTTGGATGATTCGAATCGCGGCTGATGCTGCGGCGGCGAGGGCGGGTGGTTGGGCGGTGGTATAGATAAAGGCCTTTGCGGTGTTGATCAGATAGTTTTTGAGGGCAGCCGTTCCCGCGACGTAGCCGCCGCCGGTGCCGATTGCTTTGCTGAGCGTTCCCATCTGGATCACGTCTCGTGGGTTCAACCCGAAGTGTTCGATTGTTCCTCGACCGTTTTTTCCCATGACGCCGGTGCCGTGAGCGTCGTCAATGACCAGCGTGGCCTCATGCTGCCGGCAGAGCGTCAGTAAATCCGGGAGCGGCGCGAGGTCGCCGTCCATGCTGAAGATCCCTTCGGTGACGACCAGGGTCGGCCGGGCTTTTTCCCGTTTCTTGAGCAATTTTTCGAGGTGCCCGGTGTCGTTGTGCTGAAAGACGCGTAGTGTGGCTTTGGCCAACCGGCAGGCTTCGATGAGACTGGCGTGGCAGTAGCGATCGGCAAAGATGAGTCCGTCCCGGTCGATGAGCGCCGGAATAAGGCCCAGGTTCGTGGTGTAGCCCGTGCCGAAGGTCAGGGCGGCCTCGACCTGTTTGAATTGGGCAAGGTCACGTTCCAGTTGGTCGTGTGGCGTCATGGTGCCGGAGATGAGACGCGCCGCGCCGGCGCCGACGCCCCATTGTTCGATCGCTTCGATGGCCGCCCGTTTGACCGCATGATGGTTGGCCAACCCGAGATAATTGTTCGAGGCCATGGCAATGAACCGGCGGCCTTCGAAGGTGATGGTCGTATCCGAAGGAGACTCCACGATCCTGAGTTGCCGGCGCAGGTGCCGGGTTTCCAAATCTTTTATCTCTTGTTTAAAGTCGCGTAACATGAAGCCGCGTCCGGGTGCGTATGCTTGTATGTATTCGTTGTCGGGTTACGCTACGCCTGTCCTGCCTGTCCTGAGCGAAGTCGAAGGAAGCGTAGTCGAAGGGCTAACCGGACCTGAGGCATTGTTCTTCCTCACATCATCAATTTCCCGCATGGGGAGAAGGTGTTGGGCCTTGGCAATTGCAAGGTTTGAGTTGACTTGTGGATAATGCAGGTTTATCATCACTCATTTAGGTCTACAACCCCTCGAAACCATTAGGTTTCTTGGCCGACACGAAGCGCGTCGGGTGGGCCGCAATTATTTTTAACTGAACCCTTCATGCATGGTTCGGCATGGATGGTTCAAACCGGTGAGGGAGATCATGGCACAGCTTACAGGAGCCGAAATTTTTGTGGAAGCCTTGAAACGCGAAGGAGTGAAAACGATTTTTGCTCTTCCCGGCGGGGTAGTCCTGAAAATTTTCGACGTCCTGCATCAACAGAAAGACATCGAAGTGATTTTGACCCGGCATGAGCAAGCGGCCGGCCATATGGCGGAAGGCTATGCAAAAGCCACGGGAAAACCCGGAGTGGCTTTGATTACGTCGGGTCCCGGCATGACCAACGTGATCACCGCGTTGGCCGATGCCTACATGGATTCCGTGCCCATGGTGTGCTTTTCCGGTCAGGTCCCCACGGCGCTCATCGGGAACGATGCCTTTCAGGAAGCCGATAACATCGGGCTCAGTCGCCCCTGCACGAAATATAATTTCCTGGTGAAGGACGTGAATGACTTGGCGCAGACCATCAAGGAAGCGTTCTACATCGCGTCCACCGGCAGACCCGGTCCCGTGTTGGTGGATATTCCCAAGGACATTTCCATGGACAAGGTCGATTTCAAGTATCCGGACTCCGTCTCGATTCGCGGCTACAACCCGACCTATGAAGGCAGCAAATGGAAGATCAAACAAGCCGCTGATGCTATCATGAAGGCGCGCCGGCCCGTCATCTACATTGGCGGCGGCGTGCAGTTGTCCGGCGCTTCTGCGGAGGTTCGCGAATTGGCCGAGATGACCCAGATCCCCGTGAACCAGACCCTGATGGCCTTGGGCGCCTTCCCCGGTCAACATCCGTTGTCCCTGGGCATGCTCGGCATGCACGGCACCTACGTGGCCAACATGGCCATCCATTATTCCGATCTGGTGATTGCCATCGGCGCCCGGTTTGATGATCGCGTCACCGGCAAGGTGTCCGAGTTTTGTCCGAGTGCCAAGATCATTCATATCGATATTGATCCGACGTCGATTCGCAAAAACATTCACGTGGACGTTCCCATCGTGGGTGATTGTAAATGCGTCTTGCAGGAATTGAACAACGTGTTGCGTGCGACGGTGAATGGCGACCAGAAAGAATTGCGCAAGCCGTGGTGGGATCAATTGACTGAGTGGAAGACTGCTCATCCCCTGAGCTACCGGCAGGAGCCGGATCAGTTGATCAAGCCGCAGTATCTGATCGACCGGGTCCATCAACTGACTAAGGACCGCGATCCGATCGTGTCCACCGACGTGGGACAGCATCAGATGTGGGCGGCGCAATACTTTCATCTCACCAAACCGAATACGTGGCTCACGTCCGGCGGATTGGGGACGATGGGTTTTGGCTTCCCCGCGGCCTTGGGAGCGCAGGCGGCCTATCGTGATCGACTCGTGTTGTGTATTGCGGGTGACGGGAGCGTGCAGATGAACAGCCAGGAATTGGCCACGGCCGTGATCGAAAAGCTGCCGGTCAAGGTGTTCATCATCAATAACCGGTTCCATGGCATGGTTCGGCAGTGGCAGGATTTGTTCTATGAAGGTCGCTATGCGTGCAGCTATTTGGACCAATCGCCGGATTTCGTGAAACTCGCGGAAGCCTACGGTGCCGCCGGGCTTCGCGTGCAAAAGGTCAGCGAAGTGGATGACGGGATTCGAGAGGCCATGGCCATTGACAAACCGGTCTTCATTGACGTGCCGGTGGATCAATTCGAGAATTGTTATCCCATGATTCCGGCCGGTGGCTGCAACCATGAAATGATTCTGGAAGATCCGCCGGAGTTGCAGAAGCGACAAGGGGCGACGGGCAAAGCGGAGAGCAAAGACACTATTTTGACGGCGTAAACGGCTAAAGGGTAGAGCATTCGTGGAACACATCATTTCGGTGACGTTGGAAAATAAATCCGGGGCCTTGTCACGGGTCGCGGGCCTGTTCAGCGGGCGGGGTTTCAACATCGAGAGTTTATCGGTGGCGCCCACGCTCGACCCGAGCGTGTCGATGATGACCGTGGTCACCAACGGGGATGAGCGCATCATTGAGCAAATCCTCAAGCAATTGAACAAAATCATCGACGTCATCAAGGTGGTGGACCTCAATGAAAGTGACGCCGTGAGCCGTGAGAGCGCCTTGATTAAAGTGCACGCCCGGTCGGAGGATCGGGCCGAGGCTCTGCGGATTGCCGACATCTTTCGAGCGAACGTGATTGATTCCTCCCCAACGTCCTATACGATCGAAGTCACGGGTGACGTGCACAAGATTCACGCCATTATCCAGTTGCTCCAACCCCTCGGCATCAAGGAAATCGTCAGGACCGGCCGGATTGCCATTGCCCGGGAACCCGTTCGCACGGTGGCGACTCAGTCGCGCCCGCTTGCCAAAGCCAACTAGTCGGAATGCCAAATGAGTCAGCGGGGCACAAGGCTGGACGGAACTGTTTGACCATTCTGAAGCGGTAAGTCCGACGAGGATTTTCCGGTTTGCCGGGAGGCCGTTGGACGTTCATTCCCCAAGGAGTTCGTTATGAAAATCATGTATGACAGAGACGCGGATTTACAAAACATTCTGAAAAAGAAAGTGGCGATTGTCGGATTCGGCAGTCAGGGTCACGCCCATGCTCTCAATCTGTCGGAGAGCGGCGTGGATGTCGTCGTCGGGCTGCGTGAAGGCTCGTCCTGGAAAAAAGCCGAAGCCACGGGCCTGAAAGTGATGCCGGTGGCCGATGCCGTGAAACAGTCGGACGTGATCATGATCCTGGCTCCGGACGAAGTGCAACCGGCCATTTATCGGAATGAGATTGCTCACCATTTGAAAGACGGCGCGTTTCTGGCGTTCGGTCACGGGTTTAACATTCACTTCGGACAAATTCAGCCGCCGGCCGGGGTCAACGTGTTTATGGTGGCGCCCAAAGGGCCCGGTCATTTGGTCCGTTCTGAATACACGAAGGGAAGCGGGGTGCCGTGTTTGTTGGCCGTCCATCAGGACCCCAGCGGAGAGACCGTGCAGGTCGGTTTGGCATACGCCTCGGCCATCGGCGGCGGTCGCGCCGGCGTCATCGAAACGAATTTCCGGGAAGAGACCGAAACCGATCTCTTCGGGGAACAGGTTGTCTTGTGCGGCGGCCTGACCTCGTTGATCCAAGCCGGGTATGAGACCCTGGTCGAAGCGGGTTATTCCCCGGAAATGGCGTATTTTGAATGCCTGCATGAAGTGAAGTTGATCGTCGACTTGATCTATCAGGGCGGGATCGCCAACATGCGTTACTCCATCAGCACGACCGCCAAATACGGCGATGTCACTAGGGGCCCGCGCGTCATTACGAACGAGACTAAGCAAACCATGAAGAAAATCCTCCGGGAAATCCAAAGCGGCCGGTTTGCCAGGGAATGGGTGCTGGAAAATCAGGCGAATCGCCCCGTGTACAATGCGCTGCTGAAACGAGGCAAGGAGCATCCTATCGAGGAAGTCGGGGATCGTTTGCGCGGCATGATGCCCTGGTTGCAGAAGGACAAACTGGTAGATCAGAAAAAAAATTAGGGGAGGAAACAACGATCTTGTTCCTCACGGGAAGCGGGTTCGAATGACTGATCGTGCGAAAGATCTCCCCATTGCGCCGGAAGGGGTCCCCTTTGTCCTGGGAGCGGCGACGCCGGCCCTGCTGGCCAGGTTGCTGGGTTTGCGAAAAACCGCCATGGCCTTTGGAGTTCTCGCGTGTTTTACCGGCTGGTTTTTTCGAAACCCTCCTCGTACTCCTCCTCGGGGTGACGACTTAATCCTTGCACCTGGGGACGGGAAAGTCATCGCGATTCGGAAGGAGTTTGAACCGAGATATTTGAAAGAGCAAAGTATCCGGATCAGTATCTTTCTGAATATTTTCGACGTGCACATCAATCGAATGCCGTGTGCAGGCACCGTGATGGACATGGCCTACCAGCCGGGACGGTTTCTCGACGCCAGCGATCAGGATGCCACAATGCATAACGAACAGAATGCGTTGATGATTCAAACGCCGTCGAAGAAAAAGGTGCTCTGTGTCCAGGTCGCGGGGCTCGTGGCCAGGCGGATCGTGTGCTGGGTACAGCCCGGCGATACCGCCGTGTCCGGTGAACGCTTTGGTCTGATCCGGTTCGGATCTAGGATGGATACGTATTTTGACGTCGACAGCCGGGTCCGCGTCGGGGTCGGAGACCAGGTGAAGGGTGGAGAATCCATACTCGCGGAGTTCACGTGAAGGGACGGATATTCAAAAATAAGGAAGGGGCTCGCCGGCGTGGCGTTCACCTGATCCCAAACATCCTCACCACGGGCAATCTGTTCAGCGGGTTGGCCGCGATGGTTTTCGTGTACCATGGTCGTTTGGAAGCGGCGGCCATTGCGATCCTGATTGCGATGGTCTTCGACGTCTTGGACGGCACGTCCGCCCGTTTGACCAATAGTACGAGCGAGTTTGGCGTAGAATACGATTCCCTGTCGGATCTGATTTCATTCGGGCTCGCCCCAGGGTTTTTGATTTATGCGTGGGCGCTGAAATCCCCGGGCATGTTGGGCGCGGCGATCATGTTTGCGTACGTGGCCTGCGGCGCCCTGCGTTTGGCCCGGTTCAACGTCATGGCGATCAGTGCGGAGAGTCGGTTTTTTACGGGTTTGCCCATTCCCGCGGCAGCCGGGTTCATCTCGACGTTTTATATTTTCGACACGCACATCAGCCGTCTGCCTGCAAGCGTGCTTCCCTCGGTGGTTATTGCCTTGAGCCTGCTGATGGCGTTCCTCATGGTGAGCACGGTGAAATACCGTAGCGTGAAACAGTTGAAGTTTGCAGGCCACAATCATTTCATGTATTTGGTCTGGGCCGTCTTGATTCTGGTGTCCGTCATGGCCTATCCTGAATTGATGTTGTTTGTGATTAGTTTGGCATATGTGAGTTCCGGTTTGTTGGAAAAAGGCTGGAACGTTGTCACCGCACCAACGACGAGGGAGACGCCGGTTCGGGTGCCCGTGTCGTCGGAGTCAAAGGACTGATCGCATGGAGCAATGGCAAGGAAAAGGCAGCGCCCCCCTTCTTTTAGGTGATGCGACACTGACACTGGCAGGTCAGGACAGGCACAGAGACTTGTCCCTACACCGTCAATGACCCCCTGATGCCCCCGAAACAGGTCGAAAGCCTTCACCTCTTCGGGGTGAAGGCTTTTTTATTATGGGAGCTGGTTATGCTTGGGTGAATGATTGGGGTATGATTGAGAAAGGCCGGACGCAGGGCTCGATCAACATGTGGGCAAGGTCTTGCCGGAAGGCCGTGAATCATCTTCGTGAGGAGCATGGACGATGAAGCGACACATCAGAATTTTCGACACCACTTTGCGTGACGGCGAGCAGTCTCCGGGAGCCAGCATGAACGTGGAAGAAAAAGTGCTGGTCGCCAAACAACTGGCTCGCTTGAACGTCGATATTATTGAAGCCGGGTTCGCCTTCAGTTCCCCCGGCGATTTCGAGGCGGTGCAGCGTATCGGACAGGAGGTGGAAGGCCCGACGGTCTGTAGTCTGGCACGAGCCAAGCCTGCGGACATTGATTCGGCGTGGAAGGCATTGAAAGGGGCGCCCAAACCGCGCATTCATACCTTTCTGTCCACGTCGGACATTCACCTGAAACACCAATTCCGCATGACGCGAGAGGAAGCGCTTCGGCGTGCGGTCGAGATGGTCAGGCACGCACGCAGCTACGTCGATGACGTTGAGTTTTCCCCCATGGACGCGACGCGGTCTGACGTCTCCTACCTGTGCGAAGTCGTGGAGGCGGTCGTGGACGCGGGCGCGGGTACGGTGAATATTCCCGATACCGTGGGGTACACGACCCCCAAGGAATTTGAAGATATTATCCGAACGCTCAGGACGCGGGTGCGTGACTGCGATCGGGCGGTTATCTCCGTGCATTGCCACAATGATCTGGGGTTGGCGGTGGCCAATTCCATGGCGGCCATCCACGCCGGGGCCGGGCAAGTGGAATGT
This sequence comes from Nitrospirales bacterium, assembly GCA_965207015.1. Lineage (GTDB taxonomy): Bacteria > Nitrospirota > Nitrospiria > Nitrospirales > UBA8639 > Bin75. Next base: position 1,925,537 of record OZ242257.1, on the reverse strand, counting down.
ACCATCAACGGAATCGGCGAACGGGCCGGCAATGCGTCAATGGAAGAGATCGTGATGGGACTGCGGACCCGCAAGGATTTTTATGACGCCGGGACACAGATTCGCACGGAAGAAATTTCCAAGACCAGCCGGCTGGTCAGCAAGATCACCGGGATGGTCGTCCAACCCAATAAAGCCATCGTCGGGGCGAACGCGTTCGCGCATACCTCCGGCATCCATCAGGACGGATTGCTCAAGGATAAAAACACGTATGAAATCATGAGACCGGATTCCATCGGGTTGACGCAAAGCCGCTTGGTGATGGGGAAACTGTCCGGTCGCCACGCCTTTCGGGCGGAATTGGCGAAGCTGGGGTATACGCTCACGGACGAAGAAGTGAACGCGGCGTTCGAGCGATTCAAACGGCTTGCGGACCAGAAAAAGGAATTGTTCGAGGAAGATCTGGAATCGATCGTGTCCGAAGCCGTTACCAAGGTGCCCGAACGGTATTCGTTAAAGGCTCTGAGCACGCAAAGCGGGACGAATCAGTTGCCGACGGCGACCGTGGAGTTGGAGGTGGACGGGCAGGCGATGAAGGAGACGGGCACTGGCGATGGTCCGGTCGACGCGGTCTATCGAACAATTGCCCGGATCACCCAAACCAAAAGCAAATTGTTGGCCTACGTGGTCAAAGCCATCACCGGTGGAACGGACGCGCAAGGAGAGGTGTCGGTGCGAATCGAACAGGACGGCGAAATCGTCACCGGGAACGGGGCGAATACGGATATCATCGTGGCTTCGGCCCAAGCCTATCTGAATGCTCTGAATAAAATGGCGTCGCAATTGGAGCGTCGCGCCAACCAGGGCGATAAAATCAGGCTTTGTTGATCAAGCACAGGAGCATTTCCTCTCCCTCAATAGTCCTGCATCCCTGTTGGGAGAGGGTGCGGCGCGAGTGAAGTAAAGGAAAGATTATGAACAAGAAGATCGCAGTATTGGCGGGGGATGGCATTGGCCCGGAGATCGTGCCGGCGGCCGTGGCGGTGTTGGAGGCGGTGGGAAAACGCGGCGGTCACGCGTTTGAGTTTGTGCACGCCCCGGTCGGCGGTCAGGCCATTGATGACACGGGATGGCCTCTGCCGGACAATACGCTCCAGTTGGCCAAGACCAGTGACGCGGTCCTGTTGGGGGCGGTGGGTGGACCCAAGTGGGAAGGCCTTGACTATGAGCGGCGGCCCGAACGGGCGTTGCTGGGCCTGCGGGAGCAACTCGGGCTGTTTGCGAATCTCCGCCCGGCCAAACTGTATTTGGAATTGGCTGATGCTTCGACCCTCAAGCGCGAAGTCATCGAAGGCATTGACGTGTTGGTGGTTCGTGAGTTGACGGGCGGCATTTATTTCGGGAAGCCCAAGGGTGTGGAGGCGACGCCGACGGGATATCGCGGATTCAATACCGAAGTGTACACGACGGAGGAAATTACGCGGATTGCCAAAATCGCCTTCGACGTGGCACGCAAACGCCGGGGAGTCGTCACTTCCGTGGACAAGGCAAACGTGCTGGAATCCTCGGAGTTGTGGCGGAAGGTCGTCATCGAGGTCCACAAGGATTACCAGGACGTGGAACTGCGACACATGTACGTGGACAATTGCGCGATGCAGTTGATCCGGAATCCCGGGCAGTTTGACGTGATCCTGACGACAAATCTGTTCGGTGACATTTTGAGTGACGAAGCCGCCATGTTGACCGGGTCGATCGGGATGTTGCCGTCGGCCAGCGTCGGCGCGTCCGTCGGCATGTATGAACCCATTCACGGGAGCGCCCCGGATATTGCGGGCAAGGATGCGGCCAACCCCATCGGCATGATCGCTTCCGGTGCGATGATGCTCCGGTATTCGTTCGGTATGGGCGAGGAAGCGGACCTCATCGAGAACGCTATTCAGGCAGTGTTGGGCCAGGGGTGCCGAACCGGAGATATCGCGGCGCCGGGAACCACCCTCGTGGGTACCAAAGAGATGAGCGACCGTATTCTGCAAAGCATCGGTCAGGGAACTTCTGATTTATTGTGATAGCGGGATGCAGGGCAAGGCGTCCCGGAGCGAAACCCGAGGCTTATCATAGAGATAGGTGAGGGTTGAGTGAGGACACAACGCAGCCATGCGCCCGATAGTGCAGTAAATCAGAGGTTCCATAGACGTAAGGAAGGTTAAGAGAAGTATGTTGGACACCATTCAAGCCGGTACGATCGGGACCATCGCCGGAAACGGGGAGCCCGGCTGCGGCGGAGATGCCGGTCCGGCCGCGGCGGCCACGTTGAACGAACCCAAAACGGTGGCTCTCGACGCCGCGGGCAATCTCTATGTCGCCGATTCGGAGAATCATCTGGTGCGTAAGGTTGATGCGCAAACCGGGTTCATCACGACGATAGCTGGAATCTGCGAGCCTGATGCCCATGCGTCGACGTCTGTCGAGCCTGTGCCGGAGTGCCCGGAAGACGATGAAGATCCATTGGCGGATCCGGTGAACAAACCGGGTGACGCCTACTCACAAACCCCAGATTTGAGTGGCATGGTCCGCTACGTGACCGGAACTCAATCAAAGGATCAGCGGTTTGCAGGTGATGGCGGTCCGGCCACCGAGGCCGCGCTCAATTTTCCCTCGGCCGTGGCCGTGGCCGAAGATGGCACCGTGTACATTGCCGATACCTGGAATCATCGGATTCGCCGGGTTGATCCCGCCACCGGGTTCATCTCCACCATCGCAGGAACGGGCCAGGCGAAATTTTACGGTGACAATGGACCTGGCGTAAAAGCGGCTCTGAATGAACCCGTGGCCCTGGTCCTGGACGGGCCGGATTGTTTGTACATCGCGGATCAAAGCAACAACCGGATCCGAAAACTCGATGTGCCTTCCGGCGTGATTACGACAGTCGCCGGGACCGGGGAGTCGGGATACAACGGCGACGGGGCACCGGGTCCTGAAACCGCGTTGGCCGGTCCCAGCGGACTTGCCGTGGATCAGGACGGAAACCTGTACATTGCCGATACATTCAATAGTCGCATTCGGAAGTGGGATCGACAGGCCGGGACGGTGGAGACGGTGACGGGCGGAGTGGAGGCGTTTCAATTCACGCTGGGTGAAAATGAATCCTCTCCCAGCTTGTCCCGGCCGTATGCCATTGCTCTTCATCCTGACGGCCGCCTGTTCATTACGGACAGCGACAACCACTTGATTCGGGTGTGGCATCTGCAGAAAAGGGAAATGTCGCTCTTGGCCGGGAACGGGAAGGCGGAATTTTCCGGCGATGGGAAGGACCCCTTGCAGAGCAGTCTCAACTATCCGTTCGGAGTTGCGCTGGATTCCCGAGGACACGTATACATCGCGGATACCTTCAGTCACCGTATCCGCGTCGTCGTGAATGGAAATTCGTGAGACAGCCGCTTAGCGTAAGATGAAGAAGAAATCGGCTTATACCGTTGCCGTGGTCGGGGCCACCGGTGCCGTGGGCACGGAAATGCTTTCGGTTTTGGAAGAACGCAAGTTTCCCGTGGACGAGGTGCGTCCGTTGGCCTCGTCCAAGTCCGCGGGCGGGACCGTGTCGTTTCGCGGCGACGACGTCAAGGTGAAATTGCTCACACGGGAATCGTTTCAAGGGATCGATATCGCGTTGTTCTCCGCCGGTGCCTCCGTGAGTAAGGAGTACGCGCCGGTTGCCGTCAAAGCCGGGGCGGTGGTGATCGATAACAGTTCGGCCTGGCGCATGGACCCACAGGTTCCGCTGGTCGTCCCCGAGGTAAATGCGCACGATCTGGAAGCCCACCAGGGCATTGTGGCCAACCCGAATTGTTCCACCATTCAGATGGTGGTGGCACTCAAACCGTTACATGATCAGGCCACGATTACCCGCGTCGTCGTCTCAACCTATCAATCGGTGTCCGGTACCGGAAAAGAGGCCATGGACGAATTAGCGGAACAGTGCCGGCAGTTGCTGAGCTTCAGCGACGTGACGTCCACGGTGTATCCGCACCAGATCGCGTTCAACTGTTTGCCGCACATCGACGATTTTTTGTCGTCGGGGTATACCGGTGAAGAAATGAAGATGGTCAACGAAACACGGAAGATTCTTGGTGACCATTCGATCGGGATATCCGCGACGACGGTGCGTGTGCCCGTGTTCGTCGGCCATGCGGAATCCGTCAACGTCGAAACCAAACAGAAGTTGTCGGTGGAGGAAACCCGGGCCATCCTCTCGACCGCACCGGGCGTGCAACTGTATGACGATCCCTCGCGGAAGTTGTATCCCCTGCAGATCCACGCGGCGGGCACGGATTCGGTGTTCGTGGGACGGATTCGTGAGGATGACTCCATTCCCAACGGGCTCAATTTGTGGGTGGTGGCGGATAACCTGCGCAAAGGGGCCGCGCTCAACGCCGTCCAGATTGCCGAGGCATTGGCAAGGTGAGCCATGCCGGAGTTCATTGGGAAAACGCTCATCATTCTGGGCTTGGGAATCGTCGCCCTCGGCATCGTGGTCTCGTTGCTCGGCAAATGGCCGGGTGAGGGAACCGGGCTCGGCTGGCTGGGAAAGCTGCCGGGCGATATTTTCATCAAGCGGGACAACTTCACCTTTTACTTCCCACTAGGGACCAGTATCCTCATCAGCGTGGTGGGCAGTCTCCTTCTCTACTTCCTCCTGAAGCGGTGATCATGCTCGCCTCGTCTCCGGTCAGGGTTCTACTGCTGTTCATCGGACTGGTTCCATTGCCCTGGGTTCATGCAGAGGATGACGTTCGAGTCGCCCTCGCCGAACAGGCCAGTCGCATCACGGTCGCGTCCGCCGGAGTTCTTCGTCTCGAAATGCCTTCGGGCGATCGGATCGACGTGGCGTCCGGGGCAACCATCATTCCCAGAGGGCAGGAGTTGCAGGTCGACGACCGCCCAGTACGGGGCAACCGCCTTGCGGTTCAGGGCGCGCACAACGAACTGCGGGTCACGCTTCAATCTCCAAACTCTGAGGCGACGAGTGAACAGTGGGTCGTGTATGGAAGTCTCGACGTTATGGTGCGCGATGGGTACCTTCTGGTCGTGAACGTGGTTGATCTCGAAGAGTACGTGACGGGCGTCGTGAGTTCGGAAGTCAATCCCGGTTGGCACGAAGAACTCTTGCGGACGCAGGCCGTGGCGGCGCGGACCTACGTGTTGTACAAGAAACTTGAGAACGCAGCCCAACCGTTCGACGTCTATGCGAGCGTGCAGGATCAGGTCTATACGGGCCGTCAAAAGGTTAATCGCGCCGTGCTCGATGCCGTAACCCGGACGCGCGGTCAGGTCCTCACCTATGAAGGCCGTCCTATTTTCGCAGTGTATTCATCCACGACCGCCGGGCCCACGGAAGACGCTGTGAACGTGTGGGCCAAAGATCTGCCCTATTTGAAAGGGGTGGCTTGTCCGTTTGATCGGAAGTCGCCCTGGTACGAGTGGCGAGCGACCATTCCGTTTGACACGGTCGAAGCCCGGCTCAAGGAAGAAGGGTATCCCATTGGCTGGCTCGCGACGCTCACGCCCTATGGCCTGACCACCGCCGGTCGGGTCAAGGATATGAGGATCCTGCATTCCCAGGGGGAACTCGTTATCACGGGACAGGAATTTCGGAGGATCCTCGGGTATGCCAAAGTCCGCAGTACCCGATTTTCCATTGAACGCATTGACAGACACGTGGTGTTTGCGGGAAAAGGGGCAGGGCACGGGGTCGGCCTCTGTCAATGGGGCGCCAAGGAAATGGCCGAGTTGGGGTACCCCTATCAATCCATCCTGCGCTATTACTATCCGGAGACGGAAATCCTGCCGCGCGATCAGGTGGTCATGACCTTGCCGTCTTCATAACTGATTCCCGCCGTTCCCTACCGTTCCTGATGGCCTAGCCTCAATTTTGTCGAAGTGGGTATCCGTCTTGCGACTGTCCGAGTTCGACTTTCCTTTTGACGAATCGCTGATTGCCGACTATCCGGTTTCTCCAAGAGATCACGCGCGTCTGTTGGTTGTGCCGCGTAAGGGGGAGCCCGCGTTTCAACATGCCCAGGTGAAAGATCTGCCGAATCTGTTGCGGTCCGATGACGTGGTGGTGTTGAACGACACGAAGGTGATACCCGCTAGGCTCCACGGCACCAAACAGTCCACCGGCGGGAAAATCGAGGCATTGTTGGTACGGCCTTTGGAGGAAAAGAGTTGGGAAGTCTTGCTGAAAGGGCACATCGACGTTGGTCAGGTCCTGCAATTTCAGGATGTGGCGACAGCCGAAGTTCTGGAACGAAGTCAGGAGCGCACGGTTCTTCGGATCAATTCTCGAGGGTCCGTCACGGAACTACTCGACCGGATAGGCGAAGTCCCGCTCCCTCCCTACATCAAGCGTCCCGCGACCGAGCAAGACAAAGAGACCTACCAAACGGTGTTCGCGCGCTCGGATGGGGCCGTTGCCGCGCCGACCGCGGGGTTGCATTTCACGGAACAATTACTTGCAGCCCTCAAACAAAAGGGCATTCAACTCGCGACCGTCACGCTGCACGTGGGGCCCGGGACCTTTCGTCCCGTCACCGTTGACCGGATCGAAGACCATCATATGGCTGCCGAATGGTTTGATATTTCCGAGGAGACGGCGCAGCGTCTTAATGTGGCAAAGGCTGAAGGGAGGCGAGTCGTGGCAGTCGGAACCACGTCGGTGCGCACCTTGGAATCCGCGGTCAGCGAAACAGGAAAAATTCGCCCCGGTCATAGTGAAACCCGGTTATTCATTACACCAGGGTTTCGTTTCGCCATGGTCGATGCCCTGTTAACCAATTTCCATCTGCCGCGCACCACGCTGCTCATGCTCGTCTCCGCCTTCGGCGGTCTCGACCAACTGCGCGCGGCCTACGCGGAAGCCATCAACGCACGGTACCGCTTCTACAGCTACGGCGACGCCATGTTGATTCAATAGCCGGAGAAGGCTGAGGCTCCATCTCAGTTTCCCAGAATCTGCACGGCACAAGACGGCATCCGGCAGATACCCCCGAATTTTTTTACAGCTCAACATATTACATATAACTATATGTATATTTATATGGATTAATCCCTGTTTCAGAGATATAATTCATAGGTGGCAAAGACGAGATTTGAATGGGATGATGCGAAAAACGTTGAAAACCAAGAAAAACATCGTGTCTCCTTTGAAGTCGCTCAGCAAGCATTTATTGATCCGGGGCGCGTGATTGCAGAGGATTTGGAGCATAGTCGTGAGGAAAAGCGTTATTATTGTTTTGGTCGAGTTGAAGATGGTGTCTTAACGGTTCGCTTCACTTACCGAAAGGATTTGATTCGAATCATCGGTGCAGGATACTGGAGGAGGGGCAAAAGGATTTATGAAGAACACAATCAAATATACGAATGAGCCTCTTGGCCAATTGAAAGTGGTTAAAGATTTTCTCCCACCGCCGGATGAGTTGGTGCTTCGCCGGGACCATGTCAAGGTCACGATCTCTTTGAGCAAATCCAGTGTGGATTTCTTTAAGAAAGAGGCCGGAAAGCGTCAGACGTCGTATCAGGCGATGATCCGCAGGCTCATTGACCTGTACGCCGCCCGATATGAAGAGCGTCTCAAAAGACGGTCTTTGTGACCGTTCTTCCACTGTTGGCGTTCAGGGTTTTGAGAAATTGGTGGTGCCGGGATCTTTATTCGCTCGAGAGCAGGAGTGGTTTGGGGTAATCGTGAGGGACCTAGAGGTATTCCTGCCGTATCTCCACGGCGGCGGAAGCCCGGAGGGCCTGTTGAAACGCTGCGAGAGCTTGCTGTTTCTTTTGAATCAGGAGTTGGAGTCTGATGCGGTCATTGATCTTTTCGATTTCTTCTTCATCTTCAAGGCCGGCGGTTTGCCCCGCGGCGAGTTCCTTGACCAGTTCTTCCTCCACCGGGTTGAGGGTCGCCACGTCTTGAACGAGGGACTGAACTTTTTGTATGCGAAGATCCTTGGCCAGGCCCTCTTCAAACTTCCCCGGAGAAATCCGGTTGAGCGACAGGAGGCGATGGTAGGTTTCAGGGTCGAAGGCCCCATCCTTCTGAAACTCATCGCGCTTCATGATAGCGTCTCGCAGTTCGTCCTGGTGCACGTCCAGATTGAGGTCATCGGCAGCCACGAGCCACAGTTTCCGGTTGACTAAAGAGTTGATGGCGGTTTGCTTGAGTTCCTTGCTGTCCGGGGCTTCTTGCTGCGGCTGGTTTCTATAGAAGTCATCGAGTCTGTTATACGCCCTGCGGAATTCTTCCAACTCCACCTGATACGCCCCGACCACAGCCACCACGTTGGGTTGTTGTGCGGTTTCATACCCGAACCACCCCATCCCGATGGTGAAGGTGACCGCGATCACCAACATGATGATCTTGAGTAGCCACGGGTATTTGGTCGAGCCTTCGCGGATTAGTTTAATCATTGGATCGCCACACGTGTGAAATCATGAAAAAAATTTGTAACACGCAAGATACCGCTCTTTCAAATTTCTTGCGGCCGGGGGAAGACTCGTCTAAACGGATGGATTTCGACTCGTTCGAATATTCCATGCGTGACGTAGGGATCGCCGTTGGCAATGCTTTCGGCCTTCTCCATGGTGTCCGCTTCGATGATGACCAGGCTTCCGGCTTGATCGGTAAAGGGTCCGGCGCAGATCAATTGGCCCTGTTGCTGCAAGCGCTCAAGATAGTCCAGGTGGGCGGGCCTATGATGCGGCCGCTTGCTTTGCCCTTCGGGCCCATCCCATCCAATGATCACGTACGTCATGCACTCGGCCTCCGCGTTACGGCTTGCCAAAACGGACGAGTGATTCAAAATTGTTTCTCACGTGATTCCTTTGGGCAGGGTTTGGCGTCCTTTGTAGCCGTCGTCGATTTCATGCCACCATTCGATCGTTTCTTCACCGAGCCTCCAGCAGAGATAGACCACCCGTCCTTCCATGAGATACGGAAAGTCGCATAAGCCCATGTCCAGATCTTTGACAATCACGCCCATTTCATTGATGCTGTTGAGGTTTTCATAAATCGTTTCGAGTGCTTTGATGTAGCGTGGTCCCTCACAACTTCCGCCTCCATACGGAGCATTGGCGCTTGCTTTTTTGATTTCTTCTTTGGTTTGCTGCAGGATCGTTTTGCCGGCTTTGGCTTTGGTCAGATGCGTCGCCAGCTTGGGGATCAGTTCCGTCGCCTCGGCAAAGGAGAAAATCCGGCTATGTGAAAAAGGCTCGTCGGGCTTGGCCATTTTGTGCAATAGATTTTCTATGTTAAAGAGTTTTCTCCTGCTTCCGTTCATTTATCACAACGCTCGTGGCATCGCAAACCAACAAGGGTTGAAAGTAGCTATTGACAATCAGGAGATGCATGTTATACAAAATATATATACCTTCCAGATTGAAGAGGCAGTTACTTCTCCCTACATGAGTTTTCAAGTCCCAAAATTGTAAATCAGTTTTTCGTTACGCCAACACCCTTCTGTCCAAAACATAATGAATAGGTTCCCTTCATTTAATGCATCGGCGGAATTGTCTGAATGACTGTTCCGGAACACAAGCAGGACGGTCTGTTCACCACGAATAAATAGTTTGCGAATCCGTCGATCTCCAGGAAGACACATTTCGGCTCGTCGTCACGACCCGATGTCGGCGAGGAGGAAAGTTGTACAGACCCGCTTCCATTCCTCCCTCATCCGTACCCCGGCTTGGACGTTGGCAGTCGTCGGTCTGACGTGATGAAGGAAGAGAAGAGAGCACACAATGGGAGGCGTTTGTATGTTCTGTCAGGCTACATGTGCTGAAAGGCCGGCAGCGGTTTCAAGGCCTTTCGGTTCAACGATCACCCACCTTTAGGAGAAGGTTATGCATCTTGCGGAATTGAAACAAAAATCCATCGGCGACCTTGCAGATTTGGCCCGGTCATTGAAGATCGAAGGGTGTGCGAATCTGAGGAAACAGGAACTGATCTTTGCCATCTTGCAAGGGCAGGCGGAGAAGAACGGAGTCATTTTTGGTGAAGGGGTTCTGGAAACCCTTTCCGACGGCTTCGGGTTTTTGCGTGCGCCGGATTCGAATTATTTTCCGGGTCCCGATGATATTTATATTTCGCCCTCTCAAATCCGTCGTTTTGGCTTGCGAACGGGCGACATCATCTCGGGTCAGGTTCGTCCGCCCAAAGGTGGGGAGCGGTATTTTGCCTTATTGAAAGTCGAAAAGATCAACTATGACGAACCGGAAGTGCAGCGGGACAAAATTCTGTTCGACAATCTGACGCCGCTCTATCCCGAGGAACGCATTTCCCTGGAGTTTGATCAGGAAGAATACTGCACGCGGGTGATGGAACTGACCACGCCCATCGGGAAGGGACAACGGGGGCTCATCGTGGCCGCTCCGCGGACGGGAAAAACCATGCTGCTTCAGGCTATTGCCCGTGCGATTCTGCACAATCATCCGGAGACCCTGCTCATCGTCCTGCTCATTGACGAACGACCGGAAGAGGTCACGGATTGGCAGCGTCAGGTCAAGAGCGCCGAGGTCATCAGCTCCACGTTTGACGAACCGGCTCAACGGCACGCGCAAGTGGCCGAGATCGTGATGGAAAAGGCCAAGCGATTGGTTGAGCACAAGCGCGACGTGGTGATCTTGCTGGACAGTATTACCAGGTTGGCTCGCGCCTATAACACGATTGCGCCTCCGAGCGGAAAGGTGCTCTCCGGCGGGCTGGATTCCAACGCGCTGCAACGACCCAAACGGTTTTTCGGTTCGGCTCGAAACATCGAAGACGGCGGGAGCCTCACGATTCTGGCCACGGCGCTGGTGGATACGGGCAGTCGTATGGACGACGTGATTTTTGAAGAGTTTAAAGGCACGGGGAACATGGAAGTCCATTTGGATCGCCGTTTGGCGGACAAGCGCATTTTCCCGGCCATTGATATCAGTCAATCGGGAACCCGGAAGGAAGAGTTGCTGGTCGACCGGGATCGGTTGAATAAAATGTGGGTGTTACGCAAGGTCTTGAGCCCCTTGGGGACGATGGAAGCCATGGAGTTTCTCATGGATAAGATCGCCGGGACCAAGGATAATCAGGACTTTCTCCAGTCCATGAATCGATAACCTTTCCCTGCGCTTTGCCAACGACCGGTCTTTCATGCTAGATATAACCTTTGGATCAGTTTTCAGGAGGACATCGGTATCATGAAAGCAGGCATTCATCCCGAATATTCCGAGGCGACGGTCAGTTGCGCATGCGGCATGAAATTCCAAACCCGTTCTACCGTGGGCGATATCAAGGTGGACATTTGTTCTGCCTGTCATCCCTTCTTTACCGGCACGCAGAAAATCGTTGACACCGAAGGGCGTGTGGAACGATTCAGGAAAAAATACGCCAAGAAGTCCAAAGCCTAGCCTCCCCGCTCGACGCGATTTCGCACTCCTTGATTTTCTCGCAGACTTTCGTTCAATTGTAGAATTGTAGAGAAGGGCATTCTATGTCCGGCGACAAGATGGAAAACCAGTTTGAGGGTTGGCTCGCCCAATGGGAAGCCGCGGCGCATCGTTACGACGAATTGACCCATCGCCTGGCCGATCCGACGGTCCTCAGCCAACCGCCAGTGGTGATTGCCTACAACAAGGAGCGGGCTGACCTTGAAGACGTCAGCCAGTTGTTTACGGACTACCGACGTCTGCTCCGGGAAATCGCCAATACCTCGCGGATGCTGGATGATCCGCAACTGGACCCGGAACTCAAAACGTTGGCCACCGATGAATTGGGAGCGTTGCAGGAGCAACGGACACAGGTTGAGGAACGCGCGCTGCTACTCCTGCATCCTCGAAATGCCGAAGATGATAAAAACTCATTCGTCGAAATACGAGCCGGGACCGGCGGCGAAGAGGCCGGGCTGTTCGCCGGTGAGTTGTTGCGCATGTACATGCGTTATGCCGAGAACCGCGGGTTGCGGGTGCAGATGATTGATGCCAATGAGACGGGTATCGGGGGGATCAAGGAAGCCATTTTTCTGGTCGAAGGTCAGGGAGCGTACGGCGCCTTTCGATATGAGAGCGGGGTGCACCGCGTACAAAGAGTTCCGAGTACGGAGGCGAGCGGCCGCATTCATACGTCCACGGCGACCGTGGCGGTGATGCCGGAGGTTGAAGACGTCGACGTGCATCTCGATCCGAGGGATCTTCGCATCGATACGTTCTGTTCCTCGGGCGCGGGAGGTCAGAGCGTCAATACCACCTATTCGGCCGTACGAATTACGCACATTCCCACCGGCATGGTGGTCACGTGTCAGGATGAGCGGTCGCAACTCAAGAATCGTGAAAAAGCCATGCGCACCCTCCGAACCCGCATCGGCGACGCCGAACGTGAAAAACAGGAAGCCTCGATTGCCGAGCATCGTCGTTCCCAGGTCGGGACGGGTGAGCGAAGTGAAAAGATCCGCACCTACAATTACCCGCAGAATCGCGTCACGGATCATCGGATAGGGCTGAGTTTGCATAAACTGGAATCGATCCTGGACGGAGACCTTGAGGAATTGGTGAAGGCGTTGCACGATGCTCGTGAGCCGGAGAGTCGTGGGGCTGAAATCGCGTCCAACAACTGATGATGCAGACTGATATGGCGGCTCCGAACAGTTCCTTGCCATCCCCGTCCACACTCCTATCCGCCTATCAACGGGGCGTGGCGATCCTTCAGGCCGCCGAGGTGGCCAATGCGGACAATGAAGCGTTCTGGCTGCTGGAAGTCGGTTTGGGCGTCTCGCGTCTCAGGGTATATGCGGACCCACACGCTAGGGTCGGACCGGCGACTTGGGCGAGAACCGAATCGCTGTTTCGGCGCCGGGCGTCACGGGAACCCCTGCAATATATCATGGGGACCCAGGCTTTTCGCGGACGCGACTTTCTCGTGAACTCGAGCGTGTTGATTCCCAGGCCTGAAACCGAGTTGATCATCGAGGAAGTCCTGGCTTCACGCTTTTCGACGGTCGACTGTCACATGGTGGATATGGGAACGGGGTCGGGCTGCCTGGCCGTCTCGTTGGCTCTGGACTGCCCGGGCGCCACCGTCTCGGCTACGGATTGCAGTGCCCCGGCCCTACAAGTGGCCAGCGAGAACGCGCAGCGTCATGGCGTGGCCGATAGGATCCGGTTCTTCCGGGGCGAATGTCTCGAACCGCTGGCCGCTGGCGCGTTTGGGGGCAAGGTGTCGGTCATTGTCTCGAATCCACCTTATATTCCGTCGGAGCAATGCGATCGCCTGCCGCGCGAAGTCCGGTCATTTGAGCCGCTTCCTGCCCTCGATGGCGGTTCGAACGGTTTGGCGTTCTACGATCGCCTGCTTGCGGAGAGTCCGTCGTTGTTGCATCCGGGCGGGATTCTGGTCATGGAAATGGGAATGCATCAGTCAGAGGACGTTCGTCGAAAAGTCGGCGAAGCGTTCATCGTCAAAACCATCCGGCGCGATCAGGCGGGTATCGATCGCGTGATTTGCCTGGAGCGAACGTCGTCGTCATGGACAGTTTGATCGTCACGGGAGGGCAGCGCCTGGAAGGGCGCGTCCGGACGGGCGGCGCCAAGAATGCGGCGCTCCCGATTTTGGCTTCGACCCTGTTAGGGGGAGGAGAGTGCACGATTTCCAACCTGCCTCAGGTGAGAGACGTCGCCACCATGATGACGCTTCTCAGCTTACTCGGCGTTTCCGTCAAGCAGGAGGAGGGGCTGGTGGTTATCGACGCGACTCACGTCCAATCACTCGAGGCGCCGTACGATCTGGTCAAAACCATGCGGGCCTCCATCCTGGTGTTGGGCCCGTTGTTAGCCCGGTTTGGGGAAGCCGTCGTTTCCCTCCCGGGTGGCTGTGCCATCGGTCCGAGGCCGGTCGACTTCCATTTGGATGGCCTGCGAAAGCTGGGGGCCACGGTTTCCGTGGATTTCGGCTATATCCGGGCCCACGCCCCGAAGTTGGAAGGCCAACGCATCGATTTCGAGGTTCCGACCGTCACCGGCACCGAAAATTTATTGATGGCCGCCTGTCTCGCGAAAGGTACGACGGTCATCAACAATGCCGCCATGGAGCCGGAAATTGTCGATCTGGCCGATTTCCTGATCAAACGCGGGGCCAGAATTTCCGGGGCCGGATCCGGACGTCTTGTCATCGAAGGGGTTTCGGCGTTGCGTGGCGCGGATCACGAGGTCATTCCCGACCGGATTGAAGCCGGAACGTACGTGATTGCCGGGGCCATGACGGGTGGGCGGGTCGAAGTGGATCAATGCGTGCCCGAACATCTGGAGGTCGTGACTTCCAAACTCAAGCAATGCGGCGCCAACCTGTCGGAAGGGACTCGGTCGATCACCATCGAGGCCGGATCCCGGTTGCAGGCCCAAGACGTTCAAACGTTTCCCTATCCGGGGTTCCCCACGGATCTGCAAGCGCAAATGATGGCCTTGATGTGTTTGGCGGAAGGAACCAGCGTCATCACCGAATTGGTCTTTGCTGGGCGGTTTCTGCACGTCCCGGAATTGCAACGCATGGGTGCGGTGATTGCGGTTGATGGACACCGCGCGGTTGTGAAAGGATTAGGCCGTTTGACGGGCGCGCCGGTCATGGCGTCGGATCTGCGCGCCAGTGCCGCGCTCCTGTTGGCCGGGTTGGCGGCAGAAGGTGAGACGCGGATTTCCCGAATTTATCATTTGGAACGGGGATACGAACGGATCGAAGATAAATTACAAGGCTTGGGCGCTTCGGTTCGTCGAGAGGGCTCCGGTTATGGAACCTCTGCTTTATTGTGATAGCGGGATGCAGGGCAAGGCGTCCCGGAGCGAACCCCGAGGCTTATCATAGAGATAGGTGAGGGTTGAGCGAGGACACAACACAACCATGCGCCCGATAGTGCATTAAATCAGAGGTTCCTTATGAGTGACATGGTCACCGTCGCGCTATCGAAGGGAAAACTCCTGGATCAGACACTGGCCTTGTTTCAGAAAGCGGGCTATTTTGGCCCGGAATTGTCCTCGGACGATCGCAAATTGGCGTTCGAAGTGCCGCAGTCAGGGCTGTCTTTTTTGGTTGTCCGCCCCACGGATGTGCCGACGTACGTGGAGTACGGCGCCGCCGACGTGGGTGTGGCGGGGAAAGATTTATTATTGGAGCAACAACTGGACGTGTATGAACCCCTGGATCTGCGGATCGGATGGTGCCGGATCTCCGTCGCGGCCTTGGCGGGACTGGATGAGCGGACGCGCTTATCGTCAAAACTCCGGGTCGCCACGAAGTATCCCAACATCACGGAATGGCATTTTAACCGGCAGGGCATTCCGGTCGAGATTATCAAGTTGTACGGGTCGATCGAATTGGCGCCGGTCGTGGGCTTGGCGGATCGTATCGTGGACCTGGTGTCGAGCGGAGAGACGCTGAAGGCCAACAACCTCAAGGAAATGGAAACGATTGCGGAATCGACGGCACGCTTGATCGTGAATCGTGCCAGTTTGAAAATGAAGCATCAGGCGATTACCACCATGATTAACAGGCTGCGCAAGAGTCGTCCCAAGACGGCCTGCGCCTAAGGGCGTGATGAAGGTTATTTCTTCAAAATCCAAAGTCTATTCCCGGGCACTGGCTGAAGTCTGCAATCGCGGTGCGCGGCAGCACGCCGAGATCGAAACTCGCGTGAAACGGATTCTGAAGAACGTCGAACGACAGGGTGATGACGCGGTCGTGCGCTACGTCAAGAAATTTGACGGGCTTGCGTTGTCACCCGAACGGTTTCGGGTGTCCTCGCAAGAGATTCGGCAGGCGTATGCCGCCGTTCAACGAACCGATCTGCAAGCCCTGCAATTCGCCGCCCGGCGTATTCGCGCGTTTCATCGCAAACAACGCAAATTGACGTGGGTGAGTGAAGAGAAAGGCGTGAAGCTGGGGCAGCTCATCACTCCGTTGGACGTCGTGGGTTTGTACGTGCCGGGGGGCAAAGCCTTGTACCCCTCCACGGTCCTGATGAACGCGATCCCCGCGAAAGTAGCCGGGGTGCCACGGGTCATCATGTGCAGCCCCACTGCGTCGGGGGCCATTGATCCCTATCTCTTGGTCGCGGCGGACCTCGCCGGCGTCGATGAAGTGTATCGGATCGGCGGCGTGCAGGCGATCGGGGCGCTGGCCTATGGCACCAAGCGGATTCCCCGGGCGGATAAAATCGTGGGGCCGGGAAACATGTACGTGGCCGCGGCCAAACGAGCCGTGTACGGGACCGTCGACATCGATATGATCGCCGGACCGAGTGAACTGTTGGTGATTGCGGATGAACCCGCAAATCCCGCCCACTGCGCCGCCGATCTGCTGTGTGAAGCCGAACACGATGAAGAAGCCCGCGTCTACCTGGTGACGCCCTCGGCGGCGTTTGCCGGGAAGGTTGCGCGGGAAATTCGCTTGCAATTGACGAAGCTGACGCGTCGACATATTGCGACGCATTCCGTCAGCCAATATGGTAAAATTTTCGTCGTGTCGAATCTGGACGAAGCCTTTGAGGTGGCCAATGCCGTGGCCCCCGAACATCTGGAGGTCCTTTTGCCCAGGCCCTTCGACTACGTAAACAAAATTCGGCATGCCGGTGCGGTATTCATGGGGGGTTATACTCCGCCGGCCGTGGCGGATTACGTTGCCGGCCCGAATCACGTGCTGCCGACCGGGGGGTCCGCGCGGTTTTTTTCGGCTTTGTCCCTGGATGATTACGTGAAACGAACGAACGTGGTGGCGTACAACAAGACACAGTTGAAAGTCGTCACTCCCTACGTCACGCGGTTGGCTGCCATGGAGGGGTTACAGGCCCATGCCCGTTCCATAGAAAGCCGGGGATCATGAATATTTCAAGGAAATCGCGATGGGCGTCAGTAGACCGGTCCACCTCCGAGACCGCCATTCGTGTGGAATTGGGACTGGATGGGACGGGTGAACGCCGGATCGCCACGCCCGTGCCGTTCGTGGACCACATGCTGGATGCCTTCGCGCGACACGGGTTGTTTGATCTCGTGCTTGAAGCCAAGGGCGATACACATATCGATGATCACCATACGGTTGAGGATATCGGCATGGTGTTGGGAAGCGCCATCAGAGAAGCGCTTGGAGACAAGGCCGGGATCCGCCGGTTCGGGTGGGCGACCGTCCCGTTGGATGAAACCTTGGCGGAAGTCGTGGTCGATCTGAGCGGGCGGCCGTTTCTGGTCTATAACGTGACGCTGTCTCACCGGGAAGTGAAAGGGTTTGATCTCGGCTTGTTTGAAGATTTTTTTCAGGCCCTGGCAACTCAAGGCGGGTTGAATCTGCACGTCAACGTGCGGTACGGCCGGAATCCTCACCATATGATCGAAGCCGTATTCAAGGCTTTTGCAAAAGCCATGGATCAGGCGACTCGCCAGGACGATAGGGAGGTTGGAGTGCCTTCCACAAAAGGGGTTCTCGCCTAGTCATTCGGAAAGGGAGATTGCGGAGTAAGGAGTGATGAAGCAAGCATGATTGCCATCATCGATTATGAGAGAGGGAATTTGCGAAGCGTCCAAAAAGGATTTGAAACCGTGGGACATCACGCGGTCGTCACGAGCGATCCTGCGATCATTGATCGAGCAACCCACGTCGTGCTTCCCGGAGTGGGGGCCTTCGGCGATTGCGTGAACAATCTCCAACGGTTCGGTCTGGTCGAGCCGTTGCGCCGGACTATTGCTCAGGACAAGCCGTTCCTGGGTATTTGCGTGGGGTTCCAGGTCCTTTTCTCGGAAAGCGAAGAATTTGGCGTGCATAAGGGGTTGAATATTTTCAAAGGTAAAGTGAAACGGTTTCCTGCCGGATCGGCTCAGGCGTCGTTAAAGATTCCGCATATGGGCTGGAACACGATTCAGGTGAAGCGGCCCATGCCGTTATTCGAAGGCATCAGTCCGGAGGCCCACGTCTATTTTGTCCATTCCTATTACGTGGAACCGGAAGAGGCCGACGTGGTGTGTACCGAAACACGGTACGGCGTTCCTTTTGTGTCGAGCGTGACCAGGGGAAAGGTCTTTGCCTGTCAATTTCATCCGGAAAAAAGTCAAAAGGTCGGGCTTCAATTGCTCAAGAATTTCGGGGCATGGCATTGAGCGCTTTCACCACCACCGGCGCGCGCCGGCGACAGGCTCGCTGGCTGTCGGCGACATGTCTTCTGCTTTGGGGGTGTGGGGCGTGCGCCCCGGACACGGTCAGTATTAAATCGCATCCTCATTTTGTTCCCCGGGCCATCCACAAGGTCGCGATTGTGCCGTTTCGCGTCGCTAAAAGGGAGCGGGGAATCTCGCTAGCGTTCAGGACGCCGCCTCCGGCGGACCTTGAAAATCCACAGATCCATCAATCCTTGGGGAGTGTCAGCGGTTCCTCGGTTCCCGGCCGGTCTCGCCCGGTACAGGTTTCCGTGCCGGATTCCGTTCCCGACATGATCCGGCATATGGTGTATTCCCAGTTGAGGCTCAAGCCTCGGATCCAAGTCATCCCGCCTGAAACCGTCGGACAGATCCTTGACATTCCGGAGGGATCGGCCCAAGCCAGGAATAGTCGGGAGTCGGCTCGTCTCTTGGGAGAACGGCTGGGTGTGGAAGCGGTTCTTGAGGGCGTTGTCCGAGTGTACCGTGAACGGGAAGGCACAAAGTTCGCCGCTCATCCCGCGGCCGTCGGGTTCGAATTCCGGTTGGTCGGAGCCCGGGGCGGCGAGGTATTGTGGGTGGGCGATTTTTTCGAAGAGCAAAAACCGCTGACTCACGATTTCAAGGGATTCCTCGAACGGGGGGGGACGTTTGTTACGGCCGAAGAGCTGGCGCGCACAGGGGTCATTCGCGTGCTGCAAAGCTTACCCTTGGGTACGGAGTAGATAGCGTTTCCGGCCTTCCTCACTCAGATACTTCATTCGAGGCTCACACTCAACGACAGGAAGTCGTGCCGTATGATGATTATCCCGGCAATTGATTTAAAGGACGGGCGGTGCGTGCGACTCCGGCAAGGCGACATGGCGCAGGAGACGGCCTATTCAGACAATCCTGCGGCCATGGCCCGGCAATGGGAAGCCTTGGGCGCTGAACGGTTGCATATCGTCGATCTCAACGGCGCGGTCAACGGGAAACCTCACAACATGGAGCAGGTGCGAGCGATTGCCGGGGCCGTTTCCATCCCGATTCACGTGGGCGGAGGGATACGATCGTTGGAGGTCATGGAAGAGTATTTTTCTTATGGCGTCGGCCGGGTGGTGTTGGGAACGGCCGTATTGGAAAACCGGGCGTTTCTCGACGACGCCTGTGCGAGCTTCCCCGAGAAAATTTTCGTCGGGGTCGACGTGAAACAGGGAAAGGTCGCATTGCACGGCTGGACAAATCTTTCCGAGTCAACGGCGGAGTACGTGTTGGCATCCTTGAAGGACTATCCCCTCGCCGGAGTCATCTTTACGGAAATCAGTCGTGACGGGATGTTGGAGGGGCCGAATGTATCGGCTTTGCGGGAGGCGATGCAGGCTTCTCCGGTTCCTCTGATCGCCTCCGGGGGAGTCACGCGCGTGGAGGATATCCGTGCGATCAAACAATTGGGGCAAAAGATCATCGGGGTCATCGTCGGCAAGGCCTTATACGAAGGCACGTTGGATCTCACCGCGGCGTTGGCCGAGGCTCGTGCATGAGGCGGGGATGTTGACCAAACGCATCATTCCCTGTTTGGACGTGAAGGATGGCAGGGTGGTCAAGGGCGTGAGCTTCGTGAATCTTCGTGACGCCGGGGACCCGGTCGAGGTCGCGAAGATATACGATCAAGCCGGCGCCGATGAACTGTGTTTTTTGGACATCACCGCTTCTCACGAAAATCGGGATACGCTGTTGGGCATCGTGTCCCGGACGGCCGAGCAGGTGTTTATGCCGCTCACGGTTGGTGGCGGAATTCGTACCCTCGAGAATATCCGGCAATTGCTGAACGCGGGGGCGGACAAAGTCAGCATCAATACAGCCGCCGTGAAGGATCCGGAGTTCGTGACGGCCGGGGCTCGTCGATTTGGGTCCCAATGCATTGTCGTGGCGATCGATGCGAAACAGGTCAAGGAAGCGGACTCCGCGCGATGGGAGATTTTCACCCACGGGGGACGCAACCCCACGGGATTGGATGCCGTGGCATGGGCCCGACACATGGAAGAAAGAGGGGCCGGTGAAATCCTGTTGACCTCGATGGATCAGGACGGCACCAAAGACGGCTATGACCTGCCGCTGACCAGGGCCGTTTCGGAAGCCGTGTCCATTCCGGTCATCGCGTCCGGTGGAGCCGGAACGATAGCGCATCTGTATGAGGCCCTCGGAGAGGGAAAGGCCGATGCCGTGCTTGCGGCCTCGATTTTTCATTATCAAACCTACAGTATCGGTGACGCAAAAACCTACCTCAAGGAACACGGGCTTCCCGTGCGTATCGTGAATGGCTGTGGAATCTGACGGGAGCGCGGCTTCCAACGACCTCAAGGTGCAGTTCGATGAACACGGGCTGGTGCCTGCCGTTGTCCAGGATTGGCGTGACGGCGCAGTCCTCATGGTGGCGTATATGAACCGGGCAGCGCTCGATGAGACGTTGCAAACCGGGTACGTGCACTTCTGGAGCCGTTCGAGGCAACGGCTTTGGAAAAAAGGGGAGACCTCCGGCAACTTTCTGCTTAGCAAACGGGTGTTTCTTGATTGTGACGGGGACGTTCTTCTGGTCAAAGCCGAACCCGCCGGGCCCGCGTGTCATACGGGAGCCCGCACGTGTTTTTTTTCGGAAGTGACGCCTCAGGGCGTGGCGGCGACGCACGGCGATGAAGAGGCGAATGGAAGCATTTTCGATCGACTGTATGAAATGGTCCGGCAACGGAAGGCTCATCCACAAGAGCATTCCTACGTGTCCTCCTTGATGAAAGACGGACCGGATCGCATCCTGAAAAAAGTCGTGGAGGAGGCCGGGGAAGTCGTGCTGGCCGTCAAAACGGAACACCGGGAAGAAATCATACACGAGGTGGCGGATCTGCTCTTTCACACCATAGTGGCCTTGGGACATTGTGAAATTCCCATGACGGCGATTCAGCAGGAACTGGGTAAACGCTTCGGCAAAACGGGTATCAGGGAGCCGGAGTAATCCCGGTGAGAACCGGCACGCTGCTTTCCCGCAGGTTGACTTGTCGGCATATCCCTGGTATAGTGTGAAAAGCATTATTTTCCAACAAGTTGTGACCGCCTAGCTCTTCCAGAAAGAGGGTACCGACAGAGGCTTCGGAGAAGAGCCTTGACAACGGCACGAGCTGGAATCCCTCCCGCTACCCTTCAACAAATCCGTGACTCCGTTGACATTGTGGACGTGGTGTCCCGCTATGTCACGTTGTCGAAAACGGGTCAGAATTTTCGAGGCCTTTGTCCGTTCCATCAGGAAAAGACCCCGTCGTTTACCGTGACCCCCGCGCGACAGATGTTTTACTGTTTCGGGTGTGGAACCGGAGGCGATGTCTTTACCTTCCTGATGCGGAAGGAAGGGTTGGAGTTCCCGGAGGCGGTGAGAGATCTTGCCGAACGGGCGGGAATCCCGCTTCCGGCGTCACAGGGCTTTTCGCAATCCCAAACGGGTCAGCGAAAACGATTGGAAGGCCTCCATGCCTTGGCCAATGCGTGGTTTCAGCAGAATCTTCATGATCCGTCCAAAGGCCGGTTGGCTTTGGCATACCTCGCCGAACGTGGTCTTGAATTACCGACCCTGAAAGAGTTCGGCGTGGGATACGCGTTGCCTTCGTGGGACGGACTCACCAACCATTTAACCAGGCAAGGCGCGGCTCCTTCCGACCTGGCCGCCTCGGGCCTGGTGGCGGCCAAGGATGCCCAAGGCTCCTCGAAGTCCGCGAGATTCTATGACCGGTTTCGCGGCCGGGTTATGCTGCCGATCCACGACCTGGGCGCCAAGGTGATTGCATTCGGTGGCCGGGTATTTGAAGAGGGCACCCCCAAGTACCTGAATTCTCCGGACACGGCGCTGTTTCAGAAGGGTCGTGTGTTGTATGGGTTGCACAAGGCGCGGGAGACGACCCCGCACCTTGACTCTCTGATGCTCGTCGAAGGCTACTTCGACGTGTTGGCGCTGCATCAGGCGGGTATTCACCAGGTTGTCGCACCCTTGGGAACCGCACTGACGTCCGAGCATGCCGTCCTGCTGCGTCGGTTCGTCAACACCGTTGTGCTGATCTTCGACGGCGATGCCGCGGGGACCGGCGCGGCGTTACGCGCGCTTGACGTGTTTCGTGAGAGCGGGATCACCGTCAAGGTTGTGGTCATGCCTGAGGGGCATGATCCGGATTCCTACGTTCGGGCGCATGGGGCGGAAGATTTTCTCGCGTTGCAGGAGCAAGCCCTGACGTTGTTGGAGTGGGCCGTAGCTCAACGTCTGGAAGGGGCCGCCCACGCAACGATCGAAGAGCGGACCCGGCGAGTCGACGACATACTCCGCATCCTGGCCAAAGGTTCAAACCCTATTGAAAAGAACGAACAGATCCAGCGCGTCGCCGAGCGACTGGGCGTCAAGCCGCAATTGCTGCTCGATCGATATTCTGCCGTGCTCGATCGTCGTCAGGGGGGGCCTCGATCTCAAGGGAAAGCACCAACGTCCGGCAATCGACGCAACGAAACAAGGGAATTTCGAGAGGAACGCGAAATCGTCTCATTCATGGTGCAGGGGAGCTTGCATCCGGAACACCTCAAGGAGTTGCGGCCTGAGGCCTTCCGGTCACCCCTCTATCGCCGGCTTGTGGAGATAGGGTTGCGGCACCTGGATGCGGAAGGCGGTCTTGATGTATCGGGATTTTTCGCGGAAACCGGGTTGGATGAGACGTGTCGCGATTCGGTCGCGGAGTTGGCGGTGTCCGTGACGCATTTCGAAGACCGCGATGAGTATATTCAGGGTTGTTTGAGAGCGTTGTCACAAAAACATTTGAGAACCCGGCTGGACGAATTGATTGCTCAGCTTCGAATCGCCGAACGAGAACAACGAACGGATGACGTGGATTGTCTGAATTCCCAAATCGAAGCGTTGCGCGGGAGAAAAGCCGGGTTAGCCTCCTCCACCTTAGCTCCATGACAAGGGTCCTTTATGGCAAAGACGATCGCCTCCAAACTACGCAAAGAAAAGTCGGTAGTGGCAACAAAGAGCCAACGGGACAAGAAGGGGCGCCCATCCTCCGCAAGGGTTCGCGCTCCTGAAATTCAGCCCCGAAAACCGCTCGATCCCGTCGAGAACCCCGTTCTGAAACGTATGAAGAACGGGACGTTACAGGCTCAAACTCGTACCGAAGCGCCGATCGAGCCGGAGTCGGTTTCCGAGAAGACCGAGGAACAGGAAGATTTGCTGGAAAAGAATGCCCCGGAAATCGATCTGACCCCCGGTGATTTGAGTCGAACGGATGATCCCGTTCGCTTGTATTTACGAGAGATGGGAAGTGTCTCGTTGTTGAGCCGGGAAGGGGAGATCGAGCTGGCGAAGAAGATCGAAGAGGGCAAAGAAGAGATGACGCGGGCGATCGCGGGGATGCCGATGACCCTACAGACCCTGGAGAGCTGGCGGGGCCGGCTGAAGAAACGGGACGTGAGCGTGGGGGAGGTGGTGCTGGTGCATGACCCCGGGGACGACGACCTGGAGGACCCCGAAGTGGCCGAGGCCCAGGAAGAAGAAGAATTGCGGCACCAGGCGCTGGCGGACTTGGACCAGGTCCGGCGGTTGGGCAAGACCCTGCTGCGGCTCTATGACCGGCGGCGGACCGCGCCGGTGGCCCAGCAGGCCCGGTGGAGCACCAAGGTGCGGGGCGTGCAAGAGCAATTGGGGGCGCGGGTGGACGGGCTGCACCTGCAACCGGCCGTGCGGGAGGCCTTAGTGAGCCAGATCAAAGACGCGGGCCGGACCGTGCGGCAAGCCGAACGGCTCCTCCGGGACTGCTGCCAGCGACTGGGGCAGCCGGGTGAGGACGGACTCAAACTGCTCCGGCGGTTGAGCCGGGCCGGGACCCCGACCGCCCCCATCCGGCGGCAGGCCGGGCTCAGTGACGCCGCCTTACGGCACGTGGTCGCCCGGAGCCAGGAAGCCCGGACCACGCTCAAACAGGTGGAGCGGACCGCCACCCTACTCCCGACCGCCGAATTCAAAAGCGCCCTGGTGGGGTTGGAATGGGCCGAAGAAAAGATGAAGCGGGGCAAAGCCGAACTCATCGAAGCCAACCTGCGGCTGGTCGTGAGTATCGCCAAGAAATACACCAACCGGGGGCTGCAGTTTCTGGACCTGATCCAGGAAGGAAACATCGGGCTGATGAAAGCCGTGGACAAGTTCGAATACCAGCGGGGGTACAAATTCAGCACCTATGCGACCTGGTGGATCCGGCAAGCCATTACCCGGGCCATTGCGGACCAGGCGCGGACCATCCGGATCCCGGTGCACATGATCGAAACCATCAACAAACTGGTGCGGACCTCACGGCACCTGGTGCAACAATTGGGGCGGGAACCGACCCCGGAAGAAATCGGGGTGCGGATGGAGATGCCGTTGGAGAAAGTGCGGAAGATCCTGAAGATCGCCAAGGAACCGATCTCGTTGGAGACGCCGATCGGAGAAGAAGAAGACAGCCACTTGGGGGACTTCATCGAAGACAAGAAAGCGGTGTCGCCGTTGGAGGCGGCGGTGCGGTACGATTTGCAGCGGCACATCGGGAAATCGCTGGAATCGCTGACGGCGCGGGAAGAGAAGGTGTTGCGGAAACGGTTTGGGATCGGGGAGGCGACGGACCACACGTTGGAGGAAGTGGGGCAGGACTTCGAGGTGACGCGGGAGCGGATCCGGCAGATCGAAGCGAAGGCCTTGCGGAAACTCCGCCACCCGAGTCAGAGCAAGAAACTGCGCAGTTTTGCCGAAGGGTTTTGATCGTTTCATATCGGGAAACGGTTCAAAGGGTCTTGCACGTTCGTGCAAGACCCTTTTTTTATCAAGGAGCAGGTTGGCCGGCTTGTGAGGTCATGCAGGATCGTGCGCAGGAGTCGAAAAGGTGGCTCCCGGATGCTTTACTTTTTGACAAAGGCAGGGGTACTCTGCCGAAGTTCAGGAAGCTCACACGTCTCGGAATTCCTGAAATGGTTGGCGTACCAGGATGAACAGGACCGAACGAAGACGACAAGCCAAGTTGACGGCCAAGTCTCCGACGCCGGCAAAGACGGCCTTTGCCAAACAACTGTTGGAGGAGGCGATCAACCATCATCGGGCGGGTCGATTGTCCCAGGCCGAAACCTGTTATCAGAAGATTATCACGCAGGATCCGGCCCATGCCGACGCGCTTCATTTACTCGGGTTGGTCGCGTACCAGCAGGCCCGGTATGAGCGGGCACTCGACTGTATCACGAAAGCCGTTCAACGCGACGCGACGAAGCCGCTCTATTTTTACAACCTGGGACTCGTCCATCAAAAACTCAATCAATTGCCCGAGGCCGAACGCGCCTACCGGCAAGCCCTCTCGCTCAAGGGCGATTACATCGAAGCGTTGGGGAACCTGGGTAACGTCCTGCGGGAAAAAGGCGAACTCGACGAAGCCTGCGCGACGTACAAGCAGGTCTTGACGATTAAGCCCGATCATCCTGAAGGGTACAACAACCTGGGCGTGGTCCTGAAGGAGCAAGGCCGACAGGACGAAGCACGGGACGCGTATCAACGTGCCATTGCGCTCAATCCTGCAAATGCCGAGGCCCATTACAATCTCGGCGTGATCCTGTTTGAAGACGATCGTCCGGACGAGGCGGTCGCCCGGTTCCGGCAGGCCGTCTCCATCAAGCCTCAATACGCGAAAGCCCATCATCATCTGGGATTGGCTCTATTGTGGAAACAGGATATGGATGGGGCCTTGCACGAACTCCGCGCGTCGGCCCATCTGCTGCAAAACCATGGAAAGGCCGTCCGGATCGACGCGCTTCATGCCTCCCGGATCAAGCACGATGCGGACCAAATCCATTATTTGGCCGAACGCGGATTGTTGGGGCAGCCCGATACCGGATACCAGACCACCCTGACCGCGTTACGAGAGCGGGCCTCGGGGGAGGCGAACCAACGAATCAACCTCAGCCAGGAAGAGGCCCGGGCCCTTGCTCCGTCGCTGAACCGAATCCTGCATTATGCCGACAATCCTGCGTTACCCCGGGGAGCGTTGAATCCGGAATTGAACGTGGAAGAGATTGAACGACGCTATAACGCGAGCCAGCCTGAAATCATTTATATCGATACGTTGTTGCGGCCCGAGGCGCTTGCGGCCCTTCAGCAGTTTTGCCGGGAGTCGACCATTTGGAAGAAGGATTATGAAGACGGCTACATCGGGGCGTTTCTGGGCGAAGGGTTTTCCTCGCCATTGTTGTTGCAAGTGGCCGAAGAATTACGCACCGCCTTTCCGGGCATCTTTCACCAACACCGGTTACTCCAGGCCTGGGCGTTCAAGCAGGACAGTGCCCGTCGTCCCTTGAAAATCCACGCTGATGCGGCGGCGGTGAACGTCAATTTCTGGATTACCCCCGATGACGCGAACCTCGACCCCACGAGCGGAGGCTTGATCGTGTGGGACAAGGAGGCCCCGCGTGACTGGGATTTCAAGGTCTACAATTCCACGGCGTTTCAGCCGAAGATCCGGGAATTTCTGAACCAAAGCGGCGCGTCGCCCGTGAAGGTGTCCTATCGGGCAAACCGGGCCCTGGTCTTCAACTCCGATCTCTTTCATGAATCGGACACCTGTGTGTTTCGGGACGAATATGAATCCCGGCGCATCAATATCACCTTCCTGTACGGCCGGCGGCGTTGAACGTGTGATGGACGGCCCTTCCGCAGAGACGTGGGACGAGTCACGAGAAAAGGGAGAAAACGGGCAGCTCGTTACAGGCTGATGAATCGATCGCAGCCCGTGATGATTTGGGAGAGCACCACCAGTCCGCAGAACGTCACTTCCTGCCCATAGCCTTCCGTGGATACTTTATGCTGCTGGCATCCGTAGGCGCAGACGTTCAATTTGACGCCTGCCGAAGCCAGGCTGAGGATCGCCGCGTTTTCCAGGTTCTTCACGCCCTCATCGATGAGATACAAGTACACGTTCACGTGTGAACGCAAGGCTTCGCGACTCAAGCCGACGACCACGTCCGCGTTGGGATGAGAAGGGGGGGTTGACAGAAGCAACCCCAGCTTTTTTCCTGCTAGATCGTTCATGGGCACAATGTCCTAAGGAACCTCTGATTTATTGCACTATCGGGCGTATGGCTGCGTTGTGTCCTCGCTCAACCCTCACCTATCTCTCTGATAAGCCTCGGGTTTCGCTCCGGGACGCCTTGCCCTGCATCCCGCTATCACAATAAATCAGAGGTTCCCTAAGATAAAAGCAAGTCCCCGACTATACTGTCGCCGAAAGAGGCGGTCAAGAGACTCGCAGGAAATGCGGAAACGGCGCGATGAAGGAAGGGGCGTTATGCACGTTGCATGGATTGACGACGCCGGCGAAATATGAGCAGGTACACGCCACAGTTCAGGACAAGCACGAGAAGACCGAGGATCACTTGAAGCTGTCCGGTCAGCCCCGCGGGGTAAAGGAGCGGCAGGATGTAGTACTCGATGAAACCGGATTGATGCCCCGGGCCTCCGCCCGTTTCCCGGAGCCAGTGCTCCAGGGGCGTCAGCGGGCAGATCCAGCCGGTGAATTCAATCAAGGCTCCCCAACCCGCCGCGGGAAGGTGGAGCCATATCATCCACCGCCATATCAGAATCAGGAGCCCGCCGAACAGGACAAAAAGAACGAACGTGAAATGGAGAAGAACAAGGAAGTCGGCCAGCCGGTGATAGAAAGACGTCGACACTCACCTTCTCCCACGAACGTGGAAAGCCAACGGAAGAGGGAAGGACTCGCGATTCAAAACAACAACGTCGAGCCGGCCCGAAAAAAAATTAGGAACCTCTGATTTATTGTGATAGCGGGATGCAGGGCAAGGCGTCCCGGAGCGAAACCCGAGGCTTATCATAGAGATAGGCGAGGGTTGAGCGAGGACACAACGCAGCCATGCGCCCGATGGTGCATTAAATCAGAGGTTCCATTATTGAATCTCGATCGCACCGCCCTGCAGGTCAATGTCCGCGTCTTTCAGTTCCATCTTGTTTCCGACGTGCCAATGTTCGGCCGTGACCTCGGACACCGCCCCGCCCGGCAAGTAAAACTTGGCCTGCGGCACCTGGACGCCGTTCTCCTCGTTCCTTTTGACGAGGAACACCACGCCTTTGAGCGTATTATCAATCACCGTCACCGATGCGGGCTCGGCCCGGAGTTCGAAGCGGTCCTGGTCATTGGACGCCCATTCGTTGCGTTCCAGCTTGGCAACCTGTGATCCGGCGGGATTATAGAGGGCCATGCTCAGGAGGATACTCCCGTCTTCAGCCTTCTGTTCCACCTTGATCAGGTCCTGGTCCTGCGCCATAAAAATGCCGTTCGTATTGCGAAGCTGATTTGAACCGATTGAAATATCCATGGTGTCCTTTATTCGCGGTCCGTTGTTGAGCACGGCTGAGGATTGATCCCGGCCGGAGGCTCTTTTTTACCCTGTTGGCAGAGACGAAGATACCGACTTGAAAAGCAGGGGTCAACCGGCAGTGACGCGGTTACGACCGGCCCGTTCGTTTGCTTTCCTTGCAGAC
This sequence comes from Nitrospirales bacterium, assembly GCA_965207015.1. Taxonomy (GTDB): domain Bacteria; phylum Nitrospirota; class Nitrospiria; order Nitrospirales; family UBA8639; genus Bin75. Next base: position 1,896,805 of record OZ242257.1, on the reverse strand, counting down.
CTGCGATACACCTAATCCTTCAATCAACCTTGGTGAGAGGGAGCGATGCAAGTTTCATTGATAGGCACAGGCTTAATGGGGACAGCCATGGCCGAACGGTTGTTGAGGCTCGGCCATGACGTCGTGGTGTACAACCGGACGGAAGAAAAGTGTGCGGCCCTGCAACAACGGGGCGCCCTTAGGGCGCGGTCAGCCGCAGAGGCGATCGAAGCTTCGAAATGCACCATTCTCATGTTGGCCGATGCGCCGGCCATACGGGAAGCCTTGTTCGCTTCGGGAAAACCCGACTTTCAGAATCGGATGATTATTCAGATGGGGACGATTGCTCCATCTGAAAGTATCGCGTTCGGCCGGGAAATTCGAACGGGCATCGGAGACTATTTCGAGGCGCCGGTTCTGGGAAGTATTGCCGAGGCAAAAGCCGGCCGCCTGCTCGTCATGGTCGGAGGAAAGGCCGAACACGCGGAGCGATGGCACGAGCTATTGAAATGTTTTTGCGAAGAACCCCTGCTCGTGGGAACGATCGGGCGGGCGGCTGCCTTGAAATTGGCCTTGAATCAACTCATCGCGGCCCATATCACGGCCTTTTCCTTGAGCTTGGGCTTGGCGCAGCGATCGGGCGTGGAAGTCGAGACGTTCATGAACGTACTGAGACAAAGCGCCTTGATGGCGCCCATGTTCGAGAAGAAATTGCCGCGTTTGCTGGCTCGTGACTACGCCCGGCCCAACTTCTCGACCAGGCATCTCTTGAAGGACGTCGAGTTGTGTCTGAACGCGTCGCGAGACGCGAACGTGGCGACTCCGGTCCTCGCCGCCATTCGCGGAATTCTGGAAGAGACCGTCGGCCAAGGCCTGCGGGATGTTGATTATTCGTCGGTCTTCGAAGCCGTAGTCCCGGGAGAAACGTCGGCCCCGTTGTCGTCACGCTAATCTGAAAGAGGTCGAAAAAAGTACCGGACCCCGTCGACCTGTACCACGGGCATGATCAGCCCCTGTTTCTCGTCGTCATGAGAAAAGGCATAGATGATGGATTCCCAGGGAATCAACGTGCCGGTGAAGAGAATACCGATTTCCACCGGTTCGCCCTCTACCCTGCGGTCCCAGAGTGTCGGAAGCCTGTCCGCCGAAGGCACGGCGACCATTTCATGCGGCAATTGTAGCGGCTTGAACCGGACAAGGCCCCAGGTCGTTTGAGTGAACTCGGGGCCCATGACCACGGAGAATCCTCGATGGGCTTCCCGGTACTCGTCCAAGACACCCGACCACCAAAACGCCACTCGTTGGCGCATCAATGGATGTTCCTTCCGTAATGCATCCCGCTGCCGGTTGAAGTCGAAAAGCCTGGTTCCGAGTTCTTCACCCGGCGGGTCATGCAACTGATTCCAATCCGGCGGCTGCTTTTCCAATTCATTGAGGAACCGCTCCTGGTCCGCGGCTGTGAGAAGGGTGTGAATGGGTTCGCCGGTCAACAGGGCGCGGTCGTGAGGGAGAGACTCCAGCGGTTGAATGCCTGATGGAGGGTCGGCGAGACACTCAAGGGAGAAGCAAAGAGAGAAGATAAGCAAAACGGATGCCGCGGTGTGGAGAAGACGCGATCGGCGATTCATGGCGACGGCAATGGAATCCGGCGTTCGTTGATGAACAGGTGAAAGTTTTTCACGTAGATCGTGATGGATTCTCCCGCGTGTTGCCGAAGACCGAATGAGGTTCGTGCCATCAGAGACTGTCCTTTGACCATCATATGCACGATGGAATCATGGCCGAGGTTTTCAATCAAGTCGATAGTTCCGGTGATCGCAACGTGTCCCGACCCCTGAGGTTCAAATGTTACGTCTTCGGGACGGACCCCCAAGGTCGCCATTCCATTGTCTGCGCCGATGAGTTCGTGAGCCTGAAACGGAAATCGCAACGTCAAGTCTCCTACGCGGAATTCGAGTTGCCGTTGGTCGAGGCGAAAAGAACCCTCGAACAAATTCATCGGAGGGTTGCCGATGAACCCGGCGACAAAGGGATTAGCGGGCTCATGATAAATCTGCTCGGGCCGTCCGATCTGCTGAATCCTGCCGTGATTCATAACGACAATGGTGTGCCCCAGCGTCATGGCTTCAGCTTGATCATGCGTCACGTAGACCATGGTGGTGCCCAGGCGCTGGTGCAGTTTCTTCAATTCTACCCGCATCGATGCCCGGAGACGGGCATCCAAGTTTGACAGTGGTTCGTCAAAAAGAAACAATGTGGGTTTTCGAACAATGGCCCGCCCCATGGCCACGCGTTGCTGTTGACCGCCTGAGAGTTCCCTGGGTTTCCGGTCAAGCAGGTCGCGAATTTCCAATAATGCAGCAGTTTCAGCGATACGTGTTTCGATCATGGGTTTGGGGTCCCGCCGCATTTTCAACCCGAAGGCCAAGTTTTCCCTGACCGTCAGGTGTGGGTAGAGGGCATAGTGTTGAAAGACCATGGCGACGTCGCGATCCGGAGGGGAAAGGTCGTCCACGCATTGTCTTCCGAAGAACACCGAGCCGCGGGTCTGCGGTTCAAGCCCGGCGATGATGCGCAGCAACGTGGATTTGCCGCATCCCGACGGACCCAGCAACACAATGAATTCGCCGTCGCCGACCTCGAACGACACGTCATGCAGAACCCGGCTCCGGCCGAACGTTTTCTCGATGTGTTGCAGTTCCAGTCCGGCCATGCCTTACCCCTTCACCGCCCCGGCCGATAGGCCGTTGATGATCCCGCGTTGAAACAGGAGCACGAGGATGATCAACGGCAGCGTGGCGATCACGGAGGCCGCGGCGATTTCTCCCCACGGCATGATAAATTCTCCCTGAAACAGGGCAATGCCGACCGGCAGGGTTTGGCGTTCGGGATCCGTGAGAATCAGCAAGGCGAAGAAAAATTCGTTCCATGCGTAGATAAACGTGAGGATGGCCGTGGTAAACAGCCCGGGTGCCGCGAGGGGGAGCATGATTTTGTACAACGCCTGCCACGTTGTGCAGCCGTCGATGCGTGCGGCTTCTTCCAACTCGACCGGCAGTTCGTGAAAGAACGTGGTCAAAATCCACACGGCCAGGGGCAGGGTCAGTGAGACGTAGGGCAGGACCAGTCCCCAATGAGTATTCAGCCCACCGAGACGTTCCAGGATTTGCCAGATCGGTCCCGCAATGACGATAGGCGGAAACATCGCGACGCAAAGCAGCCCGCCCAGGAACCACGTTTTTCCCGGCAACCGCAGCCGTGCCAAAGCATAGGCGGCCGGAGTCGCGACGACCAGTGCAACGACGGTGGTAGTACCGGCAACGATCAGGCTGTTCGTGACGTAGTGCAACAATCGATGCTCGACAAGTGCCGAGGCATAAAACACGAGACTGCCGTCCGGCCACCAGGTTGGAGGGATCGCTTCCACTTGGATTTGCGACTTGAACGAAGTCAGGACAAACCAGAGAAAAGGACACAAGCTGCCGAGCACGGCCAGGAGAATCCCGCCAATCAACGCCGGACGATTTGTCATGCCGGCTCCCGTTGCAGGAGTTTGGACCCGACAGTACGGACGTAGAACAGGGAGAGAATCACCATCGCGACAAAGACCGTGACCGAGATCGTGGTCCCGTAGCCCACGCGTCCCTCGGTAAAGAGGGTCTTATAGCCGTAGAATTGAATCACTTGCGTGGCGTCACCGGGACCGCCTTGCGTCATGACGAATACAAGGTCAAAGACCCGAAATGCATCAATGGTCCGAAACAAGAGAGCGGTGAGAAGCGCGGGCTTCAGCAGGGGGAGGGTGATGTGCCGGAAACGTTGCCATGCCGTGGCTCCATCGACGCGCGCCGCGTCATAGGTCTCCTCGGGAATGACTTGCAAGCCCGCCAGGACAAGGAGTCCGGTAAACGACGACGTTTTCCAGACGTCGGCCAGGACGATCGCGCAGAAGGCCATCCATGGATCGGCCAGCCACGGGACGTAGGCCTCCACCCGGTCGCCGAAGAGGATTGCGTTGATTGCGCCGTATTGATCGTTTAGCAGAAACCGCCACATCTGTGAAGCCACCACGGTGGGAATCGCCCATGGGATCAGCACGGCCGCCCGGACCCATCCTCGCCCTCTAAAGCGTTCGTGAACGACCAGTGCAATGCCTGTACCCAGGAGCAGTTCCAGGGCAGTCGAGAGCAGGACGAAACCCAGTGTGACGATGAACGCCTGATAAGCAACGGGGTCCTGCAACAGTTCCGCGTAATGGCCGAAACCGACGAAGGATCGTGCTTTGCCGGGGAAGTCCGAGTACAGGCTCAGCAAGAACGAATCCATGGCCGGATACAGGGAAAAGACGACCACGAACGTCAGGGCCGGAAAGGCCATCAACCAGCCGGTGGTGTGCTCTTGGGTCGATTTCGTCACAAATCACGGAATAAGGCCAAAAACCGGTTGATCTTCCGACCGGCTTCTTGTGCCTCTTCTCTAATATCCGTCTCGGGAAAAGCCAACACACGACTAAAATACCGTTGAAGAATGTGCGAAACAATGGGATACACGGGCGTGCGGGGCCGCGGACGGGCAGTTTGAAAAACCGGAAACAAATCCTTGTATTGAGGATTGGCGTGGAGGACCTCCGGATCGGCATACAGCGCAAGCCGGGAAGGAGCCAATGAAGCGTGGATCGCAAAATGCTTCTGTATCTCGGGACTGGCCATGAACTCGATAAAGGCCCATGCCTCATCAGGATGTCGCGAATAGGCGCTGATCCCATAGAGCCAACCGCCCAAGGCGGCAGTGCTCCTGCCTTCGGAAAAACGCGGAAGGGTCGTCACGCCGATCTTGCCCACGATCTTCGAATGCCGCGGATCATTCCCTATTCCCCACGCATAGGGCCAATTGCGGTGAAACACCGCGTTGCCCTGGAGAAACACCGCGAGGGACTCGGACTCCTGATAGGTCAGCGCGGCCGGAGTCGCCAGTTGTTGAATGATCTGCTCCCGGACGAATCGCACTGCTTGCAAGGATTCGGGCGCCGTCAGATTCGAGCGCCTGCCGTCGTCCGTCAGAAACGAGCCGTTGTGGCTACCCACGAACTCCAGCATGTCGCACACCAGTCCTTCATACTGTTTGAACTGGCCGCTGTAGCCCCTGAGGAGTGGGTGTGCGGTTCGTTCGCCTACCAGTATTGCCTGCGCTTGGCGCACCATTTCATTCCACGTGGCGGGGGGCAAAAACCCATATTTTTCCAAAAGGTCCTTGCGGTAATACAGCGTGCCGCTGTCGATACGGGAAGGGACCCCGTAGATATGGTGCCGATACATGCCCGAGGCAATCGTGGCCGGCAAAAAATTCTCACGTTCGTTTTGGGGAAAATATTCGTCAAGCGGGAGGGCCCATCCCGCGGCAGCGAACTCTGCGGGCCAGATCACGTCCATAAAGAACAGGTCGAGTGACGCGTCGCGGTTCCGCAACTTCTGCGTCAGCAGATCGTGATAGGCCGTGGAGGAATGCGGTGCAATTTCCCGCTTGATATGGATGTGCGGGTGGACCTGCTCAAACCGTTGAATGGCCTCATCCCAGGCCCGAGGATGGTCCGCCTTCCACGTCACGAAATGAAGAGTGACCGGGGATGACGCGCGAGGCTCGGCCACGAAGTCCCGGCAGTGCGCGAAGGGGACGTTGAACAGGAGCGCCGCTGCGACAAGCCCGGCTGTCCACGATGAGAGGCGACGAAGATTCGATGTCATGCTCCAAACAGACTGCAATAATCCGGGCGTCAAAGACAACGTTGCCGGTTGTCTGTCCATGGGAAATCACGTCATGCAAACAGGAACGGTACCGATTATCCTGCAACAAAAGCCTGCCGGTCGAACAATGTTTAGCTGGGACAGCTTCAATTGTTTTCTTGTACCATCATGGCAATCGTGACAATGTTTCCTAACGTTGTTGGCTCACCTCCACCAAGCACGAACGGGGAGAAACCATGATTGCCCTCACCCGCCGGCCTGCGTTTGCGCTCGTCAATTGTGAAGTCGGGTACGCGCTGCGCCAAGAAATCGATCTGCATCTGGCGTTTCGACAACATGAAGCCTATTGCCGGGCCTTGCGACAATTGGGTGTGGAAGTTGAAATCCTTCCGCCTGAAGAAGCATTTCCCGATAGCGTCTTTATCGAGGACAACGCCGTTATCCTGGATGAACTGGCGGTGGTGACTTCGATGGGGACCCCGTCGAGGCGGGGTGAACCCGAGTTGCTCCGTCCCGTGCTCAATCGTCACCGTCGCCTCGTGACCATAGCGCCGCCTGCGATGATCGAAGGCGGGGACGTCTTGCGCATGGGCAAGACATTGTACGTCGGAGTCTCGACCCGAACGAATCGCGAGGGTGTGGTAGCCCTTCGGGCGATTGTGGAACCCTTGGGATACCAAGTGACGCCCGTCGGCATACGGGCGTGCCTCCATCTGAAGACGGCGTGCACCTCCCTCGACGATGAGACCGTGTTGGTGAATCCGGACTGGATCGATTCGGATGCCCTGGGGGCGTTCCGGTTGTTACACGTCCCGGCCAAAGAACCGTTCGGGGCGAACGTTCTGCGCTTGCCCGGTGGGGTACTGGCTCAAACCTCCTCTCCATTGACGCGCGACGTGATCGAGTCACGGGGTTTTGCCACCACGTGCGTTGATCTCGGCGAGTTCGCCAAGGCCGACGCGGGCCTGACGTGTTTGAGTCTGCTCATCGAGTAATCCGAAAGTTTGGGATTCGATTCGTCAGAGATCCTTCTCTGCATTCCCGCTTGCAATGGGCCTGACTTCCTACCTACAATCCGGGCACGGCCCATGACGCGTCCAGCCAAGACTCCCAAACAGTCCAAGTCGACTCCATCGCTACCGGCCAAGCTCGACCGGGGTATCAAGCGCCGTTTCCAAATCCGTTTACTGAAATGGTATGACCGGTTCGGACGGGATCTGCCCTGGCGGCGGACCGCGGATCCGTACAGGATTCTCGTCTCCGAAGTCATGCTTCAGCAGACGCAGGTAGACCGGGTCATTCCCAAGTACCATGAGTTCCTGGAAAAATATCCGACGCTCAGGGATCTGGCTGAAGCCGAACCGGATGACGTCCGGGAGACGTGGTACCCCCTCGGGTACAACGTGCGTCCGTACCGCCTCCACAGCATCGCCTGTGAGGCGGTGGCCCATTACGGCGGAAAGATTCCGCGCGATGCCGAACAATTGCAGTCGATGAAAGGGATCGGCCGGTACACCGCGGGCGCGGTTCGATCCTTTGCCTTTCAGGAAGATGCCCCGATTCTCGATACGAACGTGATGCGTGTGCTGCATCGAGTTTTTGTCGGAAAGGGCGATCCGAAAACGCAAAAATCGAAACTCTGGGCCTTGTCTGAAGCCCTGATCCCCAAGGGCAAGGGCTATGACTTCAATCAGGCCCTCATGGATTTCGGCGCGGTGGTGTGTACGGCACGCAATCCGTACTGCCTGTATTGTCCGATGAGGGAATTTTGCAAGGCGTATCCCGTGGACACGAAATAGCGGTGCCGGATATGGCTGAAAGGGAAATTCTCCAGGTCGCCGCCGCCGTGATTGAACACCGGGGCCGGTACTTGATCACCTGCCGGGAAGCCGGCGTTCACTTGGCGGGCTATTGGGAGTTTCCCGGCGGGAAGCGCGAAGCGGATGAAACGTTCGAGGCCTGCGCCCGCCGTGAGGTGTTCGAAGAAGTGGGCATTGAAATCACCGCTCCGAAACCGTTGACGGTAACGCGTTACGACTATCCGGACAAGAGCGTGGAACTGCATTTTTTCACGTGTTCCCTGTCCCGGGGTGACCCGCAGCCATTGGGTTGCGCGGAGTTCCGGTGGGTGACGCCCGAGGAGCTGGCCGAGTATTCATTTCCTCCCGCGGACGGGCCGGTCGTGGCTCACTTGACGAAACCGGCCGGGAGCCGGGAAACGTAAAGGAGTACCGGCCTTCTGTTGGCAGACGATGAAAGTCGTGTTGGACATAGAAACGATTCAAGCGCCACGGGAAGAATGGGCGCGTCTTGCCGGCATCGATTCGGTCGCCCTTGAATCCTGCGAAGGGAATGACGCGGGTGATTTATTCACTCTGGCCGAGGTCCGGGAGCAAAGGCGAAAGGAAGATGAAAAATATGAGCAGTCGTCCTTTGACGGAACCTTCAGCCGGATCGTGTGCATCGGGCTCCTGATATTCTCCGACGCCATGGAGTTCCGTGGGGCGGTGAGTTGGTACGGCGCCAAGGAGCAGGAACTCCTTTGGAAGTTCTGGACTCGTCTGGGCGAACTGCGGCCTTCGCTGTTTATTACGTACAATGGGCTGGGTTTCGATCTTCCGTTTCTGAAAAAGCGTTCGATCATTCATCGCGTCAAACCGTCGATGGAGATCAGTTTGGCCAGATTTCGCACGGAGCCGGTCTATGACGTGATGGCCGTGTGGAGCAACTGGGACAACCGTGGTTGGGTGAAACTGGACGTGTTGGCCCGGGCGTTACAGGTCGAAACCAAATCCGGAAGCGGCAAGCAGGTGGCTGACATGTGGGCGCAAGGGCAAAGACGGGAGATCGCCGAGTATTGTCTGCGCGACACGTATGTCACCTATGCCTGCTACCAACGAATGACGTTCCGCACCCCGCTCGACAGTGACGTGATCCTCAAAAATCCCCAACTGATCGAGGTGGGTTAAGGGGACTTCCGTTGTTTCTTCAAGCGTTCGATTTCCTGTTTTTGCCTGGACAATTCGCGGCGCAAGGCTCGAATTTCCTTCATGAGAGCCTCGGACGGTGGGGTTTCCAACCGGATAATGGGGCGATCCGGAGGAATGACCGGCGGGACCGCGCGGGGTGGCGAGGCATCGGGCATCGAAGGCGTCTTGGTGCTGTCTTTGGAAACGGATGGACGAGAAAGGTCCAGCCGCTGAGGAGGAGAGGCTTGAGGACTGACTTTCGGAGTCATGAGGCGCGGCGTGTCATCGGGCGGCGAGGGCCGTGCGGAACTGTCCTCGAGGCCCGTTCCGTCCGGCCTTGCCAGTGAAGCGATATCGATGGTGAGGTTTGTGACCGTTTCCTCATCCCAGGACGTCTTGATGGCGGTCTTGGGTAGAAACACGATGGTGGGTCTTGTGACCCCCAAGGCCTCGGAGTTCCTGGGTTTGGTTTTGGAATGCGGGCGCCGGCCCGAGGAACCGGATAAACTCAAGGCCATATGCAGGTCGTTCTGTTCGAAGGATAGCATGCCGGTCAGGTCTTGAATTTCCGGTGTTGACGGCAAGGGAATACGCATGAAGACTTGTTCTTCAGCCGTGACTTGCTGAAAGGCGCGTCGTAAATGAGGGGCCCAAAACGCGACCTGTTGCGGGGAAAGCAGGGGCGACGATTTTGTCCCGCTGTCCATCAGCCGTTGAAGCCACCTTGCAGGGGACCGTCGATAATGGATGCCGGTTAAAACCTTTTGGAAGGTTTCGACCGAGACGTGAGCCGGATGGGAAGTCCGGAGCGAGCCTTTCGAGACGGTTTGCAGCACTAGGGAGCCCTCCGGCCCATCATGAACGGAAGTCTCGATTTGAGGAGTTCCTACACATCCACTAAGGAACAACGTCCCCAGAAAAGCAATCGGCAAAATGCGTGGGCGAATATTCATGGCAGCACCGGAGTCTCGAATCCTACCATATCAAAAATTTGAGAGGGTTGAAATGCTCTTTTTCGGGGAACCACGTGTCCCTGGTACCTGTTTCGGGTTGTGCGGTTTTGAAGGCTCGAGCGTAAAGGAGAGAACGTGGAACTGAGTGCGAAAACGTTATGGCCCCTGTTCCCCTTGCTCTTGTTGGTAGTGGTCGTGTGTTTGACGACGGCTCTGGTGGTGGTCGTTCGCCGGAACATGGATCGGACCACGGTCAGGCTTCAGGCCGGGGCCCTTGCGTGTTACGGCTTGGCGGCCGTCACGGCGATTGCCAGTGAGGGCGGCGGGATGTCGTCTCACGTCCATCGGCCTTTTTCGATCCTGACGCAAGTCCTGATCGTGTAGGCGATCGCCAGATCTTGGGGGAAACAGCGGCGTTCCCTGGTTGTCTTGAACGCCGCGGCATGGGCGGCGATTCTCGGAGACGCGGCGTTGCATTATCTCCTCGTGCGGTGAAACATACTTTGTGCGGGGTTTCGCCCCCGCACGACGAGGTTCCTTCGACAAGCTCAGGACAGGCTCTTTTGTTTCGGCAAAAGAACCCAAAACCATTGGCGCCCGGGCGTGGCCCCAAGGGGGTGCCTTTGCCCCAGTCCCGATTGCTAGGGCTGCGGAACTCGCTTCGCTCAGACAGTCCTCGCCATTAAATGGAATTTTCGGGACCGGGGCGCAGCCACGCCCGCAGGCGCCGGCAATTCTGCCATCCCGGACTTGATCCGGGATCCAGTGTCTTGGCTTTTTCTTTCTGTCGTAAAGACATGGGACGGCAGGCTCAGGCCGTCCCCTACCACAGAAATGACAGATTTGGGCTGTTTTCGTACTAAAGGCTTTACGGCTGCCTGAGGCCACAGGCCCGGGCAATGCCGTCACGGTATTGGAGCCATACGTTCAATCCTGTTTCCAATTTCTCCAGGATCAAATTTTTGGTGCCGGATTCCACGGCTTCTTTGACGATCAGGTCATAGACGACGGAGCGGTTGCAAGGTTCGATCATCTCGCGCGCGCGGATCAGGTCAAGGTGTTCCGGGGAGAGTCCGTGGTAGACCACGAGGGGATGTTTCTTCACGATGTCTTCAACGTCCGCATTGGATTTTGGGGTTTTCTGATTCGTGGCTTCGTCCCGGTCGTGGACGGAGCCTTCCACGAAAATGGTGAGCACCGCCGCGCCCACAATCCACTCTTCCCGGTCGCAGATTTCATCAAGCCATTCCCGATACGCATAACTTCTTGACAGCAATTCGACGTCACGAAATTCAGCCCGTTTGTACCCTAAGCCCATCATCATTTGCAGAAAGAGTTCCTGGTGCGGTTTGCCCAGCGAAAGCCTGCCGGTTTCTTCTTCGTAAATCGTCGTGGCGAGGTGACGGCGGATCTGCCAGGGGGGATTTTTCCCGACGATTCTCGCGAGCAAGACGGCAAAATCGCGAAGATAGACGGCGTATTCCTGTCGGAAATGAACGTTGAGTTGTTCCTTCGTGACGGAGCTGCCGTTGAAATGGGCTGTCGACCAGTGTTGCTTACGGCCGAGAACGTCGAAAATGCGGTCGCGGAACTGTTCAGCCGAAAGCTTCCACATCATGGAGCAGGATAGATGATTGATCTACGATCACGTGCAGGTGGAATGTGAATAGGAGCGGAACACGTATGCCGAGACGCGACTATTTGCGTTTCCCGTTTTGGTCACCCTACAATGCCCTTTTAACCAGCATACCATAACCAAGGGAAAAACAACATGGCTTTTGATCCGGTCTCGTTGGCGGACCCTGATGAAATTCTGACTTTCCTGTCGCATGTGGCCTTGCGGGGAAAAGGGATGACCACTGAAAATCTGATGGACTACGTTCTGGATGAAGGATTTACGGAGCCGACCTATCTGAGTGCCAAGGGCGAGGATTCGCAAGCGTTTTTCCAAGGACAGCCCAATGCTTGGGCCGTCTATCAGATTCGAGAATGGAAACGGGTGCTCGTGGTCAGTGGGGGCGATGAGCGGGACAGGCGAGTTCAGATTACGGAAACCCCATGAGGCCGAGCGAAGGGGGTCATTTCCATCCCCCGACCAGGACGCCTTCTTCAAAATACAGATAGCGGTGCTTGACGGATCCCGCCTCGATCCAGTCTTCGTAGACCCATTCTTCCCGGCGGACGCCGCGGTCGGTATACGTGATGTTCATCTGGTAGGGCGAGCCCCAGGCCTCAATCGCTTGTTCCCGCGTCATGCCCACGATGACGTCCTTGTCCTCGATATGGCGTTCGAACGTCGGGTCCAGGAACCCCGGCAGAAACCCCCAGGCGAGCATGAATACGGCAAAGGCGCCCAGGAACACAGAGAGGGTGATCCGGACGGAGCGCCGGTGCGGGAAGGAAATCGATGGCCCTTCCGACCGGTCGTTCTGAAGAGCCGCGTCGTGGAGAGTATCCGGAGTAACGGAAGTGGGGAGGGATTCTGGAGGTTGCATGGGCAGTGAAATCAGTCTAGCAACCGTGAGTGAAAGCCGTCAATACGGGGGCGATGATGTTTATCGAGGTGGAACAGAACCCCAACAGTGAAACGTCCGTCTTTCTCCGGTTTAAGGAATTGGGTCCCGCACAGCGGCTGCGACAAGTGAAGAGTTACGAACGCTCGTCGCGGGGCGAGTGGTGCGACATCGTGGGATGGACCGATAATGAAGACCGTCCGGAATGCCAGGCCATGGCGCAGCCCGTTGAGGAATCCGGACGCGGGGCGGCGTACGTGGTGTATGGCGGCATGTGGGGAGTGCGTTTGAAACCGGAGGAAATCCGGGAGGCTTGGAATCTGGAAAGTCCCAACCAGTGGGGCGAAGCCTACCTGCTGCTATCAGACGCGCACGATCTTCGATTGGAAGAAGGAGACTGAAGGCGCGGCTATTCGGCGTAGACCGGAACCGGAATGGTTTTCTTGGGCTTGGGCGGTGCAGGGGGGCGTTGGGCAAATTCCACGGAGTAGGGGTTCATGATGGGTTCATGGGTATGCCGGCCGATTTGGTGAATCCGCGACAGGCTTTGGATGTTGAATTCCAACCGGTCGATGGAGGAATTCACGGTGAGGTAGTCCGGGAGACCGTTCACGGAAAATAATTGATACGCCAGCGACCACTTCCCGTCCGCCTTATCCCATTCCTCTACAACAAGTTCCGCTTCCTTCGACGGAGGCCCCTTGAACAGCAGGACCCACAGATTCGATCGAAACGCCGGGTCTTTCGGGCCGACAGACGGGTTGAATTCGTTGACCAGCGCAGGAATGGCCTTCAAGGGGACGCTGGGCGTGAATTCGACTTCAACCCGTTTCACGTGCAGCGTGGGAAAATCCACGGCTTCGCGGAAATCCGGCTTATAGACGAACGAATAGCGCACTTGAACACCGTTGCGCGAATACGTGTACACGTCCTCCCCGTTCTGAGGAGACACGAGCTTGCTGAAATATTTTTTCCAGTCCTTGGGTGAATAATAACTGAACACCCGAAGGGCGGCTTTTCTCGAACGGATGGCGTGAGGCGTGCCAAGCTTGGCATGGACTTCCTCTTGCGTGAGCCCGAGAAACCCGTCCTCAAAAAAAGGTTTGGCCTGCAGGGAGGACGCGGGAGGCATGACCATCAGGCTGACGGTCATGAGCAAGAACAGGGGAGTTTGCTGGGAACAAAGGCGGTGCATGAATCGACTCGATCAGACTCAATGAAATTCATCCTAACCCCGCACCGAAGTTGAGTCAAGCAAACCACTTGCTCCCCTCCTTTGTAAGGAGGGGCGAGGTGAGGTAGAGACATTTGAAGGGACCACCTCATATGCCATTGCCGATTTTGACCGGACGAGACGGGGTTCAGTATAGTCACTCCTTTTAATCAGAAGCCCTTTTTCTCCTTCTCCCACTGGAAGAGGGCTGGTTGATTGGGCACAGGCATAGTGCTTGACAATGATTTGATAATGAGATTGACGCAATGAATCCGACAACCCGAATCGAAGAATTGAAAGACCGGCTTCAAAGGCGGATCGTCGTGCTGGATGGCGCCATGGGCACGATGATCCAGAAGCAGAACCTGTCGGAGGCTGACTTTCGAGGCAAGCGGTTTACCGCGCATCCCCGTGACCTCAAAGGTAACAACGACCTGTTGGTGCTGACCCAACCGGAACTCATCGGCTCGCTCCACCGGGAATACCTGGAAGCCGGCGCGGACATGATCGAAACGAATACGTTCAACTCCACTGCGATCTCAATGGCCGACTATCAAATGGAACACTTGGCCTATGAGTTGAACGTGGCCGGGGCCTCGGTGGCGCGGAAGGCGGCGGATGCGGTGATGCAAAAAGATCCCTCGCGGCCCAGATTCGTGGCCGGAGTCATGGGGCCCACCAACCGGACGGCGTCCATGTCGCCGGACGTGAACAACCCGGCGTTTCGCGCGGTGACGTTTGAACAGTTGCGGCAGGCGTACGCCGAACAGGTGCGGGGCCTGGTGGAGGGCGGAAGCGACCTGCTGCTCGTGGAAACGATCTTCGATACGCTGAATGCGAAGGCCGCGTTTTTTGCCATCGACCAATACCGCCAGGAACAAGGGCTGTCCATACCGGTCATGGTGTCCGTGACTATCACCGATCAAAGCGGGCGAACGCTTTCCGGGCAGACGATCGAAGCCTTTTGGCATTCCATCGTCGATGCCGATCCTTTCAGCGTCGGGATCAACTGCGCCCTGGGGGCCAAGCAAATGCGTCCCTATATCGAGGAACTCTCGAAATTGGCCCAGGTGTACATCAGTTGCCATCCCAATGCGGGCCTGCCGAACGCCTTCGGGGGGTTCGACGAAACACCGGAGTTGATGGCCGCGGACTTGCGGGAGTTTGCCGGGAACGGGTGGTTGAACATCGTGGGCGGCTGTTGCGGCAGCACGCCGGAGCACATTGGCGCGATTGCCGAGGCGGTGCGCGACCTGCCGCCGCACATGGTGGTGGAACCCGATCACGCCACGCGGCTGAGCGGGTTGGAACCCTTGACGATCCGGCCCGAGTTGAATTTCGTGAACATCGGCGAGCGCACGAACGTCACCGGCTCACCAAAATTCGCCCGGCTGATTCGCGAAGATCAGTTTGAGGAAGCCCTGGCCGTGGCCCGGCAGCAGGTGGAAGGGGGCGCGCAACTGATCGACGTCAACATGGACGAAGCCCTGCTGGATTCCGAGAACGCCATGGCGCGGTTCCTGAACCTCATTGCGTCGGAGCCGGATATTTGCCGGGTGCCGATCATGATCGACAGCTCGAAGTGGTCGGTGATCGAGGCCGGTCTGCAATGCGTGCAGGGCAAGGGCGTGGTCAATTCCATCAGCCTCAAGGAAGGCGAGGAGACGTTCAAGGAACAGGCCCGGCTGGTCAAGCGGTACGGCGCGGCCGTGGTGGTGATGGCGTTTGATGAAAAGGGTCAGGCCGATACCATCGACCGGAAGGTCGGGATTTGCGCCAGGGCGTACAGGATCCTGACGGAAGACGTCGCGTTCCCGCCGCAGGACATTATTTTCGACCCGAATATCCTGACGGTCGCCACGGGGATCGAAGAGCACAACGACTACGCGGTCAATTTCATCGAGGCCGTCCGGCAAATCAAAGCCACGTTGCCGCACTGCAGGACCAGCGGCGGCGTGAGCAATATTTCATTCTCGTTCCGCGGGAACAACGTCGTGCGTGAGGCCATGCACGCGGCGTTTCTGTATCACGCGATCAAAGCCGGGCTGGATATGGCGATCGTCAACGCCGGCCAATTGGGCGTGTACGAGGAGATCCCCAAAGACCTCTTGGAACTGGTCGAGGACGTCTTGCTGAACCGGCGGCCGGACGCGACCGAGCGGCTGGTCGACTTTGCGGAAACCGTGAAACAGGAAGACAGGGCGGCGGTCAAGGCCGATGCCTGGCGGGAAGGCACGGTCGAAGTACGGCTTTCGCATGCGCTGGTCAAGGGAATCGTGGAATTCATCGACGAAGACGTGGAAGAGGCCCGGCAGAAATACGACAAACCGCTCAGGATCATCGAAGGGCCACTGATGGACGGCATGAACGTGGTGGGAGAACTCTTCGGGGCCGGGAAAATGTTCCTGCCGCAAGTCGTCAAGAGCGCACGGGTCATGAAAAAAGCCGTGGCGTATTTGCTGCCATTCATGGAGCAGGAAAAGGAAGCGTCCGGAAGTACGTCCCAGGGCAAGGTGCTGCTCGCCACGGTCAAGGGCGACGTCCACGACATCGGCAAAAACATCGTCGGCGTGGTGTTGGGGTGTAACAACTACGAGGTGATCGATCTCGGGGTGATGGTCCCCTGTGACAAAATTCTGGCAAAGGCCAAGGAAGAGCGGGTCGATATGATCGGCCTGAGCGGCCTGATTACCCCGTCGCTCGAAGAGATGGCGTACAACGCGACAGAAATGGCCCGCCAGGGCTTCGACGTGCCGCTCCTCATCGGCGGCGCCACCACGAGCAAAGCTCACACGGCCGTCAAGATCGCTCCTGGCTATCCCGAGCCCGTCGTGCACGTGACGGATGCGTCATTGGCCGTGAACGTCGTCCGGCAATTATTGAGCAAGGACGAAAAGCCGGGGTTCGTGGAAAAGGTACGTCAGCAACAAGAACAGTCGCGCGAGGCGTATGAAGGCAAGAAAACCCTGAAGAAATTGTTGCCGCTGGAAGAGGCGCGGAAGCGGCGGACCTCGATCGATTGGCACGCGTCGGACCGGGCGACGCCAAACTTCTTGGGCACGCGGGTGATCGACGATCAGCCGTTAAACGACCTGGTGCCGGTGATCGACTGGTCGCCATTTTTCCATGCGTGGGAATTGAAGGGGAGATACCCTACAATCCTCGAAGATCCGGTTGTCGGGCCTAAAGCCAAAGAGTTGTTTGACGACGCTCAGAAGTTGCTCAAGGAGATTCTCGACAACCGGCTACTCACGGCCAAGGCCGTGTACGGATTGTTTCCGGCCAATAGCGTGGGCGACGATATCGAAGTCTACAAGGATGAATCGCGAGCGGAGGTCCTGGCAACCTTCCATACCCTTCGCCAACAACTCGAAAAACCCGAGGGCGATGCCAATTACGCCCTGGCCGATTTCATCGCGCCCAAGTCAACGGGGCTTCCGGATTACCTGGGCGGGTTTGCGGTGACCACGGGGATCGGAGTCGAGGCTCTGTGCGGGCGATTCGAAAAAGACCATGACGATTACAACGCCATCATGGCCAAAGCCTTGGCCGACAGGCTGGCTGAAGCGTTTGCCGAATGGCTGCACCGGGAAGTCCGCAAGGCCTGGGAGTACGGCAAAGAAGAAAACCTTTCCACTGAGGATCTCATCCGGGAGCGCTATCGGGGTA
This sequence comes from Nitrospirales bacterium, assembly GCA_965207015.1. GTDB lineage: Bacteria > Nitrospirota > Nitrospiria > Nitrospirales > UBA8639 > Bin75. The sequence goes on along the minus strand of OZ242257.1, from coordinate 1,879,768 downwards.
TCCGTCCGGCTCCGGGCTATCCCGCGTGCCCGGACCACACCGAAAAACGGATCCTGTTCGACCTGCTCAAGACCGAACAGTGTGCCGGTATTCATTTGACGGAAACATATGCCATGCTTCCGGCCGCGTCGGTAAGCGGCTGGTACTTCGCCCATCCCCAAGCCAAATACTTCGCCGTGGGAAAGATCGGCCTCGACCAGGTGAAGGACTACGCCGCGCGCAAGCAGATGGACGTTCCCACCGTGCAACGCTGGCTCTCCCCGAACCTGCTGTAAGGAGGCTGTTCCCCTCCTCCTATTCCCCTCCTTTGTAAGGAGGGGCCAGGGGAGGTAGAGGCATTCCTCCTACTCTTTTTTGAACACGATATCCCCGTAATAGGCCACGGCGGATTCCTGGGTGTTGTCGGTATCCGTCATCACGGCCACCCCAGAGATCGCGGGTGGATCATCACCAAACGCGTTTCGATAATCTTCGTAAACATTCCGTGACTCGGTCACCCACCGCCCGGCTTTGGCTTCTCCGCTTTCGATGACGATCATCATGGCCCGATCAGTGTAGGGATTGGGGATCATTGTCCCGATGGGGCTGCGACTTTCCCAGATGTAATTGATGGCCCCGGTCGGGGGATACTTCCCGTGGAGAGCCTTGGCCAATTCATATTGCATTTGATCCAAAAAGTCGATCTTGCTCTCGTCATAAACGAAAGTGATGTACAACCGGGCAGGGTAGTCGTCTCCTTGCTTGGTGGTGACGTCGCCCTTTTGCAATACGTTCTCGATCTTCCAGCGCCATTCGATAATGGGATAGAGCTTGGGGTCGATGGTCATCTCCCGGGTCAACCCCGAGGATGAGCCCTGGCTCACGGCTTTGACGACCACGGTCCCGTCGTCTTCCACCAACGAATACTCGGTATGCTCGTCGATCTTGTGGAACGTAAGCGGCTTCCAGGAATCAGGGTAGGGTCCTCCGACCTCTGCGCGCGAAAAGGCCCCTACGTGCAGCGTAGACGGCGATTCCGCCTGGAGGGATCCGGCAAGCAAGACAAGGCTCAAACCGACTCCGATAGGCCCCGCAAAAGAATTCCACGCGCGCCTCATGTGTTTCATGATCGACCCTCCCTTGAAACTATATAGCTATCCCGTCGAATCGAATTCAAGCACTCGTCCACCATTTCAGCAAGCAGCAAACATTTTGGCAATTGTTGTCCTGATCTCCGCTCTGGTCATCCTTGACCGCTATTTCCCCAAAGCATAGAATGAGTGGCATCAAGGGGGTCCTTGTTCGGACGGGTCTTTTCTTTTGTCCGGATGCGGCCCCGAAGAGTGACGTTCATGAGGATCGACTACAATAAAGGCGGGCTGATCAGCCCCCAGCTTCTGAAGCAGCGCCGCACGGAATCCCAGGGTAACGGCGGGCCTAAGAAAAAGGTCATGCTGCTCTTCCCTCCGGATTGGTATCCCTCCGAGCCCTACCTGAGTCTTCCGACGTTGACCGCGTTTTTGCGCCGTGCCGGGCATGACGTGGTGCAGAAGGACGTCAACCTCGAAATGTACGATTGGTATTTCAGCGCGGATTTTCTCAAGCGCGTGTTGAAACGGGTACCCCAGCAACTGGATCGCTTGAAACGACTGGCCAGGGACCGGGGGCTTACGGAGGAAGAAACCCAGTTGCAGATGGCCTTGTGCGAATGCACGCGGTCTCGCGTGGCGGACTTGATCGAACAGGCGGAGCGCGCCAAGGCGATCATCCGGTCCCCGGAGTTCTATGACGCGGAAAAACTCGAATGGGCCATGAACGTCTTTCGGGAGGTGACCGCGACCATTTCCCTGGTGTACGCGCCCGCGCGTATTTGTATGCCGCCGATGGAAACGGACCTGTCATATAAACTCTTCATGTCGTCGGAGGTCCTGGCCGCGGTCGAGGATACGCAGGTCAACGTCTATCGCGACGTGTTCGAGCATATCGTCAAACCGGCCATTCTCGAAGAAAAGCCGGAAATCATCGGCATCTCCATCGTGTTGCGGCAGCAACTGTTTTCGACCATGACCTTCTGTGCCATGATCAAGGAGCAGTTCCCCGAGATCCACGTGACCATCGGCGGCAATACCGTGACCCGGTTGCGCGACGTGCTGCCCGCGACTCCGGGGTTGTTTGCGCTGATCGACACCGCGGTGGTGTACGAGGGCGAGACGGCGTTCCTTCAATTGGTGGAAGCCATCGGGACGGACCGGGACTTCAACGAGATTCCGAACCTCCTGTGGCGGGACGATTCGGGTATTCATACGTCGCCGGTCACGTCTTCCGAGAACATGGCGGACCTGCCGCCCCCTGATTTCGACGGGCTCCCGATGGACCGCTACTTCGTGCCGGAACCCGTGCTGCCCTATCTCGCGACGCGGGGGTGCTATTGGGGCCGGTGCGAGTTCTGTGATCACGGCGAAGGCTATACGGCCGGCTACCGGACCAAGAAGATCCAGGAAATCATCGAGGAAGTCCGGCACCTCCGCGACAAGTATCACACTCGCTTTTTTCACTTTACCGACGAATCCTATCCGCCGGCGCTCTTCCGCAAACTGACCCGTCAGCTCAAGGAACACCAATTGGGCATTGCGTGGACCACGCACATCCGTTTCGAGAAGAGCCTGTTGGACGACGAGGTATGGCAGGATGCCGAGGATTCAGGGTGCAAATTCCTCCACATGGGCTATGAATCCGGCAGCGAGCGGGTCCTGAAACTCATGGACAAGGCCACGACCACCGAGGTGATTCAACGGAGCTTGGAACTGTCCTCGAAACACGGTGTGTGGAACCACGTGATGGGATTTTTCGGGTTTCCGGGCGAGCGGTACGAAGACGCGAAGTTTTCCATGGATTTCCTGGAGGATAACAAGGAGCACGTGCATTCCATCGGCTTCGGCACGTTCGATCTCAGCAAACATACCCCGGTGGCCAAGGACCCGGAGCGATGGGGCATTACGTTCTACAAAAACCCTGAATGGGACCTGGCCCTGGATTATTACTTCACCGTGAAGGAAGGGCTGGGCGTCGAGGACGCCGAACGGGTGTTTGAAGAGTTCGAGCAGAACCATTACGCCGGCTGGGATTTGAAGATCTACATCCGCGAATACGTCTTCCTCTACGTGGCGCATTTCGGAACCAACAAGCTACCGGCCCTGCAATTCCGCATCACGCCGGAACAGAGTTCCGAAGAATTGGCGAACGTCTGATGTCTTCCCTCATCCATATCGATAACGCGGCGCCGAAAGCCAAGAGCGGCCGGAAGTTGAAAACCATGCTGCTCTTCCCGCCGGAATGGGTGCCCACGGCTCCGTACCTGGCGTTGCCGAGCCTTACGGCCGTGCTCCGGGAAAACGGGCATGAGGTCGTGCAGCGGGACATCAACATCGAAATGTACGAGTTGTTCTTCAGTGACATGTTCCTGATCTGGGTCAATGCACGCATGGTCCAGCAACTCCGGGCGCTCGAAGCCAAGGGCGCGGAGTTGAGTGACAAGGAGATCGACCAGAAAGCTTGTTTGGAGGAAGCCCTGGCCTTCGACGTGATGGAATTGGCCTCGAACGCCGAGGAAGCGAAACGCATCAACCGGAGCGACGATTTCTACGAAGCCGATAAGCTCGAATGGGCGTTGAACGTGTTTCGTGACGTCATGCGGTACATCTCCGCGGCGTATTTCCCCGCCTCGCTGGTGTATTACCCCATGGAGAGCAATTTGGGGTACAGGCCCGGCGTCTCGAAGGAAGTCCTCGAGTGTTTGGACGATGAGCAGGTGAACGTGTACCGGGACGTGTGCCGGCAGTTGGTGCTGTCCTCGGTCGCCAAGGAACGTCCGGACGTGGTCGGCGTCTCCATCGGGACGAAGATGCAAATGATCGCGGGATTCACCTTCTGCAAAATGATCAAGGAAGCGTTCCCGGATATCCACGTCACGGTCGGGGGCAACGTGATCACGCGGCTTCAGGAAGACCTGGCGAAACAGGAGCCGTTTTTCTCGTCCGTGTTCGATTCGGCCATCATGTATGAGGGCGAACATGCCCTGTTGTGGTTATTGGAAGCCCTGGTGGGTGATCGAACGTGGCAATCGCTGCCCAACCTGATGTACCGGGAACACGGGCACGTCCGGATCAATTCGGAGATTTATACGGAAAAGACCACGGCGCTCCCGCTGCCCGATTTTGAAGGGTTGCCCTTGGATTCCTATTTCGTGCCCACGCGCATCCTGCCGTATCTGGCGACCCGGGGCTGTTACTGGGGGCGGTGCACGTTCTGCGATCACGGGCAAGGGTACTTCGATCAGTATCGCGGCAAACCGGCCCAGGACGTGGTCCGGGAAGTCAAGGCCCTCAAGGACATCTATCAGGCCGATCATTTTCTCTTTGCCGACGAATCCTATCCGCCAGCGCTCTTCAAAAAGGTGTCCCAACTTCTGGTGGAAGAACAGGTGGGCATCAAGTGGACCACGTTGATCCGGTTTGAGGAGACGCTCCAAGACCCTGAAACCTGGCGACTGGCCGCGGAGTCCGGCTGCAAGACCCTGTACTACGGGATGGAGTCGGCCAATGAGCGCGTCCTGGAACTCATGGACAAGCACGCGCGGAAGAGCGTGATCGAAAACAATTTACGGGAAGCCGCGAAGGCGGGGATCTGGAATCACGTCATGGCGTTTTACGGGTTCCCGGGCGAGACCAGGGAAGAAGCCGAAGAGACGCGGCAGTTCCTGATCGACAATAAAACCGATATCCATTCGGTGGAGTTGTTTTACTTCGTGGCCTATCGTCATACGCCGATGGTCAGGAATCCCGACAAATTCGGCATCACGATTCAGAAGCAGGACGAATACGACATGCCCCTGGATTACTATTACACGCTGAACGAACCGGGGACCCTGAATTGCCTGGATGCCATGCAGTTGTGCGAGGAGTTTTATCAGAACGATTTTGAACCCTGGGCCGTGCGGATCAACGCCCGCGAGCAGATCTTCCTCTACATTTCGCGGTTCGGCACGAACCGGTTACCGCAAATCTATGCCACCCGGCATAGTCCTGCCGACGCCGCGCCCGATACCGTGGCCGGGTTGATCACGTGGCCGGTGGCCAAGGTGGATCCCGAAGGAGGAAAAGAAGGGGAACCGGGGATGGCGCGGGTGGTCAGCCACTCGACCACGTAGGGTGCGGCCCGTCCGGCCCGCCGCCTGCCCTGAGCGTTCTTCGACTTCGCTGTCGCTACGCTCAGAACGAACGGGAGAGCGGAGCCGAAGGGTCAGGAAGGCGCGTGACCGTGGTTTTCCAGATACTCCTTCAACAGTTTGTACGCAGCCTGCACGTCCTTGGTCATCGCTTCCGCCTTTTTGTACATCTGCATATACTTGGTAGGATTGTTGGTCAGGTTGGCGTACCGGTGCGGATGCCAGGTGACCAGAAGTTCCTGATATCGTTGGTGCAGCGTCGTGGAGTTCAGCGGCAGGGTGAGATTGAAGAGCTCAAGGGCTTGAGCCACCGGCTCTTCCGTGTTTGCAGGCGGTGAAGGCATAATTGTGATGAGTCTCTCGCGCATCGAAGTGTGGCAAACGGGTCGTAGCGGTGTCAAAGAATGAGTGAACGCCAAAAAAGAGGACGGTTGTAGCAATGGGACGGGATCTGCCGGTCTTGGAGCCGACGCTGGTACTTCAGGACAAAGGGTACCGGGAAGTGTTGATCCGCGAAATGGACGCGGGCAAGATTCCCTTGAGCCTGGGGAAGAAGTGCCCGGTCGAATGTACCTTTTGCTATGAGCTCGACCATTCCTACCGCGAGACCCAGGACCCGCCGAAGACCACGCAGGACGATTGGGAATTCATCCTCAATTACATCAATGCCAAGCCCACGGATCCCATGCAGTTCTGGTGTTTGGGCGGGAATGAGTACATGGAATGGACCGACCTGTTCCTTCACCCCAAGGCCATGGAATGGGTGGAGGATTTTCTGAAGTACACCGACAAGAACATCCAGTTTTTCACGGTGGGCTTCGTCCACGTGCCCAAGATTCATAAGCTGGTGGAACAATATCCCGGGCGGATCAACTTTGAATTGTCGGTCATTACCCTGAGCCGGTACCGGCAACAGATGATGCCGCATGCGCCGTCCGTGCGGCACCTGATGAAAGTGTTGGATGGCCCCGCGGTCTCATCGGCCAACTTTTACGCGTTTGACGAACACACCATGTCCGAGGACGCGAAGGAGATTTCGAAAGTCAATCAAAAATGCGTGTTATGGATGGGCTGTCTCACGCCCGTGCGGGGCGTCACGGATGAAACCGCCGGTCTCATGCGCCAGGGGCGGAAGGCGCTGGGTGTGGAAGCCGAACGGATTTACGACGCCGGGTTGCCGAATATGACCACGATCCACACCGAAGCCTACGTGACCGCGTTTCTCAACCGGAAGCGTATCGTGAGCGCGTTCGATTCCCTGGAACTGGAGAAAAAAGATACGGTTGTGATGGCCAAGAGCGTACACAAGATCCTGAACATGTATCGAAAGCACCGGGCGAAATTCCTGTTTGTGCCGAATACGACGCTGGGCGGGGATTCCGATTGCACCGTGCTGCTCACGTTCGAGGACGTCCGCGAACGGCTGACCGGCCAGAAACGGTTGCACATCCCCAAATGCATCATGGAATCGGGCCGGGGGACGAACATGGATATCAAGGGAGTGACCCTGGACGAATTCACGAAGAAGACCGGGGTGAAGGTCAAGGTCCTCCATAAGATCGACACCAAATTCGCCAATTCCCGTTTATACCGGAACGGGACCCTGCAAAATTTCGTGGAAGACTACGTTCGGAATCCCTGGGCTGCCGAGTATGAGGCCTTGCCGTTCAGTGCGGCGTAACATGGTGACGACCTTCGCCTCCATTGTGCGGGCGGGGACGTGGCTGCGGGTTCCCCGCGTATGACGACTCCCACCCGATCGCTCCCGTTTTACAAGGCGGACGTGTTCGCGGAAGAGCCGTTCGGCGGCAATCCCGTCGCCGTGATTCCCGACGCCACGGATTTGACCGAGCGGGAATTCCAGCAGATCGCCCGTGAGATGAATCTCTCGGAGACCGTCTTCGTGGTGCCCCCGACGGACCCGGCGGCGATCGTCAAACTTCGTATCTTTACTCCCACCCAGGAAATTCCGTTTGCCGGCCATCCGGTGATCGGCACCTTTTTCGTTCTCAGCTCGCTACAAAGATTTCCCCTGACGCAACCCGTGACGCGGTACGTTTTCGAATGCAATATCGGCCTCTTTCCCGTGGAATTGCACATGGTGGACGGAGAGGTGGACAACGTCATCATGACCCAGCCCAAACCGCAGTTCTTGGGAACGGCCGAAAGCATTCAGGACCTCTACGAAGTCAGCCGAGCGTTGGGGGTGAGCAAGACCGCCATTACGGAGACGCACCTACCCATCGAAGTCGTGTCGACCGGCTTGCCGGTCGCCATCGTCCCGGTCCGGACCCTGACGGCGGTCAAATCAATTCGAGTCGACCCGGCGGGCATCAAGGAAGTCTGCGACAAACTCGGGGCCAGCGGCATCATGGTCTTTACGCCGGTGACCGTGGAAGAATGGGCGCACGTGCATACGCGCATGTTCGCGGCGCCCATCGGGATCTGGGAGGACCCGGCCACGGGCAGCGCCAGTGGCGCCCTCGGCGCGTATCTCGTCAAAAACGGCGTCGTGGACGTCGGCCCGACCACCGAAGTGTTCATGGAACAGGGCTATGAAATCGACCGGCCTTCCCGGATTACGGTCCAGGTGTTCTCCGACGACGATGCCATTCAAGAGGTCAAGGTGGGCGGCCAAGCCGTGATGGTGGCCGAAGGAAAACTCCTGTTCTAGATCGACTTCCTAGGAACCTTTGATTTATTGTGATAGCGGGATGCAGGGCAAGGCGTCCCGGAGCGAAATCCGAAGCTTATCAGAGAGATAGGTGAGGGTTGAGCGAGGACACAACGCAGCCATGCGCCCGATAGTGCATTAAATCAGAGGTTCTTATACATGAAAGCCGTTACCTTCCATCAGCACGGCGGTCCGGAACAACTCACGTGTGAAGACGTCCCGGTTCCCTCGCTCGAGGCCGGTGAAGTCCTGGTCCGGGTTAAAGCCTGCGCGCTGAATCACTTGGACATTTGGATCCGCCAAGGGATCCCCACGTACACGATCCCGCTCCCGCACATTTCCGGGTGCGACGTGAGCGGCGTAGTCGAACAAATCGGAGAGGGCACGGACGCGGCTTATCCCATCGGACAATCGGTAGTCATTTCCCCGGGCATCAGTTGTTGGCAGTGCGAGGCCTGCCTGGCCGGGAAGGATAATTTCTGCCCGGCGTACCACCTCGTGGGCGCCGGGGTACACGGGGGCTATGCGGAATACGTCAAGGTCCCCGCGAGAAACCTCCTGCCGATGCCTCCCGGCTTGACCTTTGAACAAGCCGCGGCCTACCCCCTGGTGTCGGTCACGGCCTGGCACATGGTGAAAACCCTGGGGAACGTTCAACCCGGGGAAACCGTGCTGGTGATGGGAGCCGGAAGCGGCGTCGGCAGCATGGCGATCCAACTCGCCCGCCGGCTTGAGGCGCGGGTGATCGGTACGGTCGGCACGGACGACAAAATCGAAAAAGCCCAAGCGATCGGCGCGGCACTGGTGATCAACCATGCCAGGGAGGACGTGACTCAACGCGTCCTGACGTTCACCGATGGCCGCGGGGCGGACGTGGTCATCGAGCATATCGGCCAGGCGGTATGGGACCAGTGTTTGCGATCATTGACGCGCGGGGGACGGTTGATCACCTGCGGTGCCACGTCCGGACCGGAGAGTCCGTTGGATATGCGCTATGTCTATTCCCGGCAATTGACGATCCGGGGATCGTATATGGGAACCCGTGCCGAACTCCTGGAAGCCGGCCGGTTCATCGAGGCAGGGAGCGTCCGGCCGGTCGTGGACTCGGTCTTCCCCTTAGCCGAAGCCCGCCAGGCCCAGGAACGAATGCTCTCCCGCAAGATGTTCGGAAAGATCATCCTTGTGCCGGAAGCTTCTGAATCCTGATCTGGGCCCCTTCCTTTCTTGGGGACGGGCGGCTGATCTTATTTCCGCATTTCCCCGACAATGTGCGGGAGTTCGGGAAGGATGAGCGCTTCCATGGCCAAGCGGACTGCGCCGCTCGAGCCGGGAATCGAGAACAGCACGATCCCCTGATACAGCCCGGCGGTGGCGCGACTGAGCATCGCGGACGAGCTGATTTCCTTGTAGGACAGGTAGCGAAAGAGTTCGCCGAAGCCCGGCAGTCGTTTTTCCAGGAGGCCGTCCACGGCCTCAAACGTGGAGTCGCGACGGGAAATACCGGTGCCGCCGTTGATGATCAATGCCTCGAGTCCGGGCTGCGCTCCCAATTGTCTGACCAAATCCCGGACTTCGACCGGCTCGTCCTTCACCACGTGATAGGCGTCGATGCGATGACCGGCCTGCGTCAGCAACTCCCGAATGAGCTGCCCGCTCTTATCGGTTTCCGGGGTCCGCGTATCGCTGCACGTAATGATACCGCACTCGATGGAAACGGGCCCGCGCGCCTTGTGTTCGGCAGGGGGGGCCTGATGCCCGGGTTTGTGCCCGTGGGGGGCGTGCTGCTCAGACATATTGGGAAATCCGGGCTAAGTCCAAATGGCATCGGGATTACACTCAGCCACCGGCGTTCCCTTTTTGATATGTTCATCCAGGATCAAGGGCACGTGCTCTTCCTTGACTTTGGAGTACCAGATACCGTCCGGGTAAACGACCACGGTCGGGCCATTTTCACAGGGACCGAGGCAGGTGCTGCCGGTCACGAGTACTTCTCCCGGTTGAAACCCCCGTTCCATCAGACCCATGTTGAGATTCATCAGGATATTTTGAGAGCCCTCCGCGCCACAGGATGGTTTCGGGTGTCCCGGCGGCCTGGTATTGGTGCAGACGACGATATGGTATTTAGGCTTGGGCATGACGACTCCTTTCGGTAGCAGTATGTATGAGAGTTGGCAGAATATGAAGGACTGGACGCAGCCATTGCCCGAAGGTTATTTCCGGGGGCGAAACAGTTCCCACGTCTCGATACATTCTTCCGGCAAGTCCCAGTGCTTGACGCCTTTTCCAACGAAATCCAGGTAGTCGTCCTTGACGCGAAATTTGCCGATAGGATTGGCCGCGTGGGTGGTCACCAATTCTTTCTGCTCGTCTTCCGTCATCACGGTCACTTCCAGATGACGGAATGCCCCTTCCGGGACTTCCCCGTCATAGGCATCCAGGATCTTCAGATCTTCGTCCGTAAGATCAAACACCGCCCCCCACACGCGTTCTCCCGGCGACGGGGTGATGCTGCCCAAGCCGCACCGCCATTGTGAGGAAAAGCGCGGGAAGTGAATGGTGTGATCCGGGAGGTAGGCCTTGAATAAAAACTTATGTTCCGGGGCCCGTCTTTTTAATTGGTTCGGGTTCAGGTTTTCGGCGTAAATGAAAACTCGCATACGTAATCAGCCTCGCTGTGATCATGATGACAAACATGTCCTTCTATCATACCGGCGCGTTTGCTTGTCAAGATTGTGCACGAGTAGACCGGCGACCGCAGCAGGAGGCTGGTGAGAACCCCGGGCTCAGGAACGTTGACGCAGGAAGCCCCAAATTTTTTCCATCCCCATTTCAAGCAAGGTGCTCCCGGTTTCATGCGCCGTGTTTTCTTCGGCATGCCGGTCCGCCCAATCCAGAGCGATGGGGAGGGGAAGCAATCGCGCCGGGCCTCCGGTCAGCTTCGCCCACATGAGACTTAAGACCGTGGCGATGCGAAACGGCACGGAGACAGGTTTGACCGCGGGATCCGTCATGTCCTGGCAGAACGCAGCCGGGGAGGTCACAAGGTATTCCCGGCATGCCGCAGGGCGAAATTCATAAATACTGCACGATTCATCTTCCAGAAAAACGCATGGGAGGCGCTGGGCGTAATAGGCCTGGTTGATGGGCTCCATATCCTCGTCGGACAACTGTGTGCGGGTTTCGGATAATTGCACGAGCCGGCCAAGGAGTCCCGCCTCGTTCAAGGCGTCCTTCACCTTGGAAAGACGCTGACGAATCCGGTCTCGATGCGGGGCGGGCAATTGCTCGACTCCCTTCTTGAGCGTAAAGGCTTCCGGGGGAGAAACCGGGACCATCACGCGGCAACAGGCGCCACACCCTTTTTGACACGAAATCGTTTGCCCGGCCTGCCGTACCTTCGCCTCTTCGAGTTTGAGCGCTTCTTCCCCCAAGGAACGCATCAACGGGACGATGTCCGACACCGGAATAAAAGTTGTCGGGACGGAAATCTCGGCCTGGAGGTCGCCGGCAGGAGTGGGGAGGGAAAGGCGAAAAGTGTCGAGGGGGTTCGACGAACTTTGTTGTTTCGGCATGGGATGCCACCAGGAATATTCGGATTCTCACTATAGCGCGACGTGCCGGCTGGGGCAAGCCCGCTTGCCACGATTGAGAGGTTTGGCTTATTCTGCGCGCGATGACGATCTTTCAAAAAATCCTGGACGGCGAGATTCCGTGTCATAAGGTGTATGAAGACGAGCACGTACTGGCCTTCCTGGATATCTATCCCTTGTCCCACGGCCATACCCTGGTCATTCCGAAAGAGCCGGCTGAAACCTTGGACCAACTGTCGGATGAATCCGCCGCGGCCATCGGTCGCGTGTTACCGCGCCTGTGCCGTGCGGTGCGTAAGGCTACGGGGACCGTGGATTTCAACGTCCTGCAGAACAACGGCGCCCCGGCCCACCAGGCCATTGGGCACGTGCACTTCCACATCATCCCGAAAGAAGGCGATGGATCGGGTTTGGGAATAGGGTGGAATGCCAAGTCTCTCGACGACGGAGAGGTCCTCGCCCGGAAGATCGCCGACTGTCTGGAATCCTGACCGCGTGTTTTATTCGTTGACAGAATGGCCGGACTAACAGGACGACTGCGTTCTGTTCCTCCCCTTTGTAAGGGGAGGATAGGTGGGGTAGACTCGTCTGTCCATGGGGCTTACAGGCCTCCCCTTAGCCTCTACCTCCCCTGGCCCCTCCTTACAAAGGAGGGGAAAAATCGACTAGGAAATTGCCAACGCCTGTCCTGAGCCTGTCGAAGGGAATGACAGAACACAGACAATGGTGATCGTTGATCGTCGTGAACCGACCGTTTATTTGAAGAAAACGCCCGTTCATGGGGAAGGCGTTGCCGTGAATGTTCCAGCCTCCTATACTGCCCATAAACTTCCAATCCAAAATCAGCAATACAAAATTCGCAATCCATCATGACCGTTCCCGTCCCCTGTACTGCCCGTAACCCCGTTCCCGAAAGACGAAGAACATGACGAACACCGCCGTAAGCCTGATTGCGCACCCCATCGGATTTATCACCGGGGCGATGCTCTACGCCATGATTCTGGTGCTGGTGCTACAGACACTCCGGACGTCCGTCTCGCGAAACGTGGCAGGGGTGACGCCGTTAAGGCGATTGTCGCTATGGACCGCAGTCCTGGGGTTGTTATGGAACGTGGGCGGGTTGGCCTCGTTTCTCCTTCCGGCTTTCGCGCCCGGTTGGCTGAACCACGTTCTGCAAGTAACGGCGCTGTCTGCCCTGGGGTTTCTTCCTGCCGTGGTGGTGCATTCTTTTCTGCAATCCGGAACGCACCAGCGCGTCAGGTGGAATCGGCGCGTCCTGCTCGCGGCAGCGTATGCCTTAAGCGCCGGAGCGGCCGTGCTCAACGTTCTGGCCGTGATGCCGGGGACAACCGTCATCGCGGTCGAGGGGGTGATGCTGCCGGCCATGGGCCTTGTGCTGTTGCTGGCCGTCGTGTTGGCCGATACCGTCAGGCGGCAAGGGTGGGATCATCACGCCGGAGTGGTGACGCTGGCCATGCTGGCCGCGGCAGCGATACCGTTCAGTCACCATCAATCCGGAGAATACGCCTGGTGGGTGGAGTTGATCGGGCACCACGCTTCGCTGCCCCTGGCCTTGGCCATTTTGTATCAGGACTTTCGTTTTGCCTTCGGAGACATCTTTTTGAAACGTGCGCTTTCGCTCATCGGCTTGGTGGGCATTGCGACGGGACTGTACGAGGGGCTGGGCGGAGTGAACGTCGGTTCTCGTTCGGAGCAGCCCAGCACATTCATGGATGGGACCCTGATCGGTTTGTGGATTGGGACGGCGTTGCTCTACCCCTATTTATCTCGAGGGGTGTCGTGGGTCGTCGATACGGTGGTCTTGCGACGGCCGAATTACGAAAAATTTCAAGACGCCGTGGCGCAAGAAATCATGCGAAGGGACACGCCGGAAGCCATCTTGGATCAATGTTGTGCGATGTTGAAATCCGTGCTTTTCACGGAGGAGATCGAATGGGCTTCCACGCCGGAACGGGAGACTGACGGTCCATCGCACCGTTCCGCGTCGAGAAAGCCGATCGTGACACGAGATGCTCCCGACGTCGTCGTGGAAATTCCAACGGTCGATCCTCCTCGATATTGCATTAAGATCGGACCCCTCTCTCATGGGCGGAGACTCTTGTCCGATGACTTGTATCACCTGGAATCATTGGCGCATCTGATTTCCCGTCGCATTACCACGGTACGGGTCACACACGAACGCTGTGAGCAAGCCTACAGGGAACAGGAAATACAAAAGTTGGCGACCGAATCGGAACTGCGGGCGTTGCGCGCGCAATTGAATCCCCATTTTCTCTTCAATGCCCTTACCACGATCGGGTACTTGATACAAACGTCCCCGGCGAAGGCCGTTGACACGCTCATGCGATTGACCGATCTCCTGAGAAGCGTGTTGAAGCGGTTGGATAAAGAGTTGACAACCGTTGGGCATGAAATGGATTTGATACAGGCCTACCTGGAAATTGAACGGATGCGTTACGAGGATCGACTGACGGTCTATATCGACGTTCCGGAGTCGGTTCGCGACGTGTCGATCCCCGCCTTGATTGTCCAACCATTGGTGGAGAACGCCGTCAAGCACGGCATTCAGTCTTCTGCAGCCGGGGGACACGTGCGGATTGCGGCCTGGATTGAAGAAGCATGCGATTGCCGGGAACAGCGCTTGCCGTCTCGGCTGCACTTTCAAGTATGGAACACGGGGGGCGAAACAGGACCCGCCCCCAACGGGGGTGGCCGGGGAACCGGGCTGGGTCTGTCCAGCATCAGACAACGATTATCGCTACACTACAGCGAACGCGCGACCATGGACGTCAAAAGCAGTGCGGAGCAGGGAACCGTGGTGAACCTCGTGATTCCTCTCGACGGCCATGAGGCGTCGCACGCCTTGGCACTTCCGCAGGGACAGGGAGTGGCATGACCATGACGTTGCGCGTGATCGTGGCCGATGATGAACGTCCGGCAAGGCAGTTTCTGACAACCATCCTCCGCTCATTTGAAGACGTTGATATCGTGGGGGAAGCCAAGAGCGGCAAGGAAACCATGCGGTTGATCGAGCAAACGCAACCCGACCTGGCTTTCCTCGATTTGCAAATGCCGGAAATGGATGGTCTGTCCATCGTCCGTTCCTTGCGCCAGGGGCGAATTCCGCTGGTGGCCTTTGTGACGGCGTTCGAAGAGCACGCGGTAAGTGCCTTTGAAATTGAAGCGTTGGATTACCTCCTCAAACCCGTTGACCGAGGCCGTCTTCGAACCACGATTGATCGCGCCCATGAAAGACTCGAACGGGCCTCAGTGGCGGAACAGGAACTCTTCGACTCCGCTTCCTTCGGCTACGCTCAGGACAAGCAGGGCAGACCCTTCGACTCCGCTCAGGACAGGCGTGACAGGCCGTCGACACCCGCGTTTCGTGAATTGCCGGCGCTTGAGGGGCAGTATATCGATCGGTTTCCCATTCGCAAACACGACGATATTTATTTGTTGCCCGTTCGCCATATTGCGTCGGCGGTCTCGGAGGGGGAGTTGATGCACGTGACGACGATTGACAAGGAACGATATACGATGAACTACCGGTTGAAAACGTTGGAAGCCAAGTTGGACCCCAAGCGGTTTCTTCGAGTCGGTCGCGGGGCTCTGGTCAACGTCGAGACGATCAGAAAAATTACTCCCATGCCGGGAGGATCCTATCTCATAACGTTGACGAATACACAACAATTGCGAGTGAGCCGCAGTCAGTCTCGAGCACTCCGCGGCCATCTTCTACAGGTGTAATGCGTGTTTCCCCTCTCTCGCCCTGATGGAGAGAGCCTGCCCTGAGCCCTGAGCTTGTCGAAGGGTCGAAGGGGCTGGGGTGAGGGGGGTAGGGTCTTTGCTTGTTGTTTTTCTGTCATCCCCGACTTGATCGGGGATCCAGCATCTTTGTTTTTTCTTCTCCGTGAAGACAAAAGACACTGGATCCTCGCTTTCGCAAGGATGACAGTCAAGTATAAAGGAGCTTTGCGTGATGAAGCGCGTCCGGATGTTTCTCGTGATGATGAGTGCCTTGCTGGCAATGTGCCCTCCGTTTGTGTGGAGCCAAGTCGATGCTTCCACCCATGAGTTGGATCATTTGGAGGATGAACAGGTGGCGGTCCTGGAAACCGTACACGTGCATGGATTCAAGTTGAACAAGGACCAACAGCTTGGTCCGGTCCCCAAGTACACCCCGTGGCCTACCATGCCGACGTCGCTGCAAGGACAGGAAGTCGACGACTGGATGAAAGCCCGCATTCTCGTCAGCAAGACAGCGGAGACCACGCTCGTGGTTCTGGTGCCCGCGAAAAATCGGCTCATCAATCTGGCCAGCGTTCAAGCGCTCGAACAATGGACGTTCGATCCCCAAATGGACGGGGACGATCCTGTCGATGGCGAACTGACGGTCAGGCTCCACTTCAAAACGCAAGAGAAATAGCGACGCTGACAAATCTCCTGCGGTCTGAGAGCGATCGCCTTTCATCAATGCGAGGAGAACGATCAGGATGTGCGGACGATATACCTTAACCTGCACGCCCGAGGTCCTCGCCGAAGCGTTTCGACTCGAAGCCGCCCCGGATCACCAGCCGCGCTATAACGTGGCCCCCTCCCAAGCGGTTGTTTGTGTCAGGGAGGCGCCCCCTGCGCGGATACGCGAGGCGGTCACGCTGCGGTGGGGCTTGGTCCCTTCGTGGGCCGGGGACCCCGCCATGGGGATGAAGCTGATCAATGCCCGGGCAGAAACCGTGGCGGAAAAACCGTCCTTTCGAAAACCGTTTCGGGAACGTCGCTGTCTGGTGCCGGCAGACGGCTATTATGAATGGAAACGGGAAGGCTCACGAAAGCAGCCCTACCATATCCGGTTGAACAGTGAACGTCCGTTTGCGTTCGCCGGGCTGTGGGACCGGTGGACGGGTGCCGATGGGAAGACCATCGAATCATGCGCGATCCTCACCACGACGTCCAACGAACGCTTGGCCTCGATTCATGACCGGATGCCGGTCATTTTGCCGCCCGTAGCGTATGAACCGTGGCTGGATCCCGGGTTGCAGGATGCAGCTCGTCTTCTCCCGTTCTTGGCGTCCTATCCGGCAGACGAGATGATCGCGGTGCCGGTCAGCCGGTTGGTCAATGATCCACGAGTGGATAACGCGCGTTGCCTCGAAGCCTTGGACGAGCCGTCAGGCAGTGGAGCCTGACCGGGTTGCCAGCTTGGTGATTCGCCCCACGGTTTTGATGAGGAACATTCGTGGCAACCATTTTATCGCCAAAGCCGTCAGCTTGCCTTGCCAGCCGATGGTGACGACGGGGCCCTTGTTCGGCAATGCGGACAGGGACGTGTGGGCCACCTGGTCGGCCGTTTGCATGGGCAAAAGGCCGGGTATACGATAGCCGGCCGTGCTATGAAAATCGGTCTCCGTTTGTCCCGGACAACAGGCTTGGACCACCACGCCGGTGCCGCGCACTTCCTCTGCCAATGCCTCTGAAAACGACACCAAAAACGCTTTGGTGGCGGCATATTCCGCGAAATGCGGAACCGGGAGCAGGCCGGCGATGGAGGCCACGTTGATAATAGTCCCGGACCCACGCTCGATCATCCCCGGCAGAAACAACCGGATACTTTCCACCACGGTCCGCACGTGCACGTGAAGCATCTCCTGGATGCGCGGTAGCGGGTGGGACACGAATTCTCCGTACAATCCGAATCCGGCGTTATTGATCAGCATCTCCGGGGTCTGCCGGTATTGCCGGCTTTCCACGAACAGTTGATGGGCGGCGTCAGGCTGCGCCAAGTCGGCAATGAACACGTGGACCTGAATGCGGTGGTTCGTCTCGAGTTCACGGGCAAGGTGCGTGAGTCGCGTCTCGTCACGGGAGACCAGCAACAGGTCATAGCCCCGGCTTGCGAGGACGCGGGCATAGGCGGTCCCGATCCCCCGTGAAGCCCCGGTGACTAAGGCAAAAGGCCTCTTGTCCGTGCGTTCGACAACGGGATGATCCGGATTCGGCATGGCTGTCGGGCTAAGGAATCACGGCAGCGTTCCAGGCGTCTCGCTGGGCTTGAGCGTGGCCGGCATCCTGAAAGACGATGTGAATGATCATATTCCCGAACGGTCGCCGCACGATCTTCAGCAACACAAAGCCGTCCACGAATCCAAACACCAGTTCCTGAGCGGCATCCTTCTGAAAGACCGCCTGTTCCTGCTGGGTGGGCTGGTGATTGAGGGGGTATTGAGAGGCCAACACCTCAAAGACTTCCAGAAACCATTCCTGCGTATACGTGCCCAGTTCAATATCGATGTGGCTCAGGGTGGCCGGCGTGCCCCCGTCTCCGGACGGAGCGCCTGCGTTTGGGCCATAGGCCAAGGTAAAGTAACGATTCTTTCCCAGAAGGTCATAGAGGCATTGGGTTTGGCTGGAGCAGTCTTCAAGCGCCTCGACTTCTGCGGGGGTCATGCCGAATTTCAAGGTGCCGAAGCCCTGAATCGTGGCAGCCTGAAGCGGAGCAGTCACGGCCAGCAGGCTCGCGAAGCTGAAAGCCACGATTGGCAACCGGACGGTCGTTCTCAAACAATGCGTCATGAGTGCAACTCCTTTGAAGGTGACAAGAGACCCCATGATGCTCTGTATGCGAATGAAAAACAACTCTCTTCTGTCATTCCCGACATTTTTAATCGGGAATCCAGAATTTTAGTTTTGACGAACGGGAGGAAAAGAAAAACCCTGGATCCCCGATCGGGGTCGGGGATGACAGGATTGTAGTGGACGGCCTCTGTGCCGTCCCGAATAGATCGCCCGACTATGAAGACAAAAAGGGAAGCAGGCGCGCTCTTAACAAGGAGGAGGAATTGAAGAGGCGCCTGCTCGGCAGGTGGCGTCATCCTTCCTAGAAGGTTTTATATTCGAGCCACTTGCCGTTCAGGGTGATCTTGCAGCGATCTTCTCCCTGGCTTCCCTTGACCTTCTCCATATCGAGGGAAAAATCAATGGCGCTCATGATGCCGTCTCCGAACATCTCGTTGGCCATCTCTCGTAGGGCATCACCGTACACGCCGATGACCTCAAGCAGTCGATATTTGAATGGATCACTCATGTTGGGAAAGTCGTCCCGCACCGGAAACCGGCTCAAGCTGGCGGTGGATTCCTGATCCAGGCCCAACAGTTTCCCGACGGTCGCGGCTTCCTTGGGCGTCAACCGGTGATTGCCGGTCAAGGCGGCGGCGACGAAGGTCGGACTCTTTTTCACCGCCTTCGCGACGTCGGCAATCTTGACGTTTTTCTTCAGACGTTTGGCTTTTATGGCGGCTGTGGCGTCATTCATGATGATGGCTCCTTTCTAGTGTGTGACTGCGGGTTCATACGTGTTCGTCGCCTGGTCGCGGAAGTTGATCTCGACGGGGCTGGACCGTTCCGTGAGCTCCCCGCTCTCGTCCGCTTGTCCGTGCGAGGCATGGCGGACGAGAAAATGAATGATATGGTTTCGGATCTTGTAATAGTGCTCGTCTTCAATGATCGTTTCCCTGGACCGCGGCCGGGGAATGGTCACGTCCACGATCTCCGCGATCCGTGCCGAAGGACCGTTGGTCATAAGCATGATGCGGTCGGAAAGCAGGATGGCCTCATCCACGTCGTGCGTGACCATGAAGACCGTGTTGCGGGTGGCATTCCACATCTGCACTAATTCCTCCTGAATCACGCCCCTGGTCAACGCGTCGATTTGCGCAAACGGTTCGTCCAGCAAAAGGACCTTCGGTTCAATGGAAAACGCGCGCGCCAGCCCGACCCGCTGTTTCATCCCCCCGGACAGGGCCGTGGGTTTTTTCGTTTCGGCCCCTTGCAGGCCGACGAGCGTGATGTATTTCTGGACGTGCGCTTTGATCTCCTGCGAACTCCAGGTGGGATAGGCCGAACGGACGGCCAGGGCGACGTTCTCGAAGACCGTCATCCACGGCATCAACGCGAAACTTTGAAACACCACCATTCGGTCCAAGCCCGGGCCCGTGACTTCCTGTCCGTTCAGGATGACGCCGCCTTCGGTCGGCGTTTCCAACCCGGCGATGATGTTCAGCAGCGTACTTTTCCCGCACCCCGAATGGCCGATCACGGTGACGAACTCTCCTTTGTTGATCTTGACCGTGACGTCTTCGAAGATGCAGACCTCGCCGTTCCCGGAATGACTCGGGAAGTACTTGTTCATATGATCGATTGCGAGAAATGACATGACGTTACTCCCGATAGGTGACCAAGCCGGCCAATTTATTAAAACCCGAATCCAGGACCACGCCGACGGTCCCCACCACCAGGATGGCGAAGATGACCCCGGCAATATCCAGGTTGTTCCATTCAATCCAACTCAGGTAGCCCACGCCCAGCTCCCCCAGCAACATCTCCGCCGGCACCACGGCCACCAGCGCACTCCCGAACGAAATGCGGAGGCCGTTCACGATAGTCGGCGCGGCGCCGGGCAGAATCACCTTGTACAGCCGCTTGAACCACGACAGCTGGAGAATGGCGGCCACCTGCAAATATTCCTTCCGGAGCGAGTTCACGCCGAAGGCCGTGGTGGCCAGGGTCGGCCAGACTGCGGCCATGAACACCACCAGGACCGCCGTCCATTTAGGGTCCTTGACCGTGTACAGGAGCAAGGGCATCCAGGCTAAGGGTGAGATGGGCTTCAGGATCTGAATGAACGGGTTCAGGGCGCGGAACAGCATCTGGTTCAATCCCAGAACAATTCCCACCAGAATGGCCACCAGGGAAGCCGCCAGAAACCCTGCGGAAAATCGCGAAACCGTATAGCCCACCAAAAAGGCGATCCCATGATCGTTGGTCCCTTTGATCACGAAGGCTTCGTTCAATTCGATCCAGGCTTTCTCCAACACCGTCATGGGACCCGGCACCCCCTTCACCTTTTCTTTTTCCGGGTTCCAGACGTATTGGCCGTCGTCGGTTTGCATGATATCGCCGTTGAACTCCATGACCAGCAATTCCTCGTCCGTCTTGCCCGCAGGGTCGAACGGGGGACTGATCGTGGCGACGTGCCACGCGAACAGGAAGATCCCGAGGAAAAACACGGAGATGAAGAACGGATGTTGTGTCGATTTGATACCCATCGTCATTCCAGTCTGAGTTCACTCATGTGTTGATAATCCTCTCCTCCCAACACCCTCTCTTCCTGTCATCCCCGACGCTTGTCCCCGACGTTTGTAATCGGGGATCCAGTCTATACCCGAGGATCCAGTGTCTTTTTCTTCTGCCCTTCCATTCGTGGAACCCGCCTGGAACAGAACCCTGGATTCCCGCGTGCGCGGGAATGACAGAAGGAGAGAGCGGGAATCCAGGAGAGTCCGTTCTTGATACCTATCTCCACAGGTCCTTTTCCCTCTACGCCGCCATGCTGTGAATCGGAAAACTCTGCACGTAGGCTTCCGGTATCATGGGGTCGAACGTCTTGCCCATGATGACGTGCTTCGTCATGGTCTTGGCGTGCGTAGGATAGCCCAGACCTTTGGACACCTTGTCGCATTCCGCCGCGAGATAGACCTGCTCCGCGACTTTTTGATAATTCACGTCTCCCTTCAAATGGCCCCACCGTTTCATTTGGGTCAGAATCCAGATGGCCATGGAATGCCAGGGATACGGATCGAAATCGATGCGACTCGGAATCTTCTTGATGCCGCCCAACCCGTCGGCAAACGTCCCGGTCAGCACCTGTTCCAGGACGATTCTCGGCTGGTTCAGGTAATTCGCCGGGGCAATGGCCTTGGCGATTTCCTTCCGGTTGGCCGGGTTCGACGCGTAATGGGTGGCATCGACGATCGCCCGGAACAACGCGAGGAACGTATTCGGATACGTTTTTGCGAACTCCTGTGAGATCGCAAACGCGCAGCAGGGGTGTTTGTCCCAGATGTCCTTCGAGAGCTTGTAAATGAAACCGACGTTCTCGTACACCGCGCGTTGGTTGAAGGGATCGGGCGCCAGGTAGCCGTCCACGTTGCCCGCCTTCAGGTTGGCGACCATTTCCGGGGGCGGCACCACGCGGATCTGCACGTCCTTGTCCGGATGCACGCCGCCGTCGGCCAGGAAGTACCGCAACAGGTAATTGTGCATGGAATAATCAAAGGGCACGCAAAAGCGAAACCCTTTCATGTCCGCGGCCGTTTTCACGCCTTGATGTTTGTTGTGCAGGGTAATGGCCTGCCCGTTGATATTTTCCACGGCGGGCATGTAGAACGGGACCTGGGGTGAGCCCGCGCCCAGGGTGATGGCCAAGGGCATGGGCGAGAGCATGTGCGCGGCGTCCACGTCCTTGTTGATCGCCCAATCCCGGACCATGGCCCATCCCGCCGCCCGTTTGACCTTCGCGTTCAGGCCGTGCTTGCTGTAGAACCCCATGGGTTCGGCCATGATAATCGGCGTGGCGCAGGTAATGGGAATAAACCCGATCCCGAGATCCGTTTTTTCCGGTTTGCCCACGGGGTCCGCGGCCAGTGCCTGTAATTGGGAAAGAGGAAGAAACTCGCTGATCAGGCCGACCAACGCCGCGCTTCCGACCCCGGCAAGCACTTGCCGTCGCGTCGGACCGCTGGCCTGCAACACGGCCTTCGTCACGGCGACCTCGACAGTCTTGGACAGGTATTCCTCAGAAGTGAGGGGTTGCTCCCGATTCACGGCGTCAGGGGCTGCGACTTCCGATGAAACCGGATCGTACCGGTGATGGTGAATGGTGTGTGCCATGGCTTCTCCTTCTTCTGTCATTCCCGCGAACCCTTCGACCCTTCGACAAGCTCAGGGCTCAGGACAGGCGCGGGAATCCAGTGTCTTGCTGTTATTACAGTTGCCGCCTCCCAGGTCCAAGCCTGGTGCTGCGAAAACAAAAAAAACGCCAAGCCGAGAGTTCTGAAAACTCTCAGGCCTGGCGTCATTGCCAGTGCGACTTCGACTGCTCTGTCAGATTAAAAGGTTTCCGTCGAGACCTTCGTGTCTCTATAGACAGAGTTAAGCAAAAACGATGCCACCTTCTTTTCCATAACCAAGTATTGGATATTTTGGGAATATTGTTGCAGTTCGACCGAATGGACGCCGCGCATCTTTGTCAGGCTCACGACATCTTTGTCCGAACCCGACAATTTTGTCCGGTTTGTATTTTCTTCCCCTTTGTAAGGGGAGGGCAGGGTGGGGTAGAGATAGTTGGGCAGGTCGTGTCAGCTGCCTGCTCCCTCTCCCACTGGGAGAGAGCCTGCCCCGGACTCGATCCGGGGGTTGAGGGGAGGGGAAATGGTCAACGACCGACACGACCAATGCGCCCCATTGACAAAAAGAGAAAAGTACGGTTAACTGCAACCGACAATGACAAAGTCGTCATTGCGTTGACTGAGACAAGTTGCGCGAGGACAATGAACGTCCTTCCCCCATGAAGATGGGGAGAGGGCGTTTTTTTTGGCCGAAGAGAACGTTGACCGTACATCCTGCGAGTACGGGGAACGTTCTTATTCGGGCAGTCGATCGTGTACCAAGGCAAAGGCGCCGGCAAGCCACGGAGCAACGAGTTTGCACGTGGACCTACCGGGGCCTTTTGTTTTATGCAGACGTGAACGGAACGTGAAACGAGAACTCTCAAAGGACGACGACAAGCTCATAACCCGACTGTGGGCCATCTTAGATCGAGAGGATGCTCCCGAAGCCCGGATTGGCCAGGCCCTGGACTTGTTGAATCAAGAGTCCGCAGCAGGAAAGGTTCCGGGCCGTTCTTGCGAGATTTCCGAGTCATTCCCACGCCTCAAGCAAGCCGGTGATGCACCGAAACCGTCGAGCGACCGAAGGAAAAAGAACCGGGCGCCGGTGCTTATTGGAAACAGCACGGCGATGCAAGCAGTGGACGCTGCCATCCGGCGGATCTCGAACACCTCGGCCACGGTATTGCTTCGCGGCGAAAGCGGGACGGGCAAGGAATTGGTGGCGCAAAGGATTCACTGCTTGAGTGAGCGTGCCGATCAACCTTTCGTGGTGGTGCATTGCGCGGCGATTCCGGAAACCCTGATTGAAACGACCCTGTTTGGACAGGAACGTGGAGCCTTCACGGGTGCGAATCAGGCCAGAAAAGGACGACTGGAACAGGCAGCCGGCGGCACGTTGTTTCTGGATGAGGTCGGGGATATTCCCCTGTCAACGCAGGTGAAACTTCTTCGCGTTCTTCAGGACAAAACCTTCGAGCGAGTCGGAGGTGAGGAAACCTTCTCGGTCAACGTCCGGGTGATTGCCGCGACGCATCGTCATCTCGAAGCCATGGTCCATACCGGCGAGTTTCGGGAAGATTTGTATTATCGGCTGAACGTCGTACCGCTCACGCTTCCTCCCTTACGTGCCCGGCGGGACGACGTGCCTTTGCTCATCGTGCATTTTCTCGACAAATTCAATGCCGCCAATAGCCGCTACATTCAATTGGGACAGGATTTGGTTCACATGATGAGTGTCTACCATTGGCCCGGAAACATTCGTGAATTACAAAATTGCATTGAACGGCTGGTTGTCCTTGCAGAGACCTCACTGGTCAATTTGGAAGCCATTCCTGAATCGCTCACGCCGTATTTTGACCACATGCGAACCGTTCAATCTCAGCCCACCACCAAGTCGAATGGCCCTGCAGCCCAGCAAACACTCTCCGCACGCTTGGATGCGATCGAACGGGACCGTCTTCGAGAAGCCCTCAAGAAAGCAGGATGGGTGAAGGCGAAGGCGGCCAGACTGTTGGGCATGACGCCGCGTCAAGTCGCCTATCGTATCGCCAAATATCAGCTTATCGAAGAACCCTGACCGTAGAAACCCGGCTTCGTCAATCACAGGATTGAAATCATCGGCAATGACGATACGTTTGATGATTTTAGAGAACGAAGATGAACTAATCAGGAAGAGGGAGGTTGGTGCCGAAGGCGGGTTGACAACAATCCGCCCGATCGTCTGTGTGAACACGGGGTTGGGACACTCGGTTGTTTGGGCTATCCCACAGGCTGTCCCACAGAAAGCGCTCAATGAGGCCAGGAGCGGCGATTGCTGTTTTCATGGGTTTGATGCCGCCCCCGGACTCAGCACTTCCTCGCAACGGCCTGTCTGGCGTGGACGTTTGTCGTGTTGAGCCGGCACGGTGTCCCACACGGTTTTGTCGATGCCCCGTGGCCCTTGCCATGGAGCCTTGAGAGGAGGCTTACATCTCTGTTGACCTATCCCCGTTCCCCGAAAATGAACGCCTACGCGGAACGCTTCAATCGCACCCTCCAGGAATAATTCGTGGATGACGACGAGGACGTGCGCTTCGACGACGTGGCGGACTTCAACCGAAGACTCGCTGACTGGCTCCTCTTCTATCACACCGAACGGCCTCACCATTCCCTTCGCTTGCACTCTCCGGTCCAATGCCTGCTTCACTAGCCACCCGAGTGCCCAAGGTGGTGGCTCTAGACAAACAATAGACGTCTGCGTGGCCTTGGCGTATAATGGGGCTGACGTGTTGGCAAAGGAAAACGTCCATGACGTTCGTAATTGACGAACACGAACTCAGACGATTGCCGGTCTCCAGTGATCCTGAGGTGCTCAGCGGCACTCCCGTGTTTGCCGGAACCCGGGTCCCGGTGGACGCCTTGATGGCCAATTTAGAAGCTGGCCTCACCGTCGACGCGTTTCTTGACAATTTTCCGTCGGTTTCTCGCAAACAAGCCTTGGATGTCCTCGAGTTCTCGAAAGCGACCCTGCTGAAACTCGGTCACCGGGAATTATCCATTTAACTTGACGGAAAAAGGGGGAATTTCAAGGAGATGACGGGGCGCTTGGGTGAGGGAAGTCAATGGCTTCTTTATCGTTGACCTTTTGGTTGACACGGTCGAAACCCCATACTACAATGACTTATCGGCTTGTCAGAGAGAAACGTAGCCCCGTATGAAGATCGCGCCCCACTTTTACTGCCAAACGCACCGTGAGGCGCGCGCCGAGGTCCAACGCCGGAAACTGTTGCCAGAGAGCCGCCGCCTGATCCACCGCATCAGTCGCTCGCCCTATCACGGATATGTGGTCTGCTCGTTCGATGCCGATCTGTACGTCGAGGGGCTCATGGATGAATCAGCGGCCAAGGCCTACACGCCCATCCTGCCACGGAACGCACAGCTCATCTATGGGCGAAGAAGCTGACCCCCGCGCCGTCGAGGTCCCCGCACCCCCTCCTGCCCTCCCGGACCAGCAAGAGTTGTTCCCGGAGCTCCTCAAGCAACAACTCGAGCTCGAAGCCCAGCGCATCGCGAATGTCACCCGACAAATGGAGATCGCCGACAAAGCGATTCAGGTGGCCGAGGCCGCCGATCACCAACAGTTTACCTATCATATGACCGTCGAGCAGAACCGGAGCCAGGAAGTCGAACGGACGCATCGCCTTCTGAAGAACATAGTCAACGTCGGCGGAGGCGCCGGTGTGCTCTTGGTGGTCTGGCTGTTTTTCGCCGTGTTCTTTGGCACTCCCGAGCAAAGCGCGCAGGCCATGACGATCCTTGAAACCCTCGGCACGGCCGTGGGCGGCGGCGGCGCGTTTTATCTTATTTTTCAAGTGCTCGCCCCTTTCTTCTCGAATCGCTCGCCTACGAACCCCTGACCCCACGCCCCCCTGAATTTGCTCACCCATCCTGTCAAGTTAAATGGATAATTCCCGGTCACCCCTCTTGACCATTCTGCTCGACGAATCGGTTCCGCGTCTCGTCAAAACCCACCTGTCCGAGTTTCCCATGACGACCGTCCAAGAAATGGGATGCGTAAGCTTCCACGTCAAGGAGACCGTTCTAAACTAGAATTTTTGGCATTCTATAGCCGGTGCAGACCGCATTCATCCTGGGGCGGGCCAACACCCAAGTGGTCTCATTCCATCAGCCCAAGCCCATCCAGGTTGCGGCATAACCAGAGCAGAGAGTCACGTAGCGACAGTCCGCACACTGCGCACAATAGTCGAGTCACCGCTCGCGTCCAGGATGAACGCGAGGCCGAAACGAGGGCCCACGATCTTGACAGGGTCAGGGGTGTTTGGTAGGTTGGCTGCGACCGGTACCTCCCGGACGCACGTGTTTCCGCGAGGGAATCCAAGATGCCGTGGGGAGTTCCGTAGCAATCATAGGGCTTTCCTTTTTCGGTACATTTTTCGGCGGCGCGATACCCCAGGTCGCCGGCAAAAGCAAGACCATGACGAGCCTCTCCTCCTTCAGTTCCCGATTCCTCACCGATCGACAATTCCGCCGCGAGCAGATCCGCACGCTCCTGTTCTACCTGTGGGCCGCCGCGTGTTTAGCGTTCATCCTGTGGGCGGCCGTGGACATAAAGCACGACGCGATCGCGGAGCGCGATCGCCTGGAGCAACGGATCAACGCGCTGGAGCGGATCGTGGCCGAGCAGGGCGCTAGGTTGGAAGAAAAAACAAGACCATGAGGACGTTGGAAGAGGAGGAACGCCGCGGGAAACGACTGATGATCGTGGGGACCACCGTCCTCCTCGCGCTCGCGCTCGTCCTCGGCGTCGTCCTCGCCTCCTCGATCACGTCGGCCGTCAAGGACGGCGTGGATCCGCTCGAAGCCCGGATCAACGCGCTGGAGCGGATCGTGGCCGAGCAGCACGGCGTCGACGTGGCCGGCCGCAGGCACCGCGATGCCGAGTGAATTGAACATTGTCCATCTGTTCGGGATCTTCGTGGCCCTGGTGATCACGCTCAAGCTCGTCGGCGGGATCCTGTTCTGGGTGTTGTCGTATATCCTCGGCAACAAGCTCGCCGACGTCCTCCAGGCCGAGTAACAAGTGTTCAAGGAACATGAGCAGATCGTGCTGACCGCCGCTGTTCTTGGTGATGAAGGTGAAGAACTGAAATCGGGCGATGTGGGCACCATCGTCCATCTCCATCCCGATAAAGAAGCCTTTGTGGTGGAATTTATGTCTCTGGATGGTGGCACGGTGGCGATCGCGACTGTGTTGCCCTCACAGGTGCGGCCCGTGACGGGCGCTGACCTCACCCCTGCACCTTGACGGGAATCCCTTGACACTCGTCATGGCCGTCTTCATCGGCGCCCTGCTCGTCGCGGCGGCCGTGAACGCCATCAAATTCTGCGTCGCCTGGTACTTCGCGTTCCACTTCGCGAAACGCTACAAGCGCTTGCCGGCGCATCTCCGACCGCCGGGCTGGCCGCCGACGCGCAAGAGCGGCCTGGCCCCGCACGCCAGGCCGGAAGGAAAAGCAAGACCATGACGGAAGAAGCCGTCCTCTCGATCGGCTTTCTGAGCGTGTCTGCGCTCTTCGCCCTGGTCGTCGTCGCGGAAACCGTCCACGGCCGCCCGGTCTTCCACACCGGTGTCCGCGGGCTCTTCTGGACCAGTATCATGGCCGGTCTGACCACGGGCATGCTCGTCGTGACGACCACCGACCGCGCGCTCCAGGTCGTGCCACTCCAGGGCCTCGTCGCCACGGCGCTGTATCTGTGGTGGAAGCACGAGAGGGAGCAGCAACCGCTCCTCGCCAACTGGTACCTGGTCCGCGTCGTGCGTCGGTTGACCCGGGCGGCGCACCAGGTGCTGGAGGACGTGGCCAGGCCCACGTCAGCCGCCGACAAGCCCCCACGTCCGGCCGTGGATCCGGAAGTCAAGGCGAAGCGGCTCGCCGAAGCGAAGCGCTTTCTGGATTCCCTCAATCTGGATTAAAGCCTCTCCCCCAAATTGAGAATGAGAAAATCCGTTCGGCCGAACGGATTTTGCCGGGTTGGCCCCCAGGTTCTGAACCCCAGTATTCATGCGGGATTTCCGATTTTGCCCGCCGGCCGCATCCGGAGCCCGCGCTCCGGATCTGGCCCACGTGCCGGCACCCGGGCTGTTCTCATTCTCAAGAAAGTTTGACGAAGATTCTGCTCGTCGCGCGGTGGATCCTCGTGGGCACGCGCTCGCGTGTCCGCGAAATCCACGGCGTCCGGAGCTCACGCCCCG
This sequence comes from Nitrospirales bacterium, assembly GCA_965207015.1. Lineage (GTDB taxonomy): Bacteria > Nitrospirota > Nitrospiria > Nitrospirales > UBA8639 > Bin75. The sequence continues at coordinate 1,851,303 of OZ242257.1, read as the reverse complement.
GTCGCGTCACCAGTCGCCGGCCAGGTCCGGACCGGGACGTGCAGGAACCGAAAGCGCATCCGGAGCTCCTCGTCCGGCGTCACCTTCCTCCCCGTCGCCACGAGCCGGCCCCGTTTCCCGTCGTCGTACTCCAGGCAGGTCTCCTGGTCGAAGAGGCGCTGATACGCCGCCCGGTGCTGGTCCCGCTCAAAGCAGAACGTGACCGCGTGCCAGGTCTGCGTGTCAATCATCGCGGCGTGGGCGGTGAACAGCCGGAAGATATCCTTCGTACTTTTCCGGGTCCGTTCATACTCGACCGCGATCTGGGCGTCCGGATTGGTGACCGGGCTGACCACGGCATCCGGCCGGCAGCGGAGGGCCTTCGGGTCGACGGGCAGATGGACGCCCGTGATCAGGCGTTGGTAGCGCGCCCGGCGTTTCAGCAGGACGCCCTGGAGCCCGAGCTCGTGCTGCACGAGCTTGAGGCTCCCGATCCGCGCCGGCGAGAGCACGGCTTCCGGCACCCGGGTGACGATGTTTGAGTCCCCGTAGGCCTCGAGATAATCGAGGCCCCGCCGCGTGAGCATGACGACCAGACCGCCCGACTCAAACGTGGTCAACTCCCGGATGACCTGGTCGGTCCGGAGGGACCGGAAAAAACGGCTACTCTTGTGCGGGGTCGAGCCCAGCAACGCGGCAAGCAGGGCATAGGTGGAGACGCGAAACTCCAGGAGCCAATCGAGGACTAAGAGCCGTTTCGCGATCCGCCGCTCGCGCGGCTGAACCGGAAACGTGGCCACGTCACGAAGCAGCAACAATAGACAAGTTTTGATATCCTTGCTTTTTCGCCATTCTCTTTCTATACATGCATCTAGACCTGACTACTCAGACTTTCTTATGCCTCATTCCCAATATCCAGCACGGCGGGTCTTTGACCCTGACATAGATCCGGACTCCATGATTCTCAGTGCATTATCATGGTACTCCGTCGTGCACAAATTAGAACAGAATCTCCCGAAGTGGACCGCAGAAAGTCCGTACCTGTACAACGGCATCTTAACCGCAAATCCTATCTTATTGCCTTTCGCGGTTGAGACCGCCCTGAAGGCATGGTACTGGCGAGATCGCAAGACAGAGCCCTCTTGGAAGCACTACTTGCTCCCCCTATTTGACGACTTAAATCCAAACTCAATCAATCTGCTCGAGCAAAGAATGTCCGCTCTCCAATCATGTATAAAAAGCCAACCTGGTGTACCGAATAACCGACACAAAACATCGCTACGCGACCTCCTCTCGCTCCACAATGACACATTTATAAAATGGCGCTATCCCACTCACTACAAGATCTCTCCCATTAAGATCCCTTCACTCCGGCTCGCACTCGCGCTTATCATCGACTCTTACCAAAAGAACTTCGCCATCCCCCAAGCCAAGCTCTATGGTGACGACTGTCAAATGTGCGGGCTCCCCTCCGGGCAACATTCCTATCGTCTATATTAACTCCCTTCACCAATTCCCTTTTTACAGATTAATTCTGTAGCTCCCCTTCTCCCAATATCTCCGCCACCTTCGGCCTTCCAGCCTTCGAGGTTCCGGTCGAATTGTTGCAGCCTCGCTTTGTGGACGCTTGATCCCGAGCCTGCCGATGTGCTGGCATTCGCCGACAAGCGCGCCTTTTTCTTTCTTGACTTCCCTGCCCCCACGCTCTATTTTCTCTCCGGCTAGGGGAAATCCATTTACCCACTGAACCGTGTCAGTAGGCCACCCCTAACCGTTCACGTGCAGAGCCTGGGGAGAGGCGTCCGGCCTCTCCCTGGTGCTTCCTCCCATTCACGTCTGAATCCTCACTTCGATGCGGGCCCGCCGACGCCTAACCGACCAGCGATTCGTCAGGCCGGCCCACCAGCCTGAGAGGGCCGAACGAGCGCCTCAGGAGAGGCCGAGACAGGGCCCCCTCCATGGTCGCGTTCGTTGACTGCTTCGTTGGGTCTGGGAGCTTGGAGACTTTTTGATCTCGGTCCGTGTCTGTGCGGACAAGTTCTACGGCTGCTTCGACAGTCTTCAAGCCAGTTTTCTTCTGTCATGTTCTCAACCGATAGTTGACGAATTTCCCCTGGTGCTGGGACGGCATCCACATGGGTGGGGCGACTCCTGACGGGATTAGTTCACACGCCCATTGACGCACCATCGTACAAACCAAGAGACCTGCTCGTCTCGTGGGTGGGGACAGTGAGCGAGAAGGCGGATGCCAGGACAGACCTGCGTCCGAAGACAACAACACTTGTGCGATGCCGGGCAGCAAACGGATCCGGTACTCGCGGAAAGGTGGTAAGACGCCATGAGAAATGAGGACACGTTTAACGATTTCGTCGATTGCGCCGGTTTGTTGCTCAGAAGGATTTGTGATCACTTTGGCGAGACCTTGGGGCAGGTGTGGGCGGACCTGTACGTGAACGAGCCGGTCAGACGAGGGGGTCTGCTCGTCGAGCTGATTACCATAGCTGACTGCACCCCGTTCGCACGGGAAGCGTTAGACCGGATCAAGAAATACCACCTTGTGGAAGACATTCTCGCTCCACCGATACTGGAGTACTATCTGGTTGGGCGGCTGAAGGAAATTGAACAAGGCCCGAAAGCCGGAGGGAAAGAAGCGTACGGCAGCTTTCTCAAAGATATGGCGATAGTGGCGGTCGTGAATTGCCTGTCAACGGAAACGGGCATCAATGCGACACGCAACATGAGTCGAACCATCGATAGAAAGACGGGTGATTATCCGAAGTGCTGCGTCGAGGGTGGCTCCGCCATTGATATTGTCGGCATCGCTCTGTGGAAGCACTTGGGCGAGTCGCGGAACTACAAAGCGATCGAAAACCTTTGGATCGAAAGTGGCTTAGCAGACTCCCCGCTCTATCGGCACGGCCCAGCGAAATTCCCCATCCTGGAACATCCCATCTCGATTCTACGGGATCGGAAACGAAAAAAGGGGCAACTTGTGGGTGGGCACTTCATGGAACAACCGCCACTGAAGGAAACGCTACGACGGTCTCCCCAATCGAATGGGCCAAGATCGTCCGAGGACAGCTGAAAATGGTCCTTTTGTATTGGTGTCAACCTTTTTTTGGTGGGGGGGCAGAAAAATGATGCCGCGACAGACGTTTGGGGGGATTTTCCGCACAAAAGGGGGTCCGCTACGGAAAAGGGGTCCCCCGCGCAAAAAGAAAGGAGGTGATTACCAATGTCGAGACAGCCAGAAGTTTTCGTAACCCGCCAAGAAGTGGAACGACGCACCGGGCTCAGCCGTAGCGCCATTTACAAACAGATCGCCCGGGGCACGTTTCCGCGACAGGCGCAAGTAGGGCCGCAGGGTGTGCGCTGGCTTGAGGCTGAGATCACCGCGTGGATCCAGGCGCGCCTGGACGCGAGAGATGTGACGCCAACAAAGCCGAAGTCGCGGAAGTAGCGGCGTGCCCGCTGAACGGGCTTGTGGGGTCGTCGCGGACCGCCGCAGGTCGCGGCGAGGGGGTAAGCGCCTCCCTCGCCGGGGCGGGCGCGGGTGCGGAGCACAACGCGAGACCCCACGCGCGACGCGGCTGGCCCAGGAGTGCGAACGGGCCCGGCCGGTCCCCCCAACCACGTCACCGAGTTCGCACGGCCGGGCCGCACGCCGTGCACATAACAGAAAAGGAGAGGCTCCCATGCATATTGAACACCGTGATCCGTCACCCAAAGATCCCCATGCCGGCCGAGAAGAAAAAACCCTGCGCGTCATGGACTGGCTCCTGGAGTTTCGCGTGTCCTCGTTCGACCTCCTCGCCAGACGCCTGGGCCTGGTGACCAAAACATCCTATAAATGGTGTCGCGCGCTGCGCGACGACGGGGTCATCCAACCCTACACCCAGGTCCGGGCGCCTGTCGCGCGGTGTTTCCTGCTCACCCGACGCGGCGCCAGCCGGCTCCAGAACGCCGGGCGCGATATTTCGGACGCCGTCACCGCCCCCGCCAGCGTGACCGACGACTTTGATCTTGTCCACGCCCTGGCCGTGCAGGCCGCCGTGCTCCGCTGGCTCCCGCAGTTCGACGAGGTCATCTGGAAGCCCCAGATCCCGCTCTCCACGTCCTTCGACACGCCCGATGTCCTGCTGCGTGAGCGGCAGGGCGGCTGGGTGGCCCTCGACTATGAACGGCCGGGGAAAGACGAGAAACGCATCTACATGAGCTTCCGCACGCATGCCGAGGCCATCATGGCCCAACACTACCGCGCCGTCTACCTGGTGTTCAGCCAGCCGGCGGATCTCGAGCGCTACCGCACCCTCTTCGACGCGGAGGCCTGGCCCGAATACGAGTACAACCGCAAGACAAGCAAGATCACCGCGCTCCCCACCACCTTTAACCCGGACACCGTTCCCAATTTACGCCAGTGCTTTGTCTTCACCCTGGCAGACGCCGACCCGCCGGCCCCCAGCGGGGCCCGACCCCCCGCGGCCACCGATCTGGCTTCTGACGAGCGTCAGGATACGGTCCGCGACGAGGACCCGGACGCCTCGCTGGCATCCTAAGACCGTCACGCACGCGGGTGTCTCGGACGGCCCCGTGTGCCCACGGGGGGCCCCACGGGCCGTGTGGCCCCCAGACAGTCTGGTTGGCCCTCATGGACGCCGGGCCGCAGGCCGCGGGTGTCTCAAACACTGTGAAAGGAGATCGTCGCATGCGCATTGTCCATCGTGATCCCGCACTCACATATCCCCGAGCCATGCGGCGAGAAAAGCAGCAACTCATCCTGGACTGGCTCTTGGAATTTCGGTTTTCCTCCGTGGCCCTCCTGGCCCGCCGCGTCGGCCTGACGCGCCAGACATCCTCCCGATTCTTTCGCGCGCTTCGTGACGCCAGGCTCGTGCAACGGTTTACCCATGCCCATGTCAACCACGAGCAGTATTACATGCTCACCCGCGCGGGCGCCGCCTGTCTGGCCGAAGCCGGGCGCGAGACGAAACACGCCTGCACCGCCCCCTCCCGCCTGATCCGCTACGCCCCGGTGCTCCACGACCTGGCGGTGCAACAGGTGGTGCTCAGGCGGCTGTCCTACTGCCTCGAAGTGATCTGGGATCGCCACATTCGCTTGCCCGCGTCGTATGACCGACCGGATTTGCTGATGCTCAACACCAAACACTTTTGGATTGCGGTCGAATATGAACGCTGGCGGAAAGCCGACAACCGCATCTACATGACCTTGCGCAAGCATGCCCAGGCCATCATCAAAGGGCAGTACCACGCCGTCTACTACCTGTTTCCGCGCGAGGCCGACCGGGTGCACTACCAGACCCTCTTCGAGGCGCGGGACTGGCCCGAATACAAAGTCAACCGGCACACGGGCAAGCTCACCCCGCTCCACGACACCTTCACGCCAGACACCATTGAGAATCTCCGCAAGTGCTTTCTCTTCATCCATGAACCCGCTGGCCCGCTCGCGCCCTAGCGGCGCGACGGATGGGCGTCCGGGGCGACCCGGCACCGCGGGTCGCGGTCATCGGGACCCGCGGGAGACGAGTGGGATCAGCAAAACTTGGTGAGCACGACGACAGCGACAAAGAAGAGAAACGCGACGCCGGCAAACCAGAAGGAAAATGTGAGAGACCGGTCGGCACGATCGGTTCCGCGTGGGGCATGAGCCGCTGGCGGGTCAGCCCGATGGCTGGACTCGGACGCGGTCGCCTGGTGCACGGCCCGGTTGTGTGCGAGTATGTCCTCGCACATGTCGGCGAAGACCTCGGCCGCGGCGGGGGGGAAGCCGACATCCGTCAAGCGCGTCACGCACCCGGCTCGCTCGAACGTGCCCTCGACGACGGCCACATATTCATACGTGACGACCTCGGCGAGTTCCGGCTCAACGCCAGCTTCGGTTAGACGTTTCCAGCAGGCGCGGGTGTCAAAGAAAACATTGGTCGCCATCGCGATGCTCCTTTCGCTCAGTGTGAGTTCCTAAAACCGTGTTCTGTGCCGGTCGAGGGGCGTGCAAGGTCTCCAGGCGATTCCACAGGAGGCGATCGACTCCGGGGAGGGTGAACGCGAAGCGAATGGCGGTGTCGGCCGATTTGAAGCGACGCGGCGTGCGCTCGCGGGTGTAGAGTTGATAGACGCGCTCGCCCTGCCAGACGTAGGCTTCGATGCCGGCGGGGGTGTGGGTGTACACGAGGCGCGTGCCGGCTTGGCTGGCCAGGGTTTGAAAGTCGTCGATGAAGAGTGGCCGCACGTCGTCATGGCGGAGGATCGTGTGTTCTCTTTCACCGGCGTGTCCGGTGCCGGGTTCTGGCTCGGGGGCTCGGGTCCGCGGTCGCCTGAGGGAGTCGATCAACTGGTGCACGATCGGCCGCAAGGGGGGCCTGTTCTGATCCCGGCGCCATTGGGCGAGCAGCGCGGCCGTGCCCTGGGGATTGGCGTCGTGAGCTTTTTTCAGCAAGTAGAGCAGTTCGATGTCTTGGAGGCCGTCTTCTGAGGAGACCCGCTGAATCTCGGCCGGCGCTTTGGCAATGGCCAGGTATTTCGACAGACTGGATTGCGGCAGGTGGAGATCTTCAGCCACCTGTTTTTGCGTTTTGCCGCGCGGTTTGGAGAGGGCGACGAGGCGTGCGATCGCGTTTGCGCGTTCGACGGCCGTGATGGCCGGGCGCGGGACATTTTTCGCCATTTCGAAGAGGCGCCGGGTGTCGTCATCAACCTCGTCGTGACGCAGGATCGCGGCGATCGCGGGGCCGCGGGCAGCGGGGGCCAGGGGGCGCGCCCGGCCCGGGTCCGTCAGGCGCGGTCCGCGCCCTGCTTGAGCAAATGGCTGTGCATTGGTCATGACGACGTCATTCCCTTCTCGGGTCTGGGCTGTTGCGCAGGCCCGCCGTAGTTCGGTCCTCAAAACAGGCCGGCGAGGACGCGGGTTAAGTCGGCATTCAGCCGTGGGGCCGCGTCCTCGTATTCCAAGTTCACCTGATTCGCGGTACTCATGACGCGCGTCCGGTACCGCTTTTCATTCACCACTTCATTAAATTCCTGCTGAACCTTTGTCCCGGTACCCTGGGCGAGGTCCGCCTTGGTCTGTTGGGTCCCGGTGACGCCCTTCTTCGTCTTTTGCGAGATCTGGATATCCGTGATCGCAACGAAGGTCACGTCTTTGACCATGGCGTTGGCGACGGTTTCCGCCAAGCCACCGGCCATGGCGCCGACGCCGGCGCCGATCCCAAGCCCCCGGGCACCCTTCATGGCGCCTCCGATCGTGCCACCGAGGACGGCGCCACCAATGGCACCCCCGTAACCCGCGCTGAGTGCGGCCGCAGCCGCAGTCGGGTCCGTCTTGGCTACACTGAGAATCTGTGCTTGCAGTTTGAACGTGGCGGCGTCCGGATCGTCCACGATCCGATAGCCCTTGGCCGCGATCGCGGCCTTCAAGGCCGGTTCGATCGTGAAGCTGGGCTGATCCGACGTGTTGCGGACCTGAACAAACAGGGTGCGTTTCGCCGGCGCGACCGGGTCGAGGAAGACAGCGTCGCTCATCTGCGTCGAGACCTCGAGATTGGCTTTGGCAATCGAGGTATGGACCGCGCCACAGCCGGAGAGCAGGGGCAGCAGGAGGCAAGCAGTGAGCAGGACAGACAGCGCGAAACGGGGTGAGGCTGGGTGTGTCAGAGTGAACATGCACCAACTCCTTGGTATGTGATGAATGAGACAGAGAGCCGCGTCTCTGTGGTGGTGACTGCCCCGGGTCGCAGAGGATCGCGGCCCGATGGCCCCAGGACGGTCGTCCGGGTTGCTGCGGGTGTCGAAGACGGTCTGGGGGCAGGAGAGGATCTGACCTGAATGGGCGACCCCCGGCCCGTTGGCGTGTCCCACTGTGTGGGGAACGCGCGAGAGCAGTTCGTCAACGTGCACAGACACAGAACCCTCCAGAAGCAGCAACGTGCCCGGCACAGAGGTCGGGCCTTGTTACGCCTCCTCAGGAAAGGAAGTCCTGCGTATTTACCGTTGGTGAAACAATCTGGCGAGCACGGGAGCTAACCGCGATCCCAGATCAGGCTGTTGTATTCCACAGGAGACCCGACGAGGGGTCGCCTGAGAAGGCGTAACCAGAAAACCGTATCAAGGAATGGGGAGCGGGTCAAGAGAAAAAGGGGAGGCGCGTCAACGTCTTGACGACGTGGACGGCGACGGACCCGGCCACGACGCCTTGCACGGTGTGGACGATCGCCGCGACGAGGACGAGAAAGAGGAGCAACAGGAAGAAGGATTCGACGAGCATCAGGTACTCCGTGTTCGGCGGGAATGGCGGTGGCGGCGAGGGGTGACGTTCCAAGTGGGCTGGCCGGCGTGGTCATCGGCTGGCCCAGCCACCGCCTGGGGCTCGCCGGCGTCCTCGTCCTCGTCGAAGAGGGCGGCGCGTGTATGCACGTTGACCTGTCCGGTCCACGGGTTTTCCCGTGGCAACAGCCTGCTCGTTGGCCCTCCGGGTTCGCCTGTGTTCCCCCGGCCATGTCCCCGTGCTACCCCGTGTGTTCGCCTTGATCGTTGCGCCCTTTTCTCGTCTCGTCGACCGGCACATCTACCGCCACCTTTATCGCCGTGGGGACTTGGCGATACACGTGGCTCTACAGTCGGCGCTTAATGAGGGCCTCCGTGCCGGCGTGGCTCGCGGGCCTGGCCCGCGTCAGGGTCAGGCGGGGCGACGGGAGCGCCGCCGCCCGCCGAGGCGTCGCCTCTGGGCCAAGTGCGCGTTTGAACAACGCTTTTTGGCCCATTCACTGTCGTGGCCTGGGAGCGCCAGGCCCCGACCAGGGGTACCCCCTCTGGCGCCCGGTGCCCCGCTGGACGCGGCGGACCGGGGCCATTCACCCGCTGCGCTGTCCCGGCTTGGACGAGGGGTCGTCCGCCGTGACCAACCCCCCGAAGCGCCCTCGTTGTGTGACTCGGGCTCTCGCCGCTGGACGCGGCTTGCATTTCTGGGGGTTGGTCACGGCTCACTCCCGTGGCCCGTGACAGCGCAGCAGCCCCACCCGTGAGGCCTCGCTGGGGCTTAGCCTCCCGTCGGCTCGGCCTGGGGGCCGAGCCGGTGGGCTTGCGGTCGCCCGTCACACCGGCTGGGGCCGCTGGTGCCGGGCTCGTTCACGGCGCATCTGTCGATGCACGTGAACCGCATCGGCGACCGGTTCGCTGGGGCGCACCAGTCCGCCTGACTCGCTTTGGGAAGCGAGGCTGCGCCGGTGGCCCTGTCGGCGCCGTCAGCCGCGACAGTCGTCTCAGATGTCGGGCCCCGCAGGTGTGTGATGGCCAGATGAGGTCGGGGCCGGCTCAGACGCGTTCTTCCTTGGCACACGACAGGCTTCAGGCCGTGACCGTGGGTCATCTTGCGTAGACTTTGAGAAGGAAATGGGGACACAACAGAAGGCTCCGTGTTCAATCGTGCGTGGACGGATGGACGCGTGGGGCCGCGTCAACAGGGAGGCCGGGCCGGATACGTTGGCGGCGCGGGATGGACTTGGTGGGTACAGGGCTGGGCTGCGGTCCCGTGGTGCCCGCGGTGGCATCGAACACCAAGCCCCCGCCCGGCGAGATCTCTCCCCGCGCCGCCCGGTCGGCGCGCGCGCGGCGCGGCCTGGTGCGCGGGCGGTGACGATAGAGGCCGCGGCCTGCCCGGCGAGTCCCAAGAGACCCGGGTCGTCCTGCTCGGTGAACGCCACGCCGCGGGCAGGCCTGCCTCACGTTGACGGCAAGCGGGCGAGGGGCCCCCGGGCCCCGGCGTACGCGTCCCCCGCCGCAACACGAAGGCCCCGCGTGGGGGCGGCCGCAACGCCCCCGTCCAAGAAGAAGGTATAGAATATTCACAGAAATGCAGAGATTATGTGCATGAAATTCATGTTATCTGCTGTATAAGACGTACGGTTTTGCCCGCGCGCGTGGCGTCCATCCGACACCCAAGAAAGAGGTTACTGATGGAAAGAGAGACATCTCCGGCCGCCGCGGCCCACCTCCTCGCCGTCCTGTTCGGCACGGCCCTGCTCGGCTGGGCTACGCCGGCTCAGGCTCAGACCGTCGAGACGCTGGTGTCGAACACGGGGCAGACCAGCACCGGATCAAATCAGCTCTTCCTAGAGTCATATGCCCAGTCTTTCACCACCGGCGGCAATTCCGGCGGGTACACCTTGTCGGAGGTCGTGATCAAGGTCCACACGGTGTCGTCTTCCACCGTCACCGCCGGAATCTACGAGACCACGAGCGGGGTACCGTCGAGCACCCTGGTGGTGGCCCTGTCCGGCAACTTCTCGGCGACCGGGGATCGCACCTTCACGCCCGCCACCACCACCACGCTGGATGCGTCCACCACGTACGCTGTGGTGATTGGCAGCAGCAGTGGAGGGCGTTTGAGCACCACAAGCAGTAACGATGAAGATTCGGGAGCGGCTAGCGGATGGTCCATAGCCAACGAGGGTTATCGCGATGCTCTGGGCACCGGTTGGAGCGGTCACGGCACTAATTTCCAAATCGCAATCAGGGGCTACGCCAACAGCGCCGGCACCGACACCAACAACGCGCCCACGGTGGCGAACGCCATCGCGGACCAGGAGGCGACGGTGAACGAGGCGTTCACCTTTACCTTCCCGGCGACCACCTTCGCCGATGCGGACACCGGCGACACGCTGACCTACACGGCGACGCTGGCCGACAGCACCGCGCTGCCGTCCTGGCTGACCTTCACCCCTGACACGCGCACCTTCATGGGGACGCCCACGACCGCCGGGACGCTCACGGTCCGGGTCACGGCCACCGACGGCGCCGCCGCCTCGATCTACGACGAGTTCGACATTGTGGTCACCGCGGCGTTCGTCTGCACGGTGCCCGAACTGACCGGCCGGGACGTCCACTGGACCGCCACGCTGACCGCGGCGGCCAATCCGACCCAACCGCTTGAGTCAGGCTACGAAGTGGCTATCGGGGTACACCGGTTCGGCACGCTCAGCCCCACGACCTTTACCATCGGAACCACGCAATTCACGGTTGGAAGACTCAGTCATCTAGGACCAACATTAATTGCTTTTAATATTAACCCGGACCTCGCCGCCGAGCAAGTGGCAGTCGCGACACTGCACATCTGCGACACCGAACTCGCCTTCAGCAGTGCCTCAGCGCTTTCCAATAACCTATACCAATTCGGAGTCACCGGCGGCCCCCTCTTCTCCGCCGGCAACCAAGTCACGGTCCGTCTCAGCACGCCCACCCCCAACACGCCCGCGACGGGCGCCCCGGCCATCACGGGCACGCCGCAGGTCGGGCAGACGCTGACCGCCGGCCAGGGCACCATCGCCGACGCCGACGGGCTGCCGGCCACCTTTCCGGACGATTACACCTTCCAGTGGATCCGGGTGGACGGGAGCGACGAGACCAACCTCCCTAGCGCCACCTCGCAGACCTACATGCCCGTGGCGGCGGACGTGGGCACGACGCTCAAGGTCAAGGTGAGCTTCACGGACAATGCCGGCCACGACGAGGCGCGGACCAGCGTGGCGACGGCGGCGGTGACCGCGGCCCCCAACACGCCCGCGACGGGCGCCCCGGCCATCACGGGCACGCCGCAGGTCGGGCAGACGCTGACCGCCGGCCAGGGCACCATCGCCGACGCCGACGGGCTGCCGGCCACCTTTCCGGACGATTACACCTTCCAGTGGATCCGGGTGGACGGGAGCGACGAGACCAACCTCCCTAGCGCCACCTCGCAGACCTACATGCCCGTGGCGGCGGACGTGGGCACGACGCTCAAGGTCAAGGTGAGCTTCACGGACAATGCCGGCCACGACGAGGCGCGGACCAGCGTGGCGACGGCGGCGGTGACCGCGGCCCCCAACACGCCCGCGACGGGCGCCCCGGCCATCACGGGCACGCCGCAGGTCGGGCAGACGCTGACCGCCGGCCAGGGCACCATCGCCGACGCCGACGGGCTGCCGGCCACCTTTCCGGACGATTACACCTTCCAGTGGATCCGGGTGGACGGGAGCGACGAGACCAACCTCCCTAGCGCCACCTCGCAGACCTACATGCCCGTGGCGGCGGACGTGGGCACGACGCTCAAGGTCAAGGTGAGCTTCACGGACAATGCCGGCCACGACGAGGCGCGGACCAGCGTGGCGACGGCGGCGGTGACCGCGGCCCCCAACACGCCCGCGACGGGCGCCCCGGCCATCACGGGCACGCCGCAGGTCGGGCAGACGCTGACCGCCGGCCAGGGCACCATCGCCGACGCCGACGGGCTGCCGGCCACCTTTCCGGACGACTACACCTTCCAGTGGATCCGGGTGGACGGGAGCGACGAGACCAACCTCCCTAGCGCCACCTCGCAGACCTACATGCCCGTGGCGGCGGACGTGGGCACGACGCTCAAGGTCAAGGTGAGCTTCACGGACAATGCCGGCCACGACGAGGCGCGGACCAGCGTGGCGACGGCGGCGGTGACCGCGGCCCCCAACACGCCCGCGACGGGCGCCCCGGCCATCACGGGCACGCCGCAGGTCGGGCAGACGCTGACCGCCGGCCAGGGCACCATCGCCGACGCCGACGGGCTGCCGGCCACCTTTCCGGACGACTACACCTTCCAGTGGATCCGGGTGGACGGGAGCGACGAGACCAACCTCCCTAGCGCCACCTCGCAGACCTACATGCCCGTGGCGGCGGACGTGGGCACGACGCTCAAGGTCAAGGTGAGCTTCACGGACAATGCCGGCCACGCCGAGGCGCGGACCAGCGTGGCGACGGCGGCGGTGATCGCGGCGGACACCACCGCGCCGACGGTGGTGATCACGGACGTGCCGGACACGAGCATTTCATATTTCATGGCGACTTTCACTTTCAGCGAACCGGTGGAGAAGTTCGGTCTGGACGGCATCACCGTGACCAACGGCACGGCGTCGAACTTCACGGGTTCGGACGGCGACACGGTGTACACCGCGCGCATCACGCCGACGGCGGCCGGGCGCGTGACCGTCAACGTGGACGCGGGTGCGGCCGAGGACGAGGCGGACAACCTCTCCGCGGCGGGCACGGCGGCCAGGTCCTTCTACTCCCCCGCCGCGTCCGACATGCTGATCTCCAACATCGGCCAAAGCAGCGACAACGTCGCTGATTTGAATACTTACGATGTCGCGCAGGGATTCACGACGGGCGACCACGCGAACGGTTACCGGCTGACCAGCGTCGAGGTCGTGTTCCGCAAGGTGGTCCAGGTTTTCGCCTACAGCGTCGGCATCTGGAGCAGCGACGAGGAAGTCGATGCTTCCCGGGACTCCGACAGTCTGCACGAACCCCACACCAGTCTGGGCACGCTGACGTGTCCGACCCTGACGGTAAGCACTGACGCCGCGGTCTACGAGTGCACGACGACGGGCATCGATCTCGATGCGGACACGACCTACCTGTTCGTGGTCGATGTCACTATTGTGGCGGCCAATCACCTCCGGACCACCGGGTCGACCGCGGAGGATTCCGGCGGGGCGTCCGGCTGGAGCATTGCCGACAACTACGTCTACCGATCCTCCGGTTCGGGCGGGGCGTGGCTCAGTTGGCCTGCAGGCCGAATAAAAATCCGCGTCAACGGCGCCACGAGAGCCAACTCGCCCGCGACGGGCGCCCCGGCCATCACGGGCACCGCGCAGGTCGGGCAGATGCTGACCGCCGGGATCGGCGACATCGCCGACGCCAACGGGCTGCCGGCCACCTTTCCGGACGACTACACCTTCCAGTGGATCCGGGTGGACGGGAGCACCGAGACCAACCTCCCCAGCGCCACCTCGCACACCTACATGCCCGTGGCGGCGGACGTGGGCACGACGCTCAAGGTCAGGGTGAGCTTCACGGACAACGCCGGCAACGCCGAGGCGCGGACCAGCGCGGCGACGGCGGCGGTGATCGCGGCACCCACCACCTGCCCGGCGCCGACGTTCGGGACCCGGCGCCACATCTGGACCGGCAACGTGACGGTGGGAGCGGTATCGTCTCCTTTTGTTGGTGTTATCGAACGCGGGTTCAATGCAAGCCTTAATGTAGGCGCCCTTGACGACACGGACTTCACCATCAGCGTCGCCTACACCATAGATAGCATAACCGTGGATGCAGCCGGCGGGAGCGATGACGGCAACCTGGAGTTCAACCTGGCGAGCAATCTGACCGCCACGGAACAGGCGGCGCTCAAGCTGCATGTCTGCGACACCGCCTACGACTTCAGCGCCGCCACCGGGCCAGGCACCGCTAGCAACTACGAATGGGAGGCAACCCTCGACTGGTCGACCGAGACCATGCGCACGCTGTACCTGAGCCTGCCGGCCAACAATGCCGCGACGGGGACGCCGACGATCACGAGCTCCGGCACGGCGAACGCGGGCGACGTGCTGACCGCGGACCCGGCCGGCATCACGGACGCCGATGGCAAGCCGGCCACCTTCGAATACCAATGGGTGCGCGAGGACGCGGACGGGATGAACCCGGCGGACATCACGGGCGAGACGTCGAGCACCTACACGCTGGCTGCGGCGGACGTCGGCCAGCGGGTGCGGGTGCGGGTGGAATTCGTCGACCTGCTGGGCAGCGAGGAGTCGGTGGAGAGCGCCGCCTGGCCCGCGAGCGGCACGGTGGCGGCGGCGGGCACCGCCTGCCCGGCACCGGATTTCGGGACCCGGCGGCAGATCTGGACGGGTAACGTGACGGTGGGGTTAGACACGCCAGAATACGGCTATTTTATCAACTCTTATGGCGCACTCGACGACACGACGTTCGCCATTGGTGCGAACAACTACACCATCCGATTTATACGTGTCGGCGAAGGCCGCCTGCGGTTTCTAATAGCGAAGTCAGGGGGCGGCGGCCTGACGGGTGTGGGGGTGGCGGCGCTCTCGCTGCATGTGTGCAACACTCCCTACGACTTCAGCGACGCCGTTGTTAATGATCTTGATACTATTTTCTCATGGAGCACCAGCCTCGACTGGTCGGGCGAGACCATGCGCACGCTGTACCTCAGCCTGCCGGCGAACCGCGCCGCCACGGGGACGCCGACGATCACGAGCTCCGGCACGGCGGTGTCGGGCGACACGCTGACCGCGGACCCGGCGGGCATCGCGGACCCGGACGGCCTGCCCGACACCGTCACCTACCAGTGGATCCGCGAGGACGCCGACGGTTCCAACCCGGCCCCCATCGCCGGGGAGACCTCGGCCACCTACACGCTGACCAACAACGACGTGGGCAAGCGGGTGCGCGTGCGGGTCGGCTTCACCGACCAATTGGGCAGCGCCGAGACGCGCGCGAGCGGCCCCTGGCCGTTAAGCGGTGCGGTGGCGGAGGACCCGGCAAACCCGGTGCGTCCCAATACCCCGGCGTCGGGCGCCCCGACGATTGCCGGCCCCGCCGGCGGCAGCGCCCCGCGGGTCGGCCAGACGCTGACCGCGGACCTCAGCGCCATCGAGGACGCCGACGGGCTGCCGCCGGCGGCCGGCTTCAGCTACCAGTGGATCCGCGAGGACACCGACGGCACGAACCGGGAGGACATCCCCGGGGCGAACGGGCCCAGCTACACCCTGGCGCCCGGCGATGCCGGCAAGGTGGTGTCCGTGCGCGTCACCTTCACCGACGCGGGGGGCCGGGTGGAGACCGTGACCAGCGCACCCACCGCTGTCGTGGCGGCGCGGACGGTCGCGGACGACGCCCTGCCGGAGCTCGTGGCCGACGCTCGCACCGTGACGATGACCTACGACGAAGCGCTCGACCCGGCCGCGGTTCCGGCGCCGGGCGACTTCGAGGTGCGGATCACCTATGTGGACGGGTCGAACCGGGTCCGCACCTTGCTCGCTTGCCTGGCCGACGTGCGCGTGGCCGGGTCCACCGTGACGCTGACGTTGGCCAACCGGCTGCATCACGAGGACCGCGTGCGGGTCAGCTACACGCCGGGCGCCGTGCCGGTGCGCTACGCCGCCGGGGGCGGCGCGGCGCCCGCGTTCGCGGACGCCGCGGCGGAGAACCGCACGCCCGACATCGAGCCGCCGAAAGTGCGCCCCTGGGACCAGGTGACGGTAAACGGGGCGACGTTGCGGATCACCTTCCCCGAGCCGCTCGACCCCGGCTCGGTGCCGGCGCCGGCGGGATTCGAGGTGAACACGTCGTTCAACGTCCACCGGCACGAGGGCATCCTCGTGGAGCGGGTGTCGGTGAGCGGCCGGACGGTGACGCTGACGCTGGCGCGCGCGGTGGGCGGCGAGGAGAGTGTGTCGGTGCGCTACGCCCTGCGCGGCGGAACCCCGATCCGGGACCTGGCGGGCAACCCGAGCTGGACGGGCGGCCAGTTCGGCGCGGACAACCGGACGCAGTCGGGCGCGGAACAGGGCAAGACGCTGACGGCCGACGGCGACACGGTGACGGTGGTTTTCGACGCGGCTCTCGACGCCGCGCCGGCGCTGGGACTCCATGACTTCAAGGTGAAGAAGACATTCACCAGCCGCCATGGCAGCTATGGAAAAAAACTGACCACCGTCACCTTGCTGGCCCACATCCGGACGGTGGCGGTGCGCGGGTCCACCGTGACGCTCACCCTGTACAACCGGATCGACCACGACATGATCGTGCGGCTCAGCTACGTTCCGAGCGGGCCGCCGCTACGCTTCGGGGGCGGCCGGGCCGTGGCGGCGTTCAGTAACCTGCCGGTCGCCAACCGGACGGTCGGCCCCGGGTCCGCCCAGGCCGCCGCCGCGCCGCCGACCCGCGAGGAAGCCGCGCCGCGGGCCGCGCCGCCGTCGGGGCCGCCCCTGACGGCCACGCTCACCGCGCGCAACGGGGAGCACGGCGGCGACCCCGGCGTCCGGGAAGCAGTGAGCCTGCGGTTCAGCGAGGCGCCCGCCGGGCTGGGCGCGTCGGCACTGGGTGCCCGCGTGTCGGTGGCGGGCGGCACGCTCGACGCGGTGACGGGCTCGGGGGCCACGTTCACCATCTGGTTCCGGCCCGCGGGCGTCGGCCCGGTGACGGTGCGCCTGTCGGCGGCGGGTGGCTGCGGCGGGTCCGGCTCGATTTGCACCGCCGACGGGCGCGCGCTGTCGGCGGCGGCCGCGGTGGCAATCCCGGGGCCGATCGTGATCTCGGTGGCCGACGCGGAGGTCCGCGAGGCGCCCGGGGCGACGCTGGATTTCGTGGTGTCGCTGTCCCGCCCGGTCCCGGCTGGCCGTCTGCTGCTGCTGGTGGGGTTCAGGACGCAGGACGGCACGGCGACGGCTAGTGAGGACTACCGCGCCCTGCGGGGCCGGACCTACATCAAGCCGGGGGAGACGAGCACGACGATCTCGATCGGGGTAGTGGACGACGCCCACGACGAGGGGGCGGAGACGATGACGCTGACGCTCTCCCATCCGTCGACCGGGCGGATCGGGGACGGCACGGCGACGGGGACCATCAAGAACGACGACCCGCTGCAACGGGCGTGGCTGGCGCGGTTCGGCCGGACGGTGGGGACGCACGTGACGGACGCGGTGGGCGCGCGCTTGCGGGGCGCCCCGGGCCAGGGCGCCCACCTGACGGTCGGAGGCTACCGGCTCCCGCTGGGGCGGGACGCGACAGACCCATCGGCGGAGCCGGGCTCCCGTGGCGGGAGAGGGAAGCGTGAGGGGGAGCCGCGCGCGCGGGCGGCCAAGCTGTGGGGCCCGGTGACGCCCGATGCGTCCCCCGCGCCGCCCGGCCGGCTGACGACGGTGCTGACCGAAGTGGCGCGGGTGCTGGGGATGAGCCCGGACCCCGCCACGCCGGACGCCCCGTGGCTGGACGGCCCGGGGCCGGACCCGCGGCTGGGCCGGAGCCGGACCTTGGATGTCGGCCAGACCTTCACGCTCCGCCGGGTGCTCCTGGGGAGTTCCTTCCGGCTGAACCTGAATGCGGCGGACTCCTCCTCCGCTCCGCGCCTGACGGCCTGGGGCGGGGTCGCCGGCACCGCGTTCAATGGGCGGGACGGGGTGCTGGCCGTGGACGGGGACGTGCTCACGGGGACCGTGGGCGTGGACGGGGAATGGGACCGGTGGCTGGCCGGCGTGGCGGTGGCGCACAGCCGGGGCGATGGGGCGTTTGCCAGTGCCGGGCTGGCGGAGCGCGGGCAGGGTGACCTGGAACAGACGCTCACCAGTCTCCATCCCTACCTGCGCTATGCGGTCACGGACCAATTGGACGTCTGGGGCCTGCTGGGCTATGGCTGGGGCGAGCTGGACCTGGAGATCGACAACGCGACCACGATCGAAACCGACACGCAACTGGTCATGGGCGCGTTTGGGGGCCGAGGGGTGCTGCTGTCGGCTGCGGAGAGCGGGGGGCTGCAACTGGCGACGCGCACGGACGCCATGCTGACGCGCACGAGGACGGACGCGGTGGCGAATTCCGCGGCAACGGCCGCCGACGCGCACCGACTGCGGGTGATTCTGGAAGGCAGCCGAGGGGTCACGTGGGAAGACGGCCGCCGTTTCACCCCGACGGTCGAAGTGGGCCTGCGGCATGACTGGGGGGACGCGGAGACGGGGGTCGGGGTGGAACTGGGCGGCCGGGTGCAGTACGCGGACCCGGCCTTGGGCCTGACTCTTGAGGGCGCGGTGCGGGGCCTGCTGGCGCATGAGGATGGGGACTATCAGGAATGGGGGGCGAGCGGCACGGTGCAACTCGCCCCGGGCCCTGCGGGCCGGGGCCTGTCTGTGACCCTGGCGCCGACCTGGGGCGCGGCCACGAGCGGTGTGGAGCGCCTGTGGGCGCGGCAGACCACAGCCGGCCTGGCGTCGTCGGGGAGCCCCCGCGCCCCGGCCGGTCGGCTGGCGGCGGACGTGGGGTATGGCCTGCCGGCGCCGTTCGGGCGCGGCCTGCTGACGCCCTATGCGGGGACGGTGCTGGCGGAGGGTGCGGCCCGCACCTACCGGGTGGGGACGCGGCTGGAAATGCCCCGTGTCGGCGCCACGGGCGTGACCCTGCGCCTGGAAGGGCAGCGGCAGGAATCAGCCGGGCCGCAGCCGGTGACCCAGGGCCTGCGGCTGCAGGTGGACTGGCAGTTCTGAGTGCGGCGGGCCGGCTGACGCGACACTCAGCCGGCCGAGGCGTGCCCCCCCCTGCTCTTCAAGAAAAAAATCCCCCGGGCGTCATCGCCACCCCGGGCGGACCCCTCACGATCGCGTGTGATACGGCTTGGGCCCCGCGTCACGTGGACACCTTCCGGCACCTTGTCACACCCAGACCGGCCGGCTGGCCGTGGATGTGGGCTACGGGATGCCCGCGCCGTTCGGCACGGGCTGGCTGACACCCTATGTGGGTCGGTGCGCTTGCGGGGCCTCGTGTAAGTGAGTGTGCCGCATGGTGAGATTCATTGAATTGCGTTCGTAAATGTTCATGAGCGTTCCATCCCAATCAGGAGAACGCCCAAGATGAGAACGGGAACCTTTAGGCCCAGAACCTCCCTAGTTCTTGTTGTTGGCCTCGTTGTGCTGGCCGGCGTGTGTCCCGATACGAGCCCTGTCTTGGCGCAGACGGCGCAATCCTGCCCACTCCAGCCGGGAGTCACGCCGTTGTCGCCCCCAGCGGTGACGGCGCAACAGGCGGCAAACGACCCCGCACTTCTGGACGACTTTGCGCTGGCCGTCAGAGCGCAATACCACGAGAGCTCCCTGACCACACCCGGCGCCTTATACCTGGGCTGTCGCATCCGGGAAGAGGGGGATCATTGGCGGTCCGGCTCGACGTATCTGGTAACCCTGACAGACGATAGCCGGGTATTCGTCCACGCGAAGGATATGTCGTTGTCGGGCTTCAAACTCCACCCCACGATTTATCGCGCAATCCTGCAGGCCTTGGGCATCGACGCGGCCGATCGTGCGGCCTTCCGTGCCGCCTTCGCCACGGCTATCGCGGGGCATGGCGGCCGGTTTGAGGCCCCCGAGAGTCCAGGCGCGTCCGGCTATGCCGCCGCCTACTTCGCCACCCATCTCGGGCGGCCGATCGTGCGGCTCGCCGGGTTCGACCTCGTGCAGGCTCACCTGGTGCCCGTGAGTGAAGACGACATCGACTATGGGGCCCCGGCCATTACGGCCAGGGAGGTAGTGGATCGAGACACCCTCAAGGCCTTCGTCACGGAAGCGGGCAAGTACGTGCTGGCCCTCCAGGCGAGCGGGGATCCGGCCCGTCCCTCGAAAATCAGGATCGCCTTCCGGGATCCGAACGGGCCTTGGCGACACGGGCCCGTGTACCTCTACATGCTGGTGCTGAGCAGCAACACCATCGCCTTTCACGGGGCGTTTCCGGACCGATACGAGCTTTGCCCTCTGATGGCGACCGTCCGGGACGTCGTGACCGGCGAGCTCATTCGAGAAGGCCGGAGTGAGGGAGTGCGGCGCACCGCCGTTGAGGGAAACGTCGGCGAGGACACCCTCGACATTCGCCTCCAGCCTTGTGTCGGCGATCCGATGCCGCACTGCCACCACGCACACGCTGGCGATTCGGGCCCCTCGGGACGACTCGGCGCGTGCCCTCAACCCGGCCCGACGAAGTCACCTGCCTGGGGATGCTCCTCATCGTGAAAATTCACCAAATATACTCATAAACACCGAGACTTTTAGCACAAAAAGCACGTTTTTTTGTATAAAACTTGTAGGGTTTGCTCACGACTCCACATCGGATTCATGGCGGCAGCCGTGGAATCCCGTGGGGGGGTGAGGCTGGTCATCCGCGCGTCAGCCAGAGTCCGTACCATCGGCCGTTCGAACACGGCGAGGACAGGCTTTGATCGGGGCTCCAAAGTTTCTGCGTCACGACGGGAGGCCGGGTGCCGCGTCTCCCGGCACCGAACACGAGGAAGCCGACCATTGAATGGCACAAGCTTTGAAGAGAGAGAGAGAGAGAGAGAGAGAGAGAGAGAGAGAGAGAGAAGACAGTCGGCAACTTTGGTGCCGGGCGGTCCTGCGAGAGTGGTCCCTGCGCCGCGTGGCTTGTGCGCTACGGAGATGTTCCCCACAGTCTTTCCTGCCGCCACTACGAAGATGGACGAGCGTCTTTGTCTTACTCGTCGGGCTGTTCCTAGGCGTGCTCATAGCGTCGGCGCAGACGACTGCGGTTTGCAGCAACACGCCCGCGATGGGACAGAGAATCGAGTGTGCCGAGGACGCCACTTCCACCAGCGACATCGACATCGACGTGGCAGGGGTGGACATTGACACAACGGAAGGTGGCGTACACGGCATCAAGGCCTCGCATGCGGGCACTGGGAATATCGAGATTGACGTCACCTCCGCGGACGATGGGGAACTGCAGGCAAGTGAGATCACGACGACAGGCGGCACTGTCACCATCCCCAGCCACGGCATCGATGTCCTGCATACGGGAACGGGAGACGTCAATGTCCGTGTGGAGACGGGAACGACCTTCAGCGTAGAGAAATCCTATGGTATTTACGTTGACCGTCAGGACGGCAGCGGAGAGGTCACCATTGACGTTGACTCCGCCAGCTTCACGGCGCGAGGCGACGAGTTGGACGACAACGTCCCCGGGTCTGCCCACATCCCTGCCGGCGGGGTGTTTGTCTGGCGGCGGGGCGCGGGTACCGGCGACGTGAGGGTGACCCTTAAGGATACGATGATGGTCACCGAGGGCTGGTCTGCCACAGGGGTCACAGTCAGACACCAGGGAACAGACGAGGCGAGCACCTTCATCAACGCTGAGGACAACTCCATCACGGTGTCTGGCTTTGAAGCCGTTGGCATCTACGCTTCCCGAGAGAGTGGCGAAGGCGATTTGAATGTCTCCGTCCGTGGTGGCAGCATCACGGCGACGGACACGAGATCTCATGCCATACTTGCAACAGTTGAACAAGGCGACGTGACGATCGACGTTCGCGACACCATCATTGCCACAACAGGCACGGGCTTGATCCCCAATACGAACTATACGTTGTCCACAGCCATCCGTGGAGACAATTACGGAAATGGCGGTATCGACATCGACATGTATGACGGGTCTATTACGACAAATGGCAGTTTCTCCTATGGGATCCGCGGTAACCATACCGGCGACGGCCTGATCGCGATTGACACCCACGACGGCAACACCATTACAACGACGGGGTCGAACGGCCACGGCATCGTAGGCTACCACTTCGGAAGCGGTGCTGCCCGGTCGATGCACATCACCGTTGGGGGAACCATCGACGCGAGAGGCGCTGGCGCGCATGGGGTCTTGGTGGGCTTGGATTTCAGCGGCGCGCCCGAGCGCGTGGCCTCCATTGGCGCGGACGGCTACCGGCAGCAGACCGTTACGGTGAACGGTTCGGTGCGGGGCAACGCAACTGGCGTCTTCCTGGCGGGCGGCGGCCGGGTCGTCATCGGGCCGCAGGGGAGCATCGCCTCGGATTCGGGGATCGCGATCCTCGCGACGGGCACAGTGCCCGCGGTAGCGGACACTCCGATGACGACGGATATCGACGAGACCATGCCGGCGATCACGCCCAAGTTGCGTGTCGACATGAACCTTAATGGCCGTCGGGTGGCGGAGGCCCTCGGGGACGGCTGGATCCTCAACGACGGCGGCGAGACCACGATTGCCGTCAACGGCACGGTGCTGCACGACGGCGCCACGGGCGTCACGGAGAACACGGCAACGAACGGGGCGTGGGACGTGACGATGCAAGCGGAAGGCGTCAACGTGACGGATTACGCGGATCCGGACCCGACGAACTGGACCACGGAGACGGCCACGACTGCCGCCAACCGGGATTTCTCGACGGAAGACTTCACCGAGGCAGAGGTCAGGTGTCCATCGGGACAAATCGGATTCCCAACCTGCCGCACTCCGCCCCCTCCGCCCCCTCCTCCACCACCCATGTGTCCGGAAGGCCAAATCGGCACGCCCCCGAACTGTACGACTCCACCTCCACCCATGTGTCCGGAAGGCCAAATCGGCACGCCCCCGAACTGTATGACTCCACCTCCACCCATGTGTCCGGATGGCCAAGTCGGGATGCCCCCGAACTGTACGACTCCACCTCCACCCATGTGTCCGGAAGGCCAAATCGGCACGCCCCCGAACTGTATGACTCCACCTCCACCCATGTGTCCGGATGGCCAAGTCGGGATGCCCCCGAACTGTACGACTCCACCTCCACCCATGTGTCCGGAAGGCCAAGTCGGCACGCCCCCGAACTGTACGACTCCACCTCCACCCATGTGTCCGGATGGCCAAGTCGGGATGCCCCCGAACTGTACGACTCCACCTCCACCCATGTGTCCGGAAGGCCAAGTCGGCACGCCCCCGAACTGTACGACTCCACCTCCACCCATGTGTCCGGAAGGCCAAGTCGGGATGCCCCAGAACTGTACCGAGCCTGAACCTGAGCAGCCCATGTTTATGGAGGAATACGCTCCGCGGGCGGCGCTCTACGAAGCCTTGCCCGGCTTCCTGCTGCGGCTGACCGGGCGCGGCCCAGCCGGGGCCGGCAGTCGGCCGGGGAGCCTCTCCTTCCCCGAGTCGCCCGTCTGGGTCCGGTTCTCGGGTGGTGGTGGCACGTCTACGCCCGATCAATCGAGCGTCGGCGTGGACTACGACTTCACACGCTTCCAGGCGGAACTCGGCGTGACGCTCTCCTCGCCCGCCCCCTGGGCCGAAAGGCTGACCGGCTCGCTTGCTATTCGCCATACCCAAGGGTCAACCACGGTTGCATCCCCCACGGGCGGTGGCGCTCTCGACGCGCAGGGGCTCGGCGTCGCCTTTGGGGTGGCCTATCAGGGAGTGGACGGCGCGTACTTCAACGGCTGGGGCTTGGTGACCCACTACGACGTGGACGTTGCCTCGGAGGCGAGAGGTCTGCTGAAGCGGGACGCCGGCGTCCTCGCGCACGCCTTCGGGCTGGAGACCGGGCACCGCGTCCGGCTGACGGCGGCAACGCACCTGACGCCTCGGGTGTGGCTGGTGCGGTCCCATTTGACCATGGACCGATTCACCGACACGGTGGACGCGCAGGTGGCGCTGCAGGCCGCGGAACACTTGGCGGGCGGCGTCGGCCTTATCGCGGCGACCCAGTACGTCTGGGACGAGGAACAATCACTCTCCCTCCGCGGGTCGCTGGATGTCGAGCAGGCCTTCAACGACCGGGAGACAGTCGTGGACGTTTCGGGCGAATCGCTCATGTCGGACTCCAAGAATACTCGCGTACTGCTCGGGCTTGGTGGCAGCTATCACTGGGGCCACTTCTCACTCAACAGCGAGGTGTCCGTCGGCGGGTTGGATTCCGGTGATCAGGAAATCTTCGGTCAACTCACTCTTGGCGTGCAGTTCTAGCCCGATCGGGAATCCGATGCCGTGGTCTTCCCACTTGCCTGCCCTGTAGGCCAGCGCATGACGCTTGGTAACTTTTTAAGACCTCCGCCTCCAGGCCGGTTGGGGCTGACGTTGGGATTTTAAGCCTGATGCCGCATGGACCAGGCCAGTCCTGCGGACCTAGCCATCGGGGTGTCGTCTCCCCTCGACAGGATCCCCCGGGGCGCGGTAGGCGCCTAGGGCGTCTCGGGGGTGGCTGGGTGTGTTCGGTCATTGATTGACACTTTTCCCGCTTCCTGTTGGGCCTCAGTGCCCTGTCTTGGGAAGACAGCCCCTTCAATCTCCCTTCTCAGGGGGACGGCAGACCCGCTCTCCCCTGAGCAGAGAGGTGGCAGCAAGCCTTTCCTCCCTGACAGGGTGTTCAGACTGAAGTCAAGGGTTACAGATGGACCCGATACAGAGGTCACGCGGTTCCTCAGTCGTGTTCTGTGGTGTCAGGCGTCGCCCGGCCGTTTCATGCAGTACCCGACTCCACGCACGGTCTCGATGTAGGCGGGGGTGACCGTGTGGTCGCCGAGCTTCTGGCGCACCTGCTTGACAAAAGCCCGCACGAGTTTCTTCGGCTCGCCGTAAGAGCGCCCGCCCCAGACCTGGCGCAGCAGGGCGTCGTAGGCCACGACCCGGCCGGAGTTGCGCGAGAGCACGCGGAGCAGCTCGTACTCGTGAGCGGTGAGTTTGACCTCGCGTCCGGCCACGCGGACCCGGCGTCGGTCGTAGTCGATGGCGAGGTCGCCCAGTACGAACGGGTCGGGCTCAGCGCGACGACGGAGCACCGCCCGCACCCGCGCGGTCAGTTCCGTCGGCGAGAAGGGCTTGACGATGTAGTCCTCGGCCCCAGCCTCGAAGGCCCGCGCGATGGTGTCGTCATGGCCGTACCCGGAGATGAAGATGACCGGCAGGTCGGCGAGCGCTGGCACGGTCGTCAGCAGCTCGATGCCGTCGGTCCCGGGCAGGACGAGGTCAAGCAGGACCAGCGCCGGGTGCTCCGTTTGGAGGATGTGCGCGAGATCCGTGTGGTCGCTCGTGACCAGCGCCGCGTAGCCCGCGGCCGAGAGCGTTTCGCGGGCGAAGCGCAACGCCTGCGGGTCGTCGTCCACCACGAGGATGCGCGGGCGGTCCCCGGCCGTGCGGAGGGCCCCGGGGCGGCCTGAAGCGGCGCCAACTGCGGATCCGCTTGCCTCCTCGGCCACGGGTATCGTGAAGGTGATGCACGTGCCTTGGCCGACCCCGCCGCTCTCGGCGTGGATGCGCCCGCCATGGGCTTCCACCAGCCCCTTGCAGATGGCGAGGCCCAACCCGCTACCCATCCTGTGCGAACCGCCCTCGGCGCGCGAGCCGGCGTACTTCCGGAAAAGATGGGGGATCTGCTCCGGCGCTATCCCCCGGCCCTCGTCGGAGACCGAGACGGCGACGTGCGCCTCGGCGTGCGCCGCCGCGATACAGATGGGTGACGACGGTGGAGAATGCCGCGCCGCGTTGGTGAGCAGATTGTTCAGCACCTGGACGACACGTTGCCGATCGGCCGAGACCCGCGGCAGGTCCGGCGGCAGGTCGATGAGGACGCGGTGTTGGCCGCCGCCGGACAGGAACGTGGTCCGCGCCCGGTCCACCAGGCCGGCCACCTCCGAGGGCTCCGGCGAGACCGACAGCGTACCCGCTTCGATGCGCCCGGCATCGAGCAGGTCGCTGATCAGACTGTCCATGTGATTGGCCTGCTCGTCGATGATGCTAAAGAACTGGCGCACCTCGGTGGGATCCAGCACCCGCGCAGTCCTGAGCACCGTGGCGGACGAGCCCTTGATGGCGGTCAACGGTGCGCGCAGTTCGTGGCTCACCATGCTGAGGAACTCGGCCCGCATCCGCTCCAGTTCATCGAACGGGGCCAAGTCCTGCATCGTGACCACCACCGACGCCACCGCCCCCTCCTCGGTATGGATCGGCGTCGCGTTGACGAGCATCCGGAGGCTTCGCCCGTCGGGGACGGAGAGCTCGACCTCTGCGGCACGCAACGTCTCGGCACTCTTCAGATTGTCGAGGGAGACCTCGCGGCCGTCGGCCAGCCGCGAGGTGAGCACCCCCAGCAGATCCTCGGCAGGGCGCCCCGGCATGCGCAACGCCTCGACGATCCGCCTCGCCTCGTGGTTCAGTGAGACCAGATGGCCGGTAGGGGCATCGAACACGACCACCCCCACCGGTGAGGTCTCCACCAGTGCTTGCAGATCGGCGCGGGCGCGCCGCTCGTCGCGGTACGCGCGCGCATGGGCGATCGCCGCGGCCGCCTGCGCACCAAATAACAGCAACACCTCCTCGTCCCGGTCCGTGAACGCCTCGCCGCCTTCTTTCTCGACCAGATAGAAATTGCCGACGTGGACGCCGTGATGGCGCATCGGCGTGCCCTGGAAGGTCTTCGACGGCAAGCGGTCGCTGGCGAAGCCGAGCGATTGGACATAGGCAGGCACGTCGGGGATGCGGAGCGGCCCGTCAAGGTCGCGGAAGAACTCGAAGAGCTTCGGGCCATCGGACCATTCCGCCATGGCCCGGTGTTCCTCGTCAGTGAAGCCCGATGTGACGAAGTCTTGGGGCCGGCCTGCCTCGTCGATGGTGGCGAGGGCGCCGTAGCGAGCCCCGGTGAGCGCGCGGGCACTTTCCACCACCTCTCGCAGCACGTTCTCAAGATCAAGACTGGCGCTAATGCGGAGCAGCGCCGCGATCAGGCCTGCCTCGCCCAACGCCGATGCCTCGGGTGCGCTTCCGAACTTATCGTGACTCGTCAACCCCGGACTCTCCCAACGCAGCCAGCCCGCTGCCGCATCCCTGCAAAAGGCATATGTTCACAAAATATTCATGTAAATAAGGCAATAATTTTCCCCATTTTCGTCTTTCATTGTTTATAAATCAACTAGTTTTCCCATGTGCCGTGACAGAGTGTCGCCTCGTCCGGCGGACCCGCCGGACGGGTAATGGGGTGAGCGCACGGCCCAACCGATCAGGCCTGTGTGCGGGATGCGAATCTGCCGTAACGGACAGGCTGACCCCGGCTGCGCTCAAGGCCATGCGCACCAGGGCGCGGCAAGTCGGGGTGGGGTCGGCCTCCAAGCCCAACGCGGTAGGGCCACCGGATGCGTTGAACCGGGCCTATGACCAAGAACGCGGCTTGGTGAAGATCGTGGAGGGCGACCTGTTCGATCCGGTCCACGGCCACACGGGCCATCAAGAACTTCGGCACGGGCTTGCGAGTGACGAGTCCGAGGTCCATACCGAACGGGGCAAACTGGGCCGGGCCATCCAGGTCGATGCCGGGAAAGTTTTCGCACTCGTTACGCCTGGATTTTGTGGGACGTGCCACGACGTCAATTTGCTCAACGGCTTCCGTCTCCAGGAAGCCTTCAGCGCAGACAAGACGGCGCCGGAGGCCAGGCAGGACATCACGTGTCAGGACGGTTACAGGGGAACGGAGCCGGGTCGACCGTTGGAATACGCCGGATTCCTCCATCTCTGGGCGGTGCCGTTCTAGGGGGGATTCAGAGGGCTTTCACGACGAAGGCCGCCTCGGGAGGAACCAAGCAACACCCTAGCGTCGAAGTTCCGCATGTCCGATGATCAGGCCGATGCGACTCAAGACTCCGCAGCTCTCTAAATTCCCGTCGTTCACGAAGGGGACGGGAGGAACGGCATGGCTGCATCCCTGAGCGCGTCCGTGTGCGTCAGAACCCGCCTGTCACGGTCAACCGGGATGGCCCACACAAGCCACGGCATCGTGACGCTGGCCGCCGCTCTGGCGCTGGCCGCCGTCGGCATGCTCACCGCCCCGGAGGCGCGGGCCGAGAACGAATGCGGTTCGCCCGAAACGGGACAGGAGGTTGTCTGCTCGCCGTCCACCTACGATCCCGCAGAGGGCAACATCTTCTACAGCTTCGATGAGAACGGCAGGGACGAGACGAGCGGGGACTTCACCATCCGGCTCACCGAAGACCTCTCGATCAGCTACGACCGCGAGGTGCCGGGCGACGACACGTGGGGCGCTGCATTCAGTGGCACGAGTGCCTCCGGCGCCGTCTGGATCTCGCCGGGGAACCCCGGGGACTATACGGGCGACGTTACGCTCTACTCCTCTGCCGACGTGACCTCAAACGGCCGGGGCATCTTCATCGGCCACTACGGGCAGTCGGGCATGCTACGCATGGCAATATCGGGAAGCGACATGATGACCACGGGCGAGGGAGCCCACGCGGTCCGCGGGTATCGTTTTGACCGCAGCGACGGCGCGCTTGAACTCATCGTTCGCAGCGTGACCATCGACACGACGGGAACCCGCGCTTACGGCGTCTCGGCTGTCCATTTGGGCGAGGGTGTCTTGAACCTCACCGCGCAGGACAGCGCCGTCACCACGGCAGGAGTGGGCGCCAACGGCTTGGTTGCGCAGCGTTCGGGCGTCGGCGACGGTAACCTCGTCACGTCGGATGTCGTCGTCACGACGGCGGGAGCGGACGCCTACGGCGTCTACGCCGATCACTGGGGAACGGGCGACGTGAACCTCACCACGCAGGACAGCGCCGTCACGACGACGGGAGAGTTCGCCCCCGGCATCATCGGCTTTCATCTAAACGAGGGCGACCTGAACATCACGGCGCGGGGCACTGCCATCACGACGGCGGGAGCGGACGCCGACGGCGTCTATGCCGAGCACCGGGGAACGGGCGATGTGAACTTCACCGCCGAGGACCTCGTCATCGACACGACGGGAACCACCGCCTACGGTGTCTACGTCGAGCACCACGGAACGGGCGGTTTGAACCTCGCGACGCAGGACGTCGACATCACCACGACCGGCGCGGACGCCGACGGCGTCTTCGCCATACACACCGGCGCGGGATTGCTGGAGATCGACCTGCGCGATACGGCAATCGCCGCGACGGGAGCGGGGGCGGACGGCGTCGTGAGCGACCACGGGGGCTCGGGTTTGGCCCACATTATGGTGGAGGGCGGTTTCGTTCACGCCGCAGGAGCGGGGGCCAGCGGCGTGCGGATGGGCCGCCTGGCGGAGGATGGAACCGTCTCGTTCGCCGCCCGCGTGGGCGCGGATGGCTATCGTCGGCAAACCGTCACGGTGAACGCCCCGGTCACGGGCGGTACGGGCGAGCACGCGGCGGGTGTGTTTCTGGCGGGCGGCGGCCGGGTGGCCATTGGCCCCCGGGGCAGTGTCGGGGCGGCGTCGGGAATCGCGATTCACGCGGCGGGTGGGCTGCCCCGACTCCATGTGGACCTGGACTTGGCCGGCCGTCGCATCGGCACTGTCCTGCAGGGGGGCGAGATCCGCAACGATGGGGGCGCCACCACCCTGCGTGTCAACGACGTGCTGCTCCACGACGAGGCCGCGGGCGCCACCGGGCACACCGTGCTGAACGGGGCCTGGGATCTCACCCTGCAAGCCAGCGACACCGTCGCCGGCCGGGCCTTCTCCGCCCAGGATTTTACCGAGACGTACGCCCCGCGCGCGGCGGTCTACGAGGCCTTGCCCGGGCTGCTGCTGCGGCTGCACAGCCGGGGCCCGGCCGGGGAGCGGCTGACCGTGCCGGGCTCGCCCGCCTGGGTGCGGGTTGCCGGGGGCGGGGGACGGTATACGCCGGTGCAAGCCAGCGTGGGCGCCGCGTACAACTTCCGGCGCCTTGAAGTGGAAGCCGGGCTGGACGTGGAACTGGGCCCGCGGCTTACGGGGACGCTGTCGGTGCGGCACGTCTACGGCTGGGGGGACGTGTCCTCCCTGACCGGCGGCGGGACGATTACCGCGCAGGGCCTGGGCGGGGCCGTCGGCGTCGCCTGGACAGGTCCTCGCGGCTATTACGTCCGGGGCCGGGTCTCGGTGATGGACTACGACGTAGACCTCACCGCGGACGGGCGGGGGACGTTGATCAAGGAGGCCAGCGCGGTGGGGCATTCCCTGGGCTTCGAGACGGGGCGGCGCTTCACCCTCAGCGAGCGGCTCCAGCTGACGCCGCGGGTGTGGGTGACGCGCTCGAAGATTGACCTGGGTTTTACGGACGCGGTGCCGTCGCGGCTGTGGGCTCAGGATTCGGATCGCTTGATGGCCGGCACCGGGGTGGTGGCCGAGACCGCGTGTAGCTGGGATGACGGGGCGCAGGCGTTCGCCGTGCGGGGATCGCTGGATTTGTGGCGGACGTTGGGGGACGGCACGGCTGTCAACGTGTCGCAGGGGGCGCCGCTGCAATCGGTGTCCGACAAGACCCGGGTGCTGCTCAGTCTGGGCGGGGTCTATCGCTGGAGCCGGTTTTCGGTCAGTAGCGACGTCGCCGCGGGCGGCCCGGGGTCGCGCGATCAGGAATACGCCGGCTTCCTCAATCTCGGGGTACGGTTCTGACCTCCTGGGGGCGGGGCGCTCATGCACCATTCCGCAGCCATCGCGTGGGTGAAGGAGTCCAGCTGGAGCATGCTGGGCATCTTCGTCCTCATAGGCGTGCCCATCGCGCTCATCGTTCATTCCACTTGGCAGCATGGATGGGCATGGGTGGCGCGCCGGCTTTCATGATACTGAGACACCGTCCCTGAAGGGGCGGGAAAGGGAGCGCGGATCGCCACTGCCTCGTGCGGTTTCTTGACTACGGCGGGCCTGATGAATTGCTGTCTGGGCCTTCCAGTATTCGTCGGATTCCCAGATGTGGTGATGGTGCCGGTGGGGCGGGTGACCCGCCAAGCGGGGGCTTGACCCGCTCAGCGGTACGCTGGGTGTGACAACGGGAAGAGGAGACCCGGCGCTGAACCTGATGGTGGCGTTCATGGGCAATCCGATGCAACCAAGTGCCATGGCAGGCTCTTTTGCGGCTACCCAAGATGAAGGGATGAGATCGAGGATCTTGCTGTGCGAGGTGTCCATGAGAGGATTTTCCCCCCCCCTGAACGTGACCGTGGATAGTCGTTCTCACTCTTCCACATCCGCTCGACTTCCTGTTGCGGAAATCGACGTTCATGGTGATGAGGACGTAACCAGAACAGCACTGCCGCTGGCACATGGGCTCGGTGCAGGCGACGCTCACGTGCCCGTTGAATCAACCGCGTCACGATCGCGCGATTTTGTCCCAGTTTTTTTCGGTGCGGTTCTCGTTTCGCGAACTGTGGGAGCACTCGAGAGCATTCATTCTCAGCCGGTCCGCTTCGGGGTGCCTGCCGATCAGTTGCACAACGAGCCGCATCACGATGATACCGGGTCGGGTCGTGGAAGGAGCATCGCCGAATGAAGGGACCTCCTCAGGTTACAGACATGAGTCTCCAGTCATCCCCTGCCGCGATACGTGACTCCTCCCGCTCGCCCGTCCCCAACCACCACTCGGCGTATGGCGAGGCATCTCCTGATGCCTTAGCTCTTCGCTTGTCTGTCAATGTCGATGAGTTGCCAAAGGGACGGAGGATGCGGCAGCAGGGATTCGTGCCCGCCATGGTGCTTTCAGCCCTCTTGGTGTTCAGTGGCTGTGGCGGGGGCGGGGGAGGAGGGGGATCGGTACCCAGGCCGGAGCCGGGTCCGCCTGTACAGGAACCGATGCCGGAGTTGCCCGCGCCGGAAGAGCCTGCGCCATCCCCGCCAGAGCCGGAAGATCCGCCACCACCGCCACCGCCACCACCGCCGCCACCACCGCCACCACCGCCGCCGCCACCACCACCACCGCCACCACCGCCACCACCGCCGCCACCACCACCGCCACCACCACCGCCACCACCGCCACCACCACCGCCGCCGCCACCACCGCCACCACCGCCGCCGCCACCACCGCCGCCACCACCGCCGCCACCGCCACCGCCACCGCCGCCGCCACCGCCACCGCCACCGCCGTGTATCCAAACCCACGCAGACGGGTGCCTGTCTGGTGCCGATTTTCAGACCGAGGCATCGGAGCTAGCCCAGGAATACCGAGATGACGACGTGAGTTTTGACAACCAATGGGGGCTGGAGACCATCAACGCCGACGGGGCGTACGCCAACGTCGAGCTACTGAAGGGGGAGGATGCCAAGCCGGGCGCCGGGGTCACGATCGGGTTCCTCGACAGCGGCATCGACACGGGCCATCCGTCGTTCGCCGGCAAGACGGTGACCGAGCAGTTCCTGTCTGGCGAGACCGATGAAACCGGCGATGAGTTGTCCCATGGCACCGCGGTCGCGAGCGTGGCGGCCGGCGTCCGAGCCCCGTCCCTGACGAATTCCGCGAATGGAGTAGCCTGGGGCGCCGACATCGCCATGTTTGCCATCCCCACCACTTCAAGAAGCGGTCTGTACAAGCCGATCTCGCTTGCCGGGCTGGCCGGCTGGGACTCCCGTTTTGCGGGTCTGATCACATCCGTGCTCAATTGGCGGGCTGGCGCGCGGAAGGTGGATTTCCTGAACCTGAGCATCGGCCTCGCAGGCATTATCGACTCCTACAGCGAACAGGACCTGCGGGCCAACTTCGGCACGGCCATTGCCGCCATGGCACAGGCGGGTGCCAGTGAGAAGATGATTCTGATCTGGTCCGCGGGCAATGCTCATCAAGACCCCTGTGCCCCGGCCGACCTGGAGCAATGCGAGAACGAAGCCGTCAATGCCGTCTCCGTGCAGGTGATGGAGGGGTTGCCAGTGCGCATCGAGGAACTTCGAGGCCATTCCCTCGCCGTCGTGGCGCTGAAATCAAGCGATTCGACCATCGCCAGCTTTTCCAATCGCTGCGGCATCGCCGCCGACTATTGCCTGGCAGCTCCCGGACAAGGGATGACGGTCGCCTATTACGGACCCTTTGGGGGGAACAACGGAGTTCGAAGGATCGCGACGGGTATCAACGGGACTTCGTTCGCCGCGCCCATGGTGGCCGGCGGGCTGGCGATCATGAAACAACTCTTCCGCGAACAACTTTCGAACACGGCGCTGGTCACCCGACTGCTGGACACCGCCGACGATACCGGCGTGTATGCGACCCGGAGCATCTACGGTCGGGGCAAAATGGATCTCAAGGCCGCTACCTCGCCGGTGGGGGTGCTGGAGGTCGTGCCCGGCACGCAAGTGGACGACCCGGGTGTCGACTTGCACACGACCGGGGTGCGGCTGGGTGCGGCGTTCGGGGACGGGCTCCGGCGCTCGTTCGCCGGCCGGGAACTCGTGGCTTTCGACCGGCTGGGTGCCCCATTCTGGTTCCGGCTCGATGGATTCGCCCCGGTGGCGTCCGGGGCGTCGACCACAGGGCGACTGCAGGACTTCCTAACCACGGATGCGTGGGGCGCCCCGGCCCAAGGCATCGACTTGACGGGCAGTGCGTTCCGGTCTAGCCGCGGCACCCCGCCCGCGTCATGGCACCTGGGCTTGGCCGCGAGGACCGCGGGCGCCCGGGTCAGCCATCTGGCGTGGGCCGAACGCACCCTGACCCTGACCCTGGCTCCCCGGGCCAGTCTGACTGCGGCCGCCTTTACCACGGAGGGGGTGTTCGGGCAGCGGCCGGCCACGGGCGCCACGCTGGCGTGGCGCCCGAACGGCTTCCCGCTGGGCTTGCGCGCGGGTTGGCTGGGAGAGCGGCAAACCCTCCTGGGCGGGACGGCCCGGGGCGCGTTCGGCGGCCTCGCGGCCGGGACCGCGTTTGTTGGGATCGAAGCGGAGACGGTACTCGGCGGTTGGCGCCTGGGGGCCACGGCGGAAAGCGGGACCGTGAGCCCCATGGCGCGCGGGGGCGTGATTGACGACATCTCGACCTTGACCACCAGCACGTTCACATTGCAGGCGAGTCGCCTGGTGGCGGATGCGGGTCTGCTTCGCTTCTCTCTTTCGCAACCCCTGCGCGTGGAGCAGGGGCGCGCCTCGCTCATGGTGCCCGTGGGCCGGACGAAGGCCGGGGAGGTGGTACGTCTACCGGTGGCGGCCCGGTTGGCGCCGAGCGGCCGTCAGCTCGACGTGGCCATGCACTGGTATCAGCCCCTGGCCCTGGGCGAGTTGCGCCTCGGCGCCGTGGTCACGCACCAGCCGGGCCACCGCGCCACCGCGGGTCCGGCATTGACCCTGCTCACGGGCTGGCGCTGGACGTTCTGAGCGTTGGGATCGTGTCACGCGGGCTGGGAGGGTGTGCTCCTGATGCCTTTTGCCCTTTTTTCTCGCTCTCCCCTGCGGGAAAAAGATTGGGAGCACAAGCGTCGTCGTCTGTGTCTTTAGCCGCCGTCGCGCTGCCCCTTATCGCGCTGGCGCCTTCGTTTCGGCAGGGAGGAACCGAGACGGCTATGCTTTCACTCTTCCTTCGCGTTCCGGGAGGAGCGCAAGCTGACTTCGTACCCCTCTGTTGAAGGGGATTGATATCGGTCATTTGATGTCTCGTTCTTCTGGGGTCTCTGGCGTGGTTCGAGACGGGCTAGGCGTCTCGTCACGTAGGCTCGGTCGAGGGTAAACAGCCCTCGCTTGACCGCGCTGGGAAAAAGAAGACCTGCCTCTTGCCATTCCTGTAAGACAAACTCTTCAAGCTGAAGATTCTGAGTTTCGGACGTGAGAGGCAGGAGCAGCAGATCAACGGAAGGATGTGGAACACTGACGACGATCGCAGGACGTTTTTTATGCCGGACAGGTCGGAGAAGGGCAAGGTGGCGAGAACGACGTCCCCCTGCTCATAGCTGGTCATATTCCGCGTCCGCGGAGTTCGTCCAGATCCTGGTCAAAACCGGCAAGGACGCAAGGAAGGTTCCTTCCCTGAGTTGTGTGCCCTCTTCCGGGGAATCAGGAATCACCACTTCAAGGGGTGTGTTGACGGGCAGCGCGATGGGTTTGTCCAGAACCACGTGTGTGCCATCGTAGTGAGCAGGAACGTGTTTCATTGTCCATCCTCCACTGGGTCGATCGGTCGATTCAGAGGGCGCATTATAGCATAACATACCAACGTGGTCATCCTGCGTCATGCGGACCTCTAGGGCAAAATCTGCAAGCGTGAAAAATGTTCTGCCGGTTCCGTTTGAACCATTGAGACTCAAGATGCATCATGGCGGCCTGGGCGCCGGCCGGGACGTGGCCAACGCCCAAACTCACACCTCCCGCTTGAACCGCGACGCGCACCTCATGCACGACCTGGCCGTGCAACACGCCGTGCTCAAGCGGCTCGATCATTACGACGAAGTCATTTGGGACAAACACATCACGTGACCCGATCACGACGACAAGCCGGACGCCTCTTGATTGCAACTCACAGGAAGGGTGCTAAAACAATGAAGCCACCGAGCAGTTTGTCGGTGGCTTCCTAACAACTTTGTCTCTCAGCCTTTTGAGGCGAAAGGAGCGACGCGATGAACGCTGTACGTCTCGGTTTAATCCTTGTTCTTGTGGTTTTCCTTTCAGGGTGTGGGGTGACGCTTTTTGTGCCCCCCGAAGAGGATGCGGTGGTGGATGAGCATGTCTATCATAATCTTTGGGATTTCATCTTTGCCTATGAGAGCAAAGGCGTTCATGCTCTGAGTACGAAAGCGGAAAGACGCTTGGTCTTGATGGAAAAAAAGAAAGTAAAGAACGGCTACCACGGGAAATCCGTGCTGACGGTCTGCGCGGAATCACCACCCGAAGCAACGCAAGATTTGAGCAGTACCTTGGACTTTGCAGGCACGTTGGAAAAGATCGAAATTGCGAAACTCATCAAGGCGCTCTCGACCAAGGTGAAGCCGGCCTTCAAGCGATCCCAAGGCTTACAGTTCTACCGCGACGGGGCATTCCAGTTATGCCAAGCCTATATGAATGAATTGATTACCGAGAAGACGCTCGCGCACGGCTTTCATCCCTGTCCGCATTGCTTTATTACCCAACTGAACGAATTACGAGACATCGCCAAAACGATCATCCTGCACGAAGTCACCAACGGTTTTTATGGGAAGGCGAAGGACCAAGGGGAGGTCTCCGCGAAGGCGACCGCCAACACCACCGTGACCACCAAGACCACGACCGAGGCCAGCGAGAAAACAGTGGCGGAAACCGAAAAGAAAGTGACGCCGCAATGAAGACAGCCCTGTTGCAGAGCGCACTCCTCCTGCTGCTTCCCGGGTGTTTGGCCGGCCGGAGGACGGAGCAACAGGAACACGAAGATCACGAGGCCACGGGAAACAAGCGTCGGCGACCCCTTCAAAGACACCGCAGGGCTAGCGATCAACCCGATGATCAAAGTCATCAACATCGTGTCGCTACTCATCATTTCCTTCATCGTACCGTAACGGTCCTTTCAAAAATCGCGTCCCCATTTTCCCCTCCTTTGTCTGCTCTGCCTGTCCTGAGCTTGTCGAAGGGCTTCCTTCGACTTCGCTTCGCTACGCTCAGGACGAACGGGTGCCTCTCCGGTCACCCTGAGCGTAAGGCGCCACGCGCCTGGAGTCGAAGGGCGCTCAGGACAGGCATTGACAGACTCAAGGGCTGACCATACCATCATTGTTGTTCCGGGAATAAAGGCCACGAGGGGTTGGGAAAACAGAGAGAGGACAGGCAATAATGCGATGGCTGCCGGTAATAATCCTGGTGACTGCGACGCTGGGCGGGGTCGTCACGGCACAGGCGGATTATGAGTAAAGGATCCGTACGTCGGATTAGCGTAGCGTAATCCGACATCCATAATTTTTCTACGGAGGTGACGATGATGCGACTTTTTTTGTGTTTGATACTTCTTTTCCCGATCTCTGCGGCGGCGCAGCAAACAAAATTGCCGATTAGTCCTGCTTTGCCACACGCCTCTAAATTATCTGCCACCTATTGTCGAGGTATTCCTGAAGACGTAAAGCCCCATTGCTCCAAGGTTCTGTTAGGCAACTATCAACGAGCCCTGGAGAAGATCGCAAAGTTCGGACCAACTGAAGAGATAAAGAATGCTGCCAACGAATTATTATCTTACGACATTATACCGTGTGCAACGTGTGGTAGTTTCCAGTACACTTACGCAAGACAAGGCAGTGCTTCTATAGAAACGACCATGCAACACCTAGAACGAGCTATGTCTGACTCTTCTGAAATACAACAAGACATATCATCACGAGGTCAAACTAGCGCGTACCGTTATACGCTTCATAGCTCTCGCCGATCAGACCAAACTGTCTATGAAACCGCTGCTTCCAGTGATTATAGTGACCGCCACTTTAAGTGTGTAGCAGATTTTACGACGTGTACTGGGAAGGAAGAAAGTGTTGTGCTTTGTGGGATAGCTTGCTTTTTCTGTTTGATGCCTAATATAGAAATTGAATGGAGTTTGGTGGGATTTCGTATAGAACCTAGACAATAATTTTCCAGGAATTCCATGCCTGAAATTTGCCGATTTTTTGGCATCATCATACGAATGTATACGGAGCCGCTCGCTCCGCATCACCGACCGCATTTTCATGCGTATTACCAAGATAGCGTTGGTGTCTATGCGATTGATTCCATTGAGCTGCTGGCCGGCGAACTACCGCGGCGCCAACAGCGCTTGGTTGAGGCTTGGGCAGAGTTGCATCAAGAAGAATTACTGGCCGATTGGGAACGATCGCAAGCGGGTCGAGTGCTTTTCAAAATCGAGCCGCTTCAGTAAAGGAGCACAACGTGAGTCATCCCATCCATCGTGTGATTGCTTTTGAAATGCAGGCGCCCTATACGCTTCGCGTGTGTTTCGACGATGAGACGGAACAGGTGATTGATTTCCACCCCATCTTAGAGGGAGAGGTATTCGGCCCCCTGCGGGATGCCGTCTTATTCAGCCAAGTTCGGATTGATCCCGAGGTCCATACGTTGGTCTGGCCGAACGGGGCTGATTTTGATCCGGCGACCTTGCATGACTGGCCGGACCATCTCCCTGAACTGAAGCGAATGGCCAAACGCTGGTCTCTGGCGGGAGCAAAGCCCTAACCGGTTCTTTTGAGTAGAGCAGACTCGACTCGAGAATTGTCGCTGCGCGATCTCATCGCGTTTCTTTGTAGGCGGCCGCGCTGGGCATCATAAGATGGCGCCGCGACGACTACTGCGAGGCCGCGCCGTTCGGACTAAACAAGGAGGACGGGAAATGATGCGAGGAATGTTGGGCGTGGTACTGGTCGTAGTGACACTGGGCGGGCTCAGCGCGGCGCAGGCGGATTATGAGGCCGGGCAGCGCATGTGGGATGCCGGGCGGCATAGCGAAGCGTTAAGCGAGTGGCGGGCCGCGGCGAATAGCGGCGACGCCAAGGCGATGCTGGCGCTGGGGCGTCTCTACGTACAGGGCCTGGGTGTGCCGCAAAATTACGTTCACGCGCATATGTGGTTCAGCCTGGCGGCGAGTCAGTTCGAAGCAGAGGCGATGAAGGAGCGGGATGCACTGGCCGAGAGAATGTCACCTGAACAGGTGGCTGAGGCGCAAAAACAAGCGGCGGCCTGGCAGCCGGGTGAAACACAACCGGCCGCGTCCGCGACGAGAAAGCCGGCGGGGCCGCCCCCGCCGAAAGCCATCCGGGAGGCGCAGGAACTCTTGACCGCCTTGGGCTATGAGCCGGACCCGCCGGATGGGCAATGGGGTGCGCGCACGGCCCAAGCCTATCAGGCCTTCGCGCGGGACGCGAACCTGCCAATGACGGACACCTTGACCCCGGCCGCGCTCAAGGCCATGCGTGCTAGGGCACGGCAGGTTGGGGCGGTATCCACACCCGAACCCGAGGCCGCGCTGCCACCGGATGCGCTGCACCGGGCCGCCAAGGCCGGTAATCTGAAAGGGCTGAAAGCGGCCTTGGCCGCCGGCATGGACTTGAACGCGCGAGACGACAAGGGGTGGACCGCGTTGATGTACGTGGTGGACAAGGGCTACGTGTTGCTGGTGGAGCCGTTGGTGCAAGCCAAGGCCGACCCCGACGTGCGCGCGCCGGATGGGGCCACGGCCCTGTTCATGGCCGCGGCGCACGGCCATGGAGAAATTATCCCGTTGCTGATGAAGGCCGGAGCCG
Source organism: Nitrospirales bacterium (assembly GCA_965207015.1). Classification (GTDB taxonomy): domain Bacteria; phylum Nitrospirota; class Nitrospiria; order Nitrospirales; family UBA8639; genus Bin75. The sequence continues at coordinate 1,812,039 of OZ242257.1, read as the reverse complement.
ATCCCATGATCAAGGGTCCGAAGGGAAAAACGGCGACAGAACTCGCCCAAGCGCGAAAAGAGGAACTCGACCAATACAATCTCATCATTGAGGCATTGCTGGCTGGTAAGAAAGCGGATGATTACGTGTTTGAACGGTTAAAATCGATCGGGCGGACGGCCTATGGCCGTTATCTCGAAGACTTTCCACACGGTCGCCATGCGGACGAAGCAAGAGAGGGAGAAGCGTTTACCCGTGCCGAATCGCAGGGGACTGCGGAAGCCTTAGCTGAATATATTGCGTCATATCCGTCCGGCCGCTACGTCCAACGGGCGCGTCGTCAGCTGACGGAGCGGGAACGGCCTCCTCTCCTTTTGAGAGCCGCATCGCCCGCTGGGACGACAGGCCGCGAATGTGACGAGTGCCCGGAGATGGTCGTGGTGCCGTCGGGCCGGTTCCAGATGGGAGATCTGCCCCTCAGCGACTACGAACCACCGACCGCACCGAGACGGGACGACTCAACGACACCATTAGACTTCGTCAAAAAACTTCAGGACTATGTAAAAGCTCGTCAAGATGCGCCAGACACAGACGAAATACCAGTTCATCACGTAACAATTACTGCGCCGTTCGCGGTGGGCAAATACGAGGTGACGTATAAGGAATGGGACGCGTGCGTCGCCGCGGGCATGTGTGAGGAGCAGGAGTTTAGTAGAGGAAGTCATAACCCCGTCGAAGTGAGCTGGGAGGAGGCGCAGAAGTACCTGCGCTGGCTGTCGCGCGAGGTGGGCAAGCCCTATCGACTCTTAAGCGAGGCCGAATGGGAGTACGTCGCACGCGCGGGAACGACGACGAAGTATTGGTGGGGAGACGAGGCCCATCATGACCACGCGAATTATGGGGAGGATAGCGAGGACAGCGAATGCTGCGCTGTGGCTGGCAAAGACCGCTGGCGGACCAGTGCGCCCGTCGGGAGTTTCAAGGGGAACGCCTTCGGCCTGTTCGATACGGCGGGCAATGAGCAGGAATGGGTGGAGGATTGCTGGAACGGCAGTTACAGGGGAGCGCCGAGTGATGGCAGTGCCTGGACGAGCGGAGACTGTGATAAGCGCGTGCAGCGCGGTGGTTCCTGGAGCGACGACCCGAGGAACCTGCGCTCAGCCTACCGCTTCAGATTCGACACCGGGATCCGCTTCGGCGGCTTCCGCGTGGCCAGGACGCTGGATTAAATCTTGACTCTTCACCTCTTTTTCGACGGAGAGGAGTGCGGGAATTCAAAGGAGGGAAAAGCGCCAAAAGGTATGACTCTGCTCCGAGCATGCATGGCGGGACAAGGAATGCGGAACCTGAGATACGGGATCCCTGCATGAGCGAGTATAACTACAAGGGGATGTGTCCTCTTGTAGTTGCAACGATTGAATGCTGGTTTAACGGGTCTTGATTCGCGCCCTAAAAGGCTTCTTTAACCCTTTATCTAGATATGAAGAGTTAAGGGCGCGTAAGATACTCGGAAAGAAAACGAGGAGCAGAAACAGTCCTATGAAAGGGTATGTCAAGGGATCATTCCTGGTTCCGAAGAGGTGGACGAGTATGTCCGACATATAATGTGTCTCCAGCATTTGACTTGCGAAGCCAGTGATACTCAAAAAAAGTTCCATGATACCCAAGATACTGAAACTGTTGTACTTGAAATCGAAATTATGCGAGTCAGTGTCAGGTTTATTTTTTAAAGCGGTGAGCAGATTAGTCAATGCAAACAGGAATAACAGAAAAATAAAAAAATTAAAAATGAATAGTCGATCGTCCTCTACCTTGAAAATGGTAAATTTCTCCACCATGAATGTGATGCGCATCAACACCCAGAATGAAGCGAAAAAAAGAGCATTGGCTAATCGGGACAGCGGGCCTTGCTTCTCGCAGTCTTTCATTAACGCCAATGTAATGAAGAATGTCACAAACAAAATCATGAATAGAGCGGCCATCGACACGAATCCAATGTGATACGCAATGTTTGTCAACGATTGCTGCTCTCCCCGCGCTTCCAAGTTCTTCAGAAGTCTGCTGAACGAAAATTGATCCAAATAATCGTAGTACGCATCTGCCGAAGCTGAGGCATCCGATAAATGGCTGTATGGTTCTGCTGTGGTTTCAGCAGCCCAGCATTGATTGCTGAGAATTTCTCGGGCTTTCGTGCCTGATGGGTATTGTTTTAACACTTGTGGTGAGAATTCCCAGATTGCCCCCGTAGATTCAGAAAATTCCGCGTAGCTTACTGCCACGACCACTACAAAAATGAGGAAGACAATCACAATGAATAGAATTCTTCTCTCGCGAAGATAGTCTAAAACTTCATGAAAAGGGCGCTGCAGGAACCATGTCGAGAGGAGGCCAAAGGTGACGGGGTACACGAATATGTGCGAATAGAACCTGGCGTAATACCACGCTTCCCATCCGCAATGCTGAAGTTCAAGGCCCCAAAATTCCCAGGCAAGCGCAACAGGCTGCAAAGCGCTGCCTATCCACAGGGACCATAGAACCACTCCAGCCACGTTCTTTCTTGCCCATGACAGCATATTCACCCCGTAGCCCTAGCGTCGCAGTCCGCCGTTGCCGGATGAACGCAGATCCGATTCTTCACGAGAAATTTCGAATGTGTTGTCCTGTTCGTTTTGCCGACTCCCTAGGCGTACTACCCGCAACTGTGCAAACGACGTAATGCAGCCGAACGCTTGTTTCATCGTTTGAAAAGCGTTCTGATTATCTTTGCGCGCCTTGTGATGAATTTCTCTGAGTTCATTACGTTCGCACTAACCGGAGGTACTGGGTTAGTGTGAACAGGCCCTAGTCGTCTACATCCTCGTCGTTTAAACCTGGCGCGGCACGAACACGCGGCACGCTCGTTGGAAGAAGTTGGCTGGCTCATTGGCCGCTGGGGAAAGGCCAACGATGCCGCGTAGGCTTGACGGCCTCTTTGGTGCGATCGCCAACTTCTCGATCAGTAACACGCGGCCCGTGCCGACTGCTGTGCTTGCTGGATGGCTTGCTCGTACTCGCCATTATAGCAGCCATGTTGGTTGAGGCGATTCTTGGCATGGGACAGGACGCGAATATAGTTCCGGGCACTTTGACACATGCCCCCTCCTTCAAGATTCATGGCATTCAATTCTCGAGCCACCTCATTGCCCAGTTGCGGGGCGATGTCTTGACAGTGCGAGGATGGCTGAGAGGCCACGCCGCCACGGGGAAACGTGGGGGCCATCCCCCTGATCCCGTTCATCATGTTGTTAAACTGGCCCAGGAAACTGGAATTGTAGTCTTGCTGCATGCGCTGCTGTGACAGTTCCTCTTCCAGCCGCTGTTGTTCCAGCATGGCGTAATACTCGCGCTCTTGCCGTTCCCGCTCGGCCCTTTTCGCGGCGAGCCGGGCTTGCCGTTCCCGTTCCGCGGCGGCAGCCGCTCGTTGCGCTTCTCGCTCGCGTTCGGCTACCTCAGCGGCCAGGCGAGCTTCGCGTTCCCGCTCGGCGGCTTCGGCTTCGAGTTGAGCTTGCCGTTCACGCTCAGCCGCTTCGGCCTCAAGTTGCGCCAGCGCTCCCTCATAGCCGCCGTCTGATTCAGCGTAGGCGTCGGCGTACGATTCCGTGTCATCACCCACTAATTGGTCCAATTCTTCCTGATAGGTGCTTTCCTGCGACTCGTCAAACGTGCTGGCCACGTCTGTCTCCTCGGACTGGCTGCTCTCGCTTTGATACCCCTCGTCGCACTCACTCACAGCGTCAATGTCGATATACGCGTTCTGGCAATACTCTGGCGTGGACCTGTCCTCCCACTCGTCGGCACTTTCATCTGGGTCAGACCAGCTTTCCTGCGCTTCGTCTGCCCGGTGGGCCACGTCTGTCTGATCGGCCCATCCCGCTTCGTCCTGATACGCGACTTCCCGATCGGAGCCTTGTAGCGCATCGTCCAGCGAATCGATTTCTTCGTTCAGATAGGCCACACTTAACGACGCCTCATCCATGATGCCGGTTTCGTCCCGGTACCACTCGGTTTCTTCCTGATTGATATCCAGCGCGATGCGAGGATCAACCGTGCCGTAAGGCGCGTCCGGCTTGACGACGCCGGTTGCCGGGCCATCGGCTGTCGTTCCCTGGAGCTTCTCCGTCACCCGGGAGGCGAGTTGACCCAGACGCGTATCCCCCAATGTTTCCTTCAAGCCTTCCAGCGGGTTGGCGACCTTGAGTTTCAAGTTGTCGGCGGCGTCCTGCAGGAAGGACTTGACGCCCAGGTTCACGTCCTTGTCAAAGAACTCATCGGCGCGTCGGTTGTAGGTTGCGGCATCCACCGTGCCGCTCAACCCGTCCTTAATGAGTGCCGTGCCCTTTTCCCGGATGTTGTCCGTGTAGTCGCCGATGGCTTTGATCAATCCGCCGCTGGCCAGGCGTGGGGCAATCGACTTGACTTTGTCCACCAACCCGGCCTGGGCAGGCACCGCCGTCACGGTCAGGCTGACCAGCAGCACGCTGGTTAGTAGGGCGCCGTGATGATATGGTGATTGCCCGGTCATGATGAGGTCTCCTTTTCGGTATATCCGGATAAGGACGATAGCATGAAACGGCGAAGGGGACAATCCGGGCCTTCCATCCGGCACAGGACGAAGAGATACACGTCGCCGTCGTCGGGCATGGACCCGATCAGTAGACGCTTTTCCTTGCCGGCGGGGAGGACCATGTCCAGGGTCAGGTGTGCGGCAAAGGCGGCGGGCAGGTCGGCTATGGCCTCCGCGATCGTGGTGTCGGTGTCGGGGGCGGCCGCGGTCAGCGCGGCGGCGCTGCGTGCCGCCAGGGCCTCATCGATCCGCGCCAGCGCCGGAAACAGCCAGGGTTCCGTCTTCTCGGTCCACTGCGTCCGGATGCCCGCGTTCCACAGCAGGCGTGGCAGGGCTGCGCGCATGTTGGCGGCGGCTGCGGCGAATGTCAGGCCGTTGCGTCCGGTCGCGTCTTGTGCGTTGGCCGGATGGGCTTGGCGAAAGGTGTCGAGCCGCGTCGCCGTGACCCGGGCCAGTGTGGTAATCGGATCGTCGGCGACCATCCAGGCCGGTTGATCCGATACCGTAGCTGTGGGATCGGCGAGTCGTTCTCCCGGCATCCCCCGGATCGCGGCGACCCGATAGTGGCCGTCTTTCCGCTCCCAGTTGGTGATGAGGGCGAGATCGAGCAGGGGGTTGTAATAGAGCGCCACAGGGACGGGCGCGCGCAGCTGGCCCAGCTTGACAATGGCGTTCTCGAAGAATGGGTGCCACAGATCGGGCAGGATGTCCGCTGGTGCCGATCCCGGGATCGCGGCCAGGATCCTGGTCGCCACGTCGTTGCGCTCGATGGCCGCTACACGTAACGCCAACGCCTGGGCGGCGAATCGCTTCGGGTCCGGCGGTTCGGCACCCGCGCTGGTGGTGCCGCCAAGTATGCCTCCCATCGTGAGCAAGACGAATGCGAGGCCTCCTGATGGTCTGACCCTTCTGCTCGTGTTCGTGCGTAAGGCCATGGTTTCTGCTGAGAGGGGCGCTATGGTGCTCGCAACAGTCGCTCCTTACACCGCGTTTTCTCCAATTTAGAACCGGAAAGCCATTCTCGTCGTGGCTCCAGAGCAAGTTCAAGAGGACAAGCCGGATCATGAAGGCCTTAACTTGATAGAACTAACCCGATCTGCTCATCCGTGTCACGCTTACTTGTTATGGCAAGATCCCCTCCTCCGTTCGGGCCAATTTTCCCAGAAAAGTCACCTCCAGGCCGGATCAACTTTCGGGTCGCAGACCACCTGCTGGCGGGAATGATCCTTTTACCTTGACGGCACCCCTCCATTTGCCAGGTAGCGATTGCCCCGATGTCATGAACGAATGCCTTCACGCGTCAGCTTTGCCAGCAGTGCTTCTTGGGAGCCGAGTCTCTTCCTGAAGGCCGGGGGGCTCGGGTCGAGAACCGACCCGCCACGGCCCTTAGTCATTGCTCTTTCATTACTCATTCGCACAACCAATAAGCTCAATCTGGCATGAACGCGATCTGCTTTGTTGGCACTTGCGCTGGAGTTCGCGCCGGACGTCCGCTTTCGTCGCCATGGGCCTAGCAGTAAACACCAAGGCGGGCGAGCCATGAACGTTGACTTGCGCAACCCCGATACACTGCGAGCGAAACGTCTGGTAGGAACCATGGCGGCATTGTCCTGCCGAATCGTGTTCGCGACAATAGCGATAGGCGGTTTCCCTGGCGGCGTCTTCCGTAGGCTGTCCCCAGGCGAGCCCATACCCACAGGTGTCTGGTCCTGACATGGTATTACAATTATTGACGTATCCCACCCACGGGTCATCAGTGGCCTGTCCCTCAAGAACCGGGACCAACAACAGGACTGCGGCAAACAATGCGACGTACATCATGCCCTCCTTTGTTATTTGGATAAAACGTCTTCAATAGCCCGACAATTGGTGAAATGAGAATGCCAGTTCCGGTCTCCGATGTTAGGAACCACATACTTATTTCCCTCATCATCGTTGCGGAGGCGGAAAGCATGACGGACCTCAAAACATTCTCCTTTGGTGTTCAGCGCCGGACCTCCCGAGCTTCCAGGAAATAAGACGCGATCTCGTCGGCCCGTTCCCGCAGGGCCTTCGACGGTGTGGAATCCTCAAAATATTTTCGTAGCTGCTGAAAATATTCCTTGAGCGCATCTTCTCCACGTTTTCCAAAGACCACGTTGTAATTGTACGAGCCATACCTCCTGATCGCTTCAATGGTCTCTGTGACCAAACCATAGTCAATATCGGTCATCTCGGGGTCATCGGCCGAGGCAAAGACCGCGGCAGCCAGCGGGGAGGTCAGGTGCTGGTCGTTGGAATCCCCGTGCGAGAATCGATAGGCGTCGACCAATTGTGAGGCGACGAAGGCATAACAGAGGTTGACATTGTCCTGATCTAAAACAGGAATAGGCTCGAGGGGACCACCCGGTTGATCGAGTCGCATGGGCTCGCATGGGGATGCGAGTGCTGGACTAGCGACCAACAAGCAAGTGAGCAGAACGATGATCCACATACACATCTCTTTGAGAGTCAGCAACCAGAACCCGAGCACATGTTTCGCGATAGTTTTATACGGAACTTGCCAGACAAAGTAAACGATTCGTGACGGGCCTTCTCGACAATCCTGGCCAGACGGGCTGACGTTCTCCCGACAACCCCTTTGGCATTGACATAAGGGAAGTGACTCGTGAGTTGTCATCCTCGACAAAAAGAACTGGATCCCCGATCAGATCCCTGATTAAGAATGTCAGGTACAAGCGTCGGGGAGGATCCAGGGTCTTTCTCTTTGCATTTCCAGCCGCGCGGTCCCGGGTCAAAGCCCGGGACATGCCTTATCGTGCGTTCACTTGTCGGCCTAAGGCTTGGCCCTGTCCTCTCACCCCAGCCCTCTCCCTATTTTCCGCTTAATGCGGGAAATGGGAGCGGGTGCTAAAGGTCTGGAGCGGAAGAGGGAGAATGGCAACGCTAACCGAACCCCTGATCAGGAATGCATTGACGAGGAGTGGATCCATCGGTAGTGGATCATTTGAATTTCGCTTGCTGTCCAATCCTCTCGTTCCAGGCTTCGGACGGGCTTCATGCACAAACCGGACACGAGCCTCACTCTCCCACAGGTCGTCCGCACCATTTACTCCATCCGACTGTCTCCCTTATAGTAGCGTCATTCCGTCTGACGCAGTCTATCCTTGTTGGATCTCCGACCCATCGATGATGAGACGAATAACGACCGCTGTGCTCCTGATCCTGTGGGTTGGTCTGCCGGCGTCTGCCGAAGAAGGCTTTTTCTTCAAGCCGACTCTGCCCAAACAACTGCATGCGGCGTGGGACGCCACCTTTCTTATTCAATATCAGGATGGGTCGCTTGCCTCCGCCTTTGTGATTGACACACAGCCAATCACCAAACGTCGTGTGAGATTGCTGTTTTGACCAGCGGGCACATTGTTCAGGGACATTGTCCGAAAGCCTTTGGAGGCTGCAAAACCATTCAGTCAATTTCTTCGAGCGAAGGAATTGATCGAAGGAACGACAATGCCGTTTTGATGAACCATCGAGACTGGACGATTTCGGAGGCGGTCGTGGTGGATTATGATCTTGGCAATGATCTGGCACTCTTAGAAGCCGTGGTGTGTGCAGGAAAATATCGAGATCTCAAGCCCATCCCCCGATATACCAACTGTTCACACCTGAAACAAGATCAGCCAATCTATGTCATCGGATTTCCGAACGTGTTTGGGCGAACGGCCCCTGATGCCTTGCCGATTCCCGACAAAGATCATGTGATTCGGCGGGGTGGAGTAAGGGAAAACTGATGGTGGGTCTTCTGAACGACGACGTGCCAGAAGAATTGGCTGACCGTCACCATAAGATTGCGACCTCAGCGGATGCCATCTTCGGCAATTCCGGAGGACCCGCGTTAACCCAAGACGGCGAGTTTTTCGGCGTCATGCATGCGATTGCCATTGCGAAGCCGTCCTTGCGTGATCAAGTGAATCCCTATACGGGGTACGTGCAGGAATGGCATTCCAATGTGTCGGGGTGTCAAGCCATTGCGGATTTCCTGGCCAAGTGAACGGCCTGTTCAACCAGGGCACATGATTTCGTGGAGGGCAAGCATGGGTCTGCGACCCGAACATTGATCAGGCCTGGCGGTGCTGATTCTGCTACAATGAGCCTGAACGACGCCAGACACCGGCTCGAACGTTGGAAACCGGACGTCATGCCCTCTCGGCCATACGTAGCACTCGGCAACTTGCCGCCGAACGCCTTCACGCGCCAAGCTCACGAGGCCAGAAAAACGCAGAGAAGCTGAACCAACTTCGGGGGCAGGTCGGGGAAGGCCCGCCAAACCGATAATAAAGATTGCCCCTGCTGCCGTCTTCCATAACCAAGTATTCGATTTATCCATGGTGACGAAACACTATACTTCTCGCAGCTTTTTGTCGAATTTACAAGCACCCAAAATGCCGATTCAGTCGGTCTTGATCTAGACACTCCTGAAAGAGCCTATAAGATTGATTCGTCTCTTGGTTGAGATCACCGAACCATGGCATGGGTCAACATGTATATAAGTCCCCCTTGAAAGGAACTGACATGGGAATACGAATCCAACCCCGCGAGATTGAGGTGCCAGAGGACAACCCGTTTAAATTCGACCTGCTCGGACGGAGGGAATTAGTGGAAGTCCTGACCCACTTGGTCGGTTCTCTTGAAGGCCCGTGCGTCGTGGCGGTGGATGCAGCGTGGGGAAACGGCAAAACCACCTTTCTTAGAATTTGGGCACAGTACCTGCGTCAACAGGAATTTCCCATTGTCACCTTCAATGCCTGGGAAACGGATTTCTCCGGGAATCCCTTCGTCGCGCTCTCCACGGAACTGACGGACGGTCTCCAAGAGTACACGAATGAATCGATGGCACAGACGGTCGAAGATACGAAGATCCATGCGAAGGAAGTTTTTCGGCGGGCCGTTCCGAGTGCGGTTCGTCTCTTAACGGCGTTAACGTCGAGCATCTTGGATATCACCCCACTATGGGAGAAGGAAGTTGGAAACGCCCTGGCATCCTACGCAGAGGCAAGACTGTCCTCGTATCAGGAGGCGCAGAAGTCGATCAAAGAATTCAAGCGCGTCCTGCAAGACATGGCGTACGCTGTTTCACAATCCAAAGGTGACAGACCCCTGATCGTGATGATCGATGAACTGGACAGGTGTCGCCCTTCTTATGCGGTCGAGTTGCTTGAAGTCGCTAAGCACGTGTTCGCCGTGGACCACATGATCTTCGTGCTGGCTGTCAATCGTGGTGAACTCGCGCATTCGATTAAAGCCCTTTATGGCGAAAGCTTTGATTCTCAGGGATACTTGGGCCGATTCTTTGACGTGGATTTCCGGCTGCAGGAGCCTGAACGGAAGCAGTTTATCGCCAGTTTAATTCAGTCAACCCCAATAGCCAGTTATTTTGAAAAAATCGAAGATGTTCAGGTGAAACGGTCCAAACAGGAACAAGTTCAAGAACTTCTTAAAGACTTCTTTGGTGCGCCTACCCTCAGCCTTCGGCAAATAGCGCGAGCTGTCCATCACCTTGGGTTGGTGTTCGCGTCTTTGCGTAGCGACGAACGCTCATTCGAGACGGTAGCGACTGTTGCCCTCATTCTCAGGACGTTTGTTCCCGACTTGTACTATCGATTTTGTCATGGAGAGATTTCGGACTTCACTCTTATTGAGGCCGTGTTTGATCGTCCAGGAATAGGGGCACTTCGCAGAAGGTCAGCGTGTGCGTTTTTTGAAGCGACAATCGTTGCGGCTGCGTTTGAACTCTCAGGTATGCACGAGCTTGCTTGGTCACCTCGCCTGTCAAAACTCTGGGACAAATACAAAAAGACAATCGAAGCCGGAGACTCCGGTGATGATGCCAGCCGAAACGAAGTATCATATGCGAGCAAAGTTATTGGTCACCTTGACATTCTTAGAGAAAGATTCGCCAACTATGGAACGGTGGGATTTAGGTGTTCTGTTGAAAGAATTGAGCTGCTCTTACCCGGACTGATTCGTGAGCCCGTCGTAGAAAACACGAGTTCATGATTGGAGGTGTCACCGAATCCACCCTCGAGGACTCCTCGCTGTTGCAGAAGCTGGTGTAGGGAGAGACAGTCCAACCAGAGGCCGTCTTCTATTGTCTCAAGACGGGTCAATCGCGTGGGAAACATCGTGGGGTGCTGGGACGACGCTTGAAGAGAAACCGCATGAAGAGAGGCGATTCGCGGGTGTGTGGCTCATGCACGTTGAACGACCTATAGAATCATACGTATTTCTTAGGGTTCTCAATCAAGCCCCCTACCTCAGGGAAGGTAGGGGGCTTGATTGTGCCTTGCAGATGAGAGCTGGTTTCAGCAAGAAACGGAGAGTCAGGACGATTGACTTCAGTGGCAGTGACGCGTTTACGTGAGCGCGGGGCAGTCACGTGCGAGATGGGTGTCTAAGGAAGAAGACGGGTGTGGGACCATATGACAGTCCGTCGGGCGACTCGGCGAGGTGCCGGTGGGACTTTACGGCAATGGCCAGTTCTTTGGCTGGTCAGGTCATGACGATGTCAATCAGGCGCCGATCTACCTCGACGGGCGGCTCTTTGGCCCGAATCACGCTGAAGCCGCTGGCGTCTTCGGGTACCATGAAATGGTCGGGGCGTTCGGGGCCCTAAAGCAGGAGTAGGAACTGACCAAGTAGACGGTACTCGTTGACGTCGTGGCCTGGGCTCGTTCCGCTTCAATCAGCTCGCATTCCCATTTGGCAAGGTCGCTGGTCGCAGACTTTACCACGGGCGACGTGGAGGCCCGCCTCGATGCCACGCCCCGGATGCTGACCGGCGTGCAAGCGTCGTATACCCTGCCCGCGGGCGTAACGCTGCTGGCTGGGCGCATAACCTGTACGACATCTTCCCGACCCCCACCACGGAATCATCCGGGACGACATATCCTAAATGTTCGCCCTTGGGCTTCAATGGGGGCTTCTATTCCTTCCGGGTGTTGTATGCCTTTTAAGAAAGGAGGTATTTCGTGCGTTTCTACCTGCTCAGCCTCCTCGTGGCCATGCTGGCGTTCACGGCCTGTGGCGGGGTCGGGCACCTGGGCCGTATTAGTATTCGTCCGGGGTCACCCCGATCACGGGCGTGTCCACGGACGGCTTCGAGTTAGAGGCTGAGGGGGCCGATGATGACACATAGACCGAAGAGTTCTGGACGCGCTTCCTGAACCGGACCCAAGCCATGCGCCGATTCACCAACCAGGAGGGGCCGGACGACGTGGATTCTGTGACATTCGGCTACTGGACGCACGATAGTTCGACGACCGAGACCCGCGCCGGTCGTTCGCTCGTGTCACATCCCTTTGCCGAGGGGACAATGCCGTTTACCACCCGGTGAGGGGCACCGCGGCCTACGCCTGACCGTCACCGGGGCATTTCTACCATACGGTCGGGCCTGATCTCAATGGGCAGTCTTATACCAATGCCCAACTTTCCGTCAATTTCGATCAGATGATGATTGAAGGTTGAGAATTAATCCGTCCATGGATCCTTGGCAATAGTGCATAGCAGGCGTTGGTGCTCCCGCCCTAAAGTCGATGAATCCCTATCCAAGGGGATTGATAACCGTAACGGCATGAATGGGACTTCTGTCGGTTAATGCGGAAAATTCGCGAATTATTCACCCATTTCATAACACTATGAGCACTAACTTCACCTCGTTTTGTGTATAAAGCAAGCGGTATTTTCTAGTCTGTTTTGACTAATTGCTATCAGGAGTGTTGGTCAAGGAGCCAATCCTTTGGCCTTCCGTGAATCCTCGGGTGGGGGCAAGCAGACGGCGTGCGGACCAGCACGGGACACGGGGGACACCCCGCCCTCGGCTGGCTTGGGACTCGCCCTCAGCGTGCAGCCGACGTGGGGCCAGACGGCCAGCGGGGTGCAATGGGTGTGGGAGACCGGCATAAGCCAGGGCGGGGTCCCGGCTAACTGGACATTCAAGATCGGGGGTTCCGTGCGAATGAGCCTGGAAGGCGTGGAGAACCGGCCGAGGCGCGGCCTGACCATCCACGGCCTCATGCTTGTGCAGTGACCTGGTCGGCGTTCCGGGGTTTAATGGGTGTGGACCGGTGCGTTTGCTGGGGCTCGTGTAAGGGGATTTCTGTAGTTAAATTGCTGTCTCGTTCTTCTGGGGTCTCTGGCGTGTTACGAGAGGGGCTAGGATGGTCTGCGACCCGAACATTGATCCAACATGGAGGTGATGGGTCTGGCACAATGAGCCTGCACGACGCCAGAGACCGGCTCGAACGTTGAAAACCGGACGGCATGCCCTCTCGGCCATACTCAGCACTCGGCAACGTACCGCCGAACGCCTTCGCACGCCAAGCTCACGAGGCCAGAAGAATCGCAGAGAAGCTGGACCAACTTCGGGGGCAGGTCCAGTTATGCCCCCTTTTTTTTAAGCGCTCCCTTCTTCGCCCCACTCTGTTTGGGAACGGATTACGGAAGCCAGTAAGCCGTACTGTTGGGCAGGGGGAGATGATGTTTATTCTCAGAACACATGAATCGGCATCACGAGACATGCCAAATATTCGCAAAGTGAGGCATCGGAGCAGGGTCGTCATGCTACTCCTAGGGTTGACTTTGGGTGTCCTGTCCGTCAACTACGTCGAGGCCGCCACGCCCGCTCAGGCTCTCGAACATGCGGATTCCCAAAGTCTCGGTGCAAACCGTCTCTTATCCGGTGCGCTGGCCTGTGGCCACGCCTTCGAGCACAGCGTCTCCAGCGGGTACCGCTGCTTCATGGAGCAGATGGTCAATGGCATCCTGCTGGAGGAGACCACGCACTACGTCAATGCGTACGGCAAACGCCTCTTTGGGGAACCGTTCTCCCTCGCCAATCGCTTGACCTATTCCCAACTCGGCGGCGGGTTCAGTGGGGAAGTGGACACGGTGGTGCCCCTGTCGGCGTTAGCCGGCTTCGCGGGCTTCGGTGGGCAGGAAGACGGCGCCGACACCGGGGCGTTGTTCTTCCAGCAGGGCGTGACCAGTTGGACCGATCGCCAAGGCCTGCGGCGGTATGACATGCGCTACGGCGTGGTGCGACGGTTCAACATGTCCGAGGAGCCGGGGACCAACGTCGTCGGCCTGTCCTCCTTCTTTCAACACAACATGGAATACGGCCACGGCCGGGTCGTCACCGGCCTGGACTATGATGGAGCCTGGGGGCGCGGCACCTTCACTTACTTTCAGCCGACCACCGGCTGGCGCTCCACCCGCCGCCGGGCCGGGTCTGAAGAACGCGCCCTGGCGGGCATGGAACTGAGCCTGCAACTTCAACCCACCTCCACATTGGGCCTGGAGACCGCGCTGACCCGCTGGGAAGCGCGCGACGGCGCCGGCCGGTGGGAAACCGGGGCGCGAGTGGGCGTCTCCTGGCAACCTCATGCCTGGGTGAAGATCCGGACTGCGTGGGATGGCATCGGGACCCGGACTCCGAACCCGTCGGCCTCGGCCTTCCTGACGTTTCCCTTGGGTGGCAAGTCGCCCGTCCCCAGTTGGAAAGGGCTGGACTTAGCGGGTGGCTTGGCCCAACACCATAGCGCCGTCAACATCTGGAGCCCTGTTGAGAACATCGGTCAAATCCGGGTGGCTGAACGAGAGGTAACGTCGCTTTCGTCCGATGAAGTCCTAAGCGGTTTGACGGTGCGGTTTCTCCAGGACCATGCCGACAGTGGAGAATCCATCAAAGTACAGGTCTCCCTCAGTGTGCCGGCGAGTGCAGAGATCCGTCTCCAAGTGCGTCTCGTGCCGGGCGACGGCGAGAATCCTGCGGTGCCCGGTGAGGATTATGTTGACGAGCCCGTGGAGGTGACGATTAGCCAAGGTCGCACCAGTACCGTGGCGACCCTCCAACTGTTGCGTAACGATTTCATGACCGACGCGCGGTCTCTGGGCGTGACCGTGTCGCAAGTCGAGGCTTGATCCCAACGCAGGCCGTGCATTCTTTGAAGAAGCCCATAACTGGATGACGACATGCCCAGCCGTGCACACAGCTTGACGAGGCTTGCGTCTATAGGGTTGGTCCTGATGTGTTGTATAGCCCTTGCTCGTTGCGGTGGTGGCGGCGGTGTTTCTGGACCGGCTCCAACAGGCAGCATGGATCAGATGACGATTCGGCCCCAGCCCTCGTCGCCGGGCGCACCGGATTTGTCGGTGGGGTCTCCTGCCGTGAGCAACAACGCTCCAGTGATCGGAGCGAATTTCGACCTGTCAACGACGGTGACGAATCAGGGTGACGGGGAGTCGGGTCCAACGACGCTACGATACTACCGTTCGACGGATCCGACAATTACGACAGAGGATGTCCCCGTAGGCACCATGCCCGTGGCACCCCTAGCCGAGGTCGGGAGCCGCAGTGATACCGTGCCGTTGACTGCACCGCCCGACCCAGGAACGTACTACTACGGGGCGTGCGTCGAGGCCGTCACCGGGGAATCGAAGACGAACAACAACTGTTCGCCAGCCGTCGAAGTGATGGTGTTGCGAGCGGCGCGTCAGCAGTCAGGCCAACCCAATCTGCAGGTCGGAACACCGACGGTGGATGACGCGAGCCCAGACACGTCGGCGTCCTTCACGCTGTCCGCCACGGTGCGTAACACGGGCGACGGCGAGGCGCCCGCGACGACGCTTCGCTACTACCGCTCGACGGACGCCACGATCACGACCTCGGATACGGCGGTGGGGACGGACGCGGTTGGAGGGCTTGTCGCGTCGGGGAGCCGCGGGCTGTCGATCTCTCTTGTGGCGCCTTCGTCGGCGGGGACGTACTACTACGGGGCGTGTGTCGAGGCTGTGACGGACGAGTCCGACACGACGGACAACTGCTCCTCGGCCGTCCGGGTCACGGTGTCGGTACGACACGACCTGACGGTGTCCGTCTCATTCGTGAACGAGCAACCCCCGGATACGCAAACGCGGTTCGCCGTTTTCATAGACGTGTACAACCATGGCAGCGTGGCGACGCCAGCCACGACCGTACGTCTGTACCGGTCCCTGGGGAGTTGGAGTGGGAGAAGTGGCATGCAGGTGAGCAGCCATCCCATTGGCTCACTCGGCCCGGATGGGATCCTGAGGATTCCTACCTCGACTCGGACGCCGTCAGACCCGGGAACATACTATTTCGGCGCGTGCGTGGACGCGGTGCCCGGCGAGTCGGACACCACCAACAACTGCTCGGGAGCCATTGAGAAAACGGTATCGGTCACGTCGGACCAAGCGTCTGGCGTGCCTGATCTGGTGGTCGAGACGCCGAAGGCAAGCAACACGACACTCGGGACGGAGGCCGCGTTCACTCTGCGGGTCACGGTGCGCAACACGGGCCTCGGCGAGTCGGCGGCGACGACGCTCCGCTATTACCGCTCGACGGACGCGACGATCACGACGTCGGACACGGCGGTCGGGACGGCCCCGATAGTCGCTTTGCCGCCACGGGGCGGTCGGCTTCCGGCAATCACCGTGACGGCGCCATCGTCCGTCGGCACGTACTACTACGGCGGGTGCGTGGACGCGGTCGCGGACGAGTCCGACACGGCGAACAACTGCTCCTCGTCGGTGCGGGTCAATGTTTCGGTACGACAGATCGACTTGGCGGTGTCTGTCTCATTGGTAAACGAGGAAACCGCGGGTCAAGGTCGGGGGGTCGCGATTTTGATGCAGGTGGACAACAATGGTAACGTGGCGACGCCGACCACGACCTTACGGTTGTACCGGTCCATGGGCAGTTGGAATGGGGAAAGTGGCCGGCAGGTGGCCAGTCATCCTGTTGCTGCTCTAGCCCCCGGCAGTAAACTGAGGCGGATTACCTCGACTCGTACGCCGTCAAGCCCGGGGACCTACTACTACGGCGCGTGCGTGGACGCGCTGCCCGACGAGTCGGACACCACCAACAACTGCTCGACGTCCGTGAGTCTGGTCGTCAACTGAAGCTATTGGAGAGGCTCTTGTGCGCGCGGCCTTACTCAGGGCCCACTTTCAGAATCGCAGAACAGGCTGGCTTTGCTTCGTTGCGGATTGCAGGGGCTTATGGCCGTGTGCCGACGATGCCGTGCTGCTTCTGGCTTCCTATGCGGATGCCTGGAGCCCGCGCGGCGGTTCGGACGTTCTCCCGTAAATGCGTGGCGGGCGTTGCTGCTCAAGCACCGCTCGAGTTGAAGGCCATTGACAAAACGGCGCTCGTCGCCCGAGCAGTGGAGCGGCCTGGAGGCGCAAGGTGAACTCCTTCGACGGTTGGGTCTCACACCTAAACGCATAGGCACATTCTAATGCATTGAGGCGTCGTCCCCTGATTTATGACCGACTTTCCCTTCGTCTCCATACAGGGCAGTCTCGTGGGAAAAAGCGTGGGGCGCTGGGACGACGCGTGAGTTGACCCCGCATGAAGAGAGGTGATATACGGGCGTGTGGCTCATGCCCGGGGACCGCGAGCCACGTGAAACGGATGGGGCAAACGCACCGGAGGGACCACCGATCGTTGGTCCCTCCATCATGGTCATTGTAGGGGACCGCCGGAGCCTGTCCTTAACACCCGGTAGCCCCCGTTCAGGCTGACCATTCTGTCAACGAATTCGTGAACATCTACAATTCCCATGGAAGCCATGGGCTTGGTCGTCGTGCCGAAAACCAGGCAAGTCATCGTCAATCCGCTCACCGCAAACAATGCGTCGTCCCTCGTCATGTAGTGGCGACGTAGGAGAAGGAAGGGGGCGGAGTCTTTGACACTAATTATCAGTGAGATATGCGAGATAGTCAGCTATACACTTTTTCATTTCCTGTCTGGGTTGCGTTTCTTGCCTAGATACTTCGAGGCCTGATTTTTCTCCCATGTTTCGCGCATCGTTGGCAACGGATTTCTGGCGGCTAGTCGCGCCACACGCTCCAGCACCTTGATGATAGGACGACCCTCAATCCTGCGCTGTGAATCCGGCGACATCATCTTTTCAATCAGAATCTCGCTCAATTTGATTTTCTGAAGGCCATACTGAGCCTTGTTCTGATAAAGTTTTTGCAGGCTGGAACCTGGGTTAGAATCATTTTTGCAGGCAGTCACCTCAGCAGGGGTGAAACTTACATATCCCTGTGCCAATTTATTCATGGCGGCAGCAATCTCGCTGCACGAAAAGTTATCGAACTCGAATGTATTTTTCCATATGCGGATATATTCCGGCCGCGTTACATAACGCTGCTTGCTATGAATGGACTTGGATTTACGTGACTCCCGCTTGAGCTTTTCAGCATAATTCTCGTTGTCGAGAACGAGAAAGGTGATTGTCTGATGATGGTGGAGATAATCAATAAGCCGAAGTATCGCCCTGAAACGGTCTTCCTTTTTTGAACCAGTGGCCACATCAACACTACCCAGCACGATGATCTCAATACCATATTTCCCTGGATGAGCACCGAAGTATCTCTCGAAGATGTTTTGCACCGCCACTTCTTCGCTCTGACCTTCCACAATAAGCGAGAGCTTCGGCTGGGGATTAAGTCCAAAACGGTTAACCACAAACTCAAGATAGCGACGGGGATCTTGGCGGACCGGCAACTCAGGTATGTGCGTGATAATTGTCCCGGTGACTTCGTTCGGGTTTGGTAGATCATCTTCATATAGATCTCTATAGAGAAGACGCAACATGTGGGCACCGGCGCGCAGTGTTTCGGCAAGTAGAGCATCTCCTTTCAATTTCTTCCGCTCGCCCACAGCGACAAACTGGGTGAGTTGATACCATCGCTCAAGGGGGTCGCAGTGCGCTTGTGTAGCCGCGAGCCCATTATAGGCGTGATGCAGTTTGTCGCGTGTTAGATCAAATAACCGTTCTGCGGACTGAGGAATCCAATTCTGGACAGTATCATGCCAATTCCAATCAGGCCCACTGACGCTGATCCATCGATCCGAATAGCAGCCTCCACCGACCTGTATCGTTCTCTGGTCGCCCTGCGTCTCTGGGTAATAGCGGTTGGATATGAACTGGCATAGCAGTGCCACGCTCCGACGGTACTCATGTGTTCGCAAGCTTTGCCGGCAACTCCCTGCGTGCTGCATCCAATTATCTCCAATCTTCTGCCAATCGATACCCTGCCCTTCATGTCGATCCAAATAGAAATCCAACTGGACCTGAAGCGTCATCTTCATAAGGACAAAATTAAGGGAATCGATTTGGAAGATGGAGTAGTAGCCCTCCTGCGTTTGGTCTGTGTGATCGGAGACCTTGTCGGCAGAACGAATGCCGGTGGTGTCCCACGCCCATTTCTTGGTGAACCAGTCATTTCCCTTACGCACTGGAATATAAAACGGCAGCGTATCTTTTTTGGGTGTCCGCACCCGGAAGACCGGGGCAAACAAGCCCAAACGTTCAAGCCGTATCAGGCGCTCCCTGTCAATAGAAAGGCCACGTTCGCGACAAAACGTAACAAATCGATCTGTCCCCAGTAGTGGGCACGCGATGACCGCTTCGTGTTTTACAATGGCCCGTCCGGCATTGGCAGGAAGTGTAAGCAGTTCAGCGTCAACAGGCACCTTTGTATTCGCTCGAACGTGCCTCACCTTCCTCTCCTTCCCTGACGTCAAGAGAGAGCAAGCGCCGCCCTCAGATCCTCATGCTCAAAGGCTGATACGAGGCGATCAATCTCGGGGCGCGTCAGACTCAGTTGCGCCGCCTCTTCACGCCATGTTGCCACTGTCTGCCCGACTTCGGCTGCGATCGCGTGCGCCTTGTCTGCATCCAGTTCAAAGTAGCCCCTCACACTCATCGCCAGTTCCAACGAAGCCGAGGTGTCATCAAGACCAATGGCGGTTGTCAGAACACGTGGCTTGATATCCGTGGGGACCGGATTGAGATCGTAGGCTGGCGACAACCGCCAGCCGTCCGGGCCGGCATAGAGGAACGCGTGATTACGCAGGTGGTCATCCGTGTTGGAAATCAGAATATTGAAGACAATCCGGCGCCACAACTCATGCATATCGTGTTTCGGGCTGGCGCCATATTGGCGAAGCGCGTCGACAAATTCCAGATAGCTGTGCGACTCGTTATCACTGGCGCCGAGCATAGCCATTGCCGACAGAAACGGAATCCGCTGACCGTGGACACGATCGAATCGGCGCAGCAACAGCACCGGCTTGTTCACGACTTGTTCAATGCGCCAGTCAGGCACGAGGATCCCGGCCTTCGCTGCCAGGCGAAGCGCAACCGCCTCCCACAGCACCGCATTGATCGCATCATCCTTGTGTGGAAACTTGGCAATGACGAGATGCCCATCCCGGTCCCGAACAGACGCCTTGGGGCGTGCCCCACCCAATGATGAGCCGGGCACCAGCAGCAGGCGCAGATCCTCGTCGCTATCCGTGTCACCAACGACATGCTCCGCCGCCGACAGCAATTGTGGCAGATCGATCAGGGGTGGGATGCGAGCGGCTTCATGTTCGGCCAGAAACGGTCCCCCCTCCTGCACGGCAAAGCGCAGGGCACCTTGTCGTGCTGCATCATCAACCATGAGCAGATAGTCAATTTCCATCAAGGTGCGCGGCGTCTCGCTCGCTTGCGCGGCCCGGCGCCGTTCTGCCCGGCGCATCAGGACCCGCCCCCAGCGGTCGGGAGCAGAGTCGCCGATGGCACCGAAAAGGGGGTGACCTGAAGGAGTGTGAAAGGGACCAGGACCAAGCGCCAGTGCCGGTTCCAGGGAGAAACGATCGACATACTCAAGCCAGTCCGGATGATATTCGAACGTGGCACTTTCCCTGCCCTTGCGCTCGCGCGCCCATAGTCGCCCGGCCAGATGCGGCGTGCCGGCAATATCCACATAGACCAACACTTCTGTTTCCATCATGCGTGACTCTTCTGCCCGGACTAGGACGACTGACGCCCGGATGTATTCTGGCGCCGCTTGCGAATCCGTTGCGGCAAGCGCTCGTCCTCAAGTTCCAGCCCCACTGTATCCGTTTTGACGTCCACCAGATCACCCAACCGCTCAGCCATGCCCAGGACAAAGAGCACATTGGCATAGTTACTCAGCGAAACGCCGGGGTCGCCCTTTTCTACCTTATTCAGGGTTGTCCGACTTATAGAGGCCCGTTCGGCCATGACAGCCGTTGAAATGCGTCGCCTGAGCCGGGCATCACGGGTATCCTGTCCCAGCTTACGCACCGCCCGCCTGACCGGAATCGGCACCCTCAAGCCAAATTCTGTTTTTCTCATATTTCGTCCATTTATATAGACACTATAAATAATAATGTATATAATAATAGATGTTAATGCAATATTTTTCAATCATCAACGATGCGTGGAACAATAATTCTTGCGTTCACTCTTTTGTCTATTCATTGATCAACGCCAAAAATTACCCTACTTGCTGACAGCTACTAGCACGCAGTTAGAAAAATCGGCGAAAGTAATCACGCGCCTCTTCCTCAAGAAATGCCGCATTCGTCTTTCCATTCATTCCCCACGTCCAGCCCTGTCCTTGCCCTTTCAGATACAGAAACTCAACAAAATCGGGAGTATGTGATGGTGGTTCGGGAAGCTTGGACAGAATCTTGGCTTTCTGTGCATCGCTTAACCTTTTGTAAGACTCATAGTGAAGGTTACGGCCCTTCAACATTAGCGGGGTCCATGAAGCCTCGTCGTCATCATCTCCCCATGTAAATCCGTATACATCAAGGATCTCAATGAGCCCAATTTCATTTTTTGATTTGGGATTCCAATAGATTACCAAAAGACGAGATGAGATATCGTGCTGCTCCTCGCTGTGAATCAAGACCAGTTCGTTAGCGGAAACGTGCCAGCCTTCATTAATTGGCTTTCCCCTTCTGTCCCAAGCTTTATAAAGCAAGTTATAGCCCGCTAGACTAAACTCTTGTCCGGAATTACGAACAAATCTTTCTCCATTTTCTGTGAATCGCTCAAACTCAAGAAATGCCATGCAATGTCCTCCTAGCCTAAGTTTGATTGCCAATATGCTCGTTGGCGTTAATTCCAAAAATTCCCATTCGCCGTCACACAAGTAAAATTTATGCTTTCACCAATTGCGTCCAGGAACTCCGCAAGGCAAGCAAACCCGGAACAACCCATCCTTCCTATCCATGAAACCACGCCACAGTAGCCAGAGGGTGGCACATGATGGCACCAGTGATGGTATGTTATGGAATCGAGTGGCAATATCGCGCGGGGAGCCCATGCGCCAGTCCCCCCACACACAAACGCCGTCCCGGTCGGGAAATCGCCCTGGCAGGCCTCCCAATTGCCAAGGAGATCAATAATTCCGACTGGCAACCCTCAAGTGAATGGCCCGACAACTTCAGGTGGTCTGGTTCGGGTCTCCCGTGCCCGGGGTCGACCCGTCGGGAGACGGTGAAGGCCGCCTCGACCCGAACCAGAAACCGGTGATCGAGCCCGCGAGGCCCGCAACCCCGGCGAGGACGCCGATTGCCACCTCGTAACGCCCCGCCCACATGAGCCAGAGGGTGACAGCAACCGCGAGACCGAGATACGTGTAGATGACCACGTAGGTCACCATCTGACGGACCCGGCTCCGCCTGATCTCATTTTCGCTCTGCTTGCGCGCAGTTTCCGCGTCGTTGGCCATATCGTTCTCCTCAGTCAAGCGCGGCGCATTCCGCGCGTCGTGGATTTTCCCACAAGCTCGGCTGCTTGTGGTTCTCGATGGCCTGCTCGGCCCCATCCCAAATCGTGGGCAGAAAGTCGAGCCGAGCGCGGTCTTCGATGTCGTCGATGCTCTGCAGAAACTTCGGGAGGTCCTGCGTCTCGAGCTTCAGGTTCGGGAGGATGAAGGCGATAGCTTCGACGCGCACCGGATCGAATGCCAGCTTGAAGAAGTGTGACGGCACGTCCACAAGCACCCCGTTGTCGTCGACCCCATCCCCGTTCTTGTCGTAGACGAGCTGCTTGATCGGCCGCTCTTCGTAGAGGGGGCCCGTGACGACGTAGAGGACACCGCGCTCACACGCCCACCGCCGCATCCGCTGTTCCAGGGTTTTCCAGATATGCCGGTTGAAGCCGGTGCCCACCTGCGGAGCCATGTTGGTCATGAAGAAGCTCTCGCTCATCGCCTCTGGAGACCACGTCATCGCACCCGCCGGGGCAAGATGGCCCCGATCGTATCCGGTGCCGGTGTAGTCTGCCTTCACGACCTGGTGCCTCTTGGGAACGGCAGGGTCGCCCCGAAAGGCATCCTTGCGCTCGGTGTCGCCGGCGAGCAGGTCCTCACGGCGGAGACGGTAGGCCGCCCAGTCGGACACGTTGTGCTCGGGATTGAAGGCGACGACTTGGCCAGCATGACAGATAAGGGTCCACTCGGGAGGGTCGGTCACGCCCACATCATTCGCCAAGCTCCGGTGGAGTGGCTGTCCGTACAGAGTGAAGTGCTCACAATCCGTCAAGGCAGACGCGATCGAGGCGAGCCACACGATCAACAATGCGGCCAGAAGCAAGGAAGACGGCAGGCGCGCGCGTGTAGAAGTTCCCAACATCATTATTCTCCTTCAACTCAAATGGATAAGTCCCCCTCCTGATAACATATTATCTGTTTCACCGGCGTTCTCCAAATGGGGCAGAGCTGCGTTTCGTTTGCCATGTCTTGAGACCTCCTTCCTGTGTCTTGTCAATTTATGATCCAGACGGATCTCTAGGATCAGTGACACGGGCTTCACCCTCGCTTACGCTACTCATCCCGTCAACGAATGACGGAACATTGACGAGCATACCAGAAAGCGGTGAGTCATCCGGAGGACTTCTCTCACTTCACCTCGCCCAGCAGCATCGGGATCCCCAGACGCTTGCGGGCGGTCTCGCCTTTCAACAGGAGGCCTTGGCGTTCCGGCGCATCGCCGCGGTCGCCCACGTGCTGCGTGAACGTCTGCGCCGTGAGGCTCGCCCCGAGAAACACCGTGTGTTTCCCATACCGCCGGCGTAAGGTGTCGATGGTGTGATAGATCCGCTGGAACTTCTCGATCCGGAGCGGGGGATCAAACAGGTTGAATTGCAGGTTGGCGTCCTCCTGTAACTTCCCCAACAGCACCCCCGTGGACCGGTACGGCACCCTCGGGGAAAACAACCGGTCGAACAGAGGACGGAGCGCGTGGATCACCTCATGGGAAAAGGCGGTCGGCCGGTTGAACCGGACCTCAAGCCCCACGTCCCGAAAATCCTGCGTCCGCAGCATACACAGCGCGCTCCCGGCCACGAGCCGGTACCGCCGCACTTTCATGCACCCGTTTTCAATGTTTTTCGCCAACTGGGCAAACACGAACTCGCGATCGTTCGAGGGCGGCGAAAAGGTCTTGAATTTCTGGACGGACTGATAGTCCTCCTTCGCCCGGGTCTCCAGGGTCAACACGCTCGTCCCCCGCAACTCCTGCCAGATCTCGTAATAGGGTTTGGGCAAATGCTGGAGAATCCAGCGTTCCGGCAGCGTGGCGAACGCCAACGCGGTGTGAATCCGGTGTTTGGCCAGGTAGGCCGTGGTCTTCGTCCCGATGCCCCAGACCTTGTCCACGGGGAGGCGCTCCAGATACCGGTGAATGGTCCATCCGGGAATGCAGGTGAGCCCCGAGGGCTTGTTCCACTTGGAGCCGATCTTTGCCACGACTTTGGTCGGCGCCAGACCCACGGAAAAGGTAAACCCCAGTTCCACGTCGAGCGCCTGTTTGATCCGGGCCGCAATCTGGGGATAGGAGCCCCTGAGCGGACGTTGCAGTCCGGTGAGATCCGCGAAACATTCATCAATGCTGTACTCTTCCACGTCCGGGGTATAGCGACGCACGATGGCAAACATCCGTGTCGACAACAGGCTGTAGGTTTCATAATCGGACGGGAGGAGAATTACCTGCGGGCAACGGCGTGTGATCTCCGAGACCCGCATGCCCCCGCAGGCCTTCGCTTCATAGCTCATCGAGGCGGCAATGCCCCGTTCTTTTCCCGTGACCACCGGTTTGCCTTTGAGGGACGGGTCCCGCGATTGTTCGCAGGCCGCAAAGAACGCATCGCCGTCAATGTGCAGAATGGCCCGGGGCAGATGCTGGATCGTGAGGGGCGACGCCATCTCAATATTTCCGGATGACGGCCTTCACGACCGCCACAATGCGAATCGTGTCTTTCGGCACGATGGGGGGATATTTCCTATTCGCCGGTTCCAGGGTGATGGTTCGGCCCCGTTTGCGGTAGGTCTTCATCGTCCATTCGCCATCCACTTCCGCGACCACGATCTCGCCCGACCGGGCGGTGTCCCGCTGTTCGACCAGGACCAGGTCGCCGGGCAGAATGCCTGCCTCGATCATGGAATCTCCGGTGACCCGCAACAGATACGTGGCGTCCTTGTTGTGCCCCACATAGTCTTCGAGACTCATGGTGTCGAGGAGTTCTTCTTCGGCCGGAGAGGGATAGCCCGCAATGACAGTGCCGAGCCAGGGGATCTCGTGAAAATATTTGGTGGGGAGTAACCGGCCGCTGGCGTCCCGGGCCAACCGGCCTTGGGCGATCAGTCGTTGGACGAGTTTCCAGACCGCGTTCTTGGATCGGTAGCGGACGAGTTGCGCAATTTCCTGATACGACGGCATCCGCTGATGCCGGCGATGGAAAGCGAGAATCTTCTCGAATGCGGGAGCAGGGGCTGGCATGACGTGCGGATCATAGGTGAACGATCGTTCACTTGTCAAGCATGACTGTCATCTCCACCCACTTCCATCATTTCCGACAGCCTTAATCGGGAGCCCCTCATGTACCAGAAAGCTCACTCTCGGACTGGACCGTTCTATGGCGGGAAGGTCACCCGAGTGCCAAAGGTGGTGGCCCCATACATTTCCTTGACACTCTCGATAAACCGCATCAAACTGAGATGGGCTGGTAATCTTCTCACGTGCATGGCATGTTCCGGGAGGTCAGAAAATTCCGCGATGTGGAAGGGGCTGACAACGGTCGGGAATGGGGGCAGATCGCTGATCGGGTCAAGGAAATCATCGATCGGCCCGGGCGCAAGCAGGAACGTGTAGGGTATTGGCCGGAGGCTACGGGGAATGGGGATTTGTATGAAGGGCGCGGGGAGTCGATCCCGGACGACGAGGACCACGATTGGAACGAGCAACGAGGGCATCTGGCTGAAGACTTGGCCAACTCGTCAGCGGTGTTCCAAAGGCCGGTGTTTCAGTTCTAACAGGCTGCAGCAGCGCATCGCATATACGTGCTGAGGGATCTCCTTCCGGGCCACGGACTGCTCAGTAACTGACCAGCAGATGGGGCATGGAGCTAGGGGCTTGTATCGATAATCGGAGTTGGGATGCGGTCAGCATCGGGCGGCGCGAGACGATGGTGAGATTTGGTTCAATGTGACCCGCGCGGGCGAGGGCGTGGAATTGTGAACGATAGGACATCAGGAGCGACCGCAGGAACCATGGAGGAAGGACCATCCGGTGCGGAGACAAATGGTCCGGCAGCCCGGCCCGACGCTGACCGGATGGGGCGTGATCTGGACGACTTGATCGCAGAGGCCAAGGCGCTGGCCCTCTATGTTTCTCGTCACGGCGATGCGCTGTCGGACGACAAACACAAGCTACATGAGAAGCTGTTGGTTGCCATAGGGATGGTTGTAGATGAACCGTCCACGAAGGGATGGCAGGATCTAATGACCGCATACGCTAAAGTAACCTCAGTGACATATAAGGAACGCGGGGTGAATGGGCGTACAATTCTTGATACCCAGTTAGCCGCCAATACCAGCTTCTGGCGTTCCCGATCGGCCAAAGATCGGCCGATACGTATTGGTGTCCTGTTTTTCGTTCTTGCCCTGTTACTCGAACTGTTAATGAATTGGAGTGGCGGTGTATCAGATGCTACAACGTTGAGCTGGATTGGCAGCCTGGGTCACCTGATCGGCACGACGCTGTCGGGTCTCTTGTCACCTGCTCTATGGGGCGGTCTCGGAGCCTGTATATTCCTGACCAAGCGGATATCGGACAAGCTGTTCGAACTGGCCTATGAGGAGTCCCGCATGCGGGGCGATGTCACGCGCATTTTCCTCGGGTCCATGCTTGGTGTAGTGGCTGTGGTGCTGATATTTCCCGACTTCACCGAGGGTGTCGTTGCCGGAGCGTCGAGCCTCGGCCCGCCAACGGTTGCCTTTGTTGCCGGACTTGGTGTGAAACCGGTCTATGCGGCATTCGAGTCGTTGAGCGAAGAGCTCGCGCGCCGTTTCAGCGGCAAAAGACAGGCGGATCAGGGATGACCGAATTGAGAATGGTTCTGGCGGTCTTGTTGCTTCCGGTCTTCCTAGCCGCGGCGTCAACGAGTTTGGCTGCGGGTCGGCCCGTTCAGGAGCCTCCGAAGGGCTACGATCATGATCGCTTCGCGCCGAAACCCGACATATTGCGCGTATTTCGGGGTTTCGTGGTGAGCTTCGACTCCAAGGATGACGATGACGGCCTACCGGGTGGCGATCTGCTGCGCGTGCCGCACTGGGTAAGCCAGGAACTGCGGCGGTGGGAGCCGCCGAAGGCGGTAAAGGATGACGTTGCCGCTTGGTGTCTCGATACGCTTCGTGCCCGGCCGAAGTGGTTTGCCGAAAAGGATCTGTTGGAGACGGGCGTTGCCCCAAATGACGATAGCTATCGGGGCAGCGGGTTCGATAGAGGGCACATGGCGATGAAGCTGCTTGTCGAAAGGCTCGGACAGGATGCAGCGTACAACACCCATACGCTCCTCAATGCGATTCCGCAGAGGCCGAAGTTCAACCAGGGCATCTGGCAGAACCTGGAATTCCTGACTGGTGCTTGGGCGCAGACATACGGAAAGATATGGGTAATCCAGGGTCCAGTGTTCTATATGAAGGAGACCCTTGCATGGATAGGAGACGAAGGGGAACGCAAGGTGGCGGTCCCTGACGCGGCCTTCAAGGTGGTTGTTCGCGGGAAAACGGAGCAGGAGAGAAATGCGGCAAAGGAGCAGGAGCGAGATGCTCCCGAAGTTCTTGCGTTTCTGTATCCACAGTTGGGTCCCGGATACTTTGGATCGAGCCGTGACTATCGCCATGAGAGATTTCTCACATCGGTTGATGAAATTGAGAAACTGACGGGCTTGGATTTCAAACTGTCATCTGATCCAACAGTCGAGAAAAGGTTGGAGCGTCATAGGGCGAGAGCATTGTGGGAACCCGATGAAGTGGATCGGAAGCAGCGTCGTATGTTTCTTACCGGCTGTCGTGATCGGTGATGCAGAAGTGGTCCGATTACGTCACAGGCTCCCCACGTGCCGACGTGATCCCGTTGCACGGATGATTCTAACCTTCCCATCTTCCTTGCCGGTTTAGAGACCCCTTTCTTCCCGCCCCCCGGCATGAACCAAACCGGTCACCTTGGCTCTCTCACGGCCAAGCAAGCCAACAGATCATGCCTACATTGAGTCGTTCAACGGGAGCTTACGGGAAGAGTGCTTGAACGTGCATTGGTTCGAGGATTTGACGGAGGCCCGAGCGAAGATGAAGGGTTGGCAACAGGAGTACAATGAGGAGCGGCCTCACCGGTCTCTCAAAAACCTGACGCCCTTGCAGTACAAGGCGCAGTGGCACACACAGGGGTCAGAAACTCGCTGATCCCGTGGACTAAAGATCGGGGACCCTTCAACCATTTCCATTCCATCGCAGAACCGGTGGCCTAGTTTTTGGGGGAGGACCAGATCCCACAAGACAATTCAAGATTACGAACTATTTGCCAATCGTGCCAATCTTATTGATTAGCGTAGCTTGAGCAACTGCCTCGTCAGGACGGATCTCAGCGATGTATACAGGCATTTCAGGCAGCACGCCAAAGATAGGCCGTCGTGGAAAGAACACCACCCGTCGAAGTTCGCTGTGAGGTCCTACCTCCTCAATCTCTTTTAGACTTCTATTCTCAAGGTTTTCTGTGTACATCAATACATCCCGTAGCAGATGCTTCTCGATCTCTGGATTGAGAATGCCGGTAAAAAATGAGACGCCTTTTGTGAAGTCGGTTCCGACACCAAAAAATGCTACTCCCGTGAGCACCTCGCCTGCAGATTTCAAAATTTCCGTCCAGTGCTGTTTATAGTTGGTTTTCTGCTGATGGTTAAAAATAGCAAGCACATCAGAATAGCTCATCGGCCGATAGCTCTCTTTGAAGTTTAGCCGTCCTTTAAGTTTATCCCCTTCCTTGCCGGCGAAGGCCATGGCCGGATCTTCGGTTATACCAGCCGAGTATATTTTCATGGCGTCCTCCCTGGAGACGAGAAAACGGATTTTTGCTTTCACAGTCGACCCATAAATGAGCAAGGACTGCCTGTTGTGATTGACAAACACCAGATCGGCGGCGATAAAGCTATTGGCGAATACTTTCCCAAACTCTTGAGCTGTATCGTCTTTTGACCACGGAATTAACTTTGTCGATAGCGGGCTGTAGCTTTCTTGCGTCACTAGATATTTTCGCGTGAGCAGTAGCCCCTTTTTGCGCGCATTCTCTTTAGTCATAGTCGCAGCCTGACAGGCACGAACCCGAACCGTGAGCTCTTGTGCTTTCTCTAACGATGAATGTGCGCTGTCAATCTCAATTTTCCACCAAGGCGAGTTTTGGTCGTCCTCGCGCGTCGGTTCACCGTTCTTCGCGGCTGGTGGAAAAACATCAATCTTCGGTGCCTCGTTTGTTTGGCAACTGTTGTCATAAACGCGAATGGGGTAGGGTCCTCCATTGCGAGCCAGGATCCCATTTGGAGGGCCTTGGATTTCAAGCTTCGGCTTAGCACTCGAGTGTATATTAATCATTCGATATTTTCTGGTGAGCAGTAGACGCCCTTTGCGAGCCCCCTCTTCAGTCATAGTCGCAGCCTGACAGGCACGAACCCGAACCGTGAGCTCTTGTGCTTTCTCTAGCGATGAATGTGCGCTGTCAATCTCAATTTTCCACCAAGGCAAGTTTTGGTCGTCCTCGCGCGTCGGTTCACCGTTCTTCGCGGCTGGTGGAAAAACATCAATCTTCGGTGCCTCGTTTGTTTGGCAACTGTTGTCGTAAACGCGAATGGGGTAGGGTCCTCCATTGCGAGTCAGATTCCCATTTGAGGGACCCATGATCTCAATCTTCTTTGGCTCCGTTAAATTCTCGATGCGCTGGCGCTGCAATTCACCTTCCGGATAAAAGAGTTCAGGGCGCTCATAGGGAGTATAGCCATTCATGCAAGCACATAGGGTTAGCAATGCACCGAGTTGAAGCAGTTGTATCATTTTCATCACTAGCCTCCCGATCAGCGCTCCAGGACTTGCATGAACAGAGGCACGATATCAGTCGTCGGGACGACCATTCTGACCATCGTTCGGTCTATCATTCTCTCCGTTATTCTGACGAGACGTTCTCGCCTCTTCTGCAGAAGGCGGGGGCGGTGGTGGAGCGGGGTTACTGGGTCTTGGAGGGGTTCCACTCCCCTTGAGGGAGCGCTTAGGTGACATATCTGGCTTGCAGGACTTGATACGCCTCTTCTGTGCATTGCTGATTTATTTTGGGATGAGGTGGAATGTTCGCATACCCAGTCCGACCGGTTACTTCTATGATGTGCTGTATTAATTGTTGATTGCTCGCGTAAATCGAGTCATCCTCTGCGCCAGCCGTATTCGCCGCTGCCCATAATTCTCGCCATTGGACTTCAAGTTTGCTACATTCCATGCTGATCGTATGTAACACCGCCGCTTTTTCGGCGTACTCGAAGGTAAAATCCCACGTGATCAGAAAAATTAAGGCCACCGCCGCCGTGCCATGTACGAACACAGGAAAGAGATTCAGGAACGAACTTGAGGCGATAAGCGTAAATAGAAGGAGAAAAAATTTGACAATCGAATGCCACTGCCGATACCGAGAGGCGAGTGCGTCATAGTAGCGTGCAAGCCGTGTGGCATCGATCAGTTGGTCCCACACCTCGTTTCTCGTTTCCTTGGTAACCATCATGATCGAGAGAGCCTCTCTGTGCGGACTATGGTCCAGCCATGAAAAGCGAATAGAACGTTTCTTTATTATAAATAATATATAGGATTCGTCAACTGCGGGAGATAAGACGTTGAAAAAGACCTTGATGCGGCTAGATCTTTTGGAGAAAGCTCCACAACCTCCCAATAAGTCGCAGGGTTTGTCCCTATCTGCGTAGGGACCGGCCGGCATGCCGTCCCGCGTCTTCATGGACCAAGAAAAAAGAAAAGACGCTGGATCCCCGATCAGGTCGGGATTCTAAATGTTCTGGCTCTGCTTCGGAAGTTGGTCCAGCGGCTAGGCGATTTTTCTGCGAAAAACGGGTTGCAATTATTGAAAGGGGCATCGTTAGGCGAGGAGATTACGTTTAGGTCAAATCAAATTTCTACATTTTCAATCGTCATTGATGCACTTTCCACGCGCTTGATTTTCCCAATTACTTCCAATGTTTTGCCTGCAGCAATCTGACGCCTCTTTGATTTCCAAATGTTGGCATCAATTTCGAATTTAACTGTTTTGTCGGCGTATATTCCTTCATCGTCCCATTCAACGATAATGGAAATGTTCACTGTGGATGCGGTTGAAGGTGTGACAAGAACGTATTCGATGGGGCCGGTGGCTTCTATCCATAACCCTCTGTACGTATTTATGTCACCATCCCCTCCGATAATTTCTGCCGGCGTCTTATCGAGTATGACACGCTTAACTGTCCCTTCTTTGTGTTCGGCTGAAATTTGAGGCTTAATTGAAGGCAAAGGGGCAGGGTCGGCAATGCCTGTTTCCGCTACAATGAATCCGAATAGTATCGAAGAAATAGATCCCCAGATTATAACAGTAAATATCTTATGATATGAGGCAGTAAGCCATGGGGGGATGCTGGCTTCTTTGTTTTCTTCTTGGTAATTTTTGTAAACCAATAGGACAAATACATATATTAGAACAATTATCAAGGCAATCACTGACCAAAACACCCACATTCGAACATAGTCTGTGATTTCATAGGGAATCATTTGTATGCCTATTGCAATCAGAAGATTAGAACATAGTGAAAGAAACGCAATCGTAAGATCGAGTTTTACGGCAAATCCAGTTGGAAAGATGTTGGCCATTACATGGATTTTAAAAAAATACTAATTTATCATCGCAACTACGCCAATAACAATCGACAGCGCAAGACTGTCCTTGCTTGCCAAAGGTTATAGGCCCCCTATCAAGTTAAAGGCATAAATCCACTTGTAATATAGTTGCACGCTAGCACACTCCTCCGTCAGATCCGGTCGTGTTTGTCCTAACCGGACTTGACGCCACAGCCCAACACTTCTTAATGAATGATGCAGAGAACAAGGATCGCGGTTCTCTACCCCTCAAGCACACACCGGAAAGCTGCGAAGGCCGGAAATCGGTAAGATCATGAAGAGCAGGAAAAGAGCGCTCAGGCGCCACCAGAAAGCCAGGGTCAAAGCCAAAGCGCGCCGTGTCTATCCGCACGACAGGGAGGCAAAGAGCGCAGACTATCTTGCAGTGTGTTCCTGTTGGATGTGCGGGAATCCGCGCAAGTGGTACGGCGCACCGACGATACAAGAACGCAAGGCGTCGCTGGATGAAGGCGTTATGTAATCCGTGGACGGAAAGAGAACATATTTCACTCAGGAGGAAACAATATGCCAGAACAGGTCAATTGCTTTGTCTTTCGTACGGCCAACGATCCTTTCGTCAGAGAAGAATTGAGAATGGGCCGTTTGCGTCAGGGCTGGTCCCCTCCGGGCACATCTCTTCTAAATGACGATGGCAGTCCATGTACTAAAGAGGCATGGAAAAATGCTTACAGAAATGCGTGGGGAGAAGACCCTAGCCCTCGACGGTACGGGATACTGCGCCGAATGTTGGAGATGAAGGAAGGAGATCTGGTGGTCTGCCCCAAGACACCAGATTACACTTGCTTTACGATTGCCACGGTGAGCGGCCCCTATCGATTTGAAGTGGTTCCTGACCAAGAAGACTTTGGTCACATCATTCCCGTGACGGATCAGCGTGAGGTCAATAACTGGCATGACAGCGATGCCCAAACGATCCATGAGCTATTCAAAAGCGCGTATTTCCGGTCAGCCGTCACCAAGGTCCAGGACTCCCATAGAGAACGTGTTCTTGAGGCCGTCAACCGATTGAGGGAGAAAGAAGATACACGCACTGCAGAATCTCCTAATTTCATCAGGAAACAGCGCGGGGCGGAGGCCAGAAGGGAAGCCGCAAAGTACTTAATAAAACATGTCAACAAATGCTGGGGGTTTGACCAATTTGAGGCTGCAGTAGGAGAAGCCTTTGAGAGAAAAGGATATGAACGCATCGGAGGGAAGAGTCAGCATGGGGAGAGGGGTGCAGATGCGGATCATGTATTCTCCATACCCATGCCAGGCCTTGCGGACTTGGAGAAAGTAGATTGTCCTCTATATTTACTCATTGTGCAGGTCAAGCACAAAAAGCAAATAGACTATAATGATGTAGATGGGGTACGGCAACTGATCAGCTGGAGGCACGGTGAAGGAGAGCAGGTGGTGGCCCGCGTGTTGTTCAGCAGCGCAGACAGTTTCACTCCTGATTGTAAAAGGCTCGCTGAAAAGAAAGACATTACACTGATTTGTGGAGAAGAGGCAGGGCTTTTCATGCTCTAAGACCTCACCCCGTTTGGGGCCACGTCGGGGATGAGCGCCGGCGTCTGATCATACCCCCACAAATTAAGCCACAAGTCCTGCGAAATGCTGCCTGAAATGAAGGGTCCCCCGATCTTTAGTCCACGGGATCAGCGAGTTTCTGACCGCTGTATGTGCCACTGCGCCTTGTACTGCAAGGGCGTCAGGTTTTTGAGAGACCGGTGAGGCCGCTCCTCATTGTACTCCTGTTGCCAACCCTTCATCTTCGCTCGGGCCTCCGTCAAATCCTCGAACCAATGCACGTTCAAGCACTCTTCCCGTAAGCTCCCGTTGAACGACTCAATGTAGGCATGATCTGTTGGCTTGCTTGGCCGTGAGAGAGCCAAGGTGACCGGTTTGGTTCATGCCGGGGGGCGGGAAGAAAGGGGTCTCTAAACCGGCAAGGAAGATGGGAAGGTTAGAATCATCCGTGCAACGGGATCACGTCGGCACGTGGGGAGCCTGTGACGTAATCGGACCACTTCTGCATCACCGATCGCCGACGTTCGAACAGGTCGGATCGTTGATAGGATGCCTCAACTCCTTTGACGACATGGGCGAGACAGGCTTCGGCCACTTCTCGTGACACGTTCACGTCCGCACACCACGACCGGAAACATGCCCTGGCAATGGCATGCGGCACGCCATTGATCCCGTTCTCTCTAACCAGCTTGGAAATCGTCGCGTCGGAGAGAGCCTTGCCCCGTGCACTCGGAAACACTAGGGCCGACTCACTACTGGTTTGGGACTCTCGTAAGATCTCACAGGCCCGTGATGATAACGGGACCCGATGCTCTTTTCCCGTTTTTGTTCGGGCGGCTGGAATGATCCACGTCCGTTTTCTCAGGTCAACTTCATTCCACTTCATCAAACGGGCCTCACCGCTTCGGGTGGCCGTCAAAATCAGAAATTCAAAACACCGAATGGTCGACGGATTCGCCTGGCTCGCCCGGATCGTTTCAATGGCTGTCCTCACCTCTTCATGGGGAATGGCCTTGAAATGGCCCTTGAGGTTGCCGGCTTTGGGGAGGGCCACCGAGATCGCCTGCACGGGATTGTCAGAGCGATACCCTTTCGTCACGGCCCACGCCAACACCGCGCCAAGACGTCGCTTGACCTTCTTGGCCGTTTCGTGTCGGTCGGTCCAAATGCCCCCGACAATATCGAGCATGTCCGCAGCCGTAATCTCAGACACCTGCCTCCGGCCAATTTTCGGTATAGCATATTGCTTGAGGCAGGTCCGCCACGAGTCGGCCGTCCGCCCGCCATCTTTCCAAGTCGGTTGATGAAGCGCAATTACCTTTTCCAAAGCTTCCTCGAACGTCGGGGCAGCCTCACGTTGTCTTGCGGCCAAGAGGTCCTCACCGCGCCGAGCCTGTTTCCGATTCTCAAACGCGGCCTCCCGTGCTTCCTGTAAGGACACGAGCGGCCAGCCGCCCAAGCCGAGGTCATGCCGACGACCCCGGATTACGAGCCGTTGGACCCACTGCTTTGACCCGCCTGGTGCAATCCGCAAGTACAGGGTCCCGCCGTCGCCATAGGAACCCGGCTTCGTCAACGACTTGATTTTGGCATATGTGAGTGGTCGCTTCATGCTTCATCTCCTTCTGCGATCCAACTGATCGCGGACTCACAAGGCCGACCGGATTGCCGGGCGAATTCTATTTTTTTGCCCTTCCACATGATTTTTTTGACGATTTCAATTCTTGCGAAGAAGTTTTCAATGGTCATGGTCGGGTTTTCTTTGTTGCGTCGTAGTGCCGTCATGCCCTCTCGGTGGCACAGCGTCCCTCTGCCGTGTGTGGTTGACAGTTCAAGAGAAAACAAGTTTATCTCACATTTTATCCCACATGACTAGCGAAATTATAGGGGATCGCCTCGGCCCTGTCAAGACTGTCATAAAATAGAAATCAACAGCAATGACAATACTTTTGAGGATTTGTGAGGAACAATGTGGACTACGTAGGACAAGGGAGGTTGGTGCCGAAGGCGGGATTTGAACCCGCACACCCCCATGGGGCGCTAGACCCTGAATCTAGTGCGTCTGCCAGTTTCGCCACTTCGGCATGGAGTTTATTCTAAACGAAGTGTAACAACTCCGATTATCAGTCTTTGCCCGGATGGGCGTCAAGCTCATGGTGCCGAAGCAGTATGAGAGGGTTCGGCAAGTGGTTCCGGGTATTCCTGGCGCCAGAGTCGATTCGGGCCCTGGAGATCCCGAGTGTCTCCGGCGATGATGATCTGTTCTCGAATGAGCCCGGCGACGCCGAGTAAAAACGGGGCCGGAATCTGCGGGGCATTTTCGGCGATCAACACGTCGAAGCGCATGCGTTTGAATAGGGGATCGGTCACGATTCTTCCCGGGGTCGCCACGACCAACCGTTTGTTCTGCATGAAGGCCTGCCGGTTGGTGGCCTCGCTGGCGGCCAGCATTTCACGAACTTTCTGGGTCCCCCCCAGCTTCGAAATGTCCTCTTTCAACGCTTCGTATTCCGGCCGCATCTCTTTCGGCATCGCGGCCTCGGGAGACAATTCGCGGATTCGGGCCTGTGCGATCTCCACCTCTTTCATCAGGGCCGCGATGTTGCCGGTATAGAGTTTCCGGTATTCGCTCAGGGTTTCCACGTTCTTGCCCATGGTCTGCATGCCGAGCCGTTTCCAGATAGGCAGGCTTTCATACTTGGCGAGCAGGTGGTCGATCTCCTTGATTTTCCGCTGGAATTCGCTCACCTGGGCCATGAGCCGCCATTCCAGTAATTTGACTTCATCCATGTCCCGTTGTTTCTGCCCTTTGTAGGCCAGAATGGGGATGAGCTCTCGAAAGCGTTCATATTTCTGGCGGAGGGTATCCTTGTGCGACCGGGATTTGGCGAAAAATTTGTGCATTTGCACTTCGAATCCCAATTGCCCGAGTGAAATCCCTTCGGCTTGCTGGAGCGCCGCAATTTCGTAGCGGCTCAAAAGACTGGTAAACGGCAGGGCGGCGTTCCGCAGGGTTTTGGCCAGGAACCCGAGTAACCGATCTGCGACGTCGTGCGTGGGCGCCACCAGCAGCACACGTTTATTGTGGCGCATCAGGTTCACCGCCAGTGTGCCGAGTTTGGTCCAACGCGCAACCTGATCATCATGCCACATGGTCGTCAGAATGGCCGCCGATGCCCCGGTCCTCGCCGAGGCATTGGCTTCGTTATGTTCCGGGTTTAGCCATGGCGCCAGCCGCTCGGCGGGTCCCAGGGCATAGGACTCGGGGTGGGCCGCCATGTCGGCCAGTCGCTCGGAGGCCAGGCGGAAGAATTCCGTAGTATCCGGTACGAGAGTGTTATCGAGGGTGGATTGTCCCAATGTATCCTGGGTCTGGACCAGGGCGGTCTCGCCCTGTCGCCGCAGGAGGAAGCCGCCGGTAGGTTCCAGGTCTCCGGGCGGCACGATGGTAACGGGGACGTCTTCCAGAAACGTCGTGCCCGCGGGGACCTCCATGGCATACAGGTGCAGGGTGCCGGCTGTTCCGAGATCCCGGGTGGCGCGGGATTCGATCAACGGGTCGGACGCTCTCGCGGCGTCTTTATGGTCCGCCAACCGGGTGGCAAACGCGTTGAGGAGGTCAGGCAGTTTCATGGCTCGCGGCCGGGATCGAGCGACTGCTGAATACAAATGGCCACGCAGCCCAGTCCTCCCGTGATTGGGCGTCGATCAAAGGCGCACCCCCGATTCTCGGCGCAGGTCGTGACAAACGGAACGTGCTGCGCGAAATCGAGGTCGTCGAGCACGTAGGCGTGCAGGCGACCATCGTCCAGCACCGACAAAATGAGGGCACGGTTATGATTGTCATCTTCCAAAACGGCGGATTTGGGCGACGGTGCAATCTTGGCGCGAGCCGCTTGCACGTGCGGCAACTCCACGACGGCTTTGACCAGATGCTTCGGCGGATGAATCGCCCGTTGACTCAGCCGGATGTTGAGCGATGTCAGGTCGAGGACATCCCGGTCAGCGGCCTGCGCCAGGGCGACGTCTTCGGCCCGTTGCGCGACGAACGCATGAGACATGAGCATGGTCAAGGCCAGGCACCCCACGCTCAGGACCCACATCACCGCCGTTTTTGCGGGAGCAAGCCTGGTGCAATGATGCAGCATGAAGGCATTGTAGAGGACGCTTGCCGAACGTGTCCAGCGTGATGCAGTCTTTCTGTGTCATTCTCGCGTACGCGGGAATCCAGGGTCCTCATCCTCACGAACAGAGGAAAAAACAAAGATCCTGGATCCTCGATTAAAGATGTCGAGGATGACAAGAAAAAACGCAAAGGCCACGCCTCCGGCGTCCTCTCGATCGTTGTGCTGTCAAATTGACATTTCCCCCATACGGACCTTATGATGCTGTCCTTTGACGGAAAAGAGGAGGCAGAGTGACGATGAAGGTGATTCTTCAAGAAAATATCGACAGTTTGGGGTATATGGGAGACGTGCTCGACGTGGCCGACGGGTATGCCCGGAATTTTTTGCTCCCCCGTCAAAAAGCCTTGGAGGCCAATCCCCGTAACGTGAAGGCGTTGGAACATGCCAAGCGAGTGACGGCCCATAAGGCCAAGAAGGTCGAACACGAACTCCAGGGTCTGGCGACGAAATTGTCCAAGGTCGCGCTCACCTTTCCGGTCCAGACCGGCAAGGAGGACAAGCTGTTCGGGTCCGTGACCACGAAGGACCTGGAAGCCGGGTTGGCCGCCGAAGGATTCGACGTGGACCGCCGAAAGATTCAATTGGCAAATCCCCTGAAAGAATTGGGTACGTTTACCGTCGGCGTCAAGCTGCATCGGGACATCATCGCGAATGTGTCCGTGAGTCTTGTCAAACAGGGTGGAGAGGCTGAGGCCGAGACCCCGACCGATGAAGCCGCGGATGCGACTGCCGCCGCCGTTGCTCCGGAGGAAGCGCCGGAGCCGCAGGACCCTTCGGCTTCGCCCTTCGACTACGCTCAGGACAGGCTCAGGGCAGGCTAATGGGCTACGTCGTCGGGACCCTGAAAGCGGTCAAAGAAGAAGATCCCGAGGTCTACGCGGCTTTTCGCGCGGAAGAGAAACGACAGCGCGACAAGCTGGTGTTGATCGCTTCGGAAAATTATGCGAGCCCCGCGGTCCTGGCCGCGCAGGGGTCGCTGATGACCAACAAATACGCGGAAGGCTATCCTCGGCGGCGCTATTACGGCGGCTGCCAGTTCGTGGACGAAGTCGAAGAGTTGGCCATTGCCCGGGCCAAGCAGTTGTTCGGGTGCGAGCACGTCAACGTCCAGCCGCATTCGGGTTCCACCGCCAACATGGCGGCGTACCTTTCAGTCCTGAAACCCGGTGACACCATTCTGGGCATGGCCCTCTCACAGGGCGGCCATTTGACCCACGGCAGTAAAGTCAATTTTTCCGGAAAGCTGTTCCAGGCCTATTCCTACGGGGTCGATCGCGAAACCGAGTTGATCGATTACGACGGGGTACAGCAAAAGGCCGAAGAAGTCCGCCCGCGCATGATTATCGTCGGGGCGAGC
Organism: Nitrospirales bacterium; assembly: GCA_965207015.1. Lineage (GTDB taxonomy): Bacteria > Nitrospirota > Nitrospiria > Nitrospirales > UBA8639 > Bin75. The sequence continues at coordinate 1,773,254 of OZ242257.1, read as the reverse complement.
GCCTATTCGAAAGTCATCGACTTCCCGCGGTTTCAGGAGATTGCGAAATCCGTGGGAGCGTATCTGCTGGTCGATATCGCGCATATCTCCGGCCTGGTGGCGACGGGGCTGCACCCCAGCCCGGTGCCCTATGCCGATTTCGTGACCACTACCACCCACAAAACGCTACGCGGGCCTCGCGCCGGCATGGTGATGTGTAAAGAAGAACACGCGAAAGCCGTGGATAAGATCGTCTTCCCGGGCCTGCAAGGCGGCCCGCTCATGCACGTGATCGCAGCCAAGGCCGTGGCATTCAAGGAAGCCCTGGCCCCGAGTTTTACCGCCTATCAGCAACGCATCCTGGACAATGCCAGAGCCTTGGCGGACGGGTTGGCTGCGCGAGGTTATCACGTGGTGTCCGGCGGGACGGATACCCACCTGTTCCTGCTGAATCTCAATTCCAAAGGGGTGACGGGTAAAGAAGCCGAGGAGGCGCTCGACGCCTCGGGGATCATCGTCAATAAAAATGCCGTGCCGTATGACGAAAGACCACCGGCGGTGGCCAGCGGTATTCGAATCGGTACTCCCATCGTGTCGACTCGGGGGATGGGAGTGACCGAGATGTCACAAATCGTGGCGTGGATGGACGAGGTACTGCAACATCCCACGAAGAAACGAATCCAGAGCCGGATTCGCAAGGAAGTCAAGGCTCTGTGTGCCCGCTTCCCGGTCTTTTCGGACTCGTAACCCGTTTCTTTGATTGGCATGAAAATACTCCGAATCTGTCATTCCCGCGCACCCTTCGACTGTGCTCAGGGCAGGCGTGGGAATCCAGGGGTCATTCCTGCTTCTTCCTTCTGTCATCCCCGACTTGATCGGGGATCCAGTGTCTTTTCTTTTTTCTTGCGGGGTGTCGCCCCCGCACGACGAGGTTCCTCGCTTGTGAAGGCGAAAGACTCTGGATTCCCGATAGATCCCCGATTAAGAACGTCGGGGACAAGCGTCGGGAATGACATCTGGCACCGTCATGAAATGTCCGTTCTGTAATCGACTCGACGACAAAGTGATTGATTCTCGCACGGCCCGGGAAGGCGAGGTGATTCGCCGTCGCCGGGAATGCTTCGGATGTCGTCGTCGCTTCACGACGTATGAACGGATCGAAGAGAATCTTCCCACGATCGTCAAAAAAGACAACCGGCGAGAAACGTTCGACCGCGCCAAAGTCATGGCCGGTCTGAAGAAGGCCTGTGAAAAGCGGCCGATCAGCAGCGACATGCTGGAAGCCGCGGTAGACCGGATTGAAAAACGCCTGCAGGATTCGGGTGAATCGGAGGTCCAGGCCAGGGTGATCGGCGAGGAAGTCATGCGGGAACTCCATGAGTTGGACCAGGTGGCCTACGTGCGGTTCGCCTCCGTGTATCGCGAGTTTAAGGACATCGATCAATTCATGGAAACGATCAAGTCCCTTGCGCAGGATCGAGGAACCACCTGATGTGCAATGACCCTTCGCTTCGCTCAGGGCAGGCGCCAGAGGGTTCCTCCCCTTTGTAAGGGGAGGGTCAGGTGGGGTAGAGGTATTCATGCCCGCTACTAGCCGTTCCGTCCGAAAAACCGGCTCCCGCCGGGTCTCGGCTTCCGCTCCGAAACGTAAAGCCAAAGCGGCGACCAAACCGGTGCGCCGGCGCGCGGCCCCGGCTACCCGTGTGGCGATCCTGGGCGGAGGACGTGGTGGGCGCGCCCTGTTGGAAATTTTTGCGCAGGATCCCCTGGCCCGTATCGTTGGCTTAGGGGAGGCCAAAGCGCGAACGCTCGGCACCAAACTGGCCCGGCAGTTGGGCGTCCCGGTGACGCAGGACTATCGCGAAATTCTGAACATGAAAGAGGTGGACCTGATCATTGACGTGACCGGCAGTCCCGAAGTCGAACGGGCGTTGCTGAAAATCCGGAAGCCGAGCGTGGCGATCATCGGCGGCGCGAGTGCCAAGTTTATGTGGCAGTTGATCGACGCGCGGATTCGGGCCACGACGGAAATCGAAAAAACCCTGAGCCGGTACCAATCCCTGTTCCGGCGGTACGTGAAAGAGGAAGCCGAGAGCGCGGTCGATGAGGAACGGACGCGTATCGCCTGTGAAATTCATGATGGGTTGGTCCAAACGCTGGTCGGCGTGAATTTCAAAATGGAACGGTGCGGGGACCTGATCCAGGATGAACCCGCCAAGTGCCTGACCCTGTTGAGTGAGGCCAAGCACCACTTGAAACACGGCATTCAGGAAGCCCGGCAAGTGGTGTTCAACCTGCGACCCGGTCAATACGAGCAGTTGGATCTGCTCTCGGCGCTCACCAATTATCTTGATTCGTATAAGAAGCAGAATCGTGTCCAGGTCGCGTTCTCCCATACGGGGAGCGATGCCCGTTTGCTGCCCAAGACGAAAGTCTTCGTCTTCCGGATGATCCAGGAAGCCCTGCAAAATTCATCCAAGCATGCCGGAGCGTCGAAAGTGCTCGTGCAATTGAGCATTCAACCGCAGCACCTCTCCGCCGTTATCCAGGATAATGGCAACGGGTTTGACGTAAAAGCCGTTTTTCAGAACCCCGACAAATGGGATCACTTCGGCTTGCGCGGGATGAAGGAGCGGGCCAAGTTGCTCAACGGCGAGGTTTCGTGGGAATCTCGCAAAGACGAAGGGACCACGGTCACGGTCTCCATTCCGTTGGCCAGAAAGGATAGCGCACGAAATGGCAAAAAAAATTAAGGTGTTGATTGCGGACGACCATCGGGTCGTACGTGAAGGCCTGTCCGCTATCCTGGAAACCAAGGAAGAAATCCACATCGTCGGCGAAGCCGGTGACGGCGGCGAAGCCGTGGAGAAAGCCAGGCAATTGCTGCCCGACGTGATCGTCATGGACGTGAGCATGCCGGGTATGACCGGCGTGGAAGCCACGCGGATCATCAAGCGGGAAATGCCGCATATCGGGATCATCGCCCTGACGATGTATGAGGATCATCAATATATTTTCGACTTGGTCCGGGCCGGGGCCACGGGCTATCTGCTCAAGGATTCGGATTCCACGGAAATCGTTGCGGCCATTCGCGCCATATCCCGGGGGGAATCGCTGATCCATCCGTCGGTGGCGAGTAAAATCCTGGCCGAATTTTCGTTGTTGGCCGAAGGCAAAGGCAAAAAGAAGTCCTTACTGGAACACGATCTCACCGAACGCGAGATCACCGTCCTGCGACTGGTGGCGGACGGCAAGACCAACAAGGAAATCGCCAACGTGTTGGACCTGAGCGAGAAGACCGTGAAAAATCACGTCCGCAACATCTTCCACAAACTTCACGTCTACGACCGCACCCAAGCCGCCATCCTGGCCATCCGAAAAGGCATCATCGAACTCGAACCGCACCCCGACCGTGCGTGATACGAAAAGAGCCTGATAAAACCTTCTCCCCTGGCGGGAGAGGGTAGGGTGAGGGGCTCTCTTCTTTCGCCTCGCTTGCGGGGCCGTTTCGGTTGGTGCTACCATTCTTCCCAGTCAAAGGAGAGCGTGGTATGGCCAATGTGACGTTGTTAGTGTCCTCGACGTGTTCAGCCTGTCCTTCCGCCAAGAGCCTGTGGAAGCAGTTGCGGGTGAAGCACAGCTTCAGTTACCGGGAAATCGATATCAGTACCCCCGATGGTCAGGAACTGGCCGACCGCCACGCGGTGCGGGCCGTTCCGGCCACGATTATCAATGGGCGACTCACCTTTGTCGGCGTGCCTTCACGGCAGAGCGCGGAAAAAGCGTTGAGTCAGCGTCGGGGCTAACCTTTAAGCCGCTGCCGCGGCGTCAGGGGTCCTCCCAATGAGCACCTCCCTTCCGTTTGGGATGGATGAAGAGGATCTGGAGCTTGAACTTCCGATCCTGCCGCCCCGGCAATCCGCCAAGCCTCCCGACTGTCCGTTCTGCGGCGAACCCATGACCTTTATCGATGCGGAATGGGGCTGCGCCGATTGTAACGGGGAACTGATCGGTCCTGAGACGGGATAAGACGGACGCCGATTCGTGACCCTAGCACGCGTGTAAGGCATACGCGTCGCTTCTCATCCTGCCATGCTTCATGTCGTTACGGGTCTCTTTCAGCCGGATCTGGAACAAGCCTTAGCCTCCGACCTCCGTTCGGTCACCTCCCCGCCTTCGTCACCGTGTCTGGTACTCGTCCCTTCCGAAAGTCTACGCGCGCATCTCAAATGGACCTTCTGCATTGAGAAGGGCCTGCCCCTTTTCAACGTGCATCTCCTGACGTTCCACCAGTTGGCCGCGCGGTTGTTGGAAGAACAAGGCCGGCAGGTTACGGCCCGACTGCGGGGCGAGTCCTTTTTTCGGGAATGGGTGCACCAGCGGTTGCGCAAGCGAGACACGGATTTCGCCGGACTCAACGAACTGGCCTCGATGCCCGGCGGATGGGCTGCCCTCTGGGCCACGCTCAAGGATCTCAAGGACGCGAGAGTGGACGCCGGGGCGGTGTTGGAGGCATTCGGCCAAAGCCCGTTCTCAGCGGATCGCAGGCTGCAAGCGGTGGTCCGCTTGTACCGGACCTGGTGTGAGGACCAAGCCCATCATTCGTTGTATGACCATGACGACGTCGCGGTGTTGGCGCTCGACCTGGTCTCCGAGTCTTCGTGGCTTCGGCAGCAGACCCGTATCTTTTACTATGGATTTTATGATTTGACCCAAGGCCAACTCGATCTCTTTCAAACGATCGTCAGGCAATACCCTACCACATTGTATTTTCCGTTACTCGATCAACATCCGGCCTTTCGCTTCGCCCAGCAGTTCTTCGATCAGCACGTCCGCGGGCTCGCCACGGGTTCGATCGAACACAAGATCGAGACCGCGTCTCCGTTTCGCGATCTGTTCGATCCGTCACCGGAGTCCCGGTCCCCAAAGGTCAACGTGCTCAAGGAGCCGGCCGCGGACAATGCCGGTACAAGGCCAACCGGGGCGCAAAGGTTCTGTCGTCTTATCACAGTCTCGGGCGCGAACGACGAGATTGACGTGGTGGCCAAAGAGATCCTGGCCCTGGTCCAAGAGCGCCGGATTCCGTTTCACGACGTCGGCGTGGTGGGACGGACGTTGACCGGATATGAAGACGTACTGCCTCGCGTCTTTTCGGCGCACGGCATCCCCTTTCAGGCGACCCTGCGCCGGCCCCTGAGTCAGTATCCGTTTTCCCAAGTCCTGCTGCGTCTTCTCGGGCTTCGTCTTCCCGATTCCGACCGGAATGCGACCTTTGACGTGTTGCATTCTCCGTTCGTGAATTGGCGGAACGTCTGCCCCGGCCTCGCGACCCCGCGTCCCGGCGTGTGGGAACGGTTGAGCCGGGAGATCGGGATCGAACAGGGCTTGCACGAGCGGGAGCGATTGGTCGGGTTTTTTGAAACCGGGGTTCCGATGCCGCACAAGCGAAGACAGGGTGAGGATGCGATACCCGGTGAAGAGGTCCGTAATCTTTGGCACGTGCTGGATCGATTGACCCGGCTCCTGGAGATGTTTCCTGAAAAGGCGGATTGGGACGTTTTCGCGGATCAAGCCATGGAACTCATGGATTGTGTGCTGATGAACCCGTCGTCGGACATTGTGGATTGTGGATTGGAAATTTTGGATTGGGAAACGGCAATCGAAAATCCACAATCCCAAGTGTACCAAGCGGTCCGGGAGTGTTTTGCGGAGATCCGGGCGCTCACGGACGTCAGCGGGCCGGTCCGGTATGCGGAGTTTCACTCCACGCTCACGCGGTTTATGGAAGAACGGCTCGTGCGAAATCCTTCGCGAGCGGAGAACGGGGTGCGGGTGGTCGATGCCATGGCGGCCAGGGGGTTGTCCTTTCGCTACCTGTTCGTGATCGGGCTGACGGACCACGTTTTTCCGCGGCATATTCGAGAGGACGGGTTTTTCCGGGATTCGGCGCGCCGGTTTTTGGAGGAACATCTGGGGTTCAAGATCCAGGAAAAGACCGGAGGGTACGACGAGGAAAAACTACTGTTCTACCTGTTGATGCACGCGGCGCGGGAGGGTGTCACTCTGTTAGCCCAACGATCGGACGAGGAAGGCCGGACAACCATCCCGTCCTGGTACCTCCAGGAAGTGGAACGCTGCGTGCCGGGGCTTGCTGCCGTGGACGTGCCCAGGTCCGTGCTTCACAAATCCCAGGCCGTTTCATACGCCGACGAGGCGCGATGGACGCCCCGCGAGCGGCTCGTCCGACACGTGTTGCAACGCCATGAGCCGGTCCGGGCCACGGCGGGGGAACCGGCGTGGTGGCAAATGCTGGAAAACGGGCTGACAGCACTCCACGAACAGGAGAGCGACCGGCCACGCCTGAATGCCTACGATGGTGTGACCGGGCCACTAGCGGAATATTGGAAGGGGCTGGCTCTGTCGGCGACCAGCCTTCAACGCTATGCCACCTGTCCCTTTCAATATTTCGTCCGGAACGTGTTGGGTCTTCACGTGTCGAGGCCGACGTCTCGAAGTCAGGGTCCGGGTGCGTTGGAAGTGGGTACGCTGCTCCACGAGATTTTAGGAAAGTGGTACGACCGCTTGGAACGACACGGGTGGTTTGCGCGGGATGCCCTTCCTGACGTCAAGCCGCTGGGCATATTGAAGCAGGTGGCGGAGACGGCGTTCCGCGAGTTTGAACAACGGAACTCGGTCGGGCCCGCGCTCTTGTGGGAGATGCGACAGGAACACATTGTGACCATGCTCGAACGGATTTTTGAGCAGGACACACGGGAGCTGGGAAACGAATGGCGCCCGATCCTGTTTGAGGCGCCCGTGAAAGGGGAGATGCCGGTCAAGGTCGCGAAGGGGACAACGTCGCTTCCCATGACCGGCCAACTCGACCGGGTGGATTGGTCGTCCTCCCGGGGCCGGTACCGGATCATCGATTATAAATTTACCGGCAGCAACGTGATGTCGGATCAGGCATTGGCCAGGGCGGTTGTGCAGGGAACGCGTCTGCAACCGCTGATCTATATGGAATTGGCCGGGCAGGGGCTACCACCGTTGTTGGAGCAAAAGCTCGGGCTGGGCAAGGACGGGCAGGTCACTACTGTAGAGGGCGGCCCCTGTGCCGTCCCAGCCTGTGAAGGCGTCTGGTTTTACGTCGTGGCGCCTCGGGAACTTCCGGAGGAACAGGGGTTTGCTCCCGTGGCCTTTACAGCGGAAACGCGGGCAGGCGTCGCCCCGCAAACCGAGACGCTGATGACCACGCTGGTCGAAGGAATCCGGCAAGGAAAGTTCTTCATCGTGCCGGGACGGCATTGCGACTGGTGCGACGTGCGGGCGGTGTGTCACCGGACCCATCCGGCAAGTGCCCGGCGCGCGCGGGAGGATTACAAGCAGATCCAGGCGCATCGAAACGTTCGCCGCCAGCAGCCTCCGAAGCCGCCCGCCAAGACTTCTCAAAAGGACGATGACTCGTGAGGGCGGCAAAGTCGTGAAAGATATACGTGCTCTGCCTGACAGCCTCGCGCGTCACGGCGCCGTCACGGCTTCGGGGACCAACGTCGTGGTGACTGCGGGGGCGGGCACGGGCAAGACCTCGCTGCTCATCGATCGCATCCTCCACCTGTTGACCCGGGACCGCGATCGGCTGACATTGACGCAGATCGTCGCCGTCACCTTTACCAACAAGGCGGCCAGTGAATTGAAGCTGCGGATGCGGCACCGTCTGCGGCTCATGAAGGAACTCGCCACGGGCCGGTCTTCCGAGCATGAACTCCACGACTACGAAATCCGGTCGATCCGGACGCTTCAGGAAACCTCGGGACTGACCGATGAAGAATTGGCGGCAGTGAGCGACGAGGCCATGCGTGAGGTGGAGCGGGCGCACATTGAAACCATTCACGGTTTTGCCGGCCACCTCTTGCGTCTCTATCCCGTGGAAGCCGGCGTGGATCCGTCGTTTCAAGAAGACGACGGCACACGATTTCATGAGCATTTTAATCACGAGTGGGACCAGTGGTTGCAGCGAGAATTGGACGCGAGCGGACGCCGGCATGACGCCTGGCGCCGGGTTCTGGTTCGCTACGGTCTGGACGACGTGAAACAACTCGCGCAGGCCTTGACGGATGAATTGATCCCCATGTCCGGAATTCGTACCTCACAACCCGCGGCCACCCCGCATCTGCGATCCTGGCTGGCGACCCTACGCGACCGCGGCCACCTGTTGCAGGAACGGTATCAAGGCACTCTGAAGATCAACCGTCTGCTCGATGCCGCCGTCACGTTGTTAGCGGGCGTGGAAACGAACGGCATGCTGCGGTCGCACGATGCCGATGAGGCTGTCGTGCTTCAACAGACGATTCCAGCGAAGACGAAGGCCTGGACTGACGAGGACCATGAAGAAGCCAAGGGGTTGATCAAGGTCGCCCAGGCGATTGCACAGTCGGGTTCGGAATCGTTATGGGACGCGGTGCAACTCCTGTCCCCTTTTGTGGTTCATTGCCGGTCCTCGTTTGTGGAAAAGGGGCTGGTGTCGTTTAACGGATTGCTCGCGCGGGCGCGGGGCCTGCTGCGGGACCACCAGCACGTGCGCGCCGAATTGAAAGAGCAGTACCAGGCGATTATCGTCGATGAATTTCAGGATACCGACCCGGTCCAATACGAGATCATCCTGTTCTTGGCCGAGGCCGCGGGCTCCGAAGCCCGGGACTGGTATCGCGTGCAGCCGGCGCCGGGCAAATTGTTTATCGTGGGCGATCCCAAGCAATCCATTTATGCGTTTCGGCGGGCGGATATTGAAGCCTACGATACCGTTGTCCGCGACCACGTCCTGGCGCCGGCAGCCAAAGGTGAGCGGTATGCTTTGCAGGGAAATTTTCGGACCCACGCCCAATTGCTTGATCCCGTGAACCGCTGTTGCGCAAACGTGTTTCCGTCCACTTCCGTCGAAGGGTTGCAACCTCCGTACGAACCGCTCCTGCCCGTGCCGTCGGACTCGCTGCCCTTGCTCCACGAACGGATGGAACTCCGCCTCGTCACCCTGGCGCAGGAAGACGCGGACGCGGAGACGTCCAGCCGGGCGGAGGCGGATGCCCTGGCGCGCTGGTTGCGGGATGACGTGCTGGAAAAAGAATCCCTGCTCGTGGGTGGACGTGCGGTGCCTGTCCAGCCGCGCCACGTGGCGATCCTGTTTCGAACGTTCGCTCATCTGCGAATCTGCCTGGAAGCCTTTCGGCGGCACCACCTGCCTTGCCTGGCCGACGGAGAGAAACATTTTTATGAACGGCAGGAGGTGATCGATTGCAGCCTGGTGTGGCGCACCCTGATCGATCCCCGTGATGAACTGGCTGCGGTCGGGGTGTTGCGGTCGCCCTACGGCGGCTGCTCCGACGTGGAGATCGAGTCCATCGTGCGACGGGGATTCCTGGATGATTGGGCACACGAATCGTCCCTCACGCGGCTACCGCCGATCTTTACGATCCTCCATTCATTGCACGCGGCGACCCAAGCGCTTCCGGTTCCGGAAGCGATCCAGTACGTGTTCCAAGCGCTGCCCTTGGCGGAATTGGCCGCGGCTTCCATCGACGGCGAACATGCCCTGGCCAACGTGCTCAAACTCCGGGACGTGATGTTGGCACTGGCCGTGCGGTCTGGATTGACGCTTCGGGAAATCGTTCGTCAGGTGGGACAGTGGGTGGATGACCCGCCGGATGAGGGAGAACGGCCTCTTGTGGAGGAAGGGCTCACGTCTCAGGGTCCGGGTGGCGCGATCCGGTTGTTGACCATCCACAAGGCCAAAGGGTTGGAATTTCCCATGGTGGTCGTCGCGGGGCTGCACCGGGACGTGGACCATCGTAAAGCCTCGGTCTGGACGTCGCATGACTGGCTGACCGACACCATCGGCCTCCGGCTCGGGGAGGCCGCCGACCTTGGAGGCATTTTCCTCGAAACCAAAGTCGCCGAACGACAGCGAGCCGAACAGGTGCGGTTGCTCTACGTGGCCATGACGCGCGCGCAACGGCGTCTCGTGTTGTCCTCGGCGCTTCACGGGCAAGGGACGACCAGGAAGGGCACGCTGCTGTCGTTAGTCGCGCGCGGACTGGATCTGGATGTGCCGGCCATGGTCGAGGCGGCCCAAGAACGATCCCAATGCGACCATCTGGTGGGGAACGTGGCCGTGACCACGACCGTCGTGCCGGCCCCTCAACCCACGCAGAAAACCCGGCCCTCTCCCCCCACGTGGAAAGCGACCATGCCGGATGGCGCGGAGCACCAGCGCCGGTGGGATACATGGCTGAAGCAAGGAGAGACGGTTATCAGGACTCCGCAGTTTTTTTCCGCGACACGGTCCCTGACAACGGGCGACGTGTCGTTGCCGTCGACCCCCGCGGTCACCGGGAAGTCCGCTGGAAAATCCAAGAAGAAATCACCGGGGAAACCTGTAGCCCTGCCACGCAAAAAGTCTGCGTCGCAACCGGGCGCATCCGATCGAAGCGCAATCATAGGGACATTGGCCCATCGTGTGTTGCACGGCTGGGATTTTTCCGCTGATTCGGCCACCATGCCAATGTGGATCGAAGCCTGTTTCCGGGCATACCTTCCAAACGAATCGGTCTCGGAGTCGGACGGTGTCCGTGCGGAATTGCAGGAGATCTTCGCGCACTTCGTCGAGTCCGAACCGTATGCCGTGCTCCGGCAGGCGGACCTTCTGGGCCGGGAGATTCCCTTCGCCGTTCCCTGGGAGAGTCCGGGTGCGGAAGCGGAGCACACCGGGGCCAGCGTGATGGAAGGGGTGATTGACGTCATGTATCGCCGGGATCAACAGATTTGGATTGCCGACTACAAGACGCACCGGGTAGAGCAACACTCCGTGGAGCAGGTCGTGCAGGAATACCGCGCGCAAATGGAGGTCTATCGTCGAGCGGCCGAGTCGGCCTTGGCCCAGGGTCCTGTCCGGGCACAACTCATCTTTTTACGGAGTGGACTCAGCGTCGAGGTTTGAGTAGGATAACAGATTGCTGAAGCCTTCCGTTCAAACACGTGAGGAAAGGAGAACGTTCATGCCATGGAGCAGTTGGAAAATAGGATGCCTCATATGCAGTCTTGTCTTCATCGGAGCCTGTAGTAGTACAGCTAAGGTCAGGTACACGGCCTTGAATGCCCCTGGCGGGAGCAAACCCGAGGCCGCATCGGCCGTGAAAGCCGGCAATGAGGCCTTTGCCGCCGGGCAATGGGCCGCGGCCAAACAGCACTATGAAAAAGCCATTGGCGTCCAGAAGACCCTGGCGGAGGCGCATTACAATCTGGCCTTGACCCTGGATCGATTGGGTCAGCGAAAGCAAGCCGAGGCGCACTATACCGAAGCCGCGAATTACGCTCCCGGACATCAGGTCATTTGGAATTCACGGATTTACCGCCGGTATGGTGACGTCGCGCCGGCCGGAGGAGGCGGCTTGCCAAGCATCCCGGGCCTTGGGGGGCTTGGCGGAATCGGCGGCGGTGGAAGACCTGGCGGCGCCCCACCCGGAGGATTTTAGGCGCTCGTCGGTCGGGTCAGCCCTTCGACTTCGCTTCGCTACGCCTGTCCTGAGCTTGTCGAAGGGCTCAGGACGAACGGGTGCCTCTCCGGTCACCCTGAGCGTAAGGCGCCACGCGCCTGGAGTCGAAGGGCGCTCAGGACAGGCGCAGCGTAATCCGACAATCATGCTACCCCCCGCGTTCGCGGCTTGCCTGCGCTCTGTAACCCAACACCAGCATCGTCAATCCCAGGAAGATCATCGGAATGCTCAACAGTTGTCCCATGGTCATGGGTCCCAATATAAATCCCAGATGGGCATCCGGTTCTCGAAACAATTCGGCGAAGCTTCGAAAGAGGCCGTACCCGGCGATAAAACTCCAAAAGACCGTACCGGGGGGTGTGGTCTTTCTGCCCAGGAACCAGAGCATCCCGAACAGGACCATCCCTTCCAGCGCCGCCTCGTAGAGTTGTGAGGGGTGGCGACAGGCCGATCCGCCCCTCGGGAAGACCATACACCAGGAAACGTCGGTGGGCCGTCCGTATAACTCCCCGTTGATAAAATTCCCCAAGCGCCCCAAGCCCAACCCGATTGGAGCGACCTGCGCCGCCAGGTCCGCAATCGTGTAGGCCGCGAATCCCTTCTTACGACAGAACAGCCAAAGCGCGAGACAGACCCCGAGCAATCCGCCGTGGAAGGACATCCCGCCTTCCCATACGAACAGAATTTTCAGGGGGTTCTGGAGGTAGTATGCCGTCTTGTAAAACAGGGTATAGCCCAACCGTCCTCCCAGAAACACGCCGAAGGCGGCGTACACAATCAGATCGGACAACTGAGGCTTGTCCAAGGGGATATTCCGGATGGTGGCCCGATGCTTGATCAGGAAGTACGCGGCCAGCAATCCCAGCAGGTACATCAGCCCGTACCAGCGAAATTGCAGGGGACCTAACCGAAAAAAAACCGGATCAATTTCAGGGAAGGAGAGGGAAACCCACAACGGAGGGATGTAAGAGTTCAAAACGGATATCCAGTCGTAAGGACCGTCCTGCCCACGGTTTGGAGTAGACCAAGGTGCGAAACCATCCTAGGGAGCCGTCGCCGGTTTTTCAAGGGACACGACTCCGTCATGCGGAGCCTCCCTTTCAGCATTTGCCTCTGTCGTTGGTGGCGGGGTAGAGTTTGCGCAGGACCCACGCGACTACCGGAAACGCCTGTCCTGACCCTTCGACTTCGGGCGTGCGCCCTACGCCCTTCGACAAGCTCAGGACAGGCTCAGGATGCACGGATTATCCCCCCGTTCGCCCCGAGCGTAACGGAGTGGAGTCGAAGGGAGTGCCGCGATAATGAAGGCGAAGGAAGCGTAGCGGTAGCGAAGTTGAAGGGCCTGTCCTGAGCCTGTCGAAGGGGAGGATCAAACAATGAGCGACGAGACTGCAACGCACGCGAGCCCGGAAAACCCGGCCGCCGAGGATGTCTTATTGCCCGGCGTCAAGCATGTCATTGCCGTGGCGAGCGGAAAAGGCGGGGTCGGCAAATCCACGGTCTCCGCCAATTTATCCGTGGCGTTGGCGCAGAGCGGCGCGAGAGTCGGTCTGATGGATGCGGATATATATGGCCCGAATATTCCCATGATGATGGGCGTGCCGGAGCCACCGGCGAAAGAAGGCGACAAAATCAAGCCGGCCGAAGCGCATGGCGTGAAGGTCATGTCCATGGGATTTTTTGTGCCGGAAGAAACTGCGATCGTGTGGCGGGGTCCCATGGTGCACACCGCCATCCAGCAGTTCTTTCGCGACGTCCTATGGGGCGACTTGGACTACCTGCTGGTGGATCTGCCGCCCGGGACCGGGGATGCCCAACTCAGTCTCTCGCAAATCGTTCCCTTGACCGGCGTCGTGACGGTGACCACGCCGCAGGAAGTGGCACTCTACGACGTGCGGAAGGGCCTGATGATGTTCAAAAAAGTCAACGTCCCCCTCTTGGGTGTGATCGAAAACATGAGTTTCTTCGTCTGCGGGCATTGTGGAGAGCGCACGGAAATCTTCTCGTTTGCGGGTGGGGAGCGTGCGGCGCAAAAGTTTGAGATTCCCTTCCTGGGTCGTATTCCCCTGGACCCTGCCATCCGCGAAGGCGGAGACGCGGGCATGCCGATCGTCGCGGCTGATCCGGATTCTCCGCTTACCCGGGCGTTCCAAGGGGCGGCCGAGGCGTTGCAGGCGCGCGTGAAGGAACTCACGAGTGAAGCGACAGGGGCATCCCTGAGCGAGATGGTGAAGAAGTTGAAAGAACCTATGGCATAGCAAGAGGACAAGTCGTTATTGTCTCCGGTTTATATAACCGCTGGAGGATCCCCATGACAGAAATGGTCAAAGTGGCAAATACGGATGAGGTGAAACCCGGAGAAGGCATAGTCGCCGAAGTCGAGGGCAAAGAGATAGCCCTCTTTAACGTCGACGGTACGTTTTATGCCATCGACAATACCTGTGTGCATCGCGCGGGGCCGTTGGGTGAAGGGGAGTTGATCGGCGAGGTGGTCACCTGTCCCTGGCACGGTTGGGAATACAACGTCACGACCGGGGCCTGTGTCACGAATCCGTCCGCATGCGTGGCCAGCTTCCCCGTGGCGGTGGAAGGGAACGAGGTCAAGATCGACCTCGAACCGGCTTCATCGTCTTGAGGCATTCAATCACTCACACCGCTCTATTTCCCCCTCCTTTGTAAGGAGGGGCAAGGGGAGGTAGAGACATGTGCAGCGCCGTATCCTCGGTCACGACCAAAGAGCAAAATGAGTAACAAGTCACAACGGCTCAGCCAGCGTGAGCCTATCCGGTTGCAGCGTCGTCCACCCAGCCTGGCCAAGCTGGACATGACGAAGCACATGGGCCGCAAGGAGTACGAGACCAAACTGGCCCGGCTTCAGGTCAGCTTGAAGGAACTCTCCCTGGCCTACCAATCCCAGAGCCGGCGCGCGGTGATCGTATTGGAAGGGTGGGACGCCGCAGGCAAGGGCGGTGTCATCCGGCGGATGCACTGGCCGCTTGATCCGCGCGGCCTGAAAGTCTGGCCAATCTCCGCCCCGACCCCGGAGGAACTGGACCATCACTACCTGTACCGCTTCTGGACGCGCCTGCCGCGGTCCGGGCAACTCGTCGTATTCGATCGTTCCTGGTACGGCCGGGTGCTGGTTGAACGGATCGAAGGCTATGCCACCAAGACCGAATGGCAGAGGGCGTACGCCGAGATCAATGAATTCGAACGCATGCTCGACGACGATGGTGTCCGGCTCGTGAAGATCTTCCTGCACATCACACCGGAGGAACAACTCGCGCGGTTCCAGGCGCGGTTCAACGATCCGCTCAAGCGCTGGAAACTCTCCGCGGAAGACCTCCGCAACCGGGCCCGCTGGGCCGACTATGAAGTCGCGATCGAAGAGATGTTTCAACGCACTTCGACCGTCCGCCAGCCCTGGATCGTGATTCCGGGCAACAGCAAGCACTACGCCCGTCTCGCCGCGATCAATGCCATCGTCAAACGGCTGGCCGACGGCGTGAACCTGTCCCCGGCCGGCCTCGACCCCGGCTTCGAACAACGAGCCCGCAAAGTCCTCGGTCTGAACTAACCCTCCGGCCGAAAAGCCCGCTAGCGTCATTTCTTAAACCTTCTTTCAAGCGTGTTACATGAAAACCGTCCATTCAATGGTGTGTATAATTGCCTCATAATTACACATATTGACACACACAAAAATACACACTAAAATGCGCGTCCCCATTTCGGAAAGGAGAAGCCATGGCTCGGATCAATGTCATGATGCCGGACGACATTCTACAAGCGGTCGATCACGCGGCAACGGAGGAACACCTGACGCGCAGTGCGTTGCTCCAGAAAGCGGCACACCGGTATCTGGAAGCGCAACGGTTGGAACAGGAAGCCATCGAACGCAAGCAGCGGATGCAGAAAGCCGCTGCAAAGATGGACAAGCTGGCCGACAAATTCGGCAAGTGGGACGGGGTGGGTACCATCCGCCAGTTTCGTGACCGGCGAACCGGGGGCAACGAGTGATCGCCGCGTATCATACCGGCTACGTGGTGGATGCCTCTGTCGGAGTGAAATGGTTCGTGCGAGAACGGGAAGCCGACCGCGACGCCGCCCTGGCCCTGAGACAACGGCATATCGATGGGAAAACGCAGTTGATCGTGCCGGAGTTATTTGTCCTAGAGGTGCCCAACGCCATCAAAGCCGGTCGAAAGGGCACGGAAGCGGAACTGGCCGAAGTGCTGAAGACGTTGGACGACTTGGAGATACAGATCGAACGGCACACGGGCCACGTGTTGCGGAAAACCAATGCGGTGGCGTGGGCCTACAAACTCACGTGGTACGACGCCGTGTACGTCGCCCTCGCCGAGATTCTGGGCTTTCCCTGCGTGACGGCGGATGAGGCCCTGCTGCGGAAAATGAAAGGCCACAGCATCGTGCTCCGGCTAAAGGAGTTGGCGTTTGCATGAATTGGACATGCCTCCGAAATTGGACCAGCTTCTAAGCGACTTTTCTGACCTCGTGTGCCGGGTTCCTTTCGGTTCGTTGTCTGGCACAGCAGTTTTGCACAACCTGTCCGGCGAATGAAAGTCCTGTCGCCCCGGCGGCTGCTTTCTTGAAGATGTGTCCCCTGTCCTTCATAATGACAAAAGGGTCTTGTGGAGGGCAGGCACACAGGCCTGCCCCTACCAGAAGAAAGACACTGGATTCCCGCTAACAACTGCGGGAATGACAAAGGCAAAGGCAAAGGCGGGAATGAACACTACTGAACGGTTGCCGGGGTGGTTTAAGGTCAGGATCGAGGCGGGACCGCATTACCGGCGCATTCAGTCGCTGGTCCGGGGCAAGCAACTCCATACGATTTGCGAGGAGGCGCGCTGTCCGAACAAATGGGAATGCTGGAATAACCGGACGGCGACGTTTTTGCTGTTGGGCGACGTTTGCACGCGTCGGTGTCACTATTGTTCCGTGACACGGGTCGCCCGGGCGGGGTGGATTGGGAGGAGCCGGAACGGGTGGCCGAAGCCGTTCACGCGTTAGACTTACGGCACGCGGTGCTGACCTCTGTGAATCGCGATGAACTGGGGGACGGTGGCGCCTCCATTTTTGCGGCAACCATTCATGCCATCCGGCGACTTCAGCCTGTTTGCACCGTGGAAGTGCTGGTGCCGGATTTTCAGGGCAAGGCGGCCGCGGTTGATACCGTCCTGGCGGCGACCCCGGAAATTTTTTCTCATAATATCGAAACCGTCTCCCGGTTGTTTCCGGCCGTCAGACCGCAGGGTGACTATGACCGGTCTTTACAGGTGCTTCGCCGGGCGAAGGAGCAGGGGGCGAACACGAAATCGGGATTCATGGTCGGGATGGGCGAGACCAACGATGAACTCCGGGCGGTGCTGGACGACTTACGCGCGACCGGCTGCGAGATCGTGTCGATCGGCCAGTACTTGCAGCCGACCAAAACCCATCTTGTCGTGCACCGGTATGTCGAGCCCCAGGAATTCGAGGATCTCAAACAACACGGAATGGCCTTGGGCTTCCGGCACGTGGAATCGGGTCCTTTGGTGCGCAGTTCGTATCATGCCGAACAACAAATCACAGCCTCTACCTTCCCTGGCCCCTCCTTACAAAGGAGGGGAACCAGGAAAGAATTACCGTCTTTTTCCTCCCCTTTGTAAGTGGGCGCATTTCCGAAGAGGGAATGCGGGTGGGGTAGAGCCGAACGCACATCTAACCTGAAAAGATCCTTCAATCCCATGCGCGTGAAACGTTGGCTTCTCCTGGCTCCGCTCCTGCTGACGATCCTGTTGTTGCAGTCCTACTTCTGGGTGCCGACGTATGAGAAACAGGCGACGGGGAATCCGGCTCGCCTGGTAACGTATATCGAAGCCTCCTCCGGCGATGCGAAGATCCTCAATCCGATTTTGAACGCGGATACGGCCAGTTCGGGAATCGTGAGCCTCACTTTTGAGGGGCTCCTGGATCTGGACGAAAATCTGAACTTCCGGGGACGGCTGGCCACCGACTGGACGATTTCCGAAAAAGCGTATCTGTTCGCCAGTCCTTCCAACCGGTTGCCCGACGGCGCTGAAGTCACGGGGGCGGGTCTGGCCGAGCGCATTCGGGCCGCGCTGCAAGAAGGGGCGTTTACCGCGTTGGCCGGCAACGTCAGCTCCGTCGAGGTGCTACCACCCACGCGCCGGACGGAGACGCTGTCCGTTCAAACTCAGGACGCGGATGGCAACCCCACGCGGGGGGAAGTGGAGGTGACGTTCGACGTGCCCGAACGGCTGGCGTTTTCCTTACACCGTGTTGACCAGGACTTTTTCCAGCGGCTGCTTCCGGTCATCGGCGACCGCTACCTCGAAAATTTTCCGTATGAACGGTACCTCACCTTCGGGGAGGAGGTCTCTCCGGAGATCAAGGCACAGGTGTTCGCGCAATTGCCGGAACTGTTTCCCGTGGCCGAACACAATCCCGTCATCGACTTTAACCTCCGCAAGGGCGTCCGGTTTCACGATGGCCATGAGTTTGACGCCGGCGACGTGAAGTTTACGTATGACGCCATCATGAATCCCAGGAATCTGTCGCCCCGCACGTCGGATTTCGAACCGATCAAGGCGGTTGAGATGATCGACGCGCATACGGTGCGCGTGGTGTACAAGCGGTTGTTCTCCCCGGCGATCAACGCCTGGACCATGGGCATCCTCCCCGAACACCTGCTCAACGCCGAGGCCATGCAACGCGAGATGGACGAGCGCGACCTCTCCGACGCCGCCCGGGAAGCGTTCGGCATGCGTGACAGTCAATTCAACCGCAACCCCATCGGTAGCGGGCGTTTCCGGTTCGTCGAGTGGCACAGCGATGAATACATCCATCTCCGGCGTAATGACGACTATTGGGAAGGGCCACCGGAATACCAGGACTATTACATGCGGATCGTGCCCGATCTGTTGACGCAGGAGATGGAATTCCGGTCCGGCGCGGTCGATTACTACGGGACTCAACCGCACCAGGTAGCACGGTACAAGGAAGACGACACGTACCAGTCGTTTTCGAGTCTGGGCTTCGGTTATTCCTACATCGGCTACAACAATCGCCGGCCGTTGTTCGCCGACCCGGAGGTGCGCCGGGCGCTGGGTATGGCGATCAACGTGGAAGATTTTCTCCGGTATCTGTTGTACGGCGAAGGGGAACACATCACCGGCCCGTATCCCCCCAACACCCAGTGGTACGACCAGACCGTGAAGCCCTTGCCCTATGATCCCGAGGCCGCGCGAGCTCTGCTGGAATCCAAAGGCTGGCGTCTCAACGCCGACGGCTGGCTCGAAAAGGACGGCACGGTGTTCGAGTTCAACCTGATCACGAACAGCGGCAATCCCATTCGCAAGAACATCATGACGATCGCGCAGAACGCCTGGAAGAAAATCGGGGTGAAATGCAACACGCAATATTTTGAATGGGCCGTGTTCCTGAAGGACTTCGTCAACACCGCGGATTTCGACGCCGTGGTGCTGGGCTGGAGCATGGGCGTGGATCCCGATTTGTATCAACTGTGGCATTCGAGTCAGGCCGGACCCCAGCAGTTGAATTTTATCGGGTACAACAACCCTGAAGCGGACGACCTGATCGTCCGTATCCGGCAGGAGTACGATCAGGAAGTGCAGCGGGAACTGACCCACCGCTTACATCGACTGATTGCGGAGGAACAGCCGTATACGTTTCTCTACGCGCCGCTGGGCACGCGGGTGTTGGATAAAAAGATCGTGTTGGTCCACAGGAACGAAGACGGGTCGGAACGGTATGAAAAGATTTATCCCATTCCGAGCGGTGACATTACGTTTCACTTTCATCAATGGCGCAAGCTCGAATTCACTCCGTCGTTGTGAGGGTCGGGGAAACAGGTTGAAGGGATAGCCACGGATGCAAGCCTTTATCCTTCGCAATATTCTCCAACGTCTCGTGCTGGTGTTCGTCGTGTCCATCCTCGCGCATTCGGTGATCCACCTGGCTCCCGGCGAACCCAGTGAGGTCGATCCGGCGAATCCCCGGATGAAGCCCGAAGACATTGCCAAGATCCGGGAAGCGTTTCACCTCGACGCCCCCCTGTACATGCAGTACGTCTATTGGGTCCGCGACCTTGCGTCAGGCGAGCTGAAATCGTTCAAGGACAGCCAACCCGTCCTGGGAAAAATCTGGCGCCGGTTTCTGAATTCCCTGCCGCTCTTTATCTGCGCCACGTTGCTGGTGTGGACCCTGGCGTTTCCCACCGGCATTCAGGCGGCGATCCATCGCGGCGCGGTGTATGACCGCAGCACCACGTTCGCGGCCTATACCCTGATTTCCGTACCGGGTTTCTTTCTGTCCTATATCGTGATTCTCTGGGTCGTGGACTTGTTCGGCGTCCCCGTGATTGGATTGAAAACCTTCGGGATGGATATGGCGCCTCCGCTCTTTCAAACGATGGACCGGGTCTGGCACCTGGTGATTCCATCCCTCATGTCCGCCTTGGGCGGGATGGCGATCCTGTCACGGTACGTGCGCTCCCAGATGCTGGAAGTCGTGGGGCAGGATTACGTGCGCACGGCGCGAGCGAAAGGCGCGGAAGAGGACGTCGTGATCTACCGGCACGCGTTGCGCAACGCGTTGTTGCCGTTCGTGACCATGTTCGGGTTCTTGTTGCCGGGGCTAATCGGCGGCTCGGTCATTTTCGAGCAGATTTTCGCGTGGCCCGGGTTGGGCCGGTTGGGTTATGAAGCCATACTCGCGAGAGATTTTCCGGTAATCCTGACCTTGAACTTTATTGCCGCGGTGTTGACATTGGCAGGAACCCTGCTCTCGGACATCCTGTACGCCGTCGTGGATCCGCGTATCAGAACGGGGTTACAAGGGGATGGATAAGTGACAGAGGATCCGAAACAGTACGTCGAGGAACTGCCGCCGTCGGAAACGCCGTGGCAGGAATCCCTGCGGTTGTTTCGTAAGGACCGGCTTGCGCTGATAGGAGCCTACGTCCTGGTGCTGTTGCTGTTCACGGCCGTGTTCGGAAAGGTCCTGACCGAATGGGTGGTGGTGTTCGATCCCGAAGTCGTCCGCCTGCCGGAAAAATTTCTGCCGCCGTTGACGTTCTCGTCCACCGACGACGTTCCGGCCCATGATCGACCGTTCGGCGGCATCTATCTGTTGGGCACGGATGAACTGGGCCGCGACGTATTCGCGCGCATGCTTCAAGGGTCGTTCGTATCGTTGTCCATCGGGTTTATCGCGGTCGGGATTTCCCTGGCGATCGGGATCCTGCTGGGCGGGCTGTCCGGATTTTACGGCAACGTCAGGTTTGGCGTGGTGACGGTCGATACCCTCATCATGCGGTTTACCGACGTGATGTTGTGTTTCCCGACCTTTTTTCTGATCCTCACGGTGGTTGCCCTGCTCCCGCCCAGTATCTATAACATCATGATTGTCATCGGGCTGACCAGTTGGATGGGGACCGCCCGGTTTGTCCGTGCCGAATTTCTCGCGTTGCGCAAACAGGATTTCGTGGTGGCCGCCACGTCGGTCGGGGCCAGGGACCGGCGCGTGATTTTTGCGCACATGGTGCCCAATGCCATCGCCCCGGTGTTGGTCTCGGCCACCATCGGCGTGGCCACGGCCATCCTGACCGAGTCGGGTTTGAGTTTTCTCGGGTTCGGGGTGCAACCGCCCTACGCCACCTGGGGTAATATCCTGGCCGACGGCAAGGGGTTCATCTTCGACGCGCCCTGGCTCTTTTTCATTCCGGGCATGGCGATCCTGGTCGTGGTGTTGGCCTTTAACCTGGTTGGGGAAGGCCTGCGTGAAGCCCTCAATCCCAAACTGCGGAGACGCTGATTTGTGAACGCTTCATCCTCTCTCCTGGAAGTTTCGCATCTCTCCACTTCCTTCTTTTCGGACCAGGGGGAAATTCGCGCGGTCGAGGACGTCAGTTTCTCGGTGCAGCCGGGCCAGACCGTGGCGCTTGTCGGGGAATCGGGGTGCGGGAAATCCGTGACGGCCCTGTCCATCATGCAGTTGGTGGATTTTCCGGGAAAGGTGGTGGGTGGTCAGGTGGTGTTCAAAGGCGCCGACTTGCTGACTCTTCCCGACAAGGAGCTCCGCCGGATACGCGGGAACCAGATCGGGATGGTGTTTCAGGAACCCATGACCTCGCTGAATCCGGTCTTCACCGTCGGCGACCAGATCGGCGAGGTATTGGACATTCATACCACCTTGACCAAATACGAGATCCGGCAGGAAGTCATTCGCCTGCTGGAGAAAGTCCAGATCCCTGCGCCGGACCGGCGCATCGATCAATACCCGCACGAAATGTCCGGCGGCATGAAACAACGGGTGATGATTGCTATGGCTCTGGCGTGCCGGCCCGACCTGCTCATCGCCGATGAGCCGACCACGGCGTTGGACGTGACGATCCAGGCCCAGATCCTGGAGTTGCTCAAAGACCTGCAACGGGAAATGGGCATGGCGATTCTGCTGATCACGCACAACCTGGGCGTGGTCGCGCAGTTCGCGCAGGAGATCATCGTGATGTACGCCAGCCGGATCGTGGAACGCGCGAGCGTGCCGCAACTCTTTGGAGCGCCGTCCCATCCATATACGCGGGCGTTGTTGCGCTCGTTGCCCAAGCCCGGCGCGCGGGAAACCCGGCTCGAATCCATCCCGGGCACGGTGCCGTCTCCACTCATGTATTGCCGGGGCTGCCACTTTTCCACCCGGTGCCCGGATGTGCTGGATCGTTGCCCTGATGAAGAACCGCCGCTCGTGGAAATTGCGCCGGGCCATGAATCCGTGTGCTGGTTACATCAACCCGGGAGGACGTAGCGTGGTGGATGTGAAGCCCTCTGACGGACAGCCGGGCGGACACGCAGGTCCGCTCCTACAGGTCACGAACCTCAAAAAATACTTCCCCGTCCGGAGCGGTCTCCTCTCGAACGTGTCCGCGTGGGTCAAGGCCGTGGACGACGTGACCTTCGACATTCGGCCCGGGGAAACCTTCGGGCTGGTCGGGGAGTCCGGTTGCGGCAAAACCACCGTGGGTCGAACCGTGTTGCGGTTGCAGGAACCCACCGGCGGCGACGTGTCGTTTGAAGGCCAAGACCTTTTCGCCATGGATGCCAAGACGTTGCGGGCCACGCGCCGCCGCATGCAGATCGTGTTCCAGGATCCCTACAGCTCGCTGAATCCCCGCATGACCGTGGGCTCCATCGTGGGTGAGCCGCTCAAGGTCCATCACCTGGCCAAGGGCAGGGACCTGACGGATCGGGTGTGTCAGCTTCTCGACCGCGTGGGTCTGAGGCCGGATCATTATCCGCGGTACCCGCATGAATTTTCCGGCGGGCAACGCCAGCGGATCGGCATCGCGCGCGCTCTGGCGCTGAACCCGAAGCTGATCGTGTGCGACGAGGCGGTCTCGGCTTTGGACGTGTCCATTCAGGCGCAGATCATCAACCTGCTCAAGGACCTGCAAGCGGAATATCGCCTGTCCTACTTATTTATCACGCATGATTTGAACGTGGTGCAGTATTTGGCCGACCGGATCGCCGTCATGTATTTGGGCAAACTGGCGGAAGTGGCGCCTGCCGAGACCCTATTTGCCAATGCCAAACATCCCTATACCCAGGCCCTGCTGTCCGCCAACCCGTTGCCCGACCCCACGGTGAAGCACGAACGCATCCTGCTGCCCGGCGACGTACCCACGCCGCTCAACCCGCCCACCGGCTGCCGGTTCCACACGCGCTGCCCGCACGTCATGGAGCATTGCAAGACCGTTGACCCGCCCCTGATCCAGATCGGCAAACCCGAAGCCGGTCACAAAGTCTGGTGTCATTTGTATTCCGGGTAGCGACAAACTGTCTCCCTCTCCCGCTGGGAGAGGGCCGGGGTGAGGGGAGGTAGGTCGGGTTAGCCCTGAGCCCTGAGCTTGTCGAAGGGTCGAAGGGCGTAAC
This sequence comes from Nitrospirales bacterium, assembly GCA_965207015.1. Classification (GTDB taxonomy): domain Bacteria; phylum Nitrospirota; class Nitrospiria; order Nitrospirales; family UBA8639; genus Bin75. The sequence goes on along the minus strand of OZ242257.1, from coordinate 1,749,760 downwards.
CCGACAACATCCGTTACATCCTCAGGACGACGGAGAATGCGGTGAACACGCCGAACGCGCTTGAATACTCGATGCGCGCCGGCGCGTGGGGGACCCCGCTTTTGAAGCTTTCTCCCAAGCCCGCATAACGCATCTTCGGGGCATGAGACAGGTATTCGAGTCCTGTTCCGAGTTGAAAGGTGACCCTCTCCATGCACGTGACGCTCAGGGCCGTCTGGAAATTGAGGGTCGTGGCGACGGCCGAATCGCTCGTGGTCCAATCGGTCGACTCGTCCACGTCCGGGGTGCCCGACGTCAACCGCGTTCTCTGGGAGCCCTCGTATTCGGCATCCAGGTAATACACCCCCAGCCTGCCGTCGAACGTGAAACGCCAACGCTCCTTGAACGGAAGGTCGATGCGGGTGCCCACCACGCCGCCGTAATACCGGGCTTCCAGGTCCTCTTTCAGGGTCAGTTGGTTGACCTCGGGCGCACGGTTGGACTCGTAAGCGAACGTGTCGGTTTCCTGGTTGAGCCGCTTGTAGCTCGGTCCGATGAACAGGGAAGTCCGGGCGCTGCCCGTCTTCCCGAAAAACATCCCGGTCACGAAATCCGCGCCGTGAAAGTCGACCTCCCGTTTCGTGCTGATGCGGATGGGATCGCCCCACGCAAAATTGGGAGTGCCGAAAGGCATCGCACCGCCGTCGATTTTTCCGATCCACCCGACCGAACGGGCATCCGTGTTGTTTCGTACCAGATCCACGAGATATTGCTCCGCCTCCGGCGTAAAACACGTTCGGCAATACCGCTCCTCGAATTGAGCGAGTATCTCGGTCCATGGCCCCGGATCCTCGTTGTAGTCGTTGACGTGACTGGAACTGAAAAACGTGAGGAACCCGCTTGCTTCGGCAAACAGCTTTTTCCCGAAGGCGTTGTATTCGCCGCCGACTGTCAGGTTGACCATCGGTCCCGCCTGAAATGACGCGTCGTAGTGGTCGAGGAACCCGACAGCCTCTTCCCGGCCGTTTGTCCTGATGAACGGGCTCGACTCCGACATGTCCAGAAAGTACACGCCGCCGCCCGCTCTGGCATAGAAGTTCTCTGTCAAGGTGTCCGAGGCCGCGTGTGCTTGAGAACAGAGCAGGAGAAAAACGGGAAGCACCGCCGTAATGATGCAGGGTCCGGGGAGAATTCTCTTTTTGGAATTCCTGGCCATATCCAAAGAGTTGTACACGTTGTGCTCCTGTTCATTCAACGCCACGGCATGACAGAAAAGGCGATAAGGTTGACATTAAAAGTTTTTCTGTCAGCTATGCATGTTTTTCTGTCATCCTTGTAAATGTTCACTAATTCGTTGACAATTTTTGCCTCTTCTTCCTCTCCTTTGTAAGGAGGGGCGAGGGGAGGTAGAGCTTGCGGCTATCATGGCGAATCCTGCTCCGTGCACAGTTGACTCTACCCCTCCTATCCTCCCCTTACAAAGGGGAAGGAAATGAGGCCATTCCCACAAACGTGTCGGATGACGCGATGCTAATCCGACTTCCACACGTTGCGTTCGATGAAGACGAAGGCGGCGATCCATAGAAAGGCGTCCCAGAAATCGAGGAAGGTGCCGAAGAGCCCCCAATACACCGCGGCACCCAGGATAATGGCGTAGAGCAGATATTTGGCAAGCCGGCTTGCGGTGGCAAACCAGCCGGGGAACACCCCTTTGACGCCCGGCCGCACATCGAGCTCCAGCAGGGCCAGGATCAGGAGCCAGGTGCCGGAGTTCACGACGTCAACCCAGGCCAGCCGCGTGGCCTGAATCAGCGCGCCGGCTTCGGCCAGCGTCCTGGCCTGCTCGTTGACGAACAGGTCCCCGGTAATGCCGGCGCAGTTCATAGCGGTCAGGGCCCGGTATTCGTCGAGTTCAACGAGCAGGGAGAACGGCTGCATCACCAGAGCGCAGGCGTCCGCTATGTCCGCCGGCACGTACAGGCCGAACCCAAGCGCCTTGCCGAGATAGCCGGTAAAGGCGTACACGATGACCAGGTAGCACAGGGCGCGCAGCCCCCTGATGATGAGGCCGATGGGGCGCTTCAGCACCTCGTCGGTAAGCTGGCAGGTTTCCAGTTCGAACAGCAGCAGCAGAAGTACCCACGCGGCGGTATCGATGCTCGGCGCAAACGCTTCGATGATCCGCGCGAACGGCAGGCTGTCTTGAAAGACGTGGGCAGCCGCTTCCCAATCGTCCTTGAAGAAGAGTGCCGCGTTGGCGATGAGCGCCGCGTACACCAGATACTTGAAAACGGAAAACCAGTCGAATCTGTTCACCTGGAGCATCGGGTCATCCCAATCTGTGTTGACGCATGCAATGACGATTCCCCCTCACCCCAACCCTCTCCCACTGAAAGGGGAGAGGGAGTATCCCTCCTTTGTAAGGAGGGGTGAAGGGGAGGTAGAGAGGCTACTCCAAGGCTGACCCTCAGGAGAGCGGCCGTGCGGAACGACTCTACCCCACCTGGCCTCCCCTTACAAAGGGGAGGAGAGAGACCTGTCTACCCCACCCGCATTCCCTCTTCGGAAATGCGCCCCATTACAAAGGGGAGGGAAAATACACGATCAGTGTGTGCTGAAGCCCCGCCTTGCGAGTAAGGAAAGCCGGTCCGTATAATCGCCACTTCGTGCGAACAAGGCCGCGCGCCTTGATGATACCGCCACAATGGGAGTGTCTATGACCGAGCAGGACAGCAAGCCGAAACCCTACCCCGCGCTTCGCAACATCCAGTATTCGCCCATGATGCAAGGGGAGGAACACTATATCATCTTATGGGACCCCTCCGGGTTGAGTTCCGAAAAACTCATCATTCCGCTCAACCTGTTCCATCTGTTCCAATTCATGGACGGGGAGCATTCCCCGGAACAAATCGGCGTCGAATACCTGAAAAAATTCGGCGAATTCCTGATGCCGGACAAGCTCGACCGGCTCATCGCCGACTTGGACGAAAAGCTCTTTCTCGAAGGCGAGCGCTACGAGGAGGCGAAAGCCGCGGCGGTAAAGGCGTATCGCGACGCGCCGGCGCGGAAACCCCGTTTCGCCGGCAAAAGCTACGAAGCCGAACCGCAGAAACTGCGCGAACAGGTTGCCGGATTTTTCTCGTCCAAGGAAGGGCCGAGCCCCGATCCCTCCGAGCACCAGGGGAAGGCGATCAAGGGGTTGGTGGCGCCGAATTACGAAGTCAACGTGGCCGGGCCGATCTATGCATGGGCCTATAAAGAACTTCGCGAGGCAGAGGCGCCGGACGTGTATATTCTCCTGGGGACGGCCCACGCCGGGTTGGCGGGACCCTTGGCCGTGACGGACAAGGATTTCGAAAGCCCGTTGGGAGTCGTGCCGGTCAACCGGCCGCTCATGGAGGCGTTACGATCCAAGGGTGGTGACGCGCTGTTCACTGATGAATTGCGGCATGAAACGGAACACAGCATCGAATTTCAGTTACCCTTTCTGCAGGAAACCGTGGGCGCGCGGCAGTCCATCTCCATAATCCCGATCCTGTCTTTGTTTCCGCCCGGGTGTCTGATTGATCCGTCTCTCAAGGACGTGGCCGACCAGGTCGAACGATTCGTGGTGGTGTTGAAAGACGCGATTGCCGCGTCGGGACAGCGGGTCTGTTTCCTCGCCAGCGCGAACCTCGCGCATATCGGCCTGCGCTACGGCGACGACAAGGCCCCCACGGATTTTTCATTCCATCGTTGCATGCAAACCGACCTGGAAATGTTGAAACACGTGGAAAACGTCGATGCTCAGGGTTTTGCCGAATTTCTCCTCAAGGAACAGGATCGCCGTCACGTGTTGGGCTTCTCGGCGATCTACCTGCTCTTGCGCTTGATCGAGGCGGAAAAAGGAGAGGTCCTGCGCTACGATCGGGAGATCGTGGATCAATTCAACTCCACCATCACCTACGCCAGCGCCGCGTTTTTCTAAGAAGTTATTCTTCCACCACGTCGATGGTCATCGTGATGGGGTCCAGGGGATTGTCTTGGGGATCCCGTTCCACGGCCACGATTTGATCCACCACGTCCATGCCCTTCCGGACTTTCCCGAAGACCGTATAGGTCCGGTCCAGGCTGCTCGCGTCCTCCACGCAGATAAAAAACTGTGACCCATTGTCGTTGACGTCCCGGGTGCGATCATCGTTCCGGGGCATTTTGGCCATGGAGACCGTGCCGCGGCGGTGCGGCTGGTCGCTGGGTTCCGGGGTCAGGCCGAACCCCGGCCCGCCGGTGCCGTGCAGGGTGCGATCCGGTTCCTTGCTGAACGGGTCGCCTCCTTGGATGATGAAGCCGGGGATCACGCGATGAAACGCCGTGCCGTTGTAGAATCCGATCTTGGCGAGGTTCAGGAAGTTGTCCACGTGGCGAGGCGCCACGTCCGTGTAAAACTGGATCGTGATGTTGCCGAACCGGGTGGAGATGACGACCTTGGGATTTTTTTTCTTGAACGTCAGGGGAGCACTCATCGACCGAATGTAGCAAGGCCGGCGGCTGTTGGGCAACCATGGGCGTTGCCGTTGCCCAGGCCATCCTCGAAATGTTTAGGCTCTCTACCTCTCCTACCCTCCCCTTACAAAGGTGAGGAAAAGCATACGGTTATGCTCCACGTCTCAGGCCGTCCGCCGGCCGGATGCCGAGCCAGCAGACGGCGCCGATGAATGCCAGAATTGCGGCCATTCCGAGGGCGATGGTCCATCCGAATTCGTTCGCGATCCAGGGCGTGAGCGTGGGGGAGAGGGTGCCGCCCAGGTTGGCGCCGGTATTCATTATCCCGGACAGGGTACCGGCGTGGGCTTTGGAGAGATCCACGGTCGAACTCCAAAACGCGCCGATGGTGAAATACAGCCACCCCGCGCCCAAGGACAAGAAGGCCAGGGCAATGAACGGATGCTCAATCGCTGCCCCGGCGACGATGGAAACGGCGGCCAGTGCCATGCCCCCGGCTCCGACCCAGGGTCGTCCCTTATTCACGCCGAATCGTCCGGACAGCCGGTCCGTGACCCAGCCACCGACGGGACACAAGATCGTCATGGCGATAAAGGGACTGGCTGCGAACAGGGCGCCTCGCAGCACGCTGAAGTTTCGTACTTCCACAAGATAGAGGTAAAACCAGGACAGGTACACGTAGGCCACGTATCCGAAACACGCGTAACTCAAGACCAGCCACCACACGCTCGGGGTTCGTGCAAAGGCTTTCCAGGGAACCGGTGCCGCGGCTTCGGACTCGCTCGGTACAGGCGCGTCGCCACGGATCAACGCGGCTTCCGCGGCATTGACCCGCGGATGCTCGTCCGGCCGGTCCCTGGCAAACCAGAACCACAGCAGGGCGATGAGGATGCCGAGGCCGCCGGCCCAATAGAAGGCTGTCTGCCAGCCGTAATTCACCATGATCCAGGCTGTGATCGGGGGGGTGAGGGCGGATCCGACCCCGATGCCGCTGATCGTGATCGCGATGCCGAGTCCTCGCTCATGCGGGCCGCACCAATTGGCCACGGCGCGGTTGAAATTCGGCAAGGCCGCGGCTTCCCCAACGCCGATCAGGAATCGCACGATCATCAGCGATCCCCAAATGCCCAGGACGCCCGCGAAAAACGACGATGGGGCCAGGGCGGTCATCGCCGTAAAGAGTGACCACCAGACCACGGCCAGGGTCAGGACTTTTCTGGGACCCCACCGGTCTCCCAGCCGGCCTCCCGGTATTTGAAAAAGGGCATATCCCAGGACGAATGCCGAAAAAATCTGCCCCATCTGAACGTTGGTGAGCCCGAGAGCCGGGATCATCTGCCGTGCGGTGATTGAAATGTTGACCCGGTCAATATAGGTGATAATGCTTATTAAAAGCAGAAGGGCCAGGATGGTCCAGCGCGTGTGGGACGGTTTGAGTTCGGTTGAGGGCTGGGACATGAACGTTCTCTTTCCGGTTGAGCGCACTGTAACGGGGTTTGTCGGAGAATGCCACATCCGTCGAATTGAAGGCAGTTACTGGTTGAAACTTGATCGTGGTCCGTGATAGAGGGACCTTTGGGCATAGGGTTTTGAAGCATCTATCCTTACGCCACACAAAATCAGGAGGTGAAAGGACCATGGCAACCAGAGCCCGGGAAAAACCCAAAGCCAAGGGGAAGAAGTCGGGACGGTCCGCATCCGCGGCAAAGCCTAAGGCATCGAAGCCCAAGGCAAAGGCTTCCTCAGCCAAAGCGAAACCGGCCAAGTCCGCGAAAAAAGTTGCGCTCATGTCCGGAAAGGCGAAGCAGGCTCTGCCGAAAAAGAAGTCAAAGACTCTGATAAAAAAGGGGACCGCCAAAAAGGCTCCCGTCAAGAAAGTTGCCGCCAAGAAAGCGGCCGTCAAGAAGACTGCCGTGAAGAAAACGGCGGCTAAACCCGCGCAAAAGCGTCCGGCCAAGAGGAAAACGCCGGCGGCGGTCAAGCCCAAAAAAGCTCCCGTCAAGAAAGTTGCTGCCAAGAAAGCGGCCGTCAAAAAGACTGTCGTGAAGAAAACGGCGGCCAAGCCCGCGCAAAAGCGTCCGGCCAAGAGGAAAACGCCGGTTGCGGTCAAGCCCAAAAAGCTCGTCGCCACGAAAGCAGTCGCCAAGAAGACTGTCGTGAAGAAGACGGTGGCCAAGCCCGCGCAAAAGCGTCCGGCCACAAAGAAACAGGCCGCGAGCCCTAAAAAGGCGACGATGCCCGCCTCGCTATCTGAAACGACGGCCGAAACGGCGGTGGCGAGTTTAGTTCCCGCTGCAATGGAAGACATGTCGCAAGACGTGGCTGCAGACGTCGTCCTTGAGTCACTTGAATCGGATTTATCCGGATTCGATGATGAGACGACCGATGAGTTTTCCGCCGATCTTGACGATGACATGACCGGTGACATTTCCGAAGACTTCGATGAAGACGCGGGATTCGGTCCTCTTGCCGAAGACCACGATGATGATCTGACTGAAGATTTGTCCGAGGAAATGGAAGCCGAGAAATATTTCAGGGAAGCGGAAGCGGGTTTGGATGACGACGATTTGCCCCGTGGGTGGTAACGGAATGGCGAAACGTCTTTCGCGAAAGGGAAACATCCGGGGACGAACGGGTGCCTCTCCGGTCACCCTGAGCGTAAGGCGCCACGCGCCTGGAGTCGAAGGGCGCTCAGGACAGGCAGGGCAGGCTCCGGCCGTCCCCTACGATGTAGTGACAACCCCCTGTGGTTGTCATGCTAAAAGGAGAATTTGATGTCTGAAGCTGAAGGTCTGCCACGTATAGGTGAGAATGCCCCTGATTTTTCCGCAGTGACCACCCTGTCTCAAGATTTTGGATTCAGTGCTTGGCAAGAGCAGGATTGGGTCGTGTTCTTTTCCCATCCCGCGGATTTTACCCCTGTGAGCACCACGGAATTGGTGGAATTTGCCCGCCGGCACGAAGACTTCAAGAAGAAAGGCGTCAAGTTACTCGGCGTCAGTGTGGACAGCATTCATGCCCATCTGGCTTGGCTCGCGAATATCAAGGAGAAACTGGGCGTGACGATTCCCTATCCCCTGGTGGCGGACGTCGATATGCAGGTTTCCCGGCTCTATGGCATGATCCATCCCGGGGCCAGTGCGACCGCCACGGTTCGCGCGTTGTTCGTGATCGATCCCAAACGCGTCATCCGCGCCCTGATGTACTACCCGTTGAACGCCGGGCGGAACGTGGATGAAGTCCTCCGGTTGGTCACGGCACTCCATACGGCTGATAATTTCTCCTGTGCGACTCCCGTCAATTGGCAAGAGGGCGAAAAAGTGGTCGTGCCCCCGCCGAGAACGGTCAAGCAAGTCGAGGAACGGCTTAGCCATTCCGACCGGGAAGTCAAGGATTTTTACCTCACCCTGAAAGACCCGAAGCCGGAAGCCTGAGGCCGGATCGCCCTCGCCTGGAGAATGTTATTTCTCCGAACCTCTTCTTCTCTTTCTGTCATCCCGGACTTGATCCGGGATCCAGCGTCTTTGTTTTTTCTCGTTCGGAAGGAGAAAGACACTGGATTCCTGCTTTCGCAGGAATGACTGCTCTGGCGCGTTGTATGCCCGTAACTTGATGACTATGCCAACGTGGTCCGTGAGTCTCCTCCTCGTGGTCATCTGGGTCGTGGGGTCGGGCATGTCCTGGGGGGTCTGCCGGGTCGAGGAGGGTACGGATCCCCGGGTGATGGTGCGCGAGTTGACCGGCACCTGTAGCGAGGAGGACCGGCAGGCGCTGGCCGTATCCGCGGACGACGTGTTGGCGGCGTTGCAGCAGGGCAACGGGGTGGCGTTACAAGGGGTCGTCCTCGCGGGCAACCTTCCCCTGGACCGGTTGAGCCTCCAGTCGTTTGAACCGCGATTGGTCGAGCATCCGGCGATTGTCGAGCGTATCCAAGCCGAGCGGGTGTCCGAGGTTCGCGTCATTGACGGGCCATTCATGCTAGAAGACGTGGAGGTGCAGGGCATTCTGGCGACCAATCTCATCAAGCCCGGGTATATCGTCGTTCGAGGGCCCGTGAGTCTGCGGGGCAGCACGATCCAACAGTCCGTGGATTTGTCCAGGATGGTCTTCATGGAGCGAGCTGATTTTTCCGATATGCACATCGGCCATGAAGGATTTTTTATTCGAGCCATGTTTGCGAGGGATGCCGATTTTACCCGGACGGTGTTCGGCACTCATTCCCGGTTTCATCAGGCCCGGTTCCTGGGAAAGGCCGTGTTTACGGGAGCGCGGTTTGAGGGCCTGGCGGAATTGCTGGAGGTGTCCTTTGCGGAGGACGCCGAGTTTGGGCGCACCCGGTTTGTTCAGGGGACGGGTTTCTCCGGAAGCCGGTTTCTCAAGACGCTGGATTTATCCGGATCCCGGTTTGACCGTGAAGTGTATTTTCGGTTCACCGAGTTCCGGGGTCATACGGATTTTCACCGGGCGCTGTTTCGGAACACGGTGGATTTTACGGAAGCCCGGCTTCAAGGCGACGTGGATTTTCGAGAGGCCGTCTTCGAGCGGCCCGGCTTGATTTCCGGCATCGATCTTCCCGAGTCGGGCGGTAAGGGAGGCCCCACCGGCCGGGACCGCGATTTCTTCATCCTGCTTGCCATCCTGGCCGTTTTATGGCTGTTGTTGCTCGCAATGTGGAAGAGAAAATCCCGGTAGGAAGACCGGTACGCGGGCCTGTCCCTTCGCAATACGACATCCACAATATATAGAAGTTTCTGTTGCCTCTCTCCACTAAAGCTAGTATATTAAAGCATCTATATTGAGGTGCAGGCTGAATAGGAGGCAGCCCCGGGCCTGCCCGGTCGGTAGATGTATGGAACAGGTTGAAACCGCATACGAGGTGAAACTGGAGGCCTTCAATGGGCCTCTCGACCTGTTGCTTCACCTCATCCGCAAGCACGAAATCAATATCTACGATATCCCGATCGCCCTGATCACCCGGCAATATCTCGAGTATCTTCAAATCATGAAGGAACTCAATCTCTCGTTTGCCGGCGACTTTTTGGTGATGGCCTCTACCCTGATTCACATTAAATCTCGGACACTGCTTCCGCAGGACCCGGACCCCGAGCTGGGTGACGAGGAGAGTGAAGATCCCCGGAGCGAGTTGGTGCGCCGCTTGGTCGAGTACCAGCAGTTCAAGGAGGTCGCCGGCCGGTTGTCCGATCAGGAACGATTGTGGCGGCAGGTGTTCCAACGGGAACCCGAACAGAGCCCGTCGATCCGGGAAGTGTTATCCGAGGACGTGCAGGTTTTCGATCTCCTGAGCGCCCTGCAGGAAGTTTTGGCCCAGACCGCCGAGTCCGCGGGGCTGGAATTCACGCCGGATACGTTGACGGTCCAGGATCGTATCAACAGCGTGATCGAACGCCTGGAGGAGACCCCGGCCCTGACCTTTGCCGCGTTGTTTGAAGGGGAAACCGACCGGTTGACCGTCATCGTCACCTTTTTGGCGTTATTGGAACTCGTGCGGATGAAACTGGTCCGCCTGACGCAAGTGAGTTTCGGGGGACCTATCCGGATCACTCGCACGTTCCTCGCGTGGCAATCCGAAGATCACCCGGAAGGGAACGGGGCCTCGCCCCGGATCATGAACAACGATGAACACAATGGAGGCTTCGATGGGAATGGAATCCTCTGACAAAACAGATATGCCTGTCCTGAGCGTAAGGCGCAACGCGCCTGAAGGCGAAGGGATCGATGTCGTTGAATCGACTCCTGATCCTTCTCTTTCGTCCACGAACGGAGATATATCTGCTGAACCTGATGAAGGCGCGGGTCTCGCCGACGGGTTGAGTGAGCAGGAACTCAAGGGGATTATTGAAGCCCTGTTGTTCGTGTCCCGCGAGCCTCTTCTTCTCGACAAGGTCACCACGGTCTTGGCGGGTCCGCCCAAGGTGTCGATCTATAACGCCATGAAGGCTCTTCAGCAGGATTATGACCAGGACGGTCGCGGCCTCCAGATTGTCGAGTTGGCCGGCGGGTACGCCATGGTCACGCGGGCCGATTGCGCCCCGTGGATCACCAAGCTGAATAAGGTCAAGGCGTCCGTCAAAGTCTCCCGGTCGGCCTTGGAAACCCTGGCGATCATTGCCTACAAGCAACCGGCCATGCGTGCGGAGATCGAACAGATTCGCGGGGTGGAAACGTCGAGCGTGTTACGGACGTTGCTTGACCAGAAACTCATCCGCATCGTGGGCCGAAAGGACATCCCCGGGCGTCCGATCCTGTACGGTACTTCAAAGACCTTCCTTCAAAAATTCGGGCTCCGGGATCTCCGGGATTTGCCGCCCCTTCGTGAGTTTGCGGCATTGGGGCAAGGAGAAAATCCCGAACTGTTCGCAGAAAACCTGAATGGTCCTCAGCAAGCCGGTGCCGAACCGGTTGTCGAAGAGCCTGCCCGGGAGTATCCCGAACCCGTCGCCACGTAGAGGTGGCCCTGCGAGCCAGGGAGTAGGTCGTGTAGGTCGGATTAGTGAAGCGTAATCCGACAATTTCCTGAGGCAGATCCCTTCTCTTTCCAAACCATCCACGTTCTGGATATAGTTCTCTTGATGCGCGCGTGAATGGCGTTCGCATTCCGCACAGCTCGAATCCCTGAAGAAGGAAGACGCATGGATCTCGTGCTCCCTGAAAAACGCTCGAGCATCGGAACGGATCTCAGACGCCTGCTTTCCGCCACGAAGGTCAAGGATGACGTGTCCACCTTACGTGCGTATGCGGTCGATGCCAGTATCTACCGCGTGGCGCCTCAGGTCGTGGTGCTACCGGAACGCGAAACGGATATCGACCTGGTCATAGATTATGCCGTGCCACGGGGCATCCCCCTGACCGCGCGTGCGGCGGGCACCAATCTCACGGGGTCGGCCATAGGATCGGGCATTATCGTGGACGTGTCGCGTCTCAACCGTATCCTCGAAGTCAATCCCGAAGAGAAATGGGCGCGTGTTCAACCCGGCATCGTGCTCAATGAGTTGAATGCCCGGCTGGCCTCGTCCGGCCTCATGTTCGGCCCTGATCCGTCCAGCGGCGACATGTGCAAGTTGGGCGGGATGTTGGCCAACAATTCGTCGGGACCGCACACCCTGCGGTACGGGTCCGTCAAAGACAACGTGACGTCCATGCGGGTCAGGCTTGAATCGGGCGGGTGGCTGACCGCAGGCCGTGAACCCTTGGACGGGGAAGGGTTCCCCCGGACACTCGCGGGCTTCCCGGGGTTGCACAAGGTCTTTGATCTGGTGCGTGACAACCTGGATCTCATTCAAGCCAAGCGCCCGCGCGTCAGCAAGAACAGCGCGGGGTACAACCTCTTTGGCGTGGCGGAAGGCCTTACCCAAGGGGTCTTTGACCTTCCGAAGCTGTTTGTGGGAAGCGAGGGCACGTTGGGCGTGTTCAGTGAGGCGACGATCCGGCTTGTGGGTCGCCCGCGTTCGACCGTGACCGGCATGATTCACTTCCGGGATCTCGAAGAAATGGGCGAGGCCGTGCATCACCTGTTGCGGCTGGATCCGTTGGCCCTGGAAGTCATGGATGCCAACACGTTGGACCTTATCGGCCGGCCGCAGCACGGGATTCCCGCTGATGCCGCGGCAACTTTGCTCATTGAGTTTGATCGAGAGGGTGACCACGGAGGGATTGCGCAACTGCATGCGGCCTGCCGGTCATATCGTCTGTCCGGCGATCCCGTGGTCGCGATTGATCCGGAACACCAACGGAATCTCTGGAAAGCCAGAAAAGCCCTCTATCCCACGCTGTACCGGTACGACGCCAGGAAGAAGCCCATCAACTACGTCGATGACGTGGTCGTGGCCGCGGAACACATGGGCGAGTTGATCCGCTATCTGGACCGGGTCTTCGGTCCCGCGAAGGTCCGGGTGGCGATTTTCGGCCACATCGGGAACGGCAACGCCCACGTCGTGCCCTTGCTGGACGTGAATGACGAGCAGGATTTCCAGCGCATGGTGGAGACGTACTATGAGGTGCATGACACGATTCTCGATCGGTTCAAGGGGTCCGTTTGCGGAGAACACGGGGACGGCCGCGTGCGCGCCGAAATGGTCAGGCGGATGTTCGGCGAGGAGTTGTACGGTCTCTTCGTGCAGGTCAAGCAGGCCATGGACCCGGCCGGGATTCTGAACCCCGGCGTGAAAATCAGCGAGACCGCGTTTACCGAACACATCGACTATGAACGGTTGGGGAAATCCTGCGCGACGTGCGCGAAATGCAATGCTGTTTGCCCGGTGTACGACGTGTTTCAGTCCGAAGACATGAGTTCACGGGGATGGTATGAAATCGTCACCGCGCCGGACTACAGTTATTTGGAGTCCAAGCGGGTGGTGGAAGCGTGTTTGAATTGCAAATCGTGCCGGACGATCTGCCCAGCTGGCGTGGACGTATCCGAACTGATCCTGCAACGACGGGCGGAACATCCGAACGCCCTGGCCGGGAAACTCTTTGCCCTGCACGCGCAACAGGAGCGTTTCGGCAGATTGGTCAAGCTGGCCGCGAAGACTCAGATGTTCTGGGACCGGCCGCTGATCCGGAAAATCGGCGAAGTGCTGTTGCGACCGTTCCTGGCGCGCCTTTCCCCTCGTGCCCGGCTGCCCTGGAACATGAAACTGCCGCGTTTGGGCACGTCGTTGTTACGTGAACGGCATCACGCGTTGTGTGTGCCGTCTCCACCTTCACCAGATGCACGCGGTGACAAAACACGGGAAAGCGGCTCTCCGGCGAGGGTAGCCTATTTTCACGGCTGCGCCGCCAACTACTTCGACGACGGCGTGGGTGACGCCGTGATCAACGTCCTGGCGCAATACGGCGTGAAGCCCGATCTGCCGCCGCAACGATGTTCCGGGACGCCCATTGAAACGTATGGGCATCGGGCCTTGGCCAAGGAAGGGGCCCGGTATAACGTCAACAACTTCGCCGGATATGACGTGATCGTCACAGGGTGTGCATCCTGTACCCTGGCACTCAAGGATTATGCCAAGCTGTTTCAGGGAGAGCCCGAGGAGGAAAGGGCCAAGCGGGTTTCGCAAAACGTCAAACACATCGCGGAATACGTCATGGAGCTGGACCCTGCTCGCGAGAAACCGGCTGGGTCGAACGGGATGCGTAAGGTCACTTACCATTCGTCCTGTCACCTGCGTGCGGCGGGGGTGACGTCCCAGCCCCGGCATTTGCTGGCCACGACCCCGGGTCTGAACTATGTCGAGATGCAGGATGCCGACCGTTGCGCGGGCGGGGCGGGGACTTACATCATCAAGGACTATGATACCGCCCAAAACATTTTCGAACGGAAGCGGCGGGCGATCGAACGAAGCGGCGCGGAGATCGTGGCCACAAGTTGCCCGGCCTGCATGATTCAATTGAAAAACGGCTTGCCCGACGGCACGGCAGTCAAGCATATTGCTCAGGTGCTGGACGAATCAGCCCAAGAGGCGCGAGAATCCGAAAGAACGTAGTACGGGGCCTTGCACAAGGAGGATTTACACCATGGTGACGATACGAGTGTTCGGACAGGTCCTGCTCCCTTGCGTGGACGAGTCCGAGATTCAATGTGAGATTTCCGAGTCCGTCAGCGTGCGGGCTTTATTGGAAGGCAATCCGGAAACCTTGGGCGGGTTGATGGAGTTCCTGCGAAAAGGCGAATTGATGGTCACGATAAATCAAAAAATCAGCACTCTGGAATCGATGGTCAACGACGGTGACGTCGTGAAATTGACGCACCAGTTCAACCCGGAACACGAAGGCGCCTTGTGGCATAACCCGTAGGAAATGGCTTATCAAGATCAGGGCATAAAGGACGATCGGGACGGTCAGATGTCGGCTAATGCGGCCATTTGGCGGAATTTTTCGTAGCGGTTGGCGAGGAGTTGGTCCGTGGACGTGGTGAGGAGTTGGTTCAGTTGAGTATGGAGGGTTTGGGCCAGGGATTGACTGGTGCCTTCCGCGTCGCGATGCGCCCCTCCGAGTGGCTCGGGTACGACTTCGTCGGCAATGCCCAGTTTGAGCAGTTCCGCACCGGTCATTTTCAGGGCCGCGGCTGCGGCTTGAGTTTTGGTCGCATCTTCCCAGAGGATCGCCGCGCACCCTTCCGGGGAAATGACCGAGTAAATCGAGTGTTCCAGCATCACGATCCGGTCGGCCACGCCCAAGCCCAATGCCCCGCCGCTTCCCCCTTCTCCCGTGATGATGGCCACGATCGGCACCTTCAGCCGGGACATCGAGAACAGGTTTCTGGCAATGGCCCTGGCTTGACCGCGTTCCTCGGCTCCGATGCCGGGGTAGGCGCCCGGCGTATCAATGAACGTGACGACCGGGCGTTTGAATTTCTCGGCTAACTGCATCAACCGCAGGGCTTTGCGATAGCCTTCGGGATTGGCCATGCCGAAATTTCGTTTCACCCGCTCCTTGAAGCTCTGTCCTTTTTCATGACCGATGACGCAGATGGACCGGCCCCGGAACGTGGCAAATCCGCCGACGACGGCCTTGTCGTCTCCGAAGGTGCGATCGCCGTGGAGTTCGAAAAAGTCTTCGCACATGTGCTTCATATAGTCCAGGATCGACGGGCGTTGGGGATGGCGGGCGATCTGCGTTTGCTGCCAGGGGGTCAGGTTGCCGAAGATTTCCTGCTCCGTCTTGGTCAGGCGGGCCTGGAGAATGCGGATCAGCCGCGGGAGGGCTTTCCTCTCGGACCCCGATTTCTTCAGCTTCTCCAGCCGTTCCTCGAGTTCTTTCAACGGCTTTTCGAATTCCAGAAAATCACGCATGGCGGACTCGCGTCACTGAAACGTGACGGTTTCTTTCCCGAGAATTTGCTCCACTTCATACACCAGGTTCGAACTCGGCAACACGCCTAAATTCGGCAACGGGGCACTTTCCGCGTGCACCTGGGAATCCAGATGAAAGTGAAAGGTAACCGGGGCCGGCCCCGGGTGACGGTGTAACACTTCGTGCAGTTTGGGGAGCTTGCCCCACGTGTCCGGCGTTTCCGCGAGTTGGACGACGACCCGCTTCACGGTCCTGGCTTGCAAGTCGTTCAGGGGCTCCAGTTTGGTAGCCTTCAGACGGGCGCCCGTATCCATGTGATCCACCGTGCCGGCCGCCTGGATGACGGTATCCGCATTCAGAAAATCCGCACAGTTTTGAAACAGTTCGGGAAACACGATAACTTCGACCAAACCCTGCAAGTCTTCCAACTGGACGTACGCCATCCGGTTCCCTTTTTTGGTGGTGGTGACTTTGACGCTGCCGATCACACCGCAGATTTTGATTTCCCGGCCTTCGTGCGCCTCGTGGAGCGTGGCCGTGGTATGCGTCGACAGCAGGCGGATGGCTTCGGCGTGTTGGGTCAACGGATGCGCGGTGATGTAGAATCCGGTCAGTTCTCGTTCAAATTGGAGGATTTGGGCCTGCTGCCATTCGTCGATCGTGGGGAGCGGTCGAGTCAGGGTGTCCGGGTTCGAGCCGTCGGCTTCGCCGGTCTCGAACAAGGACGTCTGCCCCAAGGCGCGCTCCTTTTGAATGGCGTTGGCTTCCTCCAGTGTGTGTTCCATGATTGCCGTTAATTGAGCCCGTTTTGCCCCCATCGAGTCAAATGCGCCGACCTTGATCAACCCCTCGATCACGCGCTTGTTGACCTTGTGCAGGTCGATCCGGCAACAAAAATCGAAAAAGGACGAAAAGGGTTCTTCGGCTTCCCGGCTCGCAATGATGGATTCAATGGCGCTGCCGCCGACGTTCTTGATAGCCGCCAGCCCGAAGCGAATCCCCCCTTCCACGATGGTAAAGTTCTTCTGGCTCTCGTTCACGTCCGGCGGCAGGATGGGAATTCCGCGTTCACGACATTCGGTGAAATAGCCCACCATCTTGTCCGTGTTCCCCATTTCGCTCGTGAGCAACGCGGCCATGAATTCGGTGGGATGATGCGCCTTCAGGTACGCCGTTTGGAAGGTCACCAGGGCATAGGCCGCGGAATGGGATTTGTTGAATCCATACCCGGCAAAGTACGCCATCTGGTCGAAGATCTTTTCGGCTTTCTTTTCCGTGAACCCCTTGGCCTTGGCCCCCTCGAGAAACAGTTCCTTTTGTTTGGCCATCTCTTCGGGCTTTTTCTTCCCCATGGCCCGGCGCAGTAAATCGGCTTGCCCCAGGCTGAACCCGGCCATGAGATTGGCAATGGCCATGACCTGTTCCTGATAGACCATGACCCCGTAGGTTTCCTTGAGAATGGGTTCCACCGCCGGGGGGTCGTACGCAATTTTCAAGGGATCGCGCTTGCGCTTGATAAAGTCGTCCACCATGCCGCTTTCCAGGGGACCGGGCCGGTAGAGGGCGAGGATCGCGATGAGATCCTCGAAGCATTCCGGTTTGATGCGAACCAAGAGATTGCGCATGCCCGAACTTTCCAATTGGAAGATCCCGGAGGTCTTGCCGGAGGCCAGCAACGCGTAGGTCCCGGCGTCGTTCAGCGGAAGCCGTTCGATATCGAGGTGTTCTCCCGGGCCCTGGTTCACCATGGTTACGGCATGGTGAATCATGGTGAGGGTTTTCAGCCCGAGAAAATCGAACTTCACCAGCCCCACTTTTTCGATGTCCGTCATCGAGTATTGCGTGACGATTTCGTCGTTGGCCGTCTTGTACAACGGCACGTGGTCCATCAGGGGTTTCTGTGAAATCACCACGCCCGCCGCGTGCGTGGAGGCGTGTCGCGCCAGGCCTTCGAGGGCTTGGGCCGTCTCCATGAGTTCCTTCATCCGTCCATCGCCGTCGACCAGTTGCTGCAGGCGCGGTTCCTGGGTCAAGGCGTCTTTCAAGGTGATGCTGAGCTGTGTGGGCACGAGTTTGGCGACACGGTCCACTTCGGCGTAGGGAATATCCATCACGCGGCCCACGTCCCGGATGGCGGCCTTGGCGCCCAGTGTCCCGAACGTGATGATCTGGCACACGTGGTCTTCGCCGTATTTGTCGATCACGTAATTGATGACTTCTCCCCGGCGGTCCATGCAGAAGTCCATGTCGATGTCCGGCATGCTGACGCGTTCGGGATTGAGGAACCGTTCAAAGAGCAGGTTGTATGTGAGCGGGTCCAAGTCGGTGATGGAAAGGGCATAGGCAATCAAACTGCCGGCCGCCGATCCCCGGCCGGGTCCCACCGGAATCCCGCGTGACCGGGCAAACTTGATGATGTCCCAGACCACCAGGAAATAGCCGGCGTAACCCATCTGGGTGAGCACGGCCAATTCTTCCTGAAGGCGGAGTTGGTAGGTCTCCTGGGGCAGGCTCGACGGTCGGGCTGCCAAGCGTTGGACCAAGCCTTCCTTGGCCAGGGTTTCCAAATAGGTTTCATGGGTGAATCCCTCGGGCACCTGGTAGTGCGGAAGCGACAAGGCGTTGTTGGTCAGGTTCACCCCGCACTGTTCCGCGATGCGACAGGTGTTCAGCACGGCCTCCGGGAGTTCGGAAAACTCCGCGACCATTTCGGCCGTGGACTTGACGTACAGTTGGTCGGTGTCGAACTTCATGCGGTTGGTGTCGCTCAACGTTTTGCCGGTTTGCAGGCACAACATGATTTCATGCGGGCGCGCGTCTTCTTTTCTCAAATAGTGGCAGTCGTTGGTCCCCGCCAACGGGATGCCGAGTTTTTTGTGGATCTCCACGAGGCCCCGGTTGGCGATCAGTTGATGATCGAGCCCATTGGCCTGGACTTCGAGATAGTAGTGGTCTTTCCCGAAAATCTCGCGATATTCTCCGGCCGTTTGCGTGGCTTTTTCCATGTCCCGTTGGCCGATGAGATAGGGAACCTCCCCGCTCAAGCACCCGGATAAGGCAATGATGCCCTCGTGGTGTTCCTGCAGGAGTTCCTTGTCCATCCGGGGTTTGTAGTAGAATCCTTCGAGATAGGCCTTGCTCGAGAGCTTGATGAGGTTATGGTAGCCCGTGAGATTGGTAGCCAGGAGAATCAGATGATAGTAGTCGTTATGGGCCAAGAGTCCTTCGCGTTTTCGCCGGCTGCCCGGAGCGAGATAGGCTTCGCACCCGATGATGGGCTTCACCCCGTGGGCCGTGGCCTTTTCGTAGAAATCGATGGCGCCGAAGAGGTTGCCGTGGTCCGTGATGGCGACAGCGGGCTGTTGAAATTCCCTGACCTGCCCGAGAAGAGGATTCAGTTGGTTCGCGCCGTCCAGCAGGCTGTACTGGGTGTGGAGGTGCAGATGAACGAATTGAGAAGACAAGGGGAGACCATCCCTTAGCTTACGACAGCCTGCCCTTCGACAGGCTCACGACAGGCCTAAATCGGGCGAACACCGCCCCTACGTCGGAGTCCGGAAAAATTCTAACCCTGGGTCCGGGTGCTGTCAATGAAGGGCCTCCGTCTTCCTTCCCCGGACGTTTCTTCTGTCATCCCCGACATTTGTAATCGGGGATCCAGGGTCTTTATCTTTGTAGTCAGGGTAGGTCGGGTTAGCCGAAGGCGTAACCCGACATCTCGGCTATTTCCCCAAGCTCAGTTCGTAGAGCAGCGCCTTCCAGCCTTGCTCTTCCGTAATGAACCCTTTGGGTTGGACAACGGGCAGCATGCCGGTACCCGGGACCCGCCCCGATTGGCCCATGCTTCCGTTTTTCAGGATCCACATCAGTTCGCCGGGCGTGCGCAATTTATGAAATTTCGGATTCGTGAAGTTGCGGGGCTGGATCGGCAGGTTTTTGGCGGCGGCGCCGTTACCCTTGCCTTCGGGGCCGTGGCAACTGATGCACCCTCCCACGCCCAGGAAGATGGCTTTGCCCTCCGCCAGGATTTCCGGCGTTGCTTCAAACGGCGGTTTGACTTTCTTGGCCTTGGCCAAGTGACCGGCCGGCACACGGGGAATCCTGATATCGTATTCTCCGCCGGCTTGCCCGTACCCGGTCGGATTTACGCTCCAGGCTACGCCTGAAAGACCCACACACAATCCCGCAATGAATGTGACGCATAACACACTTCTTCTCACGGCAATCTCCTCCTCGATGAATGTATGAAAGATGAAGTCCCCGGGGCGAAACGGATGCGGATCCTTTGGCCGTTTGTACCCTAACCGACGTCGTAGGGGCAACCTTCTGTGGTTGCCCTGGGTGCTTTTCCTCCCCTTTGTAAGGGGAGGATAGGTGGGGTAGAGTTGAACGCCCCTAGAGCGAGAGGTTTCGCCATCATGACCGCAGAGTCTACCTCCCCTTGCCCCTCCTTACAAAGGAGGGGAAAAGGAGGGAGGACCTAAATGGGGTCGTCGTCCCGTTGGGAGGCAGAGGAAGTTTTTATGCTAGAATGCGGCGCCATTCATTCGGGACGGCACCCTTCGGCTCCGCTCAGGACAGGCAGGGCAGGCTCGGGCTGTCCCCTACGACCGAAAACATGACTGTGATACGAACATTCCGGAGGCAGTGCCATGCCGTTTGACGAGCGGGCCAAGGCTCGCTATTTCTCGGGTATGCGTCGCCGGATCGCCGAGTTGCGAGCCCAATCGGAGCGCAGCCTGGATTTTGCCATCGACACGATGATGATGGAACGCGCCGAGAGTTACTTCAAGGTTGAGACCGGACTGACGGAAGTCGAGCGGATGGTGACGCTCATCGAAGAGGAATTAGATGACGTCCGGGAACTGACCCACGCCCAGCGCCTGGAGGCCCGCCTCGAATTCATCGAGGATCGCTTTGAAGACTTCGACAGCGAAATCCATCAACGTCCCAAGCGACGCCGGCGCAAGATCAACCTGTTTGATTTCTTCAAGAAAGCCACGGGAAGCGGCGATGTCGCGGCTTCTCAAGGGGAAATCAATTCACACCAGGAAGCGTATGAGGCCCTGGGTCTCGAGTTCGGGAGTTCGATGGTGGCGGTAACCCGGGCCTTCCGTCAAAAAGCCAAGAAACTCCATCCGGATATTAACAAGGGGGATCGTAGCGCCGAACCCGAATTGCGGCGCATCATCGAGGCCTACCAGTTTCTCAGGGCGGATTCCAGCATCCCGCGCACCGAAGCCCACGGCACGGAAAACCAAGCGCGGTAAGGCCCGGCTAATACCTCTACCTCCCAACTTTTCCCTCTTCGGAAAAAGTTCCCGTCCTTACAAAGGAGGGGAATAAGGGACCGTCAACTGGCCTCCACGGGCTTGCATCACGCTTACGACCCTTCCCAGAGTCGCTTCACCGTCTCCGCGGGCCGGGCGAGAATGACAGTCTGGCCCTGCTCGACCAGGGGGCGTTGGAGCAGGTCCGGATACGTGATCATCAATTCGATCAATTCCTCATCGGACTTGTCGGCCTTGGCAAGGCCCAATGTTTTATATTTCTCTTCTTTCGTACGCAGCACGTCCCGAGCCTTGAGCCTGCCTTTTTTCAGGAGTTCCTTGAGTTTGGTTTTCGACAACGGCGTTTCGTAGTAATTGACGGCCGTAAACGCGTGCCCGCTTTCCCGAACGAGCTTGAGGACTTGCCGGCACGTCGAACACGTCGGTTTCTGGTAAATAGTGATGGGTGCCATTGTTTCCCCCTTTCAGGAAATCTGCGCGTTGTCTTGACGGATTTTTTTTGCGCGTGTTACAAGTCGAGACGGTTTTTCGCTTAACCTTCTTGTACGAAACTCCCGCGATTATGGCAACTCCAGAGGCTCCGGACGCGACCCAATTTGAGGTGGCGATGGATTCCCATCGCACCCTGAAGGATCTTCGCGCGCGGCAACCCGGACAGCCCGTTTGTGTCGTGGGGTCCGGTGACGACCGGAAAGGCAAGGAAGGCGTCTTTCAACATTTCAACGTGCGTTTGGCCGTCGTGAAGTTCCCCGACGGCAAGACCCTGGGCTATGATCCGCTGGACCTGTTGCTGCCGTGCGAGATTCACGAGGATGGGGAAGCGTTTTTTGAAATCCGCACCTGTGCGACGTGTAACCAGATTTTTCCGCTGACGTCCGATGAGTTTCGTGCCGAGCAGGAACGGACTGAATGTCCCGAATGCCAGCCTTAATAGTTAGAGGCTCAGATGTCCCCCCATTTGAGTTTGTTCCTTAAGACATCATAGTACGTCCGGTCGGGAAACCGGATGAGGCGAGTCCGGTGGGGTGAGGCGCTGATCGTGAGCGTGTCTTCATACTCCATATGAATCCCGATCTGGCCGTCGATTGTCACGGTGCCTCCCTCTTGGCTTGTCAATTGAATCTCCAGTAAGAGTTGGCTTGGGACAAGGAGGGGACGGTGGGTCAACGTATGGGGGCTGATGGGCGTCAGCACCAGGGTTTCGAGACTGGGTTCCAGGATCGGGCCGCCGGCGGACATGGAGTAGGCCGTGGATCCGGTCGGCGAGGCAATGATCAACCCGTCCCCCCGCAGCTTCGTCACGAATTGTTTGTCGACCTGAATGCTCGTGGTAATCATGCGTCCAGAAGTCCCTTTGCTGATGACCGCGTCGTTCAGCGCCGTTCGTTCTTGCTGTTCTCCCGTTATGTGACGGATGTGGACCTGGAGGCGCAGGCGGTGATCCAGGTAAAATTCCTGCGCAAAGATTTTTTCCAGGGAGTCGTACATCGTGTCCAGCGTGCTTTCCGTCAGAAATCCCAAGCCGCCCAAATTGACCCCCAGGATGGGGACGGATCGTTCTTCGACGAGCCGGGCCGCCCGCAACATCGTGCCGTCTCCGCCCAGCACGAGTACGAGGTCGGCTTCGGCGGCGATTTGCTGATCGACCGGTTGCGGGCCTTCGTGGAAATGGTCCCCGGAAGAGGAGCCGACCAGGACGGTTTTTTGTTTCCGTCCAAGCCAGTCGACCAGTTCCTCGAGGATGGGGCTAATCTCGGGGAGTTGAGGTTTGGTCAGGATGCCGATGACAGTCACAAGGAACCTCTGATTTATTGCACTATCGGGCGCATGGCTGCGTTGTGTCCTCGCTCAACCCTCACCTATCTCCATGATAAGCTTCGGGTTTCGCTGCGGGACGCCTTGCCCTGCATCCCGCTATCACAATAAATTAGAGGTTCCACAAGCGACTCATGTGTTGATGATAAAAATGGGGCAGTGAAGGGGGCGTCGAGGCGTGCACCGCTATAAAGTGCCGGACCTAAAATTGTATCGTTCACTACGTTCCGGAGTCAATGGAGAAATGCCGTGAATGTTCCTTCCTCTTGACGGCATCGTTGGAATGTGAAACCTTACGCATCGTTACCAGCCTCGGTCTTGCCTTGACAGTTTTCAGAACGGATGGATAGACTTATCAGCGTGTGACGGTGGGATTGACCTGACCCCAAGGGGGTAAACGTTTACCCCAAAAGGAGGGAAAATGTTCGAGCGATTCACGGACAGAGGTCGCAAGATTATTATTCTGGCCCGCGAAGAGGCTGAACGCCATCAGAACGACTATCTCGGCACGGAGCATTTGGTGCTGGCCATTCTCCGTGAATCCGATGGCATTGCCCTCATGATCATCAAGAAGATGGGGCTGTCTCCCGAACAGATTCGTCTGGAGGTTGAACGCAGTTTGCCCAGTGGCGGGACGACCGTCACCTTCGGAGAAATCCCCTTCAGCCCTCGCGTCAAGAAGGTCATCGAATACGGAGTCGAAGAGGCCAGACTGCTGGGGCACAACCACATCGGGAGCGAACATCTCCTGTTGGGCCTGTTGCGGGAAGAGGAAGGGATCGGCGGGAAGGTGCTTCGCAGCCTGGGCGGGAACCTGCTTACGGCGCGTCAATTGACCGTGACCTTCCTGCGGAAATCCGGAACCCGGGAACGCGACAAGAAAAGCAGTACGCCCGCGCTCGATGAATTCGGCAGGGACCTCACGCAACTGGCGCAGGACTCCATGTTGGATCCCGTCATCGGCCGCGGCGATGAAATCGAACGGGTGTTGCAGATTTTGAGTCGCCGTTCCAAGAACAACCCGGCCCTGATCGGCGAATCCGGGGTGGGAAAAACCGCGATCGTCGAAGGGTTGGCCCAACGCATCGTCTCGATGGACGTACCCGACAATCTCCTGAACCGGCGCGTGATCGCCTTGGATCTGGGGTCCCTGGTTGCCGGTACGAAGTACCGGGGGCAGTTTGAAGAACGCCTGAAAGTGGTCATGAAGGAAATCGTACAGGCCGGGAACGTGATCCTGTTCATCGATGAGCTGCATACCCTGGTGGGCGCGGGCGCGGCCGAAGGGTCGATCGACGCCGCCAATATGCTCAAGCCGGCGTTGTCCCGTGGTGAGATTCACTGCATCGGGGCCACCACCATGGATGAATACCGCAAACATATTGAGAAAGACGGCGCCCTGAAACGACGGTTCCAGCCCATATACGTGAATCCGCCTTCCGTGGAGGAAACGATCAAGATCATTCAGGGCTTGCGTGATCGTTATGAAGAACACCACGGCGTGGAAATTTCTGATGACGCGGTGGTGGAAGCCGTGAAATTGACCGACCGCTACATCACGGATCGATTCCTGCCCGACAAGGCGATCGATTTGATCGACGAGACGGGGTCCCGGGCCAAGCTGCAATCCTATTCGCTGCCCCCAGAGTTGAAATCGTTGGAACAGGAACTCAAGCGCGTGGCGCACGAAAAGGAAGTCGCTATCGGGTTGCAAAGTTTTGAAGAGGCCGTGAAATACCGGGAAGAAGAAGAACGGCTGCGCAAACTGCTGGAGGATGCCAAACGCGATTGGAAGAAGAACCAGGAGCAGCAAAAGCCGGTGATCGGGGCCGAGGAGGTCAGTTTTGTGGTCTCCAAAATCACGGGCATTCCGCTCTTTAAACTCGAAGAGGAAGAGTCGGAAAAGCTGCTGCACATGGAAGACTTTCTGCACAAGCGCATCGTGGGGCAGGAAGAAGCCATTTCCGCGGTCTGTCGCGCCATTCGCCGGTCACGGGCCGGTCTCAAGGAGGCGCGCAAGCCGATCGGGTCCTTTATCTTCCTGGGACCGACAGGCGTCGGCAAGACCGAACTGGCCAGGGCCTTGGCGGAGTTCTTGTTCAATACCGAGGATGCCCTGATTCGCATCGACATGTCGGAGTACCAGGAGAAATTTACGAGTTCCCGGTTGTTCGGCGCTCCTCCCGGCTACGTCGGTTATGAAGAGGGCGGGCAGTTGACCGAAAAGGTGCGGCGGCGCCCGTATTCGGTGGTGTTGTTCGATGAGATCGAAAAGGCCCATCCGGATATCTTCAACGTGCTCTTGCAGGTCCTGGACGACGGGTTGCTCACGGACAGCCTGGGCCGGAAGGTCGATTTCAAGAACGCGATTCTCGTGATGACGTCCAACCTGGGCACGAAGCTCATTCAGAAGGGCGTGTCCCTCGGCTTCCAAAAAGTCGAAGAGTCGGAAACCCGGAAGCGCATGAAGAACGATATTCTGGATGAATTGAAACGGAGTTTCAGCCCGGAATTTCTGAATCGGATCGATGAATTCGTGGTCTTCCATCCGTTGGAAAAAGAGCACCTGCTGAACATCGTCGATATCCTGATCCGCGAACTGAACGAACGGTTGGCGGAGCGTGAGGTCCAATTGGAGATGGGCGACGACGTGAAGCACTGGCTGATTGCTCAGGGCTATCAACCGCAGTATGGAGCGAGGCCCATGCGGCGCACCATCCAGAAGCTGCTGGGTGATCCCTTGTCCGATGAACTCATTCGGGGGCGATTCAAGGACGTCAAGAAAATCAAAGTGGTGCTTCGTGACAACGCTCCCGTGTTTGTTGAAGAGGAGGCGATGGCGGGCGTCTGAACCTTGGGCGCTGCATCGGTTGCCGTAAGACGACAAATCATTCACGGATTGATTCCCTTCCCTTGATAGACGACTCTCGTTACCCTGCGTGGCGAGAGTCGTTGTTTTTTATGACGACTGTTCTCCCGTGATGCCCCGAAACGGCCAAACTCCCACGAGCGCTCCTTCCTGCGCACCGACTCCCAGTCTCCTGGGCATCGAAACGTCGTGCGATGAAACAGCCGCGGCAGTGTTCTCGCTGCAAGGGCGTCTGTTGTCGAATCTTGTGGCATCCCAACACGAGGTGCACGGCCGTTTCGGCGGAGTCGTGCCGGAATTGGCATCGCGAAAGCACGTGGAAAGGATCGAAGAGATCACGCAGGCCGCTCTGAACCAGGCGGGGGTGGGTTGGTCTGATCTTCGGGCGATTGCGGTCACGCAAGGGCCCGGACTTGCCGGTGCGCTGGTCGTCGGGGTGAGTTTCGGAAAGGCCCTGGCGTACGCGTTGGGCGTGCCCTGCATCGGCGTGCATCATCTGGAAGGACACATTGCCTCCGCGTGGTTGGAATATCCCGATTTTACGACTCCCTGCGTCGTACTCGTGGTATCCGGCGGGCACACCCACTTGTATCTCGTTCCCCAACGCGGTGAATATCGACTCCTCGGCAAAACCCTTGATGACGCCGCGGGCGAAGCGTTTGATAAGGGCGCCAAGATGCTGGGACTCTCCTACCCGGGCGGTCCCGCGCTCGATCGTCTGGCGCAAACGGGGGATCCGTCAATCGTCCGGTTTCCTCGTCCGTACTTGAACAAGGGAGGGTTCAATTTCAGTTTCAGTGGTCTGAAAACGTCGTTGTTGTATTACTTGAGGGACCGGCGGTCGCGCCAGGAGTCGTCCCTGCCGGCGCACGTCGCCGCGGGTTACCAGGAAGCCATCGTGGACGTATTAGTGGAAAAATCGTTTCGGGCAGTGCGCCGGCATGGCGTTGCCGGCTTGGCGGTGGTCGGAGGGGTCAGCGCGAATTCCCGTTTGCGCATGGTTTTACAGGCTCGTGCGGAAAAGGAAGGCCTTCGTCTGGCGTTGCCGCGGATGCAGTTTTGTACGGACAATGCCGCGATGGTCGCTGCCGCCGGGTGGTGGGCCTATCAGGAACAGCGGTGGTCTTCGCAAGACCTGGATGCCCAGCCCGGTCTGGCGATCGAAGCCATGGCACCGGGAAACGGTTCGGGTGTTTCGATCTAACAGGTCGGCATACTTGAAAGGGGAGCCTTTATTCCACATGCGATTGGACATCTGACCGGGTTGAAACCCGGCCAGGTTACGCGGCTTGAACGGCTCTATCGCCGGCGCGTGCCCGTTGAAAAAGTCATTTCTCCGGAACTGGCGCGCTCCTGCACGGAACTGTCACATGAAATTCGACGGCAAATCGGACTGCTGATCAATCGACGAGGCATCATCGAATCCGTCATCATCGGCACGGACCGTCAATTGGTGATCCCCGAACTGGCGCGGAGCCGGTCCGGTCCCCGACTATTGCGCGGCGTCCGGTTCGTGCATACCCATCTTAACAATCAACCGTTAAACAAGGACGACCTGACCGACTTGGCGCTGCTTCGCCTGGATTTGATGGCGGTACTCGGCGTGGGAAACGGGGGCGAACCGGTTTCCATCTCGCTGGCCCACCTGGTACCGCCCAACCCGCAAGGGAAAGCGTATGAGGCTTGGGCCCCGCAGAGCTTGCAGGCGTTTCAGTGTCAATGTGATCAGTTCGTGCAATCGCTGGAAGCCGAAATTTCCAGGGCGACCCCGGCGCTTCGCCGAACGGACGACAGTCCAAGTGCGTTGCTGGTCAGTGTCACGGCGGAAAGGCGGTTCGATCAGGAAGAACGTCTGCGGGAATGTCAGGAATTGTCGACGTCGCAGGGCATTCAGGTGGTCGGGACGGTGATGCAACGCTTGTCGCGGATCAATCCCAAGTACGTGTTGGGAGTGGGAAAGATTACCGAGGTGATCATCCACGCGCTGCAAAGCGGAGCCGATCTGTTGATTTTCGATCGGGATTTGACCCCGACGCAGATCAAGTCATTATCCGAGATGATCGAGTTGAAGGTCATCGACCGGACGCAGTTGATTCTGGATATTTTTGCCAGCCGGGCGCATTCACGCGACGGGAAAATTCAAGTGGAACTCGCGCAACTCAAGTATCTGTTGCCCAGGTTGTCTCAATCCAGCACGGCGTTCTCCCGTTTGGGCGGCGGCATCGGGGCCAGAGGTCCCGGCGAGACCAAACTGGAGACCGACCTGAGACGGGTGCGGGATCGCATTCATCACCTCGAACGCGAGTTGAAGGACTTGAGTCGTCAACGGGAGCAGCAACGCCCCAGGCGCCTGCGCCAAGGGACTCCGATGGTATCGATCGTGGGGTATACCAACGCCGGGAAATCCACCTTGCTGAACACCCTGACTCGTAGCTGCGTTTCGGCCAAAGATCAGCCGTTTGAAACCCTGGATACCGTCAAGCGACGACTCAGGCTTCATTCCGGCCAGCACGTGATTCTGACCGATACCGTCGGGTTCATTCGAGACCTGCCCCAGGATCTCCTGGAAGCCTTTCGGACGACGCTTGACGAGCTTCACCAGGCTGACGTACTGGTGCACGTCGTGGATGCGACCGCGCCGGATCGTGATCAGCAAATACAGGTGGTCGAAGGACTCCTGCATGAACTTGACCTGCAACACGTGACCCGGATCCTCGTCATGAACAAATGCGATCAATTGCCGCCGGAAGACGTGGAAGTGCTCGAACGGCGCTTTCAGGCCTGCCCTGAGCCTGCCCTGCCTGTCCTGAGCGGAGTCGAAGGAAGCGAAGTCGAAGGGCGAAGTCGAAGGGCCTTGTGCGTTTCCGCGCTTCGGAAAGAGACTTTGACCCCGTTGAAGGACGCGATTGCCGACGCCTTGGAATCCCGCGTGCCCGTGACGGAGGCAGGGTGAAAACTCAAAAATCAGCAATCCACAATCAAAAATCCACAATGACCCGTGCCCGTCGGATTCTGAAACGCCTGCGCAGTCAGGGGACCAACGCGCCTGTGGAACTGAGCTACACCACCCCCTTTGAGTTGCTGGTGGCGACGATCCTGTCGGCCCAATGTACGGATGAACGGGTGAACCGGGTGACGCCGGCGTTGTTTGCGGCCTATCCGGGTGCCCGGGAATTGGCCCGCGCGTCTCAAGCGCAACTGGAGAGGTTGATCAAACCGACGGGGTTTTACCGGAACAAGGCGCAACACCTGGTAAAGTGCAGTCAAGCCCTGGTGTCGCAGTTCCAAGGAGCCGTACCCAAGACCATGGAGGAATTGACGTCGTTGCCCGGGATCGGCAGAAAGACCGCCAACGTGGTGTTGGGCGCCTGTTTCCGCGTGCCGGCGATTGTCGTGGATACGCACGTCAAGCGCGTGGCGCAGCGTTTGCACCTGACCCGGAATACCGACCCTGCCAAAATCGAGTTTGACTTGCAGGCGGTCTGGCCTGCCCGGGATTGGACCGATGGCTCGCAACGCATTTTGCTTCATGGCCGCTACGTATGCCTGGCGCGGAAACCTCAATGCGCCGGCTGCGTGCTGTATGAAGACTGTCCATGGGAAGGAAAGGTGTCGCGGCCATGTTGAAAAGCATGACGGGTTTCGGCAAACGGGAAGGAACCAGTCACGGGCTTGCCGTGGTCGTGGAAGTCCGGTCGGTGAACCATCGATTCCGGGAAATCGTCCTTCGGGTGCCCAAGGGAGGGTTTGAGTGGGAAGAAGAATTGAAGGAGTTGGTGGCCCGAACATGTCGCCGGGGACGAATCGAACTTGTCGTGGTCTACGGGAAAGGCCATGAACGCGGCAAACACGTCACGCTGGATCGTCCCTTGGCGCGGCAGTATTATCGGGCTCTCAAGGATTTACAGCGGGAGTTCCGGTTGGGAGGACAAATCGACGTCGAACTGTTGGCCTCATTCAGGGACATTTTTCGCGTTGCCGACATCCCGATCGACGACAAGCACCTGAACCGGGTGGTGAAGCGGCTCACGTCGGGAGCGCTTGCGGATCTCGATCGCATGCGGTCGAAAGAGGGGAAAGCCCTCCAGGCTGATATGGCGAAACGGCTGAAGCTGATTCGCGACATGCACCGATCGATCGAACGTCGCCTGCCCCGCGTGGTCAAGGGCCTCCAGGAGCGTTTGCGGTTGCGCGTGCCTCCCTTGGCCGGAAGTGAGCAGGAAACCTGGTTCAACAAGGAATTAGCGCTCGTGTCCGACCGGTGCGACGTCACGGAAGAACTCACCCGGTTCCAAAGCCATGGCATTCAATTTGAAGAAATGATAAAAAAACGGGAGCCGGTCGGGCGGCAGTTGGATTTTTTGTTGCAGGAAATGGGTCGCGAGGTGAATACGATCGGATCCAAGGCGAATGACGCGGAAATCGCCAAGCACGTCATCCAGCTCAAGAGTGAACTGGAAAAGATTCGCGAGCAGGTGCAAAATGTTGAATAAGCAGGGAGTGAGTGTGACTGATGTCGGCTAACGGTGTCTTGGTTGTGGTGTCGGGCCCTTCCGGGGTCGGAAAGAGCACGTTGTGCAAGAACATCGTGACCCAAATGCCGAGTACCACGTTGTCGGTGTCTTATACGACCAGGAAGCCGAGACCGGGCGAGCGTGACGGGGTTGAGTATAGTTTTGTCGATGAGGTCACGTTTCAGGATCTGGTTCGGGCGGAGGCGTTCCTCGAGTGGGCCGAAGTGTACGGCAACAAGTACGGCACTCCGAAAGAACCGTTGTTGGCGGCCTTGCAAAAAGGGACCGACGTGTTGTTGGATATCGATGCGCAGGGCGCCAGGCAAATTATGGAACGCTTTGCCGGGGCCGTGTACGTGTTCGTGGCTCCGCCGTCGCTTGAGGTCCTTCGCAACCGGCTCTGTCGGCGAGCCAAGGATCCCCCGGAGGAAATCGAGCGTCGCCTGCAAAAAGCGAGTGATGAAATCGCCAATTTCAAAGCCTATCATTACTTCGTGCGGAATGACGAACTCCTGCAGGCGACGAAAGAATTGGGATCCATTATTTTGGCCGAACGGGTGAAGACCAACCGGTTGGACCCTGACGTACTCGTGGAAAACGGGTTGATCGAATCCATGACGATGAAGAAGATTGCCACGTAACCGTATTCACCAAAGGAGTTTCGATTATGATTGATACGCTTCCTTTGCTTCCGGACGATCGAGCCGGCAAGTTCGATTCCCGCTATCGAGTCGTGCTGGTTGCCGCTCAACGGGCGAAACAACTCATGCGCGGGACCCCGCATGCACAAACGAGTAAATTCACCAAAGAAACCTCCATTGCGCTCGAGGAAGTGTTGGGAGACAACGTGGAGTATTTGATGGGACAAGAAGCGCGTGAGGCGCTTCGTGAAGCCAGGAGAAGCCTGGACCGTGAATTCGAACCGGCGTTGTTGGCGGAGGCTGATGAAGATGCCAAGGAAATCAAGAAGCAACTCAGCGTCTACGTTGACGATTCGCCAAATGAACCCGCCGGGGAAGCAGAGGCCGAGGGGTGAGCGAAAAAGCGTTGCAAGGCAAGCGCATTGTCCTCTGCGTGACGGGAAGCATTGCGGCCTATAAAGCCGTGTTTCTGCTTCGGACGCTGGTCGAGGAAGGGGCGGAGGTGTCCGTGGTCATGACGCCGTCCGCCACGCAGTTCGTGGCGCCGCTGACCTTCGAAGTGTTGTCAGGCCGGCCGGTGTTGCAACGGCTCTTTGCAGATGACCAACCCATGCCGCACCTGCAGGTGACGGAAGACGCGGACCTGATCCTGGTGGCGCCGGCCACGGCGAACTCCTTGGCCAAATGTGCGTTGGGTTTGGCGGATGATCTGCTGGGGACGTTGTTCGTGTCCGCACGATGTCCCATTGTCATGGCCCCGGCCATGGACGTCGAAATGTGGGACCACCCTGCGGTGGCGGCGCATACGCGGACGTTGCGCGAGCGCGGGGTCATGGTGCTGGAACCGGAGGAAGGCCCGCTGGCGTCCGGCCTGATTGGAAAAGGCCGGTTGCCTGCCGAACACGTGATTCTGGATGCGGTGCGTGCCCGTCTGGCGCGTCTGTGGGACTGGTCCGGTCAACGGGTGCTCGTCTCGGCCGGCCCCACGCGGGAACCGATCGATGCCGTTCGCTTTATCACGAACGCCTCATCAGGAAAGATGGGATACGCGATGGCGGAAGCCGCGGCCCAACGGGGAGCCGAGGTGCTGCTCGTCAGCGGACCGACGGCATTGCCGTGTCCGCCCAACGTGACGCGCGTTTCGGTGGTGACGGCTGAAGAAATGGCTCAGGAGCTGGATGCCCGGTTCGCGTGGGCCACCGTCCTTGTGATGACCGCGGCGGTCGGAGACTTTCGACCCCGGAACCCTTCGTCCGAAAAGGTCAAGAAACACGCGTGGGCCGGCGAGCCCCTGGAACTCGAGCGGACTCCGGACATCCTGCAAGCGTTGTCACGGAAACGGACGCACCACGTGCTCGTCGGCTTTGCCGCGGAATCCGGGGACCTGCTCGCCAACGGCCGCAAGAAACTGCATCAAAAAGACCTCGATGTGCTGGTCGTGAACAGGATTACGGGGCCGCAATCGGCATTCGGCAACGAGACCAATGAAGTCATCCTCCTGCCTCGTCATGGAACGCCCATCGAAGTCGAACGATTGCCGAAACGTCTCCTCGCCGATCGCATTTTGGATACGGTTCAGGAACAGTGCATCGGTTCCCCATCCTCTGGGTCTCAGCAACCCCATGAAGGAATCCGCCGGATTCAGTAGTGCCTCCAGCCCGTCCGCCTACACGATCGTCCCCAGCAAGACAGTCCCGTACTACCTGAGATGACAAAATGCATACATTTTGACTACTTTTGGATCCATTATGAATCCTTTTAGCGGTATTTTAGCTCCATTTTGGCACCATTTAGCTTCTTTGTGTCATCAGGCGGTTCTTTGTGTGTTGGTGGCCCAACTCGGCGGTGGAGCGGTTTTCCCTTTGCAAGATGCGTACGGTCAAACAAGACTTGTCTTTGATGATTCTTCGTCTTCACAACGACCTGCCGTTGTCGAATTACCGGAACCCCTGCCTGAGTTCGACCCGGACAATCCACAAGCCATAGGGATCATTCTTGTCTTTCATCGTTGGCCTGATGACAAGGACAAGAGAATCATTCTTGAAAAGGCCGCGGCAGCAGGCTTGACGAAAACCGACGAGATCTCTCGTTTCAAAATGTGGCTTTTTAAATGGAGCGAATGGCAAAAGGCGGCAACGGCTGAGAAGGTCTGCCGCAGCATGAAGGCCCTTTCCTCTCTGGAGTACTGCGAGCCGGATTCTTTACTCGGCCCTGCAGTCGGTTCTGTCAGGGAATGAGGGAACGCTTGTTAGAGACGGGCTAAAGGCAGATGCCAAGAGTTCATCGTGGGCTGCCCTGAAAACTGATCCCCCACATCCCGCATCTGCCTCCTTTAAAATCGAGACGATCTATGTTTCGGCAAGTTTGACGTTTTCATCAAGAACTTCTGACCCCATTCTGCATGAAAGCACCACTTATCGCATGTCTCTGTATATGGGAAAGCTTATGTATCTGCTCATTCATGAGACAGTATGATTCAGTGGATAGAGAATAGGTGTTTGGTCCAGGACTGGACCTTAGTGGGAAGGAGGGTCCTAGTGGAACAGAACGTCAACCGTTCATACATACTGTAAGAAGTTCGACCTCATCTGACCACCAAGCAGCGGTTGGCAGTATGAACCGAAGGAATGGTTCTACAAGAACCTCATTTCAGTACAGTAGCTTACGAAAACGGAAGCTGCGTATGCAGCATAGGTTTCCTGATCGGATATATTGAATAGAAAATTCCTGTCTCCTACTACATCAATCATCCATTTTTCATATGTACTGTCATAAAACTTAAAACCGGTTTCGCACAAAAATAGTTGACCGGTCTTATTTTCAATTAACACATCATGCGCGTAGAATCCCGGTCCCAAGACATGTCCGATGCGGTAACTTAACGCATGAAATGCTTCCAGACGCGGCACAACCAGTTCTTCACGCAGGTAAGCCAGAAGCTCACGATCTCGCGGAGTATCCTTGCTGTGCACCGAGGGATTATTTTCGCTCACGTCTCGTGCACGAATATAAATTCTTATCAAGTACGTGCCGATGCAAACCAGCCTAATACATGTAAAATACGCAGATCCTCTGAATTGCACCGTCGTATCAATAAACTGCGTATTGTAACGTTCCTCATCCAATTCTTTTAGGTTGTCGACTACAAATGCTGTTGCGCCGGAACCGATTCTAGCATTACTAAACACGTGGGTTCTTTCATCAAGATTTTGTCTGGGCATAGATATATTGTGTTCAGAGAAAAAACTATTAGCTACTTTCTTGTCTCTTATAATCCTTGCAATTCTGTGAGAGTTGAATACAGCGGTTACTTTTTGCAGCAATTCATTCGGAATTTTATATGATTCAGGATCATCGAAATCTTCATTAATGAGACTTACAAGGACAGTCGGTAGGCCGCTAGACAAACAAAGTTCTCGCTCTAGACTCTCACAGTCACCTACATAGACGGACGCGATACCGCATTGCCCCAACACTCTGCAAAACGGTGGGAAAAACCGACGGGACGTAACTTTGCCGCGAGGCCTTACACCGCGTGAACCCAAGGCAAGTATTAGAATTTTTCCTCTAACATTTAACGGTTGCATTGTTCGTATACGACGATTTTGCTTCCAAATCCCAAACTTCTTCCTTACAGAAGAACGAGAAATGCTCTTTTTTATAGTCCTAAGCATGCTATCTCCGCGACCTTCCGCTTAATTGACGTCCAAGCGTGACGACTTGGCAGAATTATAGTCGCCGTGGCGTTTGTGGGAAAGAGAGCTTTTTGAAACCCTTTCCAAGGCCACGGCTTACCGCACTTCACAGCATCTCTATGGCGCAGGCGGAGATGTTGCTGGAGCAGGGGAGCGCTCTGGAACTTGAAGACGGAGTCCTGGCGTGCCCAGTGATCAATAACCAGCCGTCATGGTTCACGCGCGGAGTGCAGGCCAGGTGGAGGAGATGGCAATCCCTTGTCGTCAATCAACCCGGCGCGGACGCACAACGCTCCGATGAGAGTATCGGAAACGTGCCGACTTGCATCGAAGCTTTCGACGATTTCGCCGAAATATCTCTTCGGCCTCCAATTCGTGTTGAGACCACGGAAATGGTAAAAGAAAAGTTCGTCAGGACTCGGGTATCGAAGCGCAAACCGATTCGAAAAGAGAAAACGAAAAAGTCGCTTGGAAGATAATCTTTTCAAAACGCTTCCGTAGAAAAGAAAGGTCTTGTCGTATAGACGAGGAAACCCAATCAACTTGGCAAATACCCGGTTTTTGGGATATGCCATGTGCGGACCAACGTATTCGATATGCCGAGGCTTGAAGGCAAATTTCAAATTGTAGCCTCGTCGTTCGCGATTCCGGAACCAGTACGAATTGAAACGTCGATTCGCTAACGCCGGTTGTCCTTGATGCGGGGGTACGATGAACGAGTCGAACACCACCTCGACAATGCCGCTGCCTTCGCAATCATGCAAATATTGTTTAAACGTCTTTTCTCCACTCACTACCAGGCACTCATCTATATCCAGAGTCAGGCACCACGCGTCGGTCGAACCGAAACGAAGTAGGTAGTGGTTTCGTGCCCCGATCTGACAGAAGCGATTCTGGTGACCCCGGCCCGGTCCATAGGGAAAGCGCCAGTCGACGAGCACGACGTCGACCGCGTCGTCCATCCGGGCCAAGGCTGCCCTGAGGGCATCGAGGTTGCCGCTTGCGTTGTCGTAAAGGACGAGGCGGGACACGCTGTGCAGGCGGTGATGCCAGCGGCACCAATCGAGGATCCACGGGAGCGGATTATTCCGCTGTAGTGTCATCAGACTCAGACGGGGTACTTCCGCCGGAGAGGACAGGGGTGGCGGTGGCACCTCAATTTCCACATCGAAGGATGGGAACGAGAACCGTAGCGGCAGGTTCTTCTTGCAATGTGTGGTTTGGTCACATGTCAACTCAAGGACGCAAAGTCTTCGATATTCTCGCGTGCAGTGAGGAATTATCTTTCCGCCGCAGGTAATCCTCAGCTTTTCCAGTTCATTCCGCAAATTGACCGGAGGAGGACCGATCGCTACCACTTTGAGGTCGTCACATCGGAACACGTCATAGAATATCGTCCGCGAATCGTATTCGCGGTAATCAGCCTCTGTCAGAAGGGTATTATCGACCGTGCTTTGACGGGAGAGGAAGTCTCTCCGACAACTACTGTCTTCAGGTATCAGCACCGGAGTCGGTTGATAAAGCAGGACCCCCATGCTCACCGCATACAGGCTTCGATAATCACGAGAATACAGCGGCAGTCGAACATATCACAGTGATCCTTCCAGTTGTGCGATCTGCAGTCACATACGCGAGCTATGCAACCGGCTTCCGCAACCACGCTTCGTATGCACCTTGTTACACTCACGACAACCTCCCTGTAGGCGACGTCCCTGCCGCCATTGTGTTTCGGCATCGACTCACGCGATGTCTTCCTCGTCAAGGTCCTGCCAGTTGATGTCCCGGAAGTTCTCGAACGTCATGCTCAACGTGCGGATTTGCTCGGTCATGGCGACCCGGTGGCCGGACTCTAGTGGCACATTGACGCAAAAGACCTGCATGGCAGTATGCTACTTTCCGAATTAGTCCCCTGCCGGAACCCCATCGTGACGGTCTCGCACCGTCTCCGTGATCAGTCGTTCGTACTTGGCGACCGCATTGTCGGCGGAAAAGTATTCCGCCCGCTTCAACAGCAACGTCCTTGGGGGCGGGGCCTCAAGGGTCAGCCGCATGGCTTGCGCGAGGGCCTCGGCATCACCGACCGGCACCAGGCGGCCAATCCGTCCTCCCTCCAGAATCTCCGCCGGCCCCGAAGGGCAATCCGTGCTGACACAAGGGCAACCGCAGGCAAGCGCTTCGATCAAGACGCCCGGTAACCCTTCCAATCGCGAGGATGTCACAAAGAGAGATGCGCGCGCCATAAAGGCGTAGGGATTATCCACCCACCCCGGCATCGAAACCTTGTTCTCCAAGTTCAGCCTATGAACGAGTAAGGCCAGGTCTTTCCGCTGGTCGCCGTCGCCAAGTAGAATCAACCTGGCGGGCGTCGCCATAGACAGCTTGTGGAAGGCCCTGATCAAGGTTGGGAAATCCTTGATCTGTACGAACCTGCCGGCGGAAAGAATGACAGGTGGACCGCCTCCGGTCAGCCAGGGGTGGGCCGGGACCTCTTGGCTCAGGACCGCCAGCCTCGGAGTCACGACAGGGTTGTAGATCGTGGTTATCTGTTCCTTGGGAACGCCAGTCTTGCTGGCCACGCTGTGACGGACCCCTTCGGAAACCGCGACAATGTGATCGCTGTGCGGCATAAGGGTGGCATACCTGACCCTGTCTCTCAGTCGTCGTTTTTCGAGCACGTTATGAACTACTGGAATCACGATCGGAAATGAGGCCAGGAAAGACTTGGCGAGCAGTGTGGCAACCTTACCCTTGGGCAGAGACGGCAAAACGCAGTCAGGGGTTTCTTGACTGACGTAATCGGCGAGGAACAACGTGTGCCTATACGTATCAACACTAGGCAATAACAACGGATTCCAATTGAGCGCATGCAACAGACGACAGGAGTCTCTCAATAGTCCTTTGCCGGCCCGTTCCACCTGCCATCGACAGACGGCTGCTGGAATGCGTGATTCCTCTTCGGTCTCCAAAGCATCGGAGGCCCTCTCCGACAACACGAGGCGTGCCGCGGCGGGGATTTCGTGATGATACCGGATGCCCGGCTCGAGCAAGACGATATCGACTTGATGGCCCAATCCGATCAACCCATCCGCCCTCTTCAATAACGTGCGTTCCGCCCCACCACCCCCAAGACTGGTAATAACGAAGGCGATATGAAGGCGCGTACTTCGTGAAAGCGTCATGGATTGTCTTCACCGCCGTCCAGCAGTTCCCGGTAGAGCGCGTTGAGCGCACCCGCCTCGTCCTCGATCCGAAATCCTGCCTCAACGTGACGCCGAGCTGCCGCCGACCATTGCTGTAGCATGGCGGGTGCGGCCAGCGCCGCCTCGACCGCCACGCACATCCTCGCGGTGTCACCGGGAGGGATCAGGCGTCCG
The DNA here is from genome assembly GCA_965207015.1 of Nitrospirales bacterium. Lineage (GTDB taxonomy): Bacteria > Nitrospirota > Nitrospiria > Nitrospirales > UBA8639 > Bin75. The sequence goes on along the minus strand of OZ242257.1, from coordinate 1,712,291 downwards.
GTTTCGCCCTCCTCCACCAATTCGTCAAATGCGCCGACAGTCGTCGCGATCACCGGCACACCGCAGGCCATCGCCTCAAGCGGGGTCAACCCGAAACCTTCCCAGCGCTGCGGGGCTACAAAGAGATCGAGCGCCTGATACCAGCGCGGCATCTCATCCACCGGCACTTCGGGCAGAAACAGGATCCGATGCTGGAGCCCTGCCCGTGCCACCTTCTCGCGCAGGTCCTGGAGAAACCGTCCGTGCTTGTGGGCCGCGCGGCCCATTACCAAGGCGGTCACGTTGGTGTGTAGCGGCAGCACTTCGAGCATCGCGTCGACAAACACGTCCGTGCCCTTCTGGTGCCGGATGCGTCCGTAGCACCCGATGGTCACGTTCTCGGACAGACCGAGCGAGCGCCGGTGAGCGCGCCGGTCCGTGGGTGGGCGAAACATCCCGGTGTCGATCCCATGCATGATCACGCGTGACGACCGGCGCAGATAGGACGCGGATTTGTTTGACGTGGCGATGACGGCGTCCATCCCCGAGATCAGCAGGCGGGTGTAGCGCGTGTGATGCCGCTGCGAGGCGGAAGTAAACACGAGCTTCAGGCGCTTTCTGAGAACGTGACGCAGGATGAGACCCAAGAGCATCTCGGTGTTTCGCCGCGCATGCCAGACCCGATACCCCCGGCCGGACATCAGGATCACGGACTGTAGAGGGACGTAGGGCAGGTGCGCCGGCAGCCCCGGTCCGGTCGCCACGATCCCGATCGATTGAGCCTGCAACGGCAGCAGCCGCACGATCGTTGCCGTGACGCCCGACAGCCGCCGTTTCAGATTCGGCGCAATCACTTCGATCTTCTTGAGCGTCAATCGTTATCCTCAGCATTCATCGCGGGATTGGAGATCGACGTATGCCGGGGTTCCGCTCGACTTTGGCCTGTTTGACGAACACTATCATCCATCCCATATCAATAAAATGATGTATCACAAATTCGTTCTCGAGAGGAAAGAGTTACCCAACGCCAGCCTCTTTACATGAACGCATTTGTCTGGACGTCACTTGCTTGAAATCATAATGTGTCTGAATCGTCTAGTGCCCACGTTGTTATATTACAGACGATTTGGAATGGGTCCTTCGAGGTTGAGGCATAGAGAATGAACCCGAAATCAGACTCTTTAATTTGACGACTGTTTTGGGCGACAAACGTTGTGTTTCATTAAGATCGAAGGGTAGATAATATTCTTCGATTAGATATTTAAGAAAAACATCACGGATTACTGGATCAAAAGTCCACGTCTCTGGATTCGAGAAGAGACTATCCAAATGCTTTTGATCCGAGACCTTTGTTGCTACTGGATGAAAATCATAAAATGCATGTCCTAAAACCAGAACTGGACGACTATAGAAGAAGGCCTCAAGACCAACAGATGAATTGAGAGTCAGAACACCGCGACAAGCCTCTACCAATTCAAAAGTCGGCAAATTGTTAACCAGCTTAAAACGCTCATCTTCTCGTGAGAGAATAAGATGACTGAAGCCAACTTTAGCTGAAGGGTGTTCTTTGATGAGTAGGGACCAATCATCTGGTAAATGCCGAGATGCTTGATATATTGCCTCAATCATGTGAGGCAATCCATTAATCCAGTCTCCATGCTCCAGCACTTGACTATCATTGGGAACTTGGAGCGGACAGAAAACAAATTTATTTTGAGGAATAGAACCAGTTAACCCACTTTGATACACGGAGGACTTTCGATGTGCCTTCCTGGGAACAATCTTTTGGCGGAGATGCGACCATTTCTTATTTTCAGATGAAGAAGGGCTCGTTGAACTCGATCTGTCCGCTTCTTTCATCCATCCCAGATAAAAGTCAGCATTACGTGGAAGACTGTTGTTGGCGTTGATCCCTATGGGATCACAGGTCAGGTGCTTGGGAATAGGCGAATGCTCCAGGAACAGTGCTTTCACCCCTGATCTCTTGGCTGCTTCAACGAACAAACGCCTGCGCCCGTCTGTTCCATTCCAGCACATCGCTACCGCATCTGCATTGTGGTGGAAAAGTCGGCGCCATCCATTGTATTGAATGCCAAGCAGAAACCGGCGGATCTGACGGAAGATAGAAAGGCTTTTTTGCCCTTTCATTAAACATTTTCGGTATGAATCCTCTTCTACTTGTCGGACGATCGATTTCGTTTCCGGGTAATCATGAAAGGACCACTGTCCAACATTGATCAACATACTGTCATTGATCGCTGATTTGATAGCACAAAAGAATCTTCTAGCGGAGAAGGGAGATGTTAATACAATCAACCGAGGCATTTCTTGGCTACCTCCCCAGCATGACGGTAAATTACCGGGGGATCAACGTTACTTAATTCCCGACCTAGGTTTCTTGCTCAAATTGCAGGGTTTTAAGATGGTTCAAGGTCACTAAACTTATCAGTTCCACCCCCTGCGCTTCGATTTTCTGTTTACCTTCTTGTTCTTGCCGGTCCACGATCACGAGGGCGTGGGTGACATGCAGTTGCGCGTCCCTGGCGGCCTGGATCGCTTGCAGGAGCGACCCGCCGCTCGTCAGCACGTCATCCACGACCAGCACACGGTCATTGGGCTTGACCGCGCCTTCGATTCGTTTGCCCAGTCCATGATCCTTGGCTTGTTTGCGAACGATAAAGGTGGCGTAGGTTTTCGACGGTTGAGTCGCAAAGGCATAATCGGATATAGCTGTGGCCAAGGGAATGGCTCCGATTTCCAATCCGCCCACCGCTTCGAAGGAGAGGTCGCGGATGGCCGCGCACACGAGTTGCGCTACAAGCCAACGGGCATCGGGATGCGCCAACAGGGCCCGGCAGTCTACGTAATAGGGACTGGTTTCTCCGGAGGCCAGCAGAAAGCCGTTGTCCGGGTCCCATTTGAACGCCTCGTATTGCCAAAACAGGGTTGCCAGTTGTCGGGAAGCGTCCATAAAGAGCAGATCTAGCATTTGACGACCGGGAATGACAACGATGAAAATCGTCACGACGGTTTCACCTGTCGGACACGATCATGTTCAGGATAAAAAAGCGGCCGCTTAAACCGGCCAAAGAGCCGCAGCTCTATAACGTATTGGAGAATTACACGGATTTCGATCCTCCGGGGAACGTCATGGTCTGTGCCATGGCGGGCGAAGAGAATATCGAGCATCACGCCAAAGTGCTCGGGGAAAGTTATGAGATCCCGCTGGAAGACATGCGCCGGCTGTTGACGGACGGGGGGCTGTATACGTATCCGGAAGCCGGAGGTGTGGTCACGCGCGGGATGTTCGTGTGCCGGATTGATCCGGCCGGGCCCAAGCAGACCTGGGTCCTGGATTTGGAGCAGACAGCCCAGGCCGAGCAACTCGCGAAGTTTTCGAACATCCCCTTGGCAGAGGCCGTGGAGCGCGTGTTTTACAGGGGGCTTTCCGAGGAATTGCAGGAGCGTCTCACACAGAAGAATCTCGGTCTTGATTACAGCAAGCTGGAGCGGTCGGTGGCTCGAGGGGGAGATATCCGGTATATTGATTTCAGGAAGGATTGGTCTCCGTATTTCAAACGCAAGTGTTCGATGCCGGACGGGTCGATGGTCGAAACCGGCGGGATCGGGGAATTTGCCGAACTTCACGGCATTTCGGTGGCGCAGGCGCAGACGTTGATGGAGCAGGGAGGGACGTTGGAGCTCGAAGACGGAGTCTTGGCGTGCCAAGTGATCAACAACCAGCCGACGGTGGCCCGCTTCAATACCAAACAGTACGCCAAGGCCAAGGAGTTGATGGACACCAAGGGTCTTCACGTCATGGACGCGCTGAGTGAGATGGCGTTGAACGAACCCGTGCTGATGCGCGCGTTAAGGCGGGCCGAACGGGAAAGCTCGGGTTGACCGGGAACGCGTGGTTCATGTCCCGCCCTGTCGCTCGACAGGGGGCGCGGCTCCGGTCGTTTTAGCATACAGAAAGAGAGATGATGATGAAGAGGATATTGGCTATCGCCACGTGTGTGTTGATGGGAATAAGCGTGAACGGTACCGCTATCGAGCAGGTTCACGCGGACGTAGCCGTTTCGAGCAAGGACGGAGCTCCCATGGTGGTCATTCCCGCCGGTCCGTTTTTTATGGGGGTGCCCAAATGGGCACGGGACGGCGGTCTGGATGAATACCCCAATCACGAAGTCGAATTGGATGCCTTCGCCATCGACACCTATGAAGTGACCAACGGCCTGTATTTGGAATTTATTCGCTCGACCGGTCATCGCACGCCGTCGCACCCCACCGACTCGTCGAAAAATCTTTGGCAGGGTGGACTCATGCCGGAATCCATTGCGTCCCTGCCGGTGGTCAACGTGGATTGGTTTGACGCCGATGCCTATTGTCGATGGGCGGGCAAGAGGTTGCCGAGTGAAGCCGAATGGGAAAAGGCCGCGCGGGGGACCGATGATCGACGGTTTCCATGGGGAGACGTCGAACCCACGCACAAACACCTGAATTTCAACCAGTCATGGCAAGGTGAAAAAACCCTGGTGCCGGTTGGGATTTATGAAAAAGGCAAAAGCCCCTATGGGGTTTATGATATGGCGGGTAACGTCTGGGAGTGGGTCGCCGATTGGTATGACGCGACGTATTATTCCAGGAGCCCGAGCCGTAATCCTCAGGGGCCCTCGACGGGGACCCGACGGGTCATTCGCAGTTCCGGGTGGCAGGTCGAAACCCCACAGGTGAGAATTTTTACCAGGGTCGCCAGCGATCCACTCGACCGGAATCACTCGACCGGATTCCGCTGTGCCGCCGGTCTCCCGACGCCCTAGCGTTTCCCGCCGCGAGTGGATTGCAGTAAACGTATGTACTTATAATACCTGATATATATGCAATCTGGATGAAGGGGACTTCCCTATTAAAATCGACTTTTTCTAGACCACAACCTGTAGTTGTTTACGTGTGGTTCAGTTGAAATGAGTCCACAAGATCTTGAATATTTGTTTGTTAAGCATGATAAATTCTTGACAGAGGCGGGCATTCCGGCTACATTCTCATATCACGTCTGAAAGTCTGGATAAAATATGATAAAAATCAATTGGTTGGAAGGATATAGATCTTTTTGGAACCTTCCGTTTGTTTCTACGCTCTGCCTCTCAGGGTTTCTCTTTAGTGCCGGCGACGTTCGTGCTGCCGGTATGTCCCATTCGCCGGATGCCGTGGTTTCGTCATCTCTTCCCTTGCCGGCCAACCCCAGGGGGCTTATGTATTTCCACCCAGACCGCCGTTCTGCAACTTCCGTCTCCTTGAATTCAGTCCCTTCGACCCTTCGACAAGCTCAGGACTCAGGGGAGGCTCGCGTCCACCAGGGAAGCGAGGATCTTGGGTATGAAGATATTCCCGTTATCGTCAATCCTGCGGTCGAACGCAGCATTCACTACTTTCAAAACGTGATTCATGATCGTTTTCAAGAATGGTTGACCAGATTCTATGCCTACCGACCCTTAGTCGAACAGATTTTCGTTGAAGTCGGCCTGCCCAAGGAATTGATTTACCTATCGTTGGTCGAAAGCGGATTTAATCCCAGGGCCTATTCGCGTGCCCGGGCGTCCGGGCCTTGGCAGTTTATCAAGAGCACGGGCCGGCTTTACGGCTTGTCGGTCAATTGGTACGTGGATGAACGCCGGGACCCCATCAAGTCCACGGTTGCGGCAGCCGTCCACTTACGAGATCTCTACGACACGTTCGGTTCGTGGCCCCTGGCGCTGGCGGCGTACAACGCCGGGGCCGGAAAAATCAGTCGCGCGATTAAAAAAACCGGCACCCGTGATTTCTGGAGAATCGCGAGGACTCGTTATATCCGCCGGGAAACCAGGCAATACGTCCCCAGATTCATGGCCGCCATGATTATCGCGACGCGTCCCTCGTTGTTCGGTTTTCACGCTCATTCCCAAACGGTTCACCAATACGATGAGATTCGCATGGACGAGTCCGTTCATCTGCGGTCCGTGGCCAAGGAGACTGGGATTTCCTTTGATGAGCTTCGCCGGTTGAATCCCGAACTCCGTCGCAGTGTCACTCCACCTGGCCGGGAAGGCTATTATTTAAAGGTCCCTGTGGGAACGTCGGAGAGCGTGGAACAGGCCAAATCCCGAATGAAGACGTGGACGCAACCCGCGCCACCCGTACGGACGTGGTATCGCGTACGCCGGGGAGACAGCCTGTCGGTGATTGCCCATCGCTTCGGGACGAGCGTAAGGCAGTTGAGAAACCTCAATGATCTCTCGGGGAGTTTAATCAGGGTCGGACAGCGGTTGCGCGTGACCAGAGGCGGCAAAGACGTGACGGATACCGGAGACGTGAAGTGGTACCGTGTGCGCCGCGGTGACAGCCTCTGGAGTATCGCCAAACGGTTTCGGGTATCGGTTCAGGACTTGAAGATTTTGAATAATTTGCGAAGTAGTTTGATTCGGGTCGGGCGGATGTTGATGATCACTTCCTGAGAACGCGGACCCTTCCCTTATTCTCCGGTTTCCTTCCCCTCCTGCCTCTCTTTTGGTTCGGGTTCCTCTCTTGCGGCTTCAGGTTCCTCCACGGGCGGTTCAAGGATCTTGACTCGCAAAGTGGCTTCACTCGCATAAGGGGAGTTCGGATGTTCATCCAACAATTGTCTGTAACGGGCGAGCGCCTGGTCATTGCGTTTTTCATGTTCTTCGAGTTTGGCGAGTTCGAACAGCACTTGGTCTTTATTGAGCGTTTGGGGCATTTGAAGCACTTGCGTGTAAGCGGTGATTCCCTTTTCGCGGTTCCCGCTTGCCAGGTGGCTGGCCCCGAGTCGTTGGTAGACCAATCCGAGCAGAGCGGGAGAATTTCCTGCCTGGTCGATGAAATGTTGATACGCCTCGATGGCACCGGCGTAGTCATCTTGTTCGGCCAGGGCGTTTCCGATCATATACCACGCGGAACGGGCGCTGGCGGTGCGAGGGAACTCCTGGATGATCCGCCGATACAAAGTGACGGCCTCTTGCAGCTTCTCCGTGGCCACGTCAACGTCAACAAGGGAACGGTCGAGGTAGGCTTGGGCGGCTTGGTGTTCAAGGGCCAGTGCTCCCTGTTCCTGTTGGTATTCCACCACGTACAGAGCCCCGAGAATGATCACCACCGCGATGGCGACGACGATTCCGGTAATGAGCGCCCGGCGATGGAGTTCGGCAAAGAGCCACATCCGTTCGCTTCGGGACAACAATTGCGGGACCTCTGCTCCCACCTGTTTGCTGATGTGTCTGATTTTGTAGGTCATGGTTCGGTTTCGGCATTCGTCCGATAACGAAGGTTGCACTCTAAAGGGTCGCACCCGTATTTCTCAAGGGTGCCGTCGATTTTTATGCCGATGGAGTCGTCATCACGGTCGGTTTTCCTTACGGTTGACACAGCTTACTTGGCTGATATAATGAAAAAACGTTGGATTTTTGAATGCATGGAGTGTGGGGCGGATAGCTCAGTTGGGAGAGCATTGCCCTTACAAGGCAGAGGTCGCAGGTTCGAGCCCTGTTCCGCCTACCATCTATCTCAGACTATCCAAATAGAACGTCGGACGTCCAACCTGGCGGGTTGATCAGCCCAGGCCGGGGGCTCGTTTCGACAGCACGGTCAAAAGGCTATCCTCATACGTGAATGGGGCCGTCGTTCAGCCAGGTTAGGACGCCAGATTGTCAATCTGGAAGTCGCGGGTTCAAATCCCGTCGGCCCCGCCATTCACGTCGTTGTGGCTGCTCTCACTTTCATGATGAGTTTTCGATTCGTCACGTTACATCACGTTTCGGGCTGAACGTCACATCCGATGTTTTCAACCGACCCTCTTGAACTGCTTGGTTCCCTGGGGACCATCTCCATTATTGTCCTCTTGGTCCTGCTGGTCTTTTCCGTCTTTTCGTGGGGCATCATCCTGTACAAATGGCGCATGTTCCGGCTGATCAAAACAGAGGAACGACAGTTTCTTCAGGCCTATCAGGACGAAGGCGCACTCAGCGAAAAAGAGTTGCATCTCCTTCAACACGTGGCTGCGGAATTGCCTCATAGTCCCAGCGGTTCGGTGTTACTGGACGTATTGAATCGCATGGGTCATCTTGTTGATCACCACACGGGCGACGTCGCGGTGGCGGCGCGGAAGACGGGACCTTGGCCGGACCGCCAGTATTTGGAGAAAGTCGTACAGTATCTCATCCAGCAACAAATCGCGCGGCAGGAAGCGTACCTGCCCTTCCTGGCCACCACGGGCAATATTACCCCCTTCATCGGCTTATTCGGAACGGTCGTCGGCATCATTAACGCCTTTCAGCAAATCGGCATCGAAGGCACGGCCAGTATCGCTTCGGTCGCGCCCGGTCTTTCCGAGGCACTCCTTGCAACCGCTGCCGGCCTGTTTGCTGCGATTCCCGCAGTCATCGGGTATAATTACTACCTTGCCCAAATTCGGAAAACCATCTTCGGCGTCGAAGCCTTCAGCATCGAATTTCTGAATGCCCTTGACGCGCCTGCGCCTGCCGGCAAAAGAGGTCGAAGTCGCTCGTGATTGTTGAACCCCGGCATCGTCGGTTTCTTTCTGAAATCAATGTCGTGCCTCTCGTCGACGTGGTTCTTGTGCTGTTGGTGATCTTTATGGTGACGGCGCCGATGCTGCACCGGGGCCTTGATATTACACTTCCCCGTTCGCAATCGAATACCGTCGTTCCCATGGAGCGCCTCGTGATCACGATTGAACCCGACATGCGGGTCTACCTGGGAAAAGATCTTGTCACGTTGCTTGATTTGCGGAAACGTCTGGATGAAGCCAAAACTCTGAACCCTCTCGTGTCGGTCTACCTTCGAGCCGACCGAGACGTTCCGTATGGACGGATCGTTCAAGTCATGGATGAAGTCAAGGGGGCGGGAATCGAACGGTTGGGCATGGTCACGAACCCCCAGGGGAGAGTGGTGGAAGAAGAGGTCTTCGAGCCCCTGTAAGTTGGAATGACGCAATGTCGTATGCGGCGCCTTTCAGTCTCTTGTCATGGCATTTGCCGGACCATGACGAATCGGTGGCAGAACGGCTCAGGTGGCCGCTTGCCGGTTCGGCGTTCCTTCATGCGGTCGTGTTCGTCGCGGTACTGGGTCTGCGTTTCGGGTCATCGCTCGATCAGTCCTCAGGGTCTTACGAGGTCACGCTTGTCACGCTTCCGGAAATCGCGGCGTCTCCGACGGCCGCACCGCAGAGAAAGGCAGTGATTCCTCCAAGCAAAGGAGTCAGAACGACCTCCCGGCCCCAGGTGAAGGCGAGAGTCCCCGACCGGGCCTTGGATGCTCTCGTGAGCGTGCCGAAGCCGCAGACCACGGCCATACCCAAGGTTGTCACGCCGCCGGTTTCAGCGGATCCCAGGCCGATTCTGAAACAGAACGTAGACAGGCTTCCCCCTCCGTCCCGGGAGGATGTCAGAGACGTACCCAAACCTGAACGGGTGACGGAGTCGCTCGTCAGTGCCCTTGATGCCGTGATCGTGCCAAAGCCGCAAACTCTGTCATTGCCCCAGGAATCTGCCCCGGTCCGGCCTTCGGTCTCTGCTCCCGTCAAACAGTCGCCTGCCGTGGAGAAGGACATGCCGGCATTCAAAGCGCCTCCACAACCTCCGAAATTGGTTGTCGGGAAGCCGGCGGAACCCCCCGCTCCCGCTCCGAGCGTTGATCTGCTGGCCCCAAAACTGAAGCAGGCCGTCGGCGCCACCTCCGTTCCCAAAAAGCCGGAGCAGGGTTCCAAACGCGTGAGCGCGGCCGTCGCATCGAAACGTCAGCAGAAACAGTCCGCACCCAAGGCTCCTGAAGCACCGGCCATTACCTTACCTCCCCCGGCCCCTCGCTTGGCTGCTGTTTCGCCGCCTGCGGCGCTGAAGAAGGAAACGCCGCTGCAAACTGCTCGGAAAAGCAGCACCGCGGAGTCGTTGCCACCGATTCCACCGGTCCCTGAGTTCAAGAAGCCTCGACCTGCAGAAACCCCATCAAAAGTGGTTCTACTTATTCCTGAAATGTCACCGAAACACCCGGAAGCGGCCGAGACTCAAAACATGCCGCCGACTATCGTGCCCCCTCAGGCTCCGCGGTTAGCCGAGGTTCAGGATTCAGTCCCTTCTGAACCCTCGGTTTCCGAGCCCGCGTCCGAGCCTGATACTCCTCTCAAACAGGAGATCGATGTTTCGATTCCCGATTTATTGACTTTTGACCCCCAGCCGGTTTCCGAACAACCGGAGAGTGGAGGGGCGAAAGCGCGTGGTCTGTGGAAGGCGGGATTGTGTTCCCCAAATAATCCCTATTGGGAAAACGTAGAGGCAAAGATTGATAACATTCATAGAAGCCTCTATCGGTACCATTATCGTGTTGAATCCCCGGCTATCCTGACTTTTCATGTCAAGCGAAATGGTCAGGTGACGGATCTGGACGTCGTCCAGTCCTCCGGAAACGAAAAATTTGATCTGGTTGCCAAACGCGCGGTCCTGGCGGCCGCTCCGTTACCGCCTTTTCCCGCGAACATGACCAAACCTTTTTGTCTGGTCCAACACAATTTTAGGGTCAGGCCGAATCGATGATGAAGCGCCTCACGCAGTTGATCTTGCTTGTCTTCTCCTTCGTTCTGCCCTTTGTTGCGGATGCGCAGATGAACGAAGCTGAGGTGATTCTGGATACCGACCGACTTCCAAAAATTCCCATCTGGATCATGGGGTTCGCCGGAAGTGAGAGCCCGCAAGAGGATGACGCCGGAATCGGCGGGCAAGTCAACGCGATACTCAGGGCTGATTTGCGGCGCACCCACGTGTTTAAGGTCATGAAACGAGCAGCGGACACGCTCCCGCTTTCGAAAGCAGGGTGCCGGGTAAAGGCCCCCATTGTGAAAGCCAAGGGAAGTACGGCTTCGGTGGTCACCTGGGGACGAATCGGTCGAAAAGATGGAAAATTGTTCTTGGAGGCCTGTGCCTACGATGGCGGGAAGACGGATGTGATCGCGATTGGCAAACGGTATGCCGGTGCTCCGATTACCGTGAGACTCCTGCGGTCGATGGTTCATCGATGGGCTGATGAATTGGTCTCGCATTACACCCTCGGTCGCGTTCCCGGCATCGCCCGGACCGAGATCGTCTATGTTTCCAAAGTCAAGGCTGGTCGACGGGATTTGTTCAGGATGGATTATGACGGGTTCGGTCCCAGGCGCTTGCCGTCGGATCCCAAATTACACCTCAGCACCACGCCGAACTGGTCGCCGGATCGTCGCGCCGTCGTGTATACGACCTGGCGTGACCACAACCAGGAAATCGCGTGGCTGGATTTGGGTAAAAGGAAGAGACGAATCCTGGTTCCTCCTGAAGAAACGTTGAATATGACTCCGTCGGTTTCCCCGGATGGCCGATTGTTGGCGTATGCTTCCGCCAAGGATTCCACCACGCGGGGGAATTCCCATATCTTTATCATGAACTTGAAAACAGACGTAAAGAAGCAATTAACCGATGGTGCCAGGGCGGATTTGTCGCCCACGTGGTCGCCGGATGGTCGAGAAATAGCTTTTGAGTCCGACCGGACCGGTCGACCGCAAATCTACATTATGAGGGCCGATGGCTCCAATGTCCGCCGGTTGACCTTTGAAAAGAGTTCCAACAATGCCCCGGCCTGGTCTCCACGGGGAGATTGGATCGCCTACGTCTGTGGGCTGAAATTGTGCCGGATTTCTCCTGATGGGAAGCGGCGTTTTCAAATAACGAGCGGCCCCCCCAGCGAAAGGGATGAATCTCCTTCGTGGGCGCCGGATGGCCGTCACCTGATATTCAGTTCGAAGCGAGGCAGGGGGCGTAACAGACCGAGTCACATTTACATGATTCAGTATGATGGCACAGGGTTGGAACAGTTGACGAAGGGCGGGATACACCATAGTTCTCCCGCCTGGTCTCCATTGTCGGAGTAATCAAAATCAGGAGCTGACCAGAGAACAAGGACAAAAGGGCGAGCTTTTCCCTCTTCGGAAAAAGTTCCCGTCCTGACAAAGGAGGGGAAGGAGGGCACAGCAAGATGGAGGGAGTGAAAAACCATGTGGATTGATCGTGTTTCTATCTTGACCTCGACAAGCTCAACACGACTAACCGGTCGTCACCTGAAAATGGGGCTGTGCCTGACCTGTCTGGTCTTCAGCCTGACCGCCTGTGCCCAGCAATCTGATTTGGTGAAAGTGGAAAAAGATCTTGGCGGAAAAATCACCAAATTGGATCAGGAGAAAAAAGCCTTGGCCCAAGTCCTGAAGCAAGCCAAGCAGGAAATCGCAGATGCCTTGGAGCAACTAAAAGCCGAGTTGAACGAAGAGATTGTGAGGGCTCGTGCGCAATTGAACGAAGAAATCATGAAGGCCCGAGCGCAATTGAAAAGTGAATTGCGGAGCCTGCGAGAGGAGAACTTGCCCAAGGTTATCGGTGATTTGGAGACCCAACTACATCAGGTCCGCAAAAACCTTGAGAAGGCTTTGCAGCAGCAGGGTCAAAAGGTAGGTGTCTTGAAGGAACAGCGGGAACAACGTGAAACGGAATTGTCCGAGAAGATTGACGCCGTGGGGCTGCGCCTTGAGCAAGCCTTGAAGCAGCAGGGTCAAACGGTAAAAGACCAGTTCGCCGCGTTTCAAAAGTCATTGGGCCAGTTTAAGAACGCCTTGAACGATGTCAACAAACAGTTCGCTCAGGAGGCGAAACGGACAAAGAATTCCGAGACGAAAGTCAGACAGGATTTCGACAGGCACTTGCAAGTCTTTCGTTCCAAACTCGACGCCGATACACGGGCGTTGAAGAAGTATTTGGAAACCGAGGTCAAAACGACAATTGAATCCATCAATGCCGCATTGAATGAGGGCAACCGGAACTTGAAAACCGACATTGGGGCCCAAGCGAGTCGCTTGTCCGAGTTCAATGTCAAATTGGGCGCTGAACTGACGGGGCTGCGACAGACCGATGCTTTGCACGGCAAGAATCTGGAGGAGGTGACACGGTCCCTGGCTCAACTTCGTGACGTGTTGGGGACGACCGGAACCCAACTCGGTACGAAGCTGGACAGCCAGGGCAAAGGGTTGGAACAAACGGCAAAACGGATTGAGCAGTTACAGGGTCAGTATGCGGCGTTGGCCAAAAAAATGGACACCGACCTGAAGGGCCTGCACGGGTATTTGGACAAGGACGTTCGGCCAAGCTTGGAATCGATCGCCAAAGCGTTCGATCAGGAAAAGAATCGAGTCTCTCAGGAGTTCATAAAGGTCTCGTCCGGTCTCCAACGCGTCGAACAAACAAACGTCTCGAACGTGACCCAAGCTCAAAAGCAATTGGACGTTCAAGCCAAACACGTTCAGGAACTGAGTCAAGCGGTAGCGGGGATGCGGGAGGTATTGGATTCCATGGCCGGCATGTTGGGCAACCGCACCGATCAGCACATGAATCAGCTTGGACAGTTGACGGCACGATTGGCACAAATGGAGAAAGACCAGGCAGCCGAAGCCGCCAAGCAGGCAACAAATACCCAAGTGGTTTCAACCCATCTCAACGAGGTGACGGCGAGCGTGCAGTCGGTCGGGCAATCGTTCGAACAATTCCAGAACGTGATGTCATCCAAGCTGAGAGAACAGGCCAACCGCATTGAGTCCCAGGCCCGGCAACTGTCGAAATCGACGAAATCGTCCGCTGCCGTCTCGAATCTTCAGCAGGGCTTGAAGGCCAACGTCACGCAATTGAATGAATTGACCAAGTCCGTTGCGCAGTTGAAAGAGGTGGTCAGAGCCATGGGCGAAAAGCTGGGATCCAAGGTGGACGCGCACGAATCCCAACTCATCGAGGTGGAGCAAGCTCTCAAGAAACTCAAGTGACCGGCCGGGCACCACGTCCCCCGGCCAAAGAAGTCGTCGAACCACGGGGATGCCCCCACAACGCGTTGTCTATGGAGTCTGTTGAATCCAGAATCAAAGTCCTCCCGGAATCCGTGGCTTCTCAAATCGCCGCCGGAGAGATCGTCGAACGTCCGGCGTCAGTCGTCAAGGAATTACTCGATAACAGCGTGGATGCCGGCAGTACGGTGGTCTCCGTCGACGTTGTGGACGGCGGGAGAACGCTCATTCGCGTGATTGACGACGGCGAAGGGATGAGTCGAGCCGATGCTCCGTTGGCTTGCCAACGATTTGCCACCAGCAAAATCAGTCATCCACGCGATCTGACGGGCATCGCCACCTATGGATTTCGCGGAGAGGCCCTGCCCAGCATTGCCGCGGTTTCACGCTTTCGGATGCTGACTGCCCGGCATCAGGCTCAGGCAGGGACCGCCATCGTGATTGACGGGACAGGCACCCAATCGGTCGAAGAGCGAGGTGCCGCCCCGGGGACACGCATCGAGGTCGAAGAATTGTTTTTCAATACGCCGGGCCGCCGAAAATTTTTGAAGACGACGGCCACGGAGTTCTCCCACGTTGCTCACGTTGTTCAGCAAGCTGCCTTGGTCAACCTTCACACGCAATTTCGATTGACGCACAATGACCACGTGGTGTTCGACCATCCCAAGGTCACCACATTGGAGGAGCGGCTGCTCCAGGTGTATGGCTCGCGAGTCATGGACATGATGTTGCCCGTTCACTATGAGCAGGCCGACGTGCACGTGCGAGGGATGATCGTCAATCCGCATCATGCGAAAACCGGTCGAACGCCCCAAGAAATTTTTGTGAACCGGCGCCCCGTCAAAAATACGACGATTGCGCATGCCGTGTATGAATCGTATGGCTCCTTTTTACCGAAAGGCCGGCATCCGACGTTTGTGCTGATGGTGGAAATCGACCCCCGTGAAGTGGACGTCAACGTGCACCCCTCAAAACGGGAAGTGAAATTTTGCAGCCCCGACCTGGTCCATCGGGCGATCAAGGCCGCGGTTCGCGGTCCGTTGCAAAAAGACGTGACGGGACATTCTGCTCTTTCATCCTGGCGCGATGAGCGGGAGGTTGGTGTCGTCGAGAAGGAGATGACCGGAGAAAGCGGTGAACTGTTTGTCACACGGTCGACCCCTTCCATGGCGCGCGACGTGCAATCGAGTTCCGGGAATGGACAAAGCAACGAAGCGGCCCAGGTCAAAGAATCGCCGGTCCTCTATCAGCTTGAGCCTGAGGTTCATGTGCTCGGGCAAATCCATGCCACCTATATCGTCGCTCGCATTGGCGATGAATTGCACGTGCTGGACCAGCATACGATTCACGAACGCGTACTGTTTGAAAGACTGTGGAGAGGGTGGGAGAGCCGCTCTATCCAGACCCAGCCACTCCTAATCCCCGAACCGGTGGACGTCCCGGTGGGAGCGGCGACACAGTTGGCGGAAATCGTACCGGAGTTGGCCAAAGCCGGTCTCGAACTTGAGTGCTTTGGTCCGTCCTCTTTTGTCATTCGATCGGTGCCGGCACTGGCCGGACAGATGGAGTATGCCGCCTTGCTCGAAGATATACTGGAGGAGCTGTCGGAATGGAACTCCGTTGATTCTCTCGACAAACGTATCCGGTCCGTCCTGGCGTCGGTGGCCTGCCAGAGTGCGGTCCAGGCCGGCCGCCGGATGGAAGCGCCCGAAATGACACACGTGGTACACGATTGGCTTCGTGAAGGAAGCCCCATGACTTGCCCCCATGGCCGAAGAATCTCTTTACGGTTTGGCAGTGAAGAACTGCATCGGATTTTTCGGCGTCTATGAATCCACCGTTTGAACAGTGCCTTTCTTCGCACCACAAGCTCCGGAATCTCATCGAGGCCGCAATCGCGTCACAGCCCCTCGTTGTGCTGGTGGGTCCGACGGCCATCGGTAAGAGTCGAATCGCCATTGAAGTGGCTCAAGCCCTGGGCACGGAGATATTGACCGCGGATTCGACTCAAGTCTATCGAGGAATGAATATCGGGACGGATACCCCTTCGGAAGAGGACCGGCACGGTGTACCCCATCGGCTCATTGACCTGGTGGAACCGGATGAGCCGTTTAACGCCGGGGCGTTCCGGCGGCGGGCGCTTCCGGAAATCTCACGTCTGCACGAAAAAGGCCTTCTCCCTTTGGTGGTTGGTGGGACGGGGCTCTACGTCCGCGCGTTGTTACACGGGTTATGGTCCGGTCCTCCCAGCGACCACGCGCTTCGCGGGCAACTCGAAGAAGAAGCACGGGTCCGGGGAGGAGAATCGATGTATCGGGAATTGGGTCGCGTGGATCCGGTCACGGCGCGTCGCCTGCATCCGCGCGATACGGTGAAAGTGTTGCGGGCCCTGGAAGTGTACCGGCAAACCGGCACGCCTCTTTCGAAGGCCCACGAGAAACACGGCCAGGAGAAAACTCCTTTTCGGGCACTCCTGTTGGGGTTGACCATGGAGAAGGCCGCTCTCTATCAACGGATTGATCAGCGAGTCGACGCGGAGTTGGCAAAGGGGTTGGTTGAAGAAACCCGGATCCTACTGGCCAAGGGATACTCCAGAGGTCTTGTTTCGATGAAAAGTTTGGGCTATCGTCAGATGGCGGGGTATCTGGAAGGAGAATATTCATTCGCCGAAGCGGTGAGGCGATTGAAGCGGGACACTCGTCATTTTGCGAAACGGCAAATGACGTGGTTCAGAAAAGAACCCGGTCTGGCGTGGGTCGAGGTACACCCGGACGAGTCCGTTCGGTCGGTCTCCCGGCGTATCCTCATGCTTATTGAAGGATTTGTGAGCAATCCTCAAGTATAATCGACAAGGATCAAGCCCGTGCCAGCAAAACCACGTGCCGAGATTGCCGTCATCGGAGGCAGCGGCTTGTACGAAATGGAAGGTTTGGAAAACGTGCGAGAAACGCGCGTGTCCACTCCCTTCGGCCGGCCTTCGGATGCCGTGATGCTGGGAACCTTGTCCGGCAAACGCGTGGCGTTTCTCTCTCGTCATGGACGAGGGCATCGCATCATTCCCTCCATGATCAATTACCGGGCAAACGTGTACGCGCTCAAAGCACTCGGCGTGACGCGGATTTTTTCCGTCAGTGCGGTGGGTAGTATGAAAGAAGGCATCCACCCCGGTCATATGGTCCTTCCCGATCAATTTATCGATCGGACGACCAAGCGAATCAGCACGTTCTTCGATCAGGGGCTTGTGGCTCACGTGACGTTTGCCGACCCCATTTGTCATGCCTTGGCGGATGACCTGGGCGAGTCAGCCCGGTCGACGGGTGCCACGTTTCACGCGGGCGGAACGTATCTCTGTATCGAGGGTCCGCAGTTTTCCACGAAAGCGGAATCCTTGTTGTATCGGCAATGGGGCGTGGATATCATCGGGATGACCAATGCGACGGAAGCCAAGCTCGCCAGGGAAGCGGAAATGTGCTACGCGACGCTGGCTCTGGTCACGGATTACGATTGCTGGCATCAGAGTGAGGAGCCCGTCTCTGTCGAAGCGATTTTGAGCGTAATGCACGCGAACGTGGCCCAGGCCAAAACGCTGCTCCGGGACGCCATTCAACGCACTGGGGGAGCCAGAGCCTGTCCATGTGCGACGGCGCTTCGGCAGACCATCGTCACGGCACCGCAAGCCGTGACGGCCTCCGTGAAGCGGCGCTACGGCCTCTTTTTGAAACCAGCCAAAACATCGAATGGGAGAAGATCACATGGGTAGATTGTTGGTCGTAGGTTCCGTGGCGTTTGATACGGTGCGCACGCCGTTCGGGGAGGCCACGGAAGTGTTGGGAGGATCGGCCACGTATTTTTCCACGGCCGCCAGTTTTTTCACCGACGTCGATTTGATTGCGGTCGTAGGAGAAGATTTTCCCGATGAGTACGTCACCTTTTTGAAGAGTCGAGGGATCGACGTGTCCGGGCTCGAACGCCGTAGCGGCAAGACCTTTCGCTGGCAAGGGGAATATACGTATCAACTGAATGAGGCTCATACGCTCGACACCCAACTCAACGTGCTGGAGTCCTTCCGCCCCAAAATTCCCGACCACTATCGAACTCCCGATATGCTGTTTCTGGGAAATATCGACCCCGAGCTTCAAATGGACGTCCTGCATCAAGTCGCACGGCCTCGAATCGTCGCTTGTGACACCATGAACTTTTGGATTCATGGGAAGCGCGACGCTCTATGGAAGGTGTTGGAAAAGGTTGACGTGCTCGTCATCAATGACGGGGAAGCGCGTGAATTGGGTCAGGATTTCAGCCTCGTTAAAGTTGCGAAAGACGTTCTGGCACGCGGGCCAAAATATTTCATTATTAAACGTGGGGAGTATGGTGTCTTGATGTTTCATGAAAAAGGCGTCTTCGGTGCACCGGCGTTCCCGTTGGAAATGGTAAAGGATCCGACCGGCGCCGGTGATACGTTCGCAGGCGGCTTTATGGGACACCTGTCGTCGACGGGAGATTTCTCCGATGCCGGGTTGAGGCGGGCAATTGTTTTCGGAAGCGTGATGGCTTCATTTACCGTTGAGGGTTTCAGTCTCGACCGCTTACGGCCGCTGAAATATCAGGACATCGAAACCCGTTTCCGGGACTTCAAGCGTCTGACCCATTTCGAGGATCTTTCGTGAGCACTCGACGTTTTTCACGCTTAATCCGTGCTCCCGCGGTTTCTTTTTCGGAGCAAGACGAAAAGAGGAACATTTGAGTTAGCAGACACGACGTGTTCTTCAGATTGTCCGGTCACGTTCAGCGTTGGAGCGATATGGCGTCACTAGGCAACAAGTTCCGAACCGCCCGTGAAACTCAAGGGTTTACGCTTGAGCAGATGGTCTCGAGGACCCGGATCCAAGAGTCGCATTTGAGAGCCTTGGAGGAGGATTCTTATGAGCAGTTGCCCGAACGCGTTTTCGCCAAAGGCTTTGTCCGGGCGTATGCCCGCTTGCTCGAACTCAACGAAAAAGAATGTCTGCGGTTGTTTGAAGAATGTTCCGCCTCGTTCTACCAAAAAGAAAAAGAGGGCGAGGGGCTACGGAACATGTTTCTGCGCAAGGAAGACCTGCAAAAAAAGAGCACGAGCGGCGCCATGGTTGTTGTTCTCGTTGGGGGACTTCTCCTGCTGGGCGGGATGATGTTACTCCAACAACAGCCACCTTCAAGATCCATCCTTTCCCGGTTTTCGCAACGGCCCGTGGAACCGCGCGACGGGGTTGCCTTGAAACCGGGTCGCGCGAACGAAGTCGTTGAGGATCGTCGGTCTTCGGCGAGCGCACCACAAGACGGCACCTCGGGCGTCGCAAATACGGAGCCGGCCTTGGAGACGGAAGCCGGCGGGCCATCGGCGGAATCGGCGGTTGACGACGGGGCGTCCACGCCATCCGTGTTAGCTCCGGACCCTGCGCCTGCCTCCACCACAGATTCGGAAGATGGTTCGTTGGTTCTTGAAATACGGACGTTGGACATGACGTGGGTCATGATTCGTTCAGATGAGAATGAGCCTCAAGAAGCCTTATTGCAGGCTGGTCAGGTGATACGACGGCGGGCCCGCGACCGGTTTCTGTTGACGCTTGGGAACGCCGGAGGGGTCGAAGTTCGCCTTAACGGCGAGTTGCAGGGGCCATTCGGTGAGACCGGGGCCGTGGTTAAGGACGTGGAAATAAGACCGTAACGATCATTTGGGATTCTTGACAGGGAGAACCCACATTGATATGTTCCACAGGTTTGCAGCTTTTTGATATTGGTTTTGATGAGGGTGTAGTATGAAAACGTCGACGTTCTGAGGGCCTGTACCCTCAATCCAATCGGCCTTCCAGACAGTGGATGGAACACGGACTTATTATCAAAGGAGGGATTCATGAAGCGGTTTTTAGCTATTTGTAGTTTGTTGACGGCATTTGCCTTTGTTGGCGGCGACTTGGCTTTTGCCGGTGCCGAAAAAGACCCGCTGAAACCACGGGTTCCGAAGAACGAGCGCGGAAAGGCCAAGAAAATAAAACCACCCGCCGAGTTGTACAAGAAAACGAAGAAAGCCTCCGACGAGATCGTGGCCGAAGGCAAGAAAATCTTTGAAGGCAAAGGCACGTGTGTCAATTGTCACGGGAAAAAAGGAGACGGCACCGGTCCGGCCGGAAAAGTGTTGAATCCGGGCCCGCGGAACTTTACCAACTGCAAATTCCATAAGAAACGCAAAGATGGTGAATTGTTCTGGATTATCAAGAACGGCAGCCCGGGGACCGGCATGGTGTCCATGATACCGGCGACCATCACCGAAGAAGAAGCGTGGAAGGTATTGGCTTACGAACGCAGCTTCTGCAAAAAATGGCGCAAGAAGAAGTAGTTTTGTCACTTGACTGTGTATCCAAAGCCCCGTTCAGGGTTGAACCTGAACGGGGCTTTTTCTCTTGATCAAACGTGCAATCCGTACCGCATACGCTCTCAGTCAAGTCCCTGGGCAGAGGCTTGCTGGTCGTCAGCTTAAGTCTGATGAGTTGGGTTGCCGGCCCAGCCTCCGGTCTGGCAGAAGAGGTGCAACCCTTACGACCCAGGGTCCCCGTGAGTGAGAGGACATGGGCCAGAAAACTGGTCCCGCCCTTCGGTTCGACGAAAACAGCTTCCCCCGAGATCGTTGACCAGGGAAAAGTCCTGTATGAGGGAAAAGGTGCCTGCGTGTCGTGCCATGGAAAAACCGGTTTGGGAGATGGTCCGGTCGGTAGGCGCTTGCAGCCCGGACCTCGTAATTTCACCAATTGCAAGTTCCACAAGAGAAGACACGACGGCGAACTGTTCTGGATCATCAAGAACGGCAGCCCCGGGACCGGCATGGTGCCGATGGTTCCCGTGACCGTTAGCGAAGAAGAAGCGTGGAAAATCTTGGCCTATGAACGAAGTTTCTGCGAAGGCTGGCAGCACGGCACGCGGTGACGGCCTCCGGTTGACACCCGTGAGAACCGTTGACTAGACTCGGCTGTCCAATGAATTGTCCAACGCTTGCCCTGAGCCTGTCGAAGGGCCTGCCCTGCCTGTCCTGAGCGTAAGGCGCAACGCGCCTGAAGGCGAAGGAAGCCAAGTCGAAGGGTGTTGAGGAGAGAGAAAGAATGGCAAAAAAACGAACGCAAGAGGAAGATAAGGCAATCCTTGAAAAAAAAGTCCGGGAAAGGCGCGCCGGCAGCGAAAATCCCGAGGGCGACCCTGACGCACGACAGTTGCGAAAGCGCCTCAAACGGGTCCAGCGAAAAATTCGTCTCAGGGCGTCACGGATAGCCACGGCTGCCGGAAACAAAACCAAAGCGGCCTAACGGCGAAACCCGGGTGACGACCGACCTGCTGCATTCACTGAAAGGGGAACGTTCATGACTGATGATGTGCAATCTGCCGCCGAAGATGCTCAAACGCCTGGTGAGGATACCGAAGCCGTCTCGCAGGATGAAGTGACGGATGAATACGTGGACGCAGTCTCGGAATCCTTGATGGAAGGCGACACCGTTGCGACGGCGGAGAACGCGGACGGTGAAGGCGAGGAACAGGCTGAAGAGGAAGAGCCTGAAATAGAAGAAGAGAAGGTCAAAGATGAAATCGATATCCAAATCGACCTTCTCCATGATCCGGATTGGGTCGTCAGGCGTGAAGCCGTCGTCACCCTTGGTGAAATGGGCGACGAGCGGTGCGTGGAGCCCCTCGTCAGAGCGTTGCGCGACGGGGATTGGCAGGTCCGTGAAGCGGCCGTGGAGGCTATTGCCGAAGTGGGGTCTCCCGCCGTCGAGTTGTTGGTCCGGTTCGTACGCGATTGGGAGGCCCGGAAGTACGTGATCCAGGCCATGGGGAAGATCAATGACGAGCGGGTCCTGGATCCCCTAATGTCGATGCTGCACAACGACGAGTTTAAGGATGATGCCACGAGGGCCCTCATTGAGCTGGGGAAACCCGCCGTGCCCAAGTTGATTGCGGCCCTGACCGATAGGGAAGAGTTCGTGCGTAAGCAGGCTATTCTGGCCCTCGGTGAGATCAAGGATTCGGAGGCCGTTGATCCCTTGATCGCCATGCTCCAGGATCAGGATTGGTTTACGCGTCTGACCGCAGCTGCCGCCTTGGAACAAATCGGAGACTTGCGTGCCAGGGACGCGATCAAACCGTTGATGAAGGATCCGGACCTTATCGTTCGGCTACGGGTCGAACGGATCCTCGCTGCGTGGAAAAAACAGCCGGCCGGCGCCTGAACCCCCTCACCCCAGCTCTCTCCCCATTTCCCGCTTAATGCGGAAAATCGGAGAGGGGCGGGGACAGGCCGGAGCCTGCCCTGCCTGTCCTGAGCGAAGTCGAAGGAAGCCGAAGCCGAAGGGTGCCTGTCCTGGTTCCTCGTGCACACGTTCACATCTCCAACAGGAGGGCTTCCAACTTGGCCTGCACGTCTTCCAACGCCTCCTGAGAGACGGCTTGGCCGTCGGCCAAGGATTGTCGAAGGTCATCAATGTTCGACATGGTTTCGATCAGGGCATCCGAGGATTCCGCTCCCTTCATCTTGAGGGCTTCCTTCAAATAATCAAGAGTTTCCTCTATTTCGTCTATGGCTTCATCAGGTTTGCCGGCCAGGATTTTGGCTTTGCCGTCCACAAACTCTGACATCGCCCGTAAAACTTTCTTTTGAGCAACGAGTTTTTCTCCTTCTCCCAAGCCGATCGTTTGCTCCACCACTTCTTGAGATAATTCCTGAAGTTGTCTCTTGACCTCCTCCAGTGGCCGTTGTCCCACGTAATATCCCGCCCAAAAGCCCAATCCGAAGATCAGGATCATTGCCAAGAGTTTTTTCCCCGTGTGGTTTTTTCTCTCCATTGGATGCAACTCCAAATTGGACTTCCATTATAGACTTCGCCTGACGGGAAAGAAAAGAGGACGATTTTCTCTGAAAACGGAAACTGAAAGAGAGCCCGTTGATCAGGCGTTCCCGACGGGTGGGTCGGCCTTGCCTAAGACCTTGGAGGATTCGATGGCAAACCGGTCGCCGACGATCTGAGCCACGCGGTTCATATAGTCGGTCAGGGCTTCGACCTGATCCGGCCTCAGGTCCCGTCGAAATTGCGGGAGCAGCCCCCACCGGGTTTCAAATTCCTCACCGGAAATTGAGGCCACCACGCTGATCAGTTTGATCACGCGGGTGCCGGAAGGATCGGTAGAAGGACTTGAGGATTGACCTGACGCCCGGGCCTGCGTTTCCGGAGACGATTCGGTTTCGGGTTCCGGGGTTTTCCCTTCAAAGAGCGCGGTCAACGCAGGGATGACGGCGCCGATACAGAGGGTGGTCGTCGATATGATGGCTTGGTTTTTGACGGCGCCGGCCTGTCCGGCCACGCGTTCGCCCACGTGTTGCAAGAACGCATTGCGCTCTTTGCTGTCTTCCGAACACACGAATTTGTAGGGTTCGTAGGTCTCGCGGCTTTCAGCCACGGCCCGGCCGATGGCCACGACGATTTCCTGTTCATCGATCTGAGCGGAACTCAGCGAGGGCGCCAACAGGATTTTGAGCCGCTCACTCACGTGATCTTCCAGGCTGTTCATAAATTCGGGTTGCTGTTGGATGGAGACGTGGAACGCGGAGATGCGGTCCACCAGGTTGAACAGGACCTTCAGGAATTCCAGGTATATCTCCCATTCCTGCTTTTGAGTGAGCGTGCTCGTGACGGTTTGATCGCTTCGTTTAACCAGCGTCACGGATTCCCGGCACACGTCCAGGATGGTGTTCGACAAGTCTTTGAGAATGGGTTCGTGTTCTTGGATGGAATGTTTCATGAATCGAAAAGCCTGAGGCGTATCTAACAAATGGAGGGACGGCTTCGCAAGTAGGGGCGGTGTCCGCCTTCCTCCCTCTGCCATATATGTGGCAGACGAGCACCCGGCATTGCGTGGGGGCAGGCCCTGTGTTATACACGACGGATGGAGTGTCAGAGTCCATTTCCGTTGAACAATTTTCCCGCATACCCGTGATGGACTCCGTCAATGCCGATTCCAAAGTCTATGTGTTAAAGCGTGCCGAGGCGCCGCTCAAACCCCTTTCCCGAGATTACGCGCAGGAACTGAATCCCCAGCAGCTCGCCGCGGTGGAAGTCGTCGATGGGCCGGCCCTGGTCATTGCCGGTGCCGGAAGCGGCAAAACCCGGGTCCTCGTGTATCGCGTGGCCAGGCTGATCGATACGGGCATCGATCCGGCCTCCATCCTGCTGTTGACGTTCACGCGAAAGGCTGCCCAGGAAATGTTGGGACGGGTGGGCCTGCTGATCGGCCCGCAAAGCGAGCGGGTCATGGGTGGGACGTTCCACTCCGTGGCAAACGTGCTGCTCCGGCGCTATGGCCGGACCATCGGCCTGGAGCCGGGCTTTACGATCTTGGACCGGGGCGATTCCGAAGACCTGGTCAACCTCGTTCGCGTTCAATCCGGTCTTAGCGAGACGGGAAAGCGCTTCCCCCGCAAGAAGACGATTGCCGACCTCTTCAGCAAATGTGCCAATACCATGCAATCGCTCGAGGACGTCCTCTTCACCGAATACAATCATTTTGGAGAATTTCTCGGTGAGCTGACCAAACTGCACGACGCGTATGAATCCACCAAGCGCCAGCGACAGTTGGTCGACTATGATGACCTGCTGACCCGCCTCCTGGAACTGCTGACGATGGATGAGCGCGCCCGTCAGATGATCTCGGAAACGTATCGCTTCATTTTGGTCGACGAATATCAGGACACCAACCGGCTCCAAGCGGATGTGGTGCGGAAACTCGCCGCCACTCATGAGAACGTGATGGCTGTCGGGGATGATTCGCAGTCGATCTATTCGTTCCGCGGCGCCACGGTTCGGAACATCATGGAATTTCCCGAGTTGTTTCCGGGGACCCGCGTGTTCAAGCTGGAAGAGAATTACCGGAGCACGCAATCCATCCTGGCGTTGGCCAACGAGATCATTCAAGGCGCAACGGAAAAATACAGCAAAACGTTGTTTACCCAAAAAGGCCAGGGTGAACGACCGGCTCTGGTCCAAACAATCGGGGAGAGTCCTCAGTCCAGGTTCGTGGCGCAGAAAATCCTGGAGTTGCGGGAAGAGGGCGTGCCGTTGGATGACATCGCGGTCCTGTTTCGCTCCAGTTTTCACGCCTTTGATTTGGAAATCGAGTTGGCCAAACGAGACGTGCCCTTCGTCAAGCGAGGCGGGTTCAAATTTCTCGAGACCGCCCACGTCAAGGACGTGCTGGCACATTTACGGGTCGTCCACAACCCCCTGGACACCGTCAGTTGGAACCGTTCGTTGCTGCTGGTTGACGGGGTGGGACAAAAGCGGGCGAGAGACCTGATCGCCCAACTGGCAAGCAGCGAGGCGCCGCACGAAACGTTGCGGCAAGGAGGCGGGCGGGCCGCGTTGGGGCTGAGCAACCTGGCGGCGGCCTTGGAGTCAGTCGGCAGCGTCGAGGATGGATCGCCTCCCGATCAGGTCAATCGTCTCCTGGAATACTATTATCCGATCCTCAAGGAGCACTACGACGACTATCCGAAACGCATCCGGGATTTGGAACATCTCCTGGTGATGGCGGAGCGCTATGGGGATTTGGAGGGGTTTCTTGCCGACGTGACGCTCGAACCGCCCGATGAAAGCGTAACGGGCATCGAAGCCCCGGATCGCGATGATGAACGGCTCGTGTTATCCACCATCCATTCCGCGAAGGGGCTGGAATGGCGGTGCGTGTTTGTCATCTGGCTCGTGGATGGACGGTTCCCGTCTTCCTATTCATTTCTGACCGATGAAGAACTCGAAGAGGAACGGCGGTTGCTCTACGTCGCAGTGACCAGGGCCAAGCAGTGTCTGTATTTGACGTTTCCCGTGCAGGTCTATGATAAAGTCACGGGGTCGGTGCTCTCGAAACCGTCGCGATTTCTCGATGACGTGTCCGCTTCCCTGGTCGAACCCTGGAGCGTGGTTGAAGATAGGAACCTCTGATTTATTGTGATAGCGGGATGCAGGGCAAGGCGTCCGGGAGCGAAACCCGAGGCTTATCAGAGAGATAGGTGAGGGTTGAGCGAGGACACAACGCAGCCATGCACCCGATAGTGCATTAAATCAGAAGTTCCGATAGTGAACCCTGGAGGTAAACAGTCGTGAGTACGGGAACAATGAAATGGATTATCGCGGTGCTCTTGTTGGGGGCCGTACTGGGCTTGAACAAGTTTGCTCATAGTGCTCCGGGTCCCGACCGGACCGTCAATACCTGGCTGAACCTGATTGATCAAGCCGAAGCCCTGCATCTGCCGACGGGGTTTCTCAAGGAGATCGACCCTGATTTTGTTACGGTGACATTCGAAGACCTGCGAACCTATGCCGCTGAATATCATCCGGAAGACCATCGCATGATCTTGAGCCTGCGGTTATCGTTCAACAAGGCCGGTGGGGCATTGATGGATCTGGAGCGTATGACCCACCATGACGTCAGTCTCCTGTATCATGAACTCTTTCATTCCTACCTGGATTATATTTTCAATGGTCCGGGACCCGGGAAATTGAGTCCCCAGGCCAATCACGTCCTGTCGTTCGCCCGAGAGCAAATGCGCTGCCATTACCGTTTCGTGCGCATCAATCCGATTCGCCAGCGGAGGGACATGACGGAAATCCGGTTTCTTTCCGAAGAGGATTCGTGGGAGGTATTGAACGAAACCTGGGCGGTCTTTGTCGGATGGCAAATCTGGACGAAACTGGAACAGCAGGCCAACGGGATCGGCCCATGGACCGATCCATTGATCAATGTCTGGGCCACGTTGCTGTCCGAGGCCAATACGAGTGGAGAATTACTCGGTTATTACGAACCGGACGACCTGGAGGAACGCCGGGTGGCGCGCAAACGGTTTATTGCGCCCTCCAACGGCCTGACCCCGGCAGGAGCCGAACTCTTGCTGACCGTCGTGTTGGAAGAACCCGAGGCCGTCGTGAAGGAAGGCGGCGTTGTCATCAAAGCCTCCAAAGATACGACCGCCGAAGCGCTACCATGTGAGTAGTGGAACGGGGAAGGTTTCGTCACTCTGGACAACGGTTAGGCAAAGATGGTAGCGTCGCTTCAGCCACACTTCAGTTCAGCTTTGCACCGAAAAGAGGCGCCTGTAGCTCAGTGGATAGAGCACTGGCCTCCGGAGCCAGGTGCCGCAGGTTCAAATCCTGCCAGGCGCGCCATAACAGACATCTCACCTCTTGAGTGGGTCGTTAGCTCAGCTGGTAGAGCAGCTGACTCTTAATCAGCGGGCCACAGGTTCGATCCCTGTACGACCCACCATTTTTTCAATGAGTTATGAAGATTTTGGAGAGGCGAGAAAAATTATAGTTACCAAATAGTTACCATTTAGAGGATCTTGACAAGTAAACACGAGGTTGACTATATTGTAAACATAATCCGCTATGCTCGTAGGCGAGCATTATCCGTATGACCGTAGGCGGTCTCTTGCCCCCGCGTGGAAACATGCGGGGGCTTTTCTTTATTTGCAAGAAGGGATAAGACATCATGACAAAAATAGCTATTTTAATTGACGGTGGCTATTTAAGAGAAGTAGCAAAACAACAAGGGTTTTTTTACGACGAAGAATTTATTGAAAAGATGATTCATACTGTTCGGAAGAAAGATGAACAACTCTTCAGAGTCTTGTATTATGATTGCAATCCTTATGAGGGAACGGTCTATCTCCCTGTGTCCGGAAACCCATATGAATATGAGGCAAAAGATTGGTTAGGTAGTTTAGCGACTAAAGATTTCATCGCTGTTCGTCAAGGTGTCCTAAAATTTAGAGGCTTTAAACTCGTAAAGAACCGTGCCAGAGACACCGACCTTTCTGATGAGGACTTTGCCCCAATTTTTGTACAAAAGGGTGTAGATATGCGTCTTGGAATTGATATTGCCAATTTTACCATTTCAAAAGCGGTTGACCGTATTGTTCTAATCTCAGGCGATACAGATTGTGTGCCAGCAATGAAATATGGACGAGTTTCTGGTCTTCAAGTTGTTATAATTGGATTGCCTAAGAACGTACCTTCCCCAGAATTGCGGCGTCATGCTGATGAATACAGAGAAGTTCAGTGGCCCCGCGATGCCAAGAAGTTTCAGAGAAAAGGATTTCAAACGAGATAAAATTCCGAACTCACGGTTTGTGAAGTGAGTCAGTCGGCTTCCAAGAAAGGAAAGCGACCGGAGGCCTGGAAGGGAGCCCCCGGCCGGTTTCCCAGGAGCCCCGGATGCTGGATGAGAACATCCGGGAGCGTAGGCCCTCATGCCAGTGAGGGGCTACGAGGATGAGGAAGTAGGGAAGACGCCCAATACGCGATTATAACCTGCCCCCCATACTTCCACGTTGTACGCACGATAGCGCCGCCCATTATGCTCGATCACGTCGCCCGTGTTGTCGTCGTCAACGACCTCGACCGCATCTTTGACGTAAAACACCCGGTTCTCGGTTTCCCGCAAGGCTTCCGGGAGGATCAATCGTTCCTCACCCGTCAAGGGCTCCGTAATCACCGGGATTGTCGTTTGCGTTGTGGTCCCCGGTACCCATTCGCCGTATTCGTTTCGCATCCCCGCCGTTTCGTGAATCAGCGTTGCTGATTCCAAGAGGTTCGGCGAGGCAAACAAGGCCTTGACCATTGTGGAGGTCATGCTGTCACTTCGAGATCCATCAAGCCCGTTAACGCAATGGCCCGGTCCGTGTCCATCTTCTCATCCTTCACCAACCGAGCGAAGGCCGTGGCCCGTG
Organism: Nitrospirales bacterium; assembly: GCA_965207015.1. GTDB lineage: Bacteria > Nitrospirota > Nitrospiria > Nitrospirales > UBA8639 > Bin75. Next base: position 1,683,603 of record OZ242257.1, on the reverse strand, counting down.
ATAGCACGTCCGCCGCGTAGGTCTTCTCAAACGACAATTCCAGCGACGGCTCGCCGATCGCTTTCCCTATCACGTTCGCCGCCATCATGCCCACCGGCGTTAGACTGGAAAAGCAGAACACCCTCCACAACTCACGGATTGATTGACCACTTCCCGAACTACGGAAAAGCCCCTCGCTGATCCCATAGCTGGCAAGGATATGTTGGTGTACCTGTTCCCGAAACTTTGCCACGTGGTCAGGCGGATCGAAGCCCAAACGCTTTTGCATCCACTCCGCGGGCACTTTTGCCGCCTTGCCTTCACCCCAACCCGTCATCATGGATTGCACAATCCGGGTTTTCCCGGCGACCCCCCGCAACTGTTTTTCGATCTTGTCGAGCGGATCGTCACCCGCCGCACTCTTGTCTTTCCGTGCCACGGGGACCGGGATCACATAACCGGAGGTTGCCGTAGCCTCTTCCTTCAATCGGGATTCGAGGCTTGTATGGAATGAGGAAGACAGGGAGGCCAGTTTCAAGGGAGACAACCCGCGATAGGGAAGACTCGCAGAGGTTCCATATTTTAAGTGAATGATCCGGCTGCCGTCATAGGTGCGATGGATCACGGAATCCGGGGTACTGAATGACACCCGATAGCGGTAGGAATCCGGCGTCAAGTCACCGTCGATATTGACCAACGTACAGGGAAGATAGACGAGTTCCCCGTCGATGACTTCCAATGCACAGAGGGCTTCGCCGTGCCTCATGATCTGGCGCCCCAAGTAGCCGAGCAGTTCCGGCGTCAACCCCATCGTCCTAGAGGTTTGGGGCTTGACTGTGGCAAGCATGAAGCCCCTGGCATACAGGCCACAGCATGTTTCAATGCTTGAGGTTCCCGAAGTGTCGGAGACTTCACCGGAGGCGACGGCCAAGGCATAGTCGCTGATTAAGTCAGGGAAGGAATGCCGTTTCTCGATGACGGGCTCTTGCTGAAACAGGGAAAAGGGCCAGGGCCAGTTCATGCTTGCACCGCCATCCGTGAGACCTTGTATTGATTCAAGAGGGAAGCCGCACCGGAGGCTTCAAGGGCATTGTTCGTAGAAGTATCGTAGCGCACGGCCAACGCCCCGGCCCGTTCCGACACGATCCCGGAGGCGTTCGAGGAATGGAGCCATGACGAACACCGCAGGACCGCTTCATTGAGCAACGACACCGGCACGTCGGCTTCGTTCACGTAGTCACGGACCAATTGACTTGATACATCAAGCAATCGTTGCGCCGTGGACGTGTCCACGTTCAGCATGGAGGCGATTTCCGACACCTGGAGATTGATCGTTGCCATTAGAGCCAGATCATCACTTTCTTTTTGAGTTTCCGTAATCGCTCCGCCCGTGCCTGATCTTCTGATCGCACGGAGACCTCCGTTGAGTCACGATACACCCCTCTGGTCACAACACTCAGTTCGACCAACACCGCGTCAGAGATGTCTCGAATGCTTACCGATTCGTTCCCAGGCTCAGGCGTGAGGCGTTCGGCGTTCGGGTTGATGTTCCGAGGCGGAAGGAAAAATTGCGGGGATATGTCGGCCATCAATCCGCTTTCGACCATGAGAACAGCATCCCTCATGTAGGTGGGACGTTGACTCACTTCCGGTAAAGTCGCCTCAAACCTCAAAGCATCGTCACCGTCATCGAGGGTCAACGATCCCCGCAGTTTGGAGGCCAACGGTTTGTCGAAGTCATGCCCGACCAGGAGGTTGATTTCCCGGTCGGGATCATTGACGGCGAATCGAAAGGCCCTGCTGGAAAACCGCTCTTTTCTCACCCGACCAGTCCGAGCAATCGTGCCGACCGCGTTATAGCGGAATGCCCCGGCCAACACGCGCCCGGATTGTCGGAGTTCCAGCGTCACCGGATAGACTGATCTGCTTTCGAGTTCCATCAAGTCGTCAGCCTGAAATACGTTTGCGCGTAAGCGTCACTCTGGACCAAGAGCAGATCACCGACCAGAGCCGACACCACAAAATGCCGGAGACCCTTGGAGGCTTCGGAATAAATGTCATCAACCTGGATGGTTCCCCATGATGGAATCAACGCCCGAAGCAAACCGGGTTGACCCACCCGCGCCACAATCGCCGTTTGACTTTTGTTGAACGTCCCGGAGGTCTCCGCCGCCGGCATTCGTTTATTGGTGGCGAATCCGGCCAACTGCTCCATGAGGTAGGAGGCCGCGCTCATTTCTCCATTCGCCCCGGAGGTTGTCGGCACTTGGAACGTGGCCGCCAACTTTTGATAGGTGGCAACCCCGGCCACCACGGACAACTCCCGAAGACTCATGGCCCACAGACCATCGACATAAGCCGCCAAGGTTTCACTCGCACTGGTCCACGTCACCACGGCGGAGGGATTCGCTGCCGGGTCCGTCAACTGATGGAGAAGGCCGCTCAGGTTTGGAGCCGTGCCGTTCCCGTTGATGATCTGATTATCCAGCGAGTCAGACAGTTTCATTTGCAACGCTTGCCGCAACATCGGCTCAAAACTTTCGTTGCCGAAGGAGGCGATGTCTTCAAGTCACACCGTGAGTTGAGCCGGGACACGCTTCGGGGTTGCCGATTGCACGGTCAACGCGCCCGCCGTCGCATCCGCCGCCGCGTCTTTGGCTTTGGGTGCCGCCGTGGAGGGTGCTGTGGTAATGGTCGGGATCGCATAGGTTCCGGTCGGCACATCCCTGATTTCAATGCCCAACCGTGACGCAATCGAAGGCGCGAAAACAAAGGGCTCGATCATTGCCATATTGACCCCGACCGTTGAAGGGCTTGGGGTTGCCGCCCGTGTCTCGCCGCCGTCCTCATGTCGTTTTTCGGGAGGTTGCCAGAGGTCCATAGGGATCTTCCCTTGCTCAAGGCCCACGGCGGCCAAATACTCACCCTCCGCGCCCGTCACCAAATGCCCTTGTAAGGCCGCGCCCAAAAACCGCCCGACCATGCACTTACTTCTCAATTCCCGGCGTTCCTTTTCCTCCGCATCCTCCGCGTTATCCGTTCGGGTTTCGTTCGTGGAAGTCTGCATGACCTTCGCCGCCGCCAACCGCGTGTCGAGTGACCGGATTTCTTTCGTCAAGGTCTCCATGCGTTTCTCTTGCGTGTCATCCGGGGTTTCCACGTCGTTCAACTTGGACAACTCCGAACGTGCTTCAGTGATTTTCAATTCCAACTCTAAGACCTTATCCATTGCACTTTCCTTTCTGTTACGGTTCCGGGCATCATGCCCTTTTCATCATAGAATACGCTTGTTGACGAAATAAGTAAAGACAAGTAGGGGTTGACGCGGTTTCGCTAATCCCCTACGAGCGACCGAGCCAGCTTACGAAAGCCCCGGCGTGCCTCTGTCAATTCGTTTCCATGTTCCTTGACGTGGCAATCGGTACACCGGACTTCGAGATTGTCTAAGGCGTATGGATCACCACCGGCCCACAAGGGTTGTCGATGGTGGATTTCAAACCCGACCCCGCCACAGACCCGACACCGCCAATTATCACGATCCAACACGTACCGCCGCACACGTTCCCACCGCCGCCCCGATAAGGTTGTATGGTGTCGGCTCATCCGATTGCCACAAGCCGCAATTCGTCAGGTTCCGGCTTCTCTGCTTCGACTGCGCCCAGGCCCGCCGCAATCGTCGAGGCTTGTAAGGCGTCGATCCGTGCAAGCCCATGCCCTTTGTCGAGGCCGGGATTGCCGTTGGCATCATAGCGCAGCGAGGACCCACCGATGGCTTGCGTCATCACGGCTTGCCCCCGGACCACATGCCACCCGCCCGTCACCACCGCCTTTTGAAACGACCGAATATCAAAACTCCCATGCCCCAGCATGGACGCCCCGACCCCGCGCCATTCCAACCGCCACGGCAGCCCTGCCTTCTCGATCACCGTCTCCACTTCAGCTTGCCGGTAGCGATCTGCACCCATGACCAGGACTTCCTCATCCGGGATCAAGGCGACCACATCCAAGAGAAAGTCCTCGACCGGGACCAAGCGGCCGGGAAACGTCCACAGTTCCCCGGCATCATGCAGACGCTGATAGAGCGAGCCGACCCCATCCTTTTTCCCTCTGGCAATCAAGTCAGGATAGTCACCAAACGCCCCATAGACTTCGACCCGCCCCGTGTGGAACCAGTACAGCACGCAGGCCGTCATGCTGGCCGACCCGCCCAAGTCGAGCCCGCAGACCACCGGCCCGGATCGTGGTGGAGTCTCTTTCAGGCATTGCTCCCAATCGGATAACGACACGATCATTTCTTTGGTGGGATCAACGGACTGGTTCAGATCGTAGGCCCGGAAATCCGATTGATTGCTTGGGACCGCCAGGGCTTGCCGTGCCTCATCCTCCATGTAGGCCAGACTCTTGATCGTCCCCAGTCCCGGATTCGCCTTCGCCCACTGTTCACGATCATCAATACTGCATCCGGCATCCGCTCGATAGAGATGGACACAGACCGCCGGATCGTCCTGCTGTTCGACCATTTCTTTCGTGAACGGCGACCGACCCATGACGCTGATCGCAATATACCGGCCATCCCTGGCACTGATCGCCGACCGCATCCCATTGACTAATTCTCGATCACGCTCTTGAAGCAGTCCCAACTCATCGATTAGACTGTCATCAAACCCCGACGCCGCCCCACTGTTCTTGTCGGCACTCAGGAAATCGACCCGACCCGCCGGACCCTCGACGATAGGCGGATACTTGAACACCTTCACCCCCAAGAGCCCGGAGGATTCGATCATGGCCTGAATGAGCATCTTCAACTCCAGACTCTTTTCCCGATTCACCGACACCACCCCGGCCCGGTAGCCTTCAATCTTCAATGACGGACACAGGAGGCGTCCCAGGAGGTAGGCCGCAATCAAGCTGGATTTGGCATTCTTCCTAGCAACTGAAAGTAACGAGTACCGATGCCCCAAGGCATTCTGGAGGAAGTCGATCCCGAAGGCAGGCAACACCAACGGCGACCCACTCCGAGGATGCCCCGGAGGGATCACCAAGCGATCCTCAGACCATTGGGCGAAGTCCTGGACAGGATCACCGGAGGATGGGGCTGCCGGTTCCTCTTGGGGCTGCCGGGCTGCCTTTTTCCTGGCCCGATAATCCCGCATGTAAAGCCGCATGGCCGTTTTGCTCAATGGCACGTCAACCCCCGTAAACCCGGTTTATCCCCCTGTCAGAGCTTGACCCAACACCGCATTCCGCTTCCAGCATTCCTCCGAACGGGACCCAGTACGGGGATCAATTCAATTTCTCCCCGATATTCCCGTACACGCGATATTGATACGTCGCCTGTTCAATGATCGCCGCTTGCACCGCCTCTCGATACTTGCGGAGATAGGCCACGTCATACGAGTCGGGATAGGTCTCAAGGCCACGCTGGATTTCTTCATCAAAGCGTTGCATAAAGGCTGTGCCGGATGGTCGGGAATTGGCATTGAGGGACAGCACCGCCGCACCCCAAGCGTGAAGAATCAGGGTATCGGCATTTTTGAGCTGGACGATTGCCTGTTCGTCTTTTTCTTCATGATCCATCATGCACTCTCTTTCGTTCGCTGGTGTTTCTGCATGGCTTCATCGAACACATTGCGAATGAAACGGTCAGCCGTCATGCCTGTTCCCTTGATCGCCTCCAGCACAAAGTCGGTATGCTTCATCGAGAGATTGTACGCATACCGATACCGAGGCCGTTGTTTGACTTTCACCTTTCCCATTGCGTTGGCTCCTTTCGTGTGAATGCTCACCCTCCGTGGTCGGGGGGGAATGGCAATTTTTGACCGCGTCCAAATTTTCAAAAGCGACCGACCGCAAATTCATCAACTCCTATTGACAGAAACAGAGCAAACTTCTACCCTTTCCACAATGGCAATGGCACCGCATGTCTTGCCAGTCCCCCGATCATGGGGAGCCCGGTGCTCGTAACACTGGGCCGTGTACTTGGTCCCCTTCCTGGTGGCCAGCAGGCGAGGGGAGGCGATCATTTCTCCCCTCGTCCTTGCCTCTCGGCGACTACTCTTGAGCATTGCGACTCGTTCTAGCGTCTTGCTAGCACCGGGATGGAAGGTTGTGTAGGCGGCAATCCCACACAGGCCACGTTTCCACCAGCGCCCGGAATTGCGCAGAGGCCCACCACAGTCTCCGCTGTTCGGTACTTGGTCTATCGCCCCGAACTATGGGCGCGTCACGCATGGGGCATCTCCATGCCGGAATGAGTCATCACTTGTTCGAGGTCTCAACGGTTCGATTCGAAAGAAACCGATTCAGTGACTCGCCCTTGTAGAGAATCTTTGACCCGATCTTGATATACGACGGGCCACGTCGGGTACATCGCCAATGGGCGAGCGTTTGCACTTTCGCTATAATGCGAAGCGCGTCATCGTGCGGACTGTATAGCTGATCTGCTTGAAACATGATGCTGCCCCTTTCGTGAGAGTCAGCATCAATGTATGAGGATTTGTGGGAGGAGAAAACCTCAACAATTATTGAGGATTTCTGAGGGTCTTGAGGAGGGCTTCCATTGCACCCGGGGAGAACTTCGCTTTTGCCTCATCGAATGAAAGGTCTGAATCTGTGATGATGGATTCCACTCGCTTTGGTGACAGGCCTGCGGCATCACCGACCATTTTTATGGCGTTCTCCTTGGTCCGGCCATATCCGACGAGCCAAGCCGTGTAAGCGACAATGAGCCGGTTACGGTTCGCGTCTCCTTCCATGTCTTTGTTCCCTGGATGCCCGGCCTTCCGCTTTGGTTTTTCGATTGCACCAGAGACAACACCAAAACACCACAAAACCATTTCAAGAGGGACAGAGCCAGGTTTGGCCTGTTCCCGGTAGAAACGTGCCCGCTCTTTGAGTTCGTTGAAACACCGCAAACGAAATTCATAAGGGACATCGGGGCATTGAGCGAAATTCGATAAGATTCGGATAATCCGGGTGTCACCGTCGATATCAATGTCATTAGGCCACTTCACTGAAGGCCCCATCAACTCAACCCAATCATCCGCCTGTTCAAAACAGAAACGCAGTAGCTGTTCAATCGTCGGCTCACCCATGCTGGTCCCTCCGCATCGACTCTGCCACGATAGTTGCCGCGAGTTCGCTGGCATCAATCAAGGCCGCGCTTGCTTGCCTCACGTACCTATTGCTCATGTCGAGCGTTCGATGCCCTAACACGTCCCGCAGCGTAAACGCATTCACACCCGCCCCGGCCAGCGAGGTTGCCAGACTTCGACGAAGATCATGGAGGCGCACATCGTCAAGGCCAGCGTTCGCACAAGCCGTCGCAAAGACCCGTCGTGCTGATTTATATGTCACGCCCGTCATGCCCCGCCTGTCATACGTGGATGGAAAAACAAACCCGTTCCCACTGATCCGGGGTACCTGCTCCAAGATCGTCTTGACTGGAGCGGCCAAGATAATGACGCGCTGGCCGGTTTTTGTTTGCGGCAAGAGCGCCCGTGAGGTTTCGAGGTTCACGTTCACCCATTCGAGGCTTAACACTTCGCTGATCCGCAACCCGGTCAACGCCGCCACGAAGACGGCCTTGACTTCAAACGGGTGCTTGTCTTCGAGCGCAAGCAAGGCCGCGTTTAACTTCTGCATTTCAGTAGGTGAAAGAATGCGATCCCGTGGCGTTTCCTTCGCACGGGTGACACCCCTGACAGGGTTTGAATGTTGCGGGCGCCATTCCCACGTTTCGGCCAAATTCATCAACCGGGACAACAGGGCCAGGGTGCGATTTCTTTGCATGGGAAAGTGATTCAACCGCCGCGCCATTTTTTCTACGTCAGCCCGTGATACGTCCACTACGCGCATCGACTTCAAGGCCGGGAGGATGTGCCGGTGAAACTGTTTCCGGTACTCCATGAATGTCCGGCGTGACAGACGCCCGGCGGCAATCCGGTCCGGGGCAAATTCCTTCTCGAACTTGTCCCACAGGTCGATCATCATGGCGGCGTCATTGAAGGCTTGCCGCTTGGCCGCTGGCCCTGCCGACTCGCCGTTGCGAATGGCGACTAGTTCCGTGGCCGCTTTTGTCCGGGCATCGTTCAAGGACAACTCGCCCACGCGGGCGAGCGTGACAATATGCTTGATCCCGCCCACGCGATACGACAGTACGAAGGTTTTCAGGCCGGCCGCCGACACCTTGCACCCGAAGCCCTTCACCTTCTGATCCCATAAGACGAAGGGCTTGGCTTCCGGCTTCGCGTCCCGGATTCTCGCCTCTGTCAATCCCATGATGCCCCCTGTTTGTGGCCCGCTGATTAGCACTCAGCGGGTTTCAGTCCCAAAACAGTGCTTACCGCATGATTACCATTTTGCAAGCATACAGCGGCATTGCCAGGAAATCAAGCGAAATGGGATGCAACAGAATTTATTTTGAAAATCAATGAGTTAGATGAAGTATTGAGGAAAGTCAAGAGGTTGCGAAAACGGACTGGCCGATTCTCTTAATCAGCGGGCCACAGGTTCGATCCCTGTACGACCCACCATTTTTTCAAACAGGCCTCTCTCAATACACGGAAGCGGGCAGGATTTCCCGCCCGCTTGTCGTGTGCCGCTTTCCTGTCAAGGAAACGCCGGTCGTCACATGCCTTTTTTCTCGAGCATTTTGACGTGGCCCAGCAGGATCTTCGAATTCTGAATGTCGGGATTGTCTTTCCCGATGTCTTGAGCCATTTTAAAATGATTAGCCGCTTCTTTGTGCTTGTCCGTCTTGTCCAACGCGAGCGCCAGGTTGTAGTGCGCTTCCGCCGATGCCGGATCGGCCTCGACCGCTTTCTTAAAGTGACCGAGCGCCACGTCCCAATGCTCCTGGTTATAATGCTCAATGCCCTCATTGTTCGCGGCATGGGCTTTGGAGTCGGCGGCCGTCATCAGCGCCGGTGGGCCGCCGGCAACGGCGGTTCCAATGCCGAGGCCCACCAGGGCGAGAAATGCGACGAACGAAGTCAAAAGAATCAGTCTGAAGATGTGCTGCATCACGAAACCCCCTGTGTGAAATGTGAATGAACGTGCATCATGGTCTAACACCGATTGGTGAACAATCGGTTACGAAAAGCATTCCGTTTCGAAACAAATTCAGTTTCCAGAATGAGTGAATCTTACCAATACATAAATCGGTACGGCCCGTAAAACCCGTACGGGCCCCAGTAGGGTCCGGCGTACCAGTAAGGATAGCCGTAATAGGGGAAGCCGTAGCGTCCAAATCTGGGGGGAACTTGCATGGCTTCTGGCCACACTTTAATGAATTTAATGGTGACCGTCGGATACGTATAGTCCATTTCATCGAGCAACTCGGTGGCTGCACCGGATATTTTCCCGACGACCGTGATTCGGGTGCCGTTCGGGACGGTAGCCGGATCCAAAAACTCCGTCTGAAACGCAAGGAAGCGCCCTTGGGATTTCGTGCGATCCATGGCCGGTTCGTGATTCCTGCCGGTCGGAAGCTGCAGCACGGTCAGACGGGTGTGTTCCTTGAGGCGCGTAGCGTCCAGGACTTCACCACCCAGGACAATGACCTTTCCCTGATGAGTCGATGGCGATTCTTTGACCTGCGCAAACGAAAGCGTCTGATCGACCTGCTTTTCGATTTCCAACGGGATGATCGACTGCCCGGCGCAGGCCGACAGCAAGACGGTCGCCATCGAGACCATTCCAAAACGGGCTTTGGATAATATCCTCTGCATGAGAATAGGTTCCTGAACAGAGTCCCTGACCTGTACTCTTCAGCCTACTCCCACTGTTGCGTTTTCTCAAGACTGCCCTATACAACAGTTGCGTTGCCGATTTGGTTGCGTCACTCAAACAGAGAGGACATCGTTACGTAAGAAGGAACGGAAGGCGCAATAAAGCTCCGTGCTTGCCTCAAAACGGCGGCCACACGGCTACTGAGGCGACTGACAGGCCTGCGGCTGGTGTGGCAGATCTATGCTCTACGATGCAGCCTTGTCAGGCTTGGTCGCAATGGCAAAGTCGAAAATGCCGGCTTCTCTCACGGCATCCATGACCTCGATCACCTGACCATGGGAGACGGCTTCGTCGGCGTTGATCACCACCGCGGGTTTTTCTCCATAGTACAGGAGATCGTGCAGGCGCAACTCGAGTTCCGAGACCGTGCAGCGGTCTTTATTGAAGAAGAGATCGCCTCCTTCGGAGATCGTAAGCGTAACCTGTTCGGGAAGGTCATCCGACGCCGAACTCGCCTTCGGCAAGTTCACTTCCATGCCTTTCTGGAGAGTCATGGACAGAGTGGAGATCATGAAAAACACCAACAGAAAAAACATGGTGTCGATCATGGGAATAATCTCAATCCGGGCTTTTTTCTTGTCGCCAGCAGACAGCTTCATGAGGCCACCTGTACGGCAGCAGTGGCTTGCAGGGCTGCCTCATTGCGCGTGGCATAGTGCTCGATCTGTTCGGTGATGCCATCCGCGCGAGCCACGAAGTAGTTGTAGGGGATAAGGGCCAGCACGGCAACGGTAATGCCGCCGGCCGTACAGATGAGCGCTTCGGCGACTCCGCCGGTCACGGCATGGGGGGAGCCCATACCTTCAATGGCCATGATGCCGAAGGAATCAATCATCCCGATGATGGTGCCCAACAACCCCAACAACGGGGAGAGCGTAATGATGGTGTCCAACGAGGGAAAGCCTCGTTTCATGCGGCTCACCTCGACCAGGCCCGTTGCTTCCATGGCCTTCTCCGGAGCGACCGAGCGCGAGCGAATCCCCGATGCCAATACCCGAAGTACGGGATGCTGCGTTTCCTCGCTGACAGTGAGTGCGTCGTCGAATTTGCCCTGGGCGACCAACTCAATCATCTCATCGGCTTTCCCAGAGGAGGGCATCTTGTAAAAAAACCATGCTCGTTCAAGAATAATGGCCAAGGCCACCAGCGAACACAGGATGATGGGAAGCATGAGTAATCCACCGGCCATCAGGACTTTGATGAAAGCAAATGACATGTCAATCATGGCTTGAGATCCTTTTGGTTGATAATGGGGGTTAGCTTTGTTTGCTTAAAGAAAACTTGAGAGGGATAACCACGACGCTGCGAATGGGAATGTTGCCGTCCCGTGCAGGGCGAAACGTCCACCGTTTGACCGCTTTCACCGCGGCGTCATCCAGAACTTTTCGCCCGCTGCTCCGTGACACGTCGACCTTACTGGCCCTGCCGTTCGTCTCAACGGTCACGCGAAGGAGTACCGTTCCTTCCCACCCGGACTTTTTGGCGATCCGTGGATAGATCGGATGAACGGAGCGCAACACCCCGACGCTGGTCGTGGTTTGAGCTTCGCCGCTGGCCGAGGCCTGCAGGGTTCTTCTTCCGCGACCGGGAGTCGTTGGCGGTAAAGACGAGCGTACGACGTGCCGCCGGTTTGCGGCTCCTTGCAAGGCGGCGACGGTCGAAAACCCGGGGACGAACATCGATGGTGCCTCGGCAACCTTGGTTGTCGTTTTGGTGGTGGTTTTGCGTGCCGCGGTTTTAGTCAGGTTGCGTGCCTGTAAGGTGTCCGTGGCACGGCTATCCTGAAGGAGCCGTCGTTTCATAGGCTGAGGTGGCGGCTGTTGGGGCGGCGGCGCCTGGACAACTTTGGGCATCTCCACCGGTTGAGCAATGTCGGGCGGTTGCGGCGTAGGCTGAATCTGTTTCCGTTGGACCGGCTGCGGCTGCATCCGTTGAGCCTGGCGCATGGCCGGGGCTTGGGGCTCGGGTTCGGGTGGAGGGGGGGGCGCCGGGACTTCAACGAAGGTGACCTTGACCGTCGGCGGGGGTTTTTCCACCTGGAGAGAAAAATGCACGAAACTCACGAACACGAAGAAGAGGACGTGCAACACAAGGGACCACGTCCCGAACCGCAGAAAGGACGAATCCTGCCCGAATTCATTCATAGAGGCGACGTGGTTCACTTCCCGACTTTTTTCAGCAGTTTCTTGACCCGGTCGTCCTGGCCGCCGAGCTCGATGTACTTACGGTATTGTTCCAGAGCGCTATCCGTATCCTTGCGGTGAAACTCGTAGAAAACTCCCAGGTTGTAATAGCCTTCGACCAGATTCGGGTTTAACTTCAGTGCGGCCAGATAGGCCTGCTCGGCTTCATCCAGCCTGTCGAGGTTCGCCAGGAGCACACCCAGGTTGAGTTGCGCTTCGGCGTGTTTCGGATTCAGGCGGACGACCTCCTGGAAGTGGTTCACCGCTTGTTCGGGTTGATCCTGGGCTTGCATGAGATACCCCAAGGCGTAATGGGCATCCAGCAAGTCAGGTGAGATCTGCAAGGCCTTGTTGTACGCTTCGATCGCCTGCGCCTCTTTCTGGTCCTTTTCGGACAACTGGGCCAACAGGAGCCAGGCATTGGCGTCCTGAGGGTCCAGGCTCGTCAACTTTTGCAGTTGTTTCGTCGCCTGGTCCGAGTCGCCCTGCATATCATAGAGAGTCGCCAGGTTAAATCGGGCGGTGAGTTGTTTGGGATCATCCTTGAGCACGGCCTGGTAGGCGCTGATGGCCTGTTCGCGTTCACCCAGTTGGTCATAGGTAAACGCCAGGTTCAACTGCGCGTCGGCAAAGCGCGGGTAGATCTCCATGGCTTTCTTGAGCGCCGTTTTGGCTGCATCCAGGTTTTTCTGATGTTGATAGACCAACCCGAGGTCAAAATAGGCCCTGGCGAAATTGGGGTGCAATTCAACGGCTTTTTTCAGGTGGGTGACCGCCTGGTCGGGTTGTTGCAGGCCCGAAAACGAGACGACCCCCAGGAGATGATGAGCAGCCGCAAAACGAGGAAAGATTTCCAACGCTTGTTGCAACGACTTGGCTGCTTGCTGGAACTCGCCATTGTTGGATTGGAGAGCACCCTGGTTAAACAAAGCTTGGGCTTCATCCGCCGCCAGGCTCGTGAGAGGGGTGAGCGCCAGCGCGAGGCCCATGATACCGATAGACATGATTCGCAAGAGTTGTCTGTTCATAACGCCTCTATATGGTTTGTTAGGGATTGGTAATGAAATCGGGATTCCCCACGTTCATATGTCAGAAGAATAATACCTTCTTGTCTTTAGAATGCATACAATGCCCTGAAGTAATAGAATCCGCCGTTGAAGCCAAAGGGAGACGTCTCGGCGTACTTCAAGCCATCAGAAGTACTCACGTTTTTACCATTAAGATACTCATTCCGTGTTCGGGTTGGAAATGTGTTGAATAGGTTTTCCGCGCCGACGGCGAAGATTATCCCGCTCTTGAAACTGTACGAGGCTTCCATGTCCACGAGCTGCCGGGCATCGGCCTCCAAGCGAAAGGTTTCCGCCGAATACTCGGTGAAGGGCCCGTAGTAGTGAAGGCGAGTCACCAGCCGCCAGGCATCACGCCTGTAGTCGGAACTCAGCGTGAACCGGTAGTTCGGAAGATTCTGTTCCCACTGAGTCACCTTTTGATTGCTGACAAAGTTCGTGTCGTATTGGGTAACATCGGTCTGATTCCAGTTGGCCGCCAACGTGAAGAGATTATCCCCGCCGGCCATTCGCATCGGGTACGTTGCCACGAGGTCAATCCCTTGCGTGGTGGTATCGAACGCGTTGGTGAAAAACTTCACTGCTGTTACGGCAGAGTGTCGGGGGTCTATAGCCGTTAACTCGGCTCGCTGATCACGATCAAGATCGAGCCTGCTTGTTTGGGTGATGCGGTCCTGTACCCTGGAGTTGTAATAGTCGATGGTCACGGAAAGGTTGCCGACGTCCAAGACCGTGCCGAGAGCAAGATTGACGGATGTTTCCGGATTCAGCTGCTCGGCCCCCTTGATCTGTGCGGCGGGGTGGGCCTCCGGCACGGTTAAGATGTCGACAAGATCACCGCCTACGGATTCCGTGGTCACGTTTTCAATGTTGGCTTGCCCTACGGTCGGGGCGCGGAACCCGGTGCTGATCGAACCGCGAAGCGCCATGTAGTCCGTGGCTTGCCAACGGGCGGTCGCCTTGCCGTTCAGGGTGTCTCCGAAGGTTTCATAGTCCTCATACCTGCCGGCCACCCCGACCAGCACGTCCTTGCTCACGTTGGTTTCCAGGTCGATGTAGGTGGCGTAGCTGCCCCGGTCGTTTTCGCCCGCGATGTTGGGAGGAAAGCCGTTAAACCCGTTGGATCCAACGCCGAAGCCCTGTGCTGCAAGCCCCCTATATGCTGGATTATTCGGGTCACGGTCAATAAACCAGGAATTATTTCCTCCGGCTTCAACATCGAACGCTTCTATTCGATACTCGAAACCAAGGGCAAGGTTCAGCGGAGAGTAGAACATGTCGACGTCCAGTGGTCTGGAAAGGTCCAGGTTGACCACGCGATCCGTCTCCGTGTAGGCACCGGGGTTGTAGTTCGTCGGAATGTTCGACACGTCATATTCAGGTTTTGCGACGAGCTGTGGATTGATGGTGTTCGTCATGAAGAAGTCCGTGCTGTGTTGGCCGAACACGGCGCTGATGTCATAGTGCCAGTTGTCGAGCCATGCATTGGCGGACGACACTGTCCCGCGGATGCCGACCGCGGCGCTCAAGTCCCGGACAACACCTCCGAACGTCGGGGTGAATCCGCCGGGAAAACGTTGGTTGAAGACAAAGCAATTCGGGTTTGCCTCCACGTCCTCCAATGCTTGCTGATCGGGCACATGGTTTTCGATGGGGACGGTGGGACAGTTTCCTGACATATTGCCCGTCAGGTCGCCCACGAGAAGGAACTTACCATTTCGCTCATCATCACTAGGGGAGAAGACCGCTTTACGAGTATTGGGATTCCGGTAGTAGAACCCGCCTTCCACCTTGCGTTCCGCATAATTGCCGAAGGCGTAAAGTTCGGCACTGCTGTTCAGTTTCATCCCGAGGTTGCCGAAGAATTTATAGTCATAGTGAACCTGGGGCTGACCCCAGATCCCCGCATGGGGTTGCCGCACGGCCGTGTTGCCCGCATTGATCAGCAGTTGCGCATCTTTGCGCTGGACGCTGCGGTCGGTCCGCCCGGCATTTCTGTAATCGAAGCTGAAGTTGGCAAATCCGGACTCGAGGAAGGGGAGCGGCAGGGGCAGGCCCAGGTTGCCTGCGACGCTGAGCGCGTCACCGTCTCCCTGGTAGAACTGTCCAAATCGGCTCTCTACCCTGCCGCCCTCCGGAGCATCCTTCAATAAGAAGTTCATGACGCCGGCTACGGCGTCGGACCCGTACTGCGCGGCCGCGCCGTCGCGCAGTACTTCAACGCGCTTGAGGGCAATGGCCGGGATCGAGGCCAGATCAGGCGCGTGCGCTCCTTGCGTATTGCCTGTGCCCAGGAAGGTGATAATGGATGAACGGTGACGTCGTTTGCCGTTGAGCAGAATCAGGACCGAATCCGGAGGCATGCCGCGCAGGTTTGCCGGGCGGACCAGCGTTCCGGCGTCACTGATGGGCTGCTGGCTGACGTTGTAGGATGGGACGGTGGCGGACAGGAGCGAGGTCATGTCTCTGACGCCGTAATTGGTAAAATTTTTGCCCTCGAGTACGTCAATTGGCACCGGAGAATCCACAGCTGATCGGCCGATCACGCGGGATCCCGTTACGATCACTTCTTCGAGTTTGACCACGTCCGCGTCCTGATTCGCGGCTTCCTGGGCAAGAGACTGTTGAGTCGGAATAGCCAACAGACACAACAGGAAAATTGATGGGATGATTCGATAAGCGTTCATAAGCAGATCTCCTTCGGTGAGCTATTCCTCCTTATATTCCTCGAGGTCGAATGTGACTGGCAGGTCGACAGCGGAAGAAATGGGATCGTCTCCAAGTTTCGCCGGATCGAATTGCCATGTCTTGACCGACTGTGCAGCGCTCTCGTCAAGCTCGGGAAATCCCGAGCTTTCTTGAATTTTGACGTTTTCAACGTCTCCGCCGGTGCCGATGGTGATTCGCAGTACAACCGTGCCTTCCCGGCCTTGCTGGCGCGCCGTCTGCGGATAGTCGGGACGTGCGGATTTGACCAGTCTCGCGGGTTTCTTCTCCAGCACGGGTTCAGGTTCAGGCTCGGGTTCAGGTTCGGGTTCAGGTTCCTTCCGCGGGGCTTGGATTCCATACTCGTCAAGGTTGAACCTGATGGGCAGATCCACCACGCTGGAAACAGGAAACTCGCCATCTCTTGCCGGATCGAATCGCCACGTCTTGACGGACTGTGCGGCGCTTTCATCAAGCGCGTCATGGCCCGTACTTTTTTGGGTGGCGACGTTTTCCACGTTCCCGCCCGGACCGATGTTTATGCGTAACACGACCGTACCTTCCCAGCCCTGCCTGCGGGCCACTTGGGGATACGGTGGACGTTCGGATTTAATGAGTCTGACGGTTTTTCGAAGTGCCTTGCGGTCCGCAATGGAATCCCGAGGGAGTTCGGGTGCAGGTCTGTCCCACGGGACAACGGAAGTTTTGGAAATCGTGGTGACCGGGAGACTGTTGAACGGCGTGGCCGCGGTCGTGTCGAGGGCGGCAAGGCTGATGCGGCGCTCGGCTTGGGCAGCCATCAATCGGACGGTTTGCCACAATCCTTTGCGGTTCGCTATGGAATCCCGCGCAACCGTACGCTTGGCCTGCGAGACGATGGGAGTTTTGGCGATCGTAGAGACAATGAGGTCGTTCAATGGCATCGAAGTCGTGGTATCGGGTTTGGGTATGCTGATGACCCGCTCTTCTTCATCGGCCACAGTGTCGGCAATTTCGAGGGTCTCCAGGAATTCGACTGATTGGTCAGGCGAACTCTGTGCCCCCGCCGGCGGAGAGATGACATATCCCAAAAACAGCACAAGAATTGCGAACACCGCTTTTGAGAATATGGGAGCCACTTTGGCAGGTTTTCCGATTCGTGACGATTCGTGAGTAATGCAATTGGCGCTACTAACTGTGGGACTTGCTTATATCATATTTGAAAGAGTGCTTCAAGCCTCATCCCGAGCAACAATGCGACTTATCGGTTGATTCTTTCACTCAGGAACTCTTTAGTTGCTTGATGAACCCATTCAGGTATATTACTAGCTGAAAAGGAATTCTGGATCGAGCGATTCGTTCCGTTTGGGTCGCCCCCACGTTTACGTACATTCCACCACAGGCGTTGATCCCATCATGTTCGTGAGACTGCTCAATCTCTTGTTCGGAAGCAAAAACGATCGTGAGTTGAAGGCGCTGCACCCTGTCGTTGCGCGAATCAATGACTTGGAACCCGGTTTGCAGGCGCTTTCCGACGAAGCGCTGGCGGACAAGACCCAGCTTTTCAAGAAACGCCTCGACGCGGGAGAGACGCTGGAAGCGCTGCTGCCGGAAGCCTTTGCCGTGTGCCGGGAGGCTTCCCGGCGAAAGATCGGCCTGCGCCATTTCGACGTTCAACTCGTGGGCGGCATGGTGTTACACGCGGGGAAAATTTCGGAAATGAAGACCGGTGAAGGGAAGACGCTGGTCGCGACTCTGCCCACGTACTTGAACGCTCTGGCGGGAAAAGGTGTGCACCTGGTCACGGTCAATGATTACCTGGCCAAACGGGACACGCAATGGATGGGACCCGTGTACCATGCGTTGGGCTGCACAATCGGCGTAATCCAACATGAATCCTCGTTCCTGTTCGATCCCGAATATGAGGCGGCGGATAAGCGGTTGAACTATCTTCGTCCCTGCACGAGACCCGAAGCCTACCGCGCCGATATCACCTATGGCACCAATAACGAGTTCGGGTTCGATTACCTGCGCGACAATCTGGTCATCAACGATCTGGGCCAGCGCGTTCAACGGGATTTATCGTACGCGATCGTGGACGAGGTGGACAGTATCCTGATCGATGAAGCGCGTACGCCGCTCATCATCTCCGGCCCGGCCGAACAGAGCACGGAACTCTACAACCGGATCGACCGGCTGATTCCCAGGCTCAACGCCGAACGGGACTATACCATCGAGGAAAAATCGAGGACGGTGGCCCTGACGGAAGAAGGCAACGCCCGCGTGGAAAAATTGCTGGCCGCGGAGGGCCTGTTGGCGGGCGACAACCTGTATGACCCGAAAAATCTCGACGTGGTGCACCACGTCATCAAGGCTTTGCAGGCCCACGCCATTTATAAACGCGACGTGGATTACGTGGTCAAGGAAGGCGAAGTGCAGATTGTCGACGAGTTTACAGGCCGGTTGATGCCGGGCCGGCGGTGGAGCGACGGGTTGCACCAGGCAGTCGAAGCCAAAGAGGGCGTGAAAATCGCCAATGAAAATCAGACCCTGGCGTCCATCACGTTCCAGAACTATTTTCGCATGTATGAAAAACTGGCGGGGATGACCGGAACCGCGGATACGGAAGCCGCGGAGTTCGCCAAGATCTACAACCTGGACGTGAACGTCATTCCGACGAACCGCGCGATGGTTCGCCAGGACCATTCGGACGTGGTGTATCGCACGGAGAAGGAAAAATTCGAGGCGATCACCCAGGAAGTCATGGAGTACCACGAGCGGGGCCAGCCCGTGCTGGTGGGTACGATTTCCATTGAAAAGTCCGAGCGGCTCGCCAAAATTCTCAAGCATCGAGGCGTGAAACATCACGTTCTGAACGCCAAGTTTCATGAAAAGGAGGCGGAGATCATTTCCCAGGCCGGAGGCAAGGGCGCGGTCACGTTGGCCACCAACATGGCCGGCCGTGGCACGGACATCATCCTGGGGGGCAATCCGGACGCGCTCTACAAGCAGCAGGTGGTGTACCGGGGCGAAAACCTGACCGACGAACAGAAGCGCGCGGCGCTTGAACGGATTCAACAACAATGCGAAACGGAAAAAGGGGAAGTCCTGCAATTGGGGGGCTTGCATATCGTCGGCACCGAGCGCCATGAAAGTCGCCGGATCGACAACCAGTTGCGAGGCCGGTCCGGTCGCCAGGGCGACCCGGGATCGTCCCGCTTCTTCTTATCCCTGGAAGACGATCTGATGCGCATATTTGCATCGGAACGGGTCTCCAACCTGATGTTGAAGCTGGGGATGGAAGAAGGCGTGCCCATCGAACACCGGATGGTCAGCAAGTCCATTGAAAACGCCCAGAAGAAAGTCGAGGGGCATAACTTCGACATCCGCAAGCATATCCTTGAATACGACGACGTCATGAACAAACAGCGGGAAATCATCTACGCGCATCGAGCCGGCGTCCTCGGGGGCAGTTCCATTCAGGATGACGCGGAGGAGTGGCTTGAGGACGTGGTGGATGCCCTGATCAATACCCATTGTCCGGAAGAAGCCTATGCCGAGGCCTGGGACTTGGCGGGGTTGCATGAAGCCCTGCTCGCGCAATTCGGCACGGACGTCATGGCGAACGAGGACGTGTCGGAAATGGGACGCGACGGCCTGCGGGACGAAGTGCTGGAACGCGTCCAGGAGCTTTTCCGGCAACGGCAACGGGAACGCGAAGATCAAATCGGTCCCGAGCTTCGCTCACAGCTCGAACGGAGCCTGGCGTTACAGGTCATCGACCATCATTGGAAGGAACATCTCCTCGGCATGGATCAGCTTCGGGACGGCATCGGGCTGAGGGGTTACGGCCAGAAAGATCCGCTGGCGGAGTATAAACGGGAAGGATTCGACATGTTCGCCGCCATGATGGACCGTATCAAGTCCGATTCCCTGGAGCGACTGTTCAAAGTCCAGGTCGTCAAGGGCGAACGCCCGTCCATTGAAGACGACGTGGCTCCACCCCCCCAAATGGTCTTCAGCCACGGAGACGGCGCACCCGCGCAACGGACGGTCCAACGGGCTCAGGCAAAGGTCGGCCGCAACGAACCCTGCCCCTGCGGCAGCGGGAAAAAATACAAGAAATGCCATGGAGCGTGATCGCTGAGCTTTAGGGTCCAATCTTGCCGGCGATTTTGCTGATCCCACCTCATCAGGCGTCACCTTCACCATCAAATCTTCCGCTGAATTTACGGGAAAGGCCCTCTGTAGTTTGGCCTCCCGTCTGATCATCTGCTGAACAAGCAAGTTCCCTTGACTAACAGTTGACGGATGGCTAATTTATAGATCTTTTGGCCCATGAAAGCCTAGGTCAAATGGGGAGATTGTCAATGTTCACTTATTCGTTGACAGCTTTTTCTGTCATTCCCGCAAGTTTTTAGCGGGAATCCAGTGTCGTTATCCTCGCGAATGGAAGGAAAAGAAAAGACCCTGGATCCTCGATTACAAATAGCCTGTCCTTGACGTTAGTAATCGAGGATCGAGGATGACCGAAGGAGACGGCGGAAACTGTCAAGAATCAGTGAATGCCCACAAGGATGACGAAGGCATGGAATCGATGGATTCACCTTTGATGCAGCAGATGACCACGCTCATTCAAGAGACGGGTCCATTGACGTTTGCGCGTTTTATGGAACTCGCCCTTTATGATGAGGAGCATGGGTACTATACGACGGGAGGCGGCCGGTCTCCCTCCGCGACTTCTCCAATCGGCCGGGCGGGGGGCGATTTCTTCACGGCCCCGAGTCTTTCCCCGATCCTGGCCAAGTGTCTGGTCCGTCAATTCGTGGAGATTGACGAACGGCTCGGGCATCCCCCGGTGTTTCATCTCGTGGAGATGGGGCCGGGCGACGGGACGTTGCTCGGGGATTTGTTGCAGGAATGCCGGGAACAACAGGCCTCGCTCCTACCCCGTTTGGCGTGCATTCTGGTCGAACGCAGTCCGGTCTTTCGCCGGCGACAACAGGACACTCTGGCTGCCTGGCAGGAGCAAGGAGTCGGGATTCGATGGGTTGCCGATCTCCGGTCGATTCCGGACGGCAGTCTGACCGGCACGTTGCTCTCGAATGAACTGGTGGATGCGTTTCCGGTCCACAGGGTTCGCATGGAGGAGGATGGTCTCCGGGAATTGTACGTGACCAGCCGCGACCGCGCGTTGCAGGAACGATGGGGCGAGCCGTCTACGCCTGAATTGGCGTCGTTCCTGTCCGACCTGGACGCGGAGTTGCCCGTCGGTTTTACCACGGAAATCAACCTGGAAGCCGTGTCCTGGATCAAACAGGTCGCGCGGGTGCTCGATCGTGGCGTCGTGATCACGATCGATTACGGCCACACCGCTCAAGACTATTTCGCTCCTGAACGAAAGAACGGGACCCTGATGGGGTACTACCGGCACACGGTGACGACGGATCCGTTCACCAGGGTCGGAGAGCAGGATTTGACGGCGCACGTGAATTTTTCGAGCCTTGCCCGAACCGGTGAGCAGGTTGGGTTGACCGCGACGGGGTTTACGAACCTCCAGCATTTCTTGATGAGCCTCGGGATCGATGAATTGGTCGAGGGATGCGATCAGGAATCGGAAGCGGTCCGGGCTGCTGCCCAGTTGTTGCAACCGCACGGCATGGGCACCACGTTTAAAGTACTGATGCAACACAAGGGGATGGTCGTCCCGACGCTTCGTGGCTTGCGCCACCGGGCGTTTTTCGAATCGGTGTTGGAGATGGTCTGATGAAGAATTGTGGATTTTTGATTGCTGATTGCTGATTGCTCAATCCACAATCCACAATCAGCAATTCACAATAGAGGAATCCGCAATAAGGGATAAACCAGGATGGGCGGCGAGTCGGTTCCATTAAATTACATTCCCATCGCCATCTTTGCGGTGATCGCGCTGGGGTTCGGCGTGGTATCGCTCGTGGCGGGATGGATCGTGCGACCCAGCCGGCCCTATCGCGCGAAACTGCTTCCCTATGAGAGCGGGAGCCCGCTCTTCATGGATGCCCGCGTTCAATTTCCCATGCGGTATTACATCATCGCGATGTTGTTCGTGGTGTTCGATATCGAAATCGTCTTTATGTTCCCGTGGGCCGTGGTGTTTCACCAGTTGGGATTGTTGGGCCTCATTGAAATGGGGGTCTTCATTGCCATCCTGATCGTCGGATTCTGGTACGTCTGGAAAAAAGGTGCGTTGGAATGGGACTGAGTCATACGGCGTTCCGGAGCGTGTGGAATTCCGCTCCGAAAACGAGTGTCACCGTTCGTTGTTGTCGTGCCGGGGCGGGTAGTTCAGCCGCCGGTGGTTTGGCCGTTTCTGTCATTCCCGCGGCACGTGGTATCAGGTCGGGTGGGTCTTTCAACGCGGGAATCCATCTTCCCCGTTTTGTTTGCATGACGAAGGATAAACAACCATGAGCATGCTTGAACGTCAATTTGACTCCAACATCATTACCACCAATTTGGATTACCTGGTGAGCTGGTGCCGGAAGTCGGCCTTGTGGCCGATGACGTTCGGGCTGGCCTGTTGCGCTATCGAGATGATCGCGTCGGTGTCCTCGAGGTACGACATCGACCGGTTCGGGGCCGGGGTCTTCCGGGCCTCTCCCAGACAATCCGACGTCATGATCGTGGCCGGAACCGTGTGTCGAAAGATGGCGCCCGTGATCCGGCGGATTTACGATCAGATGGCCGAACCGCGCTACGTGATCTCCATGGGGTCATGCGCGACCTCAGGTAATCATTACAACAGTTACAGCGTGGTGCAGGGGGTGGATCAAATCGTGCCTGTGGACGTCTACGTAGCGGGATGCCCCCCACGTCCGGAAGCGCTGTTGGATGCTCTGATCAAGTTGCAGGAAAAGATTCAGAAGGAAAAGGTATTCGTGAAATAGCGTTTCCTGCTTTTTTGTAGCTGCGCCATCTTATGGCGCTTGTATGAGCAATTCCTAATTCCTTTACTATGCATCGAGTTCTTGAAATCCTGCACGAGCGTTTTCCCGAGGCCGTGCTGTCCGTGCGCGAGGACCCGCAACGGGGGGATTTGTCAGCCCAGGTTCGGGCGCAGGATCTCGTGGACGTGGCGAGGTTCCTCCACGATGATCCCGGAATGGCCTTCGATCATATCACCGACATCTGCTCGGCCGACTATCCCGACGACCTGGAACGCTTTGAGGTCATTTACCACTTTCTCTCCCTTCCGCATAATACCAGGATTCGTTTGAAGGCCCGGTTGCCGGAAGACAATCCCGCCATCGGGAGCGTGACGTCCATTTGGAAAGGCGCGAATTTCCTGGAACGTGAAGTCTACGATCTGATGGGGATCAGGTTTGACGGGCACCCGGACCTGCGCAGGATTTTGTTGCCCGAGGATTACGAGGAAGGGCATCCGCTCAGGAAGGATTTTCCCACCGAAGGCAAGGGATGGCGAAGTACCTTTGATTTTATTCCCCGTTTGGATGAGCCGGAGAGTGAATGGACCGAAAGCGAAATTCCACAGGATCAGCGGCACGTCTTTCTGACCGGTGATAAGCCTGAAGCCGCCAAGCGCACGACCGAACTGTTGCTGAACATGGGACCGCAGCATCCCAGCACGCACGGCGTGTTGCGGGTCGTGTTGGAACTGGACGGGGAGCGTGTCGCCAAGGCCATTCCCGACATGGGGTATTTGCATCGCGGCGTGGAAAAGCTCGCCGAAGGCCTCCATTACATGCAGGTCGTTCCGCACACGGATCGCCTGGATTACGTGTGCGCCATGACGAACAATTACGCCTACGTGCGTGCCGTGGAAAAACTGGTGGGCGTCACGATTCCGGAGCGGGCCGAGTACATCCGGACGATCGTGGCCGAGGTCCAGCGGATCGTCGGCCACCTCTTCTGGTTGGGTACGCAGGCCCTGGATATCGGGGCCATGACGGTGTTCTTCTGGACGTTCCGCGAACGGGAAGTCCTGCTCGACTTTTTCGAACAACTCTGCGGCGCGCGCCTGACGCTGAATTATTTTCGGATCGGGGGAGTGGACGGCGATCTTACGCCGGCGTTGGTTGACCGCCTGCGCGAGTTTTTGAAGACGTTTCCCGAGCACGTGCAGGAATATGACACGTTACTGCAACGGAACCGGATCTGGGTGGCCCGGACCAAGAACGTGGCCGTCATTTCCGCGGAAGACGCGATCAACTTCGGGCTGACCGGGCCGACGTTGCGCGGGTCGGGTGTGGCCTATGACGTGCGCAAGCTCGAGCCGTACGGCGTGTACGACCGGGTGGAATGGGACGTGCCGGTCGGCAAGGGCGGGGACACCTATGACCGGTATTGGATTCGCGTCGAGGAAATGAAGCAAAGCGCGCGCATCATTGAGCAATGCCTGGACCAGTTGCCGGAAGGCCCCATCGTGGCGGATATGCCGAAAGTCATTCCCCCGGCCAAACCCAACGTCATGCGGGACATGGAAAGCCTGATCCATCATTTCATCATCTTTACGCAGGGGTTCAAGCCGCCGAAAGGGGAAACCTATTGCGCGACCGAGGTGCCCAAGGGTGAACTGGGGTTCTTCCTGATCAGCGACGGGAGCCCGCGACCGTACCGGATGAAAATCCGCTCGCCGTCGTTTGTACACATGGGCGCGTTTGATTTTATGGCACGCGGCTATCTGATTTCTGATATTATCACCATCTTCGGCACCTACGACATCGTCATGGGCGAGTGCGATCGGTGAAGGGAATTGAGGATTTTTGATTGCTGATTGTGGATTGGGATTGAAGAGGCACGGGAAGGCAGTATGATTTTCGACAAGCATCAAGAAACCGTTGACGAGATCCTGGGCCGGTATCCGGTGAAACGCTCGGCGATGCTGCCGTTGTTGAACCTGGCGCAGAAGGAAGAGGGATACGTGAGCCAGGCGGCCATCCGGGAGATTGCCGGGATCCTGGACCTGACCCCGCCCCAAGTGTTCGAGACCGCGACGTTTTATACCATGCTCAACCTCAAGCCCATCGGGAAGTTCCACGTCCAGGTGTGCCGGTCGTTGATGTGCGCGCTGGTCGGAGCCGACCCCCTGATCGAATGGTTGCGCAAACATTTGGGTATCGGCGTGGGCCAGACCACCGAGGATAAGATGTTTACCCTGAGCACGGTGGAATGTCTGGGGTCATGCGGAACCGGGCCGATGATGCAGATCAACGACGACTATTACGAGCGGCTTACGGAAGACAAAGTCGGACGGATTCTTCAGGACTTGCGGGATTCCGGCGATTGTTCGCTGAAAAGCGGTCCCTTTCTGGTGCCCGAACGAGGCGAGGGCGTCGTATCGTCATGAAGACCTTTGAGAAGATTCTTCTGACCAACATGGAACGACCCGGCTACACCGGGTCGCTGGCCGATTATGAAGGGACCGGCGGGTACAAGGCGTTGAAAAGCGTCCTGGGGAAGACGCCGCCGAATGACCTTATCGAGATGGTGAAAAAATCCGGCCTGCGGGGACGGGGCGGGGCAGGTTTCCCCACCGGCGTGAAATGGGGGTTCATTCCCAAGGACCATCCGGGTCCCAAATACCTCTGCTGCAACGCCGATGAAAGCGAGCCCGGCACGTTCAAGGACCGTCAATTGATGGAACGGGACCCCCACCAGATCCTGGAAGGGATTGCCATCTCCTGTTATGCCATCGCCGCGCAAACGTCCTACATTTATATTAGAGGGGAATTCCGTCTGGCGGCGAAGATCCTGGAGTGCGCGATTGCCGATGCGTATCAGGCCGGGCATTTGGGCGCCGATATTTACGGCAGCGGCGTCACCGTGCACGTCTCCGTTCACGTGGGGGCCGGAGCCTATATCTGCGGGGAGGAAACCGCGCTGCTCGAATCGCTGGAAGGCAAGCGGGGGAAGCCCCGGACCAAGCCGCCGTTCCCGGCCACGCACGGCCTCTACCAGAAACCCACGGTGGTCAATAACGTGGAGACGCTGGCGAACGTCCCGCACATCGTGAATCGGGGAGCCGACTGGTTCGCCTCCATCGGCGTCCCGCCCAAGAGTACGGGAACCAGGGTGTTTTGTTTGAGCGGCCACGTGAAACGCCCGGGGAATTATGAATTGCCCGTGAACGCGACGTTCCGGGACCTGATCTATGAACTTGGCGGAGGCATGCGGTCCGACAAGCCGATGAAGGCGTTCATCCCGGGCGGGGCGTCGGCGCCGTTTCTGACCCCGGACCACGTGGACGTTCAAATGGATTTCGAGTCGGTGGCACAGGCGGGCTCGATGTCCGGGTCCGGCGGGATCACCGTGATGGAAGAAGGCACGAGCATGGTGTGGGCGGCCCTTCGGTTGATGGAATTTTTCTATCACGAATCATGTGGGAAGTGTACGCCCTGCCGGGAAGGCAGTTCCTGGATCGTCCAAATCCTTCAACGGATCCTGAACAAGCAGGGACGGCAGGAAGATTTACGGACGCTTACGGAAATTTGCGAAAATATCGGCGGCCGGACGGTGTGTGCGTTCGGCGATGCGGAAATCGCCCCGGTTCAGAGCACGTTGAAATATTGGCGGAATGAATATGAGGCCCTGATTGAGGAGGCCGAGGCGCTCAAGGGGAGCCGGAAGGAAATCCCCGTCCTGAGCGTAGCGCGGTAGCGCGAAGACGAAGGAAGCGTAGCGAATTAACCATGTCGAACACCCCAAACATGCTGACCATCACGATCGATGGCATCCGCACGCAGGTTCCGGAAGGCACGCTCGTGATCGAGGCGGCCCGGCAGGTGGGCGTGATGGTGCCTCATTTCTGCTACCATCCGAAGCTGGCCCCCGACGCGAATTGCCGGATGTGCCTGGTGGAGATCGAAAAAATTCCGAAACTCCAAACCTCGTGCAGCACGCGCGTGGCCGACGGCATGGTCGTACGGTCATCGGCGCCGCACGTCGAGTCCGCGCGGAAATGGGTGTTGCAGTTGTTGTTGGGCAATCATCCGCTGGATTGTCCGGTCTGCGACCAGGGCGGCCGCTGCGACCTGCAGGATTTTTCGCACGAGTACACGCCCACCGTCAGCCGGTTCAAGGAACTGAAACGAGTCTTTCCGAAACAATACCTCGGCCCGGTCATTGAAACGCAGATGAATCGCTGCGTGTCGTGTATGCGCTGCGTGCGGTATTGCGATGAAGTGATTGACGCCCAGGCGTTGGCGGCCGACGGCCGCGGCACGCTCACGCAGATTACGCATTGGGCGGGCAATGAACTCGAATGCGACATGTGCGGCGGCTGCATCCAGATTTGCCCGGTCGGGGCCATTACCAGCCGGTTGTCGATGTACGACTATCGTCCGTGGATGCTCAAACGAGCCGAGACCATTTGTTCCTATTGCGGAGACGGGTGCCAGATCACGGTCCAGCAAAAGGACGATCAATTGATCGAGGTGAATTCGGCTTTGGGTGCCGGCCGGAACAACGGGGACCTCTGCGTCCGCGGGTATTTCGGGTACCACGCAGCGGTCAATCCGGATCGGATTCGCCATCCGCTCGTGCGCCGGGTCGACGGCTCCTTTGCCGAGGTGACGTGGGAAGAAGCCTTGGACCGCGTGGCCCGGGAGTTCACGGCTATTAAGGCGAAAGACGGCGCAGATGCGATCGGCGGTCTCATCACGGCTCGTTGTACCAACGAGGACCTGTACCTGTTCCAGAAATTCATGCGCGTCGTGATCGGGACGAATCAGATCGACAGCAGCGCGCGGTACGGGTACATCAACGGCGTGCGGGCCCTCCGGCGGGTGCAGGGCACCCATCGTTGGACGGTACGCTATGAGGACGTGGCCAAGGCCGACGGTATCATGCTGGTCGGCACCAACCTCAATGAGTCCAATCCCATCACGGCCCTGCACGTAAAGCGAGCCGTGAAACACGCCGCCGCCCAACTGATTACCTTGGAATCCTTGCTTCCGTTCCGCTCGACGGTCAGTAACGTGACCACGCTGGCCCGGCATCACCTGACGGTGAAGAGCGGCCGGTTCTCCGCGGCCATCCTGGGGCTGTTGAAGGCCGTTGTCGAGTCGGACCTGGTCCATGAGGACATCGCCCGGGAGGCGCCGGAGTTCGTACAAACGATACGGGACAAGGCGACCAGGGTATCCTGGGACGCGATCCGGGAGCAGTCAGGTCTCCAGCAAGCGGAGATTGAAGCCGCGGCCCGGACGTATGCGCAGACCGAACGTGCCGTTGTGCTGGTTGGCAGGGAGGTCCTTCGTTCGCTGGGCGGGGAAGGGATGGTGACCAACCTCCTGGATCTTCAGATCCTGACGGGGCATCTCCGGAGAGAAGGTTCGGGGCTGGGTTGTTTGGCTGAAGCGAACAATGAGCAGGGCGCCGTGGAAATGGGGGCTGTTGCCGAATATTTCCCTGGTCCCGCGGAGCTTGACGACGAAGAGAGTCAACGCACCCTGACGCGGGCCTGGGGGCAGGCGGTTCCTGGGGGAGCATCGGCCACCTTGCCGGATCTGTTGGACCGGGCCAAAGCCGGTGATATCAAATCGTTGTTCATCGTGGGAGAAAATCCGATTGAATCGTTGTCGGCTGACGCCGACGTGACCGGAGCGCTGGATGCGCTGGAGTTCCTGGTCTGCCAGGAACTGTTTCTGACGGAAACCGCGAAGCGGGCGCACGTGGTGTTTCCCGCGTGTTCGGCCATGGAAAAGGACGGCACCTTTACCAATACGGAAGGCCACGTGCAGCCCGTTCGTCAAGCGATCGAGCCGCTGGGAGAGAGCCGGCCCGATTGGGAAATGTTCTCGGCCCTGTCGGTGTTAATGGAACAGCCCATCGAGTACGGTGAGGTCAAGGAGATCTTCAAGGAAATCCGCGGGGTGATTACGGGGTATGGCCTTCTGGGCCCGGCTCCCACGCCACCGAAAGTCTGCGAGGCTACGATCGCGCAATACGTGAAGACGGGGTTCAAGGAGGACGTCGATCGGCGGTATGCGCTCGATCCGTTGTCCGCCGTGCCGGAAGGGACGATGACGTTACGGTTGGTGCAGTCCCTGTACCATTCGGGAAAATACAGCACGCGCGCCAAGGGATTGATGGAAATCGAAGGCGAAGGACGGCTTCACGTCAATTCCCGTGAGGCCCGGCGGTTGGAGATTGAAGAAGGCCAGACCGTCCGGCTCTCGAACGATGGCGGGGAGGCCACCGTGTCCGTGAAATGGAATGACCGTGTGCCCGATGCCGTGGCATGGTTCCCCGAGCATTTCGATGAATCCGTCCGCGCGTTATTTTCGTTGAAAATTGATCAGCAGACCCACGTGCCCGTGTGGAAGACGACTCACGTCACTGTGACAAAGTGAAGACGTACAAAACGATCAATCGAGGAGCGTTCCCGTGTTTGATACCAGCATTAAATTGGCATTGACCTTATCGCAAATCGGGGCCGTGATGGGCGTGGTCCTGCTCACCGTGGCGATACTCACCCTGTTGGAGCGGAAAGTGCTCAGTTGGATGCAGGACCGGATGGGCCCGATGGAAGTCGGCCCCTATGGTGTCTTGCAGCCGGTGGCCGACGGGCTGAAGTTGTTTTTCAAGGAAGACATCATCCCGGCCGGCGCGAACAAGATCATGTTCAGCCTCGCTCCCATCCTCGTGTTGGTGCCGGCCCTGATCGGGTTTGCGGTCATCCCGTTCGGGCCGAACTGGACGATCGACGTCATGGGGGTGGAATTCAAGCCCTTCGTGATCAGCGACATCAACATCGGCGTGCTGTACATCCTGGCGTTTGCGTCCATCGGGGCCTATGGGGTCATCCTGGGCGGGTGGGCCTCCAACAGCAAATATTCGTTGTTGGGCGGCCTTCGGTCCGCGGCCCAGTTGATCAGCTATGAACTCAACGTGGGGTTGGCGATCGTCGGGGTGTTGTTGTTGGCGGGGAGTTTGAGCCTGGTGGAAATCACCGAAGCCCAGGCCGGCGGGTTTTGGAACTGGTTTGCCTTCGACCCCGTGCCCTTTCCGCAGTTCATCGCCTTCGTGATCTTTCTGATCGCCTCCGTGGCTGAAACCAACCGGCTGCCCTTTGACCTGCCGGAAGCGGAAAGCGAACTCGTCGCGGGGTTCTTCACGGAATACAGCGGCATGCGGTTCGCGTTTTTCTTCATGGCGGAATATGCGAACATGATCCTGGTGTCGTGCATGTCCACCGTCCTGTTCTTCGGCGGCTGGCACGCGCCCCTGCCGTTCTTGCAGGCCCCGGGGATGTTCGCCTGGGTGACAGGGATTTTCTGGTTTACGGCAAAGGTCTACTTTTTCCTGTTCCTGTTTTTCTGGATACGGGCGACGCTGCCGCGGTTACGGTATGACCAGTTGATGCGGTTCGGGTGGAAGGTGCTGTTGCCCATCGCCCTGGGGAACATCGTGGTGACGTCGTTGCTCGCCTACATCTTCCCCAATTAGATTAGATCCCCGATCGAGTCGGGGACAAGGGCCAAGGAGCCGGGTCGATGAAACTCAAAAAGTGGATTCAGTCGCTGATCTTTTATGAAATCCTCCTGGGCATGAAGGAGACGCTCAAGCATTTCCTGAAGTATCGTCCCATCACCCTGGAGTATCCCCACGTGAAGAAACCGTTGCCCGAGAATTACCGGGGTATGTTGGGGTTGCTACGATACGACGACGATACGGAGAAGTGCGTGGGGTGTGACCTGTGCGAGGCGGCCTGTCCCTCTCGCGTGATCCGCGTGGTGAGCGCAGAAGTGCCCGGTGAACCCACCAAGCGGTTCGCCAAGGAATATTACATGGACATGACCCGCTGCCTGTTCTGCGGGTTGTGCGTCAAGGCCTGTCCGGTGGACGCCTTGGGCATGTCGCAGGAATTCGAGTGGGCCGTGTATGACAAACGCAATTTGCACTTGAATAAAGAACAACTATTGGCAATCGGAGATCGAGCGTTTCCGGAACGGGAAAAACGGTTGGAATTCCAGCATCCCAACGTTGCCTATTTCAACGTCTCCTTCAAGGACATTCCGGAAAAGGAATTTTGATTCTCGCCCGACTCGCCTGTCCCGATGCCGATCCCCTTATCCGCGCGACGTGCAGGCGTCGTTAACGGGAGTTACGTGTAACGGTGGCCACATTCGTCTTCCTGTACTTTGCCGCAGTCATCGTGATGGCCGCGTCGCTCGTCGTGGTGCTCCGTAACCCCATCTACAGCGCTCTGTCCCTGCTGGTCATGTTCTTTCACGTGGCCGGGCTTTACGTCACCCTGCACGCCGAGTTCCTGGCCGCCATTCAGATCATCGTGTACGCCGGGGCGATCCTGGTGCTCTACCTGTTCGTCGTGATGCTCCTGAACGTGAAACGTGAGGAGCAGTTCAACCAGCAGGGGCCCGTGGCGTTGTTCCTCGGGGTGGTGCTGCTGACCGAAGCCGTGTTGCTCACGGTCAGCCGGGGCTTCACCGTCGGGACGCCGGAACCCGGACGCGAAGGGTCGGCCGTGGGGAATACGGAATCCATCGGGGAGATCCTGTATTCCACCTATCTGTTCCCGTTTGAAATCGCCTCGCTCATCCTTCTGGTGGCCATGATCGGCGCGGTCATTTTATCCAAGAAAGGCATCATGGAATCGAAATGAGCGTGCCCGTGGAATTCTACATGGTGTTGAGCGGGCTGGTGTTCATCATCGGGCTCGTCGGCGTCCTGGTCCGGAAGAACCTCATTATCATCCTGCTGTCCA
The DNA here is from genome assembly GCA_965207015.1 of Nitrospirales bacterium. Classification (GTDB taxonomy): domain Bacteria; phylum Nitrospirota; class Nitrospiria; order Nitrospirales; family UBA8639; genus Bin75. The sequence goes on along the minus strand of OZ242257.1, from coordinate 1,652,170 downwards.
TCGAATTGATGCTCAATGCCACGAACATCAATTTCGTGGCCTTTTCCTCCCATTTCGGCAACCTGGCCGGGCAGGTCTTCGTGTTCTTCGCCCTGACCGTGGCGGCCGCCGAAGTGGCGGTGGGCCTCGCGATCATTATTGCCCTCTACCGTCATCACGCCAGTATCAACGTGGATGATTTCCGCCTGTTGAAGTGGTAGCGCCATGCTGTATGCCCTGATCCCGCTCCTGCCGCTCCTGGCCTTCGTCGTGCTCAGCTTCGCCGGACACGTCCTGAAGGAGCGCGCGCACCTGATCGCCGTGCCCGCGGTTGGGTTGTCCTTCCTGCTCTCGGTCCTGGCTTTTTCCGAAGTCGCGGGCGGACGCGTGCTGGAAATACCGTTGTATACCTGGGCGGCATCGGGCGACCTCACCATCAGGCTCGGGCTCTACGTGGATCAGTTGACCGCGGCCATGTTGCTGCTGGTGACCATCGTGAGCGGGTTGGTGCACGTCTACACCATCGGGTACATGCACGGCGAACCGGGCTACGCGCGGTTCTTCGCCAATATCGCGTTGTTCACGTTCTCCATGCTCATGCTGGTCATGTCCGACAACTTTGTTCAACTGTTCGTGTTCTGGGAAGCCGTCGGGCTGTGCTCCTATCTGCTGATCGGCCACTGGTATGAACGGCACTCGGCGCGGGCCGCGGCCACCAAGGCGTTCATCGTCAACCGGGTCGGCGACTTCGGATTCCTGCTCGGCATCCTGTTGGTGTTCGTGGTCTTCGGGACCCTGCAGTACCAGCCGGTGTTCGCCGAAGCCGCGAACCAGGCCGGCGCTACGATCGACCTGCTGGCCACGTTCGGCGGCGGATGGGAAGTCTCCGCGATGACCCTGATTTGCCTGCTGTTGTTCGTGGGCGCCGTGGGCAAGTCCGCGCAAGTCCCGTTGCACGTGTGGCTGCCGGACGCCATGGAAGGCCCCACGCCCATTTCCGCCTTAATTCATGCCGCGACGATGGTGACCGCGGGCGTGTTTATGGTGGCGCGGTTCGCCCCCCTGTACAACGTGTCTCCCGCGGCCATGACCGTGGTGGCAATCGTGGGCGGCCTGACCATGTTCGTCGGCGCCACCATCGCCCTGACGCAAAACGACATCAAGCGCGTGGTGGCCTATTCGACCTTGAGTCAACTCGGGTACATGATGATGGCGTGCGGGTTGGGAGGGTACGTGGCCGGGATCTATCATTTGCTGACGCACGGCGCCTTCAAGGCGTTGCTCTTCCTGGGATGCGGGTCCGTGATCCTGGCCGTGCATCACGAGCAGGACATGCAACGCATGGGCGGGCTGAAGGACAAGATGCCCGTCACTTACTGGACGTTCATCATCGGATCGTTGGCGCTGGCCGGATTTCCCCTCACCGCGGGATTTTTCAGCAAGGACGCATTGTTGCTGTCCGCGTGGAACGCGGGGGCGTTGGGACAGGTCCTGGCGGTGGCGGGGCTCCTCACCGCGGGTCTCACGGCCTTCTACAGTTTCCGGTTGGTGTTCGTGACCTTTTGGGGAGAGTCCCGCGTGGACCCGCATCATGTTGATCACGTGCATGAACAACCTTCGGTCGTGACCGTTCCCCTGTTGGTGCTGGCCGTGCTCAGTATCGCCACGGGGTACCTGGGCATTCCGGAGTTCCTGCAACCGGCGTTCCCCGGCAGTGAAGGAGCGGGGCACCATGGCGCGGCCGCCACGGTCATCATGCTGGTCGCCACGTTGGCCGGCGTGGTCGGCATTGCCGCGGCTTACGTCTTGTACGTGAAGTCGCCGGATTTGCCCGAACGCCTGATGAACCAATGGCACGCGTTGTATCGCGGCTCGCTCAACAAGTGGTATGTGGATGAAGCCTATGACAAGGCGTTCGTGAATCCCACGTTCATGCTGGCCGATCGGATGTGGAAAAAAGTGGACGTGGCCATCATCGACAACGCGGTGAACGGCGTGGCCCGCGGGTTTGCCTGGTGGGGCTGGATGGCCCGTTTGATTCAAACCGGCGAAACGCAAAATTACGCGCTTAGCATGGCCATGGGCGCGGTCATCATCCTGACCGCATACCTGATGTTCTGATGAGGAGTTTTTGATCGACATGTCTTCCGGCGGATTTCCATGGCTGACCCTGATCGTTTTCCTGCCCTTGTTGGGGGTAGCGGCGATTCTTCTGTTCGAAGAAGCCCTGGCCAAGTGGGTGGCCCTGGGAATCTCGTCGCTGGGGTTCGTGGTTTCTCTCGCACCGTGGATACTGTTCGATAAATCCACGCCGGCCATGCAGTTCGTGGAAACGCACCAATGGATCGCGTCGCCCTCCATCAACTACGCGGTGGGCGTGGACGGGATCAGCCTGCCCCTGGTCCTGCTGACCACCCTGCTGACGCCGCTCTGCGTCCTGGTGTCCTGGACCGCGATCGAAACACGCGTCAGGGAATTCATGATCAGTCTGCTCGTGATGGAAACCGCCACGCTGGGCGTGTTCGTCTCGTTGGACTTTGTGCTGTTCTACGTGTTCTGGGAAACCATGCTGATCCCCATGTACCTGCTGATCGGGATCTGGGGCGGGCCCAACCGCGTGTACGCGGCCATCAAGTTTTTCCTGTATACCCTGGCCGGCAGCGTCCTGCTGCTCGTGGCGATCATCGTGCTCTATTTCTACGCCGGGAAAGAGTCATTCGATATCCTCACGCTCAGCAACGCCGAGTATCCGGCCTGGCTACAAGCCTGGTTGTTCTGGGCCTTCTTCGCCGCGTTTGCCGTGAAAGTGCCGATGTTCCCGTTCCACACGTGGTTGCCGGACGCCCACGTGGAGGCCCCGACCGCGGGTAGCGTGATGCTGGCCAGCGTGTTGCTGAAACTGGGCGCTTACGGGTTTCTGCGCTTCTCGTTGCCCATGCTGCCGGACGCCACGCAGCGGTTCACTTCGGTGGTGCTCTTCCTGTCGGTGGTGGCCATCATCTACGGCGCCTACATGGCCTTTGCCCAGGCCGATCTCAAAAAACTCATCGCCTATTCCAGCGTGAGCCACATGGGATTCGTGACGCTGGGGATTTTCGTGTTGAACGCCCAGGGGATCGAAGGCGCGATCCTGCAAATGGTCAACCACGGCATCACCACCGGCGCGCTCTTCCTGTGCGTGGGCATCGTATACGAGCGGACGCACAGCCGGGAGATCGCGGACAATTCGGGCCTCGCCGCATCCATGCCGGTCTACGCCTCGTTCCTTGTGATCTTCGCGCTGTCCTCCGTGGGGTTGCCGGGCATGAACAGTTTCGTGGGCGAGTTCTTTGTGTTGCTCGGGGTTTTCCTGTGGAGCAAGGCCGTCGCCACGGCCGCGGCCCTGGGGGTCATTCTTGCGGCGGCGTACATCCTCTGGATGTTGCAGCGCGTGATCTACGGCACACCGGCGCAACACATGACCTCGAAGCTCCATGATATGAACTGGCGGGAAATCGGCACGCTGGCGCCTCTGGCGTTCTTCGTATTCTGGATCGGGCTCTATCCCAAACCCCTGCTGGACGTGATGCACGCCAGCGTCGATCACCTCGTGCAAAAGCAGGCGAAAGTCATGGTGGTGGACGCGGAGCCTCCGGTGTCACCGCAGGGTATCGCCGCCAACTCGTCTTCCCCGGAAGCCGGCGACACAGAGGCTGACACGCGATGACGATTCCTCTCGCAGATCTGGTCACGATCCTCCCGGAACTGATCGTCGTGGGCGTGGCCTGTCTCCTGCTGGTCCTGGACCCGATCACCCCGTCGAACAAAAAAGACCTGCTGGCGTGGATGAGCGTCGCCACGCTCGCGGTGTGTTTCATCGTCACGGCCGGAAGCATGGGCGACCGGGTATTCGCGTTCAGCGACCTCGTGGTGGTGGACGGCTACGCCTCGTTCTGGAAACTGTTGCTCTACGTCGTGAGCGCAATGACGATCCTGCTCTCCATCGGCTACCTCAAGGAAGAACGGATCGACCTGGCCGAATTCTACGGGTTCGTGCTGCTCTCCCTGACCGGCATGATGATCATGGTGTCCGGCGCCGACCTGCTGGTGATCTACCTGGGCATCGAGTTGATGTCCATCTCGCTTTATATTATGGCGGGCTTCAAGCGGTTTGAAGCCAGGTCCATCGAATCATCGGCCAAGTATTTCATTTTGGGCGCGTTCTCCTCGGGTCTCCTGCTCTACGGCATTTCGCTCATCTTCGGCGCCGCGGGCAGCACGCGTCTCGTGGAAATTGCCGCGGCCGTCGATGCCCGGGGCCTGGACGACTCGATGATTCTTATCGCCCTGATGCTGGTGATCGTGGGATTCGGCTTCAAGGTGGCGGCCGTGCCGTTTCACATGTGGACCCCGGACGTGTACCAGGGCGCGCCGACCTCGGTAACCGCGTTCATGGCCGTGGCGTCGAAAGCCGCGAGCTTCGGGGCGTTCCTCCGGGTGATGCTGGAAGGCTTCGGGGGCATGAAACCGAACTGGAGCGGGCTCATCCTGGGCGTGTGTATCCTGACTCTGATCCTGGGGAACCTCGTCGCCATCGTGCAAACCAACGTGAAACGCATGCTGGCGTATTCGAGTATCGCGCACGCCGGCTATGCCTTGATCGGGCTGGTCGTGGCGGGATGGGTCGGAACCGAAGCCGGGGTCTCGGCCAAAGGCGTGTCCAGCATGATGCTGTATTTGGCCGTCTATTCCTTCATGACCCTGGGCGCTTTCTCCATTGTGGCGATCCTTCGACGGGGCGGGGAAGAAGGCGAAGACCTGGACGATTTTACCGGGTTGGCCAAACGCCACAGAGGCGCGGCGTTTCTGATGCTGCTCTTTATGGTCTCGCTTGCGGGCATCCCGCCGACCGCGGGATTCATCGGCAAGTTCTATTTGTTCATGGCCGCGGTCAACGCCGGCCTAACGTGGCTGGCCGTGGTCGGCCTCATCTTCGCCGCGGTGTCCGCCTTCTACTACCTGCGCGTCGTCATGGTCATGTACATGCGCGAGCCATCGCCTGACCAGGAAGGCGAAACGCGTTTGGCTCTATCCCCCACTGCCATCGCCGTCCTGGCTCTCGCTGCCACCGGCGTCGTCCTCTTCGGCCTCTATCCCTGGCCCCTCGTCTCCCTCACCGCCACCGCCGCGCTACCCTAATCCTTCTGTCATTCCCGCGCACGCGGGAATCCAGTATCTTTTTATGTTGTAGCTGCGCCATCTCATGGCGCTTTCCTTTTCCCCTCCTTTGCTTGCCCTGAGCACAGCGAAGGGTCTGGAGGGGTGAGGGAGCACAGCCCAGGACATGCCTCATGGCGCCCGGATTTACGACAATTCAACCTTGACGGTAATGGCGTGAATCTCCATCACTTCGGTAGAGGAAGGCTTGGTGGTGAGCGTCTGCACCTTCTGATCGGCATTGGTGGCCCGGACCATGAGCGTGTATTCCCCCGCTTGAGGAATGCGCCATTCATAGCTCCATGGAGTCCAGGTATACGGGGAAAGCTTGGGGAGCAGCGTGCCAGGATTCCACGTCTTTCCTGCGTCCGTGCTCACCTCGATGTTGTCAATGGCGGTCCTTCCATTAAAGGCGATGCCTTTGATCGTGTAACGCGGCGTCGTGATGAGTTCCCGGTCCCCCGGCACGTCGATGCGTGAGGATAGTTTCACCAACGCCGTATCCGACCAGCTTTGTTGTTGCCAATACCCTTTGTAATCGTGAGGTACCAGTTCCAATCCGGTCAGCCATTTGACGTTCTTCATGCCGTAGATGCCCGGCACGATCACCCGGGCGGGATACCCGTGATCGGGCGGCAAGGGCACGCCGTCCATTTTCACCGCGAGTAGGACGTCCTCTTCAAGGGCCCGGGAGAGGGGAAAGCTGTCGGAATAGTCGTCTGCTCCACGCAGCACCAGGTCAAACGCCTTGGGGTCGAATCCGGCTTCATCGAGCAGGTGATTCAGCTTCACGCCCTCCCATTCCGCGGTGCCGATGGAATAGCCGCCCACCGTATTGCCGATACATTCCAGCGTGGCAACCATTTTCGTTTGCGGGCGTTTCAACAGATCCGCGAAAGACCACGAGGTGGGACGTTCGACCATGCCGCTGATGTGTAACGACCACTGCTCCAGGTCGATCTCCGGCGTCAGGTCGTACGAGGTCACGTAAAAATCGTCATTGGAGGTAATGGCCGGCGTTTCACGGCCTTTGCCGAGAAACAAGCCGAACAACTGGGCACGAACGAGCAATGAGGGATGAAAGACAGCCAGCCCCAACGAGGCTAACAGACTTTTCCCGAACGTTCTTCTGGAAATGAGGGACACGCACCACTCGCTTTCTGCTTACAGTATAGTTCTTTTCCCGCTGGAATTGTATCGCCTGTGGATAGGCGTCAGGAACGGTGGTCGACTTCCGTTCCGTTTGAGATGTAAACCGGGGAGGTGGTTTACGGCTCGTAGGTTTGGAGTTCCACGATGGGTTTGACGGCGACGTCCCCGAGCAGTTCCATGCCGAAACGCGTCCCTTCGCTCACTTCATTGGCGTAGAGCCGGCCCCTGGGCGCGTCGATCTCGATTTGCAAGTCCGTGGTGCCGTTGGGCTCGATCGTCACGGTGTATTCTTTCTGAATCATGGGATGCCAGATCTGGACCTTGTAGGTCCCCGGCGGAATGCCGGAAATGGCATACGAGCCGTCTTTCGCGCTGAGCGCGTAGTAGGGGTTCTTGACCGCGAACCCCCAGCTTTCCATGTACGCGTGAAACCCGCACTGCATCACGAACAGGTTGCGTTGTTTTCCCATCTTGATGTGTTGGGTCAGGACCTTGCCGGCTCGATTCTTGACCGTCTTGCCGGCCAGCAACTCCGCCTTGCGAAGTTTCTTGCTCATCGGCAGGGGTACGTTGAAGAGGACGCGGGCGCCGAACTTCGACGTTTCATAGCCTTGAATGTCGTGAAAGACCGGGTCCATATTCACGACTTCTATGTCGTGCTTGTCGCGGACGATACTGATGTACGGTTCGAATTTGCAGTCGACCGCCTTAATCCGAGGAGGGGCGTAGTCGAAGGATTTTCCCTTGCGGAGTTCCCGGATGTAGATGACGACGTTTTTGAATCCGCCGTTGGGGCCGATGACGAAGGGTTGCAGGAGACGCCATCCCGTTCCGGTCGAGATGCGGCCGCAATACACGGCGTCCGGCAAGGTCACGAGGTTATATCCCTTGGGTTTGGGGACTTTCCCGATCAACTTGACCATCCCCTGCAAGGTGCCGCCATCGGACACGGGGACTTCTTCATAGCCCCAACTCGGGCCGGCACTGAGTCCAACCGCCAATCCCAAGCCAAGGAGCAATCGCACCGGTTTCATAGAAAGCCCTCCTTCTCGGTCGTCATGATTCCGTTCGGATCAAACATTTATTTTACCATTCATGAAATCAAGATGAAAGAACCGCGTGTCCGGACCATCAAGCCGGGTCCGGCTCCGTGCACCGGGAGTCTGTCGCTTGACCGGTATGAGGAAAACCCACTAGACTAAAGAATCTCTGATTGATTGCACTATCTGAATCAGCGATCCCTAAAACAATGGTTCCCCGGAGCAGAAAAATGTGGATGAGAGTGAATCTCGTATGGGTTGCGGTCGGATGGGGTCTTCTGTGTTGCGGGACGGCGGCCCTGGCAGAGGTCGCTCCGCCGGCAGGGCAACCGGCGTCTGTCATTCCGGTTCAAATCCCCTATAACGCTCCGCCCGAGCCGGACTTTCCGGAAGTCGAGCAGGCCACCCCTGCGCCGGATGTCCTGTCCGACAAGGAGTTGCAACGGGCGGAAGCCTTGCTGCCCTTGTTGGAAGGACGCCAGGAACTGTACATCATCGCCGAGTTCGTCCACTTGGGGAAACCGGTCGTGCCGGTCCTGGTGAAAGCCCTCAAGATGCCCGGGCCCCGGCTCCGCTATAACGCGATTGAAACGCTGTCGATTATCAAGGACCCCCAGGCCGTGCCGGATCTGCTCGACGTGGCCGGGAATGGCGAGGAAATCACGAGGGTGCGGGCTCATGCTTTGCGCGTCGCGGTCAGGTTGGCGCCCGTGGAGGCGCTCCCGATGCTGCAAACGTTGGTGAAGGATCCCGCGGACACCATCCGGCGAACCGTGGCGTTTGAGTCCCAGCACGTGAGACGTCCGGAAGCCGTGTCGCTCCTGATCGACTTGTTGGCCGATGAGGAAAAATACGTTTCCATTACGGCCCGCGATTCGCTTTGGCGGTTGACCCGACGAGGGGGGCCGCCGCATGATTGGCAGGGTTCCACCCATGAACAGCGGATCGAGTGGTCCAAGGAATGGAAGGCGTGGTGGGAGGAAGCCCTCAAGAATCGCGGAGCTGCACCGGCCAAGCCACAATCCGAGCCCGTGTCCTGACGACGTGACGATCGGGACTCGGCCCGGGGAAGGAGAATGACCAAGGGAGTACATGATGGCTACGTTGCCGATTGCCAAAATAGGGAATCCCGTTTTACGGAAAATTGCGGAACCGGTTAATCCGGCGATCATCCCCACTCGCGCCTATCAGCAATTTATCGACGACATGTTCGCCACCATGGACGCGCACGAAGGTATCGGGTTGGCGGCGCCCCAGGTCTCGCGGTCCGAACAACTCGTCGTGATGCGCTGTGACGGCCAGGATGCGTTTCCCGAGACGGTCCTGATCAATCCCCGGATCGTGTTTTACGGTCCGGCTCAAGTCGAAATGTGGGAAGGCTGTCTCAGCGTGGACGGGTTGCGCGGGAAAGTCACGCGGCCGTCGTCCATTCGGGTTCAGGCGTTGGACCGGGAGGGGGGTTCCGTCGACTTCGAGGCAACGGGGTTGTTTGCCGTGTGCATCCAACATGAGATGGATCATCTGATCGGCAAACTTTTTGTGGACCGGATGACGGACCTCTCCACGCTGACGCAGTTGAAGGAATTTGATTCGTACTGGAAGCAAGAACCCGCCACCGTCATCTAGGATTTATTGCGCTATCGGGCGCATGGCGGCGTTGTGTCCTCGCTCAACCCTCACCTACCTATGTCGACAAGCTTCGGGTCCCGTTGCGGGACACCTTGCCCTGCATCCCGCTATCACAATAAAACTGTCTTTGATGTCCTTTACCGGGGTTCAGACTTTCATGGGAGTTCGTTCCCCCTATCACTGGATCTTGTATCCTCTCACGCGGCCGCTTCTGAACCTGGTCGCTTGGTGTAAAACACAGTGAACGTTCTCCTTCGCATTCTCGGGTATTTGCGGCCGCACCGTTCCCTGGCCCTGACGACCCTGTCCTTCGCCGCCCTGACCACGGCGTTCGATCTGTTGCCGCCCTGGCTGGTGAAAGTGATCATCGACGACGTGATTCAGGCGGACCAATTCTCCTTATTGCCGTGGGTGTTGGGCGGATTGGTGCTGGCCTACGCGTTCAAGAACGTCGCGAACTCCCTGCGTATCCGGTTCAACAACGTTCTCGAGCAACGCGTTGTGGTCCAACTCCGGCAACAGGTGTTTCACGCGCTTCAACGGCTCTCGGTCGGGTTTTACGAGGATCGCTCGACCGGAGAAATCATGTCGCGCATCATGAACGATACCGAACACGTGGAGCGTATTTTCATCGATGGGTTGGAGGGCATGTTGACCGCGACGTTGACGCTGATCGGGATCACCGTGATCCTCTTCGTGGTCAATTGGCAATTGGCGCTCCTGGCGCTGGTCCCCATCCCGATCTTGATGGTGTCCGCCGTGAAATTTTCCCGTCGCGTTCACGGGTATTACCACGAAATTCGACAGAACACGGCCGAATTGAGCGGCTATCTCCAGGATTCCCTGTCGGGCATCCGGGAAACCATGGCCTTCAATCGTCACGCGTTCGAACGGGAACGATTCGACGCCAGAAATCGCGAGGTCAGCCAAAGCAATCTCAAGGCCATGTTCCTGTGGTCCGTGTATTCACCGGCGATGATTTTTCTCGGGGCCATGGGCACGGTGCTCATCCTGTGGGTGGGGTCGGTGGAAGTCGCACAGGGGAACCTGAAAGTGGGAGAGCTCGTGATGTTCGTATCGTATCTGGCCCTGTTCTACGTGCCGGTGAACCAAATCCATTCCGTCAACCACATGCTCCAGCACGCTCTGGCGTCCAGCGAACGCATCTTTGACGTGTTGGATGCCGAACCCGACGTGCAGGATCGACCCGGGGTGGTGGCCCCGGCAGCCCGTTTTCGCGGGAGCGTGCAATTCGAAGGCGTGGACTTTTCCTATAAGCCGGAAGTGCAGGTGTTGCACGACGTATTCTTCGGTGTCGAGGCCGGGGAGCGTATCGCCCTGGTGGGCCCGAGCGGCGCGGGCAAGAGCACGATCATTAAACTCCTGATGCGGTTCTACGACGTGACGGGCGGCATGGTGGTGTTGGACGGCGTCGACGTGCGAAACATGCCGCTGGCGTTTCTGCGCTCACAAATCGGTCTGGTGCAACAGGAACCGTTTCTCTTTAACGGGACCATACGCGAAAACATCGTCTACGGCGATCTTTCCGCAACCGACGAGGCCATTGAACGCGTCGCCATGGCGGCCCGGGCGCATGATTTCATCATGGAACTCCCGGACCACTATGACACCCGAATCGGGGAGCGGGGCGTGAAATTGTCCGTCGGCCAAAAGCAGCGTGTGGCGATCGCCAGGGTGCTGTTGAAAAATCCGCCAGTGGTGATCTTCGACGAAGCCACGTCGAACATTGATACGGAGACGGAGGTCAACATTCGCGAAGCGTTGGCCGTGCTCACTCGGGGTCGTACCACCATTTTCATCGCGCATCGTCTGACCACCCTCCAACAGGTTGACCGGATTCTCGTGCTCGAGCGGGGCCGGCTCGTCGAAGAAGGAACCCACGCCGAATTGTTGGACGAGAAAGGCCTCTACGCCAATTTGTACGAAGCGCAGTTTCAGATGTGATTCGTCTGCCCGGGTGACGCTCCTGGTGTTTCCCGCTCTTTTGTCGGCATACGAGGCATAGTTGACCACGATGTACATAATGTTATTGACAGACTACGTATTCTTGTGATACAGAATAACAGAATTTTTATTCCAGATAGGGCTTCATACATGGCATTTATATTATTAGCTCCGCCGCAGAAGCGAAAAAGCTGACTGCGGTTTTTTTTTAGGGCCTTTCGTTGCAGCCACGGAGGGGGTCCGTGATTAGGGGGAGGTGCTCATGAGTGATCGAAAATCGGGAACGGTCAAATGGTTTAACGATCGAAAGGGCTTTGGATTCATTCGAGTCGAAGGCGAACAGGACGTCTTTGTGCATTATTCGGCTCTTCAGGGGGAGGGCTTTAAAACCCTCAAAGAGGGCGAACCCGTTGAATTTGATCTGGTGGAGGGAGCCAAGGGCCCCCAGGCGGCCAACGTGGTGAAAACAGCCGCAGCTCAGCAATCGGCCTGATACCATTTTTTAAAGAATCGACTTTCAGAAAACGAAGTGGAACCCAAAAGGGCGGGATTGACCGCCCTTTTGGGTTTTTTATTGCGGTATTTTACCTAGGGACCGTTCGGCTGTTGACTGCCTTTTTCCATGAGGCGTATAGTTCGAGTTTTAAAGAATGGCAAAAGCGCGGCGTCGTTTTTGCCGGCATGCTTATTCGTAAGTTTTAAGAGGAGGAAAGACACCATGGCACTTCGTTTAGGGGATGAAGCCCCAAATTTTACTGCTGAAACAACGGCGGGAACCATAAATTTTCATGAATGGCTGGGTGATGGATGGGGCATTTTATTTTCCCATCCCAAGGATTTCACCCCGGTCTGTACCACGGAACTGGGGACCGTGGCGAAAATCACCGATGAATTTGCCAAACGGAATGTCAAAGTCCTTGCTGTGAGCGTGGATCCCTTGGATTCCCACAAAGGCTGGATCAACGACATCAATGAAACGCAGCAATGTACGGTTTCATATCCGATCATCGCGGACCCTGACCGGCAAGTTGCGAATTTGTACGATATGATTCATCCAAACGCGTTGGACAATATGACCGTGCGCTCGGTTTTTGTGATCGGGCCTGATAAGAAAATCAAGTTGACGCTGACCTATCCGGCATCGACCGGAAGAAATTTTGATGAGATTCTTCGTGTAGTGGACTCGTTGCAACTGACGGCCAAGCATCAGGTGGCTACCCCCGCCAATTGGAAGGACGGGGAAGATTGTATCATTGTCCCTGCGGTGAAGGATGAGGAAATTCCCGCCAAGTTTCCCAAGGGCCACCGGGCGGTTAAGCCGTATCTTCGGTACACGCCACAGCCTAACAGATAAGGCCTTCGCGCAAGCCTCGTTCATTCCGGGAGAGCCGCCCCTCCTTTTATAAGGGGGGCGGCTCTTTTTTTTTGCAGTGGTTCCTAGAAGCGGAGGATTCCTGTGCGGGATCCAAGGACACTACGGTTGATAGGTTTCGAACAGGGAGACCGTGGTCTGAAAGCCGACGCGGCATTCACGGCACCGAAATTGAACGATGTCCCGATCCACGCTGACTTCCGTGACGTGCAGGGCTTCCTGGTGGCGGCTGGCACAGGTCCCCAGCTTGGTGCTTGCGCCTTCTTCACTCCACTCCGCGTCCCCGATGATGCGGGTAATCGTGCCGACGGTCAGGCGATGCCGGGACTTGCAATTCATGCAAAAGATGCCGATGGTGTCGGGCAGGGTGAGCAGTTTGAAATTCAGCGAAAGGGGGTGGACGGAAAAGCACTGTTGTAAAAATGCGCCGGATTGAAAAACGTTACCCATACGGTTTTACCCTTTGTTGACGTTCACGTATCCGGGAGCCCGACGTCGGAAGCCAGGTTGGGTCAGGCCGGGAAGGAACTCGTTGTTCTGATGCGAACTCGCTCCCGGCGCGACGAGGTCAGAGATCGGTGTCGGCGCATGCTTCCCGCATCCACCGTTGGAGGGTCTTGGTGGTGTCATCAAACGTGAGGATGTAGTGATAACAGTAAGGTCTGGTGCCCGGATCCAGCGGGTTGCCGGAGCCGCCGCCAAGTCCCATCATGGCAGTCACGCCTTCGGTGGCCTTGAACACGCTTCGCCCCAGCTTGTCGACCCCCATGGGGTCGAGTTCATCCTGGGTGAGCGCATAGCGATAGATCCAAGTCGATTGACCCCTTAATACAGAGGTCTTTTTTTTCCACGGTTCTCCGAGCTGTTCCACGACGTCTTGTGGCGTCGCTTTCTTCAAAGCCCCGTTGAGATAGGACTCTCGTCCGGAGCTACAGGCTGCCAGGGACACGGTCAGGAAGAGCACCATGGGCCAAAGCACCCGTGCCGATACAAGAAGGACGTTTCGCAAAGTCACAATCATCATTCCTGAGAATGCCGTGAAGGCATTTTGTGCATGATGGTTCGATAGAACGCATACACCTGGGCGCACAAGCCCGTCACGATGAGGGTCAGCGCGACAGGCAACCATATTGAATCCGGTTGATTCAGGCCTTCGATCCCGAGCAGGAAACCCGCCGCGATCGCAATGATGCCGATGACGCGTGCAACGACAATATTGGGTTGGGTCAGGAATGACACGGCTGGTCTCCCAAAATGGTGTCCGGTATTCTGCCACAACTCGCCACCAGCGGCAACGAGCCGCGGGGAACACGCTTGGCCGGTCGGTTTGAAACGCATGTTGCCAATCTTTTAAAAAGGAGTAGTTTCATGACGACACCCGTGGGACACGTCTGTCCCATACCACGAGTTCCTGTCACCTTGAAGATCAGGGGGCTTTATGGCTGAACCGGATTGGGTCGACGTGGGAAGCGTCGATGATCTGCGCACGTCGTCTCTCCAGCAGGTCACCGTGCGAAAAACCAAAATTGCTCTTTCGTATCAGGATGACGAGTTCTGTGCCATTGCCAATGCGTGCAATCACGTCGGCGGACCGTTGGGGGAGGGCACCTTGGACGGCGAATATGTGGTGTGTCCGTGGCACTACTGGAAATTTCACCGGAAGACGGGAAAGGGAGAGCCCGGTTATGAGCAAGACCAAGTGCCTTCTTTTCGGGTCAAGGTGGAAAACAATCGAGTCTGGATTGATATGTCCTCGGCAACCAAGCGACGGCAACGGCCTCATGCCCCTCATCCATTGGCCCGTCTCCCTGAAAGACAGGAGGGACCGATTCGCGTCGTGGGCATTTCCACGACCGTGATGGACACGGCTCATCCACGCTACAGCACCTCCGAAGCATTATTGAAACATGCGTTAGCGCATGCGCAAGACGCCCTTCAGGTCGAGACTCAATGTATTGCATTACGAGATCTGCAGTTTCGGCCGTGTGAGGGGTTCTATTCGAAGTCCGCTCGTGCGTGCACGTGGCCGTGTTCCATCACGCAAATGGATCCTTCCGATCAACTCGATCGAGTCTATGAGGCCTTTGTGCATTGGGCCGACGTCATTCTTGTGGCCACGCCGATCCGGTGGGGTGCGGCGAGCAGCCTCTATTACAAGATGGTCGAACGGATGAATTGCATCCAGAATCAGGAGACCATTGCCAGCAAACATTTATTGAAGAATAAAGTCGCCGCCTTCCTCATCACCGGCGGACAAGACAACGTGCAGGGTGTGGCCGGTCAAATGTTGGGGTTCTTCGCGGAAGTCGGGTGTCAGTTTCCACAGTTTCCTTTTATTGCCCATTCGCGCGGGTGGAGTGCGGAGGATATGGAAAACAACGTGCGGTACGTGCAACGGAGCAAGGCGTTGCGCGAAGGTGCCGAGGCCTTGGTTGGCCGGGCAGTTGATATGGCCGGGTTGTTGGTTGCCGGGCACGTTCCCGAACGACGGCTTCCGCGTGGGGGCCGGAAAGCGCATGAGTTGGACGTCAAGGCGCAGACGTGAATGTCTCATGCATCAGCGTAGGATGAGGCCATGGACGGGCACGGACAGCTCTTCGAAATCGGCGTGAGTTTCCGCTACGCGCAAGAGCATGAATGGGTCATGCCGGCGATTACGGGGTTTTTATCGGCCTATTTCATGGAAGATCCCGCCTTCCGGTTGAAGCGGCATCTCCACGAATTGGAAACGGGCATGTACGTGTGGATCTGCGAAGCGCCGGGAGAAAAGTTCATGCGACGGTTGTTCAAGCGGTTGCAAGTCGATATTCCGCCGTTTGAACTGTACCAGCGCGATTCGGATGCAGACGGCCCCACGCGTCACGTCATCGATTTGCCTTCACCTCCAGCCGAACAAGAGGAAGATCCCTGACTGCCGACAACGGAACGCCCGTGAAAGTTCGTCGAGCCATGGTCCATCTTTTTTCCCTGGTTCCGGTCCTCTTGCTTTCGAGCGGGAACGTCTCCGGCCTACAGGCTGTGGAGCAGGGTCCCAGTC
The DNA here is from genome assembly GCA_965207015.1 of Nitrospirales bacterium. GTDB lineage: Bacteria > Nitrospirota > Nitrospiria > Nitrospirales > UBA8639 > Bin75. The sequence continues at coordinate 1,636,800 of OZ242257.1, read as the reverse complement.
TCCAATCTTCGCAGCCGACGTTGTTGGACGGGTTCGGCTTCTCTGTATCCGTTGAAGGGGGTCAGGTCCTCGCCGGCGCGCCTCATGCGACAGGAACCCGCGGCCAAACGGGAAAGGCGTTTTTGTTCGAACGCGCTTCCGGGCAACGTCTCCGGGAATTTACTCCGTCTTCGCCGCTGGGCAATGATTTATTCGGCCTGTCCGTGAGCCTCACAGCGGACTATGCGATCGTCGGCGCCCCAAGGGGGAGAGGGGCGTCGCGACGACCGGCGGGCTCGGTCTCGGTATTCGACCGAAGCACGGGAGCCTTACGGCACGTGATCGTCAGTCCCAACCAATGGGCGGCGGCGTTCGGGCATGCCGTGGCCGCGCAGGGTCTGCTGGTGGCCGTTGGAGATCCCGGGGCGAGTACGGCCACGGAATTTGAGGTGGGAGAAGCCTATCTGATTGACGCGATCACCGGGGAAATCCGTCGGACTCTAGATTCTCCGCGGGCGGAACGTCGCCGTGCCGATGGGTTCGGACATGCGGTGACGTTTCTGGGCCCTATGCTTGCGGTGAGCGCCCCGCGCGGCGGCGCGGGTGATGATGGACGGGTGTTTCTTTTTGATCACGAAAGCGGGCGGTTGCCACGTGTCCTTGAATCCCCTGATCCGCAGACGAATGAGTATTTCGGATGGGCGTTGGCAAGTGATGCGGAGTTGTTGGTGGTCGGTGCCCTGGGACGAGACACCACGCAACCCGATGCGGGTGCCGTGTATCTCTATACGAATACCGGCGAATTCCTGCGGATGTTGGAATCCCCGAAACCCGGGAAGGGTGACCGCTTCGGGGAAGCCGTGGCTCTGCTCCCCGAGTACATCATTGTCGGCGCGCCGGGACATGATGCGGCCGGAATTGATGCCGGGTCGATTTTCGTCTTTGACCGAGCAACCGGAACGTTGCAATCCATGATTGCCAACCCGTCGGAAACAACCGGCGTAGCCGATCTCTTCGGGCTCTCGTTGAGCGGTGCGGGACGCGATTTGGTTGTGGGGTCGCCTTATGGGGACCTGGAGGCGATGCCCGATGCCGGGTTGGTCCATCAGTTTCGGCTGCCTTTGGCCCGGGAAGGAATGTAGGACATCCCGGGAGGCGCCATGCCTGCCGCCCTCCATTCGGGACGGCACCCTTCGGCTTCGCTCAGGGCAGGCTCCGTCCGTCCCCTACGGCCGGAGGAGAGCCCGTATTCGTAGGGGCAGGCCCCTGTGCCTGCCCTCCACCCTTATGATAGACAGGGCCGGGCTTCTTCGTTATGATCCGCCACATGTCTTTTTCTTTGCAGGAGTGGCGAAAGGCTCGAAAATACTCCGTCGTCAAGTTGGCAGTCGATTCCGGCGTCGAAGGTTCCGTCATCGAAGCGATCGAAGCCGGCGAGACGGATCCCACCGTCTCAACGGTGGAGGCATTGGCCAAGGCCCTCGCGATTCCTCCCTCCTGGTTGTACAGTGCCCCCCAAGCTCTCGATTTGTTGTTGGGGGATCCCGACGAAGAAGACTCCCTCTATCCCAACCTTGATTCTCCCGATCCCGTGACCGAACAGATTCTCCGCGGGAGTCGAGCCGAACGGGATTTGTACGTGCTCCTCACGGCCCTGCTGCGCCATGGCGAACCCAAACTCCTCCGTGCCGCCGAAGTCAATCTTCGAAGTCTGCTCAAGCAGGCGAAGACGACGACGGTCCCTTGGCAGAATCGACCCTCCGGTCACTTTGAACCGCCGAGTGACTGAATGAGGTTCCTGAAGACAAGGCCGGTACTGCGGGTTTATTCCCGTTTCTTGCAATAGTCGTTTCCTTTTCAATACGATAAAGAGTTATGGTTTTTCACGTGTTCTCTCATTCTGTACGAGAACGATGTCATTATTCATTCCCGAAAACGTGAAAGAGGAATAAGAGATGCCCAAAAACAGTGGCCTCCGGAATGTGAAACCGATTGCGGGTAGGAAAAAAGAACCAACCAACTTTGAAGGGATGAGAGAACCCTTGATCGCGGAGAAAGGTTCTTCGCAAGAGTTTTCCACGTTGTTTGCCACGTTGGATGAGGAGACCGTTGAACAGACAGCCGTTTTTCAAAATGAAAGCCTCGAATCCCAAATGAAGACGGAGCCCGCGCCCCCTTCCGATGAACAAGGAGAAGCGTTGCCGGAAACCGAGAAAGAAATCGATCTGACTCCCGGTACGGTCAACAGGATAGATGATCCCGTTCGTTTATATCTCAACGAGATGGCCGGCGTGTCTCTGCTCTCAAGGGAAGGGGAGATCGAGCTGGCGAAGAAGATCGAAGAGGGCAAAGAAGAGATGACGCGGGCGATCGCGGGGATGCCGATGACCCTACAGACCCTGGAGAGCTGGCGGGGCCGGCTGAAGAAACGGGACGTGAGCGTGGGGGAGGTGGTGCTGGTGCACGACCCCGGGGACGACGACCTGGAGGACCCCGAAGTGGCCGAGGCCCAGGAAGAAGAAGAATTGCGGCACCAGGCGCTGGCGGACTTGGACCAGGTCCGGCGGTTGGGCAAGACCCTGCTGCGGCTCTATGACCGGCGGCGGACCGCGCCGGTGGCCCAGCAGGCCCGGTGGAGCACCAAGGTGCGGGGCGTGCAAGAGCAATTGGGGGCGCGGGTGGACGGGCTGCACCTGCAACCGGCCGTGCGGGAGGCCTTAGTGAGCCAGATCAAAGACGCGGGCCGGACCGTGCGGCAAGCCGAACGGCTCCTCCGGGACTGCTGCCAGCGACTGGGGCAGCCGGGTGAGGACGGACTCAAACTGCTCCGGCGGTTGAGCCGGGCCGGGACCCCGACCGCCCCCATCCGGCGGCAGGCCGGGCTCAGTGACGCCGCCTTACGGCACGTGGTCGCCCGGAGCCAGGAAGCCCGGACCACGCTCAAACAGGTGGAGCGGACCGCCACCCTACTCCCGACGGCCGAATTCAAAAGCGCCCTGGTGGGGTTGGAATGGGCCGAAGAAAAGATGAAGCGGGGCAAAGCCGAACTCATCGAAGCCAACCTGCGGCTAGTCGTGAGTATCGCCAAGAAATACACCAACCGGGGGCTGCAGTTTCTGGACCTGATCCAGGAAGGAAACATCGGGCTGATGAAAGCCGTGGACAAGTTCGAATACCAGCGGGGGTACAAATTCAGCACCTATGCGACCTGGTGGATCCGGCAAGCCATCACGCGGGCCATTGCGGACCAGGCGCGGACCATCCGGATCCCGGTGCACATGATCGAAACCATCAACAAACTGGTGCGGACCTCACGGCACCTGGTGCAACAATTGGGGCGGGAACCGACCCCGGAAGAAATCGGGGTGCGGATGGAGATGCCGTTGGAGAAAGTGCGGAAGATCCTGAAGATCGCCAAGGAACCGATCTCGTTGGAGACGCCGATCGGAGAAGAAGAAGACAGCCACTTGGGGGACTTCATCGAAGACAAGAAAGCGGTGTCGCCGTTGGAGGCGGCGGTGCGGTACGATTTGCAGCGGCATATCGGGAAATCGCTGGAATCGTTGACGGCGCGGGAAGAGAAAGTGTTGCGGAAACGGTTTGGGATCGGGGAGGCGACGGACCACACGTTGGAGGAAGTGGGGCAGGACTTCGAGGTGACGCGGGAGCGGATCCGGCAGATCGAAGCGAAGGCCTTGCGCAAACTCCGCCACCCGACCCGGAGCAAGAAACTGCGCAGTTTCGCCGAAGGTTTTTAACGCGTGACCGAACGTGGGCCCATAGCTCAGTTGGTCAGAGCGGCTGACTCATAATCAGTTGGTCCCAGGTTCAAGTCCTGGTGGGCCCACCAACTTTGCTATTTGCAGGATAGATGCGGTAAGGTAGTTGCATCATGAACGGCACACTTCTTTCTCACGCGCAGAGGCGTTTTTGAATTTTCAACTTTCCCTCCTGGTGCAACTCCAGCAGCTCGACCTGAAGCTGCATGATCTCGAAAAACAGCAACAACAGATCCCCGAACGGCTTCACGCGGCGCAGTCGCCGGTCGACCAGGCGCGGAAACGCGCCGAAGACCTGAAGGCCTTGCTGGAAACCATCGCGGCACAGCGGCGCAGCAGTGAAGACGACTTGAGTGCGCATGAGAGTCACGTCCACAAAATGCGCGCGCGGCTGAACGAGCTGAAAACGAACAAAGAGTATCAGGCCCATTTGTTTGAAATTGAACTGGCCAACAAGAAAAAGGATGGCTTGGAAGAACGGGTTCTCCTGGCCATGGAGCAGGGCGAAGAGAAACAAAAGGAATTAGAAGAGGTCGAGAAACTGCTTCAGGACGTGACGCAAACCTTGGAACAGGAAAAGGGTGAACTGGAGGCCTTATCGGCAAGACTGGTTGATGAGGTCGCGCAAATCGAGCAGGAAAAGCAAGGCTTGATCGACTCGCTGGAAAAACGGGTCCACCATCGATACTCAATGCTCAAATCTTCCATGCAGCTCGTGGTGGTAGCCACCGTTCAGGGTGAAACCTGCCAGGGGTGTCAATTACAAATTCCTCCCCAGTTGGTCGCCAGTGTGAAGCGGGCCGACGACCTGTTGACCTGTCCCTACTGTCATCGCATTTTGTATTATGAAGCCGCGCTCCATGAAACGCCCGAAGGCGTGAGTGCTGAAGAACCCGTGGCGCAAGAACAGATGGATGGATGAGCGCTTCCTGAACGTTCTCTCCGCCAGTCTCTTGTTTCCGACACAGGCATTGCGTATCATGGTTCCCGGGTATGAAGGCGTGGGTCAGGTGGCCGCTTGCCTGATTTCAGGTGAGAGGAAAGTCCGGACTTCACAGGGCAGGGTGCTGGGTAACGCCCAGGCGGAGCAATCCGACATGAGCGCCACAGAAAATAAACCGCCCCGGACCGTCCTCGGACGGCCAGGGGTAAGGGTGAAATGGTGGGGTAAGAGCCCACCGCGTCCGCGGCGACGCGGATGGCAGGGTAAGCATCACCCGGAGCAAGACCAAATAGGAGGACGCGCCGAACGGCCTGCTTGGCTTTGCACGGCAAACGCCGTGTGAAGGTGAGTCGGGACGTTCGGGAGAGGTCGGCCCGGCCGAGGTTCTCGGGTAGGTCGCTGGAGGCTTATGGTAACATAAGCCCAAGAGACATGGTCACCGCCGTATGCACGATCAATGCGGAACAGAATCCGGCTTATCGACCCGCCCCATACCCTTTCAAGCCAGCCTGCACGCGCCGTAGTTCAGGCGACCTTTCGCGAAAGAGGGTGTCGTTTGACGCGATCCGATCCCCCTTGTTACCATGCGTGCTTTCTGAGAATGCATTCTGCGTCCCCATCGTCTAGTCTGGCCTAGGACGCCGGCCTTTCAAGCCGGCAACACGGGTTCAAATCCCGTTGGGGACGCCATTATAGAGCAGCCGCTGAACCGTGTTTCAGCGGCTTTTCATCGTGGGGTCGGGGACGGAGGAGAATCATGAATCGGCACACAAAGCATGGAGCGTGGTTGACCTTTGTCATGGGAATGGCGGGATTGGTCCTGGGATGGTTCCCGGCAGGAGCCGAATGGAAGTATGAGTCAGGTGAACCGCCAATCGAATCCAAATTTGAGATGATCGAGGGAAAGGACGGGGCTCCGATGATCAAGATTCCCGAAGGGGAGTTTCTGATGGGGGCCAATGACGGGTCGAGGAATGAACGTCCGGAACATATGGTTTTGTTGGACAGTTATTATATCGATCAATTTGAACTGACGATGGAGCGATATCAGAAGTTTCTGGATGAGACGAATCACGATTTGCCTCCGTTGTGGGATGATTATGCGGCTCTTGAAGAGGCGAAAGATCGTCCGGCCGTGGGCATGGCGTGGGACAGCGCGAAAGCCTACTGCGAATGGGCGGGCAAAAGGCTGCCGACCGAAGCTGAATGGGAGAAGGCCGCCCGTGGGACCGACGGCCGCCGGTACCCTTGGGGGCATATGCAGCCGTTTGTGGATATTGCCCGGTACAACTTCGGCACGACCGGATGGGTCAGCTATGAAACGACCTTGGCGCCCGTGAAAAGCGGGGTGACCGGCATGAGTATTCGCCATGGGTTGAAGGAGGGGACGAAGAGTCCCTATGGGTTATACCACATGGCGGGAAACGCGTCGGAATGGGTGGGCGATTGGTATGACCGAACGTATTACGAGGAGAGTCCCGCAAAAAACCCGACCGGGCCGGCAGAGGGAGAGCGGAAAGTCTATCGAGGCGGGTCGTGGGAAGATCCGCCGAAATGGTTGAAAGTGACGGCCCGTCGGAGCGCCGAACCCAATTTCCCCATCGACGCAAATGACCTGACGATCGGGTTCCGGTGTGCGTTGGACGTGAAGATGAAGAAATAAAGGGACCTCTGATTTATTGTGATAGCGGGATGCAGGGCAAGGCGTCCCGGAGCGAAACCCGAGGCTTATCAGAGAGATAGGTGAGGGTTGAACGAGGACACAACGCAGCCGTGCGCCCGATAGTGCATTAAATCAGAGGCTCCTACGAACACCCCGTGGTTTCACCGCAATTTCTGCAGACCAGGCACATCCCGTTGCGGACTAACTTGAATTGCTTGCAATTGGGGCACGGGTCGCCTTCAAATCCTTTCTGAAACGCCGTCTCTATTTCAGCGGCATAGGTCAGGGTTTCCCGTTTCAGCTCGATCTTGTGTGCGATTTTTCCGTTTCCCTGGCCGTTTCCATTTCCAACGTCCCCTTTAATTCGTTGCCGAGCGGGAAACAGTTCCGGATCGATGGCCGTCGTCGTGATGGTGCGGGGATCGGCCGGTTCGTCGTCCGTGCATTCGGGGTCCTGTTTGACGGAATCCCCACGCAGGTCATCCTGGTTGACCTGGGCGAGTTCTTTCTTGTCCAGATAGGTAATGGCCAATTCACGGAAAATGTAGTCGATGATCGAGGTCGACATTTTAATGTGGTCGTTCAGGTTGACCGGGCCGTTGGGTTCGAAGCGGGTGAACAGGAACGCTTCGACGAACTCTTCGAGCGGCACGCCGTGTTGGAGACCTAATGAAATGGCAATGGCAAAACAGTTCATCAGGCTGCGAAAGGCCGCACCTTCCTTGTGCATGTCCAGAAAGATTTCTCCGAGCGTCCCATCCTCGTATTCCCCGGTGCGGAGATAGATCTTGTGACCGCCGATCATGGCCTTTTGCGTATACCCTCCTCGTCGCGAGGGAAGAGGGCGACGTTTGGCGAGATACCGGACCATCACCCGTTCCGTCACCTGTTGGGCCGCCTTCATGACGTCGTCATGACGTTCGGATTTTTCGGTCGGATCCGTCGAGGCGTTAAGGGGCTGGCTCAGTTTGGACCCGTCCCGATACAAGGCCACGGCCTTGAGCATCTGCTGCCATCCCATGAGGTACGCGTCTTCCGCGTCTCTGACGGTGGAATCTGAAGGCATGTTGATGGTCTTGCTGATGGCTCCGCTGATGAACGGCTGGGCCGCGGCCATCATCCGAATGTGTGCCTGCGTGGAAATGAACCGTTTCCCGATGCGACCACACCGGTTGGCGCAGTCGAAAATCGGAAGGTGTTCGTCTTTGAGGTGCGGCGCCTTTTCTATCGTCATGGTCCCGCAGCAATAATCATTGGCCGCGAGAATTTCTTCCTGGGTAAAGCCCAACGCGCTGAGAATCGTGAACTGGGAATCGTTGAGTTGGTCGTCGGAGAAGCCGAGGACGTCCCGGCAAAACTCCTCACCCAACGTCCATTTATTGAAAGCGAATTGAATTTCAAACACCTCGTCCAACGTCGCTTCCAGGCGATCGAGCACTTCCGGGGTAAACCCCTTGGCGCGGAGTGATTCGTGATTCAGGTACGGAGCCTGTTTCAGGGTCCGGGTGCCCGTGGCATAGGTGATGATGTCGAGGATCTGTTCCTGGGAATAGCCCAGTCCCTTTAACGCCGGGGGCAGGCTTTGATTAATGATTTTGAAGTAACCGCCGCCGGCCAGTTTCTTAAATTTGACGAGCGCAAAATCGGGCTCGATCCCCGTGGTATCACAGTCCATAACCAACCCGATGGTGCCCGTGGGGGCGATCACCGTGGCCTGCGCGTTTCTGAAACCGTGGGCTTCGCCCAATTCGATGGCGCGGTCCCAGGTCTCCTGCGCGGCCTGTACCAGTGCGGCGGGAGCGGAAGCCCGGTCAATGCCATTCGGCGTCATCGTCAAGCCTTCATAGTCCTCAGGTTTGGCCTGATACGCCGCCCTTCGATGGTTTCGCATGACCCGCAGCATCGGCTCGCGGTTTTTCGCAAACCCGGGGAACGGGCCGAGTTCCGCCGCCATCTCCGCTGAAGCCGCATAGGCCTCTCCGGTCAGGATGGCGGTCAGGGCCCCGCAGATCGCCAATGCCTCGGGAGAGTCGTAGGCAATACCCTTTCGCATGAGCAGCGATCCGAGGTTGGCATAGCCCAGCCCCAACGTGCGAAAGTGAAAACTCTTTTCGGCAATGGGCCGGCTCGGGAATCCCGCCATGAGTACGCTGATTTCCAGGACGATCGTCCAGAGCCTGATGGCGTGTCGATACGCCGGGATGTCGAATTCACCGTCAGGCGTCATAAAGGCGCCCAGGTTCAGAGACGCCAGGTTGCACGCGGTATCGTCCAGGAACATGTATTCGCTGCACGGATTGGAGGCGTTGATGCGTCCGTCCTCGGGGCACGTATGCCATTCATTGATCGTGGTATCGTATTGAATCCCCGGGTCGGCGCACATCCAGGCCGCCCAACAGACGCGATCCCACAGATCCTTGGCTTTGAGCGTTTTAGCCGCGGCTCCGTCCGTCCGGCGGATGAGCTGCCACTCGCCGTTCTGCCGCAGCGCATCAAAAAATCCGTTGGGCACGCGAATGCTGTTGTTGGAGTTTTGCCCTGATACCGTTTGGTAGGCCTTGCTGTCCCAGTTCGTATCATATTCATGAAACACGAAATGGGTATAGCCTTCCTGGGCATAGGCAAAGACCCGTTGGATATAGGCCTCGGGCACGCTGGCTTGACGAGCCGCGCGGACGGCCTCCTTGAGCGGGCGGTTGCGTTCGGGATCGATTTCGACCGCATCGGGTCCGTCGGCATTTTTTTGATGACAGGCCTTCAGGACGGCGTTCAACTGACCGGCGCAGATCTTGGATCCGGTCACCATGGCGGCTACCTTCTGTTCTTCGATCACCTTCCAGTCGATGAACTCTTCGATATCGGGATGGTCCAGATCCAGGCACACCATTTTGGCGGCCCGCCGGGTGGTGCCGCCCGATTTGATCGCGCCCGCCGCCCGGTCCCCGATCCGAAGGAAGGACATCAGCCCGGAAGATTTTCCTCCGCCCGACAACGGCTCGTTTTCTCCCCTGAGCCTGGAGAAGTTGGTTCCGGTGCCCGACCCGTATTTGAACAAGCGGGCCTCGCGGACCCACAAATCCATAATCCCGCCGTCGTTGACGAGGTCGTCATCGACGGATTGGATGAAGCAGGCGTGAACTTGAGGCCGTTCGTAGGCGTTTTTGGACAGTTTTAGTTTCCGGGCGTGGGGATCGACGAAAAAATGCCCTTGCGAGGGGCCGCTGATGCCGTAGGCATAGTGCAGACCCGTATTGAACCATTGCGGTGAATTGGGGGCGGCCATTTGTCTGGCCAGCATGTAACACAGTTCGGCATAAAAGGCCCGGGCGTCCCGGTCCGTGTCGAAATACCCGTGGGTCTCGCCCCACTGCGTCCAGCAGCCCGCCAGGCGATGAAACACCTGCCGGGCATCACGTTCGCCGCCCGTGACCGGGTTCCCTTGCTCATCCTTGATGGGTTGGCCATCGGCATCGACCTGCGGCACCCCGGCTTTCCGGAAATATTTTTGGGCCAGAATGTCCACGGCCAGTTGGGACCACTGATCCGGGACCTGAATGTCATCGAGCTGGAATACAACGGAGCCGTCCGGATTCCTGATTTCCGAAGACCGGGTGGAAAACGGAATCCCTTCGTATGGAGATTCTTCGACTCGGGTGAAACGGCGTTCGATCTTCACCGTTTAACAACCTTCAAAGTGTAATTTATACCTTTTAGTTGGAATTTGTTTGCTCAAGATGACACTATCCTTAGAGCCTGACTTGAGCTGCCAATACTAAATATTGTGCTTCTTGTTGTCAAGACTGGAATACAGTGTATAGCCTGGGAACAACGAAAACGCTTGTGATTCAGAAATTTATAAGGAAACATTTTGTGTTATGCACAGGATGAGAAAGGCGTTTTCCAGTCATCCACAGGGTTCTTTCGGCTCGCGTGGCGATGACAACGAGAATCTCTCTGGTCGTCGAGTCTCGATTTTTGCCGGCATCCATACTATTCTACCCGTTGCATAAGGGGGACAGTGCTTCAACCAAAATCACATCCGGACCTTGATTCATTCTACAAAAGGAGGCGTGCCTCATGTACGTGTGGAGCAAACGGATTGTCATCACCCTGTTGGTGACGTTTGGCGTCCTGCAGGCGCTCTTTTGGAATGCCGCGACGGGTGGGAGCACGAGCGAACTCACCACGCGCACCACGCACTGGTTGGGGATCAACTACTTTCTGCTGGTGGTGTGGGTGTTTGTCTGGATCTACGACCAGGCGCGCGTCCGTGGGAAAAACGCGTGGGGCTGGCTGCTCCCCTTGCTGGTTGCCCCGCTGCCCACCCTGGTGGCGTTTGTCCTGATCCTGCAGCGCCGGCTGAAATAACGGGGCCTCTTATCCGATCATCACCCTGGATTCCGGATAGCGGTATCGGGGGGGGGTGGTGGTGTAAACGGCGAACAGGCCGATGAGGAGCGGTCCGAACCGGCCGATCAGCATCGAGGCGATAATCACCAGCTTGCCGAAGTCGGTGAACAGGGCGGAGAAGCTTCGCCCGTCTCCGTCTCCGAGGGACATCCCGACGATTCCCATCGCCGACGTGACTTCGAACATGATGCTCAAAAACGGGCGGTCTTCCGTAAAGTCGAGGACCAGCGTGAACAGGGTGATGGCCGTGAAGGCCAGGATCGCCAGGCAAAACGCGCGGACCACCAGTTCTCTCGGTATTCTCCTATGAAAGATTTCGACGTCGTGCCGGCGTCGAAGCACCGCCCAGATCGTCACCCAGATGATGGCGAACGTCGTGGTCTTGATGCCTCCCGACATGCTGCCGGGCGAGCCGCCGATGGTCATCAACAGCAGCAGGAAATACAGGGTGGCATCGTTCATCGCGCTGATATCTATGGTCGTAAACCCCGCGGTCCGGGACATCGCGTGGAAATGCGCCGTGGCCAGGCGTTCGCCGACACTCAAGGGCTGAAACGTCTGTGGATTGTTCCATTCCAGGATAGTGATGCCGAGCGTGCCCGACACGAGGATGACCAGGGTGACCACGATCACGAGTTTCGTGTGCGTCTGAAGCCGGAAGCGTCGGCCTTTGAGATTGTCCTGCACGTCTTGAAAGACAAGGAAACCGATACTGCCGAGAATGACCAGGACCGTCACGATCAGATTGATGGACAGGTCGGATCGATAGGAAATCAGACTGTCGGAGAACAGAGCGAATCCCGCGTTGTTGAAGGCGGAGATGGAATGGAAGAGCCCGGAGTAGAGGGCTTCTCCCCACGGCATGTCTTGTGAAAAGCGTAAGGCGAGAAAGAGAAATCCCAGACCTTCCAGCGCCACGGTCGCGATGGCCACGATTTTGACGTAGCGAATCGATCCGGCCATGTCGAACGTACTCAGAGTTTCGGCCAGCATCATCCGGTCCCGCAGGCCGATGCGGTGCCCCAGGGCCAGCAGGATAATCGTCGCCAGCAAGGCGTAACCCAGCCCGCCGATTTGAATCAGCAGAAGAATGACGATTTGTCCGAAGGTGGTGAATTCATGCGGGGTGTCCATCACGATCAGCCCGGTGACGCACACGGCCGAGGTTGCGGTGAACAAGGCGTCGATGAACCGCAATTCCACGTCTTCCGGGGTGGCGAGCGGAAGCATGAGGAGGGCCGCGCCGATGAAAATCAGGGTCGCGGCGGCTAACGCCACGACCTGACCGGGCAAGAGGCGAACGGACGCCAGCCGGCTGCGAAGGGAAGATGGGGCTGTTTGGGACTGTTCAAGAAATGGCATGGGGCCGGTATCGCGTGAGTCTGAGGACGGCTGTTCGCATCCGGGAGAGTGCCGCTATCCCCTGAAGGGCATGCGGAGGCCGGAAGCGTTCAGCAGCGTTGCCCGTTAAAAAGGCAGGGTTTGTAGCGGGTCGCGTCAAAATCAACATCTTCTTTATACACGAGTTCGTTGCCGTTGACTCCATCCTGTTCGGGGTCATTCCACATCGTATGGTTCCACCAGTAAAACAGCGGATAGGGCTCGAGATAGTATACGGGATTCCCATATACGCTTCTTTGGTGCTCCCAGACCTTTCGCCCGACCACGTAATCGACTTCTTCCGTCCCTTTCAAGGAATACAAGAAGATGACCATGCGCGTTTCATGGTCGTAGATTTCCTCGAGCCGGGTTTCTTCGTCCGGTTCGACAGGCAAGGTGGGCTGCGCTCCGCTCAAGGCGGCCGGGAAAAGTGATAACAGCAATGAGAGAACAATCGGTGCAATCGCAAACGGGCGGGTCATACGGCACCTAAGACGAGACGTTGAACAACCATGCCTTCGGCAACTCCTGTTCATTCTACTCCTAACGATGCCCTTGGGCAATTCGTTTTTGTGATTGACACGGAATAGGCACTCTAGCCGTCAACGGTTGTGGGCTTGAGGGCGGGTTCTCTATAATATTTCTCTTTGAAGGAGTTCTTGGAGGCATGAAGAAAAAAGTCGCTTTTTATACGGCAGGGTGCCGTCTCAATCAATCGGAGACAGCGGTTCTGACCGACCGGTTTACGAACATGGGTTACGAACGGGTGGCCTATGGAGAGCCGACGGACGTGCTTGTGTTGAACACGTGCAGCGTGACGGAAAACGCGGAGGCCGATTGCCGGCGGGTCATTCGCCGGACGTTGCGCCATTCGCCGCGGGCGTTCGTCGCGGTGACGGGATGCTATGCACAGACCGGGCTCAATACCTTACAGCATCTTCCGGGGGTGGACCTGGTATTGGGCAACCAATACAAAATGTTGCTGCCGGATTATCTGGAAGAGATGCCTCACGTGCAAAAACGAGCGTCGACGTTCGTCCGGCATTCGGGATCCATGAGCCGTGAGGATTTCGTTCAGGACGGGGTGGGGGAATACGCGACGACGCGAGCCAATTTGAAGATCCAGGACGGTTGCAATTTCATGTGTTCCTTTTGTCTGATCCCGTTTGCTAGGGGCCGGGAACGAAGCCGGTTGTCCGACGACGCGGTGCGAGAGGCTGAACAACTGGTGGAACGGGGCCACCGGGAACTGGTCCTGACCGGCGTGAACGTCGGGCGATTCGCCAATGGGTCCGAAGGGCTTCTCGACCTGATTCAACGGTTGGAACGCATCCCCGGATTGGCCCGCATCCGAATTTCTTCCATCGAGCCCACGACCATCCCCGACGCGCTTCTCGAGTATATGAGCACATCGAGGAAGCTGTGCCGGTTTTTACACGTGCCCTTGCAGAGCGGGCATGACGGGATTCTGTCGGCGATGAACCGTCGTTACACCGTGAGTGAATATCGGGCTTGGGTGGAAGACGTCGTGCAAAAGATCCCCGACGTCTGTGTGGGCACCGACGTGCTCGTCGGGTTTCCCGGAGAAACCGATCGCCAGTTTGTCGCGACCTGTGGTCTGGTCCGTGATCTGCCATTGGCTTATGCTCACGTGTTCAGCTATTCCACTCGACCGGGGACCCCGGCCGCTCGTTTGGGCAATCCCGTGCCTTCGGCAGTGATCAAGACCCGGAGCCGGTTGCTTTCGCGGCTGTCTGCGACGAAACGAGCGCAGTTCTACCAGCGATTTCTCGACAGGAATTGTCTGGTGTTGTTTGAATCCATGGGCAAGGACGGTTTATGGACCGGCCTGACGGATAATTTTATCCGGGTGAGCGTGGCCGGTTCCGGCTCGTTGGCCAATCAGATACGGCAGGTCAGACTGACCGGGGTCATGGACCATGCGGCCTTGGGGAAATTGGCGGATGAGGAACCGCCGCGGCCCAGACGATTTCCGATTCCGGTGTTTCAATCCTTTGAAAAGGAAGCGCTGTCTCCTGCATAGCAGTATTCCAAGGAACGGTTCAAGAGGTTCCCAAGTGTCCTATCGCGTCTACGTTCAAACGTTCGGCTGTCAGATGAACGAATATGACACCGAATTGGTGCGGTCGTTGTTGAAAGACCGGGGGTTTGCGTTTACGGAGCATCCGGAACAGGCCGACGTGGTGCTGATGAATACCTGCGCGATCCGGGAAAACGCCCATAACCGGGTCTACGGCCATCTGGCCGAGTGGAAGGCGATGAAGCAATCACGGCAAATGGTCATCGGCGTTCTCGGGTGCATGGCCCAGAATCTGAAAAAAGAATTGATGGAGTCACAACCCGTCATCGACGTGCTTGCGGGGCCGGATTCCTATCGACAACTGCCGGACCTGCTGACGAAGGCCTTGGAACTTCGTGAACCGTCGATGGCCGTGGATCTGTCGGAATACGAAACCTACGAAGCGATTCTTCCGGAACGCAAGCCCGGCGTCAACGCCTGGATCGCGATCATGCGGGGCTGTGATAATTTCTGCAGTTTCTGCGTGGTGCCCTACACTCGCGGGAGAGAACGGTCCCGCCCCGCGCAGGGGATTCTGGAAGAAACGCACGCCCTCGCGGCTCAAGGGTACAAACAGGTCACGCTGTTGGGACAGAACGTCAATTCCTATCGGAGCGACGAGGTCACGTTTGCCAAGCTTCTCTCTGACGTGGCCGACGTCCCCGGTATCGAGCGCGTCCGCTTCACGTCCCCGCACCCCAAGGACTTTCCGCCTGACCTGATCGAGGTGGTGGCGCATCACCCGAACGTGTGCCGGCAAATTCATCTCCCGCTTCAAGCGGGGAGCGACCGCATCCTGGACCTGATGGGACGATCGTATTCGCGGGCGGAGTACCGGGCTTTGGTAGCCGAAATCCGGAAGCGGGGTGACATTGTCCTCAGCACGGACATCATTGCGGGGTTTTGCACCGAGAGCCACGAGGAATTTCTCGAGACCCATGAGCTGGTGCGGGAGATCGAATTTCAATCGGCCTATATATTCAAGTACTCGGAACGAAAGAACACCATTGCCTATCGAAAATTCCCCGATGACGTGCCCGAATCCGTCAAATCGGAACGGGTCACGCAATTGGTCGACCTCCAGAGAACGATTTCCGCGGGGAAGAACCGGCAGTTGATCGGAACGGATGTGGAAGTGCTGGTGGAAGGCAACGCGAGAAAATCTTCCCGGCAATGGATGGGGCACACGGAGAGTAACGTGACCGTCGTCTGGGACAAAGACGCATTCCCCCTCTCGCTCGGAGATCGAATCACGATCAAGGTCGAGGATGCCTCGGCTTCCACGCTTTTCGGCAGCCCCGTTCCCTCACTCGCGTCCGTAGTCTGAAATCATTCCGGCAGCCCGTATGAGGCAGGAACTTTCACTCGCACGGCCGAGTTGACCGGCTCCGCAAGGACTTGTATAAGATTGAGTCCTTCAGGGGACCACTACCATCGCACGGCCAGTACGCGCCCGTAGCTCAATGGATAGAGCATTTGACTACGGATCAAAAGGTTAGAGGTTCGACTCCTCTCGGGCGCGCCATTTCAGACTTGCCTTTTCCAGGATTTCTAAGAGTCCGAAGGACAACGAAAATCAGCCGTTGGTCGGCTATGCAGGCACATAGGGCGCAATCTTGATTTTGCCTTCCTGTTTGCGCATCTCCGTTGCGTCATACCATGCTTGCATCCTCAACAGCATATCCATTTTGATTTGAAAAGCTTTTTCCAGTCGTAAGGCCATCTCCGGCGATAATGTCGCCTTTTCGTTCAGCAAATCTGACAGAGTGGCGCGGCGCACGCCTAAAACCTCTGCCGCTTTCGTGACACTCAAGCCGAGTTCGTCGAGCACTTCGGTCTTGATGAATGCTCCCGGATGGGACGGTTTCATCCCAATGTTGATCCCTTTCTTTTTCATCAGTGGTAATCCTCCAAATCCAATACATCCAAATATCCGTCATCTTCTTTAAGTTGCTCCCCGGACATTGTCACTCGTGTTTCAGGCAAAAACGACCTCTTGAGGTTTTTCTCCTCTGCGGCGAGGAGTGACTTTGACCGTGACTTTGCGGTCCAACTTATTGAGAAAGCCAAATAACCTTTCCTGGGAAAAGAGGGTATAGCGTCCATTCATCAGGTTCGATACTTCGGGTTGTTTGATTCCGAGAAGTTTTCCTATTTCCCGTTGTTTCAGATTCCGTTCTTCAAGGATCATTCTCACCGAATGCCCAAGTTGGGCTCGGGTGAGAAGTTCTTCAGGATGATCCAGGCCCAGATCGGCAAAGACATTCCCCGAACTTTCTTCAAACTCGATTTTGGAGTTCTTCTTCATGACTGTTACTCCTTGGCTAATTGCCTCGCTTCCTTATACCGCCGTTCAATCATTTCTCTATCTTTTTTTGCCGTCTTTCGTCCCGACGGTGATTTTTTCTGGAAAGCGTGCAGCACATACACATGCTTCCCTAGTTGAATCGCGTACACCGTGCGGAAGGTATTGGTATCAAACCGCGTGACAATTTCAAAAACCCCGCTTCCGATCCCCTTCAATGACTTGGCCAGGGGAGGAGTGACCCCCAATTGCACATCATAGAGGGCCGATCCAATATCCTGACGGACCGATGGTGGAAAGGATTGCACTTGTTTTCGTGAATCTCCCAACCAAATAACAGGCTTCTTGTCTCCGTATTCCATAGCCTCTTTCATGATGATATAAGTAAATACTTATATAATCAAGAAAAAATATGGATCTCAAAGCATCTGTGCAACACTTCGCCGGAAACGGAGCCTATTCGTCGGTGTGAGCGGTGGGGTTGATTTGCCACATGCTCCAATCCACGGCTTCCCTGAGTTCCTGCATGAGTGGATCGTCTGAACGGGCAGTCCACACCTTCAGAGCGAACCGTTCAAGCGGTTCGAGTGACCGCAGGTCCGGCGTTTTCCCGATGGCTCTCACGATTTCCGTTTGAACGCGAAGATGAACGCCGGGCGCCTCCATCTTGGCCAGGAGAGGCGGCAGGATTTCGATGTTGCCGCTGTGCGCTCCGATTTCCCCGAGCGCTTGCGCCGCGGCGGCTTGGATATCCACCGACGGATCTGACAAGAGCTCCATGAGAGTCGGAATGGCCGGTTCGCCCATGAACCCCAGGGCGACGGTAGCGGGGGCGGCGAACTCGGCCTGGGTTCTGATCCGTTGAAGGGCTTCCAGCATGGTGTCTCCCGGCATGTGGCCGGCGAGCGAGAGTATTTTGTGTTTGGTGGCCTTGTCGGTGTGAGGATCGGTCAAAAGGGAAGAGAGCCGCTTGGTTTGTTTCCATTCCGCTGCCAGGTCAAGCGGGAAATTACTGTCCCGCAACGCCTGGCCGAGGTGCTTCAACGCGAATTGCCCGGAGTCGCCGCGTCCGTTGGCCCGTGACGCCTCCCACGCATTGTCGAACGTGGTCCGAACCTCATACTGCCAGGGTCCCTTCCGGCCGTCGAAGAAGTAGCTCAACTGGCAGGCCGGTCCTTTCCAATTGCGGGATGGCGCCCCCGGCTGCTGCATCTCTCCATCGGATTTCCTGACTCCCCCCCACGGCTTTCGCTCATCGCACCTCACTTTCAGTTCGACGTCATGCGGCTCGTTCCCGGCAGTGACGACGGTGAACCCGGTTGCGGTCAGCCGGTCGGACGCCGCCTTCTGGATCAGAATAGGATCGACCATCCCCTTTTCCGTCAGCGTGACCGTTTTGACAAGAATCGTCTCGACTTGTTGAAGCTGCGCCTTCTGCTGCGGGTTGAAGAGAATTCGTTCGGCGGAAACGGGTGCCGGAACGTAACAGATTCCTGACAGGACGAGACTGATAAGACAGGATAATGGAATACGCATGCCCGGTGTGCTCCGTTTTGAGGTTCAGGACGAACAATCCTGCATACCAAGGAGAACGAACGAAAAGCAAGGGCACAGTTCGAGGGGGCTTATCGCTTGCGGTTTCGAGATTGAGCTTTGGTTCCTCCCTTTTGTAATGGGAGGTCAGGCGGGGTAGAGGCCTTACGACGGGGTTTGACCGGGGATCGGTCGGTTCGCCTGGAGGCTTTGCGAATCCCGGGGCTCAAGGGACGCGCCAGTTCCAGGATGCATTCAAGTCGTGGATGATCTCGATCCAGGGTTTTATACAGGTGGATTTCCATGATCCGATTGTCATTGAGGTTCATGGCTTCACAGAGGGCGTCTTGAGCGATTTTCAGCCCACCGTCGATATCCCGTCGTAACAGTGTCGGAAAGTAAAAGTGGATGGTCAGTGTCAGGAAGTGTTCCCGGGCCTTCTGCAAAAAAGCAGTCCATTCGGATGATGGGGGGGCCGTCATGAGCAATTGGCCGACCGTGACCTTGTAGCGACGCCCCGTTGACGACAACACGCGGCGTCCGTTGACCGTGGCATATTGCCGGTTGATGCTGGGGGGAAGGGGCAGGGTGAGCGAAAGGGCGTTGCCGGTCAGGGAGAAACGCGTGGCCTGCAAGACGGCTTCAGTGGAGAGACGCGGCCATCCGGGTATCTTGCGGGATCGTGAGGAAGCGTCAATGGCGACATTCCGTGAAAGTTGGCTGATGGAGACGCCGGTCAACCGGGCTGATCCGCCGCGACTGTTTTTCACAACGTATTGAGGAAGGTTTATCGGTCGATCCGACGAGGGCACGGGAGCGACTCGCTGGGTATGTGAAGAAATTCGTTTGGGCGTTGGGAACGCGGGATCACCGGGCAGTTAGAGAAGATTGAGCATTTTGCCAAGGTTTTCTTCCAATTGCTCATCATGCTGCATGAGATAGCGACGCCATTCGGAAGGATTCCAGATTTCCAACCGGTGAAACATGCCCACGACCACGATTTCCAGGTCGTCTTCAAGCGGGATGACTTTTCTCAGCCGTCCGGGGATGAGGACCCGGCCCGTCTTGTCGATTTCAGAAGACGCGGCTTCAGCCACGACGTAGTGCATGAAGAGCCGGCTTTGATCCTCGTCAAACGATTCTTTGACGCGCGCAAGGACTTTTTCCCACTCTTGCACCGAATAGGCGGACAACGGAAGATCCTGCCCCTTGACGAAAATCACGCGGTCTCCCTCGATCTGCTCGCGCAAAGGGGTCGGGAAAATGAATCGACCTTTTTCGTCGAGTTTACAGTGATACTGTCCGGCAAACATGGCGCGTTTCCCTTCCAACGGTCGCGGGACCGATCCGCGTACGCATCCTCAGGTATTTAGACTAGATAAAACCATCTACAAAGTCAAGAGGTTCTTTCCTCGCGGCTCACGATTCATGGGCGTTCATCCTGGCCAGGGTCTGAACGTAGACGGCCTCCGCGCCGGCTTTTCTGAGCGCCTTGGCGCATTCATTGACCGTCGTACCCGTGGTGAATACGTCATCCACGAGCAGCGTGGTTTTTCCTTCGACCGCGGAAGGGGTCGCCACGGCAAAGCATCTTCGAAGATTCTTGAGCCGTTCCCTTCGCGTGAGGGACGTTTGGGGAGTAGTAGGCTTTGTCCGCCTGAGCACGTCGATGAGAACGGGAAGATTCCATTGTCGGCCCAAGTGGTGGGCCAACAGGAGTGCCTGATTATATTCCCGTTCCCGCAGGCGGTCGGGGTGCAACGGGACGGCGATCAGGACATCGACGTTCGTGGGGGCAGGGTGGGTTTGGGCAATCAGTCCGGCCAGGGCCGGGGCCAACTGAGTCTTGCCCCGGTATTTCAAGAGCCCGATAGCTTCCTTCAAGGGAGATTGGTAGGCATAGGGCGTCCAGACCCGGTGATAGGCCGGCGGGTGTTTTCGACACGGTCCGCACAGGTGTTCCGGACTATGAGCCAGCGCATACGGAGAAGGAAAGGGTTGCGCGCAGCGAGGGCAACTCGGCGAACGGATGGGCTCAATCCGGTTCCAGCAGCGTTGGCAAAAAAAGGGAACAGGGTCCTCCTCCAGGGCATTGTCGCACGTCCGACAATTCATGGGAAACACCATGTGGAGGAATCGGCGAAGCAATCGGGTGGTCATGTTTTTCCCCGGTCCGGGACGTGAGTGGCAATCTCACGATCACCTCCGATGTTCCGCACGTCCCGTCAGCCCGTGTTGTTGGACGTTTCCATCATGTGCTATACGGAATCGTGATGACAAGGTCGCTGTCACGTGCTCGCAACGTCGAGAGAGGTATCGGTGTCTACGATCACCTTGGATCGCGTCTGCAAAGTCTATGAACGGGGCAGCGTCACGGTCTCCGTGCTTCGGGACGCGGACCTTCACGTTGCTTCCGGAGAATTTTGTGTGATCATGGGCCCGAGTGGAAGCGGGAAAAGCACGCTTCTGAATCTGGTTGCGGGTCTCGATACCGTGACTTCCGGGGCCATTCGTCTCGATGACCAGCCCACGCACGGGTTTTCCGACGCGGAATGGACCCGGTATCGACGGGAGATGATCGGCATGGTCTTTCAGGCGTTCCATCTGGTTCCCGGGTTGACGGCCGCCGAAAACGTCGGGTTGCCCTTACGGCTCCAGAAGACGTCGTCGACGGTCATTCGAGAACGCGTGGCAGAGACGCTCGAGCGGGTGGGGGTTTCCCATCGGGCCGGGCATCGGCCCTGGGAATTATCCGGTGGAGAACAACAGCGCGTGGCCTTAGCTCGCGCCCTTGTCCATCGACCGCGCATCCTGCTGGCGGACGAACCGACGGGCAATCTCGACTCCCGGACCGCCAAAGAGATCGTGGCGCTGATCCGGCGCGTGTCCAAGGAAGCCTCCCAGACTGTGGTTTTCGTTACGCACTCGGAATCCGCCGCACGGGTCGGGGACCACGTGTACGAACTGGAAGGCGGGCAATTGTATCCGGTGTCCCATGTCCCCGGAACGACCTGAGATGGATCTTTCGACCACGATTGCCAACGTCCGTTTTTCAACCTGCCTGATGAATGCCTCGGGGGCCTTGTGCGTCACCCGGGAAGAACTGGAAGCCTTGGGCCGGAGCCGGAGCGGGGCGATCGTGACCAAGTCCATGACGCCGGCGTTCCGGCAGGGCAACCCGGAGCCCCGGTATTACAGTTTTCCCGGGGGCTCCATCAATTCCATGGGGCTGCCTAATCTTGGCTATCCGGCCTACGCCACCATTATTCCAACCCTTCGGCAGTTCGGCAAACCCGTTATCGCGAGCATCGCCGGACTCAGTCCCCCTGATTTTCTCGAGGCGGCCCGGGCGATCACGGCCGCTTCGCCCGATCTCATCGAAGTCAATCTTTCATGTCCGAATATTCCGGGAAAACCGCAGATCGGCTATGACGTGGAGGCCTCCCGTGCGTTACTCCTGGAATTGAAGGACATCGTCACCGTGCCGATGGGCGTCAAGCTGCCTCCGTATTTCGATCCGGTGCACCATGAGGCCGCGGCCCGGATGTTACAGGACGTCAAGGTCGATTTTCTGTCGCTCATCAATTCCGTGGGCAACGGGTTGGTGGTCGACCCGGACGAGGAACGCGTGGTCATCAAGCCCAAAGGCGGGTTCGGCGGCCTGGGCGGCGCCATGATCAAGCCCGTGGCCTTGGCTAACGTGCGGGCCTTCTGCAAGTTGTTTGACGGCAAGATGCCGATCATCGGGACAGGGGGGGTCGTCTCGGGCACGGACGTGTTCGAACATATTTTATGCGGGGCGTCCGCCGTGCAGATCGGAACGGCCCTCGTTGACGAAGGGGTCGGCGTGTTTGAACGCTTGGAAAAGGAACTCGGCGAACTCTTGCAACGGAAAGGCTACGCCTCTCTCTCGGACTGTCGAGGCAGGTTGCAGGAACTCTGACGCGGTTTCGGGAAAGACGGAAACATGCACGGCGACGACGTCCAGCCCTGGCAACATAGCCATACGTTCGAACAGGACCTGAAACGTCCGGGGGAGCGGCGGACGCTGATCGTCATTGCCGTCACCGGCACGATGATGGTCGTGGAGATCGTCACGGGCATCCTGACAGGCTCCATGGCGTTATTGGCCGATGGCCTGCACATGGCGTCGCACGCCGGGGCCCTCAGCCTCAATGCCCTTGCGTACGTCTATGCGCGCCGCCACGCACACGACGAGGATTTCAGCTTCGGCGCGGGCAAGGTCAACGCCCTGGGCGGGTTCACCGGCGCGGTCCTGCTGGCCTTGTTCGCCCTCTTGATGGCTTGGGAGAGCGTGGGCCGGCTTCTTCACCCGGTGGAGATCATCGTCGATCAAGCGATTCTCGTGGCCGTGCTCGGGTTGGCGGTCAACGGAGCCAGCGTCTTTATCCTCCGGGTGGACGACCATCACACGCACCACTATGACCACAACCTGAAGGCCGCCTATCTGCACGTGCTGGCGGATGCGCTCACGTCTCTTCTGGCCATCGTGGCTTTGCTCTGCGCGAAGTACCTGGGTTCGACTTGGATGGATCCGGTGGTGGGCATTATCGGCGCCATCCTGGTGTCCAGTTGGTCGTTCGGCTTGTTGCGAACCACCAGCGGAATTCTGCTCGACAAGCAGGGTCCGGAAAGCATCCGGAACAGAATCAGGACCAGTATTGAAGCGGATGAAGACAGTAAAGTCACCGACCTCCATCTGTGGTCTATCGGTCCGAATATCTATTCCGTGGTGATCACTATTGTGGCTCACGATCCCGCAACCCCCGTGCAATACAAGGAGCGTATTCCCAAGCATCTCGGGCTTGCCCATATCGCCATCGAGGTTCATGCATGCCCGTGAGGCGGTCAGATCGAAGGAAAATGAATTCAGGAAACTCTGATTTATTGTGATAACGGGATGCAGGGCAAGACGCCCCGGAGCGAAACCCGAGGCTTATCAGAGAGATAGGTGAGGGTTGAGCGAGGACACAACGCAGCCATACGCCCGATAGTGCAATAAATCAGTGGGCTTTGCCGGTGGGGATAGTATTCTTAGTGATAAGCCGTAGGGTCATGGCTTGCCGGAGAAGTTGGGCCACGTTTCGCACGCGGAGTCGTCGCATCAGATTAAACCGGTGGACTTCAACCGTCCGGACGCTGATGTTCAGTTGTTCGCCGATTTCCCGATTCGTGTGACCTTGGGCCACGAGACGAAGTATTTCCTTTTGCCGGGCAGTCAGCGAAAGCACTTCGCCGGATTTTTCCTTGGAATGGTTCTTGCTCTCTCGAGAAGCCGATTTGACTTTGGCCATAAGAGACTCGCGCGTGCTTTTTGACGGAAGTTCTTATTTGGAGTTCTTATACGTTACCACAACTGGATTTTAGGAGACAACATTTTTTGGAACGGATATTCCTATTTGGCACCTTGGCCTTCAAACATTTGACGAGCCGGCCTTTCAGAACCACGCTCACGGTAGTCGGGGTTGCCGTCGGCGTGGCGGCCGTGTTGGCCATCTACCTGGCGAATCAAACCGTCTTCGAATCGTTTCAGCGAACCGTCACGCGGGTTGTCGGCGAGGCCACGATTCATATCTCGGGGGCGGAACGTCGACTCGATGAAACACTGGTCGAACGGATTCGCCGGCATCCTGACGTCCAGGCAGTCCATCCGTATCTTTCACAGTCCGTCACACTCGAAACGGCTGACGGAGACACCCGGGCCAGCATGGTGTGGGGCTTGGACTTATTGGACGTACTCGGCAGGGAGACGGGTATGCGGCAAGCCTCCGGTGACGAGGAATTCTCGCTTGACCCCCTGCTCAGCCCGGACGTGATCTTTGTGGATCGCGAGTTGGCGAGCGGCTTGGGCGTGTCCCGAGGCGATCCCGTGACAGTCCACGTCGGGCCACACCATTTCGAGACGACCGTGAGCCGGGTGTTGGCGTTTTCCGACGATGAAACACGATGGGATTTCATGGCCGTCATGGACATTGCCGCCGCCCAAGTGCAATTGAATCGACTCGGCCAACTCGATGGGGTGGATGTCGTGACTGCACCCGGCGTCTCCGTGGACCGCGTGATCCGGGAACTGCAAGGGCAGTTGGGGCCTTCCGTTCTCGTCACTCGTCCGTCCCAGCGCGACGCGCAGGTACAACGGATGCTGACCTCCTTTCAGTTGAACCTCACGACGCTCAGTATGGTCGGGCTCTTCGTCGGCACGTTCTTGATCTACAACGCGGTCGGATTTTCCGTTGTCCAATATCGACGGGAGATCGGGATCCTGCGAGCGATCGGCATGGTTCGGGGCCACGTTGCCCTGTTGTTTCTTGGGGAGGCGATCATCGTCGGCATTGCCGGCGGAGGCCTGGGGTCCGTGCTCGGCAGCGGGTTGGCGCACTGGCTCGTGGGGCTCGAACGGGAAACGGTTTCCGAACTCTATGGCATCGCGACTCTTGGAGAACTGCCGTTTACTTTGCCTGTGCTCTTGGGAGGTAGCCTCTTGGGCATGGTCCTCTCCGTGATCGGGGCGTTGGGCCCGTGCCTGGAGGCGAGCCGAACCTCGCCGGCGTTGGCCATTGCGCCTGGACAATATGAAACCGCGCGGCATCATCATGGCCGGTGGACCTTCCTGGCCGTGATGGTGTTGGGTCTGGCCGGGCTTCTCTCGTTGCCCGGTCCGGTCAACGGTCTTCCCGTGTTTGGATATGCCGCGGCGTTTTGCGTCCTGTTGGGATGCACGCTGCTCTCTCCTTTGGGCATTCACCTGCTGGGTTTGGCGGCCTCTGCCCGATCACGCCGGAATCCCGGTCGCGTCGGGATCGAACGGCGGGGAGATTCGTCGGGGACAGGCTTGAACGCAGGGTCCATGACTCGCCTGGCCGTGGATCAGATCGCCAGGTCTTCGGGCCGAAACAGCGTGACGCTCTCGGCTTTTATGGTCGGCATTGCGATTGTCGTGGGTGTCGGGGTGATGATCGAGAGTTTCCGGGATACCGTCGAGCGATGGATCGATCAGACCTTGATGGCGGACCTGGTGGTGACGCCCCATGAGAAAGGATTGGATGCCGACCCGCGTGAGAACGTCTTTCGCATTTCCCCTGAAATGGTCAGACTTGCCGGGGAGGTGCCGGGCGTGGCAGCCGTGGACCCCTACCGGCAGGTGCGTATTCAAGTGGGATCCACCCAGGTTTACCTCGCGGCACGCGATCTCGCCCTTCACGCGGAACGGAGTCGCTACCTGTTCGTGGGCGGCGATTCTTCCCGCAGGCTCCGCCAAGCCATTGCCGAACGGGGCGTGGTGGTTTCGGAAGTGTTGGCCCGGCGGCTGGGCGTCAATGTGGGTGACGTGCTGTCTTTGCCGACCGGCGCCGGGCAGAAGGAGTTTCCCGTGGCCGGCGTCTTTTACGATTACGCCACGGACGGCGGAAAGATCGTACTGGACCGGTCGCTCTATGAACGATGGTGGGGTGATCGCACTTCAACGGTGTTGGCGATTTACCTTGAGCCGAACGCGAGCGCTCGACGTGTGCGGGGCGACCTGAAAAAGGCGCTTGGTCCGTTCATACCGGTGTCGATCATCAGCAACACGGAACTCAGGGCACATATCCTCGAAATCTTTGACCGCACCTTTCGGTTGACCTACGGGTTGGAACTCGTCACGGTGATCGTCGGCCTGTTGGGAATTGTCAATACGCTCCTGACGACCGTGGTCGAACGACAACGGGAGTTTGCTACGTTTCGCGCGATCGGCGGCAGCCGCAGGCAAGTCCGGGGATTGGTGGTCCGCGAATCCCTCTGCCTGGGTTTCCTGGGGTTGGGTCTCGGGTTGCTCGCCGGGATCCTGCTTGCCACCCTCTTGATCAGCGTGATCAACAAACAGTCCTTCGGCTGGACCATTCACATGACCGTCCCCTCCAAGACCATCCTGGAAGCCGTGCTCGTTGCAGGAATCACGGGGCTGCTCGCCGGGTATCTTCCGGCCCGCTGGGCCACCCACGGCGCCATTGCCGACGGGTTACGGTACGAGTGAGAAGAGAATCGTCAGCTATTGAAGCGCGTTGTCAGACGTGGCTGGCCGGCATTTGCTGAAACAACAGTTCATTCATATTTGCTTGTGTCTTGGCATGTTCTATGGTCATGCCGACCAGGTTCCCTTTGCTATCCAGGTCGATATAAATATTTTCGTTGATTTCCCTGGTTTCGTGTGCTGAATGATCGGAAAACTCTATCAATGCCGTATCCGTATCTTCAAAATATTTAATTTTCATCTTCCGACTCCTTAAACCCTCCGTCAAAATTTGAAGAGGTATAGCTCTCTGCATCTTTCATGAGCGATTTTAAGGATATCACTACTGTTTTTAAAAAAGAACTATGAGAGTAATTGATAAATATTGACAAAAATTGCCATTTCCGTCATATTGAAAAGTGAAAGGAGGAAAGACGCTTATGCATGTTTCGTTGACCCCGGAACTGGAAAATTTGGTTAAAAAACAAGTTGAAAGTGGTCGCTATCATTCATCCAGCGAGGTCGTCCGCGAGGCACTCCGTTTGTGGGAAGAACAGGAGCATCTGCGTGAACTGCGAATGGAACAGTTGCGCAAAGACATTCAGGCGGGTTTTGACAGCGGCCCAACCAAGAGACTGGATTTTGAGTACATTAAAAAGCAGGGCAGGGAACGGGCCAAGAGCAAGAACAGCAAGTAGGTCGGGTTAGCCGCAGGCGTAACCCGACACTCGGCTTGTTTTCATTAGCTCGCCGGGACAGGGGAACCAGTCACGGCAGGATCTTTCCCTGCCACTTCAAAGCCCATGTCCGTAAGCATCCGCTCGACTTCGCGGGCGGGGTCGCCCGGTGTCGTCAGATAGCCGTTGACGAACAACGAATCCGCCACGTACAGGGCCATGGGTTGCAGGGACCGGAGATTGAACTCCCGCCCGCCCGCCGCGCGCAGTTCTCTTTGCGGATGAACAAAGCGGAACAGGCAGAGGATTTTCAGGCATCGTTGCGGGGTCAGGTGTCTGGCGTCGGCCAAGGGGGTTCCTGGAATCGGGTGCAGCATGTTCAACGGGATCGAGTCGGGGTTGACGTCCCGCAGGGCAAAGGCCAGGTCCACCAGATCTTCGTCGGATTCTCCCATGCCGACAATACCGCCCGAACACAATTCCAATCCGGCGGCGCGCGCGTTTTGCAAGGTGGTCATCCGATCCTGGTAGGTATGGGTCGTGCAGATGGACGAGTGATAGGCCTCGCTGGTGTTCAGGTTATGGTTGATGCGATCGACGCCCGCGGCTTTGAGTCGTTTGGCCTGGGGTTCGGTGAGCAGTCCCAGGGAACAGCAGACCTGCATCGGAAGTTCCTGTTTGATCCGCTGCACCGCGGAGGCGATGTCGTCCACTTCCTTTTCAAGCGGGCTCCGGCCGCTGATCACCACGCAGTACCGTTCCGCTTTGGCTTCATGGGCCCGGCGGGCGGCCTTGAGCATGTCCTCCGGTGACACCAACGCATAGCGGTCGATGGGAGCCGTGGAAATGCTGGATTGCGAACAGTAATGGCAATCCTCCTGACAGGCGCCGCTTTTGGCGTTGAACAGCATTTGGATGGTGACTTTTCGACCGAAATAGGCGTGGCGAATCGTATACGCGGCGTTGACGAGGGGTAAGAGTTGGGCGTCGTCGGTTTGGAGGAGCTCCAAGCCTTCTTCACGGGTGACCGGATGGCCTTCCAGCACCTGTTCCGCGAGCACGTCGAATCGAGTCATGCGCTTACTCCCTCGGCAATTGAAACTACGGTGTCAGCTTGCTTGATGCAGCATCTTCGGCGATTCGGGGGCCTGTGACAACGGCGTGTTCAGGGCTTGCGAATCATATTCCGTTGACGGGATTTGCGGGGCGTCTCTCCACATGTTCTCGATGCCGTAATAGACGCGGCTCTCTTCACGGAAAATATGCACGATGACGTCTTGATAATCGAGAAGGACCCAGTTCGCCGCGGTTTCTCCCTCTATGGCGCCGTGGTCTCCGAAGCGATGAGCCATTTCCTGCCGGATGGCTTCGGCGATGGCTTTGACCTGGCGTCCTGAATTTCCGGAGCAAATGACAAAATAATCGGCAATCGAGGTGAGGTGTCCTATTTGCAGGACCATGACGTCGGAGGCTTTTTTATCGAGGGCGACTCCTCCGATAACCAAGGCTTTGCGTTTGACGTCTGAAATAGGGCGGCTCCTTAATGCGGGACGTACAAGTTGTGTTCGATTATATAAGAATGCACCGGGGGTGGCAACCAGTCCGTGACGTCCGCGTCCGTTCGGATTCGTTCCCGCACGTCGGACGAGGACACCTCGCAGGGGTCGATTCGCAGGAACGTGATCGTGGTTTGCGGGCCGATGGGGTGATCCAGGCGCTGTTGTCGTCCTTCATCCAAACGTTCAAGTTGCGAGGGTGGCGGGGGAGGGAGCAGCGTCAGCGAGGCCACCCGGGAAAAGGGAACGCGGGGCCGCGACAAGACCAGAAAGTTCGTCGAGGCCAACAGGGTTTCGGCTGATTTCCACCCCGCAATCTCGATAAACGCATCAAGACCGATGATAAACCAGAATTCTCCCTTCACGGTTGCCCGAAGCGTCTGGACCGTGTCGATGGTATAGGACGTCTCCGGCGCGTTGGCTTCCACGTCGGAAACCGCAAAGTCCGGTAGATCCGCGACGGCGCGTTGCACCATGCTCAAGCGATGGTGCGCCGGGGCCAACGATTCACCCGACTTGTGGGGGGGGGCTCCCGAAGGAATGAAGATCACCCGGTCGAGCGCCAATGCCCGTTGCGCCTGTCCGGCAATCGAAAGGTGGCAGTTGTGCACGGGGTTGAACGTGCCGCCCAGCAAACCAATTCGAGTAAGGGGGGTGTCGCTCACCGCGTCACGACGAAGGATCGGGATTGAGGCGGTCAGCCCAAGAGGGCAAGGTTGTCCCGGTGGATGACTTCTTCATATTCGTGAGTGCCCGCCTCATGGGAAATCTCTTTGGTCCGACGCCCCTTGATGACGGCGACGACGTCCGATGAAAAATTCACCAATCCCTTGGCAAACTCTTTGCCGTCCGTGTCCACGCAAGAGACAGGATCACCCGCCGCGAACGTCCCTTTCACGTCGACGATTCCGGAAGGCAACAGGCTTTTTCCTCGGGTGGTGAGCGCCGTGACGGCGCCGGCATCCAGCACGAGTTTTCCCTTCGACCGGAGCGTATAGGCGATCCAATGCTTCCGGCTGGGGAGCTTCCGGCCTTGGGAAAAGAACAGGGTGCCGTGGTCTGAGCCGGCCAAGACGCTTGACAGCAGGCCCGGGGTTTCACCGTTGAGCAACAACGTGGGGACTCCGAATTGCCGGGCCAGTTTGGCCGCCTGGATTTTCGTGACCATGCCCCCGCGGCTTTCCCGGGTCTGCGAGGTTCCCGCTCCTTGTTCGATCTCCGGGGTGATGTCCGTCACGTGTGAGATCAACGTGGCCTCCGGGTCGCGTCGCGGATCCGCGGTGAACAGCCCGTCGACGTCCGAGAGAATCATGAAGAGGTCCGCATCGACCAGGTGGGCGACCTGTGCCGCGAGGGTGTCGTTGTCACCGAAACGGATCTCGTCCACTGAGACGGCGTCGTTTTCATTGATGATGGGAATAACCCCCAATTGGAGCAACGTCGTCAGCGTGTGCCGTGCATTGAGAAAACGCTTGCGATCGGCCAGGTCTTCATGCGTGAGCAAGACCTGGGCGATTTGTTGCCCCGCTTCCTGAAAACAGGTTTCATAGGCGTGAATCAGATGGCTTTGTCCGGCCGAAGCCGCTGCCTGTTGCAAAGGCAGGGTTTGCGGATAGGACTTGAGCCCGAGTTTCCCGATGCCGGCCAGGATAGCCCCCGATGACACCAGGACGATTTCCCGTTGTTCCTGCTTGAGCCGGGCGATTTCACCGGAGAGGCGTTGAATGTGGTCGAGCCGCAAGCCCGCCGGGGCGGCGAGGATGCTGCTGCCGATTTTTATGACGAGCCGTTTGGCGTGTGAGACGATGAGATCTCTCATGCCGCCTCGATTTCCCGAAGACGTTGAACCATGAACGTCCGTAGGATGTCGAGCCCCTCACCTGTGGCCGAGGAGACGGGAAAGAAGGTCATCTGTCGGTCCCGGCAATAGCGCTCGATTTCCCCGCGACGTTGCCCGTTGCCTTGGGCGTCGATTTTGGTTCCGACGACGGCGAAGGCACGCTGCCCCAGGGTGCGATCGAAGGCGGACAACTCTTCCTGCAACACGCGTAACGTGTTCACGGGATCATCCGTAGCCCAGTCGGAAACATCAATCAGATACAACAGGAAACGCGTCCGTTGAATATGCTTGAGAAATTGATGCCCCAGGCCCTTGCCCTTATGGGCACCTTCGATGAGTCCGGGAATGTCGGCCATGACGAAACTGTCGTATTCACCCATGGGGACGACGCCCAAATGCGGTTGCAGGGTCGTGAACGGATAGTCGGCAATTTCCGGTCGAGCAGCCGAGAGCGTGGAAATCAACGTGGACTTTCCGGCGTTGGGAAATCCCACGAGTCCGACGTCGGCCAGGAGTTTCAGTTCCAGGTCGAGGGGCAATTCTTCACCGGGTGTCCCGTCTTCGAACGTCCGGGGCGCGCGGTTCGTGGAGGTGGCAAAGCGGGCGTTGCCTTTGCCGCCTTTCCCTCCCTTGGCCACGGTCACGCGCTGTTCGGGTGCCACCAGATCTGCCAGGAGTTCGTTGGTTTCCGCGTGCCTGATGACGGTCCCGACCGGCACGGTGATCGTGACGTCGGCGCCGGTACGGCCATGTCGATTGGCTTTTTGCCCGGGCGCGCCGGATTCGGCCTCATAGTGACGCCGGTACTTCAAGTCGAGTAACGTGGTGACGCGGGTCGATGCCGTGGCCACGACGCTTCCGCCGTTTCCGCCGTCACCGCCGTCCGGGCCGCCGTGGGGCACGAATTTTTCCCGCCGGAAACTACAACCGCCGTTCCCGCCGTTGCCGGACCGGACAAAAATTTTTGCGTGGTCGATAAACATGCGCCACCACGGTTGCCATAGGAAGATGGGAGAGAAAGAGCCCGGGGAAGGAAGATGGATCGTTTATGTTGAGGAGGGATACACGCTGATCTTCCGGCGCGCTTCGCCTCCCTCGATTTTCACGATTCCGGCCACTTTGGCAAAGAGGGTATGATCCCTGCCCATCCCGACGTTATAGCCGGGATAAAACTTGGTGCCTCGTTGGCGAACGAGAATGTTCCCTGCTTGCACCCGTTCATCGGCGTACCGTTTGACGCCCAGATATTGGGGATTGCTGTCGCGTCCGTTTCGAGATGAACCGCCACCTTTTTTATGTGCCATGCCCGGTCCTTTTCCTAGCCCGTGACGATGTCATCGACGCGGAGTTGGGTGAATGATTGACGATGCCCGCGGGTTTTCCGGTAATTCTTCCGGCGTTTTTTCTTGAACACCGTGATCGACCGGGTCCGGCCGTTCCGAATCACCGTGGCTTGGACGTGCGCCCCTTCGATCACCGGTTGTCCGCGAAGGAGCTCCTCACCCGTTGAAATGAACCGAACGGGCTTCAACTCCAGGGTTTGGCCGACTTCGGCGTGCAGCGTTTCGACCTGAAGGATCGAACCACGTTCGACCCGATATTGTTTTCCGCCGGTTTCCAAGATCGCGTACATACGAGCGTCATCCTTTCATCGGCTGCACATGTATCATGCACCAGAAAGAGGTGTCAAGGCGTGCGGGGAGGTCGAAACAGCCGGATTGACAGGCTGAGACCGCCTCGTTATAAGCTAAGAGTATGAGCACACGTTTCCGGGAATGCAGTCGGGAGCAGAAAGGTCGGTCATGGTGACGCCGAGTGAAAAAATCTGGATGGACGGAACCTTTGTGAATTGGAATGAAGCCTCCGTCCACGTGTTGACGCATTCTTTGCACTACGGCATGGGAGCCTTCGAAGGCATTCGTTGCTACCGGGGGAAAAACGGGTCGATAATTTTTCGCTTGCGCGAGCACGTGGACCGGCTGTTCGAGTCGGCGCACATTATGGCGATGAACGTTCCCTACAGTCGCAAGGACGTGGCGGAAGCCATCGTGGAAACGGTCAGAATCAACAAACTGGAATCCTGTTATATCCGTCCGTTGCTGTACGTGGGGTATGGGGAAATGGGGCTGTATCCCGGGAACAATCCCGTCAAGCTGGCCATTGCTGCCTGGTCTTGGGGTACCTATCTGGGAGAGGACGCCCTGGTGCATGGCATCCGGGCCAAGGTGTCGTCCTTTACCCGCCACCACGTCAACGTCTCGATGACCCGTGCAAAGGTCTCCGGATACTACGTGAATTCCATCCTGGCCAAGTGTGAGGCGAAAAAAGCGGGGTACGACGAGGCCATTCTCCTGGATACCGAGGGCTACGTGGCCGAAGGCACCGGAGAAAACGTGTTCATCGTGTCGAAGGGCGTGCTCAAGACCACGCCCTTGACTTCCATCCTGGAAGGGATCACTCGTCATTCCATCCTGGAGTTGGCCAGGGAGAAAAACATCCCGGTGGTGGAAGAACGGTTTACCCGTGATGCATTATACGTGGCCGAGGAAGTGTTCCTCACGGGAACAGCCGCCGAAGTGGCGCCGGTTCGGGAAATCGATGACCGTCAGATCGGAACCGGAAAACGCGGCCCCGTCACGGATCTGCTCCAAAAGGCCTTCTTTGACATCGTGAAGGGTGAAGACCTGTCCCACGGCCAATGGCTGACGCCGGTGTAAGCCGCAGGATTTGTCGCGACCCACTTTCTTTTCCCGTCATCCCCGACATCTGTAATCGGGGATCCAGCGTCGTTGCATGTGTAGCCGCCGCATCTTATGCGGCCGGGCTTTGTTTTCAGGGAACGATCAATGTGCCGAGGAGGGCGTCTCGGAGGATTCGGCGGGCGCGGCTGCTTCCGGCGCGGGTTCCGTGCCCGACGGAGCGGTGGCTTCGCCCGACGCGGCGGGCGTGTCGATCACCGACGCGACGTTTTCCTGTTTGGACAGTAGCGCCAGCCCGAGCGAAGTCAGCATGAAAATAACGGCCGCAGCCACCGTGACTTTGCTGAGAAACGTTCCGGGACCGCGACTGCCGAACACCGTTTGACTGGACCCGCCGAACGCCGCGCCGATTTCGGCTCCCTTCCCTGCCTGAAGCAGGATCGCGGCGATCATCAAAAAACAGACGATGAGATGGAGAATGACAGTGGCCGTATACATGGACGTTTTGGGATTGTTATTTCGTCACGGATTTAAGAGGCTATCCGGCAGATCTTAGCAAAGCCTTCAGGATCAAGACAAGCTTTTCCGACCAGAGCCCCATTCACCTCGCCCGATCCAAACAGTTCAGGGGCATTTTCAAGGGCAACGCTTCCGCCATAGAGGATCCGCGTGGTGTCTGCGATTTGCGGCCGTTCGCTCTTCAGGATGGTGCGAAGAAAGGCATGTACTTCTTCAATTTGCGGGACGGTAGCGGCGTACCCGGTACCGATGGCCCAAACCGGCTCATAGGCAATGGCGAGTCCGGTCATCCGTTCGGCCGGCACATCCACAAACGCTCTCAGCATTTGTTCTTTGACTACGTCTCGAGTATGACCGGCCTGTCGTTCTTCCAGGGTTTCTCCCACGCAGAGAATGGGAGCGAGGCCGTGCTGCAACGCGGCTTTCAGTTTTCTATTGACGTGGGCGTCGGTGTCTCCCAAGAGTCGCCGGCGTTCCGAATGCCCGACGATGACTGATTGGCAGCCCACGTCTTTCAGCATACGACCGGAAATCTCACCCGTATAGGCTCCTTCTTCTTCCCAGGCCAGGTCTTGCGCGCCCAGTTTGAACGGATCGCCGGCGCGGAGGATTTGCCGGATGCCGTCAAGAGCGGTAAACGGGGGCATGAGCAGGATGTCCGCACGGACGTCCTGCTCCAGGGCTTGCCGGAATCGATGGACAAATTCGACAGCCTCGGCCGTCGTCTTGTGCATCT
This sequence comes from Nitrospirales bacterium, assembly GCA_965207015.1. Taxonomy (GTDB): domain Bacteria; phylum Nitrospirota; class Nitrospiria; order Nitrospirales; family UBA8639; genus Bin75. The sequence goes on along the minus strand of OZ242257.1, from coordinate 1,602,693 downwards.
TCCAATTGCCTGCGATGAGTCGGGGGTTCACGAACGCGGTGACCGTAAGAAAGCAGGATAACAGGGAGGAGCGGGACCCATCAGCGGGCAGGCAGGGCCGCCAGCCCCGGCATGTTTCCTCCCTCCAACAAGGTGAGGGCCGCACCACCCCCCGTTGAAATAAACGACATGCTGTCGGTTTCGCCGGCGCGGTGGATGGCCAAGGCCGTCGAGCCGCCGCCGACGATGGTCAGGGCATAGGCATTGGCGACGGCATGGGCCATGGCTTGGGTGCCCCGGGCAAAGGCGTCCCGTTCGAACAGGCCCATCGGCCCGTTCCAGAGGATGGTTTTGGCATTCTCAACGGCCGCGGTAAAGAGTTTGACGGAGGCCGGGCCGATATCCAGACCATACCATCCTTCGGGAATTTCCTGTATGGGAACGATTTTTGTTTCGGCGCCGGGGTCCAGGCTGGCCGCCACCACGCAATCCACCGGAAGATAAAATTTTATGCCTTGCTCGACGGAGCGTTCGTATACGCCTTTGGCAAAGTCCAACATTTCGTCTTCGACCAGGGACCGGCCGATTTCCAGTTTCATGGCTTTCAGAAACGTAAACGCCATGCCTCCGCCGATAATGACTTTATCGACTTTGTTCTCGAGGTTCTTGATCACGCCGATTTTTCCCGACACCTTTGCGCCTCCCAACAGGGCCACAAAAGGACGGACGGGACTTTCCACGGCCCCTTCGAGGTACTCCACTTCCCGTTTCATCAAATAGCCGGCCGCGGACGTTTTGATGAGTAAGGGAATCCCCGCGGTGGAGGCGTGGGACCGGTGCGCGGTGCCGAACGCATCATTGATGAAGACGTCACCCAGCGACGCCAGTTCCGATGCGAACTCTTGATCATTGGCTTCCTCTCCGGGATGGAACCGGACATTTTCCAGTAACAGGACGTCGCCGGGTTGCAGTTGGCTGGCGAGGTTTTTCACGAGCGGGCCGGCGCAGTCCGGGGCGAACGTCACTTCCTTCCCCAACAGGCGTTTCAGGCGTTTGGCCACCGGCGCCAGACTGAGTTCCGGGCAGACCTTTCCGTTGGGACGCCCCAGGTGGGAACACAGAATCACGCTCCCGCCTTCGTCCACCACGTGATTGATGGTGGGAATCGCCGCGCGAATCCGGGAATCGTCCGTAATTTTCCGGTCTTCATCGAGCGGAACGTTGAAGTCCACGCGGATAATGACCCGTTTCCCTTGCAGGTCGACCTGATCAATAGTTTGTTTGGTAATGTGCATGAAACGTCCTTTCCTCCGAACATGGTGCGGGACAAGCCCGGAGGGTTAATTCTTCGAGGCCAGAAATTTCACCAGATCCCTCAACCGGCATGAATAGCCCCACTCGTTGTCGTACCAGGCAAAGACCTTGACGAACCGGCGATTCATCACGGTCGTGAGGGGCGCATCGACGATCGCCGAATAGGAACTCCCGTTCAAATCAATGGAGACAATCGGATCTTCGGAATATCCCAGAATGCCGTTGAGCGGGCCTTCTTCAGCGGCCCGGGCAAAGGCGGCGTTGACGTCGGCGGCGTCACAGTCCCGTTCGGTCTCCACGGCCAGGTCGATCAGTGACACATTGGGGGTGGGGACGCGAATGGCGACCCCGTCGAGTTTGCCTTTCAGTTCCGGGATGACCAAATGCAAGGCTTTGGCTGCGCCGGTCGAGGTCGGGATCATCGAGAGGCCCGCGCTTCTGGCGCGCCGCAGGTCCTTATGAGGCAAATCCAGCAGTTGCTGGTCATTGGTGTAGGAGTGAATGGTGGTCATGTACCCGTGGTCGATGCCGAAATTGTCGAGCAGGATCTTGGCCACGGAGGCCAGGCAGTTCGTCGTACACGACGCGTTCGAAATGATGTAATGAGACGCGGGATCATACGCCTGTTCGTTCACTCCCAACACAACCGTGAGGTCGGCGTTTTTGCCCGGTGCCGAGATCACCACACGGGGCGCGCCGGCCGATAAATGTTGGCTTGCCGCTTCCCGGTCGGTAAAGCGACCGGTTGCCTCGATCACGACGTCGACGCCGAGCGTTTTCCAGGGCAATTCCTTGGGGTCCCGTTCGGCAAAGACGCTGATACGTTGGTCGTTGACCAGCAGGTGATCGTCTCCGGCTTCCACCGTTCCCTGAAATCGTCCATGGACCGAGTCGAACGCCAACAGATGACTCAGGGTTTTCGAATCGGTCAGGTCGTTGATTCCGGCAAATTGAATATCGGGGTCGCCCAACGAGGCCCGGAAGAAATTGCGCCCGATACGTCCAAACCCGTTGATTCCCACACGTATAGCCATGACTGTCCTGCTTGTGAAATGAGCTAAAAATTCTTCAGGAGAGGGAAAACCTAAATTCTACTTATGGGAAATGGTGAAGTCAAATTTTCATGGCTTCCTTGACCTCGCCGAGCGTTTGACGGGAGATCTCGGACGCGCGTTCGCACCCGGCCCGGGCCACTTCATCGAGTCGTGCGGGGTTGGCTTCGAGCGAGCCGCGAGCTTCCCAAATGGGCGACAGTTGCGCCACGACGCGGTCCGCCACGAATTTCTTGCAGTCGATGCAGCCGATTTGAGCCGTGCGGCATTCCTGGTTGACCTGCTCAACGACCGCGGGCTCGGAATACATCTTGTGGAATTCGAACACCGGGCAAATTTCGGGGTTCCCCGGATCGGTGCGTCTCACCCGGGCCGGATCGGTGACCATGGTCTTGAGGGTTTGCCGGACCGTGGGTTCGGTGTCCGACAGGTTGATCGTGTTCCGGTAACTCTTGCTCATTTTGCGACCGTCGGTGCCGACGACCTTGGGAAACTCCGTAAGCAGTTCCTGCGGTTCCACCAGCACCGGCGTATAGAGACTGTTGAACCGCCGGGCGATTTCGCGAGTCAGTTCCAGGTGGGGGAGTTGGTCCTTGCCGACCGGCACGGCATCGGCTTTGTAGAGCAGGATGTCCGCGGCTTGCAGCACGGGATATCCCAAAAACCCGTGCGTGGAGAGGTCGCGTCCCTCCAGTTGTTCCTGTTTTTCCTTATACGTGGGATTCCGTTCAAGCCACGAGACCGGGGTCAGCATCGAGAGGAGCAAATGCAACACGGCGTGTTCCGGCACGTGCGATTGGATAAAGACCGTGGACCGTTCGGGGTCGATCCCCGCCGCGAGCCAGTCGATCAGCAATTCCCGGACGTAGGTCCTGACGTGACCGGTGTCTTCGTAATTGGTGGACAGCGCGTGCCAATCCGCCACGAAGAAGAAACACGCATGGCTGTCCTGAAGCGTTTTCCAATTCGTGAGGGCTCCCAAATAATTGCCCAGATGCAGGCGCCCGCTGGGCTGCATGCCGCTTAACACGCGCATTTTTCACTCCTTCACAAGCTATGACAAGACCAACCTCGAAAGAATGCTGCCGGTCATGAATTGGAAGATCGTCCCGATAAAGCCGCTCACCACGTGAATCCGCGAATCGAAAAAGATCAGGCCGAGGATCACCAGCATGCCATAGGGCTCCAGGCGGCTGAGCAGGGCAGCCGGTTTGAGCGGGAGGCTGCTCACGAGGATCCGGCCTCCGTCGAGCGGGAGGATCGGAAGCAGATTAAACGCAAACAGCAGGGTGTTGATGATCACCGAAAACAGGGCCATGGCCACCAACGGCAACAGGAGCATCCCCAACAGATCGGTTCTAGGGTTGACGCCCGGCTGTGGGGGCCAATGCTCCTGCAGCGTGGGATCGATGGTGAGCAGGACGTTCAACAGGATGCCGCTCAGAATGGCCAGGACGAAGTTCATGGCCGGACCGGCCGCCGCCACGAGGGCCATGTCGCGCCGGGGGTTACGCAAGCGTCCCGGCGTCACGGGAACGGGTTTCGCCCAACCGAACAGGAAGCCTCCGGGCATCAACAGGCAGAGCAGGGGAACGATGATCGTGCCGAACCGGTCGATGTGGACGAGGGGATTGAGCGTCAACCGGCCGTGCTCCCGAGCCGTGGCGTCTCCGTAATAATTGGCGACCCAACCGTGCGCATACTCATGCAGGACCACGGCCAGCATGAGCGGAAGGATTACATAGGACAGGGTATGAAAAAATTGGGCCATGAATACTTAATTCTACTTAATTCAGTTGGACGAACCGGCCATTCTGAATTTGGATCATATACACTTTACGGGTGAGGATGCCACCCTCATCGAATTTTTCCAAACCGCTCAGGGTGGGAAGATCATGCCGGACAAAGAGTTGGATGCGGACGTCGGGCCCCGTCGTGGCCCCGCGGCGGATCGCATCAAGGACCACGTGCATGGCATCGTACGCCTGGACCGCAAAAATGGATGGATCGGACTGAAACCGTTCACGATAGGCGGTGATAAAACGCCGGGTTTTCGGATCGGTGGTCTCAAGGAACAGGGCGTCGCCGAACAGCCCCCCGTCAATTGAACTGCGTCCCCACGTCAGGAGAGTGGGGTGGTTCCAGGTATTCGTGCCCAACAGGGGGACGTTCACGTCGAAAAAAGCGAGTTGCGCGGCCAGAAACGCCACGTCGGTCGGATGGCCCGGCAGAAACAGGGCGTCGAATCCGGGTGTATACACTAACGGCACGTCTTCTTCATTTCCGTCCTCAGGTGCGTCGTCCTCCGTGACAACGGCGTTCTCCGGATCGATCGGCTCCTCGGGTGCCAGCGGCAGCATTTCTCCATAGAGGCGCAAGTCCGTCTCTTTCATGCGAATGATTTGACGTGACGCATCGGTCGTTCCCGGCTGATACCACTCCGCGGCAATCACCTCCCCTCCATGTCGACCCGCGGCCTGTTGAAAAATGTGAAGCAACGTTTTCCCATGGGGCGTCTGCGGGACCAGGATACAAAAACGCGTATACCCGAAATGCCGCATGGCATACTCCACCAGCCTGTTGATCTGGAGGGAAGGCGTCATGGCGCTGCTGAACCAATACCGTCCGAATTGCTTGACGTTGGGCAGGGTCGCGGTGGGTGTAATAAAGGGTACGGACGCGAAATCCGGGGTATCGGCCAGGAGTTGAACTTCCCGGGCCAATAGGGGGCCGATCAGGGCAATGGGGGCAAATTCGTCGAGCAGTTGAGACACATCGCGACGGAGTCGGGCCGTCGGAAGGGCGCTGTCTTTGACTACCAGACCGACGGCGTCGGAACTCCCCAAGGTCTCCTCCTCTTCCAGAGCCAATCGGATGCCGTTGAACGTCTCGGTTCCAAAGGGTTTCATTTTTCCCGAGAAAGGCAACGTCGCCGCAATCACGTGGCGATGGGCTTTGATTCCGGCAGTGACGGTCCGCAGAAGCGCGGTCGCGGTCCGGGCATAGGGATGATCGGGAAAACGTTGAAGAAAGGCGCGGATGTCCCGTTCGGCCAACGTCTCGTCGTCTCGCGACGTGTGGAATTCAATGAGGCGGATTAAGGCCAGATCGCCGGGAGACGCGCCCGGAAAGGCATTGATGACCTCATCGAGGGACGGTTCGTTCATTTCTTCCAGGATGAGATGCCGGACATAGTCCAGGAGATCCCGTCGTTTGTCGGCCCCCGATTGTTCGGCATGATGCAACGCGGTTTCAATCGCCCGAAGGTACTCGCCGTTCGACTCGTATGCGAGGCACAACCGATAGAGGGCCTCGGCGCGCAGGGTGTCGTCCGAACTCAGATCCAGGACCCGGGACAGGATGGAAACGGCCCGGTTGGGCTCTTGCACTTCGGTATAAAGGGTGCCCAGCCTCAACCGGGCATCGAGGGTCAGCGTTGAGCCCGGAAATTCTTCGAGGAATTGTTCGAGGGTGGTGATGGCCTGGTTGAATTGTCCCTCGGCTTCCAAGGCTATGGCATACAAAAAAGAGAATTGCTCGATGAAAACGGGCGGGTCGGATTGATCGAGAAACCATTCGATCAATTGAATCGCCTCTCCGGTGTGTTCCTGTTCGAGTTGAGCCTTAATCCGGGCGAGACCCTGTTCCTCGGTCAGTGGATGGGGCTGTTCCGCGTACGGGTCAGGGGGTGAAAATTGGGCAAGCGTCGCCCCCGGCCACAGAACGAGGCTGATGAGGAGGACCTGAAAAAGCGTGCGAGGGAAAAAGGACGCGGCGACGATCATGAGACATTGTTACGCAATGTGGTATATAAAGCCAGGGTCGCCGACTGTCAAGAAAAGCCGAACAGGCTGACTCCCTCTGTCATCCCCGACTCGATCGGGGATCCAGGGTCTTTCTCTTCGCAACGGAAGGAAAAGCAAAGACTCTGGATCCTCGATTAAGAATGTCGAGGATGACAGCAAGGGGGAGTCGGGTAGAGGTAAAAGATCCAAGAAGAGCGCAACCACCGATGAATGATCACACCACACCGCAGCCGTGGCGCATCGACGACCTGATCGATCAGTACCTGACCAATCTGCGGGTCGAGGGCGGCGTCGCCGACAACACCGTCCGGGCCTATCGCCGCGACTTGGACAAACTGCACGCCTACCTGGCGTTGCAGGGCAAGACCGATCCGCTGGACGTCCCGCCGCACCTGACCGGGTTTCTGGATCACCTGCGTGCGCAACAGTTGTCTCCGGCCTCGGTGTCACGGTGTCTGGCGGCTATTCGTGGGTTCTACCGGTTTCTCAGTACGGAGCACGGAGCCCCGGAAGTGCTGTCACAATTGCCCGGGGCGCCGAAACAGTGGGCCAAACTGCCGAAGACACTGTCCGAATCCGAGGTCACGGCCCTGTTGGAATTGCCGGTTGGGCCGGGCCCGGAAGAAATACGGGATTCCGCCATGGTGGAGTTGATGTACGCGGCCGGGCTCCGCGTGTCCGAACTGATCTCGCTACCCCTCTCGGCGGTGAACGTGGAAGTGGGGTACGTGCAGGCTACGGGGAAACGCGACAAACAACGCATGGTGCCCATCGGCGAAGTCGCGCGTCAAAAGCTGGTGACCTATTGCCGGGAGGTACGGCCGGTCCTGCTGAAAGGCCGGGCAACGCCGGCGTTGTTTGTGACGAGGCGGGGAGGAGGCATGACGCGGCAGAGCTTCTGGACCATTCTCCGGAGGCGGGCCATGCGGGCCGGGATTCACAAACCGATCTCGCCGCACATGTTGCGCCATTCATTCGCCACGCATCTGCTGGACCACGGGGCCGACCTGCGAGCCGTGCAAATGATGCTGGGCCACGTCAACATCGCCACCACGCAGATCTATACGCACGTCGAACACAAACGGCTCAAGCAGGTCCATGACGAGCGGTTCCCCAGAAAACAGCGACGCGGCTCGCCCGGCAAACCGGCATCTCAGGACTAAGTCCCGCCGGTCGGGTTCGCCGCAGGCGTCCCCGACACTCGATTGTTTTTTCATAACCCGCGCTGCAAAGTATAGCAAAAGCATAACAAAAGTATAACAATGCATAGCAAATACGCATCAAAACATAGCAAGATCATAGCAACGGCATAGCAGAATCATAGCAAAATCATAGCAATGCGTGCTTGGGCCAATTCCTTCCGTCATTCCTGTAGGTGTTCAGTCGTTGCAGGTCGGATGAGCCCTTCGACTACGCTTCGCTACGCTCAGGACGAACGGAAGGGAAGTCGAAGGGCTCAGGACGAATGGGGAATGATATTCCGTTCATCCTGAGCGTAAGGTGCAACGCGCCTGAAGTCGAAAGAAGCCTGTCGAAGGACCTCGTCGTGCGGGGGCGAAACCCCGCATGCTTTCCCAGTTGCAAAGGCGAAACCCCCTGTGGCAGGCTTGATTCGCTGAAACGATTCGGACGATCAGTCCGCCTGAAGGAGGGAGAGAATGAAGTATAAGCGACAGGTCCATTACGTCAAAGGGGTCTTTATCTGTCCCAAGTGCAATCAATCTTTTGTCCAGGAACGATGGATCGAAGAGTGGCGCGTTCGCTGTCATCGCTGTGACTATCGCGGCACCCTCACCCATGTTTCCGTCGAAGAACACATGGAAGAAGAAACCGAGCGCATGTAACGGGCGAGGCGGTTGCCCGCCGCCTCGTGGCGCACGGGGTGTTGCCGTTCCCTCCCAGTGTCTCTTGTCACGAATCCATCCATGTCCGCTTCTTTTGCTCTCCTCCTCTTGCCCTCATGGGTTTCAGCTTGCCGGTGCGGGCTGTGGTTAAGCGGGAACCAGACAGAATGGAACCGATGTCATGACCGAACTGCCTGATCACTTTCAGTGGACCGTGTATTGGGAGCGCGAGTATACGACCGCCATCGCGCCGGAACGCTTGAAACTCGATTTCCATCCCCACCGGCCGTTGATGACCAACATGCCGTTGCACGAGCAGCGTGAATTGGCTGCCGGCGGCTATAAGGTGCTGCCGGATGATTGCGGGCCGGTGCGCATGGTAGGCCAGTACGGGTGGCTGGTCCGGTGTCCGGTCGATTGCAAGATTCGCCGGACGAAAGACGGGCTGAAATGGCAGGCTCCCGAAATCCTTCCGGAGGAACGGCTGCTGGGTTACAAGTCCTTTTCCGGGATGTATGTGGACACGATTTTGAACAGCGGCTACGCCAAGCTCTGTTGCGGCATCCGGTTCTATTACCCCAAGCAGATCGGCATCATGCTGAAGGATATCCCCAACCACTTTTATCATTACCCGGAACGCACGTTTTCCGTCTGGGAAGGGATCAAGTCGCAGGAATACAAGCTCACGCCCAATCTGTACGACTTCCTCCCGGACTACGATGCGTTCGTGGCCAACGTCCTCCTGCAGTTGGAAAAACCCACCACGCTGAAGCGCGGCGATCCCGTTGCCTTGGTGGTTCCGGTCCTGCTCCCCAAGCAATTTCGCCTGGAGGAACTCACTCCCGACCGCAAACGGTCCGTCCCGCCGCGGTAAAGCCGGTCCTGCGCAACTCGGCGCTGTGGCCTATGCTTGACATATGCCTCAATGGGACTTACACTGGACCAAGTTCAATCATTCCGATAGAAGGGTATGCGATGAGAACGGCAAAATTGTTCAGGAACGGAAAGAACCAGGCAGTCAGACTGCCCAAACAATTCGAGTTTGAAGGCGTCAACGAAATCAGTATCCGCAAGGAAGGCAACGCCGTTGTGTTGCTTCCCGTCAGAAAAAGCTGGGTTTCGTATGCCGCGCTGCCGTCAGCCGATGCTGATTTTATGGCAGTGCGTCCTTCACTGCTGGATGACAAGAGAGTGAATTTTTGAGTTTGTACGTGTTGGACACGGACACGTGCAGTTACGTGATCAGAAGACGTCCCGAGTCACTTCTGGCGTCCATGCAGGTCACGGCGGGGGAAGGACACAGCCTGACGATTTCGGCCATTACGTATGCCGAATTGCTGCTTGGGGCGGAGCGTTCCGACAATAAACGGAAACACCGGAAACTGGTGTCCGAGTTCGTTGAACGCCTGGATGACATCTTGCCGTGGGATGCCGGGGCCGCAGAGACTTTCGCCACGTTGCAGGCGTATTTGTATAAGAAAGGGTCTCCCATCGGACTGAACGATACCATGATTGCAGGGCATGCGTTGAGCCGGGACGCCATTGTCGTGACGAACAACGTCAAACATTTCACCAAAGCCCCGCGACTGAAGGTTGAAAATTGGGTGCGGCACGATCCGTGATCAGACACGATTTTTAAGCGCGGTCGTCCCTTGCTGTTTCTCAAACCGTCTTCCCCGAGATAGCGGTGATCCCCAAACGGGCCCGATCATGGCTCTTCCCGATTTTCATGACGTGGAACGCGCGGCGGCCCGCCTGAAGGGCATCGCCCGTGAAACGCCCATCCGGACTTCCCGGCAACTCGACGCGCGGTCGCACGCTACCGTGTTTCTGAAGTGCGAAAACTTTCAGCGCGTGGGGGCGTTCAAGTTTCGCGGAGCGTATAACGCCGTGACGCAACGGTCCTCCTCAAAGCCCGTGGTGGCCCTGTCGTCCGGGAATCACGCCCAGGGCATTGCGCTGGCCTGCCGGTTGTCGGGGAAAGAAGCGCACCTCGTGATGCCGGAACCGGTAAACCCCATCAAGCGGGCGGCGGTGCAGGAGTACGGCGGCATCGTCCACGTGCCTCACGATCCCCGTGATGCGGACTCGTTTTCCCGAGATCTGGTGCGGGAACTGCACGGAGAATGGATTGAAGCCTTCAACGATCCCGACGTGATTGCGGGGCAGGGCACCGCCGCGTTGGAGCTGGTGAGCCACCTGCCGGATCTCGACGTGCTGCTGGGTCCCATCGGCGGTGGGGGCCTGTTATCCGGCACGTGTTTGGCGGCTCACGGTCTCAATCCCAAAATCCAAGTCTTCGCGTGTGAGCCGGCCGGGGCTTTGGACGCCCTGTATTCCGTGCGGGAAAATCGCATTGTGCCACAGGAGCATCCTCAAACCATCGCGGAGGGATTACGGACGAGCGTGGGGACCCTGACATTGCCCATCCTGCGAGACCACCTGGCCGGGTTCTTTGTGGTGGCAGAGGAGGAAATCGTCGCGGCCATGCGGTTCGTCTACGAACGCATGAAACTGGTAATCGAACCGGCCGGCGCCGTGGCCGTGGCGCCGCTGCTCCGGCAGGAGCCCGCGTTGCAGGGCAAACGCGTGGGCGTGATCATCTCCGGCGGCAACGTGGATTTGTCTCGCTACTTCGACGGGCTGTCAGGTTCCTAAGTTACTTATTCAGCGTCGGGTTGCGTCAGCGAATCCCGAAGTTCTTCCAGGTTCTTGATGACGAGCAGGTCGCCGTTGGCGGTGGCGACGTCGATGCCTTGCGCGCAGACAATCCGGCATCGGTCCGGTTGGCCGGCCTGTTTGAGGGATTGCGCCAGGGCCAGGATGGCCGCGGAGTAGGTGGGTTTCACCTTGAGGCAACTGTCGAATGCGGAGATGGCCTCTTCCCAATTTTCATCCCCCATGTACGCCTTGCCTAACCCGAACCAGAGGGTCTCGTCATTGGGGTCCATCTGTAGGACTTTTTTGAATTTCTCGATCTTGGGGTCTGCCATGTCGTGTCCTGTTGAATGGGTTGAATGTTCCTGTGTGCTTTCCGGTCGCGACTGTAGCAGAGCGGTCTTCGCGTTGTCTAACCAGGGACCCTGTGTTACGATCCGGTTCCCGTTTTCGCCTCTGATATTCTGGTGTGAAAATAAACCGATGAGACCCCAATTTGTCATTCCCGCGCACCCTTCGACAAGCTCAGGGCAGGCGCGGGAATCCAGTTTTTTTCGGGGATGACAGAAGAGGACAAAGCTGAGGATTCTGTATGGGCCGCGTGGGAATCGTGACGCATCCGGCGTACCTGGAACATGATATGGGCCGGTCGCATCCGGAATCGCCGGAGCGGTTGCGGGCCATTGTCGCGCGACTCGAATCCACGGGTACGATGTCCAGGTTGACCCGGATTGAGCCACGAAACGCCGAACCGGAATGGATTACCCGTGTTCATGATCCGGCCTACGTGGGGCGGCTGGTAGAGAGAGCTCCGACCACGGGCTATGCCTCCCTCGACCTGGACACGTCCCTGTCGCCCGGTTCGTTGCCCGCCGCGTCTCTTGCCGCGGGCGGGGTCCTGGAGGCCGTCGACGCCGTCATGGCCGGCCAAGTCGATCAAGTCTTCTGCGCGGTTCGTCCACCCGGGCACCATGCCGAGGCCAACCGCGCCATGGGGTTTTGTCTGTATAATAACGTGGCCGTCGCGGCTCGGTATCTCCGGGAGCGTCATGGTCTCGCTCGCGTGCTGATCGTGGATTGGGACGTGCATCACGGGAACGGTACGCAACACGCGTTTGAGGACGATCCCTCCGTGCTGTTTTTCAGCACGCATCAGTATCCGCACTATCCCGGGACCGGAGCGGAGACGGAACGCGGCCTGGGCCGTGGAGAAGGGGCGACCATCAACGTCCCCCTGTACGGGGGTCAGGGTACGGATGAGTACCGGGAAATTTTTCAGGAGGTGCTGGTGCCGGCCGCGGCGGCGTTTCGGCCCGAGTTCGTGTTGATTTCCGCCGGATTCGATGCGCACCGGGATGACCCTCTTGCAAGCATGGGCATCACGGATGAGGGCTACGGCGAACTGACCCGCATCGTGGGGTCCATTGCTCAAACCCATTGTCAGGGTCGCATCGTGGCTTGCCTGGAAGGCGGCTACGACCTGCGGGCCCTGGCCGCGTCGGTTGAACACCACATCCTCGCGTTGATGGAGACGTAACCGATGGCCAAGCTGCGAACAAGACGACGAGGCCCAGGCCGGTTGTTGGCCTTGTTGGGGCTGCTGCTGGCCGTTCCGGGCCTGTTCTATTATTTCTATACGGAAGTCCGGCCAACCGTGATTTTCGGGTTGCGTGACGATTATGCCCATGCCATTCCATTCCAGCAGGTCCCGGCGGGCCTGGACTCTTTGACCGCGGAGTCATGCGGGCAATGCCATCAGGCGATTTATGAGGAATGGAAAACCAGTATTCATGCCCATGCCTACCGGGACCCGTTTTTCCAGGCCTATTGGAAAAAAGACGGGTACGTCTGGGTCTGTCTCAACTGCCATACCCCGTTGGAGAATCAGCAGCCCACGCTCATCAAGGAGATCCCGAACAAACGGGTAGAAAAGGCGGTCGAGGTCGATAACCCGCACTACGATATGGCCTATCAGGCTGAAGGCGTCACCTGCGCGGCGTGTCACGTGCGCGACGGCAAGATCCTGGGGCCGTTTGACGATTCGGCGGCGCCTCACCCGACGGCCTATGATCCCGCCTTTCGCACGACGGCAATCTGTTATCGATGTCACAACGTCGTCTCCGGCCCCTTCCAGTTCTATAACGTAGGCCCCTGCGGCACCTACGCGGAATATGAGGGGGAGTTTTTCATGAAGGAGCAAGGGTTCACGTGCCAGCATTGTCACATGCCGGAAGTTTCCCGTCCGGTGGCCGAGGCCGGGCCCATTCGGCAGGGCCGCCGTCATCTCTGGCGCGGCGGGCATGATCCTGACATGATCAAACGGGCCGTCGCGATCCAGGTCCGGTCCGATCCTCCCAACCCCAAGCAAGGCGAAACCGTCAGGATGACTTTGACCCTGATCAACGCCGGGGCCGGGCACAAGATTCCCACCGGCGATCCCGATCGTCACTTTACCGTGGAATTCTACGTCAAGGATCCGGCGGGCGGGATTCTCGCTCAGCAAACTGACACGATGGGGCGATGGATTCTCTGGCAACCCGTCATTCTGGAGGTGTATGACAACCGCCTGCTGCCGTTGGCCAGCCGCGACTATGAGTTTTTCTATGACATTCCGGAAGACCGGTCGGACCTGGTGGTGGAAGCCCGGGTCCGGTATCATATTTTGACTGACGGCCAGCATGCCATGTTGCGGGAAACCTATGGGTTGCGGTCGGATGACCCGTACCGGTATACGATCTATACGCGTCAATTTCCGCTGAATGACACATTGAAAACGGCGTTGCATGCGGAAACGCCGGTCGAGACACGGTTGGGATGCGCCGCTCCGGAGAGCGGGGTTCATCCTGAGGAATCCGCCCCCGCGCGGGGTCATCACGATCTTTTAACCATAGGTTGATTTATGTGGAGCACGTACCTCATCGATACGGAAACCCTGGCTCTCAATCTTGGCCGGGAGGATTTGGTGATTATCGACGTGCGCGGCCAGGGTGCGTACACCTCGCACATCCCCGGGGCCGTGCATAGTACCTGGCACGAATACAGTGATCCTCAGGCCACGGCCAAGGGTCTGTTGGATCCCGACGTCGCCCGGTTGGAGAAGCGGTTGCAGGCCCTGGGCATCAACAATTCGAGCGACGTGGTTGTGTACTCCAATCCCTTTGATAATTGGGGCGACGAAGGCCGGATGTTTTGGATGTTGCAGTATCTCGGACACAAGAGCGTCAAGGTCCTGGACGGAGGCTGGCCCAAATGGACGTCCGAACATCGACGCTATGAACATGACCCGGTTCGTCTCAAGCCTGGCAACTTTACGGCGTCGGTTCAGCCGGACGTGATGATCGACAAACAGGAATTGAAAAAATTGGTCAAGAGTCCCCATCGGGACACGGTGATCGTGGATGCCCGGAGCGTGGAGGAATTCGCGGGGAAGGAAATCGACGGGTTGCCGAGGCCGGGGCATATCCCGTCCTCGGTCAATATCCCCTGGAACGGTTTTCTCCGTCAGGACGCCACGGTCAAGCCCGTGTCCGCTCTTCGGGAAATGTTTCATGCGTTCGGCATGCACGAACAACAGGAAGTCATTACCTATTGTTTGGGCGGTCTTCGTTCGGCGTGGGTCTATTTTCTGCTCAAGTTGGCGGGATACGAGCGGGTGCGGAATTATCCCGGATCCTGGTGGGAGTGGAGCCGGGATTTTGCGGCTCCCGCTGAAAAAGACATGAATTTGCTCTATCAGGTAACGGGCAAGGCTGAGGAAGAGGCGTCTTGAAGAAACCCGGAAGGTATGCCAAGATCAAAGAAAACATTTGCTTCTCTAACCTTTTAGCCAGGAGATCTGACATGATGAAGAATATTCTCTTAGGCGGGTTATTGATTTTGGCAGTGTTTGCATTGGTGACCACGTCGGGGTGCTCCGAAGAGAAAGCGCCGGAGAAAGCAGCGCCTGAGAAGGCGGCCCCTGCGGAAGCAGCGCCTGAAGAGGCGGCACCCGCGGAGGCGGCGCCTGAAGAGGCGGCACCTGCGGAGGCGGCCCCTGAAGAGGCAGCACCTGCGGAGGCGGCCCCTGAAGAGGCGGCCCCTGCGGAGGCAGCGTCTGAAGAGGCAGCACCTGCGGAGGCGGCCCCTGAAGAGGCAGCACCTGCGGAGGCAGTAGAAGGGAAGTAGGATTAACAAGGAGGTGTAGAATGGCGAAGAAGTTTTTCATTGCCGCATTGGCGATGGCGGCGTTGTTCGTATTGGCGGCCGCACCGGCGTTTGCCGATGGGAATCCGCACGTTGCCGAAGCGATTGCGCACGCGGAGGAAGCGGCCAAGCATGGCGGCATGGGCCATGCCGATGCCGTTGTCGGCCATGCTCAGGAAGCGTTGAGCCACGCCGAAATGGCGCAGAAGGAAGTCAAGAATCCTCATCTTGATGAAGGCGTCGGCCAATTGAAGGAAGCCATCGCGCACGGCGGCCAGGGGCATGCCGAGGTGGCGACCAAACATGCGAAGAGCGCCGTCATGCATCTGAAGGAAGTCCATTGATTGTATCGAACAGGTCAAGGCGGTCTGGAAAACGGGCAGGAAGTTCCTGCCCGTTTTTGTTTTGAGGACAGGTCAAAGAGACAACTGATGAAAGTCGGGTATTTTCAAACGCATCCTGAATTCGGGGAAGTGCAACGCAATATCGATCAGGTGGCTGTTCGCCTGGGTGCGGTGGACTGCGAACTGCTCGTCCTGCCGGAATTCGCGTTTACCGGATATCAGTTTGTCGATCAAGAGGAAGTTCGCAAGTTGTCGGAACGGGTCCCGGACGGCCCCACGACCCAAGCCTGTCTGGAACTGGCCCGCCGGTATCGGATGCATTTGGTCGTGGGGCTGCCCGAGCAGGCCGGGGGACAGTGCTACAACTCGGCGATCGTGGTGGGCCCTTCGGGGTTCCTGGGAAGTTACCGCAAGACGCATCTGTTTTGTGAGGAAACGTTGTTCTTCAGCCCGGGCGATTCGGGGTTTCGGGTGTGGGACATTGGCCCGGCCCGCATCGGGGTCATGATCTGTTTTGACTGGTACTACCCGGAATCCGCCCGTACCCTCGCCTTGCAAGGGGCGGAGATTCTGTGCCATCCGTCAAATCTGGTCCTGCCTCATTGCCCCGATGCCATGGTGACGCGGTCCTTGGAAAACCGGGTCTTCAGCATCACGGCCAACCGGATCGGCCAGGAAGCCAGGGGCGGCAAACCGCCCCTGACCTTCATCGGGAAAAGTGAAGTCGTTTCACCGACGGGCCGCATTCTTTCCCGGGCTTCCGCCGACGCGCCCGAACTCACGGTGGTCGAGATCGACGTCGACGAAGCCCGCAACAAGTCGATCAACCCGTACAACGAGTTACTGAAAGACCGCCGCCCCGGGTATTATTGCTCCTGAGCAGCGATTTTTTTGCAATTCCAAGTGCCAAAGTGCCACTTAGCGTCCTTCTTGTATTCTTGGTGTATTACGTTTATCGTAATAGAGGAATTGTGTGATCAGGTCTTTTGCCGATAAGCGTACCGCGAACATTTTTAACGGCGTGAGAGAGAGGTCTTTTCCTGCAACACTTGTTAGACGGGCGCAGAGCAAACTGGACCGGATCAACTACGCGTCCAATATCAATGACCTTCGCGTACCAGCGGGCAATCACCTCGAAGGGCTTAAGGGGAACCGCGAAGGACAGCACAGCATTCGCGTCTCGCGCGGCTGGCGCATATGTTTTGTCTGGAGAGACGGAGATGCTTTCGAGGTAGAATTGAACAACCACTACGATTAAAGCACGGAGCCAGAAGATGATCAATATACCCACGCATCGCATCACCCAGCATCCCGGCGCGTTGTTGCTTGAGCAGATCAGGGATATGGGGCTGACCGTCAACGGCGTCGCTCGCGATATCGGCCTGCCGGCTACGCGGCTTCATGAAATTGTTCATGAGCGGCGAGGGGTGAGGGCGGAGACGGCAATCGCGCTGGGCGCGTATTTCGGCCAAACCCCGGACTTCTGGATGAATGCCCAAAAGGCGTATGAACTATCCAAGGAATTGGTCGAGAACGGCGCGAAAATCCACTCACGGATCAGCCGCCATGCCAAGGACCAGGTAGCGAAATAGCTTTTCGCTAATCAACGTGGCCTCGATCGCTCTCGTCATTCCTAAACCACGAGGAGAATGATCATCCCGAGAGCCATGCGGTAATAGCCGAACACCTTGAGCGTGTGCCGTTTGACGTAGGTGAGAAACGCCGCGACCACGGCCCAAGCCACCAGAAAGGACACCGCCAGGCCGATGCCCAGCGCCAGGAGATCCTGGACGCTGAAGAGGTGGTACGATTGAACGAATTTGTAGCCGGTGGCGGCGAGCATGGTCGGTAGCGCCAGGAAGAAGGAAAATTCCGTGGCGACTTTTCGCTCCAATCCCAAGAGCAGTCCTCCCACTATCGTCGAGCCTGAGCGGGACATGCCCGGGATCAGCGCCAGGCACTGGGCGAGCCCGACTCCCACGGCCCGCGACAGGCCGATGTCTTCCAATACCGTACAACGAACCGGTTTGGGCCGGGTTTCCACGATGAGGATCACAATCCCGCCGGTGATGAGGCTCAGGGCTACGGTTTGAGGGGAGAACAGGTGCTCCTCGATCCACTCATGAGCCAGTAAGCCCACCAACGCCGCCGGCAGAAACGCCGCGCCCAGGCCGATGAGAAACCAGAGATGCGTGTGAGTGCCGGCCGAAGTTCTGACCAAATCCATCAAGGAAGCGGTGGAGGTTTCGAGGTTGTGTCGCAAGTCGCGCCGTTCCTCGTTTGCATGCCTCAGCAAGGAACGGAGTTTCGTGCGTTCGTAGGCCACGACGGCCAACACGGCCCCCAACTGGATGCAGATTTCGACGCTGATTGCCACGTGACCCGTGAATCCCAACCAGTGCCCGGCAAGAATGAGATGACCGGTCGATGAGACGGGGAGATACTCCGTGAGTCCCTCCACAAGGCCGAGCAGAACGGCTAAACCAGGTCCGAATGGTTCCATGAGTGACGATTCGTGGGTCCGTGGGAAAGAGTGCGTTGATGACGCTCGAAGACTCATCGCGAGCCTTGTTGACAAAACATACCAGGGGTTTCATAGTAAATGCCATGTCTCAAGGCCGAAGCCAATCACGCAGTCTTCCCGACAAAAAGCCGTTTTTGATACTGAGAAGGACTGACGAGGTCCCCGGAAGGGCACGGCGAAACGGCATGCGGGGAGTGAGCCTTCTCTGTCTTGCCGGTCTGTTCCTGGGAGGCTGTGTCGTTCCCAAGGGCAAATATGAAGCAACCGTGACGGCCTTGGAAGTTACTAAAACGGAACTAAAAAAAAGACGGATGCAGTATGAGGAGCTTGAACAAGAAAATGACAAATTACGATCCGAGCATGAGCAGGCGGCTTTTGATCTGGAGATGCTGAGCGCTGAAATTCAGCAGATCAAGGACGGCCAAAGAAGTGAACGGGACGTGCTCGCAAATCGCGAGGCGCAGTTGCAGAGAGATCGTGCAACCATGGTGAGCAAAATGCGGGAAATTCAGCATGTCCATCAGCAGTTGAAAAGCCAGAACCGCACGTTGCGTGATGCGGCCCGCCGCTATGAACAAGATCTTAAAGAAGCCCGTGCAGCCGTAGCGCGAAGCGCGGCACAGGCTTCCAGGGCCTCCAAAAAGACCGGCACGGAGAGTCCGCCTCTGGCATCCGGGACGTCTGCGTCCAAGCCGGCCCCACCTCCGGTCGCCGTACCCTTAAATGAGACGGTGACACCCGTCAATATCAATACGGCCTCAGCGAATGACCTGGAGTTGTTTTTAGGGCTCACCAAGGCAGAGGCCGACAAGGTCGTGTTGAATCGGCCCTATCGGCTTCGCGGAGAACTGGTCTCCAAACGAGTGGTGCCCAAAGCCACGTTCGACGTGATCAAAGACAGAATCACGGCGGCCCCTCAATAAGTCTGGCGGTCGAGTGGACCGGACCGGGACTTCAGAAATACCACGCCAGGCTCATCAGCATGCCGACGTCATCCGCGTCGATCTGCGTCGGGACCCTGACGCCCACCGTGTCGAACAATTCGACCCAGCGTTTGCTGTTGTACTGGGTGTAGCGCGCTTCGATGCGGAGCCCGAGATGTTCGCTCAGCATCCTTTCCACGCCGGCGCCGTACGTCCAGGCCGTATAATCCAGGTTCCGGCTGTCCGTGCCCGAGACAAACTCGGGCTGGGTCGTCGAGGTACAGTTCACGACATGCAGGCAGCCTCGATAGTGATTCTGAAACTGCGCCTGGATGAGGCGGATACCGCCGAGGACGTAGACGCTCGTGTCCCATGACCGCAGCACCCCGGGACTGCCGCCCAGCTTGATCGTGAACCCGTAACTCCTGTTTTTTTGAAAGGACCAGCGGTCCGGCCAGCTTTCGCCGGGTTGATTGCGTCCCGCGGAAGTACCAACCCCCGGAAGCTGTCCCTTGGCCTGGCCGCCGTGAAACGCGAGGTCCAGCTCGGCGCTCACGTAAAACCCGTCCTCCCTGGTGAGCAGCGGGATCCGGTAGCCGGCCAGGAACCCGACGCCGTACGCGAAGGTATCGTCGGAATCATTGTCGTGAAACACATCGCCCCTTCGCGGGTTGCTCGCATCGGTATTGTCGACGGTTTTGTCGTAGGAGGCATCGACCCGTTCCACCGGGACCTGTATCCCGACGTAGAACGAGTGCCCCTCGTGGGCGGACGCCGTATCTGTCATGGCTGATGCGACCGGGAGCGTCAGGAGCATGCCCAACATGATTGAGTGTATCCACTGTCGATTGTTTCGCATGGGTGTCGTCTCCTTCTTTCCCGGTTACGCCGTTCTCCGCGGCGGCCCGGTGAATGTGATGCCCGTAGGATAGTCAAACGGGTCCTGCGTGACAAGCCGTTCGTGTCCGGTCTTTGTAAGAACGGGGCGATGGGAGGTAGAGGCAGTTGTCATCACCCGACGATCAGACCCTACCCCACCCGCATTCCCTCTTCGGAAATGCGCCCACTTACAAAGGGGAGGAAATGCACGGTCATCCCCGATCCCGTCGCCTGCGGGCGTGGCTGCGCCCCGGTCCCGAAACCTCTTTGGAGGCGAGGACTGTCTGAGCGCCCTTCGACTCCGCTCCGCTACGCTCAGGACGAACGGATGTGAAGCATGAACGGGAAGTGATAATCCGTTCATCCTGAGCGTAAGGCGCAACGCGCCTGAAGTCGAAGGAAGCCAGCAAACGGGATTGGGGCAAAGACACCCCTTGGGGCCACGCCCGGGCGCCAATGGTTTTGGGTCCTTTTGCCGAAACAAAAGAGCCTGTCCTGAGCCTGTCGAAGGAACCTCGTCGTGCGGGGGCGAAACCCCGAACTCGCGTATCCGCTCTATTCGCCGCTGCCGTTCACGATCCGTCCGTCTACTACGTGGATCGAGCGATCGGCTTGCCGCGCGAGGCGTTCGTTGTGGGTGACGATCACGAACGCGGTCCGGCGTTGTTCGTTGAGCTTTCGCAGCAGGGCAAACAGGGTTTCGCCGGTGTGCGTGTCCAGATTTCCCGTGGGTTCGTCCGCCAGGACCAGATCGGGATCATGAATCAGCGCGCGCGCCACGGCCACGCGTTGTTGCTCGCCGCCTGACAGTTCGCCGGGCTTGTGATGCAGGCGGTGACCCAGGCCAACCTCCGCAAGAAGCGCGCTTGCTTCTTCGACACATTGCGCCTTCGGCCGTTTTTGCATGAGGCTGGGGAGATAGGTGTTTTCCAGGGCCGTAAATTCAGGCAGGAGGTGATGAAATTGAAACACGAACCCGATGCGCCGGTTTCGAAACTGGGCCAGTTCCTGTTCCGACAAACGGAAAATGTCCCGGGATTCATAGAACACCGTGCCCCGCGTCGGTCGATCCAGGGTTCCCAGGATATGGAGCAGGGTGCTTTTTCCTGCTCCCGACGCCCCCAGCATGGCCAGAAGTTCCCCTTGCCGGACTTCGAGGTTGATGCCTTTCAGGACTTCGAGGGTTTGATTGCCCAGGACGAAGGACTTGGACAAGTCGGTCACTTGCAGAAACGGCGACGCTGGATCGGGAGACGCGCTCATGGGCATTACTCGTATCGAAGGGCGCTGACCGGCGCCAGCTTGGCGGCCTGCCACGAAGGATACAGGGTGGCGGCGAAGCTGATCAGGATGGCGGAAAACGCAACCAGGAACACGTCCAGAGCCTTCACGTGGACCGGAATGCTCGAGAGGAAATACACGGTCTGATCGAAGGTAAAATAGTTTTCGATGAGGTAGAGAAAGGTGTACCCCAGGGGGATGCCGATCGCCGTGCCGGTGAGGCCGATAATCACCCCGTTCAACATGAAGATGCGCATGATGGCTCGAGGCGTGGCGCCCATGGCTTTCAGAATGGCGATCTCGCGTTGCTTTTCATTGACGATCATGGTGAGCGTGCCCACGATGTTGAAGGACGCGACGAGCGTGATCAGAACCAGCAACAGAAACATCATGGTTTTTTCGAGGCGCAAGGCCGAAAACAGGTTGCGGTTCAGGAGCATCCAGTCTCTCGCCATGTACCCGGTCCCGAGTCGCGCGTCGATCCGTTTGGCCACGGCGTCCGCAGTAAACACGTCTTCCACCTTCACTTCGATCCCGGTTGCGGTCCTGCCCATGCTGAAAAACCGCTGGGCCTCCGCCAACGAGATGTAGGCCAGTGAGGCGTCATATTCGTACATGCCCGACTCGAACAGGCCGACGACTCGAAACGGGCGAATTTTCGGCGTCATCCCCAATGCACTGATGGGGCCCACGGGGGAGACGACGTTGATCCGGCTGCCGACGACGACCCCAAGACGCCTGGCCAATTCCTTGCCGAGGATGATGCCGGGTTTCGGGTCGGTTTGGGCGGAGGCGTCGGGAACGGTCAGATTCTGCACCGTGCCGGATTTCACGTTCTTGGTGATTTCCGTGACCTCGGGCTCTTTATCCGGATCAATGCCGCGCAGGACGATCCCGCGCACGCCGGTTTTCGACGTGAGCAGCACTTGTTGGTAAATGTAGGGCGTGGCCGCCACCACTCCGGGGACTTCCTCAACCTGCCGCATCACTTCAGCATACCCGGCCATGGTCTGCTTTCCCCGCGGCTGGACCACGACGTGCGAGGTCGTCCCCAGAATCTTCGCCTGCATATCCTCCTTGAAACCCGTCATGATCCCGAGAGTCCCGATGAGTGCGGCGACGCCCAACGTGATGCCCGTGATCGAAATGAAGGTGTTGAGCGAAATGGTCCGGGTTCGACGTTTCGCCCGGAGGTACCGGAGCCCTACGAAAATCTCATACGGCAATGTCACAACGGTTTCTCCGGTCGAAGTTGAGGAAAGAGAATGACGTCGCGGATCGAAGCCTGGTTTGTGAACAACATGACCAGCCTGTCGATGCCGATTCCCTCTCCCGCGGTCGGGGGCATCCCGTATTCCAGGGCGCGCAGGAAATCTTCATCGAAGTAGTGCGCTTCATCGTCGCCGGCTTCCCGTTGGGCGACCTGGGCTTCGAAGCGTTGGCGCTGGTCGAGTGGATCGTTCAACTCGGAAAACCCGTTCGCCAGTTCGCGTCCGGCGATAAACAATTCGAAACGATCGGTGAGACGCGGGTCCGTATCCTTCCGGCGCGAGAGCGGAGAGATCTCCGTGGGGTAGTCCGTGATGAACGTGGGTTGCGTGAGCCGGTGTTCCACGGTTTCCTCAAAAATCAGGTTCAGGATTCCAACCAATGTGGCGTCTTTCGGTACGTCCAACCCGAGTTTCCGGGCCGCCGCCGTTGCCGCGTTTTGATCTTCGAGCACGTTCCGGTCAAGTCCATTGGATTCGACGATCGCTTCGAAATAGGACAGCCGTCGCCATGGGGGAGTCAGATCAATGGTGTGTCCCTGATATTCCAGCGTGGTGGCGCCGAGGATGTCCCGCGCGAGCTTGCCGAACAGGTCCTCGGTCAACGCCATGAGATCCCGGTAGTCGGCGTAGGCCTGGTAAAACTCCAACATGGTGAATTCCGGATTATGGATGGTCGAGATGCCTTCATTGCGAAAATTCCGGTTGATTTCAAACACGCGCTGGAGCCCGCCGACGATCAACCGTTTCAGGTAGAGTTCCGGCGCGACGCGCAGGTAGAGGTCGGCATTGAGCGCGTTGTGGTGCGTCACGAACGGACGGGCCGTGGCCCCTCCGGGTATGGGTTGCATCATCGGCGTTTCCACTTCGAGGAACCCGTGTTCGGTGAGGTAGGTGCGGATGCCCGCCATGATCCTGCTGCGCGTTTCGAACACGGCATGGACGTTCGGGTTGGCGATCAGGTCCACGTAGCGTTGCCGGTACCGGGTCTCGATGTCCGTCAGGCCGTGCCATTTTTCAGGCAGGGGCCTCAGCCCTTTCGAGAGAAACG
This sequence comes from Nitrospirales bacterium, assembly GCA_965207015.1. Classification (GTDB taxonomy): domain Bacteria; phylum Nitrospirota; class Nitrospiria; order Nitrospirales; family UBA8639; genus Bin75. Next base: position 1,579,588 of record OZ242257.1, on the reverse strand, counting down.
TCAGCGTGCGCACTTCAACGGTCAACTCGTCGGTCTTCGTGCGGAACAGCCGGCCTTCCACCCCGATCCAGTCGCCCAGGTCCAATTCCTGGGACAGGCGAAACGCGTCGTCGCCCAGCACGTCTTTTTTCAAATAGACTTGGAGCCGGTGCGCGCCGTCCTGGATCGAGGCAAACGCGGCCTTGCCGAACCGGCGCAGCGCCACGATGCGTCCCGCGATGCGGCAGTCGACGGCCTGCCGCTCGAGTCCGTCTTTGGCCGTTGCCCCGTGCGCCGCCAGGAGGCGTTCGACCCGGTGCGTCGTCTCGAAGCGGGTGCCGTAGGGTTGCACCCCCATGCCCTTGAGCACGTCGAGTTTTTGAATGCGCTGTGCGCGCTGTTCGTTCGATTCATCCATCAGGTCGTTCCTGAATGTGTGCGCTCATGCGTTGAAATTTCCAACTACCCCTCCTTTGTAAGGAGGGGTAGGGGAGGTAGAGGCATTAGCAGGCACCCGACGATCGAACTCTACCCCACCTGACCTCCCCTTACCCTTCGACAAGCTCAGGACAGGCAAAGGGGAGGAAAAGATGCACATGCGTCCCTTATCATGGACCCGCGGCGGCTTGCTTCAGATAGGCTTCGATGAAGGAGTCGAGGTCTCCGTCCATGACCGACGCGATGTTTCCGGACTCGTGATTCGTCCTGTGGTCCTTGACCATTTGATACGGTTGGAACACGTACGACCGGATCTGGCTGCCCCAGGCGATGTCTTTTTTTTCGCCGACGATGGTTTGAAACTCGGATTCCTTCTTGCGTTGCTCCAACTCATACAACTTCGCTTTCAGGACGCGCATGGCGCCCATGCGGTTTTGCAATTGCGAGCGCTCGTTCTGACATTGCACGACGATCCCGCTGGGGATGTGCGTCATGCGAATGGCGGTTTCGACTTTATTGACGTTCTGCCCGCCCGCCCCGCCAGCGCGAAACGTATCGATCTTCAGGTCTTTGTCGTCGATCTCGACTTCGACGTCGTCATCCAGTTCGGGATAGACCGACACGGCGACAAACGACGTATGGCGGCGTTTGTTGGCGTCGAATGGAGAAATCCGCACCAACCGATGCACCCCGGCTTCCGATTTCAGGTAGCCGTAGGCATACGGGCCCTCGATACTCAGCGTGGCGCTCTTGATGCCGGCCTCGTCACCGGGTTGGATGTCGATGCTGCCGACCTTGAAGTCTTTGTTCTCGGCCCATCGCACGAACATCCGCATCAGCATCTGGGCCCAATCCTGCGATTCCGTGCCGCCCGCTCCGGGGTTGATCCCCAGAATGGCGGATCGACCGTCATGCTCGCCGGCCAGCAACTGCTCCGTGCGCAGGTGCTCCAGGAGCGTTTCCAGCGTCTCGATGCCCTGGGTCAATTCGGCGTGGAGTTCGGCGTCATCCTCTGCCCCGATCAGTTCAAGCGTGGCTTCCAGGTCAGCCTGCCTTTGCTCGAAGTCGGCGACGCGAGCGATGTCCCGTTCAATCGTAGCTTTGCGCCGTCCCACCTTTGTCGCGATGTGTGCATTTTTCCAGAAATCGGGTTGTGCGCTTTCCTGCTCGAGTTCCTCGAGTTCGTGTTGTAGTCGAGGCAGGTCAAAGACGCCTCCGTAAATCTTTGACATGGTTGCCGGTGGTTTGCAGACGGGTTCGAATGTCCTCAAGCATGCCTGGCTCCTTTGCGTCGCGTTGAAAAGCGGGTGTCAACCGCGGATGGTCCGTCGATGAAACGAGCGAACGATAACAAAAACAAGGCCATTATAACACAGGCCCACGCAAACACATCGCCAAATCGCGTATAAACCGTCGAGGGCGCGCTCAGGGAGATCGAGCCGATAACGGCGTGTTCGGCAAAAATGGGCGTCGCCGTCAGAATGCGTCCGGTCGGATCGATCAATCCCGACACGCCGGTATTGGCGGCGCGGGCGAACGCCATGCGGTTTTCCACGGCGCGGAAGACGACCATGCCGAAATGTTGATGCGGGGCCACGGTTTTTCCGAACCATGCGTCATTGGTGATCGTCACCAGGAAATTCGCACCTTCAAGAGCGAGTCGCCGGACAAGATCCGGAAAAATGACTTCGAAGCAGATCGCGACCCCAAACCGGGTCTGTCGCCCGTCCGGTCTCCGTTCAAAGTCCAGCAGGGTCGGCCCCGGTCCCGGCTGAAAATCGCCGATGCCGACGACCAATTTATCCAGGAAAAAGAGTATCCGTTGCAGCGGAATGTATTCGCCGAAGGGAACGAGGTGTTGCTTGTCGTACCGGCCGGAGATTTCCCCGGAGGGGTCCAGAAGATACGCGCTGTTCAACAGGTACGGGGTGCCGTCGCTTTGACGCCGGAGGGCCGGACTTCCGAACACGAGCGGCACTTCGGCGTTTTTCGTCATCCCGGTCACCAGCGATCGATAGTCCGGCTCCTGTTCGAACATAAAAGGCGTGGCGGCTTCGGGCCACAGGATCAGATCGGACCCGGGACTGACGGTTTCCGTGAGCCGGCGGTATCGGTCCAAAGTTTCTTCGCGATAGGCTTGGTCCCATTTGTGCGCTTGGTCGATATTGGCTTGCACGATCCCGACGGTGAGGCTGTCCGAAGGTGGAAGGTGCAGTTGCCCCAGCCCATAGAGCCATGCCCCGAGTAGGGCCGCTGCGGTCGAGGCCAATGGAATCCAGGGGATCTTTCGCGGGGCATCGGTGAACAGCCGATGGAACAGGAGGAACAGCGAGACGTTCACCAGCACGATGAGAAACGACACGCCGTAGACGGCGGTGACGTTGGCGATCTGGATGAGCGGCAGCCATTGAAATTGGGAGTAGCCCAGCAGGCCCCAGGGCAATCCGCTGAACGCGTGGGTGCGCACGTACTCCAGGGAGACCCACAAGCAGGGCGCTGCGATCCAGGTTGCGGCGGGCCATTGTCGTTCAAGCCGGACAACGCCCCAGGCATACAGGCCCACGTACAGCCCCAGGTACCCCGCCAGGACCAGCATGAGCACGATGCTGATGGCAAGGGGGACTTTGCCGTACAGATGCATGGCGGTCACCACCCAATACATCGTGCCGGTAAACGCCAGAAAGCCGGCCAGCCAGCCACGCCGTAAGGCTCGGCCCGGGGCAACGCCGATCAGCACCCGGTGCAGTGGCAGGAGGGCCACCCAGGCGAACAGACCCCAGGGAATCCCGTCAATCAGATTGGAAACGGAAAGCGAATACCCCGTACCCGCGAGCAAACAATAGAACCACACACGCGTTTTTGACATAAGACGATACAGTAGGGGAAGCTACCAGTCGTTGCAAGCAAGGCAAGATCGGGCTTCCCATGACTGATCGTCTCGTGAATCCGTTTTCATCTTCCGGTAAAGGGTTCGAAATTTATGCCGGTCTCGAACCGTCACTGGCGGAGCTTCCGCTCGTGCATGGCCGGTCAACCCATCCCCGTTCATTGATCACGGACCTCCAGACGATTTCCCTCGAAGACTTGTTGGGAGCCAGCGTGTCCGACCGGCTCATGGCGCAAGCCGTCAGAGCAGGGCTGTTGCTCGTTGTCGAGGCGTGGGATGAAGCGCATGAGGTGGCCCAGGAGTTGGAGACCGTGGAAGGCAGCTATTGGCACGGCATTGTCCATCGCCGGGAGCCCGACGCGGGAAACGCCAAATACTGGTTTCGCCGGGTCGGGCCTCACCCCGTCTTTGTCCGATTGGGCGAGTGGGACAGCCGGTTGCCTCCTTCCGCGAAGCAGGTCTTCGACACGCTCGTTTCATCAGGCGCGTGGGATCCCTTCACGTTCATCGATGTCTGCATTAGGAATGCCGATGCCGGTTCTTCCGATCCATATCCCGCTCTTGTGGCCCTTCAGACCCGGGAAATCGAACTGTTGTTGGACTATTGCGTCCGGCACGCGACGAACCAATGACTGCCGGGCGACGCCCGCGGCCTCAGAACACGTGGACCGCGTGCAGGAGGACGATCGAGACCGCGATCGGGGCGACCACGCGAATCAGCGTGAGCCAGATGAAATAGTTGATTGGGCTCTTCATGGCGAGTTCCTCCCGGCTCATGTGTTTGGACATCACCCACCCGGCGAAGACGGCCATGCCGATCGCGCCGATCGGCAGCATGAGATTCGACGTGAGGAAGTCGATCTGTTCGAAAAAGGTCAGCCCCAACACCTTGACGTCCGCCCAGACGTTGAACGAAAAGGCCGTCCCGAGTCCCAGGAGCCACGTGACCAGTCCGGTCCAGAAGGCGGCCGCGCGGCGCGTCATGTTGAACTTTTCGATCATCATGGTCACCGCCGGTTCGATCAATGAAATGGATGAGGTCCAGGCCGCGATGAGGAGCAGGATGAAAAAGAGCGTTCCGAACAGCGTTCCCCCGGCCATGTGGCCGAAGGCCACGGGAATGGTTTCGAAAATGAGACTTGGCCCGGCTCCGGGCGTGAGGGCGTTCGCAAAGACAATGGGAAAGATCGCCATGCCCGCGATGAGGGCCACCATGGTGTCGGAGAGGGCGACGGCCACGGAGGTGCCGGTGATGGAGACGTTCTTGGGGAGATACGAGCCGTAGACCATGATGGTACCCATGCCCAGGCTCATACTGAAAAACGCCTGACCCATGGCCGTGAGCATGCTGCTCCTCGAAAAATGGGTGAAGTCGGGCGTGAACAAGAAGGCGAGTCCTTTCATGAAGTACCCGGTGGTCATGGCGTAGCCCACGAGAATGAGCAGGAGCACCAGGAGGGCCGGCATCAGATAGGTGACGGCTTTCTCCAATCCGCTTTGCACCCCCCGGGCCACGATGAACATGGTGATGAACATGAAGGCCGTATGCCAGCCCACCTGAATCAACGGGCTGCCCACGAAGTCTCCGAAGAGGCTCGAGGCCCCGTCTCCGCTGAGGCCCGAGAAATCGCCGGCGGCCGCGTGGACAATATACCCGATGGTCCATCCGCCGATGACGCTGTAATACGACAGGATCAGGATGCCGGCCAGGGTGCCGGACCACCCGATGAGTTGCCAGCCCTGGCCGGCGTTGGTTTCCTCCGCCAGCGTCCGCATGGTGTTGACCGGCGTCTGCCGGCCCCGGCGGCCCAGCATGACCTCGGCCATCATCATGGGAATGCCGAGGAAGGCCACGCAGAGCATATACGCCAACACGAATGCGCTTCCGCCGTGGACGCCCGTCAGGTACGGGAATTTCCAGATATTGCCGAGTCCGACGGCGGCGCCGGTCGCCGCCATGATAAAGGTCAAACGGGAGGACCATTGGCCGTGGATGGATTGTCGGTCGTGGGTGAGCATAGCCGTGCTTTTTTGTTTTTCCGGGAAATTTTCTTGTTGGGGGCGGAGTGTAGCCAGCCGAGCCTCGCGTTTCAAGGGACTTTCATGATTCGTCATTAAGCAGATGGGATGACGGCATGCCGACTTGAGATTGGACCGGTTGCCTGACTATAGTGAGTCGTTCGCCACGGGTTGAATGTGTAGGGGCGGTGTCTGCCCTTTCGAGCCAAAGAAGAACGTGACCGACGAAGAAAAAAACACACGCCGGGTGATCGTCCTTGCGCCGATGCCGCCCGAGAAAGCGGCCTATGCCCTGGCCCGGTACAGCCGTTCCCCGGATTCCATTGAAGACAGCTTGCGGTGGGTCCACGGGCACTCGTCCGAGAAGTTTTGGGAACAGTTCTATTTTGCCTACGGGCATGCCTCGATCGCCGACCTGGGGCACGTGACCGTGTGTCTGGAAGGCATTTCCGAACTGGCGGCCATTCGTCTGGAAGATGAACCGCTGTGGGATGGGCAGGCCAAGTCCAGCCGGTATCAGAACTTTGCCGTGTCCGGCTGTTACGTGCCGTCCGCGATCCAGGATTCCGAACCCGAGGCGTTCTATCGCGGGATTCTCGGCAGCCTGTTCAATCTCTATCGCACGTTCCATGATCCGCTGCTCGAACATCTTCAACAACGCTATCCCAGACCCGAAACCATGAGCGAGGCGAATTACGGCCGAACGTTGGCCGCGCGCGTGTACGATATCACCCGGTATCTGCTGCCCCTGGCCTGCACGACGAACGTGGGACAGGTGGTCAGTATCCGGACCCTGGAAAAACAGATCACCCGGCTCTTGTCGACGCAACTGCCCGAACTTCAGGCCCTTGGCGAGGAGTTGCAGGAAGCCTGTGCCAAACCTCCTTCCAATGTGTGGGGGGAATTGGATGGAGAAAGCGGCAAACCCGCGGAACCGCTGGCCCCGACCTTGGCCCGTCACGCCAAGGCCAACGAGTACCAAACGGAGGTCTATCGGGATCTGTCCAGACACGCCAAGAAGATCTTTCGCAAGGCGGGCTTGGATGAGCCGTCGGCCTGGGCCGATCAAACGGTGCCGGTCGATCTCATCGAGCCGCATTCGCTGATGGACGAACTGGTCACGAGCGTGTTGTATCGTGTCAGCCAGGCGCCGTATCGCCGCATTCTGGAATTGGTGCGGGAATGGCCGGAGAAGGAAAAGCAGGAAACCCTCGAAGTGGCCTTACGCCATCGCGGGCCCTATGACGAATTGATCAAGGAGTTTCGATGCGGGTACCCTCTCATCTTCGACGTATTGATGGACATCGGCGGGTGGCGGGACCTCCACCGGCATCGACGGTGCCAGCAGATCCAACAGAACTTTACCCCCGTGCACGGCTATGAGATCCCGCCCCCGTTGTATGAGGCCAACCTGGATCGGGAATATCAAATGGCCATGGACGCGGTTCAACAGGATATCGAACGGTTGAGAGGCATGGATCAGGAGGCCTCGATTTACGCGATTCCCTTCGGGTTCAGGGTCCGGTGCGTTTTTAAAATGGACTATGCCCAGGCGGACTACATGTGTCAGCTCCGGTCGGGGGTCAAAGGCCATTGGTCTTACCGCACGGTGGCCTGGGAAATGAAGCAGCAGATCATGAAACAGTACCCTCATCTGGGCGAATTGATTGTCGCCACTCCGCCCGACGTCGAGGATACGCTGACGCGGTGAGCCCATGGCGGCACGCTTTTGAGAGACGCGAGAGACTACGCGGGTACCGCATGAGTGAAGAACAGACGATCGAACAGGCCGTGCTCGGAGGGGATTGGGATGCGGTGCGCGACACCGCGACTGCCTGGATGCAGAGCGAGACGGCCGGGCCCCGGGCGTTTTTTGCCTTGAACGTCGTGTATTTGTTGAAGGGTGAGTTTGCCCTCGCGTGGAAGATGTATGCGAAGTCGTTACAGGAGGAAGCGGATATTGCGAACGTCCGCGAATGGGTTGATCGCCTGAGCAAGACGTATCCGGAAGAAGGCTTTGTGCATCTGATGCATGGGATGTTTCTGGCACAATCCGGTCAATCGGAGCAATCGATCACAAGCTACCAAAAGGCAATCGAATTGGCCCCGGACTCGCCCTTTCCCCATTTTTTTGTGGCTCAGATTTATCAACGGATGTCCCAAACGGATAAGGCCATCAAGGCCTATCGCCAAGCCGTCAAATTGGATCCGGCCTATGCGGCCGCCCGGTTGAACCTGGGCGCGGCGTATCAGGAACACGGCCAGTTGGAAATGGCCATTCCCCAGTACCGGGAACTGATCAAACTCGCGCCCGGGGATGCCTTGGGTTACGTGAATTTGGCCTGCGCGTTGGCCGAACAGGGAAAGATCGACGCGGCCATTCGTGAATATAAAACCGCGGTGCAACTCAATCCTGAAGACTTTGAGGTGCACTATGCGCTGGCCGGGGTCTATGAACAAAAAGGCCGGCGCGACCTGGCCATGCGGGAGTATCAGGAAGCCTTGCGCATCAAGCCGGACTTCGGACCGGCGGCCACGGAAGTCGGGTGGATTCTAATGGACAAGGGCCAGGTGGATTCGGCGCTCGATAGTTTCAGCGTGGCGATCAAGGCCAATCCCAACGACGCGAGGGCGACGTTCGGCGTGGGGCGAGTCTATGACCTCAAACGCAAACCCGAGATCGCGGGGGATCATTATCAGCAAGCCCTGCAATTGGAAAAAGATCCTGCCAAGAAAACCGCCATCCTGAATTTTATCGATAAGATCGTGGGCGGGTATCATGATTGACAGGGCCGGGCTTAGGGCACCTCGTTCTTCCCCTCCTTTGTAAGGAGGGGCGTAGGGGAGGTAGAGGTCGTTGTCACGGCCACCTGCCTGCTCGGCTGCGGGGTCAGAGTTCCTGAATGGATTGCCGGAGCATGGCAAGTTGTTCGGACGAATGCCCGATTTTTCCCAATTCCGTTTTGAGTTGATCTTTCAGGTAGGAGGAATAACCGATCCGGTCCAGGAAAAATTCCAGAAACGCGCCTGACAACATGCTTTCCTTCTTTAAGGCTTCCACGTCCTCGTCGCTGATCGGCACGTACGTGCTTCCGATGTGCAGGATGACTTTGTAATAGTCTCCTTCACCGCGACGTTCGAATCGTACTCCGCTCATGTCCGTGTTTCCGGCTCCTCAGGTTGGCAAGATGAGTCCCATTGTAGGCAATCCGACGATGTCATGACAAGGGAGGAACGTGTATGCGTTCAAAAAGATCCCGTTGCTTCGAAGCCCCGGTCGTCGCGGCCCCACATGTCGCCGCCAGGACAACACTGGCGATGTCACGACTCCGCCCTCGTGATTCTTGACCCCCCATAGACCATATGATAGCGTACCAATTTTCGATCTTCATCTTCACAACCGGTCAGCCAATCTTCAGGTCCACTACTCTAAGAGCAGTTGACATCCATGATCATTCGGTGAGTCCATTCACGTTTTCTCATCCGGGAGTTTTTCATGTCGCGAGTGTATAACTTCAGTGCCGGCCCGGCCACGTTGCCTGAGGCCGTCTTGCAACAAGCCCAGGCCGAATTGACGGATTGGCACGGGGCCGGGGCCTCCATTATGGAGATGAGCCACCGTGGGAAAGAGTTTGTTTCGGTCCATGCCGAGGCCGAACGGGACGTCCGTGATTTATTGGGCGTGCCCGAGACGTACAAGGTGCTTTTTCTGCAAGGAGGCGCCACCGGGCAATTTGCCGCCATTCCCATGAATCTGTTGCGCGGGAAAAACAAGGCGGATTACATTCTGACCGGGTCCTGGGGCAAAAAAGCCATCGGCGAGGCCAAGAAATATTGTGAAGTGAACGTCGCGGCTTCGTCCGAAGGCGAGAAATTTACGACCATCCCCCCGTTTGACCATTGGGCGTTGAATACCGATGCGGCGTACGTCCATTACACGCCTAATGAAACCATTGAAGGCGTTGAATTTCACTGGATTCCCGAGACCGGTGACGTTCCGCTCGTCGGTGATATGTCTTCGACCATTTTGTCCCGTCCCGTCGACGTCAGCCGGTTTGGGTTGATCTATGCCGGCGCCCAAAAAAACATCGGGCCGGCCGGCGTCACGTTGGTGATCGTGCGGGAGGATTTGATCGGCAACGTCCTTTTGATGACCCCCGGCGTGTGGGATTACGCGCAACAGGCCAAAGCCGATTCCATGTTGAATACGCCGCCAACCTACAACTTGTATATCGCCGGCCTGGTTTTCAAATGGGTGAAGGAGCAAGGGGGGCTTCCGGTCATGGCCGAACGTAACGAACGGAAGGCCAAGAAGTTGTACGCCGCGATCGACGGTTCCGACTTTTATCGGAACCCGGTGGATCCATCATGCCGGTCATGGATGAACGTGCCGTTCGTCCTGGCCGATCCGGCATTGGATGGCGAGTTTCTTGCGGGAGCGGCCCAGGCCGGTTTGACCACGTTGCAGGGACATCGTTCGGTGGGAGGTATGCGTGCCAGTATCTATAATGCCATGCCCGAGTCCGGCGTGGATGCCTTAATCGACTATATGGCGGATTTTGAAAAACGGAAAGCGTAGGGACGATTCCATGAACATTTTGGTCAGTGACAGTTTGTCGCCACGAGGAGTGGCGGTTCTCGAACAGGGCGGGTTTCACGTCGACGTAAAAACCAAGTTACCCAAAGAGCAGCTTCTGGAAGAGATCAAAGCGTATGACGGCATTGTCGTTCGGTCCGGCACGAAAGTGACGGCCGAGGTGATCGACGCCGGCAGCCAACTCAAAATTATCGGGCGTGCCGGGACGGGGCTTGATAACGTGGATTGTGAAGCCGCCACCCGCCGGGGCATCGTCGTGATGAACACGCCCGGCGGGAATACGATTACCACGGCGGAGCACACGATCGCCATGCTGGTGTCCATGAGCCGGAAAATTCCCCAGGCCGTCGTGTCGACCAAGACGGGTAAGTGGGAAAAGACCAAGTTCATGGGGACGGAGTTGTACAACAAGACTCTCGGCCTCGTGGGGTTGGGGCAGATTGGGACTTACGTCACCAAGTTGGCACAGGGCTTGGCCATGCAGGTCATCGGCTACGATCCCTACCTGTCTCCCGGGCGCGCGCGGGAGTTGGGAATCCAGACCGTGGCTTTGGACGAGTTGTTCAGGCGGGCCGATTTCATCTCGGTGCATACCCCGTTGACCAACGAGACCCGGTCTTTGATTGACGCCCAGGCCATACGACAGATGAAAGACGGCGTCATGATCGTCAATTGCGCCCGCGGCGGCATCATCCATGAGCAGGATATTTACGAAGCCCTCAAGAGCAAAAAGGTCGCTGCCGCGGCCTTTGACGTGTTCGAAGAAGAGCCCGTGAAGCCGGATCATCCCTTGCTGACCCTGGACAATTTTATCTGCTCGCCTCATATCGGGGCTTCGACCGAGGAAGCCCAGGAAAACGTCGCCATCTCGATTGCCGAGCAATTTGTGGACTATTTCAACAAGGGCGTGGCTCGTGGTGCGGTCAATGTTCCGTCGGTTCCCCCTGACGCCTTGCTTCAACTCCAGCCCTATCTCGGCTTGGCCGAACGGATGGGATTGTTTCAGGCGCAACTCATTGATGAAGGCATTGAAGAGGTGACGGTGGAGTATCGGGGAGAAGCGGCGGAGCTCTCTTTGGCGCCCCTGACGGTTGCGATCCTCAAGGGTTTGTTGACGCCGATTTTACAAGATACGGTGAACGCCGTGAATGCCCCCGTTCTGGCAAAGCAACGCGGCATCGAGGTCAAGGAAGTGAAGTGGAGCGACGCCGGAGACTATACGAGTTTGATTCGTCTTCACGTGAAAGCCGGCGCGCAGACGCATCAATCGGCCGGAACCTTGTATAACAAGAAGGATCCCCGCGTCGTGGAAACCAATGCCTACACGGTCGAGGTGGTTCCCGAAGGCCACATGCTTTTGATCCAGAACATCGACCGTCCCGGTGTCATCGGCACGGTCGGACGCATTCTCGGGGAACACGACATTAATATTGCCCAGATGCAATGTTCTCGCGGGCAGAAAGGCGGCAATTCATTGTTGATCCTGAGTTTGGACCAGTCGCCGCCTCTTCCCGTGTTGGACACCATCAAGGGCGAAACGGACATTGTTTCGGCCCGCTTGGTGGATCTGTCAGGCGTCTCGTAACGGTCCGCTCTTGTTCGATGGCTCGCCGCCTTCACCCACGCTCGGAGCGCCACACGGTGACTTCAGGGGCCACGCCCCGTTCCCTGATCCCGATCGGGATGACGACCCTGTTGCCTGATGCAGCCGTGCGCGTGCGTCAGTTGGAACAGGCCTTGTTTGAGGGGTTTACCCGATGGGGCTATCGCGAAATCATCCCCCCCACCTTTGAATACCTGGACGTCCTCTCCGCCGGCTTGCCGGCCGATATCCTCGAAAAATGTTACAAGGTCGCCGATTGGACGACCGGACGCATTTTGGTGCTCCGCCCCGACGTGACCGCGCAGATCGCGAAAATCGTGGCCATGGGAATGGCCGGGCGACAACTGCCCCTGCGGTTGAGTTATCGGTCCACGGTGTTTCGCTATGAGCCCGAACACGCCGGACGGGAACGGGAAGTCTTCCAGTTGGGTGTCGAACTGATCGGGGTCGACGACGCGACGACGGATGCCGAAATTCTGACCTTGCTCATCGAATCCTTGAAAGCCGTGGGACTGTCCCATTTTAAAATTTCACTCGGACACGTCGGGTTCTACCAAGCGTTGCTGGCGCAGTCGGGACTCTCGGAACGGGGACGCAAGCAAGCGGAACTCGCCGCGGCGCATAAAGACTTGCCGAAGCTCGAACGAATCCTGAAAGCGGAACGCGTCTCATCCAAACAGGCCCGGCCGATCCTCGAAGCCCCGGGGCGTTACGGGCGGGAAGAGGTGTTGCAATGGGGCCGAGCCCTCGCCGGTCGTAATGCGCGGTTGCTGGCCCCCATTGAACGGTTGAGCCGGGTTTATGCGCTGCTCGACGCGGCCGGCGTCAAAGAGTACCTGCTCCTGGACCTGGGAGAATTTCGCGGCTTCGACTACTACGATGGGGTCGTGTTCGACGTCTTTTCCGACAACGTAGGCTGTGAACTGGGCGGAGGCGGGCGCTATGACCATTTGATCGGACAATTCGGACAGGATCTCCCTTCTACGGGCTTTGCCTTGGACCTTGATCGCCTGTTTATGGCGTTAGGGAAGGAGGGAGAGAAATGGGCCCTGGAAACGCCCAGCGTGTTGGTGGCGGCTCCTCATTCTCATTTTGGAGAGGCGTTCCACGCGAGCCGGTTCCTTCGTTCGCACGGGTTGGTGGTGTATCAGGAAACCGTGCCCCGGTGGGATTCCACCCGACTTCGCAAGATTCGCACGCGCCTCCGGGCTTCCGGCGCATCCTGGGCCGTGATGGTGGGCCTGTCCGGCCTCTCGAGCCGGGAAGTCGGGGTGTTGGCCAAACAGGCAAAGACTTCACGAACCGTTCGTATCCAAGACCTTCCTACCCTGATCCTCAACGGTGCGCATGCCCACGTCTGACGTTTCCGATCTCCGGTTGCCGCCACAGAATCTCGATGCCGAGCAATCCGTCCTCGGGGCCGTTCTGCTGGAGAATAGTGCGCTCAACAAGGCGCTTGAGGTCATCGTCGAAGAAGACTTTCATCGTGGGGCGCATCAAACCATTTTTGCGGGGATGATCGAACTGGCTGACCGCAATGAAGTGGTCGATCAGATCACCTTGACCGAATTGCTGAAAACCAAAGGTCAATTGGAACAGGTCGGCGGTGCGGCGTACGTGGCTGAATTGGTGCAGGCGGTGCCCAGTGCGTCGAATATCCGGTACCACTGTAAAATCGTTCGGGAAAAATCCCTGTTACGCGGGTTGATCCGCACGGCCACGGAAATCGTGACCAAAGGCTATGACGGACTTGGGGAGTCGGAAGACCTCCTGGAATACGCGGAACGGGAGATCTTCAGGCTGGCACAGGGTCGTTTGGGCCGGTCGTTTGAATCCATGAAACAAGCCGTCATCGAAAGCATGGAGATTGTCGATCGATTATATTACCGGAAAGAAAAAATTACGGGCGTGCCGACCGGTTATTCCGTCATTGACAATATCACGGCCGGGCTTCAGCCGTCCGATCTCATTATCATTGCCGGTCGCCCGAGCATGGGGAAAACCAGTCTGGCCCTGGGTATGGCTGAACATGCCGCGATTCGCGCGAATCTGACCGTGGGGATTTTCAGCCTGGAAATGTCAAAAGTCCAACTGGTGCTTCGGATGCTGAGTTCCCAGGCGAACCTGGATTCTCATGCCCTGAGGACGGGGCAACTCGATCGTCATGCGGAGTGGAGTCAGCTGGTTGACGCGGCAAATCGTTTGGCCGGCGCCAAGATTTTCATTGATGATTCCGGAGGGATGACGGTCCAACAAATGCGGGGCAAGGCCCGGCGCCTCAAGGCCGAACACGGCCTGGATCTGTTGATCATCGATTATCTGCAACTCATGCAGGGACGCAGTGATTCCGAATCGCGACAGCAAGAAATTTCCGACATCAGCCGATCGCTCAAAGCGTTGGCCAAGGAATTGGATATCCCGGTGGTGGCGCTTTCCCAGTTGAGCCGGGCCGTGGAAAGCAGGACGGATAAACGGCCCGTCCTCTCCGATCTGCGTGAATCCGGGGCCATTGAACAGGACGCGGACGTGGTGATGTTCATTTATCGTGAGGAGGTTTATAATCCGGAGACGGAGGACAAAAGAAACATTGCCGACATTTTGATTCGGAAACATCGCAATGGCCCGACGGGTGACCGGCAACTGACGTTCCTGGAGCAGTATGCAAAATTCGGCAATCTTGAGACCCAGCATCTCTAAGGCTTCGGATGGATAAACGGTTCATGAGACGTTCGGGACGAACACAAAGAAGTTGTGCCGGAGGTGCGGGCTCAAGGCCCGGCGGATGGCAGGAACGGGTGTTGGTCACGTTCCTCCTTATTCCTCTGCTGGTGGTATCTTGTGCCGCGGTGCCCGAATCCGGGCACGACACCGTCGTCCAAGCGGAATCCGTCCCTCTTCCGTCTCCGGCGTACTATCATTTTTTGCAAGGCTATCTGGCGGAACTCGCGAATGACGTTCCCAAGGCCGTTGCCGAGTATCGAGCCGCGCTGCGATTCGACCCGAAATCGGCATTCCTGCGCGTGCGGTTGGCCGCCTTGCAATCTTTGTCGGGGAACATGCAAAGAGCCATGTCCATGTTGGATCAAATCGAGTCGACGCAGGTGCGGGGGGCGGCCGCGTTGGTTGAAATGGCCGAGATCTACGCAGGCGGAGGCCGATTTGACCGCGCATTGGGATTGTATGACGAAGCGGTTCGTTTGAATCCTGAACGAGGGGAGACCTATATTGGCAAAGGGGTCTTGCTGCTTAATCTCAAGCGATTTGAGGAGGCCGAAACGGTCTTCACCCAAGGACTTGAGCATGCACCGGAGTCTCATTTCGGACACTTCTATAGAGGGAAAGCCCTGGAAGCCCAAGAGAAAAGAACGGAGGCCAAGGAAGCCTACCGCCAGGCGATCGACCGGGCCAAACGGTTTGAACCCGCTTATCAGGCCTTGTTCAAGCTGTATGAGTACGACGAGGACCTTCAGGCAGCGATTCAACTCTACCATGAGTTCGAGGTATCGGTGACGCCTCGCGACAATGCGTTTCGTAAGGACTTTGTCCGTTTCTTGGTCAGACAAAAAGACTACGAGCAAGCCTTGGATATTCTGGAGCAGATGATCGTGGATGAGCCCCGGGACGTGCAGGTGCAAATCCAAAGGGCGCTGGTCTACGTCGAAATGAAAGAGCCTCACCGCGCCGTGACGGAGTTGGAAGAAATCCTTCAAGCCCATCCCTCCGAGCTGCGTGTTCGAGACTACCTGGGATGGCTGTATGAACAAATCGACGACGATGAAAAGGCGTTGGATGCCTATAGGACGAATATCGATCTGGATGCGACGTTTTACGACAGTCGTATTCACCTCGGAATCTTACTGTATCGACTCGCGCGCTATGATGAAGCGGTGCGGCATTTGACCCAAGCCGTCGGGCTGAAACCCAGCAACTCGGAGACCCATCTTTTGCTGGGATTGAGCTACCTGCAAGCCAATGAATTCGAACTGGCGACGTCTGCATTTGAAAAGGGACTGGAATATCACCCCAACGATGAAACTTTGCGATTTAACCTTGGCGCCGCGTATGACAAGCTCGACCGGTTCCCCGACGTAGTCCGGGAAATGGAAGCGGTGTTGGCCCTCAACCCCGATCATACCGACGCGCTCAATTACCTCGGCTATAGCTATGCCGATCGAGGAATCAATGGGGAAGAGGCCGTGGAACTGACGCGACGCGCCGTGGCGCTCAAGCCGGACAATGGCGCGTACGTCGATAGCTTGGGGTGGGCGCTCTTCAAAGTCGGGAAAGTGGCTGAAGCCCTTCGGGAAATTCAGCGGGCGGCCGAACTCGTCGAAGACGATCCGGTCATTTTTGAACATTTGGGAGAAATATACTTGATCCAAGAGCACCGGGACGCGGCCAAAGCTGCGTGGATCCGTGCGCTGCAATTGGATCCTCACAATGAAAACCTCATCAAACGATTTCGTGAAGTGGGCTTTGGCAATCCGCCCCATTTGCCGGAGGAGCCGTTGAAGGAGGACGCTCAAGTGAGCCAGTACGCGGATCCCGTCATATCCGGAATGCCCGTTCCCCGGGCGGGTGGACACCGGGGTCAGCCCTCTACACGGCAAGTCAACCCCTGAGACATGGCGTGATGGCGGCATCGACACAGAACGGGGAGAAGGGGGCGCGTACGGTTCATGCGATACGCAACCGGTCCGGGTTCAGTTTGACGGAGTTGATGATCGTCGTGGCTATCATCGGCATTTTGGCCGTGATTGCCATTCCGAATTTTCTGAAATATCAAGCCCGGGCCAAACAATCGGAAGCCAAAACCAACCTGGTGGCGATTCATACCAGCGAGATGGCCTATTTTGCCGAGAAGAATGCCTACGTCGATGACTTCAACGCGATAGGGTTTGCCGTCACGGGCTCCTCTCAATTGTATTACTACGAATTGGGGAACAGCAGTTCCGGAACCCTGCCGCCCGGATGCACGGCTTCGACCCTGGACAACGTGTCGGACACGGGGTTTACGGCCGTGGCCACCGCCAATATCGACGGCGATTCGACCTGTGACGTGTGGACCATCGACGAGAAGAAGACGTTGGTGAACGTCACGAATGACGTGGCCTTGTAGCTCTCATCAGTTGAAAACAAACCGGCCCGTGGAGTGAGAGCCTCCATCTGGAACCGTTGTTCCATGTTTGCTTTTCTCTCTTCTCTTTTTCCTTCTTCCAGTGAGTAATATCCTTGACTCTCTTCAAGGGGGTCTGTTATAAGCCACCAACCCTCGATCATGGGGGCGATTGAGTCAATTTCTTCGTCGTTTGACCCGCACACGTCTCTCGACGCACCCTGTCGCTATCAGATAGTCTACACATGGATCTTCTTATAAATTTTCTGGGGCGGTTGTCCCAGAGTTTTTTTTCCTCTGCCCTCCACCAAGTCCAACCTCGTCACCGGAAGCCGCACAACCCTTCTCTGAAGCTTGTCTCCAACAACCGCGGAGGGGCGGGAGATGTGGAACGTGTGCAGAGCCGAACCGCCCCATCGACCGTCGGCCACGCGGAAGCCGTCGAAGAAGCCTTGGCGCGGAGTGCGAGGTGGCTTCTCGACCAACAACATCCTGAACATGGCTATTGGGTGCAGGAATTGGAGGCGGATACGACGTTGACCTCGGAGTATATGATGTTGCGCCGGTATATCGGGGCCGTCGATACGGAGCGGGAAGCCGGAATGGTTCGCTATCTTCAAAGCGCGCAACTTGAAGACGGGGGATGGCCAATTTATACCGGAGCTCCCATGGACGTCAGCGCCTCGGTCAAAGCCTACTTTGCCTTAAAATTGGCTGGGGTCCCCCAGGATGATCCGGGGATGCGTCGAGCCCGGCAAGCGATCCTGGACAAAGGCGGCGTGGTGTCAGCCAACGTCTTTACGAAAATTGCGTTGGCCTTGTTCGGACAATACGAGTGGAAGGGGCTTCCGAGCATGCCTCCCGAAGTCGTGTTGGCACCCAAGAAATTTGCCTTTAACATGTACGCCATTTCGTACTGGTCCAGGGCCGTCGTCATTCCCCTGCTGATTGTGTTTGCCGTTCGCCGGGAATGCCGGATACCCGCGGAGCAAGGGATTGAAGAGCTGTTCTGTACGCCGCGCGATCAAATCAACTATCGCTATGCGCCGCCGTTTCAACAAGATCCCGAATTCATCAGTTGGCGAAACTTTTTTGTCTGGGTCGACCGGATTCTGAAGGTCTATGAGAAATATCCGCTTCGGTCCGTACGGAAAAAAGCGATGAAGCGAGCCGAGGCGTGGTTGCTGGAACACATGCAGGGTGACGGGGGCCTCGGGGCTATATACCCGGCCATGGCCAATTCGATCTTTGCCTTGATGGCCCTTGGTTACCCGTCGTCGCATCCGTTAATCCGGAAGGCTCTTCGAGAAATCGAGGCGTTGGAAATCGACACGCCGGCCTCGGCTGATGGCCCATCTACGCTTCACCTGCAGCCGTGTCATTCTCCGATTTGGGATACGGCGTTAACCATCAATGCGCTCGTTGAACGGGGCCTGCCCCCGGACCATGAAGCGCTGGCGCGCGCCTCGTCCTGGCTGCGTTCCCGACAAACGCGGACGGTGGGAGATTGGATCGTGTCTTCTCCCGGGGCCACGCCCGGCGGCTGGTATTTTCAGTTTGAAAATGAATTGTATCCCGACGTCGATGATACGGCCGCCGTTCTGACCGCCTTGGCGAAAGTTTCGTCTCTTCAACCGGCCGACCAGGATGAGGCCATTCTGCGCGGGATGAAGTGGGCGTTGGCCATGCAAAGCACGAACGGCGGATGGGGTGCCTATGACCGGGACAATGATCAACTGATTTTCAACAAGATCCCCTTCGCGGATCATCAATCGTTGCTTGATCCTCCCACGGCGGACCTCACGGGTCGGTGTCTGGAGATGCTCGGCGCCTTGGGCTATGATCGATCCCATCCTGCCGTGGCCCCGGCGCTTGAGTTTCTTCGACGAGAGCAGGAAGCCGACGGCAGTTGGTATGGGCGATGGGGCGTCAATTACCTCTACGGGACTTGGTGCGTCATCGTCGGCCTTCAGGCTATCGGAGAGGACATGTCCGCACCGTGGATTCGACGCGCCGTTGCATGGGTTGAGTCCAAACAGAATATGGACGGCGGATGGGGAGAATCCTGTTTGTCGTACGCCGACAAGGCGTGGGCCGGAAAGGGCGAAAGTACCCCCTCACAAACGGCGTGGGCCCTTCTGGCCCTATTGACCGCCGGCCTGTCCGATTCCTTGAGCGTCGCGCGGGGCATCAATTTCCTGCTTCGCCGTCAACTGGAAGATGGGACGTGGTCCGAGCCGTTCCATGCCGGTACCGGATTTCCCCGAGTGTTCTATCTCCGTTATCATGGCTACAGCAAGTACTTCCCCATGTGGGCGCTGGCCATGTATCGTAACGTTCGGATGCACGGTCAGACGAAAGCTGAAGCGTTGCAATACATCGCGCAATCAGCCAGGCAACGGCAAGCCTGATTGGGCGTCGTCTTTTCTCACTTCAACGGTTTCCGGAGTCCTTCCTGGAAAATATCGCCGTCTTTGCCGCGACTCCTTGGGAGTTTAACGCCATCGGGCGCGCGTTGCCTGCGAGCCATGTCGAACGGATCAACGGGGTCAAGTGGCGTCGATGGACGGACGCTTCCCGTTTCGTTGCCGTCATTCAAACCGGGATCGGGTTGGTAAACGCGCTGGCCGCGTGTGAGGCGGTGTACCCGAAAAGACCCTGGACCGTGTTTATTTCATCGGGGTTTGCGGGCGCCTTGGTTCCTTCTCGAATCGGCGACGTGGTGATTCCGGAGCAGGTCGTCTGTGCGGATTCGAGCCTCACGGGTTCCCTGCCCGATTCCCCGATTGCCTGTAGTGCCTCGTATCGACAACACGCTTGCAAAACGGCGCGGTTATCCGAGAACGCGGTTCTCTCCGGACGTTTGGTCACGGTCGGAAATATCGTCTGGTTGGCTCGAGACAAACTGGCCATTGGCAGGGCTTTTGATGCAAGCAGTCTGGACATGGAAAGTGCGGCGATCGGGTCGATGGCCGCCCGACATGGCATCCCGTTCTGCGTGATCCGGTCGGTGTCTGACCGCTTGGAGGAAGACTTGCCCTTCGACCTCAATCTGTTTCGCCGGACGGGTACGTTCGTGCAAGGGGTGTGGGCCGTTGCCACAACCCCGGGAACATGGTCGGGGTTCAATCGACTGCGCCGGCAAAAAAACACGGCGTCGGACCGGCTGACCCGATTCTTTGAAACTTTTTTCTCGACAGCAGAGACTGGTAACTGACCCATCGATCAGCCATACTATTTGTGTAAGGGTTGGAAAAAATCGAGTGTGTTGCCACGAAAGGAAATGGTTATGTCTCAGCTTTCTCCACGAGTCGCAAGAATGAGTGAACCGCGAATTCGAACTTTGATAGGGGCCTTGGTTCTCGCGTTATCGGTGGTTGGCTTAGCCTCACATCTGCCAGCGGAGACCGGTTCCGCCACGGAGGCGATGAAAGGGACCATTGATCAGGCTTTGAAAGTCCTGGAGGATGAGTCTCTCAAGTCGCCGGAAAAATCCCGGGAACGGTTGGCAATTCTGGAAGACATCATCGGGAAGCGCTTCGATTATAGAGAAATGGGGAAACGAACCCTGGGGAAACATTGGCAGCAATTCAGCGAAGCCGACCGGGACGAATTCGTGCGGCTGTTCCAGCGTTTTCTATCCAAGACGTACGCAGGAAACGTTGATGGCTATTCCGGGGAACAGGTTCAATATCTCAAAGAACGGAGAAAAGGAATTTATGCGGAGGTTCAAACCGCAGTGACTTCGGACAAGTCAACCACCGCGATCTACTATCGCTTGCTGAAGAGGGCGAATGCCTGGAAGGTGTATGATGTGCTCATCGAAGACGTCAGTTTGGTCAAAAATTTTCGAAGCCAATTTGGACGTATTATCGAGGCCGAATCGGCCAAGGGTCTTCTTGAGAAATTACGAGCCAAGACCGCCGGATCCAAATCCTAGGATGTCTTGTGGCCGGCTGGAGTCCTTGTTTCCGCTTCCATGGGTTCCCGGGTGGGAGACCGACCGGAATATGACGGTAACATATCCTAGTGGGATTTCTTGACAGCATACCCCGATTTTGCGAAACTGAATATCCACGTCACTGCATTTTCATGGAATCCGAAGCAGGCTAGTGCATCACAATGCATTATTCGGAGGTGAAATAGGGTTATGTCTCTCCTGCAAGGAATCGAAGGACCGTCCGACCTCAAGAAATTGTCGCCCGAACAATTTCCGGAACTGTGCCGGGAAATCCGCGAAGAGATCATCGCCGTGATCTCGAACGTCGGCGGGCATCTCGCGTCCAATCTCGGCGTGGTGGAATTGACCGTCGCCCTGCATTACCTGTTGAACACGCCCGAGGACCTGATCGTTTGGGACACCAGCAACCAGACCTACGCCCACAAGCTGCTGACCGGTCGACGGGAACAGTTCCACACCATTCGGCAATTCGGCGGGATCAGCGGTTTTTGCAAACGGGAAGAAAGTGTGTATGACACGTTTAATGCCGGTCATGCGGGTACGGGTGTGTCTGCCGCGGTGGGCTTCGTGGAAGCCCGCGAACAACAAAAACAATCGCACAAGGTCGTCTGCGTGGTAGGTGACGGCGCGTTGACCTCGGGGCTGACTCTCGAGGGGCTGCAGCAGGCCGGGGACAGCCGGCGGAACCTGCTGGTGATCCTGAACGACAACCAGATGTCGATATCGAAAAACGTCGGGGCGATCTCCGCCTACCTGAACCGGACCATCACCGGTGAACTGGGCGTTCGCATACAAGAAAAGGCAAATCGAATTCTGGAGACGATTCCCCGCATTGGCGACCAGGTGAAGAAAGTGGCGGAACGAGCCCAGTCGTTGGCCAAGGGGCTGGTGTCGCCGGGGATGCTGTTCGAGGAACTGGGATTCCGGTACGTCGGGCCCCTCGACGGCCACGAGTTCGACTACCTGCTGCCCACCCTGGACAACGTGCTCAAGCTCGAGGGCCCTACGTTATTGCACGTGATCACCAAAAAGGGACTGGGCTACGAGCCGGCCATGAACGATCCCGTGTGGTTTCACGCCAGCTCACCCTTTGACCTCGATACGGGCAAACCCAAGAGCAAGTCCGCGCGGCCCTCGTACAGCAGCGTCACCGTCAACACCCTGATTCGGTTGGCCGAGGACGATCCGCGTATTGTGGCGATTACGGCTGCGATGTGTGAAGGGACGGGGTTGAACGCCTTTGAAAAGGTCTTTCCCGACCGGCTCTATGACGTCGGGATCGCGGAGCAGCATGCCGTGACGTTTGCCGCGGGCATGTCGACACAGGGTATGCGACCGGTGATTCCCATCTATTCGACCTTCCTGCAACGTGCCTACGACCAGGTCATTCATGACGTGGCCACGCAAAATCTTCCGGTGACCTTCTGCATTGATCGCGGCGGACTTGTGGCGCAGGATGGGACGACCCACCACGGGGTGTTCGATTTTGCGTACCTCCGGCACATGCCGAACATGATCATTATGGCTCCCAAGGACGAAAATGAATTACAGCACATGGTCAAATCGTGTATCAGCTATGACAGGCCTTCCGCCGTTCGTTATCCCCGGGGTTCGGGGTTGGGTGTGAAAATGGACGAAGTCCCGGAAACCCTGCCGCTGGGCAAGGGTGAATTGTTGCGAGAAGGCAAGGACGTCGCCCTGGTGGCGATCGGTGCGACGGTGCATCAAGCGATGGCAACGGCCGAGCGGTTGGAGCAGGAAGGGATTTCCGTCGCCGTCATCAATGCCCGTTTCGTCAAGCCGCTTGACGGCGATTTGATCGGGACCGTGGCGAGGCAAGTCAAGTGCCTGCTCACCGCGGAAGAAGGCTCTGCAATGGGTGGATTCGGGTCCGCGGTTCTTGAGTTCCTCTCCGAGGAAGGCCTTCTTGTCAACACGCCGACGAAGTGTATGGGGTTACCCGACCAATTCATTGAACAGGGGCCTCAGGATGTACTCCGGGAGAAGTACGGCTTGACCGCGGACGGCATCTATCAGCAAGCCAAACAATTGTTCAGTCGTGTCTCCGTTGGATCGGTTCTGACCTGAAGCAGCGTTCCTATGAGGATCACACGAAGAAAAACCAGACAGATCCGGGTGGGTTCCGTCAAGATCGGGGGCGGGGCTCCCATTGCGGTCCAGTCCATGACCGTCCCGCATCCGAGCGACGTCAAGGGAACCGTCGAGCAAATTCATCAAATGGAAGCGGTAGGATGTGAACTTGTGCGGGTTGCCGTGCCCGATCAGGACGCAGCGGCGGCTCTCCCCAAGATCAAGGCCCAGATTTCGATCCCCTTGATCGCGGACGTGCATTTCGATCATCGTCTGGCGCTCAAAGCGGCCGAAGTCGTGGATTGCGTTCGCATCAATCCCGGAAACATCGGACCCTGGTGGCGATTGGCCGAAGTGATCAAAGCGGTGCAAGACCGGGACATACCCCTTCGGGTCGGCGTCAACGGAGGTTCGTTGGAACGCCCGCTGTTGGAGAAGTACGGGTATCCCACGGCCGAGGCTTTGGCCGAATCGGCGTTGAATGCCGTGCATGCCATCGAGGACGCGGGTTTCACGAACATGAAGGTGTCGTTGAAAGCCTCGGACGTGCACATGGCCGTTGACGCGTATTGGTTGTTTGCCCATCAATCGGATTATCCCCTTCATATCGGGATCACCGAGGCGGGCACGGCCAGCACCGGCGCCGTCAAATCCGCCATCGGGTTGGGCTGGTTGTTGTCTCAGGGGATCGGTGACACCTTGAGAGTGTCGCTGGCCGCGGACCCCGTGGAAGAAGTGAAGGTCGGCTTTGAGATTCTCAAGTCCCTGGAACTTCGTCATCGCGGGGTAAACGTCATAGCCTGTCCGACCTGCGGCCGGGTCGAAATCGACGTGGTGCGACTGGCCGAGGAATTGGAAAAACGGCTCAGTCATATCAAAATGCCCTTGAACGTGTCCGTCCTGGGCTGTGTAGTGAATGGTATCGGCGAAGGGAAAGAGGCGGACATCGGCATTGCGGGCGGGCAGGGTATGGGAATCCTGTTCAAAAAAGGAAAACTTGTCAAAAAAGTGCCGTCGGAACAACTGATGGACGTCCTCATCGAAGAAGTCGAGTTGATGGCGTTGGAACAGAATGACTCATGTGAAGAACCCTCCTCCGAATCCTCCCCGGTTTCCGATCCCGCTACATCGCCCCATCGTGAACTTCCCGTGCTCTCCTGACGTATCCCCCCGGTCACTGGCGCCTTCGGGCGTGGCTGCGACCCAGTCCCGATAGTTTTCTTGGGGGTGACACCCCGCAGCCCCCTCCTTCTCCCTCGCCTTGTCAGGGTTCGGGGGCCCCGTTATAATACCGTCCGGGCGCCGTACCCAAGTGGCTAAGGGAGCAGTCTGCAAAACTGCGATTCAGCGGTTCGATCCCGCTCGGCGCCTCCATTGCCATTTCATTTCGTCAGTCGACTAGAAAGGCCCCGGGAAACCATGGCTGTTCCTATCTCCCAGATGTTCACGGTTATAAGCTACGTGTTCTCGCAAAAACTCAAGGGCGTCGAACGCTATCCGCTGGTGTTGATGCTGGAGCCGCTCTTCCGGTGCAATCTGGCCTGCGCCGGCTGCGGCAAGATTCAATATCCCGAGCACGTGCTGGACCGGCGTTTGATGCCTGAACAATGCTGGACCGCGGCTGAAGAATGCGGCGCTCCAATTGTCAGCATTCCCGGCGGGGAGCCGCTCATCCATCCCGAGATGCCGGAGATCGTTCGAGGATTGGTGCACCGCAAGAAATTCGTGTATTTGTGCACGAATGCGATCCTGTTGGAACGCAAACTGGACGAGTATGAACCCTCCGACCGGTTGATTTTCAGCATTCACATGGACGGGTTGCGCGAGGAACATGATCTCGCGGTATGTCGTGACGGGGTCTATGACGTGGCGACGAAAGCGATCAAAAGTGCCTTGAAAAGAGGATTCCGCGTCACGACCAACACGACCCTGTTCAACGATGCCAATCCGACGCGGGTGAGAGCTTTCTTTGACGAGATGATGGATCTGGGAGTGGAGGGGATGATGATTTCGCCGGGCTATAGCTACGAAAAGGCGCCGGACCAGCATGGCTTTTTGAAGCGTCAGCGGACGCGCCAACTGTTTTCCGACGTGCTTGCGAAGAGAAAACGCCGGTGGCGATTCAACCAGTCACCGCTGTTCTTGGAATTTCTCATGGGCAAACGTGAGTATCAATGTACCCCGTGGGGAAATCCCACCTATAATATTTTCGGTTGGCAGAAGCCCTGCTACCTCTTGCAGGACGGATACGTGTCGAGTTTCAAGGAATTGCTCGAGACGACGGAGTGGGAACGGTACGGCGTGGGGCGTCATGAGCAATGTCGGGACTGCATGGTGCATTGTGGGTTCGAAGCTTCGGCCGTGGAGGAAACGTTCGGTTCGTGGTCCGGGTTGACCGGAACCGTGAAGGCCATGCTGTTCCCCACGTGACCTGACGGCGCCCTTGCCGATTTCCATTTCACGGTGCTTATGTCTCAGGATGGACTTGAAGATCCTTCCGAACAAAGCCTTCAGGGAACAGTTTTTCATCCCGGCTCCCGGCAGGAGTTGCACCGCGTCATTGAATTGGCTTTCGGCTACCGAGGGGACATTACTCTGGAATTGAAGTCCCGGGAACGTGTCAACGGCTATCTGTTTAATCGTGTCTTGGATGGCCCGCACTCCTACGTGGAAATGTTTCAGACTGATCATTCACGTCCACGGAGAATTCCCTGTCACGATATTCACGCCTTCCATTTTACGGGACATGATACGGCCTCCGGAGAATCCTGGGAAGCGTGGGCCCGGAAACGCCGGGAGGAGCAGGACGGCGAAGGCCGAAATTTCATCTAACCTTAGACCTTTTCAGGCCATGATTATTGACAGACGAAAGCCCCTTGTGCTAGAAGTCACCGACCTTTTTTGCCCAGCATTTCCCTTCCTGTCAAACGGTTGCTTAAGGATTGAGGTGTGGTCTCTCCAAAGGAAAAACGGATCATCTGGATAGGCTCTCCGAAGTGGCAAGTACCGGACTCGATTCTACGCAGCCCGTCATACGTTCTCCCGCTCCAATATGACCATGTTGTGGCTCGTCGAGGGGGCCATGGCGCTTAAGAACATGACCGTCGGTCATCCGGACTGTACAGACAGATAGGGGGAAGAAGGCCAAGGGAAATTTTTTCCGAAATGCAATATGTGGGGAAAAGAATTTCCAGGCTGAAGAAGATTTCTCAGGGAAAAGAAGACAGCAGAAAGCAGAGGTTTTGACACACAGATCGTTTTTTGACCGACTAAAGCGAAATATAGGGGGGGTTATGGAGAAGGATACATGCCAAAAAATGATGAGTCTTGTTGCCGTTGCGGCATTGGGATGGACGCTATCAGCCTGCGGAGAAGCCAAACCGCCGGCTCCGCCACCCCCGGCGCCTCCGGAATATGCCGACTACCATATGCCGGAAGGCTATTGGAATAATCCGGAGATTATCGAACAAGGGAAAGCGATCTTTACCGGCGTGGAAAATATCGACGTGAATTGCGCCAGTTGCCACGGCAAGGACGGGAAGCCCGTCAAGGCCGGAGCCAGGGATTTTCGCAAGGGTGATTTCATGAAGCTGTTCTCTGATTCCCAATGGTTCTGGCGCGTGTCCGAAGGGGTCAAGGGCACCAAGATGAAAGCCTGGAAATCCAAGCTTTCCGAGGATGATCGGTGGAAAGTGATTGCGTTTGAAGCCACGTTCGGCTTGAAAGGCATGGAATACGACGTTGCGGCAAAGAAATGGGTGCCTCAGGGAACCGCCGGCGCTCCCGCGGCTGAAGAGGCGGCCCCGGCAAATGGAGAGGCGGCCGCTCCCGCGACCGAAGACGCAGCGGCTCCGGCGGCTGAAGAAGCGGCCGCTCCGAATGGAGAAGCGGCCGGAGGAGAATCTTCCCAGTAACGCGGGCGATTCCCACGTTTTTTGCGGCATTAACCGGAAGGAGGGCCACCACCCTTGAAAACCTTAATCCGCAGTTCTGTGATTTTGCTCGGACTTGTGCTGGGCGGGCTTGCCGTCGCCTATGCCCAGGCTCCGGCTCCCCCACCTGTGGAGTTTCCCTACACCGGGAATCGGACCGGGGTGTGGATCGTGGCCCAACTTCATATTTTGTTTGCCGCTTTTATTCTGGGGGCCCCGATCTTTGCCGTAGTGTCGGAATGGTTGGGCTATAAAAACCAGGATCCGAAATATGATCGGCTGGCCAAGGAAGTCACCAAAGTCACGGTGATCCTCTATAGTATGACCGCCTTGACGGGCGGGCTGTTTATTTTTGTCCTGCTCGCCACCTATCCCGGTTTCACCACCTGGCTCATTCAACATTTTTTCCTGATTTTCGCCGTGGTGTATCCGGTCCTGTTTATTCTCGAAACCATTATTCTGTACGCGTATTTTTACTCCTGGGATTCCCTGAAGGGTGAAAACAAGGCCCGGCACATTGCCCTGGGGGTCTTGTTGAACATCGTGGGAACGGTCACGTTGTTCGTGATCGACGGTCCGACGGCGTTTATGAACACGCCTGCCAAATCCGCGGAAGGGGTTTCGTTGATTCAATTCGTCCAAAGCGCGGGTCTGTGGGACAAGATCGCCAATTACAGTTGGATGCCTTTGAACCTCCATCGGTTGGTCGGAAACGTGACGTTCGGCGGGTTTATCGCGGGACTGGTGGCGGCGTACATGTACATGGGCGCCAAGACGGATGAAGAGCGCTCCTACTATGATTGGATGGGGTTCGTGGGGAATATGATCGGCGTGGGCGCCCTGTTGTTTCTCCCCTTCATGGGGTATCTCCTGGCCTATGAACTCTGTGATTATGACGCGTCCATCTGCCCGTACATGATGGCGGACCAACTGTCGATGTTTTTTGAGATGCAAGGGGCCATGGTCGGCCTGATTTTCCTGGCCAGCAACTATTATATCTGGCTGAGTATGAAGCGGATTCAAGGCGTGGAGCAGGTGCGTATCTCCGGGATGGTCATGCTCGCCGTGATTCTCATTCCGGTGGTCATGGGCGTCGCCTGGAAACTGTTCCCGCCGCCGGAATGGCAGTCGCTGATTTTCCTGGCGGCACTGATCGTGCTGCCGCCGATCCTGAGCCGGCTTCCGGGTTTGCGGTTTACCGTTTCGTGCTTCACCATGATCAAGGTGGGATTCCTGATGATTGTGGTCGCCAACGCCATCTGGATGACGCCGCACGGATTCGTGGCGACTCAAGGGTTGGCCACCGAAGAGTTGGAGCTTCCTTCCTGGGCCAGTGAGTTGGCGCTGATGCCGGCGAAAAATGCGGCCGCGTTCACGCTGGTCTTTCTGACCGTCGTGAACTACATTCTCTACAACCGGGCCATCAGGAGCGGAACCATCATCTGGGGGAAGATCGACTTCACGTCTCAATTCGTCCTGATTTTCCTGGCGTTCAGTGCAATCTGGACCATGGGCCTGATGGGGACGGTTCGATCCCTCACGAGAAAATACTTTCACGTGTATAACCTGGTGCCGGACTTTACTCCGGAAGCCTTTACGCCCACGCTGGCTTATTCCGCCTGGTGGATTACGGGAGTCACCCTGATCTTTTATCTCGTCGTCAGTTTCGCCATTGTCGTGACGTTGAGAAACACCGGCCAAAAAGCAGAGGCCCCGCAAGGGGCTCCGGTACCTGCCGGTGCGGAGTAACGGAGGTGGAAAGCGAGTATGGCTGAGCAAAGTTTGATCCGAAATATCATCAAGAAAGGCGTCGTGGGTGTCATCGTGGGGATCGTGTTGGTCGCGGTGGCAAAGGCCACGCACTTCCCCCTCGTCTTTCAGGTCATGTTCTTTATTTATGCCATGCTCGGCGCGGGTGTGTTCATCCTGCTGGATGCGCCCTCCCTGAATCGTCTTGAGGGCATCAAGGCGATCATCGGCCTGGTGCTGTTTTACCTGGTGCTTTCCGGGGTTTACATCGGCGGAGCGAGCGGCCTGCCTCAGTACGATCCGGAAGTCGAAAAAGGAAAAATCGAAAAGATCCTGAAGGCACGCCGGGCAAGGACCCAGCAAGGCAAAGCCGAAGAACTGATCGCACGGGCCAAAGCCCTGAATGAACGCGCCGTCTCGATCGAGCAACAATTGAAGATCCTGGGCGGTGGCGTACAGGTCGTGGAGGAAGTCGCGACGCCCGCCTCAACGGCCGCGGCAGGTGACCTGGTAGCGCTGGGCCAGGAGCAATGGGAACTCCAAGAGTGCTACAACTGTCACAAACTCTTCGGAAAGGGCGGAAAGAAGCGGGGGCCGGAGTTGGACAATATCGGCAATCTCATGACGCCTGAAGCTCTCCGGCAAAAAATCCTCGATCCCAAGAGTTGGAAGGCCGAAGGATTCGATAAGCAGTACAAGAAGGGCAAAATGCCGGACAAATATAAAGACTTGATGTTTGATGAAGAAGTGGACGCGCTGGTGGCCTTTTTGGCGACGTTGAAAGATACCTCGGTGAACACGCCGAAGCCCATCAAGATGAAATAGCCTCATTTCAGGACGGTCGATGCAACCGAAAATCAAGGCAAAAGCCCGGTGCGCTGACGGGGAAGTCGGCAGTATTTCCAAAGTCATCGTCGATCCTCTTTCCCTCGAGATCAGTCACGTGGTGGTCAGGGAAGGTGGCGGGCAAGGCGTGGATCGACAGGTCCCGATCGGCCAGGTCCAGGAAATCCCGAATGAAGAAGAAATCATTTTGCGGGGGTCGCTGGAGGAATTCAGGGCCTGTCCTGTCTTGGACCGCGACGCCTACGTCACGCATCATGACGTGGAAATCGCCCACCTGGAAGATCGTGTCCACGTGGAGCCAGGCGAAATTCTCGTGCCTTTGCCCCAGCTCGAACAGGGGGTGCCCCGCCGCAGCTTTTTCATGAATATGACGCATGCCATCGGGACGTTGATCGCTCTTCCTTTGGCGTTTCCCGTTTTAAAATATCTCATGAAGCCCATGTACAAGCCGTTCGACAATTCGTGGTTTTCCGTGGGAAACGTCCGCAAGATCAGAAAGGAAAACATCGGATACCAGTTCAAGTTTACACGGGGCTTCAAGGAAGCCTTCATGCCCGAACAGCAAATCGAAAAAAATATCTGGGTGGTGAAGGCGACCCCTGAAGTGCAAAAGGCCGTCTACGGCGGGAAAGATAAAAAGTTTTATGACCATAAGGGAGATCTGGTGTGGGTGAATAAGGCCAAGGCGCCCTACATCGGATTTTCCGGAAAATGTCCGCATTTGGGATGCGGGTACAAGTGGCGCAGGACAAAGAATTTTCCCGACGGGGTCTTTCTGTGTCCCTGTCATTTGAGTATCTATGACGAGGCTGGCAAGGTGCTGGATGGGCCGGCCCCGCGGGCCCTCGACGTTCTGCCGATGCAAGTCAATGCCGCCGGGGAAGTGCAAATCATCGACGTCGAATACAAGGCCGGAGTGAAGGGCCAAATCCGGCTCCTGTAACGTTTTTATGAACGGCGATACCACCAACCAACCCAACGCCTTTGAAAAAGTCGTCGACTTTGTCGATGAACGGGTCGGCCTGAAAACCATTCAGGCCAAAATGCTGAATGAGCCCGTTCCCGGCGGGTCTCGATGGGCCTATGCGTTCGGGTCGTGTTTGTTGTTTATCTTCATTGTGCAGGTGGTGACGGGGATTCTGTTGATGTTTTACTACGTCCCGAGCACCGATCACGCCTACGCGAGCACGCAATACATCATTCACGAAGTGGATTACGGATGGTTTCTGCTGAGTTACCATTTCTGGGGCTCCTCGGCCATGGTGGTGATGGTGTTTGCCCATATGTCTCAGGTGTTCCTGTGGGGGGCCTACAAGAAACCCAGGGAACTGATATGGTTGGTCGGGCTGGCCCTCTTCGGACTGGTCATGGCATTCGGCTTCACGGGCTACCTGCTCCCATGGGATCAACGGGCGTATTGGGCCACGGTCGTGGGTGTCGAGATCATGGATAAGACCCCGGTCATCGGGGATTTCCTGAGTCGATTTTTGAAAGGGGGACCGACCCCGGGTCAAATGACCCTGAGCCGGTTCTTTACCATTCACGTGATGATTTTGCCGGCGGCGTTAATGGGTCTGGCCGGTCTGCATCTTTTCCTGTTCCGAAAAGCCGGACCCGCGGGTCCCTTCCGTGGAACTCCCGAACAAATCAAGGCGAAGACGGATTATTTCTTTCCCAGACAAATCTGGAAGGATATCGTGGCCATGGCCACGGTCTTCCTGATTATTTGCACGTTGTCGTTTATCGAGCCGGTGGTGTTGTTGGAAGAGGCCACGCCGGACCCGGGGGACTATCATCCGGAACCGGAATGGTACTTTCTGTTTCTTTTCCAGTTGTTGCGATTAAAGATCTTTGGCGGAGAATTCGGTCAGTTTCTGGGAGCCGTCGCGATTCCCGGAGCATTTATGGGGTTCCTCGCGGCATTGCCTTTTCTTGACAGGAACCCGGAACGGAATATTTTCAAACGGCCGATTGCGTTGATCGGCTGGATTGCCATTATGGCGATGATTTTGATTTTCACCGTTTCCGCGATACTGAATAGAGAATTTCTGGATTAACGATCATGTCGAACGCCAAACTCGGTCTCCTGGTCGCATGGCCAACCTTCTGGACGGGCTTCCCCCTGAAGCTGGTCGCCGCGTTGCTCATGTTGGCGGCCGGCGTGCATCCCTGGGAAGGCGTCGGTCTGGAAGCATTGCTGGTCCTCTCCATTCCCATTGACATTTGGGCGCTCGGCCTGTGCTCACGAACCGTTTTTCTTGAACGGTTGAGCGTGGATCCCCCCAAGGGGACGGGCCTTCGCTTGTGGGGGCTGTGGGCAATCTTTTCCGTGATCTATCTTCCCCTGTTGTTCATGATCCTGAACGGCGTCAAGTCCCTGGCTCAATCCGCGGTCCATGCCACGTTGCATTTCGTGGAAACCAACGTCATCGTGATTCCGATTGCGGAAAAAATCAGCCTGGAATTGGTGATGTGGGGACTGCCGGCCACCATCCTCCTCATCGTCCTGGTGTATGGCTGGTTGTTCGGCTTGGGTGCCTTGGCGAATCGCTTTGTTCGCGCGTCTACGCCGGTCGAGGGGGCATTTCAGGACATCGTCTCGAAATGGGATCTCCTCCGCATTCCTCGAGATCAACCGCTCTTGCTGACGGCCTTTACGGGAACCGGCGTCGTGCTGATCATGTTGTTTTGGGGTTTGCTCCCCGTGAGTACGCCACATCCTCATGAAGAATACGAATTCGTGAATGTGAAAAAGGCGGAAGAAAAGATTGTTCCGAAAAAGGTCATCAAAAGCGCCGAGCAGGTCCTGGCTCGTGCCGAAGCCACGTTGAAAGAGTTGGAAAAAGACGCTCCCGCGGGGGAAACGGCGAAAGGGGAGAAAGGAGCGGCGGGCCAGGAGAAGTCGGTGCCCCAGGCGACACCGGCGGCTGCCAAGAAACCGGCGGCAACGGGTACTACGGGGTCCGACGGGCCTGACCACGACCATGGCGATCATACGCATTGAGAATCGCCG
The DNA here is from genome assembly GCA_965207015.1 of Nitrospirales bacterium. GTDB lineage: Bacteria > Nitrospirota > Nitrospiria > Nitrospirales > UBA8639 > Bin75. Next base: position 1,547,357 of record OZ242257.1, on the reverse strand, counting down.
ATGTTTGAAGAGGGATGATGCGACTGGCGGCGATGTGCTTGGCGATGGCGCTGAGCGGGTGTGTGGGCAATCCGACGTTTGATGACGCGCACCTGTTGCTCAATAGCGTGTTGGACGGGGCGTGCAATCAACCGTCGTTCAAGCGCCCGTTACAGCCCCATGAGTATGGAACGTACTCGAAGGAAATGATGATTTTGCGGGGGACCTGTCAAAGCATCGCGCCGCTGTTACCACACAACTATTGAGGGTACGATGAAACGGTTCAATGAGGGCTCACACATGAAAAGCCACGGCATAATCGACAATCTGAAGTCCCTAGTGCCAACGGTGAAACCCTCGTCCCTCTTCGGATGGAGTGTCTTTTGGGCGCTCGTGCTTCTCCCGGCGCTTGTCTGGGCCCAGGACGCGGCCACCCAAGCGATGTCCGTCGAATATCGGGACATTCCGGGACTCGGAAGCCGGAACGTGGTCTGGGTCGTGGCCCAGCAGCATTTGCTGCTTGCCGGGTTCGTATTGGGCGTGCCGATTTTTGCCTGGGTGTGTGAAATCGTGGGGTGGAAGACCAAGGAAGCCCGGTACGACAAACTCGCAAAAGAGTTTACCAAGCTCCTGACGTCCGCGTACGCCACGACGGCCCTGTTTGGAGGCATTCTGCTCTTTTTGCTGATCGGGCTGTACCCGAAGCTCATGGCGTATTTGTCCGACATCTTTTTCCCGTCCTTCATCGTGTATTGTCTGCTGTTCCTGTTGGAAACCGTCACGCTGTACCTGTACTGGTACGGATGGGACGCCATGCAGGGGAATAAGAAGACGTTCCACCTGTTTTTGGGATTCCTGCTGAACGTCTTTGCCCTGGGTATCATGATCGTCCCCAACGCCTGGGCCACGTTCCAGGCGAGCCCCGTCGTGGTGGCGGAGGGCACGGCGATCGAGCGGGCATGGGCGGCCACGTGGAATCCCACGTGGTGGCCGGTCAACATTCATCGACTGATTGCCAACGTCGTCTTGGGCGGGTTTATTTGCGGCGCCTATGCCGGTATCCGGTATCTCCTGGCGGCCAGCCAGGAGGAACGGGAGCACTACGATTGGATGGGCTACGTCGGAAACTTCATCGGCGTGTTCGGTATGCTTCCCCTTCCCTTCGCCGGGTATTGGCTCATGCGCGAAATCTATCAGTACAACCAGCAAATGGGCATTACCCTCATGGGCGGATTTCTGGCCTGGCTCTTCATTCTCCAGGCGATGCTCATCGGGGTTCTGTTCCTCGGAGCCAATTACTATTTCTGGATGGGTATTACTTACCGGATTCCCGGCTCCGAGCGATCGTACAGACGACCGATCCTTGCCATGCTGGTCGTACTCATGGTGTGCCTGGGCGTCTGGATGACCCCGCACTCCCTGGTGGCCAGTCTTGAAGAAGCCAGAAAAATGGGGGGGACCCACCACCCGCTGCTTGGGGTGTTCGGAGTGATGTCCGCAAAAATGACAGTCGCGAATCTCATGATCCTGGTCACATTCATGAGTTTCATCATGTATTGGCGGGCCGGAAAGCAGGAAACGGCCGGGTGGGCGAAGATCGCCAAATCCGTGATGGGCGCCTTGCTGGTGATCGCGGGTATCGCGGTCATCGTACTCGGGGTCTGGGGGTATTTCGTGCCGGCCATTATCCGGATCAATTATTTCTCCGTCGCCCAGGTGTTGATCGTCCTGTTTGTGATGGTGACCTTCACACCCTTGACGGCCATCCTGATGAAAAGCGCCAAGACCACGACGGAAATGGTCTGGGGGCGGATGCCGATCCGGGCGGGGTATTCGTTGGTGTCCAATGCGGTCATGGTGATCCTGTTGATGTCGCTGATGGGCTATGCCCGGTCGTCGTCCCGGGTTCACTGGCATATCTATGGCGTCATGAGAGATACCTCGGATTACGCCTATTCTCCCGCGTTGGGATACGCGGCCGCCTTCATGTCCCTGAACACGTTTGTGTTTTGTTTGCTGGTGGCGTTTATCTTTTGGGTCGCCACGATGGGGGATAAGGGGAAGAAAACCCCGGACCAGGAACAACCCGAACCAGCCAAGATCCCGGCGGGTGTGACGCCGGCCCTGGCGGGCGGCTCCCCGCGGGAGCAGGACTGAAACGCAAACGGGGCGTGATTGAGAACCTATTGACGTTAGCATTTCCGAACCGGAGCGAGAGGAACCCATGAGTGAAGTCGCATTACTCCAATTGATCGGTCTTACGGTCGTAGGACTCGGAATCTGCATCCTGCTCTTCATCAAGGGAAAATTCCTCAGGGTGGTCGGCTTCGTGGTGATCGTGTTGGGGACGTTTACCCTGATTGCGTTGGGGGTGCCGCAGATGGCCTCCCTGCCTCCGGCAATCGAGACCTTTGATATTACCGAAGTCAAAACGCCGGATGACCTGGCCGCGATCGGTCAAAAGATTTTCTTCAGCAAAGGCCAGTGCGCCTTGTGTCATTCCATCGGCCCCAGTGAATCCGCCAGGTGTCCGGATTTGAAAGGCATCGGGGCGAAACTCGCTCCGGAATTCATCTATGAGAGTCTCACCGATCCTCAGGCCTATATTTATCTGGATTTCAGGCATGAAGGCCTGCCCAAGGAATATCCGGCACGGATGCCCTATATCCACAAGAATCCGATTGCCTTGTCGCAACAAGAGATATATTCGGTCATTTCCTTTCTCCAGAAAATGAGCGGGGAACCCATCAGCGTCAAGGTCGAAGACGTGATGAATATCGGCAAAGGAAGCGAGGTGGAGGTCGCTTCCCTCACCGTCAATGGAGCACCTTAACCGGAAGGGTGAAATATGAAAGGTCCTCTTGCGAAAACGGCGATCCTGTTGGTGGGCATGTATGTGTTTCTCAAGTTCATACTCCCGCTGGTCACGGCACCGCTCCCGGCCAGTCTGATTTTCCTGTACCTGGCCCTGACCCTTGCCTCCGCGATGATTTTCTATACCATGAGCGGGGGCAGTCTCGATGAATTCATGGGGCCGGTCGGGCGATTTCTCACCGGCTCGGGACAGGCGGGTGTTGCCGGGACCGCGCGTATTCTGGTGTTTGTGGTGTTCCCCCTGTTGGTAGGGTGGCAAACGTACACCAGACTCGCCCCGAGCGATATGCCGCCGGCGGAAAATCGAACCATTCATCCCGCGCCTCCGGGCGAGTTTGTCGGGCTGGCCAACCCGTATCCGACGACGCCGGAAAATATCATGATGGGGAAAGGTCTCTATGCGGCGTTCTGTTCGCCCTGTCACGGAGCCAATTTCGACGGGAAAGGCCCGGCAGCGGTGGGTTTCAATCCGCCTCCGGCGAATTTCAGCGATCCGGGAACCATCGCCCAATTGCAGGAATCCTATCTTTTCTGGCGGATCAAAAAAGGCGGCGTCGGGCTGCCGGTCGAAGCCATGCCCTGGAAATCAGCCATGCCGCGATGGGAAGTGGAATTGCCGGACGAATGGATCTGGAAAATCATCATGGGTGAATATGACGGCGCCGGCCAGTCTCCACGGACCTGGGAGGAAGAGGAATAAGGAACGGGTTGAGGTCGCGCCCTCGTAGGTCCGACAACCGTCGGACGTGTCGGGGGGAAGGATCCAAGGAGCAGGAATATGGGATATAAGAAGATCTTCAACGTCGCACTTGGGCTCACCCTCATGGTGACGGGAGCCGGGGCTTCCTGCGTGTTCGCGAGCGACCCGCCGCCGGAAGGCGGAGCCGGAAGTGTGGCCGTTCGTCTGTTCTTGACTGAGGGAGCCGTCCCTGCGGATGATCCGAACGCCGCCGTGTGGAACACGATCCAGCCGGCAGAATTCAAGTTGGCTCCACAAGTGCATTGGCCGGACCGCATTCAGGAAGTCACGGTGAAGTCCGTCAAGGTCCGCGGAATCCATAATGGCCAGGATCTGGCGATGCTTCTGGAATATGCCGACCCGTCCGAAGATGCCGCCGATGCCGCCGCCATCGAGTTTATGGTCGGCGATAAAATGGCCCACTTCGCCCATGGTCAGGAAATGCTCCAGGTCGAGGGGGGAGACGTCAACATCTGGTATTGGAAAAAAGAACACGGCAAAGCCACCGATATGAGTGCCAAGGGGTTCAAGACGCTTCGGCCGCAGGAAAACCAGAACGTCTCGGCAACGGGAGCCTGGCAGGATGGAACCTGGCGCGTGGTCTTCTCCCGGCCCTTGCAAACCGGCGATGAACAGGACGTACAAGTCACGCCCGGTGAATGGCGAAACGTGGCGTTCGCGTTTTGGGACGGGGAAATCGTGGATGGGGCCGTGAAAGAAAAAGGTTCGCAGAAAGCCGTTTCTTCATGGTGGTATTTTCGGGCCGAACCGCCACCGGACAATTCCATTTATGGATACGTCGTGTTGGGCATCGTGCTTGCTGCCGGTTTTGAGTTTTTCCTGGTGAGAAAAATTCGGAGAGGGAACGAATCATGAAGGAAGAACGACGCATGCAGCGGGTACTGGGCAAGGTCGCCGTCGTGGTCGTCGCCGTGTTTGCCGTGACGAGCGGCTGCGCCTTGTTTGAAAATGAACGGACGGCGAAAGGCCGGAAACTCTATAATCATTACTGCATGCACTGTCACGGGGAAAGCGGACAACAGCAGGAAGGCTTCAATTGGGGACGCATGCCGGACCCCCGTCCGCGCGACCTGTCGGAATCTGAAGCGATGTCGACCTTTTCCGACAAGGAAATCTTCGACACGATCTCGAGGGACATGCGTGATACCACGTTGCAGGAAGTGCTCGACGATGAAAATTACTTCGCCGTGTCGACGATGCCGACCTTCAAATATACCCTGTCCGAAGAAGAACTGTGGGCCGTGGTCGGCTACGTGCGAACGCTTCACGGCGGGTCGTTGACGTTTGACGTTGAAGGACGGAAAGCCGAGTTGGAGTCTCAGTTCAAGGCTGCCGAGGCGTCACATGATCAAGCCAAACAGGTCATGGATGAAGCCCTGGCGAAACAGGAAGCCGAAGAAGAAGCCAGGGCTGCCGCAGAGGAAGCAGCCGAAGAAGATGACGAAGATATGGACATGGAAGATGAAGAGGACGATCTAGAGGACTACGAAGACGAAGAAGAGGAAATCGTGCTTCCCGAAGAAGAGGCCTATGAAAAAGTGGCGGAACAATTTGAAGCCGCCAAGGCCGCCTGGGAAAATTTCTCAAAACGTCCGAGGATGACTCAAATTGCGCGTCCCGACTTGACCGTGGCGGAGCCGGAACGAGTCGCCATGGAAGAAAAAGGTAAAAGCCTGTATTACAACAAATACGGGTGTAACGGGTGTCACAGTATCGGAGACGTCGGCGGTCTGGTGGGACCGGCCTTGGACCGTGCCGGCTTCCGTCTCAACGACACCTGGGTCTATCGCTGGGTCCGTTATCCGCAAGGCATGAAAAAGCACACGCGCATGCCGAACTTGGGTCTTGATGACCCGGATGCGCGAGCAGTAACGGCGTATCTCGACACTCTGCGCGCACCAAAACCCGACAAACCCATCCCTCCGCCTGAATAACGAAGGCAATGTCGGGTCGCCCATGTACGTGGTGACTCAATCGGTGTTTCCCTTCCCCTCCTTTGTAAGGACGGGAACTTTTTCCGAAGAGGGAAAAGTTGGGAGGCAGAGCCTCGTTCAGTCTGCCGTTACAGCGTCCCCACCCAGAGCCCGATCAGAATAACAAGTCCGATGACCGTGTGTTGTTTGAACATGGCAAACGCCTCAGAGGGGGAGACCTCACCGCGCAGGCGAAGGACTTGCTGGCTCAAGAAGCCCGCGACGCCGGCCAGTCCTCCGTAAAACGCCGGATTGAGATTTTCCAGCCAACCCGCCGTTGCCAGGAGTCCCAGCATGAGCGTCTCGATGATGCCCACGGCGATCCATACGTGAGAACCGAAGAGAATCGCCGATGAGTTCACCCCGATACGAAGGTCGTCCTCAATGTCCTGGAGCGCATAAATGGTATCGTAGGCCAAGGCCCAGCAAATCGTGGCGGAAAAGAGGAGCCACGTCGCAGGATCGAGCTGATTGCGAACGGCAGCCCAAGCCATCACGGCGCCCCATCCGAACGCCAGCCCGAGAAAGAGTTGAGGGACGCGAAAGAATCGTTTCGTAAAGGGATAGATCGCGGCCAATGCCAAGGCGACGGGGCCGAGCCGTATGGCCAGCGGATTCAGGAACAACAGGAGGCTCACGGCTATGGCAAGGAGGACGCCAAGGAACAGGATGGCGTGCCAGGGACGAAGGGCCCCGCTGGCGAGCGGCCGGGTTTGGGTGCGGGTGACTCGCCGGTCGAATGATCGATCGGCCAAATCGTTCATGATGACTCCGGCGCTTCGCATGATAAACGATCCCGCTACGAACAGGACGATCAGCAGACCGGCGGGCCGGCCTTGTGACGCCAGGACCAGCGCCCACAAGGTTGGAATCATAAGCAGGAGAGTGCCCGTTTGATTCGAGAGCCTGATTAGAGAACACAGGTGCGCAAACGAGAACCGGGGAATTGATGCCGAAGCAGATTTACCAGCAGGGGAAGACATTGTTTCACGGTAGCGTAGCAGAAAAAATGGTGTCAGTCATGTCCGGTACGTGTCTCGTTCGGGCAAAGATTGAACGAAAGTTGACACAACTCTAATCAGAAAATAAGATGACCGTCGGCTCGGAACAGCAGTCTCCCGCCGAATTCACGACCCGTTCTCTCCAAGGCCGGCGTAGCTCAGTGGTAGAGCAGCTGATTCGTAATCAGCAGGTCGGTGGTTCAATCCCACTCGCCGGCTCCATACAGCATCAACGTGAGATATCCCGCCCCGTTGCTTCACCGAAGAAGAACGCTTAAAATATCCGAAAGTTTGGCGTGATCAGACACGCCGTTTTAGCGGTGGTCAAGCTTTGTGCATCGCGGGATGAAGAGGATGTTTCGATGAAATTGAGAGCCGGCAATTTTGTCGTGTATGAGAAAGCAAAAACCTCAACACACCCCAGCCCGCGAGCCGAGCGCGTTTTTCCCTCTCGCCACGGCGATACCTATTCCTACGTGATCAAGAAATTCTGGAAGGTCCTCCGAGTTTTTGAAGATGACACCATCGAAGTCGAAACCCGTCGCGGGAAACGGCACACCTTGTCACCCGGCGACCCTCGTCTGCGCAAAGCCGGACTATGGCAGCGGGTGTTCTTCAAAGATCGGTTTTTTTGAAGACAGCGCCCTTGTGGCGAGGGCTTCCTTCTTCCTACTCTCGCGAAGAAGAAACCACAGCTGATCGAGTGTCCGGGAAGTTGAGGGTCGTCCTGCGGTGATTACGTGTCCGAGTGTTTCTTGCCGGACCCCAGTGCGGAAAACACGACACCTCCGACCAGGACTCCGACGACAAACACCATACCGAAAACCAAACCGGCCTGCACTTCCGACCAATTGCGCAGCAGGTTGGTCATCATGGGAGACGGAGGGAGATTGACGTGCCCTTCCCAGCCCAAGGCTTCATCAAGGGTGGGATGTTCCGCTGATGGTTGACGATCGGCCTGATTCATCGATCCTGAAGTGAAAGAGGTCATGATATTTGCTCCATGATGGCTGTGGGCATCGTTGAAAGGCTGGCTGATATGGTGTCAGTCTCCCGGATCCGTGTCAAGGTCTCCAAGCGAAGTCCCGGGCCGGATTGACGTTCAGTCGAGATATGGGGTCCGGTGTTGCCGTGGTCGGGAAACGTCTGATGGTGGCGTTCCTTCCAATTCCGTCACCCGTTTATTGAGTTCCGCGATTTCCTTTGCTTTCCGTATGCGCGTCGGCATGGAAGCCAGGATATGAATCGCGATGCCCAGGCAAAGGGTGGTCAGCAACACCAGGACGAGCGACCCTTCAAACGTCCACTCGAAAAATTGGATGGAAACCGTCTGGTCGTTCTGGAGGGAAAAGGCGACGGTCAAAAAAACGATAACGAGGGTTGCGATGAGTGGAAAGGGCATTGGTCAACACCCGATGAAGTTTCTCTTGAGTATATACCGAATGTGCCGTTGACGTACACCCCGTTCCGAAAACCCGCGGATTCCAGGATGAACGGCACCGTTCTCCACGGACCGCCGGCGGGGAAGTTTCGTTGATGCTGACGAGGCGTATTTGGTAAGCTCAATCTCCACGTTTTTTCCTTTCATTCACCGTTGCAGTGACTATCGAGGGGCGAAAAATGGGCAAGTTGAACCATGCGTTGATCAGTGTGTCTGATAAGACGGGTGTCGTGGAGTTTGCCAGGGGTCTGGTCGAACTGGGGGCCACCATTCTTTCCACGGGCGGCACGGCCAACGCCATACGCACGGCCGGCGTGTCGGTGACGGAAGTCGCTTCACATACCGGATCTCCGGAGATTCTGGGCGGCAGGGTCAAAACCCTGCATCCCAAGATTCACGGGGGCTTGTTGGGCCGGCGAGGGCTGGCCGAAGACGTCCGGCAAATGCAGGAGCAGGGGATTGAGCCCATCGACGTGGTGGTCGTCAACCTCTATCCCTTCGAGTCGACCATTGCCAAACCGGATTGTACCTTCGAGGATGCCATCGAGAATATCGATATCGGCGGCCCGTCCATGCTCCGGTCCGCCGCCAAGAATCACGGGGACGTCGTGGTTGTGGTGGACCCGGGCGACTACGGTCGTGTACTTGAAGCCCTGCAGTCCGGAACGGTCCCCGTATCGTTGCGTCGTGAATTGGCCCGGAAAGTGTTTCAGCATACCTCGCGCTACGACGGTCTGATCGCAAATTATCTTAGCCGTCAGGGCGAGACGGCCGATAAATTTCCGGCGTCCCTGTCTCTGACATATGAACGGGCCGAAATCCTGCGATACGGTGAAAATCCGCATCAAGAAGGAGCGTTTTATCGGGAGATCGGCAGTACGGAACCCTCGATTTCCCTTGGCCGGCAGCTGCATGGTAAGGCCATGTCCTACAACAATTACCTGGACGCCAACTCGGCGTTGGAGTTGGCTAAAGAATTCAGCGACACGGCCGTCGTCATCATCAAACACAATAACCCCTGTGGTGTAGCACTTGGAGCGACGCCGGTCGAGGCCTACCGGAAAGCCAGGGAAACCGATCCTGTCTCCGCGTTCGGAGGGGTGATAGCCTGCAACCGCCCCGTGGATACGGACATGGCCAAAGAAGTGACGTCCACGTTCGTCGAAGTCCTGATCGCGCCTGCGTTTACCGACGAGGCCCTGGCTGAATTGCAACGGAAAAAGGACTTGCGGTTGTTGACCGTCGGGTCTCTCGAAAGCCAAACCCGAGACGGGTATGACTTGAAGAAACTTGTCGGGGGATTGATCCTGCAGGATCGGGACCTGGGTGCCCTGGCGGAAGTGAAAGCGCTGGCGGTGCCGACCCAACGGAAACCCACGGATGAGGAATACGCGGCCTGTGCCTTTGCGTGGAAGGTGTGCAAGCACGTGAAGTCCAACGCCATCGTGTTTGCCAATGCCACGCAGACCGTAGGCGTCGGGGCCGGCCAGATGAGCCGGGTGGATTCCGTCAAGTTAGCCGAGATGAAAGCCAATCTGTCGGTCAAGGGTTGCATCATGGCCTCAGACGCTTTTTTCCCGTTCCGTGACGGACTCGATGCGGCCGTTCAAGCGGGCGTGACCGCGGTGATCCAACCGGGAGGCAGCATCAGGGACGAAGAGGTGGTCAAGGCCGCGGATGAACAGGACGTGGCGATGATATTGACGGGCATGCGCCACTTCCGACATTAAGCCGCGATTTAATGCACCATCGGGCGCACGGCGGCGTTGTGTCCTCACTCAGCCCTCGCCTATCTATGTTGATAAGCCTCGGGTCTCGCTGCGGGACGCCCTGCCCTGCATCCCGCTATCACAATAAATCAGAGGTTCCTTGAGCCGTGTTTCGCAGACGTTGGATTGAATGAAGATTTTGGTAATCGGCAGTGGCGGGCGCGAGCATGCATTGGTCTGGAAACTCGCATCCAGCCCTCGGGTGAGTGAGCTCTATTGTGCGCCGGGGAACGCGGGAATTAGCCAACTGGCCACGTGCGTGCCGATTCCAGCCACGGATCTGGCCGGCCTGAAAGCGTTCGCCGAGGAGAAGGCCATCGATCTCACCGTGGTCGGCCCCGAAGCGCCCCTGGCGTTGGGGATTGCGGACTTGTTTCGAGAAAGCAAACTCAAGGTCTTCGGCCCGACCAGGAACGCCGCCAGGATCGAATCCAGTAAGGCATTTGCCAAGAACCTGATGATGCGCCAGGGGATTCCGACCGCGGAGGCGAGTACCTTCGAGAGTATCCGTCCCGCGCTGGACTACCTGGAGCAATGCGCGCTCCCCATCGTCGTCAAAGCGGACGGGTTGGCCCAGGGAAAAGGCGTGGTCGTGGCCCGGACGGCGCAGGACGCCAAGGACGCGGTCGTCAACATGCTCGAGCATCGAGCCTTCGGCGACGCCGGCAACCGGGTGGTCATCGAAGAATGTCTCGAAGGGGAGGAACTGACCCTGATGGCATTTGCCGATGGGAAAACCGTCGTCCCCATGCTGGCCGCTCAGGATCACAAGCGCCTCGGGGAGGGCGATACCGGCCCCAATACCGGAGGCATGGGGGCCTATGCGCCGGCTCCGCTGGCCACGCCGGCCTTGCGCTATGCGATTATGCGAGACGTATTGCATCCTGCGATCGAAGGGCTGTCGCGCGTGGGCAGTCCGTTTTTTGGGGTCTTGTACGCGGGAATCATGGTCAAGGACGGGACGCCTTACGTACTGGAATTCAATGCACGGTTCGGTGATCCCGAGACGCAAGTCGTGTTGCCGTTGTTGAAAACGGACCTCGCCGACGTTCTCGAAGCAGTTGTGGAACATCGGTTGGATCAGATCCATCTCGACTGGTCGGAGGAATCAGCGGTGTGTGTCGTCATGGCGTCGGGCGGGTATCCCGGCAAGTATGTGAGCGGCCTGCCGATCACCGGGCTCCCGGATGCTGCCGCCGATGACCGGGTCTCGGTCTTCCACGCCGGGACAGCCTTGAACGGCCAAGACATCGTGACGGCCGGGGGGCGCGTGTTGGGGGTGACGGCTTGGGGATCCTCCCTCAGAGCGGCGCATGACCGGGCCTATGATGCGGGGAGGCGCATCGCGTTTGAAGGGCAATATTTCCGCACCGATATTGCCGCGCGAGTCTTGACGTAAACCAGCTCCGCTCGGGTAAGACGTTTGTGGCCAAAATTCTTCCGGTTCCAGCAGACCCCTCTCCCTCCTTTTTTGTTCCGATTGCGGATCTCGTTCATCGAGGCGGCCTGCTGGCCGTCGGGACGGAAAGTTCGTACGCCCTGGCCGCATCGGTGTCCAATCCCACGGCTCTGGACCGCGTGATCGAGGCGAAAGAACGGCCTTCCGGGAAACCCCTTCTCGTGCTGATCGGGGAACGGAGCCAACTTGATGCCCTGGCCGGGTCCGTTCCATCCTGGTTCCACGCGATGATCGACGAATTCTGGCCAGGTCCGTTGACCGTCATCGTTCCGGCCAAACACGGGCTTTCTCCCGTGCTGACGGCCGGGACCGGGACTATCGGGATTCGGGAACCTGCGCCGGCGTTCCTCAGGGCCTTATTACGTCACACGGGTCCGTTGACCGGGACGAGCGCCAATCGATCCGGGCAACCTTCGTGCCTGACCGCCGACGAGGTGGAAGCCTCACTGGGTCACGCCGTCGATCTGATCTTGGATGCCGGTCCTGCCCCGGGGAACCGGCCTTCCACCCTGTTGAGCGTGGTGGATGAGCTGGCCATCCTCCGGGCAGGCCCCGTGTCCGCGGAAGAGATTCAAGGCGTGTTGTCGCAAATCGGGCTTCTTGTTCCCGTCAAGGAGACTGCCGTAGAATAAAGAAAGGAAGGGAACGTGAACGACGATAACAGCCCCGAGAGGAAGCCCGACGATGATTGACCTGCGTAGTGATACCGTCACCAAGCCGACACCGGGCATGCGAGAAGCCATGGCACAGGCCGAGGTGGGCGACGACGTGTATGGCGAGGACCCGACGGTGAATGCCCTGGAGGCCGAGGCTGCCCGCGTGTTGGGCAAGGACGCGGCCTTGTTCGTGCCCACCGGGGTGATGGCAAATCAACTGTGCCTTCGTCTCCATACCCGTCCGGGCGACGAAGTACTCGTGGAAGGCACGGCCCATATCATTCGGTATGAAGGGGGGTCGGCCTCGGCCTTGTCTCAGGTCCAATTATGCTGCATCGACGGCGACCGGGGTCTTTTGACCGCCGATAGCGTGCTCGCGGCCATCCGGCCTAAAGACGTCCATAATCCCCCGACGACGCTGCTGTGCTTGGAACAAACGCACAATTTCGGAGGGGGGTCGATCTACCCCTTGTCCACGATCCGGGAAATCACGAAGTTGGCCGGAGACCAGGGGCTTGCGTTGCATTTGGACGGCGCCCGGTTGTTCAATGCGGTCGTGGCCACCGGGGTATCCGCCGACGAATTTGCGCAGCCGTTCGATACCGTATCGTTTTGCCTGTCCAAGGGGTTGGGGGCTCCGGTCGGTTCATTGATCACCTCGACCAGAGACCGGATTGCCAAACTCCGGCGTTTGCGAAAAATGTTCGGCGGTGGCATGCGGCAAGCAGGCATTCTCGCGGCTGCGGGCCTCTATGCTCTGGAGCACCACGTGACCCGGCTTCAGGAGGACCATGAGAATGCCAAAAGTTTCGCCCTGCAATTGCAACAGATCCCAACGGTGTACGTGGACCCCGACCATGTCGAGACGAATATCGTCGTGTTCGAAGTCGTGCGAAGCGACCGTTCGACGCAGGAACTCCTGCAAGCGTTCAAGGAAACCGGGGTTTTGTTGAATGCCATCGGCGATCACCTGTTTCGTGCGGTCACCCATTTGGACGTGTCGAATGCGGACGTGGAACAGGCGACGCATAAAATCGGCAAAGTGCTGGCCGATGCCTAAGACAAGCTCGGCGAAGGGCGTTCTTGCAAGCGTTTAGTCATTCGTTGACAATTCCTGTTTTTCTTCCCCTCCTTTGTAAGGAGGGGCGAGGGGAGGTAGAAACTGATCTGGAGTACGTAACCCGCATGTGGTGGCCAGTGCCGACGCTCTGCGGGTAGGCAACTCTACCCCACCTGACCTCCCCTTACAAAGGGGAGGAAAAGAGGGCGTCGTATTGCGAAAAATGACAGAAAAGATGCCAACGCCGGCAACCATGTTTGGTTATGGCAACACGTGATCGAGATTGGCCGGGGTATACGGTGTGGTTCTTTTGCCCCGGTTGCGAGCGGCTCTGGACGCATCAAGGCCCTGATGTGGTCGCCTTGGACCGGAACATGGCCTTGGGGCCGGCCGTGGCCAGCGAAGGGATTCACAGTCAAACGTGTGTGAACTGTGACGGGTCGAAAAAAGCCACGGCTGCGGAGATTTGAGTCGCCTACCACGACGGCTGTAGGGGCGCACCTGTATGTGCGCCCTATTCCAGGGGAACGGCTTTGCCCTGCACGTCGGTTTCCCCTTCCGTCACCGTGGTTTTTTCCAGGGTCCATTCCAAGGGCGTAATCGTGAGGGTGTGGCCTTTCAAGGTATAGAACTCGCCCTGTGAGATCACGAGCCGGCCATTCTCCTCAAGAGTCATGTTGAGGATTTCTTTCCCGCTGTCCTGATGCCGCATCACCAGACTCGTGGGACTTCGGTCGAGTGCATAGGCCTGGCCTTCATTGATCGCCAACGTGCTGTCCGTGAGTTTGGCCGGCATTTTCCCGCCCGTCTCAAACAGGGCAAAATTCACTTTCGGGAATCCGCCCGAGGGACGCGGCTCGATATCGATTTGCGGCACGCCTTCGACTTCAATCGTGCCGTTGCTGTTACGGTACAGGTGAGGTCCGATTTGAATGTCCATGCAAGTCCTACGTGGTTGTGCGGTCCAGGTTCCGATATTGTATGGCCTCGGCCAGATGCGACGGTTCGATAGCCTCTGAGTCTGCCAAATCCGCAATCGTTCGTGCAACACGCAATATCCGCCCATAGGCGCGGGCCGAGAGCCCCAAGCGGGTCACGGCCTGATCCAGGAGTTGCTTGCCGGTCTGGTCGAGCCGGCAATGCGTTTTCATGTGCCGGGGTTTGAGTTGGGCATTGGCAAACAGATGCTCCGCGGCATACCGGTTCGCCTGGATTTGACGGGCATCGGCCACGCGTTTCCGAATGGCGTCCGAGTGTTCGGCCGGTTGATCGTGCGCCAGGTCGGACACGGGCACCGCGGGCACCTCCACGTGTATGTCGAGCCGGTCCCGGAGCGGGCCGGACAAGCGGCCCCGATACCGCCGGATTTGGTGTGCGCTACAGATGCATTCCCGCGTCCGGTCGCCGTGATATCCGCACGGGCAGGGGTTCATGGCCACGACCAACATGAACCGCGCCGGATATTGGAGCGACGCATTCACCCGCGTGACGGTCACGGTCCCCTCTTCGAGCGGCTGGCGTAAGCCATCCAGGACCGATCTCTTGAACTCCAGCACTTCATCCAGAAAGAGCACGCCGTTGTGCGCCAAAGAGACCTCCCCCGGCCTGGGAATGGTACCCCCTCCGATGAGGCCTGCGTCCGAGACGTTGTGATGGGGGGCGCGAAAGGGTCTCGTGGTCATCAGCGATTGGTTGGTCACCAAGGTGCCGGCCACGCTATGGACCCGGGTGGTGTCCAGAGCCTCCTGGATGCTGAGGTGAGGCAGGATCCCGGGGAGGCGTTGGGCCAACATGGTTTTTCCCGAACCCGGTGGTCCGATGAGCAGGACGTTGTGCCCGCCGGCTGCGGCGATTTCCAAGGCGCGTTTGGCGTGGAATTGGCCTCGGACTTCGGCGAAATCATCTTCCAGCGCGCCGGTGGACCGGAAAAACGATTGCCGGTCGACGACGAGAGGAGCGACGCGTTGTTTTCCGGTCAGGAACTCGACGACTTCGGGAAGTGTATGCATGCCGTACACCTCAACGTCGTCGATGACCGCGGCCTCACGTGCGTTCTCGGCGGGGAGAATCAGTGGGTGCCGGTTCTGGCATATCATGCCGATGGATAATCCGCCCCTGATGGGTTTAATGCGACCATCGAGAGACAGTTCACCCACCAGCACGTAGCGTTGAGCCATTGCCTGGTCGATGATGCCTTCGGCCACCAGCATGCCGACGGCCATACTCAGTTCGAGTCCTGCGCCTTCTTTTTTCAACCCGGCGGGCGCCAGGTTGACCGTAATCTTTTTCGGAGGGAGGGCGAAGCCGGTGTTTTTCAGGGCCGCGCGGATACGGTCCCGGCTTTCCCGGACGGTTGCGTCGGGCAGGCCGACGATGGAAAATTGAGGGAGGCCGCCGCCGATATCGACTTCGACCTCGATCAACTGGGCGTCGAGTCCGAGCAGTCCGGCACTGAAGACTTTGGCAAGCACGGCTGCCTCATGTGAAGGGTGAACGAAACGGGAAGCGTTCGACGATTATAGTTGTGGATCTTGTGAATTTTCAACTTAACGGTCTAGATTAGCGTGCTTGAAATTCCTCCCCTTTGTAAGGGGAGGATAGGTGGGGTAGAGTGGAATGCCCATGAAGCAAGGGATTTCGCCATCCTGGCCTCGGACTCTACCTCCTCTTCACCCCTCCTTACAAAGGAGGAGAATTGTTGTACAGAGGGGAGATGGCGTGCATTGTCAACGAATGCGTGACCACGGACGCATGATGACGACCCGGCGACCGCGTATGCTCGACGGCGGTGTATGGTTTTACGCCGTCATACTGGTGATACCCTGTTTGCTGTGTGGGGGCGCATCTCAGGTTACAGCCCAGGATGGGGCTCCTGCGGCCGGCGAAGCCGGATTAGGGCATTGGATGACCGGGGCTCCGGCGCCGACGGCAAGAACCGAGGTTGCCGTGGCCGCATTGGACGGACTTATCTACGTTGTCGGAGGATTTGAACAATCGAGTTCATGGAGGAGCCTGCAATCGTCTGCCAGCACCAAAGTCGAAGTGTACGATCCGGTGACCAACCGCTGGTCCTCAAGGCCGGATCTTCCCATAGGGCTGCATCATGCCGGTGCCGCGGTGCTCGACGGAGACCTGTACGTTGTCGGTGGGTTTACCGTATCGGAGGACACGCTGTGGAATCCTTCCGACCGGGTGTTTCGGTTCAATCCGGCTGATGAAGCATGGACCGAACGGGCTCCGCTACCCACGGCTCGTGGGGGATTGGCCGTCACGACCTTACGGGGGAAATTGTATGCCGTCAGCGGCTACGACGGCCAGAGGAATCCCGCGGCCGTGGAAGTCTATGATCCGGCTCTCGATCACTGGTCCTCGGTGGCGCCATTGCCCACTCCCCGCGATCACCTGGCTGCGGTCGCGATCGACGAGACCCTCTATGCGATCGGAGGCCGGGTGCGACTCAACTACCTGGAGAACCTGTCCACGGTGGAAGCCTATGATGCGGCGTCGAATCAGTGGATTCCGAAGGCCGATATGCCGACGCCCAGGAGCGGTATCGCCGCCGGCGTGGTGAACGGGTGGGCCTATGTCTTTGGAGGGGAATCCGGGGAGGGGACTTTTCATCAGAACGAACGGTACAACGCGCGTTTGAATCGCTGGCAGACGATGGCGCCCATGCCCACGGCACGTCACGGATTAGGCGCCGCGGCGATTGCCGGGCACATCTACGTCTTGAGCGGCGGTCCGCAACCCGGAGGATCGTACAGCCGGCTCAATGAAATTCTCATTCCACCCTCTCCTCCCCGCTCGACGCGATCCGGACGGACGCCGGCCGCGCATATCGGATCGATCATGGCGCTACTGGCCACGTTTCACGAAGCCGGCGCGCTGCCGCCGGAATCCAGTTCTGAAGCCGACCGACTCATCCATGCCCTGATCCAGTCGCAGTCGATATTTCTCAAAAGTTCCGACCCCGTTGTGCGGGACATGTTTGTCTCCGTATTGTCCGATAAATTCGGCGCGAAGAAGGCCGCTACGTTGAGTCAGGCGTTCGCTGTAACGGGCTGGACCTCGGAGACGCTGGAGGCGCTGGTTGATCATACCGCGCCACGAGCAATGGGCGACGAACCGCGCTTAGAAAACTTGCTTCGCGAGTATAACGTCACCGCAGCCGATTGGGCGTACGTAGAGCAGGTGTTTGCCAAGGCGAGGGGAGAGCTTCTGAAACAAGGGAAGCACCTGCATGCGGTGTTCGCCACTCAACGCGCATCCATGCCCGGCGCGGGACAGACCTTACCCTAACTCCTGCCCGGTTCAGTGCGGATAAAGCAAAGCGGGTCGCCGACGATGGCGGTCGGGTAGGGTTGTTCTTCGATGTGAAACGGGATCCGATTGCGAGTGAGCCAGTCCTCCATCCACGTGACCTCTTCCACCGTGGTGGAGAGAATCCCCGGACGTGAGAGTTTGGGCAGGCACGCATCCAACAGCTCTTGGATCTGAGTTCGCTCTTGTTGAAACGCCGCGGGATCGAATCGTATGGGATCGGCCCGGCCATAGGCCAACGCCGAGGTTTCCGGAAAACATTCGGGATCATTGAGTACGCTGGCGATCCACAGGTGATCGAAGGTGCCCCGGGCCGTTTGGGCCGCGGTTGCGTGTACGGTAAACGGCAGGCCGTCACACGCCCAGTTCAGAACTTCCACTTCACGTTCTCGAAGATTATGGGCCTGAACGGTCCGGTTCATTTCAAGGGTTTCCAGTACCAGCAGGGGAAGTTCAGCCACCCCGGCTCCCACGTAGAGGCTTTTTCCCTTTTGCGGGAGGCGCTGTTTCAAGGCCTCACCGATCCTGATGCCCATGGTTTGACATTTGTTCTTATGGGCTTTCCAAAAGGCCTCGCCGCCTTCCTCGCAATAAATGTCGCCAAGCGCAGTGTAGTTCAGTTTGGCAAAGATTTCCCTAATCACCTGCCTGGTTCGGGGTTGCAGGGAATGTTTGTCGGCGTTTGGCGGGTTCGTCGGCATGGTGCCAATTGCCTTGGGCCTTCACGGTCGGCGTCATCGGCTGCTGATGTACAAAGGCCGATATGGCGTTGACTCCTTTTCGGGGAATATGATGAAGTATTTTCTTTATTACGCATCAAGAAGGCAATCTCAAGTTTTTTCCTGAGAGAGTTTCTCATGGATGTTCTGGCTGAAATGCAGCGAGTCATTGATCTGGAAGTGCGGACGATCAATGCGCTCAAACCGTCCCCGGCATACGAAGAAGCCGTGCGGTGGATCTTTGACTGTCGCGGGCAGGTCGTGGTCACGGGCGTGGGAAAATCCGGCATCATCGCCCAGAAAATTGCGGCCACGATGGTGTCCACGGGAACACCTGCGTTGTTCCTGCACAGTGCGGACGGGCTGCATGGCGGCGTCGGGATCATCAAGCAAGAAGATATCGTGTTGGCCATTGGAAAATCGGGTGAGAGTGATGAATTGCTTGAGATTCTTCCCGTCGCCAGAAAAATCGGCGCCAAGGTCATTTCGATAACGGCCCAACCGCATTCATCGATGGCCAGGCATTCCGATCTGGTCCTGCATACGCCAATAGAGGAAGAAGCCTGCCCGCTCAACATGGCGCCCACGTGCAGCACGACAGCGGCTTTGGTGGTTGGTGACGCCCTGGCCGTGACGCTCATGAAATTACGCGATTTTCAACCCGATGATTTTGCCGTCAATCATCCCGGGGGACAACTGGGGAAGCGGTTACTCCTGACGGTCGGTGATCTCATGCGCTCCGGTGAGGCCAACCCGGTTGTCCATGGGGCGAAAGACGTGCGGTTCATGCTGACGGAGATGACGCGACAACGGGCAGGCGCCGTGTCCATCATCGATGAGGAACACCGGTTGCTGGGCCTGGTGACCGATTATGACGTTCGCCTGGTGCTGGAGGCACAAAAAGACGTATTCGGCATGACGATCCAGGCCATCATGAACACCGCCCCGGAGTTTGTGTTTGACGACGAGAACGCGTACGCGGCCCTGGAAAAAATGGAAAAACGGGAGAAACCCATTTCCGTGTTGCCGGTCTTGAATCGTCAAGAACAGGTCGTCGGGATGATCCATCTCCACGACCTCGTCGCCCGCGGGCTGTAGGGCCTGTCGAAGGGCGTAACCCGACAATCCGCTGCTATTTCACCTTCGTGCCGGGCTCAAGGTCGGCGTCCTCGAACGTGACCAGGCCCTGGACTTCCTGATCTCCCGCCGCCAGCACCATTCCCTGCGATTCCACGCCCATCAGTTTGGCCGGTTTCAGATTCGCCACCACCACAATCGTCTTTCCGACAACGTCGTCCGGGCCGTATTTTTTCCCGATGCCGGCCACGATCTGTTTTTGTTCGTCGCCGAGATACACCTGGAGTTTTAGGAGTTTGTTTGACTTGGGGACGCGTTCGGCCGCGATAACCTTGGCGACTTTCAACTCGACTTTTTGGAAGTCCTGTATGGTGATTCGGTTGTCCTCAGCTTTGGAAGAAGAGGCGGGTGCCTCGGGTTGAGGCTTTGCAGGGGATTGCGCCGCGGATGCCTCGACTCGCGGGAACAAGGCTTTCTCCTTGACCACGGTGGCGCCGGATTGCCCGTCGCCCCAGGCGACGGAATCCTTGAGAAGCGCCCGGGAAAAATCATAGGGCAACCCCAATTGCCGGGCCATTTCCTGCGCGGTATCCGGCATGAAGGGATACACGGCCAGGCAGAGGAACCTGAGGGTTTCCGCCGCGTGAAAAAGCACAGTCTGGAGTCGTTGGGCGTCGTCGGGGTTTTTGGCGAGGACCCACGGCGCGGTTTTGTCGATGTATTGATCGCCGAGTTGAACCAGTCCCCAGATCGCTTCGAGCGTGCGATTGAATTCGATCCGCTGCAAGTGACGGGGCAAGGTCTCTTGCATCAAGGACGCGGCGGCGGATTGCAAATCGGTTTCGAGTTGGGTGATCGCGGAAGGATCCGGAGCCGGCACGGTGCCGTGACAAAACCGCTGGATCAACGTCACGGTCCGGCTCAACAGGTTGCCCAGTCCATTGGCCAAGTCGGCGTTGATGCGGCCGATAAAGGACTCGTGCGAAAAGTCTCCATCCTGTCCGAACGGGATCTCGCGGAGAAGGAAATAGCGAAACGCATCCGCGCCGAATTGGTCGACCACGGCGTACGGATCGACCACGTTGCCCCGGCTCTTGGACATTTTCTCGCCGTCCACCGTCCACCAGCCGTGCGCGAAGATCGCGTGGGGCAAGGGGATCTCCAGTGCCATGAGCATGGTGGACCAGTACACCGCATGCGTCGTCAGAATGTCTTTGCCCACCAAGTGCACGGTTGCCGGCCAGAGGCGATCAACCGAAGGCTGGGGCGGCAGGTATTCCAGCGCCGACACGTAATTCACCAGCGCGTCGAACCACACGTATGTCACGTAGTCGGCATCGAAGGGCAGTTCAATGCCCCAGGACAGGCGGGTCTTGGGACGCGAGATCGAGAGGTCCTCCAGCGGCTTTTGCAAAAACCCCAGCACTTCGTTGCGGCGGGATTCCGGGCGGATGAACGTCGGGTTGGCATCGAGATGGTCGAGCAGCCGTTGCTGGAACCGGCTCATGCAGAAGAAGTAATTGCTTTCGCTGAGCTGCTCCACCGGTCGTTGACAGTCGGGACAGCGGCCATTGTCCACGTCCTTCTCCGTCCAGAACCGTTCATCGAACGTGCAATACCAGCCGGTGTATTCCGCACGATAGATGAGGTCGGCGTCATACAGTCGCTGGAGGAATCGCTGGACCACGGCCTGATGCCGGGCATCAGTGGTGCGAATGAACCCGTCGTTGGAAACGGCGAGCTTCTGCCACAGGGTTTGAAACTGCGTGGTCAACCGGTCGCAATGCTCTTGCGGAGCAATCCCTGCTTTGGCCGCGGCCTGCTGGACCTTTTGCCCGTGTTCGTCAAGGCCCGTCAGGAAAAAGACCTCGTCTCCGATGAGGCGGTGCCAGCGTGCCAGCACGTCCGCCGCGATGGTGGTATACGCGTGCCCGATGTGCGGCACGTCGTTCACGTAGTAAATGGGGGTGGTGATATAGAAGGGGTCAGGCATGGTCAGTCAATTGTCATTCCCGACGTTTCTCCCTTGCCGTCATTCCTGCTTTCGTAGGGATGACAGAAGGAAAAGGATGGAGAAGACAGAAAAAGACTCGATGGGAGCACATGTCTGCAATACATATCATGTTGTTCAGGCGGCGTCACGGTGCATGGTTCGGTGAAAGCGGAACAGGAAATTTTCCAGGCAGAGTTGGAGATTCAAATTCTGCGTCGGGGCTTGTTCCAGGGTTTGCAGGACGTCCATGAGTTCCACGACATCCGCCGGGGTTAGGGATGCGGCGATTTGTTCAAGCAATGGGATGTGCGATTGGTGCAACAGGAGGTCCTGCCGGGTTTCGAGGGTCATCAACAGCACGTCACGCAGTCCGTGCGAAAGCCAGTCGATCACGTCGGGGAAGGGTTGGGCTTTCGAGAGTTCCTCAGCTTGCTGAAGCACAGCCGTGGTATGGGCCAGGGTTTCGGATCGGCACAAATCAAAAAACCGGTCGTGGCGGCTGCGGAGTTCCGACAGATTCGTTCGCAGGGCCACGCCGATACGATTTCCGCACACACGGGAAAGAAACCGGGCATCCTCAGTCGCCGTGGCCTGTTTCAGGGCCAGGGCTCCTTCGAATTCAGCGGGTGTCGCGGGCGAAAACCTGAGCGTCAAACAGCGGGACCGCACGGTGGCCAACAGACGCAAGGGCCGGCTGGTCACCAGGATGAACAGGCTGTGTTCGGGCGGGTCTTCGAGCGTTTTCAAAAACGCGTTCGCGGCATTGGCGTTCAGGCGGTCGGCGTCGTCAATGATGCAGATTTTGCGCGCGCTCAACAGCGGCCGGTAGATCACGTGACGTTCGATTTCGCGGACCCGGTCGATTTTGATTTGCGGGTTGGCTTTGTCCTGTTCCGGTTCGATGATCAACAGATCGGGATAGGTGCCTGAGTCGATTTGCTCACATGCGCGACAGTGGCCGCAGGAGTCCGGTTGCGACGAGGCGGGCGGGGTTTCACAGGACAGGGCCTGCGCGAACCGCAGTGCCATGAGGCGCTTGCCGATGCCGTCGTCCCCTGAAAAGAGGTAGGCATGGCCGATGGCCTGCTGGGCCAGCGCCGTCCGGATTTTCTTTTTCGGTCCATCCTGACCGATGACGTCGGCAAAGGGCATAGGGGTTATGAACGCTTGACCGTGAGGCGTTGTTTCTTCAGTCCCTGTTCGAGCAGGGGGGTGATCAACGTTCGCAGGTGGCGGGCGATCGCCTGGGTCGACCGGCGGGCGTTGATCGTATGAATCCGTCGCGGCGCTTGTTGGGCCAAGCTCAGGAACCCGTTTCGCACGCGTTGATGAAAGGCCGCGGTTTCATGATCCAGGCGATTCACGTCCGTGCTGTTCAGTCGTCGCCGCAATCCTTGGGACACGGGCAGATCAAACAAAAAGGTCGCATCGGGAGTCAAGCCCTTGGCGGCCCACCGCGTGAGTGACCGCAGTTCGGCTAACGGGAGTCCTCTGCCGTACCCCTGGTACGCCAGCGTCGAGTCGGAGAAGCGGTCGCAGATGACCACGGCCCCGTGCTCCAAGGCCGGCAGGAGCCGGTTGGCGACGTGTTGACTGCGGGCCGCCAGGATCAGGGCGACTTCGCATTCCGGGACCAGCGGGTCGCCCGAGCGCTGTTTGCGCGTAGGCCGGAGAAACACCTCCCGGATGTGTTCAGCCACTGGAGTGCCGCCGGGTTCGCGCGTTTCAACCACCTCGAAGCCTTGGTCCCGGAGATATTGGGCGAGGGCTTGGGCCTGGGTGGATTTGCCGCTCCCTTCGATCCCTTCGAATGTGATGAATAGACCTTTTCGATGGGGACGTTTCGGCGCGGACGGGGTTCCTTGCGATCGCCTGGTTGCCACGGCGCATCGTAATCTAACCCGTTGATATTCGCAAGAAAAGGGGTTGCAGGAAGGCCCCCGGCTTTGTAACATGCCAGTCACTATGTCCAGTACGGTCTTCAAGCGATATTTTCTGACGGGCCTGTTGGTGGTCACGCCGATTTGGGGGACGGTCCTCGTCCTCAAGACCCTGTTCGTCACCGTGGACAGCATTCTGGGGAACATGCTGGCCGAGGTGGTGACTGAGGACTACTACGTGCCCGGGCTGGGGATCCTGATGCTGCTGTTTCTGATCCTCTTTGCGGGGTTCATGGGGACGAATTACATCGGGGGCCGGTTGGTCAAACGGTGGGAAGAGTCGCTGGAACGGGTGCCCGTGGTCCGGGGAATTTACGCGACCTTGAAATCAATGATGGATATCCTGTCGTTCAAACAGCGGAAAAAGTACAACAAGGTGGTGATGATTCAATTCCCCAAGGACGGGAACTACTGTTTGGCCTTCGTGACCGGGGAGACCAGGGAAGAAGTGCAAAGCCTGGCGCCGGAACCGCTGGTCCACGTGTACGTCCCGACGTCGCCGAATCCTACGTCGGGGTACTTCCTGTTGGTCCCCGAGCGGGAGGTGGTGTCCGTGGACATGAGCGTGGAAGAAGCCATGAAATTAATCGTCTCTGGCGGGCTCTATTCTTCCGGGAAACCCATGAACGTGCCGACCTTCGATACGGCGCGCGAGTCCTCCGCCTTTCCTGAGCAAAAGGTCGAAGTCAGGACGGGATAGCCGCCACGTTCTTCGCCACGCCTCACCATGAGGCATCATCCATGAAAAAGTTTTCCGCGATTGTCATCGCAGCGGGCCGGGGAAAACGCATGCGGTCCGGGACGGCCAAGGCGTTGCATTCCGTGGCCGGACGCCCCCTGCTCTGGTACATGCTCTCGTTGGCCAGGCGGGTCGCGGACGCGCGCGTGGTGGTCGTCATCGGACATCAGGCCGACCGGGTTCGGCAGTTTCTGGACCAATCCAAAGCGGATTTCGAGCCGTTCGACGTGGCTCTGCAACCTGAACAGTTGGGCACCGGGCATGCGGTGCGACAGGCCCAAGCCGCTCTGATGCCCAAGGGGAAAGCCGCGAGCAAGCATTGTCTCATCGTGAACGCGGATACGCCGTTGCTGCGTCGCGCGACCGTGCAGCGGTTGTTGACTCGTCATGAAAAAGAAAAAGCCGTTTTGACCCTTTTGAGCGCGGAGTTGCCCGAGCCCCGGGGCTATGGCCGCGTGGTACGGGGCGACAAAGGACAGGTGGTCAAGGTGGTGGAGGAAGCGGATGCGACCAGGGCCGAACGCGCCATTCATGAAGTGAATGCCGGCACCTACGTCGTCGACGCGTCGTTCCTGTTCAAGGCTTTGGCCCGGGTGCGTGCGAAGAATGTGCAAGGCGAATATTATCTGACCGACATCGTAGGCTTGGCCGTGGCCGAGGGTCGCAAGGTGGCGGGGTTGAAGACTTCCGACTCCCGGGAATGTCTCGGAGTCAATACCCGTGAGCATCTCGCCGGTGTCGAAGAAGCGATGCGGGAACGCATTCGGACGCGATGGCTGAACGCGGGCGTGACCTTGCTCGACCCCCGGACCACGTTCATTGATGATACGGTCAGGATCGGCAGGGACACCGTGCTCCATCCGGGCGTGACTTTGGAAGGGCACACGAATGTCGGGCCCGGCTGCGTCATTCGCTCCGCATCCCGGGTGACGAACAGCGTGGTCGGGAAGGCCGTCACCATTCAGGACAGTTCAGTTGTGGACCAGGCGGTCATCGAAGACCATGCCACCGTCGGGCCGTTCGCGCATATTCGTCCCGGCGCGGTGCTGAGGAAGCAAGCCAAGGTCGGCAATTTCGTCGAAGTGAAAAACACGGAACTGGGCGTAGGGTCCAAGGCAAATCATCTGACCTATCTGGGTGACACGACCGTGGGGAAACGGGTCAATATCGGTGCGGGCACCATCACGTGCAATTACGACGGTTACAAAAAGGACCGGACGACAATCGAGGATGAGGCGTTCATCGGCAGCGCCACGCAACTGATTGCACCCGTGAAAGTAGGCAAGGGCGCGGTGGTCGGGTCGGGTTCCACGATTACGCAAGACGTGCCCGCCGCCGCGCTGGCGCTATCGCGGAGCCCGCAAGTCACCAAAGAAGAATGGGCCACCCGGCGCCGAGTCGATACTTCGAAAAAGTCCTCGTCTGCTCAGAAATCTTCCCGTGGAAAGAAAAAGGGAGCTAAGGGGTAGCGCCCCTTTCCCTTGGGAGAGGGCAGGGTGAAGGGAAATGGTTCCGGCGACAAAAAAGTGCAAAAATGGTGCAAAACAGAGCAGAAGTGAGTCAAAAATGCTCGAATAAGGTGCAAAACTGCGCATGTGCGGAATCATAGGATATATCGGAGACGACAATGCTGCGGGGATACTCATGCAGGGCCTCAGGCGGCTGGAGTATCGAGGCTATGATTCGGCCGGGATCGCCGTGTTGCAGCACGGCAGGATCGAGATCCGTCGAAGCGTCGGCAAACTGCTGCACCTGGAACACGCGCTGGAAGAAGAACACCTCGCCGGGACCATCGGGGTCGGGCACACGCGATGGGCCACGCACGGCAAACCGTCCGAACAGAACGCCCATCCGCACCGGTCCGGCAACGTCGTCATCGTACACAACGGCATCATCGAGAATTACCTGGCCCACAAACGGCGTTTGGAATCCGCGGGGTACCGGTTCGAATCCGAGACGGATACCGAAGTGATCGCCCATTTGGTGGCGTTTCACATGGAAGGAGGGCACTCCCTGGAGCAGGCGTTTCGCGCGACGGTGCGGGAACTGCACGGGAGCTATGCCATAGCCGGCATGTGCGTGAGCGAACCCGGGACGCTGGTCGTGACCAAGTCGGGTTGTCCGCTGGTGCTGGGGCACAGTGAGAAAGCCGCGTTCCTGGCTTCCGACGTGACGCCGTTGCTCGCGCATACCCGCAACGTGACGTATCTGGAAGACGGCGACGTCGGGACGTTGACCCCGCTGGGCGTGACGGTGACGGGCGCGGACGGCCGGCTCGTCCAAAGGGACGAGGTCCGCATCGACTGGAACGCGGATGCCGCAGAAAAAGGCGGTTACCCGCACTTCATGCTCAAGGAAATTCACGAGCAACCACAGACCATTCTGGATACCCTGCGGGGGCGCTACAGTTACGACTCGGGCGAAGCCGACCTGCCGGATCTGGCCATCACGCCAGAACAGTTACGGGACGCCCGGTCGATCTGGATCGTCGCCTGCGGCACGTCCTGGCACGCCGGCCTGGTGGGCAAATACTTGTTTGAGGAACTCGTGCACAAGCCGGTCCAGGTGGATATCGGCTCGGAATTCCGGTATCGCAACCCGATGGTGCAGCAGGGGGACGTGTTTGTCGCCCTGTCGCAATCCGGAGAAACCGCGGATACGCTGGCCGCGGCCAGAGAAGCCAGGCGATTGGGGGCGCACGTCCTGTCGATCGTCAACGTCGTGGGCAGCACGCTGGCGAGGGAATCCGACGGCGTGATCTACACCCGGTGCGGCCCGGAAATCAGCGTGGCCTCGACCAAGGCCTTCACCGGTCAGATCATGGCCCTGTATCTCTTGGCCCTGCACGTCGGAAGAGTGCGCGAGGTCCTGAGCGTGGAAGACGGCCAATGGTGGCTGGATCAGTTCATGGCCCTGCCCGGACACGTGGAAGGCGTCATCAGACGCGAAGCCGAATTCGCGGCGATGGCGAAACGGTTTCACGAGAAGAACAACTTTCTCTATCTCGGACGCGGGATCAATTATCCGATCGCGTTGGAAGGCGCGCTCAAGCTCAAGGAAATTTCCTACATCCACGCGGAAGGGTACGCCGCGGGCGAAATGAAGCACGGCCCCATTGCCCTGATCGACAAAGACATGCCGGTGGTGGTGCTGGCCCCGCGGGACCGGTTATACGACAAGACCGTGAGCAACCTGATGGAAGTCAAGGCGCGGAGCGCTCCGGTCATCGCGTTCGTGAGCGAGGGCGAAGAGGAACTGGAAGCCCTGGCCGATTGCGTCTTCAGGATTCCCAACACCCATGCCTTGCTCTCACCGATTCCCTTCACTGCCGCGCTGCAACTCTTGGCGTATCACATCGCGACCCTCCGCAACATCGACGTGGATCGCCCGCGAAACCTGGCGAAAAGCGTGACCGTGGAGTAGGGCGGCCACCTCATCCATGACTATGTTTCATCTGTGGCTGGTCCCGACGGGTGCGGTGTACGACCGGCTCGCCGGCGTGATCACCGATCTGAGCAACAGGCATCAAGGCCCGGCGTTCGATCCCCATCTCACGCTGCTCGGCCGACTTGATGGCAACGAGGCAGCTCTGGCTGACTGCACGCACCAATTGGCGCGTGCGCTTCACCCTTTCGAGGTTCGGCTCAAGAAGCCAGGCTATGAGTCAAAATACTTTCGCTGCCTCTTCCTCCCGGCGGAGCCGTCTCCGGCGATCTTGGATGCTCACCAACAGGCCACACGGATCTTCAACGCACAACTGGCGAGTGCCTTCGACCCGCACGTCAGTCTCCTTTACGGACTGTTTCCCGAAAGCCTGAAGCAAGAGATCATCACGGATCTGCCACCTGACCTGCCAAGCGTTTTTCTCGCCTCCCGCCTCCAACTCATTCGAGCCGGTTCAACGAACCCACAGGACTGGCAGGTCGCGGCGACCTTGGATCTTTGAACCTCTTCACGGCGTGTCGTTTCCTCCTCCTGCTGTCATTCCCGCGCACGCGGGAATCCAGTGTCGTTGTCTTTTGCCATGAACGACATAACAAAGACCATGGTGCCCCGATCGGGTGGGGAATGGCAGCAGAGTCAGCGGGGATGATCGCAGAGAACGTAAGCGCGGGATTATTGCCGGGTAAAGGCAAACGTGTGGGTCACTTGTTCCCGGCCGTGTTCGAAGACCGTCCATTCATGGTTGATGTGGCGGTCGTCGATAAAGGAAAGGGTCAATTCGTGCATGTGCTTGTCCTGCAGTGAATGCATGCTCGTGCCGTCGATATAGGACATGGTAATGGAATTGCCCGTCACCGGGCTGCTGGTGCGCATGCGTGGCTGGTTGCCCAACGCGCAGTAATGCGTCATGACCATCTCGTGCCCGTCCTGCGTATAGATCGACACCATTTCCTTGGGTGTGCCGGGGAACATCCGTTCGATCACCGCCGTGCCTCTCGACGTTAAGGCATATTCCACGGTGATGATTTCCTGTCCGTCGAGTACCTGTCTGCTACCCTGCCAAGTTCCCACCAGTTCTTTGACCAGTTCAAACGGCATGGGAAGTTGGGAAGGATGTTCAGCCAAAGCCTGCCCGGACCAGAGCCCACAGAGGCTTCCTCCAAGTACGAGCAGGAGGACGTGCGGCCTCAGGCCCCTTGTCCTGGCGGTTTGGATTTCGGGCTGGGGTGGGCTATCCTGTCGCGCCATAATTTACTATAAAACGTCGGCGCCGGAGAGTCAAAACGAAATCCGGTGAGATCGGAGGTAGGATCGTGTCGAAGCACACAAAGGCGGCAAGAGGCCGGCTGGAAGCCATTTGGATCAAGCGCATGAAGCGGGGGCCCATGGATTTCGCGGAGCAGGCTGTTATGCAAGCGGGCGAGGGGCTGGTGGGCAACGCGAATCAAGGCGGCAGGCGACAGGTCACCATTCTCGAACGGGAAAACTGGGCGGAGTTGATGACGGAAGTCAACGGCACGTTGCCGCCGTCCGCGCGCCGGGCGAACCTGTTGATCAGCGGTCTCAGCCTGTACCGGTCTGCGAAACGTATCCTGCGCATCGGATCGTGTCGCATCCGTATCCTGGGTGAAACCAGGCCGTGCGAACGCATGGATGAAGCCTGGCCCGGGCTGCAGGCAGCCATGTCGCGTGCCTGGACCGGTGGGGCGTTTGGCGAGGTCTTGGACGATGGCGAGATTCTGGTCGGGGATCCCGTGTGCTGGGTGGAAGAGTGAATGAGCCGGTATCATGACCGGTGAGGCGCCGGGCCTCTGGGCCTTGTTCGTGAGCGCGTTCCTTGCCGCCACGCTGCTTCCCGGCGGGTCCGAGGCCGTGTTGGCTATATTGGCCGTCCGGGATGAGCATGATCCGTGGCTCCTGTTGGCCGTGGCTTCGGCGGGAAATACGTTGGGCGGGATGAGCACGTGGGCCGCCGGCCGGTTCTTCGGATGGCGGTATCCGGCTTCGCGATTCACTCAACCCAAATATGACCGGTCGATCCGGTGGCTGCGGCAATGGGGGAGCCCGGCCCTGTTGCTATCCTGGATGCCCGTCGTGGGCGATGCGTTGTGTCTGGTCGGCGGGTGGCTCCGCGTGCCGTGGTTTGCCGCTTTGGTGTGGATCGCCATCGGCAAAGCCGCGCGATACGGTGTCATTGTCTATGCGGCTTCGTGAGCCGTTCTCTGCATTCCGAAACGTCCGGCACGTGGTACGTCGGCAACGTGCGACGGGTCAGGGCTGCGGAGAAGGCAGGATGGTGCCCACGTGAACCGGTGCGTGCGTCCCGTCTTTGCAATAGCGCTCCAAGATTTCGTGAATCACCCGGAACGCCAGCTTCGACCACGGTATGTCTTCCCGTTTGAACAGATCGACTTCCAGGCTTTCCGCTCCCGCGCCGAACGCGGCCCGCTTCATGTTCCCGCGAAACACGACGTACACCTGGCTCACGTGCGGAATGCTGAACACGGCGTAGAGTTGAGAGATTTCCACCTCGGCTTCGGCTTCTTCCAGGGTTTCACGGGCGGCGGCTTGTTCCAAAGTTTCGTCCTTTTCCATAAATCCCGCGGGAAACGTCCAGAGCCCGGCACGCGGCTCGATGGCGCGTTTGCATAGCAGGATCCGATCCTCCCATTCGGGAAGGCAGCCCACCACGATTTTGGGATTTTCGTAATGCACGGCGTGACAGCGCTCACAGACGAACCGGAGCAGCGTGTCTCCATCGGGGATCTTCATGACAAGGGATGCGCCGCACTCGCTGCAATAGTTCATGGTGTTTCCTTCCCTCTCCCATTTCCTGCATCAAGCGGGAAATAGGGAGAGGGTGGGGGTGAGAGGGGCATTAACAGCCAATGAGTGAACACATACAAAAGTTAGGTTTTTTACTTGCCCGTTCCCGTCAGGTATGTTTGAATACGCGGTCTGCAATCGACCCATGATAACAGGAGCGATGCCGTTCGTGAAGGTTCCTTTGTTGGATTTACAGGCCCAATTCCGGCAGATCCGTGGCGACGTCCTGGCGGCGATCGAAGAGGTCTGCGAGGCGCAGAGCTTCATTCTCGGTCGTCGCGTCGAAGTCTTCGAATCGGCGATTGCCGGGTATCTCGAGTGCCGTCACGCCGTGGGTGTGGCCTCGGGAAGCGACGCCTTGCTGTTGTCCCTGATGGCGGCGGGAGTGAAACCCGGTGATGAAGTCATTACCGTGCCGTTTACCTTCTTTTCCACGGCAGGCAGCATCTCGCGCCTGCACGCGGTGCCGGTCTTCGTGGACGTCCTTCCCGATACCTTTACGATGGATCCCGAACAGCTCGAGCGGAAGATTACGCCGCGCACGAAGGCCATCATCCCGGTGCATCTCTTCGGGCAATGCGCCGACATGGAGCGCATCATGGAACTGGCCGATCGACGCGGCCTCAAGGTCATTGAAGACGCCTGCCAGTCCATCGGCGCCAGTCGGCACGGTCGCAAAGCCGGAACCTTCGGGTATTCGGGGTGCTTCAGCTTTTTCCCGTCCAAAAACCTCGGAGGCGTGGGTGACGGCGGGTTGATCGTGACGAATGACGGGGACCTCTGCGACCTGCTATTGGCGTTGCGGGTGCATGGAAGCCGCTCGGATTACCATCACGACCACATCGGACTCAACAGCCGGCTCGATGCCTTGGAGGCCGCGGTGTTGCGCGTCAAGCTGCAACACCTGGACGAATGGAACGCCAAACGCGCCCGGAACGCGGCGAACTACAATGACCTGTTCACGCGGGCCGGGTTGCTGGAGCGCCTGACGTTGCCGGCTACGGATCCGCGCAACGTACACGTCTTCAACCAATATACCCTGCGCGCGCAAAACCGCGATGAATTGATGGCTTATTTAAAGGATCACGAGATCGGCCATAAAGTCTATTACCCCGTCCCTCTGCACCTGCAGGAATGTTACCAACCGCTGGGTTACGCCAAGGGTGATCTTCCGGTGTCCGAGCAACTGGCGCAAGAAGTGGTGTCCCTGCCGGTGTATCCCGAACTCACGAGCGCACAGATGGAGTCGGTGGTCCAGCGGATCGCTGAATTCTACAACAGCGCGTAAACCCGTCTCACCATCATCCGCGTTTTTCTTGTGGGTATTGCGCTCGAATGGTGCTGCTGAGCCCGCCGCGTGCGGTAAACGTGCCGGTGACGACGGCCCATTCCGGTTTGCAGGCTTTCACGAAATCCTGAAGGATCCGGTTGACGGCGTTTTCGTAGAATATGCCGACGTTGCGATAAGCGTGGATGTAGAGTTTCAGCGACTTGAGTTCGACGCAGGCCTTGTGCGGCATGTACTGAATCGCGATCGTGCCGAAGTCCGGGAGTCCGGTTTTGGGACAGATGGCGGTGTATTCCGGGATTTCGATCGTGATCTCATAGCCGGGATATTGGTTGGGCCAGGTTTCCAAAGGGGGAAGTGGCGCGGCAATCCCGCTTTCGGCATGCCGTTTCGTATATCGCTTTTCCTGCCCCCGTTTCATGGGCTCCACGCTCCTCCTGATGGGTTGTTCATAGAAGGGAACCGCGCCTCAGAGTCTACCTCGTCACATCAGAACTCCGCAATCGTGGGAGGCGTTTTCAAAAACCGCCAATGTGTTGAGAAGCGGGGGAGGCGTCTGGTATTTTCTCAGAATTGTCCGTGAGGTGCCGGGTTGGTTAAACCATCATTGTCCTTCCGAGAAAACACCAGCATGGTCATCCTGAACGAAGTGAAGGATCTCGTAGTTGAAGGACTCGGTTGTTCAGTGAGAGATTCCTCGCTGTGCTCGGAATGACAAAGGGGAAAGCAGGGAACGACGTTATGGTCGTGATCGACAGCGATGATTTTGTGAAAGCGCTCCAGGATATGGGGTTTGATTTTTTTACCGGCGTGCCGGACACCATCCTTGGCGGGATCATTGAAGTGTTGAGCGACCGCCGGCTCTATACGCCGTCGGTGCGTGAAGACGAGGCGGTGGCCATGGCCGCGGGGGCGTTTTTGGGCGGGAAAATTCCCGTGGTGCTGATGCAGAATTCGGGGTTGGGGAACGCCATGAACGTGCTCATGTCACTCCACCTGATTTACAGGATTCCGTGCCTGCTCATCGTTTCCTGGAGAGGCTTCGAAGGGAAAGACGCGCCCGAACACCTGGTGATGGGGCAAACCATGCCGCAATTGATGGACACGATCCGGATTCCGCATCGAACGTTGGCCGCGGAAACCCTGGTCGAGGATCTGCGATGGACCGCGCAGACTTTCATGGATCAACGCGTCCCCGTGGCGTTGTTTTTGAAAAAAGGCGTGGTGAAAGCGATTCAACCCTGATGCGAATACGCTCCTACCTCCCCTCGCCACTCCTTACAAAGGAGAGGAACTCCCTCTCCCCTTGAGGGAGAGGGCTGGGGTGAGGGGGAGAGTTAATGGAAGGCCCAAAGCTATGCGACCTGAAGAAGGAGTGATGCAGAGCAGAGCCCAGGCGATGCAGGCGCTGTTTGACATCGTCGGCGATCAGCCGGTCATCATTTGCAACGGTTTTCCTTCGCGGGAAGCCCAGAAGATCAAGGACCGGGACGGCAACTTTTACATGATCGGGTCGATGGGCGTGGCCGCGTCCATCGGGTTGGGACTGGCCTTGGCCCAACCGGACCGGCAGGTCGTGGTGTTTGACGGCGACGGGAACGTGCTCATGGGTATGGGCACGTTGGCTACGGTCGGCGCCTTACGTCCCAAGAACCTGACGCACGTCGTGTTCGATAACGAGGTGTACGGGACGACCGGCAACCAGCCGTCCTATTCGCGCATCGTACGGCTGGACCAGGTCGCCAAGGCGGCCGGGTACGCTACTGTCGAACGGGTCTGGGAACGGGAAGACATCATATATGAATTCAAACACATGCTCGCCAACGACGGCCCGCATTTCCTGCTGATCAAAGTCAACGAGCAGATTGAAGACGCGGACCGGGTCGCGCTGGATCCGGCTGACATGACCAAACGTTTTCGCGCGGCCGTTGGGCCAGGCTAAACCACCGCTC
This sequence comes from Nitrospirales bacterium, assembly GCA_965207015.1. Classification (GTDB taxonomy): domain Bacteria; phylum Nitrospirota; class Nitrospiria; order Nitrospirales; family UBA8639; genus Bin75. The sequence goes on along the minus strand of OZ242257.1, from coordinate 1,514,087 downwards.
CCTTTGGGCGAGTGCACGGTGAGGGAATAAAGGAGAATTTCACGCTCATGATACTGCTCAACCCGGGTCCGGTAAACGTCTCGGACCGCGTCAGAAACGCCTTGATGGGGCCGGATATTTGTCATCGGGAATCCGAATGCGCGGAATTGATCGGCGACATTCGCCGAAAGCTGTTGGAAGCCTTTGTCCCGGGCGCGGAATCGGATTACACCGCGATTCTGCTGACCGGCTCCGGCACCGCCGCGGTGGAAGCGTCCATCATGTCGTGTCTGCCACCGGGGAAACGGCTGATTCACGTCAACAACGGGGTGTACGGCGCACGGATTTCGTCCATCATTGCGACTCAACGCCTGGGGATCGCAGAAATCAAGTGTAAGTGGGATACCCCGCCCGACCCGGACATGATTCTGAAATCCCTGAAGCAAGAGCCGGCGGCGCATGGGGTGGTCATGGTGCATCATGAAACCACGCTGGGGCTTCTCAACCCGGTTCACGAAATTGCCGACCACGTCGATAGCCGCGGGGGCGTCTTCATCGTGGATGCCGTCAGCGGGTTGGGCGGGGAGTCACTGGATATTGCCGGTCGGCACATGTACATGGTGGCCGGGACCGCGGGCAAATGCATTCAGGGATTTCCGGGGGTTTCGTTCGTCCTGGTTCGCAAGGGCTTCATGGAAAACGTGCTGAAGTATCCCAAACGCACGTGGTATTTGAACCTGGCCAATTACTACACGGCGCAGGAAAACGGCACGGTCCCCTTTACGCCGGCCGTCCAGGTGTATGCCGCGTTCAACGAAGCCTTGTCGGAACTCCTGGAAGAAGGCGTGGCCAATCGCATTCAACGATACGCGAAGATGGCCGCTCTGATCCGGGAACGCATGGCCGCTCTCGGGGTGCGAGCCGTGCTGACCCCCGAGCGCCAGTCGAATTCGTTGACGGCCTTTCATTTGCCGGAGGACCTGGCCTATGACGTGCTGCACGACCGCCTGAAGGAGCGCGGCTTCGTGATTTACGCCGGGCAGGGACACTTGGAATCACAGATCTTCCGCGTGGCCAATATGGGGGCCTTGCAGGAATCCGACGTCGAAGGGTTTCTGGGTGCGTTTGAAGAGGTGTTGACGCACGCGAACCGGGCGACATGAAAGCGGTTATCCTGGCGGCCGGCCGCGGGCGGCGGCTGGAGGTGTTGACCAGGCATCGTCCCAAGTGTTTGATCGAGGTCGGGGGCAAGCCCCTTCTGTATCGCTATTTTGATGCCTTGGCGCATCTGGGCGTGACCCGCATCTGTATGGTCGTCGGGTACAAGCAGGAACACATTCGTGAGGCGGTGGCGTCCTATCCCACCGCGACGGACGTGACGTTCCTGGTCAATCCCGACTTCGAACGCGGCAGCATCGGCTCGTTGTGGACGGCCCGGGAGGCCATGGATGACGACGTGGTGATCATGGATGCCGATGTGCTGTTTCATCCCGCCGTGCTCGATCGATTGCTGAACTCATCGCATGCCAATGCCCTGTTGATGGATGAAACCGTGACGCAACACACGGAAGAATGTATGGTGGTGATGCGGCAGGGACGGGTGACGGCCTTGTCCAAACAGGTGCCGGACGAGTATGACCTGGTGGGCGAAGGCATCGGGTTTTTACGGGTAGAACGCGAGGCCGTGCCGCGGCTGCTGCGATCGGTGGAGACGCACGTGAATCAGGGACTGCTGGATATGGAATACGAAGATGCGTTGATGGATTTTTTTCGTGAGGTCCCGGTCGGCGTCGAGAAAATCGGTGGCCTGCCGTGGATTGAGATCGACTTCCCCGAGGACCTGGAACGCGCGAAACAGGAGATTCTGCCCCGGCTGGGGTGACACAACACCGCCATGCGGCCTCTCCGCAATTCTAGCGACGGCATCTCATGCCGTTGGAGAGGCAGCATGGCAGAAAGCGCGATAAGATCGCGCGGCTACAAATAAGGAGAAACCCTCAACTCTTCTCGATAATTCCCTTCCTATGGATAAAACACTCAGCAAATCGGCAGCCGGCACCATCGACACGGCCATCGTCCTGGCCTCGTCAGGCGTGTTTGATTTGGGGGGGAGTGACGATAACCCCGTTGCCGGCGCGTTGGTCCGCGTCGGCGGGATGACGCTCTTTCAACGGACTCTTTTCACCCTTCAGCACGCCGGGATTTCACAGATTCTGACTTTGGTGGGTCAGGAAGAACAATCGCTTCGTGCACTGATTGACGGCGATGCTCGTCTGCATGCCATGATTCGCTGGCTCCCGATTCGGGAGTTTCCGCCGTTGGATCCGCAGACGTGGGAAACCCTGGCAAACGAGGTGAAGGGATCATGTCTCATCCTCGGTTGCCACATGGTGTTTGCGCCATCATTAATCCAATCACTGAGGGAAGTAGGGAGAGAGGGGCAGGCCGTGGTGGCGGTCGGCCGGCCGGGTGAAGCCGGGTGGAGCGGGAATCCGGGCGTGGTGATGCGGGCCGATCCTCATACGGGGGGACATATTCCTCGAGTCGTTTTTTGGGACCGGCAAAGCGACGGGATTGCGGAATTTGACGAAGGTCAGGGGCTTGCCCGGGTCGCGGACTTGGTCGTCTTGCCGTCCCGGCTGTTGGGGATATCCGGCTCCTGGAGTACCCCGGAAACGAGTCCCATCCGGTTGGCACTGGAACAGGCGGCCGCGGAAGGAGTCGTCCAGACCCTGTCCGCGTCGTCCCATGCCTATCAGGACGCGCGGGGCGTCGAAGGACTCGATAAGGCCGAACACACCCTGTTTCGTTCGTTGCAAAGCGTAGATGGCACCCTGGATGGAGTGGTTGATCGCTACGTGAACCGACGGGTTTCCAGGCCGTTGAGTCGGCTGTTCATGAAACTGGGCTGCTCTCCCAACGTCATTACCCTGTTGTCGATGATCATCGGCCTCAGTGGGGCCGCGTGTTTTGCGGCAGGCTCGTATGCGGGAGGCGTTGCGGGGGCTCTCCTGTTTCAACTCGCGGTGATCATCGATTGTTGCGATGGAGAGGTGGCTCGACTTACCTTCACGGAATCCCCGTTGGGACAGGCGTTAGACCTTGTCTCTGACAACATCGTTCACGTGGCCGTGTTTGCGGGGATTGCCTGGGGAGCGTACCAGGAGAATCTCGTGTCTTCCGGCTACCTGCCGTTGCTCTTGGGAGGCATTGCCGTTGTCTCCACCGGAGTGTCTCTGTGGTGCCTGGACCGGGTCAAGGCCTTGAAAGGCAACACAGTGCGTTGGCTACGCATGCGTCAGGCTGACCGAACCCGTTTCGATTTTATCCTGAGACACGTGGCGAATCGGGATTTTTCCATCGTCGTACTGGTATGCGCCTGTTTGGGCGTGTTGCCCTGGTTCTTATGGCTCGTTGCCGCCGGGACGAGTGTGTTTGCGGTCATGATGGCATGGAGCCTGTATCGGGCGTTTGCCTTTCAGCGGGTCTAGCCGGTTGGTTGTTTGTCATCTCCAACTCCTTCTGTCATCCCCGACGCTTGTCCCCGACATTTGTAATCGGGGATCCATGCACGCTACCAGGATCCAGTGTCTTTGTCTTTTCACTCACCCTGGGGCGAAGGCGAACCGACTCTGGATTCCCGCGCCTGCCCTGAGCTTGTCGAAGGGTACGCGTGAATGACAGAAGAGGAAACTGAGTGTATCCCATGATTCGGCTGGTTTTTCTTGCCGCAGGTGCTGTTGTCCTGGGAGGGCTGCTCTGGCACATTGGCCTGTCTCAGATCTGGGAGACAGTGGAGCGCGTCGGTTTTGTCGCGTTCTGCATGATTCTCGTTCCGTTCTTGGTGGTCTATCTGCTTGATACGCACGGATGGTCCCTGACCCTGGGGCCATGGGCGAGCCGGGTGGGGTATTTCCGGTTGTTCATGGTGCGGATGGCGGGTGAAGCCATTAACGTGACGACCCCGACGGCCATGCTGGGAGGCGAGCCCATGAAGGCGTACCTGCTGACGCGCTACGAAGTCCCCATGGTCGAAGGGTTGGCCTCCGTGGTGACGGCCAAGACGATTATGACCCTTGCTCAGATTCTCTACATGGTTTTGGGGTTGAGTGCGACCCTCTGGCTCGTCGGTGGAACCGAGTACAATGTCCTGGTGGCGTTCGTCAGCGTGGGCCTGCTGGGGTTCGGTGTCTTTCTGTTTCTCGTGGTTCAACGATACGGGATCGGAAGAGGGTTGTTGACAGTGGCCGACACGTGCCGGATCCGATCGCAACGCCTGGAGGCTTATCGACCGTGGTTGTTGGAGTTGGACCGGACGATCCGCACTTTTTACGGACAGCGCCGCCTGACGTTCTTCTTGTCGATGGGGGTCCACTTTACCGCGTGGTTGACGGAGTTGTTTGAAGTGTATGCGATTCTCTATTTTCTGGGAGCGGAGGTCGGCTGGCTGTCGTCTTTGTCGATCGCCGCAATGACGGCGCTGATCAAGGGAAGCGTGTCGTTTGTTCCCGGGGGACTCGGGGTACAGGAAGGCGGGTATCTTGTTTTTCTGATGGCCTTGGGATACGGCGAGGTGACGGGGATCACCTTTGCCGTTATCCGTCGGATTCGTGAAATCCTTTGGATTCTCATCGGGCTCGTCTTTCTGGCCGTGCTTCGGGATAAAGCGGCGCCTGGCACGACTTCAGAGGAACGTACCAAGAAGAATTGACTTGATTTTTCCTGTCATCCCCGACCTGATCGGGGATCCAGGGTTTTTCTTTCGTTCACGTGGATAACGACACTGGATTCCCGCTAAAAACCTGCGGGAATGACAGAAGGGGAATGATCGTGCGGCTACCAAAGAGGGAGAGGGCAGGCGAAGTCCTCGTTTTCTTAAAATTCAGACCAATTGAACCGGGTCAGCTATCACGGTTCACCATGTAATCGGCGACGACGATGAGCGCGCGCTTGGCCGTGGAATCGTCGAAGGTCGTGAGATTTGAGAGCGCGGCGTCGATGTACTCCCGGGAACGGGCCTGGGTGTAGCCCAGAGATCCCTGGTCGTGCATGGATGCGGTAAGCCGGAGCAAATCACCTTCTTCAACGGCGTTACGTTCAATTTTGGCGACCAGGCTTTGCCGGTCGTCCGCCGGCAGACGCGGCAACACGTGGATCAGGGGCAGGGTGACCATCCCTTGCATTAGATCCTGCCCGAGGGTCTTCCCGAGGTTCTGTTCATCGGCCGTGTAATCGAGCCAGTCGTCGGCCAATTGAAAGGCGATGCCCAGGTTCAACCCGAAGCGATACAGCTCTTCCGCGTGCAGGGAAGAGACGCCGCCCATCAGGCCCCCTACCTTGCACGCGGCCGCCAACAAGGCTCCGGTCTTGTACTCGATGATCCGAAGATATTCCGATTCGGACAGCAGCGGCCGCCGGTTGGCGCACAGTTGAAGAATTTCTCCTTCCGCCAAACGCTTGCAGGCCAGGGCCATGGCATCATTGACCTCATGGTTCTTGAATGCGGCGATGTGATGCATGGCGCGTGAGTAGAGATAGTCTCCGGCCAGGATGCTGGCCCGGTTGCCCCAAATGCGTCGAGCCGTGGGCCGCCCGCGGCGAAGAGCCGCTTCATCCAGCACGTCGTCGTGGAGCAGGGTCGCCGTATGGATGAACTCGATGAGACTGCCGAGCACCAGGTCGTCTTTGGGGATATAGCCCGTGAGCCGGGAGCAGAGACTCAACAGGAGCGGGCGAATGCGTTTGCCGCCTCCGTCCAGAATGTGGGCGGCAATTTCGTTGATGAGCGGAGCTTCGGAATTGAGGTTCCGGCGAATATGCGATTCGATTTCTTCGATGTCCGGGCGATACAGCTCCCAGACTTCGTTCATCGTCAGCGAACTTTGAACGACTGGTTGTCCACCGCCCATTTCAGCGATCCTATGGGAGGGTCTGGTCTTTGTCAAGATTGTAGGGGTGGTGTCCGCCCCGGCGGCGAACCGATGCGTTCGTTTCCGTCGCTGCAGGAACGTGCTTCTGCAAAAAATGAGTGCGCGGTTTCACAGGATCCGTCTTGACACTTTTTTTCCGTATCCAGTAGATTCGGGCTTGTCTCCTTGCTCCTCGGACTTCCTTCATTTGTCCATGAGTCAGGCGCAATGACCGGCTTGTCCTGCCTGTCCTGAGCGGAGCCGAAGGAAGCCTGTCGAAGGGCCTGTCCTGAGCGTTCTTCGACTTCGCTGTCGCTACGCTCCGAACGAACGGAAGCGGAGTCGAAGGAAGCACAGTCGAAGGGCTCAGGACGAATGGGAGAGAGGCTGTTCACCCTGAGTGTAACGTAGTGGATTCGAAGGGAGCGTAAGGCGCATCGCGCCTGAAGTCGAAGAGCCTGTCCTGAGCAGAGTCGAAGGATGTGAGAGGTGCTCCTGATGAGCGATCAACGATCCCCATACGGACTGCCCCCTAAACAGGGCCTCTACGACCCGCGGTTTGAGAAGGACGGGTGTGGTATCGGGTTTGTCGTCAACATCAAAGGACACCGGTCCCACAACATCATCGAACAATCACTGGACGTCTTGAAGAATCTGTACCATCGCGGAGCACAGGGGTGCGATCCCTGTACCGGCGACGGCGCGGGCATTCTCCTGCAAATCTCCCACGAATTCTTCCGGCGAGCGTGCCAGGACGTCGGCCTGCAGTTGCCCGAGTCGGGCGGCTATGGCGTGGGCATGGTGTTTTTGCCGCAGGACGAACCGCTTCGCCGGCAATGTGAAGGCCTGTTTGAGTCCATCATTCGTGAAGAAGGGTTGCGGTTTTTGGGCTGGCGGGACGTGCCGGTCAAGCTGGAATACGTCGGCACCCTGGCTCAGCAGACCCTGCCCCACATCCGGCAGTTTTTCATCGCGCGCGATATCCTGAACGAAGCCCAGTTCGAGCGGAAATTGTACGTCGTCAGGAAACGGATTGCCCGGGCGATTCGCGAGTCCGCGTTGGTGGAACGCGGGCGCGTGTATATGTGCAGTCTGTCCGCCAACACCATCGTCTATAAGGGCATGTTGTTGCCGGAACAACTGGGTGCGTTTTTCCCGGACCTGACCGATTCCAGTATGGTTTCGGCCTTGGGGCTCGTACATTCCCGGTTCAGCACGAATACCTTCCCCACGTGGTCGTTGGCGCACCCGTACCGGTACGTCGTGCACAACGGCGAAATCAATACGTTGCGCGGGAACGTCAATTGGATGCGGGCGCGGCAAGGGCGTCTGGCGTCCGACCTGTTCGGAGACGATCTCGAAAAACTCTATCCCATCGTCTACGAGGAACAGAGCGATTCGGCGTGTCTGGATAACGCGGTGGAATTTCTCGTGATGGCCGGCCGGTCCCTGCCCCATGCCATGATGATGTTGATTCCCGAACCATGGGTCGGGAACCCGCAGATGGATCTGAACCGGCGGGGCTTCTATGAGTACCACGCCGCGATGATGGAACCCTGGGACGGCCCCGCGGCGGTGGCGTTTACGGACGGCAAACTGATCGGCGCCACGTTGGACCGGAACGGGCTGCGGCCCTGCCGGTATCAGGTGACCACGGACGACCTGGTGGTCCTGGCGTCCGAGGCCGGGGTCCTGCCGGCCGACGCAAAAAACATTCGTGAAAAAGGGCGGCTGCAACCCGGCCGCATGTTCCTGGTGGATACGGTGCAAGGCCGCATCATCGACGACGAAGAAATCAAGGCGGAAATGGTCGGGCGCCAGCCCTACCGTTCCTGGGTGACCCAGTACCGGGTGTCGTTGGATGAACTGCCGGAGCCCTTGAGCGTGCCGCAACCGGATCACCCGACTCTCCGCCAGCGCCAGCAGGTGTTCGGCTATACCATCGAGGAACTCAAAATGATTTTGTCGCCGATGGCGATCAACGGCGAAGAGCCCGTGTCGTCCATGGGCACGGACACTCCACTGGCGGTGCTTTCCAACCGGCCGCAACTATTGCCCAAGTATTTCAAACAACTTTTTGCCCAGGTGACGAATCCTCCCATCGATCCCATCCGGGAACAGTTGGTCATGTCGCTGGTCACGAACATCGGGCCGAAACCCAACCTGACGGCCGAGACCCCGGAGGCCTGTCGCCGGATCAAGGTCCAGCAGCCGATCGTCACGAACGCGCAGTTGCAGAAGATCCGGGAGATTGCAGATCCCCATTTCGTCAGCAAGACGTTGCCACTGTTGTTTCGCGTGGCCGACGGACCCGACGGGTTGGGTACGGCCGTGGATCAACTCTGCCGGGAGGCGTCCAAGGCCATCAAGGAGGGTTTCAAGTTTCTGATCCTGAGTGATCGCGGGGTGAATGACGAATGGGCGGCGATTCCCAGCCTGTTGGGGATCTCCGCGGTGCACCATCACCTGGTGCGCGAGGCCACGCGCACGGAAGTCGGCCTGATCCTGGAGACCGGCGAGCCGCGGGACACGCATCATTTTGCCTGCCTGATCGGATACGGCGCCGGCTTGGTAAATCCGTACCTCGTGTTTGAAACCTACAAGGACCTGGAGCGCGAAGGCTATCTGCCTGAAGGCATCGACGCGGAAACCGCGTCGGGCAAATTCATCAAGGCCATCAACAAGGGCCTGCTCAAAATCTTTTCCAAAATGGGCATTTCCACGGTGCAGTCTTATTGCGGTGCGCAGATTTTCGAAGCCATTGGGCTGAACGAGGAACTCGTGAAACGGTATTTCACGGGCACGCCCTCACGCATTCAGGGCATGGGCATGCGGGAGATTGCCGAAGAAGCCCTGCGGCGTCACCGGGTGGCGTATGAACCGGTTCCCGTTCGGCAGTTGGATTTCGGCAGCGAGATCCACTACCGCATCCAGGGCGAACACCACAATTGGAACCCGGAAACCATCTATTCGTTGCAGCACGCGACCCGCACCAACGACGCCAAGACCTACGAAACCTATGCCCAACTGGTGAACGACGAAACCCGGCGCCGGTCGAATTTGCGGGGGCTGTTCGACTTCAAGTGCCTGCCGGAGCCCTTGCCGTTAGAGGAAGTGGAGCCCGCCAGTGAAATCGTGAAACGGTTCACCACCGGTGCGATGTCATATGGAGCCATCAGCAAGGAATCCCATGAAACGCTGGCGATCGCGATGAACCGGATCGGCGCCAAGAGCAACACGGGTGAGGGCGGGGAAGACGCGGAACGCTTTATCCCGTTGCCCAACGGCGATTCCAAGAATTCGTACATTAAGCAGGTGGCCTCCGGGCGATTCGGGGTCACGGCCAATTACCTGGTCAATGCAAAGGAACTGCAAATCAAGATGGCGCAGGGGGCCAAGCCCGGAGAAGGCGGCCAACTGCCCGGGCACAAGGTAGATGAAGTCATCGCTAGGATGCGGTTTTCCACGCCGGGCGTAGGTCTGATTTCGCCGCCGCCGCACCATGACATTTATTCGATCGAAGATTTGGCGCAACTCATTTTCGATTTGAAAAATTCGAATCCCGACGCGGATGTATCCGTGAAACTGGTCTCGGAAGTCGGCGTGGGCACGGTCGCTGCCGGGGTGTCCAAAGCGCATTCCGACAAGGTGTTGATCAGCGGTGATTCCGGCGGCACGGGAGCGTCGCCCCTGTCATCCATCAAATCCGCGGGGATCCCTTGGGAATTGGGCTTGGCGGAGACGCATCAAACCCTCGTGCTCAATGACCTGCGGGGACGCATCAAAGTCGAAACCGACGGGCAGATGAAAACCGGCCGAGACGTTGTGGTGGCCGCGCTGCTCGGGGCCGAGGAATTCGGCTTTTCCACCGCACCGTTGATCGTCGAAGGCTGCATCATGATGCGGAAATGTCATCTCAACACCTGCCCGGTGGGCATCGCGACCCAGGACCCGGAACTCCGCAAGCGATTTGCCGGCCAACCGGATCACGTGGTGAATTTTTTCTTTTTTGTGGCGGAAGAGATACGTCAATTGATGGCGCAACTCGGGTTCCGCACGTTTCCGGAGATGATCGGCCGTACCGACAAATTGAAAGTGCAAAAAGCCATCGACCATTGGAAAGCGAGCGGGCTGGATCTTTCGGCCCTGCTGTGGAGCCCGGATGTGGGGTCCGAGGTGGCGACGTACAACGTCCAGCCGCAGGACCACGGCCTGGACAAGGTGATGGACGTCAAATTGGTGCAACTGTGTGAGCTGGCGATCGAGCGGCAGGAAAAGGTCACGCTGGACCTACCGATCCGCAACACCGACCGGACGACCGGCACGATCCTGTCCAGTCGCATTGCGGGGAAGTACGGGGAAGAAGGCTTGCCGGAGGATACCGTGACCATCAATTTCAAAGGGTCGGCCGGCCAATCGTTCGGCGCGTTTTTGAGCAAGGGCATTACGCTCAATCTCGAAGGCGAGTCCAACGATTACCTGGGCAAGGGGCTTTCCGGCGGCAAAATCATCGTGACTCCGCCACGGGGCGTCACGTTCGAACCTGAGCGCACGATCCTGATCGGCAATACGTCGCTCTACGGGGCCACGCGCGGCGAGTGTTATTTTTACGGGACCGCGGGCGAACGCTTTGCCGTGAGAAACAGCGGCGTCCGCACGGTCATTGAGGGTACCGGGGATCACGGGTGCGAGTACATGACGGGCGGCGTGGTCGTCGTGCTGGGCGGCACCGGTCGCAACTTTGCCGCAGGCATGTCGGGCGGGGAGGCCTACGTCTGGAACGAAGACGGGAAATTCGAATCCCGGTGCAATCTCGGGATGGTGGAATTGGAACGGGTCGTGGAGCCCGCAGACGTCCAGACCCTGAAGACCTTGATCGAAAATCACGTGCGCTATACGGGCAGTCGCAAGGCCCGGATGATTCTGGATTCCTGGCCGATAATGCTTCGCCACTTCGTCAAGGTCATGCCGCTGGATTACAAGCGGGTCCTGGCGGAACGCAAAGCGGCGAAGAAAAAAAGCGCCCAGGAGGCGATGGCGCATGGCTGATCCCCGCGGGTTCATGCACTATGCAAGGGAAACGCCGAGGCGGCGTGCAGTCGAACTGCGGGTATTGGATTGGCAGGAAATGTATGAACCGTTCCCCGAGGACAAGCTGCGGAACCAGGGCGGGCGGTGCATGGATTGTGGCGTGCCCTTTTGCCAGAGCAATACCGGATGCCCGGTGATCAACCTGATTCCCGAATGGAACGACATGGTGCATCGCGGCCGGTGGAAGGATGCCCTCAAGGCGCTCCATTCGACGAATAACTTTCCGGAATTCACCGGCCGGTTGTGTCCGGCGCCCTGCGAGTCGGCGTGCGTGCTGGGCATCAATGCCGATCCGGTTTCCATACGCGTCATCGAATGGAATATCATCGATCGCGGGTTCGATGAACACTGGATCGAACCGGTTCTGCCGGTCGCCAAAACCGGCAAAACCGTCGCGGTCGTCGGGTCAGGCCCCGCGGGTCTGGCTGCAGCTCAACAATTGGTTCGGGCCGGACACAGTGTCACGGTGTATGAAAAAGCGGACCGCATCGGCGGGCTGCTGCGCTACGGTATTCCGGATTTCAAAATGGAAAAGTGGGTCATCGACCGGCGGCTGGACCAGATGATTGCGGAGGGCGTGAAGTTCGAAACCAACGTGAACGTCGGCGTGGACGTCACGGCCGACGACCTCGCCGGTCGGTTCGACGCGGTGTGTCTGGCGCTCGGTGCCGAACAACCGCGTGATTTACCGGTGCCGGGCCGTGACCTGGATGGCATCCACTTTGCCATGGAGTATCTGATCCAACAGAACCAGGTGGTTGCCGGCGACAGCCTGCCGGTCGAACAGATCACGGCAAAAGACAAGCGGGTGGTGATTATCGGCGGCGGTGACACCGGCTCCGACTGTTTGGGCACGACGCATCGCCAGGGCTGTCAATCCGTGCATCAGTTCGAGTTGTTGCCGGAACCGCCTCCTCAGCGTGCGGATTCCACGCCGTGGCCTCTGTGGCCCATGCAGCTTCGCTCTTCCCATGCTCATGAGGAAGGCTGCGACCGGCAGTGGAGCGTCTCCACCACGCAGTTCTCGGGCGACAACGGCCGCGTGAGCGCGCTTCACGCTCATCGCGTCTCGTTTGAGGGCGGAAAATTTATCCCGGTCCCCGGTACGGAATTTGAGATGGGCGTTGATTTGGTGCTCTTGGCCATGGGCTTTACCGGACCCGTCAAGAACGGCCTGCTCGACAGCCTGGACGTCGAGTACGACACGCGGGGGAACGTGGCGGTGGACGGGAATTTCATGAGCAGCAAAGAAGGGATCTTCGCCGCCGGGGATACGAAACGCGGCGCCTCGCTTATCGTCTGGGCCATTGCAGAAGGCCGCAAGGCTGCGACCGGGATTGACGCCTACCTCAAAGCCGGGAACAGCCTGTCGGCTGCCTCACGCTCGCGTTCGTAATCGCCTGCTCCCGTCATTCCAGTATGTGTTCAGTCATTCGTTGACAATTTTCCCGCTTCCCCTTCGACAGGCTCAGGACAGGCATTGACAATTTCTGACGCTTCTTTCCCCTCCTTTGTAAGGAGGGGCGAGGGGAGGAACAGCACGCTCTTTCTCCGTGGGAGAGGGTAGGGTTGAGTGGAGATTGACGGAAGAAGCTCTTTCCTGCCGATGAGAAACGCGCGTCAGGACGCCTCGGTGTCATCTACCGGTGGTGCGTGAATCTCCTTGGCCGGGGCTTCTTGTTCCGGAGGATCGAGAATTTGCCTGATGGCCTGAATCAATCGACGCTCGATGAGCGCGACTTCGTCTTCGCCTACCTGAATGATGGTGCCTCCCGGCGTCATCTCTTCATATTGAGCTTTGACCTTGAGAGCCGTCTGGTTGTCCGGTTGTGCTTCAAATTCCATCAGGTACTGGTTCCGGTAACCGGGCAACTCGATCGAGGGCGAGGGTGAGGTTTTGCGTTCAGTGATGAACACCGATTTTTGATCGGTCTCCATTTTGGCCATCAACGTGTAGCCGTTGTTCGTCAAGGCTTGCAACGCGGCTTTGGTCACGTCCGGCATCTTGTGAAAAAGTGTCTGCGCCTTCACCGTCGGGTTGTTGACTTGCAGCGATTGCCGGAAACGATCACGTAGCGTGCGCAGCCATTGGGCGTCGTTTTTGAACTTTTGACCGTCCGCGTGCAATTTCTGATTTTCTTGGGTTAAGGCTGCGATTTGTTGGATGAGGTCCTGCTTTTCAGTGGAGAGACCCTGCCCGGTTTGTTGCGCGAGTTCGAATTGTTTGCGGAGTTTTTTGGTCTCCACTTGCAGCTTCCGGTTCTTGTTGGTGACGGCCGTGACTTGTTGCAGCAGGTTTTGTTTTTCGGTGGAGAGACCTTGACCGGTTTGTTGCGCGAGTTCGAGTTGTTTCCCGAATTTGTCCTCGTTCGCTCGAAGTTCCTGATTGAGCCGGTCGATCTGTTCCTGCAGGACCCGGTTTCCTTCTTGAAGGGTCGTCATCATGCTTTCTTGCTTGACGATTCGTTCCTTGAGTTGTTCGTTTTCCTCAATCAGAGGCGTGTTGTCGGGAGGGCACCCGGTCAACAGGACAAAACTGGCAAGGGAGATCCGGATCAGATTCCGGTGCAGGCTGGGAATGGCTGGTTGCTCGAGCATCACAACGGGGTCCTCGTAGGCGCTTTCTCCAAAGAGAACGTGTTACACTTCACTGCGAAACTCGACCTCGTCCATAGATTGTAGGGGGCTTCAAAGGCGAATGCAAATCCGGTGGCGACGACGCGCCGCCAAGGGAAGACGATTTGTGCAGCGCATGATCCTAAAAACGTTCGCGGTTCCTCCCTTGGGGTGCAATTGTTCTATTTTAGGGGATCCGGAATCCCGCGAAGCGGTCATTGTCGATCCGGGCGGGAATCCCGAGCAACTGCTCGATGAAGTACGGCGGCTTGGCCTGACGGTCGTGCGTATCCTGCACACCCACGCGCATTTCGACCATTTCCTGGCATCCGGAGATATTCAGAAAGCCACGCAGGCGCCCCTCTGTCTACACCCCGATGATGAAAGGTTGTGGAAGATGCTCGAGGTACAATGTCAGGCGTTTGGGGTTCCGTATCTCCCCGTGCCGGATCCGGATTGTTGGATTCAGGATGAGGAGGCGCTGTCGTTCGGGAGCGTCTCCGGACAGGCGTTGCATACGCCCGGGCACACCCCGGGGTCCCTCAGTTTCTATTTTGCCGGTCAGCGGTTGCTCCTGTCGGGCGATACCCTGTTCCGCGGCGGGATCGGGCGAACGGATTTGTGGGGAGGCGACCCGCGTGCCATCCAGTCTTCGATTCGGGAGCGACTGTTTACTTTGGATTCCGAGACCCGCGTCATTCCGGGGCACGGACCGGCGACCCAGATCGGACTCGAACAAGAGTCCAATCCGTTTGTGGCGAGGTAACACTAAAGGAGCACACCATGCGACATCTCCTCAAACTGTTGTTGCTGATCGTCGGATGTCTGGCGGTCGACGCCGTCCAGGTTCAGGCGCAGTCCCTTTCTCCTTCCGGGCAAGTCAAAGTGGATGATGTGAAGGTCGTCTGGTCGAAGGCGGGGCCCGTGGTGCTGTTAACGGCACGGGACGCCGTGGTCCCGATTTTCGTGGACCCGACGGTGGCGGGGTCCATCCATGGGGCGCTAACCGGAGAAAAATCGCCGCGCCCGTTGTCTCATGATTTGATGCACACCATTTTGCAGGCCTACGACGTGACGGTCGTCCGGGTCGGGATCAGCCTGAAAGGGCAGGTCTATTACGGTGAGCTCATGATGGCTGCCGACGGCCAAACCAAGGTGTTCGATTGTCGTTCGTCGGACGGGATCGCCTTGGCGATTCATTTCGGCACGCCCATCTTTGTCGAAGAAGCGTTGCTGGACAAAGCCCGGCAGGGGGAACCGCCGCAGGATTCGCAAATCGAACTGTAGCGTTATGGCTCTACCACGATATCGACCACGGCGGGATCGCTGTCGGCCCCTTGGACGTCCGTGACCCTGAGCGTGAAACGAAAGAGCCGGGGTTCGACTACGAACGGCGCGAAAAACCGGGCTTTTTCCGAATCGGGATCGAGCAGGGCGATCCGGCTGCCTCGAACTTGCGCCCAGGAGTATTTCAGGGAGCCGCCTTCCGGGTCATAGCTTTTGAGGCCGTTGAGCACGATCCGTTCGCCTGAATAGACGGTCTGGGTCTGACCCGGGTCCGCCACGGGGGGCTGGTTCGGGTCGGTATTGACTTCCACGAGCACGTCCAGTTTCCGTTCAACTCCGCCATTGTTGACGGTCACGGTCGTTTCGCCGTTGCCGATCAGCCGGAGCCGGCCGTCCTTGTTGATGGTGATCACGGACTCATCGTCCACGTGATAGGTTGTCCCCGAGGCGGCGCTACGAATCGACCGCGTCGCGCCGTCCGAATACCGGCCCACGACGGGTAGATCGATAAACTTTCCCAGAAAATCCAGTTGATCATAGACTTTGACGGCGCTCGCTCGCCCGAATTTCAAGGGTTTGTCCGTCCTGAAATCGATTTCTTCCAGCGAGCCATGGGGTTGGATGAGGAGGAGCACCTCGTCGAAGACCGCCCAATCTTCGTCGTCGGCTTGCCGGTTTTCCTGGTCGGCCACGGCCAACAGGCGAAAGAGCCCCGTGGCCGCTTGCGGCGGCCGCACGTTCGCTCCGAACGGCGGGTCGGTGACGACGCCCGCCAACTTTTCATCCACGAACGCCTTGAGCATGTCTTCCCGTTCCTCGTACCAATAGAACCGGACTTTCGTCACGCCAGTGACCGTTCCCACGTCGATGACAACGGACACGTTTTGATTGGACGGGTGGCTGCCGCCGTTCTTGGGTTCTACGATGGAAAACGCCCCAGCCTCCGGCAGGAAGTCCCCAACGGGCAGGGCGCAGGAGAGGAGTAGGCTCAGAGCAACGAAGAGGCGAAAAGTCATGGCTTCCGTCTCACGTACGACTGTCGACCAAGTAAGTTTCCACTCTACCGTCGAAAAAGATCCCGATGCAAGAGAAAAGTCAGGGGTGAGCGCTCGCCTCAACGTCATCCGTGCGTCCGGGAACCGGCTGCAATAGACGCCTCGACGTCCGACCCGTTCAATCCGGAGGGGCATCCGGGACAGGATCACTCCCGCAGGGAGCGAGTTCTTGAGGAAGCGGGAATCGGAGCATGTCCCTCCTATTTCCTTATCCTCATTATTCTGCTATATTCACCCCAACATTCACCTTAAAATCGGCCTTGCGTCCTATTGCGGCATGTGCTATAAGTCGCATTCACTTCGCAAGAACGTGGTGCTGACAAGTGGGATTTTCGGAAAACGTGAGTGGCCTTGAGGTTTTTTGCGGCACTTTTTATTAACGTCATTTTTATAGTGAGGAGGTAGGCAATGCACAAGGTGCTTCTATCCGTCCTTTTAAGTCTCATTGTGGTGGCAGCCGGTTCTTCAGTCGCCCTTGCCTTGCAGGCTGGTGGAGCGGTCGTGGGGGATCTTGAAACCGGGTCTGTTATTGGTCAACCCTTTTCAACTCTCGACGTCGATCTTGAATACCTCGCTGTAATGATCGGCGGGAAAAAAGCCTGGTATCCGGGAACGTCAATTCTGGATCTGAGGAACCAGGGAACTTTGGGTCGGAGAGGTCAGCCTGTTCTGATCAAAGTCACGAATACCCTGGATGGTGAACATGGGTTCAGCCTTTCCGCCGATTCGGCCTTCGCCGGCCCCACCTCGTTGCAGGTCAAGACCGTGCTGAAGCCTGGGGAAACCAAATACATCGGTATCCCCATGGTCGACCTGACGTTTGTTACGGCCGCCAGGAACATGAAGGTCAAATGTCAGCTTCATGCTGCCCATCTTTCTTCGAGTCTCGTGATCTTCAAGTAAAAGGTCGATCCTCAGTTTGTGAACAAGAAAAGCCCCGTTCCCTTATGCGGAACGGGGCTTTTTTGCGTCCGATTTCCTGTCGGTTGATCGCGGGTTTTACACTTCTTCTTCATCCGGCCCGCAGTCGACGGTCGCGTTGAGGGGAATATTCTGGGCGGCGAAAATCTTGCCATCGAGGATCAGTAGTAAGAAACGGTTTTCCAGGGGAGTCTCCCCTTCCTTTTGAGTGACGAAGGTGTTGAGGTCGACGATGATCTCCCGTGCCGTTTCCTTTTTGCTGTCGTTCACCACCCAAAAATAGTGACTGGCCTCGGGGAAGAGCTTGGCGACAAAATGGTCGATAGTGATCGGCATGATCGCGGATGACGTGCCCGTCGAAATGGAAAACGAGAGGGACAGGGCCATGCCTGCAATGAAGAAGATTCTGAGCGTCTTTTGCTTCATGGCAAATCCTCCTGATCGAAGTTGAGGGGGAGGCGGTTTGAGAAGTGTGTATTTGGCACTATAAATTATATAGGCCAATTGGTAAATGGGCTAGTGGAGACAATGGAACGGCCCAGCGACACATGCCATAATACAGACGCTGGATTCCTGCTGTCGCAGGACTGACAGAAGACAAAGCAGTAACAACGAATACCAGGCTTATATGGGTTCCAAAAAGACACGTGCGGTGGATGCCCCGTTAACTCCGAACAGAAAGCGCATCCTGTTTCTGGCGATCATGGCGTTGTTATTGATTTCCGGTGCGTTGCTGTTTAATGCTCCAAAGGATACGGAAATCATCGAGGTCCGGTTTCCCAGCGGCGTTAACCTCCAAGCGGAGGTGGCTGAAACCCCGGAAAAGTTGTTGTTCGGGTTGGCGTTCCGGGAGACGTTGCGTGACGACCGCGGCATGATATTGCTGTTCGAGGAGTCCGGCCTTCACAAGGTTTGGACGAAACAGTATCAGTTCAACGTGGATTTGATCTGGGTGGATGAAAGCAAGCACGTGGTTCATATCGTCAAAGCCGCGGTTCCCTGTGCGAGCGATCCCTGTGAGTGGTATGGACCGCCGGCTGAACGGGCCCGGTATCTGATTGAGGCGAACAGCGGATTTGCGGATCGGGCTGAAGTGGCCTTGGGGCAGGAACTCGTCTTTGCCTTGCGGATGTAGGCCGTCAGGGAGGGGATTGACGGGAAGGCTTGAGCATATCATGGACTCTCCATCACCGGACAACTTCGTGCGGATCGGCAAGGCGGAGGATGTGCCGCCGGGTGCCTCGAAAGCCGTCAAGGTCAACGGCAAGACCATTGCGATCTTTAACGTGTCCGGGACGTTTTTTGCGATCAACAACATTTGCCCGCACAAGGGTGGCCCCCTCCATAAAGGCAAGTTGAAAGGATACGTGGTAGGATGTCCCTGGCATGATCTCCAATTTGACGTGCGTAACGGGTTCGGAACCGACGGCGGAGGGCAATGCGTCGCAACCTATGACGTGCGGGTTCGGGATGGTGAAATTTTCGTCAGTTCCGCGTGCAGGGAATTTTAAGGTGAATTTTGATTGGGATGGATAGCCTGATGGATGCACAAGAATCTGATTGCAAACCGTTGTACGCGACGGTCGGCGTGCCGTTGACCGTGAATCTGTGGGAGGATCGCACGCGGGGCGAGCAGTGGGTCGCGTCTTATGATTCAAGCCAACTCGTGCTGACTGCGGATGAGTTTCTCCGGACCACTAGCAATAATGCGGTGGATTCGGGCAAGCGTCAATTCGAATTCGAGCCGCTCCTGCCCGGGACGCACCGTTTGGAATTTCAGAAACGGATGGCCTGGAAATTTACGACCGAAGCCCGGCGCGTGTTCCTGGTCCACGTGCAGGAGCCGGGTTCCTAACGTTTGTTGTTCTCATGCCCAATATCGCATACGTCAACGGACAGTTTTCTCCGCTTGAACAGGCGACCATCTCGATTGAAGATCGCGGGTTTCAATTCGGCGACGGCGTGTACGAAGTGGTCCGCACGTATGGAGGGATCCCGTTCCGGCTGTATGACCACCTCGCCAGATTGGAGTCGAGCGCCCGTGCGGTTTCCATCCCGGTCCCGCTCTCCCGGACCGACTGGGAGGCGTTGATCCGGGAAGGCGTTCAGCGGAGTCATTATGCCGCGTGCATGGTGTATATCCAATTGACCCGCGGGGCGGCTCCGCGAGCCCATCTTTTCCCCAGCCCGGCGAAGCCCACCGTGGTCATGACGTTTCGGGAAATTCCCGAAACCGGCGGCGCACTTGGACAGCAGGGTGTTTCGGTCGTCACCTTGCCCGATCTGCGGTGGGGCCGGTGCTCGGTGAAGAGCTTGAACCTGCTGGCCAATGTTCTGGCGAAACAGGAAGCGAACGATGCCGGGGCCAAGGAAGCGATTCTGGTGAAGGACGGGTTGGTCACGGAAGGCTGCTCCAGCAACGTCTGCCTGGTCAGGGACGGGACCATCATCACGCCCCCGTTGAGTGATCAATTGTTGGCCGGCGTCACCCGGGCCGTGGTGCTGGAATTGGCGAGAAAAGCCGGGATCGTCGTGGATGAGCGGGAGGTTCCCCAGGAGGAATTGACGCAGGCCGATGAACTCTTTCTGATCGGCACCACGATCGAGGTGCTGCCGGTTGCCGCACTGAACGGGGTGCCGGTTGGCGGGCGAACTCCGGGACCCGTGACTCGGACAGTGAGCGAGGCCTTCCACCGCTGCATTCTGTCCGAAACCGGACAGGGGTAGGAACCCGTTTTCCGTTTCCTGCGCCCGCCGGTTTTTCATCCCGATTTCTCCGGCTGGCTACCCTTGACACCCCTGGCTTGTTTTCAGTAATTTTTTCTTTTCCATTTATGAGCAGACTAGGCCTAAAGCATAAATTTCCTGCCTGGAGACGAAGTTTACTTTCTGAAGGAGGCGGTTCCATGTTTCATTTCAATCCTTTATCCATTAAGCGAATTGCTTTTCTGGCGGGGGGAAGCCTGTTGGCCATGGCGTGCTTTGTGCTTCCTCTGGCCAACGCTGAATCCGACGTTTCCGATTCAGCCGCAGTGATCAAGCCCTCGGGGATGAGTCATGAGTCCCCCGCCTGGGCCGAACGCCTCAAAGGGCAGACCATTATTGAGAATGCCCAGGAGGGGAGGGCCGAGCGCGCCGCGCTTGTCGAAAAGCAGCATGAGCGGTTGATGCAGCAAATGCAGAAGGAAATGTCCGAATCCAACTCGGGCGGCTACAACACGATGTCCATGATGCATCAATACGGCGCCGGCAAGGGCAACTACCTGTTGTCTTCCGACAGCGACATCGAACCGGTGGCCATGACGGGCGGCGGAAAATGCCCGGCCACGGCTCCGGTGAAGCATTATGATATTTCCGCGATCAACGTGGAAATCACGTTGAATCAATGGCTCGATTACTACCCCGGCTACATGTACGCGCTGACGGAGAATATCGAGAACGTTCGGGAAGAGGAAGCCAAGAACGCGGAAGCGCGCGAAGAAGAAGGGCACCATAATCCCGGCGGCGTCAAGAACGGGATTCAGGGGCAGTACATCCAACCCTTGGTGATTCGCGGCAACCAGGGTGATTGCGTGAAAGTCACGTTGCGGAATTCGTTGGAGTTCGGCGAGGACGTGAGTCTTCACATCAACGGGTCGAGCATGGTGGTCAGCAAGACCGGTCAACCGGCGACGACGACGAATCCTGACGCCATTGCTTATGGCCCCGACGAAGAATGCGAAGAGAATTGTGAGACGATTCCCGTGGACCTGGAATGGTATATCCATCCCGACACCCAGGAAGGGGGCCGGCAGTTCCACAGTTACAGTAACGATCGTGAGTTGACCGTGATGGGCCTGTTCGGGGTGTTCGTGGTGGAACCGGCCGGCTCGAACTATCTGGATCCGCTGGGAACGGGGCCGGCGCCCGAAATGCCGAGTGGCTGGCAAGCCATCATTCAGAACGGCATGGGCCCGGATTTCCGGGAATTCGTGTTGATTTATCATGAAGTCGGTGACGAAGCTTTCAGGCCGGTGAACAAGCACGGCGACTTCCTGCCGCAACGCGATCCGTTGACCGATGCCTACCGGCCGGGAGCCCGGGCGTTGAACTACCGGAGCGAACCGTTCGGCATCAACAACATGCACGTTCAACACGAGTATTTCGGCTTTGAAGATGAATCCATGGCCTATAGTTCCTATACCTTCGGGGATGCCGGCCCCACGATTCCCCGGAGCTATTTGGGGGATCCCGCCAAGTACCGGCTGGTTCACGGCGGGTCCGAAGTGTTCCATTCCCACCATCCGCACGGCGGAGCCATCAGGTGGACCCGGAGCCCGCGGGCGGTGGATCAGATGCCGATGTGGCACAAGGGACAGAACGGGCCGGTGAAGTATCCGCTCATTCGCGCCAAGACGGACCGGGTGGACGTGGAAGTGATCGGGCCGTCCGAAGCGCTGGACTTGGAGACCGAGTGCGGATCGGGGCTGTGTCAATATCTGGCCGGTGACTTCCTGTTCCATTGTCACGTGGCGCACCATTACGTGGCCGGCATGTGGGGGTATTGGCGTGTTTACAATACCCTGCAAGTGCCCGGCATCCAGAACGACGTGATGGCTCCGCTTCGTGAGTTGCCCGACCGTCAGGGGCGGATTGCCAGGCCTGTGACTTCCGACCAGTTGGTGGGTACCACCGTGAATTGGTTCGGGAAGAAGTTCAACCTGGTCGACAACAGTCAAAAAACCGATTGGAACGCCGACCCGGCCGTGGTCCGGATTTACGATTGGGTCGAAATGCAATTAGTGACCCGAGGTCTTCCCGGTCATACGGAAGACGAGATCGGCCAGTTGAAGTCGTATGACGCGACCGTGATCGATTGGGTCTGGGACGGCGACCGTGCGATGAGTGAGAAAGAAAGCACGACCGAGAATCCCAAATACCATCCGGAGTGGCAGGGCTACGAAGCCGGGAAACGGCGGCCCATCTGGTTCGAGCCGACGACGGGGAAAGTCGCGTGGCCGTGGCTGACGCCTCATTTCGGCAAACGGGTGCCGTTTGCTCCGGACCGGAATCCGGCTCCGTGGTTGGAAATGATCCACCTGGATGCAGACGGCCAGCCGTCCGTGAAGCCGGCGAAACCGGGTGAAAACGGGCGCTGGAGCCTGTGTCCGGACCGGGCGGGTTCCCAGGAGTACAACGTCCACTTTATCAAACTTCCGATCGAGTTGTCCGCGGCCCAGGGCGATCAGCCGGCCGTGGTCGATCCGAACGGATTGTTGTACGTGGTGCACGAAGAAGAGGAAGCGATTCGGAACAATAATGATTTGAAGGTGCCGTTGGTCTTCCGCGCCAATATTTACGATTGCATGGATTGGATGTTGACCAGCGAGTGGCCGGACGACGACTTTACGAATTTCCAATCTTCGAAGATCAACACGCACTTCCATTTCGTGCAGTTCGACAATCAGGCCTCGGATGGTGTGATTTCAGGGTTTTCGTATGAGCAGTCCGTGCGACCCTTTACCCTGTTCGAAAAGAAAAAGGAGAAGGGGTTGCCGGTTCCCATGAACGCGAAATTCACCAAGGCGGCCAACAAGGGTGACCGGACCATTCACGTCACGAACGCCAAGCAGTACCACGTCGGCACGGTCATTCTCGTGGGGGCGGACAACGTTGAAGGTAAGGAAGTGAAGCGGATCGTCGCCATCGGGAGTTCCGGCGAATCCGCCTCGGCGGGCGGTAGTGGAATGTATACGGTGAACCCCGGAGACACCCTCGGGGGAATCGCGATGCAGCATGGCACCGACGTGGCGACGCTGGTGAGCATGAACGGCTTGGCGAATGCCAACCTGATTTCCGTGGGTCAGCAATTACAGGTGCCCGGTGGCGGCGGTGAAGCCGCGGCGCCGAGTGGCGGGGCGCAGACCCTGACCTTCAAAACCCCGTTGGAGCATGATCATCCGGTCGGGGACATCGTGACCGTGGAGTTCGTGCGGCAACGATTCTGGGCGGATGCCGACGTGGGTTCCGTGTTTTGTCATGACCACGCGTTCGGCGGGACCACGTGGCCGCACGGCGCGGTGTGTTCGTTCCTGATCGAACCGTTCGGATCGACGTGGCATGATCCGGCGACCGGTGAGGCCAAACGGACCGGTCCGGTGATGGACATTCACACGGTGGAGCCCGTCGGATATGGGGTGAGCGGCAGTTTCCGTGAGTTGATGGTTCAAATCATGGATACGGTTCCGCATACGGTCAACGTGGTGACAGCCGGGAATCCTCCGGGCCAACCCGTGGAAGTGGCGTTGGAGGCCGGGCGAACCGTGTCCTTCCAAATGCCGCCGAACGACATGATCAAGATGACGCCGATGCCGTTCCTCAACGGCGGGACGCATACCACGGGTGGGGCCTTGAATTTCCGGGCCGAGCCCTTTGCGCAGCGGTTGGCCAATAATCCGGAAACCTCGCAATTGTTCAGCAGCGGCGCGCACGGGGATCCGAGTACGGTCACGTTGCGGGCGTATCTGGGTGATGCCATCGTCTTCCGGCTGATCGACGTGACGATGAACGAGAGCAACGTGTTTACCGTGTCCGGTCACAACTTCCTGACCGAACGCTATGCCGGTGACGCCAACCGGAAAAATTCCATTCACATCGGCATTGCGGAACGGTACGACCTGGTGGTGCCGCAGGCCGGTGGCACGAGACTCCAACCCGGGGATTACATGTATTTCAACGGCCGGAGTTCGAAGTTGTCCGAAGGCTCGTGGGGTTTGATCCGGGTCCTCGATAAGGAAGTGCCGGACTTGAAACCGTTGCCGAACGCGGCGTACGGCGGGCCGGGCATCAAGAAGCAGATGCCGATCTGTCCCGCCGATGCCCCGGTGAAGAATTTCAACGTCGTGGCCATTGATTATCCGCAAATGGCCTTCAATCCCAACGTGGAAGAAGCCATCGAAGTGGACTTTGAACGGACGATCGAAGTGAAGAACCCGGATGCCAAGATCTACGTCCTGGAAGAGGAAGTGGCCAAGGTGTCCGGAGAATTTCAGCCCATGCCGCTGACCTTGCGGGCCAACGTGGGTGATTGTCTCAAGGTGAAACTTACCAACAAGATGAAAGAGGGCCGGGCGTCGTTCTCGGCCTTCTCTCTGGCGTTCGATCCCAAGGATTCGCAAGGGGTGAACCTCGGCAACAATCCCGGTGATCAAACCGTGGCTCCCGGAGAAAGCCGGACCTATACCTATTATGCGGATCCGGCCGTCGGGGAAACGCAGTCCCTGGTTTGGGATTGGGGCAACGTGGCCATGAACCCGCGGAACGGGTTGTTCGGCGGGATCGTGATTGGTCCCAAGGGCTCCCAGTATCGCGATCCGAAGACCGGGGCCGACATTTCCGAGAAGAACAGTTGGGTCGCCGACGTGATCGTCGACCGGACGGTTCCCGGAAATGAGCACCGGGCCAATTATCGTGACGTGGCCCTGTTTTTCCAGGATGAAGACAACATTATCGGCACCAGCTTCATGCCGTACGTTCAGAACGTGGCCGGGTTGGTCGGCGTCAATTACCGGAACGAACCGTACCTGTATCGTGAAGAACAGGGGTGCTCGTTGGGACGGATGTTCCAACCCTGTAACGTCGATGAACCGAATGAACCGGCTACGCCGATTATCGAGGCTCATGCGGGTGACCCGGTCAGGATTCACGTGTTCGGGGCCAGCAATGAGCAAAACGGCATGTTCACGCTGGAAAAACATGAATGGCCCATCGAGCCGTTCATGGAAGGGGCCGATCGCATCAGCGTCGTGGAATTCTCCGGGTCCGAGGGGATCGACGCGTTTATTTCTTCGGCCGGCGGCCCGTACTCCATGCCTGGCGATTACGTGTACAGCAATGCACGGTTGCCGTATTCCCAATCCGGACAATGGGGGTATTTCCGCGTGCTGTCCAAGAATGATCAAAGAATCCTCCCGCTCAGCGGGGCTTCCCCCGGAGTCAAGGAAGCCAAAGAGGGTCAACCTGAACAGGGTAGCGTTCGACCGATCTCGTTCAAGCAATAACGCGGGGTTGGGTGCGAAGGCAGATGGAAAGGGCGGGGAAGCCGGTGTCGGCTTCCCCGTTTTTTTTCCGTGAGCATTGATCGCTCGTGTAAGTTATCCGTATACCTGGGTATTGATTGAAGGCAAAGGGAGGTATTCATGGCAGTGCGGACGTGGACGTTGTGCCTGGTCTTGGTGGTGTTCGTGTCTCCGGGATGGGCATATGAGGAGATATCGGTCACAAACGGGGGGACCATCAAGGGTCACGTGACGATCACCGGCGACACCCCGAGACCCATGGCCTTTAATCTGGTGACGATCCCGGATGCAGTGTATTGCGGTCGCATTTCCACCGGCACGGGTTGGCGGATCGTGGAGGATTTCATCATCGGGGAGGACGGCAGCCTCAAGGACGCGGTCGTCATGCTCAACGGGGTGGAACAAGGAAAGCCGTTCGATGTGCCCAAAGTGCTGATCGAAGCCATGGACTGCGATTTCCTGCCCTTTGTGAACGTGTTGCGCGACCAGGACGAAATCACGGTGATCAACATGGATCCCGTTGAGCACGATATCCAGGGATACGAAACCGCCCGGGCGCGCGGCGCGAGGGTGCTGTTCAATCGACCGTTACCCATGAACGCGTTTCACAAGGTCCTGGGTATGTTACACAGTCATCAGCATTTGCCGGGCAAGCCCATGATTCAAAAGGTGCATCTCAGGAAAGGCCGCAACATTTTTGTCATGCAATGCGGGTTTCATCCCTACATGTTCTCCTGGGGCGTAGTGGTCAAGAATCCCTATTATGCCATTACCAAGGAAGATGGACGGTTCGAACTGACGGACGTGCCACCGGGCGAGTACACGTTGACGGTCTGGCACGCCGGCATGAAAAAATACCTGGATCAGAAGATTACGGTTCCCGCCAACGGTACGGTCAGCCACGACTTCCAATATGAAGCCGTGAAAGAGCGAAGAAGCGTGCATGAAATGCAGGAGAATCCGCACTTCGGCCTGGAGTTGCTCGGGGAAGGCGTGGAAATCATCCCGTCGGTCAAGCTCCAGAAGCCCTGACGGTTCGGAGGGTTGATGAAGGCTTTTCTGATCACCGGCTTGTGCGTGATCCTTTCGATTTCGGCATCCTCTCTTTGGGGATATGAAGTCAAAGAGGTTGCCGGCGGCGGAACGATTCAGGGGACGGTCACTCTTTCGGGATCGGTGCCTGACCCGAAGGCGTACAACCTAGTCATTTTTCCGGACCCCGAATATTGCGGGCGGATCTCCAACGGGAACGGGTGGAGACTGCTTCGTGATTTCCTCGTGAACGAGCAAGGCCAGGTCCTGAACGTCGTCGTGTTGTTGGAAGGAGTCACGGAAGGCAAACCGTTCTCCCTTTCCGTTCCAAGAGTCGAAGCGCGGGATTGCCGGTTTTCGCCCTTTACGACCGTGGTGCGAAGCGGGCACGGCATCGAAGTGGTGAACATGGACCCCGTGATGCATGACATCCAGGCCTACGAGACCTCGACCGCCATGGGGACCCGGGTGTTGTTCAATTCACCGCTGCCCTTCAATCATCGTCATCACCGAGGCGATCTGCATGCGACCCATGACCATAGGCCAGGGGAGTCGTTGGTCCGGCAATTCCAGTTGAGCAAGAAACGCCGGACGTTCGTCATGCAATGCGGGTTTCACGCGTATATGGAAAGCTGGGCCATCGCCGTGGACAATCCCTACTACGTGCTGACCGACGAGCACGGGCGGTTTGCCCTCGAAGACGTTCCGCCCGGCACGTATGACCTCCGCGCGTGGCATCCGGGTGTCAAGCAGGTCGTGAAGAAGCAAGTGACGATCGAGCCGGGCGGGAACCTGACCATCGATTTTCAACTGCCTTCGCCGGGAAGACGAAAGACCGCGCTGACGGTTCGGACGCCTCCCCGGTTCACTCCCGCGGCGTTGGGCCGGGAATTCACGATCGAACCGCTTCTCGAGCGCCAGTAACTCATGGCTGTCATGACCTTCTGTCCCACCCGGCCGTGGTGGTCCCGGTACCTTCCCGTTTTTCTGCTCTGCATGTTCTTCTTGTCCCTGTCCGAGGTTCAGGCTTCGGGGTCTGGTGTCCGGGCCACGCGTGATCCCGGAGAGCTGGAATTTTCAGCCCGTCTGACGTGGCGCACCAATGGAAAGACCTCACATGCTCAATTGTTCGTCAAGGGGGATCGCTACCGGATCGAACACCGGGGAGGAGTCAAAACGGATATGGGCTATGCCACGGTCACGATCGTCCGGCTGGACAAACAGCAGGTGTGGTACATTCTTTCCCAGCGTCGTTTGGTGATGGCGGTTCCCTTGACCCTTGATTACGTGCTTCCCTTGGCGGTGACGTTGGAAGGGGAGGTCTCCCGGTCCCTGATCGGCGATGCCATGGTCGGCGAGCAACAGGCTACGTTATACGAAGTGGTGGTGGATCGTCATGACCGCCGGGAGACGTATTATCAATGGATCGATGAAACGCGGCAGTTGTTGTTGAAACTCGTGAGCCTGGATCGGGATTGGTCCGTGGAATATGGCCGGGTCGTGCTCTCGAAACAACCGGAGTATTTTTTTGAAACACCGTTGGGGTATCGAACGTTTCAGGCCACCGAAAAACAGGCGGATGAAGGATAAATGGCGATGACGGTTCGGCAATGGACAACGGTATTCATGGGCGTTGTCTGCGGTTTCCTGTTGGCGGCGGGGTCCGTTACAGGACAAACGTCTGCTGAAGAGCAATTGGGTCTGGCCGAGCAGGCATTCGAACGAGGCGATTTTC
Organism: Nitrospirales bacterium; assembly: GCA_965207015.1. GTDB lineage: Bacteria > Nitrospirota > Nitrospiria > Nitrospirales > UBA8639 > Bin75. The sequence goes on along the minus strand of OZ242257.1, from coordinate 1,486,405 downwards.
AGAAGACCTTGGAACTGGTCGAACCTCTTCTCGGTGACGCAGACCGGCAGCGGGCGTCCTCGAGGCTCAAGATGTTGGGTTTGGTGCGGCTCGGTAAAACCGCTGAGGGCATTGATGCCTATGAAGCATTCGTCAAGGCGAACGGAGAGAACGAAGGGTTGCTGCGGGAACTCGCCATCCAGAGCATTCTGCCGTTCCGGGCGGATATGCGCGAGCAGGTAAGGGGAGCGGCGTATTCGGCGCTAAAGGAGATTCCTTCAGGCGAGGTTGTCCCCTACTTTCAGGACGGGCTCAGCGACGGTTCAGGCATGATCCGGGTGTTGGTGGCTGAGGGCATGGGGAAATTTCCGAAAGCTCGACAATCGGAAGGCTTTCGCGGCGCGCTCAAGGATCAGGCGGGTCTGGTCAGGGTCACGGTCTTGAAGGCTCTAGGCGGGATGGGAGATCCCGCGATCATTCCCCTCATCACGCCCTTGCTGGGGGATGAGCAACGGGTCGTGCAGGTTGCAGCAGCCGCGGCATTGTATCGTCTCGGGCAAGAGGAACACTGGCAAACCGTGGAGCGGGCGACCGACGCGCCGGAGGGTTATGAACGCGGGGCGGCGTTGCGGATGCTCGGCGAAATCGGGGCCCCCAAAGGGTTGCCGCTTCTCGCGCAAGGGCTCCGTGACAAACAGCCGTCGATCCGCGCGGCGGCGGCAGCCTCGCTGGGGAAACTCGGTTCGGTCGATGGCGCCCCCTTCCTGATCACCGCGCTCAACGATCCCGTCCCGGCCGTCCGAAGCGTGGCTGCCGTAATGTTGGGGAAGCTCAGGGCCGAACAAGCGGTCTCCCCATTGACGCGGGCTTTGCAGGACCGCAATATGGGCGTGCGGGCCGCGGCAATCGCGGGGTTGCTACAGTTGAGCAGCCCGTTCAGCGTCGTGGCCGGAACCGTCCGGGAATTGATGGGACAACAGAATCCGGGCCTGCGTTCCTCGGTGGCGAAAGCGTTGGGTCACGGCCGTGCCTACGACGTCGTGGGGCCCTTGCTTCTCCTGCTCAATGACCCCGTGCCCAAACCAAAAATTTCAGCGGCCCGGTCGCTGGGCAGGGTGGGTGGACGAGAACTGATTCTCCGCCTCAAACCACTCATGAAAGATCAGAACGAAGCCGTTCGCGCCACCGCCGCCGGAGCCATAGCGCGGATCCTCTCGGCGTCGCCCGAGGCCTGATGCTTGGAACTCCTCTCCCCACATGTGGGAGAGGGTTGGGGTGAGGGGGAATTGTCAACGGATGCGTAAACAGGGTGACAACCTTCATCTGGAAGAATCGGCCATGACGCATTTCGGCCTTCATGATTTTCGAATTCCACGGTTCATTTGCCTTGTTTCGTGTGTTGTTCTCTGGCTTACGACGTCCGGGCTGGCGGGCGATCAACGTGAGATTCATGCACCGGCCATCCCCTGGGCTGCATGGGGAGCCGAGGCTTTTGAGCGTGCGCAGGCGGAAGACAAGCTGATCCTGCTCGATCTCACGGCCGTGTGGTGTCATGCCTGCCACGTGATGGATGAGACCACGTACGTCGATCCTGCGGTGGTCACGTTGCTGAATGCCGAATTTATCCCGGTCAGGGTCGAAACGGACCAGCGTCCGGATATTGCGGCCCGGTACAAACACGGCGGGTGGCCGACCACCAGTGTCCTGCTGCCTTCCGGGGAAATTCTTTTCCAGGCGAATGCCTTGCCCCCCGACGCCCTGCTGGAGGTGTTGCGTACGTCGGATGCTTTTTACCGGGACAACAAACGGGATATGGCGGACCGGGTCGCGCAAATCTGGGAACGGGTGGAATCGGCGCAACGGGCCAGCCGGCAGCCGCACGGGCGCATTTACCCGGAGATGTTGCCCCCAATCCTCGAAATGATGAAGCTGGAGTATGAACCCGTGTCCGGCGGGTTCCGGGATGCCCCGAAATTTTTTGAACCCGAGGCCATCGAGTTGGCTTTCTCCCGCTATTTTTGGCAGCAGGATCGGGAGTGGCGGCACATGGCGTTGTTTACCCTGGATCAGCAAATGAAACTCCATGATCCGGTCTGGGGCGGATTTTTTCGCTATGCCGAGGAAGCGGATTGGTCCCATCCGCATTATGAAAAACTGCTTTCCATCCAGGCGACCAACCTGCTGAATTATCTGGAGGCGTATCAAGTCACCGGCCTGGCGCAGCACCGCGAGGTCGTGGAACGGACCATGGGGTACGTCATGCGGTTTCTTGCCGATCGAAAACATGGGGGCTTTTATGCCAGTCAGGACGCCGATGTTCGATACGCGGAGCGCGCGAATTCCGGCATGTCCGGCGAGGAATTTTTTGCCTTGGACGAATCACAAAGACTGGCCGTCGGCATCCCCTTTGTGGACCGGACGAAGCTGACCGACTGGAACGCATTGATGATCAAGGCTTCTCTCAGGGTTTCGCAGATCCTGGGAAACACGCAGGCGCGGGAGTTTGCTCTCAACACGCTCGATCGGTTGTACAAGGAACGCTATCAACCCGGCCGTGGCCTGGCGCATCTGCTGCATGATGGTCATCCCGCGGAATTCGGCTTGCTCGCCGACCAGGTCTTTTTTGCGGATGCCTTGATCGAGGCCTTTTTGACCACAGGCTCATCCCATTACCTGAAACAGGCTGAAACGGTTATCGAGGATTCCATCGGGCTCTTCGAAGATAGCCAGGGAGGAGGGTATTTCGACCGGATGCCGTCTGCTTCCTCATTGGGATTGTTGAGATTTCCCCATAAGGATCTCTCTGTCAATGCCGCCCTGTCCCTGGTCTTTTCCGACTTGTATTATCTGACTCAGGATCCGCGATACCGGGAAAAAGCAGAGCATATCCTGCGAATGCTGATGGAGGCCGGCTCTCTGCCGGTTGCCCACACGGGGCTGGCCATTCACCGGTTCCTGTACTACCCCGTTCACATTGTCGTGGTGGGTGAAAAGTCTGAGGCTGTGGCTCGACTCCTCTTTGACCGCAGCCTGGCTGTCTATGCTCCGGGCAAACTGGTCAGGTTTTTGGATCCCCGCGTCGATTCCCTTTCCATCGGCGAGGTGACCTTCCCCGATGTATCGGGTCCGTTCGCGTACGTGTGCACCGAGCGATTGTGCTCCAGCCCCATTGCGCGGGCCGAGGAGCTGCCGGACCGTTTGCGGGAAATGTTCGCCGCGCTCACGGAGGCGCGAAAACCCTTCTCGACGGAGAATACCCCGCCCGTCTCCACTACCCGTTAGTCCTCGGTTGTGCAAAATATGCCCCAAAAGGCTGGTGAGAACGGTTGACTTGACACCCTCAATTCAGGTTGTTATAAACGCAGATTGTTGCATGGAAGAAGATTCGAGGAATTTCTCGCCTGCTGTATGAATTTGAGGCGGACCGGGAGTTGAAAGCCGTCAGGTTTTTCCCCCCCTCCCCCCGAGTCGGACAAAACTTATTTTCAACCAGGAGGAATATCTATGAGGACTCGTCAGTTGCTTACTCTGTGCCTTGGTGGGTTGCTGGTTGCAATGCCACTGGTTGCTCAAGCCGGCGGAACCATCAAGGGGAAAGTCATGTATTCCGGCAAACCCATTGCGGCCAAGGAGTTTGCCTTTTCCAAGTTTCCCAACCCGGCTTTTTGCAAACAAAATCCCAGTCAAAAAGGGGATGATACGCGGTTGTTGAAAGAAGTCGAAGTGGATGCCAACAAGGGGCTGAAGAATGCGATCGTGTCGGTTCGCGGCATTAAGGACAAAAAGTTCAAGACGACGCCGCACGTGATCGCCAAGCTGTGTGAATTCCTGCCGTTTACCGGTGTGTTGGTGAACAAGGGAAACTTCATCGTGGAAAATACCGATGCCGACGCCAATGATCCCAAGTCCAAGGAAGGGGTCTTGCATAATCCCCATAGCTTTGACGTGCTCGGGGCGAAATCTTCGACCCTGTTCAATATCGGGTTGGCCAAGAAAGGCGACAAGCTGGACAAGAAAATCAAGATGCGGATGGCCAGAAAAGGTTCCGTTCTCCGGTTGCAATGTGACCAGCACGAGTTCATGCAAGCCTGGTTCCTGCCCGTGACCAACGCCCATTTTGGCGTGTCCGGTGGCGACGGGTCTTTTGAAATCAAGGATGTTCCCGCGGGCAAACACAAGGTCTTGGCCTGGCATCCGGTGGCCGGCAACGTGACCGTGGAAGTGGAAGTGAAGGATGGCGGGACCGCTGAAGCCAACTTCGACATCAAGAAGAAAAACAAGTTTAAACAGTAAGCACCTTCTTTTGTTTTTGTAGAAGGGGAAAGGGCGGCAACGGCTGATCGTTGCCGCCCTTTTTGCTTTGTGCGTGTTCTTGCGTTCGCCCGTGCCAGCCCGCTACTATTTCAATAGATTTCCCTCTCCTCCGGGAGAGGGCCAGGGTGAGGGAAAGGACTGGTTGTGCCTCGGGAGCTCTCTCTCGCAGAAATATTTCAGATCGGATATTACTGGGAGACGAAAATTCTTCTCACGGCGATCAAGCTGGACCTCTTTTCAGCCTTGGACGGCCATTCCGACTCCGCCTCTGATCTCGCCCATCGGTTATCTTTCGATGAACGGGCGTTGAGCCTCCTCTTGCACGCGTTGGTCGCCATGCAGGTCCTGACGAAACACGAGGACCGTTTTGCCAACACCGGCGTCGCCAGAAAACACCTGGTGAAAGGCAGCCCGGACTACGTCGGGCACCTCCTCGTGCTTCACGACTCGGAATGGACGAATTGGGGAAAACTGGAAGAGACCGTCCGGACCGGCGTGTCTCCGGTCCGGCAGCACGTATTTGAGACCGATCCGGAAATGGGCGTCAACGTGTTGGCGGTATTGGATCGGATCGGCCGGGGGAGCGGGGTCACCCTGGCGAAGGTGCTGCAATTGGACGGCGTTGAACATCTGCTGGACGTCGGTGGGGGAGCCGGGACGAATGCGATTGCCTTTTGCCGGGAATCCCCGGGGCTCAGGGCCACGGTATTCGATCTGCCGTCGACACTCCCGGTGACCGAACGGTCGATCAAAGAAGCCGGACTGGAGGATCGGATTGCGGTCATGCCCGGGAATTTCAATACGGATTCCCTGGGCGGGCGCTATGATCTGGTGCTCCTGTCCGACGTGCTGCATTACCAGGACGCGCAAGCCAACGCCGCATTGGTGCGCAAGGCCTTTGCTCACCTCACGGACGCGGGCCGGTTGGTGATCAAGGATCGGTTCTTGGACCCGGATCGAACGAGTCCGGCTTGGACCACGGCATTTGCCGTGCATATCCTGGTCAATACGGAAGAAGGAGAGTGCTTCACGACCCAGGAGGCCATGGAATGGATGGCCCGGGCCGGCTTTGCTTCCGTCATGGAACTGGAACCGCGCGCGATTGTTCAGGGAATCAAATCAGGAGAAGATTAAATGGCTGAATGGTTACGAGAGCCGGGGTTTGTGGGAACGCATGCTACCATGGGTGCCGATATCAGTCAGTTGATGGCCACGTTGTTCACCGGGTTGTTTATCGTCGGGTGGATCCAGGCCAAAAAGAGTCACGCCAGCGGGCATCATTGGTTGATGCTCGGCGGGATGATTGCCATGCTGGCATTTTTCGTCAGTTATTATTTGTTTCGCCAGCTTGGCGTGTTGGCCTTTGAGGGCAAGGAGGGGTTCGGCGGGTCACAGGCTCTGTATGACAACGTGTTCGTGCCTCTGTTGACCTTCCACATTCTCCTGGTTGTGATCGGATTGATCATGGCCATTTACATGATTGTCCTGGGATTCCGCTCTCAAACGTTTATCAACGGCCAACGCAAGTTACGCGAGGCCGTCCTGCAAACCACCGGAAAAAAAATAGCCATTATCTTCGGTGGAGTGACGGCGCTCGTATTGCTGTTGTTTTTCAGTCGCGTGGCGTCCAGCGGGTTTTCCATGGGTAAATTCGGCGTCTATCTCGGACTTCTCATCCTCATTGCCCTGGTGTTCGGTGTCGAGGTGGGCATCCAGCGCCTGTGGCCGAATGGGGCGCGACGGCACCGGATCCTGGGCCGGTTTACCATGGTGGTGTATTGTGTGTTGTTCCTGACCGGCAGTATTACCTATACCATGCTGTATATCTTGTATCCCGGACGAATCGGGTAGACTCATGATGCGATGCACCTGCGGCTCGGGGTTCCGGTGTGAGGTCCTCGAGGAATGGGAGGACGGCCAGGTTTTGTTTCGTTATCGCTGTGAACGGTGCGGGTTTCGTGTGGGGATCGAGACGGACCATCGAAAAGGCGGTGTGTTGTTCGACCGTCCGGTTTGGACGGATGAGGCCCGGCATCGGTTGGAGCGGCTACCGCCGTATGTGGAGCCTCTTGTCCGGCAGGAGGTGGAAGACTATGCGAGTCGAACGGGCCTCATGGTGATCTCGTCCGACCTGATGACGGAAGCCGGGAACGGTGGGATGGTGTCCTGGCATCCCGAGGCGAAGCAACGTTTATCCCGCGTTCCTGGGCCCGTTCGCGCGATGGCGCGCGTGGAGTTGGAGCGGACGGCTCAGGACAGAGGCCTCCCCGAAGTCACGGTGGAGTTGATGGAAGAAATCAAGGCCCGCTATTTCGGCATGGCGGCGCCGAAGGAGTAAGGCGCGTAAGCCGGTTCCGTGCCGGCAAAGGATCACATGTTCGTTGACATTTTCTGCCTTTCCCTTCCCCTCCTTTGTAGGGACGGGGACTCTTTCCGAAGAGGGAAGAGTCGGAAGGTAGAGAGCCTTTGAGAAAATCCGATGCTGCATCGACTTGCACTCCGGGTGATTCCCCAATTGAACGCGACCGTCACGGAACGCGACGTCCGAAGACGGAAGCGCTGGGTGATGCTTGCTCCGGGATTTGTGGCGTTTGTCCTCTATCGTCTCTTGAAGGACGTGCTGCCCTTATCCGACCCTCTCGCGTTGTTGGCATTCAGCGGCTTTCTTTCGATGCTCACCGCGTATTGGGCTTACGCGATGGGACGCGCCGAGTCGTGTGACCGGATTTACCGAACCGATAGTGCTAGCCGTCTGATTTGGGTCGGCGGGTGGATCGGGTTAGTCTACGGCGTACAGCTTTCATTGCTGGTGTTGGCGATCCTGGCCCTCTTTGTCGATTACAATTTTCTGGTTCATCCCGAAGGGCCGGCGATGATGGCCCTGATTATCCCCTGTACGTCGGTCACGCGTGACGCCTTTGAAATCGGGCACGTGGTTCGAATGGAAGCCCAAGGTGCAAGGATGGTGACCTTTCCCGACGGCGGGTCGTTTCGTGAATTGCTCCGGCGTGACTTTCTTCATTTGGCCCGATGGGTGGCAGCGGGGATCCTTGCCGGGGGGACGACGGCGGTTGTGTCCCGGCTCGGCTGGAGCGGCAACGGGGGGGAAGTCGGCCCGGCAATCTTGGTCTGTATCGTGGCGGCGTTCTGCGCCCATGGGGCTTTCTTGTCCGGGAAACGTCCTCTCGACAACTTCCCTGATCTCTTCAGAATAGAGTCGTGGTTGGAAGCCTGCCGGTTTTGGACGTGGCCGTGTTTGACTTTTGCATTCACTTACTATTTAGTGCAATTCGGCCTTCTTGCGTTTGTCTTTCGGCTTGAGGAGGCGGCTCTGTTTGTGCACCTGGCGGTCGGTGGGGTGACCGCGGGGATGATGGCGGGGTACGGCTATTTTTTGGGGACCCGGGTGTTTGTCGAAGCGCAAACACAGGGCGGCATCTCCGAAGGATTGAAACGTTGTCCGTTCGTGATGGAAATTTTGGCCAAGACCGGATGGGTCACGTCGGAACCGCAGACGAACCCCGTGGACGTCAGTCAGGGAGAGCCCTCGCGAGAGATGCTTTCATGAAAACCGTCGTGTCTGTTTTCCTGTTGTGTGTGCTGGGCTGTGTGCTTGCCGCGCCGGTGCCGGGATGGGCCGGTCCGAATGCTTCCGCCCTGACCGAAGACGTCTATTATAAAACCGACGGAATCCCTCAAAGCCCTCCGGCAACGGAAATCGGATCCACCTACCCGCAGTGGCAACCGCTCAATAACCGGATCATCATCTGGCTCGTCACGCAGCAGCATACCTATTTCGGCGGGTTCGTTCTGGCCCTGCCGTTGTTTGCGTTTCTCCTGGAGTTGTTGGGTCTCACGCGTCGTGATCCGCAGGCAGCCCAACGTTACGACGGCTTGGGTCGCGACATTTTGCGCGTCGGGGTGGTTTCGCTCTCGGTCACGGCCCTGCTCGGCAGCGTGATGCTTGGGGCTTTCATCACGTTCTATCCCGTGTTCATGACGTACATGGGTTCCACGTTCAAACAGATGATGCCGTTGTACGCCGCGGTGTTCCTGGGGGAATTTTTCCTCATGGTGTTGTATTACTACAGTTGGGACCGGCTGGCCCAAGGTGCCGGGAAATGGGTGCATTTGTCGATCGGGGTGGTCGCAAACGGCATGGGCGTGATGTTGCTCCTGTTGGCCAATGCCTGGGCGTCGTTCATGATGGCTCCCGCGGGGGTGAACGCAGAGGGACAGTTCCTGGGAAACGTCTGGCATTTGTTGCATTCGCCGTTGTGGAATCCGCTGAATGCCCACCGGTTCCTGGCGGACATCATGTCCGGTGGGGCAGTTGTCGTGGCCTATGCCGCGTACCGGTTCTTGAGGACCCGGGCCCAGGAGGAGCGGGCGTATTATGATTGGGTGGGGTACGTGTTCATCGTGGTGGTGGTATGTGCGTTGCTTCCCATGCCCTTTGCCGGGTATTGGCTGATGCGTTCCGTGTTCGAGTTCCGTCAGGAGATGGGCATGACCATGATGGGCGGGCTGTTGTCCTGGCTGTTCGTGGTCCAGGCTACCACCATCGGCGCGCTCTTTCTCGGGATCAACTATTACATCTGGCAGTCCCTGGGACGATTGCGTGACGGGGAACGGTATCATCCCTATTTCAAATTCATCCTCGTGGGACTGATGATGTCGTTTCTGGTCTGGTTCACCCCCCATACCATTGCCATGACGCCAAGCGAAATGAAAGCCATGGGCGCGGCGCAGCATCCCGTGATCGGTCAGTTCGGGGTGATGTCGGCCAAAAACGGCGCCGTCAACGTCATGATCTGCCTGACCGCTTTGAGCTACCTGTTGTATCGCCGCGCCAACCGCATCATTACCGTGCCGTGGGCCGCGGCGGGAAACGTGGCGATCGGGGCGCTGTTTGTCGCGGGTATGGCCAATATCGTCTGGGTCTCGGTGTACGGGTTTTTCATTCCCGCCCACGTTCGGGTCGGCCTGTCCATACCGCAGGGGGCGACCACGGCGACGGTCCTGCTCGGAGGGTTGGTGCTCAACCATTTTCTGTTGAAGGGGAGCGAGATTCGAGGCCCCATCCAATGGGGCGGGATATCCGTGCGCGGGATGGTCGCGTTGTTCGGAGTCGCCGCGACCTTTTCCTGGGTGATGGGGTTGATGGGGTATATCCGGTCGGCCGGCCGGTTGGGATGGCACGTGAATGAACTGATGGCGGACGTTTCGCCGTGGGCCTTTACTCCCGCCATCACGTTTGCGGCCAAGATGGTGACCATCAACATGGTGTTGTTTTGGGCTTCGGTGTTTTTCATGTTCTGGCTGGCCACCAGGGCTCGCTCGGCCGTCGTGGAAAAGGATGCACCAAGCATGTCGTTCGTGCAGGCGTTCTCAAGAGAGGAGTCGGCATGAGGCCGGGAAAAATACTCGTCACGTGTCTTTCCCTGTGTGTGTTCGGTGTTCCCATGCCGCCCGGAACGGCTTTCTCGCAGGTCGTGACGCTCGAAAATTTTGCAAGTCCCGATGAGGAGCAGTTTCCGAAAGGATGGGACGGGTCCCGGAGTACGATCACCGCAAGAGAGGCCTATGCCATTCACCGGGAAGGGGACACCGCGTTCCTGAAAGGCAAAGGCGCGAACCAGCGGGTCTATACCAAGAACCTCGATTGGGATCCTCGAACCCACCCTATACTCACGTGGCGATGGCGCCTGCACGTCGTCCCGGAGAAGGCTGAATTCCTTGCGGCGGTCTTTGCGAATCTGGATACGGATCTGATGTTTATTCCCGTGTCCACGAAGTACGTCTGGAGCGGCACGAAAGCCAAAGGATCGGTCACGGACGGCGGCCTGTTCGGCGCGGCCGAGGTTGTAGTGCGTTCAGGCGTGCAGCCGGTGGGTGAATGGGTGGAAGAAGAGGTCAACGCGTACAAGGATTTCAAAGAGATTCATCAACATGAACCGGCCGAGCGGGCATGGGGTATTTCCCTGCAAAGCGGCCCGGGGGTGGAAATCGATTTCGGTTCGATCGAGGTGCGGGCGGAATAACGCCTCGCGGTCGCGTGGCGACAAGGAGATCTGCAATTTCTAAAGGAACCATGATAGACGTGGCCCTTGGCGTGGCGGTCATGGGGACGGTCGGGGTGCTCATCGGCATTCTCCTGGGTGGCTCCTTTCTCTATTTCGCGGCGGGGCTTGGAGTCATTTTGGGGGCCGGGATCGGTCTCATTGGCGGACGCCGGTTTTTTCTCGGTATTTTTGTCGGTACGTTTTTTGGGGGTGCGCTGGCCTGGGCCGTTTCCGGACCGGAAAATATTACGGTCGGCGCGGGATCCGGCGCGGCGATGGGCGGATTTTTGGGAATTTGGATCTCCATGTTGATTGACGTGTTTTGGCGAAAACCAGTGCAGACCATTGCCGACCCCGAAGCGGAGGCGGAGACGGGAAGCGGAGGCGGTTGACCGTATATCGGGGATCAGGGTTATGGAAAATCGCGGGGTACTGATCGGTTCCATCATCTTTGTGTTTGCTTCGTTCATCCTGATGATGGTGATGCTGATTTATGAAACGTATAAAGGGCAGCAGGAGTTGGATCGGCTGGTGTCGAAGTCGCAGACGACCAAACCCCGGGTCATCGCTCCGGTGAAGGTCCAGGATTTTTCCATGTATCGGACGCTGGTCGGCAATGAAGGCCGTGAGATGGTCGAGATTCCCGAAGGCCCCTTTACCATGGGGAATGATCAGGGGGACCCCGATGAAGCACCGGCTCATCCGGTATACGTGCGAACGTATTTCATCGATTTGAAGGAAGTCACCCAGTCGGAATACGCGCGTTTCGTCAAGATGACCAAGCGGGAGCAACCTCAGGTGCCGGTCTTCGAAGAAGACATTGCGAAACTCGTGGACCCGGACTTTCCCGTCGTGGGGATCGGCTGGAACGACGCCTTCGGGTATTGCCGGTGGGCCGGGAAACGATTGCCGACCGAAGCTGAATGGGAGAAGGCCGCTCGCGGTGAAGGGCGGCGACTCTATCCCTGGGGGAATGAATTCAGCTACATGGTCTCCAATATCGACGGAGAAGACGACGGGTTCAAGTATTTGTCGCCGGTCGGGTCTTTTGAAGGCGGGCGGAGTCCGTATGGCGTGTACGACATGACGGGCAACGTGGCGGAATGGGTGGCGGATACCTATGACGACCAATATTATCAGAATTCGCCGTTTCGCGATCCCCCCGGTCCGGACAGTACGGAATTCAAGGTCATTCGAGGCGGGACCTGGCGCGACTCCAAACTCAACGCGAGATTGACCAAACGGTTTTCAGCCAAAATGTGGCGAACCGACGCGACAATCGGCTTCCGGTGCGCTCAAGACGTCGAGGCCGTCGAACAAGCATCCTGACGGTCTTGGCGCGGTGGCTATCGAGGTTCCGCGACCATGGACGGGAGACTGAAACTGATCCTGCTTGCCGTGATCTTATTCATGGTGGGCATGCCGGTGTCGGGCATTCTGCGCGGGACCAAGGCTCCGCCGCCTGACCCCGAACTTGCGGAGGTCGTCAAACCCGTTCAGGAGACCGGCGATTCTCCGTCCGACCCATCCCAACCGATCCTCCCTGAAGACATGGTGTTCATTCCTCCCGGGCAGTTCGTTCAGGGGACCAGCCAGGGCGGGTTCAATGAACGCCCCGAACGCCTCGTGACCCTTGACGGATTCTGGATCGACCGGTATGAGGTCACGAACCATCACTATCTTCAGTTTGTTGAACAGACCGGACACCGCAAACCGGGTCCTCCGTCCCGCTATGCCAAACGGTTGGCCCAATTGCGCGGGCCCAACCAGCCGGTGGCTTACGTCTCCTGGCATGATGCCGATGCGTATTGCAAATGGAGGGGGAAACGATTGCCCGGGGAGGCGGAATGGGAAAAGGCCATGCGGGGGATTGACGGCCGGTTATGGCCTTGGGGCAATTCTCCGCGAATTCACAAGGCCAATCTGGGAGGGGTGGAGGACGGCTATGAAGCCACGGCGTCCGTTGGCTCGTTCCCATTGGATCGAAGCCCGTATGGCGTGCACGACGGCTTTGGAAACCTGATGGAATGGACCCATGATTGGTATGAAGAGCAAGCTCGTCATCCCAATGATCCGGAACCCGAAGAAGCGAATTTTGCCGATCGTGGAGGGTATAAGACCTTGCGCGGCGCCGGATATACCAGTTATGGCAACGATTTGAGGATTACAGCCCGGAGTTTCATGGTTCCCGACTTTCGCGACGAAACCATAGGCTTCCGCTGTGTGGCTTCGGAGCAAAAACCGCCGGCTCGGACGCTGGCTGCCGGTCCCCGGGAGTAGCGAAGTTTAGAGAAAGTCGAAGTAATACAGGATCAGAAAGACGGCCAAAAGAATATTGACAACCATCCCGGCCAACACTATAATGTCGAACAATTTTGCATTATTGCGCATTGTCATACCGTATACACGAACAATGGTTGTTGAGTATCACATCTAGAAGAAATGTGTCAAGAGTATAATTTATTAAGGTTAAACATCTAGAAGGAAAATCAAGATGGCAAAAAGTGATCCGCTTCCAATCAAGCTGGGCAAGGCGATTTTCTACGTGACCTGTGCCGTGAGCTTGTGGTTCTTTTATTGGTTTGCCGGCGTACAATGCCCTTGTTGAAGAAGGGAACTGAAGGGGAGGAGTTTCTATGCAAACCGTTCTGTACCTCATTATTTCGATCGTGATTTCCGTGGCATATTTTCAGTTCATCGACTGGATTCTGATGGATATGCAAGGGTTGGATTATTTCTACATTCTGAGGTAAGCAACATCAGTCGTCATTCTGAAAAGGACAACTATAAAGGATTATTGTTCTTTGAATAATTTCAAAGAAAGAAGGAGGTTGGTCATGGGTCGCCTCACGAGTGGACGGGCCGGAAAGAAATTTCTGGCGGTCACCGGTCTTTTTGCAATGGGAGTCATGTTGTTGCTCCCGATTTTTGTGGCACTGCCGGCGTTGGCCGGTGGGGGTGCTCCCGCAGCAGGCGGGCCGCCTCCGGATGTCGTAGCCGCCCAGGAAGCCGAAGGCGCGGAAGGCGAAGAAGCGAAAGTCGAAATCGGCAGGGACGTCTACTACAAGACAGAGGGTCCGGTCGTCGGCGCGCCGGCTCCCAAGACTCAAGATACGGCGGAATTTTATCCCCGATACAACTTCGAAAGCCGGGTTCTTCTCTGGGTCGCCAACCAGCAGCATCTGTACTATGGCAGTTTTGTGCTGGCCGTCCCGATTTTCTGTATGTGCATCGAGTTTGCCGGGTTGCTGAGCAAAGACAAGGCGATGGCCAAGAAATATGACCAATTGGCCTATGACTTCATTAAAATCAGCTTGACCGCCTACTCGCTGACGGCCATCCTCGGCGGTATTCTCATCTTCACCTTCCTGACGTTGTATCCCGCCTTCTTCGGTTATCTGTCCAGCATCTTCCGTCCGGTGATGCATATTTATGCCTTGATGTTCGTGGCGGAAAGCGGAACCCTCTATATCTATTATTACGGGTGGGACAAGATGAAAGAGGGGTTGTTGAAATGGCTCCACGCCAGTATGTCCGTGGTGTTGAACGTGATCGGAACGGTGTTGATGTTCCTCGCCAATTCCTGGATTGGCTTTATGATGTCGCCAGCCGGTGTGGACGAGCAAGGGCGTTATCTGGGAAATATTTGGCACGTCATCCATACGGCGCTCTGGAACCCTCTGAACGTCCATCGGATTCTCGGGAACATGGCTTTCGGCGGCGGCGTGGTGGCGGCATATGCTGCGTATCGGTTCCTGTCTGCGAAGAATGATGAGGAACGCGCCCACTACGATTGGATGGGGTATATCGCAATGGCCCTCGGGGTTGCCTTCCTGATCCCCCTCCCGTTTGCGGGCTACTGGCTCATGCGCGAAGTGTATGCCTATCGTCAGCAGATGGGTATTACCTTGATGGGCGGATTGCTGGCCTGGTTGTTCATCATTCAAGCCACCATGATCGGCATCTTGTTCCTGACGACGAACTACTACCTTTGGCAAGCCCTCGGAAGAATGACCGGAGGTGAGCGGTTCCAACGCTATATCAAGTACTTTGTGTTTATTCTGGTCGTGGGTCTGTTGGTCTTCATCACTCCCCACACGATCGTCATGACGCCCGCTGAATTGAAAGCCATGGGCGGTCAGCAGCATCCGGTCTTGGGGAACTATGGCGTGATGTCGGCCAAAAACGGCGGCATCAATGCGATTATTATGACCACGATCGCAAGTTTCATATGGTATCAGCGCGGCAACAGGGTGCCCGCGGTAAAATGGGCAAAATTCGGGAATATTTTCCTGATCACATTTTTTGTGGTGGCCCACCTGAACAATATCTGGGTGGCCTGTTACGGGTACTTTATCCCTGCGAACGTGCGAATCGGCCTCTCTGTTCCACAGGTCGCCGGCACGCTATCGTGTTTGTTTTTCGGTTCGGCCTTGAACCTGGCCATGTTGAAACAGTCCAGGGAACTCGGACCGATCCGGTGGGGTCAGATCGCACCGCGTTCTCAATATGCCCTGATTATGTTGGCGACGGCCTTTACCTGGATGATGGGATTGATGGGTTATATCCGGTCGTCCGTGAGGTTGTTCTGGCACGTCAATGAGATTATGCGTGACAATTCGCCTTGGGCGTACACGCATACCATTGGGTTCGGGGCCAACGTGATCTCCTTTAACGTGTTGTTCTTCTGGATCACGATCATGTTTGTCTTTTGGCTTGGGGCGCTGGGGGCGAAGAAAGCGCCCGTGCCTGCGACGCAGCCCGTGCCGGGTGCCGCGCCGCAACCTGCAACTGGTCATTAATCATTAACTTTGCATGAAATACGTAATGATGAGGCTATCCTGATCCTAACAATCAGGGTAGCCTCATTTGTGGAGGGGCAAAGTGGTTGAATTACTTACGGAAGCAATTTCGATTGGATGGCCGGCATTCGCCTTTTTGATAGGGCTGCTATTTTATTTTCAAGCCAAAGCGACCGATCCCGTTCAAAAAAAGAATGTCACGTTCAAGACGTTTATCGGCATGCTGTGCGCACTCATGGCTTTTATCGCCATTGCGAATTACAAGAATAATTTCTATGGAGAAAGTCGCCTGTTACCCGTCTCATTGGTGATGATTACGTGCCTGGCCTACATCATGGGCATCTACTTCACCAATATCGGGGCACTCATGAAAATCGGCGGCTTCATGTTTTTCGTGGCCGCAGCCTTATCCGGGTATGGGAACTGGCTGCCCCAGGTGGAAGGGGGCTTCCCGCCGCCGGAAGTCAAGCTGGATTTCCAGAGTATGACGGCCCAACAACTGGGGGATGAGGGCGAAAAAATCATTTTTGGCGGTCTCGGGCAGAGTAAGGTGCAAGGGGCGATCGGGAAAGGTCAGTGTCCCTTGTGCCATGGTTTCAACCAGGGCTTCCTGAGTGAACGGGCGCCGAATCTCTGGGACGTTCCGGCCCGGGCCGAAGAACGGCTGAAACACGAAAAATATCATATGAACGATCCCGGTTCGCGGGATACCGTCCAAAAAGAAGCCTTTGAGGGCTCGGGGACGGCCACGACCGGTCAGGAATATATCGCCGAGTCGCACGCTTGCCCGAGTTGTTTTGTCGTTCCCGGATTCGGTGTAAAAGGAACGAACGACAAGGAAAGCCCCATGCCTAGAATTCACAAGCCCCCGATTTCGCTGACCCTCGGAGAATTGGCGGCTGTGGATACCTGGTTGTACGTTCGGGAAGGCAAGGATGCCCCCACGTATGAAGAAATTCAGGCGTCGTATGAAAAATTCATTCCCGAAGCTGACCGGCCTCAGGCGAGTGCCGACGGGGATGAAGCAGCGGGAGGTGTGCTGGCAACCGGTGAAGAGCCGATCACGGACCTCTTCATGAAAGCCGGGTGTCCGGCCTGTCATACGATTCCGGGGATTGAAGGGGCCACCGGGAAGGTCGGTCCCCTGTTGATGGAAGGCAGCAACGCTCCCAAACGATTGAAGGACCCGGGATATGGAGGTCATGCCACGTCGGCCCGTGAATACATTACCGAGTCGATCTTGAATCCCAGCATGTACGTGGTGAAGGATTTTCCGGACAACCAGATGCCGAAAGATTTCGGACTGAAGCTCAGTGCGGGAGCCGTAAATAAAATCGTGGATTACCTGTCCAGTTTGAAAGAAGGGCAGGATCTACCGGTATTGGAAGATTTTAATTAATCCTGAAACTCTGTGATTCAGAAAACAGGAGTTTAATACGATGACCTGGTTAAAGTTAGTCGAAGGCTACATGCCGATGCAGATGATTTCGGAGTTGGCCGGTTCGATTCTGGTCTTTGCGCTGATCAACTGGACGCTGAATCGGGCGGGCATGGGCATTCCCAAGTTCTGGGCGGGAGTGGGCGTGTGGATCTACATCCAGCTCTATTTGAAATACCGCATTTATCCGCCGATCCCCTTCAGTGTGCGGGCGATTTACGGCACGGTGTCGGCCTGCGGGATTTTCATGTGGGTGTCGGGGTCGGAAGACGCGTGGCAGGAGTTCAAGCGGCCGGTCATGAACGTGATGGACGGGATCAGCGGGTTTCACAAGGCGGTCCGCACCGTGTCCTTGATCGTGATTCCGCTGGCGTTGGGCGGGTTTGCGTATACCTCGTTCCTGCCCAGTTTTGAAGAACCCATCGAGTTGCGCACCGTGCATCCGGCGCCGCCGGCCACGACGAAGGTGCATGGCAAGACCTTTGTGTTGCAAGTGGTGGAAAATCCCTATCGGGTGAACAACGAGGGGAAATACGATCAGGCCTACACGGATGCGCGCATCGTGGAGCAGGCCATGGGGCGGTTGATGAAAGACGTCAACGACCCGAATTACAACCCGTGGGACCCCAATGCCGAAGGCTATACCAAGTACGTGCGGGAAGGGGGCGAGATCTTCTTTCAGAATTGCCACTTCTGTCACGGGGACAACCTGAACGGGCGTGGCCTGTGGGCGTACGCCTTCAACCCGATTCCGGCGAACTTCACGGACGCGGGGACGATTGCGCAGCTACAGGAAACGTTTGTGTTCTGGCGGGTGTCGAAAGGCGGGATCGGGCTGCCTGGGGAAGGTTTCCCCTGGGCCTCGGTGATGCCGCCGTGGGAGCAGCACCTGACCGTGGATGAAATCTGGAAAGTCGTGATGTTCGAATATTGGCACACGGGCTACTATCCCCGGACCTGGGATTAAGAGAAGAGGAGCGGAGACGAGCCATGAGTAAGAGCAGATATGGAAGGAACTTGGCCCGGTGGGGCGTGTGCTTGAGCGTGAGTGTCCTGCTGGGACTGGGGCTCCCCCTGAGTAGCGGAGCCCAGGAAGACCTCCCTGAAGGCTTCAAACAGCAAGGCCTGCCGTCGCCCCCGCCGGCTGAGCAGATTGAAGCGGGAAAACGGGTGTACTTTACCAAATGCGTGTGGTGTCACGGAGTGGGAGGGGCCGGGGACGGGCCGGGCGCGGTGCGGTTGTGGCCGCGACCGAGGAACTTCAACGCGGGCACCTTTAAGATCCGGCACACGGCCAGCGGGCAGTTGCCCCTGATCGACTTGGACCTGCTCCAAACGGTCACGCACGGCCTGCCGGGCTCCGCCATGCCGTCCTGGGAAGGCATTCTTACGGAACAGCAACGGAAGGACGTATTGGCCTTCGTGACGACCCAACTGGTCGAGGACCGGTCGTGGCAGGATGAAGAATTCGAAGAACTGTTTGTATTGCAGTTGGACCAACTCACCCCGAAACAGAACACGCCGGAGTCCATCAAGCGGGGTTCAGAATTGGTGGTGGAAAAGAAATGCATCGAATGTCACGGACTGGAAGGCCGGGGGGACGGGAATGCGTTCAACCTGAAGGATGACTGGGGATTCAGCATCCAACCGGCGGACTGGCACAAATGTTGGAACTTCCGGGGCAGCCGGCAGGACCCGTACAACGTCAGGAACATCTTCCGGACCTTCTCCACGGGGCTGAACGGCACGCCGATGCCGTCGTTTGCCGACAATACCAGCGTGGATGAGCGGTGGGACATTGCCAACTACGTCAACTCCCTCTGTGAACGGGAGCATGAGATTCCCGCGCCGCAAGGGCAGGTGAGCGATGAAACGGCGCAAGCGTTCTCCACGGCGCCACCCTTGCCAATCGACCCGCTGACGGACAAACCCAAGAGCAACTTCGTGATTCCGTCCAAGTTCGTGGAAGGGGACCTTCCCACGGATGAAAATGACGAGCGATGGAAGCTGATCCCCCGGCGGTGGTTGGCCATGGGAGGGCAGATCACGCACAAACCCCGGAACTTCGTGAACCGGATCGACGACATGTGGGTGCAAGCGTTGTATAACGAAACGCACATCGAATTCATGTTCCGATGGGATGACCGGACCAAGAGTATTCAGGAAGACGAAGTGGACTGGGACCCGACGGAGGTGAACCTGGGGGACTATGGCGTGGAGGAACAGGCCCCACAGGGCACGACCTTTGCCGAAGACCCGTTCCATCAGGAATCGATTGCGGCCAAGCAAAAAGACGGCTATGCCGTGTACAACGACGGGGTGGCGTTCCAATTCCCGGTCAAGTGGCAGGAGTTGCCGGCCCCGCGGAAACCCCGGTACTTCTGGGGAGACGAGCGGTTTGCCGTGGATTTGACCAAATGGACCGCGGATGGGACCCTGGGTGTGTATGAAGGCACGGGCTGGGATCAGGACCTCACCGAGTTGGACTTCATGGAAGAAGTGGAGGTCGTGAAAGCGGAGTGGGCCAATGGCCGGTGGACCGTGATTATCAAGCGGCCGATCAAAGGCGACTACGAAGAAGTGGCGTACCTGGAGCCTGGCAAATATATCCCGATGGTGTTTTTTGCATGGGACGGGCACAATGGGGACGTGGGCCGCAAGATGGCGGTGTCAGCCTTCTATTATCTGGTGATGGAGCCGCAGATTCCATTGACCACGTACGTGTATCCGGGCTTGATCACGGTCGGGATCGTGATTATCGAAGGCTGGGTGCTGGGCCGCCGCGCCAACCGGCGAAAGGAAAAAGGCCAAGCCTAAGCACACGCGCCTGATAGATAGAACAAGGAAGGGGGTGGACTGGCGTCCACCCCCTTTTTTATTGCAGGACTTTCTTTCAGGAAAAGGCAGTTTCGAGCCATATGCGAGAAAGGCTACATGGAAAAAAGAAGGTGTGAGTGGTGATTGGAGAAGTTTCAGGCGTGGTGTTAGCCGGCGGGAAGAGCAAAAGAATGGGGATGGACAAACGCCATCTGTCCGTTCACGGCAAACCGCTTCTGGATAGGGTCACTTCGGTTCTGCTCGAGCTTTTCCCCGAAGTGTTCTTGGTCCTGGCTGAAGAGGATATTTCAAGACAAGACGATAGAATGCGAATCGTGACGGATCTGATACCTGACTGTGCTGCGGTAGGGGGCCTGTATACCGGTCTGTATCATTCCCGCTATCCGTGTGTTTTCGTTGTAGCTTGCGATATGCCGTTCATCAATCCGGCCGTCATTGAGCTTTTTCTGCAGAAGAACGATGCAGCGGATGTTGTCATGGCGCAATTGGTCACCGGGCTTCAGCCTCTGCACGGGCTGTATTCAAAACAGTGCCTGCCGATTCTGAAGGAAATGATCGATGCTCGAGACTTCCGTCTTCAAAACATCGTGGACAAGCAGGGCCTGACCGTGCATCGTGTTCCCGAAGCGGAGATTAAGCGTTTGGATCCCCAATTGCTTTCCTTTCTGAATTTGAATTCACCGGCCGACCTTGAGCTTGCGAACAAAATCAGTCCCGGCTAGTTCCCATGCATGGGCAATGCATCGAATGGCCACGACTCCAGCTTGTCCTTTGCTTGCGAGGTCCGAAAAACCTGTGTTAAATTTCGAATCCTCTTCTCCCTGAACTCCCACTTATTTTTCGATACCAGCATGTCTGTCGGAATCGTTCAAGAACAGGTTGCCTCTGCCATTACCAGTGCCTTGCTCGAGGCAAGGAAACGCGGAGCCTTGCAATCAACGAATTTTCCCGAGCCCGTGATTGATTTTCCCAAGCGGGAGGAATGGGGGGATTTGTCTTCAAATGTGGCCATGAGCATGGCGAAAGAAGAGAAGCGCCCGCCGTTGGAAGTGGCTCAAGTGATTGCGGATCAACTTCGGACCTCATGTCCTCTTTTGGAAAAGGTGTCGGTAGCCCCGCCCGGATTCTTGAATTTTACGCTTCGGCCGGACTGTTGGTTTTCGGTACTCGAAGAGATTGAGCGGACAGGCGACCGTTACGGCCACGGCACGGCCGGACAAGGGCAGCGTGTTCTCTTGGAATTTGTCAGTGCAAATCCTACGGGCCCCCTGCACATGGGACATGGGCGCGGAGCCGCGCTGGGTGAAGCGTTGGCAAGATTGCTGCGAGCCGCAGGGCATGAAGTCGACAAGGAATATTATATCAATGATGCGGGTCGCCAAATGAAACTGTTGGCCGACTCCGTGTACGCACGGTATCTGGAACTGCACGGCCGCGAGTTTTCGTTTCCCGAGGACGGTTATCATGGAGACTACATCAGAGCCCTTGCGCAAACGATGGATCGGGAAAAGGGCTCGGAACTCTTGACCCTGGATCCCGAAGTCGCTCGCAAGGAATGCGGGCAATGGGCATCCGAGCAACTCGTACGAGCCATCAAAGATGATCTTGAGCGATTCGGGGTGGAGTTCGAGACGTGGTACAGCGAGGCCTCGTTGTTTTCCGCGGGGAAAATCGAGACGGCTTTGCAGGACCTCGAGCAGCGGGATCTGGTGTTTACACGTGACGAGGCAACGTGGTTCCGGTCTTCTGAATTTCAGGATGAAAAAGACCGCGTGGTTCGCAAGCAGGATGGTGACTATACGTACTTGGCTTCGGATATCGCCTACCATTTCGATAAGTTGCGGCGGGGCTACGACTGGTTGATCAACATTTGGGGTGCGGATCACCATGGCTACGTCCCGCGCATGAAAGCCGCGGTCAAGGCCTTTGGCTACGGCGAGAATTGCTTGCAGGTGGTTTTGGTCCAGATGGTGCGGTTATTGCGGGGCGGGGAAAAAGTCGAGATGTCCAAACGTGCGGGTGAATTTATCACGCTACAGGACGTGGTCGATGAGGTAGGGTCCGATGCCGCCAAGTTTTTTTTTCTGATGCGTCGTTCGGATACGCATCTTGAATTCGACCTTGAGTTGGCAAAGAAACAGTCCTCTGAAAATCCCGTCTACTACGTTCAATATGCCCACGCGCGGTTGGCCAGCTTGTTCAGGACGGCCCGGGAACGAGGGTTTCCCCTGCTGCCGGTCGGCGATGCGCCGTTGGCCGCGTTGGTCCAGCCGGAAGAACTTCGGCTGGTGAAGCAGTTGTCGAGTTTCCCCGGGTTGATCGAAGCGAGTGCCAAGGCCTTGGAGCCTCATCGCATCACGTTCTATCTTCAAGAACTCGCAGGATTGCTCCACGTTTTCTATTACAAGCATCGCGTCCTTCCGCCCAGGATCGATAGTGTCAAGGAAGATGAAGCAGATGACGATGGAGAAGCGAGTGAATCGGTTCGGGAAGACTTGTCCAAGGAACTGACCATGGCCAGATTGGTCTTGTTGAAACAGGTTCAAACGGTGATCAAGAACGGACTCGGGTTATTGGGTGTCAGCGCTCCGGAAACAATGTAAGAATGCCGGCAACATGGCACGGTCGATCGGGAATCGGAACTTGAGGAGTTTTCATCTTTTCATCGAAGAACCTTTAATTGGTTGAGCGCGTATCGTGATTGCATTCTCCGTAGATCAGCAGGATCCTCAGTGCGCGGCTCGTGCCGGGGTGCTGTCCACCCCTCACGGCGCCGTCCACACGCCGGCGTTCATGCCCGTGGGCACGTTGGGCACGGTGAAGGGCATGGCGCCCGATGAACTGCGGGAATTGGGCTTCGGGTTGATGCTGAGCAACGCCTATCATGTGTATTTGCGACCCGGCCATCGGCTCATTCAAGAACAAGGCGGGCTTCACGGGTTTACGGGCTGGAACGGTGCGATTTTAACGGACAGCGGGGGCTTTCAGTTGGTCAGCCTCGCGGATCTGCGGAAGATCACGGATGACGGGATTTCCTTCAGATCGCATTTGGACGGGTCTCTGCATCATCTCACGCCCGAGTTGTGCATGGAAATTCAAATGGCCCTGGGCTCGGATGTGATGATGACGCTGGACGAATGCCCGCCACATCCATGTTCAAACGAGCAGGCCAGGATCGCGGTGACGCGGACGACGTCATGGGCGAAACGATGTGCCGCGGCCGCACGTGACCGGCGACAGGCGCTGTTCGGTATCGTGCAAGGAGCTCTGGATGCCGGTTTACGCCGGCAGTCCGCTCGCGAGTTGGTTGAGATCGGATTTGATGGGTACGCCATCGGTGGGCTATCGTTGGGAGAAGATAAGCCTGCCTTGCTGGCCATGCTTGAAGTTTCGGTTGACGAACTGCCTCCCTCTCACCCTCGTTACCTGATGGGTGTCGGTCTTCCTGAAGACCTCGTCGAAGGCGTCATGCGCGGGGTGGATCTGTTTGACTGCGTGATTCCGTCTCGTCATGGGCGGACGGGATGGTTGTTCACGACTCAGGGACGGGTCTTGATCAAACATGCGCAATATGCGAAGGATGACGGCCCGATCGACGCGCAGTGCGAATGTCCGGTCTGCCGGAAGTATTCCCGGGCTTACTTGCGGCATCTGTATCTGTCCAATGAAATGTTGGGGGTGCGACTCAACACGATTCACAATCTTTGGTATTATCGAACGCTCATGGATGCGATGCGTTCGGCGATTCAAGACGGCATCTTTCCGGCATTTCGCCGGGCTTTCTATGAACAACGCCGTGAGTACGAAAAGAGCGCCGCGTATGCGGAACTGGTCGGCGCGACGGTCGTGGCCGAGGGATCAACAAGCGGAAAGGATGGATAAATGGGCATGGAGATCGGCTCGATAGCTTGGGCACAGGGAGGAGCGCCTGAGGGAGCGGCGGGGCTCTTTTCTCTGGTACCGTTCATTTTGATTTTCGTGGTGTTCTATTTCTTGTTGATCCTGCCGCAGCAACGGAAACAGAAACAGCACAAGGAGATGTTAACCAAGTTGAAGAAGGGCGATAAGATTATCACGTCTGCCGGTATTTGGGGGTCCATTACCCGGTTGGATAAAGAGACCGCCACCGTGCAAGTGGATGACAGTACGAAAATGAAGATTCAACGTGAGAACATTTCCCGGTTACGGACGGAAGACGAGGGGTAGAGGACACGCATGAAAAAAATTCGTGGTCGCTTGTTTCTTGTGTTGTTCCTGTCCGTGGTCTCCTTCTATTTGTTTCTGCCGTCATGGCCGGGACTGTACGACCGGCTTCCCGAGAGCGTCAGGTGGCTGATTCCCCCTCGCGGCGTCTCGCTCGGTCTCGACCTGCAGGGCGGCATTCACTTGGTGCTGGAGGTGGAAGAGGAGCGGGCCGTCGAGATTGCCGTTGACCGTGCCGTCAAAGCCATGCGGGATCTGTTGACCGACAAAGACATTGCCTTCGACACCATTGAACGGGTGGGGAGCCTCCAGGTTCGGCTCGAGCTGTCGAAGGAGGAAACAATCGAAGAAACCGCGGAGCTGATTCGCGACGAATTCCCTTCGTATTTTCAGGTTTCGCAAGAGGGCCGCATCCTGGTCGTCGAAATCCTCGATAGCGAAGTGAATCGGATCAAGAACGCAGCCATCAATCAGGCCTTGGAGACGATTCGAAATCGGATCGATCAATTCGGCGTGACGGAACCGCTGTTGCAACGCCAGGGGCGGACGGAGCTGGTGATCCAACTTCCCGGGGTCAAGGATCCCGAACGGGCGAAAAGCCTGATCCAGGATACCGCCTTGCTGGAATTCAAAATGCTCGATGAGGAGAATCAGCCGGGACTCGGGTTGCCCGTGCAAGTCCTGCGCAGTGAAGAGACGAGTATTCAAGAGAAATTTGCCGGCAAGGTTCCCGAGGGTTCGGAAATTCTGTTTGAACCCATCCCCGATTCCAAAGGCGGCCCCCCGGTGTTCAGCCGGCCGTATCTCGTGCGGAAAGAGGCGGCGCTGACCGGGGACGTGTTGCAGGACGCACGCGTCAATTATACGGAATTCAGCGAAGTCTACGTGGGGGTGACATTCGACAGCAAAGGCGCGAAAGAATTCGGGCGGATTACCAGTGCCAACGTGGGTAAGTTCATGGCGATCGTGCTGGATGGCACGGTCTATTCGGCTCCGCGAATTAACGAACCCATTCTCGGCGGGCGGGCTCAGATCACCGGCAATTTTACCACGGACGAGGCAAATGACCTGGCCATCGTTCTTCGGGCAGGTGCGCTTCCCGCGCCGATGAGAACGATACAGGACCTGACCGTGGGGCCTTCGTTGGGGCAGGATTCCATCGAGAAGGGTCTGAAGACCACGCTGATTGCCGGTCTGATCGTATTGATCTTCATGGTGATCTACTACCGGATGTCGGGGGTGATTGCGGATATGGCCCTGGCGTTGAACCTCCTCTGTTTGTTGGGTGCGTTGTCTGGCCTCAATGCCACGCTGACGTTGCCGGGGATCGCGGGCATCATTTTGACGATCGGCATGGGGGTGGACTCCAATATTTTGATTTTTGAACGTATCAGGGAAGAACTGAGACAGGGGCGCCCCGTTCGCTTGGCGGTCGATGCCGGGTACGACAAGGCTTTTTTGACGATCGTCGACTCCCACGTCACGACGTTGATTACCGGATTGGCGTTATTTTTATTCGGCACCGGGCCCATCAAAGGGTTTGCCGTGACCCTGTGTCTGGGTATTGGGATCAATCTGTTTACCGCGTTGATCGGAACCAAAGTCGTTTTCGATCTCATCAATCGACGAAAGCTGGAACGGTTGAGCATTTAGGAACCTCTGATTTATTGTGATAGCGGGATGCAGGGCAAGGCGTCCCGGAGCGAAACCCGAGGCTTATCAGAGAGATAGGTGAGGGTTGAGCGAGGACACAACGCAGCCATGCGCCCGATAGTGCATTAAATCAGAGGTTCCTTTAGCCTGTTTTGAGGTTAACCATGCTGGAAATTATCGGAAGAACGAATATCGATTTCATGGGGAAACGCCGCGTCGCTTTCGGCGTCTCCGGCCTGCTGGTCCTGTTGGGCTTGGTCGCTCTCGTTCAGATCGGGACCGGAGCCGCCAATCTCGGCATCGACTTTGCCGGCGGCACGGCCGTCCAATTGAAATTCGAGAATGCGATCGGGATTGAGCAGGCCCGCCAGGCACTGAGCAAACACGGATTACAGGACGCGGAACTCCAGGAATTCACCCAGGACCATAAACTGCTGATTCGCGTGAAAACGGAAGACACGCTTGAACAAAAGATTGCGGAACAAATCGTGGAGGTGTTCGAAACGGAATTCAGTCAGAACAAGTTCGTAATCGATTCCAGCACGGAAATCGGCCCGACGATCGGGCACCGGCTCCAACAGGACGCGTTGCTGGCGATCACGATTTCCCTGATCGGGATCATTCTTTACGTGGCCACGCGTTTTGAATTGCGCTTCGGCGTGGCCGCGGCGGTAGCAACCTTCCATGACGTATTGGCCGTCTTGGGCATCTACTATCTCCTCGACAAGGAAATCACCTTGTTGGTCGTGACCGCGTTACTGACCCTGGCCGGATACTCGCTGACCGACTCCGTCGTGGTCTTCGACCGCATTCGGGAAAATCTTCGCGCCCGGCGCCGCGAGACCACCCTGAACATTATCAACGCCGGGATCAATCAAGTACTCACCAGAACCTTGATCACGACCCTGACGGTGGTGTTGGTGCTCGTTCCCTTGACGATCTTCGGAGGGGAAGTGCTCCATGATTTTTCGCTCGCGCTGTTATTGGGCGTGCTCATCGGCACGTACTCCTCCGTGTTCGTGGCCAGTCCTCTGCTGTTGGTATGGCCTGGCGGCAAGGGCCGGCTCCTGAGTCGAGGCGCCTGAATGCACCGTTGTCTCGTGTCCCATCCTTGACAAGGGTTGCCCTCTCTGAAAACATTCTCCCGAACGTTCGGCGGTTAGGCACCAGTCCGTCTTTTGGAGTATTCCGGCGATGAAACGGTGGCTTTGGTCACAGAGTCTCCAGCGCAAAACGATTTTGGGAATGGTACTGGTCGGCTTGCTCCCCCTTGCCCTTTCGTTATTCCTCACCTACGTGGAAGAGCGCCGGGCCCTTCGGGAAATTACCGGGTCAAACTTCAAGGGCATTGCCGTTGAAGTGGCGCGAAAAATCGAAACCCAGATCATGCGGGGCATCAATGAGGCCCAACAGTTGGCCACCATCCCCTTTATTCGTGCCGCCGTGAAGGAAGCGAACCGGAGTTATGAAGGAAGAGAGTCGGAGAAAATCAAGGCTTTTATCGAAGAATGGAAAGAGCGGTGGCGGGCGCGAAAGAATCCTCATGAATTTCCCGCCTTTGTCAACCGGATTGCCACCAATTACCTGGTTGACTGGCACGCCGTCCGCAAGTCGGACTACCTGGGCATTCTGGTGACCGACAATCAGGGCGCATTGGTTCTCAGTTCCTTGCCTCAAGTGCGCTTTTACCACGGGGATACGGAATGGTGGGAGGCCGCGTTTCAGCAGGGCCAAGGTCAGATTTACGTGAGTGATTTGACCTTCGATCCCTCATTCGGAACCCACGTCCTGAACGTAGCCGTTCCCATATTCGATCAAGGCCGTCACCAGGCTCTTGGGACCGTCAGCATTGTCCTGCGACGGGATTCGTTGTTCCGGTCGATTTCCGAAGTGACCGCGGGCGTCACCGGCCATGCCATGCTCATCGACGTGGATGGGACCCCCTTGATTTGTCCCGTCCTGTCGCTGGAGCAGCATACCGCAAATCCCGCCATGGTGGCCGCCATTAACGAAGAGCAGACCGGATGGGTTCACGTCACGCAGGATACCCATGGCGCGAAAGATTCCCTTGTCGGCTACGCCCATTTGCGGATTCCGGAAACCTTGGCTACGGAGAGTTTCCAGGGCAGACAATGGCTGACGATTGTGCGGCAGAATCCCGAGGAGACCTACGCCCCCCTGCAGCAACTGCTGGTGAAGGTGGCGATGTACGGCGTCGTGGTGTTGGGTGTCTTGTGGTTGGCGGGCCTGATCGTGGCCAGAAAACTTGTGAGCCCGATTCAAACTTTACATGAAGGCGTGCAGCGAATCGACGCGGGCAATTGGGATCATCCTCTCGTCCTGAAGACCGGCGATGAAATTGAAGCGCTGTCTCATGCCTTCAATAAAATGGCCGTCAACCTGAAACAGTCGTTCTCGCAGTTGAACACGCAAATGGCGGAAATCCGTCTCCTCGAGGAACGCTATCGTGACCTGATCGAGAATTCTCCCGAGATGATTCATCAAATCGACAAGACCGGTCGTTTTGTTCACGTCAATCAAACCGAATTGGAAAAATTGGGCTTCACCTTGCTGGAAATGCTGTCGATGCATTTGTGGGATATTCTGCCTGCGGAGAGGAAGGCGGAAGCACTCGACTACGTCAACCGGTTGCCCACGCAACGCCGAAGCTCGCTTGAAACGGTGTTTCTTACGAGAGACGGGACTCCGATCGACGTCGAAATTCATTCCACGGCCCTGATTGATTCGGACACGGGCGACCTGGTGTACACGCGTGCGTTCGTGCGGGACGTGACCGAAAGGAAGGCGCTGCAGCGACAGATCGACCGGTACACCACACACCTGGAACAGGAAGTGGCCGCTCAAACGCAACAACTCTCCGAATCGGAAAAGCGGTATCGTGTACTCTTTGACCGTTCGGCGGATTCGATCTTCATGGTGGATCCGTCCGGCGGCATCGTGGCGGTGAACGAACGTGAGCAGGAGGTGTTTGGCTATAAACAGGAAACCTTGCTTTCTCAATCCTTACTGACGCTCGTGCCGGACTCGTATAAGGAAACGGTCAGACAATTGCTGGACACGGTGGTGTCTGACGAAGAGAAAATCCCGGCTACGGAATTGGAAGTGTTTGACGCCCCAGGGAAGTTGCGGTCCGTGGAAATGGACGTGATTCGCGTGGGAGAAGGCTCGACGCTTTCGATTATGGTACAGCTCCGTGACATTACGGAACGAAAGCTGTTGGAAGAGCAGCTCCAGCGGCATAGTGAGGAACTTGAGGAGAAAGTCCAGGTCCGGACGCTGGAGATTCAAAAAACGCAAAAATACCTGGAAAGCCTGCTTGAAAACGCCAATGACGTCATCTACACGCTCGATCGAGATCAACGATTTACCTACGTGAACAACAAGGTGGAGAATTGGGGCTATCGCAAAGAAGATCTGCTGGGACGGCCGTTCTTGACCTTACTCGCCAAGCGCCATCGCAGTCGTCGTCTCAAAGACATCCTGGAACTGGAGGTTAAACAGGAATACGAAGTGGAGGTGATCAGTCAAAGCGGGGAACTTCGGTCGGTCCTGGTGAGTGTGTCACCGCTGGAAAACGAACGACACGACGTGATCGGTGTGTTGGGCATCGCCCGGGACATTACGGACAGAAAACTCATGGAAGAGCAGTTTCGCAACACCGAACGGCTGGCTTCCGTCGGGAAGCTGGCTGCCGGGGTGGCGCATGAGATCAACAACCCGTTGGGCGGGATTTTGAATTGTCTCTTTAACATACGGAAAGGCACGCTGCCGTCCGAACGCCAGGAAGAATATTTCGCGTACATGGAAGACGGGCTTCGTCGCGCCCAAAAAATCGTTCGGCAATTGTTGGACTTTTCCCAACAACACGAGCCGGAGTTTTCCATGAATGACATGAACGGATTGGTCGATCGCGTCCTGGTGTTGACGAACTATGCCATTGCCGAGAAACGGCTCCAGTTGCATAAAGTCTACGACCACGACCTGCCGCCGTTGTTTGTCGATCCGCTGATGATCGAACAGGTCTTGACCAACCTGATTCTCAATGCCGTCCAGGCGACCGGCGAGGGGGGGGCGATCATCCTGCAGACCCGGCTCGCCCACGAGCGCTGTGAGATCGACGTAGGGGATACCGGGTCGGGCATCGACCCCGAAGTTCGTCCCCATATCTTCGATCCGTTTTTTACCACGAAAGGCACGGGTGAAGGCACGGGCCTGGGGTTATCGGTGAGTTTGGGTATCGTGGAACGGCACGGCGGGCAATTGACCGTGGAAAGTGAAGTCGGGAAAGGCACCGTCTTTACCGTGAGCCTGCCCTTGAGTGCCAACCGGGTTGGGCTGGTCAAGGTCTCCTGATGACCCGGTCGATCCTCATTATCGATGACGAGCCGCTGATGCGGTTGTCCATGTTGGATGCGCTCAAAGCCGAGGGATATCAGGTCCAGGAAGCCTCCAACGGCGAGGAAGGCATCAAGCAAATTAAAGCGAGTCGATATGATTTGGTGATCACCGATTTGCGAATGCCTCGAAGCGACGGCCTCGAGGTCGTCCGGGTGTGCAAGGAAGCCTCTCCTGAAACCGAGGTCATTGTGATCACGGCACACGGCTCAGTTGACACGGCGGTCCAGGCCATGAAACTTGGAGCCCATGATTACGTCACCAAGCCGTTTGCCATGGAGGAACTCTTACTGACGGTGGATCGCGCGACCAAGGTCCAGGCGTTGCGGCAGGAAAACACGGCCCTTCGACAGGAACTCGAAGGAAAATTCAATTTCGACGGTATGGTGGGCAAGAACGAACAGATGCGGCAGGTTCTGGAAAAAGTCAAACTGGTGGCCACCACCGATGCCACCGTGTTGATTTTCGGCGAAAGCGGAACAGGGAAGGAAGTCATTGCGAATGCGATTCACCGAAACAGCCCGCGTTGTGAGCACGCGCTCATTAAAGTGAGTTGTGCCGCGTTGCCGGAGACCTTGCTGGAAGCCGAATTATTCGGGCATGAGAAAGGCGCCTTTACCGGAGCCTTGAAGCAACGGCTGGGCCGGTTTGAATTGGCCCATAGGGGAACCTTGTTTTTGGACGAAATCGGAGAAATTTCCCCGATGGTCCAGGTCAAACTCCTCCGGGTTTTGCAGGAAAAGCGGTTTGAACGGGTCGGGGGCACGGAGACGATCGACAGCGACGTCCGGCTGGTCTGCGCCACGCAAAAAAACTTAAAGAAAGAGGTCGAAGCCGGACGATTTCGTGAAGACCTGTTCTATCGGCTCAACGTCGTCCAGGTGGCCCTTCCGCCTCTGAGGGAACGGAAGGAAGACATTCTCGTTCTGGCCGAGCATCTTCTGCAACGGAGCATGAGCCGGATCTCGCGTGTCATGAAAGGGTTTTCCGCGGCGTCACGGGATGTGCTCCTCCGTTATTCCTTTCCAGGGAACGTTCGCGAATTGGAAAACACGGTTGAACGGGCTGTGGCGCTGGCGCAGGAAGGCGATGAAATCCAGGTGTGGGACCTCTGCGGCCAGAGCGGGTGTCCTTTTCTGGGAGGGCCGGTGCAATCCGCGTGTGCGTTTTGTCAGGAAGGGTTGGCGAACGCGACGAATGCCTCGCAACAAGGCACGCTTGCCGAAGTGCGTGAACGTTGTGAACGGGACTATATCCTGGCCGTGTTGGAGCGGGAAGGGTGGAGCCGAACCGCGGCCTCAAAATCATTGGGTCTTTCGCGGAAAGCCTTGTGGGAAAAATGCAAACGCTACGGTCTCGCAACCCCGGACGGCGATGACGGTGACGAGTCGTCCGGCTAAAGGGGTTTGGGTTGCGGTCAGTCGTCCGATCCGTCTCCCCCTTTCCACAATTTTACCGTGCGGTCCCAGGAGGCGCTGGCGAGATACCGGGCGTCCGGGGAAAACGCAATGCCCCTGACGGGGCCGTTGTG
Source organism: Nitrospirales bacterium (assembly GCA_965207015.1). Lineage (GTDB taxonomy): Bacteria > Nitrospirota > Nitrospiria > Nitrospirales > UBA8639 > Bin75. Next base: position 1,455,166 of record OZ242257.1, on the reverse strand, counting down.
GTCCTTGATCACGCGCACCTGTCTTCGGGTCTGAATGTCCCACATCTTGATGGTGTGATCGTCGCTACAGCTCACCAGGAGTTTCCCGTCCGGGGAAACGAGCAAGCCTCGCACCCATTCGGAATGTCCCTTCACCGTATGGACCTCTTTCATGTCGGGCATCTCGAAGTATTTGATCGCCGTGTCCCGGCTTCCCGTGATCATGGTCTTGCCGTCCGGCGTAAACGCAATCGCGCCGATCCAATACTCCATGGGTTTTTGAAACCCACCCTGTTCATCGACAAAAAATCCCCGTTGTTCGGTCTCTTCGTCGTCGGGCTCATCACGCCAATGGCCGTCATGCACGAGTTTCTCTTCTCCGCTGGGCAGGACTTCGTATAACTTCAATTTGCCGATGTCGCTCCCGCCGACCAAGTGAATGCCGTCCGGAGAAAACGCGGTGCAGACCGTCCAGTGATGGTCATATTGATCTTTGCCGAGGAGCGTCATGACTTCGGTGCCGGTGGTGATTTCCCAGATTTTGATGTCTTTATTCTGCCCGGCCCTGGCCAGCATCAGGCCGTCCGGGGAGAAGGAGAGGCTGGCGACGGCGTGATCGTATTGGGTAAACAGCAGGCGTATGGTTTCCCCCGTGTGCGGGTTCCAGAGCCGGATGGTTCTGTCGTCACTGCCGGTGGCGAGGATCTGGCCGTCCGGACTGAAGGCGACTTGCCGGATATCGTTGGTATGTCCTTTCAGGGACTTGAGCAGGCGGCCGGTTTCGATTTCCCAGATGCGGAGAAGCCGGTCTGCGCCTCCGCTGACGAGCGTCAAGCCATCGGGGGAATACGCCACGTTCCAGACGCCGTGGGAATGCCCTCGAAAGGTCCGGACTTCATGGATGCCGGCCTTCCAATATTCCAAGGCGTCTATCGGTGGCAGTTCAGGTTTGGGTTCTTCCGTGAACGTTGGGGGGGCCATGTGTGGGAGCGGAGGTTGAGTCATAAACCGAAATCCTTTCAGTGTAATCTCCGTCACCGGGGCCTTGCGTTGAAAAAAAAGGCCTGCCTATAATGCCAATGACGTTTTCGGAAAAGGATACTAGCGAGCCGTGAGCGGCGTCGTCAAGCAGGTGCGGGAGGCGGTGCGAGACGGTTCCCGGCTCGTGGGCACGGGCCGTCAAGACCGCAGTCGAGACAGGTAAGGAGTGAGAGGATGGACATTCGATTTCAGCCGGCATTGCTTCAAGAAGTCATTGACTCGTTCGCCGAAAAAACCGAGCGGGAGGGAGATCCCACCTATTACAATGAGTTCCATGAAGTAGCCGATCCGATCTACGAGAAATTTTCCCTGGACGACCGGGAGCCGGAATTCAAGAAACTCTATCAGCATCTTTTTGCCAAATGGGGCTTCGCCGATATCTTGAGAGACGGCTTTTCGGAATTTCCCGACCTGAAGGAAAAGGTCGGCATCGTCCTCGTTCGAGGCGTGCTGAAAGAAGATCAGGAAGGTGTGGATATCCTCAGAAAATGGGGGAGCGTGGAGGAGAAACTGGCCCGTCAATTTGAGGAAAAGGGGCAAAAGGGCGTCGGGATCAAGTTGATTCCCCGGCGGTTTTACGATCCGGCCATTAACCGGTATCTCCGCCATGAATTCACGCACATCTCCGATATGCTTGATTCTGCGTTTGGATATGATCCGGACACGAAAGTCGGCATGAATCCGGGCGAAGAGCATCTGCTCCTGAATCGGTATCGGGTCCTGTGGAGCTTGCACGTCGACAGCCGGATCGCCCGGTCCGGGAAGGAACCGATGTTCAGCCGGGAGTACCGGCTGCGGGAATTTCGTTCTTGGTACCGGAAGATCCCGCCCACGCAAGTTGAATCGGTGTTCGAGGGGCTTTGGCAGACGGAATATTTCACCCATGCCGAATTGGTGGAAATGTCTCAAGATACCGTCCGCGTGATGGAGCGGGCGGTGGAGGTCGAAGAAGGTGAACTGCCCGCGGACGTACCGGCCAAACCCTTGCTGATGCCCGGATTCCCGTGTCCGCTCTGTCGATTCCCTACCTATTCCTGGGTCGAGGATCTTGAAGAAAAAGTTGAACCCTACGTACTGGATTATATCAGGGAAAATCATCCGGGATGGGACGTCGAGTATGGCGCCTGTGACCGCTGCGTGGAGGTCTACAGGCTTCGTGCCGCAGGCGTCGTTTAGGCACGGCCCATGCCGGTACGTCGTAGCGCGATGAGGAATCAGGAGCCCGAGTCGCGTCGGTGCTCAACCAGTTGATTGCATGAAGCAAGGGCCGGTACATGGCACAATCTCCTCCGGGGTCCTCCAAACATCCTGAGCCGTCCTACGGGCGCAGGAATTTTCTCAAACAGAGCGTCGTTTCCCTGGGTGTGACCGTGCATGAGTACGTCAAGCACCGGGACGCGGAAGACGCCCAAGAGGAACAACCGGAAAAAAGACGAACCGATTGGTTGCGGCCTCCGGGCGCGCTTGAGGAAGCCCGGTTTCTTGAGAGTTGCACGGGCTGCGGAGAATGTGTCGACGCGTGCCCGCACGACAGCATCCGTGTCCTCAAAGACCACCACGATTCCGACGGTTCTGAGCGGAGAGAGACCCCCGTCATCTATCCGGACGAACAGCCCTGTTACCTTTGTGAGGATTTTCCGTGTATCGCCGCCTGCGAACCGGAGGCGCTTCGCCCTGTCGGCCACCTCGGGGACGTCAGCCTGGGCCTCGCCGTCGTTTCCCAAAGGATCTGCACGGCCGGGCAGGGCTGCAACGCGTGTGTGGCCCCGTGCCCGACGAGGGCGCTTGAGATGGATTTTGCTTCGCTGGCCATCCGGGTTGAAGCGGACCGGTGCGTCGGGTGCGGGATTTGCGAGCATATTTGCAAGACCGTGAATGATCATGTGGCGATCAGGGTCGTTCCGGCGAGATTAGGGGCCTGACCTTAAGTTGACGGGCGTAGACTTCCCGTGGCCTCAAATGGGAACTGGCATCTCTCCTGAATCGTTTGCGCGTTCCGCCCCGGTTTTTTGGCCGGTTTTAGAACTTGACTTCGATCAGCAGTTGGCCTATTATCTGTCCGCACTTCCGGTGGCGAGGAGTCTCCGGATGCGTTATATTTATGTGAGAGATGGGAACCGAGACTGTTCCTGTTGAACCAACCGGAGGTTTATGACCGCGAAAGTCAAGGAAGAACAAAACGGGGGAGCAGCAACCTCTTCCGTCTCTCCACCGGTGGGGTCGTCGGTAAAAGACTCTCCGGCCGTTGAGCGGGCTTTAGCCAGAAGCAAGCTGTATCTTCTTCTGTCTTGGAGTTATCTGTATCCAGAAGACGATGAATTTTTGGATTATCTTCAAAGCGGAGAGTTGGTGGAGGATGGACGAGCCGCACTCAACAGTTTAAAAGCAGCTTTGTCGACTCCTATTGACCAGGACACCGAAGAAGTCTTACAGGGGATCGCGGATCATTTCGACGAGGTGGAGAATTGGATATCGGCCGAGGGCGTCAATTGGGATATGCAAGATCTGAGAGATGAACATCGCAGGGTATTCAGTAACGTCATTGCTTTGGATTGTCCACCATATGAAACCCTGTTTGGTAATGATCACGTGTTCGGCCAATCCTACGTCATGGGAGATATTGCCGGATTTTATTCGGCCTTTGGTGTCCAGCTCTCTCAGGACATCCATGAACGTCTGGATCATTTGAGCGTGGAACTTGAATTTTTGCATTTCCTGGCCTACAAGGAATCGTATGCGTTGTGCCATGACGGCCCGGAAAAACTTAAGACCGTGGTCGAGGCCGAAAAGAAGTTCGTGAAGGAACACGTGGGAAGGTGGGTGCCGTTATTTTCAGGCATGTTGAAGAAAAAAGCCGAGTATGGGTTCTATAAACTCATTGCGGATTTGACGGCTCAATGGGTGGCCTTTGAAATTGCCTATTTGGGCGTGACTCCTCAACCATATTCGGAAACGGATTATCGTCCGGCTAATTTTGTCTCACCGGAAGGTATCTCCTTCGAATGCGGAGCACAGGATAAAGGAAATGAACTCAGCCTCCTGATGGATGAGGTCGGGGCTCAGAATTATTTGGACAAAGAGAAGCCGGAGTCTGGGCAGTCCGGTTCGGCGTAAGCTGGAAAGTGTGCAACAAGTTGTCGAGTAGTAACCGTAGTGCAGTTCTAGAGGAAGTGGGTAGTCCGCAGTTATTTTTGTTTTAATCTTTATCAAAGGAGGATGCGTCATTATGAGAGTGGTGCAGACGCGTAACAAAGGATTGGTGTTCGGCATTCTTCTCTCTGCCTTGGTCGTCGGCGTGATGTTGACGATGGGGCAAGTTCCGTTGGCGGTCAGCCAGCCCGTGACCATTCCGGTGGGGAGCATCAGCGGGCCGATCCCGATGGACGCGGCCAACCCGGTGTGGGAAACGGTGCCGGGGATCGTGGTGCCCTTGAGCGGGCAAACGATTACGACGCCTATGCATCCCAACATCTCGGTAAAAACCGTCATGGTCAAGATGGCCACCAACGGCAAAGAGATCGGGGTCTGGGCCAACTGGGGCGATCAAACCCTGAACAACACCACCATCGGCCCGCAGGATTTCCGGGATCAGGTGGCGGTGCAATTCCCGGTGCAAACGTCCGGGGCCCCGCCGTTCCAATGTATGGGGCAATCCGGCGGCACGGTGAACATCTGGCGCTGGAACGCGGAATGGCAGCGGGACATGGGCGCGGGCGTCGCGGGGATGTGGGACGTGGATCAACAATATCCCTCGATCGCGTGGGACTTTTACTATGAAGAGCCGGCGGGTGGCGTGACCTATCCGGACCGGATCGGCCGGAGTTTGGGGCCGTTCAATCCGGGGATTTGGTCGGGGAACATCATGTCGGATCCGGATTTACGGGCCAGTTCGGTGGAAGACTTGAACGCGAACGGGTTCAGCACGTTGACGACGCAGGCGTCGCAGGACGTGATGGGGAATGGCCTGTGGGAACCGTACGGCGCGTTGAAGGGCGGGTGCTGCAGCGGCCCGACGTGGCGCGTGGTGATGAAGCGGGCGTTGTCGACGAATGATGCGAACGACGTGCAATTCGGGGCCGGGGCGAGCATTCCGGTGGCGTTTGCGGTGTGGGATGGCCAGAACGTGGAACGGAATGGCATGAAGGGCATCTCCACCTGGTTCACCGCCAAAATGCCGTAAGCTGTACCGAATTCATTTGCAATAAGGAAATGAAGAGACCCTGGGGTCCTCCTTGGAAATGAGGGGGACGTCAGGGTTTCTTTTTTGCGTGATATTTTGAAGGATTTGGCGAGCCGGTGTGAGGTTGCATGACCGGATTGTCTAAAAGTATCAGTCCTTTCGTAGAGTTGCATAAGAAACCGGAAGCCGTGTATAAGAATTACTGACCCTTCAGTGCATGAATTGACTAACGACGCTGATGATCGGAAGATCCATCTTCATGGGACACGAGACAACTTCATGTAAGGAGGCAATGTGAAAATCTCTTTACTATTTCCTCCCAGTTGGCATCCCTCGCAACCCTATCTGAGTCTTCCGTGCTTAACGGCTTTTCTTGACCAAGCCGGTATTGCCGACAAGAGTCAACGTGATTTGAACATAGAACTTCTCGATACGATTCTCTCAAGAACGTATGGTCTGCAAGTCTATGAAAAACTGGTTGAAAAACTGAGTCAATTGGAGCACTCGCGTGAAGGCGAGACGGGACCGGGGAGTGATGAACATTACGGTCGAATTGTGGAAGCCCTGGATCGATTTCCCCATTTGATCGACCAGATTGAACCGGCCAAAGCCTCGCTTCGTGGGGAAGAGTTTTACGACATCGAGCGGTATAGAGAGTGCCTGTTTTTGATCGATCGCTGGTTGGAGGTGGTGTCTTCGGTGTATTTCCCAACCAGAATTACCGTGGTCGACAACCAATTTTCCTATTCCATCTATTCCTCACGGGACATTCTCAAGGCGATTCACGACGAAGAGCAGAATCCCTACCTCGACCTGTACCGACAACATTTTCTCTCTTCCATTATCGATGACAATCCCGGGTTGATCGGCGTATCGATCACCGCCACGTCTCAGATCATTCCCGGCCTGACCCTGTGCCGGCTTATCAAGGAGGCGAATCCCGACATACACGTGACCGTGGGTGGGAGCATCTTCACCAGGCTGGTGGACAATCTGCGTCGATGTGACCGGTTGTTCCAGGTAACGGACGATTTTATCGTGTTCGAGGGAGAAAAGGCGTTATTGGAACTGGTGAATCAATTGGAAGGGAAAAAGAATTTTGCCAAGGTTCCCAATCTCATCTATCGGGAAAACGGAAAAGTCGTCGTGAATCAGCCGTTCTATTCGGAAAATTTGGCGGAACATCCGGCTCCCAATTACGATGGATTCCCACTCGACCGGTACCTGGCTCCCAAGACGGTGTTGCCGGTGCAGTTTTCGCGAGGGTGTTATTATAAGGACTGCGCCTTCTGCGCCCTGACATTGGATCATCAGAATTTCCGCCAAAAGGATCCCATCAAGGTCGTGGACGAACTCGAAGCGCTTTCTCAAAATTATGACACGCCGTTTTTCTTCTTTACCGATGAATGCCTGGCCCTCTCGCCCACGCGCCGGCTGTGCAAGGAAATCCTGAAACGACAATGTGACTTTCAGTGGACGGCCGAACTGCGTTTTGAGAAGAATCTCTCGAGAGAATTGCTGGCCCTCATGCGGGATGCCGGGTGCCACAAGATCGTATTCGGGTTGGAGACCTACAACAAGCGCATGATGGACTTTATGCAAAAGGGCATTACTCAGGAGAACGTCGACCGGATTTGTTCGGACTGCGTCGACTTGGGCATCGGGGTCCATTGCTACGTCATCGTCGGCTTCCCGACCGAAACGGAAGACGAAGCCCGGGAAACCATGAACTTCGTGTTGGACAATACAAAGTTGAATTCGTCGTATGGGTTTTCATGTCAGCCCTGTCTCTTCGATCTTGAAAAAGAAGCCCCCATTATGAACGATCCGGGGGGCTACGGAATTCAACGCATTATGCGACCTGCTGCTGAAGATTTGAGCTTGGGCTTCTTCTATGAAGTCAAGGAGGGCATGACGCCCGAACAGGCTGAAAAGCTGTATCAACACGTGTACGAAAAAATCAGCGAGGTGGTCGTGGAATTGCCGTTTAATTATTCCATGGCCGATGGCCTGCTGTACATCGCTCGACATAAACGACAACATGCTCCGGAATTCACTGCCGTTTCTTAATCGCGAAGAGCCGTCTGTGTATTCTCAGTGCTGATCTGACCGGAAAGAGAAGAAAAGGCGGAACGGATATGACGGCAGCGTCGACAGCGGGTCACGAAAACGGGACGAACTCCGGTATCCTGTTTGAATATGCGCTCAAATTTCTCCTGCTATCGGCGTTTTTGGAACTTGTGCTGTATCGCTTGGCCTCCCGGCTGGGCATGCACATGGCCAAGCTGGCCGAAAAATCCGAAGCCGTCAGGCTGACATTTCAGACGCTCTCCTCCCTCGGGTTCATTCTTCTCAACGTCACCTCCATCCTGCTGTTTCTGGTCCTGTTCATTCTGCTGATTCAGAAAGTACGGCAATCGGTATGGACGGGGCGGTTTGACGGGTTCCTGGTCCCGGCCGTCTCCCTGCTCGTCGTGTTGACGGTCGTGTATCTTCTGTTTCCGCCCGCCATGTTGGGATCGGTTGTCTATAATGTCGTGTCCTTCGTGATCCTGGCCACCCTGATGGCGGAATTTCTGGCGACGCATCACCTGTGGGCGCAACGTATCACCGTGGGGTGTTTTTTCTTCGGACTCATGGGGTGGATTTACTACCAGACGGTGTCCACCACCTATGGGTTAATGGGCGTTGTCTCCGCGCCACCTCTTGTGAATGAAATCAGCCGGGGAGGCGAGGCCCTCATGGTCCTGGCGAGTATCCTGGTATTGTGGTCGTACGGCAGTACCTCGCTCTTTACCAAGAACAAGACTCAACGGAAGTGGGCCATCACGCTGCTGCTGAGCGGCGGCGCGACTTTTTTCGTGTTGCTCTACATCGATTTTTTCCTGTCGCTCTATAGCCCCGCGCTTGCCGAAGACGCGAGAAAGGCCGGTCAGGGAATCGGCTGGGTATTTCAAATGGGCATGGGGTATACGTTTTATTTGCCCTTTGCTCTTTATATGGCAGGGTTTACCTGCTGGGCGTACACCGTCATCAAACTGGTGTTGATCGGTCGTCTGGCAGGGTATGGCCTGGGATTGATGTTCATGGCGGGATATGCCTTGCAATTGTCGCATTTGACGTTAATGGTCGTCGTCGGGCTCATACTGATGACGCTCGACAAGCGGGGAACGCTGGGCAAATTACGCAATAAAGCAGGAACCGTGGCGTATACCCCGGTGACGCCTGCATTCAGTCAAATACGTTGAGAGGGTATGTAACGATCATGGAAGCAGAACGTGTTGCAACACAGGAAGAGGGCGGGGTGGCCGAGCCACAGGCCCAAGAGCAGCAGTTGACGCCGGATGAAGAGATTGCGGAACTTGAAAAGTTGCTCAGTGAAGAGCCGGACGATTTTCAAGCCCGTTGCCGGTTGGGCGAGTTGTATTTTGGGAAAGGGAAGCTGGAAGAGGCCCTGACCGAAGTCAAGAAGGCCATCGAAATGGCCGAGGGATTGAGAACGGAAATGGATCGATCTCTGGCCATGTATTATTCCAACCTGGGGACGATCTACGGCACCAAGGGGATGATGGACGATGCCCGTCCCCAATACGAACGGGCCCTGGAGTTGAACAAATATGACGTGCTGGCCCTGTTCAATTTGGGAAGGCTCCATAACGACAAGAAAGAATACATGCAGGCCAAGGAGTATTTCGAGCGATTAATCGAAATTACCCCGGAAGATCCGATTGCTTGGTATAATCTGGCAGGCGTCTATGAAGAGTTGGATAATCCGCAGATATCGGATTACAACACCCTGGATATGGCGGTGCAGGCCTATATGAAGGTCTTGGAATTCGATCCCAAACATTTGGAGTCCAGTTTTAAACTCATGGACATTGCTTTTACGTTGAAAAAATCCGATATGGCTGTAAAAATCATGGAAGAAGCCGTTGAGCACAGCCCGGATGAGCCGTTGGCGTACTACAATCTCATCAATACCTATGAAAAGTGTAAAATGTTCGAGCAGGCCGAAGAAGCGCGCCAACGGTTAAAGCAGCGGTTTGCAAAACGAGCCCGTGAATAACGGCCTCTTTGGTCTCAAAAGGAGAATACCATCATGTTTGGGAGTTTAGGTTTTACCGAGTTGATTCTGATACTGTTCATTGTGCTGATCATATTCGGCGCCGGGAAATTGCCCCAACTCGGTGAGGGGGTCGGAAGGGCGATTAAAGGCTTCAAGAAATCCGTGAATGAAGCAGAAGCCGTTGATCTTGAGGCGCAGAATATAGCAGACCAACAAGCTCAGGCCCAGACGAGTCCGCAAGGTGCCGATGCGGCGCCACCGCCGGCCTCGGCCCTGCAAGGCGATCAAACGGTTTCTCCGGTACAAGCCACTCAACCGGAACCGGCGGAGACGCCGAAGAGTTAATGGCCAGCGGTTCCGGCGCGAGCACACATACAGGAGCGTGGTATGGAAACGAGCGTAGAGTCCCCGGTCGGAAAAATTGAAACGTTTGCGGGAAACGGGAAGTCCCGGAGTACGGGTGACGGGAAACGTGCGAAGAAAGCCGGCATTCCCCTACCCAATCACATTTGCGTCGACAAGGAAGGGCGCTGGCTCTACATCGCGGAAAACGGGTCGGACCGGGTGCGGCGGGTCGATTTGGAAGCCGGGACCATTCATAACTATGCGGGCATCGGAGAGACCTGTTACAGTGGAGATTACGGCCCTTGCGGCGAAGCCGGGCTGTATCTGCCCTTGAGCGTGGCGATTGACGCGAATAACGATCTGTATATCTGTGATTCCGGCAGTAACCGTATTCGCAAAGTCGATCACGAGACCGACATCATTACGACGGTCGTGGGTTCCGGAGACTCCGGCTTTAACGGCGACGGTCCGGCGTTGGAAGTGAACCTGACCTATCCCGGGGCCATTGCCTTCGATGCGGAAAACAACCTGTATATCGCGGATACCCAGGCCCACCGTATTCGTAAATACGATCCTCGAACGGGCTTGGTGACCACGATTGCCGGGACGTGGTCCAGGGAAGATGAAGACTGGATCAGCCCTTTGACCGCGCAAAACCTGGTCGTGCTGTCCGGCGACGCGATCGGCATCGACTTCAGCGACGATCAAGGCTGGCTGCGCCCGCAATGTTCGGATAATTTGGACCTGTCGCCTTACCTGGACGACGGCCGTCCGGCGCTGGAAGCGAAGCTCTGGGACGTGGTGGCGATTGACGTGGACCGACGCGGAAACGTGTACATGACGGATAAGGCCAGTAACCGTATTCGCAAGGTTGACGCGCAAACGGGCACGATTTCGACCGTGGCCGGGGTGTGTCGTTTCGGGTATGACGGCGATGGGAAACCCGGGGTGATGTCCATGTTGAACGTGCCGGAGGCGGCCATTGTCGACGAAGAGTCCAACGTCTATATCGCCGATTCGATGAATCATCGCATCCGCAAAGTGGATCCCGCCACGGGCAAGATCGAGACCATCGCAGGGAACGGAGACAGCGGGTACGAGGATAAGAACATGGGCGGCTGCGGCGCCGCGCGTTTTGTGGCCAAGGAAGATGCGGGGATGCTGAAACATGGGGACGGGAACCTCGCCGTGGATGCGGTGGTGAATGCCCCGTCGGGTTTGGCCCTTGACGGTCAAGGCTATCTCTATATTTGCGAACGGAACGAAAATAAAGTCCGGCGCGTCAAACTTTGGTAGGGATGACAGATGAGTGAAACGGCAGGATCAAGACATGGACGCGGTCCCGTGAAATCGAAACGAAGACTTCCCCGTTCGCTGATCTTGGCAGGATCGGGCATTGTGTGCCTGGCCATGGCGCTTGGTTGGTTCGGGATTCCCGCGGTCAGTTCTCAAGGGATCGTGATTCGGTCCCATTTTACGGGCGGTCCGCTGCCCACGAAGCCTGATGATACGGCGTGGGAGACCATCGCGCCCATTCCCATTCCCCTGAGCGGCCAGATCATCACACGGCCGGTTTGGCCGGAACCCAGCGCCAAGGTCATCTCGGTGCGATCGGTTCATGACGGCAAAGACATCGCGTTCCTGGTGGAATGGCAGGATGCGACCAAAAATGAACAACTGACCCCCGGTGTCTTTCGTGACGGGGCGGCGCTGGCCCTCCCCTTGGGGAATGCGCCGGCGTTTTTCTGTATGGGCCAATTGGATCACTACGTCAACATCTGGCATTGGAAAGCGGATTGGCAAAGCGACGTGGACCGCCGGAAAGCCAGGGCCAAGGAACGGGGACGCAAGAAGAGAGGGATTCGCAAGTTCGAAGTGATTCCTCGACGTCCCTCTTCGGTCGAAGATCTCATCGGCGGCGGGTTCAGTACGTTGACGAGCAAGAACCGGCAAGGCAAGGTCAAGGGGGAAGCCGAATGGGACAAAGGGTTCTGGCGAGTGGTGATGAAGCGTCCATTGACCAAAGACGGGGATGATACGGAAAATGAAGCCCTCCTGGTCCCCGGCCGCATGCAAGCCGTGGCCTTTGCCGTCTGGAACGGCGAGAATAAAGAAAGAAACGGACAAAAGGCCGTGGCGTCCTGGCTTCAACTGCTGGTCGATCCGGTCGGTGGCACGAAAGCTTCGACGAAATCATGAGCCAACCAGGCATGTCCCGCGCGCGTTGTTCTCACTTCCATACCATAAAGGGCGAAAGACGATGATCAGATGGACTCTCGGTGCCGTGTTGATGATGTGTGCCAGCGGCCTTTTGTGGGGGCCTTCCCTCTCCTTTGCCGAAGAAATGACGGAGGATCGAGCGTACGCCTTGGCGGAAGAGTTCGGAATCATCGTCGACGAAGTCACTGAGGAGATCAAGGAAATGCTCGGTCTGACCAAGGCCGAAGGCGTCGTGGTCTTTGAGGTGATCGGAAGCTCGCCGGCGGATCGTGCCGGCATAAAGGTCAGGGCCGTGATCAAGGAAGTAGACGGAAAGGACATCCGGAACATGCTGGATTTGGGAAAGGCGCTCGAAAAGGCGATGCCGACTCAGAATTTCTCCGTAGCGACCTTTGAACCGGCCGGCATTGATGACCAGGGCGTCGGTGGCGGGCTGAACTTCCACTTCGTACGCGTCGAGAAAGATTAACCATGTTGTCTTTTCGAAACAGCCGGATCAAAAGACAAGTGAATAGTTGTTTGCTGATCGTGTTGGTCGGCATTCTGTGGATTTCGATTCCATGTGCGATGGCGCAGGAAACATCCAAGGTCCCTGATACGCACAAGTGGATCAAGGAAATCGAAGAGGTCTTCCTGCCTTCCGATCATTGCAAACAATGCCACGATCGTCACTACGAGGAATGGAAAGGGATGCGCGAGCAAACCCCCGACCTCAAAACGTTCGGGCGCGTGGATGGAGCCCTGTTGCATGGGACCGCGCTCACGTCTCCCGTGTTTCAAACCGTCCTCGGCTTGTGGCTGCAAACGGAACCGACCGGGGAAGAAAAAACCCGGTGCCTGTCGTGCCATGCGCCGGCGGTGACGGTGTTTCCGCAACATACGGAAAAATTCATCGCCCAGGTCCTGTCGGCAAAGCCCAAAAGACGGGGCAGACGGGCGAAGAAAACCCATGGCGCGGAAGGGATCAGTTGTTCGTCCTGTCACCTGATCGATTCGGTCAAGGAAAATAGCGGGGAGTTGCCGGCATTCAAGATCAATCCGGGAAACACCTTTTTCGGCCCCTATGCCGATGCCGAAGAAAATCTGGTGCATCCCTCGAAACAGGCTCAAGTGTATAAGGGCGCTCAATTCTGTGCATCCTGTCACTTCAGTAAAGTCAAGGACGTGACCAAGGCCGAACTGCCCGGGCAAATCCTGAAAGGGACGATTTGTCAGGATTGCCACATGGAGCGGTCCACGGGGAGTTCCACCTCGCAACGCGGCTCGCTCACGCGGCCCATCGGACGGCATTGGTTTCAAGGGATCGTGATCCCGGGCATCATGCTCAGCAATCGAAACCTGCAAGCCGAATGGTTTCCGCGCGTGGATCTTGAAGTCAAGCAGTCGGGGCAGGGTGTGGAGGGCAGGGTATTGGTCAGGAACGGGAGTCTCCCCCACGTGTTTCCTGGCGGCGACCCCGTGTTGAAGCAGTTCTTCGTAACCATCACGGTCAAGGACGCGGAAGGGCACGTACTTGGGACCAAGCAGGAACGGTTCGGTTTGCCGTTTGACAAGATTCTTCGCGGGCCGATTCCCAACCCGCTCGTCAACGGGGGAACCACGCGGAAAGTCCCGTTCTCCATACAGGTCAAGGATGGCGCCGCGCCGAGTTACGTGGAGGCCTCCTTGAATTATGCGTTGATTCCCGAACCGGACCAGGCATTGCTTGACCGGTATCTGGGGACCCTGAAAAACGAACGGGAGAAAAAGAAAGCCGCGGAGATCATCAAGGATTACTCATCGCAACGGCTCCTGACGTTTCGGACGAAATCCTTATAATGGCCCACTTTTTTCATGAATTCCAAGCCGATCGATTGAGGGCAACTTCATGCAAAAATTTATCCATGCACTAAGTTGGGCCATCGGCACGTTCATGGTGGTCACCGTGTTCACGTTTGCCGTTGAGGTCCCCGTGTCCCAAACAGCGGCCGCCGAGAAAAGCGCGAAGAAGCCGATGACAAAGGCGTTCCCGCATTCCCAGAAATGCAAGCGGTGTCATCTGCGCGTGTTTGAGGAATGGGAAGCTTCCGCCCAATCCCGGTCGATTCTGAGTTCACCTTTTCGTGTCTCGCTGGAACGGTACCGGTCGAGTTCCGGTGACGAAGAAGGCAAAATGTGTTTTCGGTGCCACGCGCCGAGTGTGCTGGAGTATCCGGAGCATGCGCGCGTCTATATCAAGGAAATAGAATCCGGCGATCCCCGGTTGGACGGGGTGGGCTGTTCGCAATGCCACCTGATCAAGGACGTGGATCCGGAACAGCATCCGCCGCATCCGACCTATCAACTGGAACGGACCGTCTTCGGCAGCTATAAGAAACCGGTCGAAAACCTGGCGCATCAATCCGTTCCCACGGAACTCTACAGCCAATCGCAGTACTGCGTGACCTGTCATGAAAACTTGCCGGGCCATGAAAACTTGCCGGACTTACTGGGCCCCTGGCAGAAGACCGAAACCCAAAAGGCGGGCAAGAATTGCCAAGCCTGCCATATGCCCGAAGCCTTCGGCGAGTCGGCCAACGGGGAACGGAATCGCAAAATTTCGAACCACAGTTTCCCGGGCCGGTTCGGCAAGGTACGTGCCGATGCCGTAGAAGTGAAGGTCGAGACCGAAGTCAAGGGTGAGGAATCCGAGGTCACGGTCACGGTCCAGAGCCTGGTCCCCCATAACCTGCCGCTACCCCATCCGGGGTGGTCCCGCGTGGAACTCGATCTGACGATTCTGGGGAAAAATCTGCGGAAAGCCTACGGGGAAAAACGCTACTATGAACGGGTGTTCGGAACCAAAGACGGAAACCCCACCGTCTTCGACTTCGAAGCCGTCAAGGTGTTGAAAGACAATGTCCTCAAGCCCGAAGAGCAACGGGTCGAAACCTTTACCTTCCCGACTCCCAAGAACGCCCCGTCCATGGACGTGATCGTCACCATGACCTACGCCCCCATTTACGGGCCTGACGCGTTCGTGAAGGAAGTCGAGCAGCGGGCCGCGCTGGGCAAGAAGGACCGAGCCTTCAAGCCAGTCCAAATCATTCGCTTTAAGGAAAATATTCTCCTGAAAGACTTCAAGAAAGCCGCGGGATAACCGAAGACATGATGTGCTGTAAAAAGGCGGGAAGGGTTGTCACCCTTCCCGCCTTTTGTATTCATTTGGATCGTTTGCAGGTACTTGCAACTCTCGCCCCGTTGTTCCCCTCCTTTGTAAGGAGGGGCGAGGGGAGGTAGAGAGGCATGGGGCAGGCTGGATCAACCGTCAGGTTACGCCTTTCAGGTCACCGCACCCTTGGACGCCGATGAGACGGTACGGGCGTATTTGGCGAGAACTCCGCTCGTGTACTTCGGAGGGGGCGCGGTCCATTGCTGTAACCGGGCGGCTATTTCATCGGGGGAAAGCTGCACGTCGAGTCGCCGGTTGGGCACGTCGAACGTAATCGTGTCGTCATTGCGAACCACGGCAATGGGACCGCCTTTGGTGGCTTCAGGCGTGACGTGGCCGGCCATCATGCCGTGCGTGGCGCCGGAAAACCGCCCATCCGTGAGCAGGGCCACGGTTTCGCCAAGCCCGGCGCCGACGAGCGCGCTGGTCACTCCCAGCATTTCCCGCATACCCGGTCCCCCTTGAGGCCCTTCATACCGGATCACGACCACGTCGTTGTCCACGATGGTCCGGTTCTGCACCGCGGCAAAAGCGTCTTCTTCGCAATCAAACACCTTGGCCGGACCGGTATGAGTCAGCTTGCTGTGGCCCGCGACTTTAACCACGCACCCGTCGGGTGCCAGGTTGCCGTGGAGGATCACCAGGCCGCCCGTGGCCTTGATCGGCTCTTCCGGGCGATAGAGGACCTCTTGCCCCGGCGTTTCCGAGGCGGTTTCGGTTTCTTCCTTGATGGTGCGTCCCGTCACGGTCACACATTCGCCTTTGAGCAGGCCAGCCTCGATCAAGCGTTTGGCCACGAGGCGGGTGCCACCGGCTTGATACAAGTCCGCGGCCATGTACCGGCCTCCCGGCTTGAGATCCGCGATCAGGGGAATGCGCTGGTTCACCGCGTCAAAATCGTCAATGTCCAGGGCCACCCCGGTTTCATGGGCTACGGCCAACAAGTGCAGTACCGCGTTCGTGGACCCGCCGGTGGATGCCACCGCGGCAATCGCGTTTTCCAGGGCGTCCCGCGTGATAATGTCCTTGGGCCGAAGGTCGCGTTTCAACAGGTCCAGAACCAGATGCCCGCATTGGGCCGACACGGATTCTTTTTGGGCGTCCAAAGCGGGAACGCCGTTGAATCCCATCGGGGAAATGCCCAGGAACTCGAAGGCAATCGACATGGTATTGGCGGTAAATTGCCCTCCGCAGGAGCCCGCCCCCGGGCATGCGTGACTTTCGAGATCGTGCAGGTCGGTATCAGACATGGTCCCGCGTGCATGGGCGCCCACGGCTTCGAACACTTCCTGGATCGAGACGTTCCGGTCCTGGAAACGGCCGGGCATGATGGAGCCGCCGTACAGCATCAGCGACGGGAGATTGAGCCGGGCCAGGGCCATGACGGTGCCGGGAATGGTTTTGTCGCACCCGGAGATCGCCACCACCGCGTCGAACAAATGCCCGCGCACCACCAGTTCGATGGAATCGGCCACGACTTCACGGCTGATCAGGGAGGTCTTCATGCCCTCGGTGCCCATGCTGATGCCGTCCGATATCACGATGCTGTTGAACTCGAGGGGGACCCCGCCGGCCTCGCGGATACCCGCCTTGACCTTGTCCGCAATGTCGCGCAAATGGAAATTGCAGGGCGTCACCTCTGACCAGGTATTCGCCACGGCCACGAGCGGTTTGGCAAAATCCTCATCCCGAAGCCCCACGGCCCGCAACATGGCCCGGGCCGGCGCCCGTCCTGGTCCCTCGGTCAACTCACGACTTTTGTGTTTCAAATCCGAAACCATAAGAATCCTCCAGCGATTTCTTCAGATTGAAAAATTCACAAGAAACGAACGGAAGAACGTAACATAGTAGCGGTCTTCGTGACCGTCTTGTGTTTCACTGGCCCTCAAGCGTGGGCTACGGGCTAGCCGTGTTGTGCCGCGCCTACGGCCTTGGCCATCATCTGGCAGTATGAGCAGATTTCCGTGGACGTCGGTTGTCCGCAGGTCGTACAGGGGTGGAGACGTTGACGATCCTGGTCGGCGATTTTTCCCGTTGCTTCCTGTTGTTTGGCCTGACGATCCAAAAAGGTCAGATAGAAGGTATGCTTGGTTCCGGGCGATTCGGCTTCCAGTCGATTCAAGGCGTGTTTATAGGCCAACATCTTGGAGCCTTTGGCCATGGGGCATTCATCCACGATGTAGTCGATGTGATGGATGACCGCGTAGGCCGCGATTTCCCGCTCGGTCAGGCGGTACAGGGGCTTGACCTTCTTGGCGAACCCGTCGAGTGAGGCCGGCAACATCGGCGTTTGTTTGTCCAGGTAATCCGTCTGCCAATGAAGGATGTTGCCGAGGAGTCTGGCGGCTTCATCGTCCAGGTTGTGACCGGTTGCCATCACGTCGTAGTCCTGCTCGACGGCCACGCGGTTGAACTGGTAGCGCTTCATGGTGCCGCAGGTGGCGCAGGTCGGTCGATGGACCAGCGTCGCCAATTCCTTGATGCCGGCGCCCTGCTCCTGTTCCACCGTATGCACGTGCAGGTTCGCTTGATAGGCGGCGGCCACGGTGTCGGTGAACCGTTGGACCTTTTGTCGGGACAGGATCGAGTAATCACCGATGCCCAGGTCCACGTACAGGGCGTCGGCGCGATAACCCAATTTCAGCAGGATGGCCCAGAGGGTGAGGCTGTCTTTGCCGCCGGATACGGCCACCAGGATGCGGTCGTCGGTCGTGAACATCCGGTGGGATTTGACGGCTCGACGGACCTGGGTATGCACAAACTCGGTAAAGCAGTCTTTGCACAGGGAGATATTGTGCCTGGGCATTTTGATGACCGCGGGATGCGTACACTTTCGGCAACGCATGGCGTGGCTACCCTCCGGAGATCACCGATCGAATTTCAATCGAGTCCGAATCCTCAAGCACCGTATCTTCCGTGACCAACTCGTCTCCACGGATGACCAGATAGGCTTCCGGGGTCAGGTCGAGCCGTTTCAGGAGTTGTTGCACCCTGGTTGGTCCCGGCACTTCAATCTCCTGATGCGGATTGGTCACGAGCACCTTCATCGCAGGTCGTATCATAAGGCCGTGAGAAGCCGGTTTGCAATGAACCGTTGAGCTTTCGCTGCTCGCAGCCGTCATTTGGCAAGACCCTCTTCAAAAGGGTATTCTCCGGTTGTCGAAACGTGTGCCGGAAAAACCGGAGCGCATCGTAAATTTACGTATAGGTCCCCGAATCGTAACTGCGGAAGCATAGGATGAAAGGGTGATGGCTATGTCAGGGCAGCAATCAATTGAGCAGCTCAGTATCAACACCATTCGGACGTTGGCGATGGACGCGGTACAAGCCGCGAACTCCGGCCATCCCGGCACACCCATGGCCTTGGCGCCCGTGGCGTATTGTCTGTGGAACCGGTTTTTGCGTTTCGATCCTGCCGATCCAACTTGGCTCAACCGTGACCGCTTTGTGCTTTCCGTTGGCCATGCCTCCATGCTGCTGTATGCCATGCTGCACCTGTGCGAAGTCAGGGAGGCCGGGGACGGGCATGAACCGGGTCATGACTTGGCGGTGTCCCTGGACGACATTAAACAGTTCCGGCAGTTGGACAGCAAATGTCCGGGACATCCCGAACAGCATTGTACGACCGGCGTGGAAACCACCACCGGCCCCCTGGGACAGGGACTGGCCAACAGCGTCGGCATGGCCATTGCCCATCGGTGGATGGCCAAGTATTTCAATCGCCCCGGTTTCGACGTCATCGATTACGACGTGTTTTCTTTTTGTGGAGACGGGTGTTTGATGGAAGGCGTGTCCAGCGAAGCCGCCTCGCTCGCGGGCCATCTCAAGTTGTCGAATCTCTGTTGGGTGTACGACAACAACCATATCACCATCGAGGGCAAAACCGCATTGGCCTTTAGCGAAGACGTGGCAACACGGTTTCGAGCCTATGGATGGAACGTGTCACACGTGAACGACGCCAATGATCTGGAAGCGTTGGCCAAGGTGTTCGATTCGTTCAAGCACGAAACCGGAGGCCCGAGTCTCATTATCGTGGACAGTCACATCGCGTTCGGCGCGCCCAATAAACAGGATACGCATGGGGCACACGGCGAACCCTTGGGCGAAGAAGAAATTCGCCTGACGAAGAAAAACTACGGATGGCCGGAAGATGAGAAATTTCTGGTGCCCGAGGAAGTCCTGGAACATTTTCGATCCGGTATCGGCGCGCGGGGACAAGCCGCACGGGATGCTTGGACAACCATGTTTCGCGCGTACAAGGAACAGTATCCCGAACTGGCGGATCAACTGTCGAAAATGGAAAGCCGTCAACTGCCTGAAAGCTGGGACCAGGACTTGCCGGAATTCCCCGCGGATCCCAAGGGCGTGGCCACCCGCGCGTCATCCGGCAAAGTCCTCAATGCCATTGCCAAGGAAGTCCCTTGGTTGATCGGCGGGTCTGCCGACCTGGCTCCTTCCACCAAAACGCTCCTCACGTTTGAGGGGGCCGGAGAGTTTCATGCCGGCGGGGGACGCAATATGCATTTCGGTGTTCGGGAACACGCGATGGGTTCGATCTTGAGCGGAATGGCGCTTTCGAACGTACGTCCCTACGGCGCCGGGTTTTTGATCTTCAGCGACTACGGGCGACCCGCGATTCGCCTCGCGGCCATGATGAACCTTCCCGTGATTTACGTGTTCACGCATGATTCGATCAGTCTTGGCGAGGACGGACCCACGCATCAACCCATCGAGCACCTGGCGTCGTTACGCGCCATTCCCAATATCGTGCTGATCAGGCCCGGGGATGCCAATGAAGTCGTGGAAGCATGGCGGGTCATCATGCAGCTCCAAGGGCAACCCGCGATATTGGTCCTGACGAGGCAGGCCATTCCGACGTTGGACCGGACGCGATTTGCGCCGGCCGGCGGCCTTGCCAAAGGCGCGTATGTCCTGGCGGATGCCGAGAACGGCAAACCGGAGGTACTGCTGTTGGCGTCCGGGAGCGAAGTATCGCTTTGTGTTCAAGCGTATGAAGAACTGAAAGGGCAGGGGATCCATGCGCGAGTCGTGAGCATGCCGTCCTGGAGACTCTTCGAGCGGCAAAGCCGGGAGTATCGGGACAGCGTCCTTCCTCCCGAAGTGACAGCCAGGGTTTCCTGCGAGCAAGCCACGACGTTCGGCTGGAGCAAGTACGTGGGATCAAACGGCACGAGTATCGGCATCGACACCTATGGAGCATCGGCTCCGTATAAAGATTTACTCCAGCACTTCGGATTTACCGTGGACCGTGTCGTAGCCGCTGCCAAACAGCAGTTGGAGACGGCCGTCAACGCCGAAGTTCGTTGATTGCGCTCATTGGTCATTTTGGCGTGTTCCTTTTGTCGTCCACGACGCATGAGTGAGAACGTTCAGGAAGGGTCACTTGATCCAGGCATGAACCACCAGACCTTCTCGGTGGGATCAAGCGACGAGGTCGTGCGTGCCGCGCTGGACGATTTGCAAGCCAAGGATTTTGTACGCGGGCTCTGGGACAGGGATCCCGCACTCTGGCATGAGGATCCCGCGCATCAGGTCATCATTCGTAACGCCCTCGGCTGGCTGACCGTTTCCGAAGAACAGATCCGTGACATTTCACGCTTGCAGGCGTTTGCCGGCGAAGTCAAAGCCGCCGGGTTCACTCATATCCTTTTGTTGGGTATGGGCGGAAGCAGCCTTTGTCCTGAAGTGTTCCGGATGACCTTCGGCGTCATCCCCGGCTATCCTGAACTGCATGTGCTGGATAGTACCGTTCCCTCGCAAGTGAGAAGTTTTGAAGAAAGAGTCGATCTCGAACGGACGCTGTGTATCGTAGCGAGCAAGTCCGGTTCGACCACGGAACCGCTGGTGTTCCAGAAATATTTCTTTGAACGAATGCGACGGGTCAGGGGTGACCGCGCCGGAGAAAATTTTATCGCGATCACGGATCCGGGTTCTCTGTTGGAAGGCCTGGCCCGGAAACTCCGGTTTCGAAAGATTTTCCCAGGCACGTCCGACATTGGAGGACGCTATGCGGCCTTATCCAACTTCGGCATGGTGCCAGCCGCGGCGATGGGCGTGGACGTCGAAGCGCTTCTGCATCGGGCCGAGCGCATGCGTCAAGGTTGCGCCTCGACTGTACCCGCTCCGGACAATCCCGGGATCACGTTGGGGGTGGTCTTGGCGACATTGGCCAAGGCCGGTCGTGACAAGGTGACGTTTGTCATCTCTCCCGCCATCAGCGATCTGGGGGCCTGGTTGGAACAGTTGATCGCAGAAAGTACGGGGAAAGAAGGCAAGGGCCTCATCCCGGTGGATGACGAACCGTTGGGTGAGGCGCACGTCTACGACAACGATCGGCTGTTCGTGTATATCCGGTATGCGGACGGGGCCGTTCCGGAGCAGGATTCAATGGTCGATGCCTTGCAATCGGCCGGGCATCCGGTGGTGCGTATTGAATGCATGAACTTGTTGAATCTGGGGCAGGAATTCTTCCGATGGGAGATGGCGACCGCCACCGCAGGGTCCCTGTTGGGCGTCAACGCGTTTGATCAACCCAACGTCCAGGAAAGTAAAGAGTTCACTAAGTTCTATCTTGAGGAATTCAAAAAGAATGGACGGTTGCCGGAGGAATCACCCGTGATGACGGACGGGGCCTTCCATCTCTTCACCGATGACGCCAATCGGCAAGCGCTGAAAGGCGCATCTTCGTTGGTCCGGGCAGTGGCCGCGCACCTCGCTCGCGTGCAGACCGGCGACTACGTGGCGATCAATGCGTATTTGGAACGGACGCCGGTAGTTCATGGAGCCCTCCAGAGCATTCGCGCCCTCATTCGTGACGCGAAGCGTGTCGCGACGACGCTGGGGTATGGCCCGCGCTTCCTTCATTCGACCGGTCAACTCCATAAGGGTGGCCCCAATTCCGGGGTGTTCCTTCAGGTCACCGCGGATCATCGAGAGGATCTGGATATTCCCGGGGAGCCCTATTCTTTTGGGACGTTGGTGACTGCGCAGGCCTTGGGGGACATGAAAAGTCTTTCCACGCGCAACCGGCGGGTGCTCAGAATTCATCTCGGCCGCGACGTTGAAACCGGCCTCAGGCAAATCCTGCAAGCGGTCGAGGAGGCTCTTCCCCCTCCTTTGTAACGAGAGGAAAACTCCCTCGCCCGATTTCCTGCATTAAGCGGGAAATAGGGAGAGGACCGGGGTGAGGGGGGAATTGTCAATAAACGAAGGAAAGCGACGGCATAAGATGCCGCCCTACAGTGCCGGCGTTACACCAACCGCCATTGTTGGCCGTCGGTGGCGATCAGCTTGTCGGCTTCAACGGGGCCCCAGGTGCCCGCGGGGTATTCGGGCAACCAGCGGCTGCTTTGGGCGTTCCAGCCGTCCAGAATGTCCGTAATCCAGGCCCATGAGGCTTCCACGGCATCGCGCCGCATGAACAGCGAAGCGTCTCCGGCCATCACGTCCAACAGCAACCGTTCATAGGCTTCGGGCGACGGCGCGGCAAAGGCATCGCCGTAGTTGAAGTTCATATCCACGGGATGTGTTGCCCTGCTTCCTGGATTTTTGGCCATAATCCTCAATGCCATGCCTTCGTGTGGTTGAATGCGAAACGTCAGCACGTTGGGGGCTTGGCGTGTTTGGGATGAGGCGTTGAAGAGAATTTCCGGAATGTCTTTGAATTGCACGGCGATTTCCGAAGCGCGACGCGGCATGGCTTTGCCCGTTCGCAGATAAAAGGGCACGCCCGACCACCGCCAATTTTCCACGTAACACTTCAGCGCCACGTACGTTTCCGTGGTCGAATCCGGCCGGACGCCCGTCTCGTGCCGGTACCCCGGCACGGCTTGGCCTTTGACGGTGCCCGGGGCGTATTGCGCGCGGACCGTGACACGCTCCACGTCCGTGCCACGGATCGGGCGGAGAGAACGCAACACCTCCATGCGCGCATTGCGCACGACGTTCGTATCCAACGAATAGGGCGGTTCCATGGCAATCAGACAAAGGAGTTGGAGGATATGATTCTGCATCATGTCCCTGAGCGCTCCGGCGTGTTCGTAATAACTGGCTCTGGTGCCCAAGCCCTCCTCTTCACTCACGGTAATTTGCACGTGGTCGATGTATTTATGATTCCAGATAGGCTCGAAAATACTGTTGGCGAACCGGAGCACCATGATATTCTGCACCGTCTCTTTCCCGAGATAGTGATCGATGCGATAGATTTGGGATTCTTCGAACACGTCGCCAATCGTCGTATTGATGGCCTTTGCCGATTCCAGATCGTGCCCGATGGGTTTTTCAACGATGACCCGGGAGACGCGGTTCGGCAGGGTGGCCGGATAGACCAGCCCTGCATGCCGTAACCCTTCACATGAGGGCCCGAAGGAGTCAGGCGGAATCGCCAAGTAGAAGACGCGGTTGCCCGGCAAATTGAATCGGGTCTCGATTTCTTCGATTCGTCCGTGGAGCCGTTCATACATCGTGAGATCTTCGCTGGCTCCGGAAAAATAATGCAATCGTCGCTCAAAGTCCTGCCAGGCGTCCTGTTGGAGCGACTGGCGGGAGAATTGCTCGACACCGCCGTATGCCACCTTACGGAATTCATCGTCGCTCCAAGGCTTGCGTCCGATTCCGACCACGGCATAGTTCGCGGGAAGTAACCCGTCCAGCCCCAGATTATAAAGAGCCGGCAGGAGCTTGCGCTTCGTGAGATCCCCGGATCCCCCGAAAATAACGAGGGTACAGGGCTCGACTTGGGTGCCGGAGTTGGTCCTGGTCATGTCATCCTGCTCACGTTGACGTTTTTACCTTATGCCCGCCGAATGCATTGCGGAGCGCCGCCAGCATTTTTTCCGAAAACGACTCTTCCTGCCGGGACCGGAAACGGGTGAAGAGCGCCGCGGACAGGGTGGGGACCGGTACGTCCTTGTCCATCGCTTCCATCAGCATCCATCGACCTTCACCCGAATCCTGAACGTATCCTTTCAAGCCGGCAAGCGTGGGATCGTCTTTGAGGGCCGCGGCCCCGAGTTCCAACAACCATGACCGCACCACGCTCCCATGCATCCACAGGTCGGCAATCTTGGGTAAATCAAGGCGGTAGTCGCTTTTCGACATCAATTCGAATCCTTCGGCATAGCCTTGCATGATGCTGTACTCAATGCCGTTGTGGACCATTTTCACGTAGTGTCCGGCGCCGTTTCCGCCGACGTGAGCCCATCCGTCTTGTGGGGCCAGGGTCGTGAAGACCGGCGCCAGTCGCTGGACGGGAGCTTCTTCGCCGCCGATCATCAGGCAATACCCGATCTGGAGTCCCCAAATGCCCCCGCTGGTTCCGGCGTCGATGTAATGAATCCCTTTGGTTTTCAATTCGGCAGCCCGACGCACGTCGTCGTGGAAGTTGGTGTTTCCGCCATCGACGATCACGTCGTCGGGGTCCAACAGCCCTACAAGGGCCTGGACGGTCTCTTCCGTCGGCGCGCCGGAAGGAACCATCACCCAGACCGCGCGCGGCTTGGCCAGTTTCGTGATGAGGTTCTCAAGCGACGAGGATCCGACCGCGCCGGTTCCTTCAGCCAGCGTCACGAGGTCCTGCGCCCGGTCGAAGACCAGCACACGGTGATCGTCCTGCCGGAGCCGCGTGACCATATTCATGCCCATTTTGCCGAGTCCGATAAATCCGATTTCCATGCGTAGTCCCTTCCTTAGCGTGTCAATGTGCTTTTTGGGCGTGTATGAGGGGACAATGGCCCGTTGCGAACTGGACTATAGCTTACCTTTGGTTATTCCGATATTGCAAAGTGACAGGGCAGGTGAGACCCCTTATAATTTGCCGGTATGGGACCTGAAGCGGTCACTTCACCTCCTCAACCGGATCCGGTGTTGTTGGAGACGACGCTACGGACCCGGCTGCCTTTTCGGGCCGAGTTGGTTCGCAGCGTGCCGTTATGTGGCGACGCGTCGAATCGGCGGTATTACCGGCTTGAATTAAACCACGCCCCCGTCTCTTCGCTGATCCTCATGCAGTTGGCGGACCCGGAGGGATTCAAGGTCTCGGAAGAAGCCGTCGGCACCGCCGACACGGATATTAGCGAACTTCCGTTTCTGAATATCCTGCGGCCCTTGGCCAGGTCGGGGATCCCGGTCCCCGTTCTTCACTTTTATGATGAGGCCGCCGGGCTCCTGTATCTCGAAGATTTCGGGGATCTGACCCTGTTTCATGCGTGCGGCAGGGACGGGGAATCGGCCGTCCGGAAATACTATCCGCTGGCCATCGATACGTTGGTTCGCATCCACCTTCAACTGAAGGCGCGCGGCGCCGGCGCCGATGACTGTCAGGCTTTCTCCCGCTCGTTTGACGAGCGGCTGTTGATGTGGGAGTTTGAGCATTTCTTGGAATACGGCATTTGGGCCAGGCGCGACAAAAAGCTGATGTGTGCGGATGACGAAGGGGTGATTCGAAACGGGTTTTCCACTATCGCCGAATGGCTTGCCGTCCAGCCCCAGGTGTTTACGCATCGTGATTATCACTCACGGAATTTGATGGTGCATGGCGATCGGCTGGGCGTCATCGATTTTCAGGATGCGCTGCTGGGACCGGCCACCTATGATCTGGCTTCGCTTCTCCGGGATTCCTATGTGGCGTTGGATGAACCGTTTGTCGATGAGATGATCGATCGATACGTCACCGGGATGTGCGCGGGACTCGAGCCGGACGGGCAGGAGCGTCTGTTGTTGACGGATCGAGCGGCGTTTCGGCGGCTCTTCGACTTCACGAGCATTCAACGCAATCTGAAAGCCGCGGGCCGGTTCGTGTATATTGACCGGGTCAAAGGGAACCCCAAATTCCTGGCGGATATTCCCCGGACGTTGGGTTACGTGCGACGGAACCTGGAAAAATATCCCGAGTTGGAACCGCTCCTTCTGCACCTCACGCCCTATATTCCCGAATGGCGGTGACGACGATCCCATGAAAGCCATGGTCCTGGCAGCGGGTCTCGGCATCCGGCTGCGTCCGTTGACGGAGTCCGTACCGAAACCGCTCTTGCCCTTGGGCCCCTATCCCCTTCTTGTGTGGAATCTCCTGTTGCTGCGCCGCCACGGCGTTGAGCACGTGATGATCAATCTGCACTACCTGGGCGAGCAGATCAGGCACATATTGGGCGATGGTTCGCAATGGCGCATGCAGCTTTCGTATTCGGAGGAACCGGTGTTGCTGGGAACGGGCGGCGGCATCAAACAAGTCGAAGAGTTCTTTGAAGACGGCCCGTTTTTCGTGGTGAACGGGGACACGATTGCGGATCTGGATTTGTCTGAACTGGTTGCGCGACATCAAAAAGAAGAGGCGCTCGCCACCATGGCGATCCGTGATGATCCCGACGTCGAGCGTTGGGGCGTGATCGAGACCGGTGAGGAGGATCGAGTCTTGCGCATTCAGGGAAAAGGACGTGCGGCTCAAGAAGAAGACGGCCCTCTGTGCCGTCGCATGTTTGCCGGGATCCACGTGCTCGATCCGATTATGTTGCGTCACGTTCCGCAAGGGAGCTTTTCTTCGATTATCGATGCCTATGTGTGGTGGCTGCAACGGGGAGCCACGGTCGCCGGACAAGTGTTTTCCGGGTACTGGTCAGACGTCGGGACGCCCGAACGCTATGCTCAGGTTCAATGTGACGTCGAGGCGGGAATCATCAACGTTCCCGAATGAGAACCGGAGATGAAGACGTTGATCCCGGAAGAGCTTCTCCCACTGCTTCAGGACCTGGGTGAACAGGTTCTGGAAGGGGCTCCTTTTTCGCAATGCGTCTCGCGCCTTTGTGATCAATTGACTCAACGTTTCGAGTATCCCCTGGTGTGGGTGGCGCTACGAGAGTCCGGCGGGGACCTCTCGGTGTATGCGCGGGCCGCTGATCCCGGTTTGAACCCGGATTCGCCTTGTTTGACTGACGAGGAACGGCATTGCGTGGACTCCGTCCTGAAGACGCAAAGGACGCTTCATCTTCAAGTGGAGCGTGACCGAACCGGCAAGACGCCTTGTCCCGTGGGAGGGAGACCCTTCCCGGCGCAACTCATGATTCCGCTCCGCACGCGGGATCTGGTGGTCGGTGTCCTGGCTCTCTATGGTGCACGTCGGAACGCGTTCGATCCGTCTACGATTCAATGGGTTGAAATCCTCGCGAGGCACGTCTCGATCATCTTGTCCTTGGCCACGGTTCGCAAAGAGACGGCGGCGCGGATATTTCACTTGACCCATCACGATCCTCTGACTGACTTACCCAACCGGATTCTGTTTGCCGATCGACTCAGGCAGGCAATGGCGCGGGCGAAACGTTATGGACGGGGAGTCGGGGTGCTCTTCGTCGATCTGGATCAGTTTAAATCGATTAATGACTCTCTGGGTCACGAAACAGGGGACGCGTTGCTCAAAATCGTGGCGGAACGGTTGGTGCGCTGTGTTCGCAGCACGGATACCACCGCCAGGCTCGGCGGTGATGAGTTTGCCATGGTATTGTCCGATCTGGCTCAAGGGCGGGATGCCGGGCACGTGGCGCAGAAGGTCCTGGATGCCATCTGTCGACCGGCAACCGTGGGAGACCGGAGGATTCCGATCACGGCCAGCATAGGTATTGCGTTATATCCTTTTGATGCCGCCGACTCCGATGTGTTGCTTGCGCAGGCTGACCGGGCGATGTATCGCGCAAAAGAGAAGGGCGGGCAGCGCTATCAATTCGCGTCTGTGGAAATGAACGAGCAGGCGCCGGAACGGCATACGTTAGAAAAGGGCCGTGATTCAAAGCGTTGACAAAAAGCCACGTTTGTTGAAAAAAAACATCAACGAATCCGCCTCGAATCCGCTCGACCTGCTTTTTTGACGTTTTTTCTCCTCCGGTGATATTTTCATCATGAAAATACTTTTGGCCAATATTGGCAAGCCTTTTCGGCATTACTGAGCGGGTCGTTCGATGCTTGTTGACACCACAACTCCTTCTCTTGTTTTACAAGTTGGTCTCATTTTTGCAAGTAAGTGCCAGTGAGAGGTAGAGGCAGCAGCCTTTTCTCCGGAAAGAAGCAATCGTGCATTGAAGCACAGATATGTCATACGCAGCATCTGAGAAGGAGGTGTCCTATGAAAACACATCGATCAATCATCTTGGTCGCGCTGTCATGTCTGCTCCTACTGATTTCGGCGTGTGGGAAGAAATCTATTCGTGGCGTAAGTGGAGTGGAAGATTCCTATTCAGGCGAGAGTGAGGTTGCAAGTGATCTGGATGAGAACAATGTTTCCGATGAGGTCTTGACGCAGTTTGACGAGGCATTGTCGGGAGATAGCGGGGCCGCCGGAGAAGTCCAGGCTTTATCAGCCGACGATTTTTCTGACGGTCAAGACGAAACCGGTCTGGTTGGAAGAGGACTGGGGAGTTCCGGGTCTGTTTTCCCCGATGTTCGCGAAACGGGGAATGACAAGAGCGCATCACGGGCACTGCCCCGGGATCAGTTGACAGCGTCCGGCAAGACAGGCGCTCATGATACGACCGGTGGAAATGACGCC
Organism: Nitrospirales bacterium; assembly: GCA_965207015.1. Classification (GTDB taxonomy): domain Bacteria; phylum Nitrospirota; class Nitrospiria; order Nitrospirales; family UBA8639; genus Bin75. Next base: position 1,426,596 of record OZ242257.1, on the reverse strand, counting down.
GATGCTTCACAGGGTCTCAGAGATGTTTTTTTCGCCTACGATAGTTGGCGACTTTCTGAGCAGTCTCACCGAATTTTGGAAGTCAATGCCAAGTGGCTCAAAGCCCACCCGCATGCCCGTGTGACTATTGAAGGGCATTGTGATGAGCGAGGAACGCGGGCCTACAATTATGTCCTCGGCGATAGACGAGCCGAGACGGCCAAACAATATTTGGCTCATTTAGGAGTTCCGGCTCGTCAAATGACGGTGGTCTCTTATGGCAAGGACCAGCCGGTATGCCATGCATTCAGTAAAGCCTGTTTCCGGTCCAATCGACGAGTGCATTTTTCCATGGACGTGAACATGGCGTCACGTGACTAGAGCCGTGAGGCGAGGACCTTCCTTTTCCTTCCCCTCCTTTGTAAGGAGGGGCAAGGGGAGGTAGAGACATCATCACGGCACCGCAATACGCGCTCGTCGAGCCTCTATCCGTTCAGCTTCCTCGTGACGATTCAAAAGCCGAAGCAACCCGGCATATTGTGCAAGACTTGGAACGATACGGGGATGCTCAACGCCAAAGGCCACCTCTCGCACTTTGAGCGCTTGTTCCACCAAGGGGACGGCTTTCGCATATTCTTTTCTGGCTTCAAAGAGCAACGCCAAGCTGCTTAAGGTGATGGCCATGCGGGGATCCATGGCTCCGACCGAGGCCGCCCATACGGGAAGTGCCCGCCAGAAGTAAGGCTCTGCCGCAGCCAGATCCCCTCGGACTCGATACAGTTCACCAACGTCATGCAACGCCGCGGCAAGGTCGCTATCCGATTGTTCCAGGGCTTCGGCTTGACGAAGCGCCTCCAAAAGGATGAATTCCTTCCCGGCATCATCACTCTCCCGGACCGGGTTGGATTCAGCCTGTGAGGCAGGCGGGGAGGACACCCGTTCTTCGCAAGCCGTGAGGACGAGTGCCAAGAACAGTCCGGCCGTTGCTGCGAAGAGGATCGGTTTCATCATCACGAATCATAAGAGAAACGGATCGGTTCGCCAACTATCCGGGTTGTCGTGACAGAGCGGTCAGTCTGGACTTTTGGGACCGTCCGCTGTAGCCTGACCTTATCATCAGGACATCGTGTGAACCGAACCTATTCGAATCACCGGTCATGAAGGAAAACCCGTGAATTTCCTGCATCGAATCGAGAAATTCTTTCGCCGGGATTTGTGGGTTCAGGAGTCCGCCACGCTTCAGGGTTTGCCGGCGCTTTATATCAAACCGCTCCGGTTGATCGTGGTCGCCATCTCGGATTTTCGTGACGGCGTGCTCAGTATTCGGGCGACGAGTCTTGTTTCTACCACGCTGCTGTCCCTCGTACCTTTCCTGGCCGTGACGTTCTCCGTGCTGAAAGCCTTTGGCGTGCATCAACAATTCGAACCGTTGCTTGCCCAGGGACTGGAGCCTTTGGGAGAAAAGGGCACGGAGATCGCCGACCACATTGTCGAATTCGTCAATAACCTCAAAGTGGGCGCCCTGGGGGCCGTTGGGTTGGCAGGGTTGTTTTACACCACGTTTTCGCTGATCGATAAAATCGAAGAGGCCCTGAATTACATCTGGCGCGTGCGCGACGCGCGACCCCTGACAAGAAAATTTACCGACTACTTGAGCGTGGTGCTGGTGGGCCCCGTACTCGTTTTTACAGCCGTCGCCACCATCGCCTCGGCCCAAAGCCACTGGCTCGTGCAAACGATCTTGCGAATAGAACCCGTGGGGACCGCCGTGCTCTGGATGACGGCCTTCATGCCGTTTGTCCTGATTTGTCTCGGGTTTACCTTTTTGTACAAGTTCGTTCCTCATACCCAAGTCACGGTCGCATCGGCCCTGGTGGGGGGAGTGACGGGCGGGATCTTATGGAAAATCGTCGGGATGCTGTTTGCGTCCTTCGTTGCAGGAGCAGCGCGTTACAGTGCCATTTATTCAGGTTTTGCCATCCTGATCTTGTTCCTGCTCTGGCTCTACGTGGGCTGGCTCATTGTCCTGATCGGCGCGCAGGTGGCCTATTATCATCAGCATCCCACGGCCTATCTGACCCGCCTTCGATGGAAACAGGACACCGCCGCGTTCCAGGAACACTTGGCCCTGACCATGCTGGTCCATGTCACGCGGCAGTATGCGGCCGGCGAGCCACCCTATCAGCCTCAACAGTTGGCGGCAAAATTAGGCGTGCCCCTGTCCGCGCTGGAAGCCCTCGTCGAAAACTTCGTGGAACACGGCCTGATGTATCGAACGGCCGAGCCCAAAGGCATGACCCTGGGACGTCCTCCTGAACAGATCACCGTGCTGGAAGTCCTTCGACTGGTCGCGCATAAAGACCAGCCCGACGTGCTGTCGCACAGTCATGACCCCATTGGCGCGCTGCTCCGCCAACGTGACCAAGCCGTCTATCAGGCCTTGGCCGGCGTCACGCTGGCGACACTCGCCACCCAGGACCCCGCCGCCCTGCTTTCGCCAGAACCCTCGTCCCTCTTCGTGGATCAGCCCGTCTCGTGACGGTGTGTTGTTGCTCTTTTCGGATGCTCAACGGCTTCTTGGGACCCTGGTACGGCCGGTATGGTAACTGTTTAAGTGGTCAACGTAATACCTCAACTCAAATAGAAGCCAATCGACCCAGGGAGATATTGCAGAAGGAGGAGTTTAAAGTGAATAATGAAATGAATATCAGGGCGATGTCGTGTGGCTCCGAAAATTTCGGGCATAATGTTATCGTCCATTTGGCATCTTTGTATTTAAGAAGAGTCCCTCTGAGAGCAAAGGAAATATATGGATAAGAGATTTCAGGTATTCGTTAGTTCAACGTATGCTGACCTTAAAGAAGAACGGCAACATGTCATTCAAGCACTTATGGAAATGGATTGCATTCCAGCCGGAATGGAGTTGTTCCCAGCCGCGGATGAGGAACAGTGGAAGTTTATCAAAAAGGTTATAGATGACTGCGATTATTACCTTTTAATCATCGGTGGCAGATATGGATCAACAACGGATGATGGCATCAGCTATACGGAGAAAGAGTTTGATTATGCTGTAGAAAAAGGGCTGAAGATTGTTGCGCTTATTCACGATGAGCCAAACGATATTCCATTAGGAAAATCTGAAAAAGATCCAGAAATGAGAAACAAATTGGAAGACTTTAAAGATAAAGTCAGAGATGGCCGTTTAGTTAAGTCCTGGAGATCCGCTGAAGAGCTTCCCGGACTTGTCGCATTGAGCATGACAAAAACTATCAAAACTTATCCGGCTGTTGGCTGGGTAAGGGCGAACCATGTTGCGAACGAGAGTATTCTTGGAGAGATTAACGAACTTAGAAAAGAAAATTTCGAACTGCAAAAGACTCTTAAAGATACGGATATAAAGCAAGATTTAACCATCGTTGGGATAGCGAATATTGATTCACAGTTTACAATTCACGGTAGCTATAAGGTGGACCGTGGGCTGCATTACTCATCTACTCAGTACAATTTTGAGCGGACGCTGTCGTGGAAAGAGCTTTTTGCTCTGATTGCTCCCTATCTGGTCGAACATCCAAATGATGCTTTTGTAAAAAGTAAGCTTGCATCAATTCTACTTAAACGAGAGGGAGACTCTGGATATTCCATATCAATAAATGACCAAGAATTCAAAACGGTGACAATCCAGTTTAAGGCATATGGTTTGGTCAAAACCGATTACTTACAGACTACAACTGGTTCTATGGCCTTATTTTGGTCTTTAACGCCTAAAGGCGAGCGGCTGATGATTGAGAGTCGGGTAATCCGTGAAAGCGATTAACAAAGCCATCGAAGTTAGCCCTCTAGCCTTGATCTCCGCAAACTATACTTACTCTGGCCGTTACTCAATCGTTGTACTTCTCGCGAGCCACCCACTGCACGAGCCGTACGGAACGGAGCATAGATGACACAGCCGGACATTATCCAGTCGATACTTAAAGACAGCAATTATCATCTCGATCTGTTCAAAGATGAGGAAATCACATCCTTACGGGAAAGAACTGTCACGAAAACGACCAGAGGCAAGGAAACGGCTTTTGTGACCTGCATCGTTCGGGATAAGGAGATTCAGTTAAAACCTGAGGAAATCGTTCGTCAGCTTTATGCTGCTCGGCTTATCAAAGGGTACGGCTATCCCAAGAAACGGCTTGCCTTTGAATACCCTGTCAATTTTGGCAAAGAAAAGAAAAAAGCTGACATTGCCGTTTTTGACAAAGACCGTTCGGATGCCGCCTACATCATCGTCGAATTAAAGAAGCCCAAACTCAAAGACGGGAAAAATCAGCTTCGTTCCTATTGCAACGCCACCGGCGCTCCCATTGGTGTATGGACGAACGGTGAGAAGATTTCCCATTACCACCGCAAAGACCCGAACTATTTCGAAGACATAACCGACGTCCCTAAGGCAACGCAAGGACTCAAGGACATACTCAGCGAAAGCTTTACCCTGAAGGATTTGGTTATCAAGGATAAACTCGCCAATGAGCGAAAATCCCTTAAAGACATCATTCTCGAAATGGAGGATGAAGTACTGGCAAATGCTGGCGTTGATGTATTCGAGGAAGTGTTCAAGCTCATCTTTACCAAGCTCTATGATGAATATCTAAGTCGGGATGACAAAAACCTTCTCAACTATTTCCTGAAACAGGTTACCAAGACCGCCGTACATGAACCTGCGCCCCCTAGTTATCTCGGCGGTTCGGATTATGGAGCGCTCAAGGAAGCTGTCAGCGGTATTGGCGACCATGATTTTAGAGTCATGGAATTCAGAAATACCGGACAAACAGACACCGAACTGAAAAACAAGATTCAAGACCTCTTCAATCGAGCCAAAGAGCAATGGAAGGGGGTATTTCCCGAAAGCTCAACTTTCGAGCTTTCTGACAGTCATTTAGCCGTCTGCGTCTCCAGCTTGCAGGACGTGAAGTTGTTTAACTCCAATCTGCTGGTCGTGGACGAAGCTTTTGAGTATCTGGTTAACAAATCCGCTAAGGGCGAAAAAGGGCAATATTTCACGCCGCGTCACGTCATTGATATGTGTGTGCAAATGCTGAATCCCAAATCCGGCGAATATATGATTGACACGGCCTCCGGCAGTTGCGGATTTCCCGTGCATACCATTTTTAAACTGACGGACCATTTATTCACCAATGAAGAAATCTCGAAAGATGACAAACAGAATGTCCTGAAGGTTTTTGGCATAGACTTCGACGAAAAGACAGTCAGGGTGGCTCGCACCTTGAACCTGATTGCTGGGGATGGGGAAACCAATGTGCTGCATTTGAACACGCTGGATTATGACCGATGGGGCGATAAGACCGATAAAGACAAAAAGTGGATCAACACCTATGGCAATGGCTTTCAACGGCTGGAAAAGCTGAGAGCCGAACAAGGCCAAAATAAGCAGTTCAACTTTGACGTGCTGATGGCCAATCCGCCTTTTGCCGGAGACATCAAGGAAAGCCGTATTCTGCATCAATACGAACTTGGCTTCAAAGCGGACGGTAAAAAGGCACAAAGCAAGGTCGGGCGTGATATTTTATTTATCGAGCGAAACCTGGATTTTCTGAAGCCTGGCGGACGTATGGCAATCGTGCTACCACAAGGCCGCTTCAATAACACGTCCGATAAACGTATCCGTGAATTTATCGCAGAGCGTGGCCGCATCCTTGCGGTGATCGGGTTACACGGCAATACCTTCAAACCCCACACCGGCACAAAAACCAGCGTCTTGTTTGTACAGAAGTGGGATAAGAATCTTTGTCCCATAGTCGATGACTACCCAATCTTTTTTGCCGTCTCCAAGAAAGGCGGCAAAGACAATTCCGGCGATTACGTCTATTTGAAAAACGACAAAGGTCAAGACAAGCTGGATGCAAACGGACATCTGATAGTTGATCATGATTTACATAACCACGTAGGTGAATTACCGGACGGCATCGCTGAAGCCTTCATAGAATGGGCAAAGGGCGAAAATTTGAGCTTTTGGAGGGATGAGTCATGAAATCAATAAAAGCTATAGATTTATCGTCCCTGCCGGAATGGTACGTCAGGAAATTTATGATTTCTTTCTGTTCGTGAAACAGCGCCTCGAACATCAACGGACATCAACAAATCCCAGCGAATGTGCTTTGCTCAGCGAAGACAGTCTGGCAGAAGATTGGAATAAATCAGAAGAAGACGAGGCATGGAAAACTGTTCAGTAGGAGATATTACGCTGGTCCGTTGAAGGAGTGAGGATGCAGTCCACCATTGCACATCTTTCAGAAGCTAATAAGAACGAGCGAATTGACTCACAATTTTTTCTGCCTGAGTTTGTAGATAGCTTTAATGTAGTTGCCAATGCCCCATATTCAATGTTGTCTGACATTGCTCATGTCACGGACGGAAACCACGTAAAAATAGCAGAAAATTTTGATGACTCAGAGGGTGTAAGGTATTTGCGGGGACAAGATTTAAGCGCTGACATGATGCTCCATGATCGAAACATCGTGCACATACCAGAATCCTGTTTTAATGCTTTAAAGCGGTCACACATTTTTAAGGATGATATACTTATTACAATCGTTGGTGCGAATACCGGCCTCGTGGGACTGGTGTATGCGCCGCCTAAGAAACTGGTAGCGAATTGCAAACTGGGTATTGCAAGAGTAAAAAAAAGCAAAATAGCTTCTGGTTATCTATACGCATTTCTGATTGGTCGATATGGTCAGCACCAAATCTTGCGATCAATAAGAGGCGGGGGACAGACCGGCTTAATATTGCCTGATGTACGCCAGCTTAGAATTACACGATTATCGAATGACTTTGAATCGAGAATAAATGATGTATCATTTTATGGGCACGCAAAGGCTATGGAATCGAAGCACGTTTATGGCAATGCCCAAAACACCCTTCTCTCCGAACTCGGCTTAACCGATTGGCAGCCAAAACACCAGCTAACTTTTGTCAAGAATTATTCCGACACTGAACAAGCCGGACGCATTGATGCAGAATATTTTCAGCCGAAATATGAGGAAATCGCCAACAGCATTAAGGCCTACAAAGGTGGTTGGGATACGCTGGGGAATCTGGTTGCTTTGAGCGACAAAAATTATAAACCCAAGGACAAACGGCAATATAAATATATCGAACTCGCAAATATCACCGGCAACGGAGAGATTGCTGATTGCATGGTGGAAGAAGGACAAAACCTGCCGAGTAGAGCAAGGCGTAAAATAAAGACTGGTGATCTAATTGTTTCGTCAATCGAGGGATCGTTATCCAGTATCGCTTTGATTGACAAGGAATATAACCACGCGCTTTGTTCGACGGGCTTTCATGTCATCAATTCAAAAAACTATAGTTCAGAAACCCTGTTGGTATTGCTCAAAAGCGTTGTTGGACAACTGCAACTAAAAAATGGGTGCAGTGGAACAATTCTCACGGCCATAAACAAGGATGAGTTTGGCAAGATTTTCCTGCCAATTATCTCTACAAAGAAACAAACTCAAATTCAGGAAAAAGTCATAGAATCCTTTAACCTGCGCAAGCAATCCAAATACCTGCTAGAGCGCGCCAAACGAGCCGTGGAAATGGCTATCGAATCGGACGAACAAACGGCCATTGACTGGCTGGGAAATGAAACTAAAGGAATGTAAATAGAATAAGGCATTTCACATGGTAGCAACCACACTGCCGTCCATTTGAATTCTTTAAGACTTCTTTCTATATGGCTCATTTCCTCAGAGACGAAGTGCTGAAAAGCTTGACGATTGACGAAGCTGCCATTCGTGAATTGGACAACGCTCTTCGTGCTAGCAACGCCAATATGCCTGAAAATCTTGAGCAGCAGGATACAGGCCAGCGTAGTATCGTTCATTATGTCATTCGATTTGACAACAAGGGCTACCGCGTTTTCTCTGTTGAGGGTTTACTCAAATATTTCTCAAAAGCCAAATATGTAGAGCGAGTCATTTTCACGGCAGAAAGTGAAGCCAGTATTCAGGCTGGTCGGCAGGTCGGAAGCTTCATGGAGTTGGCACTGGACTGCCAAGACCCGAGTCGATGTCAGCTGGCAGTGTCGTCTGACAACGACTATTGGGTGAATTCGTCGTTCGCCAACATTAAAGATATCCTCTCCGGATATCGGAATCGAAACGGTTGGGCTAGAAGTATGTGGTCACAGCTCATCATCCAGCTAATCGCTGTATTTGTCACATTCATGGTGAGTCTTGGGACTGCTGTAGCTTTTTCACCTAGAGTCCCAGTCGAAAATGCATTTTTCCTTATTTTTCTATTTGTTTTTCTCGTTTTTTCTAATTTGTGGGGGTACGTAAATCAATGGTTGCTTGCGCTGCTCAATGTTGCATTTCCCAATATACGCTTCCATCGGCCGTATCGCGATCGCCTGCACTGGCTGTTTCAAAACCTTATCGGTGGAGTCGTCGTCTTAATTGTAGGTTCTGTCATCCTATTCATCCTAAAGCTGCTACTTGACTATTTTGTTGCTGTCTTTGGGAAGTATTTCGTGAGTGGGGGATAACCAATCCCTGCACTGATAGGCTCCTATCTCATGAACCCGGGAAATACTTTGACGATAGCCCTGGTCCAGATGGCTTGCGGAACTGTGCCTGAGCAGAATCTCGGCTCTGCCATTGCGAAAGTTGAAGAAGCGTCACGGTATGGAGCCAAGGTTGTCTGTCTGCCGGAATTGTTTCGTTCGCCGTATTTTTGTCAGACGGAAGATGCGGCGTTGTTCGATTTGGCCGAGTCGATTCCCGGGCCTTCGACCGAGGCGTTGAGTAAGGTGGCGCGTCAACTCAACGTGGTGATAATCGTCCCGATTTTTGAACGACGGACGGCCGGGATTTATCACAATTCCGTTGTCGTGGTGGATAGTGACGGTTCTATCGCGGGCCTGTATCGCAAGATGCACGTGCCCGATGATCCGGCTTATTACGAAAAGTTTTATTTCACCCCCGGAGACAGGGGTTTTCAAGCGATTCAGACGAGTGCGGGCAAAATCGGCACCCTGATCTGTTGGGATCAATGGTATCCCGAAGCCGCCCGGCTCACCACGTTGCAAGGGGCCGAGATGTTGTTCTACCCCACCGCCATCGGATGGCATCCGTCGGAAAAAGCCCGGGAAGGCGAGTCGCAACGAAGCGCATGGCAGACCATTCAACGCAGTCACGCGATAGCGAACGGCGTGTTCGTGGCCGCAGTCAATCGAGTGGGTCATGAGAAATCCGACGCAGGTGGAGACGGCATTGAATTTTGGGGAAGTTCGTTTGTGTGCGATCCCTTCGGCACGGTCCTGGCCGAAGCGTCGGTTGACAAGGAAGAGATTCTCCTTGCCGAGGTGAACATAGGCCGGGTTGAGGAAGTCCGGCGCAATTGGCCGTTTCTGCGTGACCGGCGGGTCGATGCGTACGATGGTATCACGAAACGGTTCTTTGATCAGAGCGACGATGGCGAGTGTTAACAAGCCTCTCTCACCCCATGGTCCTGTCTCTTCCCGAACGAAGGCAGTGAATCAAATCCCTGTTCGGGCGGGGTTTCGCATGCCTGCGGAATGGGAGCCGCATGAGGCAACGTGGCTGGGGTGGCCCCATAACACTAACGATTGGCCCGGGAAACTGGCCACGATTCATTGGGTGTATGGGGAGATAGTCCGAAAATTGGCGGATGGAGAACGGGTCCGCATTCTCGTTCAGTCCCGGACCCATGAGGATCGTGCGCGGCGCATGTTGACACGGGCCGGAGCCGATCTTGCCGTTGTCGAGTTTTTTCGGATTGCCACTGATCGCGGTTGGACTCGCGACTTCGGTCCGATGTTTGTGACGCGGGATCGACCGGTTTCGGAAACGGCTATCGCACAGTTCCGCTTCACCGCGTGGGCCCGCTACCCTGATTGGAAAAACGACGACCGGGTTCCGCTCAAACTGGCTGCCCGGTTGAACTGCCGCTCCTTCCCCATCGTACACAAAGGGCGCAAGGTGGTCCTGGAAGGGGGCAGTATCGACGTGAACGGAGCCGGGACCCTGTTGACCACCGAAGAATGTTTGCTCGATAGTCACGTCCAGGTCCGCAATCCTGAGTTTCGGGCTGCGGATTATGAGTCAGTGTTCAAGGAATCCCTGGGTATTACCAACATCATCTGGTTGAACAAGGGCATAGCCGGGGACGATACCCATGGACACGTGGATGACGTGTGTCGGTTTGTAAATCCGACGACGGTAGTGTTGTGTCAGGAACGGAACGGCGGTGACCCCAATCATCGCGTGTTGGCTGAAAACCGGGAGCGCCTGGAGCACGCGACGTTGGAGAACGGAGCGAAAATCGAGGTGGTGCCGTTGCCCATGCCGGCCCCCTTGTATTTTGACGGCCGGCGGCTTCCGGCGAGCTACGCCAATTTTTATATCGCGAATACGGCAGTCCTGGTTCCGACGTTCAATGATCCTCATGATCGGATAGCCTTGGGAATCTTGAGTGAATTGTTTCGAGATCGCCCCGTAGTCGGGATTCACGCGGTCGATCTGGCATGGGGATTCGGGACGTTACATTGTCTGACTCAACAGCAACCCGCTTTGCCCACAGGGTAAACCTTACTCCATGTCCGGACCATTCACGCTGCCTTCTCCCCTCCGTCTTGGCTGGATCGGGACGGGTGTCATGGGCGGGGCCATGGCCGGGCATCTTCTGGCCAAAGGCCATGTGCTCACCGTCTTTTCACGAACGCGATCAAAAGCCGAAGACCTGCTTCAACAAGGGGCGCGATGGGCGGATTCGCCCGCGCGGGTCGCCGATGCGTCCGACGTGGTTTTCACGATGGTGGGGTTTCCCCGGGACGTGTCCGACGTATACTTGGGCGAAGAAGGTCTCGTGCGTCAGGCCCGAACCGGAATGGCGTTTGTGGATATGACGACCGCACCGCCGAGTCTGGCCGAGACCATAGCCGAGGCCGTCAAGGCCCGTGGTGCGTATTTCCTGGATGCCCCGGTGTCGGGCGGGGACATCGGGGCATACAACGCATCGTTGTCTATCATGGTGGGCGGAGAAGCCGGCGTTGTAGGCGCCATCCGACCGCTTTTCGAATCGTTGGGTCGGACCATTATCCATCAGGGCGCAACGGGCGCAGGTCAGCATGCCAAGCTCTGCAACCAGATCACGATCGCCGGAACGATGATCGGGGTCTGCGAGTCGTTGTTGTACGGCTATCGCGCGGGGTTGGATCTGGAAACCATGTTGCAATCCATCCGGGGCGGCGCCGCGGCGTGTTGGGCTTTGGACAACCTGGCCCCGCGAATTCTGGCTCGAAATTTCGACCCCGGGTTCTTTGTCGAACATTTCGTGAAGGACATGGGTATGGCCCTGGAAGAAAGCCGGCGCATGGGGCTCGTCCTGCCAGGCCTTTCTTTGGTGCATCAACTCTATCTTGCCGTTCAGGCTCACGGGCACGGACGCTCAGGCACGCATGCCTTGATGGTGGCCTTGGAGGAATTGTCGAACGTTCACGTCAGCGCCAAACCGGTCGAGCCTTAGCATTCCGTTCTCCAATGCTCATCGTCGACGATCTCAGAACAAATTTGGCCAGGATCGATGGCCGGGGATACAAGGCATACAAGGAGCTCCAAGGCGCTTACGCCTTTCCTTGGTTCACCCTGTTCATCGATCACGTACAAGGCGATCCCTTCGCGTCCCCTTCCAAAATCCGGGTTCGCGTCCCCGCGACCGTCGCCCAGCTCCCGCCCGTTCTTTTCTCAAGTCGCATGCGACGAGTGGCATTGCAGGATTTTTTGATCCGCGAAGTGCACCACGCGATTCATAAGATATGTCAGGGCAATCGGGGAATCGGCAAAAGCGGTCTCGTTGCCGTCGACGCGGGCGGCCAGGAAGTATTGGAGCGGACGGCGATGAAGGTGAGGCCGGAATGGGTCGAAGCGCGCCTGTCGTTGGGCCTGCCTGCGCAGGGCCGCACTGTCTTGGGCCGGCAGGCCGAGGCCATGCTCTGTCAGGAAGTGCCGGAGATTGCGGAACGGGCCTTGAAGTGGGGATCCGTGGACCAGGACCGCGCACGCGCCTTTGTCGATTGCGTGGACAATCAGGAGTCGATCCGCCGTCAACTCGACTCGTTGGGGTTGGTGGCCTTTATCGCCGACGGTGCGGTTCTTCCAAGGAGCAGCGGGGCATCCGACCGTCCTCTTTCGCGTGAACGGGCGCGACCGTTTCGTACGCCTGATTCTCTTCGCGTGTCGGTTCCGATCCCGCATCCCGTTTCCCGGGACGGCAGGCTCACGCACTCGCTGACGGGTTGCGGGATCCCCAAGGGTGTTACGTTGATCGTGGGAGGCGGATATCACGGCAAGTCCACGGTCCTGCGGGCGTTGGAGCGCGGGGTATATCCCCACGTGCCGGAAGACGGCCGGGAGTACGTGGTGACCACGGAAGGGGCCGTCAAAATCCGTGCTGAAGACGGACGCGCCATCAAGCAGGTTGACATCAGCGGCTTTATCAACAACCTGCCCTACGGGCAGGAGACCGGACGATTTTCAACGGACAATGCCAGCGGGAGCACCAGTCAAGCCGCCTCGATTCTCGAGGCCGTCGAAGTCGGAGCCGCCGCGCTGTTGTTGGACGAAGATACGTCCGCGACGAATTTCATGGTGAGGGATGCCCGCATGCAGGCTCTGGTTCACAAAGAACATGAACCCATCACCCCCTTTGTGGATCGCGTACGTGAGTTATACGATCGGCACGGCGTATCCACAGTATTGGTGATGGGAGGCTGCGGCGATTATTTCGACGTGGCCGATACCGTCATTGCGATGCAGGACTATCAGCCGTTCGACGTGACACAAGAAGCCCAACGGATTGCACGAGAGTTCCGGACCCGACGGGCCATCGAAACGACGTCGTCTTTATCCGAGGTCACGTCCAGGATTCCGGTACGGGAGAGTCTCGATCCTTCCCGGGGTAAACGCGAGGTGAAAATCGAGGCCAGGTCCGTGGATGCTATCGCCTTTGGTCATGAGGTCATCGATGTGAGCGGCGTGGAACAACTCCTGGATGTCAGCCAAACTCGGGCGATCGGATATGCGCTGCACCTGGCGGCAAGGCGTTTCCTGGATGGACGCATGGACATAAAGGCCGTGGTGCAAGGCCTTGTCGAACAGTTTGACGACGCCGGTTTGGATAGGCTCGATCCCTATCACCAGGGCGAAAGACACCCCGGCAATTTCGCCCGTCCTCGCGCGTTTGAAATCGCCGCGGCCCTCAATCGCCTGCGCACGCTGCGGATCAGGGAAGAGTGACGAGACAAGATATGTTGCGCCGAGCAGGTGGGTCACGGTATGTACTGAGAGGGTGAAATGATCGTGGATCGTCTTCCGGGATAAGAGAGGTGAACGCATATGCGACCGGGGTTTGCCGTTGATATCGATAACGTCGTGGCACAGGCCGAGCAGGAAGTTCAAAGAATTTTTCATGAATTAACTGGCAAGTCATGGCCTTCCGAGACGTATGCCAGTGCCGGCGGGCTGGACACGAGCAATCTGGATCCGGACCTGATTGAACGGATTTTCGATTACTTTCATGAGCGCAGTATCCCAACGCTGCCATTGGTTCCCGGTGCGCGACGGGTGCTGGGGCAACTACAGGAAGATTACCGTATCGTCCTGATAACGGCGCGTCGACCGACGGCGCGACCGCAAACCCTGGACTGGCTGGAAGAACACGGCATCCCGTTCGATGAACTCCATCACACCAAGGACAAGCCGGAAGTGGCGGAGGGCATTGTCCTGGCGGTGGACGATCATCCCGAACACGTGAGTGATTACTTGGAGCAAGGCGTCCGGGTCTTTCTGATGGATCAACCCTGGAACCGGGCGTTTTCGGCCCAAGGCGCCACCAGGGTTTCCGGCTGGGATGAGTTGTGGCAAAAACTCGGTCTGAGTTCGACCCCGGCCTGCTGAAGAACCCGAATCCTTTGCTCAAGCCTCTGAGAGCCTTCCTATGGCTGTCGCCACGGTGACGTTTCGACGCTGCCTCGTAAATGCTTCCGAAGCCGGGAGTGATGAAGGGCACGTCGGTTCGCGAGTCTTCTTCGATCTGAATATCGAAGGCCGGGAGTTCGTTGACGTGTATGCGGACGTGCAGGCGGACCGGGAAGGGGACTCGTCGTTATTCGTCTCGCCCCCGCGTGGATACGACGGGCCGTTGAACCTTCAGGTGTTTCAAGGTCTCGTCGAATTTTATTTCCGGCAGGCTGCGGGAGGCGGTCCCGAGGGGCTCGGCCTGAGGCTCAAGGATTGGATGATCGAACAGGAAATGGTCGTGCGGTTTGAAGTCTAAGGCCTCTCAACTCTTGCCGAGTGCGCGTTCAATGTCCTCAACGATTTGCGGGGAAAGCGGTTTCAACCCCGGTCGGTAACGGGCAATAACCTCTCCTTGTCGATTCACCAGAAATTTCTGAAAGTTCCACTTGATCTCGCCGGGGAACGGGCTTTGCGTGGTCAGGTAGTGGTAGAGGGGATGCATGTCCTCTCCCTTGACGCTGATTTTGCTGAACAAGGGAAACTCCAAAGCGTATTTGGTGTAACAGAAGGATTTGATCTCCTCGTTGGTACCGGGTTCCTGCTTCCCGAAATTATTCGCCGGAAACGCCAGGATTTCCAGCCCCTGCTTCCGATACTGTTCATACAACGTTTGCAAGCCTTCGTATTGCGGTGTATTGCCGCACATACTGGCGGTATTGACCAGGAGCAGGACTTTCCCCGTGAAGGTGTTCAGGCCGAGCGGCTTGCCGTCAATATCGTTCAACGTGAAAGAATACACGGGGGCCGTGGCAGCGCTACGCGCGGAGGTTCCGGCTGAATACCCCGGATTACAGGCCCCGATCACGAGGGTCAACAGCACGCCGGTTGTGCCGGCGATCAGCAAGGTGAGATAGAAAGATCGGTTCATGGGCGACTCCTTCATTCAGGTGACTGTCGTCTCTCTCAACCGAAAGCAATTGTCACTATTCTACTGCGAAAAAGACGGTTTGCCAATCAACGCAAGCGCGACATTTTAGACATTTCTCCGTAGTTGTTATCGAACTAACCGGTCTATTTCGTCGCGGAATGATCGTTCCATTTAATAAGTATTGACAACTAGCTCAAATTATTTACAATACGCTCCATTTTGTCCGCTACGTAGAGTCCCTCTACATGCCTATGGCGTGTCCGTGACAGATGTTCTTCGCTGTCCACAATGTAGTTGAAAGCTTTGAATCAAGTTTTATGAAGTTGGGTATGGTTTTGAACACTATCAGGACGAATTTGCGTCGTCTGCCGGTTTTGTTTATAGCGAGGACGATGCCCATTCTTAAGTCTGGCCGGCTTGTCGTCCCGTCTTTGCTGGTTGCCATGGTAGCGCTCGCGCTCGGAGCTGCCGCACAGTCAATCGACGATCCTGAAGCAAAAGTTTCTTCCGAATTTGTCCACCGGGCATTCCTTGTGAAAGGTCGGTTCCCGTCCGCAGCCGTCTGCCGGACGTGCCACGAGGATCATTACCGGGAATGGTCGGTGTCCCCGCACGCCTATGCCCAACTGAGTCCCGTGTTCAACGCGATGCACGGCACCACTCTCAAGCGGACCAACGGAACCAATGGCGATTTTTGTCTTCGTTGCCACACCCCGGTGGGGACGAACCTCGGGGAGCCGTTATTCATCAGTAACACTGACCGGCATCCAATCTCTCGCGAGGGCATTACCTGCATTGCCTGCCACCGGGTCAACCGGGCTTATGGAAAAGAAAGCGGCCGGGTGCAGATCGTGGAGGGCGACTTGTTCGACCCGGTTTACGGGCCCACGGGCAATAAGGAACTCCGGCGCGTGATTGAAAGCAAGGAGTATCAGGTCAATCCCGAACGGGGTAAAACGGGCCGGGCCATCCATGCCGATGCCAGGAAATTCTTCACAATCGTGACGCCCGGGTTCTGCGCGACGTGTCACGACGTCAATCTGCTCAATGGATTCCGTCTTGAGGAAGCCTTCAGCGAGTACAAGACGTCGCCGGCCGCTGGGCAGGGGGTCACCTGCCAGGATTGTCACATGGGAACAGAACCTGGCCGGCCGTCGGAATATGCCGTCGCGCCTGCCGCCCGCATCGGGGACGTGGAGACCAAGCCGCGAAAACGCACCAATCACATGTTCCCCGGGCCGGATCATTCGGTGATCCATCCGGGGATCTTTCCGCATAACCCGGAAGCCGCGAAGTTGGCCACCATCAAGGAGTGGCTGGCGTTTGACCATGAGGCCGGATGGGGCACAGATGCGTTTGAAGACGCGGTCCCCGACGGTGCGATGTTCCCCGAGCGTTGGGATTCCATCGACGAGCGATATGACGCCCGTGAAATCCTGGACGAGCAATTTGTCTTGTTGGACGAATACATGACTCAGCGAAAGCTGGTGTTGCAGCGAGGGTTTACGCTCGGGGAGGTGGTGACCGAACGGGCTGATGAACAGGGAATTCGTTTCAAGGTGCAGGTGAAGAACGGCACCATCGGCCATGGTGTGCCGACCGGTTTCGACGCGGAGCGTCTCGTCTACTTGCAGGTCACGGTGACGGACCGCGAGGGAACGGTCGTGTTCCAGTCCGGCGACTTGGATCCCAATGGCGATCTCCGCGATGCGCATTCGCTGTACGTGCATAACGGTGAATTGCCGCTGGATCCATACCTGTTCAACCTGCAATCGAAATTCGTCATCCGAAACGTCCGCGGCAGCGAGAGCGAACGGATCATCCCGGTCAATCCGTCATTTGATCCGTTGCCATTCATCCGTCCGTTGACGCGGTCGAGCATCCTGCTGGGACGTCCGGTGAACGTGCGAAAACACAGAAAGAACATCGAACCGAACGGGAGTCGTTGGGCGGTGTACGAGATCCCGGGCGCTAGATTGACGGGCAACGGCCCCTACGACGCCAACGTCAAACTGATCCTTGGCATGGTGCCGGTCAATCTGATCAACGACATCAAGGAGGTTGGCTTCGACTATGGCATGAGTCCCCGCGACGTGGCCGAGGGAGTGCTTGCAGGACACGTGACGTTGTGGGAGCGCGACGTGGTGTTTCACGTTTCCTCAAAGGACGGTAAAGCCGTCCAATGAAGGTGCGAGTCGGTCTTTCGGCAGTCATGATGGTCTTGGCGTTGTTTGTTGATTGTTTTCCGGCATGGGCCGGCCCGGGGAGTCGAGGCGAAGGAGGACCACATGCCAAGCAGATGGAATCCGTCAGCCGCTTGTCGGATATCCCTCTCCCTCTTCAAGTGGACGACGTGCCGTACCGGCCGTCGCTTCTCCTGGAATTGGGGGAGCCGTTTCTCGGAGCCGGGCCGTTCGGTCCGGAAATCGAACTGCCGACCGGCGCGGTGTGGCGGCCTTCGCTTTGGGTGTTCGGGACGCACCGGATGGCCGTGCAGACCTTCGATGACGACGACACGCGTATGTCCGAATGGGCGCACCGGCTTGACCTCTTTGCCAATCTCAAACTGTCGGCCTCGGAGCGGCTGTTGATCGGATTGCGTCCTTTGGATCGCGAGAACCGTTTTACCGGCTTGTCGTTCGAGCCTGATGGAGACTTTCAGGACGAGTTCAACGCGGTGGTCAGGACCCTGTTTCTTGAAGGAGATCTGGGAGAGATTGTTCCGAATCTCGATCGTGAAGATACCGGGATGTTCGATATCGGGTTTTCAGTGGGCAGGCAAGCGGTGCTCTTTCAGGACGGCATCTTGATCGACAGCGGAGGATTGGGCAATCCCGACGCGGTGTCCCTGATCCGGAACAACCTCCAATTGCCGGGCACCTCGAACGTGCGGATCAGCGTCTTCTATGCCTGGGACAACGTGTATCGCGACGACAACCAACTCGACCGGGACGCCCAACTCTTTGGCCTGTTTACGGAAACGGATTTTTCTTTCACGACGGTCGATCTGGATCTCGTGTATGTCGAGTCGGGGCAGGACACCGGCGATGCCATGTTTGCCGGGCTCCGGGGAGTTCAGCGTATCGGACCGTTCAATACGACAATCACCCTCAACACCTCACTGCCGATGGAGCGCGAAACGCTCCAAACCAGCCGCGGCACCCTGATCTTCAATGAAATCTCCTGGACCCCGCCGCATACCAAGGACTTTCTGTATCTCAATACGTTTTGGGGGATCGGTGAGTTTTCCTCGGCTATCCGTGGTCCGGCAACCGGGGGGCCGCTAGGCCGTACCGGAATTCTGTTTGCCGCGGTGGGCTTGGGCCGGTATGGGGCTGCGCTGGGCAACCGGGCTGACAATGCCGCAGGAGGCAGTCTCGGATATCAAAAGTTCCTTGACCGGACCCGTAAACAACTGATTGTCGAGTTGGGTGGTCGGAAGAATACGAACAATCGGGAGGACAATAGTGGCGCCTTTGCTGCGGGCCTGCGTTATCAACAAGCCATTGGTCAGCATTATGTTGCTCGAGTCGATGCTTTTGGAGCGGTCCGGGAAGGACGCGATCCGGCCTATGGAGCGCGGCTCGAGTGGCTCACGAAATTCTGAAGGAAGAGGTCACGATTGTTTGTCGATAAAGCACTCGAGGGTTTGGTCAAGATTTTGCGGTCAGAAGTGGCGAAAATCGTTTCAGGAGGGCGAGTATGGAGTTGGTGATACAAGGAATCGGCGGAGGTATCGTCGGGCTGGCCCTGATTCGAATACTCCTATTACTCCTCGCGCTATGGCGGCAGGCCGGATATGGAAAGCGACACAGCCGGCTTGGCTTTGAAGGGTTCCGCCGTCAGCGCGTCAAGGCAGCCAAGTCGCCGCATCTCGATCACGAGCGTGCAGAATCCATTGTCGCGGAGACACCCTCCGGCATTGAAGTCGTCTTCGCCAGGTCAGGCAGGGCGTGTGCGTGGGACCCGAGCGTCAACTCATTGTTGGAGTTCGCCGAAGAAAACAACATCTACGTGGCCCATGATTGTGGAACCGGCAGTTGCGGTATGTGTCGCACGCCCATCAAGTCCGGAGCCGTCACGTGTACCAAAGGGATTGAGTCCCAGCCCGGAGTCGACTCGTGCTTGCTGTGTGTTTCCCTTCCAACGGGCAACCTGATTTTGGATGCGTAGCACTCCGTGCCGGGAACCCATGAACCTTGTGAACGGCGCAGTACGATCGGTCGGGTTCAGCATCCTGCTGGGCTTGCTGGTCTTCTCTGATGGCAACAGCAAGGCGGAACCGGTGGTCAAGGACCTTCCCGGAAAAGACTTGTCGAAAATCATAGGGCCTGAAGAATGTGGCGAATGTCACAAAGCGGAGGTGCACGTCTGGCGGGAGACCCGGCACGCCAAAACCTTCAAGGTGCTCACACGGAAGAAACAAGCCAAGCAGATAGCCGGCAACATGGGCATCAAACGCGTGAAAAAGGCCGCTGCCTGCGTGGTGTGCCACTTCACGTCCGGCTATAAGAGGAACAAGGTCAAAGCCATTGCCGGCATTTCTTGCGAATCGTGTCATGGCCCGGCAAAAGACTGGGTCAAGGTTCATGGGGATTATGGCGGGAAGCACGTTACCCGCAAACAGGAGACACCCGAGCATAGGGCCAGACGTCTGACCACAATCAAGGACGCCGGCATGATCCGACCCGGAGATCTCTATCGTCTGGCGGCAAAATGCTACCAATGTCACATCGTACCCAATGAACAGTTGGTAAACGTCGGAGGGCATCAATCCGGGAATGGCGATTTTGAGTTGGTGTCGTGGTCGCTGGGCGAAATCCGCCACAAGTTTCTCCGTTCGGAAGGCAAGAAAAATGAAGAGGTATCGGCGGAGCGTAAACGGATGCTCTACGTTGTGGGCAAAGCCTTGGATCTGGAGTACGGCCTTCGCGCCCTTGCCAAGGCGACGGAAAAGGGAACGTATGCGACCGTCCTGGCAAAACGTGTCCAACGCGTCATGGATGACCTTCAGGCAATCGCCGCGCTGCTTCCCATCCCGGAGGTCGAGGAAATCCTGGGCCTTGCCAAGGGTATCGAACTGAAGATCGGAAACCAGGCCGCACTGGCGGACGCCGCCGACGCGATCGCTGCGGCGACTCGAACGTTTGCTGCCGCCCGGAACGGCAGCAGGTTGACGGACCTGGACCAACTCCTTCCACGAGCGGAGCAGTACAAAGGCCAGCCTGGAAGGGCGCCCGAACGGGCGACCTTGTCCGAACATCCATCCGTTGCCGGTTGGGTGCCCCGATGATGGCATTCGCGTCACGATACTGGAATGCCATCATGGTTTGGAGCGTGCTTCTGCTTCTTCTCGTCGTCTACGCGGTGGACGTTGTTTCGCCGTACCGAGCACCGTTCCTCTCGGGATGGCTTCTCTTTCTCCTGGTCCTCATACTGGCCGCGTACAATCTTCTCAAGCGGCTCTCTTTTCCGTCGCCGGAAATGTCTCCCGATTGGTTCCGGATTCACGTCTCTGCCGGCCTGCTGACCATCGGACTATTTATCCTGCATGTTGGCCCGCGAGTCCCCAACGGTCCATTGGAAATCACGCTTACACTGTTGTACGCGGCAGGTGCCGGCAGCGGCCTTGTGGGGCTTGTCTTGACGAGAGTGCTGCCCAGGCGACTCGCGACACGTGGGGAAGAGGTACCCTTTGAGCGAATTTCCATGATGCGGGAGCGTCTTCGGGAGAAGGTGGAAGACGTCGTTTCGCGGACCGTTTCCGAGGAGCACTCGACGACCCTTGCTGATTTCTATGATCGGCGTTTGGTGTCGTTCCTCGACGGCCCGCGGAACTATTGGGGCCACCTCTTCGCGTTTGCCGGTTCCCGGCAGGCCCTACTGGTCGAGCTTGGAGCCTTGGGTCGCTCCTTGGGCGAGAAAGAACGGGAAAGCGCGGAAGAGTTGGGAGACTTGATCCGCATGAAGGATGGCCTCGATTTTCAGGAAGCTCTCCAGGGGACGCTCAAATACTGGTTGTTTATCCATGTCCCTTTGTCCTACAGCCTGCCGATTCTCGCGTTGGTCCACGCGATCGTCGTGTCGGCGTATACAACGGGGGGGGCAATAGCCCGTGCCTTTGCGGAATGATGGATCCCGCGAGGGACAAGCTCTCGGCCTTCCGGCCATACGACGGAAGATCACGTTCTGGCTCTCCATGCTCACGCTTGGTCTTGCGCTGCTCTTTGTCTCGGGTCCGAAGGGATCGGCCTTTTTATCTCCCGGAGAACTCACGTTCGGACATGGAGCCTCCGCCGGGGCTTGTGCGGACTGTCACACCGCAGTCCATGAGAATCTGGCGGACTGGGTCCTTGCACTGGGAGGGTCGGGAACGGGGCACGAGAACGACAAGTTGTGTCTGACGTGTCACCAACTCGGAGCGCATGCGTTCGAGGCGCACGGCCGTTCCCCCAAGGAATTGGCCGCCGTTACGGAACGCTTGAACAAAATGCCTTCGCCTGACAAGCCGTTTCTCCTGGCCTTTGCGTCGTGGGTACCGGGTTTGGTGCCAGATAAAAAGGATCAATTGGCTTGCTCAACGTGCCACAAAGAACATCGGGGGCAAACATTCGATCTCACCGCGATGAACGAGCAACAATGCCAGACCTGCCATACGCTGGCGTTCTCGGATTTGGGTGAAGGTCACCCGCCGTTTTCGAACTATCCCTATAAGCGGCGCACGCGGATAGCTTTCGATCACACTTCTCATTTCGGAAAACACTTTCTCGGCGAATTCAAAAAAGACGCGCCCACAACGTGTACAGCCTGCCATCAGCATGATGACGCTGGCCGAACCATGCGAACGGGGAATTTTGAAGCCACCTGTTCCGGTTGCCATGCAGCACAAATCAAGGGGCTGGGCCGGGCAGGGGCAAAAGGCATTGCGGTCTTGCGGTTACCGGGGTTGGATCTGGACACGCTCGATGATCACGGGATCTCGCCTGGCGAATGGCCGGCCGACGACAGTTTTGAAGAAGGGCTCACGCCTTTTATGAAGTTGCTGTTGGAAGGCGATCCTGCAGCGACCCGAGATCTGGCGGTCCTGGAGGGGTTTGACGATTTCACCGATTTATCGGACGCCGCGGATGAAGAAGTCGCCGCCGTGGGAAGGATGGCGTGGGCCGTCAAGAAATTGCTGTACGGCTTGATAGTGAACGGACAACGGGAAATATTGGATCGGCTACGGGCGACAACGGACCTCGGCACGCGGGAACTTGCCGATCTGGTTGGTCAATTGCCGGTTGAGGTGATCCGTGCCGCCCAGCAAAAATGGTTGCCCCATTTGATGATGGAGTTGTCCGGTTCAGGGGCTGGAAAGGTAGTCGCGCGTTCCGAGGATTACGCGAGTGAAGAGGAGATCCGCATGGACCGGGAGCGGGAAAAACGGGTCATGATCGGCGGCTGGTACCGTCAGGATTCGGATTTTGTTCTCCTCTATCGCCCGACCGGACACGCCGATCCTTTCCTGTGTTCATGGCTGGATCTCATCGCTCGAGCACAGGCAACAAAACATGTGCGGGCAGTCGAGGCGGTTTTCACAACCTTATCGAATCCCAAGGCCCCGGGACTGTGCATCAAGTGTCACAGTGTCGATGCACAAGCCGGTCAACGGAAACGGGTTCATTGGTCGGCAGCGCGCCCGATTCCTCATGAACGCAAGGTGACACGCTTCACTCATGAAGTCCATTTCAGTTTGCTGGCCGACAAAGGCTGTCTCGCGTGTCATACGCTCAACCCTGACGCCGAGGTCATGGAAGCGTTCGAGGATACCGACCCGTTGACCTTTGCCAGCAACTTCCAGCCGATGCGGAAAACCGTGTGTACGACGTGTCACACGTCGGAACGGGCGGGCGACGGATGTCTCACGTGTCACAACTACCATGTGGGAACGGTGTCTCCGGTTCTCTCAAAAGCCCCCCTCACGGTACCGTCCCCGTAAACCAGAAGAACGGCTCTCAGCCCAGCCCAGTCTTTTTGTCATTCCTGCGAAAGCAGGAATCCAGTGTCTTTATAAACGAAAAGGCAAAGACGCTGGATTCTCGATTAAAGATGTCGAGGATGACAGACAAAAACAAGAAGCAGATTCCTCGCGAAGCTCGGAATGACAAAGAGGAGGATCGGGGATGACACACATTTCGGGAACCGGTATGATCTTCCTAGAAGGCCGTATAAGGCTGGTAAGGTCTTGATTCAAAGGGACCCATCGCGATGCCACCCGATCCATCCCACCCAAAACCCAAACGCCGCGACCTCATGATGGCCAGTGTTCCCATGGCCAAGGACCCGGTGTGCGGCATGATGGTGGATCCGCTCTCCGCCGCGGGACAATACGAGCATGCGGGGACGACGTACTATTTCTGCAATCCGCGGTGCGAGGAACGGTTTCGCAACGATCCGGACGGATATCTGAGCGGCAAGTACACGCAGTCCATGGAGGAGGCGCCGGCCAAGCCGGGGACCCAATATATCTGCCCGATGTGCCCCGACGTCGTGTCGGACAAACCCGGGGCCTGTCCGTCTTGCGGCATGGCCTTGGAGCCGGCAACCGTAGCGATGGAAGACGAGGCCAATCCCGAACTTGCGGACATGACCCGCCGGTTTTGGGTGGGATTGGCCCTGGCTTTACCCGTGCTGGTGTTGGCCATGGCCGAGATGATCCCCGGCCGGCCCATGCAGGACGTTCTTTCGCCTCGGTCGTCCAATTGGGTGCAATTCGTCCTGGCCACGCCCGTGGTGGGTTGGGTGGGGTTGCCGTTCTTTCAGCGCGGGTGGGCATCCATCGTCAACCGCCGTTTCAACATGTTTACCCTCATTGCCTTGGGCACGGGAGCGGCCTATCTTTCGAGCGCGCTGGCAACGATCGTTCCCGGCCGGTTTCCCGAGGCCTTCCGGACCACGGTCGGTGACGTGCCCGTGTATTTCGAAGCCGCAGCCGTCATTATCGTGTTGGTGGCCTTGGGGCAGGTGTTGGAAATCCGGGCGCGAAGTCGAACCACGGGCGCGCTCAAAGCCCTTCTCGGGTTGGCGCCCAAGACCGCAAGGATTGTGCGGGACGACAACCGGGAAGAGGAGATCCCCCTGGACCGGGTCAAAGCCGGCGACCGTCTCCGTGTCCGTCCCGGCGAAAAAATCCCGGTGGATGGGGATGTACTGGAGGGTTCGACCTCGGTTGACGAATCCATGGTTACGGGCGAAGCCATCCCGGTTGAAAAGCAGGGAGGCGATTGGGTGATCGGTGGCACCATGAACGGAACCGGTACCGTAGTGATGGAGGCCAAACGGGTCGGTCAGGAAACCATGCTGGCGCAGATCGTCAACATGGTGAGCGAGGCTCAGCGCAGTCGTGCCCCCATCCAGCGGGTGGCCGACGTCGTGGCCGGATATTTTGTCCCGATCGTCGTGTTGGTTGCGATTACCACGTTCGGCGTGTGGGCGAGTATCGGGCCGGAGCCTCGACTGGTCTATGCCCTGGTGAATGCCGTGGCCGTGCTGATCATCGCCTGCCCGTGCGCGCTCGGGCTGGCCACGCCCATGTCGATCATGGTCGGTATGGGACGAGGCGCGACCGTGGGCGTGCTCATCAAAAATGCCGAAGCCCTTGAACGATTGGAAAAAGTGAACGTGATGGTGGTGGACAAGACGGGTACGTTAACGGAGGGGAAACCCGTCTTGCGGTCGATCATTCCCGCGTCAGGGTGGAATGAGACGGCCCTGCTCCAATTGGCGGCCAGCGTCGAGCATGTCAGCGAACACCCGTTGGCGGCAGCCATTGTTGCAGGTGCACGGGAACGAGGGCTTTCCCTCGGGGAGGTGGGAGAATTTCGTTCGCAGACCGGGCAGGGGGTGGAAGGCAGCGTCGATGGCAAAGTCGTAGCGTTGGGCAATCGACTGTTTCTGGAACGGGACATGGGTGTGCCGTCGAAAGAATTGCTCGAACTCAACCGGCAAGCCGAAGCTCTTCGGCAAGAAGGCCAAACCGTGGTGTTCGTGACGGTGGCTGCGCGGCCGGCCGGCTTGATCGGGGTCATCGATCCGATCAAGACCACCACGGCCGAGGCGATAGAGTCTTTGAAAGGTGACGGGCTCAACATCGTCATGGTCACGGGCGATCATCGGCAGACCGCCGAAGCCGTGGGACGACAACTCGGTTTGGAGGACGTTCAGGCCGAGGTCCTTCCCGAACACAAACAGCAGGTGGTCAAGCAATGGCAAAAGCAAACACACGTGGTGGCCATGGCCGGAGACGGCATCAACGATGCACCGGCTCTTGCCGAAGCCGACGTGGGCATTGCCATGGGAACGGGTACCGACGTGGCCATGGAAAGCGCGGATATGACCCTGGTGAAAGGCGACCTGCGAGGCGTGGTTCGTGCCCGGACCTTGAGCAAAGCCATGATGAAAAATATCCGGCAGAATCTGTTTTTCGCGTTTGCCTATAATGTTGTGGGAGTGCCTATTGCCGCGGGTGTCCTCTATCCATTCTTTGGGCTTCTCCTGAGCCCCATCTTCGCCAGTGTCGCCATGACGTTCAGTTCGGTGTCGGTCATCGCCAATGCGTTACGGCTCAGACAATTGAGGTTGTAACGATTTCCTTGGATTCATTGAAAGATTCTTCTCGTCAGACCGGGAGGCGCCGTGCTTGACCGGATAGGGCAGGGCTACCAGGCCTTCCTGGTCCGGCTGGTAGACCAGTGCCGACGGGCGGCCATGTGGGTTGTAATCGGAGTCCTCGCCGCCACGGGTCTGTCCACGGTTTATACCGTGAAGAACCTGACCCTGGACACGGACCCGGGGCATCTATTAGCCCCGGACCTGCCCTTCATGACGTTGGAACGGGACTTCTATAACACGTTCCCGCAACTCGACGACTTGATCCTGGTCGTCGTGGACCGGGGGTCCGCGGAACGCAGGCGCGACGCGGTCCATGAATTGGCGGCGCTTCTGGAACAGCACCCGTCGTTGTTCGAATCGGTGTACCAACCCCAACAGGACGAGTTTTTCGACAAGCACGGGCTACTGTATTTCGACGTTGAGGAACTCTGGCGATTGGATGAACGGCTGGCCGAATGGTCTCCGTTCCTGGGGACGCTCGCACAGGATCCCAGCCTGCGCGGGTTCTTTTCTTTGCTCACGCTGGCCTTGGAAGAAGAGCCCACGCCGGATCAGCAGAAAGTCCTGGCCCATGCGTTTGCCCTCTTGAGCGAGGCCATCGAAGCGCAACGGCTCGGAAAGCCCCCCGCCCCGTCCTGGAAGCAGACCATGCTCGAAGACGTCACGGGCAGAAATGATCCATCGCGCGGGTTTCTGCTGGCGAAATCGCGGCTGGACTATTCCAGCCTGGAAGCGGCCGAGGGTCCGCTGGACTTCCTTCGCCGGCACGGCGCCGGGCTTGAAGAACGGTTTGGCGTGCGCATCCGGCTGACGGGGCCCATTCCGATTGAAGCGGAAGAGCGGGAGACGGTGGCCAGGGGTATCGGGCTGGCCGCCGGGTTGTCATTGCTCCTGGTGTCGTTCGTGTTGATCGCCGGGTTTCGCTCCCTCCGGCTCGTCGGGGCCATGCTGTGCGCGCTGGTGGTAGGCCTTTTGTGGACGGCTTTCTTCGTGGTGACGGCCATCGGCTCGCTGAACTTCATTACCGCGTCCGTGCCGGTGTTGTTCATCGGTCTCGGCGTGGATTTCGGGATCCAGTTCGGCTTGCGGTACCGGGAAGAGTTTGACCGCGACGGCGACCACGAAGCGGCTCTGCGTCGGGCCGTTGCCGGGGTGGGCGGGGCCCTGACGCTCGCGGCGGTGGCCGCCGCCCTGAGCTTCTTCGCCTTCCTCCCCACGTCCTATCGTGGCTTTGCGGAAATGGGGCTCATTGCCGGGGTCGGCATGTTCATCGCCCTCCTGGCGAACCTCACGTTGTTTCCGGCGCTGCTCACCGTGTTCCCGATTGCCCGGTCCCGCGCGGCCGGTTCCGCGGCTATCACGGCAGAACGTCACGGGGAAGAGCCGGCGCCGGGTGCGGTCATTCGCTATAGGCGGGTGATCCTCGGGCTCCTGGTCCCCATGGTGATCGTCGCGGCCACCGCGGTGCCACGGTTGCCATTCGATTTCAACGCCTTGCATCTTCGGGATCCGTCCACCGAAAGCGTGTCCACCTTTCAGGAATTACTGGAAGATCCGGACACCTCGCCCTACGTCATCCAGGTGTTGGCCGAGAATCTCCCGGTCGCCGATGCGTTGGCGGACCGAATCCGGACGGTGCCTGAGGTCGACCGGGTCCTCACGCTGTCCAGTTTCGTGCCCGGTGATCAGGAAGAAAAGTTGGGCATCATCGACGAAATGGCTCTGGTTCTGGAGCCCGTCCTCATTCCGCAGGCTGCTGTCGAGACGCCCGGCGACGAGGAAGAAGTGCGGGCCATGAAGGAATTTCGTGCCGCCCTCGACGCCCAGGGTTCCCGCAACCGGCATGGTAAGCTGGCCCGGAACCTGGAGACTCTCGGGCAAGCGATCGACGGCCTGTTGGACGATGCGCGCGGATCGACCCGTTTCGTGCCTGACCTCCGCGCGCGGCTGCTGGGCGACTTTCCGAAGTGGCTCGAACGATTGCGGGGGCTACTGGCGCCGGATGAGATCACGTTAAAGTCGTTACCTCAAAGTTTGACGAATCACTATTCCGCGCGAAACGGCCGGACCAGGGTCGAAGTCTTTCCCGCCGAGAACGTCGAGGGAAACCTGGCGCTCCGCCGGTTCGTCACCAGCGTGCAGCAACACGCGCCCGGGGCGATCGGGTCGCCCGTGAGCATCCTGGAAGCCGGGCAAACCATCATCGACGCGTGCGCGCAAGCGACCGTCCTGTCCGTCGTGCTGTCCGCCCTGCTGCTATTCGTGGTCCTGCGACGCCTGGGAGAAACCCTCTTCGTCCTCCTGCCCCTGGTCCTGACGCTGCTGTTCACGGTGGCCGCGTGTTTGGCGTTGGGTATTCCCCTGAACCTGGCGAACGTGATCGCCTTGCCACTCGTGCTCGGTCTGGGGATTGCCTTCGGCATCTACCTGATCCTGCGGATGCGGGAAACCGGCTCGCATGCCATCGGCCGGGTCCTGCAGAGCAGCACGTCCCGGGCCGTGCTCTTCAGCGCCCTGACCACGATGGCGTCCTTCGGCGCGCTCGGGTTCTCGCCCCATCCGGGCATGGCCAGCCTGGGCATCCTGCTGGTGGTCGTGCTGATCCTGGCCCTGGTCTGT
The DNA here is from genome assembly GCA_965207015.1 of Nitrospirales bacterium. Taxonomy (GTDB): domain Bacteria; phylum Nitrospirota; class Nitrospiria; order Nitrospirales; family UBA8639; genus Bin75. The sequence continues at coordinate 1,398,366 of OZ242257.1, read as the reverse complement.
GCCTTGGTGATCCTTCCGGCGCTTCTGGCCGAAGTTGAGGAGAGGGGATGGCGGAGCGCGAGGAAACAAGAACAAAGATAATAGCGGGCAGGTCGGGTTGGCCCTTCGACTACGCTTCGCTACGCTCAGGACGAACGGGTGCCTCTCCGGTCATCCTGAGCGTAAGGCGCCACGCGCCTGGAGTCGAAGGGCGCTCAGGACAGGCTTGTCGAAGGGCGTACCCCGACCTACGGAGCTTCCACGTCGAGTTCGTCAAAGGGATCGTCAAGCAGGAAGTCGTCGTCAACGGGCGGTTTGCCGTCGTAGATCAGGAATCTTCGATGTTGCAGGTACGCTTCGCGCGTAAAGAGATACGGTTCGACCGCTGTTGCGTTCCGAAACGTGACGGCCTCGTCCACTCCCGCCCGGTAGTCGATGAAGCCCAGCAGGGCGACGGGGACCACGTAAGGATTGGGCACATAGAACAGGATGTTGGTGACGGCCGTGACGCCTAGATTCGGAGTGTCTCTCACGGTGTTGGGTCCGATGAACGGCAGCACCAGATAGGTACTCTCTTTCATACCCCACACCGCCAGGGTCTGTCCGAAATCCTCATCGTGGGCTTCGAGCCCGAGAGGCGTGGCCACGTCCCAAAAACCCAGGAATCCGAACGTCGTGTTCACGAGAAACCGGCCCAGGTCATCGAGTCCCTGGGGCCCCTTCCCCTGAAGAAAATCATTCAGGATGACGCTGGGGTACGCCACGTTATCGAAAAAATTGGAGACGCTGTTCCGGATGGGTCGTGGCGTGTACGAGACGTAGGCCTCGGTGACCGGCTTGGCGATCCAACTATCGGCGATGTCATTGACCCGGTGTATTTTCCGGTTCACCGACTCGAATGGATCGTGATCCGATACCTCGGGATCGGCGGACTTCGTGGTCGCGCACCCGGTCAGCACGGTGAATGCCAACCAGCCGATTGCCACACACAGCATGGCGGCCTTCGTCGTGCTTCTCATCAGGCCGCCGAAGATCCAGAACGTGCAGGCAGTCGGTTAGAGTCCATGTGCGTTCTTTTGGATTTGGGTTTCCAGGCGTTCTATGAGGGTCGGGAACCCGTCCGTTCGCAGAATGCCCCCGTATTCGGCCCGTTTCAAGGCCAGGTCGCTGACACCGTTGACGCTGACGTTGATGATTTTCCACTGGTCATGCACTTGGTGCAGGATGTAGGTGAACGTCATTGTTCCGCCGTCGGATTTCACAAACCGGCTGGTGACCAGTTTGCGGTTTCCTCTTTTCAAAGGTTGTTCTGAAAGGATCGTGAATTGCTCTCCGCCGTACTCCTTGAACCGTCCCGCGTACGTTGAAATGCTCAGATCTTTGAACGTCTCGATAAAGGCCGAACGTTGACTCGCATCGAGCTTTTTCCAATGTCTCCCGACGACCAGCCTGGCGATAGTGTCGAGGTCGTGTGTTTTTTCAACCGTAGGAGAGATTCGTTGATAGCGCCCCGCGTAGCCGAGGTCGCGGCCTTTTTTCATCATAGTCATGATCGAGTCCTGAAGTTCGGTGACGACGTGGGTTGCCTCGCCGGCAAACGCGCTGACGCCGTATCCCCACGCGATCAGGAACACGACGGCACACATCAGGGGCTTTCTCGAGTTTTCCATCATTGGGTTTCTCTTGGGACCGCTTGAACAGGTTTGGCCGGATCAATGCCGGACGAAGAAGTACCAGATTGCGTTTTGTCCCGGCAAGCGCAGGAATGTAAGCTCGCACATGAACAAAAACGTGGCTGTGTTGGTCACGAGGTTTCAGGGATGACGCGGAACCGGATTTCGTCCGAATGCGTGTAGGCCGATAGTTCACTGCCGACGTATAACCCGCACCGGTGGAGTCCGGGCGTCCATCCTGATTCAGGCCGGGTGATGATGAAATATCCGGTCTGGTCGCCCATGTTCATGATGACCTGGTCCCGGGCCAACGGTATCTGGTTCGCGTTCGATCTTGGCGTCTCGAGGAAACACTCCACGCTGAGCGGCATCTCGTCATAGGAGGCGGTCACGAGCCCGAACATCAGATAAATTTCTTCCTGGGTATTCGGAAACGTGTCGTGCGGCTCGATCGGGATAAACTCATGGGTGCCGGTGGGGCGATCGTCACGCATGACGCGGTTGGCCGGAATGACGTAGCGAAACATGCTGAAATCGGAATCTCGCCCCATCAGCGACGCCCTCGTGTAGATCTGTGTTGCAGGGGTTAGCCGCTCGGTTGCTATTTGTCGATACAACTCTTCTTCGGTCATCGGGACCGGGGCGTCGGGATCAACCGCGGGAAGCAAGGGATTCTGTTTCGGCATCGCATCCGCGGGAATGTGTTTCTTCACCCGTTTGAGCCACATGGCGATGGTTTCCGTGTTCAGCACCCTGAGGTCGGCCTTGGGCGGGACCTCCTTGGTTTTTTCATCGAATTCGAGAGCGGCGTCATAAAGGATTTCAAAATAGGCGAGGGCTTCCGTCCATTTTTCCATTTTCATCAGGCAGCGGCCGATCCGGAAAAACGCGTCCGCGTAGACTTCGTCAGATGGGTCCATCCCAGACATGGTCTCAAAGATTTTTATCGCTTCATCGCACCGGTCCAGTCCCAGTAAGGTCATGCCGAGTTCATGCGTCGCGGCGTAATCGTTGGGTTTGAGGGCCAGGAGCTTGCGATAGATTGGCTCGACTTCCGCATAGCGACCCGCGTCGAAGAGCCTCCATGCGTCCGCGCGAATGGCGGACCATGCTTTGCGCTCCGCCGCGGTCCCGCCGGGGCTCAGGATCGGCTCGAAGCGCCGGCCCCGCTCTTTGGTGGCTCCGTAGATCACCTCCCGCAGGCCGTGGGCGGCCGCTTCTTCTGGAGAACCGGGTTCGACGATGCGCAGCACGTGCTCGACTTCGTCACGGGCCCCGCGGCCGTCCAGGACGTCCAGCTTGGCCCGGGCAAGCGCCATCCGCCACCCCACCATGTCCGGGATCATGGACACGGCTTTTTCATACCACTTCAGGGATTCCTCCAGGCGATCGACTTTTCGGAGTTCCTGCGCCAGCCTGAGTGCGACAATGGGATTGTTCACGTCCAGTTGCGCGATTCGTTGAAATTCGGCAATGGCCTGATCCTGTTGTCCTGCCCGGAGCAACACGCTCCATTTGGCCCAGCGGACTTTTAAGGATTCCGGGTACGCGTCGAGTATCACGTCATAGGCTTCGACGGCTTCCTGGTGGCGGCGGGACGCCGTGGCTAGAATATCCGCCCGCAATTTTAGCAATCTGACGGCGCTCGGATGAGTTTCAAGCCCGGGACCCAGGATGTGCAACGCCTGGCCGGGGTTGCCGTCCAGCCACTCGGCTTCCGCACGTTCGGCGATCTCTTCAATCGCCTCGTCCGGCGACTGCCCGGCGAATATCTGTGCCGTTGTAGACCCAAGAAATACGACACAGAGCATGACTGCGAGTGAGTCCCCCAGCCACTTGGCCCGTTTCTTGACTGCGTGTTTAATCATGAAGGAAAAAGGAGTGAAGAATTTTGCACGAGTCGTCTTTATTTAATGTACCATAGGGTGAAGAAAAGATGAAAGAATGCGGCTTTTCGAGAGGGCAAATCCTGATGGGCGGCAGCTTGCCAACCTCAATGTCTATGCTATTCCCATGAAGCGGATCCTGTGGGCTGTATTCGCGTTCTTCCTGTGGTTGCCGGGTGGTTCATCCGCCTCGACCGGTCAGGCTGTGGAGCCTGAGTCGGACTCCCGTGTGACACTGGCCATGGAGGTCTTGCTGAAGAAACCTGAGGAGCGGGTCTACGAACTGCACGTCCATCTGACCAATACCAACCCCGAACCCGTCACCGTCAACCTCCGGGATTTGCCCTGGCTGCCCCCGAACGATGCCGGATGGCTTTCGGCGTTTCGTCTGGATGCCCGCAACACTCCCCTTCAGCAGGACTCGTTCCCGGGAAAGTTCGGGTCACAAGGCATCCGTCTGGTCCCGGGCGAGTCCGTGCAAGGCAAGCTGATCTTGAACCAGCGGATGCCGACCCTGTTGGAGGACGTCAGATTGTTCGGAGTCCGGCTTGAATGGGAGTGTGACCATCCTTCTTTACACCTCGTGTGCCGAGGGGATACTTCTCGGAGCATAGTCATCCCGCAAGACGATCCGGGCGAGCCGGACGTGTCTGCCGTGGATAAACCGGCTTGCCGGCGGTTGGAACGCGCGATCGGTCTCATCGAGGTTCCCCAGGGCCATGAGTTGCTGTTTCTCCTGACCAAGGAATCCGTGTTGACCGACCTGGAACAGGTGCAAGCCCTGCTCTATCAGGCGGACGACTATGTCCGGGCGTGTCAACCGACGTGGACGAACAGTTGGGCCGCGGACTTTTTTGCGGAAGAGCGGGTCGCGGGTTTTCTCAGGGATCAGGCGGGCAGGCGATATTTTGAAAAGGGACTCTGGCAGCGGGCGAATATCGGACAGTACTCCAGCCAGATCCGCACCTTATACCGGTTTCCGTGGAGCAGGAAGAAAGCCGATACCGTCTATCTGTCGGTCTACCGTGACCGGACGGGAAGTCGATGAGACGGCATGAATGGACCCTTGCTCTGTTAGCCCCTACTTGACCGAGAATGAAGCCTCACTCCGGTGCGGTTTGTCTTGGGCCACGTGGCGCATCATCCTTGAGGCGTTTGGCGATTACACGGCGATGGTTTCGATCCGGGCGATTTCCTCCCGGGTGAGTTCCACGCGGTCGATACCCAGATTATCCTTCATACGTTGCGTGTTGGTCGTGCCGGTTATGGGGAGCATGCCTACCTGCTGGGCAAACCGGAAGATGACCTGGGCCGGCCCCGTGTTGCACCGTTCTGCAATGGTGCCGACCTCCGGGTTCTGGACAACCCCGCGATTCGCAGTGAGCAACGAAAACCCCTGGTACACGACGTCATGGTCCCGGCAAATTTCCCTGACGGCCTGGTCCCACCCTAATGCCGCGTAGCATCGGTTCTGGACGACCATGGGTTTTACGTTGGCCAGCTCGCAGAGCAACTGCAGTTGAAGGGCCTGGACGTTGCTGATCCCGATCATTTTGACCCGGCCTGATTGATAAAGGTTTTCGAGCGCCGCCCAGACATCCCAATCTTCTTTTTCGAGTTCCCAGCGGCCGTAGGGTCCGTGCAGGACGTAAGAATCGATATGGTCGGTGTGCAGGTGTTCGAGTGAGCTTTCGAACGATTGGGCGACCTGTTCGGCCACGGGGGCTTTGGGGTCATAGGGCGTTCGGTGGTCCTGTCCCGAGACGGGCGTAAATTTGGTCTGCACGAACAGTTGGTCACGCGCGATCCCCTGCTCCGACAGGGCCAGCAGGGCCTCTCCGACCAGAGCTTCCTCGTAATGGATAAGCTGGTTCGCGGTGTCGATGGCTCGAAAGCCGGCCTGGACGGCCGCTTGCACGTGCCGGCCCGTGTCCTCCTTTTTCCACGCCGTGCCGTACATGAAGTGCGGGATGGGAACGCCGTTGTGTGCGGTGATGGTTTGCATGGTATCTCCTGAAAATCCGGACGTTAAAATTGCCCGGCCTGCATCAGGTCGTCGAGACTGTTGATGTCAAGCCAGTGTCCGACCGTGTAGAGCACGCGTATCGGGACGCCACGTTTGAGCAATTCCTGAAACAATTGCGACATGCCCGCTTTGTCGTTCGCGGGATCGGTGAACATCTCTCCGAGGATGCCGTATAACTGCGCCGCGGCGCCGGCCGATACCTTCAAAAAGCCCATCCACACCCCGTGAATGGATTCGCGCGGCAAGTCCCGTCCCAATTGTGTGAGGTAGATCTTGGCATTGAACGCCTTCCGCGAATTGGGCACCGTGCATTCCGTGAATCCCCCGAGCCGGGTATAGGACGTTTTCCCTTCCCAGACACTGTCCACGACAATCACCCAGTCGTCGGGTTCCTGAAACAGGATTTGGGGAATGTACGTGTGGAAAAGCACGTCGCCGTACGAAATGATGGTGTCCTGAAAATCCCCGTTCTTGGATTGCAGCGCCTTGAAGAGCGAGACGAGTTCCCCGGTCTCGGCAAAGTCGTCGTTATCGACGTAGGTCAGGTGGGGCAGGGACACCGCCTCCTTCTTATAGCCGCGGACCACGGTAATGTTTTTGACGCCGATGGTATTGTACGCATCGACGATATGCGACAGGATCGGCAGGCCTTGAATGGGCACCATGGTCTTGGGCCGGTCTTGCGTCAATTCGCCCAGTTCGTTCCCGCGGGACGCGGCCAGCACGATCCCGGACAGGACGGCGCCGTTGTTCGGCAGGTAGCGTTTCTCGGCTTCCTGGAGTTCAGCGGCGTCCTGTAGCCGGAAGATTTCGCCCACCGGCGCAATTTTGTCTTCAATCGAAAACAGGTTTTCTTTTTCCTTCAGGGTGCGCGCGGTTTTCTGCATGACGGTCACGGCCGCGCGAAGGAGCTGATTGGCCCAGATTACCAGGGAAAACCCATGCTGCCGGAACACGTCGGTAAGCGTGGCGTAATACTTGGTCGGCACGATCACCACCGGGCAGCGGTCGCCCCATTCCTGTTTGAAGGCCAGGATTTCATCGGGGACCGCCAGGGCGCTGTGAATGAGGATGCCGTCGGCGCCTGCCCGGTGATAGGCCTCGGCCCGCCGCAAGGCTTCGGCCAAGCCCCAGCCGCAGATAAAGGCTTCGACCCTGGCGATCAGGCAGAAATCCTCATCGGTCTGGGCATCCTTGCCTGCCTTGATTTTTCCGCAGAATTCGTCGACGTCGGCCAGTGGCTGGGTCTCGCCGTGTAAAAAACTGTTGGTCTTGGGGAAGAGCTTGTCTTCGATGCAGACGGCCGCGATCCGGCGTTGTTCAAGTTTCCGGATCAGGCGCTGCATGTTGTTGAAATTCCCGTAGCCCGTATCGCCGTCGAGCAGGATGGGGATGCCCGTGGCGTCGGACATGAATTCCAGGTGGTCGAGGATTTGAGTCCAGCTCGCTTCGTTGTTGTCCCTCACGCCGAATTGGGCGGAAAGGGTCAGCCCGCTGGCCCAAATCCCCTTGAACCCCGCCTCCTCCACGATCTTGGCGCTGAGCCCATTGTGCGCTTCGCAGAGAAACTCCAACCGGTCGGATTGTAGGAGCCCCTTGAATTGCCGTGTCTTGGAAGAAGAAGACGGTTCGTTCATCACTCTTCAACAATGCAACAAAACCAACCCTAAACCCCTCTCTCCTGTGGGGGGAAAGGGTGGTGAGGGGACAGCAAAAAAGAATAACAGAATTGAACCGTTTTTGCTAAGAGGTGATGCGCTCAAGAAAACCCCTTTGTCATGAACGAGACGTCTCGTTCACCGATAGGCCGCCTGCGACTTCACGCGGGCGTGAAACCGCGAAGATCAGATTGGGAACGAGCGCTACGCGTCCGACCGGCATCAAGCGGTGATGGTGAGAAAAGAGGAATGAGGGAGGTTTTTCGCCCGCTCAGTTCATCTGCGGGTCGGCGGGCATGTCGGCGTAGAAAGCCATGTCTGTACCTAGGGATCGGAGAATATTGCCCCACAAGCAATTGTGGTCCTGGCCAAACATTGTGGTGGAGTCGGCCGGGACCGTGAGCCACGATCCGGTTCGCATTTCGTTTTCCAACTGACCGGGCGCCCAGCCTGAATACCCCATGAAGGCGCGAAAATTTCCCAGGGACGATGGGTCTTGTAACAGGTCCTCCAGGTCTTTCATGTCGCCGCCCATATAGACGCCGTTGAAGACGTGGTGGGAGTCTTCCGGTCCTTCAGGCGTCCGATAGAGGATCAGCAGATTGTTGCGTTGGACCGGTCCTCCGGAAAAGACCCGGTGGTGTTGACCTTCCAGGATGGGAACTTGCGGGAGCACTTCGGTGATATTGATCTCCGTCGGCCGATTGACGACGACGCCCAGCGCACCTTCCGGGCCGTGTTTGCACAACAGGATGACGGTCTGCCGGAAATTCGGATCGCGGAGACCGGGGCTTGCGACCAGAAAGATGCCCTTGCCAAGCGGGATATCCATACTAGATCCTACAGGGGGGAGCGAGGGTTCGACAAGAGGTTACGTCCGAATGGAAAGATCCGGCGGTCTTTCACCGGTGAAAGGGGGCGGGCTTTGTTCGCCGGCTCTCTGATACGGCGAGGAGCCGGCCCGTCTCAGGTTCGATAGTCCTTGAATTCCACGTCGGCGTCAGGCAGCTTGAAAAAGGCGCGCATTTGTTTTTTGAGGGCGGCACGGCCGTTTTCGTCACCAAGGTTCAGTTGGTATTCATTGATGACCATGGTCTTGACCCCGCCGGGCTTGCTCCATTCGGTCCAACAGTTTTGGCACACGTTGTTTTTGATTTCTTCTTCGAGTTTTCCCATGAAAAGGGGTTCGGTTATTTTCTCTGCTGGCTGTTCACATTTGAGACATTGAATTTCCGACATGAATGTTCCTCCTTGTCTGGCAATCTTCTCGCCGTCTTTTGGAAGTATATGTGCTCCCTGGCCGTGAATCTTAGCATGCCGGATAAAAGCCTGAAAAGGAGAAGCCTGCTGATTGACGTGACCCAGCGATCATGCTAGATAACGGGAATCGGGTGCCCGGATGGCGGAACTGGCAGACGCGCCAGACTCAAAATCTGGTTCTCGCAAGAGAGTCCGAGTTCGACCCTCGGTCCGGGCACCATCATCGATATCTTGAGGTCAGTGAGGGAAACGGGGCTTGGTCTTGATCTGCGTCGTAAGCGGAAATCAATCACTCAGAGAGCCTCTCGGCCTCAACCAAGAGGCTCACTTGGAGTTAAGATTTCGCGGAGAAACCTCTTGACACTGTTTGAGCAGATCACTATAGTTATGGGACCTTAGAACTGAACAAAACCTAAGTCACGAGGAAGGACGGATTATTCCAGGTATCATTCCTTATTATCAGTGTTCGATTATTAACTTACACTTCCTAAGGAGGAGCCACACATGCGGAAGTTAAGGTATTTTGGAGCAGCAATCATTCTTGTAGGCTCAGTTAGCGTGGCCGTGGCGCAAGAGCGTGCGCCTCAACACTCCGGCTTCGGCACGGGTGTTGGAGAATCTCAAGGGTCTGGAACGCGGTCCCGTGTATTCGACCAAGATGACATGGAACGCTACCTTTCAGCCCCGGAAACGATTCATGGTGAAGTGGTGGCCATTGATTATCCCGCGGGTAAACTGTATCTCGACATGGGCGGCAGTTCACATGACGAACGTCAGACCCTTCGCGGAGGCTTGAACTTGAAGGAACTCTGGTTCGATGCCGAGACCAACATGGAAAACCTCAAGGCAGTGAACAAAGGGGACTATGTTGCCGTTGCGGCCAAGGACGAGACGACTGCAGCGCAGAAGTTCAGCACGGGTCGGAAAATGGTTCGTACCGTGTACGTCCTTGAAGGATCCCAAGTGCTTGGCGGCGCAGACAACCCGGATTTCGGCGGCGGATTAGGCCAACGGCCGGATCCCACCAATTTCCGTGGTATTGCGACCCCGACGGCCGGTTACACCGGCGTGCCTGAGGGTGGAATGCAAGATGGTGCCGTGTCGGGCGGGATTACCTCCAGTATTGGCACCGTGACGGGTGCCGCGCCTTGCTGGCAATGCGCTCCTCAGCCGGATACGGTGAACAAAAGAGTGAGCGACACGATTGCCACCGATTATGGTGACAAGCGGGATAACATGGACAAAGGGACAGTGCAATAAGAGACTGATCCCCGCGGGAAAAGTTGTGACAAAAAGAGAGCGTGCCGGCGGTTGACGCCGGCACGCTCTCTTTGTTTGTGTAACGGATCTCGCAACCGTCAAGATCCGTTCATTGTTTTAACCCTATGAAAGAAGCCATAGACGATGAGTCAGGAAGTTGATCCCCATGCGGTGTTGGATCTCCGGGGAGTAATCTGCCCCTACAATTTTGTCAAAACCAAACTACGGCTGGAGACAATGCAACCCGGGCAGGTATTGGAGGTTTTTCTGGATGACGGTGAACCCATCAGAAACGTCCCGCAGAGCGTTGAAAACGAAGGCCACAATATTCTTCGACGTGAGCTCGTCGGCTCGTATCATCGTATCTTCATTCAAAAGGCCGATGATTGAATTTCGGTTATAGATCCTGTCTGCTGCGCTTTGCCCGCTTCTCTTTTCCCTGGATAACAAGCGTCATTTCTCCTTTGAGTACGCGTGATGAATTTGAGAGAAGGATGTCCCGGGCGGTGCCGCGAATGATTTCTTCGTGGGCTTTTGTGAGTTCACGGCTGATGGCAATCCGGCGATCGCCAAAGATTTCCTGAATGGCCAGAAGCGTGGTCTTTATCCGATGAGGTGTTTCAAAGAGGATAATGGTCTTGGTCTCCTCACGAAGACTTTCCAGAAGGCGGGTCCGGGCCGATGATTTCTTGGGAAGAAATCCGATAAACGTAAACGCATCGGTTGGTAATCCTGCAACGGAGAGGGCGGTGATCACCGAAGAGGGGCCGGGAATCGGAACGATGGGCACGTTGTTGGCAATGGCACGGGTGACCAGATAGTAGCCTGGGTCAGAGATCAGAGGAGTTCCGGCATCAGAAACGAGGGCGATGGACTTCTCTTCTTTCAAAAGTTCGAGGAGAACTGGAGTTTTTTCTTCTTTGTTGAAATCATGATAACTCGTTAGGCGGGTATGGATCTGATAATGACGACAGAGTTTTTGGGTATGACGGGTGTCTTCAGCCGCGATGACCGATACTTCCCGTAAAATGCGGTGGGCCCGGAAGGTGAGATCTTCCAGGTTTCCGATCGGGGTACTGACGAGATACAAACTTCCCGGCATGAATGGGCCTCTGGTTGGTTTGGGTTTGCCTACGGGCAATCATTGTAAACGTTCACTCGCACGTTGACAAAATAGCGGAGGCAGCCAATTCCTCAAGAGCAATGCTTACATGCCCAATGAACAATGTCGGATAACAAGTTTCTGTGCGTATTGTGAGTAAGGGAGGAGACAGGCGATGTTGAAAGGTCGTGTGGCGATTGTCACAGGGGGCGGGTCTGGAATCGGCAGGGGAATCGCTCTGGGGTTGGCGGAGAAAGGCGTTCGCGTGGCCGTATGCGGGCGGCGTGCCGAATTGCTTGAGCAGACGGTTGCTCAGATCCGGGAACGTGGAGGGAGTGCCATGAGCGTGCCTGCCGACGTGACCGATCGTAGCGAGGTGGAGCGATTTGTTGCCTCCGTGGTCAATGAATGGGGGCAGATTGATATTCTGGTCAACAACGCCGGTGTCTCAGGCAGAACTCCCATAGACGATCCTGATGATACGCGTTGGTTGAATATTCTCGATGTGAATTTGACCGGTTCTTATCTCTGTTCAAAAGTCGTGTTGCCCCATATGAAGGAGCCGGGTCGTATTGTGAACATGTCGTCGGTTCTCGGCCGGTTCGGTGTCCCGGGTTACGCGGCGTATTGCACGGCCAAACACGGCATCATCGGGTTTACCAAGGCCCTGGCGCTCGAAGTGGCCGGGCGCGGCATTACGGTGAATGCCATCTGTCCGACCTGGGTCGATACCGACATGGCTCGTCAGGGCATCGAGGAAACAGCGGCGATTTTGGGGATGTCAGCAGAGGAATTCCGAACTCAAGCCGTAGCAGCGGTGCCTATCAAAAGGATGGCGGAGATTGGAGAGATCGTCGCCCTGACGATTTATCTTTGCCAAGCGGATGCGGCCTCGATAACGGGACAGGTCATCAACGTGTGCGGCGGCGCCACGGCTGGGTCTGGCGCCTGATCTATACCCCTAGGCTGGTCGGCTCATTGCACGTTGACATCCCGCTTCCATCCTTTCCTTTGTTGCTATCTGAAAATAGCCTATCTATACTTCCAAGCTAGGTGCATTGCACTATTTGCTGGTGATACCGATGACCGCTGCCTTTTTGCAACTGACGTTGGGGCTGTATTTTATCGGGATCTTGCTGTCCCTGGTCTATTTGCTCCGGCGATCTGACGTGCTGGCCCGGGTGGCGCTTGCCGCGACATGTATCGGATTTGCCATCCATACCGTGATCCTGGCCGTGCAAGTGTTTTCCGGAGAAGTAGGCGTCACGTTCCACAAAGCCCTCTCGTTTTTTTCGTGGTCCCTGATTCTTGTTTTTTTGCTGGTCGTCATCCTCCAGCGGCTTTACGTCCTGGGGGCCTTCATGCTACCCATCGCCTTTCTTTCGCTGGTTTCGACTGCTGTCCTGCCTGCGGAAACCCCGGTCCTTCAACCCATGTTGCGAGCCGTGTGGGTCCACGTCACCCTCAGCATGTTGGGAGCCGTCGGGTTTGCCGTGGCCTTTGTGGCAGGAGTCATGTATCTGATGCAGGAGCGGCTGCTGAAATCCAAGCAATTCAACGTCCTGTTCTTTAAGCTGCCGCCGTTGGATTTCCTGGACGCGTTGAACCAGCGTTCGATGTTGTTGGGGTTTCCATTTCTCACCCTGGGTATTCTGACGGGGGCCATGTCCGCCCAGGTCACGCTGGGTTCCTACGTGAGCTGGAATCCTGAACAGCTTTGGGCGCTTGTGACGTGGGTATTCTATTTCGTGGTCCTGATGGGCCGGGTGACCGTGGGCTGGCGGGCAAAAAAGGCGGCCTATCTGACGATCGTGGGATTTGCCGGCGTGCTGTTGACGTTTCTCGGGGTCGTGCTGAAAGGAAACGGGATTCCCATAAGCTGATGAATATCATCCTTGTCGGATTGAGTCATAAAACCGCTCCCGTCGAGCTTCGGGAACTGCTCGTGGTTCCCGACAGCCGGATGGGCGAGGCCCTCAACCGTCTCATGGAACATGAAGGTATTCGAGAGGGGATGTTGTTACAGACCTGCAATCGCGTGGAAGTGTACGCGGTGGCCGACCACGTGGAACAAGGATTTTCCGCGATCCAGGAATTTTTCGTGGATACGCATCTGTCGGTGTCCGCGGAACAATTAATGCCCCGCCTGTATTGTCACGCCGAAGATCGGGCCATTACGCACCTGTTTCGCGTGGCGTCGAGTCTCGATTCCCTGGTCGTGGGAGAGCCGCAAATTCTGCGTCAAGTGAAGGATTCCTTCCAGGAGGCGTTAACCCACAATGCGACCGGCGTCATCCTGAACAAGTTGGTCAAAAAGGCGATTTCCGTGGCCAAACGCGTTCGTACGGAAACGCGGATCGCGGAAAACGCCGTGTCCGTGAGCTATGCCGCAGTCGAATTGGCCAAGAAAGTCTTCAGTAATCTGTCAGCCCGGACGGTTATGCTGGTCGGAGCCGGAGAAATGGCCAAATTGGCAGCACAGCATCTGGTGAATCATGGCGTCCATGAGGTGTTGCTTACCACGCGTGACCCGATCAGGGCGGCGGATATGGCTGCCAGGTTCAACGGGGTGTCCATTCCCTTTGAAGATTTTCGCGCGGATATGCACCGGGCCGATATTGTGCTGTGTTCCACCGGGGCGTCCCACTACCTGATTGGTCCCGAGGACGTGGAACGGGCGGTTCGCGCACGCTGGAACCAGCCGATTTTTCTGATCGACGTCTCGGTCCCCCGCAATATCGATCCCGACGTTCGTCAGGTCGATAATGCGTTTCTGTTCGATATCGACGATCTCGAATCGCATATCGAACAGAACCGTGAAGAGCGCCGGCTGGAAGCCACCCGTGCCGAATCCATCGTCAAAGATGAAGTTGAAGTCATCCTGAAATGGCTTCAGTCCCTAAAGGCGACTCCCACGATTATTGCCTTGCGCCAACGGGCGGACGCCCTGAAGCAGGCGGAGTTGCAGAAAGCCCTGAGCCGGCTCGGGACGTTGACTCCGGAGCAGCAGGAGGCCGTGGAAGGGCTTGCCTCCGGGATCGTCAATAAACTGCTTCACGGCCCATTGGTGGCCTTGAAATCCGCGGCCCAATCATCCAACGGGTTTATGTATATCGAAGCGGCGAGATTGTTTTATGATTTGGGCCAGAGTCTTCTTGAGCAGCAAGCCGTGAACGTTGAGGATGTCCGGGATGAGACGGACGTGCCGACGGTTCCTCCCGCGTCAAAAGAGGAGCCGGAACAGGACGGGATTTCTCGGCAGGCTTCGGGTTTGTAGGGTCGAGGCATGCCCATGGGACAACTGATGAAGGAATCAGAGTGAGTCTTACGAATGGACGGCGGGCGTCTCTCGTCATTGGCACGCGCGGCAGTCAATTGGCCCTCTGGCAGGCAGAGTGGGTTCAGGCTCGACTCCGGGAAATCGCTCCATCCGTGTCGATCCGGCTTGAACGGATTCGAACGAGCGGCGACAAAATTCTGGATGTGCCGTTAGCCAAAATCGGAGGGAAAGGGTTATTTGTCAAGGAAATCGAGGAGGCGTTATCCAGAGGAGACATCGATCTCGCGGTTCATAGCATGAAGGACGTGCCTTCGGTGTTGCCGGAGGGATTGGCCATAGTCTGTATTCCGGTGCGGGAAGATGCCCGGGATGCTCTCCTGACCAGGGATCGCATGGCGTTCCAGGATCTTCCGGCTGGGGTGAAGGTGGGGACCAGCAGTCTTCGACGGCAAGCCCAGTTGTTGGCTCACCGCCCGGACCTGAATGTTGTCATGCTTCGAGGCAACGTGAACACCCGGCTGCGAAAGCTTCAGGAAGGCGAATTCGACGCGATTGTCCTGGCTGCGGCGGGTCTCACACGGTTGGGTTGGGCCCGGCACGTGACGGAATATCTCCCCCCGGCCTTGAGTCTTCCGGCCGTTGGTCAGGGCGCCTTGGGGATCGAATCGCGCGCGGATGACACGTTCGTTCGAGAGTTGCTCGACCCCATCAACGATCACCGGACGTCTATGGCGGTTTCGGCTGAACGAGCCTTCCTGGATCGATTGGAGGGTGGTTGTCAGGTCCCGATTGCAGGCCATGCGGTTATCGAGGATCGGACGGTGCAATTCGAGGGGCTCGTCGCAAGCGTCGATGGAACGCAGGTCATTCGAGATCGGATCGAAGGTCCGGTGGAACAGGCGGCCCCACTCGGTACGGCCTTGGCCGATCGGATTCTGAGTGCCGGGGGCAGACAGATATTAGATCGAATCTACGGACGCGTGTAAAATGGATTGTTGGAAGATCCTGACAACGTGAAGGAGCCAGGCGTTAACGAGGCGCGTGAGTCCAAGGGGCAGGTTATGGTTCCGGTGAAAACATTCATGATCCCTTTTGATAAAGTCATCGCCGTCGATCGTCATATCAGCGTCCGGCGGGCGGCGAAAATCATGAAGGATACCGGCATTGGCAGTGTACTTGTCACCTGGGACAGGGTGATCATCGGGATTGTGACCGATACGGATATCTGCAGGCGGTTGGTGGGGATGGGTCTGGATGCGGACCAAACGTCCGTCGAACGCATCATGACATCGCCCGTTATAAAAATTGATGAGAACAAGACGATTCGCGATGCCAATGCCATGATGGCCAGAGAACACATCCGGCATTTGGGTGTCACGCGGGACGGAAACCTCGTTGGGATGATCTCCGTGAGGGATATGGTCACGTTCGTGTCGAATCTTCCCAAAAGATGGATCCTGGGCAAGGGGGGAACACGTATTTTAGAGCAAATCTATGGACGTCCGTAAATGGCCGAGTTTCGATCGAAAGTCTATCTGGTAGGGGCGGGTCCGGGGGATCCCGGTTTGCTCACGCTACGTGGCAAAGCCTGTCTTCAGGAAGCCGACGTCGTGTTGTACGACCATCTGGCCAATCCGGCGTTGCTGGATTACGTCTCCCCGGAGGCGGAGCGGATTTACGTGGGACGACGCGGGTGTGGGACCTATCGGCCTCAGGATGAAATCAATCAATTGATGCTGGAGAAGGTTCGTGAAGGGAAGTGTGTGGTCCGGTTGAAAGGTGGAGATCCGTTCGTGTTTGGGCGGGGCGGGGAAGAAGCCGAGTGGATCGTTGAACACCGGATTCCCTTTGAAGTGGTTCCGGGCGTGACCTCGGCGACCGCGGTGCCGGCGTATGCGGGTATTCCCGTCACGCATCGCACCCTGGCCTCGACCGTGGCCTTTATCACGGGCCACGAAGATCCCGACAAGGACGAGACGGCATTGGAGTGGCCGCGCTTCGCTGCCGCCGACGGGACGCTGGTGTTTTTGATGGGTGTCAAGAATTTACCCATGATCGTGTCCCGGTTGATTGAAGAAGGAAAAGCCGCGGATACTCCCGTGGCGTTGGTCCGGTGGGGAACTTATGCCAAGCAACACACGGTGGTCGGAACGTTGCGGGACATTGTGGATCGTGCGAAAGCGGCTGATATTCGCCCTCCCACGGTCGTGGTGGTTGGGGAAGTCGTCCGGTTGCGGGAGCAACTCAATTGGTTTGAGACGCAACCGTTATTCGGGAAGCGCGTGCTGGTGACACGCGCCAAAGACCAGGCGTCGGAATTGTCGGAGCTGATCAGGGCGCAGGGCGGGGAACCGATTGAATGTCCGGCCATCGACTTCGTCCCACCGGACGATTGGGCGGAAGTCGATGAAGCCATCGAGCAGCTTGCCACCTATCAGTGGCTTGTGTTGACCAGCGTCAATGGGGTAAAGGCATTTATGCAACGCCTTTGGTACCATGGGCGTGACGCCCGGGCGTTGGCGGGGTTGCAGGTCTGTTGCATCGGTCCCCGAACGGCCGAGGAGGTGAAACGATTCGGTATCGAGGCCGATCTGGTGCCGGACACGTTCCAGGCCGAAGGGGTGATCGACGGGCTGAAGCGGGCCGGCGTGTCAGGCCAGCGGGTGTTGCTTGCCCGGGCCGCACAAGCCCGTGAGATTCTGCCGGAGGAGTTGGAGCG
Organism: Nitrospirales bacterium; assembly: GCA_965207015.1. Lineage (GTDB taxonomy): Bacteria > Nitrospirota > Nitrospiria > Nitrospirales > UBA8639 > Bin75. The sequence goes on along the minus strand of OZ242257.1, from coordinate 1,381,523 downwards.
CTCCGGCGCGGTCGTGCGTGTCGTGAAGGTCTATAAGACCGTGGTGCCGGCGATTGAACGGGATCGCGTTCAGCAACTGTTTCGTGACCATTTGATCGACGTGGTCACGTTTGCCAGTTCGTCTACCGTTCGCAATTTTTTTCAACTTTTTGACGAAGCGCATGACTTGAAACAACGCTTGAATGGGACGATTATTGCGAGCATCGGGCCGATTACGGCCGACACCATTCGGGAAATGGGGTTGGACGTTCACGTGATGGCGGCCCGGAATACGATTCCGGCGTTGGTTCAGTCGCTGGTCGACTATGTCCGGCACGAGGTGCCTTCTTAACGGCGCATGCATGGTCAAAAGGCCCTGACTTCCCGGCGGATGGGGCATTTTTTGTTTAATGAGGCGTGATAATCCAAGGAGAATTTTATGGTTCCAGTGAAATCGTTTATGGTCCCCGCTGAAAAATTTATTACCGTTGATCGTGACACCAGTGTCCGGAAAGCGGCAGAAATCATGAAGGATAGCGGTATCGGCAGTGTGTTCGTCACCCGGGATAAGGAGATCATCGGGGTCCTGACCGACACGGATCTCGTCCGGCGGTTAGTGGCGGCGGGATTGGATCCGGACCGGACGACCGTCGAACAAATCATGTCGGCGCCGGTGTTGAAAATTGATGAGAACAAGACGTTGTTGGATGCCAATGACCTGATGGCCAAGGAACACGTCCGGCATTTGGGAGTCTCGAAGGGCGGGGAGCTTGTCGGGATGATCTCCGTGCGGGATCTGGTGGTGTTCTTGACGAATCTCCCCAGGAAATAATTTGGGAACCTCTGCTTTACTGCACGATCGGGCGCATGGCGGCGTTGTGTTTTCGTTCAGTCCTCGCCTATCTAATAAGTGATGGGATTTCCTCGTCAACGAATGCGGCGCTTGCGTGAATCCGGGCCTCTTCGCCGGATGGTCCGCGAAACCGCGCTGTCGCCGAACAACCTGATTTATCCCCTGTTCGTCAGGGAAGGAACGGATCAACAGGAACCCATCCTGTCGATGCCGGGTCAATTCCGGTGGTCGATCGATCGTCTGATCAAGGAAGCCACCGACGCGCACCTGCTGGGCATTCCGGCGGTCATGCTCTTCGGGATCCCCGATCACAAGGATGAACGCGGGTCGTCCGGTTATGATCCGGACGGGATCGTGCAACGGGCCGTCCGCGCGCTCAAGGATCATGTGCCGGGTCTTTTTGTGGTGACGGACGTCTGTATCGACGAATATACGTCCCATGGCCATTGCGGCATCGTGAAAGACGGGCGCATCTTGAATGATGAAACCCTCGACTGTTTGCGTCTGATGGCGAAAACCCATGCAGCGGCCGGGGCTGACATGGTGGCGCCGTCCGACATGATGGACGGGCGGGTCGCGGCGATCCGCGACGAATTGGATCAGGGGGGATTCACACACCTTCCCATCATGTCCTATGCCGCCAAGTATGCGTCCTGCCTGTATGCGCCGTTCAGGGAGGCGGCTTCTTCCAGCCCCGCATTCGGTGACCGGTGCTCGTATCAAATGGATCCCGCCAATGCGCGTGAAGCCGTCCGTGAAGTGCTGGCCGACGTGGAAGAGGGTGCAGACGTGGTCATGGTCAAACCGGCGCTGGCGTACCTGGATATTATTGCGCGGACGCGGGCCGAGGTGGATGTACCCGTGGCGGCGTTTCAAGTCAGCGGCGAATACAGCATGATCAAGGCTGCAGCCCAACAAGGATGGCTGGACGAATCCAAAGCGACGTTGGAAACGCTGTTGTCCATCAAACGTGCCGGTGCCGATCTCATCCTGACGTATTTTGCCAAGGATGCCGTCCAGTTATTGAATGCCGCCACCCCATGAAGGTTTCGCACGGGCTCCCAGCGCCTCCTTTGCCGTCCAATCCGGTCCTGACCATCGGCAATTTTGACGGGCAGCACGTCGGGCATCGAGAATTGCTGGCTACCGTCGTTCAATGTGCTCGTGAACGACGGGGTACGCCGATGGTGTTGACCTTTGATCCCCATCCGGTGTTGGTGTTGAGTCCCGGAACCACCTTTCAATTCTTGACGTCCCCTTCGGAAAAGTTGGCTTGGTTCGAGGCGCAGGGCGTCGAGCATCTCGTGGTGTTGCCTTTCACCCAAGAGTTTGCCGCTTTGAGCCCACGGGAGTTTGTGTGGTCGATCCTCAAGGATGGGCTGGGCGTCAAAGATCTGTTCGTAGGGGAGCATTTTGTGTTTGGCAAAGGCCGGGCGGGCAACACGGATACCCTGCGGGAGTTGGCCGGACAAGCCGGGTTCCGGGTTCATCTCCTCAAACCCGTGAGTTCCCGGGAAGCGATCGTGAGCTCGACACGTATTCGCCAGTTTGTCCGGGCAGGGAAGATGGAACAGGCGATGCAATGTCTGGGACGTCCGTATTCCCTGAAAGGCACGGTGATTGAAGGCGAACGTCGCGGGCAGGGGTTGGGCTATCGCACGGCCAATCTTCGGCCTGACAAAGACCGGGTTCTTCCGCCCGATGGGGTGTATGCCACAAAGATGGTGTGGCAGGAGGCGGCCGCTCCCGCGGTGAGTTACATCGGGACACGTCCCACGTTCGGAGAGGGCGAACGATTACTGGAAGTGCATGTTCTGGATGGCGCCTGTGAACTGTATGGACAAGCCATTGAAGTTCAATTCTTACAATACATTCGAGGCGATGAACGGTTTGACGATTCCGGGCAGCTTGCCGAACGAATCGCTCAGGACGTTCAGCAGACTCGACGCGTGTTTGCCGCATAAAGAACCTCTGATTTGTTGTGATAGCGGGATGCAGGGCAAGGCGTCCCGGAGCGAAACCCGAGGCTTATCAGAGAGATAGGTGAGGGTTGAGCGAGGACACAACGCCGCCATACGCCCGATAGTGCAATAAATCAGAGGTTCCATAAATCGAGCCGTACGGCAATCTCCAGTGGTGGCGATGATGCGCGCCCTGACAGCTTTTGAACACAAACTCTTGAAACACGTCAGGCAACTCGGCCTCTTGTCTTCCGGAGACCGGGTCGTGGTGGCCGTGTCCGGAGGGGCGGATTCCGTTGCTCTCTTGCAGGTGCTGTCTGCCTGGCGGGATCACCTGGATCTGACGTTGGCCGTCGCCCACGTTGATCATGGGTTGCGTGGAAAGGAGTCCCTGGAGGATGCGACGTTTGTCGAGCAACTCGCCAGGCAGTTGGGCCTTCCTTTTTTCTTGAAACGGCTCAATCTGAAATCGGTTCTCGGAAAACGAAAAGGGGAGTCGGTCCAGGCCGTAGCACGGGAGAAGAGATACACCCAGTTGCAGGCCGTCACCCGGGAATGGGGCGGCACCAAAGTCGCGGTCGGGCATACGCAGGACGACCAGGCGGAAACCGTGCTGCTGTCTATGCTTCGCGGGGCCGGGCTTGCCGGGCTATCGGGCATGCCGTCTCAACGGGAACCATGCGTCATCCGGCCGTTCTTGACGGTGAGCCGGCCTGAAATCTTGTCGTACCTTGATGAGAAACGCTGTGAGTTCCGCGTCGATTCGAGTAATGACAACCCGAAATACACCAGGAACCGCCTTCGCCGCGAATTGATTCCCCTGCTGAAAACGTTCAATCCCAACGTGGTCGGTGTCCTGTCCCGGCAGGCCGTCATCCTGCGAGAGGAACATCAGTATCTGGATGAGGCGGCGAAGGCCGCGCTGGAATCGGTGGAGATCAGCCGCACGAAGGATCGCGTCGTATGGAGCCGTTCGCGTCTTTTGACCTTTCCCGTCTCCCTTCAAAGAAGAATGATCCTGTTGATGGTGGGAACGTTGTGGGTCAAGCCGAGTCCGCTTGGGTTCGAGACCGTGGAGACGCTGTTACAGCACGTCGTTCACGGAACGTCGGGTTCATCCGGTTGTTTTGCCGGTTTGGAGGCCGTCAGGCAATATGACCGGGTGACGTTCGTGAAAGCAGGCCGGAACAGTCGCCTGCAACACGGATGGTCCTGTGTCTGGCCTTTCCCGGGGTCGATCCTTTGGCCGGTCACGGGTCAGACGATTGTAGGAAGAATCACGGCGACGAAGACGATCCCGTCCCGGCGGAATGATTCCGTGGCCTACCTGGATGCGGATCGATTCAGTCACGAGTTGGTCGTTCGATCCTGGAAGCCCGGGGACTACTTTTTCCCTTATGGAATGGGAGGACGACGAAAGAAGCTTCAGGATTTTTTCTCTGATGCAAAAATTTATCAAGCCGATCGAAGCGCCGTGCCTCTCGTGGTGGCGCCTGAAGGGATTCTGTGGGTCGGAGGGTATCGGTCCGACCATCGGTTTCGAGTGACCGAGGAAACCAGGCGCGTTGCCGTTGTCCGGATTCGTGCAGCCGGAAGAAAGGCTTGAGGAATACCGGGGGGGCTTACGTAAAGGGCAGTAGGTTGCAGATGCTCGATCCTCATGGTAGTATTTCTGATGTTATCGCAACGATTTCGGTTTGCCCGGGAAGGTTGAGAAAGAGAAGGAACGCATTTTCATGAATTCTCGCGTTAAAAATTTGCTGTTTTGGGTGGTGGTCGGGCTGTTCATGATCCTGTTGTTCAACCTGTTCACCGTGCCGTCCCAGCCGCCCGAAGAGGAAGTGATCTTCAGTGACTTCATGGCCCACCTGGAACGGGGAGAGATTTCCAAGGTCACCATGAAGGACAGCCATATCAGTGCGATTTTAAAGGATGGCAACCGGATTCGGACCTATACCGTTGAATATCCGGACCTGGTCAAAGCCCTGAGAGAGCAGTCGGTGCAGATCGAAGCCAAGCCGCCCGATGAAAGTCCCTGGTATATCACGTTTCTCGTGACGTGGGGACCGTTTATTCTGTTCCTGGGATTATGGTTTTTCCTCATGCGGCAAATGCAGATCGGCGGCAATCGGGCCCTTTCGTTCGGGAAAAGTCGAGCGCGTCTCCTGACCGAGGAAAAGAAAAAGGTGACCTTTGCCGACGTGGCCGGCGTGGAAGAGGCCAAGGAAGAAGTCGTTGAAATCATTGAATTTTTGAAAGATCCGCAAAAATTTCAAAAACTCGGCGGGCGAATCCCCAAAGGGGTGCTGATCGTCGGCCCTCCGGGAACGGGAAAGACCCTGTTGGCGAAAGCCATTGCCGGAGAAGCGGGTGTCCCGTTTTTCAGCATCAGCGGGTCCGATTTTGTGGAAATGTTCGTGGGAGTCGGCGCGTCTCGCGTGCGCGACTTGTTTGAACAGGGGAAGAAGCATGCACCCTGTATCATTTTCATCGACGAAATCGATGCCGTCGGCCGGTTGCGCGGCGCGGGCCTGGGTGGCGGTCACGATGAGCGGGAACAGACCTTGAACCAGTTACTCGTGGAGATGGATGGATTCGACACGACCGAAGGCGTGATTCTCGTCGCCGCCACGAACCGTCCCGACGTCCTCGATCCTGCCTTGTTGCGGCCAGGCCGGTTCGATCGACAGGTGGTGGTCAATCGTCCCGACGTGCGGGGTCGCGTGGAAATTCTCAAGGTCCACACGAAGAAGGTGCCCGTGGCGTCAGACGTGAACCTCGATCAGATTGCCAGGGGAACGCCAGGTTTTTCAGGGGCTGACTTGGAAAACCTCGTCAACGAGGCGGCGCTCTGGGCTGCGCGGCTGGACAAGAAGTTGGTGGAACTCGTCGATTTTGAAAATGCCAAGGATAAAGTCATGATGGGGGCGGAGCGCAAGAGTCTGGTCCTGAGCGAAGAGGAAAAGCGCACCACGGCGTATCATGAAGCGGGGCACGCCCTCATGGCGAAATTGTTGCCGGGCGCCGATCCCGTCCACAAAGTCACGATTATCCCGAGGGGACGTGCCATGGGCATGACCATGCAGCTTCCCATCGATGACCGGCACAGTTATTCCGAGGATTTCTTGTATAACACCCTGTCGATTTTACTGGGTGGTCGCGTGGCCGAAGAATTGATTTTGAAAAACGTCACCACCGGTGCGGGAAACGACATTGAACGGGCCACCGAACTCGCCAGGAAAATGGTGTGTGAATGGGGCATGAGCGACAAATTGGGGCCGTTGACCTTCGGCAAAAAAGATGAGGAGATTTTCCTCGGTCGGGAGATCTCGACCCGTCGGGACTTCAGTGATCAAGTGGCCTTGGAAATCGATCATGAAGTGAAACGGTTGATCGTGGAAGCCTACGAGCGGACGAAGCGCATGCTCACGGAACATATTCATACCCTGCGGGCTTTGGCCGAAGCCCTTCTTGAGAAGGAAGTCCTGGATTCTTTGGAAATCGATCAGATCATCAATCGCGGGACCATCGTACGAGAGCCGGCGCAAGTGTGACGGCATCCTGCTTTTGATACACCCCATCCCATCCTTCTTTGGGCATTCGCGTTCTTCTTCACCGGCAGTTGATTTTTAGGCGTTACCATCCTTCATCGTGAATGACCCTTGCCCGGTGTTGACCGGGCCCTTCCTCGAATCGGAGTTTTCCCCATGGATGAAATCCCCTCCGCGTACCTGCAAGCCTGCCACGTCAGGATTCCCTGTTCCCGTCGCGTCCTGGTGATGGGCATACTGAACGTGACCCCGGATTCCTTTTCCGACGGCGGGCGCTTTCTTGATCCTCAACGCGCCCTGACTCATGTTGAACGTATGGTGAGTGAAGGGGCCGATCTGGTTGACATCGGTGCCGAGTCGACGCGTCCCGGTTCACAGGCGATTGATGAACAAGAAGAAATTCGTCGATTGAAGCCGGTCATGGAGGTCATCGGAAAACGAGCGACGGTTCCGCTGTCCATCGACACTCAAAAAGCCGGAGTCGCCGAACGGGCGATCGACTGGGGCGCAGTGATCATCAACGACATCAGCGCGTTGGAGCATGATTCCCGGATGGGTGGCGTGGTTGTACGGACCAAAGCAGGGCTGGTCCTGATGCATATGCGAGGTACGCCCCAGACGATGCGGCAGCATTGCCAATACGACAACGTGGTCGAGGAGGTGCGCGATTATTTGGGAAGGCGCATGGACCATGCCGAGGAAATCGGGATCGCTCGCGAGCACATGGTGATCGATCCGGGAATCGGGTTTGCAAAAAACGAACAACAGAATCTATCCTTACTGAAAGGCCTCGGCTCATTGCGGCAGTTGGGTCGTCCCGTTCTGATCGGTGTGTCGAATAAATCCTTTATCGGGAGGGTCACTGGCCAACCGGTTGAGCAACGCATCATGGGAACTGCCGCGGCCGTGACGGCCGCGGTGTTGGGTGGAGCCAGGATCGTTCGCGTGCATGACGTCGGGTCGATCCGGGAGGTGGTGCGAATGTCGGAAGCCATTGCACAGGCTTGAGAGGAGGCATGGTGTCAGGAGGTCAAGTGCGGAAGTTATTCGGAACAGACGGGGTGCGGGGCGTTGCCAACCTGGAGCCCATGAACAGTGAAACGGTGCTGAAGTTGGGCAGGGCCGTGGCCTACGTGTTCAAGGGACGGGCGGGGCACCATCAAATCGTGATCGGCAAAGACACCCGGCTGTCCGGCTACATGTTGGAATCGGCGTTGATCTCCGGCATTTGTTCCATGGGGGTCGACGTCTTGCTGGTCGGGCCGATGCCTTCGCCGGGCGTGGCCTTTTTGACGCGCAGCCTCCGAGCCGACGCGGGGGTGATGATTTCCGCCTCCCACAATCCCTACCAGGATAACGGGATCAAGTTTTTTTCGCACGACGGCTTCAAACTTCCCGATGAACTGGAATCACGCATTGAAGAATTGATTGTGACGAACGAGATCGAACATCTTCGTCCCACGGCCGATGAAATCGGCAAGGCGTTTCGCATTGACGATGCCGAAGGGCGCTATATCGAATTCGTGAAACGGTCCCTGCCGCGCGAAATGGATTATCAGGGGATGAAGGTGGTCATCGACTGTGCCCATGGCGCCGCGTATTCGGTCTTTCCCAAGGTCGTACGGGAATTGGGTGCCGACGTGTCCGTCATCGGAGACGAACCGGACGGCACAAACATCAACGCGGGGTATGGAGCCCTCTACCCGGAGCGACTGCAGGAGGCCGTTCGTGCGCGTCGAGGCGACGTGGGGATTGCCTTGGACGGCGACGCGGACCGGGCCGTGTTTGTAAACGAAGAGGGTGACGTGGTGCATGGCGATCAGGCCCTGGCCGCCTTTGCTTTGGATTTGCAGCGACGCGGCGGGCTCAATCGCGATACCGTCGTCGGAACGGTCATGACGAATTTCGGGTTTGAATTGGCCATGCAAAAGAACGGAATCAATCTGATCCGGACCCCCGTTGGCGACCGGTCCATCCTGGAACGCATGTTGGCCGAGGGCTACAACCTGGGAGGAGAACAATCGGGACACGTCATTTTTCTCGACTATAACACGACCGGAGACGGTCTGATTTCCGGCCTGCAAATGCTCAAGTTGGTCAAGCGGTCCGGTTCTCCTCTCTCGGAGTTGACCCGGTGCATCGAGACCGTTCCGCAAGTTTTGTTGGGCGTGAAAGTGAACCGGAAACCCGACCTGGGCTCTCTTCCCGAGTTACGGGAAGCGATTCGATCCGGTGAAGAACGGTTGAATGGGACGGGACGGATTCTGGTCCGGTATTCCGGAACCGAGCCGTTGGTCCGGGTCATGGTTGAGGGCCGGGATGATTCGCAGATTAAAGCCGTCGCGGAAGACTTGGCCGGCGTGGTCAGGGCCGTAATCGGATAAGGAACCTCTGATTTAATGCACTATCGGGCGCATGGCTGCGTTGTGTCCTCGCTCAACCCTCACCTATCTCTCTGATAAGCCTCGGGTTTCGCTCCGGGACGCCTTGCCCTGCATCCCGCTATCACAATAAATCAGAGGTTCCATAATTCGCAGAGAATGCGCGTCAAAGAATGGGATGTTCGTTCCTGAATTCAAAAAGGTATCCTCTCTCATATTGACCCTTTGATCTAAATTGCCGTAAATTAAGAGGGTGTCTTTCCGGCGTACTTCTCTCCGGCATTATTGCCTTCCTCGTGGGACTCCTGCTCGGGTCCTGGCTTTTCTTTCTTCCAATCACGATTCTGATCCTGCTGGTCTCCGTCGCCGGCGCGTTGTCCTGGTGTGAGAAGACGGCGCATTTCTCCAGGAGACAGGGACTCATCCTCTATGCTTGTGTCCTGGCCGGCTTGGGATATTGGTTGCTGGACGCGAGAACGGATCAAGGGGTTGATCTGCCGTTTCAAACCGGCCGGCAAGAGGTGGCGCTTTCCGGCGTCGTGACGGCACCGGTCGAGCATGGTCCGGGTCGAATGACGATGATCGTGGCCGTGGAATCCGTCCAACAGGACGGCGCGAGCCGTGAAATCCGTGGGAATCTGCGCTTGACGTGGCGTCCGTGTAAGCCGGGTCACGAGTGTGAACCGGAGACGGATATATTTCGGGGTGACAGGATCACGGTTCGTGCTCGCATTCGCCGGCCTTTCGGTACGCGGAATCCCGGTGGATTCGACTACGGCGCCTACCTCAGGGATCGCGGGATTCACGCGGTCGCGACCGTCAGAGGGCCTCAGGGAATACAGGTGCAACCTCCCGGCATCTTCGACTTGAGTGAATGGATATGGTCGCAGATTGATCGTGGGAGAAATCAGGTGCGCCAAGCTGCCATTGCAACGCTCCAACAGCCGGCCCGCGGTTTGTTTCTGGGCATGATCGTCGGAGAGCAGAACGATATTCCCCCGGACGTGCGTGACGATTTCATGACGACGGGGACGGTCCACATCATTTCCATATCAGGTTCGCATTTGGGATTGCTGGCCTTTGTCTCGTTTCTGGGCGTGCGATGGACAACCCGCCGTATGCCGGCCCGGTGGCTGGAAAGACTCTCGTGTATCCTGACTCTCAGGCAACTTGCGGTGCTGGTCACCGTCCCCATGGTCCTGTTTTATACGCTGTTGTCCGGCGCCCACGTGGCGACCGTTCGATCGCTGCTGATGATCCTGTTGTATCTCTTCGCGGTGTGGATCGGTTATGAGCGACAGATTCTCATTGCATTGGGTATCGCCGCGTTGGGTACGACACTGACCGATCCCGGGGCGCTGTACGCTCTGTCTTTTCAACTCTCGTATATATCCGTCCTGGCTATTGCCCTGGTCTTTCAATGGAGTGCGAGCGACGACGACGAAGACGAGATCCCGCAGGCCTTCACGGACAAAGTGAAACATTGGGGAAAACAGTATGCGTTGATGACCCTTGCCGCTACCGTGGGGACCGTGCCGCTCGTGGCGTACTATTTCAATCAAGTGGCGTGGTTGGGCCTTTTTGCCAATGCGGTTGTCGTACCGTTCGTCGGCATGCTGGTCGTGCCGTTGGGACTCGGTGCGTCGCTGCTCGTCTTGTTCGGCGGGCTGGAGCACTTGCCTTTCGGCTGGGTTCATCAGGAACTCATGAACGGCTTGACATCCGTTGTCGGCATGCTGGCCATGATTCCCGGTGCCGAATGGCACGTGGCGTCGCCATCGGTCCTATCCATAGCAGGCTTCTATCTGTGTCTCGCGATAGCGGTGCGCAGCCGGAAAAAAACGGTGCAGGGCCTCAGCGTGAGTGCGCTGATCTTCTGCCTGGTGTGGTGGGCGTGGTCGCCGCGACACGTGTTTGAGGACGATGCGTTGCGTGTGACGTTTCTGGACGTGGGACAGGGTGACGCCACGGTACTCGAACTGCCCGGCGGCGACACGATTCTGGTGGACGGCGGGGTCGCCTACGAGCGTTGGGATATAGGCCGGATGGTCGTGGGACCGTACTTGTGGGATCGAGGTATCCGTCGCCTGACTCACGTGATTGCCACTCACCCGCAATTGGATCACGTGGGCGGTCTTGCCTGGATCATCGACAACTTCGAGGTCGATCACTATTGGAGTAACGGGATTCGGCGAGCGACCCCCTTTTATCAACGCCTCCAAAATGCCATTGCGAAACAGGGACTCGCCGACCGTATTGCCCGGGTAGGAGAAGCAATCATCAACGAAGGACCCTGTCGGTTCATATCGCTGAACCCGCCGTTGCCGGAAGATGGCGCCACGTTGAACGATTCTCGAGGATCGGAATTGAACAATCTCTCCGTGGTCCTGAGTCTGACTTGCGGCGAGCATTCCATTCTGTTGACGGCTGATGCGGAGATCGAAGCCTTGGCCGGATTGACCGGCCATCCGTTGGTGGAGTCAGCGACCGTGGTCAAGATTCCGCATCATGGAGCCAAGAGTTCACTGAATCGACAATGGATTCAACAACTGAACGCGGAGACCGCGGTGGTGTCCGCGGGCCGGGGAAATCGATACGGGCATCCCGCCGAGGACGTGTTACAGGCGTACGGGCATATGACCATCTACCGAACTGATGCCCACGGCGCGATCGTGTTTTCCGCGAAGCCGGATGCCGGAGAATTTCGGGTCCGTCGCACGACGGATCGTCACCCCGTTCCTCTGGAACTGAGCGATTATTCGCCGGCACGCGAATGGGAAAATTTGTCCCGTTTGTGGGAGGTCTGGGTGCGAAACGTGTAATGGTTCGGAGACATAGAGAAGCGGCTTGGCCCCCGTCATCAAGACTGCATGCTCTCGAAAATTGCCTGAGGATTTTGCAGGGGTTCCCATCCGAGGATCGTCAGAGAATCCTCGACGTAATCCGTGGTGCGGATGCCGTTCAGGACGCAGGTCACACCGGGAGTGCTGGTCAAACACCACAGCGCCTTTCGTGACAATGGTTCTCCGTGTTTCTCTTTCGGAAGGAATCCATCGAGCGTTGCGGTGACGGATTGCAGGTGTCGCTCACTCTTCTTTGCCGCTTCCTGCCGTATGATTTTGAGTAAGAGCAGAAGCTTGGACACGTAGCGGGTTTGCCAATTTTCCCAGTCTGTGGCTTTGTCCCGGCTCAGGTGTCTGGTGGTTACCTGAAGCGCCTGATTGATATGTGGCGCAATCATCTGCGATTCGATCTGATCCCAATGCTCCAGGTTGTGAATTTGGGACCGGAGGCGACCAAGTTCATCCGCCAGGGAAAAGAAGTCTTTGGGTTCCAGTCCTTTTCCCGAATAGGGGATCAGGGGCGCAAAGTCTTTGCGAAACGTGTCTTCCAACGCGGCAACGGCCTGGTGTTGCGTCTCAAATGGCGTTTCCACCGGCTCATACCGCGGAGCGGCCAGTCGTATCATTCCCCGCCGGTCGGCGGGTATGGCATTGAGCGGCCTGTTGACGAGCACGGCGACCCGATGTTCCCGGGCAAACTCCAGCACGGTGTTTTCCTGTCCGGTATTGGGTATGAGCAAGGCTCCCGACTCGAAGAGGTTCATGGGCAATTGCAGCACTTGAAAACCATGGTGGGTTTTGCCGGTCTGTTGCGCCGCCCGTTGGGCGGCTTCGAGCATGCGGGACAGCGAGGTCGTTTCCGGGTCTTCGGGGCGGGCTGTACTCGTGTTGGAGGAGATGCCGTAGCATTGGATGCGGCCTGAGTGGATCTGTTGCTCCAAATAGACAAACGCCTGCTCGAGGCGCCGGTAAAATTCGGTCCGCAATTCATCCAGGGTGGAGGCGTCGACGGTCAGCTTTCGTTGTTTCGCGTCGGAGAGGAAATATTCGGGGTTGTGTAAAAGGCAGACGTCCAGCGTGGAGAGTCCGAGTCGGTCGAGTGAGCCCGTGAGTTGATCCTCGAGAAACTCGGGGTGGAGGCAATGCCAGATGTCTTCCCCGTATTTGACCATGTCGGGATAGGCATGCCCGGCCTTTTCTCTGGATTTGGCGTGTTGCAGATTTTTCCCTTGCACGTAGCCGATTTTTGAAACCACGATCACGTTGTCGCGAGTTATTTCTTGTTGGGCAATCAACTCCTGGAGGACGCTTCCCACCAGGCGTTCGCTGTCGCCGTCCGCATAGTTCGTGGAGGTATCGATGAGGTTGCAGCCTTCCCGAATGGCTTTCAGCAGTGCGGCTCGATGGTCTTCCTGGTCGATCCCGGTTCTGTAGCCGCCGAACCCGATCCGGGAATTGGTCAGACCCGTGGCGCCCAGGGTCGTATAGCCGTGAGCCGCAGGGCCGGATGACCGCGCCAGGATCCGCGACACGTAGGCGGCGGTGCCTTGAACGGTGGCCGTCCCCGGTACACCTTGAGAGGCCAGCGTGCGTGATGTCGAATCCTCTTGAGGCGTCTCGGTCAATGCCTGCGCCACGTTTTCCGGATCGGTGAGGGGGGCCTGACAGGCATAGTTTCGACACACGTATAAGGCTGCTTGTCCCTCCACGAGACCCTTGCCTTTGAGAAGTGGATGCTGCGACTCGAGAGCATCGGGGTTCCCGTGGGCGATGATGCGATGGGGAACGAAGTGGCGGGCGACCTCATCGAGCAACCGCTCGTGCCTTTCGTCGCCTGGTGACCCGATGAAAGCCAATTCCACAGGACCGTTCAACAGGAACTCCGCGGCCATGATCGTCTTGGCGAACCCCCTGGGTATGCGACTGATCTGTTGGCCGTAGGCGCGAACGGCCTGCGTGGCGGCGTCCCGCAAATCTTCACGATCTTCGTGGAACGAGAGGCGGGCCAAAGCCATGGCCGACACGGCGTTGCCGCTCGGCGTGGCGCCGTCCGGTCCTTCACGTCCTCGCAGGATGAGGACTTCGTGGTCATTGGCCGTGGTAAAGAATCCGCCGTGCTTCTTATCCAGGAAATCGCGCAACAGACGTTCGCCCAATCGAACGGCTTCTCTGAGGTATCGTTCTTCGCCGCTGGCCTCGTAGACGTCGATGAGGGCTTCCACGATATAGGCGTAGTCCTCCAGGTACGCATTGAGGTGGGCTTTGCCTGCCCGGTAGGTGCGGTACAGGCCTCCGTCCGGACGGGAGAGGGTGCTGAGCAGAAAATCCGCGGCGAGACACGCGGCTTCCAGATAGGGGGCGTGTCTCAGGGCCCGAGCCGCCTCGGCCAGGGCGCTGATCATCATCCCGTTCCAGGCCGTGATGATTTTGTCGTCCAGCCCCGGGGGCACGCGTTTCAGGCGGGCCTCATAGACGAGCGGTCTGACCCGGTCAATCGTCTCTCGAAGCTCTTCCGGGGAACAAGAAAGTTTCTCCGCCACGCGTTCGAGAGGATGGGGGGTATTGGGAATGCTGTGGTGTTCCCAATTGCCGTCAGCGGTAATATCGTAATACGCGCAGAACCGGGCCGCGTCCTGCTCCGATGGGACGATTTCCCGGATTTGTTCGGGGTCCCACACGAAGAACTTGCCTTCGACGCCCTCCGAGTCTGCGTCCGTGGCGGAATAAAAGCCGCCCTCGGGTGAGGTCATTTCCCGCAGGATGTAATCCAGAATTTCGCAGGTGACGCGCTTGTATTCGAGGTTGCCGGTGACCTGAAACGCTTCGAGATACGTCTTCGCGAGCAAGGCATTGTCGTAGAGCATTTTTTCAAAGTGGGGAACGAGCCAGCGTTCGTCCGTCGAATACCGGGCAAACCCTCCACCGACGTGATCGTACATGCCTCCGGCGGCCATGGCATCCAGGGTTTTGCACACCATATGCAGGACGTGGTCCGTTCCGGTTCGTTGGTATTGCCTCAGGAGAAACGCGAGCCCGGTGGCCGGTGGAAATTTGGGGGCCTGGCCGAATCCTCCATAGATCGGGTCGAAGTCCGATGAAAATTGTTCGACCGCGGAGTCAAGTTCCTGCTGTCCGACCGTCGTGGGCGCGGGGACGCGCATGGCCGTTTGCAGCCGGTCGGTGAAACGCGTGGCGCTGTCGGTAATGGCAGGGCGGTCACGTTCCCAGCCTTCGGCAATTTTTTTGAGGACCGTGCCGAAGCCGGGCCTGCCCCATTTGTCGGTCGGCGGAAAATACGTGCCGGCGAAAATCGGTTGTTGATCCGGCGTCAGGAACACCGTCATGGGCCAGCCGCCGTTTCCCTGATTCATGGCGATCGTGGCCTGCATGTAGATCTCGTCGAGATCCGGGCGTTCTTCCCGGTCAACCTTGACGCAGACATAATGGCGATTCATGAGGGTAGCGATCTCGTCGTTCTCGAACGATTCCCGCTCCATCACGTGGCACCAATGACACGCGGAATACCCGATAGACAGGAGCAGGGGTTTATCCTGTTCCTTGGCCAATCGGAGTGCTTCCGGGCCCCAGGGATACCAATCCACCGGGTTGTGGGCATGTTGAAGGAGATAGGGGCTTGTTTCGTGAATGAGGCGGTTCGGAGATCTGGTCGGGTGAGGATCAGACATGCAATCGACAGTAGCATCGGGCAAAAATGCGGGTCAACTTGAGCCTCTTGATCCTTGTTCTTAAAAACCTTTTCGCTGGTTTGATAAGACGTTGAGAATCCGAATCGGCGAAGTTGAGAAAGAGAATCATTGATAGGTATAGATACCTAGTATTTTCTATTGACATCTGCAAAGGAGGGGGGTATGTTGAAAAGGTAAGTATATACTCAAATCCGGAAAGAGGATTTTCCTTGCTCTTTCTTTTGATGAAACTGAATAAAGCGTGTCTGACAAGTGGGAGAACAACCAATGAGTAATAGACAGTACAAGCGCTGTTGCTTATGCATTCTCAGTGTAGCTCTTCTTTCTCAAGTATTCGCGACCGTAACAAGTGCGGAGTTACAAATGAATAAGGGCGATCTCAGCATGCACAGGCAGGTACTAGAATCGGCACCAAAACCGAAAGGCGGATTGCTAGATCCATTGGGTCACGCCCGGCTGGCAACGATATTTATAGCACCTGCTGTTAACGTCAAGGGATCGATGGTTAATGACTACTACCCAACCAAAGATATCAAGTTTTACGGAAAGGCAACTGCATTTGTATATGCGTATCCGGTTCGCAATGCGCACAGAAAGATGAAGGTTGTCGAAAGAACGGAAACAACCACCAAAGGCTTGATCTGGAACGGCCTCTGGATAGTCACCTGCAAACATTGTGTTGAAGGAAAGAGGCTAATTGGGGTTCGCTTAAATACAGCAGATGGCGGCACGAGCACATACTTGTCAAATGAGAACGTTTGGACGACACACCCAACCATGGATGTGGCGGTCACAATGCTTCCGTTAGGGCGCAACCCCCGGCTTGCCTTCACCGCCCTTGAACGATCCCATGCAGCTGGTCGACGGGAGCTTAAAGCAAACAAGTTCTATGAAGGAATTCCGGTAGTCACAATTGGATATCCAATTGGCATGATAGAAGGAGGGAGAGCAAACTATCCGGTTATTCGAAAGGGATACATTGGACAAATTCAAGGTTATCTTGCCAACGACAAACAGCACCCACATTTCCTCGTCGCGGGGTCGGTGTTCCCAGGGAACAGTGGCGGGCCGGTTCTTGTACCGGCTGGTACCCGGAAACCCATGGGGATGGAGTTAGGCCAGACTGTATTGATAGGGATGGCGTGTAAGCAGATGAATATACGCGCAAGTACTGATGATGGTCGCCGAAGTAGGGTGTATCAGAACGCTGACCTCGCCGTGGTTATCCCCGTTGATGTCATTCATGAAACTATAGAAAGCTCCGTCCAATGGCGACAAGATGGTTACAAACATTAGTGATCTGATTCGTTAGTTTCTAACTTGTGGATTTAGAATCTAGTTCCCTTTGCAAGCAAAATGATATCGAAAATTCAGAGAAGTTCGTGACTGGGGAAATACGGTCGTAACCCAGCCGGAGTTCGAGAAAGGAGAATGCCATGAAAGCCAAACAAGGAGTCGTCGATCTTCTCAACAAACTGTTGACCGAAGAGTTGACGGTCATCAATCAGTATTTCCTGCACGCCAAAATGTGCAAGAACTGGGGCTATGAGCGCTTGCATCATCACGTGTTGGATCGCAGCTACGGGGAAATGAAAGATGCGAAAGCGGTGATCGATCACATTCTGTTCTTGGAAGGTCTTCCCAACATGCAACGGCTGGGAACCGTCAAGATCGGAGAAACCGTCCCGGAACAGTTGAAAGCCGACCTGGACAAGGAAAAAGCCATGGTCAAGTTGCTCACCGAAGGCATCCAGCATTGTACGAAGGTCGGCGATTTTTCAACGCGTCACATGCTGGAAGACATGGTGAAAGATGAAGAAGAACACATCGATTGGATCGAAACGCAGTTGGAAAGCATCAAGCAAGTCGGGCTGCAAAATTACCTGAGCGAACAGCTTCACGAAGAAGGCAGTTAAGCGATCACTCGTTTCGTTTGAGCCTTGAAGGGGAAAAGCCGGATTGGGGCTTTTCCTTTTCAAGGCTTTTTTGTTATGTAATAGGGCCACAACGATCGTTGCTGCCTACTGTAACGGAGCAGGTATATGGCATTGACTCATTCAAGCATGTTGGCCTTGGGAACCACCGTTCCCGATTTTGAATTGCCTGACGTCGTGTCGGGTGAGATGATCCGTCCCGGCCAATTTGCCGGGCAACACGGTTTGCTGGTGATGTTCATTTGCCGGCATTGCCCTTACGTGATTCACGTACAGCAGGAATTGGGCCGGCTGGGACGGGATTATGCAGGAAAATCGCTTGGCGTGATCGCGATCAGCAGTAACGACGTGGACAACTATCCGGATGATCATCCGGATCGTTTGTGCGCCATGGCCCGGGAACTCGAATTCACGTTCCCTTACTGTTACGACGAAAGCCAGACCGTGGCCAAGGCCTTCACCGCAGCCTGTACCCCGGATTTCTTTTTGTTCGACAAGTCGCGGAAACTGGTTTACCGGGGTCAGTTGGATGACAGCCGTCCGGGGAACGGGAAGCCGGTGACGGGAAGGGATTTGCGCGCGGCGATCGACGCTGTCCTGGCGGATCAACCCTTGAGCGGGGCTCAACGCCCCAGCGCCGGGTGCAACATCAAATGGAAGCCGTGATGGGATACACCTCGTAGGGACAACCCCCCGTGGTTGTCCTCATGTAATTGTCGGGTTTCTTTTTACCGCCTCCAGGCAAACAGCTTCTCGAGAAATCGTTTCTTGCTCTCGGTGAGGGTGGTTTTTCTCCAGGCATTGGCGACTTTTTTGATGACTTCAGCCTGGGTGGGATAGGGGTGGATCGTGCCCGTGATCGTGCCCAAGCCGAGCCCCCCTTTCATGGCCAACGTGAATTCGCTGATCATGTCGCCGGCATGGGCCGCGACGATCGTCGCGCCCACGATGACGTCGGTACCTTTCTTGACGTGCACGCGAGCAAAGCCGTGATCCTCCCCGTCCAGAATCGCGCGGTCGACTTCATCGAGTTTGAACGTAAACGTATCCACCTCGATGCCCTTGTTCCTGGCTTCGGCCTCGTACAGCCCGACGTGCGCGATTTCCGGATCCGTATAGGTTGCCCAGGGGATAATGAGCGAATCCGTCTTGGCGTAACCCAACCCAAGGGGATGAGGGAACAAGGCGTTTTGAATGACGATTTGGGCCATGGCGTCCGCGGTATGGGTGAATTTGAACGGAAAACACACGTCCCCGGCCGCATAGACGTTGGGATTGGTCGTCTGTAACCGGCTGTTCACCTTCACTCCGGTCTTTGTATCATACTCCACTCCGGCCGTTTCGAGTCCGAGGTCCTCCACGTTGGGGGCGCGTCCCACGCCGACGAGTATCTCATCGACCGCGAGTTCATGTGACTTGCCACGGCTGATGTAATGCAGGACTTTCTCCTGTCCGCGTAATTCGACGGACGTGATCTGCGAATCAAAGACAAACACGACACCGTCTGCGGTCATTTGCGTTTGGACGATTTCCGCGGCATCCGCATCCTCGCGGGGAAGAATGTGCCCGGTCTGTTCGAAGAGGGAGACGCGGCTGCCGAAACGAGCGAAGGTCTGGGCCATCTCACAGCCGATCGGACCGGCGCCGATAACGGCGAGGCGCGGGGGGAGTCGGGTCAAGGAGAAGACGGTTTCGTTGGTCAGGTAGCCTGCTGCTTCCAGTCCGTGAATGGGTGGGGCTGCCGCACGCGCGCCGGTGCAAACCGCGGCTTTTGCAAATTCGAGCGTGGCGCCGTCCACGTCGATGGTATGCTTTCCGGTGAACCGGCCCGCGCCCATGAACACGTCGACTCCCAGGCTGGTAAAGCGATGCGCCGAATCCACCCGGCTTAGACGTGCGCGCAGTTTCCGCATTCTCGCCATGGCGGTCCCGAAATCGGTTTTGACTCCCTCCGGAATGGTCACGCCGAATTCCGCCGACCGTTTTACCGCGCTCCACGCACGGGACGCGCGAATGACACCCTTCGATGGCACGCATCCCACGTTCAGGCAATCCCCACCCATCAAATGGCGTTCGATCAGGGCTGCCTTCGCGCCAAGCCCGGCAGCCACCACCGCGGTGACCAATCCGGCGGTGCCGGCTCCGATGACGACGATATTGTATCGACCGTCGGGCGTGGGGTTGGTCCAGGATGGAGGATGGACGTTGTGAATGAGTTGCTGATTGAACTCGTCCATCGGAGCCATGGTCACGGATTCATTTCGATGATTATGCATGGTGCAGTCTACCCCACCTGCCCTCCCCTTACAAAGGGGAGGAAAAGAGGATGGTCTGGCCAGCATAGCGTCATTTTTCCCTTGCCACGAATTTGCGATGAAGAATGGGAATGAGCGCCAGCAAACCCAGGAACGTAAACGCCAGCAATACGGGTGGTGACGCAATTTCCGCCAATGAATTGATGGATCCGAGTTGTCGTCCCGCGAACGCGTAGACAAAACTGCCCGGGATAATGCCGACGGAGGTTCCGATGACGTAGGTGCCGAGTGGAATTCGGGTCAGACCGGACACGAGATTCACGAGAAAAAACGGAAAGGCCGGGATCAGCCGCAAGGTCAAGAGGTAGCTGAGGGCGTTTTGAGCGAATCCGGCCTGAATCGGTTCAATGCGTTCGCCGAATTTTTGTTCGACCCAATCACGCAAGACGTATCGCGCAGCCAGGAAGGCCAAGGTGGCGCCCGTGGTGGCTCCGATGTTGACGAAGATCGTGCCGAGGATGCTTCCGAACAAAAAGCCGCCGGCCAGGGTCATGATGGCCCCGCCGGGTAACGAGAACGCGGTTTGGAGGATGTACACGGCTACGTATAGGACGACCGCGGCGGTAAAGTTGGCGTTGGTATAAGCCAATAAGTCGTCACGGTTGGCTTTCAGGGCTTCAAGAGAAAAATATTGTCCAAGGTCGAAATAGAAGAAGGCGCCGATTCCCAGTCCCAGGATTCCGAGAATAATGAGTTTTCCAAGCGATCGTGGTGAGGATGCGGCAGGATCAGTCATTGTGGGCTCCATGGTTGCTGTCTGAGTCGCGGCGCCGATTCATGTCGGTCGAATATGCACTCTCTATAACATTATACCGCTTGAGGGTCATAGCCCGTTGAGGGTGGCTGTCATCGCTGGGGATGTCCGCGCACATTTCGCGCGCCTTAGCCGAGGGGCCGTGAATCGATCATGCCCGCCAGTTCTTCTGCGGGATAGGTGATGATCTCGGCGAGGGTCGGGTGATAGTGGGGCATCCGGGCGAGATCGTGAACCGTGCCCCGGTAATACATGACGGCGATGAGTTCATGAATCAACTCCGCGGCTTCCGGTCCGACAATATGGGCTCCCAAAATTTTGCCGGTCTCCGGCGAAGCCAGTAGTTTGACGTGACCGTGCGTCTCCCCCAACGTCATTGACTTCCCATGGTCGTCAAACGGATATGAGGCCACACGATAGGGGATTTGCCTGCTTCGGCATTCTTTTTCGCTTAACCCGACGCCGGCGATTTGAGGATCGGTAAAGACGACCTGGGCTTTCAGACGATCGTCATATCGGCGGGGCGAGGCCTGGAGATGAACGGCGTTCCAGCCTGCGATCTCTCCTTGTTGGATCGCGATATGGACGATTTCATGAAGTCCGTTCACGTCACCCACGGCATAAATGTGGGGCTGGCTGGTCCGCATCGTGTCGTCGACGGAAATTTTGCCTTGACGAACCTCGATTTGTGCAGCCTCCACGTTCAACCCGTCGATGTTGGGCCGACGCCCCAAGGCCTGCAGAATGACCTCTGCGGTAATGGTTTTCTCCGTCCCCTCATGAGTCAGGTGGGCTACTTTCTGCGTGCCGTTCCGAGTAAATTCATGCAGTCGGGTATTGGTCAGCACCGTCATCCCCTCTTCCCGGAACCGTGTTTCCACCGGTCGGGCCAGGTCTTCATCACCTTGCGACATGACGTGGGCGCTCCGCTGGATCAGCGTCACGCGGGTGCCGATACGCTGGAAGAATTGAGCCAATTCCAGGGCCACGGGCCCGCCGCCGAGCACGATCATGGATTCGGGAACGTCGCGTAGCTCCAGGGCCTCATCGCTGGTGAGATAGCCGGCTTCTTCCAATCCGGATATCGGCACACGGGAGACCACGGACCCCGTAGAAATAATGAACGCCTTGGCTGTCAGCTTGTGCGGACCGGCCTGGACTTCGTGGGGAGAGAGGAACGCGGCGCGTTCCTCGTATAAGGTGTAACGGGAATCTTTCAATGCGTGAATGCGGTCTTCGGTAAACTCTTCGATGAGGCGAGCCTTGCGACTGATGATGGCGGAGAGATCGGCTTTTGCGGCAACCGGTCTTAACCCAAATTCTTCCGCACGGTTCATGAGCGACATGACGTCGGAGGAGCGCAGGATTGTCTTGGTCGGCATGCATCCGCGTAAGATGCAGAGTCCCCCCAGCGGACCATGGTCGATAATACCCACGTCCGCGCCTTCATCGCTTGCCGTCCGCGCCGCGGCATACCCCGCGGATCCTCCTCCAATGATGACAACGTCGTGCGTCATGACGTTGCACGTCGCATATTCGTGTCCATAACAAATCATGGTAGCGGAAGCTCCTTCCATGTACAATGCCGTATCCACTCGATTGGTTGATGATCGATGACACCGATGACGAACGGGCGCGCGTGCCGGTACGTGGACGTGGTGGGTCTGTGGTGCGCGTTGGGGTACGCCGCTCTCGCCTTTTTGGCGCGGCAATCCGGCGCACCCGACCTGCCGGTATTCTTCCTCTTTGTCGCGTGGACCAGCCTGCCGGTCTTCAGCCTGTACCTGTACTGCCACCGGCGTGGCGAGCCTTTCCCGCTCGGCCGCCTGATTTTCTGGGCCGTGGTTTTCCGTATATGCGGGTTGGCGGGCGGGCCGTTTTACGAAGACGACTTTTATCGTTACCTGTGGGACGGCTATCGTTTCGCCGCAACCGGTACGCCCTACGGAGCCGTCCCTGAAACGTTCTTCAGCGATCCCGGCGTTCCCGCGGTATTTCACGGCATCCTGGACAGGATCAATTATCCCGAATTGGCGACGATCTACGCTCCGGTCACGCAGGTCGTCTTCCTGTTCGGCTATTGGTTGAAACCGGGCAGTGTCATCGCCTTGCAGGCGATCCTGATCCTTGTCGATCTGGCGACCATTGCGCTGCTGTTGCGCTTGGCCCCGACCGGGAACGTCATGCTCTATGCGTGGTGTCCACTGGTCGTCAAGGAAGTTGCCTTTACCGCGCACCCGGACGGTATCGGTGTCTGTCTGTTGCTGGCGGCGATCGTACTGGCCCGAAAGCATCGCTGGTGGAGTGCCGCCGTCTGCTTGGGGATGGCCGTGGGGACCAAGATATTCGCGCTGGTGTTGGTCCCGTTGGTGCTGGTCGGCGCGAGTTTCGGTTATTGGGTCCTGTTTGTCGTCACGCTGTCGGCGTTGTATGCACCATTCATCCTGCAGGGTGGCGCGGGCTTCGACTCCCTCCTGGTCTTTGCGCGGGAATGGGAATTCAACTCGGCGGCCTTCGGACTATTTACGACCGTTCTGCAACCGTTCGGGGCCAAGCTGGTTCTGGGCTTGGTGTGCGCCGCCTTCTGGGGACTCTACTATTTCCGCTATTCCCGGAGCGGTGATCGTGAGATTCCGCGAGGCGACTGGCTCTATGGTATATTCCTCATGGTCTCGCCGGTCATCAATCCGTGGTACCTGCTCTGGCTGTTGCCGTTTGCCGCGATTACACCAAGTGTCTCCGCGTGGACGGCCTCAATTGCGGTCTTCCTCGCCTACGTCACCGGGCTTAACCTGAACGACGGCAATCTGCAGCCATACCAGCAGCCGGTATGGGTCCGGCCCTTGGAGTTCGGCCTGATCCTCCTGGCACTGGCCTACGACTGGTTCCGTCGGTGGCCGACCGGCCTCGGCAACAGGGCAAACAATTGAGATGGCGACTGGATGCGATGTATAAAGGCTTGAGTGTCGGAGCGGTGATTCCGGCATGTGACGAAGAAGACAACATCGCCCCGGTGGTCACTGCGCTGTTGGATCTGCGTACGGACGCCGGACAGCGCGTTATCGACGACGTCGTGGTATGCGATAACGGATCGACGGACGCCACGGCTCAGCGTGCCCGCGCGGCGGGCGCCCGCGTGGTCGTCGAGGAGACGCCCGGCTATGGCAGAGCGTGTTTGACGGCCATCGCCGCTCTCCACCCGGTGGACGTCGTCCTGTTTGTGGACGGCGACCAGTCGTTCGAGGTTTCGCAGTCACTCGATTTGCTGGCGGCCATCGCGGACGGCGCTGACCTGGCCATCGGATCCCGTGCGCTGGGACAGATGGAAGCGGGTGCCCTGTCACTGCCGCAAATAGTCGGCAACCGCGTGGCGGGCCTGCTGATCAGGCTGCTGTGGGGGCGGGTGGTCACAGACCTGGGTCCTTTTCGTGCCATCCGCGAGAATGCCCTGAGACGGCTCGATATGCGCGATACGGCCTATGGCTGGACGGTGGAAATGCAGGTCAAGGCCATCCAATGGAACATGCGACTCGTCGAGAGGCCTGTGAACACTCTGCAGCGGCGTTTCGGCATATCGAAGGTCGGAGGAACCCTGAAGGGCGTGATCGGCGCCAGCATCGGCATTCTCGGGACGATCGCCAAGTTGCGATGCAAGCGCGTCGATCCCGGCAAAAGACGTGACAACAAGGAGGAAGAACGACTATGAAGCCAGTCCTGACTGATACTCAATGTCTAAGACGTTGCCTGCGCATTGCCGTCATCGTTCTCGTGACGATGCTGCTCGCAGTCGCCGCACACGCTCAAACGGCGAAGCTGATTCCGGCCTGGGACGCGAGTGACGAAACAAGCGCCGCTCGCATCGATCACACCGCCTGGCAGGACATCCTGAACGGCTATCTCCGCCTCCACGACTCGGGCGTAAATCGCTTCGATTACGGGGCGCTCAAGGTCAATGCGGGGGACTTCGCCAAGCTGGCCTCATACCTGGCGTATCTGCAGTCATTCGATCCGAGGGACTATTCCCGGGCTGAACAGAAAGCGTACTGGATCAATTTCTACAACGCCCTGACGGTGAAAGTCGTGACGGACGCCTATCCCGTGGATTCCATCAAGGACATCAGCGAAAGCCTGTTGGGTAGCCTGGGGCGTATCTTCGGCGGGCCTTGGGACGACGTACACGCCAAGGTCGCCGGCTTGGACCTGACGCTGAACAACATCGAACACGGCATCCTGCGGCCCATCTGGCGGGACAACCGGATCCACTACGCGGTCAACTGCGCCAGCTACGGCTGTCCGAATCTGAGTCCCACGGCCTTCACCGCGGACAATGTCGAGGAACTGCTCGACGCCGGCGCGCGCGCCTACGTGAACCATCCGCGGGGTGTCGAGTTCATGGACGACGACTTCATGATTATTTCAAGCATTTACAAGTGGTACGTGGCGGACTTCGGGGATACGGAGAAGTCGGTGATCGAGCACCTCGTCAAGTACGCGGACGAGGCGCTCGCGACACGCCTGAAGAAATTCACCGGGTCAGTGGACTACGAGTACGACTGGAGCCTGAACCAGCCGTAAGGCTGGTTCAGGCCATGAAGAGTGGCGGATGTTTCAGAAGGTGTCGAACAGGTATCCCATCGTCACACTTATGACTTTGGACCTGGCCGTATTGCGACCGTCGAGGACCTCGCCGTAAGACACGGCAATGTTCGATTGGTCCGA
Source organism: Nitrospirales bacterium (assembly GCA_965207015.1). Lineage (GTDB taxonomy): Bacteria > Nitrospirota > Nitrospiria > Nitrospirales > UBA8639 > Bin75. The sequence goes on along the minus strand of OZ242257.1, from coordinate 1,356,526 downwards.
CACGTTGAGGCTTACCGTCCCGCTGAGGAACTGGATGTCTTCCTCCACCTCGGGAAAACGGGGTGGAGAAAATCCGGGACCGCCGATCTGGAGGCCGGACTGCGCGTCCACGAGCTTGTAGTTGACATTTAAGCCGATGTTCTCGAACAGCAAACCGCCCGACACGTTAAAAAAGAAGTCCTCAGGGACGTTCCCGTCGCGGACCCGGTACCCGAGCTCGCCGGATACGGCGAACATGTCCGCGAAATATTTGCCGGCCAATGCCGACACTTCCAGGCCGCTGGCGCCGTCGCCAAGGGCATTGATGTAGCCGGTTGCATAGGATCCCTTGATGATCGCTCCGCCCCGCAGGGCGATGCTGGGCAGGGAGGGATTCACCAGTTCATCCACGATACGCCAGGTAACCCCGATATTGGTGTCCGTCACGCCCGAGTAATTATCACGCCCTCCTGCCGCCGGGTGAGTTGGATCTGCTAGGTCGCTCCTGGCGGCGCCTACGCGGACGTCTATGGCGACCTCATCCGACCAGCCGTACATGCCGTTCACCCACACGGTGTGCTGACTGAGCTCTGGTGGAGTCGATTTCTTGGTGCCCCTGAAGTATTGGGTAGCGTTCTGAGAGACATAGGAAAGGTTGACGAATCCGGCGCCCGGCGCGGGGAGCCACGGCGACACCCCGTCGGCGAAGGCGGATGATCCCACGGCCGTCATGACGATAACCATGAAGGCAATCAATCTTGCTCTGTACATGGTGAGGTTCCTCCGTTCATGCACATCCATGATGAAACCGATGTAGTTACATTTTGAAGCGGCGTTTCAGGTAATAGTGGACGAGTTCCTGTTCGTCCGGTTTTCCGTCGCAATCGCTGGCACGGCTTCCCGGACAAAGTACGGCGATGTGTTCGTCATCCGGTGTGCCCGGCTTATTCGCCGCGTCGCGGGCTTCGAGGCTGTTCTTCAGGCTCATGGCGCGTTCCTTGGTCAAATCGGCCGCCTTCAGGGGACAGGACGGGCACACGAGTTTCTGAAACGTGAGTGCCTTGCCCATGGCATAGGCGCTTCTGGCACTGATGCCTTGACCGGTGGACAGGGAACCGGACGCGTATGCCGATGCCTGCAAGAGGCCACCGGCGATGATTATCAACGTGAGAAAACCGACCATGCGTTTCATCTGGTGATCCCTCCTATGAGAGTAAAAGAGCGTCGTTGCCTAATGGAACAAACATTCGACTTTTAGGACAGCCAAAAAGTATAGGCTTTTAGTTCCAAGAATTCTATAGTCTAGTCAAAATTGCCACCCCTCCATCGCGTTGCAATCTATCCGTATCTGAGGACACAATTCAGGAAAAAATGGTAAGGGTGAGAAAAGCATAGGAGGGAAACGTATGCATCTTGGAATAAGCGCGGTCGTCCTGGGATGTTTGGTGATGACAGGGTGTGCCACGCCGTCCGGTCCTCTCGCCGTCCTGCCCATGACGAGTCCGGCTGCGGCTCAGCAGAATCTTGAAGGAATTCAGCAGTATCAAGCGAGAAAATGGCAAGAGGCGAAGAACCTTTTTGAATCGGCGATTCAGGCCGCTCCCGATTTGCCGGAAGCCCACTTCAATCTGGCCCTGACGCTTCACAAGCTGGGCGATCACCGGGAAGCCACGATCCATTTCAAAAAAGCGAGCGAACTGGCTCCGGCGAACAAGGAAATCGTGGAGTCCTCGGCCTATCGCAACCACCTCGGTCTGTCTTCGACCCTGGAGAAGCACCTGAGCGGAGGCTACCGGTATTGAGGTCCGGTGGTTTCGCGCCATGTCGTGGTCATGAAACCCGTATCCACCTGGTCTTACGTTCTCGTCGGCGTGCAATTTACCTGCATTGTGGCGTTTCTGGTCTCCGGCCCATGGATCGCCAGGCAAGCATGGTTTTTGACGTTGGAACTGTCGGGAATCCTGTTGATGATGTGGGCGATCCTTGCCATGAAGGTGACCAAGGTCAACGTGTTCCCCGAGGTCAAGGCCGGAAGTCGCTTGGTGACCAATGGTCCGTATCGCTGGATCCGGCACCCCATGTACACGGCGTTGCTGCTTGTCACACTGGCACTGCTGTGCGAGTCGTTTTCATACTGGCGAGGGTTTTGGTGGCTACTTTTGAGCGCGAACCTGGTGGTGAAACTCTCCGCAGAAGAGAGGTCTTTAGGTGAAGTCTTTGACGACTATGAAGCCTACCGGTCGAGGACGTGGCGGCTCGTTCCATGGATTTTCTGAGAGTGCTTGGTGGGTAGGTTGGATTAGCCCTTCGACTACGCTTCGCTACGCCTGTCCTGAGCCTCGTCGAAGGGCTCAGGACGAACGGGTGCCTCTCCGGTCACCCTGAGCGTAAGGCGCCACGCGCCTGGAGTCGAAGGGCTCAAGGCTACTCCGATCTACAGATACCGTCGAGATCGTTGCGATGATTTATTTTCAAACCAAGCCCGACGCCGTGTTTGAGGCTATTCTGAAAGAAGCCCTTGCCAGTGAAGCCTCTGAAATCCAATTGTTGTCGGACGATGGGGCCATCGATTCATGGGAAGGGCTCTATCCCGAAACGTCACAACGGCTCTGTCCGTATGAAGCGGTGCGGGTACTGGTCCAACTATCGGCCGCGGTCAATGATTCGCACGTCTATCGCTTAACCGATCTGCACTGGCTCGTGCTGTACGAAACGTTAAAAAATTTTTGTGCGACCCATAATGACCTGCTCGATGATTTCGACCAGCACACCAGACCCGTTGGAGACTACAAAATCGGGGAGGTGGACGGAGAGGCGCTGGTGACGATCTATTTTTGGGATACGGACTTTCTCTTTTGCAATAGGAAAGAAACGTGGGCCGGGCAAACAAGCAACCCTCGTCAATGCGCTGATATAGAAGAGAGTTCGTCGGAGCAGGATGTCGCCATCATTGCGCTGGAACCCGTCGACGAGCTTGGTTGGATCGTGAGGGAACCATTGTTTCAGTCAGGTTCCACACGGTATCCGGATTATGGCGAGGGGTAAGCAGGGACCATCTTAGGAACCTCTGATTTAGTGCCCTATCGGGCGCATGGCTGCGTTGTGTCCTCGCTCAACCCTCACCTATCTCTATGATAAGCTTCGGGTTTCGCTCCGGGACGCCTTGCCCTGCATCCCGCTATCACAATAAATCAGAGGTTCCCTTACTCAATCGCGCAGCATATGAACGAATAACCCGTCACGAAGCTTGGGCTCGAACCACGTGCTCTTGGGTGGCATGATGTCTTGAGCATCGGCAACGGCCATGAGTTCATTGACGGTCGTGGGGTACAACCAGAACGCAACGGCCCATTCGCCGGCATCCACCTTTGCGGCCAAGGTTTTCGGCGGGTGGATCCCGCCGACGAAATCGATCCTGGGATCGGAGCGTTGATCCGTAATGCCCAGCAACGGAGTCAACACGCGATCGGTCAAGATCGACACGGCCAAGGCGTTTACCGGATTCTCTTCCATCCACGTTTGTTGCTCCGGCGTCACTTTGGGAAGCGCTCGATGCCAGCGGTCTTCCAGGTACACGTCAAACCCGGCCTCCGGCGCCTGCCCCGGTTGTGTGGTGGGTTGCACGTCATAGTCTACGGCCACTGCGTCAAGAAATTGTTGCGGCGTATGCCCGTTCAGATCGCGCACGACGCGGTTATAGGGCAGAATCTGCAATTCGTCCTGCGGAAAAATGACGCTTAAAAATCCTTCTTCCTGCGAGGATTGTCCGGAATTGCCGGCCCGGGCCGCTCGTACCCGGCCGGCCGCGGCCGAGCGATGGTGTCCGTCGGCAATATACAGGGCGTCAACGCTCTTGAAATTTTCGATCATTGTATCAATGGCCGTGTCATCACGCAGGCTCCAGACCGTGTGCTCCACGCCGTCGTCCGCGGTGAACCGGCAGTCCGGCTCCGTGGTCGTGACGTCCGCAAGCCAATTGCCGAATTGATTCGAACGGCGGAAAAACAGGAGAACGGGTCCCGATTGCGAGTCGTGCGTTTCGATCACCCGCACGCGGTCTTTTTCCTTAACCGGTCTGGTGAGTTCATGTTTCTTGATGAGTCCACGGTCATATTCGTCGATTGAGGCGAGCGCCACGAGGCCGGTCTGTTCGTGGGTTCCCCAGCGCTGGCGATACACCCCGAACATGGGGCTAGGTTCCCGCACCAGAATGCCGTCTTCGAGAAATTTCTGAAGATTGGCGGCTCCTTTTTCGTAGACTTCGGTTGAATAGGGATCAACGCCGTCAGCCAGTTCCAACTCGGCTCGCCCGACACGAAGAAAACAGTAAGGGTTTCTCTGGGCAATGTGGCGTGCCTCCTCCAAGGAGACGACGTCATAGGGGGGCGCAGCCACTTGGGCGGCGTGTTCCGGCTTGGGCCTGACGGCCCGAAAAGGCATGATGGTTGCCACGGGTTCTCCTTATTGCGTTGCGATGAGAATGGCCTCATTCGGGCCGTCTCTCCTGTTTCTCTCCTTTATAAGGACGGGGACTTTTTCCGAAGAGGGAAAAGTCGGGAGGGAGAGATAGACTCAGCAGGTCGGCAAGCCGTTTGTTAAGTTCGTTGCCGGTGTCCTGTGTGTGTGATTCTACCCCACCTGACCTCCCCTTACAAAGGGGAGGAAAGAATACGGTCGCCTCTCAGTCAGGCAATAGCAGGCCAGCTTAGCGTAGCATACCGTAGCAGGGCATAGCAGAATATAGCGCTGGCATAGCAGGACATAGCAATTCATAGCACTTTCATAGCAGAGTCATAGCAAAACATAGCAGTACCCGGCAGCCTCGGTCGCGACGTTATTTCACAAAATCAAAGTCAACCGAGAGATCCCCATGTGAGGTGACGGTCACGCGTTGTTCTTGAGTCCCGAGCACGGGATGCCATGCCACTAGCTTGTAGTCGCCTGGAGGGATCTGGCCGATCTCGAAATTCCCTGATTCATCCGAAATCGCGTAATAGGGATTCTTGACCATATACAGCCAGTTTTCCATAAAGTCGTGACGATCACAGGTCAACACCACGGCAGAGGCGCGGCGCAGCTTTTTGGCGGGAAAGACTTTTTCCGTCTGTCCTTGGGCGCGAAGACTTTGGGTATGCATGGTTCGCATGATTTTGGCTTTGCGGCCCTTTAGCGAATACGTATGAAGGGTGTGTTTGATGGAATCGTGATTGACGAACTGAACGGTCTCATCCGCTCTAATCACACCGGTGAATGGACCGAAACTGCATTTTTCGAGTCGAACCCCGAGGTTCAACTCATTTCCACCGGCATAATGAAATTCTCCGCGACCCTGTCCGGTGGCTATATCGTGACGGGAAGCAAACGGTTTGCCCTGTTCCACGCCTTCCAAGGCGATGACGACACCTTGAACCATGCCGTCATGCACGTCGAGTTTGGTCAGCACGCGCTCCGGCCCGCAAACCTCAGGCCCGTTCCGGACTTCAAAACGTCTTGGAGCATGGGGGAGGGGGCCCGTGAAGGCCACCTTCCCCGTGATGGTTGCTCCGTTTTCGACCTCAATCACGTCGTAGGCAAACCCCACGCCTGTGAATCCCCATAACACAAAAAGCCAACTCATTGTCCAGATGCGGCGCCACATGTCGGGTCTCCTTTGCAAGGACGTTTCAGTCATCTTTTTTCTGCAGTGAGCAGCTCAAATCAATAGACCGCCTGCCACCCGAACGTGACGACCGAATCCGTCTCAAGCTGCCCATCCAGGTACTGGTAAATCGGGAACCCGCCTTCCACTGCCAGCCTATTTTCCAGACCCATGAAATCCGGGAACAGGACATTGAGGCCGAACATAATATCCAGGCGTTGACCGCCCAGCAGGTTGGGAAATGCGGTTTGAACTGTCGGGTGGGCATAGGCCGGCTCTCCATGGTGGAGACAGACATGCCCGGAATCGTTCATCATATGCCCGTTGTGCATATGTCCGTTGTCCATGTGTCCGTGCATGCCGTTGGCTGCGGGACGGCGACAAAGGTGTTGTCTGTTAATTCGACTATCGAAGCCATCATAGGCGTCCCAATGGTTCCAACTCAGACGAACCGAACTGCTCAAAGTATTTTCGATGAGTTCATAGGCGCCATGGACGTTGATGGTATAGGCGTCACCCTTGGAAAAATTATTGGAATTTGTTTCTACCCGCAGGGCGCCGATGGCCTGAACACCCCAGGAAGCTCGACCCATCTCCCCTCCGTACGTGATCCCGGGATAAAAATCGACGGTCCCTGAACCAAGGTGCATGGGATAGGGCAATCGTATTTCCCGAAGTCCCCCATCATGGGCTACCGGGGCTACAGCCGTCGGCTCGATGCTTCCCGTGGGCACGCTCAGCGACAGGTTCATATGAAAGCGGTGGGCCCCGAGGCTAGGGGCCTCGACGGCCCAAAGCCGCCACAGCGATCCGAATCGAAGATCGCCGAATCCTTCGGAACGGGTTGTAAATTTGACTCCGTCATTCCTCTCGTGATCCATGCTGTTCTGGAGGTACGGCACCATGAGCGTCAGGGTGACGGTATCGTTCAATCCATACATGAAACCGAACATGTGCATCCACATGCGCATGGATGTCGGGAGCACCCTGTACCCTGCTACATGACAATCATGGCCCGTGACGCATGCGTGATCGGGGAATGTGGAAGCGAATACGCTTTTCCCGTAGTCCCGCGCTACGTCATTGCTCACGCTATTGTTTCCGATCCGTGTTCCCTCCATGTACATGTGCATCAAGCGATAGGAGAACATGATTTCGCCTGCCTCATGCGTGTGATCTCCCATCATGCCGATCGGGGCATGAGCATTCGGTTTGTCGTCGGTGTAAAAGTTCCCCGTGGTCAGTTTTTCTCCTTTTTCTGCCAATCCCTCGGCCAGTGACTCCTCGACGTCATCGAGCATGCCGTCCAATAAAGCCGCGTGAACCCCTTGCGTGCCGGCCCACGTCAGGCAGAATAAAAAAAGCACAGATATCATTCCCGGCTTCACCGGGCTCAGTACTCCGTTCATTTGCGAACCTCTTCTCGCAAAACATGAATGAAACTGATTGTGCCAATTCCTCGGATCGAGTCATCAAGTCCTCCGGTGGAGTTGGAAATAGGAGTAAACAGCATATCCCGCAAGGGTACATCCCTCGACGGAAAGAACGCTGCAATGTGTTAAAGGGAAGACTTGAGACTTAGAAACGGGGAGGGCCGCGAGAAAAGTGAAGCGTTGGAACGGTAATCGTGACAGGAGCAACCCTGGAAACCTCCAAGGCCTGTAAAACGGTGAGCGGGGCGTCAAGCACTGGCTCAGCGACGCTGACCACATGGCCGGCCGCGCACATAAGAGAGCAGAGAATCGTCGAATGGGTGGCCGCGTTATGGTGAACGTGGTGAAGGGAATGAGCGGCAGCCTGGCTGGAAACCACGCCACTCATGACCAGGAAACAGGTCAGAACTCCAAGAACGAGTGCTGTGCGGGATAAACGAGTCATGACATCAGTCACCTTGGTTCCAGCATAGGGCAACATCCTCCGGGTGTCAAGAACCGTAGAGGTCTTCAAGGTACGGCTGATCTGATGTATGCTCCGGAATCACGTGCAGGGTATTGAGGGCTTTTCCCGCGAACCGGCGGAGAGCGTCAGGAAAAGAAAATCCTCGTTATGGGCATTTCAATCGCTGAAAGCACGGACGTCTTTCATGTGCCTTTTTCTTCATCCAATAATGACGGCACGCCTGAAGACGGCTATGTCGACGTGAAAGCGCATCCCGAGTGGATCCCGGTGCTGCCTTCGTGTCTCGGTTGGCCTGAAACGCAAAGCCTCTTGACGGTCATCAATGCTCCGAACTCACCATTGATGAGCCTGGCGGCCGCCCAGAATTTCATTGCCGGCGATCCGTCCAGGTCTCAACTGACGTCGTTTGTCGTGGTGTGTCCGGTTGAACCGTCAGAGCAGGACAAACCGGTCATCAAGAGTCTGGCTGATTTTCTGCGAGCCAGGATAGACGAACTCATGCACGAAGCGAGCCATGCCCTGAAACAGCGGCTGGACGTGGAAATCCGGTTGGAATTGCAACCGACTCGTTTTGATCTTTATGGAGTGGACGGCTGGAGCTTGATGGTGATGACGTACGTTTGTGCCGACGAAATTCGAGAGGCGCGAAAAATTTGGGGGGTTGTCTTGCGGGTGCTGGAAGCGGCCTTACTGGCCTACTGGGAAGAGAGGTGAAAGGGGAGAAGGCTCAAGCCTCTCCCCTTTTTCCCCTGCTAGCGCGACTTAGCGATCGTGTCGTCCGCCACGGCCGCCGCCGCCAAAACCACCACCGCGTCCGCCTGGCCTCGATTCTTGAGGACGGGCTTGATTCACGGTTAACGTACGGCCATCCAACTGGGTGCCGTTCAGCGCTGTAATGGCTGCCTTGCCTTCCTCTTCCGAGGGCATTTCAACAAAACCGAAACCCCGCGACCGGCCGGTGTATTTATCGGTAATGATTTTCGCCGAATCCACGTTGCCATGTTGGACAAACAGATCGGTCAACTCCGTTTCGGTCGTCGGATATGGCAATCCGCCGACATAAATTTTAAACGGCATAGAACAACTCCTTTGAAAGTATTGGGGATTTACACTCGAAAAACGGGAAAGGAGGGCCGAAGCACGACTGGAGAAATGCGGCTTAGGTCAGCTTTCGATCAGATTTCCGATTGCAACCTCGATTAATAAATGGCCTCGTGGTTGAACTGAACGTCAACGAAGGCCACCATCTTCAAGATGCACCGTAGCACACTTTTCTTATGAAGACAACCGTGTCACGGACAAAGCTTCGGAACAGGATCGATCCTGCGGGACGTGCGTCGTCATGTTTTTGCCTGTTTGCCGGGTTGAATCAACGGGCGTTGGGCGTCGAGGTCGGCGTAAAAGTCACGGCCTTCATGATTGATGACGATAAAGGCCGGGAAGTCTTCGACTTCGATTTTCCACACCGCCTCCATGCCCAGCTCTTCGAATTCGAGGACTTCAACTTTCTTGATGCTGTGTTCGGCCAGCCGCGCGGCAGGGCCGCCGATGGACCCCAGATAGAAACCTCCATGCTTCCGACAGGCTTCGCGCACTTGTTGGGATCGGTTGCCCTTGGCCAGCATGACCATGCTGCCTCCGACGGCCTGAAATTGATCCACGTAGGAGTCCATGCGCCCGGCGGTCGTGGGGCCAAAAGAACCCGAGGCATAGCCTTCGGGTCTTTTGGCGGGGCCGGCGTAATAGACAACGTGATTTTTGAGGTACTCGGGGAGGCCTTTGCCGGCATCGAGTTGCTCTTTCAGCTTGGCATGGGCGATGTCTCGCGCCACGACAATCGGTCCGGTCAGCGACAACCGGGTGGCGACCGGATGTTGGCGCAACGCCGAGAGGATGGCCGGCATCGGTTGGTTCAGGTCGATCCTGATGACTTGTTCCTGCAGGTCTTGTTCACTGACGTCCGGGAGATATTGCGCGGGATTCGTTTCGAGTTGTTCGAGGAAGATCCCGTCTTTGGTGATTTTGCCCAGGATTTGCCGGTCGGCCGAGCAGGAGACACCCAGACCGACGGGGCAGGACGCGCCATGCCGGGGAAGGCGGATGACCCGCACGTCGTGTGCAAAATATTTGCCGCCGAATTGGGCGCCGATTCCGGTTTCGGCACAGAGTTTCAACATCTCTTGTTCGAAGTCGAGGTCCCGAAACGCCCGACCCAAATCGTTTCCTGAAGTCGGAAGATCATCGAGATAGTGGCAACTCGCGAGTTTGACGGTTTTCAGGGTGAATTCCGCGGACAGCCCACCGATGACCAGGGCCAAATGATAAGGCGGGCAGGCCGAGGTGCCGAGCGTGCGGATTTTTTCCGCGACAAAAGAACGCAAGGATTGCGGATTCAGCAGGGCTTTGGTCTCCTGGTATAAAAAGGTCTTGTTCGCCGACCCCCCGCCCTTGGCAATAAACAGGAAACGGTATTCAGCTCCCGGTTCGGCATAAATCTCGATCTGAGCGGGAAGATTCGTGCCGGTATTTTTTTCGGTGTACATGTCGAGGGGCGCCAGCTGCGAGTAGCGCAGATGCCGTTGCGCGTAGGCTTCATAAATGCCGCGTGAAAGCGCTTCGGCATCATGGCCCGTGGTGAACACCTGCTGTCCCTTGTATCCGACGGCGATCGCCGTGCCGGTATCCTGGCATCCCGGCAGCACCCGTCCGGCGGCGATGTTGGCGTTCTTCAGCAATTCCAACGCCACGAAGCGATCGTTCTCCGAGGCTTCCGGGTCGTCCAGAATGCGGCTCAATTGTTTGAGATGGCTCGCTCGCAAGAGATGCGCCACGTCATCCATGGCCTCACGCGCCAACAGCGTGAGTGCTTCGGGCCGGATGGTGAGGATCTCCTGTCCTTCAAAAATGGTGGTGGAGACGTGGTCCGACGTCAACTTGCGATACGTCGTCGTATCCAATCCGTGTTCGAAGAGTTCCTGATAGTGAAAATCCATGGGCGACGTTCCCCCAAAATGAATCTTGCCACACTTGACCGAACGAATGCACCTCAAGACAGGATCAGGGTAAGCACGCAGGTTGGGTAGTTCGGATTAGCGTCGCCCTTCGACTTCGCTTCCTTCGACTTCGCTTCGCTACGCTCAGGACGGACGGAGGGAGAAGCCGTGCATCCTGAGCGTAGGCCTCTTGAGGCCGGAGTCGAAGGATCAGGACAGGCGCAATCCGAAACGGGCTGGCCTCGTATAGGGGAGGGGTTTATCCTACCGGTGGGGCCCAGTCTTCATCGCGGCGTTCCTTTTGCGCTTCATGATAGGCTTTCTCGTCCTCATCCAATTTATTCGCCGCTTGAATATCCAGGATCTCTTGCGGTGACAGGTATTTGAGCGCCATGCCGGTCAGGATTTTTTGCTGAATGGTTCCCTTGATCTGAATGTCGATGACGGCGTGGGCGCCGATCTGTTGGGCCCGTTCCAGTAATTCGGCATGAAGCACGTCCCAGTTCACCGACGGGGTGTCGGGTGGCTGTTCCACTTCCAGTTCCCCCAGGTCCTTGTACGGAATGACGGGTAATTCATCGAGCACTTCGATTTTTTGATTGGAAGGTCCACGCTCGCCGGTTTCCGTGATTGTTGCCGATGCGATTTCAGCATTTTTTGAATGAGGCGCGCGCGCGGCATCGACGTCAAAGGCTTTGAGTCGTGCCGCGGCCACGGCCGCTTCGTTGGGGTTGCTGCTCGCAGCCATGCGTTTGAGCTTTTCGGCTCGTTCGAGTGCTTCCTTGAGGCTCATTTTCGCCCCCGGTTTTCGTAGCTCATTGATTGGCATCGGCGGAACTCCGTAAAAAACGCCTTCTTCAGCAAAGCTGAATTTCTACCTACCGGCAAAACCCATTGTCAACCGGGCTGGATGGGACTTATACACAATCCTAAACAAGGAAAAATTGGAGTGCCTCGGGGATTTCTGGCGAAGATACTATGAAGGTGGCGGGATCTGAAACTCGTCTCTAAAATAGCGCTTCGAGAATTTAAATTCCCAATGCGGTAACGTCAAAGCGTTCGCCATCGCCTGTCAAATCTATTGGACAAACGCGAACTTCTTCTTCCCGAAATTTAGTCTGAAAAAAATTCTTGCATTCCTTATCCGAGAAATTTGTCAAATTTCTGTGGCAAGGATCCATCTCAGTTTCTTTTTTGATAACTTCGACATAAGAAGGTAAGGTAGGCAATCTCCAATAGATTATAGGCTTTCCAATAACGCTGGTTTGACCATACCTCTCCATGATGTATTCGCAGATTGATTGGGGTGGTGAGTGTTGGCGTATGCAATCAGAGTCAGTAACACTGACCCCGCGTTCGTTTTCGGGAATGGGGGTTCCATCAGAATAGCGTCTAGCGTTCTGGAAACACTTCGATGTAAATCGTCCAAGATCGTGACTGTATTTGTCCGGATGAATGAGTCGGAGAAGTTCCATAAGGATTCCAGTTTGGGAAATGAAAGTAATTCCGTAATAACATCAGACAGCGTTGCCTCGTCATTTTCTTTAATCAGCGCAAATGGATGCTTGGTGCCCTTTTCCAACGTCAAAGAAAACTTCATGTCTGGCAAGCACAGTACTTCAAGATACCGATCAGCTTTGCTTGCCTTGAACATAATGGAAACATCGCCTTCTTCATGAGGAAACACGTCTGTGACAAGACCAAGTTCTTTTCCTAACTTGTGTAGTTGATGAGCGGCACGCATTGCTTCGGTTCGTATAGGAAGTCCATCTCCAAAATGCCAACCAAACTGGAATTCTTCCATCCGTCGAAGCTTCTCTTCTACCGAGTCATTTTCAACAGATTTTGCAATAGAAACTATCATCTGCCCCGCCTTGAATTCTACGGGTTCACCATTCGATATTCCTTGGCCCGTGAGAGGACTTTCGACGTTGTTGGAGCAATAGTAGCTAGCCCTGTCAGGTGTTTTCATCGTGTTTGTTGGTGCGTGTTCCATCATTTTTCTTTCTTTTTCAATGTTTCAGAAAAGACGGTTTCTATCGCACCGAATTTTTTTTCGTACGCTTCAATATTCGTCTTTATTATCAAGTGTAAGTCCTTCGCTGTTTGCGGGCTAACTTGAAGAATGCACACTGGCTTGATTTCCATAGGTTTAGACTTACTGTCCATTTCTTTGTCACTCGGAGATGGCACGGTTTGTCCAATAATGGGCAGGATTTGTCCGAGAATGAATGTCCATTCATTACTCATAACCTGTAACTCAACTGATGAGGCATGAATAAGTGGAACTTTAATTTCCATCGGATCGCTAGGATCTGCCATGCTATTTCTCCTTTTTCGTAACTCCGTGGTCTTTTATTTCACTGGTCCGGCAGTAGCGGCGTGTAACCCCCGTTCCTCTTTTTTATTGCTCGATGATGGAATAAGTTTCCTCTTAGGATCCAACGATCGTGGAAATCTTAACTAATATTACACCAGAAAAGAGTAACATGTATACGTGACAAGCACTCTGTCAAGTAATGGAAGGCCCCTCCACAGAAGTATTCGTAAATGACTAATTCCACAAAAGTTTTCTTGATTCAAGTGGCTGACCAGAAACGGGATCGGAGCTTGGAAAAATTCCGTTACTCTCCAGTCTGTAGATAAATTCCGGCTGCATCGAGAAGAGCGTCCTCAAGTTCAAGCATTGTCCATGCTGAGTGCGATTGCATAGACCCCGAACTGGGCGACCCAATGACCATATTTTTTGTAATCGTCCCGCCAATATTCCGGATGGTTCACGTGCGTGGCAAAGTGCCGTATGTATTGGTCGCGATACACGGGATTTCTTGTATATTGAAACAGCTCCCACAGCCCCCAACACCGGCTGAAATTGATTCCGGCCGAATGCGGAAAAACCGGGTGGCGGACGGGTTCTAACTGCAAGTCTTCTGCAAGGTAATCGCTCAACCAGGCGTTGGTCTCGATGTAAGGCAGGATCGTGAGAATCGCTCGCGTTCGCTGCAACGCGGCCGGGAAAAATTCATCCGTCAGGTGGTCGCAGGAAGGAGGAAGTTCCTGATCGAGGGGCAGTAGTTGCTCGCGTGTGAACACGGAGAGAGCGTCAATCAACTCCGGCTCCCGGTTCCATTGGGCCCACTCCCACAGATTCAACACGGCCCAGGAGACGTTGCCATAGGCGCGGTTTCGGGCATGTGTCACGATGTCATCGTCGGACAGGGAGAAGATCCATTGTGCGAGCCGTTGTGCCAGTTCCCCGGCGATAGGGTGCAAATCGTTTTTCTGAAAAAAGCGTTGGCGATCTTGTGCAAGTTTCAGGAACCACGCGTATCCATAGGGAAGTTCCTCGTTCAATCCACCGTTTCGTATGCAGACCAGTTCCTGATCGAGTTTTTCAGGGATGAGCAAGGATTCCGCCAGATCACTCCACCGTGACTCTCCGGTTAAGCGAGATATGGTGAATAAGGCATAGTGTCCATGGACACAGGAATGCCAGTCGATGCAACCGCAAAATGCGGGATGGGTTGTATCCCGGCGCGTGATGCCGTCGGCGATGGGTACGGCCAGGGCGGACAGGTAGTCGAGTCGTGATGCACGGAACGATTCCCAGGAGGCGGGTGAATGGTCTGCGTGGCCGGCCGTCATCTTAGGAGGGAGGAAGCAGGGGCCCGGCCCAAAGCCCTTTCACGCGTTGAACGTCCACCAGATTATTCGGGGGACCCAAATCGGCCATGAGTTTGGTGTCGATACGGCCATGATCCACAAGGAGGAGTTGAGGTTCGGCGACGCCTTGTGGTTTGAACCAATACCATCCCGGACAGTCCGGAATCCTGTCGCTCCAGTTGGGGATCAGATGACGGAGTTCTTTCTCCAGCCTGGTCCGTACCTGGTCAGGATCATGGTTGCCCAATACGGCTTTCAGCGATTCGTATAGGGCTTCGGCGTGGATACGCAAGGACATATGATGGCCTCCAAGGGCCCTCTTTATGCCATTCCCGACACCATGAGTAAAGCGAAAAGCAAGCGGTCACGGGCAACAAATTGGAGTATACTGAAGAAAACGGACGGATAATCTGTGATGAACAAGGTGGGACGTCGGGTTACGCCCTTCGACTTCGCTTCGCTACGCTCAGGACGAACGGGTGCCTCTCCGGTCACCCTGAGCGTAAGGCGCCACGCGCCTGGAGTCGAAGGGCGCTCAGGACAGGCGTAAACCGACAAGACACATCCACGAATGACAACCGCGAGGAGCCGACGACGATGAAGAACACACTCTGTTGGAAAACCATGGTGCTCACCATCGGGTGTTTGCTGGCCGGTAGCTGCCCGGCCTGGGCGGATTTCGGTTTAGGCGAAAACGCCTATCTCGAACAGGATTACGAAACCGCGATGCGGGAATGGGCTCCGCTGGCTTCCCGGGGGAATGCCGAGGCCCAAAACATGGTGGGATACATGTATCGATGGGGGCAGGGCGTTGCGCAGGACTTTGAGAAGGCTCGCTACTGGTATCGGCTGGCGGCTGACCAAGGTCATGAGAGCGCACAAAACAACCTGGGCTTACTCTACCGTTATGGCCTGGGTGTTCCCAAAGATTACGCCAGGGCCTTTCGGTGGTTTCTGCGGGCGGCGGAGCAGGGGAACGCGGCGGGGCAAAATCACGTCGGCCTGATGTTCTACAAGGGCGAGGGTGTGAAGCAGGATTACATCCAGGCGTATCAATGGGCCTTCCTTGCGGCGGAACAGGGCATGGACCCGGCGATCCAGGCCGTAGCCATGCTGGAAGAGGAAATGACGCCCGCACAAATTGAAAAAGCCCAAGCCTTGGCCAGGAAATGGAGACCGAAGGGGCCGGAGACGGTCCTATAGCCGGGGAAACCTGCCCATTCAAGCGGGCAGTACTCTGACGTATCTCTTAGTACCCTTCACGTTTGACGCAGGAGTTGGAGAGTTCGATCCGTTCTCTGTAACAGGATTGTGCGAGCAGGCGATGATGCGAAGCCGAATCCGTCACGGCCGTACCGTGAAGTTGGCGACACAGTTGAATCGTATAGGCCAACGCCGCGCTCGTTTTGACTAATGCCCAGCCATACTCGAACCCCGCGTCGTGTTGGTGCGGACGAGACCGGCGACTCAGGGTTTTGACCAACTCAACCGAAAAAGGGGTTGTTTGCCAGTCAGGAGTCCTGAACCCGGATAACAAGGGAATTTCTACGGAGCCGCCATTCCTTCGTTGTCGAATTTCCGATTCATCAAACAACGTACGCTGAAAATGATAATCATCCGACAAGGCGTCATGAAAAATTGAGCGCCATGCCGGATCGGCTAAATCCCGATCAACGGCCGCAATCATATCAGGATGTAAGGCGCCGCTGACGTTGTGCCCCTGGATGATTCGTCCCGCATCCAGCAATTCAGGGTAGTAATCGCCCATCCGGTCGGGAAAAGCCGTCGTTCCCATGAATGGCGTCAGTTGCAGGGCCATGAAGTCACGAAAATGGACGCTGTCATATTCCGCCAGGAGAAGCTCCAAGGTGCGCTCATGGCAGAGGTGAACGGGATAAAACACGGCGTTCATGGAAGTCCGGCTTACACGTTGAACTTGAAGTGACACACGTCGCCGTCTTTGACCACGTATTCCTTGCCTTCCAACCGGATGAGGCCTTTCTCTCGCAGCGTTTGCTCTGACCGGTAGCGATCCAGGTCCGTAAAGCCGTACACGTCGGCCTTGATAAACCCCTTTTCAAAGTCCGAGTGGATCACGCCGGCGGCTTGAGGGGCCTTGGCTCCCACGGGGATCGTCCACGCCCGGACTTCCTTGGGGCCACCGGTAAAATACGAGCAGAGGCCCAGCGTTTTGTACGCCGCCACGATGACCCGTTCCATGCCGTTGTGTGTCATGCCCAGGTCAGCCATGAATAACTCGCGGTCCTCGCCTGACAGCTCGGCCAATTCGCTTTCCAGTTTGCCGGAGAGTACGACCGATTCCGCCGCAAGTGTTTGGACAAGCCCTTGAAAATCATCCACGACGGCCGGGTCCGTATGCTCGTCGGTATTGCCGACGTACAGGACGGGTTTCGCGGTCAGCATGGAGAACGGTTTGAGACTCTCCGGATCGAGTCCGAGTGTCCTGACGGATTTGCCCTCTTCGAGGCCCGTCTTGAGGATATTGAGTAATTCCAGCGCGTCCTTCGCTTCCGTGTCCCCGGACCGTGCCTTACCCGAGACCTTGTCGAATTGTTTCGTGACGCTTTCGAGATCGGCGAGCATCAGTTCGGTCTCGAGCACGTCAACGTCCCTCTTTGGGTCGATGCCGTCCAACGTGTGTTCGACGTTGGCATTCTGAAACAGACGAACCATGTGCAGGATCGCGTCGACTTCCCGGATGTGGGCTAGAAATTTGTTGCCGAGCCCTTCACCCTCTGCTGCGCCTTTGCCCAGTCCGGCGATGTCGACAAACCGGCAGAAGGCGGGCGTGGTTTTTTTCGGTTTGAAGATTTCCGCGAGGCGGTCCAGCCGGGAGTCGGGAACGGGAACGACGCCGAGGTTCGGTTCGATGGTGGTAAAGGGATAGGTCGACGAGGCCGCGTCTCCTGACGTCAGCGCGTTGAAGATCGTCGATTTGCCGACGTTGGGAAGTCCGACAATGCCTATTTCCATGGGAGTGGCATACTAGCAAACCGGTTCCGGCCGCGGCTAGGGGGTCGGATTAGCCCTTCGACTACGCTTCCTTCGGCTAGGCCTCCTTCGACTTCGCTTCGCTACGCCTGTCCTGAGCCTGTCGAAGGGCTCAGGACGAACGGATGCCTCTCCGGTCACCCTGAGCGTAAGGCGCTACGCGCCTGGAGTCGAAGGGCTCAGGGCTATCCTGACCGACGCGATCTACAGTTTTTCCTTCATAATCAAATGGTTACGTTACGCCATGGGAAAGGTGTGAGACGGAGGAAACCGGAAAAATTTTCTGTTGTTTATGGGGCCGCGGCCTTGATTTACCGTTAAAGCTGGTTATGGATAGAGCTATAGGTAAGAAACACGCACAATATGTTGCGAAAAAATTTATGAGGGGCTGTTCCGGATCTTCCGGAACAGTCGGGACCAAGGGGGGGGTACCAGATGAAATGTCCACGATGTGGGGGTCTTATGGTCAGAGATCATTTTTATGATCCGGACGGCCCTTTTCTTCGTATCGAGACCTTACGGTGTTTGAATTGCGGAGAAACAGTCTATCCGAAAACGGCAAAACAATCGGCCGGACTGGGCTCCAGGAAACCCGCTTCACAAGCTGCATAATCGTCCGGGGGAATCGATCATTGTAAACTCGTAGAGAGAGTCACATGCGTCAAGTTCCGTTACCCGATGTCACAGAACCGGATACTGCTCACGTCACCTCGTCCTTGGGTGTGTCGGCGTTCCCGGATCGCGTTCGGCCCGTGTCTTCACGGCCGGGGAATACGAGTGTTCCCGAGAAGGAAGAAGGGACGCATGGCCCGACCCAGGTGTTCCTGAAGGAGATGGGCAAGGTGGCCTTATTGACACGTGAAGAGGAAGTGGCGCTTGCCAAACAAATCGAAGCGGGAAAGGCTGAATTGCGACGAGCCGTTTACGGACTCCCCCTGGTGTTCGATCGTTTGGAGTCGCTCCGCATTGCTTTGCAGCGCCGCGAGATGTCCGTGTCTACGGTTGTAAACCTTGAACACGGTTCGGAGAACGTTGAAGCTGCGGAGCAAGCACAGGAGAACGCACGAAATCTGACCTTGAGCGGACTGTCGGCCATCCGGCGCGCTTCAAAATCTCTGCGAACGTATTACCTGAAACACTGTGCAAAACCGGCAGGTGCTTCTCGCGTCTTGAAATCGGTGGAATCCGCGCAACAACGCATTGTCGACCGGGTCCTGGCGTTGCATTTGACTGATGAATATCAGGGACAACTCGTGTCCGAGGTCAAAACCCTGGCGAACGATTTTCGTTCGGGGTCACGGGAGGCGATTGGTGCAAGCCGGGATCGTGTGAAGCATATCGAGCGCAACGTCCTGTTCATGCCCGTTGCCCTGTTCCTGGAACACGTCGAAAGAATCGAACGGGCCGAGCGAACCATCGAAGACGGAAAGACCCGGCTGATTCAGGCCAATTTGCGATTGGTGGCAAGTGTGGCCAAGCATTACATGGGACGAGGGCTTCAATTTTTGGATCTCGTTCAAGAAGGGAACATCGGCCTGATGAAGGCCGTTGACAAATTCGAATATCAACGCGGGTACAAGTTCAGCACGTATGCCACGTGGTGGATCAGACAACGCATGACGCGCGCCATCGCCGATCAAGCTAGTACGATCCGGGTGCCGGTTCACATGCATGAGTCCGTTCAAAAATTGAGGAGAGCATCGGCGCGCCTGGTGCAACGCTACGGGCGTCCGCCCACCGTGTGGGAACTGGCCGGACACGTGGAGTTGTCCGAGGCGAGGACCCGGGAAATGATGGAGTACCTGAAGGAGCCCGTGTCACTGGAAATGCCGGTGGGTGAACATGAAGATACCAGGTTGGGTGACCTCCTCGAGGATCGGACTGTCCCGCCTCCTTACGCGGCTGCCTTGCGGTCTGACACGAGGCGTCAAGTGGACAAAGTCTTGGGTGTCTTGACGCCCAAGGAAGAATACATCATCAAAAAACGGTTCGGGATCGGGTTTACCAAAGGTCATACCCTGGAAGAAATCAGCGAAGATTTCGGCGTGACCCGTGAACGCATTCGCCAAATTGAAGCGTCCGCTCTCAGGAAATTGCGCCAACCGCAATGTTTGGAAATGTTGAAGGAACTGGCGGAAATGAATTAACCGCCCACACCACCCCCGATCTGTCATTCCCGCAAGTCTTTAGCGGGAATCCAGTGTCGTTGATTTTTCATGCGGGGTTTCGCCCCCGCACGACGAGGTTCCTTCGCCTTCGCTTCGTTCCGCTCAGGACAGGCTTGTCGAAGGGCGTCATCCGACAATCCCCCCTGAAATTCGAGCCATTCCTGCTCGATTTGTGTTAGAGTTCCGGTATTCCGGTTCGCACGGGTCGAAAGGAGGGTCTCCTCATGGGCGCAGAAATGCAGGTCTTCGGCACCCTCGCTCTGTTGTTGATCGTCAGCGTGTTTCTGACGGCGTTTTTGTACTTGATCCCCATTCCATTGTGGATTGCGGCCTGGGCCTCGAATGCGTACGTGGGGCTCCTGACCCTGGTCGGCATGCGATTTCGCCGGGTGCCGCCCGGCACCGTGGTCACGGCGCGGATCAGTGCGGTCAAGGCCGGCCTGGAAATTCCCATCAATGACCTCGAAGCCCATTTCCTTGCCGGCGGCGACGTGGTGAAAGTGGTGAATGCCATGATTTCCGCGGACAAGGCGAACATCCCCATGCCTTTCAAACGCGCCGCGGCTATCGATCTGGCCGGTCGCGACGTGTTGGAAGCCGTGCAGATGTCCGTGTTGCCGAAGGTCATCGAAACCCCGAGGATTACCGCGGTGGCGAAAGACGGCATTCAACTGATTGCCGTGTCCCGCGTGACGGTTCGAGCGAATATCGACCGGCTTGTCGGCGGGGCAGGGGAGGAGACGGTCATTGCCCGGGTGGGTGAAGGCATGGTGAGCACCATCGGTTCGTCGGACCGGCACAAGGACGTGTTGGAAAATCCCGATGAAATCTCGAAACATATTCTCCAAAAAGGACTGGATGCCGGGACGGCGTTTGAAATTCTATCCATCGACATCGCGGACGTGGACGTGGGTGAAAATATCGGGGCGAAGTTGCAGATCGACCAGGCTGACGCCGATAAGCAGATTGCGCAGGCCAAGGCCGAAGAGCGGCGGGCCATGGCTGTGGCCCTTGAACAGGAAATGCGGGCCCGGGTGATCGAGGCCGAAGCCGAAGTGCCGCGCGCCATGGCCGAGGCGTTTCGGAAGGGCAATATCGGACTCATGGATTATTATCGAATGAAGAACGTGCAAGCCGATACCGCCATGCGAGAGGCCATCGGGCACGACGATGAGAGCCCCGAATCCAAGCCGTGACGTGAGGTGATGGGATGACCGTCGAGGCATTTGTTTTTCTTGGAATCGTGCTGTTGGTCTGGTTCATTGCTTCCATCGGGAGTTGGTTGCGGGAGCAGATCGAACGCTTTACTCGGTACCAGGAAGAATTGAGCGTCCAAGAGACGTCTCTTCCTTCGCCGGTTTTTGAGAGCGTCCGGCCCGACGAGGCGACGGCTGAATTGCCGGAGCCCATCCCCCCACCTGTTGCTCCCAGCGAGAGCCTGAAACGTCCCGTTCGGTTACGGTATCGAAGTCGAACAGCCGCGCGCCGGGGAATCATCCTGATGACGGTGTTCGGAGCTTGCAAAGCGCTCGAGACCCGGGACGAACGGGTGCCTCTCCGGTCACCCTGAGCGTAAGGCGCCACGCGCCTGGAGTCGAAGGACGCTCAGGACAGGTAGGGCAGGCTCCTGTTCGATTGGCCGTTTCGCATGGATATTCGATCCAGTGCTTTACTGACGGATTTCTATCAACTCACCATGCTCCAAGGCTACCTCGAGCGGGGCATGGAAGACACCGCGGTTTTTGAATGTTTCGTGAGAACGATGCCCCCGCAACGGGGGTTTTTTATGGCCGCGGGGTTGGCACAGCTTCTGGAATACCTGGAGACCGTTCGTTTTTCCCCTGCCGAGTTGGACTGGGTGGCGAACAGCAGCCGGTTCAGCCGGTCGTTTGTTGACTATCTGGAACGATTTCAGTTTGCGGGAGACGTTCAGGCCATGCCCGAGGGCACGGTGTTTTTCGCGAACGAACCGATTGTCCGGATCACGGCGCCGCTTCCTCAAGCGCAGTTCATCGAAACCCGGTTGGTCAACCTGCTGCACTATCAGACGTTGATCGCATCAAAAGCCGCGCGATGCGTGCTTGCCGCTGAAGGCAGGCCCGTGGTCGACTTCGGCTTGCGGCGCTCTCACGGAGCCGAAGCCGGGCTGCTGGCTGCCCGGGCCGGTTATTTGGCCGGATTTGCCGGTTCGGCCACGGTCATGGCCGCATCCGGTTTTGAGGTGCCGGTCTTCGGAACGATGGGGCACAGTTTCGTGCAGGCCCATGAGGCCGAACGCCATGCCTTTGAGCATTTTGCCGGGGTCCAACCCGATAACGTCATTTTTCTGCTCGATACCTATGATACCTTAAAAGGGGCCCAAACCGTGGTGACGCTGGCCCCGGGTCTGCGTGAACGAGGCATTCGGATCAAAGGCGTACGTCTCGACAGCGGGGATCTTGTGAAGCAGGCGCGTCAAGTACGACATATTTTGGACGAGGGTGGGTTGGGAGACGTGCAGATTACGGCAAGCGGCAACTTGGACGAAGACGCCATTCAACACCTTGTTGCGGCTCAGGCGCCTGTCGATCTGTTTGCCGTCGGGACCAAGCTGGCGACGTCCGCGGATGCGCCGTATTTGGATTGCGTCTATAAACTACAGGAATATGCCGGGAGACCGTCACGAAAGAGGTCGGAGGGGAAGGAGACGTGGCCGGGCGTCAAGCAAGTCTACCGCCGATATGATCCACAAGGACGTATCGATCATGACGTCGTGACGACGGCTGCCGATGATACGCAAGAGGGAACCCCGCTCATCCGGCCGGTCATGGAATGCGGTAAGCGCCGTGAGGCGTCCCCTTCACTGGATCACATCCGCGGACGCGCCACGGCCGAACTCGCCACGTTGCCTGACGAGATGCGCCAATGCCGCCAGGGGGCCACCATCCCCGTTCAAATGTCTTCTGCATTGCGGGATCTAGCTTGCGTGGTGGACACCCAAGACGAAGCCGGATAGGGGTGAAGGTTAAGTAGGTCGGGTTAGCCCTGAGCTTGTCGAAGGGCGTAACCCGACAATCCGACCTACGTCCCGACCTGGACGGGAATAACCTTGACGTGGACCCGGGCCAATCCCTTTTTGTGGAATCCCAGTCTTCTGGCTGCCGCGTAACTCAAGTCGATAATGCGTTTCCCGGAGTTCGGATTGTTGGCGCTGGGGAAGGGCCCGCGATCATTGACCCGGACGACAATCGACCGTCCGTTTTCCAGGTTCGTCACTCGGACGTTGATCGGTAACGGCAGATATTTGTGCGCGGCGGTCAAGGCCATGGGATTGAACGCTTCGCCGTTCGCGGTCATGTGTCCGCCGCTTTTGCGCCGGGTTTCTTCTCCATACCATGACGCAATCCCTTTCTCTTCATAGCGTTGGGCCTGTCGGACGCTCATGGGCACGTAGCGTCTGCCCTTCACCACGTACGGAGCCCATTTGACGCGTCCCTGGCGAATGGCTTCCTTGACCGGCAACCCGTCGATCGTTTCGATCTCGTCATGCGTCAGGGGCCAATCGAACGGAGCTTGAACGACCTCGAATGTAAATTTCCCAATGTGGTAGACGGCCTTGACGGTTCCGGTCGTCAGGTAATACGCGCCTTTCACGGTTCCGGCCACGATGTCATAGGTCGTTTCCGCGACAATACAGCCGGGGAGCAGGACAAGGGCAAGAACAACGCTCAGGGAGCTCAGCCGTGTCTGTAAGGGAATCAATCCGTTCATGTTGAGCATGGCGACAAGCCGCTTCGGAAATTAGGGGAAATCAATCACGGGATTGTACGGTAATTGTATGCTTGACGGCGTCCCTTTAACCACAACCTGTCGATGTTCACTACTGAAGCAGCGATTCATAGCCTACAAGATGTAGGATAGTCGCTATTGTACACTTTCGGGCAGCGATTTCAACCCATCCATGTTGTTTCGCCTGTAAACGTGTGAGGGAACAGCCTGGAAGGGACGTGTTACGTGGTATAGGAAGCGTTGATCCGCACGTATTCGTAGGTCAGGTCCGTGGTCCAGAGTTTGGCACAACCCGGTTGATTTCCCAATGAGAGCGTCATGACGTATTGTTTCTTTCGCATGACCCGTTGCGCCCGGTTGTCGGCCCGGTCTCCGACCGGTTGACCGTTGTGCACCACCCGGGTCTTGTCGAATGCCAAGCCGATCTTGGCCGGATTGAATTTCACTCCGGCCCGGCCCGCGGCCGCCACGATTCGTCCCCAATTGGGATCTTCTCCGAAAACGGCGGTTTTCACCAACAACGACGTCGCAATGGTTTGCGCGATCTTCTTCGCTTCGCGATTGGTTCGTGTGCCGCGTACGACAATCTCGGCCACCTTGGTCGCTCCTTCTCCATCCCGGCAGATTTGCAGCGAAAGCGACAGGCAGGCTTCGTACAGCAGGGTGGAAAATTGTTTCCATTGGGGGGTGCCCATCTGAATCGCCGGATTCCCGGCGCATCCATTGGCGAGGCACAAGACCGTGTCGTTCGTGCTCTGGTCCCCGTCGATGGAAATGCAATTGAAGGTGTCGTTCACGGCGCGCGTCAACGCGGCTTGAAGCGCTTGCGGGGCAATCGAGGCGTCGGTGGTGAGATAGGCCAACATGGTGGCCATATCGGGGTGAATCATGCCGGAGCCTTTGGCCATCCCTCCGATCGTGACGAGCCGTCCTCCTATCTTGGCCTGCACGGCGACTTCTTTATGTTTGGTATCGGTCGTCATGATGGCTTGCGCCGCCGGCTTGTGACCGGACCGGCTCAGGAGGCGGGTGAGAGGCGAAATAGCTTGACGGATCGCGGGCATCGGTAACGGGCGGCCTATGACCCCCGTCGATCCCACAAACACCGAAGAGACGGGAAAACGTAAGGCCGTCGCTACGAGTTTGCGCATTTCCAGGGCGTCCGTCATCCCCTGTGAACCGGTCAATGAATTCGCGTTTCCACTGTTCACGAGAATGGCTTGTCCAATGTGTTTCTTGAGCTGACGCCGCCCCAGGAGGACCGGAGCCGCGATAACGCGATTTTTCGAGAAGACACCCGCCATGACCCCGGGGTTGGTGGAAACCAAAAGGGCCAGATCCAACAGGGAGTCCGGTTTGATGCCGGCGTGAATCCCGGCGGCGAGAAAGCCGGTCGGGGCAGTGACGCCGCCTTTGATCTTGTTCACGTTCACGGGGAATACAAGTGGTGGGTGAGGAACATCGGGATCGCCGCGCCTATGGAAAAATTCCCGGTGCCGTCAGCGCCGTCTCTTCAGGAAATCCCATCATCAGGTTCATGGATTGGATGGCTTGCCCGGCCGCACCTTTGACCAGGTTGTCCAGGGTCGACACGGTGATGACGTGGTTTGTTCGTTCATCCACAAACGCGCCGATGTCGCAAAAATTCGACCCTCGAACGTGGATGGGACTGATGGCCGTCGAGGTTTCCCGGATGCGAATGAAGCGTTCGTTCGCATAAAAGTCCTTATACAGCGCGGTGGCGGCATCGTTCGTGAGCGGGGTCCGGAGTTTGGCATAGGCCGTGCTGAGGAGTCCTCGATTCATCGGGATCAAATGCGGCGTAAAGAGTACGCGCGCGCCTTTTCCTTTCGAATCTTTTATGAGCCGGTTCAGTTCCTGTTCGATTTCAGGCGTGTGACGGTGCCGGGCGACGTTGTAGGCCGTGAGGGAGTCATGCGCTTCCGGAAAATGATAGGGCAGGCCCGGACTTCGTCCGGCTCCGGAAATGCCGGACTTGGCATCGACGACAATGGTGCCCGGTTGAATCATCCGATGGGCCAGTAACGGCGCCAACTGCAGGATAGCCGCAGTCGGGTAGCAACCCGGCGCGGCCACCAGTCGTGCGCGCCGGATCCGCGTTCGATGCAGTTCCGGAAGCCCGTACACGGCCTTTTTGAGCAACGCGGGTGATGCATGCGGGGTGCCGTACCATTGTTCATAGGTTTTCGTCTCTGTCAGCCGAAAGTCGGCACTCAGGTCGATTACACGTTTTTGGGCCCGGACGCAGGCTGCCACCGGCTCCATGGCTTTCGTGTGCGGCAGGCATGAAAACACCGCGTCGACCTTTTTCAGGATAGGTTCAACGTTCAACGGCGCAAAACGAAACGCATGGAACGTTTCGAGGTGCGGGAACAGGGAGGTCACCGGCAAGCCGACGGACTTATCCGCGGTTACGTGGGTGACCATGACGTACGGGTGACCGTCCAATAAGCGGAGGAGTTCCCCGCCCGTATATCCACTGGCTCCCAGTACCGCTACTTTTAATCGAGTGCGACGCATGATTATTCATCCAGACGAAAAAAGGGAAGGCATCGAAGCCTTCCCTTTTTCGTCACCATCCCGGAATGTCCGCGTGGTTAACGCTTGGAATATTGGAATCGGCTTCGAGCGCCCTTTTGCCCGTATTTTTTCCTTTCTTTCACCCTGGGGTCGCGCGTCAGCATGCCCTCTTTCTTCAGAGTCGCGCGAAAATCCGGGTTTGCCTGCACCAGGGCTTTGGCTATCGCATGGCGAAGGGCTCCGGCCTGCCCGGCGCCGCCGCCGCCGCAGACCGAGGCCTTGATGCGAAATTGTCCCCGGGTATTCGTCAGTTCAAGCGGCGTTTCGACCTGAATGCGATGCGCCAGCAGCGTGAAATAGTGGTCGAGCGTTCGGCCGTTGACCGTAATGTCCGGAGGACCCGGTTCGATCCAGGCGCGGGCGATCGCATATTTACGTTTTCCCGTGGCATAGTGTCGTTGGTTGATCATCTTGTAAGAACCTTTCCTCTAGGAACGTAACCTTTGGCAGCAAGTGGTTATGACCAAGGCTCAGGACGCTGCGCGACGTGCGGGTGTTCCGTTCCCACGTAGACGCGTAATTTTTTAGCCATTTTTTTCCCCAATGGGCTATGCGGAAGCATGCCCCGAACGGCTTTGGACACGATTTCCGTGGGGGCCTTTTTCAAGAGCTGCTCGGCGGTAATGGATTTAATACCCCCTGGATATCCGGTATGGTGATAATACGTTTTATCCCTCAATTTTTTCCCGGTCAGCCGAATCGCTTCGGCATTGATCACGATCACGTGGTCGCCCGTATCCACGTTGGGCGTGAACGTCGGTTTATGCTTGCCGCGGAGCAGCGTGGCGGCTTGAGTCGCCAAGCGACCGAGCGGGACGCCCTTGGCGTCCAGAATATACCATTTTCGGTCGATCTCGTGAGGTTTCGCTTGAAAGCTGCGCATCAGTGATTCTCCAGTTATGTTTCGGATGATTGCGATTCTTTATGGTCGAGTTTGGCCAGCCACGCATCCAGGTTGTCACCGGCTCTTCTCTTGAGAACGTCCTGTGTCACGTAAATCGGACACTTGGCCCTCAGGGCCAAGGCGATCGCATCGCTCGGTCGCGAATCCACCGTTCGTTCGAGTCCATTCAAAGACACGTGCACCGTGGCGTAGTACGTGTTGTTCTGGACGTCCGTCACCACGACCTGCGAGATTTTCATGCCCAAGTGAGTCGAAAGACTCGTAATCAAATCGTGACTCATCGGCCTGGGCGGAACCACGTCTTCCAAGGCCAGGCGTATGGATGTGCCTTCGGCCGTGCCCACCCAAATGGGAAGCACGTCGGCGTTGTTTTCGTCGCGGAGGATGACGATCTGGGTATCCGTATTGGGATCAACCAGCACTCCGTGAACTTTCAACGGGACGAGGTCCGTATTTTGTTCCACGCTCATGACTATGGCGAACAACGGGTTCCGTTTAACGAGCGGGCATCAAGCGCTACGTCTCGGATTTGCCGAAATCCTCAGGCTTTAAATTTTCGAGCCACCGCTCCAATTCCTCGGAATTCTGTTTTTGCAGAACTTCCTCTCTGGTGAAAATCGGGGCTTCGGCGCGCAGCGCCAGGGCGATGGCGTCACTGGGCCTTGAATCAATCGAATATTCCGAATCGCCGTACCAGAGATGAATCTTGGCATAGTACGTATTGTCTTTTAAGTCGGTGACCACGGCGCTCAAGATTTTGGCATCCACGTTGTCCAGAATCGACTTCATTAAATCGTGCGTCATGGGACGTGGCGGGGCGACGTTTTCCAAAGCGAAACTGATGGCGCTCGCTTCGGATTTCCCGACCCAAATCGGAAGCATATCGGAGTTTTCCTCGTCCCGAAGGATGACGATATAGGCGTTATTATAGGGGTCGAACAACAGCCCCCGCACGTTCATTTGCGTAATCATATCTACAATCCGTTCACCGCGCACACGATTCGATTCAATCCGGCAAAATATCATTCAGGTGTTTCTATTGTCAATTGATACAAGAATAACCCAATCTGTCATTCCCGCGCACGCGGGAATCCAGTGTCTTTCTCTTCGGCCTCTCCATTCATGCAGCCCCGCCTGGAACAAAAAAGTCCTGGATCCCCGATCAAGTCGGGGATGACAGTAGGAGACCGTAGATCGGCATAGGTCGGGTTAGCCGAAGGCGTAACCCGACAATACGCTGCTCTGTCGGATTACGCTCCGCTAATCCGACCTACGACTACAGGCGGTTACACGACCGGTAGATCGTAGGAGGAAAGCAAGCCTTGTACGTGGGGGATGACATCGGCCGGTGGGAGTTGAACCACTTCTCCGGTGTTGCGTTGCTTGAGTTCGACCACGCCTTGCTTCAGACCCCGGTCTCCGATGGTGAGATGAAACGGGGCCCCGATCAGATCGGCGTCGTTGAATTTCACGCCGGCCCGTTCATCGCGGTCGTCCCATAAGACTTCCACGCCGGCCTCGAGACATGCATCATGCAGCATGCCGGCTGTTTGGACGACCTGCTCCGAGGCTGTGACCGGCAAGAGATGGACGTGAAAAGGCGCAATGGGCACGGGCCACACCATGCCCTTGTCGTCATGGTTCTGTTCAATGGCCGCGGCGGCGGTCCGGCTGACGCCGATGCCGTAACACCCCATGATGGCCAAGGTTTCCCTTCCGTCCGCGTCCAGAAACGTCGCATTCATGGCTTGGCTGTACTTGGTCCCCAGCAGGAACACGTGGCCGACTTCAATACCTTTGGCCTCCAGTAAGCGGTCCTCGCTCCGGGGCGACCGGTCCCCGGCTCTGGCTTGGCGCAGGTCAAGAAACGCCTCGACGGCAAAGTCCCTATCCCAGTTGACGTTGATCAGGTGGGTATCGTTCCGATTCCCGCCCACGACGAAGTTCCGCATGGCCTTGACCGAGTGGTCCGCGATGATCCGGATATCCTTGAGCCCGACCGGACCGGCAAAACCGACCGGTGCGGACGATACCCGGCTCACGGTTTCCGCGTCCGCCAGCGTGATCTCCGTCGTTCCCAGAAAACGGTTGATTTTGATGGCATTTGCCTCGTGATCGCCGCGAATCAGGACCGCGACAACGTCGCCCGCCGGTGTCTGGTAGAGCAGGGTTTTGACGAGACGGTCCGGTGACACCTTCAAGAAAGTGCAGACTGCCTCGACGGTTTTGGTCCCCGGGGTCTGCACGGCTTCGAGGGCGAGCGGCGCGGCATCGTCTTCTTCAGCCGGAGGCGGCGCTTCCGCCAGTTCGACGTTGGCGGCATAGCCCCCGCCTTCGTCGTACACGATCGTTTCTTCTCCGGTTTCCGCCAGGACCATGAATTCATGCGACATGCTGCCGCCGATCAGTCCGGTGTCTGCTTCGACCGCACGGAATTTGAGGCCGCAGCGCGTGAAGATCCGCTCGTAGGCGTCGTACATTTTTTGATAGCTGAGGCGCGCGCTGTCTTCATCGGCATCGAAACTGTAGGCGTCCTTCATGATGAATTCGCGCCCGCGCATCAAACCGAAGCGGGGACGGATTTCATCGCGGAACTTGGTTTGGATCTGGTAGCAGTTCATGGGGAGTTGCCGGTAGGACCGGATCTCGCGTCGGAAGAGGTCCGTGATGACTTCTTCATGCGTGGGGCCGAAGCAAAAATCGCGGTCGTGCCGGTCCTGGCATCGAAGCAATTCCTTGCCGTAAAAATCCCATCGTCCTGTTTCACGCCACAGTTCCGCCGGAGAAAGGATCGGCATCAACAACTCCTGTGCCCCGGCGCGATTCATTTCCTGGCGAATGATAGATTCGATTTTCTTGAGGACGCGCAGGCCCAGCGGGAGATAGGTATAGATCCCGGCCGCGACTTTTCGAATCATGCCGGCGCGCAGCATCAGCCGGTGGCTGACGACTTCAGCCTCGCCGGGGGTTTGACGAAGGGTCGGAATGAACAGTTGGCTTGTTCGCATATTAGATGTGATCCTTAAGGTTTGTGTTCGCTCATTCGTTGACGATTTCTGCCCGTTCCTTCCCCTCCTTTGTAAGGAGGGGTGAGGGGAGGTAGAGCTTGAACCGGAGTGGGCAGGTTGCGTGTGGCAGTCAGTGCTGGTGCCTTCTGGGTATGCGACGATTCTACCCCACCTAGCCTCCCCTTACAAAGGGGAGGAAAAGGTGGCTATATATAAATGGTACGGTTCGAGGATTCAAGCGCCTTCCGATCCGGGGCGCGCCGTCAGCAATAGCAGAACCGATCCGATCAGGGTGGCCAGCAAGGAACCGGCGAGGACCGCGGTCTTGGCGGCGTCGACCAGCGCCACTTCTTCGAAGGCGAGGGTGGCGATGAACAGGGACATGGTGAACCCGATCCCGGCCAGGCAGCCCACCGAGGCCACGTGGAGGAGATTGATCCCCTTGGGGAGTTCCGCAATGCGAAGCATGACGCCCGCCCAGGCGAACAGCCAGATACCCAACGGTTTGCCGAGGACCAGACCCAGGATGATCCCCAGGCTCATCGGCTCGGCCAGCAGGGAGAGCGCCCCGCTATCCAGGCTCACGCCGGCGTTGGTCAGGGCGAACAGGGGCAGGATGGCGAACGTGACGAACGGCATGAGCGCGTGTTCGAGTTGCTGCAACGGGGCGGCAGCGTGATCCGTCAACTGCTCCATCGAAAGCACGATATGGTGCTGCCGGCTGGTCAGCAGGTGTTTGTCCGAGGGCAAGCCGGTTTCCCGCAGTTGCTTCAGCAGGGTACGGGTCCTGTCGTGCAGTTGCCGGGCATTGATGACGGTGCGCGCGGGAATGGTGAACGCCATCAGGACACCGGCGAGGGTCGCGTGCACGCCCGACTTGGAGAACGCCAACCAGATGGCGCATCCGATGAGGAAGTAGATGATCGGGTTGCGTACGCCGATGACGTTGGCGCCGACGGACACCCCCAGCAACAGGGCGCCGATGAGCAGGCTTCCCGCCGCGATGGCATCCGCGTAGAAAATTGCGACCACGATAATGGCCCCGATGTCGTCCACAATGGCCAGTGCGGTGAGGAAGATTTTCAGGGAAACCGGCACGGGAAACACCGCGAGAATGCCCAGGGCGAACGCGATGTCCGTGGCCATAGGGATACCCCAGCCGCGGGCGAACTCCCCGCCGTTGTTGAAGGCCATATACACGAGAGCCGGCACGACCATGCCGCCCACCGCGGCGAGGACGGGCAGGGCCGCCTTGCGGGGATTCGCCAATTCGCCGGCCAGCAATTCCCGCTTGATCTCCAGACCGACGACGAAAAAGAAGATGCCCATGAGACCGTCGGCGATCCAGTGGCTGATGGACTTGTTCAATCCGAATGGTCCGACGGAGAGAGAAAGTTCTGCTTGCAGCCAGTGGTGGTAGAACCCGGCCCAGGGCGAGTTGGCCCAGGCCACGGCCCCCACCGTGGCTGTCAGCAGCAGCACGGCGCCGGATAATTTGTGAGCGGCGAAAATCTGAAATGGCCGCGCAAGGCGGTCAATGAGACTTTCTTCGATGGTCCTGGCGGGTTTCATGGATCGATCGCGAACGCGTGCACGGGCAATGAGGATTGTCGGGTTACGCCCTTCGAACCTTCGGCAGGCTCAGGGCTAACCCGACCTACCGGCATTTGTCATTCCCGCGAACGCGGGAATCCAGTGTCTTTTTCCTCACAAACACATGAAAAAGAGAAAAACTCTGGATCCCCGATCGGGGTTTGGGGATGACGGTATTCTGTAGGTCGGATTAGCCCTTCGACTACGCTCAGGACAGGCGCAGCGTAATCCGACAAATCGTCTGAATTACTGCAGCAAGCGTTGGATGTCGTTGAAAAACGCGAAAATCATAATCCCGAAGAGCAGCACGATCCCGACCTGTTGAGTGAATTCGCGCTGCCGCTCGGCCAGCGGACGGCCCAGGATCGCTTCACAGGCGAAGAAGAACAGGTGACCGCCGTCCAGAACGGGGATCGGCAACAAATTCAGAATGCCCAGGTTGATGCTCAGGATGGCCACGAAGAACATGATGTCGGCGAGGCCTCGCTCGGCCGCCGTGCCCGAGGCGCTGGCAATCATGATGGGCCCCCCGATGTTTTTCGAGGAGATTTCTCCGGTCAGCATTTTGTAGATGCCGACGACCGTGAGTTCCGACCATCCCCACGTGGCTTTCACGCCCTGAAACACGGCCGTGAGCGGTGAGGACGCGCGGATCACCGACCGCCCCGATCCCATAATGCCGATTTTTCCGATCGTGGTCGATATGCCCTGATCCTTGACCTCATGCGGTTCGGGAACGATCGTCAACGTGAGCACTGCGCCTTCACGGTCCACCTGCATGCTGAGGGAGTCATGAGGATGCGCCTTGATGATGCGGGTCATCTGCGACCAGGTCTGAATCGGCTCGCCTTGAATCTCGAGGATGCGGTCCCCTTCCTCAAGCCCGGCTTGCGCGGCCGGCATATCCGGCATGACGGCCGTGACCACGGGAGCCGCCTCTTCAATGCCGATGACGTACAGGGGGTGCTCGACGTCTTCGGGATCGTAGAGTTCGGGCGTGACGACGTAGGTTTTCAGGGTATCGCCCCGGCGCACTTCCACGGTTAGCGAGCGGCCGTCGCTCTCGGCCACCGTGGCATAGACTTCATTTTTCGTCGTGATCTCCCGTTCGTCGATTCTCGTGACGCGGTCGCCCACGTGAAGGCCGGCTTGGGCGGCGGGCGAGTCCGCCCTGATGGCGTCGATCGTGGGGGAGAGTTCGGCAAACGTCGGAATGGGCAGGGGAGCGCCCATGGCCAGCCAGGCTGAAAAGATCAGGTAACTCAGGAAAAAATTGAATCCCGGTCCGGCCGCCACGATGAGGGTCCTCTTCCAGAGGGGTTTGTGGGCAAACGATTGTTCCCGTTCTTCCGGCGGGACAATTTCCCCCATGTCTTCTCCGGACATTTTGACGTATCCGCCAAGGGGAATGGCCGAAATGAGATATTCGGTATCTCCGATTTGACGACTCAAAAGTTTAGGCCCGAAGCCCAGGGAAAATTTCAAGACTTTGACCCCGGCCCACCGGGCCACGATGAAGTGTCCGAACTCGTGAAAGGTCACGAGGACACCCAGCACCACCAAAAACCACCAGATCTTTTGAACGATCACGTAGATGATATCGGGAGACATCAGGTCACTCGTAACAGGGGGATTGTCACGTCAGGATCCATTGCGGATGAACTCTGCGGCCTTGTCCCTGGCCCACCGGTCGGCCTCCAGGGCATCCTCCAATGACGTGAGCGGTTGCACGTCAGCACATTGTACGGTTCGTTCGATCACGTTGGCAATGCTCCCGAAGGGGAGTCCGCGATGCAGAAACGCGTCCACCGCGGCTTCATTCGCGGCATTGAGAATCGCCGGGCAGGTTCCTCCGTGTTCCAACGCCTCATAGGCCAGCCGCAGACAGGGAAATCGCTCGGGGTCCGGTTCATAGAACGTCAACTTGCCGTATTTCCATAAATCCAACGCGGGCGGATCCAGGGGCACGCGTCGAGGGTAATCCATCGCGTAGCTGATCGGGGTTCGCATATCGGGTAAGCCCAATTGCGCGATCACCGACCCATCACGATATTCTACCAGAGAATGGATGATGCTTTCCCGGTGCACCACCACGTCCAGTTGAGCGGGAGGACAATCGAACAGCCACCGGGCTTCGATGACTTCCAGCCCTTTATTCATCAGGGTCGCCGAATCCACGGTGATCTTCGCGCCCATGTCCCAATTCGGATGTTTGAGCGCCTGCTCCGGCGTCACGGTCTCCATGTATTCCTTGGTGCAGTCCCAAAACGGACCGCCGGAGGCCGTCAGGATGATGCGACGGACGTCTTCTCGTCGATGGCCGGTGAGCGATTGAAAGATCGCGCTGTGTTCACTGTCCACGGGGAACACGGGGACGCCTTGGCGGTGCGCCTCGGCCTGCATGAGTTGCCCGGCCATGACCATGGGTTCCTTGTTGGCCAGGGCTACCCGGCGACCCGCTTGAATCGCGGCCATAGTCGGGACCAGGCCGGCTCCGCCCACGATGGCCGAGATGACGAGGTCACTCTCGGGCAGGGCCGCCACTTCCGTGACGCCGCCGGGTCCGTCGAGGACCTGGACCGCGGGATCGTTCAGGCGGGCACGAAGTCGCTGGGCCGCGGCAGGGTCGGCCAGGGCCACGTATTTCGGGCGAAACGAACGGACCTGTTTTTCCAGTTTTTCATCACTGTGCCGGGCCGCGAGCCCCAGGATCGAAAATTGATCGGGAAATTTGGCGACGATGTCGAGCGTACTGTCGCCGATCGAGCCCGTTGAGCCAAGGAGAACGATCTGTTTCATCGTACGAAATCCCTCTTTCTGTCATCCCCGACCTGATCGGGGATCCAGGGTCTTTATTCTTTCTTCGTCCGTGAAGACAAAGACGCTGGATTCTCGCTTTCGCAAGAATGACAGCTAATCTGTCGGATTACGCTACGCCTGTCCTGAGCGTAGTCGAAGGGCTAATCCGACCTACCGCACAAACGCCATATAATAATAGAAAACCGGCGCGTTGAGAAGCAGGCTGTCCACGCGGTCCAACATGCCTCCGTGTCCGGGGATCAAGGCCCCGGAATCCTTGACGCCGGCGTATCGTTTCAGGGACGACTCGGAAAGATCTCCCAGCAGGCCCAGCACGGTGAACAGTATGCCCAGGGTCAGACAGTCGATCGGCGTGACAGCAGGGAGAAACCAGAGATGGCCGAGCCAGGCGATGAGCGGAGCCACGATCAGGCCACCGAGAAACCCTTCGACGGTCTTATTCGGGCTGAGCCGCGGAGCCAGAGGCCGTGCCCCCCAGGTTTTGCCGACGTAGTACGCGGCGGCATCGCTTGTCCACGTGACCAACAGTACGAACAACACGAGTAAGCCCCCGTCCTGTTGATTTCTCAGCAAGAGAAAGTGTCCGAGGGTATACCCGATATACAAAATACCGAATAGAAGAATGAACATGGAGAGATGGCGGGGTCCGGCAGGGGCGAAGCCGACCTGGTAGCACAGGAGACCCAGGAGGGTGATCGCCAGGGCCAGAGAAAAATCGATCACCGCCGGCCACTGTATGGCGATGAGAAGGAGTCCCGTGCCCGTAAAGCCGACGAACGCATGCGAAGGCAGGTGGCTCTTCTCAATGAAGAGCGTCAGGAATTCCCATTGGGCCAGCAGGACGGTCGCCATGACGAGAAGGAAAAAGGCCGCCGGCGGAAGATGCCGGGTGAACACGTACAGAAGCGGGAGCAGAACCAGGGCGGAATAGACGCGCTTGGGGTCAAACCTCAACGTGGACGAGCGGGCTATGAGGGGATCCGGATGCGGGCTCCTGGAGGCGGGGTCAACCACATTATTCGTGCTCACAGCCTGTCTTGAGGAGAGACGACATGCGGAAGACGACCGAAACGACGATCCCGTTTCTGGTAATCGAGCAGCGCCAGCAACACGTCGCGTCGCCGGAAATCCGGCCACAGGGTCTTGGTGAAATAGAGTTCCGTGTACGCGATTTGCCAGAGCAGGAAATTGCTGATTCTCGCTTCCCCGCTCGTGCGGATCAGGAGGTCCGGGTCCGGAAGACCGGCAGTGGACAGGTACTGCTCGAATTGGGCTTCTTGAACGTCCCCCGAAACTTTTCCGCATTGCACGTCTTCAATCAGGCGATTCGTGGCGTCGATAATTTCGGAGCGTCCGCCATAACTCAGCGCGACCGCCACGGTGTGGTCGGTGAAATGCTCGGTCTCCTGAGCCACGGCATGCACCAGGTCCTGCGTGGAAGCCGGAAGCTCGTTCAGTAAGCCAATGGGGAAAAACCGGGACTTTCGTTCCTGGAACGTCTGCCGTTCCTGATGCAGAAATTCTTCGAGGAGCGTCATGAGTAAGTCGATCTCGGCCTGGGGCCGGTTCCAGTTTTCCTGCGAGAACGCATAGACCGTGACAATGGGAATTCCCAGCAGATAACAGGTATTGAGGACGTCGCGCACGGCAACCAGCCCTTCCCTGTGCCCGGCGATGCGGGGCAGGCCGCGCTGGGAAGCCCAACGACCGTTGCCATCCATAATCACGGCCACGTGACGGGGCAAGGCTTCCTGGTCGAGCTGGGAAAAGAGATCGTCTTCAGTGAGTTCCGCGAAGGAATGTGTGGAATGACGAGGCATCGGTAGTCGTGAAGGAACGTGTCGCGCAAGAAGGCGATGGACTCAGTAAAACAGTCTAATCGTGAGCCCCGGCCTTGTCAAACGGCAGGTCGAATGAGCCCTTCGACTCCAGCCGCCTTCCGGTACTTGACTTACAATTCCAAAATCACATATCGTAACTGAACCGAACATTCAAAATAATGAAAAGTAAATATACTATATTATAGAAATACAGCATGTTATACTTTCCGGCACGAGTCCGCGGATCGGCCCGGAGCCCCTTCCGGCGAACCCCCGCGCCGTGACTCGCTCGAATGAGAGGCACCATGGGAGACACACATGGCACAATCTTTGAAGAGAGAGAGAGAGAGAGAGAGAGAGAGAGAGAGAGCACACACACACCACTAGAGCCCTCCTAACTCTCCGGCTCACCCCTTCCCCCAAGCCCCCGGCCCCCATCCGGCGCCACTCTCGTGCCAGCGGTCCGGCCGTGCCGGCGGCGGTCTGTCTCGCGCTGGCCTTCGCCGTGCTGGGGCCGGCTCCGGCAGCCAAGGCCCAGACCGACTCCCCCGACGCCACCATCTCGAGGTCACACAGCAGCGTGAACGAGGGAACCGCCGCGTCGTTCACCGTGACGCTGAGCACGGCGGCGCCGACCGGGGGCGTGACCGTCACCTACGACGTGTCGCTCGAAGAGCCCAACCCGGTCGCGGGCAAGGCGCACGTGGCGCCGGCCAACTTGGGGAACAAGAGCGTGACCGTCGCCGCCGGCGCCACCTCGGCCACGGTGCGGGTCGCGACCGTGGACCAGGACGAGCTGGTGAGCGAGGATTCCACCCTGAAGCTGACGCTCGCCACCGGCACCGGCTACACCCTGGGCACGGCCTCGTCGGCGTCAGTGACCATCACCGACACCACCACCACGAACCTCACCTTCGCGGAGGGCTGCACCTGGGGGAGGGTCAAGGAATCGAGAGACGTCGCCGCCGTCGAGGTGCTGAGCGACACCGACGTCGCATTCAACTTCTCCCTGCTGATGCTCACCGTCCCTGGAACGGCAGGGGCGGGCACCGAATACGTCGAGGCCAGCGCCAACCGAGCGATCGTGTTCCCCGCCCTGACGCGCAGCGCGACCCTCAACGTGCAGCTCATCGACGACGAGAAGGTGGAAGGGGACGAATCGTTCGACACATGGATGCTCAGGAACGGCCTCGACCCGCAACTCCTAACCAACACCGGCTGCGCGAGCAATGCTACGACGGTGACGATCGAGGACGACGACTACGGCGACTACGTCGCGAGCGCGCCGCGGCGCGTGAGCGAAGGCGACCCCATCACGGTGACCGTGGGACTCGACGGACTGCAGGACCACGGCTCCTGCATCATTCCGCGCCCAGTCCACGTGACGCTCGCGGTCGGCGGCGCCACCTCGGCGCTCAGCGGGAACACCGCCGACGACCGGATCCGCATCGCCCCATGCACCAACAAGGTGACGCGCCAGTTCACCACCCGGGAGGACACCACGCGGAACGCCGACCGGACCGTCACGTTCACGCTGTCGAAGTTCGAAGGGGACACGTGGGGCGGGCGCGTGGGCCTGGGCCCGCAGCCGAGCGTCACCGTGACCATCGTCGACGACGACCAGCCGGGGCTGGTGCTGACCGACGCGGACGCCCTCGAGACCACGGAAGCCGGGGGCACCGCCACGTTCAAGGTGGCGCTGCGGGCGCCGCCCACGGCCAACGTGACGGTGACGCCCCACGTCACGGCGCTCGGCGAGGCGCGGATGTCCGGGGCGCTCACGTTCACCACGGCGAACTGGAACGTCGCCCAGAGCGTGACCGCGACCGGTCTCGACGACGACGAGCGCGACGGCGACGCCCCGTACGACATCCACTTCAGGCTCACGAGCGCCGACGCGGGCTACAACGGGCTCTTCGTCGACCCGGCGAAGGCGGTCAACCGCGACGACGAGCGCAACGCCACCGGGGTGCCGACCGTGTGGGGCGGGGTGCGGCCCGGCACGAGCGTCCGCGCGCAGACCTCGGCCATCGCCGACCCCGACGGCCTGACGGCCCCGAAGCTGCGCTACCAGTGGGTGCGCGTGCGCCACGGAGTGAACTTCACGCGGATTCCCGGGGCGACGGCGGCCACCTACACGCTGAGCGAGGCGGACGTCGGCGCCCACCTCGTGGTGCGCGTCGGCTTCACCGACGACGCGGGCGGCTCGGAGCTGCGCCGCAGCGCCCCGTACCCGCGCGAGCGGCACGGGATTCTGCCTGCGGCGCCGTGCCCCGCGCCGGCGCACCCCACGGAAGGCGGGGCGGTGAAGCGGCTCGACGCCACCATGACGGTGGGGCCTCTGTTTAGCCTCGCAGGGGAAGACGATTGGGGGTACTCGCGCGGGTCGGCGAACGAGGGGCACTCAGCCATCACGCAACGCGAGTTCGTCGCCAACGGCCACACCCAAATAATCCGGCAAATCTACACCGATAGAGATAGTGGAAGGTCGGGAACAGCAGAGTTCGTGGTGACCATCCAGCGCAAGGGGGGGGGCGCGTCCACCCCGGAGACCCTGGCCGACGCGACGCGCACGACACTCTATGTCTGCGACCGGGCATTCCGCGCGGTGGATGCAGAGCTGTCCGTGTCCGGCGCGTTCAGAAAGTGGACCACCGACCTGGACCTGTACACCCTGAGGTACGCCACCCGTCGCGTGAGAATCTACGAGGACCGCACCCCGCCGAGCGTGGTCTCCGCCGAGGCCACGGGGCGCACGCTCACCCTCGCGTTCAGCGAGCGCGTGGACCCGCGGTCGGTCCCGCCCGCGGGCGCGTTCACGGTGTGGAAACAGGGCGCGAGCGACACCGAGGCGACGAGGGTGGCCCTGGCCGAAGGCACCCCGCTTTCCCTGGGTGGCCGCGGCCTCTCGCTCGCGCTGGCGGCCGCGCCCGCCGCGGGCGACACGGTGACGGTGGATTACACCCCGCCCGACACCGGCAAGGTGCGCGACCTCACGCACAACGAGCTGGCGGCCTTTGCGAGCCGGGCGGTGACGGTGAGCGCGCCGCCGGCGAGCTGCCCCTCCCCGGCACTCACCGGCCGGGAGACGCTGTGGCAGGCCACGCTCGGCGTGGGCCTGCACACCGTCGGCAACGCGAAGCGGTGGGGATTCGGGTACTTCCCGGCGCACGGGGTGGGCACGCTGGCGACCAGCGCCTTCCGCCCGAGCGGGCGCGGGGGGACCGCGCAGGCGACGCACGTCTTTCTCTACGACGTCGAGGAGGCGGACCGCGCGGCCCTGAGCCGCATCGAGGGCGCGGCCCACGGGGACTTCCTGCTCATCCTCGACCGGCCCCTGACCCGGGCGGAGCACGCCGACCTGGAGCTGCACGCGTGCAACAAGACGCTCGCGTTCTCCGCCGCCGCGCACACCGACTACAGCTCCAAGGCCCCGGACGGCACGGTCACCCTGGGGAGGCAGCACTACCGGTGGACGAACCCGGGGTTGAGCTGGCAGGACGGCCAGACCGTGGAGCTGCGCATCACGCAGGCCGGCCCCACGCGTATCGCCGGCCAGACGACGGCACCGGCCATCACCGGCCAGCCCGGGGTCAGCGCCGCGGGCGATGACGGGCAGTGGACGTCGGGCGAGACGGTGGAGGTAACCCTCACCTTCGACGAGGCGGTCGCCGTCGACACCGCGGGCGGCACGCCCTCGGTGGGCTTGAGCCTCGGCGGCAGCGCTTCGCGGAGCGCGCCCTACGTCCGGGGCACCGGGACGACGGCGCTGGTCTTCGCCTACACGCTGGCCGACGCCGACGGCGCGCACGCATCGATGACGGTGCCGTTCGACAGCCTGGCGCTCAACGGCGGCACCATCCGCAGCGTGGCGAGCGGCGCCGACGCGTCGCTCTCGCACGTGGGCGCGAGCGTGCTGGGCCAGTCGTCAGGCACCGCGATCGGCGATCGCGGCCAGGTGGGCAAGCCGGACGGGTTCACGGCGCGTTTCGAGCGCCTGCCCGAGCGCCATGACGGGGAGACCGCGTTCACCGTCGAGCTGCACTTCAGCGCGGCGCCGGATGCCTTGAGCTACCGCACGGTGGGCGGCGGGCTGCTCGAGGTGAGCGGCGCGAACGTGACCGGCGCGAGGCGCCTCACCCGGGGCAGCAACCTGGGCTGGGAAGTCACCGTCGAGCCGACCCGGGGAGGCGACATCACGATGCGCCTGCCCGCGCGGGCGTGCACCGAGGCGAATGCGGTGTGCGCGGGCGGCGCGCCGCTCGCCCGGGCGGCCACGGCCACGGTGCCGGGCGTCCCGTTCACGGCGTCGTTCTCCGAGGTGCCGACCGAGCACGACGGGAAGAGCGAGATCGAGCTGCGCTTCCACTTCAGCGAGGCGCCGGGCGGGCTGAGCTACAAGACGGTGCGCGACAATCTGTTCGAAGTGAGCGGCGCGCGCATCGAGAAGGCGAGCCGCGTCGAGCCCGGCAAGAATGTGAAGTGGCGCCTCCGGATCGCGCCGTCGGGCTTCGGCGACGTGACGCTGCGGCTCAAGCCGACCACCGATTGCGCGGCCGGCCACGCGGTGTGCACCGCGGACGGGCGGATGCTCGCAGGCGGGGTCACCGCGACGGTCGCGGGCCCGGTGACGCTCTCGGTCGCCGACGCGCAAGTCGACGAAGCCGGGGACGCGACGCTCGACTTCGTGGTGAGCCTGAGCCGGGCGCGCACCAGCGCGACCACGGTACGCTACGCCACCAGCGACGGCACGGCGAGTGCGGGCGCGGACTACACCTCGACCACGGGGACGCTGACCTTTGCCGCGGGCGAGACGAGCAAGACCGTGTCGGTGCCGGTGCTGGACGACGCCCATGACGAGGGCCACGAGACGCTGACGCTGACGCTGAGCAACGTGAGCCCATCGCGGGTGAAGCTGGCCGAGGCGCGCGCCACGGGGACCATCAAGAACACCGATCCCTTGCAACGGGCGTGGCTGGCCCGGTTCGGCCGGACAGTAGGGACGCACGTGACGGACGCGGTGGGCGAACGGCTGCGCGGGACGCCGGGGCAAGACTCCTACCTGACGATCGGCGGCTACCGGGTCCCGCTGGGCCGGCAGGGCGCACGCGCGGGCGGACCCACAGGGGAGCCCGGCGCCGACGCCCCTGGCCTGCTGTCATTCCCGACCCCGATCGGGAATCCAGTGTCTGTAACAGGCAAAGACAAGAGCCAAGACGCTGAGGCTGAGCGCGCCCTGGCCGCCAAACTCTGGGGCCCGCTGACCCCGGCTGAGCCCGCCGAGCCGCCCGGCCGGCTGGCGACGCTGGTGCGGGACGTCGCCCAGATGGTGGGCGTGGGCCTGTCCGGTCAGGCCGGGGCCCCGGCTTCGGCCACTGGCGCGGCTGCGTCCGCTCCCATCGGCTGGGACCCCTGGCTGGATGGCCCGGCCACCGACCCGCGGCTGGGGCAGTCGCAGAGCCTCCAGTTGCCGGATCTCCGGCAGGTCCTCCTGGGCAGCGCCTTCCGGCTGAACC
Organism: Nitrospirales bacterium; assembly: GCA_965207015.1. Taxonomy (GTDB): domain Bacteria; phylum Nitrospirota; class Nitrospiria; order Nitrospirales; family UBA8639; genus Bin75. The sequence continues at coordinate 1,315,144 of OZ242257.1, read as the reverse complement.
TGAATGCGGCCGACGCCGGGACCTCGACCCCGCACCTGACGGCCTGGGGCCGGTTTGCCGGCACCCGGTTCGACGGCCGGGACGGCGACCTGACCCTGGACGGGGACGTGTTCACGGGGACCGTGGGCGTGGACGGTGAATGGGACCGGCTGCTGGCCGGGGTGGCCGTGGCGCACAGCCGGGGGGACGGGACGTTCCTGATGCCTGGGACCGCCGAGCGTGGGCAGGGCGAGTTGGAGCAGACCCTGACGAGTCTGCATCCCTACCTGCGCTATGCCGTGACCGACCGCCTGGACGTGTGGGGCCTGCTGGGGTACGGCTGGGGCGACCTGGACCTGGAGATGGCGAACGGGACCACGACCGAAACCGACACGCAGTTGATGATGGGGGCCTTCGGGGGCCGGGGCGTGCTGCTGACGCCTGAAGACAGCGGGGGGTTCCAACTGGCCACACGCACGGACGCCATGCTCACGCGCACGAGTGCGGACGCGGTGGCGAATTCCGCGGCGACGGACGCGGACGCGCACCGGCTGCGGGTGATCCTGGAAGGCAGCCGGGGCGTGACGTGGGCGGATGGGCGGCAATTGACGCCGACGGTGGAACTGGGCCTGCGGCATGACTGGGGGGACGCGGAGACCGGCTTCGGCCTGGAAGTGGGCGGCCGGGTGCAGTACGCGGACCCGAGTCTGGGCTTGACCATCGAAGCCGCGGTGCGAGGCCTGGTGGCGCATGAGGACGAGGACTATCAGGAATGGGGTGCGAGCGGGACCATGCGGCTCGCCCCCGTGGCCGGGAGCCAGGGCCTGGCGCTGACGGTGAGCCCCACCTGGGGCGTGGCCGCCAGCGGGGTAGAGGGCCTCTGGTCGAGACAGACCACCGCGGGCCTGGCGCCGCAAAGCCGCCCGCCGGCCCAATCCGGCCGCCTGGCCGCGGAGGTGGGCTATGGCCTGCCGGCACCGGTCGGGCCGGGGCTGCTGACGCCCTACGTGGGCACGGTGCTGACGGACGGCGCGGACCGCACCTACCGGGTGGGGACGCGCTTGCAGATGCCGGGGCTCGGCGCCACGGGCTTGACGCTGAGCCTGGAAGGCACGCGCCAGGAGCCCACCGGCCAACAGCCCGTGAACCAGGGCGTGCGGCTCCAGGCCGAGTGGGGCTTCTGACGCGGCGTCTGGGGTCATTGTCGGATTACGCTCTTCGACCCTTCGACGGGCTCAGGACTCATCAGACCTACGCTTTCTTCTCTTTCTTGCGCACATTTCAGCGGGCATGCTAAGTGTAAGGACCATGTCCCAGCCGGTGGTGAAACTCGAACAGTTTGCTCTTGAGGAACGTGAGGTCGAGCAGGCCTTGGCGCGCGTGAACGTCCGTGCCGTGGATTACGCGGACATTTATTTTGAATCGACGATTTCCGAATCCGTGTCCATGGAGGAAGGTATCGTCAAGCGGGCGCGTTGCGCATGGAAATATCGGGCGGCGAGATTGCGACGACGGGCGCGGGTTCCCATGCGGTCCGCAGCTCTTGGATACGTTCAAAATTTTGTAACCGAAGGTGAACCGACATCAAGAAAGGAGCCTGAGCATAATGCCTAATAAATCCATCGTAGCCGTCCTGTTCGCCGCCCTCACCGTCGCGGCATGCTCCAGCACAGCACCGGTCGAACCCCTGGACCGCCTGAACAACATCGTCGGCAAGGTCAACGGGGTACTCATCTCGCGATTGCACGTGGCCGGTAGTGACGGTGCCGGCTTCCATTACGACTGCTTCCCACACGGATGCGGCGGCGTCGGTCAGGGCTTCTTGTACGCCCCGGCAGAGATTTCGCGCTGGTTGTTCGAGGACGGCGTTATGCAGGAGCGCGAGATCGAGGGCCTCGAAATCGTCGAGAGCAATCCCGATGACGGCGACTGGAGGGCCTATGGCGCGTGGATGGACCATTCCGCGGCTTTCGTGAGCCGCTACGGGACCGCCGGTGCGAACACGGGCTTTTTCATCGCGTCTTCCTTCGGCTCGATTTCCGAGGAGCCGCTGCCCGTCGAGGGGACCGCCACCTGGACCGGCGCGATGGTGGGCGTGGATGTCGTCACGTCCGACCGCTATGCCGGCAGCGCCAATCTGGTGGCCACCTTCGGTGATGGTCAGAGAATGGACGTGTCCTTCACCGATATCGCCAACGTCGAGACCGGGGCGTCGCGCGAGGACATCGTATTCTCGGATTTGGCGGATGTGGGGCTGTACGAAGGCGGCCGGTTCTTCGGTCATTCGGGGCATGACGACTTCAACCAGGCGCCGATCTACCTCGATGGGCGGTTCTATGGCCCGGACCTCGCCGAAGCCGCAGGCGTCTTCGGGTACAATGAACTGGTCGGGGCGTTTGGGGCCAAACAGGAGCGGTAACTTACCAAGCAGACTGTCATCGTTTACGTCGTGGCCCTGGCTCTTTCCGCTTCCATCAGCTCCCATTCCCATTTGGCAAGGTCGCTGGTCGCATGCCGGCCAACCCGTCGTTCACGAGGGAGATAGGAGGAACGTCATGGCTGCATCCCTGAGCGCGTCCGCGCACGTCAGAAAACACATTTATCAGACCTACGCTTTCTTCTCTTTCTTGCGCACATTTCAGCGGGCATGCTAAGTGTAGGGACCATGTCCCAGCCGGTGGTGAAACTCGAACAGTTTGCTCTTGAGGAACGTGAAGTCGAGCAGGCCTTGGCGCGCGTGAACGTCCGTGCCGTGGATTACGCGGACATTTATTTTGAATCGACGATTTCCGAATCCGTGTCCATGGAGGAAGGTATCGTCAAGCGGGCCGTCAAAAGCATTGCTCAGGGCGCCGGGGTCCGGGCCACGTCCGGGGAAAAAACCGGGTTTGCCTATTCCGACGAATTGTCCAAACGGGACCTGGAAATCGCCGCGGATACCGCCCGGTATATCGCCGATTCGCCGCAAGGCGACGTCCCGGTCCCCGTCACGCATCGGCCGGCCGGGACACACAATCTTTATCCGCTTGAACAGCCCCTGACCGACGTCGCCACGCAGGAGCGCGTGGACCTGCTCAACCTGATCGACCGGGAAGCGCGTCGCTATGACCCCCGGATCACGAAGGTGATGGCGTCCATCAATACCAATCATAAGGTCATGCTGGTGGCGACTACCGACGGCTTGCGCGCCGGCGACGTGCAGCCCTTATCGCGACTCCAGGTGACGTGTATTGCCGAAGAAGGGACCAATCGACAGGTCGGCACCTTCGGCGGCGGCGGCCGCGTGGCGTTTGCCTTTTACCATGAACAGGACCGGGCGCGGGCGTATGCACGGGAAGCCGCCAGGCAGGCTATCCTGAATCTCGATGCCGTGGACGCGCCCGCGGGCATTCTGCCCGTGGTCTTGGGGGGCGGCTGGCCCGGAATTCTCTTGCACGAGGCCGTTGGCCATGGCCTGGAGGCGGATTTCAATCGCAAGAAGACGTCGGCGTTCAGCAATTTGATCGGCCAGCGCGTGGCGTCCGACGTGTGTACGATCGTGGATGACGGGACGTTGCCCTCCAGGCGGGGGTCGCTCAATATCGACGATGAAGGCACGCCCACGACCAGGACCGTCCTGATCGAAGACGGAATCCTGTGCGGATACATCACGGACCGTCTGAACGCCAGGCTCATGGGCATTCCGCTTACCGGCAACGGCCGGCGCGAGGATTTCCGCAGCATCGTGTTACCCCGGATGACCAATACCTTCATGTTGGCTGGCACGTCCGAACCCGAGGATATTCTGCGCTCCGTCAAGAAAGGTCTGTATGCCGTGTCGTTCGGCGGCGGACAGGTGGATATCACGAACGGCAAGTTCGTGTTTTCGGCGAGTGAAGCCTATCTCATCGAGGATGGCAAAGTGACGAAGCCGGTCAAAGGGGCGACCCTGATCGGGAGCGGGCCCGACGTGCTCAAGCAGGTGTCCATGGTCGGCCATGATTTGCAATTGGATTCGGGTATCGGGACCTGCGGAAAAGAGGGCCAATCCGTGCCGGTCGGCGTCGGGTTGCCGACCATCCGAGTCGATGAACTGACGGTGGGGGGAACGTCGGCCTAGCGCAGGTCGCGTTGGAACGTTCGGAACGCCGTTCCAGTAATAAGTAGGTCGGGTTAGCCCTGAGCCTGTCGAAGGGCGTAACCCGACAATTTGCCAAGCCGTCGGATTACGCTTCGCTAATCCGACCTACAGGAAAAACTACAAAAACCCCTGGATCCCCGATCGGGGTCGGGGATGACAACAACAACCTGCATCATGCATGAATCACCGGAAGTCCTGAAGACCCTTGCCGCCGAGTTGATCGACCGGGTCAAGGCCCACGGCGCTACGGAAGCCGACGTCATGGTGGCGGAAGGGGATTCCGTGTCGGTTCAGGTCCGGTTGTCGGCCGTGGATTGTTTGAGCAAGGCGCGGGAAAAGACCTTGGGCATTCGAGCGTTTTTCGGGAAGCGGTCGGCCAGTACGTCCACCTCGGATTTTTCCGAAGCGTCGCTCAAGCAGTTGGTGGCCGATACCTGCGCCCTTGCCAAGGCCGTAGCCGAGGATGAGACGTCGGGACTGCCCGAACAGGCTGCTCTCGCAACCGACGTGCCGGATCTGGATCTGTATGATTCCACCGCCATGCCCGTGGATGAAGCCATTGACGTGGCGCAGCGCGCGGAACGGGCAGCCATGGACGCTGATTCCCGCGTGACCAATTCGGAAGGGGCCGAGTGCGGTGCGGGCTATGGCGCGGTGGTGTTGGCCAACACGCACGGGTTTCTGGGATATCACCGCAGTTCGCGATTTTCTCTGTCCGTGGCCCCGGTGGCCGAAGGTTCCGATGACCAGGGCATGCAACGGGATTATTGGTATGCGGTTTCGCGGAAACGGCATGAATTGGAGGATCCGGAATCAATCGGCCGAATCGCGGCGGAGCGGACGTTGCGGCGTTTGGGGGCTCGAAAAGTCGAGACCCAACGGGTGCCCGTGATTTTTGATCCGGAAACGGCGTGCAGTTTGTTGGGGCACCTCTCGAGTGCGGTCTCCGGGTATTCCCTGTATAAAGGCGCTTCGTTTTTGCTGGGGCAATTGGGTAAGTCCATTGCCCCGCAACACGTGAACGTCGAAGACAACGGTCGGCTGCCCGGCAAACTCGGGTCCCGGCCCTTTGACGGGGAGGGGTTGCCCACCCGCAAGACGATGATCCTGGAACAAGGCGCGCTGTCCAACTATTTGTTGGATACGTATTCCGGACGAAAGTTGGGCATGGCGTCCACCGGCAACGCGGCCAGAAGCATCGGCGACAATCCCACCGTGTCTCCGACGAATTTGTTTTTCCATCCCGGCGACGCCTCGCCCGAGGAGATCATTCGATCCGTCACCCAAGGGTTGTACGTCACCGAGTTGATCGGGTTCGGGGTGAATATGGTGACGGGCGATTATTCCCGCGGGGCGTCGGGTTTTTGGATTGAAAACGGCGAATTGGCCTACCCGGTGGAGGAAGTGACGATCGCCGGCAATTTGAAACGGATGTTTCAGGATATCGAGTCGATCGGGAACGATCTGGTGTTTCGAGGGAAACTGGCGAGTCCCACCATCCGCATCCGCGAGATGATGGTGGGCGGCCATTGAATGTGCGGGTAACTCGAAGGAGGTAGGAATTGTCGGATTACGCTACGCTAATCCGACCTACGCCCGACGCTCCGACCTGGTGAAACGATGTAGGTCGGGTAAATCGAAGGAGTCGGTATGCCACTTGACGTTGAAGATGGAGCAAGAGCCCTGCAGTTGGTCACCTCACGCTATGACCAACGGGAATGGCGGAAAAAAATCGAAAAGATCCTGAGCCTGCCGCCCAGCGGGTTTGAAGATGCCGCGCAACGGAATATTTTTGTCTATTTCAAACATCAACTCCAAGCGTATAAATCCCGGCGCGCCGATCCGCCGTCCTGGATCGTCGGCGGGTACGCGACCAAGGAAGTGGTCGATCGCGCCCGGCATCGTCCCACGGACATCAATCCTGACATGACCGAAGCCGACGTGTCGTTCCTGGGAGTCGATCCCGGCGCGGACGTCGATGAAGTATGGTGGGAAGACATGCTGGTGAAGTGGTTCGAAACGCCGGAAGAAGAATTCGAAGAGACCGACGAAGAATCTGACGCAGACTCCGAATCAGAATCCGAGACTGCGAGTGACGAGCAAGCCGAGGATTCGGAGAGCCCTCCCGGGTCGGATTAACGCAACGTCATCCGACAAGCCGGGTTAAAACAGATCCATTTGCTGGGGTTGGTCGCTTGCCTGAGTCGCGGGTTCCCGTGGCGGAGCCGCCATCTCATCCAGGAGCCGTTTCAATTTTTTGAAGTCTTCTTGAAGCAAGGGCCGGAGACGGTCGTTGTGCAAGGTCGCGGCGGGATGAAACAGCGGAAACAACCGAAAGTCCTTTAATTGAAACGGTTGTCCGTGGACCTTGGTGATCCCGACCTTTCTTTCCAGCAGCGTTTGGGTGGCGAAGTTGCCCATGGAACAGACCAGGTGCGGTTTAATCAATTCTATTTGTTGGAACAGGAAGGGCTTGCACGTCTCCACTTCATCGGGTTCGGGGTCGCGGTTTTGGGGTGGGCGGCACTTGATGACGTTGGCAATGTAAATCTGGGACCGGGAAAGCCCGACGGATTCCAATAAATCCGTGAGCAGTTTTCCCGCCGCGCCTACAAACGGCACCCCTTGCTTGTCTTCGTGGAACCCCGGGGCTTCCCCGACGAACATGATCGACGCGTCCGGATTTCCGCTCCCGAACACGACCTGGGTTCGTCCGGCAGCCAGACGACATGCCTGGCAGTTGCGCAGGGATTCACAGAGGTCAGCGAGCGACATAGTTATCTCTCATGCTACGTTGTTGAACATTTACCATACCGACTTCCCCCCTTGTCATCCTCGACAATATAAACTGGATCCCCGATTAAGAATGTCGGGGACTGATCCAGGGTTTTTGCATTTTCTTTCGTTTGCGAAGAGAAAGACACTGGATTCCCGCGTGCGCGGGAATGACAGAACTGAAGTGGCGTTGGCTCTTTTCATATCCATCGACCATGCATACGTCACGTCCGCCGGGATACACGATTTTGGAACGACCGGCGCGCCCACGCGGTCAGGGCCAGGGTTGCGCGACGAAACGGCGGAACGCGAATGCGGGAAGCAAACACGGCAAACCGCGTGCCTTCTATGCGGGTCAGGAGATTGAAATAGATGGCGCGCATGATTTCCGCGGACAGCAACGATTGCCGGTCGGCCGAGGCTAGGGCGTCGTGCACGGTTTGGGCTTTTCGATAATACTCACGGGCCCGGGCGGCTTGGAATTCCATGAGCCGGATGAATTCGGGTGAAGCGGTTTTGGTCGACAGTTGTTCTTCGGAACAGCCAAACCGGACCAGGTCTTCCTGCGGGATGTAAATCCGGTCGCGGTCGGCATCGGCGCCCACGTCACGCATGATGTTGGTCAATTGAAAGGCCACGCCCAGGTTGACGGCATAGTCTTGTGCACGGGGGTCCTTCGTTCCGAACACTTTCAAACAGATCAATCCGACGATCGAGGCCACGCGATAGCAATAGGGATAGAGGTTGTCGAAGGTGGCGTACCGCCGGATCGTCAGATCCATTTCCATGCCGGCAATCAGTTCCTGAAAATAGTCCCGGGGAATGTTCAGTTTGCGGGCGTGATCCGCGAGACTGACGGTCACCGGAAATTGCGGGCTACCGTCGTAGGCCGCCTGAATTTCCCGGCGCCATCGTGCCAGTTGACTGTGCGGGTCCTCACCGGGAGGAGGGTGATCGACGGCCGCGTCCAACTCGTGACACAGCGTGTACACGGTATACATGGCTTCCCGGCGGGGACGGGGTAAGAAGAGAAACGAATAGTAAAAGTTGCTCCCGCTGTCTTTCGCCTTTGACGTGCAATAGGAATGCGCTTCCGAGATGGTGGGCATCTGTGTGGATGCAACTTACGGCATAGATTGAAGGTACGTGCCCTTAATCCATCCCGAGTCTCCGGATTGTGTTTGGACGAAGTAGACCCACCGTTTCTTGATGAGACTGCCGTCGAGCACCGTCAGGGTGTCGCCGGTTTTCACGAGGGCCCCCACTTGTTCTCCTTCGGCCGCATTGCGTAACCGAAAGCGAGCCTGACGCCCTTCCCGCAACGCGACGGCGACCTGTTGCCCTTCGTGAAAGGCCGGAACGGGAGGGACTGCCGGGACCGGCGGCTGGACTTTTGGTTCGGGTTGGGGAACGGGATCTTCGGCGAGCGAGTCGACTGCGCCGCGGACCGTGGCTACCATTTGCATGACGGAAGACCGTAACTCCGGTTCCGTCATCACGTACCAGATTCCTGCGGCCAACAGGATGATCAGGATGAACGTCAACCACCGGCGAGGCGGTTTCGGTCGAGGATCGTCAAACTCGTCCAGGTCGTCGTCGAAATCGAGGTCCTGGTCGATGTCCCGGGCAAAGAGCAGGGGAGAGAAGGGGGACCACGTGTGAGAGAGTGTCGTCGCTGTCATGAGTGCCCCGTGAGAAGCGTGCCCGGAAAACAGACGGGTGCCGATGTGCCGAGCCTTTTCTTACCACTCACCTTCAGGCATGTCAAACTGCGCCGGACCCGTGAGGGCGTGACGTGCTGCATTGAGAAATTTGAGAGAAGGTCCGCGGTTTCTGCCTTCGGAGAAAATGGGTTGCATAACGGATTTTTCGTATGCAGAATGCATCCTGTATTCGGCAACGGACAAGAGACGGCACATCACCCTGACGTCATCCTCACTCGAGTTGAAGTGAGATCACATGGATTTTGAATTTCGCCCATGTCCAGTTGGTATCGCCCTGATCCCTTAACCCGAGACCTGATTCACCTGATCAATGCCCGCCGGCACGATCACGGTGATTCCGAACTCGCCATCGAAGTCCTGCAGGCGTTGCTCGAACAGGACCGCGAGCATGACGTGCTCACCGTTCTGGCGGCGTTGGATGAAGAAATGGCTGAATGGCTGTTCGACCTGTTGGCGGAAGCCGCGTGTTCGGTCTTGATTGAAAGCGATCACGACGACGATCCGGCGTATGCCATTTTGGGGGCGATCGAGTTGCCGCTTCAGGCGAACCTCGCCGCGCCTTTCGGCTTGAAGATTCATCCGGAAAAAACCGCGGAATTGCTCCGGGAGTGTTTGCACGTTCCCCCGGGAACCGTGGTGACGGTCGAACCGCGATTGCTGACCGATACGACGCTTGATTTCTTGACCCTTCAACAACTTCACGAACATTTGTCCTGTATGGCGGGTTCCCAGCGCCGGCAACCCATTACCGCCCGCCTGCATCCGCCCGTCGAGTCAACGGCCTTTTTGCTGTTTGAGTTGATCGGGGCAAGAGATTCGTCCCTTCCGGAAAGTATCCCCGACAAAGAACGTGAAACCTTGTTGCAGGGCTTGACGGAGCAATGCCCCGAAATTGCCCTGGCGCCGAATATGCTGGAGGTGCCGGTGTATGCCGCGTACGGCATGTTCGACGCCCAGAATGCCGTGAGACTCCATCGACTGGCCGATGAAACGGCGGCGGTCTGGCATGACCTCGACCCTCCGGTCAGGAGCCGGACCATCGTCCATTTACACACGCAATGCGGGAACGGGGTCTACATGCCCGTCTGGACGGATCTGTTCGATCCCGATCTGCCGGAAGATCATGGCCCGATCTGGACCTCTCCGGACGTGTGGGTCTTTACCGCGGACTTGCCGATCGAATGGCCGGGTGAGATGCTGACGAACCGCCTGCTGGCCGAAGGTTGCACCCGCTTCGAAAACCACATCGTCGAAGCCCCGGAAAATTAGCAGGTATCCGGACCCCTATCGGGCAGCACGACGGAGCGGGTCCAATAACGTGTCCGGGACTTTGAGATTTCCCTTGCCTCGACCCACCTGAATGGCCGGGTTTGCCGCTCCGTGGAAATCGCTTCCCCCGGTGACCAGCAGGTCCAATCGTTTGGCCAATTCGAGAAACCGCGAAGTCTGTTTCCGGTTATGACTGCTGTAAAACACTTCCAAGCCCAACAGCCCGGCTTCCTTTAAGCCGGCACACAAGCGGTGCAGGGGCTCTCCCTCGCACCGGGTCCACGTCGGGTGCGCCAGAACCGGCACGCCTCCCGCGTTGCGAATCCAGGCGATGACGTCCCGTGTGTCGGAGAGCATCCTCGGCACGTAGGCCGGGGCTCCCTCTTTCAAATATCGATCGAAAGCTTCCCGGGTGTCCTGAACGTATCCCTTCTCAACCAACACCTGCGCGACGTGGGGGCGGCCGATGGAGTCGGATCCGGCTTTGGCCTTGACTTCTTCTACGGACAGTTCAAGGCCCAATGCGTTCAGACGTTCAATGGTTTGCGGATTTCTGACGTGTCGTGAACGACGCTGTTGAGCCAAATGGCCCCGGAAGGTCGAATCCTGCCAATCAACGAAATAGCCGAGGACGTGGAGTTCCTGTTTGTGAAAGCGAGAACTCAACTCGACGCCGGGAATGACTTCGATGCCCAGCGGTGTGGCGGCATGCAGGGCGTGGGGAATGCCGTCCACGATGTCGTGATCCGTGATGGCCAGGGCCGTGACGCCTGCTTGATGGGCCAGGTCTACGACCTTCGCGGGCGTCAGGCTGCCGTCGGAAAAGCGGGTATGCAGGTGAAGATCGATTCGTGCCATCGACGGGCGATTGCGTTTGTGCAGCCGGCGGGGTCCCGGTCAAAGTTTTTGGGCCACGAGTCGTGCGGTGATGGCAGGCCCCTTCGACAGGCTCAGGGCAGGCCCCGGATGAAGCGAAGAGGAATTTGGGCCTTCCTCGTAGTGCAACACGCGCAACGGGTGGGTTAAGTGGAGCAACTCGTTTCGCTCCAAACAGAATTCTTTATTCCGGGGGTGCTGGTACCGTACGTGATTATCGATCAAGAACGTCTCATAAATCAGGACGCCGCCGGGCTTGAGGGCTTGCAGGAGAGACGGAAAGAGCGGCCGGAAGAGATAGAAGAACACCAGCATCCCGTCGTATTCCTGATCGCCCAGTGAAGGGGGCAACGTCGGGTCTTTTTCCAGGTCCACGTTCCACGTCGAGAGATTGGGAAGGTGGTGCTCGCCGGCCTTACGCGCCAGGGTGGCTAATGCCTGCTCGTTTCGGTCGAGACCGATCACCTCATAACCTTGAGAAGCCAGATACAAGGCGTGCCGGCCTTCTCCCGCGGCCACGTCCAGGACTTTGCCTTTGGGGATCATGTGGGCGGTGGCGTGCAGAAACGGCGAAGGTTGAAAAGGGGAAACGGAATCGATTGCCTGTGTGCGTGGATACGTCAGACGGACGCCGACCGAACCTGACACGTCCGGGAGCGGCGGCGCGGCTTTCCGCAGCCAGATGGTCAGTCGTTGAATGGGAAATTCCAGCAGGAGTGTTTGGGCGATCTGATCCGTCAATCGTTCGATCAGCGCGTTTTCATGGGTGGTGCCGACGTCAATCACCCGTTGCACGACTCGGGCGTAATCAACGGTTTTGGTGAGGCTGTCGGAATGAATGGCGTCTTCGACCGAACAGGCGAGTTCGAGGTCCGCCAATAGGGGCTGCGGGCGTTGCCGTTCGTCCGGCGTGACCCCGCACCGCGCCTGAAATCGGATCCCTTCAATGATGATGGCTTCGGACACCAAGGCATTGTCGAGGAGGGGAAAATACGTGTCAAGCCCGGTTGACTTGTCCGGCTCCGACCGAGCGTGAGCAGGGCCAACCGCTTGACCCGCTTTTCGGATGGCTCCTATAATAGGGCCGAACGCTTAAGCGGGAGGGTTGTGCCTGGTGGCTGATTTTACGCATTTCAATGAATCCGGCCGTGCGAAGATGGTCGATGTGTCGGCCAAGGGTTCGACCGAACGTATCGCGGTGGCGCAGGGCCGGGTCTCGATGCTTCCGGAAACTCTACGCCGTATTCAGGAAGGGAAAATCGCTAAAGGCGACGTTCTGGCCGTGGCGCAGGTGGCCGGAGTCATGGGCGCCAAACGGACGCCGGACCTGGTCCCCATGTGTCATCCCTTGATGCTGACGAGCGTGAATATCGACTTCCGGGAAAATGCGACGCCCGATGAGAAGGGGCAATGTTCCTTGACCATCGAGGCTGCGGTCAAGACCCACGGCCAGACCGGGGTCGAAATGGAAGCCATGACCGCGGTCGCGGTGGCGGCGTTGACGATCTACGACATGTGTAAAGCCGTGGATAAAGGCATGAGTATCGGAGACGTGTGTCTGCTCTCGAAATCCGGCGGCAAGTCCGGGACCTATCAACGAGCCGACGTCGAGGCTTTGGCCCCCGCCCATGGGGCATCGTCATGATTGTCACGGTAAAATTGTTCGGTATGTTGAAAACGCAGCTTCACAACGAATCCGAACTGAAGGTGCCGTTGGATCAGGGTTGCCGGGTGGATGATCTGATCGCAGCCATCCAGTCGATGAATGCCGACGTTGGCGACCTGTTGCTGAAACGAAAAATTCTCGTGTCGGTGAACCATGAGGTGGCTCACGGGGAAACCGAGCTTGCCGGCACTGATGAAATCGCGTTGCTTCCGCCGTTTTCCGGCGGAGCATGTCCACCATGGGAGATGCTAGCCGATGTCTACCGTTGATACCGAAGCCTCGTTGGTCCGGGTCCAACGAGAGGACTTTTCAATTGACGAGGAAATCAACCGGGTCCGAAACCGTTCCACGCGCATTGGTGGCATTGCGACCTTTCTCGGCACCGCGCGTGATCGATCGAATGACCGGGACGTCAGCCGGATCACGTTTGAATACTATGAAGGGATGGCCCAAAAGAAGCTGCGGGAAATCCGCGAGCGTGCGTTGCAGGATTTTGACGTCATTGAAGTGCTGATCCTGCACCGGTACGGCGAGATCGACATCGGGGAAAACATTGTCCTGATCGTGGTGGGCGCCATGCATCGGGCGGATGCGTTCAAGGCGTGCAAATGGTGTATCGACGAACTGAAGCAGATCACGCCGATCTGGAAATGTGAACAGACGCCGGACGGAGAAGTATGGGTCGAGCAACATCCATGAACGCCGCGTCGACGGGTGCGGATCTGTTCGACACGTTCGATCGCCCCCTGCGGAGTCTGCGCGTGTCCGTGACGGACCGGTGCAACCTGCGGTGCCGTTATTGCATGCCGGAGGACGAGTATGCATGGCTTCCCCGCGAAACCCTCCTGAGTTTCGAAGAAATCAATCGGTTGGTGGAGATCTTTGCCGAGTTCGGCGTGGATAAAGTCCGGTTGACGGGCGGCGAACCCCTGCTTCGTCGTAACCTGGCCACCCTCATCAGCCTGCTGAAGCAACAGGCTGCCATTCAGGATATCGCCTTGACTACCAATGGCATCTTGTTGGATGAGCAGGCCGAATCATTGCGTGATGCCGGTTTGGATCGCATCACGGTCAGTCTCGACACCCTGAAACCCGACAAGTTCAGGAACCTGACCAAACGGGATACGTTTGATCGGGTCTTACAGGGCATTGCCCACGTCAAGACGGTCGGATTCACCGGACTCAAAATCGACACTGTCGCAATCAAGGGATTCAATGACGACGAACTCGTCGAGTTAATCGAATATGGAAAAAACGTCGACGGGGAGGTGCGATTCATCGAGTACATGGACGTGGGCGGCGCGAATGATTGGGGCATGGACAAAGTCTTTTCCCAGGCTGAGATCCTGGAGACGTTTCGACAGGCCTACGGCCCCGTTGAGCCCATTCGGGAAAACAGTTCGGCTCCGGCCCGGCGCTATCGATTGCCTGATGGCACGACGTTCGGAATTATTCCTTCCACGACCACGCCGTTTTGTGCGACGTGCGACCGGAGTCGTTTGACCGCGGACGGCATGTGGTATCTGTGTCTCTATGCCAAGCACGGACTGGATCTGCGGGAACCGCTTCGGTTGAACGACGACGCGACCGTGCGAGCCCGCATCCGGTCGGGATGGCGGCAGCGGACCGACCGTGGCGCCGAAGACCGTAAAGCGTTGGAGGTCTCAAGCGGTCGCGGCCAATTTATCCAGATTGACGAACTGCGCCAGGATCCACATTTGGAAATGCACGCGCGCGGCGGCTGATTGTTCCCGCCGTTGTCGGATCTTGCACCTTTTTCTAAGGAACGCGTCTCGATGGGTTGGTTGAAGAAGAGCTCGTCGGAACAACGGGAAAAGGGCAAGCTGAACATCGTCGAAGGCATGTGGATCAAATGTGCTTTCTGTCGCGCCGTCGTCTATCGAAAAGAAGTCGATCAGAACTTCAAACTGTGTCCCAAGTGCGGATACCACTTCCCCCTGTCGGTCCCCGAACGGATCGACGTCTTGTTCGATCCCGGCAGTTTTCAGGAGTGGGACGCCGACTTGTCGCCCGGTGACCCCTTGGCGTTTGCCGATACGCAACCCTATCCCGGCCGAATCGAGATCTATCAAAAGAAGACCGGCAGGCGTGACGCCATCGTCACCGGAGAAGGCAGGCTTCAAGCTTGCCCGGTCATCGTGGGGATCTTTGATTTCGGATTCATGGGCGGCAGCATGGGGTCCGTGGTGGGAGAAAAGATCTGTCGTGCGGCTGATCGGGCCATCGAGGGAAACACGCCATTCTTACTCGTGACCACGTCGGGCGGGGCGAGAATGCAGGAGGGCATCCTCTCCCTCATGCAGATGGCCAGGACGTCGGCTGCCATGGCGCGGCTTCATGAAGCCGGCGTGCCGTTCATTTCGCTCCTGACGGACCCGACGTTCGGAGGCGTCACCGCGAGCGTGGCCATGTTGGGTGACGTCATCCTGGCTGAACCGAAAGCCCTGATCGGATTTGCGGGGCCACGCGTTATCGAACAAACCATCAAACAGCGACTGCCGGACGGGTTTCAGCGCGCGGAATTTTTGCTCGAACATGGTATGATCGACGCGATCGTGAGCCGGCCCCGTCTTCAACAGACGCTCCACACCGTTTTTCGGCATCTCAGTGCCAGTGCCTGATAGGGTATCGAGGGACCGCCGTGTTACCTCCCCTCACCCATCCTTACCCTTCGACTTCGCCCTTCGACTACGCTCAGGACAGGCTCAGGGCAGGCAAAGGAGGGGAAGAGGAGAGGCTCCGATGCCGGCAGGCTAGTCTTGAGAGACGTTGATGAAGCCTTCCTACGAAGCCGCACGAGAACGTCTCTACGAGTTGCAACAATTCGGCATCCGCCTGGGACTCGACACGATTTCCTCGTTGTTGTCGGAACTCGGGAACCCCCAAGAGCGTCTTCCGGTCCTGCACGTTGCCGGAACCAACGGGAAGGGATCCGTGGCTGCCATCACGGCGTCGATCCTGCAGGCAGCCGGAATCCGCGTCGGGTTGTATACGTCTCCGCATCTTCTTGATTTCCCCGAACGAATCCAGGTTCAAGGACTTTGCATTCCCGAAGATCGAGTCGTCGACCTGTTCAACGCCATACAAGCCTTGCCGTCTTTCTCCGTGCCGCCCACGTTTTTTGAGGTGGCCACCGCCATGGCTTTTCGGTATTTCGCCGAAGAACGCGTAGACATCGCGGTACTGGAAGTCGGGCTGGGAGGGAGATTCGACGCGACGAACGTCTGCCGGCCGATCGGAACCGTCATTACCAGCATTGCATTCGATCATGAGAAGCACCTGGGCTCATCCCTGGAAGCGATTGCCTTTGAGAAAGCGGGAATTGTAAAACGGAACGTTCCGTTGGTCATGGGGCCGGTCGATCCGTCGGTAGCCGCCGTCCTGGAGGAGCAGGCGCGACAGAAGCAGGCACAGACGTTCAGATTCGGCGGCGAGTTTCGGAGCGTCTCCCGGGCGTCCGGTACCTTCGATGTTATCGGGATCCATCACCAGTACGTGAATCTGCACTGCGCGCTGGAAGGCGAGCATCAAGCGGTGAATGCGACCTGTGCCGTCGCTCTCCTCGAAGCCGGCGTGATGCCCCGGATCCAAATTCCCGAACGGGCCGTCAGGCAGGGCCTGGCGCAGGTTTCCTGGCCGGGCCGGCTCGAACGGCTGCGGCGGCATCCTGAAATCCTCTGTGATGGAGCCCATAACCCTGCTGCGGCGGACTGTCTCAAGATCCATTTGCAAGCGCGTCTTTCCGAAGAACAAGGGCGTCGTCTCATCCTGATGGTCGGGATGATGCAGGACAAGAATCTTTCTGCATTTTTGAAGGCGTTGGCCCCGCTGGCCGACGTGGTGATTCTGACGCGGATCAAGTCTCCCAAGGCAGCCACCGTGCGTGCCCTGAAAGAGGCCCTGCCGGTCATTGCTCATCCGGCGTACGAGCGTGAGGCGCCGGAAGCGGCCTTCGACCTGGCAACGGGTCTGGCGAGTGACAACGATCTGATCTGCGTGACGGGATCCCTGTTCCTGGTCGGGCACGTGAAAAGCCTGATGACGGGAAGGACGTATGAACCCGTTCTGGGATAGTCGAACCCATGCGCGTCACGCACGGCGAGTCGTCGGGACCGGCGTTCTGTGTACTGCTCAGATCATGTTCATGATGGCGAGTTGGGTTCACGCGTTGCCCATGTTTCCCGTGTCCGAACCCTTGGAAACGGAACGCGCGTCCTCTCCTCACGTCGCGCCGGAGCAACCTGATGCGGCTTCCGCTCTTCGCATCACGGCCGAGCGAACCGAATTCGATCAAGTCACGGAGGAGTTCAAAGCCGTCGGCTCGGTGGTCGTGACTCAGGGGGCCGTGCGGTTGACCGCCGACCGGGCCGTGCTTCACAAGCTCTCCGGACGGTTGACGGCCACGGGTCACGTTCATCTCGAGGATCAAGTGAATGACGTGTGGGCGGAGGAACTGACCATCAACGTGAATACGGAATCCGTTCTTGTGGTCAACGGAAAGATTTTCTTGAAAGAGACGGGGACGTGGCTCCGGGGCCGCCTGCTTCAACGATTGTCCGAAACCCACTATCGCGTCAAGGACGGGACGTTTACGAATTGCGAAGCGGACGACGGGCAAATCCCCGATTGGAGTTTTTCGTTTCAGGACGTGGACGTGGAACAGGGCGACAGTGTGTTCGCCAAAGATACATGGTTGAACATTCGCAACCAGCCGGTCCTCCCTGTCCCCGTGCTGCGCTATCCGATGCCGAACGCCAGGAAAACCGGGTTTCTGGTTCCGACTATCGGATTCGACAACGTGTTGGGCGTTCAGTATCGACAGGGGTTTTATTGGGCGCTTTCTCCCAGCCAGGATCTGACCGTCGCCCCGCAAATCCTGACCAAACGGGGGCAGGGAGGGGACGTGAAGTATCGTTACGTCCTGAATCGCCGCTCGAGAGGGCAATGGCTGCTCAATGCGTTTAATGATACCAAGGCTGATCAGACTCGCGCACAAGTGACGGGAGGCCACGTTCATCACGTTCAGGATGATTTTCTGATTCAAGCCAAGGTCAACTATGCCACGGACCGGAGGCTCTTACGGGATCTGAGTGCTTCAGGGGTTTCCCGGGCGTTGCCCAGCCAGGAATCCGTATTGCACGTCACGCGCCGTTTGCCGGGAGGCGCGGCCTATCTCAGGGCCCAATATCTGCAACCGCTGGATGCCGGCGGCCGGAATACGTTTCAACGGCTGCCGGAAATCGGGCACCGGTTCGGGCATCGTTTGACCCTGGGCGCGGAAACGGTGAGTCTCGACATCGGACTGGATTCGACGTTCGTCCACTTCGCCCGTGAGCAAGGGAGCAACGTGAGTCGTTTCGACTTCATGCCGGCCTTGGCCGTTCACGGGTTGCACCTGGGGCACGCGATCGGCCTTCGCCCGCAATTCAAAATCAGGGAAGTCCTCTATTCCCGTGGCCGGACCCAAAATGATGCCCGGGATCGCGGGACGTTTTGGTTGGGCTTGGATGCGGTCTCGAACGTCTCACGCGGTTTCCAGGTTGGGACCGGGCACCGGCTGCGTCACACGATTGAGCCGCGCGTGTTCTATGAATACGTGCCGGCGACGAGGCAGTCCGACCTTTTACAGATCGACGCGACCGATAACCTTCTGAGGAAACACCTGGTGACGTATTCGTTGAGAACCAGATTGCAGGATGAGCGGAGCGGGAAACGGCCGGCCACGTTGATGGACGTGATGATCGCCCAAAGTTACCATCTTGGTTCTGCGCCCGGTTCAACACAAAAGTTCTCGGATGTTTGGGGGAGGGCGACGGTTGACTTTCCGGCGACGCAATTGCCGGAACTTCTTGATCGTTTCAGTCTGAGCCTTGATACGTTCTATAATCCGGAGCACCGGGAATTATCGCAATTCAATTCAGACGTCATGGTGCAGGCTCACCAACGGGCTTACATGCAATTAGGGTATCGCTATGCACGATCAGGTTTGCTCCCCCGCCGGGGAGATGTCTGGAACCCGGTGTCCTTTAATGAAGTCTTGGCCGCTCAATCGGAAATCAACTTTTTCAGCGCGGGTGGCGCGGTCCGTCTGCCGGGGGGATGGACGGTGGGGACCAAGGCCTATCATGATTTTGTCACGGGCCGGACCCCCGAATGGGACGTCGTGGGCTTCTATCAAAATTCTTGCAAGTGCTGGTCGCTGGGTCTGTATTATATCCGCTTATCGGGAGGCAACGGTCTTCCCGAACGCAATCAATTCAATTTTTTCCTCACGTTGCGTGGTCTGGGGGCCACCACCGGATTGGGCACTCAAATCTTCAAGCGCATTCTAGGCCCGCTTCTTCAGGACGAGCGAGACCTGCCGTGGTCCTGAGCGTAAGGCGCAACGCGCCTGAAGTCGAAGGAAGCGAAGTCGAAGGGCTGATCCGACCTACTCGTCCGGCCTGCGGGGACTCGCACCATCACCGGTCGTCAAGCACCCGTTCGACCGCGGTGGCTAAGGCGGCATCGGCCTGATGATCTTCGGCAAAGATTCGGAGTTGGACAATCTGCGAGGGTAAAAATTCCAGCAGTTCTTGAAGTTTTTCCTTTTCAACGGACCCGGTTGCGGGATCGTAGAGATAAAACTGAAATTGGCCCATGTTCAACACGTTGAAGGGCCGGGTATCCTTGCTGGCGATGTCCACTCGGAATGTCAGCCCTCGCAGTCGCCGAGGTAATTGCTGACGAATACGGGACTCCAGCTTCTCCGGTGTCGCCGCCGGTCCTCGCGGACGGCAGTCTCGCATCGTCAGCACCCTGCTGTACGCCGTTTTCCATTTGACCTGTCGTCCCAACACGCGGGCCCATTCTTTCCCGATCCGCTGTCTTTTACGATTCGATGATGACTCCCATGTGCGGACCGTTTCAAGCAGCGACCAGTCCGTGAGTCGAAGATATTTCTGCATGTGTTGCAAGGGATTGTGAGGGAAAATACATTCCATGGTTTCGTGGAAAATCTCCAGGAGGTGCAGGTCGATGGCGCGCGAGGTGCGGTGATAATACACGTTGGCATAAAGATAGAGCCTGGCGTTGAGGAACATCTGGAGGGCGGGCAATCCGTTCTTATGGATGGTCAGCCCTTTCGGGGTGATTAACGTGTAATGGATCAGCCGGGGAATATCCACCGGTCCGATTGCGACGCCACACATGTAGGAATCGCGCAGGACGTAATCGAAGTTGTCCGCCGTGAACAGCCCTCCGATTAATGGTCGAAGAAGCTGAAGCCATCGGGGATAACGTCGATTCTGTTTGTCGGGCTCTTTGAGGATCAGAAACGCCACGTACTCGGGGTCGAGTATTTCATGGTCCGCCAATGTTCCTGAAGGACTTCGACGGACTTGCTTGATCAGGTGACCGACTTCATGACGAATAATGGCCTGACTCACGTGTTCATGGGACAACCCATATTGGTGAAGAAAGTGGTGATCGAAGAAATGACAAAAGGGGCCGTGGCCTACGTCGTGGAGCAGGGCGGTGACCCTGAGCAATGCTTCGACGTACGGGAGGGAGGGAACGTGACGCACCGTTTGAGCCAGGCTGGGATACACGTGTTTGGCATATTGCCCGGCCAGATGCATGGCGCCCAAGGAATGCTGAAACCGGCTGTGTTCCGCGGAAGGATAGACCCATCGTGCGCTTTGCAATTGATAGATGTACCGAAGGCGTTGGAGCCAGGGAGAATCAATCAGATCTTTTTCGGTGATTTCATCTGAGCCCGGTGAAGATCGGGGAACTGTGAATTGAATGTAATGATGAATCGGGTCGGCGATAAGGGAAACGTCGTGAGGGACTGGTTTGGCCATCATGTCTCGCGTGGCAAGAGGTGGAATAATTCCAGGCAAATCTTAACGCAGCGTTATGGAACGAACAACCGATCCCATCCTTGTTGTCGGGTCACACCCTTCGACAAGCTCAGAGCTAACCCGACCTACATGATCTTTTTCATGCGGGGTTTCGCCCCCACACGACGAGGTTCCTTCGACAAGCTCAGGACAGGCGCTTCGACAGGCTCCCTTCGACTTCGGTCTCAAGAGACCTACGCTCAGGGTGAACGGATTATGACTCCCCGTTCATCCTTCTCCCCCCGTTCGTCCTGAGCGTAGCGAAGCGAAGTCGAAGGGCGCTCAAACAGTCCTCGCCCCCAAAGAGGTCTCGGGACCGGGGCGCAGCCACGCCCGAAGGCGCCGGAAACCGACCCTTGCCTGTCTTGTCAGCCTCGACGCGTGTCATGTTCCAATGACGGGGCCGTGCGTCTCCACTTGTCAGACAAAAAGCCGCCTGCGGTACCGGGTTATCACGAGCAATCCCAAAGGATAGGCCAGCAGGGCGCCCAGTATGCTCAGGGTCAAAGCCCCAAGGGTGAACGGTAGAATGAAGGGCAGCACCGTTTCGTAGAGTGTGGTGATGGACAGATGACTCCAGGACACGTCCGGAACGTCCTGGATCCCCAACAGAAAAAATCCCGTCCACATCGTGGCTCCTAAAATCGGGACGACCGTCCAGGGGTTATTGATGAGTGAGCCGACCAGGATAGCGGGAAAATTCAGCCGGAAAGCCCAGGCCAGGAACACCACACTCGCGGTATGCAGCCCATAGGTCGGCGTGAACGCAATGAAGACTCCAAGGGCAAAGGCAACGGCCGTGCGTTGAGGCGTCTCTCCGAGATGAAGCGCTTCGCGTATTTTCGCGCGAAGATAGTTGGGCGTGACCACGATGCGGGAATCGACAAGTCTTATCGACTGTTGAAGTGACGAAAACTCTCGATTGAAAGTTTTCGTTTCCGGCCTGAGGGAAACACAAGTTGTCGACCGAAGGTCTTCGGTTTGATTTGACCAATGCAGGTTATGGGCACCTTTGTTTGTTCGGAGACGCGTAACACGTTCTGATGATGTTTGGCAGGGGCGGTGAAGAGGAGTTCATAATCTTCGCCTCCTTGGAGAGCGATCTCCACGGGATCTCTCTTGTCTCGCGGGGCAAAGGCGCGCAGTTGGGAAGAAAGCGGAAGGTCGGTTGCGCGGATCTCGGCGCCCACTCGACTGTCTTCGCACACGTGTCCTATGTCTGAGGAGAGTCCGTCGGAAAGATCAATTGCGGCGTGCGCGAGCTTTCGGTTGGCCAGGAGTTGTCCAACGTGAATCCGCGGGGCCGGTCGCAGGTGACGCCGGATGAGAAACGTTTCAACGGCCGACGGTCGTCGACGGTTGGCCGAATGGCTTTGCAAAATGCGGAGGCCGGCATTGGCATCACCGAGTGTTCCGGTCACGAAAATGTGGTCCCCGATTTCAGCGTTGTTTCTGGTCAGCGCACGATTCACCCGGGTCGATCCCATGATGGTCAGGCTGAGAAAGATCTGCGACGGAGAGGCGGAGGTGTCCCCGCCGATCAATTCGACGTTGAAGGGGCGACAGGCCGCCCGGATTCCTCGATAGAGTTCACGGATGTGTTGAGGTGGAACCCGGACGGGAAGGGCCATCGAGACGAGCAGGTACAGCGGGGTGCCCCCCATGGCCGCGATGTCACTGAGGTTGGCCACCCCCGCGCGCCAGCCGAGGTCCTTCGGGGTCTGGTAGTTCAAGTCGAAATGGATGCCCTCAATCAAGACGTCGGTACTGATCAGAAGCTGTTGCCCCGGCGGTGTCTTCACCATGGCGGCGTCGTCGCCAATGCCGGTGACAATTCGAGGAGAGGACGTGGGCCACTGGCGTTGCAATTGCCGGATGAGCCCGAATTCTCCGATGGTCTTCAGGGAATCACGCGTGGATGAGCGGTTCACCGCCGGGCCTTTTTTGCAGGCAGAGCAGCCACCCGTTGTTTTCGGTTTGAAGCTGCTGTTTTGGCGCGCGCGGGCGGCTTGGTTTTGCGACGTACCGGGCGCAGAAGCGCCGCCGCGAAGACTTGGTCCACCCTTTCCGCGAATATGATCTTGATTCCTTTCAACAAGTGTTTGGGAAGTTCTTCCAAATCTTTCTCGTTTCGTTTGGGCAGAATGATGCGAGGGATCGAGACCCGCTTCGCCGCCAGGATTTTCTCTTTCAAACCGCCGATGGGCAGAATGCGCCCGCGCAGGGTGATTTCTCCCGTCATGGCGACGTCGTGCCGGACGGGAATATTCGCCAGGTTCGACGCGAGAGCCGTCGCCATGGTAATCCCCGCTGAAGGTCCATCCTTGGGGATGGCACCGGCAGGCACGTGAATATGAATGTCGGTTGTCGAGAAGGTTTCTTCTTTGATGCCCAGCGTGCCGGCCTGTGCCCGGACAAAGCTGAGCGCGGCTTGGGCGGATTCCTTCATGACGTCGCCGAGATGCCCCGTTAAGGTCAGGTTGCCTTTGCCCTGCATGCCCGTGGCTTCGATGTGCAGCGTTTCCCCGCCCGTTTCCGTCCAGGCCAATCCGATGGCCAATCCGACCTGGTCTTTTTCCTTTTCGGTTTCGGGCAGGTATTTGGGAATGCCGATGTAGGTGCGGAGGGAACGCGGCGTGATGGAATGGAGTCTCGGTTTGCCTTCGGCGACGCGCCGGGCCACTTTCCTCATTGCGTTGGCGAGTTCCCGTTCGAGGTTGCGGACGCCGGCTTCTCGCGTATAGTGGGTCACGATTCTTTGAACGGCAAGATCGGTGATGCGAAAATGTTTCTCCGAAATACCGTGTTTGTCCAGTTGCCGCGGGATGAGATAGCGCCGGGCAATCCCCAGTTTTTCTTCTTCGGTATATCCGGGGATTTCAATAATTTCCATCCGGTCCCGGAGAGCCGAAAGAATGGGGTCTATGAGGTTGGCCGTCGTGATGAACATCACGTTGCTGAGGTCGAAGGGGACGCCCAAATAATGGTCCGTGAACGCGTGGTTTTGCTCGGGGTCCAACACTTCCAACAGCGCGGCTGAAGGGTCGCCGCGAAAATCCATGCCGACTTTGTCGACTTCATCCAGCATGAACACGGGATTGTTGGTTCCCGCCTGCTTGATGC
This sequence comes from Nitrospirales bacterium, assembly GCA_965207015.1. GTDB lineage: Bacteria > Nitrospirota > Nitrospiria > Nitrospirales > UBA8639 > Bin75. The sequence continues at coordinate 1,291,708 of OZ242257.1, read as the reverse complement.
CTTGCATGATCCGTCCGGGCAAGGCCCCGACGTACGTGCGGCGATGTCCGCGGATTTCGGCTTCGTCACGCACCCCACCCAGGCTCATGCGCACGAATTCGCGACCCAAGGCCCGGGCAATGGATTTCCCCAACGACGTTTTTCCCACGCCGGGTGGGCCGACAAAACACAGAATCGGACCTTTGAGTTTCTCCTTGAGTTTACGGACGGCCAAATATTCGAGGATGCGTTCCTTGACCTTTTCCAAGTCATAGTGGTCTTCGTTGAGCACCTTCTTGGCGGCGTCGATGTCGAGATTGTCCGTGGAGGCGTGACTCCATGGAACTTCCACCATCCATTCCATGTAGGTGCGCACGGTCGCCGCCTCGGCGGTGTCGGGGTGCATTTTTTCGAGACGCTTTAATTGTTTGTCCGCTTCCTTCTGGACCTTCTCCGGCATGCGGCATTCTTCAATGCGTTTTCGAAATTCCGCCACTTCTTCGGCCCGATCGTCCAGTTCCCCAAGTTCTTTCTGAATGGCTTTCAATTGCTCACGAAGAAAGTATTCCCGTTGAGTTTTATCGATCTCGCCTTTCGCGTCGGCTTGGATTTTCTGTTGCATCGACAACACGTCAATTTCTTTCGAGAGGATCTCCGTCACGCGTTTTAATCGGGTCACCGGATCGTCGGTTTCCAAAATTTCCTGGGTCACCTCCACTTTCAATCCAAGGTTCGATACGATGAGGTCGGCCAGCCGGCCGGGTTCATCCATGTTCTCGATAACCACCATGACGTCCGGCATGAGCACTTTCCCCAGGCTGGCGATCCGGTCCACCCCTTCTTTTGCGGTTCGAATGACGGCTTCGGTTTCGAGGGATGCCGCCGGTTCGCGAGAAGCCGGGAAGGGTTGAATGCGAACGGAGTAAAACGGCTCGGATTGGAGATAGTTGATGATCTTGGCCTTGGACAGGCCTTGGACCAGAATTTTGATCCGCTCATCAGGGAGTTTCAGCATGCGCATAATCATGCCGACCGTACCGGTTTCGAAAATGTCCGCCGGCGTCGGTGCTTCCGTGTCATGGGCTTTCTGAGTCGCCAGCAGGACCATTCGATTGCCGGCAAGGGCCGTTTCTATCGCTTTGATCGACATTTCCCGTCCGACAAACAAGGGCAGCACCATGTACGGAAAGACCACGATGTCCCTCACGGGGATCAACGGTAAATCGTCGGGAATATCAACGTTCGGAGGAGCCTGATGCAGTTCTTCAGTCATTGATCGTTGCTGGAAGTTTCGAGTCGGCAAACGTTACGTGTCACACACCGTCAAACGAATTGTTGGGGTAGCACCACCGAGGGCAGGAATCGTCCGTCATTCACCCATGCGGATTGCAGCGTTCGGCCGTCGAGTTTGTTCTCAACGGGTCATTCCATAGTAGGTAAACAAAAAAATGAATGTCAAGGAACGAAGCGCCATTTCGCTCTTCCCAAACTTTACAAGCCCTATGGGCCGATCTATAATGGCGCACCTTTTCATAGCATCCTTTCAGATCCGAGTATCTGAATCCGGCCCCCTGAAAACCACTGTGCGCCTCTCCCCCTTGAGTGCCGGACCTCACTTGTGATTGTATTGCCTCTGTCCCATAAGAGAATGGGACGTTTTTGTCCGGAACACAAGATGATGGAAATCAGTTCACAGAAGCCGCGTTCGACGATTCCCGACCCCGGAATCCCCATGAGAGCCATGACCGGTGGCGTGCTGGGGATTATTCTCGCGTCCGGATGTCTATTCATGAATTTGTCCGCACCGGCGTCGAGTCAGGCACAGGACGTGATCGTGGAAAGCATTGCCATTGCGGGAAATCAGCGGATCGAGTCGGCCGCGATTCTTGGGAACGTGACTCTCAAAACGGGAGATCCGCTTTCACCGCAGGCGACACAGCAGCAGATTCGACGGATTTACGATATGGGCTTCTTTGACGACGTGCAAGTGCAGACGGAAACGACGGCGAAAGGCGTCGCGGTCACGTTCGTGGTGCAAGAAAAACCCTTTGTGACGGCCATTGTCTTTGATGGGAATGACGCGCTATCGGATGACAAGTTGAAAGAGGTCATCACGCTGAAGAATCAAGTATTCCTCGATCAACAGGCGACCAAAGCGAGCGCGGAGAAGATTCGGGCGGAATATGAAAAAAGCGGGTATCACAAGGCCAAAGTCATTCCGATCATTCAGGAATTACGGGAGAGTCGCAATCGTGTCACCTTTTTCATCCAGGAAGGAGCGCGAGCCAAAATCGATACGATTCATTTCGCCGGCATGACCGTGTTCGACAAAAAAGATTTATTAAGCGTGATGGCGAATCAGGAATGGACCACGTTCCTCTCCCTCATCACGGACGCGGGGATCCTGCACCAGGAAGAACTCTCAAACGATATTGAACGGATCAAGGAGTATTATTCGAATAGAGGATACCTTGACGTCCAGGTCGGGACGCCTGCCATTGAACTGAGTGATGATAAAGAATCCGTGAACCTGACGTTTCGAATCAGTGAAGGTCAACCGTATACGGTTCAAACGGTCCGCTATGAAGGGAATACGGTTTTTGAAGACGCGGCCCTTGCGCGATATTCGTTTATCCGTCCCGATGACGTGTTTCAACGGACGACGGTCCGTGAAGAAATTTCTCGGGTCACGGACATGTATGGAGCGGAAGGGTATGCATTCGCCGAAGTCTCGCCGAATCTGGTCCCGAATCCTGAAACACTGACGGCGGATATTACCTTTACGATCAAGGAAGGATCGCTGATTCGGGTCAGAGAGATTCACATTACGGGGAATGATAAGACGCGTGACAACGTCATTCGCCGGGAGTTGCGAGTGGATGAACAGGAAGTCCTGGATTCCGCGGCCGTCAAGCGCAGTTTTCAACGACTCAATAATCTGAATTTCTTCGAAACCGTCGAGCTGGTTCCCGAACACGTGGAGGAAGACAAGGTCGACGTGCAAGTGCGAGTCAAAGAAAAGCCCACGGGACAATTCAGCATCGGTGGCGGGTTCAGCACTCTCGATCGATTTACGGCCATTGCCAATATCACGGAAGGCAATTTGTTCGGTTTGGGGTACCTGGTCCGAATTCGTGGTCAAGTCGGTGTTCGTCGAACCATCGGCGTCCTGACGTTCAGGAATCCGGCGTTGTTCGACGGCCCCACTTCCTTCCAGGCGGACGGGTTTAGCACGCAAACGAACTTCTTGACGTACTGGGAAGAGAGAAAGGGCGGAACGGTTCAATGGGGAAGGGCCTTTTCCGAATATATCACGGGAAGTTTTACTCTCGTCGGCGAACAAATCAGAATTACAAACGTGGCCAATAACGCAACGTCGTTCATCCGGAACCAACTCGGCGATCAATCCACGACCGGGTTTCGTTCGAGCATCTTTCGTGATACCCGTGACTTTTTCCAGGATCCGCGCACCGGATCGAGAACGGGGATGCGCCTGGGTTTTGGCACCGATTACCTGGGGGGAACCAACAATTTCTATCGATTCGCGCTTGACGGGTTGAAATATATCCCGTTACCCGTGTGGGATCTCAGGATGGCGTTCCGTGGGCGGGTTGGCATGGCGGACGGGTATTCGGGAAGTTCCGTGCCCCTGACGGAACTCTTTTTTGTCGGTGGCATCAATACGATGCGCGGGTTTCAATTCGGGCGAGCCGGTCCCGTGACGGATACCGGAACGTTGGCAGGTGGGAATAAACAGTTGATTTTCAATACCGAGTTGATTTTCCCCGTCCTTCCTGCTGCAAAATTGAATGGAGTCCTCTTTTTCGATTACGGAAAGGGTTTTGCCGAAGAAGAAAGTTTAAATTTCAATTTGCGAAAAGCGACGGGATTAGAGGTTCGCTGGATTTCACCGTTCGGGCCTTTACGTGCGGCATGGGGGCTCAAATTGGATCGCACGGGCCGGGAACAATCCAGCGTCTTTGAGTTTTCCGTCGGGAACGTCTTCTAGAGTGCAAAGTATACGGAACATGAGCGTTTCGCATCGGTTGTCATTCTCGGGAATCGTGCTTCGGGCGGGCTTGATCGTTCTGTTGTTGGTGGTCACCGGTTGCGCGACGCCAGCGTCCGAGCCTGCCGGAATTTCCGTCACGGAGCGGGGTTCCGGTGTCGCCATCGGTGTTGTGGACATACAATGGTTATTAAAAGAGTCGAAACTCGGCCGCCAGGTCAATGAGACGCTCAACCAGTTCATGAAGGATCGGCAGGCGTTACTTGAACTTGAACAGCAGGAACTACGGAATCTGGAAAATGAGTTGTTGCGTCAAGGCAGCGTCTTGAGTCCTTCGGCCAAACAACAAAAGGAAGAACAATTACGCCAGCGTATGTTGGACTACCAGCAAAAAGTCGGTAATATGTCACGGGAGTTTCAGACCAAGCAGGCCGAGTTGCTGGATGAATTTCGGGAACAGGTCGACTTGGTCGTCAAACAAATTGCTCAACAACGAGGGTTGGGACTCGTCATCGAAAAAGGAAAGAATACGTCGACGCGGTACTATGACGAAGGTATGGACATTTCATCCACCGTGTTGGAAATTTTGGACCAGACCACGTTACGCTGAGGAACGAGGGCGCGCGCATCACTCCAGTGACGCCGGACGAAAGACCTTTCCGGTCTGAGGGTATGTAGGAACCATGAGCGATCAGATAGCCGAACCGGACATCGTGATGGATGCCATTGACGTGCAGGCCATCCTTCCGCATCGTTACCCGTTTTTGCTCGTGGACCGGGTCATAGAGTTTGACTCCGGGCGACGGGCAGTCGGATTGAAGAACGTCACGGTCAATGACCCGTACTTCCAAGGCCATTTTCCCGGGCGCCCCGTCTTCCCCGGCGTGTTGATCGTCGAAGCGCTTGCCCAATTGGGCGGAGTGTTGGCCATTCGATCGTCGTCCGTTGAGGGATCCCCGATCGTGTACCTGACGGGAATCGACAAGGCCAAGTTTCGCAAACCCGTGATTCCCGGCGATCAGATACGGTTGGAGGTCGAAGTGATGAAACGCCGTCCGCCGTTCTGGAAGATGCAAGGAAAGGCTTTTGTCGGAAATGATCTGGTGTGCGAGGCTGAATCAACGGCGATGTTGCAGTCGGAACAGGCCGACTCCACGGGGTCGGAAACGGGACACCCCAACCTGAAGGATCATGATGTCGAGTAGATCCATTCATCCCACGGCTATCGTGCATCCGAAATCCGAACTCGATGAGGACGTGATCGTGGGACCTTTTTGTGTGATCGGCGAGCACGTGAAAATCGGTCGCGGGACTGAACTGTGCTCACACGTCAGCCTGGAAGGCCATACGGATATCGGCCAACGGTGTAAGATCTTTCCCTACGTGTCGATCGGGGCTCCGCCCCAGCACCTCCAGTATCATGATGAGCCGACGCGCGTGAGTATCGGCGATGAAAATATTTTGCGGGAGTACGTGACGGTGAACCGCGGGACGGCGTTCGGCGGCGGCGTCACGACGATCGGCCGGCATAATTTTTTGATGGCCTACGTGCACGTGGCGCATGATTGTCACATCGGCGATGATGTCGTCATGGCCAATGCCGCGACGCTTGCCGGACATATTTCCGTCGGGAATCATGCAGTGATTGGTGGATTGGTGGGCGTGCATCAATACGTGCGGATCGGCGACTACGCCATGATCGGCGGATGTTCCGCCGTCGCAAGGGACGTGCCTCCGTTCATGCGCGCAGTCGGCAACCGGGCCGATCTTTATGGGATTAATGCCATTGGGCTTCGCCGGGGAGGGTTTTCCTCTCAGCGCATTCGCGTGTTGAAACAGGCCTACAGCCTGCTGTTTCGAAAAAACCAGCGCATGGCCGATAGTATCAAACTGGCCCGCCATCAATTCCAGGATAGTCCGGACGTCCTGATCCTGCTGACGTTTTTGGAAACCTCGACTCGCGGGATGTGTCGTTCCGCGCGAAAAGGTCAAAGCGATCAGGAAGAATTTTAGGTGACCCACACGCGGTGACTCAAGATTTGTCGTCGTCAGCTTTCCCGCTTCCTCCCGCTGGAGCCTGGATAGGCCTTATTGCAGGCAACGGTCGCTTCCCTATCATCTTTGCCGAAAACGCCAGAAAGCTCGGATTTCGAGTATCGGCCGTGGCCCATCACGGTGAAACCTCTCCCGAGTTGGAGCAGGTGGTCGACCGGATGCATTGGGTTCGCATTGGTCAATTCGGGAAAGTCATTCAGGCCCTCAAATGTGACGGCGTCGAGCAGGCCGTGATGCTGGGGGGGATGAAAAAAACGCATCTCTTTTCCGGCGTGCGTCCGGATTTTCGGGCGATGACGTTTTTTGCCAAACTGAAATCATGGAAGGATGATCAGATTCTCAGGGCTATTGCCGACGATCTGGAAGGGGAAGGGATTACGATTCGCGAGTCCACGTTCGGGCTTTCGAATCTTGTGGTCCCGGAAGGCACGTTGACCCGGCGTGAGCCGTCCGGGAAAGAACGGGATGACGTATCCTACGGATGGAGTATTGCGAAAGACGTCGGCCGTATGGACATTGGCCAATGCGTGGTGGTCAAAGATCGTGTGATCGTTGCGGTTGAAGCGGTCGAGGGCACGGATGAGACCATCCGGCGCGGTGCCAGGTTGGCTCGGAGTGGGGCCGTTGTCGTCAAGTGTTGCAAGCCCCAGCAGGATTTACGGTTTGACTTGCCCGCGGTCGGTCCTCAAACCATCGACGTGATGGATGAAGCGAAGGCTTCGGTGCTGGCTTTGGAGGCCTACAAGACCATTATGCTTGATCGGGAAGAGATGTTGGCGAAAGCTCATCAAGCCGGCATCGCCATCATTGGTATCCCGGGATAATCGGGGAGCACTATTCCGCAACTGCCCTATGTGGGTCTAGTTTTCTTTTCCTCCCCTTTGTAAGGGGAGGGTAGGTGGGGTAGCGTTGAACGCCCACAGAGCACGGGATTTTGCCATCCTAGCCGTAGGGTCTACCCCCCGACTTTTCCCTCTTCGGAAAAAGTCCCCGTCCTTACAAAGGATGGGAACAGGAGAGGCGGCCTGAGTGAGGCTGTTTTCATGCCAAGACGAGACATGGAACTCATCAACGTCGGGGTCATCGGCGTGGGACATCTCGGGCAGCACCATGCCCGTATCTATTCCGAATTGCCCCAGACCCGGTTGGTCGGCGTGGCTGATCTTGACCGGTCCCGGCGAGCCGAAATAGGCAATCGTTGCGGAGTTCCCCAGTTTGAGGATTACCGGAGTCTGTTCGGCCAGGTCGACGCGGTGAGCGTTGCCGTGCCGACATTGCAGCACCGGGATGTCGTGCTGGATTGTCTCGATGCCGGCGTGCACGTATTGGTCGAAAAGCCTCTGGCTGTCACGCCGGACGAAGGTCGGCAGATGATCGACCGTTCGCGGCAGAAAGGGTTGGTGTTACACGTCGGGCACGTTGAGCGGTTCAATCCCGTCAGGGATCTGGTTCGGGATCTTCTCTCCTATCCCAGGTTTATCGAATGCCACCGGCTCGCCCCATTTCAACCGAGGGGCACGGACGTCGACGTGGTGCTGGATCTGATGATTCATGACGTTGATCTGATGTTGTCTTTTGGCTTGGGGTTGGTCAACAACGTAGAGGCCGTGGGCATTGAGGTTCTTTCGTCGCAAGTTGATTTTGCGCATGCCCGGGTCGAATTTGACAAGGGATGTGTCGTGAATTTGACTGCCAGCCGCGTCTCGACCGGCCGTTTGCGAAAAATGCGTCTGTTTCAGGAAGACCTCTATCTCTCCGTAGACTTTCTCTCTCGCCAAGGCATCGTGTATCGACGAGCGAAGGGTACGGCCGCTGAGTCATTCGTGCAGGAGGAAACGATTCAGGCAGGGGATGAAGAACCGCTGAAACGCGAATTGCAGGCCTTTGTGCAGGCTCTTCAGTCGGGGAAACCGGGCGGCGTCTCCGGCGAAGAGGGTTTGGCCGCCCTGGAACTCGTTCATACGATCATCCAGTCAATCCGCGGATCAGCGTATCCGCAGCCCAAGGCCTTGGTGCCGTAGAGATGGACATGGGTGCTTCGGCAATTATGATTGTCGCCGGTGAAGCGTCGGGTGATCTTCATGGGGCAAGTCTGGCAAAAGCCTTAAAACAACTTCGGCCTGAGATCAGGCTTGTCGGGGTCGGTGGGCAACACATGCGCGCTGCAGGGGTGGAACTGGTGCCGGGCTTGCATCGTTTGGACGTTGTCGGGGTGCCGGGCCCGGTCGCGATTTGGAAGGGCTTGGCCAACATGTTGACCCTGAAGCGGTTTTTCAGGAGAGAATCCTTGGATGGCGTGGTGTTTGTCGACAATCCGTCGATGAACCTTCGGCTGGCCAGGATCGCGGCAAAGCTCGGCCATCGCGTCATTTATTACATCGCACCGCAGATTTGGGCATGGGGCCGGCACCGGATCAATTTGATCAAGCGTGTTGTGCGCCGGATGATCGTTGTTTTGCCGTTTGAGGAGTCCCTGTACCGTGAAGCCGAGGTGCCCTGTAATTTTGTCGGCCATCCCTTACTTGATCACATGGCACAGGGGTATGATACGGCTCATGTGCGCCGACAATTGGGGCTGCCGGTTCAAGGTTTGATTCTCGGCGTGCTTCCCGGAAGCCGGCATGCCGAAATCGAGTCGCTGTTGCCGACCATGCTGGAAGCGGCGGGACGCATTCGGGAATCGTTCCCCGACCTTCATTGCGTCATCGGACAAGCGCCCACGGTAGCCGCAGAGTGGGTCAACGAGGTCATTGACCAAAAGAAGCTTCCCGTGACCGTGGTGCCGAACCGACCCGAAGAGGTCATGGCCGCCGCGGATTTGCTGTTGGTGGCTTCGGGGACGGCCACCTTGCAGGCAGCCTTGGTCGGCACGCCCATGATCCTGACGTATCGTGTTTCCCTGTTGACCTATCTTCTTGCCAAAATGGTCGTCACGGTCGAACACGTGGGGTTGGTCAATCTGGTCGCCGGGAGTGGCATTGTTCCGGAATTATTGCAATCGGAAATGACGGCGGAACGACTGAGCGCAGAGGCGCTTCGTCTTCTGAAGGATCAAACCCGGTACGATCAAATGCGGGAAGCCTTGGGCGGTATTCGCACCAGGCTTGGTTCGCCGGGAGCTTCCCTGAGAGCGGCAGAGGTCGTGTTGAACGAGTGTCAGGCATGACTGTGTATTTCAGGATTTTGTCCTACCTGCGTGAATACCGGTTCAGGTTGATCGTGGCCTGTCTGTGCGCGGCGGGCGTGGCGGGCATGTCCGGATTGTACGCCTGGCTGGTGCAACCGGTTCTTGATGAAATCTTTATCGCCAAGGATCAACTGCTGTTAACGGTGCTGCCCCTGGTCATTCTCGGCGCGGCCGCGTTGAAGGGGCTCTTCGCGTATGGTCAAGCCTATCTCATGAGTTACGTGGGCAATCGCGTGGTGGCGGAAGTCCGGCAGCAACTGTTCGGTCACTTTCTTCGCATGTCGTTGCCGTTTCATCAGAAACATTCAAGCGGGCGATTGGTTGCACGGGTCATCAACGACGTCAATGAAATGGCCAACGCCGTTCCCAACGTCATTCGAGATCTGATTCAACAGGGGCTGACCCTTCTCGTATTGACCGGCGTGGCGTTTTATCAGAATTGGAAGTTGGCCACGGCGTTGCTGGTGGTGATGCCGGTTTCAACCTATGCCATCGTGAAAATCGGCAAGCGGTTGCGAAAGTTGGCTGCCAGAGGCCAGGAGTCGATGGGAGACATGGCCTCGTCGTTGAAAGAAGGCTTTGCCGGCATTCGAATCGTCAAAGCGTACGGGGGTGAACACGTTGAACAACAACGGTTCGCCAAGGGAAATACCGCGTATTTGCGGGCGGTCATGAAATCGGCGCAACTGGCTGCGCTGACGTCGCCCCTGCTGGAGGTGATCGGGATAGGCGGCATTGCTTTTATCGTGTGGTACGGCGGGTTTTCAGTGATAGACGGGCAAATGAAACCCGGCGAGTTTTTTTCCTTTTTAGCGGCCATGTTCATGGCGTATGCCCCGCTAAAAAAACTGGCCAGCGCCAATGTGTTCATTCAACGGGCGATTGCGGCGGCGAACCGGGTTTTTGAAATGCTGGATACGGAGCACGAATTTGTTCACGACCGCGGGCGTGCGACCTTGCCGGCCATCTCGCGTTCCCTGGAGTTTCAAAACGTGAGCTTTCGTTATGAAGGGAGTGATGATCCGGCAATCGCACACATTGACCTGACCGTCGAGTTCGGCGAGGTGATTGCGTTGGTCGGAAAAAGTGGGAGTGGCAAATCCACCCTCATGAGTTTGGTCCCGAGGTTTTATGATCCGTCCGAAGGCCGCATTCTGATCGACGGTCTTGATCTCAAGGAGGTGACTCTGGCGTCTCTGCGGGCGCAGATTGCCATCGTCTCCCAAGATACGGTCTTGTTTGATGAATCGGTACGGGCTAACATTGCCTATGGGCGGCCTGATGCGTCCGAGGAAGAAATAATCCAGGCAGCCCGAGCGGGATACGCGTGGGAATTTATTGAAGAGTTACCCAACGGGTTGGATACACTGATAGGAGAAAACGGCGTCACGTTGTCCGGCGGACAGAGGCAGCGGTTGGCCATTGCCCGTGCGATATTGCGGAATCCTCCGCTGCTGATTCTCGATGAAGCGACCTCCGCGTTGGATACCGAGTCCGAACGAAAAGTCCAGGCGGCTTTGGCTGAATTGATGAAAAACCGGACGACGCTGGTTATTGCGCACCGTCTGTCCACCGTTCAGCATGCGGACCGTATCGTGGTGCTGGATGAAGGACGCGTCGTGGAAGCCGGCATCCATCATGAACTGCTTCGTCGCAACGGGGTGTATACACGCTTGCATCAAACCCAATTTCACGACGTTCCCGCGGCGTCCACGTTGCCGTAATCAGTGAAAGGCTGCGATCGTTGATGATGAATCGTTTGAAATTACGTGTCCTGTCGTGGATCGGCGCGGCAACCATTCGGCTCCTCGGCAAGTCCATGTCTTTGAAATCGTATGGATTCGAGCCTGTCGATCGGTTGTATCAGGAAGGACGCAATATCATCCTGGCATTCTGGCACGGACAACAATTGATGATTCCGTTGGGCTACCGTGGCCCTCACCCGGAGATTCTGATCAGCCGGCATCGTGACGGGGAAATCATTTATCGCATCATCAAACGATTCGGATTCGGCGCCGTGCGCGGATCAACGACGAGGGGAGGGCACAGGGCCCTGCGTCAACTCATTCGCCTGAGCCGGCAGGGCGTTGATCTGGTCATCACGCCTGATGGTCCCAAAGGACCCAGGCATTGCGTGCAGCCGGGCGTCGTCGCACTCGCCAAATTCACGGGCCTGCCTATCATTCCCCTGGCCTTTGCGTGTTCAAAAAAAAACTCTTTTCCAGTTGGGATCGGTTTCTAATCCCGTATCCGTTTTCGCGCGGGGTGTATGTATGGGGCAGCCCGATTTGGGTCGGCCGCAACGCTGATGCCGCGTCCATGGAACGAATACGACTGGAACTGGAAACCGCGCTCTCCTCGCTGACTTCCGAAGCCGAAGTCATGTGTCGCGATCCCGGTGGGTGCTGAGATGTGGTACGGGGTGTATAACGTGCTCCTGATCATCGGTTTTCCATTCATTCTTTGTGCGTTGCTGCTCAAGAAACGGTGCCGGTCAGGCCTGTTGCAGCGGATCGGATGGATTGTCCCGCAGGGGTGGGGCTCTCAGGATCACGTGCTCTGGGTTCATGCCGTCTCACTGGGAGAAGTGGCGACCATTGTGCCGTTTGTGAAGACGCTTCACCAACGGTATCCCGCCACGAGGATCGTTGTCTCGACCATAACGGAAACCGGACGGGAAGCCGTGCAACAACGATTGGCCGGCATCGCCACTCATTGCTATTTGCCTTTGGACTATCCGTGGATCGTCAACCGGTTCATCCATGCCCTGAACCCGATCGGGTTTTTGGTCGTCGAAACCGAGTTGTGGCCGAACCTGTTGCGAGAGCTGTCTCGCCGGGGCGTTCCTTCCGTGATCCTGAACGGACGACTGTCGTCCCGTTCTTTTCTGCGCTACCGTTGGATCAGGCCGTTCATGTGTCAGGTGCTTTCGACGGTCTCATTGGGGCTTCTGCAATCCGTCAGGGATGAACAACGATTTCTCGAGTTGGGCGCTTCACCTGATCGGATGCGTCATACGGGAAACATGAAATTCGATCTGACGATGAATGGAACGCACACTTCTCGACCGTTGATTCACCGTTCGACGTTCGGGCTGTCGGAAGACGAACGGCTGTTTATCGCGGGGAGCACGCATCCCGTTGAAGAAGAAATTCTCTTGGAAAGTTATCGCGCCGTGAGCCGTGCGTTTCCCAGCGTGGTTCTGGTATTGGCTCCACGACATATTGAACGAAGCGACGCGTTGGCCGAAACAGTCCGGTCGTTCGGGTTTCCGGTGGTGCGACGAAGCCGGCTGCCGGAAACGGGTTATCAGGAAACCGTGGGACCGAGGGTCATCATTCTTGATACCCGGGGAGAACTGGCCCATGCGTACGGGGTGGCCTACATGGCGTTTGTCGGAGGAACGTTGGTCCCTGTTGGAGGGCATAATCTCCTGGAACCGGCGGCTTGGGGAAAGCCGGTGTGTTTTGGCCCCCATACGGATCACTGCCAGGAAATTGCGGATTTGTTGGTTGAATCCGGGGGAGGCATTCGTGTCAACAACGGGCAGGGATTGACTGAAACGTTGATGAAGGGCATGCAGAGTCAGGATTGGGTGTCTCAGATGGGACTGCGGGTGCGAAAGGTCATCGATGACAACCAAGGTGTGGTGGAGAGAAACGTGAGTATGGTCGAGCAAGTCGTCGGCTTGAGTCGTTGCAGGTCGGAATAGCCCTTCGACTCCGCTTCCTTCAACTTCGCTACGCTACGCTCAGGACAGGCGAAGCGTAACCCGACAATCCGCTGGAGAGGCAAAGTGATCACAAACCTATGATGAATGGATGGAAATCTCTGCTTGCCGGCCCGTATCGGTTCGCTACGTGTATGCGGACGCGGCTGTATGAACAAGGATGGTTGACGCCACGGCGGTTGCCGTGTCCGGTAGTCAGTGTCGGGAACCTCACGGTGGGCGGAACGGGCAAAACGCCCATCACGATGTGGGTGGCGGAAAAACTGTTGGAGCAAGGGAAAAAGCCGGGCATTCTCAGCCGGGGATACCGTCGAAAGAGCCCGCGGAAATTTTTGCTGGTCTCCGATGGAACGTCTGTTCTTGCCGGACCTCGGGAGGCTGGTGACGAACCCTATCTGATGGCCATGCGATGTCCGGGAGTCGTCGTGGCCGTTGGCGCTGATCGATATGAACTGGGTCGTTGGGTATTGAGCCAAATGCCCATTGACTGTTTCGTCCTGGATGACGGGTTCCAACATTTAGGCCTCGACCGTGACGTGAATTTGCTCTTGGTGGACAGTTCCGATTCTGCCGGAATGCAAGCGCTGCTGCCCGTGGGAAACCTGCGGGAACCGCTTGGCGAAGCCAAAAGAGCCTCGGATATCGTTCTGACTCGAGTTGAAGATGAATCCATGATTGCTGCCGTCTTGGATCCGATCCAGGAGGCCCTGGGTTCCGCGATCGATCCCATCACCACGAGATTCGCGCCCAAAACATTGATGGGTGCATCGCAATCGATGACGCTTTCCGATGTTCGTCGGAAACGGGCGCTTCTCTTCAGCGGTATCGGGAATCCCGAACAGTTTCGCCGGATGGTGACGGCGTTCGGCGTGCAGGTGGTGGACGAACTGGTCTTTCGGGATCATGAAGCGTACGGCCCTTCCAGGGTTGAGGAGATTGATCGACGCGTTGAGCGGAGCCGTCCGGACGTGGTGCTTACGACGGAAAAGGATTTGATAAAGGTTCGATCGAATTGGTCAATTCCCGTTCCACTTTTTGCCGTTTGTCTTGAGTTGGAGTTTTTGGATGGCGAGAGTCGATTGGAACGTGCGTTGGCGGCTTTGTAAGTAAGGGGGTAACCGATTGTTGTCGGTTTTACGGAAAAGGGGAGAGAGGGGCATAGGCCATAGAATGAGAAAGCAGCTCCTCGAGCCAGGCGGACATCTGATCCATGGGCAAAGGCATCATATTCAAGCGAACTTCCAGTTGATAGTGGTTTCCCGTTCCCATGATTCCGACAATGGCCGCGGCGTCCGAAGAATCGGGGAGCAGGGCCTGCGTTCGAAATTCTGACACCGTGGTGTACAGCCTGCCTCCGGTTCCCACAATGTCCAAAAGAGCGGGAAGGTCCGTCAGACAAATATGCGCGGAGCAGCGGTAGATCGTGCGTACACCCGGTTCGATAGTTTTGAACTCATTCAGAGCGTCCCGGGAAAACCCTGTCAAATAGATCCGAACCGTGGCCGTGGGCAGTCTATGCGTCGAAGCCAATCCGCTGGCTGGTACAAGAAAGTCGAAGGGATCCGAGGAATTGAATTCGAATTGACATGGCCCGAATGCGTCCGGCCAGGAACAGAAAAATGGAACGTCTTCGTGCGTGTTGCGAAGTGTGATCCGGTCCTTTTGAATCGAGACGTCTATTGGTAAATCGAGTAGTTCTATCGCTTCATGGAATGCCGCCTGACGTTCTTCCAGCCAGATCGGCCGCTGGTGGGGATCGCAGGATTCACCCTGAGCAATAACTCTCGAGGTCTGAAATCGGATTCTGATAAATGAATGCGTATGGCGAAATCCGACCCAGAACATGGCAAGAGGCTGCAAGGTGGCCAAATGGCCGGAAAGATGCCAGGGGTGGCTGATGGAGCAATACGCGCTGACGGATTGATATCGTTGGAAGGTCGAATGATAGCGACCGGCCAGGAGAAAAAAGTCGTCCTTCCACGCGTCGAGCACGTGAACCATCGTCACGTCTTCCAGGGGCCATTGCTCAAGTCGGTGTATGGTTTCTGGTGAAGGGACGGGCCATTCTTCGATGTAGCAGATACCTTCTTTTTCAGGATCGACGGGATGCAATCCTCTGGCCTGAAGTCGATTGAGCAGGTCGAGAACCTGCGGGAAACTCAGAGATTGCCTGGATTCCCAGCGCTGTTCACGCATGAACGCGTCCCTGCGCGGGATGGAGAAGCGGATGAGGCCTCTGTCTGGCTTGCATACTGAGGGAAAAGGCAGAAGAGATTTTTAGAAAAGGCACACCCCCTTCCAACCCCCGTTCAAATCCCGCCCTTTTCAATGTAACGGCGCAGCAAAATTTGAGCCGGGGCTTTTCCGTGAGGCCTCAGGTAAATGGCGGAGAGGGCGGGATTTGAACCCGCGGTAGGGGGTTAGCCTACGACGGTTTAGCAAACCGTTGCCTTCGGCCGCTCGGCCACCTCTCCGACACCACGTATTTCCTGATGTATTGCTTTAAATTTTCCGCGTTCAGTCCAGCATCGGCAATGTGCACTCTAGGCGAAATCTTTGAAGAAGTCCACCTTTAACGGTTTCCCGCGGGTTAACGGCGTTAATGTCGCGTAGCCAGGCAGCCTCTGTTCTCATGCATGACCCGACAACGAATCACCACCTTCGTTTTCAGGTACGGATGGTGAATCGGTTCCCAGTTGCGCCGCGAGCAACTGCAGTTTTTTTACCTGTGGATGGTCGGGCGGGAGGGGATTCCCATATTCGTCCGTGAGTAAATCCTCCATGTCTTTGAGCATGGCCTCCAATTCGGGGACGGCGATTTTCGGCAACTTTTTTTTGCTCATGGAAATGTTCCTCCGATATGCATGCCGGGCAAATCATGGTCTCGATAGCCACGCTTTGCTGTGACGAACCAATGACCTTAAGATTTTTTGTCTTTCTCGAGAATGCCGTTGATCACGGTGCGGAGATTGTCGATATCCAGATTCGAGACGCGCAGGTTCCCGTCCAGAACGACGGTGGGGGTATGCTTGACCTGAACCCGTAGACCCCAGGCGATGCCTTGTTCCAGGGCTTTGTACGGCTCACCACTGGCCAGTCCGTCTTCGAAGGTTTTGGCGTCCAGCCCGACTTCGCGAAGCAGCAGTGAGCGGAGACCCCGATCCAACACGTGAATCTGCTCTTTATGGATCGTACGGAATAGGACCGACTTCATTTCGGAACCTTTGCCCATGGCCCTGGCTTGCTCGTACATTTCAAAAGCCGTGGTCAGTTTTCCACGAATGACGGGAAACCCGATCAACCGGACTTCCAGTCGTTCGCCGAATTCTTCTGTCAATTTTGAAGTGACGACCCTTTCGAACAGGTGGCAATGCGGGCAATAAAAATCCGCAAATTCCAGGAGAAGGACTTTTCCCGGTGTATGAAGAGAAGGTTCACCCTTTATGACCTCGTACTCCCCCGGCAAGCGATCCGCAGCCTGGACGATCACAACTGACAGATACAGGAACACGATCCCGAACAACAGAACGGCTCTTCTTTGTTGCATAACGTTCATTGATCGCTCCTTGGCCGGATGCAGAAATCTGTGCCGCAATGACCACGGTATCATGAGTGACCGCGATGGAGCAAAACCCATGAATCTTCGATTCAGCCTGTCCCTGACGCGCTTGGGAACGTCGCGTCCCTTTGATACAATAGACGGGTTGACGATTTTACTATGGAAGCGTGTTTAGGTAAGGGAGGTTCAGGAAGGATGAAAGTCATCACTCTGGCTGATTTTCAAGGATTTTCCAGTGAAAAGATGAAAAAACATAACGTGTTTGAAACGCCGCGATTCTTTTGCGACGTCTATTGCTTTGAACCGGATCAGGTGCAGAAAGGGCACGTTCATGCCCACGAAGACAAAATCTACATGGTGCTGGAGGGGCAGGGCACCTTTCGCGTCGGCAACGAAGAACAGGTCCTGGGAGCGGGGCAGGGGACATTAGCCCCCGCGGGTGAAGAACACGCCGTCACTAATCATTCCGGCGGCAGGCTGCGCGTGCTCGTCTTCATGGCCCCTAATCCTTCGTAACGGAACCTCTGATTTATTGTGATAGCGGTATGCAGGGCAAGGCGTCCCGGAGCGAAACCCGAAGCTTATCAAACGAGATAGGTGAGGGTTGAGCGAGGACACAACGCAGCCATGTGCCCGATAGTGCAATAAATCAGAAGTTCCTAACCATTATTGGCCCAGCAGTGTCTCGGGAGTGGGGATCTGCCCGAGTATCAGGGAGCGGGTCTGATAAACACCGGGTAAGCCGGCTCCCGTGGCGTAGACCAAGCCTTTCTCACGTGTTCCCAATACCAAGTGTCCGCGGGGCCGGCCTTTTTGGTCGATGCCTGCGATTGCGATGGTGGGTGACGTCAGACCGTATTGATCCGGTTCATCGTTGGTTTCACTGACGGGCAGTTCCGCAGGAAGATCCACGACACGGCTGACGAACAATGTGACTTGTTGTTGGTCGATCGACTCCGCTTCCTGTCCTTCGAGATACCATTCTTCGTGCTGTTGCATCAGGGTGTATTGCGAGTCATGGGTTGTGACGGTCAAAAGCGCGATTTCCCCCATTTCCATGCCGAACAAGCGTTTGTCCTGCAAGTGAAACGTTTCACGCGGCAGATCTTGGAGTACGTGGGTCGGTATCCGATAGATGGGATCGTTCGAGGTCGTGACGGCGTAGGCTTCTTCACCGTGAGCGACCGGTTTGAAGAAGGCCACGTGATGGCCACGTTGTTTGGTATGAACGGTCGCCGTCAAAAACGGGGTTTCGAGTTTCTTGAGGAGTGCTTCTTTCTCTGATGCTGAATCGATAAAGCCCGTTGCCGTCAGATCTTCGAGTGTCATCAATAGAATGCCGACCGCGGTTTTGTCGGCAGGGGTGTTCACCGGAGACGTGAAATTCCACTCGGAAACCGGGCCATGGAATCCGGCTCCACGCTGGAGTGTGATGCTTTGCCCTGTTGTTTGCAGTTGGATGCGTTCGGCGCGCGTCCGGTCGAAGAAGAGGATATCTTTCAGGCGAAAGGTGTCCAGGGTTTTTGCCCGAAAATCCCCGACCATGAGCGTGGTCAGCAGAATGTTCTGATCCGATCCCCGCTGCGCGTAGAGGGTGGAGGATAATGGACCCGTATTACCCAGGGCTAACGATTCGGTGTATTCCGGCGTGGTCAGTTCGATGGTCACATAGGGAGATTGCAATCCGTATTGTTCGGCGGTCGCGTCTTGCTCCTGCTCTTTCTTGTGAATGATGCGGGAGATTTTGCCGATTTCCAGCGCACGCAGCACGCTTTCAATTTCACGCGCATCGCCTCGGGCTTCCACGGGTTCGACGATCCGCCAGCGGTTGCGTTCGTCGCGGCTCATCAGGATCCGTTCGGTGCGCGTGGTATACGCCAGATGCGTCACGTCGCGGTAGTCGAAAGGCAGGAGCCGCTGTGTCTCGGTTTTTTGGAGCACGTCCTGTTCCATGGTGGGAACTTCGATGGTATAGACGTAGACTCCCAGCACCACAAAGATGACCGCCAGGAGGAGCGTGGTTCGGAATGGTGTCATGGGAATGATCAGAGGCGGCTGCGTTGCCGCCACACCGTCAGGCCCGACAAGAGCATCAGGAACGGCACCGAAAAGACCTGTACGGCGAACAGCATATGTTCCTGGGTGGGATTCGGAATAAACGGCGGGAAGGCGGATTCTTTGGGGCTGACCGAAATCAACGTGTTTTCATCCGCCAACCAGGCGATGGTGTTGGACAGAAAATCGGTGTTCCCCGGAAACTGCAAGTAGGTGTTGCCGGCAAAGGCCGAATTGCCGATGACGACCATCGCGGGAACCGGCTCCGAGCCGGTGCGTTTCCGGCTCAATGCGCCGGCGAGCGCAAACGGACCTTTCTCTTCGACACCTTCGTCAAATTCCGGAGTGGTCTCCTCAAAATTCGTTTCGGCCCAACTTTCTTCCGACGATTGCAAGAGAGACGTGAACTTCAGATCGGTATCCGGATGTTGCTCAAACGAAATTGGTTGCAGTACGGGCAGCAAAATCGGAGAGGTAAAGCCTTCGGTAATATGATGGTTGGTGAATCGTCGGACGAGTAAAGCTGTCGGGCTGCCTTGAGCCACACGGTCTTCAGGATCGACGATGATCCCCGGTCCGAGCGTCAGTCCCCATTGTGAAATCCATTCTTCGAGGCCGCTTGTCATCTGAGGGTCGAGAAGGAGGAGAATCCGTCCACCCTTGGCCATGAAGTTTGCTATGTGTGTCAATTCTTCCGGTTCAACGGACTCGCGAGGCCCGGGAATAATGAGGACCGCGGTATCGTCGAGCAATGCCGGGTCTTTCCGGATTGAGCCATGTGCGACCCGATATCCTTGTGCTTCGAGGTTTTGCTTGGCCGATGACAGCCCCCCACGTTCCTGGTCCGTGATCCGGCGCTCGCCGTGTCCTTCCAAAAAAACGAGGCGCTTGGCGTCTGCGGTCGTCACCCGGATTAAGGCGCTTGTCAGGTTCGATTCACTGGGTTTGGGGACGTGGACGGTCTGTTCACCACTTTCAAAGACGGCTGTGTCGATTTTGGAAATCTCATATTTGCGAGCCAAGCCCGGTTCTTTCTCGGGATCGACATACGTGACGGAAATTCTCGGGCTTGAATAGGCGTAGCCTTCCAGCAGGTCGCGATACGTCCGAAATCCCGGGCTTCGTTCATGAGCAAACACCAGCACTCGGACGTCTTGTTCGAGTTCCCCGAGTACTTGTAGGGTTTGTGGGGCCAATGAAAAGTTCCGCGTTTCGGACAAGTCCCATCGGCCGCCGTGCCGGGTCACCAAAAAATTGATGATGGTCAGGATGCCGGCCATGAGCAGGATGGCCAGAATGCCGTTGAATCCGAGTCGCGTCGACCGTGAGCCGGAAAAGGTTTTGAGTCGTGTCCAGTTCCCGGCAAAATAGATCACGAGACACGCTAACGCGATCCCTTCCAACAAGAAGACCGTGCTTTGAGCCGCGGTTTGGGGAAGGAGCAGTCCGCCGACTCCCGTGCCGACTCCCAGAATGCCGAGGATGGGTAAGAGGTGTTTTATGACCATCGGTGTGAATCGACGACGCGATGCGCAATGAATAACATCAGCACGATGCCGGACAGGTAGTACACAATGTCTTTCGCTTCCAGAAGGCCGCGAACGAGCCGGTCATAGTGTTCGCTGAACGATAAGTAGGACAGGACGGTTCCGATTGTCGTGTCGCCCAATAATGAACCCAGCCCACCGAGTAGCCAGATCAGCAGGATCATCCCGAAACTCAAGAACGCCGCGACCACCTGATTTTCGGTCGTGGCGGAGGCCAGAAGGCCGCAGGCCAGGAACAAACCGCCTTGGAACGCCAGGGCCACGTACCCGGTCAGAATGGGGTGCCAATGAAAGCTGGCGTACAAGGACAGGATGATGGGGGTCAGGCTCGTCAGGGAGAGCAATCCCAAATAGATGACCAGCACGCTCATGTATTTGGCCGAAATCAGTTCATTAATCCCGACAGGCGAAGTGAGCAGGAGTTCAAACGTGTGCAACTTCCGTTCTTCCGCGAACAGCCGCATCGTCAAAATCGGGAGGAGAAACATGAGGACGAAATCCAAACTGTAAAACAGTGAACGGAAGACCAACTCATTCAGGTTCAGTTGGGCATAGGTGTTTTGGACCTGTAAAAATCGAACGGCTTGCTGGCCGGCATTCACCGTCATCAGGTGAGCGATCAAACCGGAAATGAACAGAAAGACCGCCCCGACGACGTACAAAATGGGCGAGACGAAAAAACAGCGTAATTCTTTGGCGAGGATGGTTTGGAACGGCGTCATGCAGGTGGTTGCTCACTTGAATCGGGATGATCGGATTCACCCGGCCCGGCGTCTTCCTCCTGGTGCGTGAGTTGGAGAAAGACTTCTTCCAGGGAAAGGGAGAGGGGTTTGAGCTCGAGAAGTCCGTACCCCCGGCTGACGACAAATTGTGAGAGCTTTTCGCGGAGGTCCTTGCCCAGTTCACAATCGACGGTACAGGTATTGGGGGTGGCGGCCGGCAGGACGTCGAGCACACCGGGAAGCGTCCCGAGACGTTCCAGCCAATCGGGTTGCGGCTGTTTGACCGTGAGGCTCATTTTTTCGGATTGGCGCAACCGGCTGGAAAGTCGATCGGGATCATCTTCCGCCACAATGCGTCCCTCGTGAATAATCACGACGCGATCACAAATGGCCATGGCCTCGGGGAGAATATGCGTGCTCAGGATGATGGTGTGTGATCCGGCAAGACTCTTGATCAGTTCACGTATCTCGATGATTTGTTTGGGATCGAGCCCGACGGTGGGCTCATCCAGAATCAGCACGGGAGGATCGTGGATAAGTGCCTGTGCCAGACCGACCCGCTGGCGGAATCCCTTCGACAGGTGACCGATGACGCGATGATGCACGTGGCGCAGTCCCACCTGGTCGATCACGTGGGACTTTCGGGACGCCAGGTGGTGCGGCGTCAATCGCTTTAATCGGCCCACGAACGTCAAATATTCGTCAACGGTGAGTTCCGGGTAGAGAGGCGGTATTTCGGGCAGGTAGCCGAGGTGTCGTTTGACGTCCATCGGCTGGTCCAGACAATCGAACCCTGCAACCGTTGCCGTGCCTTCACTTTGTGGCATAAAACAGGTTAAAATGCGCATCGTGGTGGTTTTCCCTGCCCCGTTGGGACCAAGGAAAGCCAGAATCTCGCCCTTCTTGACGTGAAACGTTACGTCATCCAGGGCAGTGTGACGACCATAGCGCTTTGAAACGTGCTGTACGGCAATCATGAAGCCACGGAAGGAGATGAGCCAGGTTTTTCCCTGAAAAAAACCTCAATCAAGTCGAGTTTCAGGATAGCAGGTACGGCAGGGTAAACGAGCATACTGTCAGGATGAAGCTTCGTCAAGATGACTCCTGAGCTTAGAAAAATTAAGAAATAATACCAGATTTTCTGTTGACAAGTCTGCGGGATTATCTTTTAATGGGTAAGCTTTCCATTCTTGAGATAGAACATTCTCTTCTTCCGGTTGTTACCTATCCCTGTTTCAGCAACTGCAGAGACATGAAAGACCGACAATTTCGGGAGGCTCTATAAATTTGTGCCGATAAGGAAAGTATGATGAAAGGAGATTTCAACATGGGAACGGTCAAGGGTTGGGTTGCCCTGATTATCGGCGCGAGCCTTCTGGTGACGTTGTCGGCGTGTGAAGGATCCAGGCATGCCGAAATCATGAGCACTGAAGATTTACGTGCCAAGGCTGAAGCGCCCCCGGCACCCGAGCCGAAGCCGGCGCCCCCGGCACCCGAGCCGAAGCCGGCGCCCCCGGCACCCGAGCCGAAACCGGCGCCCCCGGCGCCTGAACCGAAGCCGGCGCCTCCGGCGCCTGAACCGAAGTCGGCGCCTCCGGCGCCCGAGCCGAAACCGGCGCCTCCGGCGCCCGAGCCGAAACCGGCGTCTCCGGCACCCGAGCCGAAACCGGCGTCTCCGGCACCCGAGCCGAAACCGGCGCCCCCGGCACCCGAGCCGAAACCGGCGCCCCCGGCACCCGAGCCGAAACCGGCGCCCCCGGCACCCGAGCCGAAACCGGCGCCCCCGGCACCCGAGCCGAAACCGGCGCCCCCGGCGCCTGAACCGAAACCGGCGCCTCCGGCGCCTGAGCCGGAACCGGCCCCTCCGGCGCCCGAGCCGAAGCCGGCGCCTGAGCCGGAACCGGCCCCTGCCCCGATCGACAAACTGGAACCTTCCGATTTCGTTCCGGAAGAGCCTGAGCCGGCGCCTGAGCCGGCGCCGGAACGGGCAGTCGAATCAGGTTTGGCCGACGTCTTTTTTGATTTTGATGAATATGCGATTCGTCCGGATGCCGTACCCGTGTTGGAGAAAGATGCAGAACTGCTCAAGAGCACGTATCAAGACTCCGGCGTGCTAATTGAAGGCCATTGTGATGAACGCGGGACGGTGGAGTACAACTTGGAATTAGGGAAACGGCGTGCCCAAGCTGTCAAGGATTATCTGGTGGATCTGGGAATCGAAGAATCCAGAATTCGCATTGTCAGCTATGGGAAAGAAAGACCGTTTTGCACGGAATCCGAACCGAGTTGCTGGAAGCAAAATCGACGCGGGCATTTTGTGCGGCAGTAGCTTATTTCAAAAAGGCGGCCCTGTTTCCTTTCATTCTTCCAACGTTGAAATATCTCCGGGATCCTGCCCGAGTTCCTTGGCTTTCAAGACACGGCGCATGATTTTGCCCGACCGGGTCTTGGGAAGCGAGGTTACCACTTCTATTTCTCGAGGAACCGCGATTTTCCCCAATTCCGTTTGGACGTGGGATTTGAGCATTTTGAGTAGTTCCGCGCTTTCGCTTTCACCCTGTTTCAGGATGACGAAGGCTTTGATCATCTCTCCTGCGGTTTTATGCGGTTTGCCGATGACCGCCGCTTCCACTACCGCGTCGTGACTGACCAGCGCGCTTTCGACTTCAGCGGTCCCGATACGATTGCCTGCGACTTTGACCACGTCATCGGCCCGTCCCATAAACCAGAAATAGCCGTCTTCATCTTTATGACACACGTCGCCTGCGGTGTAACAACCGGGAATGTTGTTCCAGTAACCCAAGTACCGATCAGGATCCTTGTGGATGGTCCGCATCATGGAAGGCCACGGTTTCTTGATGACTGCGAACCCTCCGCCGGTTCCGATACTCTTTCCGCTCTTATCCACAACGTCCGCCTCGATTCCTAAGAAGGGGCGAGTGGCCGACCCCGGCTTCAGGGGGACACAGGGGAGAGGTGTCACCAGAATCGCTCCGGTTTCCGTTTGCCACCAGGTATCCATAATCGGTTTGTCTCCGCCGGTCACGCGGTGAAACCATTCCCAGGCTTCGGGGTTAATGGGTTCGCCGACCGACCCCAAAACGCGTAGGGTCGAGAGATCAGATCTCCCGGGCCAGTCTTCACCGTATTTCATGAGGAGGCGGATGGCCGTTGGGGTGGTATAGAAAATCGATACGCCGTATTTTTCGATAAGATCCCACCATCGTCCGGGGTTGGGGTAGTCGGGTTTGCCTTCAGCCGTGAGGATGGTCGCGCCATTGAGAAGCGGCCCGTAGACGATGTAGCTGTGACCCGTGACCCAACCCGGGTCGGCCACGCAAAAATACACGTCTTCGTCTTTCAGGTCGAACACGTATTTCGCGGTGATATAGGTTCCAACCATGTATCCGCCGTGGACGTGGACCACGCCTTTGGGTTTGCCCGTGGTGCCCGATGTATAGAGAAAATAGAGCGGGGTTTCAGCGTCAAGCCGTTCGGCTTCACAGGTCGTTGATTGTCCGTCCAGCCACTGCTCCCAATCGAGTTCTTTGCCGGCGTCCAAGTCGATGCCGGGTTGTTCCCGTCGCACCACAATCGTCTTTTCCACGGTCGGGCAGTTGGCGATCGCGTCATCCACGACCGTCTTGAGGGGCACGTGTTTGCCGCGATCATAGCCGTAGTCCGCAGTGATAACGAGCCGGGCTTCCGCGTCATTGATGCGGGATTCCAGCGCGGGCGCGCTGAAGCCCGAGTAGACCACGGAATGTATCAGGCCGAGACGCGCACAGGCCAGCATGGCCACGATTTGTTCCGGAATTTTCGGAAGATAAATTGTGACGCGATCACCTTTATTCATCCCGAGGGTTTTGAGGGCATTGGCACAGCGGTTGACCTGGCGGTACAACTCGGCATAGGTGAAGATCCGTTCTTCGTTGTGCTCGCCCACCCAGATGACCGCGACTTTGTTCCGTCGCCACGAATTCACGTGACGATCCAAACAGTTATAAGAAATATTGCAGCGCCCTCCCAAAAACCATTTTGCCCAGGGATAATTCCACTCCAGCACCGTGTTCCACGGAGTAAACCATTCCAACTCCTGCGCCACGCCTTCCCAAAATTTTTCAGGGTCGGCGACGGACTCCTTGTAGGCGGTTTCATAGTCTTTGATATGGGCCTGCTCAAGGATCTTGCCGGTCGGGTGATACACGGTCGACGTTTTCAATAACGTTTCAATTTGTTCTGCCATGGATGGATCCTCATAACGGGTCAATCGTGGAAGAAAAGTGAGCACGTTGCCGATGATGCGTGCATTATGGTCAGGTCCGAATGCCGATGCAAGATTCGGAGCCTCTGATTTAGTGCACTATCGGGCGCAGGGCTGCGTTGTGTCCTCGCTCAACCCTCACCTATCTCTCTGATAAGCCTCGGGTTTCGCTCCGGGACGCCTTGCCCTGCATCCCGCTATCACAATAAATCAGAGGTTCCGTTCCTTCTTCAGAGCTGTTCCGGCGGTTGGTGTTCGGGCAAGAGCAGGTCCAATACGGTTTTGACCGGATTGAACGTCTCATGTGGCACCTCGACAAACACGGAATGCCATCTGGCCATACCTCCGTTCCACAAACCGGGCAGTTCCAGGGCCTTCAACTCCCTGCCTTCGTGGGATTTTCGGGTAATGAATCCCGTATCGGGATCGACGAACCGGTCAAGGTTAAAAGGCTTGCCTTGATAGTCCCGAACGCCGCATACCAAATCCACCGGGTTAAAGTGTGTTGACGATGCGAAGACCTTCCGTTGCGTTGGAGAATCCGGATCGACCTGGGAGGTTTCCACGATCTGCAATGAGGTGGTGCCGTCCTCCTGTTCGACCCAGAATGGTCCGCCACCTGGGTGGTTCACGTTTGGGACCATGCCGCAGACTCGGATGGGCCGGTTCAACCATGTGAACAGCCACTGTGCTTTTTGTGAGACGGTACGCGCGTTCCACCGATCGGGTATGGTAAGGGCAAGTGACTGGTTGGCCCATTCCGTTGTTCGTTCGAGGAGAGTCGGTGACGCCGCGCCCGATTCGAGTTGCGTCAAGAATGAAAACAACGTGTCTTGCAACCCGACGAGGAGCCCTCCGAGTATTCTTTTATAGTGAGAGCACGTTTCTTTCACATGATCGGGCACGACGTTGTCGATGTTTTTGATGAACACCACGTCGCCGTGAAGTTCGTAAAGATTCGAGAGTAACGCGCCATGTCCTGCAGGTCGAAACAGGAGATTGCCGTCGGAATCGCGGAAGAGGCTGTTGTTCATGGTCACGGCCACGGTATCTGTCGAGGGTTTTTGAACGGAGCAGTCGGCGACCCACGAGACGTGATCCAGACCGAGTGCATGCCGGGCTTTCTCGATATGTTGTTGGATGGCAAGTTGATGGTTCGGCGAAACCGTGAAATGGACACGGGCACGACCTTCGTCGTCTTTGGCGTAATCCGCGGCTTCTACCAAATGTTCTTCGATCGGAGTTCTGGTTGTGTCGGTATATCTGTGAAATGCCATTAAGCCCTTTGGCAGCCTGGCATAATTCAGTGAGTCCAGAAAGGCATCGATAACAGGATGATAATTGTTCTCGGCAAGGAGCCGGTCGAGTTGCTGTCCTTGACCCGACAGCACGTTCTTCAGGTCATGGTAAAAGGCGAATTTCGGAAGACCGGAAAAGAATTGCTCCAAGTTCTCTGTGTCTGCCGGATGGTTGGATGCTTCCTGAAGACGGGCAGCCTCCAGGAACTTGAACATGCGTGTGCCGATGCCGGAAGCAGGCACAAACTTCATGATACGACCCGCGGCTCTAGCCCGTTCAAAATTTTGTACCACGGCTGGTGTATCCAAGGAACGAAGCAAGGTGATCCCGTCCCCCGGATGACATGGCCGTTTGAGTCTTGCAAAGGGAATTCCGCGTTGGAACGTCGCAAGCTGGTTTTCGAGCGTTTGGAGGGAAATGCCACGCTCCTTGAGATGCCGGCGGTCCCGTGCCGTCAAGCTTGTTTCGATGTCAACTTGCCATGACATATGAATGGAAGTCCGGTTAACCGCTTGAGTCGTCCCCTTTCACGCATCTTGTTCAAGGAAGAGGACTTCGTATCGTCCGGCTAGTCCTGGGCGCCGCCCTGCAAATATCCGAGCCCGATCTTAATGGCGCGGCGTGTGATTTCACACCACCGGTTCGGTGGATATTCCTCCAGGATTTTTACGATTTTAGGATCCTGGACGTCCAGTTCAGTGACCTTGAGGATTCCATCTTCAATTTTGACTTCTGCCACGGGTTCTTCTCCTTTTCTTCCAAACGATGAGTGATTGTCCCTCGAAACGTTCCACGAAGCGGCCGTGATGGCATGGTTTTGCAACAAGAACGTTCTCATGCTGGCCGAGTGGAACGTGCTTTGCTAGAATGCGCTAGTTTTTGCCGGCGTTGCAAGCAAACCTCGATCTTCTTCATGTCCTGTCAACCCGGTGTTGTACGAACCTGGAGGATGCCATGGAACGGTTGAATGCATTTATCAACGAAGTCAATGCGTTTGCCTGGGGGCCGCCCATGCTCGGCATGTTGGGTATCACGGGTGTGTTTCTCACCGTTGGTCTGGCCTTCATGCCGTGGCGAAAAGTGGGTTACGGTTTCAGGCTGTTGTTCGAAAAATCCGCCTCGGACGATAAAGGTGAGGTTAAGCCGTTCAATGCACTCATGACGGCGTTGTCCGCCACGGTCGGGACGGGAAACATTGCCGGTGTCGCCACGGCCATTGCTCTCGGCGGGCCCGGTGCGGTCTTTTACATGTGGATCATCGCGTTGTTCGGCATGGCCACCAAGTACGCCGAAGCCGTCTGTGCCGTGACCTATCGTGAAGTTGATACGGAAGGGAAATACGTAGGTGGTCCGATGTACTACCTGCGCAACGGTGTCGGTGCATTCGCCCCCAAGTTGGGCAAATGGTTAGGGCTGGCTTTTGCCGCGTTTGGAGCTGCGGCCGCCTTTGGTATCGGGAACGCGGTGCAGGTGAATTCGATGGCGGTGGCTCTGGGAAAGAGCTTCAGCGTGCCTGCGTTCGTGACGGGCCTGATCGTGGCCGTGCTGGTGGGGTTCGTCATCATCGGCGGCATCAGGAGAATCGCGGAAGTGGCCGGCAAATTGGTTCCCGCCATGATCGTGCTTTACGTCGGCTCCGCGTTGCTGGTTATTCTCATCAATCTCGCCGATGTGCCTCAAGCCTTTGCCTTGATTTTTTCATGTGCCTTTACTCCTGCCGCGGCCACGGGCGGTTTTGCCGGGGCGGCCGTAGCCGCAGCTATCCGGTTCGGGGTGGCTCGCGGAGTATTTTCCAATGAATCCGGCTTGGGTTCCGCCGCTATCGCCCATGCCGCGGCCAAGACGAACAGTCCCGTCCGGCAGGGCATCGTCGCGATGCTGGGCACGTTTATCGATACCATCATCGTCTGCACCATGACGGCGCTGGTGATTCTGACCTCCGGTGCCTGGACCGTCATGGGTGAAGACGGGGCGGGCCTGACCGGCGCGGCGCTCACGTCCACGGCCTTTCATGCGTCCATGACCGGTGGACAATACATCGTGACCATTGCGCTGGCCGTTTTTGCGTTCACCACGATTCTCGGCTGGTCCTACTATGGTGAGCGGTGCTGGCAATACCTGTTCAGCGAAAACAGCCTGCTCATCTACCGCGTGTTATGGATTGCGGCGGCATTGGGTTTTGCCAACGTGAAAGTCGATTTCGTTTGGAATTTGTCGGATACCTTGAACGGCCTGATGGCCATCCCCAACCTGGTGGGTTTGTTGTTGCTGGCGCCGATGGTGTTCAAGATGACGCGGGAATATTTTGACGAACGGAAGCAGTCTGCCTGAGAGCCGGGGATCTTAACGGACATGATTGTGAGAATACTGACCGGGCTTGGGGCGTTGCTGGTTTTGTCCGTGGCGTCGGTTGGCGCCGCGACGATGGACGAATTGGAAGCCCGTATTGCCGTGCTTGAACGGGCGTTGGAGAGGGCAGAGCAGGAACGAAAGAAACTGGAAAAGATCCTGGAATCCGCGTCGAGGCTGAAACTGGAGTTGGAAAAGGTTAGGCGGGAACGGGAGATGTTGGCCCGGGATCGGCAAAAGATTGAGAAGGTCGTCGAAGTCATTGAAGTCATCGAACTGCCGAAACGGGACGAGAAAGCCACCGTGGTCTCTCTCTACGGCAGATTCTGGCCAAGAGTGACCTACCGTGACGGGAAAGACTCGTCCACGGACATTACCGATGCGTTGTCGCGTGTCGGCCTGAAAGCCGAATCCAGGGTGAACAACACCCTCACCGCGTTCATGGGGGGCGAATGGGACGTTGATCTTGAACAGAACGGCGACTGGGGCGACGCCCGGTTGGCTTACATCGGGGTGGAACACTCCAGGTACGGGTACCTGGCGATCGGGAAACAGTGGGACGCACACTACAGGATCGTGACGGAAGGCAGCGATATTTTCTACAATCGCCGGAGCCCCTATGGCTTTAATGAGGAGGGCGGTTTCCGGAGCAACAACCAGATCCAATACGCCAACCGGTTCGGCGACTTCAAATTGGCTGCCATGCTCCAGGTCAACGGCGAGGGTTGCCGTGGCATCGGAGTCGGCGACCGTATCAGACCGAACAACGCGGGTGACTGCCCGGGGAGCGGCGAGAGAGTGTTCGAAGGCGGCGGCATCAGAACCGCGACGGATCCGGACCACGTCGACGCGGCTTCCATCGGTCTCGCCTATGACGGTCCCTTTTATCTTGGTGTCTCGTACTTGAGAGCGAATGCTCCGAAAGGGACCGCCTCGGTCGGACCCGATCAGACGTTTTACGGTGCCGACAGAAACCTCAGCGGGTTGGGCGGGAGCGACACCAGACGGGATTTTGTCGGCGTGGGCGGGCGGTGGCAGGCGACCGACGACCTGTATCTCGGCTTCACTTATCAGTATCTTCGCCACGTTGAGGGGGCGGTCAATCCGGGCGACCTTGAGCTGAAACAGAACCGGTATACGCTGGACTTGTTGGGCACCTATGATTTCGGCGGCGGGTGGAAAGCCCTCGTCGATGTCTATCTCCACGACAGGGACAGCGGGAACAGGAGTCCGCTCGACAGCGGGCCAAGCCTGATCGGCAACGCGGTCACGCTGGTCAAGGAATTGAATCCTGCCATGGACGTGTTCGTCGAATGGGTGCGCGACGATTTCGGCAACCCGACGTTGGTGGCCGTCGATGAGAACGGTAACCCGAGGACGGACGGTGACGGCAACCCGATTCGCAATGCCTGGACCGATACCGGCCTCGTCAACAAGTTCAGCCTCGGCTTCCGGTACGACTTCGACAAGAAAATCTACTAGGAGGTCGGTGTGCCCGCAGGCCGGTTCCCCTCCTTTGTAAGGAGGGGCGAGGGGAGGTAGAGGCCGGCGCTACCCCACCTGACCTCCCCTTAGAAAGGGGAGGGAAAATAGCAGGTCGGGCAGGGAGAAGTGATCGCCGAAGTGGTGATGCCCCGTTCACGGGTCGAACGAGATGTTGGCGGTGAGGAAGAACGTGCGTCCTCTGGCGGAATCCTGCGAGAGGTCCACTTCCTGTTGTGAGGCCATGGACGGACCGCGATTGCCGATATTGAGGATGCCGCCCGCCAGTTCCATCCCGTTCACGCCCAACGCATCCCGCCATTGAAGCGTGAGGTTGTGCCCCATCCACGCCTTGTAGCGGCCGGTTCCAACTACATTGGAATAACCCGAAACTGCAATGACGCTCCAGTTTGCGGTGACGTTGCCCCGGTTTGCGCGAAGCAACGCATGGACGCGGTTGCGCGGAAAGTCTCCCGGCTGGACATCCCCGGCCACCCGGCCTTCGTTTTCGGTCAGGTGTGACCAGTAGGCGGCAAAGACCACGTCCGCCCAATCGGTTTTCCAGTCCATACTGGCTTGAACGTTGAATCCGGCCACGTCGTTTTCCCCGCTGTTGACCAATGGGCTTTCGATCAGTTCAATGAAATCTCCGTCGCGTCTAACCGTGACACCTGAAGGCAACCGGCCCTCCGCTTCCAGATCGATGATGGACTGAGCAGACAACCTGGCCGGCAGGTCGGACAGTCCGATCTTGAACCAGTCCGCGCTCAAGGTAAAGGGGCCCCAACGCGTTACGGCCCCGAAGCTGAAACTCTCGGCGTCATCAGGCTTCAGGTTCGGATTCCCACCAAACGTGCGCTCCACCTGGTATCTGGGGCAATCTTCCAGGTTGCCGGTGAACGTTCTTCTGTCGCAAATGTGTGGATAGGTGAGCGCTTCGAGTTGGTGTAGAGCATTCAGGCCGGGCGCCCTGGATGCCCGGTTCCAGGATCCTCGAAGTGTGAAGGCCTTGTGCAACCGGTAGCGACTCGTAATCTGGTGGGAGAAAGCCGTACCCACGTCGTTGTGTTCATCCAGGCGGCCTGCGAGAACAAGGTCCCAATCATGGCGCACGGGGAGGGACACTTCTGTGAACGCGGACCAGCGTTGGCGCTCACCCGAGAAAGAATTGCCGGCGGACCCGAGCACGTCCGAAGCTTGATAGGATCTGTTCCCGACGTCCCGATAATCGTAGACGTCCCTCCGTTCCTCGTGGGCGAACGCGGCGCCCGCGGCCCATTGCACGTTGCCCCCGCCGAGTGCGAACGTCTGACCGT
Source organism: Nitrospirales bacterium (assembly GCA_965207015.1). Lineage (GTDB taxonomy): Bacteria > Nitrospirota > Nitrospiria > Nitrospirales > UBA8639 > Bin75. Next base: position 1,260,155 of record OZ242257.1, on the reverse strand, counting down.
CGAATGATACGCGGGCCGTTTTGTGATCCGTGACCTGATCGCGGGTCAATCTGACTCCGGTATCGCGAATGGATGCCAGATGTGCGGGGTTAGTCGAAAACGGGTTCTCGACATTATAGCGGCCCTCTTCGATGGCTTGCCGGACCAGCGTCTCGCTCACGAACGTCTCGCCGATTGTCAGAGTATCGTGACGATAGTATCGAACGTAGGCGTTGTAGTTGATGTCATCCCAAAATCGGCCCCGGAAACCCAGCGTGACGTCGTATTCATCGGTGTCCGTTCGCCAATCGCGATTCCCGTGGCCGGCGAATTGCTGGGCCAAGAAGATCTTGTCCGGGAGCGTGTCAATGTCAGGATCTTGACGTAATTTCTGCTTGAGTGTCTCCGAGGGCGAGAAGGAAAAGATGCCGGCCGGGGGCGCGTAGCGTTCTGCGGTATCGGCCCACGCGGCCCGGAAGTCCAGGTATACGTCAGCGTTTCGGCCGAGTGGGTGATCGACATTGAAAAACAGGCTCTCCCGCTCATACCGCGCATTCGGCTGCAGGTGCCACGAGATGTCAGCATAGGCAAAGCCGCAGCCTGTGCCGGATGAGGCGCCTGGCGGTTGGGTCAGCACCCCGGTGTAGGCGCCGCCTTCGCAGTCACCCAGGGAACGTCCGACGGTTTTGTCGCCCGTCCTGATCAAGAGGGTATTGCCGCCTACCCAAACGCCGGTCGTGTCGGCGAACGATCCACCCGGCGTCCACGAGGCGCGGCTGTAGCCCCGGTCCCTGTCGCGGATCTCCTCCCTCCGGAACAGATCGGCGCCGATCGTGAGATGACCGCGTCCGAGAGCGCTTCCCCACAAGACGCTTCCCTGACCGAAATCACCGCCCGCTTTCGTTGTCCATGCAGGACTTGCCTGGACCTGAAGACCTTCAAGATCCCGTTTGAGCACGATGTTGACCGCGCCGCCGATGGCGTGTCCGCCGCGCAAGGCAGCGGCGCTGTCACCCAGGATCTCGATGCGTTCGACGCCCGATATCGGCAGGGTGTGAAGATCGACGATCGAATCGGAAATGCGGCGGCCGTTGATGAGTATCGCAACGCGGCTGCTTCCGGCCACGAACGGTCGAAAGATGCCGAAGTTATTGTAGTGCTGCCGCCCCATCAACAGGTCATAGACGTTTCTCATCCCCGACAGTTGGATATCTTCCCGGTCGATCACGGTGAGGGGGCGCACCGCGTCCGCCGGAGCGGTGGGAATATTGCCGGCAACGGACGGCACCCAGTCGGCCGCTTCGACTGATGGTGTGATGGCGGTCGTTACTGCAATGAATATTAATCCGAAAACCAGTTTCGACTTGGCGTTGTGTTCACGGAATAGTAGAGGTGAAAGTCTGATTCGCGGCGTTCCGCTCATTTGAAATCCCTCTCCGGCGTATGCTTGAGACATTGAGTAATTTATGATCAATCGATCAATTCTATCGGTAACGCCTACTGCGTACAATCCCATTCCTGCTGCAATTCCCGAACAATCTCCAGCCATTCCGTAGTTTGTTGATGAAGGTGGTCATAAACGGCCTGGTCAGCGGTCGTGACGGAATGGTTCTCAAGTGCCCGCAATGCATGCTGCCTGCCTTGGGAGAGTAAAGAGCAAATTCCGGAGGAGGCCGGAGTTCGCTCTCCGCTCTGTTGAAACAGGGCCATGGCCCGATACACCTGTTCCTGGGTTCGAAACAGATCGACCATGAGTCGGTAAGACGGCCGGGTTGCGTCAGACTGCTTGTCGAGTTGGGAGGCCAGCAAGGCGGCTCTGCCGATGTTGTTGGCCGCGCCCTGGGCATCACCCTGAGCCATAGCCTCTTCGGCTTTCGCTTGGAGCCGTGAGAGCTCTCGCTGGGCATCGGTGGCGTGGACCGGACCGGATGGAACGGAGACAACGAGTGCGAGTAGAGTAACAGAGCAGATCCAAGCGACGCACTTTTTCCCTCCCCTTAGAAAGGGGAGGGAAAATAGCAGGTCGGGCAGGGAGAAGTGATCGCCGATGTTGTGACGCCCGGTTCACGGGGAGAACGAGATGTTGGCAGTCAGGAAGAACGTGCGTCCTCTGGCGGAATCCTGCGAGAGGTCTACTTCCTCTTGTGAGGCCATGGACGGACCACGATTGCCAATATTCAGAATTCCGCCTGCCACGTCCATCCCTTTCACGCCCAGTGCATTCCGCCATTGGATCGTGAGGTTGTGCCCCATCCACGCCTTATAGCGGGCGGTTTCAAGCACATTCGAATAGCCCGTGACTGCAATCACGCTCCAGTTCGCGGTGACGTTGCCCCGGCTCGCGCGAATCAACGCATGGACGCGATTGCGCGGGAAGTCTCCCGGTTGTATCTCCCCGGCCACACGAAATTCATTTTCGGTGATGTGTGACCAGTAGGCGGCGAAGACCACGTTTGCCCAATCGGTTTTCCAGTCCATATTGCCTTGGACGTTGAAGCCGGCCACGTCGCTTGCCCCGCTGTTCAGCAACGGACTATCGATCATGTCAATGAAATCTCCATCTCGTGTCACCGTCACGCCTGAGGGCAACCGGCCCTCCGCTTCCAAGTCGATGATGGACTGAGCAGACAACCTGGCCGGCAGGTCGGACAGTCCGATCTTGAACCAGTCCGCGCTCAAGGTAAAGGGGCCCCAACGCGTTACGGCCCCGAAGCTGAAGCTTTCGGCGTCATCCGGCTTCAGGTTCGGATTCCCGCCAAACGTGCGCTCCACTTGGTATCTGGGGCAATCTTCCAGGTTGCCGGTGAACGTTCTTCTGTCGCAAATGCGTGGATAGCTGAGCGCTTCGAGTTGGTGTAGAGCATTCAGGTCTGGTGCCCTGGATGCCCGGTTCCAGGACCCGCGGAGCGTAAGCGTTTTGTGCAACCGGTATCGGCTTGTGATCTGGTGGGAGAAAGCCGTGCCCACGTCGTTGTGTTCATCGAGGCGGCCTGCGAGAACAAGGTCCCAATCGTGGCGCACGGGGAGGGACACTTCCGTGAACGCGGACCAGCGTTGGCGCTCGCCTGAGAACGAGTTGCCGGCGGACCCGAGCACGTCCGAAGCTTGATAGGATCTGTTCTCGACGTTCCGATAATCATAGACGTTTCTTCGTTCCTCGTGGGCGAACGCTGCGCCAGCGGCCCATTTCACGTTACCCCCACCGAGTGCGAACGCCTGACCGTCGAATGACACGCGGGCTGTCTTGTGATCCGTGACCTGATCGCGGGTCAGCCTGAGTCCGGTATCGCGAATGGCTGCCAAATGCACCGGATTCGTCGAAAACGGGTTCTCGATGTCATAGCGACCTTCTTCGATGGCTTGCTGGGCCAAAGTCTCGCTTACGAACGTATCGCCGATTGTCAGAGTATCGTGACGATAGTATCGAACGTAGGTGTTGTAGTTGATGTCATCCCAAAATCGGCCCCGGAAACCCAGGGTGACGTCGTATTCATCGGTGTCCGTTCGCCAATCGCGATTCCCATGGCCGACGAATCGGTGGGCTAGAAAAACCTTGTCCGGGAGCGTGTCAATTTCGGGATCCTGTCGCAAGGTCTGTGTGAGTGCCTCCGAGGGGGTGAAGGAGAAGGTGCCGACCGATGGGGCATAGCGCTCTGCGGTATCGGCCCACGCGGCCCGGAAGTCGAGGTACATGTCAACGTTCTTGCCCAGCGGGTGATCGAAATTGAAAAACAGGCTCTCCCGCTCATAACGAGCATTCGGTTGCAGGTGCCACGCGATGTCGGCAAACGCAAACCCGCAACCCATACCGGATGAAGCCCCTGGCGGATTGGTGAGAACGCCCGTGTATGCACTGCCTTCGCAGTTACCCAGGGAACGTCCGATGGTTTTTCGGTCCTCACCGGTACCGGTTGTGATCAAAAGGGTGTTGCCACCTACCGAGACGCCCGACGTGTCGGCGAATACGCCTCCCGGAGTCCACGAGGCGCGGCTGTAGCTCCGGTCCCTATCGCGGATCTCCTCTCTCCGGAACAGGTCCGCCCCGATCGTGAGATGCCCGCGTCCCAGATCGCTTCCCCACAAGACGCTTCCTTGACCGAAATCACCGCCGTCTTGGGTTGTCCATACAGGGCTTGCCTGGACCTGAAGGCCGTCAAGATCGCGCTTGAGCACGATGTTGACCGCGCCGCCGATGGCGTGTCCGCCGCGCAAGGCCGCGGCGCTGTCGCCCAGGATCTCGATGCGTTCGACGCCCGATATCGGCAGGGTGTGCAGATCGACAATCGAATCGGAAATACGTCGCCCGTTGATGAGCACCGCGACGCGGCCGGATCCGGCCACGAATGGCCGAAAGATACCGAAGTTGTTGAAGTACCCTCGCCCGTACGATGAATTCAGAAGGTCATAGACGTTTCTCATGCCGGAGAGCTGGATGTCTTCCCTGTCGATTACGGTGAGGGGGCGCACCGCGTCCGCCGGATCGGTGGGCATTTGGCTGGCCACGGACGGCACCCAGTCGGCCGCTTCGACTCGTGGTGTGATGGCGGTCGTTACTGCAATGAATATTAATCCGAGAACCAGTTTCGACTTGGCGTTGTGTTCACGGAATAGTAGAGGTGAAAGTCTGATGCGTGGCGTTCCGCTCATTTGAAATCCCTCTCTGGTGCATCCTTGAGAAATAAACTATTCATGATCGTACGGTCAATTCTATGAGTAGCGCCTATTGCCGGCAAGCCCATTCCTGCTGCAATTCCTGAACAATCTCCAGCCATTCCGTGGTTTGTTGATGAAGCTGGTCAGAAACGGCTTGGTCCGTGGTGTTGGCGGAATGGTTCTCCAGTGCCCGAGTGGCATGTTGCTTTCCAAGGGAAAGTAACGAGCAGATACCCGATGAGACAGGGGTACGCTCTCCGCTCTGTTGAAACAGGGCCATGGCCCGATACACCTGTTCCTGGGTTCGAAACAGATCGACCATGAGCCGGTAAGACGGCCGGGTTGCGTCAGACTGCTTGTCGAGTTGGGAGGCCAGCAAGGCGGCCCTGCCGATGTTGTTGGCCGCGCCCTGGGGATCACCCTGAGCCATGGCATCTTCGGCTTTTGCTTGGAGCCGTGAGAGCTCTCGCTGGGCATCGGTGGCGTGGACCGGACCGGATGGAACGGAGACAACGAGTGCGAGTAGAGTAACAGAACAGATCCAAGCGACGCACTTTTTCCCTCCCCTTTGTAAGGGGAGGATAGGAGGGGTAGAGCGAACCGTGTACGGAGCAAGGTTCGCTATGATAGTCACAAGCTCTACCTCCCCTCGCCCCTCCTTACAAAGGAGGGGAAAGAAGAAGCAGAAATTGTCAACGAATTACTGAACACATACATGAATGACAGGTTCAATGTCTGAGTGGACCGCCACAAGACGAGGCTACATGATTTGATAGTCGAGGTCTACCATTTTGGTGGCGACGTTGGCGGCTTCCCGAAGTTTTTTCATTGCCTCCGACGTGTCCCGGATGAGCCAGATCTTGATGTTGAGCTGTTCAATTGGTTCGACGGAATTGTCGTTTCGGAGTTTGGCGATCGACCAGACGACTTCGGTGAGCACTGGAAAATCGATGTCCGAGGATTCGTCCATGTCTTCCAGATTCTTGTTGAGATAATCGAGCAACGGTGGAGTGATGTCGGGGTCTCCGGTGTGAGCGCCGACCAAGCCCAATCCTTTGGCCGCGGCGGCTTGAATCTTCGAATTTTGTGTCGTGACAAAGATATCCGTGAGTATGGGAGTTGCCGACCTGCCGAGTCCGGCCAGGGCGATAATCGCTTCTTCAGCATACTCGGCGTTTTCGTCTCTCGCCAATTTCACCAAATGGGGAAAGGCCTGCTTTGATTGAACCCGTGAAAGCGTGGAAAGAATCCGCAATTTGCGGCGTTTATCCGTATCCGGATTCTCCAGGAGTTGCGCCAAACGGTCGGTATGTCTCCATTCCGTGGCGATCATGACCGGAAAATCGAATTCCTGCAGCTTCAGGTTCAATTGGTCCAAGGCATATTGTCCGGAGCTTTTGGCTTTGGCCTTCTGTGCCGCAGCATAGGCGTCCACGAAATCAGTCCGGGTTTCCTTATACCAACCCAAGTCCCGACCTTCGAGGCGATAATTGAAGAGACACGCCGGTCCCTTCCACAGGCGAGCGGGGGCGTCGGCTAATTCCGCGTCTCCACCGGAGCGCGTGGTGCCCGTCCACCGTTTTCGTTCTTCGCACTTGATCCGAAACTGTACGTCATGGGGCTCTTTCCGGTCGGTGACAACTTTGTATCCGATGGCTTCCAACCGTGTTTTTGCCGTGGTCAGCAGGTTGGCCGGTGGTACTCGCCCGTTCTCCGTCAGCGCAAGGACATTGAGATATATCGTGTTGACCTTGGCTAATTGGGCCCTTTGTTCGTTTGTGATGTGGCTTCGGCGCGCCATGCTTTCGGTCGTGACCGCCAAAAGTAGTAAACAGACGAGTATTCCTGAAACGTATCTCATTATGAATCCTCCTGACAGGGATCAGGGTGAACCTGGGAAACCGGTAACTGGGATATGAATAGTACCGAATATTGGGTGTGCATGGAAAGAGGGGGGTATTCCTATCTTAGGGCGTCTCATGGCCGGGCTTTATGGCCGCATGCCCGGTATGATGCGAATGGTCGTTGCGACGCGTGATTCCGGGACTTGAGGGTTAACTGACGTGCCCGTCCAGATCGAGCTGCTTATACGTCCAATTCGCCGCCTCTCGGAGGTCTGCCATTTCCTGTGAGTTATCTCTGATTAACCAAACTCTCTGATTCAGTTCATCCATGGGTTCGATCGAGTGCTCGTCTCTCAGTTTGCCGAGACTCCAGACAACTTCGGTTAAAACGGGGAAATTAATATCGTCAGAGGATTCGAAGTTCTTTAGGGCGGCTTTCAGGTATTCGAGCAAAGGGGGAATCGCCGTGGGGTTTCCGCTGCTTCCGGCCACGTCGCCCAAGGCCTTGGCCGCCGCAGCTTGAATCTCGGGTTGCGTTGACGATTGAAAGAGATCGGTCAGAAACGGGATGGAATCTTCTCCCACGCCGGTGAGCGCCTCCACGGCTTCCTGGGCCAGATCTTTATCCTGCATCAGCTTGGTCAAATGCGGGAGTGCCGCTTCGGCTTCGATTTCGCTCAGCGCGGACAGGATAAACAGTTTACGGATTTTGGGCGTGTTCGGAGCGTCGATCAATTGTATGAGCCGGTCGGGCTGTCCCCATTCCGCCGCCAACAGCACCGGAAAATCATATTGATTGAGACGTTCGGCCAATTTGGTCAGCGCATAGTCCCCTGCGTCTTTCGCTCCGGCTTCCTTGGCGGCTTCCATGGAATCCTGGAAGGAAGTCCGGACTTCCTTATACCATCCAAGGTTCTTCCCATCGACCAGATAGGTCAATAAACACGCCGGTCCTTTCCAGAGCCGCGCCGGCGCATCAAGCAGTTCGGCATCGCCTCCTTCCGCGGTGGTGCCGGTCCACGTTTTCCGTTCTTCACACTTCACCTTGAATTCAACGTCGTGGGCTTGCTTGCGGTCGGCGGTTACGGAAAATCCGACTTCCGTGAGACGTTGCGAGGCGAGAGCCTGCAGTGGTTCGGAGTTGGTTCGCCCTTTTTCCGTGAGCGCAAGGGCGTTCACGAATACGGTCTGAGCTTTCTGGAGTTGTTGCTTTTGTTCCGGAGTTAAGTGCGTTCGGCGAGCGGAACTTTGAGGGACAATAATGAGTGAAACGCTGAAGATCGCACAGATGATGAGAACGACGGGCCAGTTTTTCATAAGAAGCCTCCTTTCGCATGGGTTGGCATTCCATGAGGGTGGCTACTTGATCGTGCTTTTTACTATACTCCCGCCTCGTAAAAAAGCAACACGTCTTTCAGAATCGAACAATCACGGTCCATAAGTTGAATGGGCTTACAATCCACGATATACTTACCCGCATCATGTTGAAGAAAAAGCAAATAGCCGTCATCGGGGCGGGGAACATGGCGGAAGCCATTGTCTCCGGTTTGTTGAAAAACGGTATTGTGAATCCGAGTCAGATTTGTGCCACGGATGTGGATGCTCAACGGTTAACGCATTTCCGCAAGACCTTTAAGGTCCGCGTGTCACGCGATAACCAAGAGAGTGCTGCATCCAGTGATATCATTATATTAGCAATAAAACCTCAAGTGATGAATAAAGTTTTGGATGGCTTGGAACTATCTCGAGGTTCCGGTCAACTCATTATTACCGTGGCGGCGGGAGTGTCTATCGCGACCATTATTGCCGGGTTGCATTCTCGGGCGCGTGTGGTCCGGGCCATGCCCAATACGCCGTCTATTGTTCTGGAAGGTGCGACGGCTCTCGCAGGTGGGCCCGGGGTGACGACCGACCAAATGAAGGTTGCCCTGGCAGTGTTCGAGGCCATGGGACAAGTGGTGGTGGTTGATGAACCGCTCCTGGATGCGGTGACCGGCCTGAGCGGAGGCGGACCGGCGTACGTGTATCTGTTTATCGAGGCCTTGGCTGATGGCGGTGTAAAAATGGGGCTGTCCCGTGCGCATGCCCAACTCCTGGCGGCGCAAACGGTGTTGGGTGCGGCCAAAATGGTCGTCGAAACAAAGGCCCATCCGGGGTTGCTGAAAGACCAGGTGGCTTCCCCCGGCGGGACGACGATCGCCGGCTTGCACCGGCTCGAAAAAGGACGACTGCGAGGAACGGTGGTCAGCGCCGTTGAAGCCGCAACCCTTCGTTGTCAGGAATTACGAAAACAGGCTATGGTCTCCAGGGAATCCTCGGTTGCATCGCAGCAAGCAAAGCGGACCATAACGTGAAATTGCCGTCAAAGGACGTGACGGAGAGTCGCCGTGAAACGGTACAATTCAAGCGAGCGCGAAGAGAAGAAAGGAGTCCATTGTGCAGTATTGGGTCAAAGTGGTGTTTACCGATAACCAGGAACTCATGGTGAGTGATGCTCTTCGTCATACGATCAGCGATGATATGGAAATCCTGGAAATTGACACTCCCAAGGAGGTCATCATCATCCCCCTCAAGCAATTGAAGTATTTTTCGTGTGATGCCGCGGTCTTCAGTAATAAAAAATAGCCGGAGTCTAATTTGGAACCGTCATCGACGTGTTTTCGCGATGGTTTCTGCAAATGATCGTGTCGTGAGGATACCGTAGGGTATAGGAATGGAAAGACGAGTCACATCCCATACTGAAGAAGAAGAAATGAATCAGCGCCGGCACTTGCTGGCGCTGGCTCGGAAAGGGGACCAAAAGGCCGTCAATCAACTCATGGAGTTGTATCAGGTTCGGGTCTATAGCGGTGACAGTCTCAAATCCCTGAAAATCCGCAAATCACTTCCGGTGCTGAGCCCTCCAAAGCCAAAGGAAACGTCTGCCTCTTCCAAGGCAAAGCCTGCCAAGAGACAGAAAGCAGCGGCAAAACAAAAAACTCCGGCCAAACAATCTAAAGCCGCACCGAAAGCGACACGGTCTGCAACTTCAAAAGCTGCTCCAAAATCTGCATCACCGAAGGCGAAAACGAAAATTTCACCTAAAAAGCAGGCCAAGTCCCTAAAGGCCCCCAAGCTCGTTCGCAAAGCGAAGACGTCGGTGAAAGCTCAATCTACCCCCAAGAAGGTTTCTCGCAAGGCTTCTTCAAAAGGTGCGGCGAAAAAGAGTGTGGCGCCGAAGCGGAGTACGCGCAAGCCCACCTCCAAGCCGCGGGTACAGCCTCGTACTCCGGCGAAAGCCAAGGCGAAAGCCAAGGTAAAAGCCCAAACCAAAGGGAAGACCAAGGCTGCGAGCAAGGCAAGGTCCGCGCCGGCCTCAAAAGCGAAACGATCTCGTTGACCGGTTTGTTTTGACAACTTCCGAAAGAAGCGCGTTTTAACTTTTCACGTTGGAAAAACGGCCCCGGGATCGTCCGGGCGAAAAGAAATTCACGCGACCGGATATCGCCTAGCGAACGGCGACTCGCAACCCGCTGGCTGCAAGTTTATGGGCGATCTTTTCAGCCGTCTTTTGAGTGCCTTGGTAGACTCGGGCGTTTCCGTGATGGTCGATCCGCCAAGCCAACTCAAAGGCTTTGGACGAGGTCATGCCGGGAATGTGCCGGCAAAACAAGTCGATGACTTGTTGATACGTGTGACAATCGCAATTGTACACGATCACTTCGGCTTCAAAGTCACGGCCAGTACCCTGATCGGTTTCCTGTTCCGTGACTTCCGTCACTTCTGTGGTGGGAAGAGTACTCATGCGGTGTGCAAATAATGCCGCATTGTACGCATGAGGTGTCCATCACACAATAAAGAAGGTCGTTTTGAACGTGACTTCGCTCTTGTATGACGGAAAAGGGAGGGGCCTTGAGTAGAACCCTATTAGTCACGGGTGCGGCGGGATTTATCGGAAGCCACACCGTCCAGGCGTTCGCGGCTCGGGGAGACCGGGTTGTGGGTGTGGACAACCTGAATGACTATTATAACCCGGACAGGAAACGCGCCAATTTGGAGGAAGTCCGCCAAGCCTTGAGTCAAAGCGGCCTGGGAGAAGCCTTTACGTTCATCCATGGAGACATTCGAAACCGGCAGACCGTGGAAGAACTCTTTTCGTCTCACGAATTTGATGGAATTATTCACCTGGCGGCGATGGCCGGGGTTCGAGTTTCGATTGAGAATCCCCATCTCTACTGCGACGTGAATATCAACGGGACGCTGAATCTGCTGGATGCCGCCGTCGGAAGGATCGGGCGCCGAGGCCGGCGTGATACTTTGCCCACCTTCGTGTTTGCTTCGACTTCGTCCGTGTATGGCAATACGGAAGCGATCCCTTTTCGCGAAAGCGATCCATGTGAGCGCCCCCTGGCTCCTTATGCCGCCAGCAAGAAAGCCGGAGAATTGTTGGGCTATTCGTACCATCACGTGTATGGGTTACCGTTTACGGCTCTCAGGTTTTTCACGGTATACGGCCCCAGAGGACGCCCGGATATGATGGCGTATAAAGTGCTGGACAATATCTTTTTCGGGCATGACGTGCCGCTTTACAATTCGGGGAACATGCACCGTGACTGGACCTTTGTGAGCGACATTGTCCAGGGCGTGGTCAGTGCCGTCGACCGGCCGTTCGGGTACGAGATCCTGAATCTCGGACGAGGAGAGCCCGTTTCATTGGCTGAGTTCGTTCAAGTGATTGAAGAATGCGTCGGACAAAAGGCGCACGTCGTTTCCTCTCCCATGCCGGTGGCCGACGTCGTTTCCACTTGCGCCGATATTTCCAGCGCGAGAGAGCTATTGGGCTATGCTCCGCAAATCCCGGTACGCGAAGGTATCAGCCTGTTTTGGGCGTGGTATCAGAGGCACGTATTGGGACGATGATTGCCGCAACCCGCGCGTGAATTCTTGCCACTCCGGTAGCGTGATGATAGAGTGAATTTCCCGTGCTGGAGTGGTGAAACAGGCAGACACCCGGGACTTAAAATCCCGTGCTTCGCAAGAAGCGTGCCGGTTCAAGTCCGGCCTCCAGCACCACCTTCCCGCCCCTTTTTTTCAGGAAGATTATCGGGTGACGCCTCACGGCAAACCCGACAACCAAAAACTCCCTCTTCCCTGGAGGGAGAGGGCTGGGGTGAGGGGCATTTGCAATCTCTACAAAAGCCAAGACCCTGGCTCCCCGAACGGCATGGTGGACTTGGAATTGGAGATTGCGGATTGGAAGAGGGAGACCAAGTCCGCCTGCTTTACAGAACATAGCAGGAAACATAGCAATTTATAGCAACATCGCAACAAAACATCTCAAGAACATAGCAAGCATCGCAAGATCATAGCAAAGTATAGCAATGGCATAGCAAAACATAGCAAGGGCGTAGCACAAGTCCTTTGTCTCCTTCGGCCATTCCCGCAGGAGACGGAAGACGGCCTTTGCAGTTTCTGTCATGCCCGGCTCGATCGGGCATCCAGTGTCTTTGGCTTTTCTTTCCCTCTCCCACTGGGAGAGGGGGGATTGAATATAGTGAGTTTACATTGATAGGCCGGGAAAACCTGAAAGGTAACGTCAAGAAAAATGGAGCTGGCCTCCGAGCACCACCTTCCTGCTCCATATCAGTCATGTTGCCGACGCTGCTCTGATGGGATTTTCCAGTGATCCCTGATGCGTTACGCGTGCAAAACGTTTGCCGATTTTGACCTGCGTGTCCTGATCGGATGAACCCTGACCTCAACTCGATGATTGAGGGTTGCCAGGATTTTTATCATTCGGTCCATGGAAAAGCCCTTGAGGTCGGCATTTCGGATGCGGGTAATGTCTGCGGGATCAATCCCCGTGATAGAAGCGGCCTTTCGTTTTGAGAGGTTTCGTTCATTGAGAATCCCAATAATTTCCGCTGCCAGTGTCGCGCGGGCATTTTCCAGTTCAGGATTAGGAAGGCCGACGTCCCGGAAGGGATTGTCACTACCGCGTACGACTTCGAGTTGTTCTTTTTTCATCCTCTATATTCCTTTAACCATTGTATCCTGTTCGTAGCAGTCGTGAGTCGGATTAGCCCTTCGACTACGCTTCCTTCGACTTCGCTTCGCTACGCTCAGGACAGGCGTAGCATAATCCGACAAGCACATAACCCGACAAGGTAAGTTGCCAAGGCAAACGGCGGAGATGTCGGGGTTGTTAGCGTTGGAGTCTGAAACATGAAAACGATTTGTATTTTTTGTCGGGTCCATGAAGCAAACCAACCTGAACCTGGCGCACAGCTTTAACAAGCTTTCAATAGGGAGCGTTGCTGCCTAGGGGATCTTCAACTCAATCGAGTAATCCCCAATGCAATCGCTACGCAGTTTTAGGTCTGAATCGAGAACCAGACCATGATAAGTTTGGTTCTCCATTACACCCCGGCCATGAAGCGTCTTAGGACCCTCTTCGATTTTCTTGCAGATTTCAGCGACGGCTTTAGCGTCTTTGTCCAAAGGTAACAAGTCGATCAGCGTTTTGGAACGATGCGAAATATACAGTCCGGTCCAGAGGGTGAAATTTTGAGCGTAGGACAATCCGCCGAACTTTACGGCACTCACCACTTTGTACTTATTGTTCTTATGATTGTCTAACGCCCAGTTGTTGGCATCAGGTAAGGTAAGCTTCACGCTGTCGCCGATATGAGCACCCTCGTTGTTCACAACTTCTCTCAGCAAGTCTTTGGCGGCAAACATCATGTCGCCGATTTGCAGAACTTTCATATTCATCCACTTCTTGAACTTTATCGGATGCGTGTCATAGTCGAACGGCATTTCCATGCTGAAATTCTGAGCTCCATCGTGACGCGTACCATACAATGGGTATATTGTAGTTCTCTGCTGGTATTCGGGAACTTCTATGGCTGTCTCTCTCCCGTTCGCAAACTTCAGCGTAATCGGAGGCGTCTTGAAATTTTGAACGAAGGTGGTCGGACGCTCGTTCGGAGAAGGTCGCTTAAGCGGATGGAAATTCGGGTCGGCGAAGCATCTCTTGAATAAATGACCGTTTCCGTCAAGAACCAGTTTCCGAAGTGATACGGAGATACGCCCTATGGACGAGATTGCCTTCCATCTCGCATTATGTTCGTCAGCGTCCTTGAGGTCGGTCAGCGCATCGATGATGTCTTCAATGCAGCGTAAGTAGTTGAAAACGACCTCAGTACTCACGCCTTTCCGAAACGTCCACGCATCGATCATCTACCCGAACTCCTTCTCTGGCTGGCGGGTATCAGCAAGATTTTTTAGCCGTGTTCAAGGGGCTCTAAAAGGCCGCCACTAAATGTTACGTATTTACACTCAAAATCGCACAAAAAGGGGCCTAGAATCGAGATTTTCTGTAGACCGGTGGCATTCAGGGTTAATCTTCAATCTCACTCAACCTCAGGCGCACCCCAAAAGCCTCACGCTCAAAACGATGAGAGCCGTCAAAGCGATAGCGGGCGGTAAAAGATAGGGGATGCCAATATGCTCAGCGTATGAAAAGAGTCTGACTCTAAGTCTGGGGTCGAACAAGTCATTGATTGCCCCCCGCCTAGAACGAACATCTTCAATAGGAGCAATTTCGTTTTTGAAAAGTGTCCCGACTTGTGGTTGTCCTTCTTCTATTTCTGCGAATCCTTTGCGTAAGGCATGACCTTCGAGCCCATCTTCTTTTTCCTTCAGATTTTGTGGCATACCATACGTCCATAACATCGAGATGAACCCCTCGTCTTTATACGTTCTGAGTCGCAGGTATGTAGTCCATGACCATCTGAAACTATAGTAGAGCGTGGCTAGAAAGAAAAAAATCGTGAGTTTGGTATCCGTCAGCCCAACGATCTGAAATCCCCACAGGGAGAAGGTAGTATTGTTCGATATAGTATTGTCCGACAGTTGTAGCCCGCCAAGAACATAGAGCAGAGATACCGCAGACCAGAGCAACATGGGCCGTTTGAGCGGACGAAGTTCTTCAATAGTGTCTAGGTACTCTGGAAAGCTCGAAATAAATTGTGCGTACTTACCTTCACTCACTTTCATCCTCCCCCTTTCTGTTTCCCTATGTATCAAATTTTAGCAAAAGTGAGCAGTGTTTTCCTGTTTTCTTCTGGTGGGAACCGCGTGGTGAAGGATTATCGAGAATCGCTAAACTACGTATGAATACAGGAAATTGCGAGCTTGATGGGGCTGGCCTCGATCACCACCTTCCTGCAAGTGTCTTACTTTGTTCCGACGACCATGGATTCGGGGCCGGCCAGATGTTCGAAGTGGCGGTGCGACGGCGTCGTCATTCCCTTGGGTGCCCTGGTCGGTTCGGGTTATACATCCAAGGGAAACCCGTAAACCTCCGAATGAAAGGCCCTGGTCCGAGACTGGGGCCTTTTCTGTTGGTAAAAAAAACGCCCGGAGAACCGAAGTCCACCGGGCGTTTGTGTGTTTTGGGATATGGCCTAGACTTTCAAATAATCGTAGTCAATCCCTTCGGGTTCTTCATACCCATTGACAATCAAACGGGCAGCAGCTTCTTTCAATTTCAGCTTCTTCCAAGACTCATAAGTCTTGCTAGAGCCAGTTCCAACGGTAAAGGTATTCACTTCCTGGCAGAACCATTGCCCGTTTTCCGTACACCATAGGGTTGATTTGGTGGTGAAAGTACTCGGCCCCGAAGCCTCATTAGCCTTGTCATCTGGAAAGGATTTGGCCTTTGACGGGTCGAACCATTCACCTGTGTCAAAGACAATCTTGGAAGGGGTGCGTCGAAGAACTTGTAAACTCATAACTAACTCCTTTTTTAGAAACTTGCGATCACATCCGGGATCGCTCGCGGTTGGTCCTGATGAACCGATTGTTTAATTGTAACCTCCGACAATCGTTGTTGCAAGCGGCGGGGGTGTCGGGGGGGGGGGCGGTTGCTGTTTCGTTTGGGGTGGCGGATTCCGACAAACAACCTTCTCTCAAACGAGTTTGCATTTTTGCCTGAACGAGGGCAAGGTAGACGGCATGGCTATGACGAAAGTAATTGCTGCCCTCTTGCTGCTTATTCCAGTACTGTTCGGGATGGAAGCTGTGTTTGCTCAAGATGGACAGATGTTGAAAAAAGAATTGAGGCAAATTTTTGCATTATATACGAAGTGTCAACTCATGAATTTGGTTGTTGAAGACCTCGGTCGAGATGCTGCGAAGATCGGACTAACGAGAGCAATGATTGTTGCAGCGGCTGAATCCCGTTTAAGGTCTGCTCGTATTTTTACCGATAAGCTAGCAGACTCGTATTTATATATAAATGTAAATGTTGTTGGACCGGCAGTTGCCATTGACTTTTCTTTCAAGAAATTACTCCATGATGATTTATCGGGATTAAATGGTTTTGGTCACACGTGGTCTAGAGGTAAATCGGGGACTCATGGCGGCAGTGAAGAAATAATTTTGTCTTCAGTTGGAAATTTGATGGATGAATTTCTTGTTGAATATTTGCGGGTGAATGAAAAAGCCTGTGAAAGAAAGAGAAAACCGTAATTTACCTTTTCCCATTGAGAAACCTTGGGGCAATGGAAAAAATGCGCTGGGTAATTGATCTTTTCAAGGAATGGCAACTCTCACCCATTCTCCGAGAAAGGCTTTCCTTGGCGGAGAAAGAGCTAAAAGAGAAAAAAGTTGAAGGTGAGGCCCTTCGCAAGGACAGGGACGAGTGGAAACGAGAAGCAGAGCAACTGCGTTCTCAGGCCGCGTCAGATGTCGATCATGGCGACCTCAGCGAAGAAACATGCGATGTGCTTATTTACTTGTTTCGGACCGATGGCGAAGATTGCGACGCCGGCTTTATGGCCGATGACCTTCAAATGGAACGAGGTATAGCTAACTACCACTTGGACTTGCTGCATGAGTGCGGCTTGGCTCATCTTATCGGTGGTAATGTCATAGATGGTAGCGTGTTTTGGGGGCTAACGTCCAAGGGCCGACGATACGTTGTAGAGAAAGGGCTGCTTGATCGGACGGACTAAGGCAACTTCAACTGTCAATGGGAAGTGTAGCACGAAATCCTTCTTTCTTAGTGCAGCTATCCATTAAGTTTGTCAGAGTGCGGTAAAGTGCCTTCTACGTAATACCCCTAAAAACGCACGAGAAGGGGTCATCCGCCTCCTGCTAACGTCCTTCTGCTAAACTTCGCACTAAATTCCTCTATCGGAAGAAATTTCGTTTCGAACAGCTTTCTCAGATCGCTATAAATTTGCAAATCGTGGAGAACAGCGGCCAGAGCGTCTACCAGACAGCAAATTTCGTGCGGGAAGAAATAGAAACTTTTCTTCTCAACATTGTGGAATCGTTCAGCGGTCCAGAAGTACCTTGCATCGGTTATAGGATCATTGCCAAGAAATTTGAGGAAATTTCTTGCCGTCGCGGCGTGATTCACTGTTCTCTCTATTTGATTGTGCAATACTGCTGAATATCTCTGTTCGATGTCACTACGCTTTCCCTTAGGAAGCAGTTCGAACAACTGGTGAAGATTGTGGTTGTAATCAAATTTTATGTGCAGATCTACTAAGGCATCCTTGAGAAGAATCTCCACCAAATACAGTCCAAGAATGGTTTTTCCGACGCTAAAGCCGACAGCACGAACATCAGCCGGACTATCTGGACAAGGTAAATTTAACAAATGAAGCATTCCAGGATACCAACCAGAAGGAGATCTTTTTGTTGGACCAACCATGACTTGAATCTGGGATCAACTGATTATGATTTTTTGCTACGTCAATTCGCTCGGTCTGGCTTGGCGATGCCTTTGTAAGTTGAACGCAAGATTTTGAATAGTAAAATTCTGTCTTCGATATTCCTGAGGTACGTAGACACAAACCCTTGCTGTTCATCATCCCACTGATCGTAGATTATTAGTGTATGTTTACCCCCTAGAGGTGTCGTTTCGATGAAGAGAATGCTTCCCTCCTCTTCAACAACTTCAAGGTCTGCCGATCCAGCGTTCCCCAACAACATGCCTTTCGTGCGGCTAAGACGGATAACGGCCATCTCTCCATTGCGAAAACCTTCATCCTCAGATTTCTCTTCTATGACCTTGCCATAAGATTCTTTTAAGAGGCTAATAACTTCGAACGTTCCTTCTGTTGCATAAAATTTAAAAACTCTTGCTTCCGATAGTGTTGGTTTGCTGGAGACTTGCGGCATCGCCACGCTGGCAATCAGCAAGACTCCGGCACTAAGGATGATTGCCGCCAGGAGAAAAGGAAGTCGTGGTCTCTTTATTTCATCCATCATCTATCTTCTATTTCCCTCCCGTTCAAGTGGTGGCTCGCATTTTCTCCCTTTCCCTTTTTTGTTTCAAGAATCAGAGGTCGCATGTGGGGAAGGACTATCGAAAAGCTCTAAAATACTTATGAATACAGGCGATTTTTAGCTTTATGGCTCAGAACTCCAGCACCACATTCCCGCAAGAACGGTTACTTCGTTCCGATGACCATGGATTCGGGGCCGGCCAGGTGTTCGACCCGCGTTTCCCGGAACCCGGCCCCTTTCATCCATCCGCAGCAATCCGCGCCCGTATAATCGAATCCTCCCGAGGTTTCAATGAGCATCGTGAGACTCAACAGCAACCCGAATGCATTTTTGCGGCGTTCGTCGTCGATAATCCCTTCGAAAACCAAGAGGACGCCACCATCGGGCAGGGCGTCGTAGGCTTTTCGGATCAACGTTTTCTTTTGCTCCAAATCCCAGTCGTGGAGGATGTGCCCCATGGAGAGCACCTCGGCAGAGGGCAATTGATCAGCAAAGAAGTCGCCGGGGATAAATTTGAACCGCTCGCCGAGTCCGAACGACGCCACGTATTCTTCAAAGATGGGTCCGGTGACAGGGAGGTCGAAGCCTCCGCCGGTCAGGTGCGGATGCGCCTTGCCGACTTCGACGATCAACCCGCCCTGAGCCGAGCCGACGTCGATCAGGGTTTGATAGTCCTTCCATGGAAATTTTTGGGCGATGGCTTTGCTGGTGCCCATACTGACACCGGTCATGGCTTGCATGAAACTCGCCAGCTTAGCCGGATCGCTGTAGAGGACGTCAAAAATGTTTTTCCCGTCTTTGGCTTCGTTCTGGGGAAGGCCCGTTTTCAAGCCTTCGGTGAGATTGCCCCAAAATCCATACAACCGGGCGTTCATCATGGCCAGGAATCCGCCGATATACGAGGGCTTGGCCTTATCAAGATAGAGGGCCGTTTCCGGCGTGTTGGAATAGAGACCGTCCTGCCGTTCCAGCATGCCCAGGGCCACCAGCGCGTCGAAAAAGTCCATGGCGCTTCGCTCGTGCAGGCCGAGGTGCTTTCGCAAGGTTTCGGCATCCATCCGCTCCCTGGCCAACACCGTAAACACGTCGAGTTCAACCGCGCTCAACAAGGTCTTGGATCCCCAGAATGCCGTGCCCAAGTGCATGATTTTCTCAGGCGTGTGGTTCATGTGTGCCTCCGACTGGATTGTAATGGTGAGCAGTTGAGAAGAATTCGATGCTGCAACAACGTGACGTTCTATCGCGAATGAGTGGCAATGATCAAGAACGTTCAAGAGACAAGCGATGGTTGAGCCTTCGTGGTTGAGTGCTGCATGATTCAGGATTACACTTCCGGGAAGGCGTTCGTGAAGGCAAAAGACACTGGATTCCCGCGTGCGCGGGAATGACAGATTCGGGTTAGGTTCATACCAAAGCCTCAGTCCATGACGGCAATTTCATTCGCTGATTTTCAAAAGACCCTTGGAGGGGTGCACGCGGAGAATCTGGGCATCTACGTGCACGTCCCGTTTTGTCGGGTGCGTTGCCGGTTTTGCGCGTTTTATATGGAGAATCTCAGGGAAGACCGCGTGCAAGCGTTCATGGACGGATTGGCGCATGAACTCCGTCTGTATGCGCGAGACCTGGGGCTCCGCAAGATGCCGGTTCACACGATCTATTTTGGCGGAGGAACCCCAACGACTCTGGCTCCGCAGCAACTTGCCCGTATCCTGAATGACATCCGGTACTGGTTTGCGGTGGAAGACGACGCGGAGATCTCCATTGAAGCGCATCCGGGAACGGTCTTGCCCGACAGTCTTGAAACGCTCCGGCAATCCGGGTTTACCCGGCTGAGTGTGGGGGCTCAATCATTTGATCAGAACGAACTCCGGGACTTGGGAGGACGAGCTTTTGGTGCAGAAGTGCGGCAAGCTGTTTCCTGGGCGTGGTCAGCGGGTTTTACGAATATTTCGCTTGATTTGATGTACGGATTTCCCGGGCAGTCGATGGAATCGTGGCAATGGACTTTGGACGCAGCGCTTTCCCTCTCACCCACGCATCTTTCCTGTTATGCCTACACGTTGGAAGAAGGATCGCCCTTTCATCGGGAAATGATGCAGGGAAAGGGATCAGCGCCGGACCAGGAATTTCAGTTGGCATTGGAGGATGAAGCCGTCGATCGTTTGCTCGCCGCAGGATTTGAGCGATACGAGATTTCCAATTATTGCCGTGCCGGCTATGAATGTCGTCATAATATGCGGTATTGGCGCGTCCTGCCGTATCTCGGGCTTGGTCCCAGTGCCCAGTCATCCTTTGGCCATGCCCGATTCGGGAACATGGCGGACTTGGAATCGTATGCCGATTTTTTGAGGAAAGGGACATTGCCGTTAGATGAGGTCACGAGTTTATCGCCTGACCAGGTGGATCGTGAACGTATGGTATGGGGATTGCGGATGTTGGCCGGAGTGCCGGTCAGGATGAGAGCGACGGAGCAGAAAACGGCCTTGCTTCAAACGATTCATCAATTGGGAGAGCAAGGGCTATTGCAAGTGGAAAAGCAGGGACGAGTGCGATTGACTGATTTGGGTCTGCGCTTTGTTGATAGCGTGGCTGTGGCTTTGCTGTAAAAAGCAGGTGGGCCGGAGTAGGTCTGATGAGCCCTTCGACAGGCTCAGGACAGGCGTAGCGTAATCCGAAACGGAACCTTCATTCCGATTGCACAAAAATTAGGCAATTCGCTCTTTGGTTCATGGTTTGTGATTGGATGGGAATTATCAACACAGTAATCCACATGTAATTAAGAAAATTTGTGGACAGAAGTAACGGTTTTGCAATGATGCTGTTACATCTAAAAAAATTGATGTAGTAGTTTAAGTAAATTAAAAAAAGACTTATGTGGAAAGGTGATTGGTCTTGCATAATATAAAAACCATTGTAGGCAGAGCAGATCGGAGGCCAAGCCGTTTTAACAACAGCATGGAAGCGCCCATCCAGATTTTGAGAATGTTATCCACAGTAATGACGGGGCTTTTGATGTCTAGCCAGTCCAAGGATATGGTTTCACGAGTTCCATAGCGCCTTGAATCCCCACAAGATCAGAGCAAATGTGCCGATGGCGATGCCGAACGTCCCTGCCAGCAATCCAATGACGAACAGCCAGTCTCCTGGAGTCGCGCGGGTTGTTTGTTTACTGGTATAACGCCGTAACAATCGCGCATTTTTCAGGTTGCTCCGAAACCAGATTGAAAACACGTCGCCGAGGCCGGGGATGGTGCCGATCAGGGTGTTGATCCCCAGGTTGACCGCCATGCGGACGATCACGATTTTCGGTACTTCGAGTTTGACGGCGAGGAAGAGAATCGTCGTTCCGATTAAATTGGCGATCCAATCGCCCAGCCCGGGTATCAGGCCCAATAGGGCGTCCAGTCCGACGCGGATGGACGTGCCGGGAATTTGCACGACTGAATCGAGCAGGCGAGCGATGGAATCAGCGGAATCGCGCAGGGCCTCTCGTTGCCGTTCCTGCTCGTCGTCGAGAACGGGTTCCGGGCAGTGTCGAGAGTACTCAGGTTCGTCGGTCATGGAATCTCAAGCACAGGTCATGAGTTGAAGGAATTGTTTTAACAATGCAGGCTTTTTGTCAAGACCCGAGGGATCCATTCCGGCTTGGCATGGATCACACACGGCATCTTTGAAGAACGATCGTACATGACAAGTCCTCGTGATCCCTCTCGCCTTTCCAAGTCCAGGTTTCTCTCCGGACTCCAATGTCATAAGCGGTTGTATTTGGAGATCCATCATCCCCAGTTGGCCGACGAGGCTGATGACCGGCGTCAAATGATGCTGGAGATGGGGAAGGAGATCAATGAAATCGCGCATCGGTATTTCCCAGGGGGCGCGTTGGTTGCCGAAGGTCATCGTCAGTCAACTGCCGCCCTGGAAAAAACCGCGGCCCTCATGGCCGATCCGACCGTGCTCGCCATTTTCGAAGGCGCTTTTCAATTTGAAGGGACCTTGGTTCGGGTGGACGTACTCGAACGAGTTGCCGATAGCTGGAAGTTGATTGAAGTAAAAGCGGCTTCACGCGTGAAATCCGTGCACCTTGATGATCTGGCGGTGCAAACCCACGTGCTTCGGGGAAACGGTCTCAACCTGAGCGGAATTGCCTTGATGCACGTGAATCGACAGTATGCCTATCCTGGCGGGGACGTGGATCTGCAACAATTATTCGTGGTCGAAGATCTCACGGAAGCCATTCGGGAAAAATTGCCAGACGTTCCTCCGCGACTGGACGAGATGCGTGCGATGCTCAGTCAAAGCCATTCGCCCGATATCGAGCCGGATCACCATTGTCACTTTCCTTATGAATGCCCGTTCTGGTCGCATTGTACGGCTTCCAAACCCGCGCGATGGATCTACTATCTGCCCGGTCGGAAAGATCTTGTGCGTCGGTTGCGTCAACAGGGAGTCGAGACGATCGACGAGATCCCTGCTCAGGTTTCTCTGCCTCATTTGCAACAACGCGTGCGGGAGAACGTGGAATGGATGTCGCCAAAGCTGGCAGAGAAACTTCAATCGATCCGATACCCGGTCCATCATTTGGATTTCGAGACGGTGATGCCCGCGGTTCCTCTGTATGCACACACCCATCCCTATCAGCCCATACCGATTCAATGGTCGAACCATACGGAAGCGGACGACGGTACGTTGCGGCATACCGCCTATCTGTCAACCGAACGGAAAGATCCGCGTGAAGGTATTGCCGTGAGCCTGTTGGAATCGGTTGGGGACGAAGGCAGTATCTGCGTCTACTCCGAGTATGAACAGTATATCGTGAAGGCGTTGGCCGAAGCCGTGCCACACCTGCGGAAAGACCTGCTTCGAGTGGGGGAGCGCCTCTGGGATCTCCTGGAAGTGCTGCAAACCTATTATTACCACCCGGACTTTCAAGGTTCGTTTTCCATCAAGTCCGTGCTGCCGGCCCTCGTCCCGTCCCTGGATTATGGAGATTTGGAAATCAAGGACGGCGCAACCGCATCGGCCATGTACCATCGAATGATGTTTGTTGTGACCGATTGGGTCGAGCGTCAACGCCTGGAGTCGGCGCTTCTTGCCTATTGCGAGCGGGATACGTTGGGCATGGTGGAACTCCGCCGCGTCCTGTCTCAAAAGGTCAAATCGACAGCCACGTCGTAGGCCGCCGTAGGTCGGATTAGCGTAGCGTAATCCGACAATAGCTTCATGCGACAATCCTGGCTACGAATGAGAGAACGTAGCCCTTTCGTTGACCGATAGTCTGCACCTTGTTAGAATCCCTTTGTATGTCAATCACTTGAGTGTGCCAGGGGGATTGAGTTTTGGCATGGACGTCCCTTCCTCCCTTCCCTCAAACATGCTTCCTTACTTACACGGTACGGGTACTCTTTGATGATGCGAATCTTGGTGTTGCATGGGCCCAATCTGAATATGCTTGGGGTACGAGAGCAGGAGACCTACGGGGATCAGACCCTTCAAGCCATTAACGATCGACTTATGGAACTGGCGAAGGCCGAAGGGGTGACCCTTGAGGCCAAACACTCGAACAGCGAAGGAGAGCTGGTATCGTGGATTCAGGAAGCCCGAGGCCAATTCGATGCGATTGTGATCAATCCTGCGGCCTATACGCATACAAGCGTGGCCCTTCGTGATGCCATCCTGAGTGTCACCGTCCCGACGGTTGAAGTGCATTTGTCGAACATTCACCAACGCGAGGAATTTCGCCAACATTCGTACCTGGCCGGAGTGGCCGTCGGCCAGATCAGCGGCTTCGGGGCGTTCAGTTATGAACTCGGAGTTCGGGCGGCTATTGACCACGTCAGAAGAGCCAGAGAGAAATCCGGGTAGGTAAGATTAGCGTAGCGTCATCAGGCAATACGTCTCTACCCCACCTGACCTCCCCTTACAAAGGGGAGGAAACAGATGGCCCGCCTTTCTATACCCCTCCTTTGTAAGGAGGGGTCAGGGGAGGTAGAACTAGAGGACAGAAGTACGATTGTCGGGCTACTTGTGAGAGAAAGGATACGGAAATCGTGATTTCAACCGCAGAGTTTCGAAATGGTGCCCGGATGGAGTTGGAGGGCACACCCTACTATATCGTGGAATTTCAACACGTGAAGCCGGGCAAGGGTGGAGCGTTTGTCCGGACCAAGTTGAAAAATTTGAAAACCGGTCAGGTGCTGGAGAAGACGTTTCGGTCGGGTGAAAAGTTTGACGAACCGGATTTGGAGGAGTGCGAGATGCAATTCCTCTATGCCGCCGGTGAGTCCTATACGTTCATGGATACCTCCTCCTATGAGCAGTTCACCTATCAAAAAGGGCAACTCGGCGACGATACCGACTTGCTCAAAGAAAACACGACGGTGGAAATCCTGCTCTACGAAGGCAGTCCCATCTCCATGATCTTGCCGATGTTCATGGAGTTGAAGGTCGTCGAAACCGACCCGGGAGTGCGAGGCGATACCGCTTCGGGAGGCACGAAACCCGCGGTGGTTGAGACCGGAGCTTCCATCAAAGTGCCGTTATATCTGGAGAACGGTGAAACGATTAAAGTCGATACCCGGACCCGGGACTACGTCGAACGCGTCCGGTCGTGAAACATGAACAGCGAAGAACGAAAAGAAATCCAGGACCTGGTTGAAATTTTGAACGAGCAGCATTTGACCGAGATCGAGGTCCAACGCGGGGACGTGCGTATCCGGGTCCGGCGTGACTCCGGCGCCGCGACGAACGTACAGGCGTCCTCTTCCGCGGAACCCGGTCAAACTTCCCAACCGGCTTCAGACGTTGCGGGCAGGGATTCATCCCGGTTATTGACGGTCACCTCGCCCGTTGTCGGGACCTTCTACCGGTCATCGTCGCCGGACGTCGAGCCCTACGTGGAAGAAGGAGATCTGGTGAGCAGGGGGCAGGTCCTGTGCATTGTCGAAGCCATGAAACTGATGAACGAAATCGAATCTGAAGTCGACGGGCGAGTCGTCAAGATCCTGGTTGGGAATGAGGCGGGCGTGGAATATGGACAACCCTTGTTGGTCATCGAACCTCTTCCGTAAATCCTGTTCGCCGCGCGAGGACACTCCGTGTTTAAAAAAATCCTGATTGCGAATCGCGGAGAAATCGCTCTGCGTATTATCCGTGCCTGTCGGGAACTGGGCATCAAAACGGTCGCCGTTTTCTCCGAAGTCGATGCACAGTCTCTCTTTGCACGTCAAGCGGACGAGAGCGTGTGTATCGGCCCGGGCGACAGTGCCTTGAGCTACCTGAATATTCCCAACGTGTTGAGCGCGGCGGAAATCACAGGGGCCGATGCCATCCATCCCGGATACGGGTTCCTGGCTGAGAATGCGCATTTTGCCGAGATCTGCGAATCCGTCGGCATGACGTTCATCGGTCCGACCTCCGAACATATCGCCCTGCTGGGAGACAAGGTCAAGGCTCGAGAAACCATGCTCCGTCACGGGATTCCCGTCATGCCGGGCAGCGAAGGGGAACTGCAAAACCTTGATCATGCCGTCCAGGTCGCGAGCGAGCTCGGATATCCCGTGATGGTAAAGGCTTCCGCCGGAGGAGGCGGACGGGGCATGCGGGTCGTCAGTCGTGAAGCCGAACTGGGCAAGGCCATTTTATCGGCCCAAGTGGAAGCGAGAACGGGATTTGCTCACGACGGTGTCTATCTTGAAAAGTTTTTTCCCGAACCCCGGCACGTCGAAATTCAGGTGTTGGCCGATGAACACGGGCACGCGGTTCATTTGGGAGAGCGGGACTGCTCGATCCAACGCCGCTACCAGAAACTGGTAGAGGAATCCCCGTCTCCCGTTGTGGATGACTCATTGAGAAAGGAGATGGGGAACGTCGCCCTTCAGGTGGTCAAAGCCGTGAATTATCGAAACGCGGGCACCGTGGAGTTTTTGCTTGATCAAAATCGAAAATTTTACGTGATGGAAGTCAATACCCGGATCCAGGTCGAACATCCGGTCACGGAAATGGTTACGGGCATTGATCTCATCAAGGAACAAATTCGCGTGGCCTCGGGGATTCCGTTAGGATTTCGACAGAAAGACATCCGGCTGCAAGGCCACAGTATCGAATGCCGGATCAATGCGGAATGTCCGGAAACCTTCGTCCCGAGTCCGGGTGTCGTCTCGCGTTTTCGAGTGCCCGGGGGAGCGGGGATTCGTGTGGATACGGCCCTGGAAGCGACGAATCAGGTTCATCCTCACTACGATTCCCTGATCGCCAAATTGATTACGCACGGCCAGGATCGTGCCGATGCGCTGGCTCGGGCGCAACGCGCACTGGACGAGTTTGCCGTGGAAGGGATCAAGACGACGATCCCCTTGCAGCGGCTCATCCTGCGTGATCCCGACTTTCAAAAAGGCGGCGTTTCCACCAATTTTCTCGATCGGTTGTTAGCCGGCCGTATGCTGTAGCGCCGTGTCGAGGCCTTCCCTTTACGGCGTCTATCTTCTGTTGGATGAGCAATGGGCTCCCCGGCATCATCTGTCGGCCGTCATGGAACTGGCAGCCGGATGCGGTATCCGGTTGTTTCAATATCGTAATAAGACAGGATCCCCACGGGATGTATTCGCCAAGGCTAAAGAATTGCGGGAAGTGGCCGCTCGCTCGGATGTCTTGTTCATCGTGAATGACCGGTGCGACATCGCCATGGCGGTAGAGGCGGACGGCGTACACTTGGGCCAGGATGATCTCCCCCTGGCGTTGGCGAGGAATATCATGGGACGCCACAAGATCATCGGGATCTCGACCCATCGACCCGAGCAAGTGGCGCAAGCGACCCGTGGCGGCGCGGACTACGTCGGATACGGCCCTCTTTTTCCCACAACGACCAAGAAGGCTCACGAGGTGCCCGTGGGATGTGCCGGATTACGGGATATTCGTCCCCTGACCTCGTTGCCGGTGTTTGCGATCGGAGGGATTACCCTGGATTCCGTTGAGGAAGTCGTCGCATCCGGAGCGAATGGCGTGGCCATTGCTTCCGCCGTGTTCGATGCCCCCCAAATGGAGCAGGCGATGCGCGACTTTGTCAGTCGCTTTCCTGCACCATCCTCGCCACTTCACGAATAGTTGAATGGTTTGCGAGCGTTCTGATGCCGTCTTCCCACTGTGAATCCATCTGAGGTTGAAAGGGGAGAGGGTCCAAGACCGGTGCGTCGCTGAGTTCACGGATCAGTTTGACGGTGGATGCCTGCTGTTCTTCCGGCGTGGTGTCGGTGCGATTGAGCAGAATCCCCAAAACCGGAATGCCCGCCGCCCGGAGTCCCCTGAGGGTCAACCGCGTATGGTTGATCGAACCCAAACAGGTTCGACCGACGATCAGACACGGAAGGCCCAGAAGCCTGATCAGATCGCAGACGTCATGTGTTTCAGTCAGGGGTACGAGAATGCCTCCGGCGCCTTCCACGAGTATGTAATCGTGATGAACGGCAAAGGTTCGGCAGGCATTGAGAATCGCGTCAACGTCGATGCTTTGTTGCACAGTTCGCGCGGCTTCGAGCGGAGCCACGGGCTGAGGAAGGCTATAGACATTCCGCACGTCCACGTTCTTGCAGGACGCAAATACATTCCTGAGCCGGTGGACATCCGAATTCGTCTTGTCCGGCGTGGAGCCCGTCTCAACGGGCTTCATGACTCCGACCTTGGCGCCGGTTTGTTGCAGCGCCAGTCCCAAGGCGGCAGTCACCACGGTTTTCCCCACGTTCGTATCCGTTCCGGCAATGAAGATTCCGGGTTGTCGAAGCTGGTTGGGCATGCGTCTACTGGATACGGTTGTCCAAGTTGTACACCTGACCCGAGATATCCCGAGCCGTGGTTAAGCCATAGATCAAATCGGCAATCTCATCGAGCGAGGGCGTGCGTCCCAAAACGTGATCCTGGAGTCGGTCCGGGTCAGGAAACGCGTCTCCGGCGAGAGGCGATTGATGCCAACCCGGAAAGACCGCATTGACGCGGATGTTGGCCTTGCCGAGTTCCTTCGCTGCCGACTTGACGAATCCCAAGGCCCCGGCTTTACACGCGGCATAAGCCGCCTGGCCCGTCCCGCCGATGGTACTGCTCAGGGAATTCACGACAGTCACGGCGCCTCCGCGTTGTTCGGAAAACAACCGCAGCCCTTGTTGCAGACAAAGAAACAGACCCGTGAGGTTGACGTGCAGCATGCGCTCCCATTCGGCCGGCGTGATGCGGACGGTGAGGCGGTTGGTGGTCGTTCCCGCCGCCCACACCATTGCGTCGAGTTCCGGCCAGACCGTTTGAACCTGATTAAAGAGTGTCTGGATTTGACGTCCGTCACTCACGTCCGCTTGAAAAGAGCGGCCCTTTCGACCCGGATTTTCGATCCTGCGAACAACATCATCGGCTGAGTCGTGCCGGGTATGATAGTGGACGCCGACGTTCCATCCGTTCTGCGCGAATCGAAGACACACCGCGGAACCGATGACTCCGGAGCCTCCGAGGACGAGCACTGTGGGAGGGTCCGTGGAGCCCTCATCACGGTGCCGAATCGTGTGTGTGGATGCCGAGGGCATATTGCAGAGATTATCCCGAACAGAAGAAGCCAAGGCAAACCTTGGCACAAGGATGATGGCGCCTCTGTCTTGCCGTGCCGAGGGGGCTATGGTACGGTGAAAAGAAGCTTGCCTCTTTGTGTCAAAACCGAAAAACAGGAGAAAATGTGGTCAGATTCACCGTGTTGAGAGCCGTACTGGTTGCAGGTTTGGTCGCGGGTTGGTGTAGTCCCGGGTTCGGGCAGGCTACGCCTATCGTGATCCAGGATGCGGGCGTCTATTTTCCCGATCAAACGGGAAATGAGTGGAAATACCGGGGGCGTATTGCCGAAGGCGTCGTGAACCAGATCGAGGATAAGACGTTCGTGAACGTTTCGAAGGTCATGGGAACAGAAAAAAAGGACGGCGTCATGGTCACGGTGTTTCACGATACCAATCCCGGTGACCAGGGGCCTACCGACAGTTATTATCTGCGGGACGTCGCAGGTATTCGTTACTATGGATCCAAACCCGGAACACCCCTGGAACAGCAATTGATCCCCTATCAAATCGTGCGGTTTCCTCTTGAAATGCCGAGCTCCTTTCATCAATTGGATCGGAAAGACCTCAATTTGGGGTTGGACCTCGATCGTGACGGACAGGCGGAGACCGTGGACGTCCAGGCTACGGTGAGCCTCACGGGGCAGGAAGCCGTGACCGTGCCGGTCGGGACGTATGAAAAGGCGATTCGCATGGAAGCGCACATGAATCTGTTGGTGCATTTGTCCGGCGACGGCACGCGCATCACTGGATTCGACACGATGACGCTGTGGCTGGTGAAAGGCGTGGGATTGGTCAAATACATTGAGCGTCAGATGATTCCGATGGTCGGAGCAGGCAAGGACCGGTTGATTGAAATTACCGAAGAATTGGAAGAAGCCGGCTTACAGGGCGGGACGGTCCGGATCAGCCGGCGCAAACCCACGACGTATGGTGTTCTCGCACGTCAGCCGTTGAACCATGAATTGCTCCAGGTACCCGTCCCCTCCGGCCTTGACGCCTACCCCTGACAAGCGATGCCCGCCAAAGGGTTGTCGTCCGACCAGCGAACCGGTGATGGGGCGGTTAATATAGAAATTACCCACGTCGAAGGCTTCTCGAGCCTGCTGAATATTCGAGGGGCTTCGGGAGTAGATCCCGCCGGTCAACGCAAACTCTGATTGCATGGCGATGCGCAGGGCTTCCGTGAACATGGTGCAACGGAGCACGGCAACCACGGGTCCGAAAATCTCTTCTCGCGCCAGTCGATGGTGCGGTTGAATCCCGGTTGCGATGACCGGACCCTGGAACCAGCCCTCACCGGTCATCTTTCGGTCCAGCAGAACCGTCCCTTCTTGCCCGGCGATATCCACGTACGTCCGAACTTTCAGGAGGGCGCGTTCGTCGATCATCGGTCCCATGTGATGGGCCGGATTCTCCGGTGGACCGACGCGCACGCTTTGCGCCGCTTGCGTCAACCGGGCGACAAACTCATCATACACCGGTTCCAGCACGATGACCCGGGAACAGGCGGAGCATTTTTGTCCCTGATACCCGGTGAAAGACGACAGGACTCCACTGACGGCTTCATCCAGATCCGCGGTATCATCGACGATGATGGCGTTCTTTCCACCCATTTCCGCAATGACGTGTTTGACGTGGGATTGGCCGGGCATCACTTGCGCGGCCTGTTGGATGATTTGCAGTCCGGCTTCTTTCGATCCGGTAAAGGCAATGACGTGGATACGGGGATGGGCGATAAGGGCTTGTCCCACGTCAGGCCCGCCCGGGAGGAGACGCAGCACGCCTTCAGGAAGTCCGGCTTCTTGATAGAGCTCAAACAAGAGGTACCCCATCATGGGTGAGCGTTCCGAAGGCTTGAACAACACGGTGTTGCCCGTGACCAAGGCCGCCGAGACCATCCCCGTCGGAATGGCTAACGAAAAATTCCATGGAGAAATGATCACGGCCACCCCGCGTGGCAGCCATTCGAGGTGGTTCATTTCACCCGGTTCCTGCCCCAGGAGTTGCGGACGTCCCAAGTGGCGCATGTGGCGGGCGTAGAATTCGAGAAAATCTATGGCCTCCGCCACGTCAGCATCCGCTTCTCGCCATGGTTTGCCGGTTTCAAGAATTTCCCAGGCAGCCAGGTCAAACCGGCGCTCCCTCATGCGTTCCGCCACGGCGCGGAGGTAATCGGCGCGCGTGCCGGCAGGCGTGGTACCCCAAGCTTTCGACGCTTCAAGCGAGTCCTGAATCACAGGTTCCACTTCTGCGGGAGAATAACAGGGAACCCGGGCAATAACTTCGTCCGGCCGGCTGGGATTGGTCGACACCAGTTCGTCTTTCAGTTGTCCGATGGGGTCCGGGACCGGGAAAGACGGTGACTGCCCGAGTTGTTGTTTGACCCGCTCAATGGCTTGCACCATCGCGTGACGCGAAGGCTCGCGTGAGAAATCCGTGTGCGGTTCATTGTGAAAACGTGAGCTTGTGTTGTGTTGAGAAAGAGCGTCTGCTTGGGCAACCGTTGCCTCCGGTGGGGCGAGTAAGACCTCAAGCGGCGTGTCCCGTTTTCGCTGTTGAGAGAGAAAGGATTCGTTGGAGGTGTTTTCCAACAGCCGTCGAACGAGATAGGCCATCCCGGGCAGGAGTTTCCCGATTGGCGCGTACACTCTCACGCGGCGCCCGTATCGGACAATGGCGCGTTGCAATGAATCAGCCATGCCGTACAACGACTGATATTCGCAGGTTTCCGGGGAGAGATCTTGGGCTTGGGCAACGGCCTCGGCATGAGCCAGACTTCGCAAGTTATGGGTGCCGAAGGCCGGACGCAGCAGTGACTGGTGAGCCAGTAATGTATTGCTGAGATATTCAAAGTTGGCGTCCGTTTCGGTTTTCCTTTTCAACACGGGAACAGGCCAACCCCGTTGCGTGTTGAGAATGCTTTCCGCGTCCCAGTACGCGCCTTTGACCAAACGAATGCTGATGGGTGTGCCGCGTTGCCGCACCCAATCCACAAGACGATCCAGTGTGCGGTCGGCATCCAGAAGATACGCCTGAAGGGCAATGCCCGCCCACGGATAGTTCCGATACGCGGGCTCAGAGAAGATTCGCATAAAAATTTCGTAAGTCAGATCCTTGAGTTCATAGTGTTCCATGTCAAACGTCAGAGACGCCGGTAGTTGCAATGCCAAATCCAGTATGGGCCGAAGTCGGGAGGCCACGCCTTCAAAACTCCCGCCAGGATCGGCCGGGTCCAACTGTGAATACAGGGCGGAAATTTTTACCGACAGGTTTGCACGTGGAATCAATCCGAGGTGATCACGTTCGAGCAGTGATCGGCCCGGCCAGGCTTGCGCCCGTTCATGGTATTCGCGAAGGACCTCCAAACACCGATCCCGGTACTGGTCGGCTTCCGCTTCGCTGACGGTGGTTTCACCCAACAGGTCGATAGACGCGGAACGTCCCGATTGCCACAGGTGCTTCAAGACCGGCATCGCGTGGTGGATGGAATCTCCGGCGATAAATGTGTAAGCCATGCGCGTGAATTGCCTGCGCAGCAGGAGTGCTCCGACGTGGGCGCCGATCCAGGTGGCGGGAAGTTTTTGTAGGGACCATTTG
Organism: Nitrospirales bacterium; assembly: GCA_965207015.1. Taxonomy (GTDB): domain Bacteria; phylum Nitrospirota; class Nitrospiria; order Nitrospirales; family UBA8639; genus Bin75. The sequence goes on along the minus strand of OZ242257.1, from coordinate 1,228,216 downwards.
ATGCCTTGGGGAAGAATGGGCGTGTGGCCGAAGTATTCTCCAAGGAGCCGGGTAAACTGCTCATCCGTTTTAAGAGTGGGCAGCACGTCCACAAAGCGGAAAAGCTGGACCTTGAATTCCTCATCCTGCATGCTCCAGTCCATGAGGAGATCATTCCACCAGCGTTGACTCAGGACCGCCGGGGTGCCGGCTTTACAGTGCTCGGCCAACGTCAGGCCGATACGCCGGATAGAAGGTTCGAGGAACTGTTCCGCGTGCATGGCAGTCTCCTTCCTACATTGTACTCCTTTCCCCATTGGCAAGCACGTTCACTCGCCTTGGCAGGGCTTCACGCGGCGGCCGGTGATGTTGCCGTTGGGTCCCAGGTTGTTCACGAAGGTGCCCGAGAGAAGTTGGTCTTTTTCACCAAACAGAAGGCTTTCTTCCTGCACGATTCCTCGCGGAAATTCCCATCTGATGTAGACGGTGTCTCCTTGCACGCGGATCGTGGTCGGTTGGGGCTCCATCCGGTGGTATTGCGAGGGGGGAGGGTAGACCATGATTGTTTTGTGGTCGCCATGGTTCTGATGATTATGAATAAGCCATTGCCACGTTCCACATAGGCGTCGAAGACCTTGTTCATTTTTTCGATTGTTGCTCCATTCTTGGATCGCCTGCCACGTTGTCCATGCCTGCCGTTCGTTTCTGACCTGTAAATGCAAGAGGCCGGCCTTGACGTGTGCCGTAGCTATTGGCAGAAAGGATTGCCGGAGAAATAGATTGATGGATGGAGCAGGATCAGGTTCCTCGTGCCGGTTATCCCAGGAATTCCGTAGTCGTTTCCGCACTCCTTCCGCTCCTTCGGTTTGTGCCAATGTCAACCAGCTATCCGGGGTGCCGGTCCAGTCCGGGTATTGTTCATGGAGGAATTGCATGAAGACGGCGTCGGATGGAGAGAGCGGTTGTGTGGATGGCGCCGGAGGCTGCAATTGGGCGATAGCCTTGACCAAGGCCAAAAGATCGGGAAGATCCGGTTGGGCTTGCTTGAGCCATTCGATCTGCCGTTGTTGTTGTTCGAGAATCGATTGAATCACGGTGGTCTTCCCCTGAGCGAGGGCTGTCAGGAGGTCATGTGTGAGATGCCACGTCGCGAGGTTTGTCACAAAGGGTGACAGGTGCTGCGTCAGCTCCTTCGGGAGGGGTGGGGGAGTCCGCCTGTGTTGCAGCAGTCCTCTGGATAATTCGAGGGAAGGACCGAACGTTTTCAGGAAAAAAGCCGTGGCGGCTTTATCGGAAGCAACAACTCGAGGATCTTTGTCTTGCAAAAAATCTGCAAAATCGGCCGCCGAAAGAACGTGCGGCCATGCCAGAAAAACCAGGATAAGTAACGCTTGACTCATCGCGTAGCGACCTAGGCTTGGCCGGTTGAAGCCCGCCACGCGAGGAACGTTCGGAATGCCATTGGTGATGCACACATGTTCAGGTGCGCGGTGGCTTCGATTGAGCCGCTATAACGCGTTAAACGGGCAATTGTTTTTTGAGAAAAGCGATGGTGTCGTCCCAAGCTTGCTTGGCCGAGGATTCATTGTAGAGGTCAGGCTGTACTTGGTCGCAAAATCCAATGCCCGTGCCGGGATATTGACGTATTTCTACGGTCTTTCCCGCTTCCTGTGCGACTTTCGTGATTTGTGCGAGTTCTTCGGGCGTCGCGGCATTGTCCGTTTCAGCCGCATGGTAGAGGAGCGGGCAATACATGTTCTTGATTGAATCCAGCGGGTCGGGAAGTTTTCCGTAAAAGGAGACGGCAGCGCGTAACCGCTTCCGTTTGAGGGCAAAAAGTAGGGCCAAGGTGCCGCCCAAGCCTAACCCGACCGCGGCATGCGCGTTCCGCACGGTAAACTCCAGGTTCGGGTCTTCGGATAGATTCGCATTCAAGAATTCGCATGAGGCATTAATGTCCTGCAAGGCCATGGTGAGATCGATTCTTTCTGCAAGAGCGTCTGCCACCTCGGCGTTGGCCGTAACCATACCGCCCTGCCGGCCGTATACGTTCGGAAGCATGACCACGTATCCCTCGCAGGCCAGACGCATGGCCAAGTCTTTCGCGTCCGGTGTCAATCCCCATTTGTCATGGAGCAGGATGATGCAGGGGAATTTCCCTTTTTCCTGTGGCCAAAATTGAAACCCTTGAACCTGATGCTCTTTGGGGATTTTGGTGGCGGCATAGGGATCGACCATCTGGTCTTTATGCGTATCGAAAACGCCTTTGCTGGAAAAGCGGACGGCTCGATACCCGATTTGATCCGCAGTAAAAGGTGTGACGTGTTCGGACATGATGCATTTCCCCAAGGGGTGACGCTTGAATCGGCGGATTGCGTTGCGCAAATCCAACCTATCCAAACCTGGCTTGACCTGCCCGGACTATATCGACCGGGTTGAAGTGCTGTCAACGAAACCGGGAAACGTCGCGGGCTAGGAAGCGTGAAAAGACAATTCGGCGAGTTCGGCGGTTTCGATCCCTGCGCGGACCATGTCTTCGATCGGGAGCGCGGTTTCGGCTTGTTGAATGGCGTCGGGCCGGCAGCGCGTATTCGGATGAGGTGGGACAAACAACGTACAGCAATCCTGGTCAGGTTCGATGGACGTTTGAAAGGTCCCGATTTGCTCCGCTTCATTGGTAATTTCGATTTTGTCCATCCCGATTAAAGGACGAAGAATGGGCAGGTGAGCCGCCTGGCTTACGATCTGGAGGTTCTCCGCGGTTTGGGATGCGACTTGTCCCAGACTGTCGCCGGTGACCAGGCCCCAGCAGTGTTCTTTTTCGGCCAGTTGCTCCGCAATTCTCATCATCATCCGCCGGTACAGGACCACGCGAATCGGAGCGGGAGAGCCGAGTACGATTTGTCGCTGAATGTCTCCGAACGGAACGAGATATAAGCGGGCTGCCAGTTGATAGCGTGTGAGCAGGGAGACGAGGTCCCGGACTTTTTCTTCGGAGGTTCGCGAAAGGTAAGGCCGGCCGTGGAAATGCGCGAAGACGACCTTACAGCCCCGTTTCATCATCCGGTAGGCGGCGACCGGTGAATCGATGCCGCCCGAGATGAGACACAGGACGTTACGACTGATGCCCGTGGGGAGCCCTCCCGGCCCCGGGTATTTGACGAGCGAAAAGTACGCGGTGTGATCGACGATTTCCACAACCACGTTGACGTCGGCTCCGTTCAGGCGTACTCGCTTCCCGGTCGCGGCGCACACGTGGGCGCCTATTTCCCGGTTCAGTTCGACGGAGGTTTTGACAAACCGTTTGTCCGCGCGCTTCGTCGTGACGCGAAAGGTTTCATGCGTGATTGATCGAAGAGCGGTTTCAATCGCTTTGCAGAGCGGCGTGATATCCGGCGCTGTGTAGTCGATCGGCAGGGAATGGGCCAGGGAATAATTCGCCACCCCGAACGTATGGCGGATGCGATCCTGTACGTCCGCCCATGAAGATTCATCCGTGAAGGTGATCCGGATACGGCCGGAGAGGGGTTTGATTTCGGTGACGTTCGTGTTTTTGAGAGAATTGCCAAGGTGCTGAATCAATCGTTGTTCAAAAAATCCCCGGTTGCGGCCCTTGAGCGCCAACTCGTGATAATGGACCAGGGCATAGGGCATTACCCTTCAGCCTCCAGAAAGCGTTCGGCATCCATCGCGGCCATGCAGCCGGTACCCGCCGCCGTGATCGCCTGACGATAGTGAGGGTCCTGCACGTCGCCGGCAGCGAACACTCCGGGCACGTTGGTGGCCGTCCCATGCGACGTTTGAATGTACCCGTTGGCATCAGTCTCGATTTGCCCTCTGAAAAGTTGAGTGTTCGGCGTATGCCCGATGGCCACGAAGACGCCCTTGCAATCCAGCGTCGCCGTGTCATTGGTGACGGCGTCGCGCAGGCGAAGTCCCGTGACCACGTCGTCGCCCAGGACTTCTTCCACCATGGAATTCCAGCGGAACGAGATCTTGTCATTCTTCATGGCTTTGTCCTGCATGATCTTGGACGCGCGAAGTTTGTCTCGACGATGAACGATGGTCACGTGGGAGGCGAATTTCGTCAAAAACGTGGCTTCTTCCATCGCACTGTCGCCGCCACCGATGACGACAATAGGTTGGCCTCGGAAGAAAAAACCGTCACAGGTCGCGCACGTCGAAACCCCATGGCCGAGGAGCCGGCTTTCCGAATCCAGGCCCAAAAGGTTGGCCGACGCACCGGTGGAAATAATCAGCGACTGGGCCTGTATGGTTTCTTCGTCGTTGATCGTGACGGTAAAAGGCCTGCGGCTCAGGTCGACCTTGGTCACGTCGGCCGTCTGAAACGCCGTGCCGAAGCGTTCCGCCTGGGCCCGCATGTCCTGAATCAGTTGCGGCCCCATAATTCCCTGGGGAAACCCGGGAAAATTTTCCACGTCGGTCGTCAACGTGAGTTGCCCGCCGGCTTGCGAGCCTTCGATCATGAGTGGCGCAAGATTGGCCCGAGCCGTGTAAACGGCGGCCGTGAGTCCGGCAGGACCCGATCCGATAATGACAACGTTGTGCATGTCGTTCTATCCTTCGTGCGAAATGAGAATATGGTCAGGCGTGACGCAGCTTGCCTGAACGTTACGGCGTGGCCGTTTCTTGAAGAAACTCCCGATAGAGTTGTCGTACCCTTGGCCGGAGCCGGGCAATCGGCAACGTGCCGTTCAGGACATAATCCGCGAAACGACGTTTGGTCCGCAAGGGCAGTTGCCCTCGAATGCGTCCCAATGCCTCTTTTTTGGTGAGACCGTCCCGTTGCCGGGCGCGTTGAATTTGTATGGGCTGGTTGGCGGTCACCACGATGATCCGATCCATTCGTTCATGTGCCCGCGCTTCGATCAGGAGTGCCGCATCATAAATGATTACGGCATTTGGATGTCGCCTGGCGATGGCGTTGGTTTGCCGGACCTGTTCGCGTGCCACGCGAGGATGCACGATGCGATTCAGGACCGACAGTTTCCGGGGATGATGAAAAACCAGATTGGCCAAGGCGGTCCGGTCCAACGTCCGGTCGGCTTGAAGCACCCGGGACCCAAAGGTTTTGACAATCTCTTTCCAGGCCGTTTTACCCGGCGCCACCACGGTGCGGGCCAATTGGTCGGCTTGAATCACGAACGCGCCGCATTCATGAAACAGGCCAGCCACCGTTGTTTTGCCCGAAGCGAGCCCGCCTGTGATGCCTACTACGATCATTCTATTGTCCAGTATAGGAAATTTTTCCGATCTCCGAAAGTCCTCAGCTTGACCGGGAAACGGCTCTTCCTGTATGTCCGCTCTGTGTCGAAGTCCCGGATGAGTCAGAGATGGAAAAAGACGACATGCAGTCAATAAGAAGGAACTGAACCCGATGACGAGGTTCTGGGTGAAAGCCGTTATGGCGATCGGTGTCTGGCTTGCGTTGTGTGGCTCGAGCGTATTGTTTGCTCAAGAGCAGGGCAACTCTCGTGAAGGATCAATCTGGAACGTAGCCCTGGATGGATCCGGACATTTCACGTCCATTCAAGAGGCCATCGATCAAGCGCAGGATGGGGATACCGTCTTCATCAGGGCCGGGCGCTATGCCGAGGACGTCACGGTCCACAGCAAAGAAGGGCTGAAGGTCATTGGCGAAGGTCCCGAAAAAGTCTTTCTCGCGGGGCTGAAACGGGTCGGCACGCTGCATATCGGCAAATGGCCCTATGGGGCCACGAACGTGGAAATTCGCGGATTGACCGTTCAGCAACACGGCGGGTTGGGCGTCGGCATTTTCAATGGTTCAGGCGTGACCCTCAAGAATCTCAAGGTCAATGGCTTTGTCTTCGGCCAACAAGTTCAAAACGTGCGCATCGAGGATTGCGTGATAGGCGGCAGCGAAACCACGGGCATCGCGTTTGCGGATTCTCAGGCCACGCTGATCGACAACCTGATTCACGATAATGACCATGGCGTGTCCGTCGGGGGAACCTCGATCGTGCGTCTGGAACGGAACGTCATTACGCGAAGCTTGTTTGAAGCGGTCCTTGTGGCTGATCAAGGCAACGCCACGTTGATTCAGAATACCCTTGTCGGCAATCGGGGCGGGGTCAAGTTTCAGGACGAGGCAACGGGCAGGGTTGCCGGCAACATTATTGACCAAGCCCGAGTGGGCGTCGCGTGGTCAGTCAAGAACAAGGTGGCCGTCTCGCATAACGGATTATATCAGATTCATGTGAAGTATCAGGTCGATGGCCAAACCGCGTCTTCCGGGTCCCGGGCCTTTTCGGACGTGTACGTTGCCCCCAAGTTTGTCGCGCCTGATCGTGGAGATTACCGCTTGCAGGCCGACTCGCCCTTGCAGCACGTTGGTGGGTTTCCCTACTTGGGCGCCCTCGGTCCGGTGCGGGAGTAGCCTCTCTTATTCCCCTCCTTTGTAAGGAGGGGCGAGGGGAGGTAGAGGTTCGACAATCCTGTTTGGTCAGACCGGCCATTGTTCTTCACGCCACGCCATATCCCAAAACATCCATTCATAGCGCGAACTGGTCAGGAATGCATCGCTCATCCGCTCCTTTTCGGCCTTGCCGGCCCGGTTGGCTTCTTTATCAACCAAGGCGCGCATCCATTGGGTAACTTCGGCGAATTCCGGCGATCCGTATAGCAGTAACCAATCCCGATAAGGATGCTTGGATGGGGGTGGGCCTTTTCGCAACAGATGCCGGCCCACGACACAATAGATCCATGCACAGGGAAGGGCCACGACCGTCAATTCGGCCAAGGTGCCGGTTTGGGCCGTGCTTCGCATGTGCCGGCAGTAGGCGTAGTTCGTGGGGGCGAGCGGCGTGCTTCGCATGTCCGCGGCCGTCAGCTTCCATTGCTTGCCGTAGGTTTCATGCAACCCGCGTTCGACCACGATGGTTTCCTCAACGAGTTTGGCAAAGCGGAGCGCCGTATCAGGGTCCTGGGCCTTTTGCGCGCCCAAGGCGAATATGCGAGCGAGTTCTTCGAGATACCGGGCATCCTGCAGGATATAATACCGGAACTTGCGTTCGGGGAGGGTACCTTTGCCGAGGGCCTTCACGAAGGGATGCTTGAATTGCGCGTCCCAGATCGGTTTCGCCAATTGGTGCAAACGTTCCGTAAAACTCACGAATCAGTCCTCCTCATGGATTCAGCAAAATAGCCGCGCCGGCCAAAGTGTACTCGATTGAGCCTGGGGAGGCAAAATGTTGTTCCCATTCAGTGAGCAGGTTGGATGAGGTTCCTGCCGGGTTGAGCCAGGGTTGTCACTATACGTGACGTTCATTCAACCGGCGGGTTCGGATGCCAGGAATTGCAGGATGGCAGGGTTCACGAAGCCGGGGTTTTCCCATTGGGGGAGGTGCCCGGAATTCGGCGCCAGGAGGAACGAACTGCGGGGAATGGTCGTTTGCAGGGTTTGTCCTGCCGAAGGGGAAAAGACCTGGTCAGAGGCTCCCCACACAATGAGCGTGGAGTGCGCAACGTCTGTCAGGCGTGGGGCAAACGTCGCTTCCCATTCCGGGATCTGGTCCAGTTGGGAATACATGGCTTCGAAGAAGCCGGGCTGGAAGCGCAGGCGGTGAACCCGTTCCACGACCATCGGAGAAATCAAGGCGTGGTCGTGAATGATTTCTTGCAGAATCAGTTTGATGGACCATCGGCCGGTTATCCGACTTCCCAGTTTCGACAGCCAGAGTGGCGGCCGGTGCGTGATGAACCGCCTGGTTCTCGACGATTGCATGTTGTCGAGGAGGTTGGCGGGAAATCCCCCGATGAGCACGAGACTCGTGACGCGGTCCGGATGTTCCAGGCTCATGCCCATGGCGAGACCGGCGCCCATGGAACTGCCGATCAACGTGGCTTGTTGAACGTGGAGGGTATCCATAAACGTGCGGAAGGTATCGAGGAGAAAGGTCGGAGAATATTGACATTCGGGTTTCTCGGACAGGCCCGAGCCCAACATGTCGGGCGTAATGACCCGGTACGACCGGGCGAGCGCCGTCTGTTGGTGTTCCCAATGCCACATGGAGCCTCCCAGCCCGTGAATCAGGATGACGGGTGGGCCTTCCCCGTGGTCCAGGTAGGCCACGCGATGGCCGTTGACGGTCGCGGCATGAACGGCGTGTCGATGGAGCAGGTCAACGTGGGAGGGTATGCGGAACGAAGCAGGGTCGCGAGGTGTCACCACCATAGCAGAACACGGCGGTTGCGTTGAGCCATTCTGTCCGTCCGGGCCAACGATCGTTGGCCCCGCTTTATTCGAGCCGGATCAGGGTTTCTTCGGAATTGACGGAATCGCCTTCACTGACGTAGATGGCCTTCACCGTCCCTTCGATCGGTGCCGTAACCTGATTTTCCATTTTCATCGCCTCAATCACGATGACCGGCTCGTCGGCGGCGACCGTGGCGCCTTCCGCGACCAGGATTTTTACCACGCGGCCCGGCATGGGAGTCGTGACGTCTCCCGGGCCACTGGGTTTGGGCCGTTCTCCTTTGGCGGCGTCGCTTCTGGTGTCGGTTGAGACGGGTGCATCCGGTCCGCTGGCCAGCACTTCCTGCAACGGTTCGAGGAAGATTTCCTCGAGTTTGTCATCGACCTTGATATAGTACGGTTTCTTCCCGTCGACCGTTCGTCCGGAGCCTGAAATCCGCACGTGATACGATTCCCCGTGAAGCGTGACGTTGAATTCCATCGGCGCCAGATGCAGTCCTTGTTGCCCGCCGCCCCGTCCTCCTTCCGGCAGTGGCTCAAGAGGTTCGGGCCGCAGATCTCCGCTTGCCCTCTCGTGGAGGAACTGTAACGCCACTGACGGGAACAGGGTATATGACAACACGTCTTCCTCGGAGACGTCATGCTCGCTCAGTTCCTTGGCGGCTTCCTGTAATTCAGGGGCAAGGTTGTCCGCCGGTCTGTTTGAAATGGGGGCGTCGTCGGCAATGGCTTTTTGTTGCGTGGCAGAATCCAGCGAACCCGGCGGTTCGCCGTAGAGTCCCAAAAAGTAATTTTTGACTTCGTTGGTGATGACTTTATATCGCTCGCCGGTCATCACATTCAGCGTGGCTTGCGTGCCGACGATTTGACTGGTGGGAGTCACCAGCGGCGGGTAACCCATATCTTTGCGAACAAGCGGGATTTCCTCCAGCACTTCCTTCATTTTCTCAATGGCATTTTGTTCAGCCAGTTGGGACGCCAGGTTCGAAATCATGCCACCCGGGACTTGTGACATCAGGACGTCCGTATCGACGCCCGTGAAATCGCTTTCAAACTGGTGATACTTCTTTCTTGCTTCTCGCAGTTGTGACGTGATGGGTGCGAACTGCGACAGATCCAGCCCCGTGTCATAGGGAGTTTTTCTGAGGGCTGCGATGAAGGTTTCCGTTGGAGGATGGGACGTGCCTCCTGCAAGCGGCGACAGGGCCGTATCCAGAACGTCGAGACCGCCGAGGACCGCCATGAGTGACGACATCGAGGCCATGCCCGACGTATAGTGCGTATGCAGATGGATGGGAATCCGCACCGCCGCCTTCAAACGTTTGACGAGCGCATAGGCTTCGAAAGGCGGTAAAAGGCCGGCCATATCCTTGATGCAGATGCTGTCGGTGCCGAGATCTTCCAGGCGTTTGGCTTGTTCCACGAAGTGATGCAGGCTATGGACCGGGCTGACCGTATAGCAAATCGTGGCTTGCACGTGTTTATTGCATTGCTGGACGACCCTGATGGCGGATTGCAGATTTCGAATGTCGTTCAGGGCGTCGAAAATGCGAAACACGTCGATGCCGTGTTCCGCGGATTTGACGATGAACTGTTCCAGGACGTCGTCGGCGTAATGCCGGTACCCGACGAGGTTTTGCCCCCGGAGCAGCATTTGCAGCCTGGTGTTCGGCGCGGCTTGGCGGAAGGCTTTCAAGCGGTCCCATGGATCCTCTTTCAGAAATCGCAAACAGGCGTCGAACGTGGCTCCGCCCCATACTTCCAGGGACCAGAGCCCCACCGCGTCCAGTTGTTCCGCCGTCGGAATCAGGTCTTCCGTGCGCATCCGTGTCGCCAGCAACGATTGATGTCCGTCGCGCAGGGATACGTCCGTGAGGTGAATTTTTCTTCCCGGGGAGGCTTCCAGTTCGAACGTTTCCGGACGTTTACTTTTCCGTCGCTTTTTGGGTGAAGCGCGTCTTTTGAACTTGTCCCAGAATGTCGGTTTCTTCGCCATAGGGTGCCTTTACGCTGACGATGCCCGTTGCTGTTGAGGCGTTACAGTCCTTCATATGCCGCAATGGCGGCAGCGAGCGTCACCACAAGATCTTCCGAAACCAACTCATGTTCGTACTCATACAGATCCGGGTGTGAGTCGAGGTACGACGTGTCGAATGTTCCGTTCCGGAAATCGAATTCTTCCATAATGTTCTTCAAAAAGGGAATAGTCGTTTTGACCCCCCGCAATAAAAATTCCTCCAGCGAGCGGTGCGTCCGCCGAACGGCTTCGTCCCATGTCCGGCCCTGGACCGTCATTTTGGCCAACAGCGCGTCATAGTATGGAGGAACGGTATAGTCCTTGTAGACGACGCCATCGATCCGCACTCCGATGCCGCCGGGAGACAGGTACGCCGTGATTTTCCCCGATGAAGGACGAAACCCGTTCTGCGGGTCTTCGGCGTTGATCCGGCATTGAATCGCGTAACCTTGAAGGTTCACTTCGTGCTGCCCGTACATGAGCGGCCGTCCTGCGGCGATCCAGATTTGGGCCTGCACGATGTCGATGGTCGTAATCGCTTCCGTGACCGTATGTTCCACCTGAATCCTGGGATTCATCTCCATGAAGTAGTATTGGCCATCCTGATCCAACAGGAATTCAACGGTGCCGGCGTTTTCAAACTCCGCGGCATGAGCCAAGGCAATAGCGGCATCGCCCATTTGATTCCTGAGTTCCGGGGTCAAGATCAAGGATGGGGCGATCTCGATGATTTTTTGGTGGCGACGCTGGATGGAACAATCGCGTTCGCCCAGATGGATGACCTGTCCGTCCTTGTCCGCCAGAAGCTGAAATTCGATATGATGGGGTCGTTCAACGTACTTTTCAAGAAAAAGATCGGCATTGCCGAAAGCCGCCTGTGCTTCCCGGGCCCCGGACTCCATGGCTTCTTTCAGTTCTTCATCGGAACGGACCACTCGAAGTCCACGGCCCCCTCCACCGGCACTGGCTTTGACCATCACGGGATAGCCGGCGGACCGGGCAAAGTTCAGCCCGTCTTCGACGCTTTGGATACAGCCTTCCGTGCCCGGAACAACGGGGACGCCGATTCGTTTGGCCAGTTCTCTGGCTTGCACTTTGTCACCCAGCAGTTCCAAGGCCTCGGGTGACGGTCCGATAAACGTGATTCCCGCCTCTCGACAGAAATGAGCGAACTGGGCATTTTCCGCCAGGAACCCGTAACCGGGATGAATGGCGTCGGCTTTGATGCGTTTGGCCAAGTTGACGATTCCTTGGGGGTCAAGGAATCCCTGGACCGGACCGGGGCCTACCAGATAGGCTTCATGGGCTTTCTTGACGTAAATCGCCGTGGCTTCGCATTCGGCATAGATTGCAGCGGTGGCGATATCGAGTTCGCGACAGGCCCGGATGACCCGCATGGCGATCTCACCACGATTGGCAACGAGGATTTTTTTGAACATGGCCTGCCCTGAAGGTTCTCCGAAAAAAGGGTCGTTCCTTTGGTTGACTCAGCAAATCGTGCCAAATCGTTCCTGGGCCATGAATCTCCGGAGAGAGCATCGAGGTTCGTTGGGCGAGGGGCTATGTATCATGGATGGTCGGGGTCCTTCAAGAGAGTGCCGGCGTGTGCCGCCGTCACTCGGGCTTATTCCCCTTTGAGCGGGTAATACTTGACGACTGAACTGGTCTTGTCCTGGAACAGACCGCTGGCGCCGACTTTGATGGCTCGTTGTCCTTGAGGCGACAGCACGTATTCGAGAAAAGCCAGGGCTACCGGAGAGGCATTGGGATTCATGACGAAGACCACCGGCCGGCGAAGGGGATAGGTGCCGTCCAGGACCGTTTGGTATTCGGGTTCGATGTCATCAACGAACAGAAGGGTCACGCCGTACCCGTCTTTGCGCGCTTGCAAAGCGGGTCCCATCGAGACGTAGGAAATGGAATAGATGTCGCCATTGATGGCCTTGAAGGTTTCATTTTCTTTTTCGACGACTCTTGCCCTGATGCCTTTGTGGTTTTCAAGGCCGAGGAATTTCTCAAATGGTTGGCGGATATTTTGATTCCAGGTCCGGTGGATCAACGAAATTCTGGCTTCCGGGCCCTCCTCGTACACTTGCGACCAGAATTTTATTTCGCCGGAGAAAATTTTTGCCAATTCTTCCCGTGTGATGTCTTCAATGGCATTGGAAAAATTCGTCACGACGGCGATACCGTCCCAAGCCACGGTGGTTGAGGGAAGATCGTTTTCCGCTTGACCCGTCACGGCGATGTCCGCTCCATTTTCCCGAACCTCTTCGACGGGCCGGGCGTTCTGGTGCCAGAAGAAATCAATCGAGGTTTTTGGATGCGATGCTTCAAAGTTTTTTGCCAAGGCCTCGATCGCGTACCGTTCCGGCCCATTCCCCACGATTAAGGCGGACCCGGTCAGTTCCTCGGCGGCGCCAAGCACCGGCCATCCGAACGGCAGCAAGGCCATCAGGTAGAATGCCGCCAGGGCGTTGATTTTCGGCAACCTGGTATTTTTTTGAACGAGTTGCATGGAAGGTCTCTTATTCGGTGGAATCGGGATTTCCTGGAAGATTAAGCGATCTCATCACAATGATAGGATGGGGCAATCCGACACGTTTCCTGATGTTTAGATTGTGCAGGGAATCGACGGGAGCGGTAAGCGCTAATTTTCTCCTGAATCTGAGCCTGGGCCTGAATCCGTCGGTTGCGTCATCATGGGCGTTCCGGGAGCATCGCGGGCTACTCCCATGAGGGGCGGAAGTTTTTTGAATTTGTCCATTCGCTCATTGTACATATCGTAGGCCTTCATTTCACCGAATCCGGGTTTATGATCGCCTTTGATTTGTGAAGCGAATGCAGACATGAGTCGTTGGACATTGCCTTCATTGCATTGTGGACAAGCGGTCTCTTCCGGCCGGACGTTGACGGATTGGAGCAGTTCAAATTTATGACCACAGGTATTGCATTGATATTCGTAGACGGGCATGGATCAACTCACTCCCTTGTTACGGATTTATATGCGCATTGTAACATGGCATCCATTATACAGGATTGAAAACGCCCTTGACCATGACCCCATGAAATTATTCTGACGGTTCCGGGAGAGAGTCTGCTTCGGACGTGATCAGGGAACCGCTCTTGACGACCCAAGGTTTTCTTCTTTAGATTCTTATAGTTTTGATAGTTCTTGTTCATTCTAACGGGTTGGAGGATCGCAGATGTCTGTCTTGGTAAGAACGTATCGGTTGGCAAGTGGGTTGCAGCAGGTTGAACGGATTGATGATCCGGATCGCATTGAACGGTATATGAAACTGTTTGATCGTGAAGACGTGAAGAAAATCCAGACCGGGGCAAAGGTCAAGATTGAAAAAGATGAATGGCAGCTTGTTGAAGACTGAAGCTGATCATTTCTGAGATACACCCTATGGCTCTTTGGGTCAATATTCGAAGATCTGTGGATGAGGCCGTTCTGCATAAGGAGCGGTGCATCGAAGTTCCTTCCGTTCCCACACGGTCCGATTTTTGGGAAGGCGGATGGTTTGAATATCCCGACAAAGACACGGCCCTGGATGCCTTGGAACAGTCGGGAGTGGCGCGTCAAGTGAAGTGTCGTCTGTGTAAGCCCTAAGATTTATTGCACGTTCGGGCGCATGGCGGTCTTGTCTCCTCGCCCACCCCTCACCTATTTCTAGGATAAGCCTCGGGTTTCGCTGGGACGCCTTGCCGTGCGTCTCTTTATCACCAGAAATCAGCAGTTTTGGGGTTGTCTGTCATCTCCTTGCAGATGTACGGGGGGCGGTCAGGGCATCCCGGTGAACAGCCGAGGGAGCGTGAAATAGTCATGGCAGAAAAATTCGGCGGATATCGGTGGGTCAAGGAAGGCTATCTGGACAATCGTACGCCTGGGGTCGTGGTCGGGGCGATGACCTTTGCCTCCCTGGGGCCTATTGAATTTTATTTGAACGGGGATTTCAAACCGGACATTGCCGGCCGTATTTTTTCCTTTAAGAACTCTCAATTCGCCGATGATCCCAACGCCGCTTCCCGCCTGCTCGACTTGGCCAATCCTCAACTCGGCACCGTGAGTTCGATTTCCTTTGACCCGCATCCTCTGCTTGCTCCACATCCCTATATTGAGTGGTTTTCGCTAAACGGCGATCATTACCGGATTGAATTGCAGGAGGGTGATGCGCGGTTGCTCGATTCCACCGAAGCCGCATCCTATGAGGCGCAAAGTCAACGGATCAGAGAAGCATATGCCGGTCGCTCCGTTGAACCTCCCGCGGAAACCCAATCCGCCGACCAAGAGTGGTTCTAGCAGGATGTTGAAAAAAGCCGCCAGCGGCGTTCTCGGCCCGTTGTCGTGCTCACGTACTCCGTTGTACGCTACGCGCGCCAACGGACCTGCGGCCTTGCTGGACGAGCCTTTTTGAACATCCTGCCTTGTCTAACGGATGATTTGAGCGTTGCCTGTCGAATGAACGAGTTCGGCAAAAATGTGGCTTTACAGTGGTTTTAGCGTCGCGTAGCCGGCAACCAGGCGTTGCTCATTCATTGACAGTCTTTTCCTTCCATCCGTACAATTTCTCCCCTTATGACCAATGATCGTTTTCTGAAAGCCTGCCGCCGGGAACCCGTGGATCGAACGCCGGTCTGGTTCATGCGACAAGCGGGTCGCTACATGGCGGAATATCAGCGAATCCGGGCGAAGCACAGTATTCTGGACGTCTGCAAGATTCCCGATTTGGCCGCAGAGGTGACGCTCCAACCCATCGAGCGTTTTGACTTGGATGCGGCCATCATCTTTGCGGATATCCTTTTGCCCCTGGAGCCGATGGGGTTACAGTTGACCTTCAAGGAAGAACGGGGGCCGGTCATTTTCAATCCGGTCAGACATGAAGATGATGTGACGCGGCTACGTCATATAGAGCCGGACGCATTCCGTTTTTCCTTCGATGCGGTCAGTTTGACGAAGAAGGCGTTGGACGGACGCGTGCCCCTCATCGGGTTTGCCGGAGCCCCGTTCACCCTGGCGAGTTATGCGATCGAAGGCGGCAGCTCACGAAACTATCTCAATACCAAACAGATGATGTTCGGCCGGCCTGATCGGTGGCATGCGTTGCTTCGCAAACTTTCGGACGTGGTCGTCACGTATTTGGACAATCAAATCCGGGCTGGTGTCGACGTCGTGCAACTTTTCGACAGTTGGGTGGGATGCTTGTCTCCGGCCGACTATGGCGAATACGTGTTGCCGCACGTGAAATCGGTTATCGATCGGTTGAAACCTCAAGGGATTCCGATCATTTATTTCGGAACGGGAACGTCGACGCTCCTGCCGCTCATGCGCAATGCCGGCAGTGACGTCTTGGGGTTGGATTGGCACGTTGAACTCGATGAAGCATGGGCGCGTGTCGGGTTCGACGTTGCCGTACAAGGCAACCTCGACCCCGTGGTCTTGTTTGCGCCCCTGCCGGAGATCGAGCGCCGCGTCAAGGACATCCTGGACAGGGCAGGGAACAGGGCCGGGCACATCTTCAATCTCGGTCATGGCATTCTCCCCAAAACACCCGTTGAGCACGTCGAGTCCGCCATTGGATTCGTTCACAAATATAGCACCCGCTGAGCGTGGGAAACCTTTGCTTTATTGCACTATCGGGCGCAGTGCTGCGTTGTGTCCTCGCTCAACCCTCGCCTATCTATTTGATAAGCCTCGGGTTTCGCTGCGGGACGCCTTGCCCTGCATCCCGCTATCACAATAAATCAGAGGTTTCTCGGGTCTGATTGTTCAATGTTCCTTTCCCGTAGCGTGTGATTTATCATGGCGGCTCCCAAGCGAGTGGTGATTGTCGGCGGAGGCATTTCAGGGCTTTCCGCTGCGTTTGCCCTGCTGGAACAAGCAAGAAGCAAGGATGCGCCTTTCCAGTGTACGGTCGTGGAGGGACAGAATTATCTTGGCGGGAAAATTCTCACGAATCGTCGAGACGGCGTGATAACGGAAGGGGGCCCCGATTCGTTTCTGACGACGAAACCGGCGGCTCTGGCCCTCTGTGAAAAACTGGGGCTATCTTCGCAATTGATCAACACCAATCAAGAGAACGCGCAAACGTTTACCTATTCGAAAGGCCGCTTGCGTCAATTTCCGCAGGGTCTGATATCAATGGTCCCGACGAAGGTCGGCCCCTTGTTTCACAGCGGGGTGCTGTCCTGGGCCGGTATCGTGCGCATGGGAGCCGATTGGATTATCCCTCGCCGGGCTCGCACGGACGATGAAGAAACCTTGGCGGAGTTTTTTAGTCGACGTCTGGGATCCGAAGCCTTTGATCGCCTGATTGAACCGTTGGTTTCGGGGATTTACGCCGGCGACGCGAATGAGTTGAGCGTGGACGCGACCTTTCCCCATCTCGTTGAATTGGAGCGCAAGTACGGCAGTCTGATCAAAGGCGCGTTGGCCATGCAGCGGGCCCGACCTTCGCACAAGCCCGATGCGAAAACCCGTACCTTGTTCACGACCTTACGGGGTGGGCTGGGTGATTTGGTAGCGAGTCTGACGGAGAGATTGTCCGGGGCCGGAGTGTCCCTTCGTCAAGGTACGAACGTGCGGGCAGTGCACATACTCGGTTCGCAGGCAGACCCTTTGTATCGACTGGAGTTGGAAGGGGGAGACGCATTGGAAGCGGAGGCCGTGATTCTTGCAACGCCGGCATACGTGTCCGCGAGCCTTCTTCGCCCTTTCGACAACGAGGTTTCGACGTTTTTGGATCAAATTCCCTATGCCTCGACAATGACGATCTCGATGGTCTTTCCCGAGCCGGAGGTCAAACGTCTGATCCGGGGGTATGGGTTTGTGGTCCCGCGAGTTGAAAATCGTTCTTTGATTGCCGCGACGTGGTCGTCGATGAAGTGGGCGGAACGTGCGCCTGCGGGTCAATGTCTGGTTCGGTGTTATTTGGGCGGGCGAGGACGGGAGCATTTGCTGGATTTGGATGATTCGGAATTGACGGGACGAGCCTGCCGTGAACTGGAAACAATAGCCGGTATTCAAAGCCGGCCTCTCCACGTGGAAGTGTATCGTTGGCCTCGCGCCATGCCTCAATATATCCGCGGGCATCGTGAGCGCGTGCGACATATTCGCGAACGTGTTGCCCGGCAGCCCGGATTGTACGTGACGGGGGCGGCCTATGACGGCATAGGGATTCCGGATTGTATCCGCGACGCGGACCAGACGTCTGCAAAGTTGAGTGCGTATCTGTGGGATCGCGCGTCGTGAGGTGCCGTTGACCGGTGCCGTTGACCGGTTGTGGTAAGATCATGAATCGAGAAGCCGAAGAAAAACCCGTTCGAGCTCACGTCGTGGCCCAAGGTCGCGTGCAGGGCGTCGGGTTTCGGGTATTCCTTCAGTCTCAGGCGACCCAGCATGGACTGAGTGGGTGGGTCAGGAACTTGCCGGATGGGCGAATAGAAACGGAAGTTGAAGGCACCGCCGTTCTCGTCGATGAATTTATTCAGGCCGTGAAGCGTGGCCCAACTTTAGCGCGCGTTCAGGACATTGAAGTGGAATGGATTGACCCGAGCAGCCAAGGTTCGTCCGATTTTATTATTTTTGCCGGCAGTGGCTGAAAAGGTTTCTTTTGGAAGCCTGGCCGGAAAGGATTGATCTATATGGATTACAAATCATTGATTCGTGAGATCCCGGATTTTCCCAAACCCGGCATTTTGTTTTACGACATCACGACGTTGTTGAAGGACCCCCAAGGATATCGAGCGGTCATTGAGGACCTCACGGCTCACTACCGGGATGACAAGGTCAGCAAAGTCGTTGGAATTGAATCTCGCGGCTTTATCCTGGGAGCGCCGTTGGCGTACAACTTGGGTGCGGGATTTGTGCCGGTCCGCAAAGCCGGCAAGCTTCCCGCTGACGTGTTTGAGGTGAAGTACAACCTGGAATACGGGGCAAGTTCGTTGGCGATCCATCGCGACGCCGTGGCGATGGAAGAACGGGTGCTGGTGGTCGATGATCTTCTGGCCACTGGTGGGACTGCGGCTGCAACAGTGGATTTATTGCGGAAGTTAGGCGCGGAAATTGTCGGATGCGCCTTTATGATTGAATTGGGGTTTTTGCAGGGACGTCAAAAAATTGAAGATTGCGCGATTCATTCCTTGATGACTTATGACTGAACTGCTATCTTTTGCAGCTTCGGCGTCGTGAACCGATGAGAATCGTTGTTTGTGTTGGTCGGGGGGGAGAAGTAACGCATTGCGGTTGCGCGAGAAAAGGAGACCGGATATGGCAGGGAAATCGGCGAAGAAAAGTCCAACTGCAGCCGCCAAGCGTTCAGCCAAAACGTCCAAGACGAAATCAGCCGCCTCTTCCAAGGGCAAAACGATGAAAGTGGCCGCCAAAGCCGCGTCCCCTTCGGTCAAACGCAAAGCTGCGTCCCCTGCGGTCAAACGCAAAGCCACGGCCTCTCCGGTCAAGAGCAAGGCCAGTGAACGGAAAGCCGTGAAGAAAAGGACTGCGGCGACGGCGAAAACTCCCAAACGACTGCCTTCTTCACGTTCGACGACGTTGCGGAAAGTCATGCTGGAAAAGCGAGTCCAGCTCATGAAGGAAATTCAAAGCCAGTTAGGGCAATCCTTGACGGAAGAACAGCAACGGCGGTTTGAGTCGGCCATGGACAGCGGCGATCAGGCCTTGCTGGATCTGGAACGTGAAATGGGCATTTCCCTTCAGGAAAAACGGAACCGGGAACGGCAAATGATCGATGAAGCGTTGGTGAGCCTGGAAGAAGGAACATATGGTATTTGCGTCGAGTGCAACACGGAAATCAGTGAAAAACGATTGGCTGTCATGCCCTTCGCCAGGCTCTGCGTCGAATGCCAGGAAAAAATCGAGCTGCTTGAAAAAATTGAACGCGGGGAACAACGGATCTGACCTGACGACTCACGTGTTCCCGACTCTCGCCTTTCTTGACTCTTCTGCTGATCCCATCATTGAATCAATCGTTCGGCCCGGTCACGTTATGAAAATGCATTCCGGGTCGATCAAGGCGCGATGAAAGCCGTCGTACTGGCCAGCGGAGGGCTTGACTCAACCGTGGCGGCCGCCATGGCTCGTCATGACGGGTACGCCCTGTATTTGCTCACAATCGAATATGGACAGCGCCATCACGTTGAAATTCAAAGGGCGCGAGAAATTGCAGCGTGGTTAGGGGCTGCGGAACATAAGATTCTTCGTTTCGACTTGCACGAATTCGGCGGTTCGGCCTTGGTCGGCTCCGGAGACGTCCCGAAAAATCGGTCGGACCGGGAACGAGAGACGGGCATCCCATCCACGTATGTCCCGGCCCGTAATACGATATTCCTGTCGTTGGCATTGGCTTACGCCGAGGTCGTCGATGCTTCCTGCATTTTCATCGGGGCGAACGTGTTGGATTATTCCGGATACCCGGATTGTCGCCCCGAGTTTTTGCGCGCGTTTGAACGGGTCGCCCGGCTTGGCACGAAAAAAGGCACTCATGGCGACGCGGTTCAGATAAAAGCCCCGCTCTTGCTTTTGAGTAAAACCCAGATCATTCAACAAGGCCTGGCTTTGGGCGTGCCCCTTGAGTTGACGCACAGTTGTTATGATCCTCGTGAGGATGGTTCGGCATGTGGGCAATGTGACAGTTGTCTGATCCGATTGAAGGGGTTTGAGGAGGCCGGTCTTCGAGATCCCGCTTCCTATGCGGCAAAAACCTCCGATGGATGATCGGCCCTCTAGAAGGCAGGTGGCGGAGTGCGCAAATGATGCGACGTTTTGACATGAAACTGATGAGGTTTTGTGTGGCAGCGTTGATCTGCATGGTCGGTTGCTCGGAAGGGCAAAGCGACCCCGGTTCAAAGCATGCCTCTCATGACGGCACCGTGCAAAACACTGCCGCGTCACAAGATGAGTCTCGACCGGTACCCGCGGAATATCAAGCAGGGGAAAAACGGTTCAATGAATTCTGCGCGCGCTGTCACGGCATGGCCGGCCGGGGGACGAATACGGGCCCGCCGTTGGTACATAAAATTTATGAGCCTTCGCATCATGCCGATTTTGCGTTCATGCGAGCGGCTATGCAAGGCGTCCGCGCTCATCACTGGAAATTTGGGAATATGCCGAAAATTTCCGAAGCCACGCCCGACGACGTCACGGAGATCATCCCTTACGTCCGGTGGTTGCAACGCCAAGCGGGAATCTATTGAAGAGAGCTGATTATTCGTGGAGCGTGTAGACCAAGTGGGTGTCGGTTTGAGCGACTCCCTCGATGGCGTGAATTTTGGTGAGAACCAATTGGGTTAGGGCTTCCTGGCTTGCCACTTCGACTTTGACGAAAATGTCCGGCTTTCCCCAACAGGCGTCAATCGTTTTGATTTCCTCGATTTGCGCTAACAGGTTTTTTACGTTTGCAGTTTGTCCGGGCAGCACGTTGATGAGAACGTAAGCACTTTCCGACATTTGTCAAACTCCCTTTTTCAAAATCTTGCCCCTTAAGGGTATCCGGCAATGGTCGAAAAAACAGGCTAACGCAATAAATATCTTTAAATCAAGGAAAGATGCCTGGCGCACCATAACGGCCGAGTCGTTTGCCTGCACTCTCAGGTTGTTTTCCCCACGGTCTTTTCGAGAGATTCCACAAGTTCCCTGATACGGTTGAACCCTGTCTGCCAGAACGCTTTTTTACAGAGATCGACTCCGAGAGGTTTCAGTATGTTCTGCGGGCTTTGTGAGCCTCCATGGCTCAAGAGTTCGAGGTATTGCGGGATGAAAGATTGCCCTTCCTTCTTGTAGCGTTGAAAGAGGGAAAGCACCAACAAATTTCCGAAACTGTACGCGTAGCAGTAGAAAGGGCTTCGGAAAATATGGGGAATGGTCAACCATTCCCATTGAAAGGCCTTGGAGATGGTCACTGAACGGCCGAATTGTTCTTTGAGAAGGTGAAGATACGTTTGAGCAAGACGGTCGATCGTCGTTCCTTCCGCGATGAGCTGATGGGCTTGGTTTTCGAATTCGACAAAATACGCTTGCCGGAGAATCGTGGCGTAGAGGTCATCGAGTTGACTCACTAACAGTCGCTGCTTCACTTTGGCTTCGGAGGCATCTGCCAGCAGGGCGTCTGAGAGAAGCTGTTCCCCGAAGACGGAGGCGGTTTCAGCGAGTGGCAACGTGGCGTGAAACGTGTGCACCGAATGATGCCGTGCCATCATGCTGTGCACGGCATGACCGAGTTCATGGGCTAACGTCGCGACGTCCCGGGCGTCCCCGGAGTAGTTCAACAGGACGTACGGTGTGAGTGACGGCAACACGCTATAGCAAAAGGCGCCACCCATTTTTCCTGGGACCGGAGCCGCGTCGATATGTCGTTCAGCGAAGACTCGACGCGCGTGCACTGCAAGGGTCGGGGAGAATTGTTGATACGTTTCGAACACGAGATTGACGGCCTGTTCGAACGGATAGAAGACCTTTTTGATTTTCGGGGGCGCATAGACGTCGTAACGGGTCATTCGCCGGAAACCGCATATCCTGGCTTTAATCCGAAAATATTCCTGGAAAACGTCCCGGTTGTCGCGACAGGTTTGCAGTAGGGTGAAGACCGCTTTGTCGGGGATGTCGTTGTGAAGGTTTCGAACGGCAATCGGGCTCGTATAGCCGCGAAGATCCAGCCTTTCGTTTTTCCAATCCATCGCGAGAGCTTTGTAGATGTCCCCGAGAGAATCGGCGTGTTTTGAATAGACGTGAAAAAGTTGGTCATAAGCCAACCGGCGTACGCGTGGGGAGGGATTCCTGAAATGCACGGACAATTGTTCACGCGACAACGGTGTTGAGTCCTTGCGCGAATTCAGTTGGAACGTCAGTCCATTGGTGATCACGTCGTAGAGAGTATCGAGGACCTCCCGCCCGGTCGAGTTTTTGACGTTGATGATTTGTTCCTCGGCTTCCGATAAGGTATGCCGCTTGACTCGCCGGAGTGATTCCAAATGGTAGCGGTACGGTCCCGCCTGCTTCATGAGCCGCTCTGCCGTTCGATCCCCCAGTCGTTGCCACCACAAATCAAAGAAAAGCGTCCGATTGGAAATGGGAAGCAAGTGCTTCCTGACTTGCGTTTCGAATGCCCGCGCTCGCTGGTTTTGGGTATTTTGGGCGAACCATAACTGGGCATAGGCCATCAGCCTGGAAGATTCCGATGCAATCAATTCCCGGAGTTGCAGCCCTTTGAGAAAAGTACGAGGCGCAAGCGTGGAAGAAAGGCGGTTGCGAAGATCTTCCAGGGATCGCACGTGCTCATCGAGCGTTTGAGAACGAGTTGCGAGATCCTTGTCCGGATGCCGGAGCACGTCTTTCAGGTTCCATCGGGGAAGGCCGTTTGCTTCACGGCCCCGTGACAATTTTCGTGGCATGGTTGACCCTTCCTGGTCCCGTTCGGGCATGGCGGAACGGACGTGGACCGGTGCTTTCCCTCGACCCCGTTTCCGGTACTCGTCAAACCGCGATCAAGAAAAAAGTGGTTGTCAGATTTTTTCAAATATACTATTATACATGACATATGTCATTTATTAATTTCATATAATCAAACCCATGCCCGTTTCACGTCTTCAGCGACGAGTGACGAACCGTTTGCGTGACACGCGGACTGCCGCCGGTCTGTCCCAAGGAGATCTCGCTCAGAGGGCGGGCATTACACGACAGGCCCTGTATGCCATGGAGAAGGATCAGTATCTCCCGGGCACGGAGGTCGCGTTGCAGCTCGCCCATGCTCTGGGGACGTCGGTTGAGGACCTGTTCTCTCTCAACGAGGGCCAGGACGTCCTTCAGGCGGAGCTTCCCGCCGATCATCCCGGAGTCTTGAAATCCACGAGGGTCAAGCTGGCGACGATCGGGAATCGTTTGGTGGCCAAGCCCGTGATGGAACTGGGCGACGTCCTGAATTATACGGTTCCCGCGGATGCTCTGGTTCTGGGTGCGGTCCCCAGGCGCAAGCATTCCGTTTACGTGCAACTTCTGAAAAGTCAGAAGGACGTTGAGAGCCAAATTCTCGTGGCGGGGTGTGACCCGGCCATTCATCTGGCCGGGGAACACGTTCGCCAGCAAGGCGGGTCTGCGTCGGTCGTCGGGTGGAACATGGCGAGCTTGGCGGCCCTGCGCGCGTTGAAGCGGGGAGACGTCCACGTCGCGGGAATTCATCTCAGGGACCGGCGTTCCGGAGAATACAACCTTCCATTCCTGAGAAAGTATTTGCGGGGTCAGACCGTTACGGTCGTCCGGTTTGCCACCTGGCAGGAAGGGTTGCTGCTGAAGGGGGGAAATCCCAAGCGGGTCCGCGGCTTCGAAGACCTGGCCAGGCCTGACGTGCGGATGGTCAATCGCGAAAGAGGGGCGGGCGCTCGACTGCTGCTGGATCATTTGCTCTCCCGTCATCGTATTCCGAGTCAGGTCGTGAGAGGCTACGGGACCATTGCTTCGTCCCAGATCGGCCTTGGGCGATGGATTGCGGAAGGGAAGGCGGACGTCGGCATTGGAGCACGGGCCGTGGCCCAATTGTACAATTTTGATTTCATTCCGTTGCAGGAAGAACGGTATGACTTGGTCATTCCGACGTCCTACGTCCACTCGCATCCCGGCATGCGAATTTTTCTGGACACTCTGGTCACCCGCAGGTTCCAGCGGGAAATCGAAGCCCTAGGGGGATACGACGCGAGAGAAAGCGGGAAGATTATTCGTCAACAATAGCGTGTCACGGGCCGGACCGGGGCGGGGCTGGTTTTCAATGGATGTCAAGTATTATTGGTATATAGAAAATTAAAATTATCATATTTTATTGCCATGAGAAGTTTCTTGATGGAACGCATGTTATTGAGGCCGTGGGCCGTCGGAAAAGGTGGATGTCTGGCTCTTGTTATCCTCGGCAGTTTGGCCCTGATCGGTTGGAGCGGCGCGGCCCACGCATCCCCGGTGGTTTCTATGCGGGCGGGCACCGGGCAGGTTGAACGGGTCTCGAGGACGCGGCTGCCGGAACCCGCGGATGCCGTACTCGTCGTGGCCCGTGAATGGAAGTGGAACCGTTACCTGAGGGATGCCTTGCGTCTCCCCGCCTGGCTGGATCTCGGGCTCGAACACCGGACGCGCTTCGAGACGTATGACCATCCCTGGCGAGCCAGCCAGCTCTCGGGTCGAACGGATTCCCAAATTCAACAACGGAACCGCGTGCGGCTGGGTCTGAATGGGAAGCATGTCAAGTTTTTGTTTGAGGGGCAGGATTCCAGGGTGTATCTCGACGGCGCTGAAAGTTACGTCACCACGGCCATCAGGGATGAAATGGACGTCCTGCAACTCATGGCATCGGTCACGGTGCACAACGTGCTGGAGACCGGACTCCGTACCGACCTGCACGTCGGGCGGCTGACGATGGACATTGGCCGGGGCCGCTTGATCATCAGGAACGACTATCGCAACACGTCGAATGCGTTTGACGGGGTGCATTGGCAACTGGGACGGGACAAGCACTGGCGCGTCAGGTTGTTTCTGGTAGAACCGGTCTTGCGAGACCAGGTGCGGCCCGACGAGCAGTCAAAGCGGAGCGTCTTTTGGGGAGGCTATGTCGAGACCGCTCACATACCGCGGGTGCGCCTCAATGCCTATTATTTCGGGTTGAACGACCAGCGGAATCCCGACGCCGGCAGGCATCGAACCTATTCGACTTTCGGCACGCGCCTCTATGACGACCCGAAACCGGGAAGGATCGATTATGAAATCGAGAGCGTCCTGCAGACTGGGAAAAGAGGCCACGTCGATCATTTTGCCCATTTTCAGCATATCGATATCGGGTACACGCTGGCTCTCCCCTGGTCACCGCGGGTTCTACTTCATTATGACTACGCCAGCGGCGACCGGAACGCGAATGACAGCCAGCATTCGGCATTCGACACGCTGTTCGGCGCGCGACGATTCGATTATATGCCCACTGGCAATTTCGGGCCTTTTTTCCGATCGAATTTCAGTTCGCCGGGATGGCGGGTGATTGTGGTTCCCTGCCAGGGCTGCGAAGTGCAACTCAAACACCGGGTGTGGTACCTCGCGACATCGAGAGGCGCGTTCGGACGCAACGGGCTGCATGATCCCACGGGAGGTTCGGGAAATTTTCTCGGCCATGATCTCGAGCTGCGGGCTCAGTGGAAAACCACCGATAACCTGGAATTCGAATTGGGCTACACTCATTGGTTCAAGGGCAGTTATCTCGACCGGCTTCCCGACTCGGCAGGCTTGCCTCCCGGCGGAAACAGGGATAGCGATTATTTTTACATACAGACGAAGTTCAGGCTGTAAGGGTAAGTAGGCCATGAGAAGACGCCGGTGTTTCGGAAAATCAGCCATGATTGCCCGAAGGCATGGTTTTCTGCTCTTTCTTCTATTGGCTATGCATCCGGCCGCGAGTATCGCCGATGAGGTACGCGTGGCGGTTGCAGCAAATTTTCTGGCAACCCTCAATACAATAGCGACCAAGTTTGAGGAAGACAGCGGGCACACCGCTGTCGTCAGTTCAGGTTCAAGCGGCAAACTGTATGTACAGATCAAGAACGGCGCCCCGTTCGACGTGTTTTTGTCCGCGGACGTCGCGCGTCCGCAGTTGATGGAAGAGGAAGGGCTCGCGGTCCGGGGCAGCCGGTTTACCTACGCGGTGGGACGGCTCACGTTGTGGGGAGCCGGCCCCGCCCCGGTCGAGGGGGAAGGCACAGCTATGCTGTTGAACAATCACGTCGAACACGTAGCCATTGCAAATCCCAAGACCGCGCCTTATGGCGCCGCTGCAAAGGAAGCCTTACAGGCACTGGGATTGTGGGGACAGGTTCAGGATCGGTTGGTCAGGGGAGAAAATATCGGACAAACCTTTCACTTTGTGTTTTCGAAGAATGCCCAACTGGGATTCGTCGCCCTTTCGCAGGTGTTGGGTCCCAAAGTCAACGGATCCGGAAGCCGGTGGGACGTGCCGACGCATTTGTATGCCCCTATCCGGCAACAAGCGGTATTATTGCGCAACGGTCAACGGAACGAAGCCGCGCGTGCGTTCCTGGCCTACGTGCAAGGGGCGGCGTCCCGGAGCATCATTGAACGATTCGGTTATGGCCTGGAATGATCGAGGCCGGAGAGCCACAGGATGAACGTGCCGGAAATGGATTGGAGTCCGTTGTGGCTGACCATGCAATTGGCAGGGGTGACCGTTATCGTGTTGTTGCTGGTCGGCACTCCGGTCGCGTGGTGGTTGGCATGCACGCGTTCGCGCTTCAGGACACTGGTAGAGGCTATCGTGGCGCTGCCCATCGTGCTGCCGCCAACCGTACTCGGCTTTTATCTATTGGTAGCACTCGGGCCTCATGGATTGATTGGCGGCCCCTGGAAGGAACTGACCGGCTCGGCGCTCTCTTTTACATTTTCGGGATTGGTGATTGCCTCGACGTTCTATTCACTGCCTTTTGTCGTTCAACCCTTGCACGGAGCATTCGAGGCCGTCGGCAAAAAACCTCTGGAAGCGGCGTGGTCTCTGGGTGCCTCAAAACTTGACGCCTTTTTTACCGTCGCATCGCCGATGGCGGTTCGTGGGTATCTGAGCGCCGTGGTCTTGGGCTTTGCTCATACGCTGGGAGAATTCGGCGTGGTTCTGATGGTTGGCGGTAATATCCCGGGGGTCACCAAAGTCCTCTCCATTGCCATCTATGATCACGTCGAGGTGCTTGAATATACCCAAGCCCACGTGCTTTCGGCCGTGCTCCTCATATTCAGTTTTCTCATCCTTGCGATCGTGTATACGGTCAACAGGCGTTTGCCCATTCACGTCTCATGAATCGACTCGACGCACGGTTTTACATCGACTATCCCGGTTTTCGTTTTGACGTGGCTTGCACGGTTCCGCTGGAAGGGACGACAGCGGTGTTCGGTTCGTCCGGGAGCGGCAAGACCACGCTGTTGAGGTGCATCGCCGGGTTAACACGCGCTCCGTCGGGATTTCTTCAATTCGATCAGGCGATTTGGCAAGACGACGCTCAGGGAATTTTTCTGCCGGTCGAGCAGCGATGTGTAGGGGTGGTCTTTCAAGAAGCGCGATTGTTTCCGCATCTTACAGTGACGCAAAACCTCAAGTATGGGATGAAGCGTCGTAACCCGTCCCTGCGGCGTATTGACTTTGATCACGTCAGTGAGTTGCTGGGGCTTGAGCCGCTCTTTGAGCGCCGGGTGTCCCACTTGTCCGGCGGCGAGCAACAACGTGTGGCCATAGGACGAGCGCTGTTAACCAGCCCGCAACTCTTGTTGATGGATGAGCCCCTGGCCTCTCTCGACCAACAACGAAAAAAGGAAATTCTTCCCTTTATCCAGAGATTGAATCAGGAATTGCGCATTCCGGTTCTGTACGTGAGTCACGACCTTCAAGAAATTTTGCCGCTCGCCAATCACATGGTTCTGTTGAAGGAGGGGAAAGTGGCGGCGACCGGGCCGATTCAGGAAGTCTTTTCGCGGTTGGATCTGCCGGGGTTGGTCGAATCGAACCTGGTCGGGGCTATCCTCGAAACGCGAATTGTGGAGCATGAACCGCAGTTCGGGCTGACGCGGGTTGAATTTTTGGGACAATCCCTTTTTCTTCCCCAGCAGGCTCTTCCGCCCGGGGCACCCTTGAGGGTACAAATCTTGTCACGTGACGTGAGCCTGGTGGTGGGGCCTCCGACGTCGACGAGTAGCGTGCTGAATACCTTGGAGGCGAGGGTCGTCGAAGTCAGCGAGTCCCCGGGAGATCAGTATGCAGTCGAAGTGAAACTCGACGTGGGGTGTCCGTTGTTGGCCATGATTACGAGAAAATCCTTGCATCAACTCCGGCTGCGACCCGGCCAGAAAGTTCATGCCTCCTTCAAGGCCGTGGCGTTAAGCTAAAGAACCGCTGCTTTATTCCACTATCGGGCGCATGGCGGCGTTGTGTCCTCGCTCAACCCTCGACTATTGACTTTGATATGTCTCGGATCTCGCTGCGGGACGTCTTGCCCTGCATCCCGCTATCACATTCAATCAGCAGTTCTTGAAACTGCGACTCCTGGCAAGAATTCCACCCATGGCGTTATTTCTTCTTTGCGGGCGCTACGCATTGTTTCCCGTCAAACTCGGGGCAGTCAGACTCACCGTTTGCCAGTTTCCATAACTTGATAACCGGCGGATTGGGTTTGCCTTGAAATTCGACAACAAC
The DNA here is from genome assembly GCA_965207015.1 of Nitrospirales bacterium. GTDB lineage: Bacteria > Nitrospirota > Nitrospiria > Nitrospirales > UBA8639 > Bin75. The sequence goes on along the minus strand of OZ242257.1, from coordinate 1,199,754 downwards.
GTCAATCAGCCCGCCGACGGGCAGCTTTGCAATATGCGGCATTGCCGCCTCGCTGGCTTTGAGCCAGAGAATACCGCTCCCGCTGGTGATCAGGATAAAGCCTTTATCCGGGACCACACGGATGATCGGACTGTAAAAACTTCCTTCTTTGCCGGGTTCGTCGGTAAACGCCCAGGCGAGTGTAACCGTCGACATAACAAAAACGAGCAGCAGGACGAATGTAAGAGGACGAAACATGATGAATCTCCTTGCTATAAGGGAGAAAAGAATTTGCGCATTATGGCAACTTGAAAAAGGGTTGTCCATAGCGGCATGCCACAACGTGATTATCGGCGTTGGATCGGAACTTCGGTAGCCGTCGAATTCCGGATCCGGTAGCCGCGAATGACGGGATTCGTTTTATCCTGGAGGGAGATAATGACGTGTACGGGTTCGGGTATATTGAGTTTTTCCCTGTAGCTCTCGAATTCCATGGCGATCTTGATGTCGGTGATGGATGGGCGGGCGGGGCTGAACGTATGCGAATGGTAAAAGGCCTTGAGCGTGATGTCTTTTTGACGAATATCCTTTTGTGCTTGTGACATTTCCTGTGCATCCATCTGGAAGGCGATATCAGCCCGTTCCGCGGGAGACAGTTGTTTCAAGTCGGATAGTTTGGCCTGATCGAAACGGGCCAGTTCAACCTCACTCATCTTGGCCAGGATGTTGGTGATTCGATAGTGTTCGGTAATGGTCTCGTTCCGGCCGGCCAAAATGCCGCAGCATTCATGAGGGTCAAGGGCCCGCGCGTGCTCGATCATGTCTTCCCAAATGTCTGAAGGGATGGAAAGCATGGTGCTCAAAGACGGTCAGCGGGTATGCGGTTTTACCGAGATCACGCCGCTGACGATACATGGCCGCGTTGTCGTCATTGCCGTTACACGCTGCACGAGACGTGATGTTCTTCCAGTGCGGTGATCGTCGGATTGGCGCTGCAAAGCGGGCAGCGGGGATCCTTGGGGCGGCCGACGCTGCGAAACTTCATTTCGAGCGCGTCATAGATCAGCAAACGGTCGGCGAGCGTGTCCCCGATTTCCAGAATTTCTTTCACGGCTTCATTGGCCTGCAGAATACCGATCGTGCCCGCGAGGACGCCCAATACTCCGGCTTCCTGGCAATTGGGGACCAGCCCGGCAGGCGGCGGTTCAGGGTAGAGACACCGATAGCAGGGGTAGCCCTCATGCGGTTTGATCGTGGCCAGTTGCCCTTCAAAACGAAAGATGCTTCCCGAAACCAGGGGTTTTCTTGCAAAGAAGCAGGCGTCGTTCACCAGGAAGCGGGTGCCGAAGTTATCGGACCCGTCCAACACCAGGTCGTAATCCGGCAACAAGGTCATGATATTTTCGGCGCTGATGTGCTCCTGATACGTTTGTACGCGGACGTCGGGATTCAACGCCTCCAGAAGCCGGCGGCCGGATTCGACCTTGGGGACTCCAACGTGGGGCGTGGTGTGGAGGACTTGCCGTTGCAGGTTCGAAAGATCGACCACGTCGCCGTCAATCAATCCGATCGTGCCGATACCCGCCGCGCCTAGGTACAGGGCGATCGGAGAACCCAGGCCTCCGGCGCCGATCACAAGGACTTTGGCCCGACTCAGTTTTTGCTGGCCCTTGCCGCCGACCTGCTCGAGGATGATCTGCCGGCTGTACCGTTCGATTTGCTCTTCGGTAAAATCCATGTCCGGCCTCTATTCCACCACGTTGAGTTCAATCGGGTCTACGAGCACGCCCTTCTCCCGCAAACCTGCAATCGCGCGTTCGATTTCTTCGGTTTCGCCTGAAAATTCCACGTCCATCCAGCCGGTGGTTTCGCGGACGTCAGCCCGGCGGATGCTGGTGACGACCTGGTATTCGTGCCCGATCTGATAAATGACGGGTTCGGGAATCTTCTCTTCGGGAAATCTGATGTGAAATCGCAGTTTAGTCATGGCAACCACCGGCAATAGCGGGAACGATTGACACCTCGTCGCCGTCCTTGACGGGGGTGTCTTTTCCCGTCAGGAACCGGATGTCTTCCTCGTTCAGGTAAATGTTGATAAATCGTCGAATTTCTCCCTGTTCGTCACAGATCCGGTCTTTCAATCCCGGATGCGCGTCATTCAATTGATCGATCAATTCGCCGATGCTGGCGCCGGTTCCTTCCACTTCACTCTTGCCTCCGGTCATCGGCCGGAGGGGAGTTGGGATACGTACGGTGATCATGCCGCCCCCTGTTGTCCAAACGTTTGTTCAAATTTGACCAGGCTCGGTGGAATTCGGTATGGACGCCCGACCGAATCCACAACGGCTTCCTGTGTTTTCAATCCATTGCCGGTGATATAGGCGACGGTCACGTCTTGCTTCTTGATGGCGCCTTGTTTCACGAGTTTACGAAGGGTGCCGATGGTCACGCCGCCCGCGGTCTCCGCGAAAATTCCCTCGGTTTGGGCCAGGAGCTTGATGCCTTCTATGACTTCGTCGTCGGTGACCGCATCCATGGCCCCTCCGCTTGCTGCGACGGTTTTCAGGGCATAGTAGCCGTCCGCGGGATTCCCGATGGCCAGGGATTTGGCAATGGTGTTCGGCTTGACCGGCTTGAAGAAGTCGCGCCCGTCCTTAAACGCCGTGGCGATCGGGGAGCACCCTTCGGCCTGGGCGCCGTTTACCTTGGTGGACACGTCCTTGAGAAGCCCGATTTTCTTGAACTCGTTGAGGCCCTTCCAGATTTTGGTCAATAACGATCCCGATGCCATGGGCACGACGACCTGGTCGGGAGCCCGCCATCCCAGTTGCTCCGCGACTTCAAAGGCCAATGTCTTCGAGCCTTCGGCATAATACGGACGGATGTTCACGTTGACAAAGGCCCATCTTCGCTCACCGGCAATCTCGCTGCACAAACGATTGACGTCGTCGTAGTTGCCTTCGATTTCCACGACTTTCGGCCGATAGATCAGGTTGCCAAGGACTTTCGCCGCTTCCAGGTCGCCGGGGATAAACACGTAACATTGCATACCGGCTTGCGCCGCGTGCGCGGCAACCGAATTAGCCAAATTGCCGGTGGAGGCACAGGCCGCGGTTTCATACCCCAGTTCCCTGGCGCGCGTCAGGGCCACGGCCACGACTCGATCCTTGAACGACAGGGTGGGCTGGTTGACGCAGTCGTTCTTGATGTAGAGTTCATCGAGTCCCAAAAAGGAGCCCAGGTTCTTGGCGTGCACGAGGGGAGTCATTCCCGCGTGCAGTCCGATCGTCGGGTTGCCTTCGATCGGGAGCAATTCCTTGTACCGCCACAGCGACTTGGGGCCGGCCTCGATCGAGGCTCGCGACATCGCCTTCTTGATTTCGTCGTAATTGTATTTGACCTCCAGCGGTCCGAAGCACAGATCGCAGACGTGGAGGGCTTCCGTGGGATATTCCTTCCCACATTCCCGGCATATGAGGGTTTTCATCTTTGCCATGGCTCAACCTCCTTCCGCATCCGGACGGGGAACTAGGAAAGACCGAGCGCCCCGGGCGCTTGTAGTTGGCACGCCTCCTGTTCGTGCTCAAACAGTTCGGTAATGTCCGGATGGTTCCCACACAAGGGACACCTGGGATTTCGTTTCGTCTTGATTTCACGAAATGCGGTTTTTCGAGCATCAAAGTCGAGAATACGGTCGGTGAGCGGATCCCCAATCCCAAGAATCAATTTCAGCGCCTCCGTGGCCTGAATGGTTCCGATGATGCCGGCCACAACGCCGATGATGCCGGCTTCCTGACAACTCGGCACGAGCCCGGGAGGCGGGGGATGCTGGAAGATGCACCGGTAGCAGGCCGATTGTCCGGGCACGATGGAGAACACCCGGCCTTCGAACCGGAGGATCCCGCCGTGGACAAGGGGTTTTCCCGCAAAATAGCACGCATCGTTGATGAGGAACTTGGCCGGAAACGTATCCACGCCATCAATCACCACGTCATAGGGCGCAATGTAATCCATCGCATTGGAAGCGGCAAATCGATCCTCGTACGTTTCAACGCTCACGTCGGGATTCAGGAGAAAGATTTTTTCTTTCGCCGATTGCACCTTGGACCGTCCGACGTCGGGAGTATGGTGCAGCACCTGTCGTTGAAGATTGGACCGGTCGACCACGTCACTATCAATCAAGCCGATCGTTCCGACACCGGCTGCAGCCAGATATAAGGCTACCGGTGAGCCTAGCCCTCCGGCTCCGACGACAAACACTTTTGCCCGGGCAATTTTCTTTTGTCCCTTCCCGCCGACCTCGGGTAACAGGATATGTCGGCTGTACCGGGTGATTTGTTCTTCCGTGAAACTCATTTCGATCTACTCGTCAGATATTAAAATATTTTTCGATGCTCAGATATCGTTCGCCCGTGTCGCACAACACCGTCACCACGTGTTGATCAGCTCTGAGGTCTTTCGCGACCTGCTGGGCCGCAAACACGTTGGCTCCCGCGGATATCCCGACGAGCAGCCCCTCTTTTTTGGCCAGCAGTTTCGTGGTCTGATAGGCTTGATCGTCGGTCACCCGAATAATGTCGTCAATGATGGAACGATTGAGGACTTTCGGCACAAAGCCTGCGCCGATGCCTTGAATTTTATGCGGACCGGGTGCTCCTCCCGAGAGGACCGGGGACCCGGCCGGTTCCACGGCAACGATTTTGGTGTCCGGCGCACGTTCTTTCATGACCTCTCCGCAACCCGTAATGGTTCCGCCCGTGCCGACGGCTGCGACAAAGGCATCGACCTTACCGTCCATGGCATCCCAGATCTCAATCGCGGTCGTGGCCCGGTGAATGGCGGGATTCGCTGGATTGGAAAATTGGTCAGGCATGAAATATTCCGGATTTTGGGCAATGATGTTTTCAGCTTCTCGAATCGAGCCCTGCATGCCTTCCCATGCCGGGGTCAAAATCAATTGCGCGCCATAGGAGGACAACAGGCTTGCTCGTTCGAGGCTCATGCTCTCCGGCATGACCAGAATCAATTTATACCCTCGAACCGCAGCGATTAAGGCCAGTCCGATTCCGGTGTTCCCGCTGGTCGGTTCGACGATCGTCCCCCCGGGTTTGAGCGTGCCGGCACGTTCTGCCTCATCGATCATATTGAGGCAGATCCGATCCTTGACGCTTCCGCCGGGGTTGGCGAACTCCACCTTTCCGAAAATCGCAGCGCCGCCTTCCTCGGAAAGACGATTCAACCGAACCAAGGGTGTCTTGCCTATTCCCTCCGTAATCTTTGATAAATATCGGGTGGTCACGCCCCTCCACCCATATAGAACAGAAATTCTACCTTATCGCCCTCTTGGACATTTGTGGTGTCGAGCCGATCTCGTTCGACGATTTGCGTATTGAGTTCAACGGCCACCATATGCGGGTCGATATCTTTCTGTTTCAGGACGTCCATGACGGTGCCGGCCTGCATTTCTTCGGGTTTACCATTAATGGTGATTTGCATTGATTTCTCCGACGTATGGGATATGACTATAAACAGTTAAAGATAACAAACTCGTCACAATTTCGTCAAGAAAATGTGAAAATACAAGGAGTTATGAAAGCAGTTGGGGAACCAGTTCTTTAGCATGACCCTGGATGGCCACGTCCACGAGATCGGAATTTGGCGTCGGATCGAGATTCAATTCTGCCACGAACGCGCCATTGTCTTTGGCAATTGGCCCGAAAGACGCGGCTGGATAGACGACTCCGGATGTTCCGATAATCAGGAGCACTTCACAACTCCTTAACGCGTCGAAACTGTTTTGCAAGTCTTCAGAAGCCAGGGATTCTCCGAACCAGACGATGTGAGGCCGGAGCAACCCTTGGCACGTTGAACAATTCGGTAAGATGGCGATGGGAATGTCTCGATTGACGGTAACCCGTCCGCATTGAGTGCAACGCACCTTCCAAATATTGCCGTGAATTTCCGATAGGCGTTGAGATCCGGCTAATGGGTGAAGCCCATCGACGTTTTGCGTAATGAGCCAGAAATTGTGAACCTTGTGCTCCAGATCCACCAAAGCGACATGAGCCGGGTTCGGGTGCTTGGTTGCAATGAGTTCGCGGCGCCAATTGTACCATTCCCATACGAGTTTGGGATTCCGGGCAAAGGCCTCGGGTGAGGCCAGCTCTTCGGGCCGGTGATTCTTCCAGAGCCCTTCCGGACCTCGAAACGTGGGGACGCCGCTGTCCGCGGAAATGCCGGCTCCGGTCAGGACTGTCACCGCGGTGGCGCGGGCAAGCCTCGCCTTCAGTTCCTGAATTCCGGGTGAAGCGGTCATGCCCAATGAAAAATAACACCCTCTCCCATTTTCCGCATTAAGCGGGAAATAGGGAGAGGGTTGGGGTGAGGGGGCTATCTTTGTTGAGCTTCGAGGTGGTCAAGTCTTGCCTTGAGAACACCTACATCCGTTTCAAGCGATTAAATTCGATGATCCAGTTCTGCAAAAGAAAACTTCAGTAACGCTCTAACTTCTCTAAACTCGTCCTTCACATCTTCACGAAATTGTTGGACTTGAGTCAGGATGACTTGATGGCCTTCGGCGACGTGCTGAAGATCGTGTCGAAGTCCCTCGACCACAACGCTCACATGGCGTTTTAGTTGCTCCATATCGTCTGAATTCATAGTTTCTCCAACTCCAGGAGAATCGTCAGACTTGGCGGAGGTGTTGCTCCAGCAATGAGTGGTAAGCGCGGATGCGTTTCACGTACCGCACGGGTTCCCAGCCGCGAGCATACCCGTATTGCAAGGTTTTGTAGTAGGATTTTTGGGTCAAAAGGGGTAGCGTCGTCTTGAGATCGTCCCAGGAATGAGGATTTTTACCCATCTGGCGGGCCAGAACCTGTGCGTCCTTGATGTGTCCCATGCCCACGTTATAGGCCGCCAGGGCGATAGCGACGCGATCGGCTTTACCGATGTGGCGGGGAAGTTGTTTTTCAAGATCTCGAAAATACCGGGCTCCACCTACGATGCTTTTGGTGGGGTCTGCCCGATTTTGGATGCCTAAGGACGAAGCGGTATCGCGGGTCAGCATCATGATGCCCCGAACACCGGTTGGGCTGACGGCATGTGGATCCCAACGTGACTCCTGATACGCTTGGGCCGCGAGCAAGGTCCAGGAAATCTTGTAAGCCTTTGCGACGCCTTCAAATTGCTGCCGGTACTGTGGCAAGCGGGTTTCAATATGCCGACGGAATCGGATTCTTTCCCACAAGGGGAGATCGGATGTGACCGGGTCCGCCGCACGTTGGACGGTCTTGGGTTCGAGATTGGGATTGGAGGGAGACCCCGTCTGGGTGCCGGGAGCGGTCCACCACACCACGGCAGTAAGGCTCAAGAGAGCCGCACAGGCAGCCAGGTTCTTGCCAACGATAGAAGCCGCCTGAAAAAACTCTGGCTTCCTCGGAAGGCGTTTTGACAAAGACGAAATCATAAAACTCCTCGTGACCCAAAGAAGACTGGGACTCCAAAACACGTTTGGTTTTAATCCTTGCACGGATCAGGTGTCGATCGCAAGCCTCTTTTTTCATTGTGAGCAGCTTGAAGGATGTCGAATGAATTCAGCCGGACCGCGTGCAGTGTCATGTATCGTGATCATTTGAAAATAGATGCACCCGGGTTTGGGCTACCCGTTGGTGTTCTTCTTCTCGAACGTGTTAGTCTGTGCGGAGTTCAGGATGAGTATGAACGCCTGCCATTACCAACGGATTTGGAACGAGTCGATGAAGAAAGGATGAGTTAGGATGGTCGAACGAACGTTAGCGATTATTAAACCTGATGCCGTAAAAAAGCAGGTTATCGGAGACGTGATTCAACGCTATGAAGCTGCGGGGCTTCATCCCATTGCCATGAAAATGATGCATTTGTCCCAATCGACTGCCGAAGGATTTTATGCCGTACATCGCGAACGGCCGTTTTTTCATGAACTGACCGCGTTCATGTCCTCCGGACCTTCCGTCGTCCTTGTCCTCGAAGGGAAAAACGCGATTCAGGTAAACCGCGATCTTATGGGAGCAACCGATCCACAGAAAGCAGTGGCCGGCACGATTCGATCGATCCATGGGGCCTCGATCGAAGCCAATGCGGTTCATGGATCGGACTCTTCTGAAACAGCCGGCTTTGAAATAGGATATTTCTTCCCGGGAATGGATTTGTAAGCCGGTTGCCGAACGTCCCGTGCCGTCTCAAAGCAGGGAACACCGCTCGTTGTTCCCTGCGAATATTCCATAGTCACTCTTCAATAGATGTCGATCCCGTTTCCGTATTTGCGATTCTTTATGGTCGCGCTGTCCGCTCTCCTGTTCATGAGTGGGTGTCTCCGCTCTGCCGGGCCTGATTTAAGCGTCGAAGCTTTACGCGATCAAACCGAGAAACGCTCCTTGCAGCAGGCGGAGATCGCCTTTCTTCGAGCCGACTATTCGACGGCTGTTTCGTTGCTGAATCGGTTCTTGCGCACTCATCCCCAATCGTCCAGGTCGCTGGAAGCACGATGGTGGTTGGCTCGGGCGTATCAAAAGGCGGGCTACCTGTCTTCAGCCATTGTCCAGTATCGCTTTCTGGCCGATACACGGACGGAGAACGTGTATCAGACTGATGCACGGTCCCGTGTGGCGCAACTCGAAAGACGGATGGGAAAGTCGACGGCACATGGATCCATAAAGGGAATTCTGGTGTCTCTCGGCGCTGCGGCCGCTGAAGTGAATTCCGTGATCCCGTCAAGTACGGACATCGAAGAATCAATGGTTCTCCTGGATGTCCCCTGCCTTGTTGACGGGAAGCTGCAGGACAACGGACAACAACTCTCTTTTGATGCGATGCATTCCGTGGTTCAGCACCTGCATGCTCGCGGAGCAGCGGTCTATCTCGGGGTGACGCCCAGGTGCCTGGGACAGGTCGCCCGGCAACGGGGAATGGAAGACTGGAAAGACTGGACCTATGACCCGCAATCGCGAACGTTACGTCGCTCACCATATTATTCGTTGCATTTTGAGGGTTACCGGGCGTTTCTCGTAGATTGGCTTGCGCAACTTCGTGATTTTCCGCTGACGGGACTGGTGATTCGCAATGCGGTGCCCGCAGGTCTGTATGGAGGGTTCAATCCCTTGGCCGTTCAGTTATTTGTCCGGGAATTTGGGGTGGGCTTCGATCCGGTTCTCATGTTTGACGATGACCGGACCGTGCTTCAGACTCATTCCGAGCCCGGCGTTCACCTTCCAGCCGTGTTTTGGAGATGGGCCGGGTGGAAAGCCCGGGAACGTCTCCGAAGTCTCCGAGACATGGTTCGGACCCTGCGCGTTCGTCTTCCTCATCTTGAGTTCGGCGTGACCCTGCAATCCCAGAGCATCACAAAACCCGTGCGCGGATTGATTCATTTCACGGAAGATTGGGTCGATGTGACGCGCGGTCCGTTTGACAGGTTTCTGGTCACGATCGAAGAGTCGGACTCGACGCTTGTCCATCAAACTGCTCAAAGTTCGCCTCAGGGATCATCAGAGCGCAACGATGAAATGGCCGCTGTGGCGAAGATGGTCGAGCATCTCGGAACGCCTGAAAAAATCTGGACCATCCTGCCCGACCGGATCGGTCAGGCACGCATGCAATCGGGCATTCTTCCCCAAGAAGTCGGTCTGATCTATCAGCATCGTGGCATTCCTTGACAAACTACCGACCCTCATTTAAGAACAGCCTTGCCGATGCGGCTGGAGGGAGCAGAGAATGTCGGGAACGATTCCTGAAGATTTACGTTATCATAAAGAACATGAGTGGGTGCGGCTCGACGGGCAGCGGGCGACCTTGGGGATCAGCGACTTTGCTCAGGATGCCCTGGGTGACGTCGTGTTCGTGGATTTGCCGAAAGTCGATACCGAAATGACCGCAAACCAGGAAATCGGCGAGGTGGAATCCACGAAAGCCACTTCCAGTCTGTACTCGCCGGTCAGCGGAAAAATCGTCGAAGTGAACGCCGATTTGCAGGACCATCCTGAATACCTGAACCAGGACCCCTATGGAAAAGGATGGATCGCCGTGGTCGAATTGGCCAACCCCGCCGACGTTGAAGCCTTGATGACGGCCTCGCAGTATGAGGAATTTCTTTCCTCGCAGAGTTGATGCCTCTTCCCCCGACTTAATGCCTCCCCCTAAACATATTGCCATTCTCGGTGCCGGTCCCGGTGGTTACGTGGCTGCCATTCGCGCGGCCCAACTCGGGGCCAAGGTGACGGTGATCGAAAACCGGGCGCTGGGTGGAGTCTGCCTGAATTGGGGCTGTATCCCCAGCAAGGCGCTGCTGTCGGTCGTCGAATTGGGCGAGAAACTCAAGAAGGCGCAGGATCTCGGTCTGCAACTCTCCGATCCCCCCACGTATGACCCGCCACAAATGGTGGCGAGAAAGAACCGGATCGTCCATGGGCTGGTCAACGGCATAGCCACGCTCTTCAAACAATGGGGCGTGTCGCACGTCCAGGGAACGGGACGACTCATCAATGACCGGACGGTACGGGTCACTCTTGCCGACGGCACTGAAACATCCGTCCAGGCGGATGGCATTATCATCGCCACGGGTTCATCAGCGTCTGTCCTTCCGATGTTTCCCGTGGACGGGTACGACATCATGACGAGCCAGGAAGCACTGGAGATTCCACGAATACCCGAACGATTGCTCATTGTCGGCGGGGGAGTCGAAGGGTGTGAATTTGCTTCCCTGTACGCCGGGTTGGGTTCGCGGGTGACGGTGGTGGAGATGATGGCGCGTGTGTTGCCGTTGGAAGATGAAGAGATCTCGGCTGTTATCGAACGGGAGTTGAAGAAACGTCAGGTTCGAATCATCGTCGGGAACTCGGTGAAGGCCGTTGAAAAGACGGACGCGGGCTTCACAGCGGAGTTGGCCGATGGAGAACGGCTGGGTTGCGTTGCGATCCTGGTCTCGGTGGGACGGCGCTGTAATACGACGGGGATCGGGTTGGAAGAAGTCGGCGTCAAGCTTGGCGACATGGGCGAGATCGAAGTAGACGACCGTCTGGAAACGAACGTGCCTGGCGTGTATGCCATCGGTGACGTGACGGGAAAGGCGATGTTGGCTCACGTCGCGTCCGCACAAGGCAAAGTGGCCGTGGAGAATCTTGTGGGGAATCCGAAAACCATGAATTATGACGTAGTGCCCGCGGGCATTTTTACATTGCCGGAGATCGGGCGGGTCGGATTGACCGAACAAGAAATTCGTGAACGGGGAATCGTCCCCAACATCGGACGTTTTCGGTATAGCGCATTGGGCAAGGCTCATGCCGTCGGCGATACGGCCGGGTTGGTGAAGATCCTGGCCGACCCCCAAACGGATCGCGTGCTGGGCGCCCATTTGGTCGGAACGCATGCGGCGGATCTGGTGCATGAAGCGGCGCTGGCCATGCAGTTGAACGCCAAGGCCCGGGACGTGGCCGGCATGATCCACGCGCATCCCACACATGCCGAAGCCTTGCTGGAGGCATTCGAGGACGTTGACGGAATGGCCATTCACCTGGCCAGGAAACGGTCCTGATGACAAGGTGGGCGATCAAGAAATATCCAACGGTATTCTCATTCGGAGTCAAACTCCTGCTGCTGGCCGGGACCATGGGGGTTCTGTCTTTTGCGGGCCTGTTGCAGGGCCCGTCCCAGCCCACTCAATCCGAGGCCTCGTTGGCGGGGCAGGCCAGTGCGTCGATGGCACGAGTCCAAGAGCCACGGCCCCGGACGGTGGCGGACGTTGGTCACGTCGACATCAATCACGGTTCGATTGAGGAGTTGCAGCGTTTACCGGGAATCGGGCCGGTGCTGGCTGAGCGCATCATCCAATATCGCCGGGAGCATGGAAAATTCGGCTCCATTCGTGATATTCAAAACGTAAAAGGCATTGGTGAGAAACGGTTTGCGCAACTCGAGCCGTATATCCACATTAATGATCCAGTTCTTTCGTCCGACAAATAACGTATTGGTGCAGGATACCGGAACCTGATGACAGATCGGGAATTGAAACGGCAGCTTGATCTGATCACGCGCGGTACCGTTGACGTGATCCAGCAGACTGAACTCGAAGACCGGGTCAGGGCTTCGCTCAAGGAGGGGAGACCCTTGCGGGTGAAAGCCGGGTTCGATCCCACCGCGCCCGACCTGCATCTCGGCCATATCGTGTTGATCCAGAAACTGCGGCATTTTCAGGAACTCGGGCATGAGGTCATTTTCCTGATCGGGGATTTTACCGGCATGATCGGTGACCCGACCGGTGTCTCCGAAACGAGGAAGGTGCTGAGCAAGGAACAAGTCCTGGCCAACGCCAAGACGTATGAGCGGCAGATTTTCAAAACGTTGGATCCCGAGAAAACGCGCGTGGAGTTCAACAGCCGCTGGATGCAGGATATGCGGGCACAGGACGTCATCGAATTGTGTTCACATTATAATCTGGCGCGCATGTTGGAACGTGACGACTTTTCCAAACGCTACCGGGAACAGAAACCCATCGGCGTTCATGAATTCTTATATCCGTTGGTCCAGGGTTACGATTCCGTGGCGCTCAAAGCCGACGTCGAATTGGGCGGCACGGACCAGACCTTCAATTTGCTCGTGGGAAGGGATCTCCAGCGCAATTGGGGTCAAGTTCCCCAAATCGTCATCACGGTTCCGTTACTGGAAGGGACGGACGGCGTGCGGAAGATGAGCAAGAGTTACGGCAACTCCATTGCCCTGGAAGACGAACCCTCGGACATGTTCGGCAAGATCATGTCGATCAGCGACGACCTGATGTTCCGGTACTATGAGTTATTGACGTCCGATGATCTCGATGCGGTCAAGCAACGCCATCCCAAGGAGGCGAAGCTGCATTTGGCGGAAGCCATGGTGACTCGCTATCACGGCGAGGAGGCTGCACGACAAGCCAAGGAGGACTTTGAACAGAAGTTTCGCAAGCGGGAATTTCCCGAACAACCCGATGTCACGGTCACGCTGGCCGCGACGGATTTTTCAGATCCGGGAAACCCTTCGATCGGGTTGGTGGATCTTCTCATGCGAACGGGTTTGTTGCCCAGCAAGGCGGAAGCGCGTCGCTTGATCGCACAAGGCGCCGTCACGATCAACCAGGAACGCTGCCAGGACGGCAATGCGGTGTTGCCTTTGCAGGCGAACGAGTCATACCAGGTAAAAATCGGCAAACGGAAATATGCACTGGTGCAGGTACGACTATAGCCCTATCCTTGACTTGCATTCCGCGCCCTGCCTAGAATGAATTCCCTTCTACAACTGCGAGCGGGTGTAGCGCAGTGGTAGCGCATCGGCTTCCCAAGCCGTTGGTCGGGAGTTCGAATCTCCTCACCCGCTCCAACTTCTCTTTCCTCCCAACTTTAATCAAATTTCCATTCAGCGTACAATTTCTGTAAGTCGTTCTCCGGAAGAAGTCCATGGGGGTTCCATGAAGAAGAACTGGGACGTGGTGATTCTTGGGGGTGGCTTTGCTGGCCTGACCTGTGCCAAGCGTCTGGAAAAATTGTGGGGCGAAGCGTCTGCCCAAAGGATTCTTTTGGTCAGTGCTGAAAATTATTTCGTCTTCCAACCATTTTTACCCGAAGTCATCGGCGCCAGCATCGAACCTCGACACGTGACGAACCCCATTCGAATCGTCCTTCGCCATTGTGCCCTGATGCGGGCAGAGGTTTCGAAAATACATCTCGATAACCGGCGAGTTGAATTTGATGCCGATGATGGACCCGAAGTAGGACCTATTGAGGCCAAGCATTTAGTTCTGGCTCTCGGAACCAGTACGAACCTTCGGGCGGTGCCGGGGATGATGGAGCATGCGCTGTTCTTGAAGACACTTGCAGATGCTTTGTCTCTTCGTGAACACATTGTCCGACGACTTGAAGAAGCGAGTCTGGAGTCAAATCCGCAGCACCGGAAAAGACTTCTCCATTTTGTCATTGTCGGAGGCGGCTATAGTGGGGTTGAAACGGCTGGTGAAATCCTGGATTTGCTGCTCACTGCGAGACGTTTTTATCGAAATTTGGATGCCTCGGACTTGCAAGTGACTTTAGTTCATTCCGGCCCTCATTTGCTCCCGGAACTTGGCGAAGATCTTGGCTGGTTTACCCAAAGAACCCTGGAAAAGCGAGGCATGGTCGTCTTGGTCAATCAACGTGTGATGTCCGTGAGTAGTGATTATATCCGACTGAAAGATGGAACGCGTCTCGAAGCTCAAAATGTCGTCTGTACCATTGGGAATGCTCCCAATCCCGTACTCTCGGATCTGGAGGCTGAATATGAGAAAGGTAAACTTCTGACGGATGAATGGTTAAGGGTCAACGGATATGAAAACGTCTGGGCGATCGGCGATGGAGCGGCTAATCCGGATGGATATGGTCATCGCTGTCCCCCAACAGCCCAATTTGCCATGCCGTTGGGCAAACAGGCAGCGGATAATATTGCCGCAACGTTCACCCATGCCTCTCTTCGCCCGTTTCGATTCAAGATGCTCGGGCAGATGGCCACGATCGGCCACCATAAGGGAGTCTGTTCGATTCTCGGGTTTCGTTTTAGCGGCCTGTTCGCATGGTGGCTTACCCGGACCATTCATCTGTTAAAGTTGCCCGGACTGGACCGGAAGCTTCGTGTGGTTATTGATTGGACGTTCGAACTCTTTTTCCCGCCGGATCTCAATTATTGGGATTTGCGGAAAACACAAAAATTGGCCCGAATTCACATCGAAACAGGTGATGTTGTCTTTCATCAGGGTGAGCGAAGCAATGGGTTTTACATCGTCGAGAACGGGATTCTTGAAGCGACAAGACGCGATGCCGATGGTCGAATTCTATGGAAGGATGAATTGACTCAGGGAGACCATTTTGGCGAAGGCTCTCTTCTTTACGGTCTGGCGCGACGGGTCACGGTGACGGCGAAGACGCAAGCGACGCTGCTCGTCTTCGCGTCAAAAGAGTTCAAACTTTTCGTTGATCTGTTCAAGTCACTTCGGCAATTGCTCAGCTCCACGGCAACCAGACGCCCGCTGGAAGAGTTTTTAAGGCCCTCGACCTGGTCGGAAGAACTTCTTCATGCTCCAGTGACCGATCTCATGAACGCGTCGCCGGTATCAATTTCCGAGTCGGCGACAATAGCCGAAGCGATCCGGAAGTTGACTGAAAGCCATCAGAACGTACTCGTGGTGGTAGATGATGGCGGAAAGTTGACGAGTCTGTTGACGGAAACCGACTTATTCCGTTCCGCAGCCAAGCAACAGAAGTTTTCGGGAATCCTGAAAGACAACGTCTCCCAGGAAGTCATCGCACTCCGGTCCGATCAGTTAATCCACGAGGCCTTGCAGGTGTTCTACCTGAAAGGCGTGAAAAAGGCGCCGGTGCTGGATGAACATGGCCGGCCGGTCGGAACGTTGAGTTACCTCGATCTTGCACGCGCCCGCTTACTCCATCTTCAGGAACCTCTGATTTAGTGCCCTATCGGGCGCATGGCGGCGTTGTGTCCTCGCTCAACCCTCACCTATCTCTCTGATAAGCCTCGGGTTTCGCTCCGGGACGCCTTGCCCTGCATCCCGCTATCACAATAAATCAGAGGTTCCTTCAATAGTTTCAATCCTGAACAGAGCGTAACAAGGGATCATCCATGATTTGCCGGTGGTTTCGGAAAGGGGGTGTCATGAAAGCACGGGCTTTGACATACGTGGTTTTTTGTGTGCAAAATCTGGAACGCTCGATCAAATTTTCTCGGTAGGGTTAAAGGAAATCGACAAGGGTTATGAGCCTGTTAGGAACCTCATGAAGTTTCAGGACTGAACGTCATCCATAAACCGGGAAATCATCGAAGGTCTGTTTCATGAACAAACCATTTCACAGTGAAAAAAGGTCGGCCACCAAGCTGGTCTTGACGAGTCTCCTTCTTCCGCTGATCGGGTTGACTGCCTGCCAACAGGAAGGAGGCCCGCCGCCCGCGCCGCCGCCCCCTGAAGTGAAGGTCATGACCATTGTCGCCAAGACCATACCTGATGAGGTGGAATTCATTGGGCAGACTCAGTCTTTCCGTCCGGTCGAGATTCGGTCGCAGGTCACGGGAATTATCAGGAAAGTCTTTTTTGCCGAAGGTCGTGATGTACGGAAAGGTGAGAAGCTCTATCTTATCGACCCCGTACCTTTTAAAGCGTCGGTCGCAAGCGCCAAGGGTCGGGTTGGTCAGGCTCTCGCTCGATTGGCACAGGCGCGTGCGGAGTTGGCGCGGGTCAGACCGTTGCTGGCCGAGCAAGCCGTGAGCCAAAAAGACGTCGATGACGCCATTGCGGAGAAACTCGCGGCGAAAGCCGCGCTGGTTACGGCAAAGGGCGATTGGGAAAAAGCAAAATTCGATCTGCGAAACACCCTTATTGTCGCGCCGGTGGCGGGACGACCCGAGCGAAGCCGATTATATGAGGGGCGTCTGGTCTCAACTCAAACCGATCTGCTCACGAGCATCCACCAAATGGATCCTATGTATGTCAACGTCAATATACCGGAAAGTTACATTCTGCGGCGGCAACGGGAATTAGCCGCACGTCGCGTGGAACGGCCCGATCTTTTTCAACTGAGAGGGATGATGATCATGGCCGACGGGACCACCTATCCGCACGAAGGCACCTTGGATTTTGCCGGGATACAATTTCGCTCCGAAACTGACTCCCTCTCGGCACGCTTCAAATTTCCCAATACGCGTCAACGCATGTTTCCCGGGGACCGGGACGACCGTCCTCTCTATTCCTTGTTTCCGGGACAGTTCGTCAAAATTCGAGTCCGGGGGTACATGCGAAGAGACGCGATATTGGTTCCCCAGCGGGCCGTCCAGCAAGGCCCCAAGGGTCTCTTTGTGTACGTCGTGAACGGCGACAAGGTGGAACTCCGCGCGGTCACGGCCAGCTCCTGGCATGGACAGGAATGGCTCATTGAAGATGGGGTTCACGCAGGAGACCGGGTGGTCGTCGAAGGGTTTCATCGGATTCGTCCGGGAAGTCAGGTCATCCCTGTTCCGTATCAGCCGCCTGCTCCGTCTTCGGATGCGCCGGGTTCTGAAGCAGCCCCGCAGGAGAAGGCGTGAGTCCCCATTTTTTTATTGATCGTCCCATCTTTGCGTCGGTGTTGTCGATCATCATCGTCGTGGTCGGCCTTGGGTCGTTACGGATTCTGCCCGTTGCGCAGTTTCCGCAGATCACGCCGCCGATGGTGCAAATCGACGCGGACTATCCGGGGGCCAGCGCCGAAGTCGTGGCCGAATCCGTCGCACGGCCGATAGAGGTCCAACTTCCGGGCATCGACAACCTGCTGTATTACGATTCCACGAGTACCAACGACGGTCACATGACTATGCGGCTCACGTTTGAAATCGGGACGGACGTGGATATCGCCCAGGTCCAAACGCAAAACCGGCAACGGCTCGCCGAACCACAATTGCCGGATGAAGTCATTCGCCAAGGCGTCACGGTCAAGAAGACTTCACCGAGTCTGCTGGCGGTCGTGGCATTGAGTTCCACCGATCCCAAACATGATACGGTGTTTCTTTCCAATTACGCCCTGCTGCGAATGATCGACAGTATCAAACGGTTGCCCGGAGTGGGAGACGCCTTCGTGTACGGCGGGCAGAGCTACTCCATGCGCATCATTCTCGATCCCGTCCGCATGGCTCAACTCGATCTTACGCCGACGGATATTGCAAACGTGGTTCGTGAGCAAAATCGCGATTTTCCGGCCGGACGCGTCGGTCGGGAACCCGCGCCTCAAGGGACTCAACTCACCATTCCGATCATTACACAAGGCCGCATGAGCGACGTCGAGGATTTCAAGAACATGATCGTTCGCGCGTATCCCGACGGCTCCATGGTCTATTTGCGGGACGTCGCCCGCGTCGAACTGGGAGCGCAATCGTACAATCTTCAAGCACGATGGAACAGCAGACCCAATACGTTTCTCCTCACGTTTCTTTCTCCGGGGGCGAACGCGCTGGACACGGTGAACCGGGTCAAAAGTGAGATGGAACGACTCGCCCGGCAGTTCCCCGCGGGCGTGTCCTACGATATTCCCTATAACACGACGAAATTCATCGAGATCTCCATCAGGGAAGTGGTGAAAACCCTCATGGAAGCGATGGTGCTGGTGATTTTGGTCGTGTTCCTGTTCTTGCAAAGCTGGCGCGCGACGCTCATTCCGGCCGTCGCCGTTCCGGTCTCCCTGATCGGCACGTTTGCCGGACTGGCGGCTTTGGATTTTTCAATCAACACGTTGACCCTGTTCGGCATGGTCCTGGCCATCGGCATCGTGGTCGATGACGCCATTATCGTCGTGGAAAACGTTGAGCGGCACATGACACAAGGCGGCCTGTCAAGAAGAGACGCCGTCAAGCAGGCCATGACCGAGGTGTCGGGGCCGGTGGTCGCGAGCGTGCTCGTCCTGTCCGCGGTGTTTGTGCCCGTTGGATTTCTCGGAGGAATCACGGGAGAATTGTACAAACAATTTGCGGTCACCATCGCGCTGTCCGTGATCATCTCCGGGCTCGTGGCGCTGACGTTGAGTCCGGCCCTCTGCGCCACGGTGTTAAAATCCGGTCATCGCCACCCGAGAGGGGTTTGGAGGTTGTTCAACCGGTCGTTCGATTGGACGCAAAATTTCTACGTCGGCACGGTGGGGCGCATCCTGCCCCGATCGGCCGTGTTTCTCGGCATGTTTGCCGTGCTCGTATTCTGCGCGTGGGGGTTATTTCAGAACGTCCCCGAAAGTTTCCTGCCGGACGAAGATCAAGGCTACTTCATCACCATCGTTCAACTGCCTGACGGCGCGTCAAAAGAACGAACGCTCAAAGTGGTTGAAAAAGTCGAGCAATACTTTCAGACGATCCCCGAGGTGCATTCAACCGATACGCTGGTCGGCCAAAACTTCGTGTTCAATACCCGGGGCACGAATCAAGCCACGATGTTCATTCCCCTCCACCTTTGGGAGGAACGCCCGGAAGCCCGCCAGCGGGCCCAGTCCTTGATCGGGGCCGCTTTCCAAAAATTTGCCGAAATCCCCGAAGCCCTGATTTTGGCGTTCAATCCTCCGGCTATCATGGGATTGGGCGCCACCGGCGGCTTTTCACTCCAGCTCCAGGACCCCAGTGGAGGCGATTTCGCCGAGTTTGCCGGGGTCGCGCAGGAATTCGTGGCCAAAGCCATACAGCATCCCGCTATCGCCTTTGCGGGTACCAGCTTTCGCGTCAGCGCTCCTCGTTTGTATGCCCACGTGGATCGTGATCACACCAAGGCCCTCGGCGTCCCGATTTCCGACGTGTTCGATACCATGCAGGCCTACTTTGGAAACCTTTATATCAATGATTTCGTCAAATTCGGCCGCGTGTATCGAGTCCAGACGGAAGCGCCCCCTCAATACCGTTCGACGCCGGAAGACATCGGCAAGATCTACATTCGCGCGCGGAACGGCTCGGAAAGCAGCATGATCCCCCTGAGTACGGTGGTGACCACCGAATTTACCAGCGGTCCCGACCCGGTCACCCATTTCAACGGCTTCAATACGGCACTGGTGTTGGGAGGCGCGGCGCCGGGGTTCAGCTCGGGCGAAGCGCTCGCTGTCCTGGACCAAGTGGCGAATGAAGTGTTGACTCCACGGGGTTATACGATTGACTGGAGTGGAATGTCTTTTCAGGAGCGGTATGCGGGAGGACAAACCAACATCGTGTTCGGCTTTGCGCTGCTCATGGTTTTCCTGGTGTTGGCGGCCTTGTACGAAAGCTGGTCGATTCCGTTCGCGGTGCTCTTTGCGGTCCCATTCGGAGTGCTCGGCGCACTGAGCGCCGTGTGGGTGCGGGGCCTAGACAATGACATCTACTTTCAAATCGGATTAGTGACGTTGATCGGCCTGGCCGCCAAGAATGCCATTTTGATCGTCGAATTTGCCAATAAACTCTACGAAAGCGGGCGCTCCCTGCCGGACGCGGCGCTCGAAGCGGCGCGCCTGCGGTTTCGGCCCATCGTGATGACGTCAATGGCGTTTATCCTGGGCGTGGTGCCTCTCGTGGTCGCTTCTGGAGCCGGCGCGGCGAGCCGCCATTCAATCGGGACCGGTGTGTTCGGCGGGATGTTGGCTGCCACGTTTTTAGCCATATTTTTCGTGCCGCTGTTCTTTGTGGTGATTCGAAAACTCTTTGACCGTGGCAGACGGCCTTTGCCTGGTGACGCGGGAACCGGTAAACAACGTCCATTGAATCAGGGAGGACCCTGACGTGGGCATTTTCCTCATCCTCCTTCTCTCCGGCCTTGTGAGCGCGTGCGCGGTCGGTCCCGACTACTCACGACCCGAGGTGCAAGTCTCGGAACAGTTTCGCATGGTGGAGGGGCCGACTTCCCTGCCGTCTCTTGCGAATCTTCCCTGGTGGGAGTTGTTGCAAGATTCGACGCTCCAGGAACTCATCAACGTCGCCTTGGCGGAAAACAGAGATCTGAAACGGGCGGTATCGGCCATTGAGGAATTCGAGGCGAGGCTGGCTGCCGCCAGAACGAGCTTCCTCCCGCAAGTGCAGGGCAACTCCGGATTGCCGGCACTGGGCCGAACCGGAGGCTTTGCTCTGGACGGATTTCCCAGTGACTTCAGCTATTCCGTACTGGGCAATTTGGCCTGGGAGCTTGACGTATGGGGCCGCATCCGCCGGTCAACGGAAGCCTCGCTTGCGGACCTCCTGGCCCGGGAAGAAAACCGGCGGGCGGTGGTCCTGGCATTGGTCAGTGGGGTGGCTCAGGCCTATTTCGATCTTTTGCAATTCGACATGCAATTGGATATTGCGAAACACACTCTGGAGTCTTGGGAGGAATCGGTCAGAATTGCCAGGGCCCGCCTGCGAGGGGGAATCACCTCCAAGCTGGATGCGGACCAATTCGAGTCCGAGCGGGCGAATGCCGCGGCGCGGGTGGCTGAATTCGAGCGCAGGAGGACTCAGAAGGAAAATGAGTTGAGCGTGTTGCTCGGAAGAAATCCAACGCATATCAAACGGGGCGCATTATTGACGGAACAGGTGATGCCGCCCGAAGTGCCGGCCGGACTGCCTTCAGAACTGCTCCAGCGCCGTCCGGACATTGTGCAGGCGGAGCAAGGGTTGGCCGCGGCAACGGCCCGAATCGGGGTCGCAAAAGCGGCACGATTTCCAAAAGTGACCCTGACGGGCATTCTCGGAGTGGCCAGTCCCCGGTTATCGAATCTGTTTACCTCCGAAGCGACGTTCGGCGCCTCGGGTTTCAACCTGGTTGGACCGCTGCTGGACGCGAACGCGTTGGGCTTTCAGCAAGACGCAGCCGAGGCGCAGGCCAGGCAGACCCTCGCCCAATACGAACAAACCATCCTTGTGGCTTTCAAAGAAGTGGAGGATGCGCTGGTCGCCGTTCAAACCGCACGAGAACAGCGCCAGGCTCAAATAGAACAGGTCGAGGCCTTACGTTCGGCGTTACGGCTGGCCAATCTACGTTATCGCGGGGGCGTGACAAGCTATATCGACGTGCTCATCGCCAAGCGGAATCTTTTTGACGCGGAATTATCCCTCACGGAAACGCATCGCCTGCACCTGGTCTCGGTCGTTCAACTGTATAAAGCCTTGGGTGGAGGATGGTCGGCAAATTCTTCCACTTCAAAGCAAACCGGAACAGATTCAATTGCAGCCTTGGAAAAGCAAGGGGGATAGCAGGATCGGGGGAGTCAGGCGTGGCCGACTTGTCCGTCGTGACCGTCCTCGGGGTGTCCTGCCGGTTGGTCGACTAATGAATTTCCGCCAAATTCTTGCGCCATGAGGGAGCCGATCACTTGATGGAGTCTGGAGTTCACCTCTTCCTCCGACACGTGATCCGGGACTTGGATGTTGAAAACAATCTGGACGTTTTTCATAAATGTACAAATTCCTTCCTTACAGCGTGAATTGACGATTCTCGGCGTGCGGCGTTTCGCAGTAAATTTGTACACTTCTCCATAGAGAGTTTGCAATGGTACCTGCTGCATGGCGCATGGCTGTTGTCACGGACCGCGGGGGTTCCTTCCCTTGCATGCGCCGTCTTGCTATACTTTTTTCATGACACCGCTGTGTCCGGGTTGCCGATCTCTCACTTCTGAAGATTCCGCATTTTATCCGTTTTGCTCGGACCGGTGTCGACTCGTTGATCTCGGCGCCTGGCTTAACGCCGACTATCGGGTTCCCGAAGATTCCCAACAATCCGTTCCTATTTCAGTCGAAGGCGCTCCTCCGAGCGATTCCTGAATCCCTCTTCCCGGCGAGCACATTCCATGGGAAAAATTATCACGGCCCAACGCAAGGAAAATGAGGCGCAACTCGCCGAAAACTACATCCGGACCTATATTCTGTTCCCTTCGGGGTTACTGGGCTTGTTGGCCATGATCATCGGCATCCTCGCGTTGGTGTACCAGTTGTTTGTCGAGACCTATGACGAATGGACGTTTATCAAAAGCTCGGGCCTGATGCTGGCCGGCATTCTGCTTGGATGGGGCCAAACGCGCTATCACCGGTATCTGTTTCGAGCGTTTCCTGAATTTTGGGCGAGTCGCATGAAGTCTTCTCAGAGCCGGGGAACGCAACGACTCAAGAAAGCGGCCAAAGCATCGACTGACGTGGAATTGGATCATGCCGGCCGGAGTCTGGTTCCGGTAGCCTACGTGCTGGGGATAGGAGGGTTGATCGGGCTTTCCGCGTGGAGCTTCAGTTCCGGGTCTTTGGACTATATGGCAGCGTTTGCCTTGCCGTGGGCGGGGTTTTTTTGGGGTAAGTTGTTTACCTGGCGGTCGGTCATTCCTCCTTTGACCGCCAAAAAATAAACGGGCCTTCCTTGCCAATACTCCTTCATGTCGATTTTTTGGTTTTGCGGGTTTGGGATGGCTTGCCTTCGATCGCGGCTAGACGTTTTTCCAGATTCAAAATCTGTTTCTTCAGTTCCGGGAGTTGTTGCACCAGGATATGGGAGCGGAAAAAGGCCGTAATCTGCATCGCGGGGCGTCCGGACATTCTGGCACCGGGTTCCACGTCTTTTTCGATTCCCGCTCCTGCCGCAATCATGGCTTGATCCCCAATCGTGAGGTGATCGATCAGGCCGGCTTGCCCTCCGATCATGACCCCCTTACCGATCGTCGTACTGCCCGCGATTCCCACTTGGGCGACGATGATCCCGTGTTCTCCCACGGTCACGTTATGGGCGATTTGGACCAGGTTGTCGATTTTGGTGCCTTGCCTGACGTGGGTGGCTCCGTACGTGGCCCGGTCGATGGTCACGTTGGCTCCGATTTCGACGTCATCTTCAATGACCACGATGCCCCGTTGTGGAATTTTGTGATGACGGCCTTCGTGTTGAACGTACCCGAATCCGTCACTTCCGATCACGGTTCCGGCATGGATCATGACCCGGGCGCCTATCCGGCATCCGTCCTGAATACTTACGTTCGGATGAAGTACGGAATCATCACCGATGGTGACGCCTTCTCCCAAAAAGACACCGGGATAGAGGGTCACCCGATGCCCCAGAGTCGTATGACTGCCAATCGTCACGAAGGGTCCGATGGATACGTCGCCGCCCAAGCTGACGTTCGAGCCTTTCACGACGTTTTCGGCGATTCCGGTGGGAGCGGGTGTTTTTGTGAAAAATTGGTTAATCAACCGGACAAAATCAAACTGGGGGTGCGCCGAGACCAATTGGGCGCCGTTCAAATCGGGAAAATATTCGGGAACGATGAACGCCGACGCCTTCGAATGAAGGGCTTGGTCCATCAACCGGTGACTGGCCAGCAAAGCCAGATCCCCCGGTCCGGCCTGTTCGAGATTGTTGACGCCTGTAATACGAAGTTCCGCCGGGCCATGAAGCCGGGCATCGATGGCACGGACTAATTCTGTTACTGGATAGCCATCAGGCGTTTCTGTGGGCATGGTTTTTCTCTTTGGATTCGGTAAGCCTTGTGGACGTTGATCAGTATCGCACTTTCAGAAAAATGTTGAGGCTGACGATGAGAAACATCACGCACGCGATCCAGGCCGCAACCGAGGGCAGCAACGCCCCGCTTTTTCCCAGTGTCAGGCCAACGGAATTTGTCGCCCAGAACAGGAAACTGATGCCCAAGGCCTGTCCAATGCCTTTTCCTATACTGACGGTCCGGGTGCCGATTTCGAGGAGTCCGATGGACACACCGAGAATCGTCATGATGATGGGGACGAAAGCAAATGCCACTCGCCTCCAATAATCGAGTAGAAATCTCGTTACGCTGTTTTTTTCCTGCCGGAGATGTTCGATGTGTGCGCCGAGTTGGTTCAACGTCATGTGTTCGGGCTCAAGAGCGTTCCAGGCCATCAAGTCATCGGGCGTAAGGGATAATTGCAAGGGAAGGGTTGTCCAGTGAACCATCTCGACACTCCCATCCGGTTCGATTTCCCGTTGCGCGACGTTGTGTAAGGTCCATCGGTCACTTGCGAAAGCGGCATCGTCAGCCGTGAGCACTGCATCCAACGTGAATTGGTCGTTCAGCCGGTAGAGGGTGACGTTGTGGAGTTGCGTGCCCGCCGGATCGACTCGTTGAACGTGCATGAGTGCGTTGTCCTGCATGTACAGCCACAGATTCTCGCTGGTAAAAGAAAGCGGTTGCGGTTTTTTCTGGATCTCGACGGTTCGAATGTATTCCGCCTTGGCATTGGCCAATGGAATCACGACTGCCGTCAAGCCCAACAGGATAACCGTGACGAGGCCCGCGACGGCCAGGAAGGGAATGGTAACGTGAAAGAGGCTGACCCCACAACTTCGCATCGCGGTGATTTCGCGGTTCTTGTTCAGGAGTCCGATAGCGAGAAGCGAAGCCATCAATATGGCAAAAGGCACCAATTGAAAAGATATGTCAGGGATTTTATAAAAGAAATACAGGAGCATGGAGGACAGCTCCGCGTCATGTCGCAGGAATCTACGCAGTTTTTCAAAAAAGTCGATCACCAGGTAAATGGTGACAAGGCCGGTGAGGCACAGGATCAGGATGCCGAGATAGTGACGGACGATGTACCAGAATAGAATGCTCATGCCTGTCCTGAGCGTAGCGCGGCAGCGCAAAGTCGAAGGATCATCGCCGACTCGCTTGGTAAAAGAGCAGACCCGTGATCAGGAGTAAAAGGACGTTGGGGAGCCATGCTCCGGCAAACGGATGAAGGAGCAAAGCCGTGACGGAAAACTCTCCCAGCACGTTGAGCAGATAGTATCCCACCATGATGAAAATTCCCAAGACAAACCCCCTCATGCGTCCGGTTCGTTTCGAGACAATGCCGACCGGCATGCCCATGATCCCCAGGATGAGCGTGGCCACGGGAAACCCCAGGTCTTTGTAGTATTCCATGAGCCGGCGCAGCATCCTGGTGTCACGCCAGCCGGATGTTTTCAATTCGGCCATCATGTGTTCGTAATCCGGCCGTTTGGGTGTTTCGACGGTGAGAGCCGGGGCCAGATTCAGCTTGAGATCATATGTGGAAAATGCCACCTGATGATGTTGCGTGCCGTTCTGGGGAACCTGATGAATTTCGCCTTCATATAAGCGCATGCCGAATTGTTTGCGTTGCGGATTTCTGAGCATTTGAAAGGTTTGGGCCGTAATGATGATTTCTTGCTCAGGGTCTCGCTGATCCAGGATGAAAATGCCCATGGCTTTTTCGCCGGGTTCCGGCGTGGGAACGAAAATCATCATGTCTTTCGTCGGTTCGTTGAAGACTCCTCGCTCCAAGGCCAGGTTCAACTGGTCCTGGATCAGGCTGATAGCCAGTTTTTTCAGGGAAATCGAGGACCAGGGCTGTCCCCATTGTGAAAGAAACAAGGTGCCCAGGAAAACGAGAAACGAAAAGACGAACACGGGGACCGCGATCCTCAACAAGCTGAGTCCGGCTGCCCTCATGGCGACGAGTTCCTTGTCGAAAGAAAATCGACTGAAGGTCGTAATCGACGAGATCAGGCAAGCCATGGGAAGCGTCAACACCAGAAAAGAGGGCATGAGATTGCCGACAATCTTCATGACAGCCAGGAGGCTCACCCCGTTGGTCACCAACAATTCAACCAGGCGCAACATCTCCTTGGTCAGGACGATAAAGCAAAGGATGCCGAGGCTGATGAAGAAGGGGACGAGCAGTTCTTTGAATATGTAGCGATCGAGAATGGTCATGATGGTCTGCGTTTGTACATTCGCTCTTGTCATTCCTGTATGTGTTCAGTCGTTCCCTTCGACTCCGCTCAAGACAGGCGTTGACAATTTTCCCGCTTCCTTCTGTCATTCCCGACATTTTTAATCGGGAATCCAGGGTCTTTTTCTTCAAAAAGGAAAAATGAAAAACCTCTGGATCCCCGATCGGGTCGGGGATGACAGCAAGGAGATTCCTCGCTAGATCATTCGCCCGCGGCTCAGGATGACAACTCTGATATTTTCAAGGCTGCAAGATCATGATGTGGGCAGCCCCGGTTTTTGTCAACGAATTCCCGAACGATTTACAATCGTCCGGGCGAGGAGCCGTATGCTCCACGAAAACTCAAGGAGGCGTAAATGGTCTTTGCTTACCAAATGGAGTGTGTTTTAATGTCGCTCCAATCGGTTGAGAAAAAATGGCAATGAAAGCTCGATCAAGACGAATACCCGTGCGTGCGCAGCGGTTTGCCCGGATACTCAAAAAAATTCGGCTGGTCGCGACGGACGTCGATGGGGTCTTGACGGATGGTGGCCTCTATTACTCGGACTCCGGCGAGCAGACCAAAAAATTCAACGTCTGGGACGGTCTGGGACTGGTCCTGTTAAAGAGAGCCGGTCTCGTAACGGCCATCATCACCATGGACCAAGCGCCCTTGGTGAACGTCAGGGCCGCCAGGCTCGGTATTTCCGAAATTCACCAGGGCGTCAGAGACAAACTGGCGGTCTTGAAAGAACTCGCAGCGAAGTATGACATCGAACTCGAGGAGATCGCGTATGTGGGAGATGACGTGCCGGATTTGCCCGTGCTCGCGGCAGCAGGGTTTTCCGCAGCTCCCGCGAACGCACGCGAGTCCGTCCGGAAAAAGGTGCGATACGTGTGCAAGGCCAAGGGCGGCGAAGGCGCGGTCAGGGAAGTGGCCGATCTGATTTTGGCCGCGCAGGGTATAACCTACGACGGGAGTACTCGCTCGTGAGTATCTTTCGGGAATATGACGTGCGCGGCATCGTCGGGAAAGATCTGACACCCGACGTGGCGGAAGCCATCGGCCGCGCCTACGGGACCATGGCCCGGCAACGTGGTTGTCAAGCGGTGGCTCTGGGAAGGGACGGACGCCTGACTTCGCCGGATCTCCGGGACCGGGTGCTCGCCGGCATCACGTCCACGGGGGTAAACGTCGTGGATATCGGGGTCTGTCCCACGCCGTTGCTCTACTTTGCCTTATACGAGTTGCCCGTTGATGGGGGCGTGATGGTCACAGCCAGCCATAATGCGGCCGAATACAACGGCTTCAAAATGTGCCTGGGCAAAATGGCTATGCACGGTGAAGACATTCAGGAACTCAAGCGCCTGATCGAAGCCGAGGCGTATGTGTCCGGGTCGGGAACCGTATCCGCGGCAACGGTCATTCCTTCCTACCTGCAATATCTCAAGGAACACTTTGCCGGTGTCGACGCAACAGGCATGCACGTGGTTGTCGATAGCGGAAACGGAGCCGCGAGCCTGGTGGCAAAAGCGGCGTTGGAGCAAATGGGGTGTCGCGTCACGGGATTGTACGACGAACTCGACGGCCGTTTCCCGAATCACCATCCCGATCCCACGGTCGTCGAAAATCTCCAGGATCTCATCCAAGCCGTCAAGCACCATCGAGCGGACGTCGGCATCGCGTACGACGGTGACGCGGACCGAATCGGGACCATCGACGAACAGGGGACGATTGTCTGGGGAGACCGCCTGCTTCTGATTTTTGCTCGGGATCTCTTGAAGGACAGGCCCGGCAGTACGGTTGTGTCCGATGCCAAGGCCTCCCAGTGTCTGTACGATGACATTCGAGCACGGGGAGGGAACGGCGTCATGTGGAAGACGGGCCATTCCGTAATGAGAGCCAAGATGAAGGAAGAAGATGCCACCCTGGCAGGGGAAATATCAGGCCACATGTTTTTCGCGGACCGCTATTTCGGGTACGACGATGCCACGTACGCGTCATGCCGGTTGATTGAAATCCTGTCGAACGTACAGGTTCCCTTTTCGTCCCTGCTGGCGGATTTGCCGGCCACGCAGGTAACTCCGGAGATTCGCATGGAGTGTCCGGATGACGAGAAGTTCCAGGTGGTCGAGGCAATACGAAACCGGCTGGTCGAAACGGCAGGGGAATCGCATATACACAATGCCCATCATCCGGGTCCTGTAATCCGGGAAGTCGTCACGATCGACGGAGTTCGCGTGTGTTTCGATGACGGCTGGGGCCTTATTCGCGCCTCCAACACGCAACCCGCGTTGGTTCTCCGTTTCGAAGCCACCACGACCGAACGGTTGCAAGCCATCCGCACCTACCTGGAAGGGGAGTTGGAAGCCTGCACCAGGTCTGTCGCGCCCTGACACCCCGCTTATTCGCCTCCTGTCATTCCCGCAAGTTTTTAGCGGGAATTCAGGATCTATGCCGTTTCCTGTCATCCTCGACGCTTGTCCCCGACTTGATCGGGGATCCAGGCAATCTACGAGGATCCAGAGTCTTTTCTTTGTCTTTGTAGCTGCGCGATCTTATCGCGCCCCACTGGGAGAGGGTGGGGTGAAGCGGGAGGCTTGCTGTTGTGACAAAAAACATCTTTCACACGTGCACGTCACGCTTCGGAAATCATGAAAAAGGTAAAAGCAGGTAAATAGCGTCATATTAGTGTCAATAAATTGGCAGAAAATGGTTTTATGTCAATCATTGTGTATTTTATGTCATATGCGAGCCTGCAGGGCCTGAGCTTTTCCGTGGGTCTGACTGGCTTCTGACCAACTTGTTCAGAATTGCCGTCTGGTTATGCCCTTCGACAAGCTCGGGGCTGACCTGACCTACTCGACTTTGTTTTATCCGTCATCCCCGACCTGATCGGGGATCCAGTGTCTTTGCCTGTTCCGTTTTTCGCCCTTTCACACTGGGAGAGAGTAGGGGGAGGCTTGCTGTTGTGACAAAAACATCGCTCATACGCGTATGCTCCGCGTTAAGAAGCCAAAAGGCAGCAAATTAAGTCAGAAAAGATGACACAAAGCATCTTTATGGCATCTTTATGGCATTTTTCTGCGCTTTTTAGTGCATGACCCTAGCGGAGCGGTTGCAGCACGCGACGGCGGTCCACTTGCGGCGGGTCGAGTTTGGCTTGGCATGCTGGTAAGACGGCGGGAAACGGGAAAACAGCTTCTGTTCGTTTTTTCTCTTTGGGTGCCGTGACAAGTCTTGTGCAATCGGATTTCTCTGCACTCTTTGCTTTCTAAGGTGAGCGATAATTGAAGCTAAATGTTATTTCCTGTCAATCTCTGTAGATGACTGTGTGGCTGGAAGAGCTTGGTCGTCGACCCTCTGTTGCATCTCATTTGAGTATAGGGTTGCAAGCAAGTTAAGGACAAAGACTAGAACAACAGAAGACCAAAGCCATCCACGTAACCGGGACATCTTTCGATAAAACCACAACTTATTCAGAGGATCTTCTTGCTTTACTTTCCATTCAAGGCCCCGGTGGCAAAGCAAAAACATTGCAATAGCAACAAGTATTCGAGTGCCAGGGATTTCAATAATATGAGGAGGCAGCGGAAGTTGATCTAGGAGCCACCAAGCCACGCTGTAACTGATCAGAATGCCAACAATAAGAAACGCCGAATACCTGTAGCGAGACAGCTTCGATTCTTGTAAGTGATCCTTATTCTTCATGCTTTCGATTTCTTGGTCCCTTACCTGAATCGTTTTGCCAGCATCTTGCAGTTTCTGTCCCTCTTCCTCGAGTGTGTCTTTTAGTTGCTTGATTTCCCTTTCTTTGTCTTTGGTTTCGAACTTGAGATCTGAAACTGCTTTCTCACGAGTTTTGAGCGTATCTTCAAGATCTTGAGCGCGTTTACTTACAGTTTCCTTTTGATTATTTATCTCTTCTAAAAGGGTGTCTCGAATCAGTTTAGTTTTGTCTTTTTCCCCCTCTACTGAACCAATCTTCGAGCGGAGCGCATCATTTAGTATAACTTTCCTTATTGTCTCTTCGGTGAAGTGATCGCTCTCTTCAAATTTACCAATCCCTTTCAGAATACGAAGACTCGTCCGCTCGGCTTCCGTATCGAATTCGCGAAAAAGAAATGGTAACCTCATGCTACTGAGAATCGCCTCCTCAAATTCTTTCGTACGAGGCACCCAAAATTGAAGAAGTTGAATCAACGATGTCGGATGAACGCAAATAGGAACACTTGAACCTGTTTCCTTCTGTTTATTTGCATCGAAACGAATAAGTCGGTAATCGAGGGTAAGTATCCAATCTTGTGCATCAATGGGTGATTCGACATAGTCAGGGCGTTCATTTTTAACAAAATGCCAAAGGACCATGTCATGTTCAACCTTCTCGTAATTCTTAGCTCTTGCGTGATTGCTCTCCTGTTTTTCCATCACTAGGTTAATGTCATCGATGACATCCTGATGCATTTTGTAACTGTCAAGAGACTTATTGAAAAGCTCAACACCTTTGCTGCGGGCTATCGTAACGAAATCATTCAGATAGGGATCAAACCAATCCTCAACAGAAAGGCCGGCGCCTTTGCGCATACGTTCCTCGAGAAATTTTTTCACCATTCCAGAAAAGCCGGTTTCTAACGCGGCTCCTGTAAAGTTTGCTCCCGTGGGCATTTCGTCAAGCTGCGTTTTGGCCGAGGAAATTGAGTGTTTCGCTTCATCAATCGTCCGTAAGGTCACAAATAGATCTACTTTAACTTTAGAGTTTGTCTTGAGTGTTGCTATTAGGTTGTTTAGTTCGGTTGCTGCGACATTTGAGGGATTGTCATGTAACGCTAGAATCGAGAAAAGAAAGTTTGTATCAACAAAGACACGAAATGTGATCTGTTTGTTACTGCTGGAGCTTAACCTTGTGATAACATTTTCGGGTAGGCCGCTTGCTGTGACGCAAAAGACTGCATGAAGCATACAACTGACATACTTGCGAACCTCTTCTTTGTTTGAGTCAAGAAAACGGGTTACCAATTGGTTAAGAGAAGTTTCAGGATGAGATTCAAAGTGGTCCAAGAACCCTCGGACAAACCTTTCATCGGCAGCCAATCTTTCCCCGGCAATTAACCTGTATGCATTCGCTCCAACCTCTTGAATCAATGGAGCCAATAATTTCGATTCGAAGACCTTCCATGTTTCATCTGGATCTAGCCCTTCGCACAATTCCTTGACGAGATCAGAAAAATATGAGCGCGCATCCCGCGCCACAGTCTCCACAGCGGCAATTTCTGTCTCAAAGACAGTGCGTTGTTGATCAGGGATTCGGAACGTAGGTGTCGGACCGGGGAAGCGAATGAGCGCATTTTGTTTTTCAAGAAGTTCGATAGCTGCGTTTATTTTTAGCTCACCCAAGGTAGTAAGATGGAACTCGTTCTCTATGGTTGATAGGATTTGAACACTTGATGCTGGTCTGCCGATTAACCAAATGCTGGCTAGGACAAGACGCTGGACAGCTCTATCCCACCAACCCGACCGATTGAGTTCAACATGGTGAACAATGGCGGCAAGGTCGTTTGAGAGTAACGGTGTGGTAGAACTCATGGCAGTATTCCTCTACTTTGAAAAGATAAAATATTAAACGCGATTCTTTGACCGCTCCTCGAATTTAGGTCTGGAAGAAATGTGAGGGATAGGGGAATTATACCCACGCGGCTGGCTAGGGGAAAGCGGGCTACGCGAAATGGGCTGCACTGGAGTGGACCAGCCGGTTTTGCTGACGGGGGCTTGGTTTCTATTCATGTCCTCGGTGATTCACGCCCGTTCCAATACATGGGCGATCATCTGTTTCAGGCAATCAGGTTCATCCAGAAAATAGACGCCTTCTCGCTTCCAGTCGTCTCGGGAACGCATGGCCTCGGCTATCAGGGCCGGTGACGTGACGGATAAGATGTAGGCGTGCAGGCGCACGTCGGGGTCGGTGCGGCGGATTTGCGTTTCGGTCGTTTTGATCTCGTGGTGCAGGCTGATCTTATGTTGCTCGCGCGTTCCGTAGCGGCTCAGTCCCTTGGGATCGAGAAAAATAACGTGCTGGCAGGTCTTGTCCTTCAACCAGACGATGAAGTCGGGGTAATAGGTGTAATCGTCAAAGAACGACACGCCCCTTCCGCGTGTCAGGTTGCGGATAAGGAACAACTCTTTGCCGTGCAAGCAGGGGTCGTGGCGTTCAGCCAACATGGCGAGCTTTTCAACGACGCTTCTTTCATCCTTGTTCAGGGGAACCGGCTGAATCATCACCTTGCTGTCCGGCCCGGCATAGAGCAACGGTTTATAGGCATGAGCTTGAGTCATGATGACGCTGACGCTCAGATCATGGAAATCGCCCGCTCGAACGTTCGATGCCAATTCACGAAC
This sequence comes from Nitrospirales bacterium, assembly GCA_965207015.1. Lineage (GTDB taxonomy): Bacteria > Nitrospirota > Nitrospiria > Nitrospirales > UBA8639 > Bin75. The sequence goes on along the minus strand of OZ242257.1, from coordinate 1,167,152 downwards.
ATCTTCAAGCAATTGACTCTCGGTCGCGTCCACGGATAACTCGTAGGCTCCGATATTGTTCGGGTCATCTTCGTCCAGCATGACTGCCTCGATCCTGTCGTGTTCCCATTGTTGCCGCTGCCTGCGCCAGAATTGATCGGCATATTCGGTGATGAGATCAAGCGCAACGTCTTCAAGCTCGCCTATCTGTTGAAAACTGGTGACGGACAAGCGTTCAGGCGGCATAGATAGGTTATACCAATCGGTACATTCCAGAAGACGGTCCACCGTGTTACGCTCGATGATCAGGTTGTGCCAGCCTCGTTGTTGCTTCCGTTTCAATAACTTGTCGTACAGACGCGTTCGATTGAAAAACGCGACCTGACCTGGCTGGAGGTTGACGGATTTCTTAGAAGCCGATTGTTCGGCCACGACATCGGAGGACGCGACGGATTGCAACCGTGAATACAGGTCCAGGGTGATGACGGGCTGCCCGGCATCGGGACCGGGCAGAACGGGGCGTTCCGTAGAACGCGCGTATTGCACGTCAGCCTTAAGCCGGATCAACTTCAAGTCCGTCTTCCTAGCAAAATTCCAGGTGACGGGTAGTCGAACCGTCTCTCGTTCGATGCGCACTCCTTCCTTTTCCAGAAGGTCCCGAAAGGTCTGCATGTAGTTGGCTCGCAGACCGAAGATATTCAGCGTTTCCAGATGGGCCAATTCCGCGCTGCCCGTCGGCAATTCCGCCCCGCTTTTCTGATGGCGTTTCAGGCTCATGTTCCAGCCTTTCAAGCGCACACCACGCCCGAACATCTGGATGATCTCCGGCCCTTCACCGACGCCGACGTGCATCAATCCCATTGTCGCCACGCGCCACGAGTTCCAGCCGGCAATGAAGCGCCGCGCACCGATGACGATATTCACCGGCGAATCACTTCTGTCCACGTCGGCAAAAAGCCGCTCGGCAAAACCGGCTTCCCGGGAAACTGCGACGCGAGGGTTATCCTGTTCCGTCAGCAATTTATACAGTGACGCGGAATCACCGACATTGACCACGCCAAAGGCCGGCCCATCGCCGGCGTGCAAGTGCAATTCACCCTCACCCGCAGTCAGGTAGACGACATGCAGTTTTCCCAGTCCGTGAAACAGGGTGGTGCACAGATCCGTATAGAGATCGTTGGCTTTGTATGAAGCCCCGTGTTCGGAAAGATACGTGAACCGGTCCCTGAAATAATCCCGGCTACTTTCGTCGGTCAGGCCGGACTGCCCGCTCAGCAGCTTCCCGATCATAGCGCGCGTCGCGTCACCGTCGGCCAACACCCGGGCCAGGAAATTCAGGATGCTCACGACGTCGGACTGCGTTTCCTTGTCCGCCCTGCCGGAGCCGGTCACCGTCTTGCCCAAGAAGACCCAAAGCGGCTTGGTGACGTTGAAATCCGTCCAGACCCCAAGCTTGTCGCGCCAGATGCGGCATTGCTGATAGAAGGTCAGCAGACAGCCCAGAAGGTACACATCGCGGTTCACGTCTTCCATGCCTTGGGGCAGGTTGGAGATGACGTAGTCCTTGCCGTAGCCGTCCTCGTGGAACCAACGATAGGCGTAATCGAACAGCAGGCACTTCCCATAAGCGTCGCGAAGTACATCGTCTTTACCCACGATTTGGTTGAAGGTGGCGGAATACTCGAAAGTAAATCCGCCACGGGAGAGTTCCTTACGACGCTCACGCCATACCTTGCCCGATGCGCCTAGGTGCCCTTCATCAACCAACACCAGGTTGTTATCGCCGAAATCTCCCACGGCGATACGCTTGACCCCCTTCTTTTCCGCCAGTTTGTTGAGGTCGATGATTTCCACGTGCGGGTACAGGTCTGGCGCGGCTTCGGCGGAAAACAGCCGCGCGGGCAGGCCGCTTGTCTGCAACTCCTTCTCATGCTGTACTGACATCTGTTCGTTAGGCGTCAGCAGGACGATGTTGTTCAGTCGTCCGCCCGCCGCGGTTAGATACTGCCGGTATTGCAGGATATGGGCGTGCATGAGGAGCGTCTTGCCGGAGCCGGTCGCGCTCTGAAATGCAATGGTCCGCAGGTCGTCTGGTGTGTACCTCGGTATGTCCCGCGTCAACCGGTGTGAGGCCATTGTCCTGTTCAAGTCGGCGCAGAGCGCCTCGGGATCCTGGAAATACAGGTCCAGGTAACGTTCGGTGAACAATAGCGCGAGGTATTGATAGGGCTTCCAGACACGGTCCTGTTCAGGGGTCATGCGCAGCTTGTGGCTATGCGCGACGATGTTGGCGTCGTATCGGGCCAGTTTCTCGGTCCGGATCGGTGCGACCGACGAAAGATACAACGCACGGACATACTCACTCTCACCACCGGCATCGAAGCCGGCCGGCACGTCGCGCAACCGGTCCAGCATGGTGCGCATGTCATCGTATCCGAACTCCCGGCAAATGAAGCGATGGAGGACGAGGCGGTTTTGGAGGGTCATAGGTCCTGTCTGGCGATGCAAGGACATTGGATACCTAGATCCAGGTACGCTTGTGCCTTGACTTCACCGTGCTTTACGTCTTGGTCTCTCAATCGCCAGTCTGGCAACTTGGAATACCAATCTGAACATTTCCAAGGGTTTGAGAGTGTCAGCTACTGTGTCTGCAACTGCAAAGATTGTTTCCGCCCCTGCGCGGTTGACCCTTGTATACCGAGCAAACGTCGCTGTATGGTTTTCTTCCAGCAACCTGCTTCTGATATCTTGCATTTCTTCATCTGTGTATCCTGTATAGTCGCACAGTGCGGTGAACGATACCAGGACGTGTCCGAATGAGTTCTGTCGTATCGGCAAGGCTTTTATCTCTATTTCTTCCTGTTCTCCTTCGCGCTGGACAATCAGCCCGGTTGTAAAAAATTTGCCTAATCCGGTTTGTTCTCCGATATGTCCTTTAAATCCTGCTTGCATGCCAATTTCTCTTAGTTGAGTGACTATCTTGGATTGAACTTCTGGTGTCACTCTTTCCTCGAACAGAGCAAGCGAGACTGGCATAGTTTTATGTCCCGTTTCCATGGTTTCTTCCGCTTCCTCTTCGATCAACGTGCTGTATCCTTGGTTTTGTGCCAATCTTTCGTCTGCCTCGATCGCCTCAAACATTGGGGTTTTTCTCAGTCGTTCTGGATCCCTTTCTGCCTCTTTCTGCACCTTCTGGTCCGTACGTTCTCTCTGACGTTCCGACAGTAACTTCGACATTTCTTGATATTGTTCGGCTTTTTCATTCAAGTATGCGCGAAACCAGTATGGAAGGCTTACGGTCTCATTTCCTGGAAGTGTCCCGCCTGAAGACAGTACTTGAGTTCTATTCCAAAGCCACGCCTCATCGTCTCTGATGATGCCAAAGATAAAAATACCAGGTAACTTGGTGAATATGACGACCCCTGTTTTAAGACTCAAGATGGCTTGGTGCGGAGCCCTCTGGATGTATTTGTTGATTCCCACACTCATGTCTAGGGGCAAACTGTCGATTTTTCCCATAATGGCGATGTGGTGTACGAACTTTTCCGAACTTCTGCCGTTACCATTGAGGTAGTCTTTCCATTCCATTTCTGCTTTGGTTATTAGTTTTTGATCTTTTTCATCTAGCTCCGATACTGGTCGTCGCTCCGTCTCATCATGATCTATTTCTTGGTATCGCAGTAAAGTCCGCCAGGACAACGATACGCAGAACCGCAGCAACTCCGGCCCGTAGTCCAGTTGCGGCTGATGTCCTTCGTTTGTCGGTTTGAATATCTTCTCGTAGAACTTCTGCTCATCCTTGGAGAACTTGCCCTCACACGCCTTGCAGAACCAATGCCGCTTGTCTCCGTCTTGGACGACCTTATTGGGCTGTTCCACGAAGCGAAGTCCCCCGCCTTGTATCAGCCCAGTCTCTCTTATGTATCTAAATACGAAGGCGGGTATGATGTGACCAGCTTCAAGCTCTCCAAAACGTCCACACAGCTTGCACTCTCCGGTTACTCTTTTGGTTTTGCTTGACTTTTGCTCCACCTTTGATCCTCTGTGCTTTCCTTGTTTAGGTCTTTTGACGGTTTTGTTGTCTTAGGCCCCGTAAGTCGGATTAGCGTAGCGGAATTTGACATGAGGCTAGTTAGTGTCCTGAAACATCAGATCCTTCACGTTCACTGTCCGATAACGTGCTTCCCGCTTGGTTTTCAAGCCTCGACACTATACTTCGAAGGGCTTCAAGATTCTGGGAGCCGGCATTAGCTACAACTAACCATGATGAAATGATATCGCGACGGCGGGATAGATTTCCGCTCGAGTTGAGGATTCGTCCGACGGCCGTCATAGCAGGAACCTTTGCAAACAAAATGAAACCAAGGACGCTTGGAGATAAGCTTGATCGGACCTTCGGTTCTATATCAGTTCGTAACTGTTCAGACAATCGAAACTCAGCCTTGTCGAGATCCAAGTTATCAAGTAGGGTTCCAGCAGGTCGACATAGAACGGAGCAATCGATGGCAATGATCCCACAACGACCAGCTTGAGTGATTTGGTCTCGTGCTTCTTCTGCGCGCTTTAGCAATTGATTTTCGGATTGAAGTCGTTTGCACTCGACATCAAAATAGTTTCCTTCCCATCGAAACGTAAAATCTGCGTTGGATTCACAGATGGCGTGGCGTGAAGCTATACCGTCAACGTTCACCACGGAAATATCGGCGGCCAAAAAATTTCCCGCGACAAGGAAACAAAACGCGTCGTTTCGTGGTCTATTATTCGATGACCTAGTTGTTTCATTTTCACGGAGAACCGGACCTTTTTTGCAAACTTTTCGTATTTTGCCCTTGAGACCAGGGAATTCATCAACTCGTTCTTTCCATAACGCATACAGTTCGACTATTTCGTAACTTTCGTAGTAGGCTAGGATGCTCTCGCCAGATAGATGTCCCTTCTCAAATTCATCAAGAAGACGTATATACTCAGCCGCTCTTCCTTGTTCAATACCCAACCATTCACAAGCGGCCTTAAGCTTATGCTGGTAAGTTCCGATGGCTTGCTTTTTAAGGGAAGTTTCTTGAGGCATAGTCGTAGTGAGGCTACTGTGTTGGGTTACGCCCTTCGACAAGCTCAGGACTAACCCGACCTACGGCTTCTGCATCTGACTGTGTTTATTCACGAGATAAGCAGCGAACGAGGCGCACGCACCGAACATGAACACGGCCTCATCCAGGCCAACATCGGAGGAGTCTTTGAATACCAGCGAATGCCGGACTCCTTCTTCGCTATTAGTATATGCATAAATTTTTTCAAATCCCGTCTTGAGTTGGCTATTTGTGAGTAGCCCTTTCTTCTCAAGGTTTTTCAGTGCGTCACCAAGTGTTTTTGATTTCGGAGCTATTCTGCGAGCGACAGATTCAACCGCTTCGATACTGGACTCAACCGAATCTGCATATTGCTTCGCATTGATGTGATGGGCTGCTTGATGCAGGTGCGCAGACGCGCCTTCCATGCCACTTTCGCGGATCGTCTCGATGGCTTGCTGTGTCGCTTCGCCTTGCTCTCTGCAGCTACGCGGAAAAAATTGGCAGGGACGTTGTGAAATGTCCAACCAATAAGGTGCAGCATGTCGGTTAAACTGGTCACGAATAGCCAAAATAAATTCGTTTCTCTGGATGATAAACTCCATGGGATACTCATTTTGGACTATGGTGTTGCCTGTTACAGTCACTCCATCTGGGCTGTCAGAGTTTGCCACGATTTCGATAAGATCGAGCACTTTGTTGAATTTCGCTTTCTCTATTATTTTCTTGAATTGAGACATTACGTTTTCGTAATCGCTTTGAATTTCATCCTGGGGCAATTTGAACAACTTCCCAAGAACATATTCGACAAATCCCATAATTTTTTCGTCTCTGAATGTGTCTTCACCGATGAATTTCTCCTCTCGAAACACGCTAAGAAATCCTCGCATACGGTTCCATATTTCACGCCTCAAATCATCAGATAGCTCTTCCAACTGCATCGGTTGCGGCAAAGGTTCAAGGCCGTGGCGTTGTGAAAACGTGAGCTGGTCGGCGGACGTATCGCGTTTCTCAGCCATCACGTATTGCCCTCAAACATCATTTCCCGAAAAACAGGCTCGATGGTCTTTGCGGTCCAGGTTTCCTTTGGCTTCTTAATAGCGTTCAGGGTGTGGTCGCCGTTGGTGTAGATCAGGTCGAGTGGTTCGGTGAATTTTGCTCGGTGTCGGGCGAACCATCTCTCCAGTGCTTTGTTGTCGGTTTGGTTCAGGTTACGCCAGAGGATCAGGTTGTGCTTGCCCTCGGCATCCGTGCCCGTGATGGCGAGGACGCCGTCTATCCGTCGGCGCGATTTGACGTGTAGGCCGAGCAGGTAGTTGAAGGTTTCTGTTAGATCGACCGGGACTTCCTGTCGTGTGCCGTAGCGTACTACGGACAAAGTATAGGCGAAGGGATCGGTGAAGTCCTTGCCGAGCAGACAGGCACTCCCCGCGGTTTCTTCACCCAGCGCGTAGCGCAGCCTGTAGTCCTCCGCCAGTGCGGAATTCCCCGCAAGCAAATCCTGTTGTGCAGAATCCGGCGGTGTCACTTCCAGGCTGTCCAGCGTGTCTTCGTAGGATTCGAGGCGGACATATTTGAAGAAGTGTGAGACTCCTTTGCGCGAGACCGGCTTACCGTCCTTCCAGTTAGACGAATAGACCACCTTTTTCATGCGTGACAGCAGCACTGTGTCAAAGTAGTGACCAACCTCCACGAGGATATACTTGCGTTCACCGGCATCTTCACGATTGAGATCGATGACCGCATGACCGGTAGTACCTGAACCGGCGAAATAATCTAGTACAATACCGGAGGATTGGTTATTTAAGGCAGCATCAACACAGTCTTTAACAGTGTGTATTGACTTGGGATATGTGAAACTATTCGTCCCTAGGATTTCATTAAGCACTCTACTTCCCCACGAATTGGCAGAGTACCGCTCCTCAGTCCACACCGTCTTGTAGTTGAACCGTGTCTTTTCCCGAATGATGTCCCACGCACCGGATTCGGGATCTTGTCTAGCAAAAAGTTCGTCTCTGATGTCTTCAACGCTTTGACGTGCGAAAACCCATTTTCGTTCAGTTCCGGATGCGTCGATTGGATAAACCTCAACCGTTCCATCGTCTCGGACAACATTGATTCCCGCAGGATGAAAGTCATCAGGACACACATCACCGAATCCGGTGATTTTGCCATTCAATACGAAGATCGGATAGAAGCAGTTAGCCGCATCTGTACGCAAATGCTTACCCTTGCTGACGTTCCGTAGTGGGCGAATGTCTGGATTGTTTTCGCGTGCCTGTATGCCAATACTCTGACCATCAACGGGATACAGAAAGTAGGCATATTCGTGCGTAGTCGAAAAATTATTGCCCTGCTGGCCGGTCGCGTTGTGAACAACAGTGACACAGGTTTTAGCCATATCAAAAAATACTGCATTCAAGCTACAGCCAAGGTATTCCTGCTCGATTTCGTCGATGGCGACTACAACGACTGCTCGTGTGGATTCAAGATCTCGTGCCTCTGCTAGTCGGTTCTCGATAAACGATAGCCAAGTCGAATCCCGGTATGTGTTCTTGTAGAGAATTTCCGATGATTTGGCATTGAATGGTGGATCTATGTAGCAACACTGTACTGATTTTCGGTATCGTGCTTTCAGCAAATTCAACGCCTGGAAATTCTCGCCGTGTATCAACAGCCCATCTATTTGCTCATCCAGTGGTCCAGCTTCGGAGAATGCTGCCAGCAGGCGGCGCATGAAATCCACGTCGAAATGCCGGGTGTCCAGCACCAGAAAAGGGTTGGCTTTCAAAAAGTCCACGCTCAGAGGCTCGCTGTAGCCCGCGTCGCCGTTTCCCAAATCGCCCTTTATTTCATTAATAACGAACAGCTTTACCCATTCATCGTGCTGTGATTCGTTGGCGGCTATTTCCGCGTACAAGGCTTCCGGTACGCGGTCCAGGGTCACGCAGTACTGCGTTTCCAGGATAAATTTCTTTTTCAGCCAGAGTTGTTTCTGAAAATTTTCCAACTGCGCCAGGAAGTCGATTATCTTGTCGGCCACATGCCGGACGGCACGTATCCGGGCCAGCGCCCGGTCCAGCCGGGCCGCGTCTCCCAGTCTCAGGTCGTCCAGGTTCAACACCTCGTTTTTCAGATAGAAATCCAGTTCGCGGCGCAGGAACCCGCCCAGGTCTTTGTGAATGAAGTAGTCGAAGCTGTTCTTGGCGGTGTAAGTGGCCAGATGTTTGTCCAGCATTATGCGCTCAGGGTTGTTTTCCGTGGGAGCGGGTGCGGTGAGCAGAGCCTGCCAGTCCGGGGGCAACGATTGACGAATACGTTTTGCGATTGCTTCATTGATTCGGTCCTGTTGTTTCGCCCCGTTGCCGGGGAACTCTTTCTTTTCATGGTCGGTCAGTGGCCGGTGTGTGAAGTGCACTACCAAGTCCGCGCCGTCGAACATCACAGCCTCTTTGTCATCGCCGGCAAGCAAAAACCGGCGTTGTTTGCCACTTGTCTCCTTGACGTTGTCCTTTTCGTTGTCTGCGGCTGCGATCTCGAAACGCACCCGTCGCGCCTTCTCGCCCGTGTCCACGGTGAAGACGTAGGACGAGTAATTTTCGGTCGTCTTGATGTAGTATTGGTCGGTATTGGCCCAGTGTAGCTTGACTTCTTCGCCGTCGTAGGGGATCAGGTAGGTCGGCTGGCCGCCGCCTGAATAACGGCGCAGGGACATGAAGTCGCCCTCGTCGTAATACCGGCCAAAGAAATTGGCGAGATGGTTGTAGACGTCGGTTTCCGCTACGACGTCAGCCTTGGTTTCGGCAAGCTGCTGTTTCAACTCTTCGACCTTCGGCGCGGTTTCCGGATCGACGCCCAAGTCTCCAGCCAGCCTGCGGGCCTCGGCCAGTTTCTCTTCGAGTTCGGCCTGTGTGCCTGTGGAGTTTGCCTCCAGTGCTATTCGTACCTGCGGCAACAGGTCGTTGTCGAGGAACGCTTCGATTTCCTTCGCCTTCAGGTTCATGATGCGATACAGGCCGAAATCGAGGTCGCCCCGGTCGAGTTGAAACATCTCCCGCAGGATGTCCTTCAGCCGGTCGAATTTTTCGTTGGATTGCGAAGCGGGGTACGGCTTTTCCATGGCCGCTTTGGGGTTACTCATAGGTCGTGAATATAGGCTTGATGGATTATCCGGTCAAATGTGAAATTTAGGGTAGTTTTCTTGGCAAAGAATAGGGAAAGAGGGGGAAAGAGCGAATATCTCTACCTCCCCTTGCCCCTCCTTACAAAGGAGGGGAGTGGAAACGCTGGATTCCCAATCTGGTCGGGGATGACGGAAAAGGGCAAAAGGAGAAACTGCGAGATCCTTCACTTCGTTCAGGATGACAGATCGGGGACTATGCCAGGATTGGCACCAAGCATGTGCCCGTCTCCTCCGAGTGGTGTACAATCTCAACAGAAAATTATGCGTGCCGGATTGATTCGACATAAGACGTTTGGGATCGGGGTGCTGATCCTGGGTTGCCTGTGGGGGATGGCTCTGTCGTCTTCCACTTTTGCCGTTCAGGAAAAAGAAGATTATCGCTATGGGATCTCCCTGTGGGGTATCCCCGCCGGGCACGCATACATGAAAACGGAAGCAGTGACGGATGACGACGGGCATCCAGCCAGGCGCCTGGTGACCACGATTCGGTCGAATGATTTTATTTCCGTCTTTTTTCCAGTCAAGAACCACGTGGATTCACTTGTCGATGCCGAGACCTGGCTCCCTCGGCGTTTGTTATTTGAACGCAGGGAAGGCGATCGTCATGAAGAATTCGACGTCACGTTTGATCGCCTGATCAACCGGGTCACGGTGGTGAAAGACGGCAAATCCTCTTTTCATGACATTCCTCCCGGTTCGCATGGTCCATTATCGTGTTTGTATTTCTTGCGTACGATGCCGAATCTCGAACCGGGCTCTTCGGTGTATTTGGATATTCACCACGACCGAAAGAACTACAAGGTCGAGGTCAAGGTCGAAGCCGTCGAATCCGTCAGTGGACCCTGGGGTGAGGTCGAAGCGATTCGCCTGCTGGCCGTTATGCCGTTTCGGGGGATTTTCTTGAATGAAGGCAACATCAGAATTTGGATCACAAACACGGAGGAACGGGTTCCCGTCATGATGCAAGCCCGGGTGATTGTCGGGTCGGCCACGGCGTTGATTGAGAAATGGAGTCCGTCACGGAAATGAGCCTCGACTTTTTGCGCAAAGATCCTATAATGATTCGTGCCGGAAACCGCTTATGCTCTCCCTTACTCGCCATATTTTAGACCAGCAACAATTACAGGCCGATGGCGCGGAAGATTTATCCGCGATCATGAATGGAATTGTCTCGGCCGGAAAAAAGATTGGCCGGGATCTGAGCGTAGCGGGCCTGACGGATAGCCTCGGCGCGACCAGCGAGCGAAACGTCCATGGCGAACAGGTACAGCGAATGGATGCACGGGCCAACGAGCTGTTTGTGGAGGCCTTTCAGGATAGCACGATCGTGCAAATCGTGGTTTCCGAAGAAATGGACGAGCCCTTCGTCGTGGGCCAGGCTGAAAAAGCCTGTCCTGAGCCTGTCGAAGGATCGGGGAAATATGCCGTATTTCTCGATCCGCTGGACGGTTCCTCGAATGTGGACGTCAACGCATCTCTCGGGTCGATCTTTTCCATTCATCGAATGGACCCCGTCGGAAATTTTCTGAAGACGGGGTGTGAGCAAGTGGCCGCCGGGTATCTGTTGTACGGAACCGCCGCGATTCTCGTGTATACGTGTGGAGAAGGCGTGCATCAATTTACGCTTGATCCTGAGGGCGGTGAATTTCTCCTCTCTGCCTCGAACATTCGGATTCCTTCTAGCGGAAAAATCTATAGTGTCAATGAAGGAAATAGATATAAATGGTCAAAAAACATGATAAAAGTAGATGATTATTTTCATGTTCATGACAAGGCCACCGGACGACCGTATGCTTCACGGTACACGGGATGTCTGGTGGCGGACGTCCATCGGATTTTGTTGAAGGGCGGTCTGTACCTGTATCCCGGTGACGTGCAGAAACCTGAGGGAAAACTGCGTTTGATGTATGAAGCCGCTCCGTTGAGTTTCGTGGTGGAGCAAGCCGGGGGAATTGGAAGCACGGGCGTGGAGCGCATTTCCGCCATTCACCCCAAGACTCCCCACCAATGCGTTCCGCTGATCATTGGCAGTCGTGAAGACGTCGAAACAACAGAACAATTTTTTGAGTCGTGAGTAATACCGGTTTGGTTGGTTGGGATTGTGCAGGCAGGCACTGCCTGGAATAAACTTGTCTCCTATGTCCAGGCATGCATCACGCAAAAGGAGACCGTATGGCTCTACGAGCCGGCTTTTTGGTCATCAGCATTCTGCTCGGGCTGGCGGCAGGATATGTTGCGGGCGGTGGGGCGATGCTCCATGCGGCGTTCGGTGCCGGGTTCGGCGCTTTGCTCAGCGGGACGTTGGTCCTCGCCGAGATTGCCTTCATGGAAGCGCTTCCTGTCCGGACTCTGGTCTATGGCGGGATCGGCTTCAGCTTGGGCATGCTCCTCTCGGGCATGTGTGTTTTCTTAACGCTTTTCCTGGCGCCCCATCCCGTCCTCCGGTGGACCGCGTTCGCCACGCTTCTGATCTTTCCGTATCTCGGACTCACGTCGGGCGTTCGTTATGGCAGGGAGTACGATGGCGACGCCCGGACCGTGACTGATGCAAAGCCCACCGGCCGATTTCGCACCCCCAAATTGCTGGATACAAGCGTGATCATTGACGGCCGTATTGCGGACCTGTGTGAAACCGGTTTCATGGAGGGAGAGTTCGTCATTCCTCAGTTCATTTTGCAGGAACTGCAGCATATTTCCGATTCCGCTGATTCATTGAAACGCGCACGGGGTCGCCGGGGACTCGATATTCTCAACCACATTCAGAAGAATGACGACGTCGTGGTGGAGATCGTTGAAGACGATTTCCCCAACATCAAAGAAGTGGACGCCAAGTTGGTGGAATTGGGCAAGAAGTTGGATGCCAAGATTTTGACCAATGATCTGAACTTGAATAAGGTCGCTGAATTGCAGGGCGTACAAGTGCTGAACATCAACGAATTGTCCAACGCGCTCAAACCGGTCGTGCTCCCCGGTGAAACGATGCGGGTCTTCGTGTTGAAGGAAGGAAAGGAAGCCGGGCAGGGCGTGGCCTACTTGGATGACGGGACGATGGTGGTTGTCGATAATGCCAAACGCTGTATCGGCAAGAACCTCGACGTGGTGGTGACGAGTATTTTACAAACGAGCGCGGGCCGGATGATCTTTACCCGCCTGCGGGAAGAAACTGATCGGGACGTGGTGAGTTTCGCACGTGGGTGAGTGGGTGGCCGCGGTGGTACCGGCCGGTGGGTCCGGTACTCGAATGGGGAACGAGATTCCCAAGCAGTTTCTTCAATTGGGTGGCGTGCCGCTTCTCATCCACGCCCTCCGGGTGTTCGAAGCGAGCCGGATGATTGCTGAAATCGTTGTCGTCGTTCCCCATGACGCCGTAACGTCCTGTCGAGATGACCTCCTGCCGCCGTTTGCCTTTTCCAAAATCAGCACGGTGACCGCCGGCGGAGCCCGGAGACAGGATTCGGTGTGGAACGGCTTGCAGGCCGTGGATGAGCGGACGAAGATCGTCGTGGTCCATGACGCCGTCCGGCCGTTTGTCACGGATGCGATGGTCGAAGACGTGGTTGGTGGCGCCAAAACCCATGGTGCGGCAATAGTGGCAATCCCTCTCCACGATACGGTGAAGCGGGCGGCGCCGGACGGGATGATTGAAACCACCCTCGACCGGCAGCGGCTCTGGTCGGCCCAAACCCCGCAGGCCTTTGATGTCGAGTTGCTGCGGGAAGCGCACCGGTCAAGCCGACAGTCTGGTGTCGAAGCGACGGACGACGCGTTTTTAGTTGAGCAAATCGGCCATCACGTGTCCATCGTCAACGGCAGCCCGGACAACATCAAGATAACCCGCCCCGAAGACCTGGTGATTGGAGAGGCGATTCTGGCCGCCCGTGGGAACCGACCTTCTTCATAAAGTCTGACCTTACTTTCTCCTGTTTCCCTACCGTCATCCCCGATCCTCGATTAAAGATGTCGAGGACAGGCGTCAAGGACAGGCTCTAATCGAGGATCCAGGGTCTTTTCCCTCACCCAGTCTTCTCCCACAATGGGGCATCCGTAACGCGCCATGAGATGGCGCAGCTACAAAGCCAAGACGCTCTACCTCCCCTTGCCCCTCCTTACAAAGGAGGGGAAAATCAAAACTTCTCTTTCCACTGATCGGTTCTTTCCTGTATTCTTACTAGTTTGAGAGTCGGATGAAAAAGGACGGGCTGGCGTATGCGGGTGGGAATCGGGTATGACATTCATCAGTTGAAGGAAGGGCAGCCGCTCATCCTGGGCGGCGTGCAGGTTCCGCATACGCATGGCCTGGATGGGCATTCCGATGCGGATGCGCTCACGCATGCGGTGTGTGACGCGTTGTTGGGAGCCATGGGGGAAGGGGATTTGGGTAGCCATTATCCCAGCAGTGACCCGCGATGGAAGGACATGAACAGTCTGGAGATGCTGAAAGGCGTTTGCGCTAAACTCGCTGAGCGGGGGCTGCGTCTCGTCAATCTGGATACGGTCATTGTGGCGCAGGCCCCGCGGCTGGGAAGCTATCTGGTTGAGATGGGCAAGCAGTTGGCCGGGGTGTTGCGGGTTGACCCGGCGCTCGTCAACGTGAAGGTCAAGAGCCACGATCATCTCGGGGCGCTCGGCAGACAGGAAGGGATTGCCGCCCAGGCTGTTTGTCTTCTGGCGGACGCGCCGCCCGATGAGAAACCAGGTTGAACGATGTTCAGCGTAATTCGACAGGATCTTCGAGCCGTTTTTGATCGCGACCCTGCTGCCAGGACCACGCTTGAAGTGTTTCTGACCTATGCCGGATTTCAGGCGTTGCTGGCCTATCGGTTTGCTCACCGGTTGTGGAAGATGCGGCTTCGTCTTTTGGGGCGGTTGGTTTCGCAAGCCGCCCGCTGGGTGACGGGCGTTGAAATTCATCCGGGTGCGTCTATCGGACACGGGTTTTTCATCGATCATGGTATGGGCGTGGTGATTGGGGAAACCACGGAAATCGGCGATTACGTCACTCTGTTTCAAGGGGTGACATTGGGCGGAACGGGAAAAGAAAAAGGGAAACGGCACCCCACGTTGGGCAATCACGTGGTGGTAGGGTCGGGCGCCAAGGTGTTGGGTAATATTCGAATCGGGGATTCAGTAAAAATCGGAGCGAATTCGGTGGTCCTGCGATCAGTCCCATCCAATTCCACGGTCACCGGCATTCCCGGACGTATCGTCAAGTCAATCGGGGAGCGGGTTCCGGAAGAAGCCATGGATCATGCAAATATTCCCGATCCGATCGCCGAACGTTTTGACCTGATGGAGCGGGAATTGATCGACCTGCGGAAAAAATTGGAAAACGATTGATTCTCACCACATTCATCAGAGGAGGAATGGCTTGTGAGTGAAAGAATCAGCAAACGGGTACAAGAAATCCTCGGATATTATCAAAGCGATGCGCCGAGCATTCGGGCGAATTTGGCCAGGTTATTGATGAGTGGCCGATTGGCGGGAACCGGTAAACTTCTGATCCTGCCGGTGGATCAAGGTTTTGAACATGGTCCGGCCCGCAGCTTCGCTGCAAACCCTCCCGGGTATGACCCCCTCTACCACTTTGAACTGGCGATTGATGCCGGCTGCAACGCGTATGCGGCTCCGTTAGGGTTTCTGGAGGCCGGCGCCGCGGAATATGCCGGCCACATTCCGCTGATCCTCAAGCTCAACAACAGCGACTCGCTTTTCGGCGGCGATGACTATAGTCAGGCGGTGACGGGCAGCGTCCAGGACGCACTTCGTTTGGGGTGTTGTGCGGTCGGGTACACGATCTATCCCGGGTCGTCGTACAGCCAGGACATGTACGAGAGTCTGCAGGAGATTGCCGCCGAAGCCAAGTCGGTCGGACTCGCCGTGGTGGTCTGGTCGTATCCCCGTGGTGGAAAACTGACCAAGGAAGGAGAAACGGCGATCGACGTGGTGTGTTATGCCGCCCAAATCGCGGCTCAATTAGGGGCGCACATCATCAAGGTCAAGGTGCCGACTGATCATATCGAACAAGCGGAAGCCAAGAAGGTCTACGAGGCAGAGAACATTCCCATCAGCACCCCGGTCGAGCGTATTCGTCACGTGGTGCAAAGCGCGTTCAACGGGAGGCGAATCGTCATATTTTCCGGTGGCGCCAAGGGTACGGACAAGGCCATTTTCGACGAAGTGCGGGCGATTCGCGATGGGGGAGGATTCGGTTCGATCATCGGCAGGAATTCGTTCCAGCGCTCGAAATCTGCGGCCGTCACGTTCTTGGAGGCCTGCATGAAAATTTATGAGGGTGAGGTGGCGTAGCCGTTTCTTATCAGGGGTACAACCCCCTGACGGTATGGGCCTGGGCCACCTGATCGATGCCGTTCATGAGGGCGGCCGTCCGCATCGTGGTTTTGTTCTCTTCCGCAAAGCAGAGGGTTCGATGAAACGCCGTGGCGATGAGTTCATGAAGGCGTTGCCGGATGTCACGTTCATTCCAGAAAAAACGCTGGACATCCTGGACCCACTCAAAATACGAGACGATCACTCCCCCTGAATTGGCCAGGATGTCGGGGATAATGAAGACGTCCCGATCGTCCAGAATTGCATCCGCCTCCAGCGTCGTGGGTCCATTGGCCGCTTCCGTCAGGATGCGACAGCGAAGGTTGCTTGCGTTCTTTTCGGTTATTTGTTCCGAGAGCGCCGCGGGAATCAGTATCGTGCAATCCAGGGTGAGCAACTCATCGTTGGTCACGTGATCACCGACCTTCATGTCCTGCAGGGGCCGGCCGAGCCGGTGCTCCCGGAAGATGTCGTCTATCGGTAACCCTTTGGGGTTGAAGACGCCGCCTGCCACGTCGCTCACGCCGGTCACGCGTCCTCCGGCTTCGCTGAAAATTTTGGCGGTGTGGGAGCCGACGTTTCCAAACCCTTGGATGACGATGCTCGTATCCTCCAGCTTTATCCCTTTGTGGCGGAGAGCTTCGATCGTGACGTTGACGACGCCACGTCCGGTTGCTTCTTCGCGGCCCAAGCTGCCCCCGATTGAAAGCGGTTTGCCCGTGACCGCGCCCGGGACGGCGAATCCCACCTGCTGGCTGTAGGTATCCATGAACCAGGCCATGACTTGCTGGTTCGTACCGATGTCCGTGGCCGGAATGTCTTTGTCCGGGCCGATCAGCGGGAAAATTTCAGCCGCATACCGCCGGGTGAGCCGCTCCAGTTCGGAGAGGGATAACTGACGAGGATTGACTTGAATGCCGCCCTTGGCTCCTCCATACGGCAGCCCCGCCAGGGCGGTTTTCCAGGTCATCCACATGGCCAGGGCCGCCACCTCGCCCAGCGTCACGTCCTGATGGTACCGGAGCCCGCCCTTGGACGGCCCACGTGCGGAATCATGTTGGACCCGGTATCCCTGGAAGACGCGAACGGTGCCATCGTCCATACGGATCGGGAGCGCCACCAGCAATGATCGCTGCGGCGTCTTCAAGCGTTCGCGCAAATTCGTGTCCAGGTTCATGGCTTCCGCCACCTGATCGAATTGAGCAACGGCTAGACGAAAAGTCGGGTGATCGAATTCGGTGATCATGGCCTCGCGTTCCCGTGACAATCGGCGGGTGTGCTTCCTTTCTGATAAAATCTTACTCTTTGAGCATGGCAATGTCACTTGGGAAGCGGCGGAGCAGTTCATTCGTTGACAAAAGAAGGCCCGGCGATAGAAGGTGCGGTTGCAACGACCATAACGCGCGAAGGGTAGGCACCCTTCGGCTTCGCTCAGGGCAGGCGCCGGCCTGCCCTACCAGATTGAACCATGATCGTGTAGGGGACGACCGGAGCCTATCCTGAACTTGTCGAAGGATGTCGTCCATGAAAAAGGGGAGTCTCGGCGTTGAAACTTTTCTATCCCTTTCTCGGCTGGATGATGCTTTTTGTCGTGCTTCCGGTCGGCTTGAGTCAGGCCGGGAGTTCTCCGATCATTCTTTTGGACCGGGAGCCGTTTTACGCGCCCTCGACCGTGACAATCCTCCCGGGGCAGCCGGTGCAGTGGGATAACCGGTCGATGCAGCCGCATACCGTTACTCACGATGGTTGCGGGCGTGGCAGGAACTGTGCCTTTGCCTCCAAACATCTTCATCCCGGCGAGCAGTTCAGCGTGCGGGGATTGCCTCCGGGGATCTATTCCTACCATTGTGAAATCCATCCGTTCATGCGCGGTCGTATTCAGGTTAAACGGATTGTACCCACCCCCGGTACTACGGAATTGTAGTCAGTCTTTCGCGTCTTCCGTCTTGTAATGGACGTGAAGAAGATACAGTCCTTGAGGCGGGGCGGTGAGCCCTGCTTCGCGACGATCCTTGGCTTCAAGGATTGCTGACAGGGCATTTGGGTTTCTTTTCCCATGGCCGATTTCAACGAGGGTTCCGACCAATGCCCGGACCATTTGTTTCAAAAAACGGTCGGCCTGGATCGTGAAACGAATCAAAGGGCCGTCGTGTGACCAGTCAATCCGGTGAATGGTGCAGACGGGATTTTTGGTGCCGGCATTCGGGCCTTGAAACGACGTACAGTCGTGTTGCCCCAAGACGTGACGTGAAGCCTCGCGCATGACGTTGACGTCAAGCGGTTTGGCAACCTGCCACGCGCGGAGGCGATCCAGCGCCGGGCGCGTCGGCTGGTTAATGATGCGATATTCGTAAGTTTTGGCGCGCGCGTCGTAGCGCGCATGGAAGCCGTCAACCGCTACCGTCGTCTGGCGCACGCTGATGTTTTTCGGCAGTACCCCGTTCAACGCGCGAGTCCATTCATGAGGCAAGAGCTGATGATCCGACTGAAAGCCGACGACTTGTCCGAGCGCGTGCACGCCCGCGTCCGTTCGACTGGCCGAGATGGTTGAGATCGACTGCCTGGTAATCTGGCGCAACGCGTCTTCCAGCGAGGCTTGGATCGTCGGCCGGTCGGGTTGTCGTTGCCATCCGGCATACGTGGTCCCGTCATATTCAAGCAGCAGTTTGTAGGTGGTCATAACCCGGTGCCGGATTAGGTGGGTTTACGGCATGGCGTGGATCATTCCTGGTTTTCCTTCTCCCACCGAATGAATAAACGCTTACATGTCCTTCAGATATGCTTGAATGCCCTGATAAATACCTTCCGCCAATTTTTGCTGAAACGCTTTTGTCCTTAGCCGTTTTTCTTCCGTTGCATTTGAGACAAATCCCACTTCAGCCAGGATGCTCGGCATGCTCGTGAAGCGCAGGACGTAAAATGGCGCGGTTTTCACGCCATGATTCTTGATCTTGTAGTTCTTGCGCAAGGTGGTGACAAGCTTATCATTTGTGGTCTTGGCAAAAGTCTGGGATTCCTGGATCTTATGGTCGTTCAAGCTATCGGTAATGATGAACTGCCAAGGTGGCGTGTCGCTTTCCAACTTCATGCCGTTTTCCCGCGCGGCGACTTCCAGGGCCCGAGGATCACTGGCCTTTCCAAAGTGGTAAATTTCCAGTCCCTGGATGGATCTGCGGGGATGAGAGTTGACGTGAATGGAAATGAACAAACAGGTCCGCGACTTCTTCGCGGCATCCACGTTTGAGCCCATGTCCTTCCCGCACCATTCCCGCTTCTTGGTATTGGCAAGTTTGACGCGTTTTTCCAGATCGAGAAATACGTCTTTCGTTCGGGTCAACAGGACTTTGGCCTTGTGACGTTTGTGAATCAAGTCGCGCAAATATTTCGAGATCTGTAAGACAATGGCTTTCTCTTTCGTGCCTTTTCTGCCGATGGTTCCGGGGTCTCTTCCGCCATGACCGGGATCGATGACGACCAGGACGCCTGCGTGCGTCGTCGAAACGGAGGGGGGCGCCTGTACCACGGGCGCATTATCCCGTTGAACGGTCTTTGCGGGTTTGTTTGTCCTGGTTTCAGGTTTTGCCGGACGTGTCTTTATCGTATAGAAGAGATCTACTGCCACGCGGTCCGGATCAGCGAGGGTCAGGACCCGGTATGTTCGAAGGGCTTGTAAATCCAGAATGATATGAACGGTTCCCGCACCTCCCGGGGCTATGGAAATGGCTCGCGGGAAATTTTTCCCCTTGATCTGTCGCTGCGCGCGCTTGCTTAGGCGGACATAGGTCAGGGAAATCGTCGCCTTTCGTACGTTTTTGGTTTCCTTCACAACGACCCGGCCGGTCAGATCCAGGACGACACGGGTATATTGCCTATGAGCGTGATACCGGACTTTGGTGACGGTGAACGGAGCGGTGGTTCGACCGGGCGCGGTTCCCTTTTTTGCCAACAGCACCTGCGCTGGCAAAACCCTATCGGACAAGGCCGGGCTTTTTCCTCCCCTTTGCCTGTCCTGAGCGTAGTCGAAGGGTAAGGGGAGGGAAGGTGGGGTAGAGTCACCGGATGCCCAGACCGGTCCGGCTGCAATTCCGCAGACCACCGCGCAAAAGATCAGGGCAAGGGCAAATACGTTTTTCATGAGAGTCGACGGCAGAAAATGGCGTCGTCTCAGAATACCAAATTCTTGGGGTTCTGTCATTGACAGTATCAAGGAACCTCTGATTTATTGTGATAGCGGGATGCAGGGCAAGGCGTCCCGGAGCGAAACCCGAGGCTTATCAGAGAGATAGGTGAGGGTTGAGCGAGGACACAACGCAGCCATACGCCCGATAGTGCATTAAATCAGAGGTTCCTCAAGACACTGGGCTAGCGTGTCTCGCCGTATGCCACTCACTCTCCTCATCGACGGATACAATTTATTGGGGGCTTTCGGCAAGCAAAGGCCGGAACAGGCAGGCGCTGCCGACGAGGCACGGGAAGCCCTCATCACCCGGCTTTCGTTGTACAGCCAACGCAAAGGACATCCTGTGACCGTGGTGTTCGATGCTTGGCGGGAGCCGACCGGGCTTGAGCATCATGAGAACCGGACCGGGGTGCGTGTGGTGTTTACCAAGCGAGGGGAACGGGCGGATCAGGTCATTCAACGCCTGGCACGGGAATATGGTCGCGCCTGCGCCGTGGTGTCGTCGGATTTGGAAATTATCCAGACGGCTAAATCTCACGGGGCTTTTGTGATGAAATCCCAGGAATTCAAAGTAAAACTTGAATTATTGGGAAATTCAAAATCCCACGCAGGGAAGGCCGTTGCCCCGAAACAATCCTGGACCAAGCCCGAAGAAGAGAGTCCTCCGGCGCGCCTCGATAAGAAAGGAAATCCTCGCAAGTTACCAAAAGCCGTCCGCAACCGGAAGCGCCGGCTCAAGGGATTCTGAAGAGCCGTTTGGTATTGTCCACGGTCGCACGTGCCAGCGATTCGAGGGACCCGTTCCCACGGACGTCAGCCAAGGTTTCCGCCACGTATTGCACGTAGGCGGGTTCATTCCGTTTCCCGCGATAGGGAACGGGCGCCAGATAAGGACAATCCGTTTCGACCATGAGACGGTCCAGGGGAACGGTCTTTGCGATGTCCCTCAGCATCGCCGCATTCTTGAACGTCAGCACGCCGGAAAAGGAAAGATAAAACCCCAGGTCCAGCGCGTCCTTGGCGAGCCACGCGTCTCCTGAAAAACAATGGAAGACGCCGCCTACGTCACCTGCGCCTTCCTCTCGAAGGATCGTCACGGTATCGTCCTGGGCTTCGCGTGTGTGAATGATCAGGGGCAGGTTCAGTTCGCGCGCCAGGTGAATTTGTTCACGAAATCGTTCGCGCTGGACCTCGCGTGGAGAATGATCATAGTGGTAATCCAACCCGATTTCGCCGTAGGCCACGACTTTCGGTTGCCGGGCCAATGACCGGAACGCCTCATACCAGCCATCTTTGATTTCCTTGGCTTCGTGAGGATGGACGCCAATGGTGGCGAAGATCCGGGGATGGGCTTGAGCCAAGGTCACGGCAGCCTGGCTGGTCGACAGGTCACAGCCGATCGTGACCATGGCTTCAATCCCGGCGGCTTCGGCACGTTGAAGGACGGTGTCTCTATCGGTATCGTATCGCAGATCATCCAAATGTACGTGGCTGTCAATCAGCATGAACGTTCTCCGTCTTCGTCATAGCGGGGCATCCTAGCATATCATTCGTCATCAAAGAAGCCGGGAGAGACAATGGATTGGGATACGGCAGTGTTTTACGCCGTCAACGGTTGGGTGGGGCAGTCGGCTGCGTTGGATTGGCTGATGCTGCAATGTTCATCGGCGACAAATTTCGTCATGCTGGTCGTGACGTTTCTGGCTTGGCGCGCGTGGCTCGATTGGCGTCACGGCCTGCTGGTTACCTCAGTCCTGGGTGTCTCGATCGGGGCAGGGGATTTTTTGGGGACGCTGATCAAGTCTTGGGTTGCCCGTCCGCGGCCGTGTCAGGTGCTGCTGGACGTCCATGAACTGACCGGATGCGGGAAAATGTTCAGCCTGCCTTCCAATCATGCGGTCAATGCGGCCACTGCCGCGGTCTTCCTTGGGATACTGTTCCCCAAGACTCGCTGGCCCGTGGGGGTGCTTGTCGCGGTTGGAGGACTTTCCCGCGTCTACCTCGGCGCCCATTATCCGACCGACGTACTCGCAGGCTGGTGCCTCGGCGGCCTCCTGGGCGCGACGGCCGGGTATCTGATCGCAAAAAAACCTTGGCTAAACCTGTAATCGGGACGCCAGGCTATGGATCCCCCTTCCCCTATCCCCGCTTTCGCAGGAGTGAGACACGTTACAGCTTCCGCAGGGCGGCGACGCGATCTTCGATGGGCGGATGCGTTGAGAAGATTTGCATGAAGCTTCGCGTTTGTCCTGAGATTTTCATGGTCGCCAGTGCGTCTTCCGTCTGATACTGGTATTCGACCCGTTTGACCCATCGATCGATCGCCTGGAGCGCCGAGATCATGTGCTCCTTGCCCACCGTATTGGCTGCAAACTTGTCCGCGGAAAATTCCCGGCGGCGTGACCACCAACTGATGGGAATCATCGCGAGGATCGACAGGACGATTTGAAGAAAGAAGTAGACGCCGAGGCCCAGCATGGGATTGCGTTCGGCCACCTGACGATACACGATCCGGCTGATGAAATAGACGAAGGTATTCATCAGGCCGGCCAGGATCGTCGTCGTGAACATATCGCCGTTATAGACGTGCCCCATTTCATGGGCCAGTACGGCCCGGACCTCTCCTTCGTTCAAATTATTCAACAACCCGGTTGACACGGCCACCATCGAATTGTTTTTCGATGGCCCCGTGGCAAAGGCATTGGGGTCCGGCGAATCGTAAATCCACACTTCCGGCGTTTTGATGTTCAGCCGGTTGGCGATCTTCTGCACCGTTTCATACACCAGCAATTCGGCGGCGTTCCGGGGTTGGGTAATCTGCTCGCAATCCAACATCATGCGCGCCATTTGCTTGGAAAACGCCAGACTGATGAAGGCTCCGCCGAATCCGATGACAAAGGCCCACAAGAGGTCTTGTTGCATGAACGAACCGCGGAGGTCGATCCCGAACGCCGGCAGGACCATTTCCACGAGGATCGTGAAGGTGATCGACAGGGTGACAAAGATCAGAATATTGGACAACAGCAGCAGGCCAATGCCTTTCAGCTTTTTCATGCACTCCTCCTCTGCGAAAACACTTTGCTCAGGTGATGGGTTACGCTCTTTGTTCGATGAACTTCCGCCGCCGGGCTGGTCCGGATGGGTTGCTTGAAACCCTCAAGTGTCCCCTCTATAGTCAACTTACCATGATATAGTAATACCATATTTGTGTGAGTCAAGACAGGATGCTCACGCGCCCCCTCACCCCAGCTCTCTCCCGCCAGGGGGGGGTGAGGGTAGTTAGAATTGTTCACGAATGAGCGAATGCGTAAAGGAATGACTGATGAAACATAAATCTTGGCTGGTCGTGGTACTCTATTGGGTCGTGCTGCTCTTTTTCTCCGGCGTTTCTTTTGCGGACGACAACGAAGAGGTCTTGGTTCTCCAACCGGATGCCGAGGGGATCCAGCGGGCTTTCATTGTACTGGACAGCTATGAGTATGCCCCCGTTCATATCAGCGTCGAGGCGGGTGTGCCGATCGAATTGCAGCTTGAAAACCAGAGTTTTCTGACCCCGCACAATTTCATCATCGATTATCCTGATGTGGGTCTCCAGCACAACGTCAGCGTGGATGCCGGAGACAGCGCCACGATCCGATTTCTGGTGGAGACCCCCGGAACGTATACCTTTTATTGTGATAAACAATTGTTGTTTTTCCCCAGCCACCGCGAAGAGGGAATGGAGGGCCGTCTTGAGGTCAGGCCGGCCGGTCGTTGATGAATGCGAGGCACCTCGAACGCTATTTGTTGCATGACGTGTTGAAGCAGGTGTCGCGTTCGTTTTATCTGACCCTGGCCGTTTTGCCCGGATGTGTGGCCAAACAGGTGGGCTTGGCGTATCTGTTTGCACGGGCGGCCGATACCATTGCGGATGCGGGCCGGCTTGATCGGCATGCCCGGGCCACGTTGTTGCGGCAACTCAAGCTCCAATTCGTTCAGGAAGCTTGCAATCACGAAGATATCAAAGCCATTCAAACTGCGACGGCCTCACAGCAGAGACATGCCGGTGAGCGCACGTTACTCGAACACCTCGACCATTGTTTTCAGGCGTACGAGGATTTGGCACAGGACGATCAGACAGAGATCCGTCGCGTCCTGCCGATTCTCATCAGCGGCATGGAAATGGATCTGGAATGTTTCCCCGGGGAATCCGAAATCGAGCTGGCCGCCCTTTCTTCGTTGGACGATCTTGACCTTTATACGTATAAGATCGCAGGGTGCGTCGGGGAGTTTTGGACCAATATCATGTACGCCCATCTGCCCCGCATCCGCCGGACTTGGGATCGGGAGGCCAAGATTCGCACGGGAATCCGGTTCGGCAAGGGACTCCAATTAACGAACATTTTGAAAGATCTGTCCACGGACCTGCGCCGTGGGCGGTGTTATATCCCTTTGGAGATGCTGGCCCAGGCGGGATTGGAACCTCGTGATTTATTGGAGACACGCACGATGGCCGTCTTCAGCCCGATCCTGCACGCGTTGGTGCAGACGGCTCTCGCCCACCTGGATCAGGGATGGCTGTACGCCACGTCGATTCCGCGACGCGACCTTCGTCTGCGCCTGGCGTGTATGTGGCCGGTCCTCATTGCCCTGAAAACACTGCATCTTCTGACGACGTGCGACAATCTCCTGGACCCCGCCAGGAAATTGAAGATATCCCGGTCCGAGGTCTACCGGATCATCGCCGCCTCCACGCTCGCCGGCGCCACGTCGGCCGGCACGGCCTATTGGGGACACCTGCGCAAAGCCGTCGGGTAGAAGCGATTACTCGGTCTGAGGAACGAGCAGCTTTTCGCCTTTGCGAAACACCGCGTAGATCGCTTGTGAGGGGCAGGCATCGAGACACATCCGGCATGTGTCCATGCACCGCGATTCGTCGAATTTATACGGGGGGGTCGATAGCCAAGCCCCGGTGGGGCAGACGGGTATGCAGACGGCCTTATGTGTGCAGCGGTCCGGATGACGAACCAAATGATCTCGAGATACCATCATGGGTTTCACTCCTTCGAACAGACCCCCGGAGAACATATCCAGCATGTTTTCGGGACGTCGCATTTTATGAATTCCATTGTTTGACGAGCGACCGAATCCGGTCCTTTAACTCGGGGATGTCGTCCAGGTTGTTGTGAATGGCGCCCAGGATATTCTCCATGCGTGCCGTCCGGGTTGCTTCCCGGTCCCGTTGGGCCAGGGCTTCGTATTCGCGATAGGCCTCGGGATACAGGTCTCGAAGACGGGCTTCTGCGGCTTCTATCCCGTCCCGGAGCTGCTTCGGTTCCGGTGTCGGAGGTGATACAATGGCAAATGTCCCGTTATCGAACATGAGCACCTTGGCGTCGCTTTGTTCAATCGCGGTCACGGACGTGACGGTGCGGCCGGTTGCCTCATCCCAGGATCCGAGCAGCCCGGGAAACTGTTTCAGGAATGCGACTTTTTCCTGGTTCGCTTTCCATTTGGCTTCATTCGCCGACATGCAGGGCTCACGTATGTTGATCGTTATGAGGAACCTCTGATTTAGTGCACTATCGGGCGCATCGCTGCGTTGTGTCCTCGCTCAACCCTCACCTATCTCTATGATAAGCTTCGGGTTTTGCTCCGGGACGCCTTGCCCTGCATCCCGCTATCACAATAAATCAGAGGTTCCATAATTGAGACGACTTGTGTTGCGTCATGGAATCGAACGTTTAAGAGGCAATGGGAGTGGCGCGGGATTCCAACCGGAGCGGCGGAACGTCGTGCCCGGGCATGAGCAGGCGTTCGACCAATTCGCCTTTGACCACGTGTCGTTCCATAATTTCCGTGACGTCGGCTTCGTTGCCGACCCAATACCAGACGCCTTCCGGGTAAATGACGACGCTGGGACCATATTCACAATGATCCAGACACCCGGCCTTATTGGCCCGGACGATACCCTTGAGCCCGAGTCGCTGGACTTCCTGTTTGAAGAATGCGTGCAGTTCCGCGGACCGGTGATCAGCACAGCACCCTCTCGGGTCACCCTTGGGCCGTTGATTAATGCAAATGAAAATATGATGCTTGAATCCACTCATGGTTGCCTCTCATAGCAGATTTTTGTTGCGAAGCACAAAATAGTACAGGAGCGTTCTTTCTCGTGTCCAGTCATATGCGATAATGGAGAGATATGAAGATCGGCATTGCCAAAGAGATCAAGGACCATGAATTCCGGGTGGCCTTGACGCCGGAAGGGGTGGATGAAGTCGTTCGGAACGGCCACGAGGTCTGGGTCGAGACCACTGCCGGCCAAGGGGCGGATTTTTCCGATGATTCGTATCGCGCGGTGGGAGCGCGCATTGCCTCGTCGGCGGGGGAACTCTTCGACCGGGTTGAAACGATCCTCAAGGTCAAGGAACCACTCGCGTCGGAGATCGCGTCTTTGCAGCCCCGTCATACGTTGTTCACGTTTCTCCACTTGGCGTCGTCGAAGCCTTTGACCGAGGCGTTGATGAAATCCGGGTGCACGGCCATCGCGTACGAAACCATGGAAGACGAGAAGGGACACTTGCCTATGTTGCTGCCCATGAGTCAGATTGCCGGAAAGCTCGCGGTGCAGATTGGCGCGCATTATCTGGAGAGGACGCAGGGGGGAAAGGGTATTCTCCTCGGCGGCCTGCCGGGAGTGTCACGGGGACATGTTGTGATTCTCGGCGCCGGTGGAGTCGGTTCAACTGCGGTGGAAGTTGCGCTCGGAATCGGGGCGCGAGTCACCGTTATCGGGAACGATATGAGTCAATTGCAAAGATTGCAGGAGCGTTTCGGGAATAACCTGACGACGTTGGCCTCCCAAAGACTCGTGATTGCGGAGACCGTCAAGAGCGCGGACTTGTTGATTGGAGCCGTCATGGTCAGGGGGGCGAAAAGTCCGGTTCTGGTTTCCCGGTCCATGGTTTCGACGATGAAAAAAGGCGCGTTAATCATGGATATTGCGGTTGACCAGGGAGGGTGCGTTGAAACCACAAAGCCGACCACGCACGCCGATCCGATTTTCGAAGTGGACGGGGTCCGGCATTACGGCGTGACAAATATTCCCGGAATTGTGCCCCAAACCTCCACCTATGCCTTGACCCAGGCAACCCTACCTTTTATAGTCCGGTTGGCCAACGGGGGAGTCGAAGCGGCTCTGCGTGATCCGGGTATGTCCCGCGGGGTGAACGTTCGTCACGGAGCGATCACGTATCCGGCGGTCGCCGAGGCGCATGGATTACCCTGTGGGCCGCTGGTCCGGAAAGAGTGAACGAAAGCAAGCAAGGTCGTCGGGGCGTAGCGCAGTTCGGTAGCGCACCGCGTTCGGGACGCGGGGGTCGGAGGTTCAAATCCTCTCGCCCCGACCAGCCACTGCCTCATGTCTTCATTCGTTGACAACCTAATAGAGACGATGTGGCGGTAGTACGCGGTTTGTTTTTCCATGCAAACTCTCTACCTCCCAACTTTTCCCTTTTCGGAAAAAGTTCCCGTCCTTACCCTTCGACTTTGCTCAGGGCAGGCAAAGGAGGGGAATTGGGGAGAGTCATTTCCCTCCCCTTTGTAAGGGGAGGTTAGGTGGGGTAGAGCCAACCCGATGACTGTCCTGCTCATCATTGGAGTCGCAATCCTGGTCGGAGGCATCGCCCTGATGTGGTGGCGTCTCGGGTCCTTGTCGCAAACGGTCAAAGACCTTACGCGTCAACAATATGACGGCCAGAATGAATCGAGGGAAACAGCCCGGCAACAGTCCGAAGCGTTGGCCGTTCTGCGATTGCAGCTTGCCCATTTGGCATCGGGCCGGGAACTCGACGGCACCCTGGTTCGGACAGGCACCCTGTATCGTCAGGCGGATGCCGACGAGGCTCGGCAATTGGTGGAGCAGTATGACACAGGGACCAATGCGGATTTGATGGTCGTGGACGTTCGTAGTCAAAAAGAATTTCTCCAAAGCCACGTCCCGGGAGCCAAACATATTCCGTTTGAGTATCTTGAAACGCGCTTCAGGGCCGAAGTGCCCAAGGAGACGAAACATATTCTGGTGTACTGTTCTCAGGGTGAACGAAGTCGTCTCGCGTGTGACTTTCTGAGCCGGGATGGGTATACGACCCTTGTCAATTTACGGGATGGTTTTCAAAAATGGACGGGCCCCGTTCTCGGCACGGGCAGTCTGGATCTGGTGCAAATTCAACCCAAGGCTTCAGACAGTCACGTTGTTCGGGAAAGGGCGCAGCTGTAATGGCTGAACCGTATACGATCCTGAAGGTGATGGGGCCGTATCGTGAGCCCAGGGAGTCCGCATTGTCCTTCGATTATTCCGTGCAACGTCCGAATTGGGCGACCCCGCAGGGGGTGCGGGTCAAGATCGCCCTTGAAGAAGAATTGGACCTGCTCAAAACGAAGATTTTGCAGCTTGCGGGCGGAACGGTCGGCCAGCAACTTCGCATCAATCAATTGCTCGGCCGCGCCATTGCAGACCGTAAGCTTGAGATCGCCAATGAGGAAAACCTGTTCAATGACCGCCGGGACGTTATGCTCGACCCCTTCACGGGGACTTGGACCCACCTCTTTCCCCGTCTCGAAGCTTGGATGCACCAGGAACGCGACAGCCTCCGACAAGAAATTCAGGAAAAAGTCGGCCTGTAGCGTAAATGAGGAAAGCGAAAATGAAGGAAACATCGTGGAATGAGGTACGTGTACTCGTTGCTGTTTTGATTGCTGCCTGTGGACTCCTTATTTCAGCCGGTGGTCAAAGCGTTTTTGCTCATGGTGGCGGTTTGAACGCGCAGGGGTGTCATATGGAGCGTGCGACAGGAGGATGCCATTGTCACAGAGACAAAGACTTCAAGAAATTGAGTCCGCCGGTTCCATGTGAAAACAAGCCTGATGATGTTGATCGCAGTGAGATGGATTTTGTGGCGGTATTTTGTCTTGCGCGCGACGGGGAACTCGAGAAAAAGATGCCGCATAGAAGGAGGGCGGATTGTATTACGAAAGGTCATGCGATAGAAGGCGATTTCGCTCACAAATGGGAGGAAGCTTATTCTCAGTCGCAGCAATATGCCAGAGGTGCCAACAAAAAAGCCGGGATTCTTTTGATTTTGGAGAATGAAAAGGATAAGGGGTATATCAAGAAGCTTTGCGATCTAATAGCGGATCAGCAGGTTCCCATTGACGTCTTTGCCATCGGTCATGGGTTTGCTGAGAAGGGGGAGTCTGTTTTTTGTCCCGATGAAATATAAAGCGTCATCTCTAAAACAACGGCTGATACCGTCGTGAGTACAGCCCCGTGGCTTGCTTCCCGGCGCCTTCGGGCGTGGCTGCGTCGCAGTCCCGACATTCATCTTGGGGGCGAGGACTGTCTGAGCGAAGCGAGTTCCGCAGCCCAAGCAAACGGGACTGGGGCAAAGGCACCCGCAGGGCCACGCCCGGGCGCCAATGGTTTTGGGTCCTTTTGCCGAAACAAAAGGGCTTCGTCGTGCGGGGGCGAAACCCCGCAAGGCTAAAACAACGGCTGATACCGTCGCGAGTACAGCCCCGTCGCTTTTTCGCCGAATCCCAGGGAAGCGTGTTCAGGTTGGCTTTTCCGATTGAGATTCACGGCGTAATGCCCCCGCACTTGTTCCATGGCTATTTCGAATGGAATGGAACTTTGGTAAAAGTCTCCCGGGGCGTGGGCTCCCACGGATAAAATCTCAACGGCTTCGGTCACGGCGTATTTGGGATCGGAAAAAATATACACGTCGGCGATGGCAAATTCACCCAGACCGTTTCCCGGCGTGGTGGCGGGAATCTGCGAAGCCAAAGAGCCATCCATTCGTGATCGTCTCAAGTGATTGAGCAACGCCACGACCTGACTGTCGGTGGTCTGTTGTGGAACGAGCAGGCTCAGGGCATTCATCCCCTGCACGTGAGCCGTGACTTTAACCGGAGGCACCGGAGCCGATTCGGCTTCCTTCAATAACAGGGCCAGTTGTTCCGAGCGCACTTCATTTCCCTGCGGGGGCTGAATATTCTTGGATTTTGGAATAATCGCCTGGATAAACAACCACAGCCCGATAATCACCCCAAAGAGGACGATCGCCGGATGCAAGCCGACGCGCTTGCCTTGTTCCTGGGGTTCCGGGTCATTCATGATCCTGGTCCCGGGTTTCGATCGTGACGGTCTTTTTGGGGCCGTCGGTTCTTTCCTGAACTTTGGCGGCTTCCCATAATGTATCCCATTCCAAGGCCGTCATTTCTCCAAGGTTTTTTTTCTCTTGAGCCCCTTGACGTTCCATATATCGGAAACGTGCGGTGAAACGGTTGTTTGCCTTGCGCAGGGCTTCCTCCGGATTGATCCGTAAGAAACGCGCCACGTTGACGATGGTGAATAACACGTCCCCCAACTCGTGTTCAATAGCCGCGTTCGTTTCCGGTTCCTGCACGGAAGGTTCGGTGTCGGAGAGGCGAGGGGTTGCCGCTTGGAGTTCCTCCAATTCTTCGTCAAGTTTTTCAAACACCTGTTCGGGTGTCTCCCAGTCAAACCCGACGCGTGCCGCTCGTTTTTGAATTTGATGGGCCCGTAACAGGGAGGGCAATGAAGCGGGAATTCCCGCCAGAATCGAGTCGGATTCCGTCGAACGTTCGGCCTGTTTGATTGCCTCCCATTGAGTGACGACTTGCTCGGAATCGAGCTTCGGGGCTTCATCGGACGAGGCTGAAAAGACGTGGGGATGCCTGCGGATGAGTTTGTGCGTCAAATCGGTGATGACGTCATTAATGGTGAATGCCTGCTTCTCGGACTCGATATGGGCATGCAGCAAGATTTGAAGGAGAAGATCTCCAAGCTCTTCGCGCAGGTGTTGGGGGTTGTCCGTATCAAGAGCCTCAAGGACTTCATATGCTTCCTCCAAGAGAAACGGCTTGAGTGATTCGTGGGTTTGCTTGATATCCCAGGGACAGCCCTCGGGAGAACGCAGTTTGGCGACCACGTCGACAAGATCGCGAAAAGCCTGCGACATTTCATTCTCCATTGCCGTGTTTCCTCCTCGTGCGGCGATTAGAATAACGGGTTTTCCCGATGGCTTCAATCGGCATCTTATCTTGCGGGGCCGTTTGGATTGTGCTACTTTTCTCTTGCATAGTGATGAGTGAGGGGCATGGCTGACAATCAAGAATCGGGATTCGTGATCCGCGATAAACGCGGTCAGTCGAGAGAAGAGCCGGAGCCCCTTAAAGAAACGGTTTCTTCCGCTGCCACGGCGCCTTCTCCGTCACGCTCACAATCGTCCCACGAAGACCCGCCGCTCTCCTTTTCGACGTTTATTCTTTCGTTAGGGTCGTCAGCGTTGATGTTGATGGGGGAGCAGTTGTCGCCTGAGAACCCCGCCCTTCCGGTCAATCTGCCGCAAGCCAAGGAAATCATCGATATTCTTCGCATACTGGAAGAAAAAACAAAGAGTAATCTTACTGAAGAAGAAACGAGTGTGCTTCATGACATGTTGTACACGTTGCAGATGAAGTACGTTGAGTTGGCTTCGGGATCCCCTTAATCGATTTTTCGTTGTTCCTGCCTTTCCTTTCCCGTACACTTGGGTATTGCCGTGCCCATTCAATCCGTGGGATACCTACCGGCAATGAGAAACAGAGCCCCGTTGACTTCCGTTCGTGAAAGCACAACGTGTACTTTCATTGTCGGGAGGTAACGTTTCGGTAACGTTATGGCGACTTCTAAATTGCCACCACGTTTGTTTCCTTCCTCGAAATCGAAGAAACGGCTGATCCTCGATGATGAGCCGACCCCCCAAGCCCGTCGGCTTCATTTGAAACCGGTCTGGATCGTCCTGTTTCTCCTCGTTCCGTGTTTGCTCCTGACGATGTATTACGCACAGTACGGCGGATTCGGAGGAAGATCAGCCGATTCGCTTCTGCCCAGCCCCAGTTATGCCTTGGTGATGTTCCTCATCTATCTGGACATCGTCGGATTGGTTGTTCTGACCCTTCTCTTGTCCCGCAATTTGATCAAAGCTTATTTCGAGCGACGACACCGGCTGTGGGGGTCGGGGTTTCGCACAAAACTGATTGCCGCATTCATTGGTTTTTCATTGATCCCCACCCTGTTGTTGGCGGTGATGGCCAGTGACGTGATCAATGAGGTGATGAAAGTCTGGTTCAATAACCAGATCGAAGTCGTGCTGAAGGATTCCGAGGAATTATCCCGAATGTACCATGAGGGACATATGGCATTGGCCGTGCAGAGCGCCAGGGCTATCAGTAGGGAAATTTATCGGGAAGATTTTTTGCGACCGGACTATCGCGAATTATTAATCGCGGCCGTGGCTCGGAAGCGTGAGGAATTCAACGTCACGGGCGTGGAAGTCTTCTCGTCGAAATTGGAAATGCTCGTTCGCATGACTGCCCCGGAGGCAACCGACAGGACGTTCCGGTTGCCGGTGGGACAACTCGTTCGTCGAGCGTTGGATTCGCAAGACGAGGTCACGTCGGTGCAAGTCGCCCAAGCCGGTCGGCTGATCCGTGCGGCGGTGCCGGTGGCCTCCAACACCGAACCCGGAGGAATTGCCGGAGTGGTGGTGGTCAACACCTACGTCTCGGAATCGATTCTGGCGAAGATGCAGGGGATTGCCAAACAATATACGGACTACCTGCAAATGAAGGCGTTGGAAAATCCCATTAAGGTCGGAGCCTATCTGTTCGTCGCTGTCGTCACGGTCTTGTTGCTGTTCAGCGCCACATGGTTTGGGTTTTACGTGGCGCGAGGCATCACTGTCCCGATCCAAAAGTTGGCCGAAGGGACTGAAGCCGTTGCCCGGGGCGATCTCAACGTGAGAATTAAGGTCAATGCCACCGATGAAATCGGGACGTTGATCGATTCGTTTAATCGCATGACCGAAGACCTGTCCAGCAGCAAAGTCAAACTGGAAGAGGCCAATCAGTCTCTCATGGAATCAAACGTCGAAGTCGACCGCCGCCGGGCCTATACGGAAGCCGTGGTGGATACGATTGCGTCGGGCGTGATGTCCATTGATACCCGCGATATGATTACGACGTTCAACCATTCGGCTGAACGGATTTTAGGGGTGGAGGGAAACGCCGTTCGCGGGCACTCGGTTTATGACGTGTTCAAATCGCATCAATTTACGTTGTTTCAGGAAGCCTATGACAGGGTCTTGCTCGACGCGCGGGATACGCTCACGCTCGATGGGCAAATGGAGGTGCAAGGAAAACTCCTCACCATGGGATTGAATCTTTCCCGCATGAAAAACGAGGCGGGTCAAAATTTGGGGTTTGTATTTGTCTTCGAAGATCGGACCGAATTGATCAAGGCGCAAAAAACCGCAGCGTGGCAGGAAGTGGCACAACGCGTCGCGCACGAGATCAAGAATCCCCTGACGCCCATTCAATTGGCGGCGCAGCGGTTACGAAAAAAATATTTTGAAAGGTCGACCGATTTCAAAGCCATTTTCGATGAATCAACGAACGTGATTGTGAATGAGGTCGGCAGTTTGAAACGGATGGTGGATGAATTTTCCAAGTTTGCCAGGTTGCCGGCACCGCATATGTCCAAAGAATCGTTGCATGATATTATTGAAAAGGTGAGCGCGTTATATCGTGGAGGTCACCATGACGTCGAATTTCTTCAGGACTTCGACTTTTCGGTGCCGGATATCAGCGTCGACCGGGAACAGGTGCGCCGCGTCTTTGTGAATTTGTTTGACAATGCCATCCAGGCCATGAAGCATAAGGGGCGAATTTGGGTTGCCACAAAGATGGATTGGAAGAACCATCGGGTTCGTATTACGGTGGCCGACGAGGGGCCGGGTATTCCTCAGGAAGATCATGGGAAATTGTTTATCCCGCATTTTTCACGAACACGAACGGGAACCGGACTCGGGCTGGCGATTGTTCATCGAATCGTGACGGATCACAACGGAACGATCCAAGCTTCCAATCGTTTTCCCCATGGGGCCTCGTTTCTGATCGAACTTCCAGTCGCCTGACGGCTGGAGATGGTGCATGCACCACAAGACCTCAGTCGGCATATTCGCTAATATAACCCGTTGTCGTTCAGCCGTTGATCTCACATGACTTGGAGGAATGAGCATGTCCGGTACCATCTGCGTCGTCGATGATGAGCCGTCCATTTTGAATACCTTGAGTAGCATTTTGGAAGACGAGGGGTATCAGGTGACGCTCGCGAAAAACGGTGAAGAAGCCATGAAAGTCATTCAAATGGAGCCGCCGGACGTCGTGATTCTGGATATTTGGATGCCGGAACTGGACGGGTTGGAAGTCTTGACGCGCGTGCGCGAGCTCTTTCCCAACATGATGGTTATTATGATGTCCGGTCACGGCTCCGTCGAAACTGCCGTGAAAGCCACGAAGCTGGGTGCCTATGACTACCTGGAAAAGCCTCTGGACCTTGAAAAGGTCACGATTCTGGTCCGGAATGCCTTAAACCAACACAAGCTGGAAGAAGAAAATATCAACCTTCGTGTCAAGGTTGAACGGCATTCAAAACTCGTTGGAGCCTCTACTGCGATGGAAAAGCTTCGGCAGCAAATCGCGGCGGCGGCGCCGACTCACAGTCGCGTGCTGATTTCCGGGGAAAACGGCACGGGGAAGGAATTGGTGGCAAGGGCCATCCACCTGCAAAGCCCCCGCCATAATCGTCCGTTTGTCGAAGTCAATTGTGCGGCAATTCCCGAGACGTTGATTGAGACGGAACTGTTCGGACATGAACGCGGCGCATTTACGGGAGCCGTTGCGCAAAAGCGCGGGAAATTCGACTTTGCCGACGGCGGTACCCTCTTCCTCGACGAAATCGGCGATATGAGCCTGGCGACCCAAGCCAAAGTGCTTCGCGTCCTGGAGGAGCAGCAGTTTACCCGGGTCGGAGGCGGAAAATTGATTAAGGTCAACGTTCGCGTGCTCGCGGCTTCCAATAAGGATTTTCAGCAGGAAATCGAAAAAGGAAATTTTCGCGAAGACCTGTTTTACCGGTTAAACGTGTTGCCGATAGAAATCCCGCCGCTTCGCGCGCGACGTGAAGATATTGCGGCTCTGACCCACCATTTTTTGAAGATTCATGCAGAAGAACAAGGCGTGAAGTTGAAAGACATCACTTCAGAGGCATTGGACGTCCTGGTACGTCATGATTGGCCGGGCAATATCCGGGAATTGCGCAATCAAGTCGAGCGTTTGATGATCATGGTCCCGAAAAATACCATTGAGGTGGACGACGTCTTGCCGTTTATGCCGAGAGGATTCAACCGGGTCAATCCTCTGGACGCCTACGATTCCCTGCGGGAGGCCCGGAACGCGTTTGAACGTGAGTATATTGCCGTTCGTTTGCGCGAAAACAATTGGAACGTCTCAAAGACTGCAGATGATCTGAAAATCGAACGAAGTCACCTGCATCGGAAAATTAAGCTGTTGAACGTGGAACTTCGTTCGGAACACTGATGCCTCAGACTTTCACCATTGAACGGATGGTTGCCGGTGGCTGGGGTCTTTCCCGATCGGATTCCATGGTGACGTTCGTCCGGGGCGGATTGCCCGGCGAAGTGGTCACGGCCGCCCCCGGCGAACGGCATGCCGACTACCAGTTTGCAACCCTCAAAGAGGTTCAGGACACGTCACCCCATCGCGTTGAAGCACCATGTACCGTCTACGAAGACTGTGGGGGCTGCCAATTGCAACATGTTCGTTATGCGGCACAATTAGCGTATAAACAGGACATGCTGAAAGAGGCGTTTTCGCGTATAGGCCGGATAACCGAGGCGGTCTTTCAAGATCCCGTTCCGTCTCCGTCGCCATACGAATACCGGCGAAGGGTTCGCTTCAGAGTCTTTCAACAGCAGGGGACGTTTCACCTGGGATTCGTGCGTGAACGTTCGCACGACCCGGTCAGAGGAGCGGGTTGCCTGTTGGTTGCCAAGCCCATGGAAGAGGTGATCAAGGTCGTCGAAGGACGGTTGGCTCGCCTGCGGAGGCTTCCCGCGTTTCTCTCGCACGTGGAAATTCGATCCTCGGACGCGTTCGGGACACACCTGATCCTCTGCACGGTGCCCCGCGCGACCCGACACCAGGCACACAGCCTCTTGGCATTGTTTGAAGACGTTCCTTCCGTGGTTGGGTGCGTCCTGACCTCCTCTTCCATAACGGCGTCTCAACGAAGACACGTGCGTCGAGTCGTCAGAGGGGAACCGCATCTGTATGAATGCTTCCAGGATCTGGTTTTTCGAATCAGCGACCGTTCCTTCATGCAGGCGAATTGGGCGGTCTATTCGACGATCTTCGAAACCGTCAACGATTGGCTCAGTGTGGAGGATGGACAAATTCGCGTGCTTGAGCTTTATGCCGGGGTCGGTTGCATCGGGTTGGGGTTGGCAAAAAACGGAGCGATGGTTACGGGAGTCGAGGAAAATCCTTATGCCGTGGCTGACGCGAAACGATCGGCCTCCGACAACCACATCGGTCGTTACCGTATCCGTGAGGCAAAAGTCGAAAACTTTCTGGAGACGGTGGCCATAGACGAATATGACGTGATCGTGATGGACCCGCCTCGCGCGGGGCTGAGCCGACGATGTGCCGAGTCTCTCAATCGTATCAAGGTGTCCCGCATGCTGTATCTTTCGTGTAACCCTTCTTCCTTGGCTCGAGACCTTAACCGGCTGTGTGCGACTCACTATCGCGTCCGGCGAGTGCAGGCATTTGACATGTTTCCGCAGACCGCGCAGATTGAAACCCTGGTGGAACTCGTTCGTGCGTAGTCTCGGCGTTCGGACTCTACCCCACCTGTCCTTCCGTTATAAAGGGGAGGGAAAAGATGGTCATGCTGCTCTCTACCCCTCCTTTGCCTTTGCCTGTCCTGAGCGGAGTCGAAGGATAAGAGGGGTGAAGGGGAGGTAGAAATGTTCGGGAGGCCGCAATGAACGTGCTCCGGCTCGGCGTGCTTGTTTCAGGCAGGGGATCCAATCTTCGAGCCATCATTAACGAGATTGAGGCCGGCACTCTCAAGGCTGAGATCGCGGTTGTCATCAGCAACAAGCAAGGAGTCCCGGCATTGGAGCACGCTGAACGTCATGGGCTCCACGCCGTTTTTCTCGATCCGAAATCAGTAGCGGGTATGCCGGACCCCCGGCAAGCCTATGACCAGAAATTGCTGGAGACGTTGCAGCATCACCAGGTCCAATTGGTGGTCTTGGCGGGATACATGAAAATCGTCACGTCGGTCCTCATCGATGCCTATGAATCGCGCATCATGAACATTCATCCTTCACTGCTTCCGAATTTTCCGGGTCTGCATGCCCAACAACAGGCATTGGACCATGGAGTAAAGGTCGCCGGCTGCACGGTTCATTTTGTCACCGAAGGCATGGATACGGGTCCCATCATCCTGCAACGAGCCGTGCCGGTGGAAGAAGGTGATTCCGCGGACATCTTATCCGAACGAATCCTGAAGAAAGAACATGGGGCTTTGCCCCGGGCCATCCAGTTATTTGCTGAGGGTCGCCTGAGGGTAGAGGGTCGGGTAGTCCATATACGTCATGCCTGATTTGATTGCAGGGCGCCGGCCCTTTTGGTAGAGTGCGAAACGTGGGGGGCTAGCTCAGTTGGGAGAGCACAACGTTCGCAACGTTGGGGTCGGGGGTTCAAGTCCCCTGCCCTCCACCAATCTTGATTTGCGGAATTCGTCGTGTCGTCGGCCCAACGGCAGATGAGACAAGAGTAGAAAATTTTTTCCGCTAATTCTTAATAACTTTTCTAAACAATATTAAGAATATGAGACTTTCCAGAAAAAGCGAATACGGATTGCGAGCCTTGCTTGAATTGACCAAGGCGTATGGTCAGGTTGCGTTGCGACGATCGGACATTGCCGAAGTCCAACACATTCCCGTGGGGTTCCTGGAAACCATTCTATTGGAATTGAAGCGGGCCGGAATCCTGGGGAGTCGTCCCGGTGTGCAGGGTGGCTACCGGTTGATTAAACCGCCGGAAGACGTGTCGGTCGGGCAGGTGATTCGTATTTTGGACGGTCCTCTGGCTCCCATCCCCTGCGTAAGCCAGACGGCCTATCAAACTTGTCAGGACTGTCCATATTCCGAGGCCCGTGACTGTCCGATACAAGACGTCATGTTTGACGTCAGAAACGCCATCACCGGCGTCTTGGACGGATATACGTTGAGAGCATTTTACGATCTGGGTCGGAATCGTCGAGTCCGGAAATCTCCCCAACGTCGAGGAAAGAACGCCCTGAGCAGGACTCAATAAGGAGTGGGTTATGGATACACATTTTCGAAGCGTGGTGAAAGGCATCAGTTGGAGAGTCTTGGCCACTATGGTGACCACAATCGTTGTTTATCTGTATTCGGGTGAGTTGGTGGCAGCGGCGATTGTCGGCAGTTTCGATGCGTTGGCGAAAATTGTTCTGTACTGGGGGCATGAACGTCTATGGCAACGAATCACATGGGGCCGCATTCTGCCCACGGTCACCTCACCCTAGGAGAGGATATGTCTTCAGATCTGCCCGCGATCTTCCAATGGGCTATCGCCCAATCTCCCCGAGGGGCTGTTCCGTGACGATACAGGCTCCTCGCGGGTTCTGAGCAAGGGTGTTGCAGGACAGGAGTTGGTCCGGCTCCGGCGTTGATTTGGAGTCCGGCGTCATGACGAGTCCCCAGTGACAGTTGTCGTAACACTCATTTTCCAGGAGCATTGCCTGGGCTCCATGAAACAGGAGTATGCCGCTGAGCATATTATGATGGCAGGTATTCTTGAGAAAATCCGGTCGAGTTCCATCATCCCTGACCGCCAGCCAAAATGGTGATTGTCAAAACAGACGTTTTTGGCCAGATAGGGCTGTGCCCCGGCGAAACAGAAAATTCCTGATTCACGATTTCGGCAGACCTCGTTTTCGATAAGCGAAGGCCGGCAATTCGGGCCATAAATCACGATTCCCGAGAGGAGACCGTCGGTGGCCCGGCATTGGGTAATCGTGCAGGTGGAATCGAAGATATTGATCGCGGAGTGCTGGTCGCTGCCGACGTAACGGAACGTCATGCCGGAAATGCGCCCGCTGGGAATCTGTTGCAAATACAAAGGCCCGCTTCGGCGGCTGAAGATCTGGACGTGGTCCCGTCCGGCTCCAATCAGGTGAATGGGTTGCTGTGTGCCGAACAGACGGTCTTCATAGATCCCCGGGTGAACAAAAATTTGGTCATCCGGTCCCGCATCCTTCAGGGCCGCACTTGGGCGGGGGTAACACGCAGGATCGGCCTGATCCACAATGAGGGTCTTGCCGCCCTCAGGATTCGGAGGCGGCTCGTTGAGCACATGAGGATTCCCCGACGAATCCGAATGTGAAGATATTTCAAGAAAATTTTCCCGGCATCCATCTGCTTCCTGCCCTCATGTGTTAGAGATTTCCTAAAAGAGAAAGATTGCTTCCGCAGCCAGGGTTGGAGTCTTCAGGCATAACGGTTAACTCTATAACACAGCTTAGGTTCAGTATGTAATTCCCCACAATTTTGTCTTGACTGTTAGCTGGAACTGATGTAAAAAAGCCTCATTGTCGAGACACCGGTGTCTCGGCTTCTATTATTTGTATTCAAAGGACGACGAAGTCCTCAACCACGTAAAAGGGGTTGGGGGCTTTTTTTTTGGTTGTCGATAAGCAGAATTCAAGGTTTCTGCATTCAAATAGGGGAGGGCGCGGGGAATGAACCGCATTTTTCAGTTGCCAATCACGAATTTGCAAAAGGAGAACCGACAATGACCAAACCGATGATGACATGTATGGTTTTGTTTGTTTTTAGTATGGCGGTCGTTGGGTGGCTACCCTTGCCACTATTGAATTCCGTGGCGTTGGCTGAAGATGATACGTTGGCCAACAAATTGAACCTGTCGCTCTACGGCTACGTGGAAACATCGTATACGCAGAATTTCAATAACCCCTCTACCGGTGTGAATAACAACCGAAGTTTTGACGGAGACGCAAATTCTTTTCGGCCCAATATGGCGCAACTCGTTCTGGAAAAAGCCGCGAGTCCGGGAGGAGCCTTGACCGACCGGGCGGGTTTCCGTTTGAAGCTGAACTTCGGGGAAGACGCCAAGTTTACCGGTGGGACGGGTAATGACGACTTCGACTTTCAGGAAGCCTACGTCCAATACATGCCGGCAGATAATGTCACGCTTCAAGCAGGACGCATGAACACGCTGATCGGGTATGAAGTGATCGAAAGTCCGCTCAATCCCAACTTCTCCCGTTCGTTCCTGTTCGGCATCGGGGAGCCGTTCACCGTGACGGGGTTTCGCGCCTCGGTTGATTTTTCGGATAACGCCTCGCTGGCCGTTAGCGCCATCAACTCGTTTACGGGGCTGCAACAGGATGACAATAACAGCAAATCCATCGAAGCGCTCCTTTCTCTCACACCCATGGACAACTTAGGGGTTTCGATATTCGGTTTCTGGGGGCCTGAGGGCAACGCTAGAGGAGAAGAAACTGCGGACCGCATGCAGGTCGGAGGCATCCTCGACATACAGGCGACAGACCAACTCGAATTCGTGTTGGAGGGTTACTATGGGAACCAAGCCCGTCCGGGCATGAGCAACGCCCGGTGGAACGGCGTGGCAGGCTACGCCATCTATGATTTCAACGACCAATGGGGACTGCACGTCCGGGCGGAAGTCTTTGAGGATGCGGCAGGTGAATTCTCGTGCTTCGATCCAGATCATGGCACGGATGTTGATACTGATGGTGATGGTGAAGGCGATGGTGCTTATGGCGCTTTAGGCAATGCCCACTTGTGTCCTCATGAGACAATCAACATGAACGATCAAACGTTGTGGGAAACCACGTGGACCCTGCAGTACAAGCCGGTTCCTAATCTCATCACCCGGCTGGAGTTCCGGTACGACAAATCCGACAGAGAGACGTTTCGGGATGGCGACGGTGTAAGCGACAGCCAATCAACGTTGGCCGGTGAAATGATCTTCCTCTTTTAGGGAAGTCCTGTAACCACATAACAGGAGGGAGAAAATGGAAAACAGGAAACTTTCATTAAAATATATAAGTATATTATTCTCAGTATTACTACTTCCAATCTTTACAGGAATGGCCCTGGCGGAAGAAGGGGGCGCGGCCATCAGTGCGGGGGATACGGGATGGCTTCTGACGTCTTCCGCATTGGTGCTCGCCATGATCATTCCAGGCCTGGCGCTTTTTTACGGAGGGATGGTGCGCGACAAGAACGTGCTGAGCACCATGATGTACAGCTTCATCTCCGTGTGCGTGGTCAGCGTGGTCTGGGTGCTGTGGGGCTATACCATTGCCTTCGGCACGGACGTGGGCGGCATCGTAGGCAATTTCGAATTTCTGTGGTCGAGTGGCGTGGGGCCGGAAGCCTTTTCCGGCACGGCCATCCCGCATCTCGCCTTCATGGTGTTTCAACTCATGTTCGCGGCGATTACGGTGGCGCTGATCAGCGGGGCCATTGCGGAACGCATGAAGTTCATGGGGTACGTGCTGTTTGCGGTCCTGTGGGTCACCCTGATCTATGCCCCGCTGGCTCATTGGGTCTGGGGCGGCGGATGGTTGGGCGAATTGGGAGCCCTGGATTTTGCCGGCGGCACTGTCGTGCACATCAGTTCGGGTGTGGCGGCCTTGGCCGCGGCGCTGGTCCTGGGAAAACGCCACGGCTATGGAACTGAAAAGATGGCTCCCCATAACCTGCCCTTTACCGTGGTTGGGGCGGCCTTGTTGTGGGTGGGATGGTTCGGCTTCAATGCGGGGAGCGCCCTGGCGGCTGATGGGATCGCGGCTGGGGCTTTTGTCGCGACCCAGGTGGCCACGTCTGCCGGTGTCCTGGGATGGCTCGTAATTGAATGGATGTATACCGGCAAACCAACGGCCTTGGGCGGGGCCAGCGGCGCTATTGCCGGGTTGGTGGCGATTACCCCGGCGGCGGGTTTCGTCGGCCCGATTTCCTCGATTGTGATCGGTTTCGGCGCCGGGGTTCTGTGCTATTTAGCTGTGGTATGGAAGTCCAAATTCGGCTATGATGATGCGCTTGACGTGCTGGGCATTCACGGCATCGGAGGGACTTGGGGGGCCATAGCCACGGGACTTTTTGCCAGTGTGGGTGGTGGAACGGGCTTGTTTTTCGGAAATCCGGGTCAAGTGTTCATTCAGGCCGTGGGGGTTGGAGCCACTTGGGTGTTTTCGTTTGTCGGGACCTTTATTATTTTGAAAGTGTTGGATATGGTGATAGGCCTTCGCGTGGAGAAGGAAGAGGAGATCGTTGGGCTTGACCTGAGTGAACATAGCGAGCGCGCATATACTTAGGTGTCAGGTCGATTCATGATATTGGATCACGTCAGGCATGAGCGGCCGTCGCCGTTGATGCCTTTCCGCCGACACTTTCAATATTGAAAGGGGAGAAACCCATGAAACTCGTAAAAGCCATAATCAAGCCTTTTAAACTCGATGAGGTGAAAGACGCCCTGACTGAAATAGGCGTTCAGGGCATGACGGTCACCGAAGTCAAAGGATTTGGCCGGCAGAAAGGCCATAAGGAAACTTATCGTGGAACGGAATACCAAATAGATTTCGTGCCGAAGGTCAAACTGGAACTCGCCGTTGCCGACAGCATGGAAGACAAAGTCATCGAAACCCTGGGGAAAGCCGCCAAAACGGGAAGTATCGGCGATGGCAAGATTTTCGTTTCAGATTTGAGTGGTGTGATTCGTATTCGTACCGGAGAGACGGGAGAAGGCGCGTTGTAACCGGCTCCCTTGAAGACACTTGTACAAACGAGAACAGACGGCATTGGAACGGGTCTTGGTGGACTTGAGGTGTAATTCTTCAACTTTCCGGCAATGGACGGTTTCTGGCGTGTCCGGCTGCGCCGGTTCATATAACCCTTAACCCGAGGTGGAACCGTGAAGCACTCGACCTTCTCATTCATGTGGCTAGTGGTTGTGATTTTGAGTTTATGGTGCGGGCCGGTAACCGGATGGGCCCAGGACGGGACCCCAGGGGCCATTGACACGGGTGACACGGCGTGGGTTCTGGTATCGTCCGCATTCGTACTCTGTATGACCCTGCCCGGGTTGGCGCTTTTTTATGGCGGGCTTGTTCGGAGCAAGAATGTACTCGGGACGCTGATGCATACCGCCATCATCCTCTGCATGATCAGTATTGTGTGGGTGCTGCTCGGATATTCATTGGCCTTCGGCACCGACGTGGGCGGAATCATCGGCAGCCTGGAATTTCTTTTCTCGATGGGCGTGGGACAGGACGCCTTTCCCGGCACGGGAATCCCGCATTTGGCCTTCATGGTGTTTCAACTCATGTTCGCCGCCATCACCGTGGCGCTGATCACCGGCAGTTTTGCCGAGCGAATGAAATTCTCGGCGTTGCTGCTGTTTGCCGTACTCTGGTCAGTCCTGATCTATTCGCCGCTTGCCCATTGGGTCTGGGGAGGCGGTTGGCTGGCGGAGATGGGCGCATTGGATTTTGCCGGAGGAGCCGTGGTGCACATCAGTTCGGGATTCGCGGCCCTCGTCTGTGCCCTGGTGTTGGGACAACGGAAAGGCTACGGGGTTGAGACCATGCTTCCGCATAACCTTCCCATGACGGTCCTGGGGACGGGGTTGTTGTGGTTCGGGTGGTTCGGGTTCAACGCCGGGAGCGCGTTGGGTGCCAACGGGGGCGCGGCGTCGGCGTTTGTCGCCACGCACATTGCGGCTTGTGCCGGTGGGATCAGTTGGATGGGAGCGGAATGGCTACGCACCGGCAAACCCACCATGCTGGGGGTGGCAAGCGGGATCATCGCGGGTTTGGCCACCATTACTCCAGGTGCCGGGTTCGTGACGCCCCTGCCGGCATTAGTGATCGGACTCGTGGCTGGTGCCCTCTGCTATGCCGCAGTTGTCTTGAAAATCAGGCTCGGGTACGATGATTCGCTCGACGTCGTCGCCATTCACGGAGTGGGCGGCTTTACCGGGATCCTCGCAACCGGGTTGTTCGCATCCATAGGGGCCCAGGGTTTATTTTACGGGAACCCGGGGCAATTCGTGACTCAGTTTGTGCTTGCCGTTTCCACGCTGGTGTTTGTCGTGGTCGGAACCTTTGTTATTTTGAAAGTCGTCGATCTGCTGGTGGGTCTGCGCGTGTCTTCGGAAGATGAAGAAACCGGGCTCGATTTGAGCCAGCATAGTGAGCGCGCTTATACCTGAGCTGGCGTTCGTGTTGTAAACCTATTGTGTGAAGAAGGAGGTACGGAATGACTCCGCGTGAAGTATTGGATTTTGCCAAAAAGAACAAAGTGGAAATGGTCGATCTCAAGTTTGTCGACCTGGTCGGGACGTGGCAGCATTTTTCCATCCCGACCTCCGAACTGAACCTTGATTTGTTTAAGGATGGAGCGGGCTTTGACGGGTCGTCCATCCGCGGGTGGAAAGCGATTCAGAACAGCGACATGCTGGTATTCCCCGATCCGAACTCCGCCCGGATGGATCCGTTTACCGAGCTGCCCACTCTCAGTATGGTGTGTAACGTGCAAGATCCGATCACGCGCGCCGTCTACGAGCGGGACCCGCGAGGCGTGGCTCAACGGGCGGAGCAATACCTGAAGAGCACCAGAATCGGCGACGTCTCCTATTGGGGGCCTGAAGCCGAGTTCTTCGTGTTTGATCACGCGAGTTATGACCAAACCAGCAACTCGGGCTATTATTTTATCGACTCCGAAGAGGGCATTTGGAATTCAGGCGACGACGGTCACAACCTGGGGTCACGGCCAAGGCATAAAGAAGGCTATTTCCCTGTTCCCCCGACGGATACGCAACAGGACATTCGTACCGAAATGGTCCGGGAAATGGAAAAGGCCGGGATTCATGTTGAAAAACATCACCACGAAGTGGCTACGGGAGGACAAGCCGAAATCGATCTTCGCTTCGACAGCTTGCTGAATATGGCGGACAAAATGATGATGTACAAATACATC
Organism: Nitrospirales bacterium; assembly: GCA_965207015.1. Classification (GTDB taxonomy): domain Bacteria; phylum Nitrospirota; class Nitrospiria; order Nitrospirales; family UBA8639; genus Bin75. The sequence continues at coordinate 1,122,389 of OZ242257.1, read as the reverse complement.
GTCAAGAACGTGGCCAGACGGCACGGCAAAACCGCGACATTCATGCCGAAACCGTTGTTCCAGGATAACGGGACGGGCATGCACACGCATCAAAGTATCTGGAAGGACGGAAAACCGACGTTCGCCGGCAAAGAATACGCCGGCGTGTCCAAAGCGTGCCTGCATTACATCGGCGGCGTGCTGAAGCATGCTGCGGCCTTGGCGGCGTTCACGAACCCGACGACGAATTCCTATAAACGGTTGACGCCCGGATTCGAGGCTCCCGTGTTGTTGGCCTATTCAAGCCGGAACCGGTCGGCGGGCATTCGAATCCCGATGTATTCGACCAACCCGAAAGCCAAACGGATCGAAGTGCGTTTCCCTGATCCCTCGGCTAACTTTTATCTGGCGTTCAGCGCAATGTTGATGGCGGGACTCGACGGCATTCAAAACAAGATCGACCCGGGTGAAGCCATGGACAAAAATCTCTACGATTTGGCTCCGGAGGAAGCTTCGAATATCCCAACCGTGCCTGCGAGCCTGGATGAATCACTCGACAACCTGGAAAATGACCATCAGTTCCTGCTAAAGGGTGGGGTCTTCAGTGAAGATCTGGTGGAGTCCTGGATCAGCTATAAGCGGGAAAACGAAGCCGATGAGGTTCGCATTCGTCCTCATCCCCATGAATTCTTCTTGTACTACGATATTTAGCGCGAGGGGATTTGAGTCCCATTTTGTCATTACGGCGTCTTTCCGGTTCAATCGGAAAGACGCCGTTTTCTTTTTCCGGAAGGCTTTTGACAAAACAGTTTGACGAATGTGGCGCGTGTCCGGTTCATGCGTTGTTGTAACTCGTTTTCAAACGTTTGCGCCCCTTCTTTCCAGACGTCGGTGAGATACCCCAATCTTCTTGCCAGATACGTCATGTCGTCGGAACCGGATTCCGGCAGCACCAGATCCTTGGCATTTCCTCGAACGATGCGTAAGCCATCAATCACCTTTCTCAGGAACAGATAGTCTTCCATCAGGATCGTTGCGTCGTGACGTGAGAGAACTTTTGTCGCTTGAAGGGCCTCAAGTGCGTCCAGGGTATTGGGGGTATGGAGTGAGGCATCCCGGTAGCCATGCTGCATTTGAAGGTACTGAGCGGCATATTCAACGTCGATGAGCCCGCCGGGGCTGTATTTCACATGGATGGCGCCCTTGGGGACCAATTCCCGGATCTGCCTGCGGCGCAAATGCAGAGCGGTGTCCAATGGCCAGGGAGCCTGGCTGTACACGAAATCGTCACGGTAGCGTTCTATGCGTCGGCCCAGCGCGGCGTGCCCCGCGACGTGCCGCAACTTGATCAAGGCCTGTCGCTCAAACGGCGCGGCGGCTCCTCCCTCCCGGTAGTAGCGTTGAATTTCTTCAAACGAATTGGCGAGCAGGCCCTTTTCTCCATGAGGTCGCAACCGGATGTCGAGTTGAAAAATTCTCTCCTGTTTCGCCTCGATCCAATGGAGAAATTCCTGGACCAGTCGTTCGTAGTATTCACCGATGCCGGGGTTGGGACGACCCGAGGCATTCGTCCCATAGACAAAGATCAATTCGATATCGGAGGCGTAACCCAACTCACGCCCGCCCAACTTGCCTAATCCGCAAATACTGAACGGCAGAGGACTTTTGTTCAGCGTGGCCGGCGGTGGATGTTTTCGGTTGACCACTGCCTGGGCCTCGACAAGAGCTTGTGCTAAGATCACTTCAGCCAGGGTCGTGAGCGATTCGGAGAACGAGGGGAGGGACGTTTCGTTGAGAATATGATGCATGTCGATACGAAACAATTCCTGATCTTTAAACCGATTCAAGATCGTTTTTCTGTTTTCCGGATTTCGATTCTTTCCAAGTGTGGTCTTCAACGCCTTGGTGAGAGCGGTTTTTGATAAGCGGGCCTGGGGCTGATGGAACGTTTCGACAATGGGCAGAAGGTTGACGTGTTGCCGGCGAAGGAAGTCTTCCCATAAGAAATCGCTTGTGCCGAATAACCGGGCGAGGTTGGCCAACGAATCTTTTCTAGTGAGCCAGCGGATCTGTTTTTTGTTGAGACGATGCTCCAGCAACTGATCCAGGAAATGACTGAAATGATTCAACGCCTTGCCGGGATCCGGGGCCCACGTGAGGGAATGGGTAAATTCCTTGATGAGGGCGGCGGCGACGGTCAGTTCCTGTTGTTCTTGTGCCGAGACAATCTTCTTGCCGTATCGATCCCTGACAAAAAACCGGTTACGGACTTTGATGCCGTTTCCATCAATCACGGCTTTTGAAAAATAAAGTCCTCTCATGGCCAACGCATTCGTAAAGGCGTATAAGAAAGCCGGAGAATCCGTGCCTCTGATATCGACGACGGTGTCTCGTGTGGAACGCGCATTGTTGAAAAATATTTCCACCGGATGCACGAGAGCGGAAGCGACTGTTTTTCTTTGGCCAAGCGTCTCTGCCAATTTTCGATTTACGTAATTGCGGACCTCCTGGAGCTTCTGGGATTCGAGCAAACAAATCATGCGGGACAGGTCTTGGCTCAATCCCTGCTCAATTGCCGCATTGAATGTCGTCCCCGGGAGAAGCTGAACCTGAAAGACGTCCACGACTTTTCTTTTGAAGAGGCCCGGTTGTTGGCGAGGGCGCCGGATCGGCCATTTGGGCGCTCGCATGTGACGCAAAGTTTTCGACGCAGAAACCGGGTCGTCATGGTACGTGAAAACAAGAGCTTCGCGTATGTCGAAGCGATAGGCGGACAACAGGCCGCAAATCGTGGCAAATTCCGAAAAATAGTCGTAGGCGACGATCGTGAGCCGGTACCGATTCGCATCGTTTGCCGGTTGAACAAGGAGCGTGCAGGGATCTTCCAAGGTCAGGGTGTTGGCCATGGTCACGTGTTCCGCCACGGTCTGAGTTGAAAATTCCAGGAAATATTCCGGATCCATGCGATCCAGAAAGTCCTTGATAACTGCAGGGTCGATTTGTGGAGAGAGTTTTTCCAGTTCCGTCTGATCGAATGGCTTTTTCATGGCAGTGCAGTATACCTTAACGTGTGACAATTGTGAGAAGGATTACACCTCAAACGTTTCTCGTTGTTCGTCCTAAAGGCGATTATGCGCAACCCACGTTTTAAGCCTGACCCGCGCCCCTTGCTGCTTTCTCCGAATTTAGCCCATTCGGAAGTCGAACGGCTGTTGACGCCGTATGGGTTTCGAAATTGGAAGGAAGCCGATGCCAATCTTCAACTTATGGCTGGCGAACCTAGAAGCAGAAAACTGCTCGCGGTCATTCTTTCTGATCTCTTGCACGCCGTTTCAGTGACTGCCGATCCGGATCAAGGCTTACGAGAATGGGAGCGATACCTTGATGCCGGCAATGCCAGAACTCAAGCATTCGGTTTTTTAGCGCAGGTACCGCACGTCCTGCAATTGTTGTGTGTCTTGTTCGGAAACAGCCCTGCGATGGCGGAAACGCTCATTCGAGACCCCATGCTGATTTATTGGATCGAGCAAGAGCATGTCCTAAAGAGCGTGCCTGATTCCAAACGCCTGCAAACGGTCTTGGACGAAGCCCTTGGTCTTGTGCACACCTACGAACGCAAATTGGATGCTCTTCGCCGTTTCCATCGCCGGGAAATGCTGCGTATCGGCGCGCGGGACCTTTTTCACGTTGCATCCGTCGCGGAGACGGTTCAATCCCTGTCACGACTTGCCGAAATCGTGATCCACGCCGCGTACCGACTCGTTCAGGAAGAACTGTGTAAAGAATATGGAATTCCCCTTTATGGAGGCCCCGGGACGAGTAGAAGCAGCAAAGGATTCGTGGTGTTGGGAATGGGAAAACTAGGTGGAGGCGAGCTGAATTACAGCTCCGACGTCGATCTCATCTACTTATACTCGTTGGGTAACAGGCAGGCAAAAGACGCGAAAAAACCAATCAGTAACGAGATGTTTTTTCAAATTGTTGCTATGGAGCTTACCCGGGTCCTGTCGGTATCCACTTCGGAAGGGCGATTGTTTCGAGTGGATTTGCGTTTGCGACCTGAGGGAGACGTTGGGCCATTGGCTTGGTCAAACCGTGACGCCGTAAAATACTATCAAACACGTGGAAGGACTTGGGAGCGACTGGCATTGTTAAAGGCGCGTCCTGTAGCGGGGCATCGGTCTTTGGGACAGACCTTTCTCAAGAAAATCCGGCCGTTTGTCATGGGGCAGGAAGAACAGGGAACCCGAGATCTTATCGAAACGGTTCACACGCTAAGGGCTCAGATTCACCGAAGAGTCGAGAGGAAAAAAGAACATGGACGTAATATCAAACTCAGTTCCGGAGGAATTCGTGACATTGAATTCATAGTCCAGACGCTTCAATTGTTGCATGTTGCCAGACATCCGCAGTTATTTGAGTCGAATACGATTACAGGGCTTCAGCAACTCCAAGCACTTGACCTATTACAAGTCGCTGATGGGAAGTTTCTGGAGGAGGCCTATCTGTTTTTGCGTGATGTTGAGAATAAGGTACAAATGGTCCATGAACTGCAAACCCATACATTGCCGAATCAACCTGCCGAATTGACCAAATGTGCCGTCCGCATGGGCTACGCGGCCCAATCGTCATCTTCTGCGACCTCAAGTTTTCTCGCCCGCTACGAAACCATCAGGGCCCGGGTTCTCACGATTTATGAACGACTGATATCATCGCTTATCTGATCGTCGGGAGTAAAGAACGACGATCGCTGGTTCCCACTTGATCTTTTTGGGGCTGTGATTATCTGATGATAGAGGATCGTTGATCGAAAATATCTACGGAGGAGTCGGTTATCATGGATATGAATCGCATGACGCTGAAAGTGCAAGAGGCGCTGCAAGCCGCGTCCGCCTTGGCCATGCGCCGGAATCACCAGGGCATCGACGTCGAGCACGTGCTGGCGGCTTTGCTGGAGCAAGTTGACGGGTCTGCTGATCCGATCCTGGAACACAGCGGGGTGTCCGGTGCCGCTGTGAAGGCCAAGACCGAGCAACGACTCGCAAAAATCCCCCAAGTCCGTGGCACGGGAGCAGCGCCCGGTCAGCTACATTTGACTCAGCGCACGGCCACGCTGCTGGCTCGTGCCGAAGATGAAAAACAATCCTTGAAGGACGAGTATATCAGTGTCGAGCATCTCCTGCTGGCCATGGCGGCTCAAGAAGGCGTGTTAAAGGACCTGGGAGTGACGCGCGATAAATTGTTGGCCGGCCTGCAACAGGTTCGCGGCAATCAACGAGTGACCAGTCAGGACCCTGAAGGGACCTTTCAGGCGCTGGAAAAATATGGCCGGGATTTAACCCGTTTGGCGACCCAGGGAAAGCTGGATCCGGTGATCGGGCGTGACGAGGAGATCCGGCGGACGATTCAAATTCTGTCAAGACGGACAAAGAACAATCCCGTGCTCATCGGTGAGCCAGGTGTCGGGAAAACGGCCATTGTCGAAGGGCTGGCTCAACGGATCATCAAGGGCGACGTTCCTGAAGGGTTGAAGCAGAAACGCGTGATTGTCCTCGACATGGGAGCCTTGGTGGCCGGAGCCAAATTCCGGGGCGAATTTGAGGAACGCCTGAAGGCTGTCTTGAAGGAAATTCAGTCGTCGCACGGAAATGTTCTCCTGTTTATCGACGAATTACATACCGTGGTGGGCACGGGAGCGGCCGAAGGGGCCATGGATGCGGCCAACCTGTTGAAACCGATGCTGGCGCGAGGGGAGCTCCATCTGATCGGAGCGACGACCTTGGATGAGTATCGCAAGCATATTGAAAAAGACGCGGCACTGGAACGCCGGTTCCAGCCCGTGCTCGTGGAACAACCGTCGGTCGCCAATACGATTTCGATTTTGCGGGGACTCAAGGAACGGTATGAGGTTCATCATGGGGTCCGCATTAAAGACGCGGCTCTGGTTGCGGCTGCACGGCTTTCGCATAGATATATCGGCGACCGGTTTCTCCCGGACAAGGCCATCGATCTCATTGATGAGTCCGCCGCACGACTGCGTACGGAAATCGACAGCATGCCCGCGGCATTGGATGAAGTTTCCCGAAAAGTGATGCAACTCGAAATCGAACGGGAAGCCCTCAAAAAGGAAGAGGATCCGGGTAGCCAGGCGCGACTTGAAACATTGGAAGGTGAACTCGATGACAAGCACCGGGAACTTGCCGAATTGAAGCAGCAGTGGGAAGCGGAGAAATCCGCGGTTGGACGCTTGCAGCAGATCCGACAACACATTGAAGATTTGAAGCACCAGATTGAAAAGGCCGAACGAAAATATGATCTCAATCAGGTTGCGGAACTCCGCTACGGAACGATGCCGAGGCTGGAGAGGGAACTCCAGGCTGAAGAAGCGCATCTCGATCGACAGGAAGGGGAGTCTCGTCTATTGAAAGAAGAAGTGGATGAAGAAGACATTGCGGCAGTGGTCAGTCGTTGGACGGGCATTCCGATGAGCCGCCTCCTCCAAGGGGAAATGGAAAAATTGTTGCAATTGGGAGCGTTGCTCCATCAACGCGTGGTCGGCCAGGATGAAGGGGTTCGAGCCGTCGCCGACGCCGTCCTCCGGGCACGATCGGGCATCAAGGACCCCAACCGGCCGATCGGTTCTTTTTTGTTTCTCGGTCCGACCGGTGTTGGGAAAACCGAACTGGCTCGGGCCTTGGCTCACGTCCTCTTTGATGACGAAGCCAATCTCATACGGATCGATTTGTCGGAATACATGGAAAAACATGCCGTGGCAAAACTGATCGGGGCCCCGCCCGGCTACGTTGGTTATGAAGAGGGAGGGCAATTGACCGAAGCCGTCAGGTGTCGTCCTTTCTGCGTGATTCTCCTAGATGAGATCGAGAAAGCTCACCATGACGTATTCAATATTCTCTTGCAGGTTCTCGACGACGGCCGGTTGACCGATTCACAAGGACGAACCGTGGATTTCAAAAATACGGTCCTGATCATGACGTCGAATGTCGGCAGTCAGGAAATTCTGGAGGCGCAAGAGCGTGAACGAACCTATGAGGAATTGCAGGCCATGGTCTTGAACGAGGTCAAACGACACTTCCGTCCTGAATTCTTGAATCGTATCGACGAAACCGTCGTCTTTCATCCGTTGAGCACGGATGAAGTCGGTCGAATCGCGGACATTCAACTGGAGCGACTAAAGGCAAGGCTGGAGGACCGGAGAATTCGGTTGGAGGTGACCGAAGAGGCGCTGTCAAATTTGGGATCGCGAGGCTATAGTTCCATGTACGGCGCCCGACCCTTGAAACGCCTGATCCAACGCGACGTCGAAACACCCCTGTCGAAGCTGTTGGTCAAAGGAGAGATCAAAGACGGTGACGCGGTGACGATCGATTGCAAAGACGGGGAGGTGGTGATCGTCCCCACCATTCAGGAATAGACTTGCCTGCTCTTCAATTTGTCAGCGACCCATGCTCCCGTAAGAATGTGCACCTATTTGGTTGCCGTCGTGATGGCTTGGCGAAGACCGGCCGAATGTTCATTTTTGGCGGATTTGGTGACAAGAATGTCAACGGGCCGAACCTTTTTTCCATAATAGGCTTGATTGGAATCATCGTCCGTGTAGATGATCGATCCTTCCAATGAGACCCCCGCATAGGCTCCTTTTGAACGCGAGAACGAAAGAAAGTCGGCGTTCAAATTGGCTGAGGTCGCGCCCTCGACTCCGGCTCCATAGGGTCCGGCTGCAATGGAGGCATCACCGCCCAGTTTAAAGGATGAGGAATAGAGCTTTTCGACTGCGCCTTGGGTCATGGCCAGGATGATGACTTCCGAGGCTTCCCCACCGAATTGAAATCCGAAGCTGAGTCCTCCCAGGACGTAAAAGGCCGGTTCGCCCCACTCTCCCGTCTTGGCATCATTGGCGACCAAAACTCCGCTGCCTCCATCCGCACCGAAGAAGAAGGCAGCCTTCAATTGTTGCGGGATAATCAAAAGAGCTTTGGCTTCCTTGACGTGATCCTGAAACCAGGTGAGATTCGGATCCTCCATAAAGCTTGAAACGGTATGCGTGGCTTTTTCAACAAGTTGTTGCTGATCCATACTATCAGCCCAAGCGGGAGTCCAGCACAAGCAAGTGAAAAGAAGGGCCGTCATCCAGAAGAACGACGGGGTGTTGTGTCGTTGTTTGTCGTCTTGGCTTTTGTGTGTCATGGATTATCCTCTCCGCGAAACCACGATGAAATGAACTCTATGACCTCCGGTCCTCTATTTTATTGTCTCTCATTTTCAGAAAAAAGCAAGAAAGATCTCCCCATTCGGGGAACCCCGTGCTTGCGAAGCGGTGAATCGAAAAGCACGGTCAACCCCGGGAGTCAACCTCACACGTATTCAGGTTCACTCGCCCATCACTTGGACGATGATCTCCCGAGAGCGTGCCCGTGTATCAAAATCGAGAATAACTATTTCTTGCCATGTCCCCAAGAGTAATTGGTTGTCGGCAAAGGGAACGGCCAGTGATTGGCCCTGGATTTGGCCTCGCAAGTGACTGTGCCCATTGTTCTCACCGGGGTTTCTCACGTTATGCTGCCAAGTTGAGGCTGCCGGAATCAGATTGTCCCAGACGGTTTTGGTATCAGCGCGCAAACCCGGTTCATCTTCGATGATAAGAACCGAAGCAGTCGTATGTCTCACGAAGATCGTGACGATACCGGCTTGCATGGGAGTAGAGGCAAGGAACTCCCGAACGCGGTCGGAGATATTTTCAACCTGCGAATGTCCTCGCATCGCGACCGAGAAGTGGTGGGTAAAGACGGGCATCGAATCGTATCTCTTGTCTATTGGAGGGAGCGAAGGAATTGTTGTTCTGATCGTGATAGTGTTCCCCCTCGGGCCGCCTTGAGAATGGAATCAAAATTGCCGGAAGCTGTCAATTGTCGAACCGCTTTGACGACTCTTGTCCGTAAACGGCCCTGTCGTTTCAATGAGTCGAGGTAGCAAAAGGCCTCGTGAAAACTTTCTTGTGAACGCACGTAGTAGTCCGTCCCACGCCGGCGATTGCTATAGGCTTCCAACTGTTCACACGCGACCAGGATTTCTCCAAGTTCCCTGACCCAGTCAGGAGACCGTGCCAGTTTTTCAGGATAATAATAATATAACGTCACCTTCTCCATCCATGGCAACCAACGAATATCCAGGCTTTCCAGGAGGGGGGTGACTCTTGCGAGTTGCCGGCGATGGCGACGAGCAAATCCCAATCGCATTTCAATGTGTTCGCGTGCCCACCGGGTGAGCGGCAATCCTTGTTCGGCCAATGCATTTCGATACGTTTTCACAAATGCTTCGGTCTCCTTGCCATAACTCGAATCGGGATGTCGCAATCGCCATTCGGCAGGCCTCGTGGGAATATTCCGGTTACGCGCCCATGACCATATTTTGCCAAAAAGCCGTCGCTCAAGTCCGGCCCTTCCCAAATCATGCAATAGACAGGCAATCTGAAATTGCCGGACACGTGAGCGTTCATACGAAAGGTGCTGGGCCACGACCGCACACATTTTCGCCGTCCGAAAGGCATGGGCCTTGTCGTATCCTCTGATAACGACATCCGGTTTGTTCGGATGAGGATAGTCATAACATTTTAGCAGTGCGCCTGCTACTGACCGCGACACGAGAAGATGCGTGTATGAATATGGCAAAGAGAAGGCTGCGCGGGAAACCGATTTCATGGTCAGGAAACTGCCGATAGAATAACGAGTGGACTTTCGTTAGAATGGGGGAGGACCATAACGGTGAATTCCTCAGACTGTCAAGAAAACGCCAAGATAACCGTGCATACGCCAAACGCCTCGTAGCGGAACACCCGTTGGTCTAATCCCCAAGATTTGTGCCCATCAAGGCCGGGAATGAATACATGTCTTCCAAGCGCAAGAGTCTGATTCCCATCCTCCTTCTGGTCCTGATCGTTTGCGTTGTAGGTGTCGTGTATCTTGCGACGTTCCACACGGAGGACATGCAAGTTGTCGTTCGGGATTTTGTCACAAGATCCTTGGGAGATCACGTCGTCATCGAACACATACAGGTAGGGTTTTTCCCCTTTCCCCACCTGGAATTGAGAGACGTCAGCATTCAAGACCCGGAGCAAGGCACCCTCGTTTTTCAGGCCACGTACATTCAACTGGATTTGAATTTTTTGTCCTTCGTGCAGGATATACCCATGCCGCATGCCCTGATCATCGAACATGCCGTTTTTGATCTCAAACGCGACGAAAACGGACAATGGAATTACCAGAACGTTTTTCAAAAGGAATCATCCGATCAGGTGGAAATAGGGGCGTGGCTCTTGGGACGTTCATTGAAATTGACGAACGGTACAGTGCATCTGGAGGATCGATATCGCCGTGAATCCACGTTTATCATTCACGCGGAAGACGTAGAACTGCAAGTCGAGCAGCTCGTGTGGGATGGCCCCACGGAAATGTTTCTGTCCGCGCGATTTTCCGAAGGGGACACGCGATCCGTGCTCTCTGCTTATGGGACGCTCCAGGACATCGGAGGTTTTCTCAAAGAGGGAATGATAATAGGCCGTGACGCGTCGCCGCAATTCGACCTCCATACTCGCATGGACCTTGATCGCAAAACGCTTGTGCAATTGGCCGATCTGTTAGACGTGCATGAAGTGCCGATTGGATTACAAGGTCGAACCAAGGTCCAAGGACACCTCCATTTTGCTCCCGGCATTGCAGGGTATGATCTGTCTGTGAACGATCTGGTGGTTTTAACCGACAGCGTTGATCTGAATTCAGATATCAGCGTGAAGGGTTTGTGGCGGTCTGAACCGTTTACCTTTTCGGGGCAATGGTCCAGCGCACCTGTAGCCATTCAACATTTGCCTCAATTACTGCCCGAAGGACTTATTCCGTCAGAATTGTCTGATGCCATTCATCGTCAGTTGATCAGTGGAAAAATTCAAGCGGTTTCAGCGACGTTCGCCGGTTCATCCCGCAAAGGAGCGGGCCATGCACTGACGGGAAAATTTCAGCTTTCGGAAGCAAGATTGAACTTAGGTCCTCAGCTGGGAACGGTCAAAGAGATGACCTGTACCATCAATGTCGGGGCTGATGAGATTCAATTCTTCGACCTTCGTGGCCAATATGAGGAACTTCCCGTCACTCAAGGCGAAGGGATAATTGTATTTGCCGAACAAGGGCCTTGGTTGACAACAGAATTCGGAGGACGGGTTTCCGCCCAAAAAATTATCGGCCTTATGCAAACCATTGCCGGGTGGAGCTTATCGCAACGATCTGAAGAAGCTTTGCAAGGCAAGGCCGGAAGCGGATTGTTGACCCTGCGATTTGCCGGACCACTCAAGGATCCTCAAGCCATCGCGTTCCAAAGCGCCGAATATCATGCTGAACGGATCGCCATGCAATTGCCGGGACTACGCATGCCTCTTACCCGAGTGGAAGGCATTTTTGCCGTCTCAGAAGATCGTCTTCGTTTCGAAAACGTCACAGGGCTCTATGGTAATAGCGATTTTGACATCCAAGGGACGATTGCTCTTGAAGATCAAGCTTATACTGATGACTTGAGAATTCATGGTTATTTCAGTGACCGCGACCTGCCGACTCTCTTGTCAGGCCCGGCGCTTCCGACGCAAGAAACAATTTCAGGCAAGTCGCAGTATCTCCTCATGGTTTCAGGACAACTGCGAAACCCCTCGGTGAAGGGGCGAATTTCTCTGCAAGGATTGGAAATGCACTTGCCGGGCATTCTCTATAAACCTTCGAGCCTGGCCGGCAATCTGGATTTTCACGTTCGAGTCGGCAAAAAGGGTCAATTCACGTTTGAAAGCATGGTCCTGAGTCTGCCGTCGGTTCGCTTTGCCGCAAAAGGAACGTTTCATTATGACCAAACGTTAACGTTCAATGCCTCACTGACGGCCGAACCGATACGCTTCGAGTCGTTACCCCCGGACCTTGAATTATTTGAGAAGACTATTTCCTCCGGAACCATGGAAGGGGTGGTGCGGCTTCGGGGAACGGGAGGTGAGTGGAGGTCATGGAGCAAATCGGGGCAAGTGACCTTAACGAATGGAGTCGTCAACATCGAAGGAGTCAGATCGCCGATTTCTCAAGTGGCGCTTCAAGTGAAACTGGCCGGCCATACCGCCAAGCTAGAGAGACTGCAATGGAATCTTGAGAATAGTCAAACTCAGGTCAAGGGAATCATCCTCGCGTGGGACAGTAAACCGAATATGAAACTGTCGCTGACTGCGACTCGATTCGACCTCGGCCTGTTGCTGCCGAGAGACAAACAACGTTCTCCCCTTCGGGAATTCTTGGAAACGATTGCCGGCACGACCAAGGTCTCCGCAAGATTGCGGTTCAATCGTGCCTCGTACCACAACTTGAAGGTGCGGAATTTATCCGGTCAATTGAACATCAATAAAGGCATCATCCGCATAGATCGTATTCGCGGCAAAGCCGACGACGGGACGATTCAAGGGCGTGTATTGGTCAATCTGCCCGTGCGACAACCGGCCGCGATGAAAACGTGTTTTTTGATCAACTCGATTCCGTTGGTAACCCTGGAAAAAACCCTTCTTGATAAACAAACACTCGACAAGCGATTGATGACGGGATTGATGACCATGGAGGGCACGCTGCAAGGACATGGTAGAAATCCGCTTGGCGTGCTTCCAACCCTCAAAGGCACGTTGAAACTCACCATCAAAGACGGCCGGATCAAACGAGGGGTTGTGATACCTAAAATTCTGGCCATCATGAACTTGCCGCATATGCTCCAGGGGGAAGTGGACCTTGAAAAAGACGGATATCCCTTTGACCGGCAAAGTGGAACCTTTGCCATTGGCGATGGCCGGATTGTCTCAACGGACATGGTGATGGATGGACCGGTTGTGAAAATGACGGCTGCCGGACAATACGACTTGGTGAACGATGATTTGGATGTGGTGACCGCGGTCAGCCCCTTGGGTTCGTATTTTGATCTTCTGGAAGAAATTCCGTTGGTGCATCTCTTGCTTGACGATGATGAACGGGGAATCGACTTGGCCATGTTTTCGGTCAAAGGCCCGTTTCAGAATCCGGCAATTGAGCCGCTGGCCGTGGAATCCGTGGCGTTTGGATTAACAGGATTTGCCAAATTGGCATTGTCGATTCTGAAAAATACGATCACGTTGCCACAGAAATTACTGTTCCCTGAGGACAATAAAGAAGCCGGTGCCTCATCGCACGAGCTAAAAAAGCAGAAATCCGAGTGTACGTCCATGGAAACTTACTGAACGATGTCCATGACGGCACATTCCGGTTCTCGATGGACTGAACCGTTCATCGTTTTCCGGCCTTCGTTCTTGCGAAAGATTGCGAAGCGAAGACATTTTTCTCTGATCCTCATTGGCTAGACGATATGGGGAAAGCACACCGGTTTCTCGATGAAATTGTTTTGGGGGATCTTGCTTTTGAAGCCACTGGCGATTCGGTATCAGAGTTGTTTGTCACGGCGGCATTGGCCGTGATTGAAGCCATGGCTGACCCGCTGACCGTAGAAACCAACTGGACAAAGAACTGTCTTCTGTCAGAAAGTGAAATAGAGGATTTATTCTTCGAATGGTTGAACAGCATCGTGTTCATCAAAGATGCCGAAGGAGTTGTCTTTCATAGCGTCCGTGCTATGGTAAGACATGATTCGAAGAGCAATCTGTGGCATCTCGATGCCACTCTGACGGGTGACGGCGTTGATGCAACTCGTCAGGATTTACGAACCGACGTGAAAGCGGTGACCAAGCATTTATTTGAAATCAGACCTGACGAAAGTGGTTGGTATGCTCGCGTGGTCCTGGACGTATAATGTAATAGAATAAGTTTGATAGTCCATGTATATCAAATAATTATAAACAAAATATAAACTTCAAGTTTAACTTTATCGTGTATGAATCTCTCCACTGAAATGAAAGTCAATCGGCTCGCCGATGCTGTCTGGGAAATTCCCAAGACGGAAAAGTCGGGCATGCTGGTTCCTGCCAGAATTTATGGAACGCAAAGAATTCTTGAGTCAATGGACGCTGGCGTATTTGAGCAAGTCACGAACGTGGCATGTTTGCCAGGTATTCAAAAGTATGCCTTGTGCATGCCTGATGGGCATTGGGGCTACGGATTTCCCATCGGAGGTGTCGCAGCCTTCGACGTTCGAAACGGCATCATTTCTCCGGGAGGTGTGGGCTATGATATCAATTGTGGAATGCGGCTGCTCCGCACGGATTTAACGCTGGCCGACGTGAAGCCGCGATTGGATGCCTTGATGACGGAATTGTTTCGTACGGTGCCTGCAGGGGTCGGGGCAAAAGGTTTTGTGAAGCTGTCCCGACGCACCTTGCAGGACGTGATGCATCAGGGAGCAAGATGGGGCGTGAAACAGGGCTATGGATGGGATAGTGATCTTATCCATACGGAAGAGCAGGGCTGTTTGTCCGGAGCCGACCCGGAACACGTTTCCGAACACGCTTGCCAACGGGGCATGGGTCAATTGGGAACTTTGGGCTCGGGAAATCACTATCTTGAAATCCAGGTGGTCAGAAATGACCGTATTTTCGACCGGTCCGTGGCTGAACGATTCGGCATTCATGGGCATGATCAGATCGTAATCATGGTGCACTGTGGATCTCGAGGTCTCGGTCATCAGGTCGGCACCGACTACGTCCGTATCTTTGAAAAGGCCATGAAACGCTATGGCATCTTCGTTAAGGATCAACAATTGGCTTGTGCGCCATATCAATCACCGGAAGGGGAGCAGTATTTTTCGGCCATGAACTGTGCGGCAAACACAGCCTTCGCCAATCGGCAGGTCATCGCCCACCAAATTCGCGAAGCCTTTTGTCGAGTGTTCCGGGAATCTCCTGAAAGGCTCGGCATGCGACAGGTCTATGACGTGGCCCACAATATCGCCAAAGTCGAACGGTACGAAAGGCAGAATCTCCTGGTCCATCGTAAGGGCGCCACTCGGGCGTTTGGGCCGGGGAGCCCCGATGTTCCGGATCCATTCAGAACGGTCGGCCAACCCGTAATCTGCGGCGGCTCCATGGAGACCGGGTCGTATTTACTGGTAGGAACGGCGCAGGCCAATTTGGAGTCCTTCGGATCGACGATGCACGGCGCTGGCCGGACGATGTCGCGGGCTCAGGCAAAACGAATGGTTCGCGGGGCGACTCTTCAGCAGAACATGGCCGAACAGGGCATTTTGGTGAAAGCAGTCTCGATGTCGGGCTTGGCCGAAGAAGCAGGAATCGCGTACAAGAATATTTCCGACGTGGTGGAGTCGGTGGATGCTGCGGGGATTACGAGAAAAGTGGCTGAATTATTGCCGATCGGGAACATCAAAGGATAAAAACGTGCCCCAAGCAATTGTTAACAGGTGTCGGCCATGATTCCTACCGTCGAATGGAAAGATGGAGTCGTACGGCTCCTTGATCAGAGCCGGTTGCCCGGCCATACCGAACTGCTCGAGTGCAAAGACGTGGCTGCCGTGGCATCCGCCATTCAAGAGTTGAAGGTGCGGGGTGCACCGGCTATTGGAGTGACCGCCGCCATGGGGGTTGCACTGGGAGCACAATCCGTGTCCGCGGCCGATGTCTCGACGTTTGAGCGCCACGTTTTGGGCATCTGTGATCAATTAGCCGCAACTCGTCCCACGGCCGTAAATCTTTTTTGGGCTCTGACGCGGATGAAGGCCGTTGTACGGGAAAATCGTGCTTGCACAGTCGCCGAGATCCAGTCCCGGCTCGTGCAGGAAGCTTTGGCGATCCAACAAGAAGATATTGCCATGTGCAAAGCCATGGGCCAACATGGAGCCGGCCTCATCAAGGATGGGCATACAGTTTTGACGCACTGCAATGCCGGGGCGTTGGCAACCGCCGGATATGGCACGGCCTTGGGAGTGATCAGGGCGGCGTCGGAGCAGGGGAAACAGGTGCACGTCTTTGCGAATGAGACTCGGCCCGTTCTTCAGGGCGCCAGATTGACGGTGTGGGAATTGATGGAAGACGGCATTCCCGTGACGCTGATCACGGATAGCATGGCAGCCGTAGTCATGCGGCAAGGCAAAATCGACTTGTGTGTGGTGGGTGCCGATCGGATCGCAGCCAACGGAGACGTCGCGAATAAAATCGGGACCTATGGCGTTGCGGTTCTTGCCAAGGCCCATAACATTCCCTTTTACGTGGCGGCCCCTTCTTCGACCATCGACGTGTCAATGCCCTCCGGTTCGGCCATTCCTATTGAAGAACGTCCCGGTCATGAAGTCACCACCATCAATGGAGAGGCAAGCATTGCCCCGAAAGATGTAGCCGTCTTTAACCCGGCCTTTGACGTGACACCTGCCAAATACGTCACAGGAATCATTACGGAGCAAGGGATCGTGTCCCCGGAGCGGATTGCAGACACGTTTAAGAGCTAGGCGAACTGCCTAAGGCCAGGATGGAATATGAACGATGAAGTTCCCGGTCAACCGCGGTCCGGTTGCCTGATTTATGATTCTCATTGTCGTCTCTGCGTCGCAGTGAAGCGGAAATTGGAGCAACGTTCCACACGCGTTCAGTATCTCCCCTATGACAGTCAAGGTGCTGCCGAATATCTGGGAAGCCGCCATCAATCTGACTCCCGGCCTCCCATGGCCTATTGGATCGATGAAAAGGGGACCGTTGTCGGTGGGCTGGAAGCGTTTTTTCCGTTCCTGCACGGCCTGACGAGCGGGAAACTCCTCCTGTTTTTCTGGAGGTTTCGCTTGTGCCGTCAGGCCATGACTGCCGGCTATGAACTAGTAGCGAGATATCGCTATCGGTGGTTTGGTGCGAGTGAAGAACCCTAGCCAGGGGGGTTGTCAAATCGCGTCTCAGGACGTTCCCTCAGGAAGACGAAACTTGAGGGCCTCTCCTTGGACTTCGACCTTTTCCAGAAATTCTTCGAAACCTTCAGTGAGTACTTCCCCGATAAGTTTTTCCAGATCCTCTTCGGAGAAAAATACTTCATGATCCGTTCCACCGACTCCGATTGCAATTCGAACGGTACTTTCGTCGGCTGCATTATGGACGGTGAAAGCCATGATCGTGTCGACTTCGAGGTAGGTAGCCAATGCTTTATCGGTCGCCTCGACCTTGAATTTTTGGATAGTCGGCTCAATCCTTACATTAGCGGAACCCGCGCCATTAGCCGGTGCGGCAGAAAATCCCGCATGGTTCAGGAAATCGACGAAAGAATTTGTGACACGTTGACTCAGCGTGCCGTCCATCACGTCAAAATAGGTTGCGTTTCCTCCGCCACGGACTCGCATGCCCAAGTGCTCTGCTGGTTGCCGTTTATCATCGAAAGGAGAGACTGCGACCGTGAGAGGCGACGCTTTGGACTCAACTGCGGATTCGACATGCTGGATACGTAATTTGGTAATTTGGCCAGGGCCCTGACATCCGAAAATGAACAGAACGGCCAAAAAAAATCCAGTGAGACACCATGGTTTCATGAGGCGATACTCCTTTTTTGTGTGATTCGATAAGCGGTGCTGCACATCTTATGAGCGCCTTCTGCATAACAATCCCGGCACCCAGTATTCCACGAGAGGTTTGTCCGTAACACTATGACAAGCCGGCAAGAAAATACAAGGGTTATCTTGCGTAAGTGGCCACATTTGACTTTCATGCCGGCTCCTTGCCACTATGAAACCAGTTTCATTTAACCCCCTTTTCCTCATGTGGAATCACAATTTTCTTTTTCGGGCTCATGAAGCCGTCCCGTTATCTGAAACGGAAAATGACGTGTTTCATGAAACGGATCCGGCGGTGGACAGTTCCGGACTGGTCATGGACAAGTACATTTCGGTCTGGCTCCAAGGGGAGGGGGAAGATGAAAAGCCCGGGGCTTATACGAACGTTTACGTACGGACTGCCACGCTCGACCCCGTCAAAAAGGTCGGATTCTTACAGCCCCTGCAAGGCCGTTCCCACCAGATCAAGCAAATGCTCTCGCCTGAGCAAAAGGCTTTCCTGAAAGATTGGCTGAAAAACACGAATCCCACCGCATGGGAAGAAGCCGACGAGCATTTCCAAAAGATATTTGAATAGGCGGTTTGCCCGGGAAATCCAATCCTGAGTCCTTCGATTTGTTCCTTTCCCTCGTATGGACATACACGTTGATGTCGTTGTCGTCGGCGCCGGAGGCGGAGGAGCAATCCTGGGTCTTCTGCTTGCCCGGAAGGGCATCCGGACCCTCGTTCTCGAACAGGCTTCAGGGCCTCCCCACGGGATACGCGGAGAAATCCTCCAGCCGAACGGGCAGAAAATTTTGGATGAACTGGGCCTGTTGGATCAATTGCCGCAACACGCGGTGCAGCCCGTCCGGCATTTTCATTTTCGGCAAGTCGGAGGGCGGCGGCTGTGTTCGATCGACTATGATGAATTGCCTCCTCCTTATAATCGCGCCCTCGTCACCTTGCCGCATGTCGCGCATCGGACGGTGCTCGAAGCCTTGGAGAAACAGAATCCGGGAGGCTTGTGGTACAACGCGTCCTTTACCAATGTCTTGAAAAAAGACAAGACAATCATAGGGGTCGAAGCAGACGTTCAAGGCAAACCCGTACGCATTTCCGCCAAATTGGTCGTCGGGGCCGATGGGCCGGCCTCCAAAGTTCGCAGCGCACTCGACATCCCCACCAAACTGTATCGCTACCCCGAAAGCTACCTTGTTGCCATACTGGACTGCCCGGAGAAATTGGAGGAAGCGCAGTATTTTCTCGGAAAAAAGGAAATTCTTGGTCTATTCCCGGCTGCAAAGGAGAAGATTTATCTCGTCTACCTGATCGACGCAACGGCAAAGGACGCGATACAGGCTGCCGGAGTTGAACCCCTTCAAAAAGGCTGGTCGTCGATTTGTCCTGAACTCTCGGCCACGTTTCACGGGTTCACCGGCTGGGAGCAAACCACAGTGATGCCAACGGGTCGTACCCGCGTGCAAACGTGGGTGATCGATGGGGCCGTGCTGATTGGAGATGCGGCCCACGGGATGAATCCCCATGCGTCTCAAGGGCGCATGCAAGCAATGGTCGATGCCACGGTATTAGCGGATCTTGTTCCTGCGTGTTTGGCTGAAGACAATTTTCAAGCATCGCGTTTGAAAACATTCGAAAAACAGCGCCGTCCCAAAGTCGAAATGCTGCAGCGACTTGCCGATGAAGAGGCCTTTTTTTGGAATACGGGGAATCCGGCACTCGCGTGGCTGCGCAACCGGGTCTTTTCCACAATCGATCAAAACCGCAGGCTGAAATATCGAGTCTTGACGGCGACCGCCGGACTTCGTGAGACTCCACCTTTCGGTTTATTGGATCGCTTTCTGGCTCTGGGATTCGTGCCTGATCCTCGCGCGGATCAACGACCACCTCATGCGCTTTCATAAGACCAACTTTCACGACGCGTTACGGATGAGATCGTAAGAATGTCCACTAATCTACCCTGGTCACAGTTGCAGGAAGATACGCACGACCCGCTACGCGGTTTTCTCCGTTCCATCAAAAAACAAAAGGACCTGACGTTCGAAGCCATTCTCGTTTATGGCAGTGCGGCGCGTGGTGAATTCCTGCCGGGATATTCCAACATCAACGTCCTGATCATCCTCGAACACATCACGCAACCCGTGCTTCAACAGTGGAGTGGCATCCACAAACAATGGGCCCGGGAAAAGATCGTCGCCCCGTTGTTTCTCACGCACAAGGACCTTCAACAATCATCGGACGTGTTTCCATTGGAATTTCTTGGTATCAAGGAACAACACGTCCTCCTGGAAGGACGTGATCCGTTCCCGGAACTGCACGTCAATACCACGAACCTGTTTCTTCAATGCCGGCAGGAAATCCATGTCAACCTCTTACGTGTCCGCCAAAATTACGTTGAAGGATGGGGCAAAATCGAAGCCATTCAAACCCTGTTACCCCTCTCGTTAACCTCGCTGCTCCCGTGTCTCCGCGGCCTGCACCGCCTGCTGGACCGCCCATCGAACATGAAATCCCCGGAAGTGCTGGATGAACTGAAGATTGCGTTGGACGTGGACCCGTCGGTATTCCTCGAAGTCTGGCGCCTGAAACGCGGCCTCAGTACACCAGGGAAATATGAACTGCCCAAGCTGTTGGAACGATACCTTGCAGGCTTGGGACAATTGGTGGATCGGATAGATGCAATGAAACACGAGGAGAGGTTTCAATCATGAATACGTGGCGATCGGCAGCCATGGTTTTTCTCTTTGTGCCATTAGTCTGGGGAGCTCCCGGGTTGGCCGGCGCCGCTGGAGTGGAAAAGAAATCTGCTTTCCCGAGGCCGCTTGGTTATGTCAGTGATTATGCGGATTTGATTGAAGCCGACTGGCAGAGCCGAATTCGTGCAGTCTGCAAGGAACTGGAAGACCGGACCGGGGTCGAAATGATTGTCGTGACGATTTCGACAGCCGGTCCTCACTCGCATGCACGGGAGTATGCGGAGGGGTTGTATAAGGAATGGCACATCGGCGCGGCGCAACAGGAGCGGGGAATATTGTTGCTGGCTTCATTGAAGGAGCGACAAGCCGTGGTTGTTCTGGGCCGGAGTTTGCTCTCGTTAGTCGGAAAAACGAAGCTGGATGAATTATCCGGACAGTATCTCATCCCCATGTTTCAAAATGCCCGGTACGGAGAATCCTTGTATCGTGCGACCGTCGGATTGGCTTCAGCTTCGGGCAGTGCGGTCCAAGCGGCCGCAGAACCGAAACGCTCGTCGAGTGCGGGGTTTTGGATGAACGTGGCCGTGGCGCTAGCTATGCTGTTTGCCCTTTGGCGATTTACCCGCCCGGAACGGCGGCATCCGTTTCAACGCTGGCGACGAGGCGGATATTGGAGCACCGGTCAGGGTGGATTCGGGGGGAACTTCGGCGGTTTCGGCGGGAGTACGCGAGGGCAGGGGTTATCGTGACGTGTGTTGCAGGTTCGGCCCAGTATCCCCGTGCCTGAGCTCTACCCCACCCGCATTCCCTCTTCGGAAATGCGCCTACTTACAAAGGGGAGGGGTCGACACGCATTCCTTGCCGATCCTCTCCCTTTGCAGCAACCCTCACGCTTACAGCGGCTTGTGGTTTTCAAACATGATGGTCCGAGTCACCGTGGCACCTTTCTCATACGAGATAATGCGGCGGGTCGCAGGCAGGTCCGCGTTTCCCACCCTCGCGTGAGAGTCCGAAAAACTCTCCACGTTGGCCAGTGAACCATCCTTGGGCGAGTAGTAATACACGGTATACCGTGTTGTCAGGTATTTTTCATCCTGCGTCAACGCACTGTCTTCGACGTTGATCGTAAACGCCACGTGCGGCATCTTCCGGTTGATTTGGGTAATGCGATCGTCCTTGATGCGATAGGTGGAGCCCATGGAATCGCCCAGATTGATCCGCGGTCCCTGGGGATGATTTTCCTCACCCTCAAGAGATAGATTGTATTTTCCATCGGATTCCTCGAAGCTTCGAGGACCCCGATGCGCGGCGATCATGGAAATTTGACCTTGAGCCCATTTTTGAAGTTCCTCGTTCGGAAGAGACACTTCGACTTCCTTTGAAGTCTTCACCGTGACTTTCCCGGTGGTTTCCTCGCCATTCACGTTGATGCGTAGATCGGCTTCAAATCCCCCGAAGTTGTCGGGCCACCGTGACGTTTTCTCAAACGCCCGTCGCAACAACTCGCGAGCCCTGGAGTCATCGGCGATTTCAGCTTTGCCTTCTTCACGCGTATACGTTTCCATACTTCTGACGCTCCTTCCTGAAAAAACCAGACGTGGATAAATAGGAACCTCTGATTTAATGCACCATCGGGCGTATGGCTGCGTTGTGTCCTCGCTCAACCCTCACCTATCTCTCTGATAAGCTTCGGGTTTCGCTCCGGGACGCCTTGCCCTGCACCCCGCTATCACAATAAATCAGAGGCTCCTATAGAACGCAATCGTATCGTATCATAGAAAATTTACCGGAACAGGACAACTGTTGGTCACCGCCAAGCGGTAGGGAACAACGATCGTTGTTCCCTGCAACGGTTTTCCCTTATGATACAAGCTTGTGGTCACGGACATATCCTTTGTCCCGTTCATGCACCACAAATCAAATCGTATGAAAACAAAGGATTCGTTTGATGAAAAAAGTGCGTAAGCAGGCCAGGAAACGTCCGTCCATGGCTGAGTTGGCCGATCCTCATGTCCTGTACCAGAAAAGCGTTCAAAGTCCGGATTTCGACGTTCCGTTTTTTGCCGAATATTTTGAGGACTATACAGGCCGGCCCTTGCGTTCGTTGCGTGAAGATTTCTGTGGCACCGCCGCGTTGTCCGCGTATTTCGTGACGCGGCACCCCGAGAACCACGCCATCGGCATCGATCTGGATTGGCCGACGCTCAATTGGGGCATCAAACATAACGTGTCGACCTTGACCGTGGATCAGCAAAACCGCCTGACGCTCATCCACGGCAACGTGTTGGACGCTCATCCTGCACACGTGCAATTGGCCATGGCGTTGAACTTCAGTTACATGGTCTTCAAGGATCGTCCCACGCTCCTGCAATATTTCAAAAGAGCAAAAGAATCCCTTCAGCCGGGCGGCATATTTCTCTTGGACATCTGGGGAGGGAGTGAAAGCCAGATTTTACAGGAAGAGCCCCGTGACATCGACAACCCCGATGATGACGGCATTGGCGATTTTACCTTCATTTGGGACCAGGACGCCTTCGATCCTGCCACGTACTTCTGTACGATGCGTATGCATTTTGCATTTCAGGACGGGAGTGAAATGCGCAATGCCTTTGTCTATGACTGGCGTATGTGGACCATGCCCGAAGTCATGGAATTACTGAATGAAGCCGGATTCCGGGACGTGCATTTTCTGTGGGAAGGCACCAACAAAAAGACCAATGAAGGGACAGGCACCTATCACCGCTCGGAAAACGGGGAACCCGATACGGCATGGATCACGTATATTCTTGGTGTTAAGCCGGACCAGGATTAGGGCATTCAAGAAAACATTAAAGTTCAATATTTACAAATAGTTATTCATTATATTTTAAGTTTAACATAAATTATTATGGGGCAGGAATCCACACACATTACGCCCGAAGTGATTCAGCGACACGGCCTGACAGAAGAGGAATATGGGCAGATCCTCAAGCACTTGGGCCGGGAGCCGAACCTGACGGAACTCGGGATCTTTTCGGTGATGTGGAGCGAACATTGTTCCTATAAGAGTTCAAGGGTCCATTTGAAGCGATTTCCCACCGAGGGCGAGCGGGTAGTCCAGGGTCCGGGAGAGAATGCCGGGGCTGTGGACATCGGCGACGGGCTCTCCGCGGTCTTTAAAATGGAATCCCATAATCATCCGTCGTTCATCGAACCGTTCCAGGGCGCGGCCACCGGAGTCGGTGGGATTTTACGCGACATTTTCACCATGGGCGCCAGGCCCATTGCCTTGCTGGATTCCCTCCGGTTCGGCGAACTGGATCTGCCCAAGAATCGTCATCTTTTAAAGGGCGTGGTTTCCGGTATTTCCTGGTACGGGAACTGTATCGGCGTCCCCACGGTCGGCGGCGAAATCACGTTTAACGATATTTATGCCAAGAACCCCCTGGTGAACGTCTTTTGCCTGGGCATCGTCAAAACCGATGAGTTGCTTCTGGGGCGGGCCGGTGGCGTCGGCAATCCGGTCTTGTACATCGGCGCCAAAACCGGTAGAGACGGCATCCATGGGGCCACCATGGCTTCCGACAGTTTCGACGACGCCTCCGAACAGAAGAGGCCCAACGTCCAGGTCGGCGACCCGTTCCTGGAAAAATTGCTCCTGGAAGCCTGCCTGGAATTTCTGGACCAACGGCTCCTGGTCGGCATCCAGGACATGGGCGCGGCCGGGCTCACGAGTTCATCCTGTGAAATGGCCTCCAGGGCCGGCACGGGCATTGAACTGGAATTGGCCGATGTGCCCCGCCGCGAACCAAACATGACGCCCTATGAGTTGATGCTGTCGGAATCCCAGGAACGCATGTTACTCGTGGCCGACGCAGGGAAAGAAGATCAGGTCATTGCCATTTGTCGAAAATGGGGAATCGATGCGGCGGTGATCGGAAAGGTCACGGATGACGGGTATGTCCGTATCAAGGAACAGGGAACCGTGGTGGCGGAAATTCCGGCCAAGGCCCTCGTTGATGAAAGTCCCAAATACGAGCGCCCGGCCAAACCTCCCGAATACCAGGATCTCCTGCAATCCCTGACAATTGAAAATCTGCCCGATGTGCAGGATGCGGAAACCGCCCTTCTCCGGTTACTGGATTCGCCGACCATTGCCAGCAAGGCCTGGGTCTATCGACAATACGACCACATGGTGGGCATCGATACCGTTGTCCGTCCTGGTTCGGATGCCGCCGTGATGCGCATCAAAGGCACGAATAAGGCCTTGGCCGTCACAACGGACGGCAACAGCCGGTACTGCCTCTTGAACCCGTACGTGGGAGGTACCTTGACCGTGGCGGAAGCGGCCCGGAACCTCGTGTGCTCGGGGGCGCAACCCATCGGAGTGACGGATTGCCTGAATTTCGGAAATCCGGAACGGCAGGATATTATGTGGCAGTTCGTGTTGGCCGTTGAAGGTATTGCCGATGCCTGCCGGACTTTCGGCATTCCTGTTGTCAGCGGCAACGTCAGCCTGTATAACGAAACTAACGGCCTGTCCATTTACCCCACGCCCGTTATCGGCATGGTCGGGCTCATCGAACCGGCCGACCGCATGATCACGCAATGGTTTAAAACTCCGGGGGATCGGGTTCTTCTTTTGGGCGAGACCCAGGAAGATTTGGGTGGAACCGAATACCTGAAAGTCGTACATTATCGGGAGCAGGGCGCTCCACCGTGGCTCAATCTCGAAACGGAAAAAACATTGCACGCGTGCATGCTCCGCTTGGCGACGGAAGGTTTGGTGCAATCCGCTCATGATTGTTCGGATGGTGGATTGGCCGTGACGTTGGCGGAATCATGTTTTTCACATCAGGCGACCCGGGACAAGCCGTCAGGTGCGACGATCCGGCTTGATTCGAACGGCCTTCGTACGGACGCCCTGCTTTTTGGAGAAAGTCCTTCACGAATTCTTCTTTCGATATCGCCGGTCCACGCCGAACGCGTGATGGCTGTTGCCCGAGAGCATGACGTACCCGCCCAGGATATCGGCACGGTCGGCGGAGACCATTTGATGGTCCGTGTGAATGAACAGCCGATGATCGATATGCCGGTTGCGGAATTATTCGAACAATGGAGCCGAAGTCTGGAATCCAAACTGTCGGCCTGAGCGAAGCATGAATCAATCGTCAAAAAATATCCACGCGCCTGCACACCTGATTGCCCCCGACAAATTTCATGATGAGTGCGCGGTGTTCGGCATTTACGGGCACCGGGAAGCCTCGAATTTCACCTACCTGGGATTGTACGCGTTACAGCATCGAGGGCAGGAAGGATCAGGAATCGTCTCATCCGATGAACGGAATTTTTACACGGAAAAAGGGATTGGGCTGGTCTCGGATATTTTCACGAAAAAAGAAATTCGCCGGCTGCGAGGGAACAAGGCCATAGGCCACAACCGGTATTCCACAGCCGGGGAAAGCCATGTTCGCAACGTCCAACCGCTAACCGTCAATTTCGCATTCGGAAATTTGGCCGTGGCGCACAACGGCAATCTCACCAATGCATGGATGCTGCGCAGCGAACTCGAAGCGTATGGCGCCATTTTTCAATCCGATTCCGATACGGAAGTCATCATCCACCTGATTGCCCATTCCAAGGGCGACACCTTGCTTGACCGATTGACCGAAGCGCTCTCCTTGGTCAGGGGAGCCTATTCACTGGTGCTGTTGACCGACCACGACCTGATCGCCGTGAGAGATCCCTATGGGTTCCGGCCGTTGTGTCTGGGAAAATTCAAGGACGCCTGGATGGTCGCCTCGGAAACCTGTGCGTTTGATCTCATGGGCGGCGAGTTCGTGCGGGAAGTCGAGCCGGGGGAACTTATCCTCATCAACGACGATGGGATGACCTCGCATCATCCGTTTATCCCGCCGGAAAAACCTGCAAAATGCGTCTTTGAATACGTCTATTTTGCAAGACCCGATTCAAAAATATTCGGCGACCACGCCGTCTATCCCATTCGGAAAGCCCTTGGCCGGCAATTGGCCAAGGAAGCACACGTGCCCGCCGACGTGGTCATTCCGGTTCCCGACTCCGGTGTGCCCGCGGCCCTGGGGTACGCGGAGGGGTCGGGGATTCCATTTGAAATCGGGCTCACGCGCAACCATTACATCGGCCGGACGTTTATCGAACCCGAACAATCCATCCGGCATTTCGGCGTGAAATTGAAATTGAACGTGGTCCCCGAGGTCCTCAAAGGACGCCGAGTCGTGGTGGTGGACGATTCCATCGTGCGCGGAACGACAAGCCGGAAGATCATCAAAATGATCCGGAACGCCGGGGTCAAGGAAGTCCACGTGCGCATCAGTTCTCCGCCCACAATCGCTCCATGCTTTTACGGCATTGACACGCCCACGCAGAAAGAATTGATCGGTTCGAGTCATTCAGTCGAGGAAATTCGCAAGTACATCACGGCCGACAGTCTCCAATACCTGAGTTTGGACGGCATGCTCAATGCTGCCCCGGGTCGAAACGACCACTACTGTCATGCCTGCTTCACCGAACACTATCCCATTGCCTTTACCAAAGCCGAAGAACAACAACTCGGCTTGTTTGACGCGAGCACTTCCAGATAGTGCTCTCTTGCCTCGGCGCGGGGAAAGGTGAGGGGGGGAAACCGCATACTCTCCGTTGATTGCCCGCCTGAAAAATCGTGTGTTAAGATTTTTGTAGCCGTTGTTCGTATTGACCGCTGCCAGCAAAGTGGAGGATGCCATGAAACGCCAACTCGTTTTAACGTTTACGCTTTCCCTGACCATGGTAACGATGGCCTGGGCCGGCGGGTTTTTTAAAGTCGGTGAGCCGGCACCATCATTTTCGCTCACCTCGGTTACGGGGGAACCCGTTTCGCTGAAAGATTTCCAGGGTAAAGTCGTGGTGCTGGGTCTCTTTCATATTTGCGAACCGTGTTTGGTGCAAGGCACGAATTTACAAAAGGTCTATGAAGCCACGCGCGGACAAAACGTCGCGGTGATCGGCGTGAACTCCTCGGGCGATTCCCAAGCGGACATCCTGGAATTTCTCAGTGTCTTTCCCGTGAAAGTCACATATCCCTACCTCACGGACCCTGATCAAGTGACCGATAAACTGTACGGCGGAGGGCGCTTTATTCCGAACGTGTACATTCTGGATCAAAACGGCATAATTCGATGGCAACGGGTCGGCAACATGGACTTGGCGAATCATACGGCGATCCTGGATGAGGTGAACAAATTATTGGGAGCATTTTCCGGGTCAACCGCCTTATAAATGAGTGAGTTATGGCAACTAAACACGACCTTGTTGTTTGGCTAGGTGAAGCGTTGCGAGCTTTGGGTGGTCGAGGGAGCATAGTTGATGTGTGTAAGTACGTTTGGCAGAACCATGAAGAGGATCTTCAGGCATCAGGTGACCTCTTCTACACATGGCAATACGATATTCGTTGGGCAGCAAATAAAATGAGAAATTCTGGACAAATGATGTTGGCTGAATCGTCTCCGAAAGGTATCTGGGAACTATCCGAAGATTAATTTTTCGTATGCAAAAGTAAGGATTGAATAGATAAAATGGATGAGTTTGAAGAGGGGAAAGCGAAATTTCTTGAATTGGTGAAGGGCATCGAGAGCACGGTCGAAGTGGTCATTCCAACCACTCCCTCCAACGGCCGGTTTTTGATTTCACTGACCAAGGACGGAAACCGTAAATTCATTATGGTGCCGGAAGACGACATTCTTGATCTGTCTTCGGAAGATGACATTTTGTCCAAAACAACGACCATGCTCAAGGAGGCAATTGCCGAGCTATGAAGCCTATTCTGCCTGGGATAGCCACCTGGTCGTGGTTTTCCGAGGAAAAGCAGCTCAATTTCAACGGCCACCTGCTGGACGTAGGCGAACATCGAATCCTGGTCGATCCGCCCCCTCTGTCGGATGTCGATTTGTCGAAACTGACCAGCGCCGGCCAGGTCGATTACATCCTGCTCACCAACCGGGATCATCAACGTGAAAGCGCGACGTACAAGGACGTTTTGAATACTCGCGTGTACGTGCCGCAGGCCGACGCTCCCGAAATGTCCGTGACTCCGGACAAGACCTTTGTCGACGGAGAATTGCTGCCCGGTGGGATTTGGGTCGTGCAGCTTTCCAATCAAAAGTCGCCAGGAGAATCGGCTCTGTTCATTCAACAAGGACGGGGCATTCTGATTGTCGGCGATGCCTTGCTTGGCAAACCCGAAGGGTCGGTAAGCATGCTGCCGGCCGAGAAATACACCGATCCCGCCAAGGCGCGTGAAGGCCTGCGCCGTTTGCTCAAGTATAATTTCGATTCGCTCCTGGTCGGCGACGGGACCTCGATTTTGACCGGCGCCAAAGCCGTTGTGACTCAGGCGCTGGAAACGCCATAGCCTGTTGCGTGCGACAATCTCATTCGGCTCAACTCAATCAACGAGGCAATGTCCATTTTTCCCGGGGATTCTACACGGAGGCCTATCAGTGTTACGCCAAGGCGTTGGAAGCCGATCGACAAAGCGGCGACCCCAGAGCTTTGGTGGCGACGCTGGGAAATCTCGGAAACATCTGTGCCGTCAGCGGTAAACGTCGGCAAGCCCAGGAATATTACCAGGAAGTCCTGGAACTGCAGAAGACGCTCGGGGACAACCGCGGGATCAGCGCGACACTCGCCAATCTGGGCAACCTGCACGTGGACGCCGGCGAATGGGAACGGGGCCGCGCCTATTATCTCGAGGCCCTGGACCGGATGGAACTGTTTGAAGATGATTCAGCCAAGGCGGTACTGCTTTCCGATTTGGGTTTGGTGGCCAAGGAAACCCGTCATTTCGAGCAGGCCATGACCTATTATTCGGAATCCATTGCCTTGATGAGGCGAGTGGAGAATCATGCCGGTGAGGCCGACGTATTCAAGATGATGGCGCGAATGTACCTGGCATGGGAGCGTTATGACGACGCGATGGCTTGTGCTCAAACGAGTTTGGCAATTGCCGAGCGGCTTCGAGACGAACTGCGGATGGGTGGGGCCTGGTACGTGATGGCCGATTGCCATAAAGCCATGGGCCGTAAGGAAAAGGAGGCCCAATTCCTGCATCGCGTGGTTCGCGTGGACCGAAAATACGATTTGCCCAAGCTGAAAGAAAATACCCGTCGCCTCGACGCGCTTCGTGCGCGGTTGCAGAACGGTATGAACGCCAAGGCGGGGGAGGGCACCTTATGAGTGATGCATGCCATCCGGGCTGGCGACACGTTCAGGGCCATTTAAAACAAGCCAACTCGGACTTTATTCAATATGAACCGGATGGAGCACTGACTCTTGAATTGGATGATGAAGATTGGCAACTCGAAATCACGCCGGCGGGCTTGTTTGTCTGTCAGGCCGGGTATGCCCTGGAGGATATGCAGAGCCTGCTCTCTGACGGCACGGCTGAAGACCTTGGGAGCGACGAACTGGCCAAGCAGGCCAAGTTTTACATTCAACAAGTCGTATCGAAATACCGTGAGCGTCTCGTCGAGGACGGGTTCAGTGAACGCGTGGAGATGAATGACGAGTACGTCGCGGTGTTTTTCGAGCGTCGCGTTGATTTCAACAACCTGTCGGAACTTGAGCAGTTGATCACGCGATACCGACGGCAATTTGCCGCCGCCTGATTTTTCTCACCTCAGACTCAAAAGGAATTGTTATGAACGCGCAACTTCCGGTTCGCACCATGGATGATTTTCGTGACGTGGTTTATGCCTTTCGGTTGTCACGGGTGATTGCGACCGCAATGGATCTCGATCTCTTTACCCGTATGGGAAACGGGTTCCGGACGCCCAAGTCTTTGGCGAGGTCTCTGAGGGCAAGTGAACGGGGAGTTGAAATTCTCCTTCGCAACCTGAAGACCGCTGGTTTACTCACACAACGGGGAACGTGCTATCGAGTGGAAAAACTCGGCCGCACGTTTCTGAACCGGAACAGCCCGGCGTATCAGGGCGCATATTTGGAATTGGTTCATCGGCAGTGGGAAAATTGGGCGCAACTCACCGATTCCGTCCGAACGGGCAAACCGATTGAGGACGACGGCCCGGACGATCCGGAATACCGGCGCTCATTTACCTGGGCGATGCATCAGCGTTCCATAAGACCAGCCCAACAAGTGGCCGGACAACTCGATTTGCACAACGCCCAAACGCTGTTGGACGTGGGGGGAGGCCCCGGTACGTATGCCATGGAGTTCCTGAAGAAGAATTCCACGTTGCATGCGGGCATCTGGGACCGCCAGCCGGCGCTTGAAGTCGCCCGGGAAATTGCCCAGCCCTTACGACACGGCAAACGACTGTCCTATTATCCCGGTGATCTGTTTGAGAACCCGGTTCCAGGCAAATTCGACGTGATGTGGGTGTCGAACGTGCTGCATATTTTTTCACCGGCGGAAAACAAGATCCTGTTCCGAAAACTCAAACGCGCACTCAACCCAGGCGGACGCATTCTGATCCAGGACACGTTTCTCATGAACAGACCCGGCTGCGATGCCCTGGAAACCAACCTGTTTGCAGTCACGATGCTTCTGTTCACCCCGACGGGCAATACCTACAGCGCCCAGGACGTCCAACAATGGCTCAAGACCTCCGGACTGAAGAAAACCCGGTGCCTTCAATTGAGAAAAGGAACAGGCGATTGGGACGGCGTCATCATCGAGGGAAGGGTATAGAACCGCTATGCGGTTAACACCTGTCGCCCGCCGATGACGACGAGGAGAAAATTGAAGAGGGCGGTTAGGAGGATCAGACCGACGAAATGCAGTGAGTCCGTTCCGGAAGTCATGCTCTGTACAAACGTGGCAATATCCAGGGCCAAACCGATCGTTCCGTACAGCACCCCAACCATAGCACTCCATCGTTTGCCGATCAGGCAAATCCCGCCGACGAGTAGCGGCAGGCCGAATTGAAACCCGTACCAGATGCCTTGACGAAGCTCCGAGGCAAATGTTTTTTGGGGTTGCAGGGTATCGAGAGCGACGGCGCTGACGAAAAGCCCGAAACAAAGCGTTGCCATCAGGCGGGGCATCAGATTCCCCCGATTGGTGTGGATCATAAGAATTCCATGACTGCGTTTTGAAGTTCGCTACGGCAGGCCCCGTCATTTACAAACTCCACTTCGATCCGAAAACATTTTCCAAGCATAAAGTCAAGCCTATTTGTACCGAATGATTCGTAGGGGCAGGCCCCTGTGCCTGCCTTCTTCTGTCCTTCACCTCCCTTTCATTGACACTCCATTTTGGCCAAGCCTAGAATGGCCCCACATACAAAGGGAGGGCGTATGACACATTCTCAATCTATTCGAAATGTCGTGGTAACCTCGTATGTCGGTGCCGGAAAAACGTCTCTGGTCGAAGCTCTGCTGTTTTCCGCCGGCGTGACGTCGTCAATGGGGACAAACGCCAATGGAAACACCGTGGCCGATTTCGAGGCAGAAGAAATTCAGCACCATCATTCCATGAGTACGGCCCTTCTTCAGTATGAGTACAAAGAAACGTTTCTGAACTTGCTTGACACGCCGGGTTCCTTGGATTTCTTCGCTGACACCAAGAATACGATCCACGTGGCCGACGGCGCGGTGTTGGTTGTCGGCACGTCGGGCATACGTTCGGAATTGGATCGGGTCTGGGAATATATACAAACGCGTGAACTGCCGTGCCTGATTTTTATCAACGAACTGGACAAAGAGCGAGCAAAATTCGACGCCACGTTAGCAGAAATTCAGGAAGCGCTCGAAGCCAAGTGCGTGCCGATTGCCTATCCGGTCGGAGAAGAAGCGAGCCTCCGGGGCGTGGTCGACCTGGTGACACAAAAGGTCGTGATCCCCGTTCCGAACAGTCATAAGGTGCAGGAAGAAGACGTCCCCGCGGACCTGAAAGAAAAAGTTGCTGAATTGCGGAAACAATTGGTTGAGACCGTGGCTGAGACCAACGACGACCTGGTGGAGAAATATCTGAGTGAAGGAGACCTGACGCAAGAGGAAGTCCTGCAAGGGTTGATCCTGGGCACGAAAACGCGCCAATTCATTCCGGTCTTGTGCGGGTCGGCACTCCTGAATCTCGGCACCACTGTTCTGCAAAATGCCATCATTCAATGCCTGCCTTCTCCGGAAGAGAGAGCCAAGGCTATGCAGTTGGCCGGATCTCATCCTCAAACCAGTGAAGAAATCGTGCGCCCCATGGACGCTAAAGAACCGCTTTCCGGTTACGTGTTCAAGACCACCATCGATCCCTTCATGGGACGACTCACGTATCTCAAAGTCTGCTCGGGTATGCTCGAAGCCGATTCAACCTTTTTCAATTCCGTGAGAAACGTCAAGGAAAAAGGCGGACACCTGTATTACATGCAGGGGAAAAAGAGCACACAGACGCAACAGGCCAAGGCGGGCGAGATCGTGGTCATGGGAAAACTAAAGGAAACCCAGACGGGTGACACGATCTGTACGGACAAGGCCCCGATCGTCTTTCCGGCAGTGCAACTCCGCCGGCCCGTGATGTCGTTTGCGCTGGAACCGAAATCCAAGGGTGATATCGATAAAGTCAGCCTGGGTCTCCACAAGCTCGTCGAAGAAGACGCTTGCTTGGAATTTATCCGAAACGATGAGACCAAGGAAATGTTGTTGAGTGGCGTAGGGCAGACGCATATCGAGCTGACCCTGGAAAAACTTCGCCGCAAATACGGAGTGGACGTCAACCTGCATACACCGAAAGTCGCCTATCGCGAGACCATTCAAAAAATGGCCCAGGCCCAGGGGAAACACAAAAAACAAACGGGCGGCCATGGGCAATACGGCGATTGCTGGCTACAACTCGACCCGTTACCCCGCAATGGCGGATTCGAATTTCTCAACAAAATCGTCGGCGGCGTGATCCCCAGGAATTTCATCCCCGCGGTGGAAAAGGGTGTGGTCGAGGCCATGCACGAGGGCATTCTTGCCGGCTTCCCGGTCGTGGACGTGCAAGTGAAGGTCTATGACGGGTCCCATCATCCCGTGGACTCGTCGGAAATGGCCTTTAAGGTCGCGGCCTCGATGGGCTTCAAGAAAGCCATGGAATCAGCACAACCAGTGCTCCTTGAACCCATCATGAACGTCGAAGTGACGGCGCCGGACGACATGGTGGGCGCGGTGATCGGCGATCTGAACAGCCGGCGAGGCCGCATCCTGGGAATGGATACCAAAGGTCATAATCAAATCGTCAAGGCCGTGGTCCCGTTGGCGGAAATCCTGAAGTATGCCCCCGTCCTGACTTCCATTACCGCGGGGAAGGGGTCCTACGCCATGGAATTTTCGGGTTACGAGCAGGCCCCCCGCGAGGTCGTCAACAAAGTTGTCGAAGAATACAAAGCCGAAAAAGCCGCCGCGTCGTCTTGAAGCAGGGAAGTGTAATCTCCTCTCCCTTGATGGGAGAGAGCCTGCCCTGAGCCCTGAGCTTGTCGAAGGGTCGAAGGGATTAAGGTGAGGGTGATAGGCAGCCCGGCTACGGTTTCAACACCACAAAAAACGCCTTCGACTCGCGAAGGATTCGAAGAAGGATCGTCTCGCCGGGTTGAACCTCTTTAAGAATGCGCCGGAATTCCCTCATGGTGGATACCGCGGCGCGATTCACTTCCTGAATGATATCTCCCTTTCGTAATCCTTCCGCATACGCCACGCTACCCTGAACGACCTGATCCACCAGGATGCCCGTCCTCTGTTCCAGGGAAAACTGTTCGGCCAATTCCTCGGTAATGGGCGACACGTCGATGCCCAAATCCACCTCCGCCGTAGTCGGGGGCAAGGACGCCACGATCGGCTTTTCTTGTTTTATGCCCAACAAGACGGGGAGTTGGAGTAACGCCCCATCCCTGATGACGTGGACCATGACCTTATCGCCAGGGGAGAAACCGGCCACCACCCGGGATAACTGGTTGGGAGACTCCAGGCGTTCATTGCCGATTCGGGTGATGATGTCCCCGGATTTCAGCCCTGCCTGATCCGCGGGATCGTCGGCAAACACTTCATTGACCAGTACGCCTTTGCCCTCTGGGACGCCGAATTTCTCCGAGAGTTGGGGCGTCAGCGGCTGAATTCCGACACCGAGCCAACCCCGGACCACTTTCCCGCCTGTTTTGAGTTGCTCAATGATCCGGCTCGCCATGTTGGATGGAATCGCGAAGCCGATACCCTGCGCGAAATTGATAATGGCCGTATTGATCCCGATGACCTCGCCACGCAAATTGAAGAGCGGCCCGCCGGAATTCCCCGGATTGATCGACGCATCGGTTTGAATGAAGTTTTCATACCGGGACAGGTTCATATTTTCCCTGCCGATCCCGCTCACGACTCCCAAGGTGACGGTCCGATCCAACCCGTAGGGGTTGCCCACGGCCAGGACCCATTGCCCGACCTTGACCGTGCCGGAATCCCCGAACGTCGCACTCGGCAGTTTCCGGTCCGTCTCGACCTTCAACAACGCGAGGTCGGTATCGGAATCCTGGGCCACGATTTGCGCAACCAGTGTCGATTGATCCGAAAAATGGACTTCGGCTTCCACGCTATTATTGATGACATGATGATTGGTCACAATATAGCCGTCTTCATGGATCACCACGCCGGAGCCGGCCCCCGGTACCTTGCGACCCTGACGTGGAATTTTTCCGGAAGAGGAAAGATAGCGGACACACCCACCACTGTTGACATGCGGCCATCCGAGCGGACACACCCACCACTGTCGGAGTGACATGCTCGAATCGCGTCCTGAATCTCTTCCAGGAGTTGAAGCCCCTTGGATTCCACGGGAGCGGCAAACACTGTGGAACTAATTGATAATACAAAGGCTACAATAACGATGAGTGGCATAATCCCCGAGAAGACCAATTGATTAGAATGTCGCATAATTCGTAGAGCTATATGCAAATCTGTAATGTCGCATAAGAATGATTATGTTAAATTATAATTCTTCATCAGGAGCGGTCTATCGAGGGTTCGGTTCCATTCAGCAAACGGACGATATTCCCCTTATGTTTGCCTATGACAAAGATACTCAGGAAAAGGCTGAAGATCAAAAATTGAAGATCAAACGTCATGAACCAGCCGATCAACGGTAAGGTTGCAAAGGCCATGATCGCGCCTCCTGAGGAATATTTCCAGATTCCGACGGTAACAGCCCAGATTCCTACCAGAATGAGTCCTATGGGAAAGTGAATTCCCAGAAGTCCTCCTAAGCCCGTGGCAACGCCTTTTCCTCCGTGAAATTTCAGAAAAACGGGAAAAAGATGTCCCAGCACCACCGAGAGTACGGCCAGCAGGGCCCATAGGTTCGGGGTCAGCCCTAAACTGCCAAACCACCCGACCAGCCACCCTTTTCCCAAGTCACCGGCTAACGTGAGGATTCCGACCTTTTTTCCGCATACTCGCAGGACGTTCGTAAAGCCGATATTTCGACTCCCTGCCTGCCGCGGGTCCGGCGCGCCGAGCAAACGTGAAAAAACGAGTCCGAATGGGATTGAGCCAAGCAAATAAGCTCCGAGGCAGGAAAGCGGCCCGAGAATTTCAGCAAACATGGCCGGTGCGGACGCTATGCGTGCCACCCTTTTCTGGAAAACTCGGTCCAGGCCTCGAAAATGTATTGTCCGCCGGAGATCAGGGAAAAGATCAGAGCCACCTGAAGAGTCAGGGTCCCGACAAAATGCAGGTTCAGGGTGGACATGGCAACCGCTCCCTCCAGGGTCAAAATGATAATTCCGATAATTTGAAGCACAACTTTATATTTGCCCAATGTCCCAGCCGCAATGATGATGCCTCGACTTGCCGAAACAAATCGGATTCCGGTCACGGCCAGGTCACGTACAATCAACGCAATGGCCAGCCAGGCTGCAACCCGTTGAAATTGCACGAGTAACACCAACCCGGAAATCACCAGAAACTTATCGGCTATGGGGTCGAACAGCCTGCCAAGCTTGGTGACTTGTCCGCGGCGCCGCGCAATATATCCGTCCAGCCAGTCAGTCAGCGCTGCCAAGCCGAAGACTGCCGCAGCCCAAAGTGACCGGGTGGCCGTGGGCGTTGAAAAGAGACCTATATAGACCGGTACCAATAAAATTCGTATGAACGTGAGCGTATTCGGCAGGTTGAATGTACGCTCAGCCCGCTCATTCGCAGTGACAGTTTTGGGTTGGACTTTGGCGATTTGAGCTTGTGACATGGTTAGAATGTGACGTCTGAGCCCTTTCCTGCGGCCTGACAAATCTGCTTCAATTCTTCAAGTAGAACTTTCAGCTTATTGAGCGGAACCATCGTCGCCCCATCAGAGAGTGCCTGCTCAGGATTCGGGTGGACTTCCATAAAAAACCCATCGCAGCCGGCCGCCGCCGCGGCTCTAGCCAGCGGCGCAATAAATTCGCGCTGGCCGGATGAGTGTGTTCCCCCTCCTCCCGGAAGTTGCACACTGTGCGTGACATCAAATACCACGGGATACCCCAACCCCTTCAGCACCGGCAAGGCTCGCATGTCCACCGCCAAATTATTGTAGCCGAATGAGAACCCTCTTTCAGTGAGGACGATCCGGCGAGTCCCGCTTTCTTCCAATTTTTTGACGACGTTACTCATATCCCAGGGAGAAAGAAATTGCCCTTTCTTGACGTTGACGGTTTTACCGGTTTGCGCCGCCGCCACCAAAAGGTCGGTCTGCCTGCACAGAAACGCGGGGATTTGCACCACGTCCACGACCTGCGCGGCTTGCCGAATTTCCTCGACGCTATGGACGTCCGTGAGAACGGGTACGCGAACTTCTTCTTTCACCTTTTGGAGGATAGCCAGGCCTTCCTGAATCCCAGGTCCCCGGTATGAATTAATGGAACTGCGGTTCGCTTTATCGTAGGACGATTTGAAGAGATAGGGAAATCCGACCGACCGAGCAATCTCGGCCACCTGATAGGCCGTGTCGAGGACGATCTGCTCGTTCTCGATGACGCAGGGTCCCGCAATCAGGAAATGAGGATGCTCTCCTCCCCCTGGAAAATCTCCCAACGGAACATCCTGCATCATGGTGTCTCTTGTCATTGAAGACCCTTGCAGGAAATTTTGCTATCGGCCGAATTTGCGTTTCAGTGCCGCTTGGATGAATGATTGAAACACGGGATGCGGGGCATGCGGTCGCGATCGATATTCAGGATGAAATTGGGTTCCCAAAAACCAGGGATGGTCTTGTAATTCGACGATTTCGACGAGGCGTCCGTCGGGTGACGTACCACTCAGCACCAGGCCTTTTGCCGTCAGGGTCTCGCGGAAATCATTGTTGAATTCGTACCGGTGCCGGTGTCGTTCCTGAATCTCCGCCGTCCCATAGATTTGTTGGGCCAGGGAACCTTCTTGTAGACGACAGGCGTAACTGCCGAGTCGCATTGAGCCGCCCTTTTCCTCCACTGTCCGCTGTTCCGGCAACAGATCAATCACTTTGTAAGCCGTAGCCGAATCGAATTCCCCGCTGTTGGCGCCTTCCAGCCCGGCAACGTGACGGGCAAACTCCATGACCGCACACTGCATGCCCAAACAGAGTCCCAGGAACGGAATGCCCTTTTCCCTGGCGTAACGAATCGTCGTCACCTTGCCTTCGATCCCTCTTGTCCCGAACCCCCCCGGTATCAAAATGCCATCGGCGTCACTCAAGAATTGCTCGGGGTCGTTCCGCTCAAGGTCTTCCGATTCGATCAATCGGACGTTGACCCCTGCGTCATTGGGCAAACCGCCATGCACGAGCGCCTCAGACAAACTTTTGTACGACTCCTTGAACGACATGTATTTGCCGACCATTCCAATGGTCACTTCATGCGTCGGGCGTTTAAGTTTTTGCACCATGGCGTCCCAATCGCGGAGATTGGGGGGACCGGATTCCAAGCGCAGGGAACGAACGATCAACTCATCGAGTCCTTCTTTTCGCAACACGATCGGCACTTCGTACACGGTATCAACGTTCTTCGCGGTGACCACCGCTCCCTTATCCACGTTACAGAACAAGGCGATTTTATCCTTCAACGACGGCGCCAGGAACCGGTCGGTCCGGCACAACAGGATATGAGGCTGGATGCCGATTTCACGGAGTTTGTTGACGGAATGTTGAGTGGGCTTGGTTTTCAATTCACCGGCGGTTTCAATAAACGGGACCAGGGTGAGATGAATATAGAGAACATTTTCCCGCCCCACGTCGAACGGCATTTGCCGGATGGCTTCGAGAAACGGCAGGCTCTCGATGTCGCCAACCGTCCCCCCGATTTCCACAATCACCACGTCCGTTCCGTGCGCTACCCGGAGAATCGTCTGCTTGATTTCGTCGGTAATATGCGGGACCACCTGCACCGTGCTTCCCAGATATTCGCCCCGGCGCTCTTTCTTGATGACCGATTCGTAAATCCGTCCCGTGGTGCAATTATTGTTTTGTGAAAGCGTGAGATTGGTAAATCGCTCGTAGTGCCCGAGATCGAGATCGGTTTCGGCTCCGTCGTCCGTGACGTAGACTTCACCATGTTGATAGGGATTCATGGTGCCGGGATCGACGTTGATGTAGGGATCGAGCTTGAGGAAGGAAATCCGCAATCCCCGGCTTTCCAGAAGATGCCCGATGGAAGCCGAAGCCAAGCCCTTCCCCAACGAGGATACGACCCCGCCGGTGACGAAAATGAATTTACTCATGTGTTGCTCTCACCATGATTGCCGGGCCGTCTTCAATCATGCACCTGCCCTGCCATGAGTTCATCCCATGAAGCATTCGCGCGTTCCAAAT
Source organism: Nitrospirales bacterium (assembly GCA_965207015.1). Lineage (GTDB taxonomy): Bacteria > Nitrospirota > Nitrospiria > Nitrospirales > UBA8639 > Bin75. The sequence goes on along the minus strand of OZ242257.1, from coordinate 1,083,389 downwards.
CCTCTTCGGTGTCGATTCGAAGTGAGGCATGGCTGGTCTCCCACACGTGAATGGGAATCCCATGTTCCAGCGCCCGTAACTGTTCGAGTTTTTCCGCCTCCTCCAATTCCCCACTCGGCAATGAGGTAAATCGATTCAAGGTGTGTCTGCGAAAAATATACACTCCTAAATGGAGAGAGGCAAAGGGTGGCTGACCCCGGACGTGATCGCGCACGTGCGGAATCGGGGCCCGGGAAAAATAGAGGGCCCTCCCTTGCCGGTCCGTCACCACCTTCACAGTGGAAGATTGCGTCAATTCCTCCCGGCTTTCGATCGGGCGTGACAAAGTGCCCATTTCCGCGTCACCGGCAAGAAACGGATCGATGAGATCAAGCAGCAGATCGGGGGACAACAGGATTTCATCAGACTGGAGGTTCACCACAATCTCACAAGGAAGCTGCCGGATGGCCTCCGCCACGCGGTCGGTTCCCGTGCGGCAGGGCGTGGTCACCATCGTGGAACGGCCACCGAACCGTTCCACGCTTTCGTGTATACGCGCGTCATCCGTCGCCACGAGCACCTCGGCAACTTTCGGAACGCGAACGGCTTGTTCATAGACGTGCTGAATTAAAGGTTTTCCCGCCAGGAGCGCCAGAGGTTTGCCGGGAAATCTGGAAGATGCATGCCGGGCCGGAATGACGATCGTGACATGAGGGCTATCTACCGGCATGACGAAGGGCCTCTTTGAATTGTGTTCTGGTAATAACTCTCGTACCGATTATTCCCTGCTGTCTCACTCAATCACTTTCCCGATTCGATTCCATCGAACCCATTCCATCACCGAACCCTGCCCGTGCCAGGACCAATAGACAAGGAACGCCCGGCCCTTGATTTTATGCTCTTGCACGTATCCCCAAAAACGGCTGTCCAGGCTTTGGTCACGGTTGTCGCCCATGACGAAATAGGAGTTCGGAGGAACCGTGACGGGCCCGAACGTGTCGCGAGGATTGATGCGGCCATCAATCATGCCGGGGTCCACGCGCTGGGTAAATTGCGCGTCCTGAAATCGTTCGCCGTTAATGTAGACGATTTTTTCCTGAATCCGAATGGTGTCGCCAGGCAGGCCGATGATACGTTTGATAAAATCCTTGTGCTCGTCTTCAGGGTATCGAAACACGATGATGTCTCCCCGCTCGGGCTTTTCGAACTCGAAGAGCATGGAAGAGGAATAGCAGGTGACCGGGAGCAGCGCGACCTCGAATTCGCAATCCTGGGGAATCTGCAACCCGTACGCGAGTTTGTTGACCAGGATATGATCGCCGATCTGCAAACTGGGAATCATGGAGCCCGAGGGAATCTTGAATGCCTGCACGAGAAACACGCGGATGGTCAAAGCCAGAACCAATGCAATGATGATGGCTTCCGTGTATTCCCGCCACACGGATTTGGTCCGGGTCGTCTCAGGCCGGCTTTCTTCATGGGATGAAGAAAACTCCGGATCATCGGATGAGGAATCCGGGGGCGGCACCGGTTTATAATTGGTCATTACTCGTCCTTGACCTTCAAGAGCGCCAGAAAGGCTTCTTGCGGAACTTCCACCCGCCCCAGTTGCTTCATCCGCTTCTTGCCTTCTTTCTGTTTCTCCCACAGCTTGCGTTTTCGGGTGATGTCTCCACCGTAACACTTGGCGGTCACGTTCTTCTTAATGGCGGAAACCGTTTCACGCGCAATCACGCGTTTGCCGATCGCGGCTTGAATCGCCACCTCGAACATTTGCTTCGGGATCAACTCTTTCATTTTTTCGACGAGTTGACGGCCACGATGATAGGCTTTGTCCTTGTGCGTGATGAAAGACAGTGCGTCGATGGTTTCGCCGTTCAGCAATAGGTCGAGTTTCACCAGATCCGATTCCCGATAGTCCATCAGTTCGTAATCCAATGAGGCATAGCCTTGGGTCCGGGATTTCAACTTGTCATAAAAATCCAGCACCATTTCGTTCAACGGCAAGGCATAAACCAGCATGATCCGCGTCGTATCCAGATACTGCAAACTTTCCTGAACGCCCCGGCGCTCCTGGCACAGGGCGAGGATATTCCCGGCATATCGTTCCGGGGCAATCATCGTGGCCTTGATGAATGGTTCTTCCATGGTTTCGATGGCTTCAGGCTCCGGCAGTTTCGAAGGATTTTCAATGTCCAGTACCTCCCCGTCCAGCGTCCTGACCCGGTAAATCACGGTGGGAGCCGTGCTGATGAGGCTCAGTCCGTATTCGCGATGCAAACGTTCACGAATAATTTCCATGTGCAGCAGGCCAAGGAATCCGCACCGGAAGCCGAAACCCAGGGCCAAGGACGTTTCCGGTTCGTAGACAAACGAGGAATCATTCAGGCGGAGCTTGTCGAGTGAGTCCCGGAGGTTCTCATAATCCGCGTTGTCCATGGTATAGAGCCCACAGAAGACCAGCGGTTTCACGTCACGATAACCGGGTAAAGGCGTTGCCGTGGGCCGGTCGGCATCGGTGATCGTGTCGCCGATTTTGGTGTCCGACACGTCTTTCATGCCGGCGACGACGTAGCCGACCGCGCCGGCTCTCAACGCCTTGGTCTTGGTGCGCTTGGGAGAAAAAATGCCGACTTCCGAAACTTCAAACGTCCGCCCCGTGGACATGAGCCTGATTTTCATGCCCGGTTTGACCACGCCGTCGAAGATACGAACCAGCACGATCGCCCCCTGGTAACTGTCGAACCAGGAATCGAAAATCAGGGCCTTCAAGGAGGCATCCAACGACCCCGTAGGCGACGGCACTTGCCGGACCATGGCATCCAATACGTCATCCACCCCGATCCCCTGTTTGGCACTGATCAGGAGCGCATCGTCCACCGGCAGGCCCAGGACCTCTTCGATCTGGTGCTTGACGCTGTCGATATCCGCGCTGGGCAGGTCGATCTTGTTGATGACGGGCAGGATCACGAGATCGTTGGCCATGGCGAGATACACGTTGGCAATGGTTTGCGCTTCCACGCCTTGTGTGGCGTCCACCAACAACAAGGCGCCTTCACAAGCAGCCAGACTGCGAGAGACCTCATAAGTAAAGTCCACGTGACCGGGAGTATCGATGAGGTTCAATTGATAGGTGTGCCCGTCATGCGCCTTGTACGACGTCGTGACGGCGTGGGCCTTGATGGTAATCCCGCGTTCGCGTTCCAGGTCCATATCATCCAGGATCTGCTCACGAAACTCCCTGGGCGTGACCGCTCCCGTCAGCTCCAGCAGACGATCAGCCAGGGTGGATTTTCCGTGATCGATATGGGCGATAATGGAAAAATTGCGGATAGAGGAGAGTGTGTTCATTGCAAATGCACAATTTATTGATTCTATTAAGGTTTCCGCGTCTTGTCAAAGAAAGAATGCATTCCTATAATCCTGTTGCTCACACGGCCTGCCGTTCTATCATTTCCCAGTGGGATGAAAAGAGCCAACACACTACCCCGAACTGTCATTCCCGCGTACGCGGGAATCCAGGGTCTTTTTCTTTTGTCCTTCCATGCGTGCGGACCCATCTGGACAAAAAACCTCTGGATTTATCCCCGCAGGTGTAAGCGGGGATCCAGTTCTTATGGTCGGGAATGACAAATTGGTAAATGAAGGAACCCAAGAAAAAACAAAAAAGCAGTCCTTCTGCTTCCTCGTCACCGCTTTCGAAGTGGGACCGGAAATACGTGTGGCACCCGTTTACCCAAATGCAGGAATGGGAACAGGAAGATCCGTTGATTATCGAAAGAGGAGACGGCATTTACCTCTATGACATCCACGGCAACAAATATCTGGATGGATCTTCATCCATTTGGGTCAATCTTCACGGACACCGACACCGGACGCTGGACACGGCCATTCAAGAGCAACTCGGTAAAATTGCCCACAGTACGCTGTTGGGCGCGGCCAGCCCCCCCTCCATCCTCCTGGCCAAAAAACTTGTCAACATCGCTCCGAAGGGCTTGACGCGCGTCTTCTATTCGGATGACGGCGCCACGGCCGTGGAAGTAGCCTTGAAAATGGCAATTCAGTATTGGCAACAGCAGAGTCCCCCGCAAAAAAAGAAGAAGACGTTCGTTCGCCTGGATGCCGCGTACCATGGCGATACCATGGGGAGCATGAGCGTAGGCGGTACCGCCAGGTTTCACGAACGCTTTCGACCTCTCCTGTTTTCAACCATTGCCCTCGATGCGCCCTACTGTTATCGATGCCCGCTTGATTTGCGTTTTCCTTCATGCCGGACGGCATGCCTGGACCCCCTTGAAGACGTCTTGAGTAGGCGACACGAACAGATCGCCGGCGTCGTTATCGAGCCCATGGTTCAGGCCGTCGCAGGAATGATCACCCAGCCTCCGGGTTATCTCTCACGCGTTCGCACCCTGTGCTCGCAATACAACGTACTGCTGATCGCCGATGAAGTTGCCACCGGCTTCGGGCGAACCGGAACGATGTTTGCCTGCAATCATGAACGCGTGACGCCGGATCTTCTGTGTGTGGCCAAGGGATTGACCGGAGGTTATTTGCCGCTGGCGGCTACCCTGACCACGGAACGCATCTATGAGGCCTTTCTGGGTGAACCCGAGAAAACATTTTTTCACGGCCACAGCTACACGGGAAACGCGCTGGGCTGCGCCGCGGCTCTGGCAAATCTCGAAATCTTCAAAAAAGAAAAAACGCTCGTTCACGTCAGGAAACAGTCCAGGTTGCTACAGGCTTTGCTTAAACCCTTGGCTGAATTGCCGATCGTGGGAGACGTCCGTCATTGCGGAATGATGGCCGGCATCGAATTGGTCAAGGACAAGGAAACCAGGGAACCTTTCCCGTTGTCGGAACGCATGGGACACAAGATCGCAGCCCACTGCCGTCGTCACGGGCTCCTCATCCGGCCGATCGGCAACATTGTCGTCTTTGTTCCCCCTTTGGCCGCCACCGGACGGGAGTTGCGAAAAATGTCGAGTATTCTGACGAAAGCCTGTCGCGTCGCATGCCTTTCAATCCCTTTGTGAGAAACCACGATGAATTTTGATCCTGCCATCACCGCACACAAGGCCCTGGCTCAAGCCTATGGTCATGATGACCTGGGTGATTTCCAAGAGGAAATTGAAGAGGCTGAGGACACGTTTTCTTCTGAAACGGGTTCAGAAGCCGCACGTGCCTATGAAACCCTGATTGCGATTGGCGAACGCCTGCCCGATGCCCGGGCGTACCAGGAATTTTTGATTTTCATCACCTGGCAACAAGTGACGGAGGAAACGATCCCGCGCCATTTCCAAAAAGGAGTTCAGCTTACCGAACAATTTCTTGCCCGCTTCGGCCCTCACATGAAAGGGACCGACGCATACGAACGCATCGTCGCCATTCGACAGTCTTTTAAACGTGGGCTGGGCCATCGCATTGAATCCATGCAGGACGAATACGATCGGGATGCGTTTCACGGCGGAGATTGACGATCCACAAATTGCCATTTTTCGCCAATATTATGTCACCAACATGACATTAAATTATTTTCTGTCATGCCAGACGTTTGCCTGATATCCTTGATCGGGATCGAGGATGAAACTGGAGAAAAGGCTACTGTATCTCCAGAGGCGTTCCGGTCTTGATCCCCAGTCTTTCCGCGGCGCTGCTTTCCTTCAAAAACACTTCGAGATAGCCGTTGCTGTTGATCAAGGCATTCGGTTCATCCGGCGAGCCCTGCTCATAGTGCGTCTTGATCGTGTCGATGGTGATGCCGCCGATTTCAAACGCAACACTCTTGCGCTTCGTGACCGCCTGGAGTGCTTGAATGTCGGCCGGAGTCACGTCGGTGATAATGTTACCGAACCGGTCAACGTAGGCCACGCGACCGTGAAGAGACCCGTCCCGCACCTCGGGCTTCTGAATCTGTAACCTTTCGTAATCGGCAATCAGGCGTCCGTAGGCTCCGGGCGTTTGTCCTCGCGTCAACCAGGCGGCAGCCGGTGCAAATAAATCCCGTCCCTCGAACGTCGCGCCTTCGGAATCCAAACGAAATTGGCGGTTTTCGATTTGCCGGACCTCGACGGAGTGTTCGTTTTCAAAAATATAGGTCAATACGCCGTTGTCGGGCGCGACGAAAAAAAACCGCGAGGTCGAGACAATTAACCCTCGACGCGCCGATCCGACTCCCGGATCCACGACCACGACGTGCACGGTTCCGTCCGGGAAATAGTGATAGCAGGAGTTCAGGAGAAAGGCGGCTTCTTCGATGGAGTATGATTCCACGTTATGCGAGACGTCGACGATGCGGGCCTGATTGTTGATCCCCAGGATCACTCCTTTCATGCTGGCGACGAAATGATCCCGGGCGCCGAAATCGGTGAGTAACGTCAGGACGGATATGGCTGAAGGCATGGAGTTACTCCGGAAAAAAGATTTCTTGAATTTCGTACTCGATCAACCCCGCCGGCCGATTCACCTGCACCACGTCCCCGACGCGATGACCGATTAATGCCCGGCCGATCGGCGATTGCACGGAAATCGAGCCGTTCTTGATATCGGCTTCTTCCTGGCCGACGAGGGTATAGGCTTTTTCTTCTTCCGAATCCACTTCCAGGAGGCGGACGGTCGTACCGAATACAACGGTTTCGCTTGGACCGGAGCCGGACTCGATAACCTGCGCGTCGCCCAACTTATGTTCGAGTTCACTCATTCGCGTATCAATATATTGCTGTCGTTCTTTTGCTGCCTTGAATTCGGCATTTTCCCGCAAATCCCCGTGTTCCCGCGCTTCGGCAATGTCTTGAATGTTTTGAGGACGCTCGACTTTCCTCAGCCGGTCCAATTCCGCCTTGAGCGCCTCATATCCCTTTTTTGTCATCGGAACGGGCATGATTTCTCCAAATGGATTTCGGATTGCTGATTTTGGATTGTAAATTTGAGATTGCCATTGCCGGCAATTCCGGAAGCGTTCCTCTTATCAGGCTGGATGATAGTCTTGCAACGGTTTGATCGTGAGTGGCGCTTTCTTCATGGCCTCAATGGCGGTCACCGCAGCCTGAATGCCCTGGATCGTGGTGAAATAGGGAATGTTTTGTTGAAGCGCTTCACGTCGAATAGGCAACGAATCACCCTGGGAGGACGTCGTGCCCACGGTATTGACGACCAACTGCGCTTGCCGGTTCTTAATATGGTCCACAAGATGCGGACGGCCTTCTTTGACTTTATTGACGGATTCGACGTGGAGGCCATGTTCTCGCAAATACGCGGCCGTGCCCCGCGTGGCTTGAAGCTTGAACCCCAACGTTTGTAGGCGCTTGGCGACGTCGACCGTCCCGGGTTTGTCGCCGTCTTTCACGCTTATGATGATGGTACCCATTTGAGGTAAACTCAAACTCGCCGCGGCCTGGGATTTGGCAAACGCCCATCCGAAATCCTGATCAATCCCCATCACTTCACCGGTGGAACGCATTTCAGGACCTAAAAGCACATCGACGTTCCCCAGCTTCGTAAAGGGAAAAACCGATTCCTTGACCGCGATATGCCGCGTAACGGGAACGTCGGTAAAATTCAGATCCCGGAGTGAATGCCCGACCATGGTTTTCATGGCAAGTTTGGCCAGGGGGACTCCAATGGCTTTGCTCACGAATGGAACCGTTCGGGAAGCCCTGGGGTTGACTTCCAGGACAAACACTTCATGTCCCTGAACGGCGAATTGCACGTTCATGAGGCCGACCACGTGAAGGTCGCGCGCCAGGGCCACGGTTTGGGCGCGAATCCGATCGATCAAATCTTCCGGCAACGTGTGCGGAGGGAGGGAACACGCGGAATCCCCCGAATGGATGCCGGCTTCTTCCACGTGTTCCATAACCCCGGCCACGACAACATCGACCCCGTCGGAAATTGCATCCACGTCAACTTCAATGGCATCGGTGAGATATTGATCAATCAAAAGCGGATATTGATCAGTCGTCATGATGTTTGTTTTGATGTATTGCCGTAGCGATTGTTCGTCGTAGACGATTTGCATGGCCCGCCCGCCCAGGACATACGATGGGCGGACGATCACCGGGTAGCCGACGCGAGAAGCCACGGCACACGCCTCTTCGCCGGAGCGCGCCACGCCGTTTCGCGGTTGCCGAAGCCCTAACGTGGTGATCAATTCACTGAACCGCTCCCGATCTTCAGCGCGATCGATCGCATCAGGGCTTGTGCCTAAAATCGGAATCCCGGCTCGCGCCAACGGCAACGCCAGCTTGAGCGGCGTTTGCCCGCCGAATTGCACCACCACGCCCTTGGGCCGTTCCACCTCCATGATGTTCAACACGTCTTCCTCGACGAGCGGTTCAAAATAGAGCCGGTCGGACGTGTCATAATCCGTACTCACCGTTTCGGGATTGCAATTGACCATGATGGTTTCGATGCTCAATTCCCGTAAGGCCAGTGTGGCGTGCACACAGCAATAATCGAATTCAATCCCCTGCCCGATCCGATTCGGCCCGCCGCCCAAAATCACGACTTTCTCCTGATTTGTCGGGCGCGCTTCGCATTCATGGCCGTACGTGGAATACAGATAGGGAGTGAAGGCTTCGAATTCGGCGGCGCAGGTATCGACCCGTGAATACGTGACGCGGTCATGGTGTAGATGTGTATGTCGAAACGTCCGCACGGCCGCGGGCGTCACGTCGAGCAATTGAGCCAAGCGTTGATCCGAAAACCCCAGACGTTTGGCGTCCTTAAGAAGTTCAAGTTCGGTCGGGCCATTGAAGAGTTCGTCCAGTATCGATCCGCCCGTTGTCTCGTGGGCATGGGAACGAGCGTGATCCAACAATCGTTGTTCAAACAGCACGAGTTCTTCGAGCTGATCCAAAAACCAGGGATCGATGTGTGTGGCCGCGAAGATTTCGTCTTTGGAGATTTTGATTCGCAGGCCGTCCGCGATGTGCCAGGGACGATCCGGATGGGCGACCTGCATGGCCGTTCGAATGTGTTCCGACACGGACGGACCGAGTTCATCCCCCGGAAGGTACCGGTCCAACCCATGGAGGGAGATCAGGCCGCAACGGTCGATTTCCAGGGAGCGTAAGGCTTTTTGAAACGCTTCTTTGAACGTTCTTCCCAAGGCCATCGCCTCGCCTACGGATTTCATCTGGGTCGTGAGCGTGGGATTGGAGCCATGGAATTTTTCAAAGGCGAATCGGGGAATTTTGACGACAACGTAGTCGATGGTGGGTTCAAAAGAGGCTTGCGTCACCTTGGTAATGTCATTGTCAATTTCATCCAGGGAATACCCGACGGCCAGTTTCGCCGCAATTTTCGCAATCGGAAAACCGGTCGCCTTGGAGGCCAGAGCCGAACTCCGGGACACGCGCGGGTTCATTTCAATGACGATCATTTCTCCGTTCGCGGGGTTGAGGGCGAATTGAATGTTCGATCCGCCGGTATCCACGCCGATCTCCTGGATAATGCGAATCGCGGCGTCCCGCATGCGTTGATATTCTTTATCCGTCAGGGTCATGGCCGGAGCCACTGTAATACTGTCACCGGTATGAATACCCATGGCGTCGAAGTTTTCTATGGGGCACACGATGACGACGTTATCGTTCAGGTCCCGCATGACCTCGAGTTCATACTCTTTCCATCCGATCAACGAACGTTCGATCAATGCCTCCCCGACCGGACTGGTCAGCAACGCCCAGTCAACGTGCCGTTCGAACTCTTCACGATTGTAGGCAATGTTCCCGCCGGTTCCTCCCAACGTGAAGGAGGGACGCACAATGGCCGGAAACCCGACAATTTCCAGAAAACTCATGGCGTCTTCCCGGTTTCGAATCAACCGGCTCAGCGGCGTATCCACACCGATATTGTGCATGGCCCGTTTGAACGCTTCTCGATCTTCGGCCTTGTTGATCGCTTCGTAATTGGCCCCGATGAGTTGCACGTTGTACTTTTCAAGCAAGCCCTGTTCATGAAGGCGCATAGTCACGTTCAACGCCGTTTGACCACCCATCGTCGGGAGCAAGGCATCGGGACGTTCCTGCTCGAGAATCCGCTCCACCACCTCGACCGTAATCGGTTCGACATACGTGCGATCCGCCAAGTCGGGATCGGTCATAATCGTGGCGGGATTACTGTTGATGAGCACCACTTCATACCCTTCCTGTTTCAAGGTCTTACAGGCCTGGGTGCCGGAATAATCGAACTCACAGGCTTGGCCGATCACAATAGGCCCGGAGCCGATCAGGAGAATGCGCCGCAAATCGGTGCGTTTCGGCATGAAGTGTCAGCTCTTTGAAGGCGAAGCCTGCGCGGGAGTCTGAGGTTCGGGGGTGCTTGGGTTAATGGCCGAGTCGCCATTATTTTCGTGCGGGCGATAGAATTTCATAGCCTCGGGAATCCATGCCTCTATTTGTCGAATCCGCGTGACGTCTGAAGGGTGAGTCGAAAGAAATTCGGGGACGGCTGCGTTTGAGCGGAAACAGTATTTTCCGATCATCTGCTTCGGGCATCCACTCATTCGCTCCCAGAAACCAATGGCTTCACGCGGGTCGTATCCGGCCTTCGCCATGAGTCTCAGCCCAACATAGTCGGCTTCCGATTCCTGTTTTCGATTGTGCGGGAGTGTCACGCCAACGCCGTACGCACTCATGGCACCCATGGCAAGTTGGGGATTCACGGCGCCACTGGCTGCCCCGGCAATCATGCCGATTTGTGCGATTTGATCGAGAATCCCACGACTCATACGTTCAGCGCCGTGGCGCTGCAGGGCATGCGCGACTTCATGGGCCATGACCGTGGCCAGCCCGTCTTCGTTCTTCGCGTGTTTCAGGATGCCCGTAAAAATCGCAACTTTCCCTCCGGGCAAGGCAAAGGCATTCACCATCCCATCGTCTTGAATCACCGCGAATTCCCAATGGTATTCCGGTTTGTTGGCTGCCTCGGCAATACGCCGGCCCACGCGGTTGACCATTTCATTGATTTCGGGATTCGCACTGAGCCGGGCCTGTCGCAGGACGTCGCGAAACGCACTGACTCCCAAGGCGATTTCCTTTTCCTCCGAAAGGAAGATCACCTGGTCACGCGCGGTCCCCGGGGCTTTGATGCAACCGGCGAGAAGCAGAAGCCCGCAAAGGATTGCAATTTTACGGAGCATGGGAATGGAGAATTTCATGTCGTCACGAGTCGTTCTGAACGTCTTCGGTATGAAAATAGTTCTCTTTTGTCATTCCCGACGTTAGTAATCGGGAATCCAGTGTCTTTTATCTTCACGGACAAAAAAAGAAAGGCCCTGGATCCTCGATTAAAAATGTCGAGGATGACAGATTAAAGAAAGATATTCTTTTCATCCCTTAGTGTACATCTACAAATCTGCATGAGAAATTTCTATGGAAGCCAAAGATACATAAACGCCGGAGTCCCTCCCGCCAACAGCAGTGAAACCGGATCGAGTTTCGGAAAACTCCAACCGGCCGGCTCCAGGCCGCCGGGCCCCTGAGCATAAATATTCGGGTGATAGCCGCCTGACCGCTGGTACATGATAACCTGCGCTTCCTCAATTCCAGCTTGCTTCTTGGCAAGTCCAAGGGCGTCATCCACATAGCCTATCACATCAACCAACCCATGGTCTTTAGCCTGGGTTGCCGAATAAATTCGACCATCGGCCAACTGACGAATGGTGTCGGGCTTCAGATTCGGTCTTCCTTGTTCAATGACCCGAAGGAACCGGTCATAAAAATTATCGATCACGCCTTGAAAAATGGCGCGGTCCTGTTCGGTCATGGTGCGGAACGGCGACCCCATGTCTTTATGGGGCCCCGACGTGACCGCATTGGCCCGGACGCCGATTTTTTCCATCAAGCCCGACGCATTGAGCGTCAACATAATGACCCCGAGACTGCCCGTCACCGATGACGGATGGGCTACGACCCGGTCGGCAGCCATCGCCACGTAATAACCGCCCGAGGTGCCCAGGTCCATGATGGAGGCAATGACCGGAATTTCCCGGGTTTTTTTCAATTCCTTGATTTCATGATACAAGATATCCGAGGCCGTGACCGTGCCTCCCGGCGTGTTGATCCGCAAGACGATCGCCTTGACGTCCTCGTCATCCTCAGCCTTGGCGAGTTCCTCCTTGAACCGTGCCGGCAGGCTGAGCCGGTCAAAGAACCGGTCAAGCAGGCCGCCGGGTTTTGCAGAGGTCAAAACTCCGGAAATCTCGACCAGTAGGACCTTGTCCCGCCCCTCGCCTGAAAGGACGACTTCTTCCAGCGGGTTTGTCTTGGGAAACAAGGACGAGGTACAGCCCGTCGCAGTCAGCAGCACCAGACCGAGAAGCAGGGATTTAAGCATGGGCTTGTTCCATCATGGTTCGAAATTGACTGAACAGGTATGAGGAATCATGCGGACCCGGAGAGGCCTCCGGATGATACTGGACCGAAAGAACCGGCGCAGCCTTTCCGACAAGCCCTTCCAAACATTCATCATTGAGACTCACGTGCGTCGGTTTGAATTGCCCCCAGGGCGTCTCGAATAGACCGTTGGTTTGCTCGGCCGAAGACATACGAACCGCGAAGTTGTGGTTTTGTGAAGTAATCTCCACTTTTCGGGACCGTAAATCCAGTACGGGATGGTTAGCGCCATGATGTCCGAATTTCAATTTATACGAGGAGAGACCCAACGCCAGCCCCAATATCTGGTGACCGAGACAGATCCCCATGATCGGCCGCCATCCGATCAAATCCTGGATATGGGGAACCGCATAGGACACCCCCTCGGGGTCCCCGGGGCCGTTGGACAAGAAAATGCCGTCCGGATTCAGGGCGCGAACCGTCTCTGCCGTGGTGGATGCGGGAACGACGGTGACCGTACACCCTTCATCCACCAGCCGTCGCAAAATATTCTGTTTCACGCCAAAATCGTAGACCACAACGTGGAATTGTTTCGCCGGAGCCGGATCCACTTGCCCGTTCACGTTCAACCTTTGGGGCCAGACCCCGGTTCCTTCGTTCCATTGATACGCGGAATCGCAGGTTACAGCCCCAACCAGATCCTGTTCGGAAATGGAGGGCAGCGCGTTGGCTTTGGCAACGAGAGCGTCAGGAGAACCGTTCACGCCGGCTCCGTGAGAGATGATGCCCGCCTGCGAACCATGAGTGCGCAGATGGCGCGTCAGAAAGCGGGTGTCGATTCCTTCAATCCCCACGATGCGATGATTGACCAAATACTCGTGCAACGAAAGCTCTGAACGCCAATTGCTGGGGCGACGGGACGCTTCATTGACGATAAATCCTTCGGCCCACGTGCGACGGGATTCGTTATCCTCCGGCGAAATGCCGTAATTGCCGATATGCGGGCAGGTCATCAGCACCATCTGTCCCTTGTAGGACGGATCCGTGAGGATTTCCTGATACCCGGTCATCGCGGTATTGAAGACCACCTCACCGGAGGTTTCCCCTTCAAATCCCAACGCCCGTCCTTCGAGGACGGTTCCGTCGGCTAATGCGAGAAACGCTTTCTTCATTCAAACCCTGTCGCGTTTTGGTTCCGACCCCATTGCCGGAATTTGACCACAAGTAAACTGATGGCCAACCCTGCATTGATCAGATGAAGGGCCCGCACGATCATATGCATTCGAAAAAAAGCCTCAAGGGCCGTTTTCTTTGCTTCCTGAGAGTCCGCTTCAAACGCGATCTCCTGTAAGGCAATGCCTTTTGGTCCCAGGACCGCGACAACCAATACCGTCACGAACGTGAGGGCCATCAACAAACCAACCTCGGATCGTTTCAGCGGCGGGTTTTCTTGCGGTTCCTGCCGGTGTTTCCAATAGCGAAAACTGGCCGTGCCGATCAACACAACAACGACGCCCACGATTACGGCATTATACCCGTCAAAGACGCGGCGCAAAAACCGGCCGCCCGTTTCCATCCCCAGGGTATTGAATACCGCGGGAATCACCATCGTCAGGAGCGCGGTCAGGCTTCCGATCCACATCATGAGCCCCAGCAATTCCAGCAGGGAACAGGAAAGCTGCCAGCCTGAAGTACGTCGGACCATTTATCGCTCCTGCCGGACATTCCGGTCGGGTTGAAACAGACTTTTCATTTTGTACACATCATTTTTCGTCCTGATCATACACGACGGTCCCGTCGACAAGGGTCTTGACCACCTTCCCTTTCATGGTCCAACCCGCAAACGGCGTATTGCGGCTCAGGGAATGCAGGCGAGCGGGATCCACAACCCATGAAGCATTCGGGTCGATCAACGTGACATCCGCCGCGGCTCCCGGAACCAACGTGCCGTACGGCAAACCAAAGACCTGAGCCGGCTCCCGCGTCAGTTTGGCAATGACCTGTTCCAACGACAGGATCCCCTCCTCGACAAGGTTCAGAGTGAGGGGGAACGCCGTTTCCAACCCGATAATACCGAACGGAGCCGCGTCGAATTCCAATTGTTTCTCCTGAACGGCATGCGGCGCATGATCGGTAGCCACGATATCGATAGTATTGTCGCGCAACGCTTCCCTGATGGCTTGGACGTCCTCATCCGTCCGTAACGGAGGATTCATTTTGGCGTTGGCGTCATAGGAGCGAACAGCTTCATCCGTGAGCGAAAAATGATGCGGGCAAGCTTCGGCGGTAACGGGAATCCCGCGTGCCTTGGCTTCCCGCACCATCCGGACCGAGCCCAACGTGCTCACGTGAGGCAAATGCAACCGGGCACCGGTCAATTCAGCCAAGGCGATATTCCTGGCCACCATGACTTCTTCCGCGGCTTTCGGGATCCCGGGAATGCCCAGTTCGGTCGACACCGCGCCTTCATGCATGCTGCCGCCGCGCGAGAGCATCGAGTCTTCGCAGTGATCGATCACCGGAAGATAAAACGCCGAGGCATATTCCATCGCTCGACGCATGACCAGGCTGTTCATGACCGGAACCCCGTCGTCGGAAACGGCAACGCAGCCGGCATCGACCAGTTCTCCGATCTCCGCGAGTTCCTCCCCTTTCGAGCCCTTGGTAATCGCGCCGATGGGGAAGACTCTGGCTTTCCGTGCAGCCGCGGCCTGGGCAAGGATAAATTCCGTGATTGACCGGGAATCGTTGACAGGCTGGGTGTTGGGCATGCAACACACCGAGGTGAAGCCGCCGGCCACGGCCGCGGCGCTGCCCGTGGCAATCGTTTCCTTATATTCGAATCCCGGTTCCCGAAAATGGACGTGCAGATCCACGAACCCGGGACAGACGAGCAACCCTTTCGCGTCGATCGTCTTCAGCGCTTTGACCTTCTGGAATTTTTCTTGAAGGTTCGGCTCGACCGCGCTGATTTTTCCCCCTTCGATCAACACGTCGGCCACGCCGTTCCAGTGGCCGGGATCAATCACATGCCCGCCGGCGATCAGGATTTTCGTGTCATTCGTCATGTAGATTTACCGCTTTCCTTCTGTCATTCCCGACGCTTGTCCCCGGCTTGATCGGGGATCCAGCCAATTTACGGGAATCCAGTGTCTTTGCTTTTTCTTTCGTTCGCAAAGATAACGACTCTGGATTCCCGCGTTCGCGGGAATGACAGTCAAGGGTGTTGCCGGTTGCCTTTTTACTCATCACCGTCAATTCCGCTGCGACAGCAGATACATGAGTCCCATGCGTACGGCCACGCCATTCGCGACCTGATCCAGGATCACGGCGGCACTGCCGTCAACCACGTCATGGGCGATTTCAACGCCTCGATTCACCGGCCCGGGATGCATGACCAGCACGTCTTTGGCTGCCCGCTGCACACGTTCCGAGGTCAGACCGTACAATCGGGCGTATTCCCTGATGGAAGGAAACAGCGAGCGGCCTTGTCGTTCGAGCTGAAGTCGCAACATGATCACGACGTCCACGCCGGCAATTGCCTTGTCGAAGTCGTGATAGACCTCAACCCCAAGCCGATGGAGAAACAGGGGTATCATGGTCGGCGGCCCCACGACGCGCACATTTGCCCCCATTTTCGTCAACGCATGAATATTGGATCGCGCCACCCGGCTGTGCGCCACGTCACCGACGATGGCCACGTGCAAATCGCGAACCTGCCCTTTCTTTTCTTTAATGGTCAGCAAGTCGGAAAGGGCCTGCGTGGGATGCTCGTGCCATCCATCGCCGGCGTTAATGACGGACATCCGGCTGTTTTTGGCAAGGATTTCCGCGGCTCCCGCAGACGAGTGCCGGAGAACCAGAATGTCGGCCTGCATGAACTCGATATTTCTCGCGGTATCGAGTAACGTTTCTCCTTTCACCACGCTGCTCGAGGATGGGGAAAAATTGACGACGTCGGCGCTCAAACGTTTGGCAGCCAACTCGAATGACGTGCGGGTCCTAGTGCTGGGCTCGAAAAACAAATTCACCACGGTTTTCCCCCGCAGGGCCGGAACTTTTTTGATCTCCCGTCCACTCACTTCCTTGAAAGGCTCCGCCGCCTCCAGGATCAAGGCCATTTCTTCCTGAGACAATGGGGCGAGCCCAAGAAGGTCTTTCCGTTTGAAACTCATGCCGTGTTCTCCGCGTTGATGAGTTTGGCCACGCGATCCTCTTCTCCCAATTCTTCAAGGAATACTCGAATGTTTTCGTCTTTCGCGGTGGGAATATTTTTCCCAACATAATTGGCTCGAATGGGGAGTTGCCGGTGTCCCCGGTCGATCAGCACCGCCAATTGAATTTCAGCCGGCCGGCCCAGATCCATGAGCCCGTCCATGGCCGCCCGAATGGTTCGTCCGGTGAACAACACGTCATCGACCAGGACGATCTTGAGATCCGATAGATTAAAAGGGATGTCCGTTTTCTTGAGAACGGGTTGATTTTTCCGCAACGCCAGATCGTCCCGATAAAGCGTAATATCAAGTTCTCCCAGGACAACCTCCATTTGCTCAATTTGAGAAACGAGCTGCTTTAGCCGTTGCGCCAGGTAGACCCCGCCGGTGCGAATGCCGACCAGCCCGACGTCACGGCATCCCCTGTTCCGCTCCAGAATTTCATGGGCAATCCTGGTCAGGGCGCGCGTCATTTCATGGCTGTCCATGATGACGGTTTCGTGGGGGTGTTTCGAATTCGTCCGCAACATAACGTTCATCAGCGCAAAAAAAAACCTTCCTCTCGCTAAACGAGACGAAGGTTAACGGATGTAGGGCAGAATTTGCCCAAACACATAAACATGACTGAACTCCTTCCTCACCTCGCAGGATGAGCATTAAAGGCATGGGTATCCTAAAAGGTCAGGATGGTTTAGTCAAGATTTTCTTGGTCGCGGACGGAATTACGATTTTTTGAAGGCCCAAACGGACAGGCGAGGATGCAGCGTCGCTTTGGGCAGGATTGATTGATGCATGCGGAAGGGCTGCAAATGTGCAACGAGGTCGCCGAACACGACGTCCAACGACAGCCCGGAAACGATGGACGACAGGGAGTCCGGCCCGGCAAGAAACGCCAATCCGTTGGGGCGGAGAGCATCACTGATCCGACGCAGATGGTCTTGTATTCGTACCTCGTCGTCATACGAAGCAAACGGCAGCCAGACGTACATGAGGTCGTACACGGACGCGCCGTAATGGAAGGCCTCTTCGTTCACGAAACGATAGGATTCTTGCCAGTCCAACCGGTTGCCTTTGGCCAATTGGTTCCATGCGGCCTGGGTGTGTTTTTGGGCGTAGGCTCCACGTGAATAGACAACCGTCGTGGACCGGGGCCGGTCAAACGCCAGCAAGGACCCGATGACCCCGTCAAACCCGTGAATGAGAATGTGGACGGCTTGGCCGACCTGGACAGCCAGGAGTTGATTCTGCTCGATAAAGTCGCTCAAAAAATCCGCCACGAAGGGTTGGCTCGCGAGGTCACCGATCGGCGTTTCATCTTCCGGATAGAGCAGCACGGCCGAGTATGCTTCCAGTGGCGACACGGCGGGAATACCACCGGGGAAGAACCCTTCCCATGAGGTTTCCTTGCTCGAATCCGCCTGTTCGCCAGCCTGACGTTCCACTTGGTGCGTAATACTCCAAGCCGGTTGTAGAGCAATCTCATGGGAGGCCTTATGGTCATCCAGGAACAAGCGATCATAGTCCACGGCCACCCGTTTCCCGCAAGGCGTGAATCCCTGTTGATTCGGGGGCACAAACGGGAGGCCGCTGGCGTCATCCGTTTTGGTCACCTTGACTACGTTACCCTGTCTGACCGTCAGGCAAATCTGCTGACGCGGGTCCACGTGGCGAACGGGCGGGTGCGGATTCGGCAACCAGTCGACCTCGTGCGACCGGGGCGGATCCATGAAGATGGTATAAGGATTCTCCCCGCCCCGGTGCGAGGCCGTGAAAAAATTGCCGAACAGCCCGAATGCCGCAGCCGATGGGTAGGTTGGGATACCCCGGTATTGCAAGACTCTGGGACCATGCGGGTTCTGATCGTCATACAGTCCGCGGATCAATTCAAACGCGGCGCTCCCTGTTCCCGGCAACAATGATTTGAACAATTCCACGACCGGCAGGTAATCGATCGTTGCCCAATGCATGGCGCTCATGCAGGACATGAATTGCGCCCGATCCCAGGTGCCGTCCTCCAGCACGTAGAAAGCGTCTTTCCGTTGTCGAATCGTGGCATGCCCGGTCCCATCAAGCACGAGATCCTCATCGGCATAAAAGAATGTGACTTCTTCGATGGCCACGCCCATGGCCCGAGACGCCATCATGCGGAGATCGTACCGGGTGAGAGTCCGCCAGTCGGGGCGAGTCGTCAGGTCCAGTTGCATGGCGTTGACCAACCCATTGGGTTTCAGGCCCACCCATTGCCCCCAGTCCAAATAAAACCGTGCCGACACCAGATGGACTGTACCGTCTTGTTCCCCCCACTCACATTCGTGCAGCGGGTGACCGCCGGGATCGGTCATCAGGATTCGCCGGCCCAACGGGCCGTACACCAGGAGGTGGCCGGTTGTCATCTGTTCGCATTTCAGGCTTTCCGGCGATGCGTTCGTAACGAGCGTCCGGTTGCCTTGAAGCGTGAAACTCGCCGGATTGTGAAGAATGGAGGAAAAAATCGCCGGATTGGTTTTCAAATTCTCACTCGTGCGAAAATGCTATGTGTACGAACAAGCCTGGAAATAACCTTCGCATCATAGCTAAGACGCCAACAGAATGCGACTTTCTCATTTGGTCCGCCATCTTCCTTTTTGAAATCCAGGAGAAAGATTCCGACTCCTTTTTTCGTTATACCTTAACGCCTCTCGACCGGATATGCTGAAAAATGAGATTTTTGAATCCGATGGTATAACATCGCTCCTTCGCCACCATTTTTTCTTGACAAGTGACTTCCGCTTTTCCAGTATTGATTCCAGTTTTCGACAGGTCCCCTAAGGCTTGACAACATGCCGGCTTTCCTCACCCTTTCATCCCCCACATCCTTCAGTCATTGAGGAACAATAAGCCATGAACACGAAAAAACTCTTCTTCTGTTTTGTGATGGCTTACGTGGTAGCGTTGTCGGGCTGCGGCGGTGGAGGAGGCGGCAGCGGCAGCAGCGGCAGCAGCAACGTCGGCCCCAGTCCAATGATGCCAGTGGACGACCCATGCATCCAGACTGCCGACTTCGGGTGCCTTTCGTCATCCCGATACAATGAAGAAGTGCAAAAACTCAGGGAAATTCATGGAGACTCGACGGATTTTTCCAATCAATGGGGACTGGGCGCCATCAACGCGGATCAAGCCTATGCCAATCTCGAACTGGCCAAAGGACCGAACGTGGAGCCGGGACAGGGAGTGACCGTCGGCTTGATTGATACGGGCATTGATACGGGGCATCCCGTATTCGCAGGTACAACCATATCGGAAGAAGTCCTCGCCGGCGATGGCGATGAACGAGGTGAAAAATTCTCTCACGGTACGGCAGTTGCCAGTGTCATCGGGACGCAGCCCACGGGGCGAGCGAATGGCTTTCACGGCGTTGCTTGGGGCGCCGACCTGAAGATGTTCGCGATTCGGTTGGGAGATCCGCCGCGAAAGGATGCCCCTTACAGACCGATAGCGTCGGCACCGGGCGCCTTGGGACGTGATGAAGAAGATGCGAGGCGCTATCAGCATGTCTTGGGACAGGGCCTGGACATCCTGAATTTGAGTTTTACCACACCGGGCCTCATCAATGACTACAACGAAGACGTCATCCGTTCCAGTTTTGGTCGAACCATTGCCGCATTGGAACAGACAGGCGTTGAAGACAAAACGATCCTGGTCTGGGCCGCAGGCAATGCGAATAACCGGGCCTGTACGCCGGGGACTCGCAATTGTGACGGAAGTGACCGAACAGATATTGAAGGAAACCCGGCCGGGTCTCTCAATGCAAATTCGCCGGAGATATACGCCGGTATGGTGGCGCGGATTGAGGAATTGCAAGGGCATTCCATTGCCGTGGTCGGGGTGGATCAGGCCGACGATATTGCCGAGCGTTCCAATCGCTGTGGCATCGCCGCCGAATGGTGCATCGCCGCACCCGGTGTTGACGTTTGGGTGGCCTATTTCGGACCCGATAACCAAGGAAATAGAGGGATAAGGAGTACCTTCGGCCCTCTCCCCAATGAACCCCTCGATGGCACCTCTTTTGCCGCACCGATGGTTTCCGGCGGGCTCGCAGTTATGAAACAGCTTTTCCGCGATCAACTTCCGAATACGGCACTCGTAACGCGGCTTTTTGCCACTGCCGACAAAGCAGGCAAATTTGCTGATCGGAACATTTACGGTCAAGGCATGATGGACCTGGGTGCGGCGACGTCGCCCGTGGGCGTGACGGGGGTCGCCCTCGGCAACACGGTCGGCAGTCCCGGAGTCAACCTTCAATCGACCGGCCTCCGGCTCGGCGGTGCCCTCGGCGATGGACTGGGACAGGCACTGGCGGGGCAGGAAATCGCCGCGTTCGACAGTCTGGGAGCCCCGTTCTGGTTCAACCTGTCCGGTTTCACCGGGGCGACCCGCGGCCCGTCGTCACTGGTCCGGCTTCGCGAATTGACGGCGCAGTCCCCCATCACGCGACGCACGGCCGGGCGACTGGCGACCTTCTCGCCGGCCCGAGCCGGTGGTTCCGTCGAACAGGATCTGGGGTATGGGATGCTGCGGTTCGGCTACAGGGAGAGACCCGCCGGTCCCGAGGGCGGGCATTTTACATTGGCGGACAACGCCACCACCCTGACGTTCACCGGGTCCAACGGCATGTCGTTCTCGACATTTACCGCATCCGGGTTTGCGGGCAGAGCGCCAACCTCGGGCGTGGCGCTGGCGTGGCGGCCGTTTGATGTTCCGGTCGGCTTCCGGACCGGCTGGCTGGCAGAGCAGGCAACCCTGTTGGGCACTATGGCCACCGGTGCGTTTGGGCAACTCTCGGCCGATGCCGCCGTGACGGGCCTTGAGACAAGTTTCGAGATCGGAAGCTGGCACCTTGCCGCGGATGCCGAGATCGGCAAGGCACATCCGCAGGTTCGTGGCGGCATC
This sequence comes from Nitrospirales bacterium, assembly GCA_965207015.1. Taxonomy (GTDB): domain Bacteria; phylum Nitrospirota; class Nitrospiria; order Nitrospirales; family UBA8639; genus Bin75. Next base: position 1,061,929 of record OZ242257.1, on the reverse strand, counting down.
ATAACCCGCATGTCCTCTTTGACCACCAGCGCATTTGCCTTTAACGCTACGCGTCAATTGGCAAATGGCGGCTTGATACGGATTGCGCTCTCACAGCCGCTACGCGTAGAAGGAGGCCGGGCGGCTCTCTCCGTTCCGATTGGCCGGACCAAAGATGGGACCGTGCTGCGCCAAGCAGTGTCAGCCGATGTTGCGCCATCCGGCCGGCAGATCGATGTTTCAGCGCAATGGTATTATCCGCTCGTTAATGGTGAATTACGATTCGATGCCGCCTGGATGCACAACCCGGGACATAATGCGAGCGCAGACCCGGCGGTGCGTCTATTGGCCGGTTGGCGATTCGAGTTTTAGGCTGTAGAGGAGAAGGGATGCTGCTGCTGTCATTCCCGCGCACGCGGGAATCCAGGGCCTTTTCTTCAAGGACAAAGAAAGAGCAATGACACTGGATTCCCGATTAAGAATGTCGGGAATGACAGATTAAGAACCTGTATCCCCGATTTGCCCCCTTCTCGTCACTCGCGAAGTTGACCTGACCCATACACGACGTATTTGGAGCAGGTCAGATCTTCGAGCCCCATGGGGCCTCGGGCATGAATCCGCGTCGTGCTGATGCCGATTTCCGCGCCAAGACCGAATTCGTAGCCGTCGTTCAGGCGCGAAGAAGCATTCACCATCACCGCGCCGGCATCAACTTCCTGCAGGAACCGCATGGCACGACTGTAGTCCTTGGTCACGATGACTTCGGTATGCCGGGACCCATACGTCTGGATGTGAGTCATGGCTTCATCCATGTCCTTGACCACTTTGACGGCCAACGTCAGGGAGAGAAACTCCTGTCCATAGTCCTCTTCGGTGGCGTCCTGGGCCTCGGGAATATATTGGCGGGTTTTTTCACAGCCGCGTATGTCAACGTTGGCCTCGACCAGGGCTTTGCCTACTTTCGGCAAAAAGGTTCGGGCAATACCCTGGTGAACGAGTAACGTCTCCATGGCATTACACGTGGAGGGCCGTTGGACCTTGGCATTCACGCTAATGGCCTCGGCCATCCCGAGATCGGCATCGGCATCGATGTAGGTGTGACAGACGCCTTTATCATGCTTGATCACCGGGATGGTCGAATGTTCGGTGACGAGTTTCATCAAGGACTCCCCGCCCCGTGGAATAATCAGGTCAATGAATCCATCCTGTTTCAGCAGGTCCAGGACCGCTTCCCGTTCAGTGCGTTCCACCAGGGAAATGGCCCCTTCGGGAATGCCGGTTTTTTGGCCGGCTTCGGATAACACGCGGGCAATAGCCATATTGGAATGAATAGCTTCCGATCCTCCTCGCAGCACGCAGACGTTCCCCGATTTGAGACACAGGGCCGCGGCATCGGCTGTGACGTTCGGGCGGGACTCGTAAATGATCCCGATAACCCCGATGGGCACGCGGATCCGTCCCACTTTCATGCCGTTGGGCCGTTCCTGCATGCCTGACGATTGACCCACGGGATCGCGCAAACGGGCAATCTGCCGAAGCCCGTCCGCCATGTCCCGAACGCGCTCGGGGGTCAGGCGCAGCCGGTCCGCCATGGCCTCCCGTCCGTTGCTCGTGTCAAAGGCTTCGAGGTCCTTTTCGTTTTCTTCCAGAAGCGAGTCGGTGGCGTCTTCCAGCCCGTCGGCCATAGCGACGAGGGCCTCATTTTTGACTGATGCCGGCAGGCGGCTCAATTGGGGAGCGGCCCCGTGGGCCTGTTCCAAAAGATTGCGAAGGTACGTCGGGGTATCGACTATCTCTTCTTCGACAACCTCTTCGGGGGTGGTATCGGCGTCTTGTGTCGCCTCTTCTATGCCTTGTTCTTCTTTCAGTTCCTCTTGGGTCTCTTCCGTGCTCATATTCTCCAGCCTTTAAATGTGATAGTTTATCTCGAATCGAGAATACCCATGCATCACAAACCGGGTCAAGATCAGTCAAAACCGCTTTCCTTGATTTTCCGCATTCAATCCTGCTACACATGGTGCCGCTGTTACTCCGGCAAACATAACATTACCGCCTTCCTCATCGCGATCTGACCTTGTGCCGAGGTAGCTCAGTTGGCAGAGCACAGCCCTGAAAAGGCTGGTGTCGGCAGTTCGATTCTGCCCCTCGGCACCATATCTCTTTCACCCGCGCGAGCGTCTTACTCAATGTCCCGCACGTTCCGTGCCTTGAGACCAGACTGACCGTAGGGAGCAGACAAACCCTTATTCCCGAAGCTCCTGCTCAAATTTTTGGAAAGAGAAGACCGTACAGGTTGACCTGTGGATAACAAATAATGTCAATTTTAAGTCATAATATTGACATTATTTTATTTTATGTCATATTTCAAAAAATTCATGTCAATTTAAAGTCAACTTCGAGGACCGCAATGGATAACTCAAGGCTGCGCGTTAGAGCCTCTGATTATGAGCTTGAGGCCGAAGGCTCACGGGATTTCGTGCGTGAGCAATATGAGGCGTTCAGGCGACTCCTTGGTGACGTGCCTGGAAAATCGGCTGTGCCAAAATCAAGGGAAACCATTGAGCGTTCGCCATCACCTCAGGCCCCGGCCTCTCCCCTGCCCGGCCAGAAAGCGGATGTCCCAGGAAGATCCCAAATCAAATCATTTCAGAAATTGTTGGTTTGGGATGACCGCACTCAACAGGTGAAACTCACGGTTAGCCCGGACGGCCCCGTGAGAATCGCCGACACGGTATTGTTGCTCTTGTTGGGATATCGCGAACTTCGGGGGCTAAGTCAGGTATCCGCATTGGATCTGAATCAGGGACTAAGATCCGCAGGCTTTGACGACCTCCGCCTGGACCGGGAAATGGCGCCTTATGTGAAAGCCAGGCTGGTCCTGCGTTCCGGCGTCGGCAAAGGCAGCCGGTATCGACTCACCACGCGCGGTGTTAAACAAGCCAACGAACTGGTTCAAACCCTCTCCGCGCTGATTCCCGATCCCCTACCCTGATTTGCCTGGTGGCAATCCCCGCGGCGGTCTTTGATGGCTGTTGTTCACTGGCCCACGTGGTTAGACGTTGTCCCACATCGTTTCAAATGCTGCCACTTCGCTGACCAGAAGTTGTTCCAGGTCAGGCACTTCCCGTGTCGGACGGTAATACCGCCCGCGACGCATATCCAGAATGCCAAAGATTACCTGCGGTTGTTCGGCATGATCAGACTGTTTCAGCAAATGAAGCATCGTTGCCAGTCGTTGCTTTGAAGGCTGATCTTCGTCGAAGTACAGCTTGATGATGTGCGGTCTATCGTTAATCGACACGCGAAGTTCCGGTTTGACCCGTATCACCAGACGACCGCGCGTCCATCCCGGCGATTTCGATCCGAGCTCATGACGCCAGACGATAGTCTTTCGGCCCTGCCATTTCTTGTACCCCGCGATGCACGCTTCATACACTTTCGATTTCCGCACATGTCGATTCCCAAGGGCCGAACGGATCGCGTCGAGCGTGGCCCTGCTGTTCAAATTTTTCTGCGCTGCAGCGACAATGGATTTCCGGAGGGAGTTGTAAAAGTCGTGATTAAGGTCGTACACGTCTTGATACCGGGCTTTCGCAGTTTTCACCACCGTCACTCGCGAGGTACCGTTAGCCACCACGAAGTCCACAAATGTGGTCATGGGAATGTGTATTTTCGACAACGCAAACCTCCTAAACTCCTCGCCCTGGCTCCCTCCCGCAGGAGGTGCGGGAGAGAGCGAGAGCCCGAATCCGGCGTGGCGTTGCACCAGGACGCAATCCGGGGGGCGGGTGTCATTGCAAAACGATGCTGGCTTTCATGTCACACGACGGGACAACTGTCGGCACCATAGTGCCGCCATACAAAGAGGTAAGCAAAAACAATGCCACTTCTTTACTTAATCAGGCATTGCCTGTTAGTGAAATTGCACGGAATGGACAGTGCACATTTTTGTCAGAGACACGACATCCTCGTCCGAATCCGACAATTTTGTCAGGCCTTCAATCCACCGATGTGGAGAGCCAACGGCTGTTGCGGAAAAACTGGTGCAGGAGGTGAGGAATCAAAGAAGGGTTTGCGGGGTTTCGCCCCCGCGTGAAAAAACGTGGAGCCTCGATCAAAGCCCATCCTTGACTAAATAGAGGATCGTGGATGACAGAAAAATGACGGAAATTCTGGTTTAGGGCTCAGATGGTCGTCTGTTGGTTGTCTTGTCCGGTCATGACCGCGTCGATCATGGAGCGGAAGAGCAAGAGGCCGCCGTCGTTGCCCAATACGGTTTCGGCACAGCGTTCGGGGTGCGGCATCAGACCTAAAACGTTGCCGGCGGCGTTGCGAATACCCGCGATGCTATCAAGAGAACCGTTGGGGTTGGATTGTTCAGTCACGGTGCCGTCTGCCCGGCAATACCGGAACAGGATTTGAGCGTTGGCCTGGAGTGCAGCCAGGGTCACCGGATCGGTATGGTAGTTGCCCTCGGCGTGGGCTATCGGGAGGCGCAGCACGCGTCCGGATTCATAGTGCCGGGTAAACGGGGTCTCGGCATTCTCCACTCTCACGCAGACGTCGTCGCAAATAAAGGAAAGACCGATGTTCGGCAGCATGGCTCCGGGCAGTAACCCGGCCTCGAGCAGGATCTGAAACCCATTGCAGATGCCCAGGACCAACCCGCCGGTCCGGGCGAATTCTTTGACCGCGTGCATAATGGGCGACAGTTGCGCAATGGCGCCGGTGCGCAGGTAGTCCCCGTACGAAAAGCCGCCGGGCAGGATGACGGCATCCAGTTCGCCCAGGGACGTAGCGCCGTGCCAGATGAGGCGCACGTCCTGATCCAGTACATCAGACAGGGCGTGCGCGCAATCGCGATCGCAATTGGAACCGGGAAAGACGATGACGCCCCATTTCATGAGGAGGGCCGTGAGGGTTGGGGTTCCAACTCGTATCGATATTCTTCGATGACCGTGTTGGCGAGCAGGGTTTCACACATGGCCTTGAGTTGCGCTTCCGCCTGAGCCGGATCGTCCTGGTCCAATTCGATTTCCAGAAACTTTCCCACCCGGACGTCGGTTACGCCGGCAAACCCCAGGGTCTCCAACGATTGCCTGATGGTGCGTCCCTGGGGATCCAAAATGCCGGATTTCAATGTGACGTGAATTCTTGCCCTGATCATAAGCGCTTCCGGCTTTTCCGTGCACGCTTCGTTTTCGCGGGGACGGCTCTTGCCCCAAAGACTCGACGATACACTTCGTCGAGATGCCGAACGTACCATTCAGGATCGAAGCAGGTTTCGATTTCGGCTTTCGTCAATTTTTTCGCAATTAACGGATCTTCAGACACCAAATCCTGAAAAGACTCCGATCCTTCCCAGGCTTCCATAGCGTTGCGTTGCACCGCTTCATAAGCAACTTTGCGATCGACACCCCGGTCCACCAAAGCCAACAACACGCGTTGCGAATACACCAACCCGCCCGTCCGGTTTAAATTCTCCAACATCCGTTCCGGATACACCATCAGATTCTTGAGAAGTTGGGTGAGACGCACGAGCATATAATCGAGCAAAATCGTGCTATCCGGGATAATAATGCGCTCGACTGAAGAATGGCTGATGTCACGTTCGTGCCACAGCGCCACGTTTTCCAACGCGGCCAGACTATTGGCTCGAATGACCCGGGCCAGGCCGCAAAGATTTTCTGACCCCACCGGATTCCGTTTATGCGGCATGGCGGAGGATCCCTTTTGCCCGGCGCTGAAATATTCCTCGGCTTCCAGAACTTCGGTCCGTTGGAGATGGCGAATTTCCGTCGCCACTTTTTCAATGCTGGCGGCGACCAGGGCCAAGGCGCCCACAAACGCGGCGTGCCGGTCCCGTTGCACGACCTGGTTGGAAACCGGAGCCGGTTTCAACCCCAGCTTCGCGCAGGTGATTTTTTCGATGCGCGGTGGCAGGTGGGCGAACGTGCCCATGGCCCCGGATAGTTTTCCGACGGCAATATCCTCTCCTGCATCGATCAGCCGCTTGCGTTGCCTGCTGAATTCCTCGTACCAGATGGCAAATTTGAAGCCCAGGGAAATGGGTTCGCCGTGAATGCCGTGAGACCGGCCGACCATCATCGTCTTCCGGTGCGCAAAGGCCTGATCCTGCAACACCTTCAACAAGGCGTCCAGATCCTCCAGGATGATGCCCACCGCCTCGACCAATTGAATCGCCAACCCGGTATCGAGCACGTCGGAGGACGTCAACCCCACGTGCAAATGTCGAGCCGGAGGTCCGGCCTGCTCGGCCACGGATTCCAAAAACGCAATCACGTCATGTTTGGTGATCCGTTCGATTTCGTCGATCCGGCCGGGATCCAGGGTCACCTTTCGTTTGACCCGTCGGGCCATGCCCCGCGGAACGTCGCCGGTTTCTTCACGCGCTTCACACGCGGCCAGCTCAACTTGCAGCCAGGTTTCATATTTCCGCTGGGGGGTCCATACGGCCCCCATACGGGGTAAGGTGTAGCGTTCAATCATCAGCGCTCCTGGGCAAAGCTTTCTTCAGCCAATACGTTTTCAAAAGTTGCAAATTTTATTCTTGCGGGGTGTAGAGACATGCATCAAGGATGCTCAGCACCTCGTCAAGAATGAACCCGGGGGCTTTTTCAATAAATTTCACCCGTCGCCTTGTACTGTCAACGGACTTGAGCTGTTCAACCATAATGTACCCTGTCAGGGACGATTCCTCGGGGACGGCCACGTGAAAGGGAATTTTCCTGAACGCCTTGGTGATGGGGCACACCATGGCAAGCCCCGTATGGCGGTTGAACAGCGTGTTACTGACGACCAAGGCAGGACGACGCCCTTTTTGTTCATGCCCGGCCAGTGGATCAAAGGTCAGGATCACGAAATCCCCTTTTTTCGGAACGTAGGCGGGCACCTACCACACCTCTTTCCCCACGGGAGGTCCCCAGTCCTGTTCTTCAGGCTGATACGCTTTCGGCATTTTGGCGACCAACGTTTTCAGATCATATCTCCCCCGCACCTTGGCCACGGGCTCAACAATAATCCGCCCTTTCCGGATAGAGACATTCACTTCATCGCCCACGTTAATCCGGGCTTCGTCCAAAAGCGTCTTCGTGAACCGAAGCCCCTGACTGTTTCCCCATTTTTGAACCCTGGTCACCATAGCCTGTCTCCCCACATGACCAACCGTATAGCCAAAGTATATCCTCAGATACGTCGAATTGCAATGATTGACGAAAAAGACCGGAGGGATTTGATTGCACGCTGGGGTGAGGGGAAAAAGCAGATTCCTCGCTACGCTCGGAATGACAGCAGGAGAAACTGCTGGATGACTTGGCAGTTTCCAGAAATCGCTATTCAGGAAGCGAGGGCGCTGCGCTTGTCTTCGAGGCGCGCATCGTGTTTGATGAGTTGATCCAGGATGCCGTTGACGAATCGCCGGGTCTCGTCGTCCGCAAAGTTCTTGGCCAATTCCAGGGCTTCATCCACCGTCACCTTCGCCGGCACGTCGGGAACCCAAAGCAATTCATACATCGCTTGCCGCAAAATATTGCGATCCACCACGGGCATGCGATCGACGGTCCAGTTTCGGGCATAGGCGGCAATCAGATCGTCAAGTTCGACTTGATGGGTCCTGACACCGGTAACCAGTTCAGACGCAAACGTTCTGACCGGTTCCGACGCATCCCGTTGCGCCCAGAATTGTTCCAGCCAGAATTCGGTAGACCCGTGAAAATCGCATTGAAACAGAATCTGAAGGGCCAATTCACGCGCATCGTGCCGCGTATACCCTCGTCGAGGTTCGGAGGAAGAGTCTTCTTCTTGTGTCACGTTCACGGACATGTACGATCATATGTGCCGGAAGCCGGTCGGCTTTCGATTGCTGTCGTGCAATTCTTTCATGAGCGTCGCCATCTCAATAGCCGTACACGCGGCTTCCGCGCCCCGGTTGACTTCAGTTGTGCCGGCCCGGGCCAATGCCTCTTCCGCGGTGTTCGTGGTCAAGACCCCGAAGATGACGGGAATACCCGTGTCCCATGAGGCCCGGGCAATGCCCCGGCTCATTTCCGCACTGATGAAATCAAAGTGAGGAGTTTCTCCCTTGATGACCGCGCCCAAACAAATCACCGCGTCGAACTGTTTGGATTGGGCCAACTGCCTGGCGACCAACGGGATTTCAAACGCCCCTGGGACACGGACGACGTGAATGTCGTCCTCGGGCGCCCCATGCTGTTTCAAGGTTGCGAGCGCAGCGGCTTCCAAACGCCCGGTGACGAATTCATTGAACTTGCTGACCACGATACCGAATCGCAGGTCCCCGGCATTCAGATTTCCTTCAGTGGAATTCATGGGCGTATACGGGCGGGGTTTCGCCCCCGCACGACGAGGTCCTTTTGTTTCGGCAAAAGGACCCAAAACCATTGGCGCCCAGGCGTGGCCCTCCGGGTGCCTTTGCCCCAGCCCCGATTACTTGGGCTGCGGAACTCGCTTCGCTCAGACAGTCCTCGCCTCCAAATAAAATTTTCGGGACCGGGGCGAAGCCACGCCCGAAGGCGCCATAAGTTTGTTGTCGGTTTACGTTTCGCTAATCCGACCTACCCTGACCGCACTTTCCTTTTCTGTCATGCCCGGCTTGATCGGGCATCCAGTGTCTTTTCTTTCTTTTCCGTTTGTATAGGCAAAGACGCTGGATTCCCGCGTTCGCGGGAATGACATTTGGGTGTGATCTACGGGAATGAACCCGTCAGACGTTGTTTAAAATGTGCCCCAGTTTGCTTTTTTTCGTTCGAAGGTAATGGACATTCGTTTCCTGGGGATCGATTTCAATGGGGACCCGTTCGACGACCTTCAAGCCATAGCCTTCGATTCCCACGATCTTCCGGGGGTTATTCGTCATGAGACGGATCTGCCTGAGTCCCAGACTGACCAGGATTTGCGCGCCGATACCGTAATCCCGCAAGTCCGGTTTAAACCCCAGCTTGAGGTTGGCCTCAACCGTGTCGCTGCCCTGATCCTGGAGGCGATACGCTTTGATTTTATTCAGCAGCCCGATGCCTCGCCCCTCCTGGTTCAAATACAACAGCACCCCTTTGCCTTCTTTCTCGATAAAGGCCATGGCTTGATGGAGTTGATCGCGACAGTCGCAACGCAAGGAGCCGAAGACGTCCGACGTGAGGCAGCCGGAGTGCACGCGGACCAGTGTGGGCGAGTCATCAATGCGGCCCTTGACCAGCGCCATGTGCGTACCACTATCCAACTCATTCTCAAAGACCCAAGCTTCAAAGTTCCCGAAAATCGTGGGCAACTCCGCGCTCACGGATTTTTTGACGAACGTCTCGCGCGACAACCGATGTTGAATGAGATCCTTAATGGTGATGATCTTGAGGGCATGTCGCTCGGCAAAAGCCATCAGGTCGGGCACCCTGGCCATGGTTCCGTCGTCGTTCATAATCTCGCAAATGACCCCGGCCGGATACCTGCCGGCCATCCGGGCCAAATCCACGGACCCTTCGGTCTGCCCCGCCCGCTTCAGCACACCGCCGTTATGAGCCCGCAAAGGGAAAATATGTCCCGGTCTCGTGAAATCCGAGGGTTTGCATGAGGGATCGACAGCCATGCGAATCGTCGTCGCCCGGTCGGCGGCAGAAATCCCCGTCGTCACGTCTCGCGAGGCGTCGATGGACACGGTAAACGCGGTACCGAACGGCGCGGTATTTTCCGAAGTCTGGGGATGCAAATTCAGTTGGTCGGCCCGGTCGGACGTCAAGGTCAGACAAATGAGTCCACGGGCATGCATGGCCATGAAATTGATGGCTTCCGGGGTCACGGATTCAGCAGCGATGACCAGGTCGCCCTCGTTTTCGCGATCCTCGTCATCGACCAGGATCACGAACTTCCCGGCATGAATATCTTTCAGGGCTTCGTCGATGGTATTGAAGTTGGTCGTCATGGATACAATCCCTTTCTACCCCACCTGTCATCCTCGACATTTCCCCTCCTGTCATTCCCGACATTTGTAATCGGGAATCCAGCGTCTTTGCCTTTGTAGCATTCGTAGCGCGGCATCTCATGCCGCCGATTCCCCTCCTTTGTAAGGAGGGGTGAGGGGAGGTAGAGCCTACAGGTAGGACAGTGATCCCTACATTTTATATGGGGTTTCTACTCGCCTTGTCAATGGGGAGCACATGCGGTACTGTCCACAAGGACAGACTACAACGCTTCTTCTTCAATCGAAAAAGACCGGGAGCGTTGAATGCAGATCACGTTGACTGTGGCAATCCCGGTCAGAACGACGAAGACGAGAAATCCGCTCGCATACGTCCCCGTCACATCCTTTAACAGACCGAACCAGAACGGAAGAAAGAAGCCGCCGAGCCCGCCGGCCGCACCGATAAAACCCGAAGCCGTCCCCATGATGTTCCTGTAGCGTAACGACGCTACCTGAAAGACTACCCCGTTTCCAAAGCCCAGGAGAAGCAGGGTCATCACGGTCAAGGAAAACGCCCAGAATGGAGGCGGCAACCACGCCAGCAGGATGCACAGCCCCCCGATCGCCGGAAATCCCACCTGAAGCAAGTTGAGTCCGCCGATCCGGTCGGCCCAGTGACCGCCGACCGGCCTGGCGATACTGCCCGCCAACCCGCATAACGCCGTCAGGCTCCCGGCGGCAACCATATCCAAGCCATACTGATCGTGGAAGAAAATGGGCAGAAAGCTCGAAAACCCGACGAATCCGCCGAATGTCACCCCGTAAAAAAAACACAGCCACTGCATGAACCGTTCGTGAAAGACCATGCGGAAAGAGGTTGCCATACTCTTTTTCGATGCGTGCGGCAAAGGAGGTTCTTGAACAAAGAGCGCAAACAGCACGGTCGCGAACAGAACCGGTAGAATCATCAGGCCGAACACTCCGTGCCATCCGATGTAGGTCGCCAGACGCGGGGCAAAAAAGGTGGCCAGGAGGACTCCGCTGTTTCCGGTCGCGGCAATGCCCATTGCCAGCCCTTGATGCTCCGATGGATACGCGCGGCTCGCGACGGGCAGCGCTACGGCAAAACTCGCACCCGCGGCCCCCAGCAAAAACCCGATCCCGACCATTTGGGCATAGTTTTGCCCGAACAGCCAGCCCAGAACCAATGCCACCACTTCGATCCCGAGAATGCCAAGGCCCACTCGTTTCGCACCGAACTGATCCGTGAACGGCCCGACCACAATGCGCAACAAGGCGCCGCCAAGTAAGGGTATGGCGACCAACAGCCCTTTCTGTGTGGCGCTTAAGGCGAAATCTTCCGCAATGGCAATGCCCAATGCGCCGATCAGCAGCCAGACGACGAAACTCACTTCGAAATGAAGCCATGCCCCCGCCAAGGAAGGCCAGTGCCCGCTTTTCAGGGCGTTCTTGAGGACGTGCGGAGTCATGGGTGCCAGTCAATCGGAAAGAGGATTCTGCGAAAGACGTTCATATTTCAAACGCCTGTGACTATAAAGCACTACGATAAATCGCCGCAATCGGACAACAAAACCAGGGAATCATGGAAGCCTTCTTTTGTGATTCTTCTTTCCACGGTTTATAATTTTGAGGCAGTGGCGACCCTATTCTTTCCCTCCCCTTTGTAAGGGGAGGCCAGGTGGGGTAGAGTCGTATACCCAAAGGGCAATTGCATTGAACACCGCACGAGGCCTACCACTCTAGCTCTACCTCCCCTACCCCCTCCTTACAAAGGAGGGGAATCGGCGGAATGGGTACCGCCCTTCAAATGATAAATGAATAACCCGATGCCTGCTTCTGAGCAAAATATGAATCAACTCGAAGAGAATGATATGCCGGAGTCTCTCGAGGCTGAATTCGTAATCGAGCCCGAGGACAAGGAAGAGGTCTCCGAAGACGTAGCGGAATCCGGCGATGATTCCAAGCTGGAGCAAGCCGAGACCACGGATCTTGTTCCCAGCACGGCATTGGGCCGGTATCTCGTTGAGGTCCGTCGCTACCCGTTTCTGTCCAAAGAAGAAGAATTACAGCTCTTCCATGAATATCAGGTCATGGGCAGCCGGGACGCGGCGGTCAAACTGATCCTGTCCAACCTGCGAGTGTCGGTGGCCATCGCTTCGGAATACGGACATACCGGCGCCGACCAAATGGACCTCATCCAGGAAGGGAACGTCGGGCTGATGCAGGCCATCAAGAAATTCGACGTGTCCCGCAACGTCCGCTTCTACGCGTATGCCGCGTGGTGGGTCAGGGCCTATATCCTCCGGTACCTGTTGCAATCCCATCGCCTGGTGAAGATCGGCACGACCCAGGAACAACGAAAACTGTTCTATAACCTGAGAAAAGAAAAGGCCAAACTCGAACGGGAAGGATTCGTGCCGGATGCCAAGCTTCTGGCCGACCGCCTGCAGGTCCGGGAACGGGACGTACTGGAAATGGACCAGCGACTGGGAAGCTGGGAACTGTCCCTCGACCAACCCATCAGCAAAGACAAGGAGGAAGGGACCTTTCTCGATTTGCTGCCCGCACCCACGCCCCGTGTGGACGACACCATCGCGCAGAAAGAATTGATGCTGCTTTTCAGGAAAAAACTCGGAGAATTCTCAAAAACCCTCGACGAGCGGGACGAGGACATCCTGCGGAACCGGCTGCTGTCGGAAACGCCGTTGACGCTTGAGGAAATCGGCCGCAAGTATTCGATTACCAAGGAACGGTCCAGACAGTTGGAAGCCAGAATAATCAAGCGGTTACGTGAGTTCATGAAGGCCGAATTGCAGGATTTCGACGCCTTGCGGAACTGAGCCTCCCACTCCCCTGCCAATTATCCACATTTTTTCGTTTCCGGAGCTTGACTTTCCGAAAACAGGTCTTACCTGTTCACTTGACCATTGCATGGAATCCTCGAACCCTCAGGATTTCTAAATATTATCATACAGTTACCACACATCGACAGCCGAGACTATTAACCAAAGGAGGAAGTTGTCACATGGCCACACAAACCAAGGAAAAAGAAGAAACCAAGGGCACGGCGGCCAAAGGCTTTTTGCCCCTTGGCGACCGCATTTTCGTGACCTATACGGAAGAACTCGAACGCACGGCCGGAGGCATTTACGTGCCGGATTCCGCCAGGGAAAAACCCCAGCGGGGCACGGTTGAAGGCGTCGGAAAAGAAGTCAAATCCCTGAAAGTCGGCGATCAGGTCCTTTTCGACAAATATTCCGGAACCAAGATCAGAATCGAAAACGATGATTGCCTGATTCTGAGAGAGGAAGACATCCTGGGCGTCTTCGTCGATTCCTGACGATCGCGATCCAACCCTCAGAGCACAATTCCACGAAACAAATTTCAAGCATGACTTTAATTTGATGGAGGAACATTATGTCTAAGCAGCTATTGTATAGTGATCAAGCCAGGAGCGCGATTCTCCAGGGCGTGAACCAATTGGCCAATGCCGTCAAGGCCACGTTGGGTCCGAAAGGCCGCAACGCCATTCTGGACAAGAAATTCGGCGCCCCCACGATCACCAAGGACGGCGTGACCGTCGCCAAGGAAATCGATCTCAAGGATCCCTACCAAAATATGGGAGCCCAATTGGTCAAGGAAGTGGCCAGCAAAACCAGTGACGTGGCCGGTGACGGCACCACGACCGCCACGGTGTTGGCCCAGGCCATTTTCCGCGAAGGCGTGAAGCACCTCAGCGCCGGCGCGAATCCCATGGAATTGAAACGCGGAATCGAGAAAGCCGTTGAAACGGCCACCGGAGAACTGAAGAAGCTCAGCAAGCCCTGTCAGGACAAGAAAGAGATCGGGCAAATCGGCGCCATTTCCGCAAACAACGACTCCACCATCGGCGATCTGATTGCCGAAGCCATGGACAAAGTCGGAAAAGACGGCGTCATTACCGTTGAAGAAGCCAAGTCCATGAGCACCTCGCTGGACGTGGTCGAAGGCATGCAATTCGACCGCGGGTACATTTCCCCCTACTTCGTCACCAACGCCGAACGCATGGAATCCTCACTTGAAGATGCGTTCCTGCTCATCCACGAAAAGAAAATCAGCGCCATGAAGGACCTGCTCCCCATCCTGGAGCAAGTGGCCAAAATGGGCAAACCGCTCGTCATCGTGGCCGAGGACGTGGAAGGCGAGGCCTTGGCAACCCTGGTGGTGAACAAATTGCGCGGCACCTTGAATATCGCGGCGGTCAAAGCTCCGGGCTTCGGCGATCGCCGGAAAGCCATGCTGGAAGACATCGCCATCCTGACCGGCGGCCAGGTGATCTCCGAAGAGGTGGGCGTGAAACTGGAGAACGTGAAACTCACGGACCTCGGTCGCGCCAAGCGAGTGACCATCGACAAGGACAACACCACGATCGTGGAAGGCGCCGGCGACCCCAAGAAGATCGAAGCCCGGGTCAAACAGATCAAGGCGCAAATCGAGGAAACCACCTCGGATTACGACCGTGAAAAACTGCAAGAGCGGTTGGCGAAAATCGTGGGCGGCGTGGCGGTCATCAACGTCGGAGCCGCGACGGAAACCGAAATGAAAGAGAAGAAAGCCCGCGTGGAAGACGCGCTGCACGCGACGAAAGCGGCCGTGGAAGAAGGGATTGTCCCCGGCGGCGGCGTGGCGTTGCTCCGGTCGGTTCCTGCGTTGGAAAAAATGAAATTGGACGGCGATCAACAATTCGGCGTCAACATCGTCCGGCGGGCCTGTGAAGAACCGATCCGGCTGATCGCAGAGAACGCGGGCGTCGAAGGCTCGATCGTCGTGGACAAAGTCCGCACTGCCAAGGCCAGCAACGGGTACAACGCCGCCACGGACGAATACGTCGACCTGGTGGATGCTGGCGTCATCGACCCGACCAAAGTCACGCGGTGCGCCTTACAGAACGCCGCGAGCGTCGCGGGGTTGATGCTGACCACCGAGGTGACCGTGACCGACCTGCCGGAAGAAAAGAAGGAAGCGGCCATGGGCGGGCACGGCCATGACCACGGCATGGGCGGAATGGGCGGCATGATGTAAGAAAGCGAAGTATTACCGCTTCACATTGAAGGCCCGTGGGACTATTCCCCCGGGCCTTCGTTTTTTAGGAAAGAAATTGAGAGAAGTAAAATGAGGCTGAAAATACTGGCTGAATGAATTCTATTTACCACGGTCCGGATTGAAGCTAACACTTCGGTTGGAACGGGGGGTTTATTGTAACTCATCGATGGAAAAGCAAAACAACTTCAGAGGATGCCGTAAGCTTCCCCGTCAACGAGACAGTTCTAAATTAGAGTTTTTGACGTTTGGGTTCATGCAATCGGCGCTCGGGAATTTGACGCCGAGAGCCTTCGCGCGCCAAGCTCACGAGGCCAGAAAAATCGCCTAGAAGCTAGACCAACTTCGGAGTCAGGTCCAAGACTTAAAGTCCTACTCCATGGTAAGCATGAGACATATTCCTACAGCCTTGTACATTGATACTCAGGTACTCAATGCTCAGGGACTGCGTTTGGACACAAAAGATTTTAGGAGACTGAAAGACACATTTGTTAAGGGAGGGCTTCGCTTGCTGGTTCCGGCTATGATGGAACGCGAGCTTCTTCGGCACTATCAGAAGCGGGCCGAAGAATGTGCGGACAAGGTTGAAAAAGCGCAAAATATGCACCCCATGCCGTTCTTGGAAATGTGGACGCCACGCCCTAAGAACGAAGTCATCGAGGCATCTTTCAATCGACTTAAATCAGACTGGGAGCATTTCAAATCACACTTCACCGTTGAGAGCCTGCCACTTGTTGGGGATTTGGACCGCGTAGTGGATTGGTATTTTTCGGTTCAGCCCCCATTTTCTCCAGGCAAGAAAAAAGAATTCCCCGACGCTTTTATTTTGAGCGCCCTGGATTTGTACCACAATGACCACAAGGCAAACATCGCCGTGGTGAGTGGAGATGGAGATTTCCGCGAGGCCTGCGAGAGTCGGCGGTACATCCAGCATTTTGAACGTCTCGAAAAGTATATCAAGGCTTTTGAGCCTGAACTTACAAGGGAAAGAAATGTAATCGAAGAGCCTGTTGATCCAACCCAACCGATTGTCACAGAGGATTTGACAGAAATCAAAGCCATTTTAGGCAGGGAAAGCAATGGTTACCGAGATTGAAATTAAACGAGTGATGCGGCTCTTGCAGAGTCGTGGGCAAAACTATCGCTATTTTTTCTTGAATGCAAAGGACCCAATGTGGATTCCGCATCTGCGGGCCAACGGCTTTTTCGGCAATCCCCCAGAAGTTGAACGAACGGAAGATGGTGGCTTGAAGATCCCCGATTGGCCTCCGATTTATTATCTTGAAAGAGTATTTGAAGCACCCACGGTTCGCGATGAAGTCCTTAGCATCTTGGATGAATTGCCTGAAACCACCAACCCTCGTGTGCTTGAAGGCATCGTGAACATCGTCTTGAAGTCAGATGACTCGAATAACCTCGTGCGTTTTTCTGAAAAGCTGCTGACTTTTGTAGACCATTGTCTAGGGGGTCATGAGAAAATCATACGACTGGTTAATAAGCTCTCCTTTGAGGATGGTCCTCTCGGCAGATTCTCAGAGGCATTTTTATTCAGGGTGGTCGCGTTTCAGCCCGATCAGCAAGCCGAAGAGAAACAGGCCCGCCGTATAGCCGACCCACAGGACTGGACGATTTTAACGAAAATTACGGACTTTCAAGCATTTGAGAAGGCGCGGAAAAAATTAGATCAGGAGGTGCTGGAGCCGCATGTGCACTTTAACGAGTGGGAGTATCAGGAGATTTTCGAAAAAGGAGTTCGACCTTTATCGCAGAGAGAGCCTTACCGCGTAGCGCGAATATTGATCGATGCCACCGAGACCATGATACGTCTCACATTCCATCAGGATGAACTTGAGGAGGTCGGAAGTAAAGACTATTCAATCAGTTGGTGTAAACGCGTTGACGAAACCAACCGGCATTACCAGGACACAAGGGAGAATCTTGTTCGGACGCTCACGTTTGCATGCGAAAAAGTGTATGAGGAGGCACCGGAGTTCGTGTCGGCGCTGGATCAAGCGTTACGCAACCAGCGTTGGGATATTTTCACGCGCATCCGCCAGCATCTTTACGCGCAGCATTTGACCGAGGAAACCAAACCTTGGATTCGCGAACTGATCCTCGCTCATAAAGACTACGCTAAATGGCAGCACCACTTTGAATTTCAGAGCATGATTCGCCTGGCATGTGAAAAGTTTGGCGCTGATTTGCTGACCAGAGTCGAAAGGGAGCGCATTTTTGAGGCAATTCTTAGTGGGCCATCGAAGCAAGATTTTCGAGAATTTATGGAAGATCAGTTCACCGAAGAATTATTCGAAAAACGAAAACACTATTTCCACCGGGTACAACTGAGCCCGTTTGGTCCGGTGCTCTTCGACCAATATGCCGACTATTTCCAGCAGTTGGAAGCAGAGGAAGAAAAGCTGGTTACGGAGGATGACTACCCGCCTTATAGAATGGAAGGAGTACGGTCTGGAGAAGAACGCAGCCCGAAGCCGGCTGACGAATTGAAGAAAATGTCAGATGAGGAACTCCTTTCGTTCTTGAACGAGTGGAAAGACGTCCATTGCAACTCTGAGGAGTGGTGGGTGGACATCAATTTCAGAGGACTTGCCCAAGCGTTTGAGTCGATCTTCAAGGAGTTTATCCTGCCAGACGAATCGCGGCTTCACTTCTGGGCCGAAAATCGTGAATGGATCGAGCGCCCCATCTATGTGCGGGCAATGGTGTCTGCTATTCATGAACGCGTAAAGTCTGGGCAGTTCGACAAGCTCGACCACTGGCTCGAACTTTGCGAATGGGTTTTGTCGCATCCTGACCAACCAAGAGAAGAGGGAGTCAATCGTAGTGAGGAATCCGGCCAGCATCCCGATTGGGAGAGCTCCCGTCGAGCGGTAGGAGATTTTGTTGAGATGTGTCTGGGAAAGGATGTCAACGTCCCTATCTCGGCCCGCGAGCAGCTTGCCGCCTTATTGAACAAGCTTTGCACTGAATATGACAGACGATTGGATGACGACGAGCCCGTTCTTCTGAACCGTGATGATCAACTCACCGAAGCAATAAACAATACACGAAGTCGGGCACTGGAGAGTCTGGTCGATTTCGGTTATTGGGTGCGCCGCCAATTGGAGGACAATGGTACGGGTACGCCTGAAGTTTTCGCCATCCTCGAAAAGCGAATCGAGTCGGGAAGCGAGCGTCCCTTGACTCTGCCGGAATATGCTCTACTCGGGCTCAACTATTTCAACATATGGGGTTTGAATGAGGAGTGGGCAACCGCACGAAAAGGAGACTTTTTTCCACAGGAGAACCTGCGGGCCTGGGTGGAAGCCTTTGGAAATTTCTTGCAATATACCCGGCCTTATGAGGCAACCTTTGATCTTCTCCGGGACGACTTCGAATTTGCACTAAAGAATATTGAAGAATTCAAGATAGATAGCCGCAGACCCACACACCTTACCGATACACTCGGCGAACACTTATTCACTTATTATCTCTGGGGAGTTTATCCGCTTTCAGGAGAGGGCAGTCTGTTGGCACCGTTTTACGAAAAGACCGCGCCCGACAGAAGCCGCTGGTCTCACTTGTTTGATTTTGTGGGACGTGTCTTGACAGAGAGCGGGAGGCAACTGGAAGAAAGTCTTCTACAAAGAACCATCGAATTTTTCGACTGGCGATTTGAAAAGAGGGAACCATCCGAACTTAAAGAGTTTACGTATTGGCTGGAAGCGACGCGTCTGGATGCCGAATGGCGACTGAAGTCATATTCAAGAATCCTTGATATAAGCGGACCAGAGAATATCGAAATATACTCTCAGATGAGTACCCTGTCAGAGATGCTTGAAAGCCATACGGAACTGGTCGTCGAATGTTTTGCCAAGCTGACGGACTCCGTTGTTAAGAATAGAAGCACCTTTTACATTCAGCCAGATAAAGCGAAACCGATCCTCCGAGCCGGATTACATAGTGATGATGCGACTGTGCGAGCAAATGCCGAACGGGCTCGTGAGAACCTGCTGAAAGATGAGCGGTTTGATTTTTTGGACGAGGAACAATAACGCCACCTGTTCATCAATACGGAAACCTCCTCACCCTACGGTGGATAAGCCAGAGTTTGCTCCAATTTAGGACGCCATCGAGCATTAGGCTAGTTGTCGGGTTACGCTTCGCTAACCCGACCTACGTCGACAGCGCTGAGTCTACCCCTTTTTACCTCCCCGTCGTCGTTTTGGTTTCGTCTGCATTGCGGCTTTTAGAGGGGCAATCATTTTCTCGTAGAGCATGAAGAGGTGCTCTACCCGTTTGCGTTCGGAGGCAAAGCCCAGGCGTCAATAGAGCTTAGGACATAGACTTTTTCAGATCCTTTATAACGTTTTGCCCCGCTTGAATCTTTTTATGACGTTCTTGATCGGGCAAAGTTTCAAGGTGTTTCACCATAATATTTGCCATTTCTCGTGCAATTTCTCTAGCCGATAACTTATGTTTCATAGATGTCTATCTAGTATGTGACTTCTTGGTTGGTCAACAGAATTGACCGGGAATTATATACCTGTTTACCCAAACGGCGAATAAGACAGCAGGTCAATAAAGGGCATGGATTACATGCCAAACAGAATACCTGTCTGAATCCAAAACTCCAGGCAGGTGTTCGCATAATCCCTATAGGCTTGTCGTCGGCCCCTGAACACATTGTCCCATCGCTTAACCCATGGCTTTCGTCCACCCATAAAATGCCAAAGCTTTGGATCTGCAATAGCTTCTTGCATGTGTCCCCGCAACTCGTCCGACACGTGCCGAAACCTATGTTTGCGTAGTTCAACATCTCGTTTCATGCCTGGCCGGACATTCCATTTGAGTGGCAACTTGAACCATTGCTTGGCAAAAAACTCATTCAACCGGTCTTGATCAGGAAAGTGACGAAAAGGCCGAAGCTTGTCGATGCTGGCAAGATCAGCATAATCAGGGTACTGACAGCGAATCGTCTCGCAATCCATTACCAACACTCCTGAATTGAAGTAGTTTTCTTTTGGGACAAACCCGAAACCGTCAATTCGATCAAGGACATGTTGTCTTTTGAGTCGAATAGAAGTAGGTCGAAATATATCAGACACCCGGACATTGAGAATCCGTCTTTGTAGTAGAGTTACCATACCTATATCTAGACATGCTCCAATCGGCATACCACCAAGATCTACTGATAGGAGTTCCCATACATCACCCCTGATCAACGTATCGGCATCAATAAACAGGCATCGGCCCTTCTCCAGACTTGGTAAAAGGAGGGGTAGTAGACTGACTGCAGGAAAGCGTGGATTGACATATTCCTCCAATCCCGTTCCATCAAAATTCTTCACCTGAATGGACATGCCGCAAGTTTCATTGACGCACTGAATTACGTACTGATTCCGTTCCGTGATCCCGTCAACATATATCGTGACCTCAACGGGCTGGCTGGCATGCTTCCACAGAGAATAAATCGACACCAAGGCAGGCAGTACATAGGCGGCATTCACGCCATAGATGACCTGCATGCAGGCTCCTCATGAGGGTACAGGTTCATGATCGGCCCAACGACACACAGGTCGGGCCAGCCAGTACCCTACAGGTTGCGTAGGAGACCCTGCGTATTTACCGTAAAAGAGACCCCATGTTGCCAAGGAGCTACCTTGGTCTATGGGATCGGGCTGTTGTATTCAGCAGGCAACCCGACCAATACGGGCAACCTGTAAGGCTACTGGCAATTACAGTATGCGGCAGGATACGGAAGGTGTCAAACCCTTAAGACTGGGGTCGGGCTGTTATGAAGTGCGCGGTGTTTGGGAAGATATGGGAGCCTTGGTGAGATAGTCCCAGGTTTTGGCGGTTTGTGAAGAATGGGCGAGGGTTTATAAATAGCAAAAAGCAAAGACACTGGATCCTCGATTAAAAATAGCCTGTCCCTGACGTTCTTAATCAGGGATCGAGGATGACAGGGGGAGACGAGGTCATGCGAGGGCTTTAAGCTTCGACCAGAAACCTGCCTTGTCGCTTGGAACGCGGTTCTCGAATGACGATCTGCACGTCACGCCCAAGCGCCAGCAACAAGCGCAGTAGGCGTTCCACGGAATACTCTTGAAAATTTCCTCGCAGGAGGCGCGACACATCAGGCTGAGACAGGCCAAGCAACTTCGCCGCGTCGACCTGTTTGAGACCACGCTGGCGGATGATCTCATCAATGCGGGAGACGAGTTTCGCCTTCAGCAAGTGCGCCTCCGCATCCGGGCGCCCCAGGTCCGCAAACACGTTTCCGCTGCTACGTTCGATCTTTATTTTGTCCACCGCCATTACTCTCCTTTTCGCCATAGGTGTCGGCATAATGCTCTTGTGCGGCCTTCAGTCTACGTCTGACGAGATCAAGTTCCTGCTTCGGGGTTGCGACCCCCTGTTTGGCCTTCTTTTGAAAGGCATGCAGGACATAGATGGCTGCTTTGAACCGGACGGTGTACACCGTCCGATAGGTATTCCCTTCTTGATGTGAGACAACCTCCAGGACGTTAGCGCCAAATCCCCTGAGCGGCTTGACATCGCGGTGCTTGAGTCCAACCTGCGCCTGATACAGAGCAAAGCCGACTTGGTCCTGCACGGCTGGGGGAAATTTCTTCAGGTCTGCTTTGCTTGAACTGACCCATTCGACAGGCTTTAGTTCGTTTCCCACTACATCCAATTATAGTGATTTCACCATATTTGAGCAAGTCCACATATGAGGCTACTACTCCCCGATTACAACATCAGGGATGATAGAAAAACAGATTCTTTGAAGCCAAAAACACTGGATCCCCGATCTGGTCGGGGATGACGGAGAAAGAAAAAAACACACCTCCTTTCTGTCGCCCCGCCTGCCCTTTCATGTTGTTATTCTCGTCTTGTTCATTAAGAGGTCGGTGCGGTATCTTGCCGGTATAAGCAAACTCTTCGTGCCAGCATTGGTGACTCCCCTGGAACTCCTTGGAGGGAGCGATGAAACAGAACCTGAGTGATCCGGTCATCGACGAGATCCGGGAAGTACGGCACCGCATCTCGGCACGATTTGAACATGATCCCACACAACTGGTGACCTTTTATATGGAGATGCAGAAGCAGTACCAGGATCGACTGATTAGTTCCGCAAAGAGTACAGGGCGCAAGGATCAACCAGCCGCCTTATAAATGCTTACGGGTTTGTTGCCAATTTTCACCTTTGGCCTTTGTCCAAATTTAGGTAAGGGCAAGCCCGAGGGGGGGCTTTGTTTTTTACTAAGGAGTCTATCGTGACGGGAAGAAGATCAACGAAGCAATCAAAGATAAAAATCTCTCACGGTGAATCGCTTCAAGAAGATTTACTCAACGATGAAGAAGAGAACGTAGACTTTTTCAGCCTCCTTATCACTTTTTGCCCCGCTTGAATCTTTCTATGACGTTCCTGTGCAGGTAACGTTTCAAGGTGCTTCACCATAATATCTGCCATTTCTCGTGCGATTTCTCTAGCCGATAACTTACACTTCATGGGTGCCAATCTAGTTCTTAAGTGAGCCTTCCACCGCCCGACGAATAAATTTTTGGTACGAAATGCCTTCTTGCGCCGCTCGTTGGCGGACGGCGTTCAATAGCGGTTCGGAAAACCGCAGATTGACTTGCCTCGTTTTGGGCAACAACTCGAACGTGACGGGGGTGAAGTTTTTCAGATTCAGGTAGTCGGTTAGATCCCGCTCCAGAAACTGCTCGGCTTCTTGGTCGGTCTTAAATCTTGGCACTTTCTTCTTCATATTTCCGGGCCTCCTTTTCATGCATCTACCGAGCGTTGATCTGGTCGGGGATGACGGAGAAAAAAGATTGTGGCATTTCTAGCGACCCAACATCACCGCGTCTCCCACGGATTGACCACCTGCACCTCCAAGACTTCGAAATCCCTGACGTTGCGGGTTGCTATGGCGAGATCATGGGTTTTCGCGGTTCCCGCGATCAGCGCATCGCCCAAGTCCAGCGTGCATCCGAATCGGTGCGCTTGCGCCCGAAACCGGGCTGCCCATTCCACCCCTACTCTCTCCAAAGACAGAATGCGGTCTTCGTATTCAGCGATAACCCCCAGCAGACTATCCTGCAGACCGGATCGTCGTTGTCCTTGCTCCATGCGCTGCAAGCCATATTCCAACTCGTGTATTACAATTGACGACAGCCATAGGTCGTCGTGTTCGGCGAGAAACGTGATGACGCGTGTGTGCGGAGTGCTTCGTATGACCTCTGAGATGACGTTCGTATCCAGAAGATAGCCGTTCATGCTCTTTCTTCATCGATGAACGGGATCTTTCGATCAGAACGGCGGCTCGGGATTTCAAGCTCGATTCCCCGCGGCATGTTCTCGACCAGCCATTGCCCTAACGGTTTACGTGGCGGCGTTTTCGCGTCCCACGTAGCGGCGGGCACAACCACGAATGACCGGCGGGTGCCGATTCGCTGTGGTCCCTCCTCTTCGGCAAGACGCAGAATTTCAGACAGTCGTGCTTTGGCTTCGGCCACGGTCCAAGTCCGGTTGAGTTTGGCATGTTTGGTAGCCATATTCCCTCCTATCAACTGAAAGTAGTCCAATATAGACTATTATTGAAGACGAATCAAGAAATCTCACCCGGCCGGGGTAGGAGATCAGTGTCTTGGCCGATGCTGCTTATGCGCGGCTGGTCCGGACAAGTTCAATGTTTGCTCGATGGCCGGACGTGGTGGCTAGTCGGGTGTCACAGGTGATCAATGGGGCCGCAAGTGACTCCGCCAGAACCAAATACGCCGCATCATAGGCGGTGACGTTATGACGAAGTGCCCAAATGCGTGGAAGAAAGAGGTCATGCGGGTAACGAAAAATCGGAAAATCGGCCAAGTCAGTCAGGGCTTGCTTCCCGCGTTGCGGTGTCAGTTCACCACCCAACACGTACCGTCGCAGAACTTGCGCGATCTCCAGATCCAGTAAATGAGGCGCATGCAGAGACTCTCCACTGTCAAACAGGCGCTGCTGAAGATCCAACGCAGCGGTCGTTCCCAAAAGAACCTCAAGGACCGCCGAAGCATCCGTTACAATCACCGGTTATCGCGTTCTTCCCGGATCAATTGAGCCGGTGGGACGGTTGGATGGACCCGGGTTCGAGTTTGGAGCCGACGGCGTAACTCTTCGACGGTTGGATGCTCGGCAAGCCGTTGAATCTCCGCAATCAGGTAATCGGACAGAGACGTACCGGCCAGGGCAGCCCTGGACTTGAGAACCTTATGAAGGTCATCGGGGACGTTCCGTAACTGAATCATTTTCGACATGTTATTAACATACTTACATGTTCTCCACATGTCAAATTATTGATTTTCTTTCCGTGTCAGTATTGCCTTGTTCCTCATGTGGTCGGTGCGGTATGTTGCCGGGATGCCTGACAGCGATTTGAACATCACACTTGGGGTGGAGGAGGAGTTTTTCCTCGTGGACCCGGAGTCGCGGGATCTGATAGCCGATCCCGATCCGGCGATCTTCGAAGCCTGCGAACGCGCCAGCGGGCCTCACAACGTGGCACATGAATTCCTCCGATCTCAAATCGAGACCAATACCCGGGTCTGTGCGAATTTCGTCGAATTGCGGCAGGCGCTGACCGAGACGCGTCGACTCGTCATCGATGCCGCACGGGAATATAAGGCCGCCGTGATTGCGTCGTCGACGCATCCGTTTGCCGACTGGCGATTGCAACTGCCGACGCCGAAGGAGCGGTATCAACGCTTGGCGATTACTCTTCAGGAGATACGGTCCCTTCTCGTGGGCAGCATGCATATTCACGCGGGATTCGGTGACCCTGACTCGCGCATCCGGGTGATGACCGCCTTACGACCCTACCTCCCGTTGTTGAATGCCCTGTCGGCATCGTCACCGTTCAGCTCGGGACGGGAGACCGGGTTCAAATCCTATCGGCTGAACCTCTTGAGTGTGATGCCGCGGTTCGGCCTCCCGCCGGCGTTTGTCTCTCGACGCGAGTACGAGAACCTTTTGAACACGTACCAGTCTCTCAAGTTCATCGACAACGGCAGCGAGTTGTGGTGGGACCTCCGCCCGTCACCGAAGTACCCGACGATCGAGTTGCGCGTTTGCGACATCTGCACGCGCCTTGACGACGCGCTCGCCTTGGCGGCGGTGTACGCCTCTCTCATCCGCAAACTGCTTCGACAGGACGCCGAGAACGCACTGCCTCCGGAACCGGCATCGGCAATCATCGCCGAAAATCGGTGGTTGGCGGCACGCTACGGGGTGCTCGCATTTTTCGGCGACGTCTCTACAGGCGGACGCATCGACATCAACGATCAATTGTCTGCACTCGTCGAGGATCTCGCCGAGGATGCCAAAGCCCTTGGGTGTGAAACGGAATTGCGCCATTCCCTTACTATCATCCGGGAGGGCGCCGGCGCGGACCGGCAGCTCGACCACTTCCGGCTGCACAGGCTGGAAGGCGATAACCTGGAAGATGCGTTGCGTTCCGTAACCGACCTGATCATCCGGGAAACGATGGACATCGCGTAGCAGGGTTTCACCCCCGCACGACGAGTTGGTAACGGACGCGCGCCGATGGCATTCTCTATTCCGGTCTCCAGGGAAACGGCCCCATCGAGTCATCCAGCAGAATGCGCCACACGTTCATTGGCAACCATTCTTCGTACATCCACCAATCCTTGTATTGAGGCAGGCGTACGGCCTTCGGAATCATCATCCAGTTCGTTCCTTTCTTGAATTCCGCATAAATCGCGCCCCGTATGTCCTGCAGGAATTGGATATAGTCTCTCACGTCCTGCTTGGTGCCTCCCAATAACGGTTCGGCTTTGCCGCTGTGCGCATAGATCGCCCTGTCGAACTCCATTTGTTCGACTTCTTTCAAGGACCGCTCCCATTCCTTGATGTTGAAATCCGGCACGATGTTGAAAAGGATCGCCTGTGGATCGACCAGATCGGCAATATAGGCGATTCGTTGTTTGGGGAGGAGAAAGACGGTCATGCCCATCCCATGATTCATGCCCAAATAATGCAATTCCAGCACCGTGCCGCCTAAGGTGACGTCTTTTCGCTTGCCTGACCAACTTGCATCGGGAACCATCATGTCCGGCCCGGGATTTGCCTTCATCCATTGATAGGCCTCTTCATGGGCCATGACAGTGGCTCCGGCATCGTGAAACACTTGCCCGCCACTTGCATGATCCCAGTGATTGTGGCTGTGAAAGAGATACCGGATCGGTTTGTCCGTGACGGCCCGGATGGCTTCGACAAAACCTTTCGCGTGGTTCGTGTTCACTGATTCAATCGCGAGAACGCCTTCGCTCGTCACCACGAACATGGAGAAATAGGCTTGAGCCGGATCACCATAGCTATACACCCCCGTGTCGATCTTGGCTGTATGCGGGGGCAGCGTTTCGGCGAAAGTAACGCCGGAGCACACACTAATCATGAGGAACAGAACAAGGACGTGTTTCATACTCCTGACTCCTTCCTGGAAGTTATTGGTGTCACGTTTGTCATGTTTCCGGACAAGATCCGTAGGTCGGATTAGCATAGCGTAATCCGACACCTCCTGTCCTCGTGGAACAATAAAGCTGTCAGGTTACGCTTCGCTAACCTGACCTACGAAGCTTCCGCATCTGTCATCCTCGACGCTTGTCCCCGACTTGATCGGGGATCCAGGCAATCTAGGAGGATCCAGGGTTTTTAGGAATCCAGGGGGTTTTGCCTGTTGAATTTGTAGCGGCCGCATCTCATGCGGCCAACGGACCGCGCCATGAGATGGCGCGGCTACTACAAAAAAGAAAACCCTACTTGCTCTTGTTATCGAAGCGTTCTATTGTAGGGGCGACCGTTCGCCGTTTCCGGATTGACACGTTTCGAAAGAGGTATCTGATGATGAAATACTTGGGACTGTCTCTGATACTCGTGTTGAACTGTTTCCTGTTTATCGGAAACGGGGTGGCCTCTGCCGAACCCCGGACGGAATCGATTTGTAACCTGGGCATGGTCAAAGGCGAACAGGGCCGCACCTGTGAAGTACCGATCCCGTCAGGCTGCACGG
The DNA here is from genome assembly GCA_965207015.1 of Nitrospirales bacterium. Classification (GTDB taxonomy): domain Bacteria; phylum Nitrospirota; class Nitrospiria; order Nitrospirales; family UBA8639; genus Bin75. The sequence continues at coordinate 1,034,845 of OZ242257.1, read as the reverse complement.
TCGCCAACTTTCCCGGATATGACGACCCGTGGGTCGACGTCTCCAAGGGTGGCAAGACAAGCTGCGCCATCGATGAGAAAAAGACCGACTGGAAAACCAAGATTGTCGGTTCCTGTGGTCCCTGCGGCACGGATAACTGCTCGGCCCGGTTCAGCGTGATGTTCGCGTGCGGCGACAGTCAACCCATGACCACTCAACCGAGAAAAGTCTATAAAGATTAAGCCGGAGCAAGGAAGAGAGGCGACATAAGATGCCTCTACCTCCCCTAGCCCCTCCCTACATAGGAGGGGAAAATCGTGTCTTCGACTACACAGCTTCTCAAACAAGCCGCCCTTGATCAGGGGTTTCATGCCGTAGGCATCGCTCGTATCCCGCCGTCAACCACTGACCGGGATTGCTCTCCGTCCGGTCATTCCCATACCAACCTGCTCGACCGCCTGCAGTATTGGTTGACCCGAGGCTATCACGGCACCATGGAATGGATGGGACGCACCCCCGAACGCCGTGCCGATCCCACGCTGGTGTTGCCGCACTGTCGTTCGATTATTGCCCTCGGTCTCAATTACTGGACCGATGCGGCTCCGGATGAGCGTCGGGGCAATGGCCGGATCGCCCGGTATGCCTGGGGTGAGGATTACCACCGCGTATTCAAGAAAAAACTCAAAAGCCTCGAACGGGTGCTCAAATCTCTCGAACCGGATTGTGTCACGCGCAGCTACGCGGATACGGGCCCGGTCATGGAAAAATTCTGGGCGCAGCAAGCCGGCTTGGGGTGGATCGGCAAACATTCCAATCTCGTCTCCCCGACTTTTGGTTCGTGGTTGCTGCTCGGAGAAATCTTGACCACCGCGGAGCTGGAGGCCGATGAGCCGGGCGCCGACCTGTGCGGGACCTGTACCCTGTGCGTACAAGCTTGTCCGACCGGAGCTATTGCCGAATCCTACGTCGTCGATGCCACGAAATGTATTTCTTATCTCACCATCGAATACCGCGGAGACAGGCCCTCACTGGATACAAACCTGCAAACCCGCATGGGGAACCGCATCTTCGGTTGTGATGATTGTCTGGACGTATGCCCGTATAACGCGTTCGCTCCGGTAACTAACGAACCGAGCATGCAACCCACGGACCTGACGCAACGACCGAACCTGTCACGGCTCTCGGCATTGAGCGAAGAAGATTTTTCCCGGACCTTTGCCCATTCCCCTATCCGGCGCGCGAAGCTTTCAGGATTCCAACGCAACGTGGCCATTGCCTTGGAGAACGTACCCCGGCCCTGAACGTCCCCGCTGTCTAAGGAACCTCTAATTTATTGTGATAGCGGGATGCAGGGCAAGGCGTCCCGGAGCGAAACCCGAAGCTTATCAGAGAGATAGGTGAGGGTTGAGCGAGGACACAACGCAGCCCTGCGCCCGATAGTGCAGTAAATCAGAGGTTCCCTACGTCAATTCCGCCATCGTCACGCCATCGCCGCCTTCTTCCTGACTTCCGGGTCGATACACTGCCACGTATGCCGACTGCGCGAGAAACTCTCGAATTGCGGTCTTGAGTTTCCCTGTCCCATGCCCATGAATGATCCGGACGGACCTGGCGTTCCGCAGCAAGGCCTGATCCAATTGGGCCGTCAATTGCTCCAGGGCTTCTTCCGCGGTCTGCCCCCGCAAGTCGATCCCGGCGAAATCCGATGCCGCTGATCCCGAACCCGCGCTTCCGCTTGATAGTGACGACGGTTTCGTCAAGCGCGATGTCGGACTTTTTTCTTTCGGGATAACGTCCGGCACGTTCGCCGCTTTACCGACGCCCACGAGCCGGTCCACGTGGACGGATAGTTCGGATGACCCCATCTGCACACGAACGGATTTCTTTCCCTCAGGCTTTTCCAGTAACCGGCCCAGCGTGTCCAGGTTGGCGATTTCCACCACGTCGCCTTCTTCAAGCGACTCCACGGGAACGGTCTCCGGAGACGCGTGTTGGTTCATGGAGTTCTCGACGCGTTGCAACCCATGGTGCACTTCCTGCACCTGCGCCCGCGTCTTTTGCCTCTGCAATGACTCGGTGATCCGCCGGACCTCGGCGCGGGCCGTCGCCAACTCCTCCCGAAACTTCTTTTTCATCTTTTTGATTTCGTCGCGTTCAATGGAACGCAACCGTTCCGCAATGGTCTGGGCTTCCGCTGCCTCACGACCGGCGGTTTCTCGCTGGGTCCTGGCTTCGTCGAGTTCTTCCTTCAATTCCTGATGGGTGCGTTGCAGGTCCGTGAACACGTGATCCAGTTGCCGGTCTTCACGACGGACCAGATCCAGAGCCTGATCGAGAATCGACGGGTCCATACCCAAACGTCCGGCGATGTCCAGCGCGGAGGACCCGCCGGGGATGCCTGAGATAAACCGATACGTCGGAGCCAGCGTGTTGACATCGAATTCGAGGCTCGCGTTCAAAAATCCGGGCGTCGAAAGGGCCAAAGTCTTTAACGCATTGTAGTGCGTCGTCACGACGACCTTGAGGTTCAGTTCGGCAAAACGGCGGAGCAGCGCCTCGGCCAGGGCCGCGCCTTCGGCGGGATCGGTTGAACTGATAACTTCGTCCAGGAGCACCAGCGTTCGCGGAGACTCTCCACCGGTGGGGTGTTCGATACTCCGGAGCAAGCCGATCAGCTTTCTGATGTGCGCGGAAAAACTGGATAGGTCCTTGGTCAGGTCCTGCGCATCGCCGATGTCTGCGAAGGTTTCCTCAAAAAACGCCATCTCCGATCCGTCCCTGCACGGCAGGTGAAGCCCGCACCGCACCATCAGACTGCTCAGCCCCAACAATTTCAGCAGCACGGTCTTTCCACCGGTGTTGGGACCGGATATCACCAACACCGCGGAATCCCTTTCAAACATGACGTCGTTTGGCACGACGTGTTCCTTGCTCAACAGCAGCAAAGGATGCCGCGCGTTCCACAGGCGAACGTGTCCGTCCGTGTTGAGCCGGATCGGCGTTCCGTTCATGCGGGCGCTCAGGCGCGCCTTGGCTCCGATGCAATCCAGGGTGGTCAGGACCTGCAACAGACTCCGTAAATCATCCAGATGCTGCACGACCCGTCTCGTGAGTTCCTGCAAGATGCGGGTAATTTCCCGGGCGACCTGAAGCTCGGCGACTTTGATCTGATTGTTCAGGTCGATGAGTTCACGAGGCTCCATGAACACCGTGGCGCCGCTGGCGGAAATGTCATGCACGATTCCGTGGAGATCATGCTGACGCTCGGCCTTGATCGGTAACACGTACCGGTTTTCACGCTGGGCATAGTACGGCTCCTGCAGCAGATCCCGGTAACGTGAGGACGCCACCATGTTCTCCATGCGCTGGCGAATACGGTGCTTCAACCCCTGCGAAAGACGGAGCGCCTCATACAATGCCGGTGAAGCGTGGTCGAGTATTTCCCCTTCCGCGCTCACGCATGTATCGATCTCCTCACGCAGTTCAGAAAGATCCGGCAGGGCCTCATAGTAGGCAAACAGAGCCACCGCTGTCTGTTGATTCGCTACGAGACAACGCCGCACCGCCCCGGCCACGTAAATGAGCACGGAAACATCCCTCAATGTATGAAGATCCAGGATGCCGCCTTTTTCAGCCTTATGCAGGGCTTGGGACGAGTCCTCAAACTGCACCGCCGGAAACGGCACCGCGGCATGCTGCAGCTCCAGCATATCCGTGGTCTCCTGCAGGCGTTGTTGCGCGAGTTCCAGCGTATCCTCCAATGGCAACCGCCGGCACATCTCGGCTCCCAATGCCGAATGCGCCTGCACGGCCAACACTTCCAGGATTTGCGGCCATTCAAGGGCTTGTTGCGTTTCGGAAATAGTGGAGAGTTCAGACACGAGGATAATAGATGGGGGTTTCCTTACCTGCCTAGAGTAACGAAGTCGTCGGTGAAACGAAAGGGCACTTTGGTTTACTTTAAATTATATCGAATGCCGTCTTTCTACCCTCTTGTCACGCGGGCTCAATGAAACGTACAGTAGCCGCCTGGGGCTGTCTTGTAATGAGGGACTTGGAGAACATGAAGGGTTACATGAATTTTCAGGACTGCGTGCCGTGACAAGCATTCTTTTTCTGGGCCTGTTGCTCGGCATGCAGCATGCGCTGGAGGCTGATCACGTTGCGGCCGTGTCATCGCTTTCCATGGGCACGCGATCGGTTCGCCGGATCGCCACCCATGGTGCCGTCTGGGGCCTGGGGCATTCGTTGACTTTGTTCTGTTTTGTCGGTGCGGCGATCTTTCTGGATCTGCGCTTCGGTGAGAGTATGTCCCAGGTACTGGAGTCGGTGGTTGGCGTGATGCTCATCTTATTGGGCGGGCAAGTCCTTTTTCGCTTGTGGCGCGACCGGCTCCATTTTCATAGCCACCGGCATGCCGACGGCCGGACACATTTTCACGTCCACAGTCATCTGGGCGAGAACATGGACCATAATCCCGGCCATCACGTTCATGTCCATACGAACACCCTGCCTTTCCGGACTCTGCTGGTGGGTATGGTCCACGGTTTGGCCGGATCAACCGCTTTGGTGCTCCTGACCGCTACGACCGTACAGGACCCCGTTATGGCCCTGCTCTACGTTGCGCTGTTCGGTCTCGGGTCGATCGCCGGCATGACGGTCCTGTCTTCATTGCTCGCCGTGCCCTTGGCCTGGACCGCGCGGGCTTTCACCTGGGCTCATCGCAGCCTCCAGGCCGGCGTGGGGCTCGCCACGCTGGCGATCGGTGTGCTGTTGGTGGTGGAAGCCGGCCTATCCTTCTTTTTACCTGTTTGAGTCTGCTCAACGCATTTCGATTTTCGTGTTTCAAGCCGGCAATGGCTTGCGTGCCTTGTTCTATCAATGGCGGTTTCTTTAGAATTGCGAATGTTGGTTCGTTGATAATTTCCACTGTCTCCTTCTGTCATCCTAGGCAAAGGGACTGGATCCCCGATTAAGGATGTCGGGGACGGATCTAGGTTCTGTTCCGGGCGGGTTCGTGTGAATAAAGGGGCAGAAGAGAAAGACCCTAGATTCCCGCGTGCGCGGGAATGACAGCTTCAGGCTTTTCCGTATCAATGACTACAGGTTCTAACCATGACCCAGGATGAAGCCCGTTCATATCTCAATTACCTGCTGACCTTGGGGCTTCGTCGCGAAGAGGCGTTTGGGCCGTTGGCCATTGCGTTTCTCCGTGAGCAGGACTTGACGGCCCTCGGCATCGCGCCGGAAGAGCAATTCAGCTTGATCATCGCCACAACTCAGGCCATTGCCGCAGAGCCCAAACGCTATTCGCTTAAATTGGAACTGTTGCAAAAGGCCCGCCAACTGCTCTCGACCACGAGGTTCTTCGACCCCGAATTGGACAAGGACCTGGAGCACGATATTCAGAAAACCACCACCGAGCTGGCCATCTACAACGACGCCATGAAATCGTCCCGGAATGCGTCGATCGATCGTCATACATTGATTGTCGAGACGGATCTTCCGGACTATTTTCTGGATCTGGCGCAAAAGCGAGCCGGAGCGTATTACCAGAATAAATACCGGCTGACCAAGGAGGCCAAGACCGCGCAGCATTTCGGCGGCACGCCCAAGCGGTTCGAGCCGGAAAATGAAGCCCTGCATAAGGAATTTCCCGGTGCCTGCGCGCCATTTATGGCCGTTCGGACGAACGGGTTTCACATGATGCTTCCGTTTGACCTGAAAATCAGCCGGCGCCCCGATGATCCGCTCGATGCGGGCATCCGGATTTTTTACGCAAAAATGGGGTATTCGTATCCTCTCCGGTACGAAATGGGGAAACTGTGCAGTTACCACGATGGGCAGGTCTATGACATCGCCCTGGATGACCCCAATCTCTTATTCGTGTCGTTTTCCGCCATCAAGGATGCCGAGTTTCCATCCCAGTCCGTACCGGCTTCCGGAGACGTACCCCCGGAATACGCCTACCCCCTCGCCGTGCTCGAACATACCGGCAGTCTGGGGCCGTTCATCCAGGTCAGTTGCAATTTCAAGGTCTGGTTCGACGCCTCCAAGGTAGCCGTCCTGATCCAGGGCGCGCCGGACCTGTACGAATACGGGCTTCAAGGCGGCGCGGGGCTGATGACCCGTTCCTACGCCTCGGACAAGGTCCCGACTTATGCGGAAGCCCAATCACAACCTTGGCAGGAAGGGTTGAGTTTTAATTTCGTGAATCTCCATCTGACCTTGAGCCCGGGCACGGACACGGGCGTCATTCCGCACAGCACGCCGATTTTTACGGTGTTTCCCGTTCTCAGCAAACAAAGCTACAAATTCGACCGGTTAGCGTCCTCGTAAGATGTATCCTTTCTGTTGTCAGTCAGCCGGCGTTGCAGGTGACCGGAGCTTAGTAAAAAATGTGTGTGCCCCGTTGATACGGAATTAAGTCTTATGCTAGGATTCTTGGCACCCAATGGATGACGACGGTCCCAGACGACATTTCCGTCACCAGCGCACTAATCTCTACCCGCCTTTTTCGTTTTTCTTTGCCCATTTCCCAGCACGTGATCGGTATGAAGCAAAGGGGTTGATTTCTCTATGCTTTCCGGCCCTGCTGCCCCCTGTCAGGGGTTTGCTCTGATTTGATCCCATGGAATATGTCGCCATAGCGATTTGCCTGGTGTTCTCCGGGTTGTTTTCGGGAGCGGAAATTGCTTTCTTTTCCCTTCCCGAGACCAAGCTGCAAACCATGGCAGAGGACGGCCGCCGGGCAGCAAAGCTGGCGCTTGCCCTCAGACAGAATCCCCAGCGACTGCTTTCGACCATCCTGATCGGAAACAACGTCGTCAACCTGACGGCCGCCGCGTTGATTTCCATGGTCACCTTTGAACATTTCGGGTCCGAAGCGGTGGCGATCGCGACGGGCGGGTTGACGATTTTTGTGCTGATCTTCGGGGAAATCGTTCCCAAAACCCTGTGCGCCAAATACGCACCCTCCGCCGTCCAATACTTCGCGTATATGATTTATTGGATGGAAAAGCTCTTTACTCCGGCTCTCTTCCTGTTGGAACCTCTGATTCTGAAATTGACCGGAGGACGGGGGTTGGCTGTCCCGTTCGTGACGAAAGAAGAACTAAAGATCATGATCGAGGCGGGAGGGAAAGCCGGGGTGCTCGAGACCGAAAAGGTCGAGATGATCAAAAACCTCTTCGAGTTCACCGAGCTTACGGCCAGGGACGTGATGACCCCGAGAATCGATACGGTCGTCATGGACAGCAACTTTACGTTGGACGAAGCCAAAGAAGACCTGTTCAATACCAAACATTCACGGATTCCCGTCTATGAGGGCATCCGCGACAACATCACGGGTACTCTTTACCGGACGCATGCCTTGATCGAATTGGCTCAAGGAAATCGGACCAGTAAACTGAAAGAGTTGGCCCTCCCGCCGCTCTTCATTCCCATTTCCAAACCCGTCGGCGATCTGTTGAAGCAATTTCAGGAAGAGAAACGCCACCTTGCGATCGTCGTCAATGAATTCGGCGGGGTTATGGGCATCGTTACCACGGAAGATCTGTTGGAGGAAGTCGTGGGTGATATTCTCGACGAGACGGACGTGAGCGAAGAACTGATCAAACGGACCGGCAAAAACGAGATTTTGGTAAGCGGTCGAACGGAAGTTCGCAAAATCAATGAATTTCTGAAGGTGTCCTTGGATAAAGACGAAGACGTTATCTTCTATACCATCAGCGGGCTTATCCAGCAGCGCCTCGGCCATATCCCCGCGGTCGGGGAGGAACTCCGAGTGGCCGGTTGTCTGTTGACCATCCGGGAAGCCGATAACCGGTCCATCAAGAGCGTCCAGATCCTCAAACAGGAGAACGTGTCCCAAGAAGAACCGGAACCCGCCCAGGCCGGTTCCCCTACGTAACGCCGGCAGGTTCGTCTTTTCTCAATCGCCGGATCGAAGCAAGTCAAAAAACCCGGCTTCATCCAGCACGGGAATTCCCAGCCGTTTGGCCTCGTCCAATTTCGATCCCGGGTCTTTTCCGACGACGATGTACGCGGTGTGCTTACTCACGACAGCGGTGACCCGACCGCCAAGTGCTTCAACGCGTTGCGAGGCTTCCTGCCGGCTTACACTCTCCAACCCGCCGGTGAATACAAAGCTTTTCCCTTCCAAGGGCCCGGCTTGTCCACTCGTCTCATGGGAAACCGTCTGAACGGCCACGCCCAATACTTTCATCCTGTCGAGTACGGCAACGTTTCGAGGTTCGGCAAAAAAACTGACCACGCTCTGCGCAATTTCAGGTCCGATGTCGCGAATGTCCACGAGTTCCTCCCGGGTCGCGGTCATAAGCTTCGCCAACGAACCGAATTGCGAAGCCAGAATCTGCGCGACATGATGGCCGACGTGATGAATGCCGAGCCCGAAGAGAAACCGTTCCAATGAGGGGGCTTTGCTTTGCTCTATAGCCGAAAACAATTGTGCGGCTGATTTCTCCGCGAATCCGTCCAGGCTCAAGAGTTGCTCTTTCGTCAAGCAGTACAGGTCCGACAGATCTTTCACCAAGGCTGTATCAACCAATTGCGCTACTGTTTTCTCTCCCAGGCCTTCAATATTGAGGGCGCCTTTGGAGGCGAAATGTTGAATGCCTCCTTTCAACTGCGCAGAGCAGACCGTTTGCCCCGTGCAATAGTAGACGGGGCCTTCCTGCACCACGGCTGACTGACACACCGGACAGGCAAGAGGGACGGCAAACGGAGCCGCACGTTGTTCGCCGGGAACCGCGACCCGCTCGACAATATCGGGGATGACGTCCCCTGCCCGTTCGACCTTGACCGTATCGCCCACCCGCACGTCCTTGCGCGCGACTTCTTCCACGTTGTGTAGGGTGGCCCGGCTGATCGTCACGCCGCCGACCTCCACCGGCGTTAATAAAGCAATGGGCGTCAACGCGCCGGTCCGCCCCACCGACACCACGATATCCTGCACGGTGGTCAATTCCTTGCGCGGGGGGAATTTAAAAGCGATTGCCCAGCGCGGGCTCCTCGACTTTTCCCCGAGTTGCTCCTGGAAGTCCCGGGAATTGAGTTTCACGACAACACCGTCGATTTCAAACGGCAGGTCCTCCCGCTGTTCCATCATGCTGCGGTGAAAGGCTATGACCTCCTCGACGTCGCGACAGACGCAACGCATCGCGGAATCAGGAACGGGCAAGTCCCACGCGTCGAGTAAATCAACGGTCTCCCAATGCGTACGCGGCAATGGCTCCGAAGAGACCATCAAGTCGTAACAGGTGAGTACCAGGGGTCTGGAGGCGGTAATCTCAGCATCGAGTTGCCGGAGCGAACCGGAAGCGGCATTGCGGGGATTGGCAAAGGTCTTTTCTCCGCGCTCGGTCAGTTGGCGATTGAGGGTTTGGAAATCGGGAAGGCGCAGATACACTTCCCCTCGGACCACGATCCGCTGCGGCACGTTCCCTTTAATGTTCAGACAATGGAGCCGGGAAAGAATCGAACGAAGGTTGGGAGTGATATTTTCTCCCGTTTGCCCGTCTCCCCTCGTTGCACCACTGACAAACGTCCCATTTTCGTACACGACGACAACCGACAGTCCATCGTATTTCGGCTCGACGACGTACTCGATCCTGTCGACGTCGAGTTCTTTTTTTACGCGTTTGTCAAACGCGGAGATTTCCTCCGGGATCAGGACGGAATCGAGACTCAGCAACGGACGATGATGTGGCACCTTCGCAAATTGCGCGAGTGGCACGCCACTCACCCGTTGCGTAGGCGAATCCGGAGTGACCAAATCGGGATGTTGCTCTTCCAAATCCTGAAGGGCCTTGAAGAGTTCGTCGTATTCCGAATCAGAAATTTCCGGTTCACCGAGTCCATAGTAGAGCTCGTTGTGTCGGCGAATCTGCTCGCGCAACTCGGTAATTTGCGCTTGGATCTTCTGAGAATCGTCAGAAGGAGACATGGCTGGACGCAGCAGCCCCGGTTATCCGGGCCTGCACCTATCCTTGAATGAATTGGCCGGCGAAACTTCGAATTTCGTGCCCGTTCAGCACGTGAAAGCGTCGCAAGCGGGCAACGGTTTGTCCGGAAAATCTGGACAGCGCCACCGGAATGAGTTTGCGCTCAAACTTTCTGGCAATGTGTTTCCATCGGGCCAAGGGCGGAATGGGGCTCACGAGCGTGATATGTTTTTCTTGTGAATGGAGGCACGCTCCGGCGATCAGCCGCTCCTCGAGGGTTTGCGCAAAATCAAGCCGGGGATCTTCCCAAATATCCGGAATCGGCCGCGGAGGAAACAGGAACAGCGTGCCCCCGTATTGGGACTGCCCGATCCCCGGTCCGACCATGTTTTCCAAAAACGGAGAGGCATAAAAACAGAGCGTGGATTCTTCAACGTGTTCGGCGTACCACGTGGCCTGCCAGGAAAACTTTTCGGGGTCCGCGGGCACCTCGAAGATAAAGACCACAATTTCTACGGTTCCGCGGGATGGCGGGAGTTCTTTCACGTACAGATCGGCAACTTTCTTCCGGGGATCCCAATGGCGCAAGGTTTCCCGCATGTCGATCCCGTCGCGGATCGACGTCGTAAATTTATCCACTCGAGCCAGATCTTCCCCTAGCAACGCCTTGCTTTGTTCACGAACATGCGCCGTAAAGCCTTCGATGCGATTGTCTTCCGGCGGCCAGGAACATTGGCCCAAGGGATTCCAGTGATAGGCCCATTGGCGTCGTCTGCGCGGATCATGCCGCGGCTTGAGCGACAACGTTCGCCATGCCAATGGTGTACTCCCCAACCGGTCCTTCGCGGCGGAAACCAAGCCTTCCGAAGATTCGAGCAAGCCGAGGCCTACGGCATACGACGGCGATGCTGCGCGTAGTGATTCGTCCGGCTCATACTCGTAACTCTTGGCCGTTTCGAGCAAAGTCACCGCGAACTCGTCTCCGGCAAATTGTTTGGCTGCCAGGGCCAACGTATACAGATCAGGCGTCAACCGGCGTTCACCCAACGCCAGATTCCGCACGTATTGGAGATACATCTGAAGCAACTGGGGCGTTACCCAATTGGACTCCCGTTGCAAATGCGCCGGTCGCGTGGCAAGCCAACGCAGCCGGGTTTCGAGCAGCAGCTCTTTGATTCCATCGACGGATAACTGAGCGTCGGATCGGGCTTCGATCCGTCTCCGCTCGACCAGTCCGGTCAAAAAGGGCAATTCGCAAAGCAGGAAATACAAAGTACGAGGTTCCACCGGATGCAGCGCCGGACGGCCTTCCACACGTTCAGGGACCTCATACGGCCACCGGTTCTGATACGCGTCGCGCAACCACGGCCAATCTTCCACGGCACACACGCAGAGAATAGAGTGATAATCCAATTCAAGTTCGTGCAATTTGAACGCCATCCATTTGATCCGTGACCAACGTTGGCTGTGCGGTTTGGGATACGGAAGAAAGGGCAGGGCGGCCCCGGAGAACGCGGCAAGAGAGACGCTTTTCAGCGCATACGGATCGGGAGCAGGATATTCCGTTGGATCGTACACGGTGACGTCCCGGTCGATATAAGCCCGGTCGATCCCTTCCTCCATAGCCGTGCGAATCGTCGCAATGACGGGTTGGCAGGGATCCAGAGGGACGTAACTGCATACGGGACGGTCTTCATGACCCGGCTCCGGCATCACCACGACACTGACGACGGGCAACCGTCTGACCCCTTCCTCAACCGGATCCTCGACGGACGCCGGCAACGGCAGGGCCACACAATCAAATCGCTGCTTCAGCCACAGATCCCGGACGGCCCTGGCGACGTCGGCACTGCCGTGACAGATCGGTACAACGTGGACGCGTGGCGAAAGGCGATACACCGTGGTGTCCTGTTGCGACGAAGGACTCATGGACGTTTATCTGTCGGGATGAAGCGGATCATCGGGTTCAAAAAAGAAATCACCCAATCCGCGTGGAAGCGCTTGCTCGCCGACGGCTCGTTTCCGCTGCTGCGCCAAGGCATCCAAATCCAACGCCTCTTCACCAAGCACCTTGATAAGCGCCTCCCGCCACACTTCGTCCCGGGACAGGGGATGTGACGGGTCCTGCGCCAACCGTTTGAGCGCATACTGCACCAGGTGAATGCCGTCCCTCACTGAAAACCCCAGATCGAGTCGATGCGCCCTTTGCAGAAACTCGACGGTGATGCTCAGAATTTCCTGCGGAGAAAACGGTAAATGATACTGGAGAATGGCCAACTCGTGTTCACGAGCCGGGAACTCGAGTTTCAAGCTGGGCTGGAGACGTGACAAGATGTAATCAGGCACTTCATAGGTGGAGGCATCTTCATTCATCGTCACGCAACACCGGAAGTCCTGATGGGCCTTCACCTGAATGCCGGCGACCACGGATTCCACCGAGCGACGGTGATCGAGCAAGGGAGCGAGCGACGCCCAACTTTTCTCGTTCATCCGATTGCCTTCATCCAATAAACACACCCCACCGGTCAACATCGCGGTCACCAACGGCGACGCTTGGTACTGAATCGTGTTTCCTTCGGCGATCACCGGCGTCACCAATAAATCCTCGGGCCTCGTATCGGCCGTACATTGATAAATGTAGAAGTCCTGTTTTCGTTCCCGCGCGGCGGACGTAGCCAGGGTTGTCTTGCCGATACCGGGCTGACCGATGATCCGCGGACACAACGGAAGATCTTTTTCATCGACGACGAGCCAGCACGCAAGGAGTTGCTGAAGGACTTCCCGGTCACCGATCCATTCCTGTTGAGACGTATCCGGCTGGGCCAGACGCAGGGGAATCCCCTCGACTTCCATCCTGCCATGCGACTCTGTGTGTCGTTGAACGGTATCAGACATGGGGTATCGTGTTTGGTAAAACTGAGAAGTGCGACCAAACACAAGCTAGCACAGGCATTTTCGAGGGTCAATGAAGCGGTTTACTCACTCAACGAAGACACGACTTATCCCTCCCCTCTACCTCCCCTCGCCCTTCCTTACAAAGGAGGGGAAAAAATGCCGGCATTTGACATGCCTGCTCATCTCTCTCTATTCTCAAATAACAGGCCATACGTACCTGCCGAACTTTTCTCCAGACTAACGCTCAAAGTCGAAAGAGAACCTGCTGATGATTCAAAAACCGCAGCTCGAAGTCCAATGCCAACCGACGTCTCACCCCTTCTCGACCGGAGGGATGTTTTGCCTAAGCATTCTCTGTCTGCTGGGCGCCATTCTGCAATCCGGATGCGTCAGTTCCGAAAGACTCAAGGCGGAAAAAGTTCGAGCCTTGAACTTTCAACGTCTGCTGGCACAAGAAGAAAAACGCTCCAACACATTGGATGCTCAATTGGCGCAAAAGGATAAGAAAATTGCCGAACTCAACACCCAATTAAAAGAGACCAAGACTAAAATTGGGACCTTGGAATCGCAAAATCGAAATCTGACCGCCGAACTGAATGCCCTCCGAAAGGAAAATCATCCTCCGCAGGAACGGAAATCGGCTCCGGACTCCCCTGATCTTTCACAGGACCCCGACACGACCACAGACAGTCCGCCTTCCGAACCATCGCTATCCGATCCCTTTATGAGCGATGAAGAATTACTGAAAATTCTTGAATAGATCCGGCCGGGAAACACCGCCCGACCGTTCACCACATTCCGCAAGGCCACTCGTCAGGATTGACATTTTCGGGCTCTCATTTTATTCTATTCTTAATATAGATGGTCACCGTTTTTCTTCCAGCCCAACCATCTAACGTTTCCTCTCAAACCTACACGGATAAAACCAGAAAGAGAGCTTGACGATGACCTTACACACTCAGCCCGTAGCACAGCACCCGCAAAACCCTGGCTCATCTTCAAAGAAATTCGCGTCTCGGTTCGGAATGCTGTGCCTGATGAGTGCCGTCTTGTTATCAGGTTGTGTCAGTACCGGTGAATACGAGGCTGAAAAAGCTAAGGCTCTCAACTTCCAACGTCTGTTGGCGCAAGAGGAACAGCGGACGGACGAACTCGACGCCCGCTTGCAAGAAATGCAACAGGAAGTCTCGTCGCTGGGATCTCAAAACCGTGAGTTGACCGCTGAGCGTGACGCCCTGCGAGACCAAGTCTCGCAGCAGCAGTCACGTGTTCAAGACGGCGACGCATCCGATTCTGCAAGCGACATGGACCTCTCTCCCGATATGTCTTTTTCCGACCCCACACTCTCAGAGTTTGATTTGAGTGATTTTTCGTTTGACGAATCAGAGTTCAACGACTTGGGCATAGAGAAAGCCGACGCCGGCCGTATGGATATGGAGCGATCCGATGCCACCGGCATGGGCACACCGACTTATTACACGGTTGTTAAGGGAGATACCCTCTACCGGATCTCCCGCACGTATGGCGTGACCGTTCCGCAATTGAAAAGGTGGAACAACCTGACGGATAACATCATCGGCATCGGCCAACGATTGATCGTCAGCCAGCCCTAATCGCCCCTTCACGGCCATTCCCGTTTCGAGAATCCTCGTTTTCTTGTCGATTTCCTCTTTCCCTGCGAGAGCCGGAATTTCGCGTTGGTTCTTTTTTAATTGAGATTATTCCGTCAAAAGGAGGATGATAAAAGCGAGTCACTCATAAGATTCTCATCAAAGGAGGTGTGCCATGAAGAGATCGCTGACAGGAACACTCCTCGGAATCGCCTTCTTTGCGCTTCTCGCCTTTCCACTCTTTGCAAAGTCCGGCGAACAGTCCGCCGGCGGCGTTCCTCCGCAAGTCGTGGCTGATTACATTCACGCCATCATTCAAGCCGATCGCACACTCTATACGACCCACGTGGTCGAACGGATGGAAAGACACCAAGTCGTGACTTCCCAGGAATATTGGAAACAGACCAAGTCGTTACCCCTTCCCGCTCAAATGTTGTTGCTGTCGGGGTTGCACGTCGACCAACAGGGATTGGGACTCCAATTCCGGTTAGCCAGCCTGACCCCCATATATGAGAAAAACGGACCGACCACGGATTTTGAGAAAGCGGGACTGGCGGCCGTGCTAAAAGATCCCAGCCGGCCCTTTACCGGTGTCATCCAACGGGGCACGCAAAATTTTTTTAAAGCGATCTATGCCGACCATGCCGTATCCGTGTCCTGCATCAACTGCCACAACGGGCATCTACTCACGTATAAAAAGGATTACAAGCTGGGTGACGTCATGGGCGGAATCGTGATTTCCTTTCCCATTGAATGAAGTGTTGGCCGTTAGCCGGCCAACGAAGTGGGGCGTTCTTGAGCCGAGGGCAGGGACCCCTTGGTGCTGGAATGTTCAAACCGCACCCCGTTCACTGAAACGTTCCAATGCCAGTATTCACCATTTTGGCTTGAAGACATCTCCACGTCGATACGGTTGCCGCGATCCACGGAAACGGGACGGTCAATGGGGAAAAAGGCCAGCCCCCAATGCGAGGCTTTATCCCTGGGGCCATTGGAGATAGAAAGACCGGGCATCAATTCGGCGTTGAACCAACCCGCCAGTCCGTGAAGCCAACCCTGCCGTCTTGCATGAATGGTGAAGCCGGCCTTGACTTCCGTCTGAGTCGTTTCCCCGAATTCGATTTCCTGTACGCGCAGAGGATCACCCAGAAACGTTCCTTCGTGCAGTTTCAACGGATGAAAGTTGTTCACCGTCAAATAGCGAACGGGTGAAAAATCGAATCCCTGACACCGGTTCACCCAAAAATCGACCACGTGCTCATAAAACTGAGGCAGTTCGACGGGAACGAGGAACAGGTCTACGCCGTGGGGAACGAGTCTTCCGCCTTTTTTCAGGAAGCGCTGCCGGGCATCGTTCAGGGATCCGAGAATCCCTTCTTCAAACCCAAACGTGCCCATGGTCTCCGTCACGATAACGTCGGCCGGTTCAGGCAACTCCACGTTAAATGACGAGGCATTGTAAAACGTGATCCGATCTTGAAATCCGTTCTTCGCCGCCACAAGTTCGGCAATGTTGATGACGGGTTCACTCTCAATGGCATGCACGCGGCGAGCGCCGGCACGGCACGCGAAAAACGAGAGAATGCCCGATCCGCAGCCCACGTCCACCACCACGTCGCCCGGTTTGACGACCCGGGAAATCGCTTGACTGTAGGCACCCGTCCGCGTCTCATCAACCAACATCGACAGGTGATAATTGATGAAGTCGGTGTATTTCGTCATCGCCTCGCGCCTCCGTATTCCAGGAAGGACGGCTCATACTAGAGCATGGTAGACTACCGGGCAAGGCCCTGACAGCCCACCAAAACCGGATCTCAAGCACCCGGACTCTATAGGTTACTCGACACAATGCAGACCACCTTGCACTCCTGGCGGCATTCCCTGCAATCGTTCGGGCACCCGCGTGTCATCACCATGTTGTTTCTCGGCTTCTCGGCCGGACTTCCTCTTCTATTGATTTTTTCCTCGCTTTCATTGTGGCTGCGTGAAGCCGGAGTCGAACGGGCAACCGTGACCTTCTTCAGTTGGGCCGCCTTGGGCTACTCGTTCAAATTCGTCTGGGCGCCGCTCGTGGATGCCTTACCCGTGCCTCTCCTGACCCGGAGATTGGGGCGGCGGCGCGGGTGGATGCTGCTGGCGCAAGGCTCCATCATGGCGGCGATTGCCGGTATGGCCTTGACCGATCCTGCCGGAGGACACCTGACCCTGATGGCGTTGGCCGCCGTGCTGCTGGGTTTTTCATCCGCCACACAGGACATCGTCATCGACGCTTATCGCATTGAATCCGCCGAGGTCTCACTCCAGGCCTTGATGTCGTCCACGTACATCGCGGGGTATCGTATCGGCATGCTGGTATCGGGAGCCGGAGCGTTGTTCCTGGCCAGTGCCTTCGGTTCGGCCAAGGGCGCCTATGTCTATCAAGCCTGGCAGTCGGCCTATCTCATCATGGCCGCGACCATGTCGGTGGGCGTCCTCACGACGCTGGTCATTGCCGAACCTCCCACCCGTGCAATTCGCATTCCTTCGCGGTCGACCGGAGACTATGCGGGATTTCTGCTCATGTTTATCGCGGCAGTCACCGGATTCATCCTGGTCTTCTATTATTTGGCGGGACTAGCGGCTGAGCTGAGCCGTACGCTGGCCGGCGTGCTCGGCGCCGAAGCCGGCGCGAGGCTTTTGGTCGAGGCCTTGCGACTGGCTACCGGCGTGGCAACGGCGTGGTTGATCGCAACGTTCACGATTCGCAGCGGGGTCGTCAGCCGGGATATGATGCAGGATACATACATCGCTCCGCTGAAAGACTTCTTCAGGCGCTATGGACTGAAATCCGCCTTGCTGCTCCTGGCGCTGGTCGGGGTGTACCGCATTTCCGACATTGTGCTGGGTGTCATCGCCAACGTGTTCTACCAGGACGTGGGATTCACCAAGCCGGAAATTGCCGGTGTCGTAAAAACCTTCGGACTCTTCATGACCATTGCCGGCGGGTTTTTGGGCGGTCTCCTGTCCGTCCGATACGGCGTCGTCCGTATTCTCCTCCTCGGAGCCCTGTTGTCCGCCGCCACCAACCTGCTGTTCATCGCGTTGGCCGCAGTGGGCCACGACCTGAGCATGCTCTATCTGGTGATCTCTGTCGATAACCTGTCGGCCGGATTGGCTAGCGCGGCTTTTGTTGCTTTTCTTTCCAGCCTCACCAACATCCGCTTCACCGCCATGCAATATGCCATCTTCAGCTCGCTTATGACCCTATTCCCCAAAATCCTGGGGGGCTATTCAGGCACCATCGTGGACAGCCTGGGCTATCCATATTTTTTCATGCTGACCGCGTTGTTGGGGTTGCCCGTACTCGTCCTCATTTGGCAAGCACGAAACTATTTGGACCCGCCCACCTGAACGAACCGGTTGTCATTGTTCATTGGGATAGACCATCCCTCTTACGCTTCTTCGGAAACGGGATTGACAAGGGTTCCGATTCCTTCGATTTCAATGGCAACCCGGTCCCCCTTCTTGAGAAAGACCGGCGGGTTTCGCGCAAACCCCACGCCTTGCGGGGTACCCGTCAGGATGACGGTCCCCGGCAACAACGTCGTTCCTTCACTCAAGAAGCTGATCAGAGACGGGACGTCGAAAATCATGTCCGCGGTGGTCGAATCCTGCAGAAGCTCGTCATTGAGCGTGGTTTTGATCTTGAGGGTATTGGGATCCGGGATTTCGTCGGCGGTGACCAGGCAGGGACCGAGCGGACAGAACGTATCGAATGACTTTCCCCGGCACCACTGCTTGCCCCCCCCTTCCTTTTGCCAGCGACGCGCGCTGACGTCATTGGCGCAGGTGTACCCCAACACGTGATTGAGCGTTTGGTGCGGTTCAATGTTCTTCCCGGATTTTCCAATGACCACGGCCAATTCACCTTCGCAATCGACCTGCCCCGGAGCGACTTTGGGAATGACGATCTGGGCACCGGGATGGGTCAGCGCATTCACCGCCTTGATGAACAGCACGGGGTTTTCGGGAATGCGAGCCCTCGTTTCTTCCGCGTGCCGCCGGTAATTCAGTCCCACGCAAAGAATGCTCGGAGGTTCAACCGGAGCGAGGAGCGTTCCAATGGCAACCACCTCATCAGTGACCCGGTGCGTCTCAAAGATCGTACCTTCGATAAGTCGAGCCGATGCTTCGTCCACCCACTCACCGTAGTGAACGGCGCCTGCGCTATCCTTAAACCGGACGATTTTCATTAAGCCCACCGCGCAAGTGGTCATACGGTCAATGAATGCGTGAACTGACACGGCTTGGCCTGCACGGTCCAATTGCCTTACTGAAACAAAGAGTATAGCATGCTCTCTAGAGAGAATCTTTAGGCACGCCTGACGTTGTACGCATGCCTTTTACACGATCCCGTGAAAGTACCGATATGGATGATCTCGCTCTTCTGAAAACCGTTCCTCTTCTTTCCTTCCTTCCCGATGATACACTCGAAGACATCAGGACCAAACTGGTCGAACAGCACTATGAGAAAGGCGAGTTCATTTTTCGGGAAGGCGAAAAGGCCGAATGGTTCTATTTCCTGAAACAGGGAGCGATCAAATGTCTGAAATACGCGCCCCAAGGCGATGAACTGATTCTCAAGATCCTGCTCCCCGGAGAGATGTTCTGCTGCGAATCGGTCACCTTTGAGGGCGACACGGTCCATCCCGGCAATGCGCAGTCCATGGGGCCCACCACCGTACTAAAACTCAATAGGGCGGTATATTTCGAGTGTCTTCACGAACACCCACCCGTGACGATGCAAGTCATCAGCTATCTCGGGAACCGTCTCAAGGAATCCCAGGACCTCGCCAAGAGTCTGGCCCTCGATACAGCCGAGACCCGAGTAGCCGCGTTATTGCTGCGACTAGCCGAGAAACTCGGCCAGAAGGAACCTGAAGGCGTCTACATCGGTATCCAACTCACACGGCAGGAAATTGCACATATGATCGCCGTCACGGAAGAGACCGCTGTACGCATTTTGACCCGGTTGAAAGAACAGGGCATTCTCTCTGCCCAGTCCGGCAAAAAACTGGTCATTTCCGATATGGACGCCCTGAAACAGCTCGCTTCTTGAATCCCCGGTTCTTTCGTTCATCCGTCCCTTACTTTGTCCCTTTCTTACATCGAACAAAAAAATAGCAAGAGTTGATCTACATCAATTTATTTTGCCCGCAAAGTTGACATAGTTATTACCCCTTACTTGACGATATCCCCTCCTATGTGTCTCCGCCGTCGGTGCAACAACACGGGCGAGGCATTCATCAAGATCCGTAGTTGGTAAGGCAAAACTTTTATTCATCCCGAGAAGGAGGTTATAAGATGCAGCAGAAGTTTTCTCGTAAAGCAGGGATTCGTAGTGCATGGATCGTTGCCTTATGCCTGGCCGGCAGTCCGGTCCTGGCGTCCGCGGAAAAAATGAAAGGCCCGGCACCGGATCCCCAAAAGGTTCCTCCATACAGTTGGGAAGTCGTGGTGGCCGATCTCGCCACGGCGCCAAACGTACCTCCCCCCATCACCCGAACCAAGCCAGTGAGGGTCGTGGTCAATATGCAAGCGAAGGAATACGTCGGCACGATCGCCGAAGGGAAGCAATACAAATTCTGGAGTTTCAACGGCACTGTGCCCGGTCCCATGATCCGGGTTCGGGTGGGTGACATCGTGGAAATTCATTTAACGAACAACAAGGACAGCAGCGAAAGTCACAATATCGACTTCCACGCGGTCAACGGACCGGGTGGCGGCGCGGCGATGCTGAATACCGAACCGGGTGAGACGACCGGCTTGGTCTTCAAGGCGATCAATCCCGGGCTCTACGTGTACCATTGCGCCACCCCGTCTCCGTCGATCCCGGAACACATTGCCAACGGCATGTATGGCATGGTTCTCGTGGAACCGGAGGGTGGCCTGCCTCCCGTGGACAAGGAATTCTACATCCTCCAGAGCGATTTCTACACGAAGGAGGGCAAGGGCGGCGTACTTGAATTCGATCATGCAAAGGGATCGGCCGAACATCCCACTTACGTGGTCTACAACGGGATGGCCGGCTCCCTGGTGAAGAACCCGCTCAAGGCCAAGGTCGGCGACAAGATCCGGATCTTCTTCGGCAATGCCGGTCCCAACCTGGTGTCATCCTGGCACATCATCGGCGAAATCTTCGACAAAGTTTGGACCGAAGGTTCGCTCACGACTCCACCACTGGAAAACGTGCAAACCACATTGGTGCCGTCTGCGGGATCTTCCATCGCGGAATTTACCGTCGAAATGCCAGGCACATACCTCACGGTGGATCACTCGATCTTTCGCATCGAAAAAGGCGCGGTAGGATACCTGAAAGTGGAAGGAAAAAAGAACCCCGACATCTACAAGGGTCTCCAGTAGACCGGTCAAAGACAGTCAAGAACCGCCAGTCGGGATAGATCAGAATAGACTTCCAAGCAATAAGAGGGTTATTTCGGGGCAATAATACGTCATCCCTGCCCCACCCCGGTCACACGCAACCCCCTAAATAATCAGGCGAGGGCCATTCTCCTCCGGTCCTCGCCGGCCGGGTCCCCGAAGAACGAATCATTCGCGGCGAGTTGTAGGGACAGGCCCCCGTGCCTGTCCACACTCCCTCTTCCAGAATTGTTCATATTCACGCAAGTGCGTGAGGGTTTTCAGATCCGGCAATCGATCCAGGAAGACCTTGCCATTCAAATGATCCACTTCATGCTGGATCACACGGGCGAAAAATCCTTCGGCGTCCAATTGTACGGTTTGGCCTCGACGGTCCAGACCACTGACGCTCAGTTTCGTCCAACGCGGCACAAGCCCACGTAAATCGGGCACGCTTAGACACCCTTCCCAGCCCTCTTCCGTGGTCTCCACGTGATCCGTGATCGTGGGGTTGAGCAACACCGTGAGTGGAACAGGCTCTTGGTTCGGATAACGCGGATTTTCCGGCGAGACTTCGATGACGATGATCTGCTTGGACACGTGAACTTGCGGCGCGGCAATCCCCACGCCATGGGCATCCCGCATAGTTTCAACCATGTCGTCAATAAGTCGCTGTATTTCCTGGGAGTGCAGTTCCTCTGAAGAAACCGGCTCCGTCCCTCGTCGAATTGCCGGGTGCCCCAACCTGGTTATTTTTAATAGCGACACAATCCATTCTCCCTTCTTCCAAGACTCTCCGAGTCCCTTGCTGTCATTCTGTAACGCGAACATTTCCCTGTCAAAGCATGTAGAGAGGGCTGCCTTGCATAGCCATGAAGACAAAAAAACAGCCTGCCCGCTACGCTTCATTGACTTAATTTGAAACCGCATGATACCGTGCCGACCATGAAAAAGCCTTGTTATTCAATAAGTTTTGACCGCTTCCGCCAATTGGCCCGAATGGGCAATCTGGTGCCGGTGTATCGTGAAATCCTGGCCGATCGGGAAACGCCGGTCAGCGCATTTTCGAAAATCAACACCGGCCAGACGGCGTTCCTGTTTGAAAGCATCGAAGGCGGTGAGAGCTGGGCCCGGTATTCCTTTCTTGGTAGCGGAGCCACACAAGTGCTGTGGGAAAAGGATGGCATCCTCTACGTCAATAAAGGGCGGAAAACCGAAACCCGTCCGTTGGGAGACAATCCGTTAGACCATATCCGGACGATCCTGTCGGAGTTTCAACCGGTGCACGTGCCCGACCTCCCGCGCTTTGTCGGCGGCGCCGTCGGCTATCTTGGGTATGACGTGGTGCGATTTTTTGAACCGATTCCCGAATATCCCAAGGATTCGGCCCGGCTACCTCTGTTCGCCTTCTTCGTCACGGATACGCTTCTGATTTTCGACAACGTCCGCCATACGATCAAAGTCGTGGCCAATGCGCATATTGCCTCCTCGAAGAAATCGGACGTCAGGTCCGCCTACGTGGATGCGACGACCCGCATCGAAAAAATGATCACGAAGCTCAAGACACCCTTGCGGCACCGTCCTTCAACCGCGCGCAAGCACGTTCCTCGCTTCACCTCCAATATGACCCAGCCCACCTTTGAAAAGATGGTGATGCGGACTAAGGAGTATATTCAGGCCGGCGATATCGTCCAGGCAGTGGTCTCCCAAAGATGGCAAACCAGAATTCGGACTTCCCCCCTGGAAATCTATCGCGCATTGCGGGTGATCAATCCTTCACCGTACATGTTCTATCTCCGGGTGGCGGGAGTTGAATTGGTCGGATCCTCACCGGAAATCCTGGTCCGATGTGAAGAGGACCAGGTCGTCGTCCGGCCGATCGCCGGAACCCGAAAGCGCGGGGATACGGTTGCGGAAGACCAGGCATTGGCCGATGAATTGTTGGCCGATACCAAGGAACGCGCCGAACACGTCATGCTCGTTGATCTGGGACGGAACGACGTCGGCCGCGTGGCGCAAACGGGCACTGTCGCCCTTGATCCGTTCATGAAAATCGAACGGTACTCTCACGTCATGCACATTGTCTCACAGGTGACGGGTACGCTCTCTCCGGGCAAAGACGCCTATGACGTGATGAAAGCCTGCTTCCCGGCCGGCACGGTCTCGGGAGCGCCGAAGATCCGCGCCATGCAGATCATCGAAGAACTCGAACCCACGGAACGCGGGCCCTATGCCGGCGCCGTGGGTTATTTCAGTTTCTCGGGCAATATGGATACCTGCATCAACATTCGAACCATTGTCTTTAAAGGCCGGGACGCCTTTATTCAAGCCGGGGCCGGAATTGTGGCCGATTCGGACCCGGTCAGGGAATACGAAGAAACGTGCAACAAGGCCCGCGCCATGATGCGCAGCATCGAAATGGCCGAAGAGGGGTTGGAATAATCGTATGTTGCTCATGATCGACAATTATGACTCCTTTACGTATAACCTGGTTCAGTACATGGGGGAACTGGGTGCTGATATTGAGGTGTATCGAAACGACAAAATCACGATGGATGAAATTACGGAACTGGATCCGAAACGCATTGTGATCTCTCCCGGTCCGTGTACGCCTAACGAGGCGGGCATTTCCGTGGAGGTCATCCGAAAATTTGCCGGGCGCGTTCCACTGTTGGGCGTCTGCCTCGGGCATCAATCTTTGGCCTTTGCCTTCGGCGGTGAAATCATTCGTGCCGATCGCCTGATGCACGGCAAAACGTCGCTGGTCGAACACGACAATCAAACGATTTTCGAAGGCCTGCCCAACCCGTTCGAAGCCACGCGGTATCATTCGCTGATCGTCAACAAGACAACCTTACCAACTGATTTTGAAATTTCGGCGTTGACGGAGGAAGGCGAGATCATGGGTCTCCGGCATCAACCGACCGGTGCGGAAGGCGTACAGTTCCATCCCGAATCCATCCTCACGAAAGCCGGCATGGACCTGTTGCGAAACTTTCTTGAACTCGGCTCCGAGAATGGCAAAGGGAAGACGGCATGATCAAGGACGCTCTCACAAAATTGGTTGACGGCATCAACCTGATGGAAAAAGAAGCATATGACGTCATGCTGGAAATCATGCAGGGAGGAACCGCCGAATCCCAGATCGCCGCCTACCTCATGGGCCTTCGGATGAAAGGCGAGACCGTCGAAGAAATCACGGGCTCGGTTAAAGCCATGCGTGAAATGGCCGTGCGCATCCACGTGGGAGATCCCCATGTCGTGGATACCTGCGGGACCGGCGGCGATCGATCCAATACGTTCAACATTTCCACCGCGACCGCCTTCGTGGTTGCCGGCGGCGGCATCACCGTAGCCAAGCATGGGAATCGATCGGTGTCTTCACGGTCCGGAAGCGCGGACGTATTGGCGGCCATGGGCGTCAAGATCGACCTTCCTCCTGAACGCGTGGAAGCATGCGTCAATGAAATCGGGATCGGCTTCTTGTTCGCACCGCTCTACCACGGAGCCATGAAACACTGTGCCAAGCCTCGCTCTGAAATGGGCGTACGAACGCTGATGAACATCATGGGCCCGTTGTCCAACCCCGCCGGTGCCGGCATCCAGATCCTGGGCGTGTACGATCAGGCCCTGACGGAAAAGCTGGCCCAAGTCCTTATCCGTTTGGGCACCCAACATTGTTTCGTGCTGCACGGCAAGGATGGATTGGATGAAATTACCTTGACCGATTTCACCTACGTGTCCGAAGGGAAAGCCGGACGGATTTCGAGTTATCATCTTACCCCGGAAGATTTCGGATTGACCCGGGCAAATCCGAAAGACCTGCGCGGCGGAACTCCCGAAGACAATGCCGCCATCATCCAGGATCTTCTCAAGGGACATCGGAGCGCCAAGCGTGACGTGGTTCTCATGAATGCCGCTCCGGCGTTCGTGGCCTGCGGGAAAGCCAAAAACCTGAAAGACGGGTTCGCCCAAGCCGCGAGCGTGCTGGATAGCGGCGCCGCGCATGAAAAGTTGCAGAAACTCGTCAGGTTCTCCAATGAGGCGACAGCATGATCCTGGACCGCATCCTGGAACATAAAAAGGCTGAACTTCGCCGGAAAAAAAGCCGCGGATACCTGGCCGAACTCAAAGGGAGAATAGCCGACCGGCCCGCGCCATCCGGCTTTGTCCACGCTTTGGAGGAAGCCTATGCTACGGACTCTCCTGCCCTCATTGCGGAGGTCAAGAAGGCGTCGCCCAGCCAGGGATTGATGCGCCCGGAATTTGCAGACCTGTATGAACCGGCCGGCATCGCCAACATGTATAAGGAACACGGGGCGGCGGCTGTCTCGGTATTGACGGATCAGGAATTCTTTCAAGGGCATTTGGATCACTTGGCCAGCGTCAAGGACCACGTGGGGCTGCCGGCGCTGAACAAGGAATTCATGATCGAAGACATCCAATTTTATGAAGCCCGGGCCCATGGAGCCGATGCCGTCCTGCTGATCGTGGCGGCCCTGGATCGGATTCAGCTTGAAGATTTCTATTCGCTAGCCAAAGGGTTGGCGCTCGACGTGCTGGTGGAAATACATAATGAATCGGAAGTTGACAAGACCTTGGAACGAATCCCCGACGCGACCCTGATCGGTATCAACAACCGGGATTTGAAAACCTTCTCGACCGATCTCTCGGTGACCCAACGGCTGGCCCGACGGATTCCGTCCGAAAAAATCATCGTCAGCGAAAGCGGAATCCATAAACGCGAGGACGTCGTGCAGATTCTGGAAGCCGGAGCCAAAGCCATGCTGGTGGGTGAATCCCTGGTTCGAGCCGATGATATTGGCGCCAAGATTCAGGATCTCAGGGGAACGGCGGGACAGGAAGATGAAGACTCGCGGCCCGTTCAAGGAACCCGCTGGATTTAACCGCTACGTTCAGATCCTCAAGTCATGGCTCTGCCGAAAATCAAAATCTGTGGCATCACGAACCAAATCGACGCCTTGCAGGCCGTCGACGCGGGGGCCGATGCGCTCGGCTTCGTCTTCTACAGGAAAAGCCCTCGCCACGTGAATCTGAACGTGGTCAAGTCCATTGTGGTCGATTTGCCGCCGTTCGTGTTGCCGGTCGGGATATTCGTCAATGAGGAACCCGAGAAGGTGCGCAAGACGATGGATGAATGCGGATTGGCGCTCGCGCAAATTCACGGAGACGAATCCGCGGAATATTGTGAATCGCTCGGACGTCCGGTTATCCGGGGGATCCGGCTTCGCGATCGCAACACCCTGTTCGCCATGGCCGAATACAAGGGACGGTCACGGGTTCGGGGATTCGTCCTGGATGCCTTTTCAGAGGCAGCCTATGGAGGCACCGGCAAAACCGCAGACTGGAACCTTGCCACGGAGGCCGCTCAATCGTTTTCTTTTTTGCTGGCAGGAGGGCTCACAGCAGACAACGTTCAGGAGGCGATCCGAACAGTGCAACCTTACGGCGTGGACGTCAGTAGCGGCGTCGAGGCCGGTCCGGGCAAGAAAGACCCGGCCAAAGTCACGGCCTTCATCCGGGCCGTGAAACTTGTCTCATCGTAAATCAAGCCGCTATAAAGTAAAGGCCGCAAGGAAGCGTATCTCGACGTTATCCAACTGCTCCACCAAGTTTCCTCTCCCTCGATGGGAGAGGATCAAGGTGAGGGCGAAAACAGAAATAAGACATCATGGCGCGAATTCCCCTTAAAAAGAGCCGGTTCGGCGAATATGGAGGGCAATATGTTCCCGAGACCCTCATGCCTGCCATCACGGAACTGGAACACGTCTATGCAAAACTTCGGACGGACCGCAGTTTCCAAAAAGAATTTCACGAATGCCTAAAACAATACGTGGGACGTCCGACGCCGCTGTACTTCGCCAAACAACTCACCAGGACATTGGGCGGAGCCAAAATCTATCTCAAGCGGGAAGACCTCTGTCATACCGGCGCACACAAGATCAACAACACCGTGGGCCAGGCGTTGCTGACCAAACGCATGAAAAAGCGACGAATCATCGCGGAAACCGGTGCAGGACAACACGGCGTCGCGGTTGCGACCATCGCCGCCATGTTCGGTCTGGAAACGGAAGTGTACATGGGGACCGAAGACATGGCGCGCCAGGCGCTCAACGTGTTTCGCATGCGATTGCTCGGAGCAAAAGTCACGGGCGTGGACGCGGGCAGCCGGACACTCAAGGACGCCATCAGCGAGGCCATGCGTGATTGGACGACAAACGTGCGGACCACGCATTACCTGCTGGGTTCCGTGCTGGGCGCGCATCCCTACCCGATGATGATCCGCGATTTTCAATCGGTTATCGGACGGGAAGCCCGGCGCCAGATCATGGCCGCCGAGGGGAAACTCCCGCATTGCCTGGTGGCTTGCGTCGGCGGAGGAAGCAACAGCATTGGCCTGTTCTACCCGTTTATCAAGGATGCGCGGACTCAAATGGTCGGGGTGGAAGCCGGTGGCATGGGCTTGACCAGCGGCAAACATGCCGCTCGATTTGCCGGCGGCGTGCCGGGCGTGCTGCACGGAACGATGACCTACCTGCTCCAGGACCGTCACGGCCAAATCAACAGCACGCACTCGGTGTCGGCCGGTCTTGATTATCCCGCGGTCGGTCCCGAACATGCCATGCACCATGACTCGGGTCGCATTCAGTACACCTCGGCGACCGACCAGGAAGCCCTCGAAGCCTTCGACCTCTTGTCTCAAGAGGAAGGGATTATTCCCGCCCTGGAAAGCGCTCATGCGGTAGCGGAAGTGATTAAACGGGCGCCGAAGATGAAGAAAACCCAAATCCTGATCATGAACCTGTCCGGACGAGGAGACAAAGACGTCAACCAGATTGCCCAGATGCGGGGCATCCAACTCTAAGGACCCGCTGATTGACCATGTCCGCTCCTGCCAATCGCATAACCGCCACGTTTGACCGTCTTCGCCGGCATGGGGAAAAAGCGTTGATCCCTTATATCATGGCCGGGGACCCATCATTGGCTGAAACGGAAACCCTGGTAGTGGCTCTGGAAAAAGCCGGAGCCGACCTGATAGAACTCGGCGTCCCGTTTTCCGATCCCATCGCCGACGGACCCGTCATCCAAAAAGCTGCTGAACGCGCGTTGCGGACAGGCACCTCGTTGCGCGGGATTTTACAGTCCGTCAAATCCCTGCGAACCAAAACTCAGATCCCGCTCATTCTGATGGCTTACTACAATACCATCATGGCCATGGGGGAGCGGGAATTCTGTGACGCAGCGGTTCGTGCCGGGGTCGATGGCGTCATCATTCCGGACATGCCGCCCGAAGAAGCCGATTCACTGCAACGAGCCTCCGCGGAAAACGGTCCATGCCTGATCTTTCTGCTCGCGCCGACCAGCACTACAGCCAGAAAAGCCGAGGTCATCAAACGCACCAGCGGATTCATTTATTACGTGTCCATTACCGGAATCACCGGGGCGAAACTGCGGGACCGGGATTCCATCAAACGCAACGTGCGCGCGCTCCAAAAGAAAGCCGGGAAACCCGTGGCCGTGGGATTCGGCATTGCCACCCCCGACGATGCCAGGGAAATCGCGGCTTTCTCCGACGGCGTCATCGTGGGCAGTGCCCTCGTGCGAAAAATAGAAGAATTCCAACATTCCACCGACTTGGTCACGGAAATCAGCCGGTTTACAGCCGGATTGAAAGCCGTCCTCTCCGATACGTGTTGAGTCTTGATGACGTAAACGCCGTTCTCACCGAAATGGCGCCGGCTTGCGCCGGAGGATTTATCCAAAAGATCCAACAGCCAACGCCCGATACGATCATCCTTTCACTGCGACGGCCCGGACGGTCTCTTTCGCTTTTACTTTCAACTCATTCCCGATACGGACGGCTGCATATACTGAGTCAAAAGGTGCCGTCCGTGCCAACGCCGCCGTCGTTCTGTCAATACGCACGTGCCCATCTCTCGGGAGCACAAATCCATCGTCTCGCCCAAACCTCTGATGACCGCATCGTGTGGTTCGAGCTAAAAAAAGGCGAGCAGGTGTTCTTGCTGGTCGTTGCATTGACCGGCCGTTCGGCCAACATCTTCGTCCTGGATGCGCAAACCACGGTGCTTCGGTCCCTCAAACCGAGTCGACAGGCCGTTGGGCAACCGTTTAACCTCGCTCCTTGTCCTTGGAGGGGAGATAGTCCGGCTGAAGCGTTTCCGCCCATGAATGATACGGCGAAAACGGCTTTTCCCGTTTCTGAACGAATCGAAACGTCTTATTCCACGTCCGAACTGAACGCGACTCTCGAAGACGAACGTCAGCGGCAAATCACGCACGTCCGCAAGCACGTAAAAAGATTGCAGCGACGGATCGAGAAATTGACGCAGGATTTCGCAAGAGTCGATGCCTATCGTGAATATGGACGGTACGGCGAGCTGTTGAAGAGCCACGTCTCTGCTCTGGGCAAAGGGCAGAAACACATTACGGTCGTTGATTACTTTGATGACAGACTGCCGGAGATTACGCTACCGTTAAATCCGGAAAAAGACGGACCCGAGAATCTGAAAAACTATTTCACGAAATACGGAAAATTTACGGGAGCCCGGAAAAACCTTGTGCCCCGGCTTGACCAAGCCAAAACCGAATTGGCGAAATATCAGCACGAATTGGAAGCCTTGGAGAGTGGAAAAGTGGCGAACTCACAAGAAACCGAACCGGTGGCGGCGCTGCCGAAGAAGCAGACTCCGGTACGTGACCCACAACGCTCTAAGCCCAAAAGACAACCGGCTGTCCCCTACCGCGAGTTTTCTTCTCAGGAAGGATACCCCATCCTGGTCGGCAAAACCGCCAAGGATAATGACGCCGTCACCTTCAAGGTATCCAAGCCCGATGATCTCTGGCTGCACGCCAGGGGAACCCCGGGATCTCACGTGATCGTCAAGCTGGAAAAGAAACAGCAGGTTCCTCCGGAAACCTTGAAGGACGCTGCGACCCTGGCTTTGTTTTACAGCGATCTGCGAAAAAGCGGAAAAGGCGAAGTCATCTATACCTTGCGAAAAAACGTCAGGAAACCCAAGGGTGCGAAGTCCGGATCGGTCATTGTGACCCAGGAAAAGAATCTGTGGGTCTTCGTGGATCAGGCCCGTTTGGATCGACTGAAAGAATCCGGCTGATATTTATACCAAGACAGACAACGAACACAACAAACAAGGAGCACGACATGAACGATTCACTGACGGAAGAAGTACGGACACGGAGAACGCCAAACTATGACGTGCATCCTCTTATCGTGAACCGGTGGTCTCCCCGTTCGATGACCGGTGAAGAATTATCCGATGATGAACTCATGCCGCTGTTTGAAGCGGCTCGTTGGGCGCCTTCGTCGAATAATGCACAACTGTGGCGATTCGTTTATGCAAAACGCCGGACGACGTTTTGGGAGACATTCGTGGATTTGCTGGCCGAAGGCAATAAAGTATGGGCCCGGCAGGCAGCCGCATTGGTCGTTGTCACCTCCAGGAAGCTCTTCGAACGGAACGACAAACCCGCGGTCACGTATGCCTTCGATGCAGGCGCGGCGTGGGAAAATCTTGCATTGGAAGGCACACGACGGGGGTTGGTCGTACACGGGATGCAAGGATTCGATTACGAAAAGGCCAGAAAAGAACTTCACGTACCCAAAGACTACGACGTCCTGGCCATGATCGCCGTTGGGAAGCGCGCGCCAAAAGAATCCCTGCCCGATCATCTTCAAGAGAGAGAGCAGCCAAATGACCGGCGGCCATTGGCTGAAATCATCGTGGCCGGCCGGTTCGGAAAAGAAGGCCATCCTTAAAACTGGTTCACTATTTGGCAAGAATATTCGTTTTGGCCATTTGCCTTGACATTTAAATTCCATTCCGATATAAGCCTTCAACCATAAGATGGGGCGGCTGGAAAACGAGGAAGTTTTCCTTACCGGCCTTTAAAAATGAGCAAGGACATTGACGTCCTTTTGGTTTGTGGTTCAGACCAGAAGGGCGTTTTTTTTGTCCATTTCATTGATAGTGGCAAAACGAAGGTGACAAACGGATGAACATGACGTTTCGTCTTACTGAAGGAAACAACGGTGTTTCCCTTACTGCCGAAGCAGGAAAATTTTGGGGTGCCTGCAAAAGACAATCTTGCAAAATTGACTCTGACACGAAAAGGAAATACATCCATGAATATACTCAAACAAAGCACGTTCACTATCGTTTTCTTCGCGATGCTCTTGATCGTATTGCCTGCGTTTGCCGGCCCGAAACTCGAATTCGGCGACGACAAGTGGCTGAGTATCGGCGCCGGAGCACGAGTCCATTTCTTCGCACAGGAGGATGGCGCCGCCGATGGCGAGAATTGGAGCAAGCATTTCGGGTTGGAGAATATGCGGCTCTACGTCAACGGACAATTCCACAAGTACCTGAAGATCGAATTCAACACGGACTGTACGAATTGCCTCGGCGACAACAGCAGCGGCACGATGATCGTCCTGGACGCCATCGGCAAATTCGAGTTCAATCAGTACATCAATATCTGGGGCGGGCGGCAGTTGGTTCCGTCGGACCGCGCCGAACTCGACGGGCCTTATTTCCAAAACACGTTCGACTTCAACAGGACACCATTCTACCCGCAGGATTTCGGCAACTTCGTGGCGGGCCGGTTCGGCCGTGACGACGGGATAAACCTCTGGGGAGCCTTTTTCGAGGACAAACGGCTGACTTACGTTGTCGGTGTTTTTGACGGGGTCGATCAATCAAGTATACGTGGTGGAGGTCCGAATACGGGCGACAACCTTCTCTGGGCGGGGCGCTTCAGTTATAACTTCTGGAACGTGGAAAAGAATCCGGGCTATTACACCAGCAGCACCTATTACGGCAAAGGAGGCGACATCCTGACCCTGGCTTTCGCCATACAACACCACGAAGATGGAGCCGGAACGGCCGAAGATCAATCTGACTTTACCGGCTACAGCACAGATCTGTTGATGGAAAAAGTCCTGCCGAACAAGGGTGTCCTGACCTTGGAAGGAGAATATAAAGTATTTGAAACCGGTCTGACGCAGGCTGCTCTAACCGCCGATAACTGTTTCTGTCTATTCGACGGAGATTCCTGGACGGCAACGGCGTTGTATCTCTTCCCCGAAAAGTGGGGAATCGGACAATTGCAGCCTTATGTCCGTTATACGGCGAATGATCCCGATTTCAGCTCGTTTCGTGATGAAATCGAAGTCGGAACGAATTACATCATCGACGGACACAACGCCAAAATCGCACTGTTTTATCAATATGGCGATATTAACACGAAGGGACGCACGTGGTTGCCAAATGTCACCGGTGACGACGTGGGTCTCATCAAGCTGGCCCTTCAGTGGCAGATCTAGCAATCAACCGATTGTTTGACAACGTGGCAAACCAACATTCCATGATATTTTGAAGGAGACTCAAAACATGAATTCACAAAACAAACTTATTTCCGAAACCATGAACAACCAGGCAGAGAGCCCGCTCGACCAAACGCCCGAGAAAAGCCGGCGCCAATTTTTCACGGACGCCGGGAAGACCGCGGCGGGATTCGGCATCGCGGCGCTTCTGGGCAACCTGGGGAATTACGCACTGTCCTATGCCGCGAGCAAAGAACCCATTAAGATCGGCATTCTCCATTCGTTGAGCGGCACGATGGCCATCAGCGAAGTTTCATTGCGAGACGTCGTGCTGATGGCAGTCGAGGAAATCAACGCCGCGGGCGGTGTCCTCGGCAGGATGATCGAACCCGTTGTGGTCGATCCCGCGTCGAATTGGGATCTGTTTGCGGAAAAGGCCAAACAACTTCTCCTGGTCGACAAGGTCTCCGTCGTATTCGGGTGTTGGACGTCCGTGAGTCGCAAGTCCGTACTTCCCGTGTTTGAAAGCAACAACGGGTTACTCTTTTATCCCGTGCAATACGAAGGAGAAGAATGTTCGCGCAACGTGTTCTACACCGGAGCCGCGGTCAACCAACAGGCCGTTCCCGCCGTCGAGTATCTGATGAGCGAAGAAGGAGGAGGATACAAAAAGTTCTACCTCTTGGGAACGGATTACGTGTATCCCAGAACGACAAACAAAATCTTACGGGCGATGTTGCTCGCCAAGGGCGTCCCCGCTTCCGACATTGGTGAAGAATACACCCCGTTCCACCACCAGGATTACCAAACCATCGTCAGCAAAATCCGGCAATTTTCCCGTCGCGGAGACGCGGCCGTGATCAGTACGATCAACGGTGACAGCAACGTGCCGTTCTACAAGGAATTCGCCAATCAGGGGCTCCGGTCCGAAGACGTGCCCATTATGGCATTCAGTGTGGCCGAGGACGAACTCCGCAGCATGGACACAACCGCGTTAGTCGGGCATTTGACGGCCTGGAATTACTTCCAAAGCATCGAGTCCGCCGGAAACAAAAAGTTCGTGAGCGACTTTAAATCCTATTGCAAGAAAAACGGCCTGCCCGGCGGGGCTCAACGGGTCACGGATGATCCGATCGAAGCCGCCTATTTTGGGGTGCACGTCTGGAAACAAGCCGTGGAAAAAGCCGGTGACACGAACGTGGACGCCGTGCGAAAAGCCGTCTACGGACTGGAGTTCGATGCACCCGGCGGCAAGAAAAAGATGGATGCGGTCAATCATCACACCCACAAGCCCGTACTCATCGGGGAAATTCGCAAAGACGGACAATTTGCGATCATTTCCCAAACCGATCTGGTCAGACCGGAGCCTTGGAGCGAATACACCAATCCGGAAAAAGGCTGTGACTGGGTCAATCACAAAGGTACGTACAAGAAAGCCTGAGACGTTACGGGCTCGGGAACGACCTTCGATCCTGAGCCCGCGCTCTTGCTCACTGAAAACCCGTACGTTGGATTAGCTCATTCATGAGACGCAGCATCACCAGACGATCGCTCATCCCCGTTTTGTCCGCGTGGCTTCTTCTCCTTTTTGGAACCCCGTTGAGCCTGGCAACGGCGCAGGATGAGCCGACGCCGGCACCCGTGGTCATGACAATGCAAGAAGCCATGACGGCGCTCCAGGAAGGTCCGTGGCCCGACAAAAAACTGGCGAGGGATTTCCTGTTGAAAAATGGGGATCCCACCCTGCTCCCTCAACTTGAAGAACTTCGCTCGAACACGAACCGGCGCGTTCGCAGACTGATCAAACCCGTCATCAATCTGCTCAAGAACAAAGCCGGTCTCGCGAGTCCTGACAAAGAAGCCCGTCGCGCTGCGGCCAGGGATCTCGGGGCGCGAGGAACGCCGGAAGCGTTGCCGGTTCTCAAGGAGGCTTTGTCCAATGAAAAAGAGCATTGGGTTCGATACGACCTGGAAGAGGCCATACAGTTACTCAACCTTGAGAGTACCGACCCGCAAGTAAAATTTACGGCCATTCGGAAACTGGGCGACATGCGCAGTAGCGCGGCGCTACCGATTTTACAGGACCTGACAAAACAACAGGCCGACAACCTCGAACAGCAAACACTCAAGGACGAAGCGGAAAAAGCCAGTCGCCTGATACAAAAATGGCAGGACGTGACCCACGGCATCGAAATGTTGCTGCAAGGCCTGAGTCTGGGGTCCATCCTCCTCCTCATGGCCCTGGGACTGGCCATTGTGTTCGGTCTCATGGGCGTGATCAACATGGCACATGGGGAAATGATGATGATCGGAGCTTATGCCACGTTCGTGGTTCAGGAAACGTTCAGGATGTACCTGGGCGAACACCTCTTTGATTATTATTTTTTCTTTGCCCTGCCCTGCGCCTTTTTCGTCGCGGCCGTCATCGGCTGGATCCTGGAAGGCACGCTCATCCGGTTCCTTTATGGAAGGCCTCTCGAGACGTTGCTCGCCACCTGGGGCGTCGGGCTCGTCATGATTCAAACCGCCCGTCTCATCTTCGGCGACCTCACCGCGGTCCAGGCTCCAAGCTGGCTCAGAGGCAGCGCACAGGTCGTGGTCGGCGTGCAACTGCCTTACAACCGGCTGTTCATCATCCTGCTGGCCCTGTTCAGCGTCGCCGGCATCTATTTGCTGTTGTTTCGAACGGGCGTCGGCCTGCGGGTACGCGCCGTTTTACAGAATCGCGATATGAGCGCCTGTTTGGGAATCCCGACCAGGAAGTTGGACGCCTATACTTTCGCCTTCGGCTCAGGCCTGGCGGGCTTGGCCGGCAGCGCCCTCACCATGGTCGGGAACGTCGATCCGGAACTCGGACGGAATTACATCGTGGACTCATTTATGGTCGTCGTCGCCGGTGGAGTCGGAAAACTCGCCGGGACGATTACGGCCGCGTTCGGCATCGGCACACTCAATAAACTGTTGGAACCCAGTTTCGGCGCCGTGTACGGAAAGGTGATCATTCTCGTACTCATCATTCTGTTCCTCCAGATCCGACCATCCGGGCTCTTTGCCTTGAAGGGACGTCACCTTGACTCCTGAAGGCCCCATCACGTCACGCCTCACACGCGCGGCCTTGAACGCAGGAACCGGTCCCGCGTTCTGGATCGTGGGAGGGATCCTGTTCGGGGGCGTTCCTTTGCTTAACTCACTGCCCGCCGATTCTTTTTTTCACGTTTCCGACTTTACCCTGAACCTGTTGGGAAAGTTTTTTGCATTTGCCATTTTGGCACTGGGGATCGATCTGATTTGGGGTTACACCGGCGTCTTGAGTTTGGGCCACGGCGTGTTTTTCGGGCTGGGGGCTTATGCCATGGGCATGCATCTGATGCTGGGGATCGGAACGGAGGGCGTCTATGGCAATGCCCTTCCCGACTTCATGGTGTGGAACCAGGTCAAGGAGCTGCCCTGGTTTTGGAAACCATTTTACAGCCTGACCTTTTCACTGGCGGCTATCGTATTGGTACCGATGGGCGCCGCGGCAATTTTCGGATACTTCGTTTTCCGCAGCCGGATTCGCGGCGTCTATTTTTCAATTATCACGCAAGCGCTCGCACTCGTCGCCTGGCTGGTCTTCAATCGCAATGAAACCAACCTGGGCGGAACAAACGGGTTGACCGACTTCAAACACATTCAGGGATACTCGTTGAATGAGCCCTCAACTCAACTCGTCATGTACATGGTGACCATCCTGTTCCTGGGCTTGGCCTACGTGCTCTGCCGGTGGATCACCCAATCCCGGGCGGGACGCGTGCTTATCGCCATTCGCGATTGCGAACAACGCGTGTTTTTTTCCGGATACTCACCGGCAAATTACAAATTGTTCGTCTTTGTGATATCCGCCGGGTTAGCCGGCCTCGCCGGCGCGCTCTATGTCCCGCAAGTCGGAATCATCACGCCTAACCAAATAGGCGTCCTGCCTTCGATCGAGATGGTGATCTGGGTAGCCGTGGGTGGACGGGGAACCCTGTCAGGCGCCATTATCGGAGCGGCGGGTGTCAACTTCATGCGCAGCACGTTGACCAATCATTTCCCCGAACTCTGGCCCTTTTTCCTTGGCGGCCTGTTTATCGCCGTGGTCATGTTTTTTCCGAAAGGAATCGTGGGATTACTCCGGAAGGCGTCGGTGATGCTGCCTTCCAGAAAATCCAAAGTCGAAAACGCGGCGACAACCGACTGATTGTTTGAGTCACGCCATGAACGAAAGCATGTCAATCCCCAGAGACATAGCCGGCGAACGAAAAGTCATCGGTTCCCGGCATCAACGGTCGATCATCTATCTCGACAACGTGACGGTTGATTTCGACGGGTTTAAGGCCTTGAATCAACTTAACCTGATCGTGGACTACCACGAGCTTCGCGTGGTGATCGGACCCAACGGCGCAGGCAAGAGCACGTTGTTGGACGTGATCTCCGGAAAAGTCCAGCCGGCATCCGGCCGCGTGGTCTTCGGTCAGGCCACGGACCTGATCGGCCTCCGAGAAAACGAAATCGCGGCGTTGGGCATCGGCCGAAAATTCCAAACTCCCTCGGTCTATACTACCCTCCCCGTGTGGGACAACCTCGACCTTTCGCTCCGTCGAAAAAACAAAGGGTTCGTAGCCACCTTGCTGTCAAAGCTGAATTCGGAAGAATCGGATAAAATCGCCCTGACCCTAGCGACCATCGGATTGACGAAGAAAGCCCGCGTGCTTGCCGGCCAACTGTCGCACGGCGAAAAGCAATGGCTGGAAATCGGCATGGTCCTCCTCCAGGACCCCGAACTACTCCTCATTGATGAACCCGTGGCAGGCATGACGGAACAGGAAACGGAAAAAACCGGTGAACTGCTGAAATCCCTCACGGACAAACATTCCCTTATCGTCATCGAACATGATATGGAGTTTGTCAGACAGATTGCGAAAACGGTGACAGTCCTGCATGAAGGCACCGTGCTGTGCGAAGGATTCGTGGAGAATATCCAAAACGATCCCCGCGTGATCGAAATTTATCTCGGACGACAAAAAGAAACCGATGCTCCGGTGTGACGCACTCAACGTTTTCTATGGGGAAAGTCATATCCTGCGTGATATTTCCATCGACGTGCCCGCGGGGCAGGTCGTTTGCCTCATGGGACGAAACGGTGTGGGCAAAACCACGCTATTGAAAACCATCATGGGTTTACTCAAACCTCAAACCGGACACGTGTACCTGCACGACGAAGAGGTGACCGAAACATCTCCGGATCAACGGGTACGCCGGGGCATTGCCTACGTGCCCCAGGGCCGGGAACTGTTTCCGCATTTAACGGTCGAAGAAAATCTCCGGTTGGGATTTGAAGCCCGACAAGGCTCCCAGGATTCCCGAACCGCGGAGTCAGCCTATGATGAAGTCTATACGCTGTTCCCAGCTCTACCGGCACTGCTCGGCCGTCCGGGAGGCGTCCTCAGCGGCGGGCAACAGCAACAGGTCGCCATTGCCCGGGCCCTGTTGACGCAACCCAAACTGCTGCTGTTGGATGAGCCCACCGAAGGGATCCAACCGTCGATCGTTATCGACATCGAGCGCGTCATCGAAGGCTTTAAAAATCAACGCCGGTTCGCTATCTTGTTGGTGGAACAATACTTCGAATTTGCGGCCCGACTGGCCGATACGGTTGTGCTCATGGCCAAAGGCGCCGTGGTAGCATCGGGCCCCGTCTCCGAATTAACGGAAGATATCGTCCAACAACACCTGGTGGTATGAACCATGCATCTCAGCCCGAGAGAACAAGAGAAACTCCTGATTTACGTCGCAGGACAACTTGCGAAGGACCGCAAGGCCCGTGGGCTCAAGTTAAACCACCCCGAGGCAGTGGCGTACATTACCGCTGCGATACTGGAAGGCATTCGGGACGGACGTTCCGTCTCGGATTTGATGAGTTATGGTGCCACACTGTTGACTAGGGAAGACGTCATGTCCGGGGTGCCGGAAATGTTGCCGGAGATTCAAGTGGAAGGCACCTTTCCCGATGGAACGAAGCTTGTCACCGTGCATAATCCCATCCGATGAGGCAGAGGGCATCAGGTCCAATCCGAAAACCACGCGTGCTTTGACGAACACGTCCTTCATGAACACCGGATGCATTCATTACCGATGGAGCTTCGATAATGGCAAAACGACAGCCCGCTAAAAAATCTCCCTCTCCGAAGAAACCGCAACGGTCCCGAGCCGCGGGTACGACGAAGAGCGTAAACGTTTCCAAGGCGAAGAAAGCTACGCGGAAGACCGTTCGTGCGACCGAACGCGCGCCCCTCATTCCCGGTGAGATCGTATTGGGTACGGGTGACATCGTCGCCTTGGCCGATCGTCCGACTCTGGCCCTGACGGTGACGAACCATGGCGACCGGCCCATTCAAGTAGGATCACATTGCCACTTTTTCGAAGCGAATCGCGCCTTGCGGTTTTCCCGTGAACAGGCCTTCGGCTTTCGTCTGAACATCCCGGCAGGCACTGCCGTGAGATTCGAACCGGGAGAAGAGAAACGGGTCACGCTCGTTGCCTTTGGAGGAAACCGGATTGCCCATGGCATCAACGGCTTGACCAATGGCGCACTCGATAATGTCCGAGTCAAAGCCCAAGCGCTTGCACGCGCCGTCAAATTGGGATTTTGCGAAGAGGGGAACGCCCAATGAAGATACCACGCCGTCAATACGTGGATTTATTCGGTCCTACTGTCGGCGATCGCATCCGCCTGGCTGATACCGAGCTACTAGTGGAAGTCGAACAGGACCTGACGACCCCCGGAGAAGAGGCCAAATTCGGTGGAGGAAAAGTTATTCGGGATGGGATGGGACAA
Source organism: Nitrospirales bacterium (assembly GCA_965207015.1). Lineage (GTDB taxonomy): Bacteria > Nitrospirota > Nitrospiria > Nitrospirales > UBA8639 > Bin75. The sequence goes on along the minus strand of OZ242257.1, from coordinate 995,755 downwards.
TCCCCGACTGCCACGCGAGTCGGCGGTTCATTGGACGTGGTCGTGACCAATGCGGTCATTCTCGACTATTGGGGCATCGTCAAAGCGGATATCGGCATCCGTGACGGACGTATCGTCGCCATCGGGAAAGCCGGCAACCCGGACCTCATGTCGGGGGTCTCGCCGGACATGACGATCGGTCCGGGCACGGAAGTCATCGCAGGGGAAGGCAAAATCGTGACAGCCGGCGGCGTCGAAAGCCACGTGCATTTTATTTGCCCGCAACTGATTCAGGAAGCCTTATCCTCGGGAATGACAACCTTGCTCGGCGGCGGAACGGGACCGGCAACCGGCACGAACGCCACGACCTGCACTCCCGGCTCCTGGAATATCGGTCGCATGCTGGAGAGTGCAGACGAATTCCCGGTCAACCTCGGTTTTCTCGGAAAAGGCAACGCCTCGCTTCCCGAGGCGTTGGTCGAACAAGTCCAGGCGGGCGCCATCGGCCTGAAATTGCACGAAGATTGGGGCACAACGCCGGCCGCCATCTCAACGTGTCTCGACGTTGCGGATGACTATGACGTGCAGGTCGCTATTCATACGGACACGTTAAACGAAGCGGGTTTCGTGGACGACAGCATTCGAGCATTCGGGGGACGAACGATTCATACCTTTCACACCGAAGGAGCAGGAGGCGGCCATGCCCCCGACATCATCCGCGTCTGCGGGGAATCAAACGTCCTGCCGTCCTCCACCAATCCAAGCATGCCGTTTACCGTGAATACCATTGACGAACACCTCGATATGCTCATGGTATGTCATCACTTGAGCCCTCGCGTCCCCGAAGACATTGCGTTCGCCGAATCACGCATTCGCGGTGAAACCATTGCCGCAGAAGATATCCTTCACGACATGGGAGCCATCAGCATCATGTCATCGGACTCTCAAGCCATGGGCCGCATCGGTGAAGTGATTACGCGAACGTGGCAAACCGCGCACAAGATGAAAGTCCAGCGAGGGCACCTGACCCTGTCGGGCATTCGCCCGGTCACAAAACAACATGACAACTTCCGGGCCAAGCGCTACGTCGCTAAATACACCATCAATCCGGCCATCACCCACGGAATCTCCTCGGAAGTGGGATCGGTGGAAATCGGGAAGCTGGCCGACCTCGTGATCTGGAACCCGGCTTTCTTCGGAGTCAAGCCGGATCTCGTAGTCAAGGGAGGTTTTTTGGTGGAAGCAGCCATGGGCGATCCCAATGCCTCCATTCCCACGCCGCAACCGGTGTTGAGTCGCCCCATGTTCGGGGCTTGGGGAAAGGCTATCTTCAGCACAAGCGTGACGTTTCTGTCACAGGCGGGAATCGAGCACCGGATTCCCGAACAGCTCGGTTTGCAAAAACGGATCGTAGCCGTTCGGAATTGCCGCCGTATCGGCAAACGTGACCTGAAACTGAATGACGCCACGCCCAACATCGAAGTGGATGCCGAAACCTACGTGGTGAAAGCCGATGGCCAACGTTTAACCTGCGAACCCATGGCGGTCCTGCCGATGGCACAGCGATACTTTTTATTCTAGTGTTCCGTTCATGATCTCAAGTTGACGAACATCCCAATGGATACTCGCCTGCTCCTTCAAGGGTTCCGCTATCTCGATACGTTTTTCCCATCCGGCGGGTTCGCCTTTTCCTCGGGTTTGGAAACCGCCGTCCATGAAGACCACGTCCGAACGATCGAAGACTTGAATCGATACGTCATGGATTTCTTCCGGTGGGGGTTGGGTACATGCGAAGCCGTGGCTCTGGCCCAGGCCTACCAAGCTTCCTGCAAGAGAGATATCGATGGCGTGATCCAAACCGATGACGCCCTTGAGGCAATGAAATTATGCCAAGAGACACGGGCAGCGAGTCGTCAAATGGGACGCAGCCTGTTACACCATGCCATTCCCCCCGAGGAAAACCAGGGAATCCTCGAAGAATTCTCTACGGCGGTATATTCGGGAGGTTCCCCGGGTCACTTGGCCGTGACCTTCGGAGTCGTGTTCCAAACAATCGGGTGGGATCAACAACAGGCGGTCGCCGGGTTCCTGTATCAGGCCGGCGTCGGCTTCGTGTCGGCTTCATACAAATTACTGCCTGTCGGCCAGCGCGAAGGCCAGCGCTTGCTGGAATCGTGGGGCCCCCTGATCGAAGAACTCAGCCGGACCGTTGACGCCGGTATGCCTCTGAAATCCTGGACGCCGATTCAGGAAATTTACGCTATGCGACATTCGCAATTACCCTCCAGGATGTTCAGGTCATAACGCCATGCATCTCATTGAGAATTTACCGGGCGGCGGAACACCCATCACGCGATCAGGAAGCGTCACCGTTATTGGCATCGGGGGCCCCGTCGGTTCCGGCAAAACCGCCCTGGTCGAATCCTTATCTCGTACGCTGCAATCCCGCATGCAAATTGCGGTCGTCACGAATGACATTTTCACGAAAGAAGACGCCGAGTTTCTGACCAAACGAGGGGTGTTGCCCAAGGAACGAATTCTCGGTGTCGAAACCGGAGGCTGTCCTCATACGGCCGTCCGCGAAGATGCCTCCCATAATCAAAGCGCCATCGAGGAACTGATCAACCGTATCCCCGGCTTGGAACTGGTCTTTCTGGAAAGCGGGGGCGATAATCTGGCGGCCACCTTCAGCCCGGACTTGGTGGACGACGTCATCTATGTCATCGACGTGGCCGCGGGAGATAAAATTCCTCGAAAAGGCGGTCCGGCCATTACACGGTCCGGACTGCTCGTCATCAACAAAATTGACTTGGCTCAGCACGTCGGCGCCGACCTCGCCGTGATGGATCGGGACAGCCGTCTCATGCGAGGTGAACGACCGTTTGTTTTCACCAACCTGCACTCGGGAGAAGGACTCGATCATGTAGCGGAATGGGTGGAACGCCACGTTCGTTCGCGCGCCTCAGGCTGGTGACTCATGCGCCGGCAACGCGTGCTTCAGGCTGAAAAACCTCCCCTGCCGTTTCAGTCACATCCATCTTCCGATACGGAACGTTCTCATATTCAAAAAGGTGAACTGTTTCTCGAATGCGCAAAACGGAATGGCAAAACCGTTTTCACCCGGTCATATGGTTCTTACCCCTGGTATTTTTTCCAACCTCTGTATCTCGACCACACAGGCTGCGCAACAACGTTCCTCACAAATCCGTCCGGAGGTCTGGCCGGAGGAGATACATGCTCGCTCATAGCAACGTTGGAAAAAGACTCACACGTTCTCTTTACGACCCCCTCGGCGACCAAGGTCTATCGAACACTTGAGAAACCCGCGGTCCAGTCAGTCGACCTGAATGTCGGGGGCAACGCCATCTGTGAATGGATTCCCGAACCCACCATTCCATTCGCAGGCTCGTCTTTTGAACAAACGGTCACCGTCCGACTCGAAACAGGTGCGTCTCTTATTCTTTGGGACGCCATGGCAGCCGGACGGATCGTTCGGGAAGAACGGTGGCAGTTTTCCTCTTATGCGAACCGGATCAGGATCCTGATTGCAGACGGGAGATCCCTTGAAGAACGGTATCGCCTTTCACCAGACCGCGACAGTCCTTGTCTCCCGTTCAACCAGGCATGGAATTACACGGGATCATTTTTCATCGTGAACGATCGGGTGCCAGGGTCAACCTGGGAACGAATGAAGCAGGACGTGACCAGGGTGATCGAGAGCCAAACCGGCGAGGTCTTGGGAGGCGTATCGGAACCATCGATCCCGGGCCTCGTGGTGAAAGTGCTGACGCGATCAGCACCCGATCTCAATTCCATGTTGGAACGGCTTTGGCACGTCGCAAGAATGGGCCTCTTGAACGAGACAATCCCGGCGCTACGACGCTATTGAACGGCGTCTTACTCTCCCACCCGAACCAACATGCCGCGGTCTTTACACTCAGCGAACGTGTATTGATAGACCGCGATCATGATCAGCAAATACAGGCCGTTCAGACCCATCGCCCACCACAGATGGGGCCACGGTACGGCCTGATTCAACAAGACCTCTCGCATACCTTCAAACACATGCGCGGCCGGATTCGCCAGGGCCAACGGTTGCAGCCATCCCGGCAGAACGGACAGCGGGTAGAACACGCAGGAAATCGGTTGGAACAGAAAAACCAATCCCCAGGCGAGGACTTCGGCTTGCTGGCCGAAACGCATAATCACCGACGTCGTTAAAATCCCAATAAGCCATCCGGCGGCAATCAGGTTCATGACGAAGGGGATAAGTGTCAGCCCCATGATGAAGACGTTATAAGAATAAAAGAAAAGGGCGGCGAACGCCATGATGATGGACACCGCGGCAACCTTGAAGATACTCATGGCCATCATCGCCGCGAGAAATTCTCCGGCGGTGAGAGGACTCGCGAAGAGGTTCATGAGATTTCTCGACCAGATTTCTTCGAGAAAAGAGATGGTGATCCCCTGTTGCGCCCGAAAAAGAATGTCCCAGAAAATGAGCGCTCCAAGAAAAAAGATGACGGCTCCGTGCAGGCCCTTCCCTTCCTGTGCCAAGTACATGGTAATAAATCCCCACACCACCAAGTCCAACATGGGCCAGTAAAAAATCTCCAACAACCGCGGAAAACTCCGCCGGTAGAGAAACAGATGCCTGGCAATCAAGGCGGAAATGCGGCCGACGTTCATGAGGTGGCTCTCTTATTGCGCATTCGGCTCTACCCCACCTAACCTCCCCTTACAAAGGGGAGGAAAAAGGCAGTCGTTAATGTTCTCGGGCGATTTTGAGAAAGACCTGTTCAAGGTCGTCTTCACCGTATTGGGCAATGACTTCTTGGGCGGTGCCTTCGGCGATGACCTTTCCTCGTTGAAGGAACACGATCCGATCGGACATTTCCTCGATCTCCCGCATGTTGTGCGAGGTGTACAACATGCTCAGGCCGGAGATCTCCCGGTATTCTTTCAAAAATCCTTTCACCTTGTGGGCAATATCCGGATCCAGACTGGCCGTGGGTTCATCCAGAAACAGGATCTTGGGTTCGGTCAGAACCGCCTTCGCCAGTGTCAGCCGCGTCATCTGTCCGGATGATAATTTGCGGGCGACTTTATGGCGCATGTCCTCCATCTCGAGCTTCTTGATCACGTCATTGATCCGCCTGTCGATACCCGACACTCCATACAACCGGCCGATCACCCGGAGATTTTCTTCTACGGTCAGGGCGTACGGCATCGATATGTAGGTAGAGGAAAAATTGACCTGCCGGAGAATCTCTTCCCGATGATGAAGGAGATCGAGTCCCAACATTTCGATCGTTCCATGCGTGGGCGTAATCACCCCCAAAAGCATTTGAAACGTCGTCGTTTTCCCCGCACCATTCGGCCCGAGCAGGCCGACGGTTTCTCCGGGTTGGATCTCGAACGACACTTGATCCACCGCGGTGAAATCGCCGAACCGTTTGGTCAGATTGTGAACGCGAACGATCGGAGCCGACATCAGTTCCATCTATACGGGGTTAAAATAAGAAGTCTCCGATCTTGTCCGGGAGATGACAGACTTCACATTCCTTGCTAAGCACCTTGCCCTCGTATGAGGTCTTGTTGTCGTGGCACCGCACACAATCGGCCAGGGAAGATTTCCATAACGCCGAACCCTCCGGATGATCGGGATGGTATGGCTGCATATCCAACTTGACGTGACCTCGTGGGAGCACGATGGGATACCCCTTGACGGGTTTGCCGTGTACCACGCGCGCGTGACAGGTCGTACACCCCTCCCCCTGCCCGCGTTTCTCGAAGGCCTCCATGTGTTTCCGGTGACTCATGATCAATCCGACATCCTTGACGGGTTTCGGCAGGTCTCTCGTGGAAACTTCCGACACCCTGAGGATCGCGCGATGGCAACCCAAGCAAACGTTTGAATCAATGTGCGCTTGCAGGTCATGGGGTTCGGTTGGCGTTCCAAACCACGTGATTGTCACGTCTTTCAGGCCGGCATACACTTTATCTTCGAGAAACCCTTGCAGACCCGGTCGAACGTGGCACGCCACGCAGGTGACGTCTTTATGGGACGACGTTTTCCAACTGTCAACCGAGGGACGAATGGTATGGCATGAAGCGCAAAACTCGGGATGGTTGGTGACGGGAATGGCCGCCGTCCCGGCTAAGCCAAGGACCACGACAGCGACCAGGAGGACGATGACGGTCCTTCGATTCATGTCAGGTGAAAGGCGGCTTGGGGTAATGCTGGATAATCAACTTGGCCAATCCCGCGATATCATCACGGTCGATGCACGGTACCGACGCTTCGATGGGTTTCATAGAGACGATGGCCAATAACCCGTCGACGGCGACGTTCACTTCTTCCAGCTGTTCGCGGACGACGGCAATTTTCGGATAGCCTTCGCTTTTCCAGCCCTCCGCAATGATGAGATCCGTTTGGCTGTCGAGAAACCGGTCGCGGACTTCTTCGACTTTCATTTCTTCCGCGACGTCGGCAAACATGGCGAGGCTTCCCTTGGAGATCACGATGACGGCGTGAGCCCCGGCCTGTTTATGCCGCCAACTGTCCTTCCCTTCCGTATCCAACTCGAACCCGTGTCCCGCATGCTTCACGGTGGCGACTCGATACCCCGCGCGGGTGAGTTCGGGAATCACCCGTTCGATCAACGTGGTTTTGCCGCTATTGGAACGGCCGACAAAGGATAGGATGGGTGGTGCCATGGGTTAAAAGTTCTTACTGAGTACTTGCACGCGAACAGTGTCACCGGGATTGATCTTTTCCACCTCTTCGGGAATGTCGATCAACCCGTTGGCTTTCACCATGGAGGTCAAAATCCCCGAGCCTTGTGGTCCGGTGGTCCGGACGGTGAGCTTTCCGTTTTCCTGCTCCAAAATCCCTCGAAGGAAATGCCGGCGATCGGGATGCTTGGAAAACTTTTCCTGAAACTCGGCCTCGACCACCGGACGCTCCAGGTGCCGGCAGCCGCCCATCTTCATGACCGCCAACCGGACCAACTGCTCAAACGTCACCATGGACGACACGGGATTCCCCGGCAGCCCGAACGCCAATTTGCCCTGGATTTTCCCGAAGGCCAGGGGTTGTCCCGGGCGAATCGCCAGCTTCCAGAAATGCATGTCGGCGCCGAGTTCCGCGAATACGACCTTCGTGAAGTCGTAGTCACCCATGGAGACACCACCCGAAAGTACCAGGATGTCACATCCCAATCCTTGCGAGATCTTTTCCTTGAGAGATTCGGGCGTATCCTTGGCAATGCCCAACAAAAGCGGGATCCCACCCGCTTCCTGCACCGCGGCCGCGATACCGTAACTGTTGGAGTTGACGATCTTGTTCTCGTCGAATTTCTCATCGAGATCGGCGAGCTCGTCACCGGTCGACAGGATGGCAACCCGGGGACGTTGATGCACCAGCACGAACGATTTCGCCAGAATCGCAAGCATGCCGATTTCCGCCGGACGCAGTTGCGTACCCTTGGGAATAATGCAATCTCCTTCTTTGACGTCTTCGCCCTTTGGCCGGATGTTGGCACCCTGAGGTTCGGGTTGGAAAATCCTGACGCTGGTATCGGACGGTTCCGTGAACTCGACCCGCACCACGGTATCGGCTCCGTCCGGAACCGGTGCGCCGGTCATGATGCGGATAGCTTCACCGGGCCCCACGGATTTCGTGGCGACCTGACCGGCCGGCACGTCTTCGACGATGGTCAACTCCGCGGGTTTGGTGATTTCATGCTCTTTTTTAATGTCTTCCCAGCGGACGGCAAACCCGTCCATGGCTGAATTGTTCCACGGAGGATTGTCCCGCGGCGCCACGATGTCTTCGCCCAACACCCGCCCCAGGGCGTCTACCAATCCGACTTTCTCGCACCCCAACGGCGTCGCGGCATCCAGCACGATTTGTTGTGCCTGAGTGAGATGAGTTAACCCGTCCATACGTCTTTATTTTTTCTTGAAGGGACTCTTGGAGGCGACTTGCACCAACGACCCTTTTTTCTTGCAAAAATCATCGACCTTATTGGCAATGTTGTGATAGGCGTCAGCCGTCGGCAAATCGGAATGGAACAAGGCATAGGGTTCGCCGTAATCGCTTTGCCGCACCACTTCGGGATCGAGTGGGATCCGGCCCAAAAAGGGCACGCCCATGTCGTGGGCGGACGCTTCTCCCCCGCCCAATCGAAAGACTTCGATGTGCTGGTGGCAATGCGGGCAATCCAAACCGCTCATGTTCTCCACGATGCCGATAATCGGTAATTCGCTGTCTCTGGCGAAGGTCACCGACTTCCGGGCGTCGAGCAACGCCACCTCTTGCGGAGTCGAAATAATGACGCACCCGGTTACCTCGCCGATCAGATCGATCGTCGTGACCGACTCGTTCCCCGTTCCCGGCGGCAAATCCACGATAAGAAAATTCAAATCCTGCCATTCGACCCCACCGAGCAACTGATTGATGAATTCGAATTTATAAGCGTCGCGCCAAATAATCGGGTCGTCGGAATTTTGGAGAAGGAACGACATTGAGGCGATTTTCATGTTGTAGGCCTGATGGGGAATGATGCCGCCGCCCGTGCTGATCTTGAGGCGCTCGCCTTCAGCGCCTACCATTTTCGGAATATTGGGACCGTGAATATCCATGTCGCAGATACCCACCTCATAGCCCTTCAACGCCAAGCTGACGGCCAGGTTCGTGGAAACGGTGCTTTTCCCGACTCCGCCCTTGTTACTCATGACGAGAATCTTGTAGTCGATCCGCTCCATGCGTTTGGCCACCAACCACCGGCTGTGGCCTTCCTTGTCTTTCTGACACGTTTCATTCTCGTCACAAATCGCACATGCCCACATGTACGTACAGGCATCGCCTTGTGAAGAAGAAGGTTGAAACATTTGCAATTCAGCACTCATGAAAGCCTCCAAGTCTTCTGCCGCGGAAAAATAACGAATCCACTGCTATGCTATCTGCCGTCCTCTCACCTTTTTCCTGATGACACACCGGATATCTTCCCTACGGTGTGGTCGAGAATCGGGAGCAGCGTCGCCAAATTTTCGATCACACCCTTCGGACTGCCCGGAAGGTTGACCACCATGGTCTGACCTCGAATACCAGCCGTTCCCCTGGACAGCATGGCCGTCCTCATTTTTTTCAGGCTCTCCGCCCGCATGGCCTCCCCGATACCGGGGATTTCTTTCTCAATGACGTCGCGCGTGGCTTCGGGAGCCCAATCCGTGGGCCGCACCCCGGTTCCACCCACGGTGAGGATCACCCTTGGATTATCTCTCTCACACAAGCTTACCAAGCGTTTACGAATGGTTTCCCTATCATCGTGCACAACTTCATACCCGACAAGACGGAGGTCATGGTCTTCCAGATATCGACAAAGACTTTCCTTTCCCCGATCGTCCGTTTCTCCGGAACAGATCTTACTGCTGATGACCAAGACCGCAACGTCAATCATGTGACAGGACGTCAGGGCACACCCACGTAATCGTCATCGTGACCACTGGTGGCCGCTTGAGGTTGCAACGCGCCGGCGCCCTTTGACGCAGGACTGGCAGCAGCAGTTTCTTCCTCTTCGGCGGCTTCCGGTTTCTTCTTGAAAAACCCGGCGCTGATAATGCCGACCTCATAGAAAAAGTACATCGGCAGGGCCATGAGACATTGATTGAACGGATCGGGAGTCGGCGTCAAAAGTGCGGCAAAAAGAAACGCCCCCAAAAACGCCCATTTCCGGTACTTTTTCAAAAACGGCGCGTCCACCCACCCCAACTTGGCCATGAGCGTCAGTGCCAGCGGGACTTCAAAGATCAGCCCGAAGACCACCAGGAACCACAGCGAAAATCCCACGTAGCTGGCAATGGATATTTGCGGGATGAAACCCGCCTTGACACCGTAGGAAATCAGAAAGTTCAAAGCAAACGGCAGGACGAAGAAGAAACAGAACCCCAACCCCAAATAAAACGCCACGGCACTGATTGCGACAAACGGAGCCACGAACCGGCGTTCCTGCACGTGCAAGCCGGGAACCACAAACGCCCAAATTTCCCAGAGGATATATGGCGTGGCGAGCACCAGGGCGAACAGGGCCGCTACCTTGAGGTTTTGCCACAACGCTTCAGCCGGCGACAAAAAGATAAAGGGAATTTTCGGCAAGTCGGTCGGAACCCATTCCAGGTTTCCGGGCACGAACATGTTCTGCAATGGAATACGCAACCACTGCACCAGGGTATCGGCATAGAAGAACGTTCCGACAAAAAACAAGGCCACGATCACGACGACTTTGGTCAGCCTTGCCTGAAATTCAAACAAGTGCTGCATGACCGGCATCTTTTTATCCTCAAGAGGATTAAAGACCTTGTCCTGCAGCCACTTGGTAATTTTCGATTGTTCCGCCATGACTCAGTACGATTCTTCGCGTTTCCCCGGAGACCCCGTCAAGAACGACCGGAATCCGTGCCACAACCAGGCATGTACAGCAACCTATTCAGGATTGACCGCCACAAAAAGATTGTTCCCCCGCCGGCTTAAAAAGAGCACGACCAATTCCTCTTTTTTAATCATCGGGGCCACTCGTTGATAATCGTCCAGGCTCTTGACGACTTCCCGATTGACTTCCTGAATGATGTCCCCCTGTTGCAAGCCCGCGGATTCTGCCGCACTTCCAGGCTTCACTTCATTCACTACGACACCGGCAACGTCTTCAGGGATGTTCAGTTGTTTGCGTCGTTCATCAGTCAACGGGGCCACGTCCAGACCGGCAAGCACATTGTCGAGTTTGTCGGTTGTCGTGGGAGGAGCCAAGCCTCTGCCGCTGGCCAGCATTTCATCCGTTGGCCGTTCTCCCACTTTCATAGTCAACGTCTTTCTTTCGCCGTTGCGCAACACTGTGATCTCAACCTCGGAATCGACCTTCGTCCGCGCAACGATATTTCGGAGATGATTCACGTCTCGAATCTTTTGACCACGGTATTCAAGCAACACGTCACCTCGTTGCAGTATCCCTCCGGCAGACGGGCCTTTCTCATTCACTTCACTGATCAACACCCCACCCCGATGGGTTTCCGGCAACTGAAAAGACTGCGCCAGGGCCGGACTCAATTCTTGAATGGCAATCCCCATCCACCCTCTCACGACGCGTCCGCTTTTGATCAGGCTGCTCGTAATGTCCTGGACAATATCTACGGGAATGGCAAATCCGATCCCTTCCGAACCGCCGGTTCGGGAAAAGATGGCGGTATTGATGCCGACAATTTCACCCGCCATGTTCACAAGAGGCCCGCCGGAATTACCCGGATTGATGGGCGCATCGGTCTGGATAAAATCCTCGTATTCCGTGATCCCGACGTTTCCCCGTCCCATGGCGCTGATGATGCCCATCGTAACGGACGACGTCAGACCGAATGGGCTTCCCACGGCCAGGACCAGATCGCCGACCCTGATCGACTCCTGAACACTCCACTCAATGTACGGAAGTTTATCCCCTTCGATCTTGATCACCGCCAAATCGGTCTTGGGATCAGTGCCCACGACTTTTGCGGGGTGTTCTCTTCCGTCAAACGTCGTCACCGTAATGTCCGTGGACTCCTCCACAACGTGGTTGTTGGTCACGATATACCCTTCCGAACTGATGATGACACCGGACCCGGCACTCATGCCCGGAGGTCCAGGCGGCCGCCCTGGAGGGCCTGGGGGCAACATGGGAGGTCCGGGAGGGCCTGGCGGACCACCAAAGGGGCCGGGGGGTAACCGTCGAGGGCCCCGGGCTCTGGCCGGTTCTGCAACGGCAACGTTTACCACTGCGGGTTGCACTTTCGCGACGATGTCGGAGAATCCCCTGCTAAAGGCTTCGGGAACAGTAGCCGACGCCGGTTGGGGCGAAAAAACAACCATGAGTCCCACAAAAACCAAAACCGTGAGACCGAAGACGACATTCCCCTTGCGACACCCGTATAAAGTTTCCATAATCATAAAATCTATCCTTTAAAGTTAATGGCTTAAGCCAATATCAACACAGATCCGGGACCGGGTCGGACCCCCCTGGCTGTTTCCAAGAGAAACATTGAGCCTAACTAACCGATTCTACATAACCGATTCTACACTAATCTCTTTCAGCTGTTCAAAGGCAAACCAGAAACACCCTCTCCCTAGTCTGAAATTATAGGCGAAGCCCCCGACATTTATAATCGGGGGGTTGAGGTGAGGAGGGGTTGTCGCAAACAGCAAACAACACATAGACTTTTGACCACATGCGCGCCCTGACCCTACGTTCCGGCTTGGAATATTGCGAGAAGTACCCTGCCCCGACTCCGGCTGACGGTGAAGCCGTCGTGCGAGTCATCCAGGCGGGAATCTGCGCAACGGACCTGCAACTGATGCAGGGGTACATGGGTTTTCAGGGCGTGCCGGGCCATGAATTCGTCGGCATCGTTGACGAGGCGCCGCACCATCCGAATCTCGTTGGAAAGCGGGTCGTCGGTGAAATCAACGCGGCATGCCGAGTCTGCCCGGTCTGTCAAGCCGGCCACTTGACGCATTGCCCCCATCGAACAACCCTGGGCATCGACCGCCGGGACGGAGCCTTTGCCGACTTTCTGGTCCTGCCTGCGGAAAACCTGTATCCCCTGCCTGACGAAATTACCAACGAGCAAGCGGTCTTTACGGAGCCACTCGCCGCGGCTTGTCAAATTCTCGAACAGGTTTCTATCCACGAGGCGGATAGGGTCCTGGTGATCGGCGATGGGAAACTGGGGCTGCTATGCGCGCAAGTCCTGCAGCGCGCCGGGTGCCGCTTAACGGTGTTGGGACGTCATCCGGAAAAATTGCAGATCCTTGCTGACCGCGGCATTCATACGAGTCTGAACCCCGCATCGCTTTCACCTGGGCTCGACATCGTGGTCGAGGCCACCGGCACAGCCGATGGGTTCAAATTGGCTTGTGAATATGTTCGGCCCAGAGGAACCATCGTGCTCAAGTCAACCTACCACGGACAGACTGCCGTGGACATGACCGCACTCGTGGTTCATGAAATAACCGTGGTGGGCTCACGATGCGGCCCATTTCCCAGAGCAATTGAGTTGTTGAAGGAAAACGCCGTCGACGTGGGATCCCTCATCCACAAACGCTTTCCGATTGAACAAGGCACGGACGCCTTTGAACATGCCGCCACAAAAGGCGTATTGAAGGTGCTCCTGGAAATGACGTAGGAGAGGCGCCGTTTGAGAAGCTCTCTCGAAACTGGATCCAGACAGCCTCTTTGCCAACCTGCAATCCTATGTTAGGATTTCACTGCAAGACGGGCTGGCGTAGCTCAATGGCAGAGCAGCGGTTTTGTAAACCGCCGGTTGGAGGTTCGATTCCTCTCGCCAGCTCCACCGTATGCTTCCCCCCACATAAAACCGCTGATTTGAGACATGTTATAAGTGGAGTTTTCTGGCAGAAGGCAGGCAGGAGTTTACCTGTTATTCTCTCCATTATAGTACGTACACGTGAATAATCATTTTATTTTTAATAGCTTACAGAATCTTGCCATCAAGAACCCACCGCTTGCCCCAACACTTTTCGCTCGGTTTGACCTCAACACCAAAAAAATTTCATCCATCACCATCCGCAAGCGGTGATGTTCGTTGTCGTCGATGGAAATAAAAATCACGCATGACAGAAGGGAGTAAGGACCGCGTCTGATTCTAACCAGAAAGGCCGAACCACAAGCGAAGCGCTTGCTCCAGTTTGAGCAGATCGGAGGAGGACACCCGGCCCAGGCGTCGCGTCACGTAGGCTCGGTCGAGGGTAAACAGCCCTCGCTTGACCGCGCTGGGAAAGAGAAGCCCCGCTTCTTGCCATTCTTGTAGCACAAACTCTCCGGGCTGAAGATTTTGAGTTTGGGAAGTGAGAGGAAGCAGCAGCAGATCAACGGAGGGATGTGGAACACTGACGACGATCGCAGGGCGTTTTTTTATGCCGGACAGGTCGGAGAAGGGCAAGGTGGCGAGAACGACGTCCCCCTGATCATAGCTTGTCATATTCCGCATCCGCCGAGTTCGTCCAGATCCTGGTCAAAACCGGCAAAGACGCAAGGAATGTTCCTTCCCGGAGTTGTGTGCCCTCTTCCGGGAAATCAGGAACCACTACTTCAAGGGGCGTGTTAACGGGCAGCGTGACGGGCTCGTCTAGAACCACTTTTGTTCCATCGTAGTGAGCAGGAACGTGTTTCATTTTCCATCCTCCACTGGGTCGATCGGTCGATTCAGAGGGCTCATCATAGCACAAAATACCAACGTGGTCATCCGGTAGTGTCTCAGTTTGAATTTCCCCCTCTCATTTTTGAACTCATTAAACTCACTATTTTCAATCCCCCCTCTCCCAGTGGGAGAGAGAAAGAAAAACCAAAGACACTGAATGCCCGATCGAGCCGGGCATGACAGAAACTGCAAAGGTCGTTTTCCGTCTCCTGCAGGAATCGCCGAAGGAGACAAAGGGCTTGTGCTATGCCCTTGCTATGTTTTGCTATAATTTTGCGATGCTTGCTATGTTCTTGAGATGTTTTGTTGCGATGTTGCTATAAATTGCTATGTTTCCTGCCATGTTCTGCAAAGCAGGCGGACTTTGGCTCCCTCTCCCAATCCGCAATCTCCAATTCCAAATCCACCATGCCGTTCGGGGAGCCAGGGTCTTGGCTTTTGTCTTTTGTGGAGATTGCAAATGCCCCTCACCCCGCTCCCTCTCCCACCTTGGGGAGAGGGAGTAAAGCGCGGTGAGATCGCGCGGCTACGGATATCAAGACAAAGACGCTGGGTTCTCCTAGATTGCCTGGATCCCCGATCAAGTCGGGGACAAGCGTCGGGAATGACAAGTGTGTCACGGTGGATCCGTCATGCCCGTTCTAGGACGTAACCGTCACGGTCATTTCGATGCGTTCAAGGGGATTGTCACGGCCGTCGCGTTTGGCGTTGACCACGCGATCGGCGATTTCCATGCCGCTGATGACTTCTCCAAATGCCGTGTATTGACCATCCAGGAACGACGCATCGGCGACGCAGATAAAAAACTGTGACCCCGCGCTGTCGGGGTCCTGGGCCCGCGCCATCGAGAGCACACCACGTTTGTGTGGTTTGTTGTTGAACTCGGCCTTGATGTGATATCCGGGCCCGCCCATCCCGTGATTGGAGCGATCGGCATTCTTGCTGTTCGGGTCGCCGCCCTGAATCATGAATCCGGGGATGACTCGATGAAACGTGGTCCCATCGTAAAAGTTTTGCAACGCGAGTTTGCAGAAATTCTGCGCGTGGTTCGGCGCCACGTCCGGGTAAAATTTGAGGACGATGTCTCCCCAGGACTCACCCTGGGACGACACGGCAATGGTGGCACGGGTCTCTGTGGTAACCTCACTCATCTCTGACATACGTTCTCCTTTCAAAAATAAGGCCGGGGCATCGTGTAATGTATACCCAGTGATTCACTGATATTGACCCAATGGTTGCCGGCGTCCTGACTGCGGAAGGCTCCTGCAGTGGTCCCGACGTACAACTCCCCTTCCGAGGAGGCCATCATGACCTGAATCGACAATTCGGTTAACCCGTTATTGACCGGCACCCATTTGGCATTTTGAAAATTGTTCTTGAAAACCCCTCGCCCCGTCGCGACGAATAACGCCGCTCTTGTGACCACGATGCCGCGTATCGAATCATTCGGCAGCGACCGGCCGACGGATTTCCACGTCTTGCCCGAATCCCTGCTGCGATACACACCCCCATCCTGAGTTCCGACATATAAGTGCTGTTGTGGGCTCACCGTCGTCACGCGAATATGCGTATGGGTCAGATGTTCCTTGGGATCCACCAGGGGATCTCCCACTTTTTGCCATGTTCCTTGTTTGGTTGCATCGATGTGATACAGACCCTTGCCCGCGGTGCCGGCGAATAATTGCGATGTGTTCGTCATCGCCAGGCTGGCGATGAGTATCTGCTCCAGACCGGGGGCCACGGCGGACCATGTGTGCGCGGCTTCGTCCCACTGGTAGACACCCTTTCCCGTGCCCGCGTACATGATCCCGTGATGGGCCAGCAGGGATTTGACCTCCACGAATCTCAAGCCGGCCTTGATCGACTCCCAGGTTTTTCCGTCCTCCTTTGTCCGAAAGACGCCGCCGCGTACGGTCCCGGCATACACCGTCCCTTTCTCATCCGCACTCAGACAAAGAATAAAGCGATCTCCCAACCCGTTATTGATCGCTTCCCACGTCTCGCCGTAATCGTCGCTGAAAAACACCCCGAACCCGAACGAACCGGCATAGAGCACCCCTCCACCCGTCGTGGCCAAGGCTTGGATGCTCGGCGGAACGCCACCCTCCCGTTGAAAGGGATCCGGGTGCCCGCGATCTTCAGCCAAAACGGGAACGCCGCCACATGACACCATGAGGACGAGCAGGAACGCGAACCGGCGTAAGAGGTACGCAGTCACGCAGCAACCCGGAACCGGCACGTTCGGTCAGGACACACGATCGCCTGCCGTTCCGGTTGGCATGGGTGTTTCTTCTTCAGAATCGTCGCCGTCCTCTTCTTCTTCAACTTTGGGAGGGATACGTCCGAAGATCTTGGCTCCCCACACGCCGATTTCATACAACACGATGAGCGGAATGGCCATGAGGAGCATCGTAAACAGGGTGGCATCCGGAGTGAGGACAGCGGACAGGATCAGCGCCAACATGGCCGCGTGCCGGCGATATTGCACCAAATGTGCGTGAGTGACCAGCCCCGCGCGAGCCAGGAGCGACAGCGCCAAGGGAATTTCAAACGCGAATCCGAAGGCCACCAAAAACTTCACGTTGAAATCCACGTAGGTGCCCACGGCCAATTCGGGTTTGAGTTCCCGTTCCAGGCCGAACGACACGAAAAAGTCGATCACCAGCGGGAGGATCACCAAATTGCAAAAGACCAGCCCCAACACGAAGAAGCCGGTCGCGAGCAGAAACAAAGGGATGCCCCAACCTTGTTCGCCGGGCAACAAGGCCGGCTGCACGAATTTCCAGAATTGATACAGAATGACGGGCAGGCTGACCACGATACCGGCAAGAAACGAGATCTTGATCGACGCAAACAAGGCTTCGGCCGGGCCGTAAAACAACAGGTCGTCGGCAAATGGGCGCTTGAACCATTCAATCAGGTCAGGCGACACCGAGAACATAGCGACAAAGGCCACCATGATCGTCGCACCGACGATGATCAACCGGCGTTTGACGTCACGGATATGGCGCGTAAACGGATGAACGAGTGTAGCCATGGGGTGCGTGGCAGGGAAAACCGCGAATTACGAGGCTGCGGTTTTTTGTTGCTCATTCCGGTACTCGCGAATGAGCATGGCCATGCGGTCCTTCTTGCCGAGCTTTGCTCTTTGGATCTGCTTTTTCTGCACTTCTTCTTCAGGAGTCAGAATATGATTTTTCAACAATTCCTGCAGTTGCTCATCCAATTGATGGTGCGCCTCTTGGAGTTCACGAAAATCGGCATTGGTATTACGGAGGTGTTCGGCGATTTGGTCATCAGTCAGCATGAGACCCCTCCCTTGTCATGAAGTGAATCTTGTCCGTGAATATTGTTCGTCAATGGCAAGTGCATAAGAATAGCATCCTCATTCGGGTTCGTATAGTAGGACCGGCGGCAGCCGTATTGCCGAAACCCCAGGGCCTGATACAGTTGCTGTCCCACGCGGTTGCCGGCCCGGACTTCCAGGAGGGCCCGGGTCGCTTCTTGCGCGGTCCCCTCCTCTATGGCATGCCGGACCAGGCGGCTCGCGATGCCCAGACGACGGCAATCCTGCCGCACGGCCAAGTTCATCAGGCGCAACTCCTCAAAGACGACCCAGTAACAGATATACCCGATGAGCGGCCTCGGAGAAGACATCTCGCCGGAAAGAAAAGCTCCAAGGAAGCGGCCGAAGGGATTCCCCTGCAACTCCGCCTCAAACATACTCCGGGTCCAAGGTTCCGAGAACGACTCCTGCTCAATAGCGAGGACGTCGTCCAGATCCCGGGCTTGAAACGGGCGAATGTCAAAAACAGGACGGGCTGAGGTTCGTGTCACCATCGTCGAATCATCACCGCGCCGCGTGCCGCGTTTTGAGATCCCATTGGACTTCCGCATCCGAGCGTTGAACATAATGCGGCGAGATATGGGAGCCGGCGAATTTTCCGGTGCGAAACGCATCCAAACTCGCCAGCCCGACGTGGTAAGCGGACGGGTTCATCGATTCCGGCTCTCCACCGATCGCCCTATCACCCAACGTGTCCATGAGTACGCGCCGGTGACGCAGCCATCCTTCGCCAAACAGAACCGTGGGTTGACGAATGGAATTCATCATGTCTTGAATCGTTCCGACCCGATCTTCCAGTATCCGAACCGCATGCCCGTTTTCCCATTGAAACTGCGCCCAATAGACTTCATCGGTTCGGGCTACCAGCACGGGACACACGGGCTGCCCCGAGGCCCTGTGACTCCAGGCCATCGCTTCCAACGTCGGCACGGTGACCAGGGGCAAGCCCGTGGCCGTTCGAAATCCTACCATAGTCGAAAGGCCCACGCGCAAACCTGTGAAGGATCCGGGCCCCGCGGACACGGCAAGTCCCTCAATTGCCGAGAACGGACACGACAAGGACGTCAGGAGATCTTGAATGGCAGGAATCAGGGAACTGGCGTGCGAAGCACAGTTCTCCTGATTCTTTTCAGCCAGCAGGACCGCCCCATCCATGAGGGCCACGCTTTGATACCGTGTCGCGGTTTCAACGGCCAGGAGTTTCATCGTGGCTCCAACACAGAATCCTTAAGATGACGCTGCCGCATCACCGGAATTCAAACTCCTTTGCGGACACCGGAACATTCGGCACAAGCTCCGAAAATTTCAATCTGACCGATCCCGACGTCACGTATTCTTTCACCTCAATCGAAAAGGGCAGGACCACTGAATCCGGTTGCTCTGGCGGTCCCACGTTCCGATAATCCGAAGCCGTGAGGGTGACCAGCTTTTTTCCCTTGGTCGAGTAATATTCGATGCCCTGAATCAGGGCCGAAGCGTGATCCACCCACACGTGTTGCAACACGGAGACGTTCGATTCATTGCCATAAGAAAGTGCCACGGTATACCGATAGGCCGTATTCGCCACCCGAACTCCGCGAAACTCCTCTGCGGTCCATCGCAGTCTGCCAAGAAGAACGTCAACGGCACGCAAACTGAGCTGAACCGGAAGTCCCCGATTCCCGAGAGGACGAAAATCCGGCACGCGCCCAACTATGGGGTACAGGCGATCGGCCGTATGCAGGGAATACGGCCGGCCGTTCAACAGGAAATCGAAGAGCGTCCCACCGAAACGTGTATAGCCTTTAATGCGAATGGATTGTGGGCGTTGGTAGAACAGCGTGCCTTGAATGCTGTGCGAGAAAGGAGAAAACGACCCTTCGACATCGGCCTGAAACAATCCCTTCAGACTTGCGATGTTCGCTTCACGTGCGTGAAGGGCTGCAAGAACTTGTTGGGGAGTCAGCACGGGGGCCCGTGCCGGAGCCGGCTCGACCGGTGGTGCAGGAGCGCGGCCTGCGCACGCCCCAAGACTAAAGCACAACACCCCGACGGCAACCCACCAGACGAAAGGGCGCCCGCAATACGACACGAACGTGTACCTCCACTACGGCTACGAAGCCGACGTTACCACGTGATCGAACACTTCTCCGACTTCGTGAACGCCATAGAGTTCCATCCCCGGATTACTCAAATGTTTGGTCAGATTCCCCTGCGGCAACACGCAGCGTTGAAAACCCAGTTTCATGGCTTCACGAATCCGCAAATCGACTTGACTGACGGGACGGATTTCCCCTCCCAAGCCCACTTCCCCGATGCAGCACGTCTGACCGTCAAACGCCTGATCACGAAAACTGGAAACGATGGCCGCGACAATGCCGACGTCAATCGCGGGCTCGTCGAGTCGAAGCCCGCCCACCACGTTGAGATACACGTCGTATCCGGACAGGTGCAACCCCAATCGTTTTTCCACCACGGCCAGCAACAGCGCCACACGATTTAATTCTATCCCATTCGACATCCGCTTCGGCATCGCATATCCCGTGGCCGTGACCAGGGCTTGCAGTTCGACCAGAATCGGACGGCTCCCTTCCAGACTCGACACTACCACCGACCCCGTGCTTTTGGCGGGCCGGCCCGCCAAGAACAATTCGGACGGATTGGCCACCTCCTGCAATCCGCCGTCGTTCATTTCGAACACGCCGATTTCATTCGTCGCCCCGAACCGATTCTTCACGGCCCGCAGGATCCGGTAGGCGTGGCTCTTGTCGCCTTCAAAATACAAGACGGTATCGACGATATGCTCAAGCAGTTTGGGACCGGCAATCATGCCCTCCTTTGTCACGTGCCCGATGACAAAGACCGGCACACCCGTCCGTTTGGCATACCACATGAGTTGGCACGCCACTTCCTGCACTTGGCTGATTGTGCCGGGGGCGGACGTTACCTGATCGGTGTGAACGGTCTGAACGGAATCCACGACCAAGGCCGTGGGACGAAGGGTCTCCGCCACCTTGAGCACGCCTTCGAGCGAGGTTTCCGTCAGGATGTATAACGAGGAACTCAAGACGCCGAGACGATCCCCGCGCATTTTGATCTGTTGCGCGGATTCTTCACCCGTGACGTAAAGCACCGGCGGATTGCGCTGCTCAAGCCCATGCAAGGCTTGGAGCACCAAGGTGGTTTTCCCGATGCCGGGATCGCCGCCGACCAAGACGATCGATCCGGGCACGACACCGCCGCCGAGTACACGGTCGAGTTCGGTCAAGCCGGTGGCAAAACGAATCTCCTTGGTGACGGCCACTTCATTGATCGGCATCGCGGGTTCCCCGGCTCCGATCGTCTGCCGGCCGCGCTGCCGAACAGTGCTTTCCTCTTTGAGGGAATTCCACTGCCCACAATCCGGGCAACGTCCGGCCCAC
The DNA here is from genome assembly GCA_965207015.1 of Nitrospirales bacterium. Taxonomy (GTDB): domain Bacteria; phylum Nitrospirota; class Nitrospiria; order Nitrospirales; family UBA8639; genus Bin75. The sequence goes on along the minus strand of OZ242257.1, from coordinate 974,782 downwards.
CGTGGCGATTGACCGCCACATTCCTGGCAAATGAAAATCGTGCGAGGCTTACCGGCCTTCATAGGAGATGCGTGCCGCCGGAAAACCGTCGGCGGTTACAATTGTTTCCGAACTTCTTTCCATGAATTGACGATTTTCGCACGTCGTGGATACTTCTTTTTTTCCCGGGGATCGGGAAAAATCACCGTCTTAACCCGGTTTTTCACCAACGTCTGAGCGAATTCCCACGTTCGCCCAATAGCAGCTTCGAGGTTATCCCAGCCACCTTTTTTCAGCTTTTCCATAAACGCCAACAAGGCTTTTCCCTCCTGAGGAACCATTCTCGTGATCCCTACGGGAAATTCGTGCTGCCTCAACCATGCACGGGTTTCATGCAAAGCCGTGCCGGGACGGTCATGCACATAGACGACGTTGTAATAGAATTCGGCCAACTTCGACAGCTCGTACGCGGCATTCTCCTGAGGCTTTCCCAATGCACCCAGGCTCCCGATACCGGGGAGAGCCGTCAAAGGGTTCGAGTCATCTTCCTGAAAGAGGACGGAACAATCCACCAACAGCAGCGGGCGCCGGCGTTCCCAGGACGCCAGATTGCCCTTGCCTTCCGCAGACTCGACGCGCGGGCTGGATTCCACGGTTGCAACAATCTTGTGATTGCCCCGCATGTGGGTCTTGAATTCCAAAAATGCACGGCCGTCACCGCCAGTGAGCGCCGTCCCGGCATGCTGGCCCTGAACGGTAAAGGTCACGGTTTCTCCACCCAGGCCTCTATTCCCCAATAACCCTTCTTCAACCAACGCGGCTTTCAACGTCACGGAGGTCCCTGGTCGGGCCAGGATGTCTTCGACAATCAGGTGCCCTTGAACTTTATTCTGCGCCGCAGTCGTGCCGGGGATGAGAAGGAAGCCGATGAGAATCGACCGGAAGAATAAGAAGGGGGACACTCGGTTCACGAAGAGGTTCCTAAAAAACGTCGCACTGCCGCTACCACTGTCACCGGAATACTCTAGCACGTCAATTTCGGATAGATCCAGCCGGGACTGGTTTCCGCTCATTCGACTCACTTTCATTCCCCTCCTTTGTAAGGAGGGGTAAGGGGAGGTAGAGTCTCAAAAGGAGGATTGTATCATGGGGCCGAGCAAAACAGACGTGTTTCACCCGGCACTAGCCGAGTTGACGCTTGCGAAGTTCTTCCCGGTACGTCTTTTCGTATAGCACGTCCCATTCCGAAGAACCCTCGGGTATCCGGCGGGAGTAGGACTGCAGGCGGGACCGGACTAACCGGTGAATCTGCTCCTCGACGTTCAGCGAGTCCGCGAGGATCCGCTTGATTTCCTTTAACGCCTGAGTGGAACTTCCGCGAAGTTTCCCTTCAGACGTTCCTTGAAGAGCCTGAAGAATGACGTGCGAAAGATGGGTCTGTTTGTCGTCAGATAAGAGAGGGCCCATACCATGACATGGCGACAGTGTTTGTGCTTACAGGACCAGCCCGCGCTCCTTGACCAACTTGGTTTTCACCATCATGAACATCTTTTGATAATCGGCCCGGCCGCTTTCAAACTCCGCATCGTACTGCTTCAACAGAGTCCGGATTTCGGCATGAAGCCGGTCTTCCACGGAAAGCTCGTCGGCGATGGCTTTCCCGACGCCACGGATCAACCGCTCTTTCGACCCGGAGACCTCCAGGAGCCCTTGCTCCTGCAAACGGTCCACAACCTCTGTTGCCAACAATTGAATGCGTTCTTCGGTGACTCGCATCCGGCTATGAAGCAACCTTTTCGATTTTCATCATCGTCGCACCGACGGCTTCATGAAGCACCTTCGGGTCTCCGATCAATCGTCCCACGACGTTCACGCGATCAGCCGGGACGGGATCTTCACCGATACTCATCGGGGTGCGTCCGAAAAAGACTGCCAACGCCCCACCAAGCCCCCAATACGCGACGTCGCCCACTTTCACGTTCGTCGTCGCGGTTTCACGGTAGTCCTTCACCCCGGGAAGCTGGCAATAAAATTCCTCCCCCCATTGATTCACCTTGGCTTCAACCGGCAAGGTATCGTAGATGGCCTGCGCCGTCCGCGTCGGCTTCAACTCTGCTTCCACGGCAACGCCGCCAATTGTAATTTTAATCCGTTTCGGTTGGATATCCATATCCCTACATCACTCCTTCTGCCATGAATACGTGCCTTGTTGTCTTGAATTTCCCAAAAATCGACTGTAGCGTGTTGCCGAATCCGAACGCAAGAAACAAGGGGCGTACGACTTTGTCATGCTTGAATCTTCGTTTATTTTTCTCAAGGGCATCGGAGAAACCACGGAACGGCGTCTCTGGTCCGAAGGCATTACCGATTGGCGGCAATTCCTTGAGACTTCAACTGCCCTGAGCATCGGTCCCGCACGAAAAGCGCTCTATGATCGTGAAGTTGAACGAGCCTGGAAAGACCTTCAAGGCGCACAATGGCGAAAAATCGCCAGACGATTCAAGACAGCCGATCATTGGCGATTCTTCGAAGCCTTCCGCGCGAGGACGGTGTTCCTGGATATCGAAACCAACGGATACCCGGCCGGAGAAGGCGAAATCACCATGGTCGGCTTGTACGGTCATCACACGATGACCACGCTGGTTCGCCATCAGAACCTGACTTTGGATCGCTTGCAGGATGAACTGTCCAACTATGACCTGATCGTCACGTTTTTCGGGTCGGGGTTCGACCTGCCGTATTTGCGGGCCTCCTACCCTCGCCTGGATCTCTCTCACGCCCATTTTGACCTGTGTTTTGCTGCCAGGCGCTTGGGCATGCGAGGCGGGTTGAAGCATATTGAGGCAGAACTCGGGCTGTCTCGCTCCGACGATGTACAAGGGTTAAATGGCTGGGATGCCGTCAATTTATGGCATGCATGGCAAGCCGGAGACGAACGGGCCGGCGAAACCCTGCTTCAATACAACGAGGCGGACGTCCGCAATCTCGAGCCGCTTGCCGAATATCTGTATCAAGCCCTTCGGGAACGGCACGGACCCGGCGGCGATTGAGCATGGACCGGACCGTACAATGGCATGGAGCCGGCGCCACGCACACCGGACTTGTGCGACCCACGAACCAGGATACGTTCTTGGTCGCAAATGATCTGGGCTTATGGATCATAGCCGACGGCATGGGCGGCCATGCAGGAGGCGACGTCGCCAGTAGAATAACCGTGGAAACCATCCATAACTACATCACGGAACATGCCGGGCACCATTCAACAACCAAGACGGACGAGATTCCCTCTCTTTTGCGGTCAGCGGTCGGGTACGCCAACGAAGCCGTTCTTGCCCATGCCAAAGCCAACTCTGAATTCACCGGGATGGGAACAACCATCGTCCTTTTCTATCTTCCTGCGCCTTCCTCCCCTCTCGCGTGGATCGCTCATGCCGGGGACAGCCGTGCGTATCTCATCAGGGATCAACAGATTTCCGCATTGACCAGGGATCACACCGAGCTGGAAGAATACATACAGCAAGGACGGCTACCGAAATCAACGCCGGCCACTCATCCGCTCGGGCATAAGCTGACTAGAGGAGTTGGGGTCGATTCCACAATCGAAACAGATATTTCTATAATAAAACTTCACCTTGAAGATGAAGTTATTCTGTTTAGCGACGGCCTGATCAAAATGTTGAACGACGAGCAGATTCTGGGCACCCTCGTTACGATGCGCACGGAAACGCTGGAACACAAATGCCGGGCACTCATCGATCAAGCCAACGATCGTGGCGGAGTGGACAATACCACCGTGATCCTGATTGCTGCAGCCCAGTGAGTGCAGCCTCAAGTTCAGTCTGTGTTCAGGTATTCGTTGACTACCCTCTCCGTCTGTCATTCCCGCAATTTTTTATCGGGAATCCAGTGTTTTTGTCTTTGTCCTTTCTTGTCATCCTCGACATTTTTAATCGAGGATCCAGCGTCTTTGCTTTTTCCTGCCCTTGTGAAGGAGAAAGACACTGGATTCCTGCTTCCGCAGGAATGACCCATTCTTGCTTTTTTATATCAATGCCGGAGAAGGATGTTCTGCAACTTGGAGATGCAGGTCAGCGCTGGTTACCCATAGGCTGGCACGTGATCCAAGTGGCGCAACTCCATTCGTAGAATTGCACGATCAGCCACAAGATCAAGGGGATGGTCACGGCCACAAGCATGGCGAAAAACAGGACGCGAAGAGGCACCGGAAGTTTTCTGATCAGCGAAGGAACCATCGTTTCACGTTGCCCTACGTCAAGCCCCGTTTTTGCAGGTAGTCGCGGTCGATGACCGGAGCCGCTTTCTCCGGCAACTTGCCGCTATTTTGAAGCAGCCGCTCGACGTATTTGCCGATCAGGTCCGATTCCAGGTTGACGGCATCCCCTGGCTGTTTGATACCCAAGGTGGTGACCTTGGCCGTGTGGGGAATAATCGCCACGGACACCCCGTTCTCCGACACGCTGTTGATGGTCAGACTGACACCATCCACGGTGATCGATCCCTTGGGAATACAATACCGGAGAATGGGGGCAGGCACTTCCAGTGTCAACAGCAACGTGTTGCCCGTTTGCATTCGCTCCCGGAGAATACCGGTCCCGTCCACGTGCCCCGTTACGAGATGCCCGCCCAGACGGTCATTCAGTTTCAAGGCCCGCTCGAGATTCACCGCCGCACCCGCCGTGAGCGTACCCAACGTGGTTACACCCAGGGTTTCGACCGAGACGTCCACGGCAAAGTCCGTTTCACCAACCTCAGCGGCCGTCAGACAGGCTCCGGAAACGCTCACACTTTCACCAAGCTGTAAATCCTTGAGAACGATCCCCGCTAAAATCGACAACCGCGCACCGGCAAGACCTGGCACCAGGGACTTGACCGCACCCATTTCTTCGACGATCCCGCTGAACACGTCACTTGTCCTTATCGTTGCTGAAAAACACCATGCGTAACACGAGGATAAACACCACGATCAAGACGACGACTCCCGCCGCGGCCAACACGCCAATGACGACGTCACCCGTTGTCATCGCTTCTTCCATACTCGGGTATCCTTTCCGTCGAGTCCCGGCAATCCCGTTAGAGACGACCCGACAGCCGGCTTGTCGCTATCCAAAACCCTGCCGCCGTCAACAATTGCAAGCATCCGATAATGGTGAAGGCCCCAGTATAACTGATTGCGGCGACGAGCACACCTGCCACGATCGGTCCGCCCGCATGACCGATATCCATGATAGTGCCGCGCAACCCCATACCGGCTCCGACGTTTTCGGCCTTTCCCAGGTCCGCAATCATCGCAGCCGATGACGACGTAATGATCGCTTCACCAAACCCGAACCCCGCCGCACACAGGGCTAACCAAGCCATATGGGTCGCCTGCGGAACGGCCATGATGGAAAAACCACAGACCAACAAACCCAGCGTGATCAACGGTCGTCGCCCGACGCGGTCCGAGACGCGGCCCATCACCGGCTTGGAAAGAAACGACGTAAACCCTTGTATGCCGAACAGCACCCCACTCTCGGCCAAGCTCAGCCCGATGGACAACGCGTATAACGGCAGGAAGGCCATCAGGGTCCCGTTGGCCATCATTTTTGAGGCCTCCGTGACACTCGCGGCGACCATGCCGAGGTGTTTCAACACGGTCCGCAAACCATGGAGGATGTTCGAGAAAAGGACCTTGGCTTCCAGCTTCACGTGATGCGACGGAGCCGGACAGCGCCACCACAGCATCAGATACAGCGCGAGCCCGACCAGCCCAAATCCGCCGCCGGTGAGAAACGTTTCCGTATAGCCGGCCGTATCGATGATCCACCCACCCAGCATCGGGCCCACCAATGCGCCGCCTTGCGCGGCGGAGGTATACCAACCCAATGCCGCCCCTCTGGTCGCGGGATATAAATCCGCCACCATGGCCAAGGCCAACGGCGTAAAGACGGCCGTAGCCAATCCGTGGACCAACCGCAGGACCGTCAAAACTTCCAGATTCGATACCAACGGATAGGCGAAGGGCGGCAATGCAAATGCCAGGACACCCACCATCATCAAACGTGAGCGGTTCACCAAGTCGGACAATGTTCCAACCGGGAGCTTCAGAAAAATCCCCGTCATGGTTGAAGCAGCGACGATAAACCCCACCGTGACCGGTCCGGCACCAAGTGATTCGGCAAAGGGAGCCAAAGCCGGCATGCGAACGAGGTTGTAGCTGACAAAGGAACTAAACCCTACGCCACACAACAGCACGAAAATCGGAGAGACGCTCATTCGTGTACGTGTTCACTCATGCGTTGACAATTGATACCAAGACAATAATCGCCGGCACACAGCCTTGCGTTTTATCCATGCCATGGACATTTTGCAAGGCAACACCCCGCAGCAAGCCGACAAGACGCTCGCACCACACAACTTTTGTCGTTTTCATATTCAGGATGTACTATAGGCTTTCGGCATGATGACTATCACAACCTTTTTGCAGGCCTGACGATTCATGACGACGCGCGTTACTGAACTATCCATCCTGTTTTTCAGCGTGGCCAAGTGGTTTCTCCTGGCCACTGTCGCGGGCCTGCTCGTCGGACTCTCCTCTACGCTGTTTCTCATCGTCCTCCAGAGCAGCATCGGGATCGCGCAATCGTTCCCGTACGCGTTTCTTCTCCTGCCGGTCAGCCTCGCGCTCTCCGGGGTGATCACGGCCCGCTTCGCTTTCAGGGCGCGAGGGTACGGCACGGAACAAGTGATTCGTGCCATTCATCAAGAGGGCGGGAAAATCCACCCTCGCGTGATCCCCGTCAAATTCATCGCCACCATCGTCACGATCACGAGTGGCGGTTCGGCAGGAAACATCGGGCCGTGTGCGCAAATCGGCGGAGCGTTGTGCTCGACATTCGGACAATTCATTCGCCTAGAGGACGTCGACCGGGTACGACTCGTCGTCTGCGGAATCAGCGCCGGCTTCGCCGCCGTCTTCGGCACCCCGGTCGCCGGGGCCCTGTTTGCCATTGAGGCACTCTGGGTCGGGCGACTTTCCTACGGGGCATTGTTCCCTTCACTGGTTTCGGCGTTTGTCGGACATCAGGTTGCCGCAAACTTGGGGGTTGCGTACCTCTCGCCCGTATTCCCATCCGTCCCGTCGTTGAACGTTCCCTTTTTGTTCAGCGTCGGATTAGCGGGAATCACATTCGGCATGGCAGCGTTTGCCTTTGTGGAAATTATGGGACTCGGAAAACGGCTTGCCCTATTGACCAAGACCTCCTCCGTGCTTACTGGCGCGATCGGCGGGTTAGTTCTCATCGCCGTCACATTTCTTTTTTCGGACGACTATCTCGGCCTGGGTTGGACAACGGTTGCTCAAGCGCTCAAGGGCGACGACCTTCCCTGGTACGCCTTTGCCATCAAGGCGGTCACCACGAGCGTGACGCTGAATTTCGGCGGCAGCGGAGGCATTTTGCTTCCCCTCTGTTTTTACGGGGCCACCCTTGGGTCGGCCCTGGCCCAATGGTTGGGGGTGGACCCCGCCACCCTTGCCGCACTGGGATTCGTGAGCGTGTTGGCCGGCGCCACCAATACGCCCATCGCGTCTTTAGTTTTGGCCATGGAATTGTTCGGTCCCGGCATTGCGCCGTACGCGGCCACGACTTGCGCCATGAGTTACCTGCTCACGGGTCATCGCAGCGTCATCCCCACCCAACTCCTGCACGAATCCAAGTCCCCGTCGTTTGCACTCGCGTCTCAACAGGAAATCGAAAGGGTCACGTTGGCCATCAAATCGCGGCGCACGACACTGACGAAATTTTTCTTCGGCAAACGGTCCTCGCCTGAATCGTCCGACGAGTGACCGATTCCTCATCCCTCTTCGTCAAAGACTGGCTCCTTTGTGCTCCGGACAAGTTCCTGCTACACTTTTCACCATTCATGCCCCCTGCCATACACCCAGTCGATCTTCTTCGAGTCCTTCGACACCAACGTCTGACCCCGGCCATTGTCTTCTTGACGTCCCGGCGCGCCTGTGATGAAGCCATCGGGAGCTTCGAGCACCGCCAACTTCCTATTCCCCCCACGCGGTCGACGGCCATCACGGACGTACTGGATCACATGATTGCCGAATATCCCAGTATCGCCGACCATCCCCTCATCCCCACGGTTCAACGCTATGGCGTGGCAGCTCATCATGCCGGACATTTGCCTTCCTGGAAAATCGCCGTTGAAGAACTCATGCGTCAGGGGTGCCTGGATGCCGTCTTTGCCACCACCACCCTTGCCGCCGGCGTGGACTTCCCCGCCCGCACCGTGGTGATTACCCAATCGAGTGTGCGTAAAGATCGCGATATCATGGAACTGACCGTCAACGAAATCCAGCAACTCGCCGGTCGCGGCGGAAGACGCGGGAAAGATTACGTGGGTTTCGTCGTGGTCACGCCATCACCGTACATCGACCTCGGCCCCATCGCGAACGGGCTCACGAACCACCCGGAGCCGATCGACAGTCAGTTTGTCGTGTCCTATCCCATGGTCCTGAATCTCCTGAAAGCTCATTCCATCGACCATATCCAACCCATTCTGGAAAAGAGCTTTGCGCAATTCCAGCTCAATCAACGAGCCGATGCGTATGAAACGAAGCTGGATGACGTGGAAATGCAACTGGAGACCTATGGCCAGCGGGAATGCGCCGATTGGATTACGCAGTGGCAGTCTTTCAGTCTGGCGAAGAAACGCCGCTCGCACCATCGCCGGAAAACGCAGCACGACCCACCGGAAATCTCGGCGCAATTGGCGTTCCTGACACCGGGTCGCGCAATCGAACTTTCCAAGGATCACGCCATCGTTCTGCGGCAATATCGAAGCCGTGGACAAGGGGCTCCCATGCTGACCGTCATGCGAAGCGGCGGGCGCATCATAGAATATCCCGCCAGCGCGGTGACCGCGGTGATCGACGAAGTCATCGATGTCACGGAGGCTCGCCGGTTTCCCTGGTGCACGCCCCAGAGCCTGAATCACGCCATCGAAACGTTGGAACAGTTTCCCGCTCGTTTACGACGTCTTCCTATTCGCGTCGATCAGGACGGCGCCGATAATCCGATCCTGACCGAAACGCTCAGGGACGAATTCCCCTGTCCAACCTGTCCGTCCCGTCCGGCGTGCCAAAAGGACCATCCGCAGGCTCTGAAGCTGCGGCAGGAAGAACATCGCCTGACGAAAACCATTCATGCCATGCGCACCGAACTTTGGCATCGCTTCCAGCAACACATCGAAGTGTTGCAGAAGTTCGGCTACCTGACGCCCGCGTGCCAACTGACATCCGAGGGCGACTGGGCTCGCCTCATTCGCATCAATCATTCGTTACTCATCACGGAATTGATACGGATGGGAGCGTTTGAAGGAATCAACGCTTCTCTCCTGGCCGGCGTGTTGGCGAGCATCGCCCATGACGACGACCGGCCGGCCTCTTTTGCCGGACGGCAGCAGGCTCTCATGTCGACGCTTGGACAGGTCCGGAAAGTCGCCCACTCGTTATCCGCGTACGAAGAACCACCACTCTTGCGACTGGACGTCGCCGCGATCGTCGACCGGTGGATCGCCGAACCCACCCTGCCTTGGAGCGAACTCATTCGCGCGACGACCATGGCGGAAGGCGACATCTATCGACTGCTGGCCAGAACCCTGGAATATCTGTCACAGCTGCATGGCTTGCGTTCGACGCATCCCGGGCTGGCTGATATCGCCAGGGACGCGATGGATCTCATGCGCCGGGACGTGCTTCAAGAATTGCCGTAGAAAAACAAAGAAAAAACACGTACACCGGGGAGATAGATGACGAACGACACCTTGGCAAACCAACTGGCCGGCCTTTCCGTCAGGATGCTTCACCGCCTGGCGAAGAACCGGGTGCCGAGACATTTCCGAATGGGGAAAAACCGGATGGTTCAAACACTCCTGGAGTTGCCACCCGAGCAGCGGGCGGAAGTGGAAACGGCCCTCGCGTCGCTCCTGCAAGCACCCGCACGCCCTCCGCAACCGCCCAAGCCCGGCAAAGTCGACAAGCCAAAGCGCCAGCCCGATGCCGTGTCCCGGCCTGCCCCAGCCGAGCAGCCGCACAGCGTGCCGGCAAAACCGGCGATCAGCATACAAGCGCTGCTTGAAGGGATTGGCGTGCCTCCGCCGCAACCCTTCAAACCTGACGACTGGCAACAGGAAGCCATCGACCGTTTGACGACCAACGATGTCATCTTGAGCGTGCCTACCGGCAGCGGCAAAACCTACGTGGCGGTGGAAGCCATGCGGCGAGCCATCGAGGCCGACCGGATGGTCATCTACACGTCTCCCTTGAAGGCGCTCTCAAACACAAAACTGACGGAATTTTCGCAGATATTCGGTGCCGATCAGGTCGGCATTCTCACGGGTGATCGCCGCGACAATCCCCAAGCGCCGATTCTGATTATGACCACGGAGATCCTGCGGAATTTACTGTACGATGCCGCCAGTGGTGAAATCGACATGCGGTTGGATACCTTGGGGTTGATCATTTTGGATGAATCACAGTTCCTGGCCGATCGGGAACGGGGAGTGGTCTGGGAAGAGACGATCATATTCTGCCCCGCGCAAGCCCGGCTCCTGCTGCTGTCGGCTTCCATCGGGAACCCTGACGAAATCGCCGCCTGGATCAGTTCCATTCGGTCCAAGTCCTGTCACCTGATCCAACACCGCAATCGCTCCGTCCCGCTTCGCGCGGCCTATCTCGATCCCTCCGGAAAACTCGCCCCGTTCTTTCGCACGCGGGACATTGCCCGCGGCCGGGGCTTTGCCCTCCATCCGGAAACCAAACGCCTGTTTGCGAACTACGAAGACCAGACCCTCAGCCCGCGCTCCAGACGCTGAAGTTCAGGCGGACGGCACCCTTCGGCTTCGCTCAACCACCCCCTCTCCCCTTGAGGTAGAGGGGGCTGGGCGCTGCTCGTGCAAACATCGCATTGCTATGCTTGCTATAGTTTTGCTATTTCATGCTATGATTTTGCTATGTTTTTCTGTGATGTTGCTATGTTTTGCTATGAATGTGCTATGACTTGCTATGTTTCCTGCCATGTAATGCTATGATTTTGCTATGTTCCGCAAAGCGGGAAGAGAACGGGGAGGAATAAGACACGGTCGCGCCCGACGCAGGCTCGATATTCTGTCAACGCCTGTCCTGAGCATTCTTCGACTTTGCTGTCGCTACGCTCAGAACGAACGGAAGAGAAGCCGTTCATCCTGAGCGTAAGGCGCAACACGCCTGAAGTCGAAGGAAGCTTGTCGAAAGGGCTGGGGTGAGGGGGAGCCTATGTGAGCAGGGAATCCTTTCATATCAATGCTTTCTTTCCGCGGAACGCGACAGATCAAAAACAGCAAAAAGCGGCAGGTGGTCCGAATACTTGCCCGCCTCGATATCAAAAGATGTTTTTGTTTCAACTATCAGGCCATCCAGGGCCTGGTTGTATATGACGTGATCGATGGCGTAAGGGTATTTCCGATAATAGGGCTTTGGATGTTTGACTCCGTGCAACGCTTTTTCCAGGTCAACGTATGTTCCGGTCTTGCCACCGGCTTCCAGCCGTAACCACACTGCGTCGCTCAACTGGTCAAGCTGTCTGTTGAAATCGCCGGCAATGATAAAATTCTGTCTTGAGCGGGCGCGAGCATTGATCCAGGCAGACAATACGTCAATCTGCTTATTGAGGATACTGCACGGCTTGAGTTTTTTGCTCTCCACAGCTTGGTACGTACATTTCGATTTCAGGTGTATGGACAGCAGGTGCAATGGCGCGCCGGTTACTACCTTGTTTCCCCCGTCAACGTGCTCCAGGAGGAGATAGACGCCCCTGCGCCCCGAATCATAAGCGTCTTCCAGTTCCCTGACGTCGGGTTGTCGAACCGCCCGTATACCCAGGCGGTCACTCATGTCTTTGCGAACGGCAAATCCCGTGCGTTGCATCAACCTGTTGTTGGCGGAATTAGAACAGGCTGGAAATTCACGGCTTGGTCTTTCCGATATGTGAATATCATAATCCGCAACGGAAAATATTCTCTTTGCCGCGCTCAGGTTCTCTACTTCCTGGAACGCTACCACGTCCGCCCTGGTCCGGTTCAGGTACTTCCTGAGGTCCTCATACTGCGATGAATTCCGTGGCCGACAACCCTTGTCATCATCAGCAGCTAGGTGTTCAATATTCCAGGTGACCAGGGTGAGAGTCCGGTCGTCGGCAATACCCAGAACTGGCACGCATATCAGCAATAGCGTGCCAACCAGCCAACATGGTATTTGCCGGACGGCCAAATGGAGAGTGCGGTGAACGTATTCAGAGAACGTATTCACAGAAGCCGACGGGAGGCTTTCTTGTCCGCGGTTGGATCTTTATCGGGCTGACAGACGTCGCATTGACACATCCGACGAAGCTGTCCGAATGTATACAGCCCGGTATCGTGCCCGTCACTCCAAACCAGGCGTAAGGCATAATGACCCACCGGTTGGATGTCCTTGAGCATGATGAGCATCGGGACGTCATCGGGTTTCAGCTTCAATTCGCCGGTCCATTCATCCGTACAGGCCGCACAGGGGCAATGCAACCGCAGATACCGAATCGGATAGACGCCCTGGTGTCCATCGCTCCACGCGATGCCGAACACGCCCTTCTCGAGCCACTTCATGTCTTCAGGCTGAATGGTCTCCGTGCTCATGGATCGTTTACTTTCCCGCCATCACGTCTTTCTGAGGGAGACCATACGGAAACGCAGCCGGTTCCGCGGCCAACAGATCCTTCTCCGGCAACCGTTTTCCGACCACGGATCTCGCATACGTTTCGACGATGTCTTCCACTTCTCTCCGCACCTGACCCGTCGCTTTCAGACGCGTCGCCCGTGCAAAGGGTATCCGACGTGCTTGACGAAGAAACGCCATGCTCCCCTGAGTCAAAGGCAAACAATAATCCCAACTGCCCCGATCACATGATCCGCACAAACACCCCCCGGCCGATGGTGAAAACCGGGAAGATTGCTCTTTCAAATCCCGGCCGCAGGATGCACAGCGATCGACCTGGGGTTGGAATCCGGAATGACTCAGGATATGAATCTGAAAAAGCAACGTGAGTAACACCGGATCGTCCGTCCGGACCAGCGATCGCAACCCCTCCAGCAACGTGTGATAAATCGTGGGATTGGAATCACGGTCCGCCGTCACGCCGTCGACCAAGGCCACCATACGAGAAGCCGCCCAGATCAAATCCAGGCTCTCCCTTAACGGGCTGAAGGCATCGAGACAATCGACGTGGCTGATGGACCCAAGACTATCGTTTCGTTTGTTAAAGAACGTGAGGTTGATGGACGAAAACGGTTCGAGCATGCCGCCGAATCGGCTCTTCATCCGTCGCGCGCCGCGCGCAATCCCTCGAACCTTACCCAATTGGAGCGAATAAAACGTGAGGATGCGATCGGCTTCTCCCCAGCGCATGCTTTTCAGCACGATCGCTTTTGTGGTGACTAAGGCCATGGCAAGGCATCATTTGTCGGACATTGAGAACGCATAGGGACACTGGTTCTCCACCGTAGCCTCTACCTCCCCTTCACCCCTCCTTACAAAGGAGGGGAAAGACAGGATTACCTCAGATATTCCAACATCACCGTCGCAAATCCAAGGTAGATACTGACCCCCGTAATGTCCATGGCCGTGGTAATAAACGGCCCTGCCGCCACGGCCGGATCAACGTGAAACTTTCGTAAGAGCAAGGGGGTGACCGTGGCCATACTCGAGGAAATCAGAAACGTAATCAGAATGGCCCCACCGACAACCATGCCGAGATACCCGTTTCCCTGCCACACCCATCCCGTCAGAAAGAGCAACACTCCGCAGATGACGCCGAGAAGCAGCCCGATTCGAAATTCCCGAAACACGACCTTCCAAATGTCACTGTGGTCGACACGGCCCGTCGCCAGTCCCCGAATGATGAGGGTCGAAGATTGGAGACCCAGGTTGCCACCCATCGCCGCGATCACGGGAATGAAGGTTACGACGGCTACGACCTCCTGAATCGTGAACCGGAACCACCACAGGATCAGTCCCGATACCAGACTTCCGGCCAAGTTGGTAAACAGCCAGGGAAATCGCAAGCCCGCGGCCACGAGACTGGGGGTGCTCATCTGAGCATCTTCTTCGGTTGCCCCGGCCATCTTCAGCATATCCTTGGTGTCTTCATCCCGAATAACGTCCACCACGTCGTCTACCGTAATGATCCCCACGAGCCGATGTTCGGCATCAATGACCGGAATCGCCAACAGGTTGTAATTCGCCACCTGACTGGCGACTTCCTTTTGCGCGGTATCGACGTTCACACTGATGACGTCCCGGAAGAGCATGCTTTTCAAGGGAGCCGTCGGAGCGACCACCAGCAATTCACGCAACGAGACGACACCCGTGAGCCGCCCTTCCCGATCAGTCGCGTACACATAAAACACGGTCTCGGCTTTGGTGGCCTGTTGAAGGCGCTGGATGGCTTCACGAGCCGTGGTCTCTTCGGGCAACGAGAAGAACTCCGTCGTCATGATACTGCCGGCCGTTCCCTTGGGATACGCCATGAGATTGGCGACTTCCTGAGATTCCTCGGCTTTCATCAGCGGCAGGATATTTTGCGCCACCTCATCGGGAAGCACGCCCAAAATATCCGCTGCGTCGTCGGCCGGTACGGTTCGCAACATCCACGCAATGTCCGCGGCGTTTCGATCTTCAAGCAGTTCAAGAATCATCTCGTCGCTCAATTCGCTCACGACCTTGCCTTGCCCGGCCACGCCTTCGACCAGTTCAAAAACCGTCCGTCGTTCTTGAGGAGTATCCAAATTCATAATCACCCGAGCGACGTCCGCGGGATGTAACCGGGCAATCAGATTGGTCAGGTTTGAAATGGCGCCACGCTTCAAGAGGCGGCGCGTCGAGAGCCTCACCACGTCGAATTTGCTTTGACTATTGGTGGACGCCGACGCCGCCTGGTCGTTAGCGGCCAGGGAGGCACCGGGAGTCATCGTTTTGGCCGGATCCGTCATGGCTGTGTCGCGTATCCCAATTCTACCAACCACCGATCATCGTCACGCCACGCGTTTTTCACTTTCACGTGGAGTTTCAAAAACACTTTGTTGGCCAACGCCTTCGCCAACTCCAACCGGGCGGCAGTGCCGATCGCCTTTAACCGTTCTCCTGATTTTCCGATCACGATCGCCTTCTGGCCGGGTTTTTCGACAAATATAGTGGCCGCGATCGTGGTGACGCGCCCTTCTTCCAAAAACTCGTCCACCTTTACGGCAACGGCATAGGGCAGTTCCGCCTTGGTCGCTTCAATGACCTTTTCCCGTATGGTCTCCGCCGCCAGATGACGCCATGACTGGTCCGTGACAAAGTCTTCATCAAAGGCGTCCTCCTGTTCAATCACCCGATCAAACACCAGCGATGCCAACCGGTCAACGTTCAAACCGGTCTTGGCCGATAGGGGAACGATTTCCGTCCACTCTCCCAACTGACGATAGGCCTCGATCACCGGCAACACGTGACGTTTACGAATCAAGTCAATTTTATTCACCAACAAAAAAACCGGTAACGCCGACGAATGTCTCGAAAATATTTGATCTACCACAAATCGATCGACAGGGCCAGGCAAATTTCGTCCATCCACCATGACCGCCAGCACGTCGGCGTCGTGGATGGCATCGAGCGCCGTTCGCACCATGAGTTTATTCAGCCGATGCCAAGGCCGATGCAGCCCCGGCGTATCCAACAACGCTAATTGACCTTGCGGGAAATGCGCCACGCCTAAAATCCGCGAACGCGTGGTCTGGGGTTTGTCGGACACGATGGCAATTTTTTGATTCACCAACGTGTTCACGAGGGTGGATTTCCCCACGTTGGAACAACCCAGAACAGCCATCGTACCGAATTTCATGACGCAACCAAAACGGAAGGCAGATACAGAGGAGGAGTCCTGACAGGCAAGTTTCGCTGATCATTCACTCATTGCCGGTGACCTCCTCCTACGCTGACTCTCTCTCTGAAAAAAATTCGTCTACGGCGATTCGACGAATTGATAGACCGTTTCTCCTTCCTTCACGTACCCCAACCGCTCCCGTGCCAACTCTTCCAAGGTAAAGAGATCGGATTCCAGATGATGGATCTCCTCGCGAAGCGCGGCGTTCGCGTGCTCCAGCGAGACAATTTCCTCCTGCGTTCTATCAAGTTCCTGGGTCATCATCCAATACTGTGGCAACCCCGTTCCCTGCAACGTCCACACCACACACAGCATGATCCCGATACTGAGACCCAAAGGGTAACGCAGCGATCGTCGACCGGACCAGCGACTCGGCTTCTTCAGTTTTCGGTTCTGGCGGACCACGTTATGCCTTTCGGATTCGGAGCACCTTTTTTCCCTTATAGACCGCCGATTTCCCCAATTCTTCTTCAATTCTGAGGAGCTGATTGTACTTGGCCAATCGGTCCGTTCGAGACAGTGAACCCGTCTTGATTTGCCCGGCGTTTACCGCCACGGCCAAATCGGCGATGGTCGTGTCTTCCGTTTCGCCTGAACGATGGGAAATCACGATACCGAACCCCGCCCGCTTGGCCAATTCCACCGTCTCCAAAGTTTCGGTCAACGTGCCGATCTGGTTGACTTTTATCAGAATAGCAGTTCCGACACCTTCTTGAATACCCCTTGACAAATAATCGACGTTGGTGACGAACAAGTCGTCTCCAACCAACTGAATCCGTGAGCCAAGCCGGTCGGTCAGAAGTTTCCATCCTTTCCAGTCGTCTTCGTGGAGGCCATCTTCAATAGAGACAATGGGGTACCGATCGACCAACCCTTCGTAAAAGTCAATCATGCGGGTGGAATTCCGTGCCCCGCGCTTTTCCGCATGCAACACATACCCTTTCTTGCCGTGGAATTCACTGGCCGCCGCATCAATCGCCAGCACAATATCCGATCCAAGCCGGTACCCTGCCTTGCGCACGGCCTGACTGATCACGGCCAGCGCCTCTTCGTTCGACTGCAAGGCCGGCGCAAAGCCGCCCTCGTCGCCCACGGCCGTACTCAATCCCTTGGCCTTCAGGACGCCACGTAACTGGTGAAACACCTCCGCACCCATCCGCAACCCTTCACGGAAACGCGTCGCGCCGACGGGCATAATCATGAATTCTTGCAGGTCCAAGCCATTATTCGCGTGAACGCCGCCATTAATGATATTCATCATGGGGACCGGTAATTCACGGGCCTTGGCCCCGCCAATGTACCGGTAGAGTGGTTGCCGTGTTTCCGCCGACGCCGCGCGAGCCACGGCCAGCGAGACCCCCAACACGGCATTCGCCCCGAGTCGGGATTTTCCCGGAGTGCCGTCCAACGCGAGCATGGTGGAATCGATCAATGGTTGGTCCAGAGCGTTCACCCCCCGGAGTTTGGGTGCCAAGGTTCTCGTGATGTTCCGAATAGCCTTCGTGACGCCCTTCCCCATCCACCGTCGAGGATCGCTATCCCGTAATTCAAGCGCCTCTCGTGTCCCCGTCGAAGCCCCGGACGGCACGGCTGCTCTTCCCCACGCACCACTGGTCAACAGCACGTCGACCTCCACCGTGGGGGTCCCACGAGAATCAAGTATGGCTCTCCCCTTAATGTCCTTGATTTTGCTCATTCACGCGTCGCTTGTTGGAAAGTGAAACGCTCCGAACGTTATGGCGAAAGCCGCGTTTTCAGCAAGGCATTTACTTTTTGGGGATTGGCCTTGCCCCCGGAACGTTTCATGGCCTGGCCGACCAGGAACCCGATCACCGTTTCTTTGCCTCCTCGATATTGAGCCACTTGAGCGGGATGCTGTTCGATGACCGCATCAATCAAGGACAACAATTCCCCTTCATCAGACAGCTGCCGGAGCCCCTTTTCTTCGACAAGTTGCGCCGCCGATTTGTCGCCGGCATAGAGTTCGGGAAAAATTTCCTTGGCGACTTTCAGACTGATGGTGTCATCGCGCACCAATTGCAACAAGCCCACCAACCGTTCCGGAGACACGGGGGAAGATTCCACTGTCGTCTCGGCTTGATGCAGTTCACGCAGAAATTCACTCATGAGAAAGTTGCTGATGAGTTTGGGTTCTGCAAACAACGTGACACAGGCCTCAAAATAATCGGCTAATGCCCGGGAACTCGTCAGTACACCGGCATCATAGTCAGGCAACCCATAGTCCCGGAGGAATCGCTGTTGACGGTCCTTGGGTAACTCCTGAATCGTGGCTCGCAGTTCCTCGATCCACTCCTCGGAAATGACGAGCGGAACGAGATCAGGATCGGGAAAATACCGATAATCATGGGCTTCTTCCTTGCTTCGCATGACAGCGGTCTGGTTCCGTTCGATATCCCACAACCGGGTTTCCTGGCGAATCGTTCCTCCCTCGCCGAGAACTTTGGTCTGCCGTTTGATTTCATATTCAATGGCGTCTTTGACGAACTTGAACGAGTTGATATTTTTGAGTTCCACCTTGGTGCCCAATTCATCGGATCCCACGGGCCTCAATGAAAGGTTGGGTTCACAGCGCAGACTGCCCTGTTCCATGTTGCCGTCACAGACGTCGATATACATCAACACGTCCCGCAGGGACTTCAAATACGAGACGACTTCGTCCGCCGAGCGCATATCAGGTTCGGTCACAATTTCAATCAACGGCGTTCCCGCTCGATTCAGATCGACAAGACTGCCGGCATCCGCGTGAATGTTTTTCCCCGCGTCTTCTTCCAAGTGCGCTCGACGGATTCTGACCTTTTTGGACGTCCCGTTGGCCTGCAACTCCAGCCAGCCATTCTCGCAAATGGGCCGGTCATACTGGGAGATTTGGTAGCCCTTCGGCAGATCCGGGTAAAAATAATTCTTTCGTGCGAATTGATTCGTTGGCTGCACCGTGCAATGCAACGCCAATCCCGTCCGGATTGCCATTTCCACCGCACGTTTATTCACGACCGGCAATGTACCCGGCAATCCCAGGCACACGGGACAGGTCCGGGTGTTGGCGGGTGATCCAAATTCCGTTGCACAACCGCAAAACATCTTTGACTGTGTCTGGAGTTGGGCGTGAACCTCCAGCCCGATGACGGTTTCGAACGTCACCGTGACAAATCGGATTCTTCCGACGAAGGACGCCGCATTTGCTGTACCGACTCGCGCCCCGCGTCCACCGCGTCCTTGACGACCGTCTCCGCCTCATTCAACAATTCCCGGCCTTTGGTCACCACGTCGCACCAACCGTCTGAGGCTTTTTCCGAAAAATCGCGTACGTCGTCACCCACCTGACGGGCCACGCGACGCACGGTCTCCCGTGATTCCCTGCCGCTTTGCGGAGCCAGCAACAAGCCGGCCACGGCCCCGATCGTCAACCCGCCCAGAAAAGCCATGGCCACGCCACCGGCCGACGCCAATCCACTCAGAAACGCCACGGCCACGTTGCCGGCTGCTTCATTCCTGTTTCCCATTCACCTGCCCTCCCTTTGCTGTGCGCGCTCTTTGATGCTGAGCAAGACGGCTCGCACACCACCCAATAGTTTGAC
Source organism: Nitrospirales bacterium (assembly GCA_965207015.1). Classification (GTDB taxonomy): domain Bacteria; phylum Nitrospirota; class Nitrospiria; order Nitrospirales; family UBA8639; genus Bin75. The sequence goes on along the minus strand of OZ242257.1, from coordinate 955,206 downwards.
GACGTTCTTCGCCAATGATGCGCTTTGTCCACGAATCATTCCATGCACTTGATTGACCGTCTCACCCACGTCGCCAATGGCATGCAACAATACCGTCGCCCGGCCCATACCTTCGCGCGCTTGATCGGACATGGCCCGGACGTTCTCGTTCGTCTGCTTGATCTCTTTCAGAATTCCCGGCAATTCGGCATTGACCTGTGACAGTAATTGTTCGGCTTGCGTCGCGGTCTTGCGTACCTGAATCACGGTCGGAACAATGAAGCCCACCAGTATTACAAGGGCTACGGCAATGATCACGGCAGCTATCTCAAACATGCGTCACCTTCCTTAGGAACCCCTGATTTATTGCACTATCGGGCGTATGGCTGCGTTGTGTCCTCGCTCAACCCTCACCTATCTCTCTGATAAGCCTCGGGTTTCGCTCCGGGACGCCTTGCCCTGCATCCCGCTATCACAATAAATCAGAGGTTCCTTTATCTGATAAGTGGTCGTTTTTTGCGCCAGTCCGTTGCCAATTCATACGCCCGTGCAGCCCGAAGCACGACGTCTTCTTCAAAGGGGCGACCCAAAATTTGCATGCCGATCGGCAACCCCTTCCGGCTGTACCCGCAAGGCAAGGAAATCGCCGGGAGCCCGGCCAAACTCGCGGAGATGGTATACAAATCCGACAAATACATTTGCAAAGGATCTTCGATTTTTTCGCCGAGTTGAAACGCCGGGGTCGGCATTACGGGAGTTACGAGCAAATCCACGTCCTGAAACACTCGATCGAAATCCTGCCGGATGAGGGTCCTCACTGCCTGGGCCTTGGCATAATAGGCATCATAATAGCCGCTGCTCAACGCATAGGTGCCCAGCATAATCCGGCGTTTCACCTCCGGGCCGAATCCCTCCTGCCTCGTGAGCCGATACATCTCCAGCAGGTCAGGACTTTCTTTGGCCCGGAATCCATATTTGACGCCGTCGTAACGAGCCAGGTTGGAACTTGCCTCCGCCGTCGCCACAATATAGTAGGTCGCCACCGCCACTCCCGTATGCGGGAGCGAGACTTCTTCGATCGTCCCGCCCAACTCTTCCAACACGGCGAGCGCTTCGCCCACGGCGTCGTAAACTTCTTCGTCCAGACCTTCCGCAAAAAATTCCAAGGGGACCCCGATTTTCAGTTTTTTGACGTCCTTCTTTTTGAACACTCGCGTAAAATCGGGAACGGATTTGTCCGCGGAGGTCGAATCCCGGGGATCGTGGCCGGCCAGCACGTTCAACATCAACGCGGCATCCATGACGTCCTTGGTAATGGGCCCGATTTGATCCAACGAAGAGGCAAAGGCAATGAGCCCATACCGGGACACGCGTCCATACGTCGGTTTCAGCCCAACCACCCCGCAACAAGCGGCCGGTTGGCGAATCGACCCACCGGTATCCGTTCCCAGGGCGGCCACGCATTCATCCGCCGCCACGGCCGCGGCCGAGCCGCCACTCGAGCCGCCGGGCACATGGGAGAGCTTCCAAGGATTTCGACTGGCGCCAAAAGCCGAATATTCCGTGGAGGAACCCATCCCGAATTCATCCAGATTGGTTTTGCCGATCAGGAAATATTGTTGCGACCGTAACGCATCCACCACGGTGGCGGAGTATGGCGGAACGAAGCCTCCCAGAATGCGCGACCCGCACGTCGTCGGCAGGCCTTCCGTGCAAATGTTGTCCTTGACGGCAATCGGCATCGCCATCATGGGCTCGGTTTTTCTCCACGCACTCAACGCGTGATCCAGCGCTTCGGCCTGAGACAACATGGTCTCTTTGTCATTCAGCGTGATAAAGGCTTTGACCTTCGACTCCACGACGCTGATCCGCAGGAAGTAAGCCCGGACGATCTCCACGGCACTGACGTCCCCGCGTGTAAAACGATCCTGAAGCTCTTTCAGGGTACATTTAACAAGTGACATGGCTATAAAACGGGGTTACGAGTGAAGGAAGAAACGAAGACCGGCCGCCGCGTTCGATATCAGGAACAATTGGCGATTCGATTGTCCTCGTCGACTTGAATGATTCGAGGGCTATGATGCTTGGCTTCGTCATCATTGTAATATTCATAACAAAAAATGATGACACGGTCTCCGGTCACGCCTTTTCTGGCCGTGGGGCCATTGAGCACGACTTCGCCTGATCCCCTCTTTCCATTGATGGCATAGGTCGTGAACCGCTCCCCATTGTTCAAATTCGAGACCATCACGAGTTCATAGGGCAAAATGCCGGCCGCATCCAATAGGTCCTCATCGACCGTCAGACTGCCCTCATATTCCAAACAGGCATCCGTGACCACCGCCCGATGGATTTTCGCCCGCAACATCTGTCGTAACATGATATCCTCGACTTTCTCCGATTACCGATCACTGATAATTTGCGGCACCTGAAACAAGCCATCGACCGCTTCCGGCGCGTTCCTTAACGCCTGATCTTGTGACAGCGACGGTTGGACCTCATCTTCACGCAAGACGTTGGCGTCACCCGCCACCACCGACGTCGTCCCGGGAATCCCGGCCGTATCAACGGCATTCAGCTCTTCCATATAGGTCAAAATGCGACTCAGTTGGGTGCTCAACCGCTCCAGTTCCTCACGGCTCAGTTGAAGCCGCGCAAGCTCCGCCACGTGCTCCACTTGACTTATCTCAATACTCATTGCAAAAAGCCTTCTCCTCTTGGGCTTGGATATTCCCGGTACTCCAAGGATAGGATTATACCAATAGGGATGACAGACTACAAAGAGTTCAGCATTCTATCATGACGGGTGTTGGAAAGCTACGACAGACCCTCACCGTAAGACGAACTTCTCAGGAGAACAACGCTCCCTCAACGCAAGGATTGGCGCGACAACGAGGACGGCGACATCCATCCTTCATCGGCGAAAGAGACATAGCGTCCGTCACCAATGACGACATGGTCCAGCACCTGCACACCGAGAATGTCTCCGGCATCCTGCAAGCGTGCGGTTAACGCCCGGTCTTCTTTGCTGGGCTTGGGATCCCCGCTCGGATGATTGTGTAAAAATATCACGGCCGCCGCCGACTCGCGTACGGCTTCATTGAACACCTCACGCGGATGCACCAGGCTGCTCGTCAAAGTCCCTTCGGACACGGTTTTTTCCCGAATGACCGCATGCTTGGCGTCGAGAAGAATCACCTTGAAAACCTCGCGGCGCAAATCCCGCAACAAGGGATAGTAGTGTTCGAAGACCGTTTGACTGTTGGCAATCACGGTCCCCTTTGTCAGCGGAGTCGCCAGCACGCGTTTCCCCAGCTCAATGGCCGCCATGATCTGGGCCACCTTGGCCGGACCGATGCCCGGGACGGCGCAGAGTTCCTGGACACTCCGATTGGCCAACCCCTGTAACCCACCCACGTGTTTCAGCAGATCTCTGCCGACTCCGACGGCCGACGTCTGGTGTCTGCCCACGCGAAGCAAGACAGCCAGGAGTTGCGCCTCCGTCAGCGATTCCGGTCCTTCTTCCAACAGTCGCTCGCGAGGCCGTTCGCCTTTCGGCCAATGCTGAATACCTTTTACGGGTTTCTCGTCCATCTCTTCTTGATCGTTTCTCACCGGAAGCCTTCGACGGCGTTTGTCGCAAGCATATAACAAATTGGACTGAACATTCACGTATTATCAAACGGTGCCGCCTGAGCTTATCTTGCCGCTCAAAAAACCAGTATGCTACTTTTCTTTGTTTAGAAGGGACATCGATGCGCATCGTTGCCGGCATACAAAAAGGGCGTCGTCTCAAGGAACCCGACGGGCAGGATCTTCGACCGACCTCGGCCCGGGTCCGCGAAGCCTTATTGTCGATCCTGGCCCATCACATAGAAGGTGCACGCGTGTTGGATCTCTACGCCGGCACCGGAGCATTGGGGCTCGAGTCCTTGAGTCGTGGAGCCCGCCAAGCCGTCTTTGTGGACAATGACGTCGCCTCATCACGAATCCTTTGCGAAAACATCGCCCGGTGCGGCTATCGCAACCGATGCATGGTCATCTCCCAGGACGTTGAGAGGTATTTGACGTCACCCCCATCGTTCGGCGAACCGCCGACGTTTGATCTTATTTTTGTGGATCCGCCGTACCACAGCGCCGACCTGACCCGGTTGCTCGAACGACTGAGCCTGAGCGGAAAAATCGCTGCCCAAGGGACGGTGATTCTTGAACATTTCTTCAAACACGCAGTCCCGAACAGAACCGGAGATCTCGTACAGACTCGTCAGTCCCGGTACGGCGACACCATGCTCACCTTCTATCAACGTGCCGTGGAGCCGACATGCGACTAGCTGTCTATCCGGGCACCTTCGATCCCATTACTCGTGGGCACACGGACATTGTCAGTCGCAGTCTGAGCATCTTCGACCGGCTGGTCGTGGCTGTGGCTCCCAACCCGCGTAAAGGAGCGCTCCTCTCTCTCGAAGAACGAGTCGAACTGGCGAAAATCGCCACAAAGGAATTTCCCAACGTAGAAGTGGAATCATTCAACGGCCTGTTGGTGGAATACGTACGGCAGCGAGGCGCCCATGCCATCATTCGAGGATTGCGCGCGGTATCGGACTTTGAGCACGAGTTTCAAATGGCCTTGCTCAATCGTAAGCTCGATGAACGCCTGGAAACGGTCTTTCTGATGCCAAGCGAAGAATATTCGTATTTGACGTCCAGCATCGTCAAAGAACTGGCCCTGTTCGGCGGCGAATTGGAGGCGTTTCTCATCCCCGAGGTGGCCAAACACCTTCGCGAAAAGTACGGACATCCATCGCCATGAAACTGGCCGCCCGTACGACCCGCATCGTCCCGTCCGCGACCTTGCACGTTTCGGCAACGGCTAAATCCATGGCGGCTCAAGGCGTGGACGTCGTGAATTTCTCCGCCGGAGAACCGGCCGCCGACACGCCGGACGTCGTGAAAGCAGCGGCCAAGGCAGCCATCACGGACGGGTTTACCAAATACACGCCGGCTTCCGGCATTGACGAACTCAAACAGGCCATCGTTGATAAATTTTCCCGGGACCAGGGCGTCCACTACGAGACATCGCAAATTCTGGTGTCCTGCGGGGCCAAGCATACCCTGTACAACGCTGCACAAGCCCTATTGGATCCCGGAGACGAAGTCATCATCCCCGCTCCCTATTGGGTATCCTATCCTGATATCGTCCGTCTGGCCGATGGACAACCCGTGATCCTGGAGACCAGGGAAAGCGATGGATATGCTCTTGATCCGAAACAATTGGAAGCCAAGGTCACACCCCGCACCAAGGCGCTCATCCTGAACAGCCCGTCCAATCCGACGGGAGCACTGTATACCCGGGAGACCCTTGAAGGCGTGGCCGACGTGGCCAAACGTCACGGCTTTCTCGTCATCTCCGACGAAATCTACGAACAACTCGCCTATGGAGAAACCCCGTTCATGAGCATCGTGTCCGCTGCACCCGACATCGCCGATCAGACGCTCGTGGTCAACGGCGTGTCTAAAGCGTTTTCCATGACGGGGTGGCGGATCGGCTACGCAGGGGGGCCGAAAGCGTTAATCGCCGCGATGTCGGTCATTCAAAGCCAGAGTACGTCGAATCCCACGTCGATTTCCCAAAAGGCCGCGGTGGCCGCCCTCCGGGACGGGACTTCGTTTTTCAAGGAGTTGCTGGCTGATCTCACTCCCAAACGTCGCCTCATGGTTGACACGTTGAACGCGATGCCCGGCATCACCTGTCCGACCCCTGCCGGAGCCTTTTACGCCTTTCCCAATGTTTCGGGAATCTTGGGCAAACAACATGCAAATGGAACGATCACAACCTCGGCGGACCTGGCCACCTACTTATTACACGAAGCGCACGTGGCCTGTGTGCCCGGCGATCCGTTCGGAAGCCCGCACCACCTGCGGTTGACCTATACTCCGACGATCAATGCCATTGAACGAGGTATGAAAAGGGTCGAAACGGCGATCCGGGCCCTCACGTGATCTCCGAAGATCCTTGGCTTCACCCATATAAATATTATTGAAAAGAGAAGAATCGTGACACGAGAGGATCGCAATGCCCCTTTACGAATATAAATGTGAAACCTGTCACCATCAATTCGAAGTCCAGCAAAAATTTTCCGATCCGTTGATCGACAAATGCGTGCGGTGCGGCAAAGGGGTCCGAAAACTTATATCGGCTCCCGGCATCATGTTCAAGGGGAGCGGCTGGTACGTGACGGATTACTCAAACAAGTTGAAAGATCCCAGCCAAGCCAAACAACCTGAGAGTCCAGCCAAAGAAGTTAAGGACAAACCAAGTGGTGAGCCAGAAAAAACTCCGGCCAAAAGCGAATCCGCGGCCAGATCTGAAACGACAGCACCCGCCCCCGCATCTTCCCCATCGAGTTCCGCATCCTCGAATTCGTCTTCGGGTTCCTCTTCGGGTTCCGCCACCTGATTCCTGTCAGCCGGTAGTCACCGGGGATTACGCCGGGCAGGCGCCAAAACGATCCGCAAACACTGCGTTCCAGACCAACCGGGCAAACATCAGGTATCCCGTGCCGTTGAGGTGCAAACCGTCACTGGAAAAACGGGCGGCTAAGAGGGAAGAGGGGGGTTCCGAAGTTCCCTGAAACAGATCCACGCATGACATGTGAAGTCGTTCACACCGTTCCGTAATCAGGCGATTCAATTCCAACCGATAGTGCAGATGTTCCTGAAGCCAGGCGGGCAACGGGCCACCGCCGTGCCCCTCGACCCTAATGGAGGGAACCGTCACGCCAACGGGCCGGATTCCCGCTGCCAACGCTATCGTATAGAACCGCTCCAGATGCGTCATAATCGTCGAGGGGGCAACGTTCCATCCCAAATCGTTCGTTCCGCCCAAGATCACGGCATGAGAGGGAGCCACGTCAATGACGTCCCGTGAAAATCTTGTCATCATATCCGACGTCGTTTCACCGCAAATGCCTTTGACGGAGACCCGTCCGCGTACGTCCAACCATTCTTGGAGAAAACCGCCATAAGGAACATCCGGCAAAGGCATCCCCGTTTCAGCTTGAACTTGATATCCCGCGGTAAGACTATCACCGAAACACACGAGTAGCGGAGAGGAATCAGTTTGCGTTTTCACATTTTCAGGCATTCCCGGAGACCCTCCTCTTGACAGCACCCGGTCTCAATGAATAGCCTTATTTATAAGACCGTTCGCTTCCAGAACTAGACTCGTTTTCCCGTACCGACCATCACCTGTTTTGAGGAAGGAGTTCCGTCTCATGCAAGAACGTCATCAGCTTACTGTACATAAACGCAGCACGATGATCATCTCCCTGCTGGGATGGTTCATGATCCCAATCCTGTTTTGTGGCCTTCCCTCCGCATTTGCAGAGGAATCGATGCAGATAGGCGTCATCGATCCCCAAGCGGTCCTGGAAAATTCCAACGCAGGACAAAAGGCGCTGGCGACCTTAAAGGAACACGTGATGGTTCGTCAAAAACTATTGGAAACGGACGAAGTGGAAATACAGAAACTCGAGCAGCAACTTCAGACCGGCACGGGCCGGAGCGAAACCGAAACGCAAGTCTTACGGGAACAGCTACAGAGCAAAATCCAGGATTACCAGCGCCGGCGCCAAACGTTTCAGCAAGAAGTTCAGGAAAAGCAAAAAAATTTGATGGTCGATTACATGAAAAAAATCGAAGGCGCGACCAAGGTTGTCGCCGAGCGGCGTGGCTTTTCATTGGTCATTGATAAGGGCAATGAAGCCATCATGCAAATCGTGATCTACTCTGCCAAGGGGATGGATATTACCGACGAAGTCGTCAAGGAGTTTAATAAAACCTACAAATAAGGAGCCCAACTTCCTCTACGAGGAATACCTAGCGGGATGATCGCGTTCCAAGGTTAAGCCGCGGGACTTGGCTCCAGAGGATATCCTGCCTGCCGCCATGCCTTGATTCCGCCCGCCATCGAAAAAACTTGCGTATAGCCCATTTCCCGCAGGTTGGCAGCCGATAACACTGATCGATAACCTCCCCCGCAATAGAGAATGATTTCCGCGTTTTTGTCAGGAATCATTTCCTCAATGTCACGCTCCAGAATCCCCCGGCCTTTGTGAATGGCCCCTTGAGCATAACCTTGAGCCACCTCATGATCCTCCCGCACGTCGATGAAATGAAAGACGTCACCACGTTCGAAGCGCCCCATCACCTGGCTCGGTTTGCACTCACGAACTTGGCTTTTTCTTTGCTCAACCAGTCGTTCGAATCCGGGATTATGCCCCATCACCAATGTCCTGTCTTCTCAACACGCGTGCTTCTCCGTGAAAAAACCACCAGTCTCCGGACCACGAACCCTCTTTGGCAGATTGGCGCGCCCGGCAGGGGTCGAACCTGCGACCCTCGGCTTAGAAGGCCGATGCTCTATCCACTGAGCTACGGGCGCTCGACCTGACTCTTTAAGCAATGATGCAAGATGGCGTGTCGGCTGACACGTGGGATGAAAGATCGTGGTCAGCCAAATGTTTCACATTTCTTTCCCAAAAAACTGGTCGGGGCGAGAGGATTTGAACCTCCGACATCCTGCTCCCAAAGCAGGCGCGCTACCGGGCTGCGCTACGCCCCGATGTTTCTCCCAAGTATACGTTTCAACACGTCTTTGGCTTTGGCCAATGCCTGTCCACGATGACTGATTTGGTTCTTCTGGTCAAGCGTCAACTCCGCCAGGGTCTTTCCCAATTCCGGAATTATAAAGACCGGGTCGTACCCAAACCCGTGCATCCCGGAGCAGCGGTCCGCGATTCGCCCCTGCAACACTCCCTCCACAAATTCAATGGACGAAGATGAATCGGAAATAGCCACCACCGTCAAGAATCGAGCTCCTCGCTGATCCGCCGGAACACCGGTCAGTTCGTCCAACAATTTTCGACAATTGTCTTCATACGAGGCATGAGCCCCGGCATAGCGGGCGGCATACACGCCCGGGCGGCCGCCCAAGGCGTCCACTTCCAATCCGGTGTCATCAGCGAGAGTCAACAGGCCGGTGAACCGGGCAATTTCTCTGGCCTTTTTTCCGGCATTCGACCGGCATGTCTCGCCGTCTTCAATCACGACCGGAGCGGCGGGAAACTCATCCAGCGTGCGAATGGTCACGCGAAGATCCTGCAGGAAGGCTTTCATCTCCCGCTGTTTATCCCGGTTCCCCGTTGCTAACACAAGCTCCATGAGGTTCTACCCGAGATCACCGACACAGTCTTTTTGCAGCTTGATCAATTGCTGGATTCCGTCCCAACCCAACGTCAGGAATCGGTCCAACTCCTCTTTTGCGAACGAACCACGTTCGGCTGTCCCCTGCACCTCGACCAAACGCCCCCTGCCGGTCATTACGAGATTCATGTCCACCTCGGCACGGGAATCTTCCTCGTAGCACAGATCCGCCATGGCAACCCCGCCGACCCTGCCGACACTGATGGCAGCCAGAAAATCCACCAACGGTCTTTTCTTCAGCACTTTTTTTTCTTTCAACGTCGCAAACGCGTCAGCCAGCGCGATAAAGGATCCGGTGATCGAGGCCGTCCGCGTGCCGCCGTCGGCTTGAATCACGTCACAATCAATCCATACCGTCCGTTCACCCATCGCCGACATATCCGTTACCGCACGGAGCGCCCGGCCCACGAGTCGTTGAATTTCCAAGGTCCGGCCGCTTTGCTTGCCTCGAGCCGCTTCGCGGGGCATGCGATCATGCGTGGCCCGCGGCAACATGGCATATTCAGCCGTCACCCAGCCCTGCCCTTTATCCCGCAAGAACGGCGGAACCTTTTCCTCAATCGACGCCGTGCAGATGACCTTGGTTTCGCCCATTTCCATGAGAACGGAGCCATCCGCGTATTTGATAAACGGCCGTGTCACCTTGACCGAACGGATTTCATCGGGTCGCCGGCCATCACTGCGTCGCAATCCAGACGTTTCATTCATCGGCTTCTCTTCCTTTTCCCTTCTGTTTTTTCGCAACGATCATTCGCACGAGTAACAACCCAAGAATCACACATGCCACACCCGCGACGAAAAAGTCTTCGTACGGAAATACATACGGCATCACCACAGAGTAGGAAAAACCACATGCCACTGCAAGTGTCACGGCTCGTCTCGATTTCGTTGACTGCCTTGGAGACACATGCTAACTTTTACCCGCATTTTCAATGAGTTGGGATTTTCTCCATGTATGACCTTCGATCCCTCAGAGAACAGTTACCCACCATTCGCGACCGGCTTGGTGCCCGTGGAGCGGACGTGCCATGGGAGGAGGTTGAAAAACTACTCCAGGACCGACGCGATCGGCTCTCCCAGGTTGAAGCCCTCCGGCATCAACTCAAAAAAGGCTCCGATGAGGTTGCTCGCTTAAAGCGTGCGAAGCAACCGGCAAAAGAAGCCGCGGCCGCCATGCGGGCACTTGGCGATAACATTGCCATTCAGGAAGAGCACTTACGAGCGATTGAAGTCAAACTCGAAGAACATGCGCTACGCATTCCCAACCTCCCACATGACACGGTTCCGCAAGGAACCGACGCGTCGCAGAACGTGGAAATTCGTCGATGGGGTGAGCCGCCTTCGTTTGACTTTCCACCGAAACCGCATTGGGAAATCGGAGAATCTCTGGGCATTCTTGACTTCAAGCGGGCCGGCAAAATCACGGGAGCCCGCTTTTCCATTGCCTTGGGCGCCGGTGCCCAACTCGAACGCGCGTTGACTTCGTTGATGCTCGACATCCATCTCCGGAAGCATGGGTATACCGAGGTGCTCCCACCCTATCTCGTCAATCGTGACGCCATGACCGGCACAGGCCAACTCCCGAAATTCGAACACGACTTGTTTCATCTCCGGGACGATGAGTACCTCCTCATCCCAACAGCCGAGGTGCCGGTTACCAATATGTACCGGGATGAAATTCTTCCGGACACTGCCTTGCCGATTCGGCACGTTGCGGCGACACCCTGTTTTCGCCGGGAAGCCGGCTCCTACGGACAAGATACCCGTGGCCTGATTCGCGTCCACCAGTTCCATAAAGTCGAACTCGTGGCATTTACCGCCCCGGAAGAATCGTACGCCGAGCTTGAGCGCCTCACTAACGCGGCCGAAACTGTCCTGCAAGCACTCGAATTACCTTACCGTGTCGTCAGCTTGTGCCGCGGCGACCTGGGATTCGGTGCAGCCAAAACCTATGATCTCGAAATCTGGGTCCCTTCGCAACAGGCCTATCGAGAAATCTCGTCGTGCAGTAACTTCGAAGCCTTTCAGACGCGGAGAGCCAACATTCGATTTCGACCCAAGGGCGGCAAGCCGGCCTATGTTCATACGCTGAATGGATCTGGTCTGGCCGTGGGTCGGACGATCGTCGCCATTCTGGAAAATTACCAACAAGAAGATGGCTCGGTTATCATTCCCAAGGCCTTGCGTCCGTATATGAATGGAATCGAACGAATCGCCTCAAACCCGGTCCCCTGATGTAGCCATGTCTGTTTCGACGGGCCCTGGGGCTTGCGTAGACCCATATGAAGCCAACAAGGAGGTCCTCTGTGAACAATCTGATCAAACTATTGGCCTGCGGTCTAGCCATACTTGTAATCACGGCGTGCACGATGCCCAAAGTTGAGAGGTCATGGTCCAAACCGGGCGCAGCTCCGGATGAATTTGAACGCGTAAGCGCCGAGTGTGAAAACGACCCGGGCATGACCGGGCTCAAAGGTTACGCGAGTTACCAGGTCTGCATGAAAAAGCATGGCTGGTATCTCATTGAAGAACCCATGTAAGGGGACGTTTCCCTGCTCCTGTCTTCCTTCTTCCGGCCGACTTCTCCTGTCCCCCTTCGCTTGCGGTAAAGAGGTTAACGAGGGAGGGCCATCAAGAACGCGTATTGACAATTTATTCGCTATAGGCGAACATGCTGCTACGTGAAGCAGGAGATGCAAATCGAATGGGCCACGAAGGCAGTGAAAGATGTGCGCCGCCTCGCCGTTCGTGACCGCGAGAGGATCATCGCCAAGATCGAACAGTACGCCAAAGACCCTGCATCGCTCGCCAATCAAGTCATTAAGCTAACTGGCAGCGAGTATCGGCGAATGAAGGTTGGCCAGTATCGAGTCATTTTCAGAATCGAACATGACAAGATTGCCGTCATGGTTGTCTTGAGAGTGCGCCATCGGAGGGAAGCCTATGACTGAACCCCAGACCATTACCCTGACGCGGAAAGAATACGATGATCTTCTCACCCGCAAAGAGGAGCTTGAGGAAAGGCTCGCCGCATTTGAGGCGGACGACGGGAACCGGATTCCCCATGAAGTGGCTCTCGCCATCATGCGTGGAGAAAGCCCATTTGTCGCGTTCCGGCACCACCTCGGGATCACGTTACGCGAACTGTCCAAACAAACGGGAATCGTGGCGAGCTATCTTTCCGAGATCGAACGTGGCATCAAATCCGGCTCTGCTGCGGCCTTGTCACGAATCGCCACGGTGTTCGGCACGACTATCGACACCCTGGTCACCACGCATAGCCACACAGCCAAGACCAAACACTAGCGGCTGTCCAGCGTCATAAAACAAGTATTCACCTCAAGAAAATCGACCCGTAAACAGGAGGGGTGCTGGAGTGGACGAACAGGCCGGTCTTGAAAACCGGAGTCCTTCACGGGACCGTGGGTTCGAATCCCACCCCCTCCGCCATTGCACCAAAAGCTACCAGACATAAAGTGGAGCCGTACTCCCATCAAGGACTGGAGAAGGGGGTGGGGTTCGAACGGGGGTTGTGAAGGGGGTGAGCCCCCTTCATGGGGTGACCGGCGCGAGGGGGCATGGCCCCCTAGCGGGAGCCCAGAGAGAACCCTCTGGGCGACTTCGAATGCCCACCCCCTCCGCCATAGCAGCAAAATCCTCAAAATCGAGAGTGGATCCGCGTAATAGACTTTCCAGTCTAAACCTCTCTCTTTGCATCGCCCTCTATTTTTGCTATCTTTAGCCACTTTTCCCGTCTTTTTATTTCAATTTTCCTATCCAATGAAAAACAAGGAGAACGCGGCATGTCGTACAGAAGCCTGTTGCTCAGCGTCTTGATAATTTGTGTGTTGGCACCTGTGGTGTCAGCCCAGGAAACCAACCCCGCTGACGAAGTGACCAGACTCGAGGAAATCGTCGTTATCGGCAGCAGGATCGAGGGCAGAAGCATCACGGATTCTCCTGTCCCGGTGGACCTCATCAAATCGGAAGATATGCGCAACACGGGACAACTCGAAGTGGGCCGAGCCATCCAGCGGTTGATCCCGTCGTTCAATTTCTCGAGCTCCACGATCAGCGACGGAACGGACGCCGTACGCCCCGCGACGCTGAGAGGGATGGGACCGGACCAAGTGCTTGTGCTGTTGAACGGAAAACGTCGTCACGGCAGCGCACTCATCCACGTCAACACCTCCGTAGGACGGGGCAATACAGGCACCGACATGAACGCAATACCCATGGGCGCGATCAAACGTATCGAAGTCCTGCGGGACGGCGCCTCCGCGCAATACGGGTCGGACGCCATAGCCGGCGTCATCAACGTCGTGCTCAAGGACGACTACGAGGGAGGCTTCCGCACGAACTACGGAACGACTTACAAAGGCGACGGCGATCAGTTCGTCGCCAGCCTGGACAAAGGCTTCAAGATCGGACAAGACGGCACGTTGCACGCGACGTTCGAGTATCGTAACCGGCAACGGACTAACCGGGCTGGACCGACCAGCCTTATCCAGTACCCGGACACTGAAACATGCACACTTAGCAACTGTACGGCCGCTGAACTACCCAACAGAGCAGACTTGCTCGCAAACAACTCCGGCGACACAAGAGTCATTTTGGACGATCCGGGCGACAAAGAGAGAAATTTCAACCGTCGCAACTTCCGGATCGGCGACGCCGATTCAGAGCAATTCAGCGGCGCGCTAAACTTTGACAAGTCTCTCGGGAAAGGACTCGAATTCTACTCCTTTGCCGACGTGTCCAGGAGGGAAAACGAAAGCGGTGGCTTCTACAGGAGGGCAAACCAGAATGATCGCAACCCCATGGGCTCAGGCTATCCGGACGGATTTCTGCCGCTGATCAATACCACGATCTGGGACTTTTCATTCGGCGCAGGTCTCGTCAAGGAGTTTGACAACGGACTCAGGGCTGATCTTGGAGTGGTGCACGGCGGGAACACGTTCAATTTCAATATCACGAATTCCCATAATGCTTCATGGGTTGCTGACAATAACCGACCCGGAGCAACTTCCGCAGATGCCGGTGACCTGGAACTCTACCTCACCACCGTGAACCTGGATTTCTCCTTGCCGATACCCGACAAGAACATGAACTTGGCTTGGGGGGCGGCATACAGGCGAGACAACTACCAGATCCAAGCCGGAGAAGAATACTCGTATGAAGACTACGACGGACCTGGCGGAGGGTCTCCAGGCATCCAAGTATTCCCTGGCTTCAAGCCCGTCAGCGAGGTGAACGAGTCACGGCACGCCTTTTCCTTTTACACGGACGCGGAGATGTTCGTAAATGATCTTGGCGTTTTTGACAGGATCATGGTCAGTCCCGCGGTGCGCTACGAGCATTACAGCGACTTCGGCCATACCATCAACGGCAAACTCGCCGCGAAACTGGACTTCTCAAGAGCACTTGCCGTCAGAGGCTCCATGAGCAGCGGGTTCCGGGCGCCGTCCATGCATCAGCTTTACTTCAACAACGTGAGCACCCAATTTGTTGCCAGAGACGGTCAGACAGTGGCTGAAGAGCGAGGCACCTTCAGGAACGACAGCGCCGTCGCGAAGGCAGTCGGCATACCGGAACTCAAACAGGAAACCGCAACCAACTTGAGCGTTGGAGTCGTGTACCAACCAGCCCCATCATTTACTCTCACCGCGGACGTCTACCGCATCGAAGTGAAGGACAGGATCATCATCAGTGGAGGACTGCTGGCAACCTCTGACGATCTTCCGGGCAGCGTCAAGACTGCTCTCAAGAATGCGGATATCAGCTCAGCTCAATTCTTTATGAACGCGGCAGATACCGAGACCCGTGGTGGAGAGATCGTGGCCTCGTGGAATGTACCGTTCATCAATCGCGGGGCCTTGGAGCTTAATTTCCTGGGAGCCCTCATGCAGACCCAAATCAGAAACGTCAAACTTCCGGCGGGGCTTCCATCAGAGCTGTTTGGCGAACAAGACAGATCCATCATCGAAGAATGGCAGCCCAACAGCCGCTTCACGCTGTCCGGTTTGTATCAATTGGACCAATTGTCGGCCTCGGTGATGGTGCATCGCTACGGCTCGTACACGGTGACTGACGGAGGAAAGCAGAAGTTTGATCCCAAGTACGTGACCGACGTGCAACTCAGCTACAACTTCGGACCATTCGGGATCTTCAAGCTTGGCGCCAACAACCTGTTCGACGTGACGCCCGACCAAAACACGCTCGGCCTCTCAAGACGCGGAAGAATCATCGACAGCCAAGGCAACGTCATCGTCGATTCTCCTGGTGTGTTCCAGTATTCCCGTCGTTCCGCGCCCTTCGGCTTCAACGGCGGGTTCTACTACGCAGCGTTTGAATACAGGTTTTAGAGAAAAGAGAGCGGACACGCAGGTCCCCCTTACGGGAGGAAAGGGGCAACGGCGGTTCGACCTACGTCCGCACATAGAGCAGTTCGCAGGCTTCGCAATAGCCGTCCACCCGGCCCCGCCGGAACGCCGCGGCCAATTGCCGTTTGACCCATTCCGCGCCTTCCTGGCCGCCGCGACCATCGACCCCTTGAGACAACATCATCTGTAAGGCGACGTCCAGCAATCGTTCTTTGCGTTCTTCCATGTCCGGGGTCACGATATTACCGATGGCGTGTTGGGCATGCATCTTCACGGTGTCTTCATGAAATTTGTCATAGCCCAATTTGGCAACCGTGGTTTTGCGAATATTCGCCAACTCCTCTTTGACGAGAGAAAGGGTTTGCATCAATTTCCGAAAAATCTCCGATCGCCCTTCCTCCCACAACTTTTTCTCCATAGCTTCGAGGACGACCCCGGGGTCAATGGTCTCGGTGGGTTCCTCGGCAAAATCCGATTTCCGGCCGTAGCCGCCAAACCGCAGCCGTTCGTAGGATTTCCGGGTTTCAGGATCGCCGAGCACTTCATACGCGGCATTGATTTCCCGAATTTTTTCTTCGGCTTTTTTGTTTCCCTGGTTGCGGTCGGGATGATATTTGAGCGCAAGTTTCCGATAGGCCCGCTTGATTTCTTCATCCGAGGCCTGCGGCGTCACTTCCAGGGTGGCGTAGTAGTCGAGGTGGTATCGGGCCATCAGTCTCACCGGCTGCTTCGATCATAACGGGGGACGGGGTTTCAGAACAAGCAGCGCCTGTGCCCACTTGTTGCGGTATGTTATAACGCCGGTGGCATCATCCCTTTATTCGACTTTCCCGAACTGAGGCAGCGGCCACCGTGTCAAGCGCTCTTCTTTCCAAGGTGATTTCAGGTGGTCAAACGGGAGTTGACCGGGCAGCCCTCGACGTTGCTCTGGCCGGCGGGTTGCAAATCGGCGGATGGTGCCCCAAAGGGCGTCTGGCCGAAGATGGGACAATCCCGATGATCTACCCGTTGCAGGAAACGCCCTCCCCGCATTATGCCCAACGAACACGATGGAATGTGCGCGACGCGGACGGTACACTCATCCTGACCAGCAACGAGCCCACTGGAGGTACGGCACTGACGATCCACACGGCTCAACGCCTGCACAAGTCTTTTCGTGTCATCGATTTGACGACACCCGAGGACCCTCGCGAGGTCGCCTCGTGGATTTCCCGCACGGATATTACCATCCTGAACGTAGCAGGACCTCGAGAAAGCCTCTGTCCGGGTGTCTATCAGAAAGCCTTCGACTGGCTACAAAAAATGTTGGAGTCTCAGGCCGAATGATGAATTCACTTCATACCGTCGGGGCAGTTCCTTGCTGATCCGGGGGAAACGGGATAAAACACAAACGTGGCTTGCAGAAAAACGAAATCCGAAAGGCCTTTCACTCACTCAACCCTGGCGAGACCGTCTCGTCAGAGGCGGCCGCCCAGGCCCGCCGGGATGCCAAGGACGACTACCCTTGCGCACCTGCATCAATGCCCACCGTTTCTTCAAATGAAGGGCACAAAACCATTGACTGACCGCTTTTCTGGGGCAATAGATGCACGGGCCTGCTTCCTTGTGACGCCGCTGATATCGTTGTTGCCTTGTCATAGAAATGGTCGACCGATTTTGTGCAACCGACATTCAAAATTGAATTGTCTATTTAGTCTATAATGCAAACTTAACTCGCTTCAAGATACCCACATTTTCCACGGGCAAGCCTACATGAGACAGTAGTCGAACCCGTGAAGTTAGCGTAAACTATGTGTATCCTCTGTTTGGCTCTCCTCGTATCAGGTCTGTCAGGCCAATTGATCGCTGGCTATTCTCCCCCACCAGGACATTTGCAACACGTTGAAAATAAAAGATTTTCTGAAATTGTCACTATACCGCAACTCCTTCAGAGCCCCAGCCGATACCATCAACAATCCATTCGAATCCGGGGAACCGTCACGCGGCTGGAACTTCATCTCGACGACTCGAAACATTTCATCGATTTTGTTTTCTACCTCAAAACAGGATCGGGCCGCGTACTGGTCTTCGGGCGACATGATCGAACCCGAGGAGATATCCAAATGACCACCGGTCGAACCGTTGAGGTTGAGGGCATCTTTTGGAAGGAACGGGAGGCCAATGGCCACAGGCTATTGAACAATGTCGAAGCCCAGCGTGTCACGTTTTATCCGCCGCTCACCCCGGATCAAGCCGCCCGTCCTTCTCCCCTCCTGACAAGCCTCTAGAGCAACCTCCTCACCACGTTTCGGACCGGAAACTGAGCGGAGCCAATTGTGCCTGCTCCAGCCCTAAGACGAGTTGAGCCTTTGCCAGCGCATTACCACAGAACCGCACGTGGCACTGCGACAGATTCGGCTCCAGCGCGATGAGCGGTGCCAGATTCACGCGCGTTTCCTGTCCGTCGCCCGTCAGGACCCGGACGATTCTTCCTTTCCCATGAACCCAATCCTCCGGCCATTCCCGGGTTAATGCCGGATGGTACGAAAAGTGTTGCGGAAATTCCTGCGACAGATCCAGCAAAGCCTGATGTTCCATCAATTGGCGCGGCTTTTTGACGCTCACGATCAGGCTGAAATGCCCGTCAGCCGTTCCTCCGAACGCTCTGGATTTCATATACCGCACGTACGCCAAAAACGGCGTAATGCCCGTCGAAAGCGCCACAGCCACGATCCGCATGGTCTGCCATTCGTGATCCTCTTCTAACACCAGGGTCGTCGGGTCCACCGTCTGAGTGTTTTGATACACGACCAGTTCAGAACGGGTTTCATCATAATTCACGCACACGTCGATTGAGCCACCCGTGCGGCTACGCTGAACAAGATCATCGGTTTGCCACCAAGGAGAGGTATCGGCTTTTTCCTTGTGCGTGTCGTTGATGATCGTTTCCAACACACGCGGGCTTTCATCCGAACAATTGGAGCGCGTATACATGCGGCGGCGATATTTTTGTGTCCGGACACCAAACGGTTTCACCAGAAACGCCGCCCCGGGATGCATGCGATCCCGAATGGGGACGGGCCGTCCATCGACCTCGAACGTCTCCGGCAACGTGAAAGCGACCTTTCTCACTTCCCCCGGATCGTACGTCTCCACGTGGGTTATCCTGGCAGGCACAAAGAGTTCACGCGGTCGATTCATCAATTCACTCCTTTCCTTTCCACCATCCGGGTTTCTCGGGGCACTCTCGTGATCGTTTCTCCTCCTCTTATCCTATAACACTATAGGAAACCGGACGGTATTCGCCAACTGCCGGCAGCCCGGATCATTGCTTGCGAGAAATCGTCATTTTCGCTAAGCTTTACAGGCAATTGTACGAATTTTATTCATTTTTTCTCGAATGTTTGCGTTTTCAGGAAGGCCGTATTCATGAACGAACCGCTTAATAATCGATACGTCATCGAAATCAAGGAACTGGTCACTCCGCGGCAGATCAAGGAACAACTGCCGGCCGACACGGCGACGGAGGCCACGGTCCTGAACACCCGTCAGGCCATTCGGGATATTCTCTATGGACGAGACCAGCATCGGCTCCTCGTCGTCATCGGACCCTGCTCCATACATGACCCGGAAGCGGCCATGACATACGGAGCCGCCCTCAAGAAGGTCAGCGACGCAACCAAAGACCATCTGTTGATCGTCATGCGGACCTACTTTGAAAAACCGCGAACGACGGTCGGGTGGAAAGGGCTGATCAATGATCCGCATCTGGACGGGAGTTGTGACATTGCCGAAGGCCTCCGGCAGGCCCGAACCGTTCTCCTGGACTTGAATGCGCTCGGTGTACCCTGCGCCACCGAATTACTCGATCCGGTCACGCCCCAATACCTTTCCGACCTCCTCAGTTGGTCTGCCATCGGTGCACGCACCACGGAAAGCCAAACCCATCGGGAAATGGCGAGTGGCCTGTCCATGCCGGTCGGCTTCAAGAACGGCACGGACGGCAGTCTGCAAGTCGCGCTTAATGCCATGGTGGCAGCACGACAACCTCACAGTTTCGTCGGGATTAATCTCGATGGTGTCACCTCCATTATCAAGACCAATGGAAACCCCGACCGGCACGTCGTGTTACGCGGCGGCGGCGGAAAAACCAACTACAGCCGGGAACACATTCTTCAAGCCCGGGACGGATTGGCGGATGAAGACATCTCCAGACCCATTATGGTCGATTGCTCCCACGGGAATTCCGACAAAGATCACACGCGCCAGATTCCGGTCGCCCACTCTGTCGTGAAGCAATATTGCGAGGGGCAACAATATATCTTAGGGCTTTTGCTGGAAAGCAATCTGAAACCGGGCAAGCAATCCTGGGGAACCGGCAAAACGTTGGAATACGGCGTCTCGATCACCGATGCCTGCATCGGGTGGGAGGATACGGAAACTTTGTTGTATGAACTCGCGGATACATTGGCGAAACAAGCACCCATACACGTAGGCACCCCTTAGAAAGAACTCCTCGATAAGTCACCTCACGTATACCACGTGTGCGATGACACCTGCGACCCTACCAGGATTCAGTATCTGCATGCTGCCCAGATACCCACTGCGATGATCACGGTTTGGTGACGGTAGGCTAACGGGAGATCAAGAGCCCGTCGAAGCAGGAAGTGGCTGGGAGGCTTCGGTCTTATCGTCACGTTCATGACAAGGATGACACCGGCACAAAGACCGGTTCACAAAACCACCCCAGGCGATTAAGGAAGCCCCGATCAAGCTTCCGGCGAGTTCCAAGTTCGAACCCTCTCCCCCAACCAAACGCACCGACAACAACGTCACGAAGCCGGCCATCGTCAACGTTGTCGGACGATGATCTCGATGCAAGGGATAGGTCACAAGTACGCCACCACCGGCAATGACCACGATGACGCACAAAAACACCCATTCCATCGCCGGCGAAAACACTGAATCTACGACACCCGAAAAGGCTCCGCCGTATTGCGCGGCCAAAAAGGGAAGCACCAATACAACCAATGGGGTTAAGGCGCAATGCACCGCGCACACGAGTGTGATGATCGAACCGGCCCTGGAGAGTCTCACGCCTAACGTCGTCATGTCGAACCCATTGTCGGAGCTACTGACATTTGGGACACCACCCACTGAATTCCAGCGAATGGTCACCTACCAAAAATCGCGTTTCCCTCTGAATCATTGACGTCAGTTTCTTCAGTGGACATAACAGCAAATCTTCGATTTTTCCGCAGCTCTTGCAACGGATATGGTGGTGATGTTCACGACCTTCTTTCATCTCGTAACGAAACTGCTCTTCCTGGTGCAGCTTAATCTGTCTGACCAACCCGATAGACTTTAATGCACTCAAATTGCGATAAACTGTGACCGGATCGATGGCGACGTTCTGTTTCTTCAAACGGGCATACAACTCCGCCGGACTCAGCGGGTATTTCGTTGATTCGAGCACGGTCAATACAGCCTGTCTAGTGCGTGTCATCCGTTTTCCCGACGCCCGAATCTCATCTTTCGCGCTGGCTTTCATGCACTATCCTCATATAGGAAATAATCCGCTCAAATCTTTAATGCAATTGATCTGCAATTAACAGAACGAACCGGAAATGTCAATTTGCTTTGCATGCGACCCGCAGTCGAATGAGCGCCGGTCTTCTTGAAACACGGCACGGAGACATTACCCCGCCCGCACAATTCCCTCTTGACCGCCGAGCAATTCGGTCACTATGCTCCTTTGCGGTATGTTCAACTTCTTCATTGACGGCACGGGCGAGATGCAAAATCCGCGGAGTGGCCCATGACTGTTGCCCTTCCCTTTCGGGAACCACGGTTGGGACACGATTATTGGATCGAAGACGACATTCTTCCAAACGCCCTTGAAGTGGCCCAACGGTGCATTGCCAACAGCACCTGGACCCTGGGCTCACCATGGCGCCCAGAACCCTGGCCCGGCATGAGGGCCCCCCATGCCCTCTTGCCCGAGGAGTTACGTCGCGTTGAAGAATGCGTGACAAAACGGCTCGGCATCGCGGCTCTGCAACCGCAAACCGATTCGGATATGGGCATTTCCGGCCACAATCATATCCAATTGTGCGGCGGGGCTGAAGGCGTGGCCCGTCCTCACGTAGATTCCGCAGCCATCTGCGATTACGCGGCGGTCTTGTACCTTCACCCCAATCCCCCGACCCCTCATGCGGGAACGTCCTTTTACCGGCTTCATATGCCGGGAGAAGAACCCGGCGGCAACGTCTGTCCGCGGGAATATGAAAGTTTACGGGACGTTCCCGGCATGCCCCAGGAAATGGACCCAACGCTCTTTGAAGAAATTCTGGAAGTGCCCTACGTCTTCAATCGCCTGTTGGCCTATAAATCCGACCTGATCCATTCGGCCACTTCGTACTTCGGATGGGGCACGGAACTCGCTTCAAAACGTATGGCCGTCGTGTTTTTCTGGAAAGTCCGGTAAGGGCGAGACGCAGGCAAAGGAGGGATCGCCGGATGGGAAAATGGGTACCTGCCTGTCAACGTTGATCAGTTGGTCGCCTTAAGCAATTCTCCCGCCGCCTTCCTGACCGTTTGTGTAATCGTCGTTCCACCCAACATTCGTGCAATCTCTTCTTCCCGCTCCTCGGCAGAGAGATGGGTGATCGACGCCACGGTTCGCTTATTCACGCTTTCCTTTTTCACCAGACAATGATGGTGGGCCTGGGCTGCAATTTGCGGCAGATGGGTGATGCACATCACCTGATGCGTTTCCCCCAATGCTTTGAGGCGTTGCCCCATGGTTGAGGCCACGTTGCCCCCGATGCCCGCGTCCACTTCATCGAAAATCAACACCGGCACTTGATCCACGCTCGCCAACACCGTTTTCAATGCCAACATCAGCCGGGAGAGCTCTCCGCCTGATGCCACCCGTGCCAAGGGGTGCAGGCTTTCCCCGGGATTCGCGCAAAACGTGAACTCGATCTGATCGAGGCCATATGGTCCGGCCTGCTCGACTTCAGAAACCGCCGTAAGCCCGACGTGGAATCGTGACTTGTCCATCATTAGTTGCGCCAATTCGGCGGCAATGCGTTTCTCGAGTTTTTGGGCCACGGCTTGACGAGCTTCAGATAGCTTCTGCCCCAAAGCCCACGTGTCCTGACAGGCTTGCGAGACTTGTTGCTGAAGATCCTGCGTGCGTTCTCCAAGGTTCGCCAATTCTTCCAATTCGGATTGAATCCGGGCTTGCCGGGCGAGCAAATCTTCCAGCGACTCGCGATATTTCTTTTTCAATCGCTGCAACAAGGCCAGGCGTTCGTCGATCTGCGCGAGTCTCGCCGGATCGTGATCAAACCCATCTTTATAATTGCGGGTGGCCAAAACCAGTTCCTCGACCTGGGCGATCCCGCCCTCAATCGACTCGTTCCATTTTTGAACGTTTTCGTCGATCGTCCCCAATTCATGCACCAATTTCCGGACTTCCGTTAATTGAGACAAAACCGACGACTGATTGTCATACAACAGGTCGTAAGCTTGATTGACGATCTCCAACAGCCGGCCGCTGTTCTGCAATTTCTTGTGTTCCCGCAGGAGAGCTTCATCTTCTCCGGGAACCAATTGGGCCTTTCCCAATTCCTCTGATTGAAAATGCAAGAACTCCTCCCGTTCCTGCCGCTCCTTTGCCCGTTGTGTGACGTCGGCCACGGCCCGAACCAGGTCCTGCCACTGCTGATAATGTGCGGCGTACTCGTCGCGTAACGCGAGCAGGCCGCCGAAGGCATCGAGAACGTGCATCTGTACCTTTGACGAAAGCAGCGATTGCTGTTCATGCTGTCCATGAACATCGACCAACCAGCCTCCCAATTCCACCATCTGGTGTAAGGGTACCAGCCTCCCGTTCACGTACATCCGGCTCCGCCCTTCACGAGAGAGGGTCCGGCGGAGCAAGAGATCCTGCGTGCCGTCCGGCAGCAAATCCCATTCCTTCAATTTTTCGAGAATCGGCGCATTCCCTGATACGGAAAACACCGCTTCCAGCATAGCTTCCTTGGCCCCGCTTCGGATATGCTCAGCAGACGCGCGTCCGCCCAGCAACAGAATCAGGGCGTCAACCAGGAGAGACTTCCCGGCGCCGGTTTCTCCCGTAAACACCTGGAAGCCCGGCGAAAATTCAAGTTCGAGGCTTTCGATGAGGGCAAAATGGGAAATGCGCAGTTCAGTGAGCATAACGACAGCGCATGCTCACCACCCTAGGCCGGAGCGGAGTGTTGTGCGAGCAGCGAATCGATGACTTGTTTGAATTGGGGTTTGGGTCTCGCACCGACTATTTTTTCAACCGGTTGTCCGTTCTTGAAAAAGAGAATCGTGGGAATGCTCATGATTTGAAACTTGCCGGCAATCTCGGGGACTTCATCGGTATTGAGTTTCATGACCTTCAATTTGCCTTCATACTCTTTAGCCAGTTCTTCGACGATCGGGGCGACCATCTGACACGGTCCACACCAGACGGCCCAAAAATCAACCATGACCAATCCATCGATCTGACCAACCTCAGCTTCCCAATTGGCAGCCGTTGCTTGCGCGACGAGTTCGGACACGACATCCTCCTTCTTTCAAAAGTGACGAAACGATTGTCTTCTCCAGACGGTGCAAGGAATCCTAACCATGCATTCCAAAAGGTGTCAACTTCGGCCCGGATTCATCGCCCGGCGCTGCTTTCCCATTGCCACGGTTCAGGAACCCCGGCCCACCAATTCTCAGGGTGGCTCTCTTCCCAAGCCCGGACTTCCAACCATAGTTCATCGGCACGCGTCTTATCGAGCCGGTTGGCCATGCCAGCGACCACGTCATATTGCTGCCGGATCCCCTCATGCAGTATTTCTTTCGCCATCCGGGCCAGCATGTCGGGAGGATCGACAAGATCCATGGTTCCGCGGTTGACCATGGAGAGCGACAATTGCCCCACCTTGACCCATTCATCGCGTTCGGCCAACGACTCCAGGTAGCCGTCCAGCGCATGATATACGTAAATGAGGTACACGTAACTTTCGACAGATGGCGATTGATCGATGTTCATTTGGCAGGCTTCGACTGCGCGACGGTAATCCCCGGCTGCCAGATACACTTTGGCTCGCGCCAATGGAGGCTGGACGTTCACCATCGAATTTTCCGCAACTGACGCATTACTTCCTGTCAGACACCATCCGAGAAACAAGACCAGAAGACTCAGATGAATCGTTCGAGACCGATCCGGTACGTTCATCACACCCTCCCCGTTGGTTAAATCCTCTATGCGCTCAAGTCCAGATTACCACGTCTTGATCCATGCGTGCATGCAGCTTAACTTATTCACGGTGATGTGTTAAAAATCGTTCAGTTTTCCTTCGACAGGCTCAGGACAGGTCTTGTGCCATACTACCCGGAATTCACTCATGTCTGCTTTGATACTGGTTTTGGGAGCAGTCCTGGTTTCCTCACCCGCGCAAGCGGAAACGGAAACATGGAAGACATTGAACACCGCCGGCATGCTGGCCTACAAAGAAAGGGATTTTGTCCTGGCAAAAGAGATGTTTCACCGGGCCCTGAACGTCCTGGAAGGATCGACGGATCCCGATTCACGAGCCGCCACCACCCTGAACAATCTTGGCGCAACTCACGAAGCCCTGGGTGAGTACGAACAAGCCGAACTCCGTTATCGTCATGCCCTCACGATGATCGAAACGATCCAGGGCCCCGATCATCCGGACGTCGTGGTCGGATTAAACAATCTGGCCTCGCTATATTTTTCGCAACGAGCGTTTGAGAAGGCCGAGCCACTTTGGCAAAGAGGGCTCTCCATCAGCGAAAAGTTTCTGGGAGACGCACACCCGCACCTCATCCAACCCCTGCTCACCCTGGGACTCGTCACGCAGGTGCAAAAGGAATTTGATCGCGCGGAGTCCTACTATCTTCGCGCCATTGAAATCGGCAAACGGGCCTTGGGCGCGGACCATCCCAATCTGATATCCCTCTATGAACGCTATGCGTCATTCCTGCATCAAACCGGTCGTGACGAGGATGCACTGGAGGTTGAGCGCCAGGTGGAAACCATTCGAGCTGCGAATCAACGCCCGTCTCCACCCGAGTAAACTTGGAACCGATTGACGGGAAACCGCACGATGGATTCACCACACAACTTTCCCGATCCTCCTGACGTGTCATTTGCATCATTCCATCCCATCATTGCCCGCTGGTTCCAGGATACGATCGGCACGCCCACCGACGTCCAAACCGCAAGTTGGCCTGCCATTTGCTCAGGCGAACACGCACTCATTGCCGCGCCCACGGGGTCAGGCAAAACGTTGGCTGCCTTTTTGGCGTCGATTGATTCCTTATTCCAACAGGCGCTCTCCAACGATCTGGCCGACCACACGCAAATTCTCTACGTTTCACCACTCAAAGCCCTGAGCAACGACGTGCAGAAAAATCTCCGGCAACCCTTGAATGAGATTTCGGAAAACGCCCTGGCAGCCGGACTTCTCCTTCCAGAGATACGAGTCGAAGTCCGCACGGGCGACACGCCCACGAAAAATCGACAGGACATGCTTCGTCGCCCGCCCCATATTCTCATTACAACACCCGAATCCTTGTACCTGCTCCTGACGGCCCACAAGAGCCGAAATATTCTGCGCACCGTCCGCACGGTCATCGTCGATGAGATCCACGCCCTGGCCGGGAACAAACGCGGCGCGCACATCGCGCTTTCCCTTGAACGCCTGGATACCGTCACACACACGAAACCGAATCGCATCGGCCTTTCAGCCACGCAAAGACCCTTGGAAGCCATTGCCCGATTCCTGGTCGGCGGCGGCCACGTGGCTGAAAACCGGGAAACCGCATGGGCGCCAAACCCCTGCCACGTCGTTGACATGGGACAACGCCGGGAAATGGATCTGGCTATTGAAACACCCAAAAACGAACTTGGGGCGATCGCGACCAATGCCATTTGGGCTGATGTGTATGATCGTCTCACCGAGTTGGTCCAAACCCACCGCTCCACCCTGGTGTTCGTCAACACCAGGCGATTGGCGGAACGCATCGCCCACCAGTTAACCGACCGATTGGGCGAGGACCTCGTGGCGGCCCATCATGGCAGCCTGTCTCGCAAGATACGGTTATCCGCTGAAGAACGCCTCAAGAAAGGACAGACTCGCGTGGTCATTGCGACGGCGTCTCTGGAACTGGGCATCGACATCGGCTTTGTGGATCTCGTGTGCCAGGTGGGTTCGCCGCGCGCTATTGCCACCTGTCTGCAGAGAATCGGCCGGTCAGGCCACTGGGTGGGGGCGACTCCAAAAGGGCGTCTCTTGTGTACGACGCGAGACGAACTGGTGGAATGCGCCGCGCTGATTCGCGCGATTCATCGCGGCAACCTGGATGAGATTCTCATCCCGCGGCACCCCAAAGATATTCTGGCCCAACAAATCATCGCGGAAGTCTCGGCTCAAGAGTGGCCTGTGGATGCGCTCTATCAACGATACATCCAAGCCTATTCCTATCGACACCTGTCCAGAACGGCATTCGACGAAATCGTCGCCTTGTTGACTCGCGGCTGGAATCCGAACCGCGGCAAACAACAGGCCTTTCTCTTTCACGATCGCGTGCGAAATCGATTGCGCGCTCGCCGGGGAGCGCGACTGGCGGCGATCACATCCGGTGGCGCGATCCCGGACACCGCGACCTATGCCGTCATTGCCGAGCCTCACGGCAACACGGTCGGCTCGGTGGATGAAGATTTCGCCGTGGAAAGCCTGGCCGGCGACATTATTCTGTTAGGCAATACGTCGTGGCGGATTCGCGGGGTCGAGACCGGCGTGATGCGCGTGGAAGACGCGCACGGCGCCCCTCCAACCATTCCATTCTGGCGGGGAGAAGCACCTTCGCGAACCTTTGAACTATCGCAGGAGGTGGCCGAGTTGCGCCAAGCCGTTGTGGATCGACTCATGACGCGGTCCACAGCAGCCCCTGCGCCGTCTGAACACGACCCACGACTCAACGTCCTGCGCCGGCTGGAATCGGAATGCGGAGCCGACCAACGTGCAGCCGAACAAATTCTCGCGTACCACCAATCCGGGTTACGGATGCTGGGTGCCCTCCCCACGCAACGGACCGTGATTGCCGAACGCTTCTTCGATGAAGCCGGCGGCATGCAATTGGTGATTCATTCGCCGTTCGGCGGGCGCATCAACCGGGCCTGGGGACTCGCCCTGCGAAAACGGTTCTGCGTCAGTTTCGATTTCGAACTGCAAGCAGCCGCCACGGACGAAGGGCTGGTGCTGTCTTTGGGCGAACGTCACAGCTTTCCCCTGGAAACGGTATGGGCCCTGCTCCGGTCTTCCACCGTCAAGGAGGTGCTCACGCAAGCCGTGCTGCAAGCCCCCATGTTCATGGCTCGCTGGCGTTGGAACGTCTCACGCGCCCTGGCCGTACTTCGTTTTCGCAACGGCAGACGGGTTCCCCTCCATTTGCAGCGCATGCGGGCCGAAGACCTCCTGACGGCCGTGTTTCCCATGGCCATGGCCTGTCAGGACAATCGTCCCCCCGGCAACATCGACGTGCCTTCTCATCCTTTGGTGCAAGAAACGCTCCGGGATTGCCTTGAGGAAGCCATGGACATCGAGGGATTGACGTCCCTCCTGCAACGCATTGAACGGGGCGACGTGCAGTGCCTGTCCGTCGAATCTCCGGCGCCTTCGCCTTTTTCTCATGAAATCCTGAACGCGAACCCTTATGGATTCCTGGACGACGCCCCACTCGAAGAACGACGCTCACGCGCCGTGAACATGCGACACGTGCTACCGCCTGAGGAAGCCGCAACAATGGGCGCGCTTGATGCCGACGCGATTGCAGCGGTATGCGAAGAGGCGTGGCCGCGGGTTCGGGATGCGGATGAATTACAGGAAGTCCTCCATCTGCTGGCCTGGGTCCCGGAGGACGGTGCTACTGATTGGCGCACCTTCCTTCCCGATCTGCTCGATTCGGGACGAGCCCTCGTGCTATCCCACACGGACTCGACAACAGGCGCGACGATTCCCATATGGACCACGCCTGATCATCTTTCACTGCTGGCCGCGATCTATCCGGATTTATCCGCGTTCACGGATACCCGACAGCATGAACACACGGCTTCGCCCGGCTTTTCCGGCGATGAGCAGAAGGCACGGGCCGCGATCGTCCGAAATTGGATGGAAGTCATCGGCCCCACCACGGCGCAGGAATTGGCGACAACCCTTCGCTGGCCCATTCCGGCCACACAAACGGCGCTCGAACAACTCGAAGCACAGGGCCAGGTCCTTCGAGGAACGTTTCACCCGCGGGACCATCTCCCGTCTTCGCAAACCCACGATGCGAAACCCGAAATCGAATGGTGCGATCGTCGGTTACTCGCTCGCATTCATCGACGAACCGTGCTTGCGCTTCGTCGAGAGATTCAATCCGTCTCCGCTTCGGACTTTATGCGCTTTCTGTTCCGATGGCAGCACGTCGCTCCCACCGCCAGGCTGCATGGAGAACCCGGGCTCCAGACCATCCTCGAACAACTGGCGGGCTTTGAAGTCGCGGCTTCCGCCTGGGAGCCCTACGTGCTCCGCAGCCGCATAGCCAACTACAGCCCGGACGTATTGGACTATCTCTGTCTACGCGGCATCATCACGTGGGGACGGCTGACCCCACCCACCCAGGATCATGACCTCGCCGGCGTCAAACAGAAAAAACGGATGATCCCCACGAGCCTCGCCCCGATCAGTCTCTTTCCCCGAGACGATGCGGAATGGTTGCTGGCCTTGGCTCGGAAGGGACGTCAGGGGCAGCTCGCGTGGCTTCCGGAACAACTGACTGCCGGTGCCCGGACCGTGTATCACTATCTCTCACAACGCGGGGCGAGTTTTTTTGCCGACGTCGCCCGAGGCACGCACCAACTTCAGGCAGAAGTGGAACAGGGATTGTGGGAACTGGCCAGCGTCGGACTGGTTACCGCCGATGGATTCGACAATCTCCGCGCGCTGCTCGATCCCAAACGACGTCGAGGAATCGGGCGTCACCAAAAGCGACGACCGCGACATACGATCGGGCGATGGTCATTGCTCACGACCGGCGCGGATGACCCGGATAGTCAGATGACCCCTGACCTCAACCCCACCGAATCCTGGGCCCGCCAATTGTTGCGACGATATGGAATCGTCTTCCGCGATTTGCTGAAACGGGAATCCCTGACCGTCGCGTGGCGCGATCTGCTACTGATCTACCGACGAATGGAGTTGCGTGGAGAAATTCGAGGTGGCCACTTCGTCTCGGGTATGACCGGTGAACAATTCGGACTGCCGGAAGCCGTGGAAGCTCTTCGGGCCGTGCGCAACGATCCGCAAGCCGGTGCCCATGAAATCAGGCTCTCCGGATCCGATCCCCTAAACCTCGTCGGCATCATTCTCCCTGGCGACCGGATCCCTTCCCACCCTTCACGATACGTGATCTACCGCAACGGAATCCCGGCAGCCTCTGAGCCGCTTTCCAACGTCTCTGCATGAGCAATCACGGTCCGGACCGTGATTGCTTTGCCCGGTGGACCTCATCGTGGCGTATCTCTTGACCACGCGATTGGCCCTGAGTAAGATCCGGCCATGGCACGTATTCCGTTTGATCCGCGCTCTTTCGGGGGGTCCCAGCGACCGGGCATACGCCCGCAACCCAGCCCGCCTCAAGACGATCCCAACGCCCAATTTCGTTCGCTCAACGCCACGCTTCTGTTCTGTCCGACTTGCAGGGAGGCAACACCGGCCCGCGAACGACTTTTGCTCGTCCTACCGTCCGGCAACAAATATGAATACGTGTGTTCTTACTGCGGAACGACGACAGGCGAAAAGATCGACCAGGACCAGCAGAACCAACCCACGCTATTCATTCCCTGAATTGTCGGAAATGCTGCTCACGGCCCTGAATGTGTTTCGGGAACCGGCAAACCTTCCATGGCCATGATCCGAAGCGCGTTGGTCGTGGGACAGGGTCCGGGACGAAGTCGATAGTCGAACGTCAGTTCCATGTCACCGACCGTTTCCTGAAAGTGCACGTTGGCGAGATGAGCCAATTCCTTATCCAGGTTGGCCAACTCCAGGTCGTGCGTCGTGACGAGTCCCAAACCCCGCCCCGCCGTTAACTCGCGAATGAATGTTTCGCTCCCCAATAATCGTTCCCGATTATTGGTGCCTTTAAAAATCTCGTCGATAAGAAACAACACCGGCGCTTCACGATGGTCGTCCATCGCCACCAACAGATTTTTCAGGCGTTTGACTTCCACGTAAAAGTACGACAACCCTTCTTCCAGGGCATCTCCGACCCTGATGCAGGTCTGTATCCGCAACCACGACCATTCCCAGGATGCGGCGCATACCGGTCCCCCGGCCTGCGCCAGACAGACATTGATCCCCACCGTTCGTAAAAACGTACTTTTCCCGGACATGTTGGAGCCGGTAACCAGGAAGACGCGGCCCAAGCCTTCCAGTGTCAAATCATTGTTGATCCGTTGTTCGTGGGCAAGCAAGGGATGGCCCATAGCCGTTCCGGAAATGCCGATTGTCGTGGCGTTCCCCTCAGGCCGCCTGCAAGGCCACGCGTAAGATGGATTCAAGTAGGCAAACGTGGCCAATGCCATGGCCGCATCGATAATCGCCAGACGCACGATCCAATCCGGCAGAACGGACCGTAACCGGCTGCAGACTTTCTGCAAATGCCACGTCCACGCCAGATCCCACGGAACCACGAGGTGCATGGCAATATGCAAAAGAGGATGCGCTTTCAGACTGAGTCCGCTGCAAACTCTCGCAAGTTGTCTGATGGCGACCGAGGGGCGACTGTTCTCGTTTCGCCATGGGTCGGTCATCGCCTGAAGTGCAGGATACCGTCTATACGACCGCTTCTCGAAAATTCCGATCACCGCGGCAAGCTTGTCTAACTCCAGGTGCAAATCGAGAGCCCGCCCAAACACGTGACTCACCCGCCTTCCGGTGACGAGTAGCAATAACGCGTAGAGCAGAAAGGAAACGATCCAATAACCCGGCCCACCGAGCAACCAGAAAACAAAAAGAACCATATTGAGACCGGCCAAAACACTCGCCGTCAGCAACAGCGAACCCAATCGAGCCACAGGCTCGGAATTCTCCAACAGGCTCTCCAAACGATCTGTCTTGATCGGCTTGGAACTCAGGCAGTGCGCCACGAGCTGAATCCGGTCCCGCAATCCTCGCAACGAGGTCAGGACCCGGACGAGTTTCTGCCGGCTCTCCCATTGATCGAATGAAAGCGGATGTTGACGAGTCATCCAAGCGACCAATAACGCCTGTCCATCGCGCGACACCGTCGTGTCCAGCAAACGGAGCAGGGAATACTTCCCGAGGAGATCAAGATCTACGGCGTACGGATGTTCGGAAGATAAACTCAGCGTGGTTTCCGGAATGCATTCCCAATCCACACGCAGACGCGCCAGATTGCTTTCCTGAATGTCGATCCACATTCCAAGGCGACGTAACCGTCGTTCCAACCGGTTATGGACGTTTGCTACACCCAGAAAACAGAGAAAAAATCCCAGTAACGCCCAATTCCCCGCAACGAACCATCCAAGTTTGTACGACGAAACACAAACCAGAAGCCCGACCAGCACCAGTCCCATACGGCTTCGGCTCAAGACCAAACTGATGCGCCGGCCTTTCAGAAGAAGCCGTGCTCCTCGATCACGACCGCGAACAATCATGCGTTCGCGTGTATGCCGTTTCTGATCCATGATGCTGAAGATTGGCGATCCGAAAAGATGGGTATCCCCGCGCAAGCCGAATACGAACATTGAAGCGCACGGGGAAAAAGCGCGTCAGTCGGAAGACAACCGCAGGTTTTCAGGCAGGCTTTCCAAATACTCCAGCAAGACTCGGTACGTCAATTCGCGAACCCTGGCTTTCGTCGCCGGCTCTCCATCCAAACTGCGTTGGAGCCAGACCGTATCCTGAACCTGGTCGTTGGCCTTGTTGCACAACGTCCACATGTGATGAAGAAATTCCACCGATAATCCAACTTGTACACCTTCCGATTCAATACGATCGTCCAGGATGGCTAACAGGTCTGAAATAGCCTGATCGGCTCGATACGGCTTGGAGGAATACCCGAATGCCGCCGTGGTGGCCTCTTCCTGTTTGGCCTGTTCGACCAAATCATGCATGTACTCTTTCAAGAGCCCGATCTGTCGTCCTGAAAGCCGCATCGCCATCTCGATAACTATCTCAAGTGCCTTCGCCGATAAGAAGTCGGCTTACCTTATCTCAACCATTCCTCGTCGGCAAGCGCTCTGCAGACTTGCCAACACAGGAGGCCGCGCACAGCGCGACGAAATTGGAAACAGTCTTGGCTTGCCGTGACTACCCCATTGGGATATATTTATGCGATGCAGACAGTCGTCGAGACCCCGACATTCATGCGGCAGGCCGACAAGCTCTTCAGCGAGGATGAAAAACGAGAACTGATCGACTTTTTGGCGAAAAACCCTCTGGCGGGTGACAAGATTCCAGGCACTGGCGGTGTCCGCAAACTGCGCTTCTCGACTTCCGGACGAGGCAAGCGCGGCGGCGCACGGGTGATTTATTACTATCTCGATGAAGCCATGCCGGTCTATGCGCTACTCGCTTATATGAAGGCAATGAAAACTGATCTGACGCCAGATGAAAAACGTGTGGTTTCGGCCCTTGCAGCCGCGCTCAAGGCCACACGGAAGGAGATCAAATGAATACTTTTGGCGACGACCTGATCCAAACACTCAATGAAGCCCTAGCCCATGCAAAGGGCGAAGGCCCAGCTATCGTCCACATCCCCGTGACGCCGCGTGAGATTCGCAAGCAAGCAAAACTCACACAGGCGCAGATGGCCCCGTTGATGGGCATGAGTCTTTCCGGTTATCGGAAGTGGGAACAGGGAACGCGTCGGGTCAGCGGCCCAGCCGCAACCCTTCTACGTGTGCTCGAAAGGGAACCGGAGGCCATCAAGCGCGCATTGCTATCCGCGGGATAGATAGGACGGGCGTCTCAGGACGTTGCCGGGTAGTCTTGCACATTGGTTTCGTGTCAATGGAGAAGACTTGAAATCACTTTTAGGCTTTGGAAGGATGATGACAGATTTGAATCGTATCCTCTAACTTGCCCTTAACTATCTTGATGCCATTTCATCAAACATTGAACCCACGATCCTTTGTCGCCGGAGTCCTGACTGGCGGACGAGCCCCCGATGAGCGGGCTCGTCTCTCTGGCAGCACTCTCGCGATGCATCATCAGCGTCATATCATGGATGGTCCAGAACAACAACAGCCAGATGAAGCGGTGGAACCGCCATCGAAATACGCACCAAACCAGGGTGAATTGAGCCAGTTGAAGCGTCTTGATATCATGTCACCTAGACTCGGGAGGACTTAGTGTTTGGTTTTTTTCGAAAAGGAAAAGAGGCACTCCGAGCACATGAGAAAATCACCCAACTCATCTACATGGTATCTAATGTTGGAAATGTAATGGGTAAAGAAAAAGCAATCGACGTGCTGCGTCACCATCCGTCGATTGCCAATTGGCATGAAGAGGAAAAACTATTTTCTGAGCCCTACACGACGCCAAACTACACGTTTAGATTTACGGAACCCGACTTAGATGACTTTACATTTTCGATTATGGGCGAAATTGGGCCTCAAAACGAAATTTTCGGCATCGATTTTTGGGGAGAAAGAAGGTTCGCAGGCTTTTATGGGCGCGCCTCGATCCCCAGACAGAAATACATCGTCAAAGTCGAGGATCTTCCCCAATACAGGGCTCTCGGTGATGTCAACTACAAAGCCACATGGGATGCGAGGCTTTTGGCAAGGGCATTTGTAACTCATAGCCATGCATTGGATACGTCCCGGTCCTGATTCGTCGACGACACTTGCTGAACAAAACTCACCTGACGACTGACGATCCGTGGAAAGGAAGATATATTACCGCACATGAATACCTCTTGATTCCACAGTGCGCGCTTCGCCTTTGTGGATGTAAGCAGAGCGTCGGGTTACCCAATAACGTCTTTAAGCTGAACAGCAAACCTCTTGGGGCATTCTGGCTTCCTTGTATCCTCAGGAATTTCAATGTACTGAATGATCTCGAACTTTGTTCTGTGCATGTTGCATAAAACAAGAAATTCTTCAGCCAGTGTAAGGAGGTTTTCCAAAACTACCTCTATATCTGGATAGATACCCTTCGGTTCGTTGTTATCAAGGTTCCATGTCGGCAAGACGTAGCGTCCATCCTCACACTGTGAAAAATTGTGAATATGAAGTGTCCCAGAGTGACCAGCCGGATGCTCGATGGCATTTCGTCTGCGGATAACGTACTCTATCCATTCCTGCTCAGTTACCAGCATCTTCGTGAATGGGTCGTCTTTTCCAAATCTCCCCGTTGCCCACTCAACTAAGCGACTAGTTCCTTTACCCTTGGGTTTTGGGTATAGATAGGCCGCTTCATTGCATTCGTAATCAAAGTAAATTTTCAAAATTCTGAGAAGATCGCGGAGGTAGTTCTTGGCTTCATAAAGAATCGTTTCAACCTCACCCTCCAATCCCATTATGTAAGGTGCGAGTTTCGACGAACCGTCCTTTTGGAACTCACATTCCTCAATCGTTTTGTTCAGAGCCTTACACAAGCGGTTAAACGCCTCATGACATTTGAGAAGTCTGTCCTTAAGGCGATCATATACCTCCACTACCAAATTCCTCTCCTCATCAGAGAGGTCAGCCCATTGCAGCAAATCATGGGTCTGTAGCAAGAGACGCGCCACCACAGGGTGGGAAGACCCGTAGTTTGATATTCTCGTCAACTTGAACTGTGATTTTTGGGCCATCATTCAAAGCGCTTTTTCATCAACGGTTTACGAAGCCCGGACCGGTGAGCAGGCAGGATGGAAATGCGGACGCCAGTTGGCGGTTGGTTTTTACACCCTGCCCTACATTCAATCGTCATCCTCTACCCATGACGTTCGTGTTCATCTCCCCACAAGGCGGCCAACCGTGCGTCGCGTCCACAGGTGAAGCGGTAGAATTTATACCGGATGGGGTTTTTCATATAAAAATCCTGATGGTATTCCTCTGCCGGATAAAAGGCCGTGGCCTTGGTAATTTCCGTCACGACCGGGGCACTGAAGGTCTTGGTGCGTTCGATTTCTTTTTTCGTTTCTTCCGCCAATGCACGCTGTTCATCATTGTGATAAAAGATCGCGGGGCGATACTGGTCGCCATGATCGCAGAACTGGGCATCCGGCGTCGTAGGGTCCGTATTGGGCCAGTAGACGGCCAATAACTCGCGATAACTGATTTTCTGAGGATCATACGTTATCTGAACGGCCTCGGCGTGTCCGGTTCCCCCGGCGGAAACCTGCTCATAGGTCGGATCGACCGTCTGCCCACCGGTATAACCCGACGTCGTGGAAATCACTCCATCGAGTTCATCAAACGGGCCTTCCATGCACCAGAAACACCCTCCGGCAAACGTGGCAGTCGCATAATTTCCCTTGGCGGTTTGACTAACCGACGTGCTGTTCATACCGAGGAGCAACCCTCCCCCCAGCACGAGCAAAAGAACGACTTTGTACATTTTCATGACGACGACTCCTTTCCTTCACTGAATTCCTTCTCCCCACACGAGACAACAATCGATTGCAAAGGGCTTTCTTTATTCTACTTCACAAAGAGAAGGCCGTGCCGGCACGTCCTTTATGGTACACCGGAATTCCATTCAAAGCACGAGAGAACTTGAGTAAAGGACGGTTCAAGGATAGCATTAACATGCAGGATACCCCGGTGAGAGCTGGCTCTTGAATTGCCCCATGCCTGGGCGACATGGGACTACAGGGGAGGAGGAAACATCGGACATGTTCCTGACTCGAACATTGGTCAATCGGGCAAACATCCGCATGAGCCACGCAATGCTGAAAGAGGTCGT
Source organism: Nitrospirales bacterium (assembly GCA_965207015.1). Taxonomy (GTDB): domain Bacteria; phylum Nitrospirota; class Nitrospiria; order Nitrospirales; family UBA8639; genus Bin75. The sequence continues at coordinate 918,578 of OZ242257.1, read as the reverse complement.
CATGTGCGTGGCTTGGAGCGGGTACTTGCTCATCCCGCCGTTGCTCTGGGCCGACACGGCCGACTTTGCCGAAGTTGTCAAGCAAGCCAAACTCGGGACCGTGGGCATTCTCACTCAATCGACTCAGCCTGACGGGAAAGTTTTCTCCGTGAGAGCTTCGGGAATTTACCTGGGAGACGGCTATATCCTCACTGCCCGACACGCCACAAAGCGCCAGGGCGCCGGAACAGCTGCGGACCCTCCACATGTTTCCGTTATAGCCAGCACGTTGGAGGAAGCACCTGCCGCATTAGTCGGCGTGAATCAATTTTTGGACGTCGCCCTGTATCGCATCTCTGAAGAGAAGGTGCCTCACGGGCTCGCAGCACGGACGTTCAGTCAAACCGAAGTCTTGCCGGGAGAACGGGTTTTCACTGTGGGCTACCCTCTGGGTTGGGGGCCTGCAATCAGCTATGGACACATCGGCAATCCCAATACGTTTTTGCAAACCGTACAATCCCGTCTTCTGCAAGTCGACCTTTCAGCATGCAGTGGCAATTCCGGCGGAGGGTTGTTCAATTCCCGGGGAGAAATCGTCGGCCTTGTCCACGCGATCATTCAAACCGAAACCGTTCGAGAGGAACGTCGATGCAGCCGGTTCGCCTTTGCCGTACCTGGACCATTGGTCAACAAAATCGTGACGGCCCTCAAGCAGGGAAAGCCGTTTCACTTTTCGAAACTCGGGCTACAACTCGCCTCCGTCAAATTTGAAAACCGATGGCACATGGCCGTAGCGCAGGCAATGGGACCGGCACGACGGGCGGGATTCAAGAAAGGCGATGTCCTGCTGTCGATCGACGACCAGCCGATTAACTCGGCCAGTCAACTCAAGACGTATGTGATCGAACACACACGCCCCTTGCAGCCGGTCAGCATCCGCATCCTGCGGCAACACAAAGAAAAAGTGCTACGGGTGATTCTGGGAAAGGCCCGGCCTTCTGCTTTGGAGCAAGAGAAACCTTTGCGTCCTCCGCGCGGCAACGAGTATCATGAATGACTCTTCAACGCGATCGGAATGACCTCTTGATGGCGAGTTTCCGGTTGTAACGGACGTAACGATGGCCAAGCAACGTAAAGGGCGAAAGACCCCAAGTGGCGAACAGCGTCTCTCGCATGCGCCTGCGGCACGCGTGTTGAATCCGGGCGGCCCTCTCACGGTCATCGTCCTAGTGCTGGCGGCTTGCGGCATCGTGCTGACGACATACCTCAGTTACACCGCCTTGTTTGAAGCACACCCGGCTTTCTGTAGCGAGGGGTCGGGATGCGACCTGGTTCAAGCCAGCCGCTGGGCAACGTTTCTGGGAATGCCCACGGCCACATGGGGCCTCTTCACCTACCTCGCGATGGCCGCATTGGCGTGGCGAGCCAGGACAAAATCCAAGAGTTGGACTCCCCTGATATTCGTCGCCATCGGCGGATTCGGCATCAGTGCCTACCTGACCGTGATCTCCATCGTGGAAATCGAAGCGACATGCGCCTACTGCCTCGGTTCATTCGGCATCATCACGGCCATCATGATCCTGACTCTCCTGCAGCGCTCCCCCGATTGGGCGACGTCGTTGAAGGAGGCGAGCGTGGTTGCCGTGCTTCTCATCGGCGGGCTGCACCTGCACTACAGCGGGGTGTTCGACGAAGCGGCCGGCCCCGAGGATCCGCAGCTTCAGGCGCTGGCGGTCCACCTGACCGAAACGGGAGCCAAGTTTTATGGAGCCTATTGGTGCCCCCGTTGCCAAGAGCAAAAAGCCGTGTTCAAGGCGTCCGCGAAACGCCTGCCGTACGTGGAATGCAGTTCCGGGGGACGCGGCAGTCCTCTCACCCCGCCGTGCGTGGCAAACGACATTCGTAGTTATCCGACCTGGATCATCGACGACAAACGGTTCACCGGTTTGCAGACTCCCCGGACACTCGCCGGCGCCGCCGGTTTCACGTGGAAGGAGTAACTGCGAGGTTGATGCACTGGACATGATGAACGGAGAACGAAAAACGTCATATGGAATTTAACGAAAAAACCATTCAAGCCAAACAAAAAATGGCTCTGCACCGCCGTGAGATCTCAGGTCGTGAGGTCGAAGAGGAGTATCAGGATGATCGCGTCCCTCCCGGACAGCATCTCGTCAACAATTGGCCCGTGCTGGACCTTGGATATAAGCCTCAAATTTCACTTGAAGAATGGCAGCTCTCGGTGGATGGATTGGTCGAACATCCCATCACGTGGACCTGGGAGGACTATCAGGCTCAGCCACACCAGCCGTTTGTGTCGGATTTCCATTGCGTGACCTCTTGGAGCCAGCTTGAAATGGAATGGGTCGGGGTGAGTTTCCGGCATCTTCTCAGCGTGGTGCGACCCAAACCGGAAGCCAGATACGTGCTCTTCGAGTCGTATGACGACTATACGACCAACTTGCCTCTTTCAGTCTGCGACGACGAGGATGTCTTTCTTGTCCATTCCTGGAATCACAGACCGCTGTCCAGGGATCACGGGGGACCGGTTCGCATGATTATCCCCAAACGGTACGCTTGGAAGGGCGCCAAGTGGATCAGAACCATCACCTTCGTGGAAAAGGATCAAAAAGGGTTCTGGGAAGTGCGTGGGTATTCCAACACGGCCTTGCCGTGGGAGAATGATCGATATGGGTGATCCATTGTAGTGGTGATCGTTTCTCCTGACCCTGCCCTCTTCCTTCTGACGCTTCACGTTCCGGAATGAGCACCTCCTTCACCATCGCAAACATTGAATTCTGCCCACTGGACCTTCCCATCACCGACCCCTTTGTCGTGGCCACGGGCCAACTCCAGATGGCGCACAATGCTTTTGTCCGGCTGACACTGAGTGATGGAACCATCGGCTACGGCGAGATAGCTCCCTTTCCCGCCATTACCGGGGAAGATCGCGAGAGCAGTCTAAAGAACGCGCGGCTATTGGGAGAACACCTCCTCGGACAATCGACGCTTCATTATCAACGGCTCGGCCACGAACTGTCCGAACGCGCACCCGACGCGCCCGCGGCCCGGTGTGGATTGGAAACCGCGCTCCTCGATGCGTTGACGCGCGCGCTTCACGTCCCCCTGTGGGCCCTGTGGGGTGGAGCGGAGGTGCGTGCGCGTGAAACGGACGTCACTATTCCCATCGCCTCTTTGGAGCGAACACGGGAACTCGCCCGACAATGGTATGAACGGGGTTTTCGTCTCTTCAAAATGAAGGTCGGCCATGACGTAGACGAGGACATTCGTCGAGTGGAAACCCTGCATCGTCATTGTCCCGGCGTGGCGTTCGTGATCGATGCCAATCAGGGATACACACGTGAAGAGGCCACGGCCTTGGTACAAGGCGTCAACCTGTTTGGCGGAGACATTCTCCTCCTTGAACAACCGCTGGCCAAGGACGACCTTGAAGGCCACGCCGGACTCAAACGTGATTGCCATGTACCCATTGCCGCAGATGAATCGGCGCAATCGCTACGCGACCTCCGGGCCGTCATCCGTCACGGGGCGGCGGACTACGTCAATATTAAAATTACCAAAAGCGGATTATTGGACGGAGTCCTCATGGCAACCGCGGCGAAAGCCGCCGGTCTTCATGTGATGCTGGGCGGGATGGTGGAGACCCGGGTCGCCATGGGGTGCTCCTACGGCATCGCCATGGGAATCGGCGGGTGTTCCGTCCTGGATCTCGACACGCCGTTGTTGTTGGAAACCGATCCGGTTGCTGGGGGATACACCTATGAAGGGCCATGGCTTCAACCGTGGCACGGTCCCGGACTTGACCTTCAGATCCCCTCCTTTCACGCCGCCACGCTCGCCCCCCCCGTAAAACGAGACCCTGACGGTTACTTCACGCCCCCGTAGGCGTCTGCTTGAATTTCACATTTAAGTGGAGTATGGTTGAATGGAGCCTAGACTATGCCTAGAAAAAAACAATTTGTCGTTGATGACGTCAAACAGAAAGCGATGATAGCCTTCTGGGGCCGGGGCTATAATGCCACGTCCTTACAGGATCTCGTGGACTGCATGGGGGTCAACCGGGCCAGTCTTTATGACACGTTCGGCGATAAATATGCCCTCTTCCTCGATAGTCTGTACACCTACAAATCGATCTACATCAAGTCCTACTTGGCGAGACAAACGAAAAAGTACACGCCCCGCCAAGCCATCATCAATTACTTTCTGGATATGATACTGAAGGCTGAGGACCGAAACGGGTGTTTGATGGTCAATACGGCTTTGGAGTTATCGCCGCATGACAAGAAGGTGGCAACGATCGTGAATGAAGCCTTTGCTTATATAGACAAAAACTTTTTCCGGAAAATGATCAAAAAGGGCCAAGTCATTGGAGAAATTTCCGAGACGGTGGCTTGCACCACGACCGCACAGACGTTGCTGAGTCTGCTCATCGGTTTATGTGTCCTTTCCCGAGGCGAAACGAACAGAACGGTGATGCAGGCAATCGTGTCGCAGGTGGAGGCACTTTTACCTCCAGCCGATACCAAGATCTTTTCCTACCCACCCTCCCGCACCTCCAAGAACCAAGGCCGGAGAATCCAAGCCGGTATCGCTCATGTAGCCTGACGAACAGAAGGCCGGTCGCACGCTATTCCGCCGTGATGGTGATGCCTTCTGCTTCCCTTTGCAAAACAACACCAATCGACAGTCCCGCTGACCGCATTGTCCGTCCGACTGGTTGTTTCATGTTGGATCTCGAGACGCCCTTGTCCGGGACCATCGTTCAAGCGACGACCACGGAATCGTCTACCGTCGCTTGGGCTGGAAACGAGAGGGGTGTTCCGTTTCCCAACATTAGTAAAATAATAGAATTCATGTAAGTATTTTCCTAAGTGCTTGAATTTTAAGCCAATTTGAGATAGTATTATCAAACTATTTATTTAGCATGGAATTGAAACCTTAAATGCGAGGCACGCATGCCAAGGAAAAAACAATTCGGTATTGAGGAAGTCAAGGAGAAAGCCATGGTTGCTTTTTGGGACCATGGTTATCGAGCCACGTCCCTGCAAGATCTTGTGGATACCATGGGGATTAATCGCGCCAGCCTGTATGACACGTTCGGCGACAAGTACACCCTCTTCCTCAAAACCTTGAACAGCTACAATGACAACTACGTCAAGCCGTACATTGCGGAGAGAAAAAGGAAGTATTCCCCGCGTCAAGCCGTTGTCGGCATGTTCGACGATATCTGTGACCGGGTCCAGGCCGGGGAGGACCGAAACGGATGTTTCATTATTAATACGGCCTTGGAGTTATCCCCGCATGACAAAGAAGTGTCGAAAATCGTCAATCGGACTTTTGTCTACATAGAAAAAAATTTCTTCCGCAAAATGATCATACGGGGCCAAGCCAGCGGAGAGATTGCCAAGTCCGTCGTTCCGAGTACGGCCTCACGCATTCTACTGAGCTTGTTCCTCGGATTGCGGGTGCTTTCCCGCAACCGCCCGGAGAAAGTTGTGTTGAACGCAATCAAGAGCCAGGTGGACGCACTCTTGCCGCCCGGGGAAAATGTGGCCCCTTCCCACAACTTCTCCCGCTCTCTCAGAAGGCGAGGTCGCAAAGTTTTTCACGACGCCGCACATGTAGCGTGACGAGCAGAAGGCTGATCGCACGTGATCCCCATGTGCTGTTGCTCCTGCCCGCTTTCTGTCTCAAAAAGCACATAGCTCGGCAGTCCCCCTGACCGTATCCTCCGCCCGGCTGATTGTTCCGGCCTCATGCGGTCGATTCGCCCTTCACTTGCAAGGCATCATTGAACTGGTTAGGATATCTGAAAGCACTCTTGCGCAAACCTGCCTATGCTTTCGATTTCCACACAGCAACCGCCACGACGCCTTTTCGCCCTGCTTCTATTCTGCATATTCTGTTTTCCTTCCGCTTCCCAAGCCATTGACCTTGCGTCCTTCGAACGGAATGTCACGGAATACACCGTCAAGAACGGCTGGACCTTTATTCTCGTCGAACGCCCCGTCGCCCCGGTGTTCGCCTTCATGACGGCCGTGAACGTGGGGTCGGCACAAGAAGATACGGGACGGACCGGGCTCGCGCACATGTTCGAACACATGGCCTTTAAAGGCACGCCTCGCCTGGGCACGAAAAACTACAAAGAAGAGAAAAAAGCCCTGGATGAATTGGAACGGGCGTATCTGGCTTTTCAGAAAGCCAGATTGAGTCCCACGTCCGATGCCCGACACGTCGAAGACCTGGAGACCGTCTTTAAAGGCAAGCAAGAAGCCGCTGCAAAATTTGTGAAAAAAAACGCATTCGGGGACATCGTTGAACGAGAAGGCGGAGTCGCCTTAAACGCCTTTACCAGCGCCGACGTCACCGGCTATTTTTATGCGCTCCCGGCCAACAAGATCGAACTCTTCTGTTATCTGGAGTCGGAACGATTCCTGCACCCGGTGTTTCGCGAGTTCTACGAAGAACGGGACGTGGTCATGGAAGAGCGCCGGATGCGTACGGAAAGCCGGCCCGTCGGTCGGCTCTTTGAACAATTCGTGGTCACGGCTTTTACGGCTCACCCCTATCACCATCCGGTGATCGGCTATGCCAGTGATATTCAATCCTATACCATGACCGATGCCAAAGAATTTTTTGACACCTATTACGTGCCGTCTAACATGGTCACGGCCATCGTCGGAGACATTGACCCGAAGAACCTGATCCCCCTACTTGAAACCTACTTCGGCCGGATCCCCGCCGGGCCGAAACCGCCGGCCTTGAGAACCGTGGAACCTCCGTCGATTGCGGAGAAAGTCGTGACGATCAAGGATCCCGCTCAACCCTTTTACATGGAGGGGTACCATAAACCCGCAGCCACGGATCCCGATCAACCCGTGTTCGACGCCATCGACGACATTTTGACGAACGGACGGACCTCCCGGTTCTACCGCTCGTTGGTTCGGGACAAACAGATCGCGGTGGACGCCGGAGCGTATGGGGCGTACCCGGGAGAAAAATATCCGCACCTGTGGGTGGCGTATGCGGTGCCCGCGCGAGGGGTCGCGAACGAAACCGTCCAGCAAGCCATCCGCGAAGAATTGGATCGTCTGAAGACTGAAGACGTCACGGACGAGGAATTGGCCAAGTTTCGAACACGGGCCAAAGCCAGCCTGATCTATTCCTTGAAAAGCAATCTCGGGTTGGCCATGAGCTTGACGGACTACCAGACCCTTTTCGGCGACTGGCGTGAACTGTTTCGCTACATTCAACGCTTTGACCGCGTGACCAAGACTGACATACGGCGTATCGCCCGGCAAACGTTCACGGACTCCAATCGGGTTGTGGCTCAGATCGAAACCGTGCCTCCTACCGCTCCTGCACCAACGGCTCACAAGAAAGAATCATGACGTGAAAGAAGCCGTGTTCCGATACCTCCGGCAAACCCCGCGACGTGTCCTGCGATGCTTCATCACATGTGCTGCAGGCGCCCTTTTGTTGGCCACCCAGGCAATCGGTCAAGTGGACACGGTTGAGCAACTGACGTACCCCCCTCTACCGGATCTGCATATTCCCCAACCGACCCGAGTCGTCCTGGACAACGGCATGGTGGTGTTTCTCCTGGAGGATCACGAACTCCCGATTGTCCAGGTTTCGGCACGCATCCGAACCGGCTCTCGCCTGGAACCGGCCGACAAGGTCGGCTTGGCCGCGCTCACGGGAACCGTCATGCGAAGCGGAGGCACGACGACGTGGACCGGCGACGACCTCGATGACTACCTGGAACGCAAAGCCGCGTCGATTGAAACCGGCATCGGCGTCACCGCAGGTTCGGCCTCGATGACGTGTTTGATCGAAGACTTTGCCGAGATCTTTGCCGTCTTCGGCGACGTCCTGCAAAATCCGCGCTTCGATCAGGAAAAACTGGCCCTCGCTAAAAGGAAGGTCATGGCCGGGATCGCCAGGCAAAACGACAATCCGGGCGGCATCCTGTCCCGGGAATTTGCCAAGTTGATATACGGCAACGATTCACCTTATGCCCGGGTCGAGACTTATTCCACCGTCAACAATATTTCCCGACAGGATCTCATCGATTGGCATGAAACATATGTTGTCCCAAATCGCATCATCCTGGGCCTGGTCGGCGATTTCCAAACGGAGAAGGCCCTGGACCTGGTCAAACGCACATTCGAAAGCTGGCCGCAGGGAAAATCCTTCGACGATCCGGTTGTCCCGTACCAGACCTCTACCACGAGAAGAGTCTATTACGTTGAGAAAAACGATATGACCCAAGCCAAAATCATCATCGGACATTTGGGCCTCACGCGAAAACACCCGGACTACCATCCGGTGGTCATTATCAACCAAATCGTCTCCGGGTCTTTCGGGGCCCGGCTCTTTTCCAATGTTCGTTCACAAAAAGGGTTGGCCTATGACGTGGATGGCGGAATCGGGTTCGGCTGGGACTATCCGGCTACCGCCAGTTTTTCAATGTCCACCAAGACGGAAACCACGCAAGCGGGCATCGACGCGTTGTTGGCGGAAGCCCATAAGATCATGGAGACGGAACCTCCGACTGAAGAGGAAGTGCACAAGGCCAAGACCAGTCTCCTGAATTCTTTTATCTTTTCGGTCGATTCTCCCGGAAAACTCCTCGGAAAATTTCTTACCTATGAATATTTCGGGTATCCTGCCGATTGGCTGAGCCGGTTCAGAACCGGCATCGAAGAAACGACCCTGCCTCAAGTGCAGAAAGCAGCCCGCAGGCACATCAAACCGGACCAGTTTGTCATCCTGATCATAGGCCCGCGACAGGAAACGGCACCGGCCTTGGCGCGATATGAAACCGTCGAAGAGCTCGACATTTCCATCCCCGAATCGTAATAATAATCGAAGTTTTCACGGAGAAAAATTACGATCAGGCAAAGAGGCTCTGATGTACTTCCGAAAGATCATGAAATGCGTGGTCCCAGCGCTGGCTCTGTTTCTTGTCCTCCTTAGCGTTACAGGGTGTACGACGAATCCGTACACAAACCGGTCGCAGTTACTGCTGATCCCGGAAAGCCAGGAAGTCCAGATGGGCAACCGGGCCTACGCTCAAGCTCTTAATGATCCAAAGGTCGTCATCTCCAAGAACCAGGCTGAAGTCGCACCCGTGCAACGTGTCGCTGAACGGATTATTGCCGCGGCCAAACAATCAAAATACGCCAAACGGGCTGAGTCGTTTCAATGGGAAGTTACGGTCATCAAGGCTGACGGGACCAAAAATGCCTGGGCCCTGCCGGGCGGCAAAATCGCCTTCTACACGGGCATTTTCCCTGAGGCAAAAGATGAAAACGGCTTGGCGGCGATCATGGGGCATGAAGTCGTTCACGCCTTGGCCCGGCACGGCGCCGAACGAGTCAGCCAGCATACGGCAGCCGATCTGGGCATGCGAATTGCCGGAGCGGCTCTTAACATGAAGCCGCTCACTCAAACACTGGCCATGCAGGCGTTGGGGATCGGCGTCCTACTGCCCTTCAGTCGAGGTCACGAATCGGAAGCAGACTACATCGGATTACTCCTGGCTGCCGATGCCGGCTATGATCCGAGAGAAGCCGTACTTTTATGGAAACGCATGGCCGAATCGTCCAAAAGTTCTCCGCCGGAATTTCTTTCAACCCACCCTGCTCACGAGACACGCATTGAAAACCTTCAGAAATGGATGCCCGAGGCCATGGCCCGTTATGAACGTGCCGAAAAAGCTCCAGTCTCTACTCTACCCTTCCCTCCATCGAGTGAAGTCGTTCCGGTCTGGCTTGATTAAATACGGCATGGAAATGCGGCACGAAAGATTCTCGATGAGTAAACTGGCCAAGCGTCCGATTGCAACGATTCTCATGATGATTGTCCTGCTCCCGCTCACGGATGCGGGAGCTTCACAGCGTAGCGGTTTCTACTTCGGCGCGGACATAGGCGTCTCCGTCCCGAACGATCTCGAGTCCACGCGCACGAATAACGGCATTGGGACAAACTGCGATCAATGGTTGGGAGCGGACACGTTGAACGACGGCACCACGGTTCCGCTGCCGTTGGAGCAATGCTCACCCAGGGCCCTGCCTAAACGGGCGACCAAATTTGATCTTGGCACGGGCTTGCTGGCCGGGGTGAACCTCGGCTATGCCTTCCACGACTTTCGTCTTGAAGCCGAGTATTTTCGTCGTGCGCAAAGCGGTGAACGTTCAGCGCTCAACGTTCCCGGCGATCCGAAACAGGCAGAATTTGTCGAACGAAGTGAAAAAATCAGTGATTTCCGAGCCGATAATTTCTTCGCCAACGTCTACTATGACTTTCATGACATGCTATCGACCAATCTCACTCCTTACGTGGGGGTTGGGTTAGGGGTGATGCACGTGCAAATGGACTATTCGGGAACATCCATCCGAACAAACAATAGCGATACGCTCCAGGCATTGGGACGCAATCGTCATGCGGCAGGACTGGCCTCGTTAGCCGACGAAACGCTGTCCGACACGTTGTTCGGGTATCAGTGGATCGCGGGTCTGGATTACGCTTGGAGTGAACGGTTTTCCGTCGGATTGAAATTCCGCTACGGTGATACCTTTAACAATTTCAAGGACGGCGATAATGCATGGAAGCCATTGAGAGGCCATGCTTCCACGGTAGGGCCACCCGGGACTCCCGGGGGTGACTTGCCCATTCGGTATGCCATTCAAGCCAAGAATCTGAGCTTCTTTGGCATTTCGTTGAACCTTAAGTATTACTTTAATATGTAAGGCCTCTACACGGCATTCGAGAGGCTCTCCTGCATAACGTGAATACACGTTGATACGTCTCCCCTCACTTCTCGTCTTGTGTTTGATCCTTCCAGCTTGCAACGGAAGCGGTGAACCGGTGGTCGAGATTGCCCTGCACCCGACCAAACCCGACCTACTCTATATCGCCACAAACGATTACATCTTCAAGACCCGCGATTCAGGCAAGACCTGGACCAATGTTTCAAAAGGCATGACCCATTCGCGTGTAATTTCGCTGGCCGTCGACCCCTTGCTCCCGGCCAACGTGTACGCCGGCACCAAAGGCGATGCGGTCTTCAAGAGCTTTAACGGCGGCCACCAGTGGATCTCGCAGCGCAGAGGTTTGGAAGGGGTGACCATTACTTCGGTGGTGCACGAACTCAAATTCGTTCCGGGATCGAGCCAACATATTTTTGCCGCCACGTCGATGGGCGTCTTTGAAACGGAAAACGCCGGGGAAACCTGGGCCAAACGCATGGACGGCATGATCGAAGTCCTCATGGTCGTCACCATCGACGTGGACCCCAACCAGCCGCAAACCCTGTACGCCGGCACCAGCGGGGGCGTCTATCGGTCCTTCGACGGGGCCAAGAACTGGAAAAAAGTCAACAACGGCCTGGTGCCACCCGAGGTCTTGAAAGCGTCACGCGCCCTCAGCGTAGTCAAAATCAAGATCGACCCCCATGCACCCCACATCGTATACACGGCTACGTTGAAGGGACTCTATAAAACCACCAACGACGGGGAGTCCTGGCAACGGATCGGCGAAGGCCTGCCCGACCAATTTTTCAGCGACCTCATTCTCGACCCGATAACCCCGGGCGTGGTGTACGTGGCCAGTCGAGCCGGAGTCCATGTAAGCCGGGATGGCGGCCAAACCTGGGACGCGATCAATGAAGGCCTGACCAATCTCAACATTCGCGCATTGGTCGTCAGTCCGACGGATCCTGCAACCTTGTACGTCGGCACCAATCGCGCCGGACTCTTCCGGACAAACAACGGGGGCCGGTTGTGGGAGCCTGTGCCGTTGACCCTCGCACCCCGGAATACCTGACAACGTGCATGAATTCGACTCCTGAGCCTGAGCGGGAATCCTCACCTTGTAGCTCCCTCTCTTGCAGAGGGTCAGACACTGTACTATAGTAATTACAGGGAGATGACAATCCTCGAAAACATCTCCCCTTCTCGCCCATGGACATTACCCGTCGAAAATTATTTCAACTTGGCAGCTTAGGCACGATGGTTGGCCTCAGCAGTCTCACCACCGGGTGCGACATCGGCAGCATGTTTGCCGTACCTCCCCGTGAAACACGGTATTTCACGCCCAATGAAAAATTTTATACCGTCAATTACATGGACTCTCCGTACAACCTCTCGCGCGACCTTGACCAGGAGCAATGGCAAATGGTGGTCAAAGGCGCAGTCGCCAACCCCATAGTGCTCAAGTGGCGAGACCTCCTGAATCGCAGACCGTTCGACCAGGTGTCCACACTCATGTGCATCGATACCCTGCCTGGGGGAACGAGTCTCGGCAATGCCATCTGGCGGGGAATTTCCTTGAAAGAGTTGCTGATTGAAGCCGGAGCCGACGCTGAGACTGCACGAGACGTCATTTTTCGGGGAGCCGACGCCTATCATGACAGCATTCCCTTTGAACGGGCCATGCACGATGAAGTGATGTTGGCCTATCTCATGAACGGGGAAAAGCTTCCGAAGGCCCATGGCTTTCCTGTCCGCTTGATCGTTCCCGGGTTATACGGGATCAAGAACGTCAAGTGGATCACGGAAATTGAGGTGTACAACGGGGACTATCAGGGCTACTGGCAGCGCAAAGGGTGGACCGACGAGGGCACGATCCATATTTTTTCCCGCATCGACAGTCCGGGACATTACCAGGATATCCGCGGGCCCAACGTGCAGTTTCGCGGCATTGCCTTCGGCGGACCCAACTCCATTGCGCAGGTACAATTGAGTTTCGACCAGGAGAAAACGTGGCTCGATGCCACCATCGAACCGCCCCAATCCCCATGGTCCTGGGTGGTCTGGAACTATCAGCGACCCGACATGCCGGACGGCAAAAGCATGGTCTCCGTGCGCGCCGTCGACACCACCGGCACCGTACAAACTTCAACCATCACACGCCCCCAACCCAATGGTGCCACGGGCCTGCACAGCATCGTGGTCAACGTGCTCAACGCCTGAAGCTCGCCAACCCCGCCGCTATACGCTAAATCTGAAGGTCGAGTTTGATGCCCAGTTCTTTGAGTTGCGTCTGTCCAACGTCTGCGGGTGCTTCAGTCATCAGACATTGCACTTTTTGCGTCTTGGGGAAGGGAATGACTTCTCGAATGGACTCGGCTCTTCCGAGCAACATGACCAGACGGTCCAGGCCCAGCGCAATTCCACCGTGGGGCGGCGCGCCATACTCCAGCGCGTCCAGCAAAAACCCGAACTTCTCCTGAGCGGCTTCCTTGGAAATCCCCAACAGGTTAAACACGTTTTGCTGCAACTCGCTCCGGTGGATACGAATGCTGCCCCCACCGATCTCAAATCCGTTGAGAACCACGTCATAGGCTTGCGCGTGTACGTGCAACGGGTCGGAATCCAGGCCTGACAGATCGTCCACACGAGGCGACGTGAAGGGATGATGGAGCGCGACGTACCGTTTTTCCGCTGCATCGTATTCGAACATGGGAAAATCCGTGACCCAGACCGGCTCCCATTTGTCGTGGTCGATCAACTCCAGTTCAACGCCAAGGTATAAACGAAGCCGGCCCAACACGTCATATGTGACGGCGGGCTTGTCTGCGATAAAAAGCAGAAGGTCACCGGGACCTGCATCCGGCAGCGCAGACTGAAACAGTCCGGCATCGAGAAATTTGGCAATGACCGACTCAAACTGCCACCCTTCGGTGATCTTGACCCAGGCCAAGCCCTTGGCCCCGAACTCTTTGGCAACGTCAATGAGCCGGTCGATCTGGTTGCGCGCGATGTCCGCGCCACCTTTGACAACGAGCCCGGAAACCTGGCCGCCTTTTTCCACCGTCTCTCTGAACACTTTGAACTCGACCTGTTTAGCGACTTCGTTCAGGTCACACAACTCCAACCCGAACCGACGATCGGGTTTGTCGGTCCCGTACCGCGACAGGGCTTCCTGATACGTCAAACGCGGGAAGGGAGACGGCAACGAAACACCCGCGGCTTCCTTGCACACGAGTCTCAGCAACTCTTCCGTCAGGTTCATGACGTCGTCGCGTTCCACGAACGACATCTCAAGGTCGATCTGCGTGAATTCGGGTTGCCGGTCGAGCCGCAGATCTTCGTCGCGGAAACAGCGGGCGATCTGAAAGTACCGGTCGGCTCCGCCGACCATCAGGATCTGCTTGAACAATTGCGGTGATTGCGGCAAGGCAAAAAAGGACCCCTGATTGACGCGGCTCGGCACCAGGTAGTCCCTGGCCCCTTCGGGTGTACTCTTGGTGAGGATCGGAGTTTCGATTTCCAGAAACCGGCGTTCATGAAGAAACTGCCTGGTGCGGTAGGTCACGTCATGACGCAACGCGAGCAAGCGCTGCATGGGTGGCCGGCGCAAATCCAAATAGCGATGTTTCAACCGCAGGGCTTCCGTGGCCTGGCTGTCATCTTCGATTAAAAAGGGCGGGGTATTGGCGCGATTCAACACGTCCAATGCGTCAACGCGGATTTCGATTTCCCCGGTCGTGATCTGCGGGTTCACCGACTCCTCGGGTCTCAGCCGCACCAGTCCCGTGGCGGCAATCACAAACTCGTTGCGGAGTTCATTGGCTTGCGCATGAATGGCCTGATCAGCCTCCACGTCAAACACGAACTGCGTCACGCCGAACCGGTCTCGCACGTCGATGAACAACACGCCCCCGTGATCACGCCGGCCGTGCACCCATCCCATCAACGTGACGGTTTGGCCATCATGGTCACGCGTCAGTTCTCCACAATGGTGTGTCCGCTTCACTGTGTCGCTTATCCTTTTCGAGTCCGTGGGCGACCTTTGCTTTTTACCACTCGTCCCGGTGGCCGGGTGCTGCTCGGAGCAGGACGGGCCTTGCGTCCCGTGCTGCTCAAAGTCCTCTTTGTCGGAACCTTTGTTTGACGCAGGCGCGGCGGCACAGTATCTCCAGCCGGTCTCGAACTTTGCAAGTCCGACGACTTGACCGGTCTACGAACGATACGCCCCTCGGCCGTTCGATGCACGACCGCCCGCAAGGCATTGGCCTCGGCATCAGTGGCAAACCGGGAAACGCCCACGGGGAGGGTTCCCAATTCAAGCGGGCCGAAACGAATGCGTTTGATACGCACGACGCGATGGCCCAAGGCTTCGAGCATGCGCTTGACCTGATGTTTTCTGCCTTCGTGAATCGTCAGTTCCAGCCAGGAATTGGTTTTGGCCTTTCCGGATTTTCTGATCGTAGCCGGAGCGGTCATCCCGTCATCCAAAGCCACTCCGGCCTCGAGGTTTCGGATTTCCTCGTCCGTACACACGCCCGACACTTTGACCAGATACGTCTTCGGCACGTGGTACCGGGGATGGACGCACGCTTGCGCCACCTTTCCGTTATTCGTCAACAGCAGGAGCCCTTCGGTGTCATAGTCCAGACGGCCGACCGGAAACACGCGCACTTTCACTTTCGGCACCAGATCCGCAATCGTGGGCCGGCCTTGCGGGTCATTCATCGTGGTCACGTATCCGGACGGCTTATGCAAAAGAACGAAGACTTCGGGCTCGGCCGGTTGCACGTGACGGCCATCGATCTTCACGTGGTCTTTCGACGGATCGATACAGGTTCCAAGCACGCGCACGACTTTGCCGTTCACCGTGACGTGACCGTCCCGAATCATGGTTTCAGCCGCGCGCCGGGACGCCACCCCGCTGGCGGCAATAACTTTTTGCAATCGAACCATCATTTCTTTAATTTCTTTAATCTGAAATCTACTTCATATTCATTCTTTACATACGTACTTCTAGAGCACCTGAGTACTGTCAGGATATCATCTAAATTGTTTGTGGCGCGGCAACTACGATCATTGAAGAAAGGCATCCAGCCCCCTGCCAGTTTCTTCCGGCATAGGCGCATCCCTCCTTTCTGCCATTGGAGGGGCTATCAATGAAGAGGTTAGAGCACCATCGCAATCTATATGGGTAAGTGCAGGTTAGAAATAACTCATGTAGTTGTCCCTAACTCATGTACCTGTACCGCCCCTTGCAATTGCTTTGACTGCGCAACAACCTGCGAATGATGAGTAAACAGGATAACTTGTGTCTTTTCCGATAATTTAGCCAAGGTATTCAATGCTACCTGTGAACGGCCATCATCAAAGTTCACAAGCACATCATCCACAATGAAAGGCATGGGCTCAGAGCCTTCCATATATTTCTCCAGCGAGGCCAATCGAAGCGCAAAATAAAGTTGGTCGCGTGTTCCCGAACTCATCCCTTCTACATGTACGCGCTCCCCATTGAGGCGAACACCAACAAGTACAGGCTCATCCTTTTCATTAAAGTCAGTCATAAGCGCTTCGAATGAGCCAAGCGTCAGTGCGGAGAAATGTTCGCTTGCGCGCTTGACTAGTGGCCCTTGGTTTTCCCTACGATAACGCTCAATCTGGTCGCGTAAAATCTTTCCCGCCAATTTAACTTCGACATAGCGTTCGGCATTTGTACGAATACTGGCAAGAGTGGCGTGGGCCTTATCAGCGAGCATGGCTGCATGATCACTACCATCCATGAGTTCCAGTTCCTTTTCCTCTCGTCCTTTTGTTTCCGCCAGTTCAGTCCGTTTGGGGTCGAGTTCAACATCGATCTTATTGCTTAACTCTGTGATTCGTCCGGGCAGACTATCTGGGTTGATCCCCTCCGCTTGGGTCTCCAACTCCGCAATGGCAACACCTTCACCTGCTTCCAGGATTTCCTGCTCAATCGAATCGATTGCCGCCTTGATTCGAAGATAGTCTGCCGAGCGGCGTTCCGCAGCTTCGAGGTGATTGTGACTATCACATTTTGCTTCTACACATAACGCATCAAGATGATCCGTTACAGTCTTTATCGATGCGTTAGAATCCTGTATCTCCTGCGTCACCTGTTCGATCTGCTCTTCACTCTGTTGCCGTTTTGTCTGTCGCGTTCGTGTTTCTGATAACAACGAGTTAAGGCGTAAGACGGCATCATCAGTGGGCAAGTCTTTCAGTTGCGGGGCAATCGTGGCTACCATGGTCACTACCTGGGCGCGGAATGCCACTTCATCTTCATCGATGGCATTGATGCGTATGCGCAGTTTTTTTGCTTCGCCTTGTTTTGAGAACAGTTCTCTGACGCTTTCAATGAAATCGTCAACCGCCGATGGTGAGGTCTCACTTCGCAGACCAAGGTTCTGCATCTGCCTACCCCACTGCGTCTTCCATGCTTCAAGTGCTTCGATTGCCAATCGATGATCTTCACTCAACGACTCAACATCAGCTTCCCGATCCTTGACCTCCTTACTCAGCGAATCGTGCTTGCGTTTGGTTTCGTCAAGTTGATTAGCTAATGATTCACATTCCAGGAGAACGGGTTCAAGCTCCTCTGACGCAGAGCCCGTTCTCCCCAGCCTGATCAGTTGCTCATTGAGCCGCTGGATATGCGTGGTACGATTCTGCACAAGCTCGTCCACCTTCTGGCGTAGCAGATTTAGCTGTCCCACCCTATCACGAAGTCTTTCAAATTCATCCAGCCAGACACGCATCTCCCGCGGCGTACGTGGGACAATCCGACAAGATGCCCATAATTCCTGCCAAGCAGCATCAAGTTGAATCTTTTCAGACTTTCCTACCTTAAGCTGTTTGACTATCTCTTCTTCTTGTCGTTGCCCGCTCGCCTGGTTGGCCTGAAGACTTGCCAATGCATGGACCCGATCTGCTTCGCGACGCAAACGATCAGAAACTTCATCGGCACCGGCAACGCGATTCTCGAAGATATCCGGCAATGTCCCACCACCTTGTTGCTCACTTACCTCGGCTGATACGTCCTCACCGTTCACCCACTGTCGGCGCAGCAACTGCCAGACTGCATCACGTTCCGATCTGGCATTGATGAGCGCTGCTTCCGTCGGCACCTCCCCGACACGTTCAATTTCATCCAGTTTTTGCCCGATATCTTGTAAGGAGCCAAGGACTTCTTCCTTCTTCTCTTCAAGACGCTGGAAACGTTTTGAAAGTTCGCTATAGTCCTCTTCACATTGATGGATGCTTTCCCGGTTGGGTAACCTCAATCTAGACACTTCTTCCAGCCCACCCTCCCATAGCGTGAGTCGTGCATGGTCAGTAGCGGATTCTGCCTGCAGGTTTGCAAGTTGACTCTGCATGGACTGGATCGAAGCATCCAATTCCCCCTGTTTCCTGGCAGATGCAACTGCTCGGTGCAATGCATCCGTGGAGCTCGATTCAGGAATTCCATCAAGTTCCCTACGGGCGACCTTCAAGCGCTTTTCTGTTTCACGCAAACTAGACTCTGCCTGTTCTACACGGTCATTCAGTAAGGCATTTTTGCTGCCCAACTCGGCAATGGCCTGCCGCCTTGCCAGTATGGGACGTAATTTCTCGCTATTCTTAAATTCAAGATCAGGCCGAATCTCTTTGAGTATGGATTCAGCATCTGTCAGTAACTGTTGGCCTTCCGCTTCAAGATGCGGTCGGTCTTGCAGTGCTTTTCGATGACCGCCCAGGCGCGCATGAAGATCTTCAATGTTCTCTGCCTGAGCCAGCAAGCCTTGGTTTGTTGGCAATTCTTCGAGTTGTTTCTGTAATCCGTCAAGGCGAGGAGTTGCCTTTCCAACTATGGCTTGAGCTTTCTCCAACGCATTCAAAGCCGTTTGGCGACGGTCAGTAAAATCTTTCGGCAGAACGATAACATTGCCCAATAAATCCAATTCATGAGCGAATTCACGGCGCTTGGCAAGTTTTGGCAGAACGCGCTGGATACGTTGTAAACGATTTACCTCAATTCTGTTGTCCGCCAATTCAGATTGAGTTTTTTCCAGTTCCTTCGTCGTCCGCTCCAAAACGCGACGTTTTTCATCCCATTCTCTCGACGATAGAGAACGCTCCCTGACCTCCTTACTGAGTTCAGCATACGACTTCAACGCTGAGTTGATAGTCTGCGTTGTGCCCCGGGGCCGGAACAGACCATGAGCATCTTCATCAAGCTTGGCAAGGACGGCATGTAACGCGGTGCTGCCAAGCGCTGCTGAAAACAGAGCTTGTCCAACTTCCCCCTTCTGTTCGAGAATCTCCTGTCCACCCTGAATCAATTCCTGGTGATCGATTCCGAAAAGTGTCTCGAAAAGATCCGCAGTCACACCTTGGAGAAAGGGCACCAGTACGTGTTCCTCAAGTACTTCATCATCTGGAGTCAATAACGTATTTTTCCGGCCTTTGCGCCGGACAAACGTGAGTTTGTGCCCATCTCGTGCCCGCAAAACCCCATGGATACGGAGTTTGTCATTGGCGTGAAGAAAATTGTCCGGGGTACGTTCGTCGATGCCATATAGTAAGGCTTTCAGGCCGCGCAGGGCCGAACTCTTGCCCGCCTCGTTAGGACCATAAACAATATGGAGACCCAGTTCACTAAAAGACAATATCCTATCGGTGAAGGGACCGAATGCTGCAAAATTTAATGCGTCTATTCTCATCTTGACTTCATACCGCTTTCTTCGTGGACAACAAGCGGTTGACGAGCAACTCCTTAATATCCTCCAAGGCATCCTTGAGCATATCCGGATTAGTCGGATCATAGGGGTCATCACCTCCCAGCAGTTCAGCCGGGAGTTTATGACGAAGCGTGGATATCTCATCGGCGAGTTCGTCTAAAGCTGCAGCATCCAATTCCATATCACGGATGGTACGCAGCAAGCCGCTTAATGCATCGTCGCATTCAAGAACCTCATCAACAGAGTAGGACGGCTTTGTCTTGATGGAAACCTTCTCCAACCAGATGCCAGCACCGCCTAGCCCCGTTGCCAAAGCTCGATATTCCTGAATCCAGAGCATGCGGTCTACATGCAATTTCGCATGCGCAGAGCAGGTTCCTTGCAGGACCAGGCGTACAGCGATTGGTCTCCCTTCGGCGCTACCCAATGCTGACTGCAGACCTTCACGCACCTGCTCATAGATGTCATCCACCGTCTCGCTGCCAGAAACATCAAGCTCACAGAGAGACCACCGCATCACATCGAGATTTCGATGTTCGACCTCAACAATATCTCCGCTTTCGACTGTAACCAGGGTGCAGCCCTTTGGTCCTGCCTCACGGATATTTCGTCCCTGGATATTTCCGGGAAATACTATCAATGGATCTTGGCTCACCTCTTCACGGTTGTGGACATGACCTAGCGCCCAATATTGGTATCCTTTGGACCGTAGCCCATCAATGGTGCAAGGCGCGTAGGGCTCGTGGCCCGGCTTACCGTCCAGGCAAGTATGGAGCATGCCGATGTTAAATAGCTGTGGATTTCCTTGCGGATAGGCCTGCGAAAGGTCATCTGTTACTGCCCGTCTAGCGAAACCCTGACCATATACTGCCACATTCAGATCATCTAAAATCACCTGTTCCGGATTCCTAGTTGAGAACAAGGTGACATTTTCAGGCAATCGAAGGTGTTTGGTGATTTGGCTGGCGGCGTCGTGGTTTCCGGACACAATAAAGACACGGATACCTGCCTCATGCAGCCTTCTCATGCGTTCTACAAAATAGAGGCCCGTGTTGTAATCCTTCCAGTCCCCGTCATAAAGATCACCCGCCAGGAGCACAAAATCCACTTTTTCATCGATAGCAAGATCTACAAGGTTGGCAAAGGCGCGACGAGTGGCGCGACGTATCTCTTCAACTGGAGCACCTTCATAACGCTCTAATCCATGTAGTGCGCTATCAAGGTGTATATCTGCGGCGTGAATAAACTTGACTATTGTCTTCACAAGAGCCCTAGTGTGCCTCAGCGAATTTGAGGATTCTGGCGCAAAGCTGTTCCAGTATCTTCGATCTCTTTCCTTGCTTGTAGAGAACTTCTAACGTTGCAGTTACTAGCAAGGAGTTTTTTCTCTTAACGCCATCCAAGAATCCCTGCTCTTGCTTGGCAGTATGCTCAGAACTATCCCATACTTCCCGTCCAAAATCTGAATGCACTACGTCTGCAATGTTCGATTGCCACATCACAACATTATCACCCCAGTACATGTCCTGCGGCATAGGGTCTGCATCATGTACTCCGCATAGCGATAAAATGCAGCGGTTGTCGCGAGGATGGTTGCCTGGATTATTGCGGTTGGCCTCCGCGTCCGAATCAAATACAACGAACACTGGAATCCCAAGCCCCTGGGCAGTAGCCAATGGCCGACTCAGATTCTGCTTTCCGCTTGCGATCACAAAGTGGCAGCCGTGTCTCCGAAACTCATCCCAACGACCTGTCAAGCTCAAGTGAGTTGATATATACGCGACATCTTCAATTCCCTCGACCAATACCACGACGCTCGCAAAAAACAGTTCATTCTGGGATGGCTGCATTATTTGCTCGATAGCGGCCATAGTGCTTGTCAGTGAACGTGGCGCCTCCCCCAATGCTTCGGCTAGCTGGTCTGAAATATTCTTATGCGTCACTTGGGATGTGATCGACTTTCTGTCATCAGATGACTTACGAATCATGCGAATATTTTCGAAGCCCTTACCAGACACGAAGTAAGGGCTATGCGTGCTCAGAAGGATCTGAGCATTCTTTGTTGATAGCCCTTCCAACAGGCTCGCCATATGCCGAGATTGTGGGGGGTGTTGGTATAACTCCGGCTCCTCGAATCCAAGAAGAAGCGTCGGCATGCCTCCTTCCTCGTTTGCAGCGAGTTCCTGAAGAAGGGACACAAACACGGTCCTTTGAAGACCATGACCTAAGCGGGCAAGCTCACCCAAGAAATCATGCTCGCCGACAGCCAATCTTGCTAGTGGCTCGTTGACAGTAAAGGATTTATCCGGGTTATAGTGCCAGTTGAGCCTGATTTTGGTACCCGAATGAGTCCATTCCTGTATCCGATGCGTAAGTGAATCGCTCAGACCATCAAGGACATTTTGCTCCTTCTTGATGATCGTTTCGTACTTGTTTGCTACATCCTTTCGCAGCTCATCGATCGGTTCCTGAAAGTTCACTTTAGACCTTATCGTTCTTTCCAGGAGTTGCCCCAGAGCTGTCGCACGCCCCTCATCTTGTTCCGTAGTGGCATCCTTTACGGCAGGCACATAGACCCACTGAAGATATTTACGCAGCCGATTCTCTCCCTTACTCCACCCATAAAATTGATTCGGGCTCGATACAAGCTCACATTGTTCCAGATGCCCCTCTTCGTAAGCACGGAGTGCCGATTCCATATCTCCTTTTGTAGTCACCGCGGGCAGATCAGAAAACTGTCTCCGCAGCTCTGAGTAAATGCCCCTTAATTCTGCCGCTCCAGCCTTGTTCTCATTTGCTGCAAAGTATGGCGCGAAAGCGGCCATAACAAGTCTTGACCCGTACTGTTTTACTTCAGCACAACCAGCTTGAGGATCCCATGCTGCAACGGCCGATATTATAAGCTTGCCACTCCTGTAGTATGCTTTAAAGTCCTCTTGTGCGTCCGGTGATAGCTGCTCAAACTTCAACTCAACTTCAACGGGTCTCTCAATGTTCCTATGATGAAAATCCTCGTCGGATAACTTCAACAAATCAACAGAGGCGGCCGCTGTATTTCTAAAGAATAAATTGAGCGCCTGCAGCACGTTGGATTTACCAGCCCCATTTGGTCCAACGAGGCAGGTATAATCGTCCAGCACAATGGTTTCATCTTCAAAAGAACGAAAATTTTTTATTTTGATTTCTGTAAGACGCATCGTAGCCCCTCAACAACACTTAACGGCGCGCTATCTGCGTAAATCCCTGCTGGTGATTATCGGCTTTATCGTAAACTGTCCAGACAACCTTATTACTCCCATTCGATCGTACTCGGCGGTTTGGAACTGATATCGTACACGACGCGGTTCACACCCGGCACTTCATTGATGATCCGATTCGCCACGTGTGCGAGAAAGGATTGCGGCAATTGCGCCCAATCCGCGGTCATGCCGTCCACACTCGTCACGGCTCGTAATCCGATCACGTGTTCATACGTCCGCTGATCACCCATCACCCCGACGGTGCGAACCGGCAGCAACACGGCAAATGCCTGCCACGTCTTCCCGTACAGGCCCTGCGCCTTTAATTCATCGATAAACACGGCGTCCGCTTCCCTGAGCATGTCCAGGCGAGCCGGTGTCACGGCGCCGAGCACGCGAATGGCCAACCCCGGACCCGGGAAAGGATGACGATACACTACGTCATCCGGCAAACCCAGTTCCCTGCCCAGAACACGGACTTCATCCTTGAATAATTCGCGCAACGGTTCGACCAATTTGAGTTTCATCCGTGCCGGAAGGCCTCCGACATTGTGGTGCGACTTGATCGTCGCGGAAGGGCCTTTGTGGCTGATGCTTTCGATCACGTCGGGATAGAGCGTGCCCTGGACCAGGTAACGCACGTTGCCGAGTTTTAGCGCTTCGCGTTCGAACGCCTTGATGAATTGACGGCCGATGATCTTGCGCTTTTTTTCCGGGTCGGTCGTTCGACCCAGGGCTCGCAAGAACTGCCCGGAGGCATCGACCATCCGGCAGTTGAAGTGAAACGACCTGAACACTTGCTTGAGCTGTTTGGCTTCCTGTTTCCGCATAACGCCGTTATCGATGAACACACAGGTCAATTGCTTCCCGATCGCCCGATGAGTCATGGCCGCGGCCACTGTGCTATCGACGCCTCCGCTCAAAGCACAGAGCACCTTTCCTTTACCCACTCGTTCACGGATTTGATCAATGGAATCGTGCAAAAACGACCCCATGGTCCAGGTCGGTCTCGCCCCGCAAATATGACGGACGAAGTTTTTGAGGATACGTGCACCATGCGTCGTATGGGCGACTTCGGGGTGAAACTGCAGACCGTAGAAACGACGTTGCCTGTCGACCAACTTCATCGCGGCAATGGGAGAATTCGCCGTCCGTGCAATGGCCACGAACCCGGGAGGCAACGTTTCAATCCGGTCGCCGTGCGACATCCAGACCGAAAAAGGACTTTTCCCAGCCAGTCCCCTGAATAAATCCGATTCATCCTGAACCAGCAACCCGGCGCGACCGAATTCCCTATGCTTCGCCCTGCCGACTCGCCCGCCCATGGATTGCGCCATCAATTGCATGCCGTAGCAAATGCCGAGAATCGGCACTCCTTCCTTCATAATCATCTTTGACCATTCCGGCCGGCCGACGTTCGTCACACTGGCCGGTCCCCCGGATAGAATGATGCCTTTGGGTCGATTCGTTTGAATCGTTTCCAGGGAAGCGGAAGAAGGAAGGATAACGGAGTGAACGTGGGACTCTCGAATCCGGCGAGCAATCAGTTGGGTGTATTGTGACCCGAAATCGAGAACGACGATAGTATCGTGACAGGACGCCATGGATGATGTTGTCGAAGTCGGGTCCTGCCTCACTTATTCGACGTCAGCCCTATAGTTGGGCGCCTCCTTGGTTATGACCACGTCATGCACGTGGCCTTCTCGCAATCCGGCGTTGGTGAGACGAATGAACCGGGCGTTTTGTTGCAACTCCGGAATGGACCGGCACCCGCAATATCCCATTCCGGCCTTCAGCCCGCCGACCAATTGATACACCATATTGGACAGCAGACCTTTGTAGGGCACACGGGCTTCAATTCCTTCCGGCACCAGCTTTGCCACGGCCTGCCCTTCCTGCCGGTAACGGTCACGACCCCATCGTTCCAAGGCCCCGAGCGACCCCATGCCCCGGTACTCTTTGTATGTACGGCCCTGATACAGGACGGTTTCCCCCGGTGATTCTTCGGTGCCGGCAAACAGGGACCCGATCATCACGGCGGAGGCTCCCGCAGCCAGGGCTTTGGAGATGTCGCCCGAATATTTGATACCACCATCGGCAAGCACCGGAATTCCGGTTCCGTTCAAGGCTTCGGCACAATCCGCAATCGCGGTCAGTTGGGGCACCCCGGCTCCCGAGACGATCCGCGTCGTGCAAATCGAGCCCGGCCCCACGCCCACCTTCACCGCGTCCGCGCCCACGCTTACGAGTTCCTTGGCGCCTTCCGCCGTCGCGATGTTCCCGGCCACCACATCCATGGACGCATAGCTTTGCTTGATCATTCTCACGGTATCGATAACACTCTGGGAATGTCCGTGCGCCGTATCGACCACGAGCATGTCCACACCGGCCTTGACCAGACGCTCGACGCGTTCCGGCACGTCCTCTCCCACGCCGACGGCCGCGGCGACCCGCAGCCGGCCGTGGGTATCTTTACAGGCGTTCGGGTATTTGATCTGTTTTTGAATGTCCTTGATCGTGATGAGCCCCTTGAGTTCGAATGCGTCATTGACAACGGGCAACTTTTCAATTCGATGCTCGTGCAGAATTTCACGGGCTTTGGTAAGACTCGTGCCCTCCGGCACCGTCACCAACCGTTCCTGCGTCATCACCTGGGAGACCGGCAAATCCAACCGCGACTCGAATCGCAGATCCCGATTGGTCAAAATCCCCACCAGCTTTTTTTCTCTCGTGACCGGAATGCCGGAAATCCGGTAGGTCGCCATGATTTCATGGGCATCCCGAATGGTTTGATCGGGTGAGATCGTAATGGGATCCAGAATCATGCCGCTTTCGGATTTTTTTACCTTGTCCACTTCCCTGGCCTGATTCTCCGGCGACATGGCCCGATGGAGCACCCCGATGCCTCCTTCCCGTGCCAATGCGATGGCCAAGCGACCTTCCGTCACGGTGTCCATGGCGGCGCTCAAAATCGGGATATTGATCGTGATATTCCGCGAGACGTGCGTGTCACAATCCACGTCGCCGGGCATCACTTCCGATTTGGCAGGCACCAACACCACGTCATCAAAAGTCAAGCCGATTCGCGTCTTGTCCCAGAGAGCCATCAGCGCGTCCCCTGAAAGAGATATATGCCCGATGATCGAGTCATCAGAAGTGAACCCATAAAGTTGTCGTTGAACAAAAACCGGTGAGAAAAATGCGAAAACAGCTTAGCAAGTTTTTCTAAAAAAATCGACGGGCGCAATAGCCAAAAGTGAAAAAAGTAAGGCCCCCTGACGGCACAGACGTCCGGGGGCCTTGCGCAGAGCCTCGCGAGACGGTTATTGCGCTTCGCCTTCCGGAAGAGCCGCCACCGTTTCCCCTTCTTCCTGCAGGAACTCTTCGGCGTCTTCGGCCGGCATGAAGTGTTGCACGCGCATGTTCCCGCTATCCACCACGAAGACGTGCCCTCTGTGATCCACCACGAGCCCATAGGGAAAGTTGAACTGCCCTTCGGCATTACCGAATCCGCCCCATTGGGTGATGAAATTCCCGTCACGATCAAATTTTTGCAGCCGCTGATTCCCGGTGTCCGAGATGTACACGTCACCCGCACCGTCCACCGCAATTCCCCATGGTGAACGAAATTGGCCGGGTTCCTGTGCCTGGGCGCTGCTCGCGTGGCCCGGACCGATCCCACCACCCCATTTGGCCACGAGTTGCGGAAGGACGTTGGTACTGGTATCGAACTTTTGGATGCGGTGATTCCCCATGTCCACGACGTAGACCATCCCGTCATTCTGATCGACCGCAATGCCCCGGGCAAAATAGAATTGCCCGTCGTTATTCCCGAAACTGCCCCACTGCATCACGAACTCACCGTCTTCATCGAATTTCTGGACGCGAAAATTGGCACTATCGACGACGTACAAGTAGCCACGGACCCGGTCGATGGCAACGGACCAAGGCGCATTGAACTGACCTTCTCCGTTCCCACGCCCACCGATTTTCATAAGGTATTGGCCCAGCTTTCCGTCAAACTTCTGCACACGATGGTTGTTGGTATCGCACACGTACACGTCACCTTTTCCATCGCACGCGATGCCCGTGGGACTGTTGAAATTCCCATTGGCCGTGCCGAAATTTCCCCACAGCAGGATGAAGTTTCCATTGCGATCGAATTTTTGAACACGCGTGTTCCCGTTGTCGATGACGAACAGGGAGCCCTGGTTATCGATGGCCAGCCCATAGAGCGGCGCCATGAATTCACCGCCGTGCAGCAACGAGGCGCCACGACCGGGTTTCCCCCATTTCCCCGTACACACGTACCCCGAGGTATTCAGCAAAATGTTCGCACTGGCCGGGATCGAGATGTTATTGCCGACGTCTTTAAACCACGCGTAGACCGTTTTCGGCCCGTCACCGGGCGATAAGGTTAGAGGAATCGTTGCCCCGAATTTGTGTTCCGGTTCGACTTCGATCCATCCCGGCAAGGTCGCACCCGGAGTCATGGGATTTTCTGAAATGAAATAGCCTGCCACGCCGGTATCCACGTCCCTGGCTGAAATAGTCGACACCACGTCCAACGAATTCGTCATGTACGCCCCGTGATTCAGAACAATATCCGGATTCTGCGGAGCGGCCACGTCGATCAACACGGGCATGACTTCCTGTTCTTCCGACAGGGAACTCTCGACGTCATTCTCATCAACGCTCGTGAGCGCATAGTAATAGGCCGTATTGTTCGTCAAACCGGTATGGGTATAGGGACTCGTCACCCCTTCGATGAGCGTCGCCGTCTCTTTGGACACACCGGGATCGGTACTGAAATAGAGGTTATAGGACACGGCGCCGGGCACCTCCATCCAACTCAGCATCGCTTCCGTATCACCGGGTTTCCCCACCAACGGCACGGCAAGCGGGGCCCCTTCCGCCTCTGCGGCCTTATCGGCTTTTTCCCGACCCCTGGCGAGTTCCTCTTCGGTGGGCGCGAACTTCAGGACCCGGTAGTTCCCGCTGTCCACCACGTACACGTACCCTTCCTTGTCCACCGCAATTCCGGACGGGAAATTCACCTGGGCTTCCGTAAGTCCACGATTGCCCCAAGAGCACAGATAGGTCCCGTTCGAGTCGAATTTTTGGATCCGGTGGTTCCCACTGTCCACGACGTACACGTTGCCCAAGGCATCGCACGCCACGCCCCAGGGAGATTTGAACTGTCCGAGCCCGGTCCCTTCTCTTCCCCACTTCGCGAGGAAATTGCCCCGGGAATCGAATTTCTGAATGCGATGATTGCCTTCATCGGCCACGTAAATATGCCCGGCAAAGTCGACCGTCAGACCCCGCGGAAAGTAGAAGGCGCCGTCGAAGCTCCCGTCTTTTCCCCACTTGATCAAGGGGGCGCCGTCCGACTGAAATTTCTGGATGCGAGAATTACTCGTGTCCGACACGTAGAGATTCCCCTGCTGGTCCGTGGCCACCCCCCAAGGCACGTCGAACTTCCCGGCCTCGGCCCCGCGCCAGGCAAAGCCGAACTTGCCCCAGGCATTCAAAAAGTTCCCGTCGGGATCAAACTTCTGGACGCGGTTGTTGCCGCTGTCCGCCACGTACACGTGGCCTTCGGGAGCAGTCGCTAATCCGCGGGGATAATAAAACGTGCCGTCTTCCGAATCGGCTTCCCCACCCCAGCGAGCCAAACAGTTGCCGTCCTTATCGAACCGTTGAATGGCATGATTGTCGGTATCCGCCACGTAGATGGTCCCGTCGCTGTCGAGGGCA
Organism: Nitrospirales bacterium; assembly: GCA_965207015.1. GTDB lineage: Bacteria > Nitrospirota > Nitrospiria > Nitrospirales > UBA8639 > Bin75. Next base: position 890,087 of record OZ242257.1, on the reverse strand, counting down.
ATCCCGGTCGGCGAGCGGAACTCCCCGTCATCGACGCCCTCCTGCCCGAACTGCAACACTGGCAAGTACGGCGAAGGGATCGACATGACTTCTTCCGATTCGGGACTTTCTCCGTCGGCGGTCACGACGGTCACGACGTAGTGGTAACACAACCCGTTGGCCAGATCGTTATGCGTGTAGGGGCAGGAAGGACCCTCGATACAATTCCCCTTTTCCTTCGTGACTCCGATCACGGGATTGAAATCATCCTGACTCGCAATCGGACGCGTCAGTTCATTCGGCTTGATGCTGACCCCTTGAGACGTCTGATAGTAGACGTTGTAATACATCGCATCGGGCACGGCCTCCCAACTCAGCGTAATAAATCCGTTGCCCGCGACGGCCTTGACGCCGGCGGGCGGATCGGGAAGCTTTTCCTGATCGGCGTCTTCCCCTGCGCCCCAGTCCTCTTCAAAGCCCTCGGCCCTTAAGACCAGTCGTTGCAGAATCAAATCACAATCCAACTCAAAAAAATCCTTCATGACACCCCTCACAATATTCAAGTCATACTAAAGGTTTATTCCGTACTCAATTGAATTTACGTAATTCTATTGTCATACATTGAGAATTTTTCAAATAAAACCAAGAAGTTGGAAAAAAGTCTAGCAGGCCATTCTTTCCGAAGTCAAGGAACGCACGCAGGTTCGTCTGCGAGGTGATTTCCAACATTTCGACACGACATCGACGTGCTCATTGGTCTAATGAAGAACCTGATGCAATTCACCAAGATTGGCAATGCAAGGTATCGTGTCGTCGACTCCCTTCCCTTCCCGATCCAGGAGCACCCCTGATAAGCCGACATCGGTGGCTCCTTCAAAATCTTCCTTAAGATCATCTCCCACGTGCACGGCTTCTTCCGGCTCGACTACGTGTTGATCCAGGGCATGCTGGAAAATCTGAGGAGACGGTTTGGCCGACCCGGCGATACTGGAAATCGTGATGGAATCAAAAAGATGCTCCAGCCGTAACGCCCGGACAATGTCAAAAAACCTCGTATCGAAATTGGAGATGACCCCCATCTCATAGCCTTGCGAGCGCAACTGCTGAAGAACCTCAGGCACTTCAGGGTAGATTTCCCATGCCTCCGCCCTGCCAAAGGCTTCGTAGACCTCGTCGAAATAATCATCGAACCCTTCGAACATGCCGACGCGATAGAACACCGCGTGCACGATGTCAAACCACCAGAGCCTTTCGCATTGCTTCAATTTTTCCGGTTGCTCTACGGCAAAAATCGGTGGAGGCGCTTGACGAAAGGCGTCCCTGAACGCCTGGTTCACCTTGGTCACCATGTCATGCGACCGCGGCACGCCATACTTTGCTGCATACTGCAGATACACGTCCCCGACGGATCCCTTGACGCGAAACAAGGTTCCGGCCGCATCGAAAAACACGACCTTTATGGGCGATGCCGGCATGGCAATGAGGATAGGATAGGAAAGGACGGGCTCGTCCCCGACCCGAGTCAAAATGGGCCTCGATGAGCGAGAGAAAGGCAGGTGGTTATTTCTTGGTTCCGGCTTTGCGTTGGGCTTGCTCAAGAGCCTTCATGCGTCGTTGATTCTTTCGGTGTTTACGACGAAGCTCTCGATCTTTTTCTCGTCCTCTGGGCATCAAATTCTCCCTGGTCCTGCTAGGCGTAATTGCCGATAAAAGCGTGGTGGGGTTCTATCACATTCATTCTCGTGAACACAACCGGCGCTTTGCTTGCGAGGGTCTACCCCCCATGCTAAGATTTTTGGCCTTGTCAGCGCGAGTTTCATCCCTATGACGTCCCAACAACTCAGTAAAACCTACGAACCGCAAGCCGTTGAAGCCCGGTGGGGCCCATATTGGATCGATCGGGGCTACTTCGGAGCCGCTCCCGACTCCACGGGACAGCCCTATACAATCGTCATCCCTCCCCCCAACGTCACGGGCTCGCTGCATATCGGCCACGCGCTGAACAATACGCTTCAGGATATTCTGATTCGCTGGCGCCGCATGCAAGGACGGAACACCTTGTGGCTTCCGGGAACCGACCATGCCGGCATCGCCACACAAAACGTGGTCGAGCGGCAGCTCTTGGAGGAAGGTACCGGGCGAGAGGAACTCGGACGAGACGCGTTCATTGAACGGGTTTGGTCCTGGAAACAGCAATCCGGCAATACGATTCTCGATCAACTGAAACGACTCGGAGCTTCCTGCGATTGGTCGCGCCTGCGCTTTACCATGGATGAGGGGTTATCCGAAGCCGTTCGAGCCGTTTTCGTACGCTTGCACCAAGAAGGTCTCATCTATCGCGGACACCGCCTGATCAATTGGTGCCCCCGCTGTCTCACCGCCCTGTCCGACGTTGAGGTCGAGCACGAGCCGGTTCAGGGCACCATGTACCACGTTGCCTATCCGCTGGCCAATGACGCCGGGACGCCCCTCGTCATCGCCACCACGAGACCGGAGACGTTGCTCGGCGATACCGGAGTGGCCGTTCATCCCGAGGATTCCCGGTACAACCGGCACATAGGCCAACGCATCAGGCTTCCGCTCACCGACCGGACCGTGCCGGTCGTGGGCGATTCGATCCTCGTGGATCGAGAATTCGGAACCGGCGCGGTCAAGATTACTCCCGCCCATGACTTCAATGATTTCGAGGCGGGCGAACGTCACCGACTCCCCCGCATTGCCCTGTTGACCCATCAAGCCCTCCTGAATCCCGAGGCGCTTCGGGACGCCGGAGTCGTGCAGGACGTTATCGACAGCATTGCCAACCTCTCGGCCATGAAGGCCCGTCCCATTGTCGTTGAGGCCTTGAAGCACCGGGACCTCCTGGTCAAAACCGAAGATCATCAAATGGCCCTGGGAAAATGTTATCGCTGCAAAACCGTGGTGGAGCCGTTCCTCTCGCCGCAATGGTTCGTCAACATTCAACCGCTGGCCGACCCGGCGATTGCGGCGGTGGAACAGGGACAGATCCGCATTATCCCGGAAGAATGGTCGAACAATTATTTGGGCTGGATGCGAGGAATCAAAGACTGGTGCATTTCCCGGCAGATCTGGTGGGGGCACCGCATTCCCGCCTGGTATTGCACCACGTGCTGCCCCGAAGCCCGCCTGATTCTCGAAGGCGGAGGCAGTCACCTGATCCCCACACAAGCCGAACCCGTTGTCGCCGAGACGACGCCGGACGCCTGCGCCACCTGCGAGCAAGGTCAGTTCATTCAGGATCCCGACGTGCTCGACACGTGGTTTTCATCGGCCCTCTGGCCCTTTTCCACCTTGGGCTGGCCCGCACAGACCAAAGAGCTCGAGACCTATTATCCGACTTCCACGTTGGTCACGGGCTTGGATATCCTGTTCTTCTGGGTGGCGCGCATGATCATGATGGGCATCAAGTTTACCGGCAAGCCCCCGTTCCGTGACGTGTACATTCACGCCCTGGTACGCGACGCCGAAGGCGAAAAGATGAGCAAGTCCAAAGGAAACGTCATCGATCCCCTGACCAAGATGTCGCAATACGGGACCGACGCGCTCCGCTTTACCCTGGCCTCAATGGCGTCGCCCGGGCGTGACATTAAACTCTCGGAAAACCGGATCGAAGGGTATCGCAACTTTGCCAACAAGATCTGGAACGCCGCCCGCTTCATCCTGATGCACGCGGACGGGCCGTCGGAAGCACGGCCCATTGCCGACAGGCCGTTCGTGGATCAATGGATCCTGAGCCGGCTTAATCACGTCACGGCCACCGTGACGGCCCGGCTTGAAGAATACCGGTTTGATCAGGCCGCCGGGCAACTCTACCAGCACATCTGGCACGAATACTGCGATTGGTACCTGGAACTCATCAAGCCCGCGCTGCAGAACGGGGACTCGCCCACCGCCCGGTCGACGCGCGCCACGATGCTGCACACGTTCGAGCACCTCCAACGCCTGCTGCATCCTTTCATGCCGTTTTTGACTGAAGAAATCTGGCAAACGATTCCCCATCGGGGCGAGAGCCTTGTCCGCCAACCTTTTCCGGTCGCAACCCAAGAATGGGAGAATGCCGAGGCGGAACAGACATTCGCCGTTATCGAACAAATCGTCACCACCATCCGAACCGGGCGTGCCCTCCTGGATTACGCACCAGCAAAATCCCTGACGATCCTGGCCACAGCGAAAGATCCGGACGAGATCGCGCGTTTGAACGAAGCCCAGGACCACGTTGCACACCTCTGTTGCGGAACCGTCACTCTTGCCGATCAGGAAACATGGCCGGCCGGCCGCATCCTGCATCTGGCGGTGGGAAGTTTCATGATCGGCCTGACGATCGAGGGTGAGGTGGACCTTAACAAAGCCTTGACGCGCATCAACAAACAAGCGCAAGCCAAACAAAAGGAAGCCGCGCGCCTTCAAGGACGACTGGCGTCCTCGGATTTTGCGGCCAAGGCCTCGCCCGAGGTGGTTCAAGAATCAAAGGATCGTCTGGCCCTGCTGACCGCCGAACTCTCGCTTTTTGCCAGCAGCGAACAACAACTCCGCAAAATGGTGTCGTGAAATCCCATGTCATCCGCTCCCCTGCCCCCATTTGAGCTTGAATCGCTGGTCAAGGCGGCCTTGAAGGAAGACGCGCCACACGGCGACGTCACCACGCGCGTACTTCTTGAACCATCCCTTCAGGCTCAAGCCCACGTCGTGGCCAAGCAGGACCTGACACTTGCCGGTGTCGCGGTTCTCCGCACCGTGTATCAGGTTTTGGATCCGGCCGTGGTGGTCACGTCCACGTTCGACGACGGCGCAACTCTGGAAGAGGGACAGACGTTCGCCATCCTTCAAGGACCGGCACATTCAATTCTGGGCGGGGAACGGGTCGCGTTGAATTTTTTGCAACATCTTTCCGGCATTGCCACCTTGACCGCGCGATTCAAATCCGAGATCCGGCAATATCCCACTGTCCTCGTCGATACCAGAAAAACCATTCCCGGCCTTCGCCGGCTTGAAAAATGGGCGGTCGCCCTCGGAGGAGGAACCAACCATCGCATGACGTTGAGCGATGGAGTTCTCATCAAGGACAACCACCTGGTGTTGTTGGAAGCCCAAGGCACAACCATCCGCGAAGCCTGCCGCAAAGCCAGAGAGCAACTCTCCCATCAGTTCCGCATCTGCGTGGAGGTCGAGAACCTCGAGCACATTGAGCAAGCACTTGACGGCGGCGCCGACATGCTGCTCCTGGACAATATGCCTCCTGCTCTTGTCCGGGAAGCCGTAGACTTCATCAAAGGCAAGGCCCACATCGAGGTCTCGGGAGGCGTTACACTCGAGAACGTGCGCGAGTATGCCGCCACGGGCGTGGATTCCATTTCCATCGGGGCCCTCACCCATTCCGCATCAGCGGTCGATATCAGTCTGGACGTGCTTCCCGTGTCCCTTCAATAACCTGACTCGCGTATGGAACCTCTGATTTATTGTGATAGCGGGATGCAGGGCAAGGCGTCCCGGAGCGAAACCCGAAGCTTATCAGAGAGATAGGTGAGGGTTGAGCGAGGACACAACGCAGCCCTGCGCCCGATAGGGCACTAAATCAGAGGTTCCCTATGGCGAATCCCGTGCAATCCACACCGCTGGAAGCCGCAAGCATTGAACAGCGGTTGACCACGCGCAACCTGGGCCGCCCGCTTCATCTCTTTGTGGAACTCGCCTCCACCAATACCACGGCCTTTACGCTGGCAGACTCCGGAGCACCTCATGGCACAGCGGTTCTCGCAGAAACTCAAACAGCCGGGAAGGGACGACTGGGACGGCAGTGGACCTCGCCGCCTCATCTCAATATCTATTGTTCCCTGATACTTAAAGATCCGAAACTTTCGCGTCACGTGTCATGGATCCCGCTTGTGACGGGACTCGCCCTGGCTGAAGCTACCCGCCGTGCCTGCGGCATTGGGGTCTCGTTAAAATGGCCTAATGATTTGTTGTATAGCGAGAAAAAAATCGGGGGCATTTTATGCGAAAGCACGAGTCAAGGCTCTCGAATCGCGACATGTGTCGTGGGGTTCGGCCTGAACGTCAATTGCCGGGAAACGGATTTCCCCGAAGAGCTGCGTTCGCTGGCCACGTCGTGTCACCAGGCAACCCGCCAATTCCATGATCGCAACGGCCTGATCGCCGATATATTCAACCGATTGGAAAACTGGTATGATTGTGTACTATCGGAACAATTCGAACACGTGCGAAAGTCCTATGAGGCGTCGTGCGTCACGCTCGGGCGGGAAGTGGAGATTGCCTGCTTGGCAGGGCAAACGATTCGCGGAACGGCTGCCAACATCGGGAATGACGGGGCGCTCCTGGTGTCCACCGTGCGTGAAGGCAAGAGCCACACATTGGAAATTCGATCCGGAGACGTGAACCATCTACGATAACCCAACCTCCCTCGCTCCTTGTGGGAGAGGACTGGGGTGAGGGGTAAAGATTTTCTATGCTCCTGACAATCGACATCGGCAACACCCAAATCGTCTCCGGCGTATTCGAGGGGCAAACCCTGCGGAGTTCCTGGCGCCTGTCCACGGAACACACGAAGACGGCTGACGAATACGGTATCATCTTCGCGTCGCTCACACGGAAATCCGGCATTCAGGCCAAGGATATCCACGGGACCATCATTTCAAGCGTGGTCCCTCCCCTGACCCCGACGATTGAATCCATGATCGAAACCTTTTTCCATCTCTCCCCGCTCATCGTCTCCCCCGATTTTCCCTTTGGGCTGACACTCGAATATGCCAACCCCCAGGAAATCGGAACCGACCGCCTGGTCAACGCGGCTGCGGCGTTCGCAAGCTATCGAACCCACCTCATTATCGTGGACTTCGGAACCGCCACAACGTTTTGCACCGTCACCAAAGACGGACGATATTTGGGCGGGGCGATTGCCCCCGGGATCAAGAGCGCCGCCGAGGCGCTGCATCACCATACCGCCACATTGCCCAACGTCGAACTGACCCGGCCGAAAAGCGTGATCGGAACCGATACGACAAGCAGCATCCAATCCGGGTTGATGTTCGGTTACGCGGGGCTGGTCGATGAAATGGTTGCCCGAATCGAACAGGAAATCGGTCACTCAACCAAGGTCGTCGCGACCGGCGGCCTTGCCCCGATTCTTGCGCCAATCTCGAGGACACTCCAAGAAATAAGGCCGTCGCTCACGCTGGAGGGTCTGGAATTGCTCTACCGCCGCAAAACCGGCCAATAGGCGCCCGTCCGATGGGAGTTCCGGTATAAACCGGAGTCCCGCCTTTCTTTCGTATTTTTCATCGTTTTTTTCACTTTTTTCAGTTGACTTACCAGGTCTTGATGACTATCTGAGCAAGACACCCGAGCCGTGACATGAGCGATAATCTTCAACAATCAGATGAAGTACGTGGCGAAAACACAGTACCCGAGCCACTTTCCGACTATCAGGATATCGAGTCGGCTGATACGGATGCAGAAGGGTCACCTGAAAATCCTCAGGAAAATGCAGAAGTTCCAAGTCTAGCCGACCAACTTCTCGAAAAAGACGAGGAACTACACGCCCTGCATGACAAATATTTGCGCTTGGCCGCGGAATTCGACAACTACAAGCGCCGGGTCCAACGCGACCAACAGGATACAATCCGGTTTGCAAACGAAAAATTGTTCAAGGACTTGCTGCCGACTTTGGACAACCTAGAACGGGCCCTGCAATCCGGGCGCGAGCAAGGCCGGATCGAGGGACTCCTGGAAGGGGTTGACCTCACATACAAACATTTTCTCGATACCCTCCAAAAAATGGGCATCAAACAAGTTTCGAGCGTGGGAGAAGTCTTTGATCCGACCAAGCATCAAGCCGTGGGACAGGTCGAATCAGACACCATACCCGAAAACGTCATCGTCGATGAGTATCAGAAAGGGTATTTTGTCCACGACCGGATATTGCGACCAGCCATGGTGACCGTCGCCAAGGCCAAAACGGAACCGGGCGATGAAGAAGCACAGGAATCGAAGGAAGGAGCCGAAGCATGAGTAAGATCATTGGAATTGACCTTGGAACGACGAACTCGTGTATCGCCGTCATGAGTGGAACCGACCCGGAGGTGATCGCCAACTCGGAGGGCGGACGCACCACACCGTCCGTGGTGGCGGTGACGGACAAAGAAGAACGGCTCGTCGGCCAGATTGCCAAACGTCAAGCCATTACGAATCCCGAAAACACCATTTTCTCCGTCAAACGTCTGATGGGAAGAAAGTTCAATACCAAGGAAGTCAAAACAGCCACCGAGCGGTTGCCTTATAAGATTCTCGCCGCCTCGAACGGGGACACGCACGTAGAAATCCAGAGCAAGCAATACAGCCCCCCCGAGGTATCGGCGATGATCCTTCAAAAGATCAAACAAACGGCCGAAGACTTTTTGGGGGAAAAAGTCACGGAGGCTGTGATTACGGTCCCCGCGTACTTTGACGACAGCCAGCGCCAAGCCACCAAAGACGCGGGCCAGATTGCGGGGCTCAACGTGCTGCGGATCATCAACGAGCCTACCGCGGCCTCATTGGCCTACGGCCTGGAGAAAAAGAAAGAAGAACGCATTGCCGTATACGACCTCGGCGGCGGCACCTTCGATATTTCGATCCTCGAAATCGGGGACGGCGTGTTCGAAGTGAAGGCCACCAACGGCGATACCTTTCTTGGCGGTGATGACTTCGACCTTCGCGTCATCGATTGGCTGGTGGACGAATTCAAGAAGGATCAGGGCATTGATTTGAAGAACGACCGTATGGCGCTGCAACGCCTGAAAGAAGCCGCGGAACGCGCCAAGATCGAACTGTCATCGGCCCAGGAAACGGAAATCAATTTACCCTTTATCACCGCCGATGCCAGCGGGCCCAAACACCTGGTACTCAAACTCTCCCGGTCCAAACTGGAACAACTCGTCGACGATCTGATCACCCGCTCCATCGAGCCCTGCAAGAAAGCCTTGGCCGATGCCGGCATTTCCGCCGGCGAGATCAATGAGGTGGTACTCGTCGGCGGAATGACGCGGATGCCCAAAGTCATCGAACGGGTGAAAGCTTTCTTCGGCAAGGAACCTCATAAAGGCGTGAATCCCGACGAAGTCGTGGCGATCGGAGCCGCCATCCAGGGCGGCGTCCTCAAGGGCGACGTCAAGGACGTGCTGCTCCTGGACGTGACTCCCCTGTCCCTGGGTATTGAAACACTGGGCGGCGTATTCACGCGGTTGATCGACCGCAACACCACGATTCCGACCAAGAAGAGCCAGATTTTCTCCACCGCCGCGGACAATCAGACCGCCGTGACCATTCGGGTCTTTCAGGGCGAGCGGGAAATGGCCAATGACAATAAGCTGCTCGGCCAATTCGATCTGGTAGGGATCCCCCCGGCCCCGAGAGGCATGCCGCAAATCGAAGTCACGTTCGACATCGACGCGAACGGGATCGTCCACGTATCGGCCAAAGATATGGCCACGCAAAAGGAGCAGTCCATCAAGATCACGGCTTCGAGCGGTCTGAGCAAGGAAGAAGTCGAGCAATTGGTGAAAGACGCCGAGGCGCATTCGGAAGAAGATAAAAAACGCCGTGAAACTGTGGAAATTCGCAATCAAGCCGATTCCCTCGTCTATGGTACGGAAAAGAATCTCCAGGAACATGGAGACAAGATTCCCGAGGAAGAGAAAACCAAGATTCAGGAAGCGATAGACGGCATGAAGAAGGCCATGGAGGGAGACGACGTGGAAGCCATCAAAACGGCCATGCAGACCCTCACGACCGCTTCGCACAAGCTCGCGGAAGAAATGTACAAAAAGACGTCGGCCGAAACCGGAGACGGAAGTAACACCGGAGACGGCGGAAGCCCCAACGGTGAAGCCACCAATGGGACGCAACAAGACGAAACAGTCGTCGACGCCGAATTTGAAGAGGTTGATAAGGAAAAATAGGGATTCCTTCAGATCATTTTCGGGAATGAGTCGCCGACAAGGGAAACTCCTGAGATACCTGCAGACCGGAAAAGATGGCTAGCGTGACCAAACGGGATTATTATGAAGTGCTCGGAGTCGATCGGGCGGCCTCTGATGACGAGATCAAGAAGGCCTTCCGGAAGCTCGCCCGTCAACACCACCCGGACTTGCAAAGCGATCCGCAACTCAAGAAAAAAGCCGAAGAAAAATTCAAGGAAGCCAATGAGGCGTATGAAGTCCTGAGCAATGAGGAATCGCGGAAACGGTACGACATGTTCGGACATTCGGCGGGCCAGCAAGGGTTCGGCGGGGCCGAAGGGTTTGATTTCAGGCAAGGATTCGGCGATGTGTTCGGAGACATTTTTGAAGACTTCTTCGGCGGAGGGAGAGGAGGTCGAAGTCGACCTGAACAGGGTAATGACCTGCAATACAACCTGGAACTCTCCTTTGAAGAAGCCATCGAGGGAAAAGAGGCCAAGCTTAAGATCCCGCGATGGGAAGGCTGCGACGCCTGCAGAGGCACCGGAGCCAAATCAGACGATGCCGTTCAACAATGTCGCGGTTGCCAGGGCACCGGGCAGATTCGACTGCAACAAGGCTTCTTTTCGATCAACCGGGCCTGCGGGCAATGTCAGGGCACCGGACAAATCATTACGGATCCCTGTCCTGCTTGTCGCGGGCAAAAACGAGTGTATCGGGAACGAACCTTATCCGTCACCATCCCCGCGGGAATCGATACCGGCATGCGCTTTCGCTTGGCGCGCGAAGGTGAACACGGTGTCAATGGCGGTCCGCCCGGCGATCTCTACGTGGCAGTCGCCGTCAAACCGCACCCGGTCTTTACCCGAAAAGGCAATGACATTCTCGTCGAGTTGTCGCTGGACATGGTCACGGCTGCCCTGGGCGGTAAAGTCGACGTGCCGACTCTCAAAGGCAAAACCAGCGTCAAAATTCCCGAAGGCACCCAACACGATCAGGTTCTTCGACTGAAAGGACTGGGAGCGCCTGCGTTAAAGGGTCGCACAACCGGCGATCAACTCGTTCGGATCAACGTCACCGTTCCGACCAAACTATCGGCCAAACAACGGGAACTGCTGGCCGCCTTTGCCGAAGAAAGCGTAACCGCATCTAAAGACCAGGAAGACGGCCTGTTCGGCAAGGTCAAGAACATGTTCGAATAGGCGACTGTCTCGTCCTACCCCCTCGCATCCCTTTGCCACATGCCGGTCTTTTTCATTCAATCAAACCGGATTGCCAACCATACCGTCACGATTGACGGTCCCCTCCTCTCTCACCTTTCAAAGAGCCTCCGCATCCGTGAAGGCGAAAACATTTGGGTCGGAGATGAGCACCGGTTTCGATACCGGGTTCGGATCGACCACGTGAAGTCGAAATCGCTACAAGCCTCCATCCTTGAAAAAATCGAAGGGCCACCCGCACCATCGGCTCCAATTGTTCTGGTTCAGGCCATTCTGAAAGGGGACCGCATGAACTGGGTGATTCAAAAAGCCACGGAGCTTGGAGTCGCCGAGATTATTCCATTGCTCTCGTCGAGGGTCATCGCCCGTCCGCCGGCAGGTCGAGTCCGACCCACACGGGAACGGTGGCAACGGATCGCCGTCGATGCCGCACAGCAATCGGAGCAATGGGCTTATCCCAAGGTCACCCAAGCCATGACATTGTCCGATTTATTCAAACACGTTCCCCTCGCGACACTCCGGTGTGCGTTACTCGAACGAAGTGCGGAACACAGTCTCGGTTCCCTTTCCATCGATCACACGTTCCAAGGCACAATCGCACTCGTCGTCGGCCCCGAAGGAGGATGGACACAGGAAGAGATGCAGGAACTTCTCGACCAACGCTTTCAACCCATTACGCTGGGCAAGAGCATCCTTCGGAGCGAAACCGCTCCATTGGTGGCGCTGAGCATCCTGCAACTGAAATTGGGAAATTTGGGATAACCGGATCGGAAAAAATCAGGACGAAGCTGGCGCGATTTTCAGGATAGTTCCACCTTCGCCTACGGCCCAGCCGATCTTGGGATCTGGAAAGGATAACCCGTAGAGGCTGAAGGGCTCGGAGAGTTCCGGTTCGTTCCACGTAAAACCGGCATCCGATGTGGTCAAAAACGCGCCTCGTTCGCCAATGACCCACCCGGCAAGGAACCCGGTAAACTGGACCTTTAAAAAGTCCGGAGGTCTAATACAGGGTGACCCGCACGGCAGGGTGCGATCAACCCATTTTTCTCCACTGGTGATCGTTTGAAAGATAGCGCCCTGGGATCCCACGACCCACCCGCCCTCGGGATCCGTAAAGTACAGATCGAAGAACGTCGTGGCACTGTCGGTGGCTTGCTGGATCCAGTTTTCGCCTCCGTCCCGCGTGACGAGAATCGTCCCGATCGCACCGACCGCCCAGCCGTGTTTCGCATCAATGAACTGTACGCCGAACAAATCCACCGCCGTGGAACTGCTTTGATCTTCCCACGTCACGCCCCCGTCCACGGTCCGCAAAATGGTGCCCCGATCTCCGACGATCCAGCCCTGCGAAGGATTCAGAAAATACACGTCATAAAGTGCGGCACCTACCCCGCCAACTTGGCGGCGCCACTGTTTGCCGTGATCATTCGTATGCAGGATGGTCCCGTTCTGCCCGACAATCCACCCGTGTTGAGGATCCGTAAAATAGACGCTGGTCAACAGGGCCGCGGTGCGACGCGTCACTGCCTGCCACGTCTTCCCCGCGTCCTCCGTTTTCAAGACGGTTCCCCCCGCGCCTACGGCCCAGCCGTGTTGCGCGCTCACAAAGAACGTTCCGAGGAGCGTGGATTTGGTCCCGCTGTTCTGAATGGCGAAAACCACGTTCTCTCCGGCTTCGACCTGTCCAGCCAAGCCCGGGAGACAGACCAATCCCACGACCATCAACCGGAGGAGCACATAAAAAGAGGAGGAAGCGACTTTCACGGTGCCTGGTCGGTTCTCCAAGGTTCTTGCGTGTAATCGTAGAAAAATTCCTTGTGGGGCAATCCCCTTGGCAGAATCTTGAAGTCACCCGCCACGGCGCTCTGCCACTGCTTCCGGGAACAGCACCGGCCATTCTTGAGCAAATCCCAGGACCCGCGACGCACGACGATTTCCCCTTTGGTGGGATCAACGTAAAACCCTTCGGGATGCCCGAACCCGAACACGTGCCGCCTGGGCACCTGAACCTTGATTTCGGTATCCTTCCAAGAAACCACGACGGCCGCGACTCCGTTCACCAGTACTTCCGTACGTGAGACGTCGGGCCCCAATCGATAGTTCTTCCAATCATGGGCATCGGTATTCAATTCCAAACGCGTCGCCTCCGCGATTTTCAGAAACTCGCCAAACCCTTCGCCTTTCAACGTCACGATCTCATCGATCCCGGCTTCCTTCGGCGAGTAGGACGTCACCTTCGGCATCTGCACGGTAAATGAGCCCACTTCCAAGTCGACGACATCTTGCTTGGCACAACAAGTCCCATCGGGCTTCGGAATTGTACCGCCCCGTCTCACGACTACAGGACCGGACTTGGCGCTGTAAGGCACCCACACGTTGATTTCGTTATCCTGCCACCGGTGGATAATGGCCGGAACCCCGCCGATTTCCACACGGTTCTGACCGGGATCGAAATCGAACGCATACGCCGTACTCCCCGCTTCGGAAAATACTCCGAAATTTTTCCCCTTGATATAAACCAAGGTGCCGATCGGTCCCTGAGTCGGGAACAATCCATCGGATCCGGGTTCGACCAATTCGAATTGGCCTAAGGTCCTCGCACGCCCGTCCTGTTGAAACATCACGGGCCCGCTCACGGCGTTAAGCGGCACGTGGACCACGATGGTGCGCGGAGACCATTTGGCAATCGTCACAGGCTTGCCGCCGATCGTAATCGCATCATTCGGCCCTTTGGCATCCCCGAACTGTTGACCGCTCAGCACGACCTTGGTTCCGACGGGCCCTTGATTCGGCGCAAACGAAATACTGGGGATCAGGGAAACCTGCATGCGATTACTCTCGGCATACTTGACCGGCGCGCAACAGGACCCATCCGGCAGCGGATCGGAGGAAGCCAGTTGCACGATCACGTCACCGGACTTGGCATTGGCCGGGATCTTGACGTCAATCTTCCCGGGCCGCCATTTCAAAATTTCCGACAGAATGCCGTTGATCAACACCCGGTTCACGCCGAACATGGTATTGGGATCGCGTGACCCTGCCGTATTTCCGAAATGTTCGCCTTCGATCGTCAGCACCGATCCGGGTTCCGCTTCCGGCGGCACCAGCTTGGTAATCTTCACCTGTTGAATCGCAAACCGGCCGGCCACCGCAGTGCCTTTCGGTCCCGACACCGTGACGTCACCGCTCTTGGCTCCGAGCGGGACCTTGACCATCACCAGGTCAGGCTCCCACAGTTGAATCAACGCGGGCACGCCATTGAAATCCACCCGATTCTCCGCTGTCGAAACAAACTCCCCGAACGCGGCCCCGCCGATCGTCACTGTAGCCCCCGGAGGTCCGGAATCCGGAAATAATTCAGCGTGCGTAAACGAAGCCGTTGTACATACCACCAATAAAGCAAAAAATACGTGTCTCATACCCCAAATACCCCTTCCATGATCAAAACTGATATTTCATATCCAGACGCATCGGAACGTCCCAAGGGTTAAAAATAGAAAGTGGCCGCGCCACAGTACATGACGCGGCCACTCTATACTTTATATCGACGCCCTTTTTGCCGTCAACCAACGGCAACGATCAAGACAAAATTCCGGTCAACCCCCAAATCGTCGAGAACACTGCGCTTCCGACCCGTGTGTTAATCCGGTCAGAACTGATACTTCATATTGAGGCTCACGCCCCAGAACTGAATGTCATCCGTCACCGCTGTGTACCGCACCCGCGGACTGCCCGGTTCCGGTCCAATTGCTGAGTCATGACTACGAAGTTGATCCCATTCATCTCCACCCTCGAATTCACCGAAATCCGCCCACCGGAACTTCAGCCCGATGGTCACCGGATCACTGACCTGATAATCCACGCCCGCGAGCACCTGATACCCGAACAGCGTATCGGAAAGTTTTGCACGCGCTATGCTAGTCGTTCCGGCAAGCCTCCGGTTCAGATCAGCGTTGTCAGGAAATGTCGGGAGTCTGGCAGGATCATAATTTCTCGCCCAACGGTTATAGAAGTCCAGAGAAACTCGCGAAAATCCGACACCAACTCCCAAGTACGGTGTAAACTTCGAGCCCGAACGGTAGTCATAGTACAGGTTGGCAAAGAAGTTGTGCGACAACACGTCATCGACCCCGCCCTCTGATACTAGGAGTTCCGCTTCCTTCCCTTGGACATTCCCAGGGATGGGGGACAAGTCATCATACGTCGTGCTTCGATAAAAATATTCCCCCTCGACCCTGAAACTACCCATGCGATAACCCAAGGAAGCACCCGCCAAAATCCCGGTACCTCCATCAAACATCTGAGACCAATTGGCAGAATCTCTATCATATGGGGCACAATTTCTAGCTGAATTCGGCGGCACCGCATAATTCCCTGACCCGTCATTGTTAATGAACTTGTCGCATCGAGTGTCAACATCAGTATCCCAAGCCGTCATGTCCATTTCCGGTGCCACCGCAATACCTAGGTCCCCTCCTATATAAAACCCGTCCTTGGCCAATACCGGGCCTGCGGAGAACACCAACCCCATGACCAACAGCACAAACAAGATTTTTTTCATCATGTCACCTCTCTTTTCCTTAAGTTATTTCTCGAATTCTACACTCCTTGGGTTTAGCTATCCTCTAGTGCAGTGAATTTTATAGAGGGGTTTTTCTGTCGTCAATAAGTGGCGCTCTTGCAGCACTTATAGTATTATTAGATCGTTAAGTCAAGTTATAGGGAGCAGAATTGTTAACTGCCTTAAATGGCACGACATACTCTATCTCTAGCTCTCTTGTAACTGTGCCATCCCGGGGCAAAGCCCGGGACATGCCTTATGGCGCTGTCTTCTTCAAGCCGCATAAGATGCGGCAGCTATAAATACGGAGAAGCCACTGGGCCACACGAAACCTCTCCCGGGGTTGACCCGGGATGCGGTCTTACAAAGACACTGGATTCCCGCTAAAAAATTGCGGGAATGACAGTGAGAGGCAAAGATAGCCGCACGCGCAGGACTAACAGAAGGAGAAATAGTGACATCCCGCTGGCTATGGCGAGAGTCCTATCAGATGGGCAATCGTTGCGGAGACCGCGTTTCCGGTCGTTCTAGGATCACCGGTCAGAACTGATACTTCATGTTTAGGCTTACGCCCCAGAATTGAATGTCATCCGTCCTGATATAGTAGGTTGCGGGTCTTGTTGGGGGATTCCCGACGTACGGGTCATGCCCACGGAGCCGCGTATACTGCGACTCGCCCTCGAATTCCCCGAACATCGCATACCGGAACTTGAGCCCGATCGTGAGGGGCTCGCTCACCTGATAATCCAAGCCAGCCAAGAACTGATACCCGAACAGCGTATCCGACATGGTGGCCTCGTCATGCGACAACGCACCCGCTAATCGTGCATTCAACTCGCCTCCCGGCTGGTTTCTGTCGAAGACGTTGATATCGTCGGCGTTTCTGGTGCGATGCCACCGCGTTCGATATTGGACTGACACTTGGGCGAATCCGATGCCAAAACCCGCATACGGCGTGAACTTCGAGTCCGTACGATAATCGTAGTACAAGTTGGCAAAGACATTGTGCGACATCAGATTATCGATGGCATCCTCGACGCCGCCTCCATATTCCTGCATAGCACCTCCGCCTCCATATTCCCGCGAACCACTGGGTACCCAGCCGTCGAAGTTGGGTTCAGCCGTGCTGCCATACCGGGTGCCGCGATAGAAATATTCACCCTCGACCCGGAAGCTACCCAAGCGATACCCCACGGCCAATCCAGCCAAAATCCCCGAGCCGCCATCAAACGACTCATTCGCGGCCCAGACCTGAGGATCATCAGTACAGTGCCCCGCCTGCAATCGGTCTGGGTTAATGGTGGCGTCGCATCTGGTGTCGGCCCCGCTCGTAGACCAATCATCCAAGCCCCCGGTCTCTACGTCCATGTCCGGGGCGACAGCCACGCCCAAGTCCATTCCTAGGTATAATCCGTCCTTGGCCAACACCGGGCCTGCAGATAACACCAACCCCATGAACACCAGCACGATTAAGAACTTTTTCATGATGTCACCTCTCTTCTTATCTTATTTATAAAAGAATTTCCCTATGCCTTCACCTAGCCTTCTTTAGTGCAGCGAAGTTTATAGGAAAGCCTTTTGGCATTCAATAAGTTTTACTTAATCTGGGCGGATAAGACCATTTGGGCAAGACCCGTCCCATATAGGCACGGTTGGGATCCCTTTTTGTCATCGCCGACCCTGATCGGGGGTCCTGGGGTTTGTCTTCCAAGCTGGGCGGTATGAATAGAGGGCCAGAAGAGAAAGACGCTGGATTCCCGATTAAAAATGTCGGGAATGACAGTAAGAGGCAAAGATTGCCGTATGCGCGTAAATGACAAAAAGAAAGAAAGTAACAACCCAATGGCGAACGGTTATGGTGAGGTTTCGGTCAACCGGGAAATCGTTGCGGAGGCGGCGTTTCTGATTTCGACTTCTGTCGCGTTTTTTTCGAGGTCCCGCAACAAGGGAAGAGCCTCTATGACGCGGAAATCGCCGAAGGCCTGAACACTGCGTACTTTCACGTACACGTCGGGATGCTTCAGCAGATCCGGCAGGATGCCGACGATTCTGTCGTCCTTCGTCTGCACGAACTCTCCGATCGTCCGCCGGGCGGCCACCGGTTCATACAGGGTGTGAGCTTGTTGCATACTGTGAATGCCTTCGGGAAGCCAGTCAGAGCTTTCGGATCCTTCTGGAACATCCTCATGTGCAACTTTGGCGCGCAACTCCTTCAGGAAGACGCGATGGGCGTCCTGGTTCCGACGGACCTGCCCATCTACGATTTCCCCGAGATAATGATAGTAGGGATTGGTCAGAAAATTATGCAGGGAGTCCAGGTAGGGCAGGGTTCCCAAAGGCGTGAGCGTGGCTTTTTCCTGAACCATAATTTCAAGTAACGGGCCCTTCTCGTGATGTTCGATCCTAAATGTTCCCGTGAGCACCGTGCCGTATTGGTTGATGCCGAACTGCCTGCCCCTGGTTTCCTCATACGAGCCGGTCAAGGTCAACGCGTGCGGTTGATTCTTCTCCCGCACGATCTCGAAACCCACCGCAACCAATTTGGTCCGAATGTCGGCCGGGGCATCCCATAACAGCCTGCCGCGTGTCTTCCAGGTCGAGGCCTGCACGTCCACGTATATCGTATTGGCCGTTCGCAGGGTGGAAAAGACCGCCAGGTCGGTCAAATACGTGACGTTCGCTAAAGCAGGGACAGACGCAACCACGCAGGCCATGACCAACATGAAAGCCTGGAAAAGCCGGCTCGTGTGAATTTTCATGTTTATGCCGGAAAGCGAGGTTTACGAATCGCCAGGGAATAGTTGGACGGTCAATTCAAGCTCCACGGGAACGCCCATGGGTAATTCAGCTACCCCCACGGCCGCGCGTGCGTGCCGTCCGGCCTCGCCGAAGATCTCCACCAGCAAGTCGGACGCGCCGTTGATCACATAGGGTTGCTCCCTGAACCCTTCATAAGAGGCCACATATCCGGTCATTTTGACGATACGTTGCACCCGGTCGAGCGAACCCGCGGCCTGACGGATATTGGCCAAGGCATTGAGCAACGAGACCTTGGCCGCTTCATAGCCTTCTTCCTTGGAGAGATCGCGTCCCACCTTTCCCTGAAATACGATCTGCCCATCACGGCTTGGCACCACGCCGCTGATAAAGAGCAGGTCGCCGACTCGAACGGACGGCACGTACGTGGCCACGGGTTGTGGAGGCGTCGGCAGGGTCAGTCCCAGGGAAGTGACGCGTTGTTCAAAAGACATGGCGGGAGAAGCTTACGAGGAACGGCGACGTTGACGCAACTGATATTTCCTTACGGCGCGGTTGTGTTCGGCAAGCGTGGTCGAGAACTCGTGGCTCCCGTCATTACGAGAGACGAAATAGAAATATTTGGTCGGTTCAGGATAGAGGGCCGCATGGATTGCGGCACGACCCGGATTGGCAATCGGCCCCGGTGGCAACCCAACAACCAGGTAGGTATTGTAGGGACTGTCGACCGACAAGTCTTTTTTGCGGAGGTTGCCGTCGAATTCATGCACGGCGTAGATGACGGTCGGATCGCTTTGCAGTGGAATATCTTTTCGCAGTCGATTGTGAAACACGCCGGAAATCAACGTGCGTTCATCAGGCTTGGCCGTTTCTTTTTCGATCACCGATGCCAAGGTGACCGCCTGGTGCATTGACAGACCCAATTCCGCGGCTCGCCGCCGGTCGTCGTCCGTCACGGTTTGCTTGAACCGGGACACCATCGTCGCAATCAATCGATCCGGCGTCATATGACGAGCAAACTGATAGGTATCGGGAAAAAGATAGCCTTCCAGGTCTTCGACTCGGTCATCGACGGACAGCGACAGGGTTTCAATGAAGACCGGATCCCTGGTGCACTGAAGAAATGCCTCACGATCAGCCAAACGTTTTTCGTGCAATAAATCGGCAATCTGACTCACCGAAAAGCCTTCGGGGATCGTAACCGTATGCTGGATGACCGCACCCTTGACGATCCTCTCCAGAATGGTCGCGGGGTCCATGCCTCCATGAAATTCATATTCCCCCGGAATGATTTTACGGTCCGAACCGGCAAGACGGCCCATCCAGACAAACGCCCAATCGCTTTTGATCAGCTTCTGCCGGTGAAGTTGTTCCGCCACCTCGGCCAACGAAGCCCCTTCGGCAATTTCCAGCACCGCGACCTGCGAGGAATGGCCGACAGGTTGGAGTTGGCTCAGCACCGCGAATCCGCTACCGGCCCCAAGGAGGAGAACGCCGAAGATAATGAGGAGGTATTTTTTGAGCATCAGTGATTCAACGGGGTACGCTCACGACGCTCCCGAGACCTGCGCTTCGACCAGGTGAAACACTCTTTCGAGAGCTTGGCTCAATTTTTCGGGATGCTTCCCGCCGGCTTGAGCCATTTCGGGTCGCCCCCCGCCTGATCCGCCAACGTCGCGCGCCATTTCCTTAATCAATTTCCCGGCCTGCAACGTACCGGTCAGATCCGGAGACACGATCACCAATAACGAGACCTTGCCATCCGCAACCGAGCCCAATGCGATGACGCCCTTGGGCACCTTGTTGCGCACTTTGTCGGAAAACAGCCGAAGTTCCTGCATAGATAAACCCTGGGCTTCCTGAACGTGGACAGGAATGCCACGAATCTCCCGAACTTGAGCCTCGTCACCGTCTGCGCTCCGGTCCATCAGTTTCAATTTGAGTTGTTCGAGTTCCCGCTCCTTTTCCTTCAACAGGGTAACGAGTTTCCGGGTTTTCGGCACGATTTCCGATGGGCTGCTTTTCAACAATTCCGCCAATTCCCTGATGTCGGATTCCAGTTTTTTCCCGTGATCCAACGCCCCTGTCCCGGTCAGCGCTTCAATGCGTCGCACCCCTGACGCAACTCCGCCTTCGGAGGTAATGCGGAACGAACCGATCTCGCCCGTATGGTGGCAATGCGTGCCCCCGCACAGTTCCTTGCTGAACTCCCCGATCCCTACCACTCGCACCTGTTCCCCGTACTTGTCGCCGAAAAACGCCAGGGCGCCGGCGTGAATGGCTTCCTGAATACCCATGACGTCGGTTTGGACCAACGTGTTGCCCAACACGTGAAAATTGACCATGGCTTCGATTTCCTCAAGGTCCCGGGTACGGAGCGGCTTGAAATAGGAAAAATCGAAACGCAACCGGTTCGGGGCAACCAGCGAACCATATTGTTTCACCTGAGAGCCCAGCACTTCTCGAAGCGCCGCGTGGAGGAGATGGGTGGCGGTATGGTTCCGGGCCGCGCCGTGCCGGGTCGTCGAGTCCACCGTGGCGGCCAGGGGTTCACCCGTGCGAATGCGGCCGGCCACGACCGTTCCCTTGTGAAGCAGGAGTTTGCCGCCAACCTTGGTGGTTTCCCGAACCTGAATTCGACCCTCCGAACCCGTCAACGTACCCTGATCGCCAACCTGCCCTCCTCCTTCAGGATAGAAGGGAGTCGCATTCAGTACCAGTTCCACTTCATCCCCTTCCACGACCTCTTCCGCCGGAACCTCCCCCTTGAGCATGACCTGCACCACGCTCTCGGATTGAAGCGCCTGATACCCGAGGAATTCCGTAGGAGGAAGTTGTTGTGCCAATTCGGCGATGAATGGTTTTTCCTGTTCCGCGACGAAAACAGCCGATTTACGTGCCCGATCACGCTGCGCTTCCAACGCACGTTGAAAGCCTTCGAGATCGGTGACCAAGCCCTGTTCACGGGCAGCCTCTTCGATCAAATCCAAGGGAAAGCCATACGTATCGTACAGTTTGAAGACGCTCTCGCCGTCCAGAGCTCCGGCCTTGGCTTCACCGACCATACGGTTCAGGATGGGTAAGCCTTGATCCAACGTGCCGATAAACCGTTCCTCCTCACCTTCGACGATTGTGCGACACGTCTCAGCCGCAGCGGCCAGTTCGGGATAGGCCCCTTGCATCTGAATCGTCACTGCGCCGGTCAATTCATGCAGAAACGGTTCGGTCACGCCCAAGAGCCGTCCATGTCGGGAAGCTCTGCGCAAAATTCGTCGCAACACGTATCCCCGGCCTTCATTCGATGGAAGTATCCCGTCCGCGATCATGAACGTGATGGCCCGCAAATGATCCGCAATAACGCGCATGGAACGATCGGAAGCTTCAGCCTTACCGTAAGCGCAACCCGTCCGGTCGGCAATCGCCGAAAGCAACGGCATGAACAGGTCGGTCGCATAATTGTTGTCCACGCCTTGGACCACGGCCGCGAGCCGCTCAAGCCCCATGCCGGTGTCGATACTGGGTTTCGGCAACGGATGCAGGTTGCCTTCGGCATCGCGGTCGAACTGCATGAACACAAGGTTCCAGATTTCCAGATACCGGTCACAATCGCAGCCCACCGCACACGCGGCCCGGCCACACCCGAGGGCCGTCCCCTGATCGATGTGGATTTCAGAACAGGGCCCGCAGGGACCGGTCTCCCCCATTTGCCAAAAATTGTCCTTGTACCCGAGTCGCACGATCCGCGCTACGGGCACACCCACGCTGTTCTCCCACAATTCAAAGGCTTCATCATCGTCCTGGAAGATCGTCACCCATAATTGGTCCGCGGGCAGGCCCAGCGTCTTCGTCAAATAGTCCCAGCCGAACTGGACGGCGTCCTTTTTGAAATAGTCGCCGAACGAGAAATTACCGAGCATTTCAAAGAACGTGTGGTGGCGTCGCGTATATCCGACGTTCTCCAGATCATTGTGTTTGCCCCCGGCTCGCATGCACCGTTGAACGGACACGGCCCGGGAATAAGAACGCTGTTCTTCACCCAGGAACACGCGCTTGAACTGGTTCATGCCCGCGTTGGTGAACAGAAGCGTAGGATCGGCTTGGGGCAGCAGTGACGCACTGGACACCACGGTATGGTCAACGGCCCGGAAAAAGTCCAGAAACGACCGTCTAAGTTCATTGGCACTCAGCGACATGGGAAAGGCAGGTTCCTTTGGGGGTTTCTGTGGCGTATGCGTTCACTCATGAACACCCTCTCCCCGGGACGAGAGGACCGGAGTGAGAGGGTGCCGTGGGACGGGGCATTCTTTTAGACTTTCCCTCGCACCGGGGCCTGGGGCTTTTCCGTTTCCGCTGCGGTCGAACCCGTGCCTGTCGCAACCAATCCGGCTTTTTCGCGAATTTTCGTTTCAATGTCTGCGGCAGTCTCAGGGTTCTCTTTTAGAAACGCTTTCGCAGCTTCACGACCCTGGCCTAACCGTTCCTCGCGAAACGAATACCACGCTCCGGCCTTATCGACGATTTTCTTCTCCACGCCCAGGTCGATGAGTTCCCCGGCTTTGGACACGCCCTCGGCAAACATGATGTCGAACTCGGCCTGCCTGAATGGAGGCGCCGTCTTGTTCTTCACCACTTTGACGCGGACCCGGCTCCCGATCACCTCCTGACCATCCTTGATGGACTCGATCCGCCGGATGTCCAACCGCACCGAAGAATAAAACTTCAGGGCGTTCCCGCCGGTCGTGGTTTCGGGATTGCCGAACATCACGCCGATCTTCATTCGGATCTGGTTGATGAAAATGACCGTGGTCAGGGATTTGGAAATGGCTCCGGTCAACTTGCGAAGGGCCTGGGACATCAGACGCGCCTGAAGCCCCATGTGCGAATCGCCCATTTCACCTTCGATTTCGGCGCGGGGCACCAGGGCGGCGACGGAGTCCACGACCACCAAGTCAATCGCCCCGCTTCTCACCAACGTCTCGGCAATCTCCAAGGCTTGTTCACCGGTGTCGGGTTGGGCCACCAGCAGGTCGTCGGTCTGCACACCCAGTTTTCTTGCATAGGACACATCCAACGCGTGTTCCGCGTCGATGAATGCCGCGGATCCACCGGCTTTCTGCGTCTCCGCAATCGCATGCAGACACAGGGTGGTTTTCCCAGAGGATTCCGGACCGAAAATTTCCACCACGCGGCCTCGCGGCAACCCGCCGACGCCCAAGGCCAGATCCAAGGCCAACGATCCCGTGGACGTCGCCTGCACGTCGTCCGTCACGTCACCCGTACCCAGTTTCATAATCGAGCCTTTCCCAAATTGCTTTTCAATTTGGGTCACGGCCAGTTCCAATGCTTTCATTTTTCCCTGATTCTCCGAAGTTCGATCGCCCATAACGCCTCCTCGATTCAAGCCATCACGTCCCTATCATACTGAAAACCTGAGGGAAGGCCAACCGTCCAATGTGAAGACCCATTCGACTTCGCTCAGGGCAAGCGGAATACCTCTTCACCCCTGCAAGGAAACGTCCCACAATTTTGTATAGATCGGTCCAGTTTGCCGGAGGTCACTCTTGAACAAGGTGACCCGTTCCACGAGTATGGACCCGCATGGGAAGGGGTCCGAGAGTAAGTCCAAGGTGCCCAGCACATGCCCGACTGCACGATGGTCCCTTTTAACACGAGCCACGGTCAGGTGAGGGCGAAACGGCCTGTCCTCCAGAGGAAACCCCAAAGGGACCACGGCCCGATTGATACACTCGGCCAACTTGGACAAGCTGTCCAGGGCCCCGCCAAGACCAATCCACAACACACGGGGGGACCGGTGATCCGGAAATACGCCGAATCCCTTGAGTTCAAGATCAAAAGAAGAAATATGAGAAATCGCCGACTCTACCGCATGGCGGATTTGATCGGCTTGGCTCTCAGTCGTTTCACCGAAAAACTTCAAGTTGACATGGAGATTTTCGGTCTTGCTCCATGAGAGTCCGGGAAGCTCTCGTTTGACCGGTCGCAGATTCTGCCCTATGGCCGAATGCAAAGCGGAAGGCAGATCAATCGCCAAAAAGGTTCGAAGTCCCATCAGGCATCGTCGAGAGATGAGTTGCACAGCCAGCGCCGCAACACATCGAGTGCGCCTTGCGACGAGCGGAGTTTAATCGTGTCCCGTTCTCCGTGAAACCGGAATTCCTTTGTAAAGGACTTCTTCGCCGTGGCCAACCCGACGTAGACCAGGCCGACGGGTTTATCCTTCGTCCCGCCTGCGGGTCCGGCAATGCCCGTCACGCTCAGACCCAGGTCCACCTTACTCCTCGTTCGAATCCCCTGAGCCATGGCCTTGGCAACCTGCGCGCTCACCGCTCCATTTTTTTTCAGCAATGACTCGGAAACCCCGAGCAATTCAATCTTCGCCCGATTGTCGTAACACACCACGCCCCGGTCCACATACGCCGAACTTCCGGGTACCTGCGTCAGGCGATGCGCAATCAGCCCTGCCGTACAGCTCTCCGCCAAGGCAATGGTCAATCCTCGATCACGAAGGTGCCGTCCCACGACTTCTTCCATAGTCTGCCCATTGTTGGAGAAGACATACTGACCCAACGTGACGATCACGGCGTCCATCAAGTCGTCAAGTGATATGGCGGATTGCCTTGCGTTTTTCTTCCGCGCCGGCCTTCTTTCAGTCGTCCCCGATTGCGTGAGTGACACCGAAACCCCAAGCGGAGAGGCGAGAAGACCGAGTCGAAAGGGGCTCGCGGCGGGCATGATTTCTCTTAGCCGACTGTCGATCTCTCCCTCAAGAAGCCCGAAGGTATGAATCGTCCTGGCCTCAATAGCCGACGCTAGAAGCCCTTCTCGCCGGAGCAGCGGAAGAAGTGATTCCGCGCACATCCGGCGAGCCTCGTGACTGACCCCGGGCAAACAGACGATCCAACGTTTCCACTTGACGGCAAAGCCGGGCGCGATACCGACAGGATTTCGAAGCAAGACGGCGCCGATTGGCAGGAACGCCTGCCGGCGCTGGTTTTGGGTAACGGGCCTTCCCGCCGCTTGCAGGCGCGCCGTTATAGCCTTGAGGGCTTGAGGCCTGAGGCGTAACGGTTTACCGGTTACCTCTGCCACGGCCTCACGGGTCACATCGTCAACGGTCGGACCGAGTCCTCCGGTGATCAGCACGAGCTTGGTCCGCTTGGCCGCATTCGTGACCGCCACGCCAATGTCCTTGACATCGTCTCCGACCACGGATTTGAACCGGACCCCGATCCCCTGCGCTGCCAGCAACTCGCTGAGAAAAAGCGAATTGGTATCAAGCCGTCCGCCAAGCAGCAGTTCGGATCCGACCGCAATAATTTCAGCCGTACTCATGAATGCAAAGGTATGGAAAAATGGGGAAGAGACGTCCGGATAATTCGGAAACCCTAGAAATGATACTTCAGATTCATGCTGATCCCGAAAAACTCGATATCGTCGATCATGAACCGGCCCCAAACCGGTTCGCTTCCGTCTTCCCGCAGATTCAGCGGGTGACTCCGTAGCAGTTCCCAATCGACACGATCATCGCGGAAAGAACTGAAGTTGACCCAGCGCCCCTTGAGACCCAGCGACATCGCCTCTGTGATGGCGTAATCCACCCCGAACAGCACCTGAAACCCAAGAAGCGTGTCACTGAGCGTGGGTTGGCCCACGCTTACCGTTCCAGCGAGATTCCGCCGGATCTCGTCCGCATTGGGCAATCCCGAGCCCGTCGTGATGCGGTCCGGGTCGGAGTTCCGCGCCCAGACGCCTCCATTTTCGATATCAGTAAACCCGAACCCGCCTCCAATCCCAACATAAGGTGTAAACCGGCTGGTATTGCGGAAATCGTAAAACAGGTTCCCGAACAGGTTGTGTGAGGTGATGCTACCTATCCGATCAATCGCTTGCACAATTTCATCCCTCAGCTTGTCTCTGCTCTCACCCGATTCCGTGCGGATGTCTGACGTCTGATCATAGTTCGACTGCCGGTAGAAGTATTCCACTTCCACGCGGAAACCGCCCCAAGGACTGTTCTGATGGTGACCCGCAAAACTATAACCCACCGCCGCTCCGGCCAGAATGCCCGTTGCTCCGTCGAACTTGTTCTGCCAACGGCTGCCCGAACCGCGATTGGGGCCGGTACAATTGTATGTGCTGTACGGCTTGCCGCCGGAATCGACTCCGGCACTTGTCTCGACTTCACCATAATCGGGATTGATGTATTCATCGCACACGCTGGCGCGGTCATTACTGGTTCCGGTCGTTTCGAGCCCGCTGGCGAAGTTGATTCCGACATCGCCGCTGAGATAGAGCCCCGAACCTGCTTGCGCCCAGCTTGGGGCAACAATCCACGTAGCGATGGCGACTACCAGAAGTGGAAAAGCGTATTTCATCACTTTTTCCTTACCATCCTTCTGTCATTCCCGACATTTTTAATCGGGAATCCAGTGTCTTTGTTTTGCTCTTCTTTTTTGTCTGTCATCCCAGACTTGATCGGGGATCCAGTGTTTTTTTCTCTTGACCGTTCACAAGAACAAAGACCCTGGATTCCTGCTTTCGCAGGAATGACAGTTCGGGGTGTATCGGCTATTTTCAGGCACAGAGAAGGGAAAACCGTATCCCTAGAAATGATACTTGAGGTTCACACTGACGCCGAAAAATTCGAGGTCGCTGGTCTTGAGCCGGCCCGACACCGGCTCGCTTCCGTCTCTTCGCAGATTCGGCACGTGACTCCGTAGCGGGTTCCACATAAAGCTGTCGGTGAAGGAATCGAACCTGACCCAACGCCCCTTGAGTCCCAACGACACGGCCTGCGTGATTGCGTAATCCACTCCGAACAGGACCTGGAACCCCCAGAGCACGTCGCTGAGCGTGGCTTGCCCGACGCTGACCGTTTTTGCGAGGTTCCGACGGATTTCGTCATAATTGGGCAAATCCGCCCCAGTCGAGATCTTGTACGAACCATCGGCATTCATCGCATCTTCGTTCCGCGCCCACACGCTTCCATACTCCATATCGGTGAACCCGACGCCGCCGCCAATCCCGACATACGGCGTGAAGCGACTGGTGTTGTCGAAGTCGTAAAACAGGTTCCCGAACAGGTTGTGCGAGGTGATGCTGCCTATCCGATCCGTCGCATGTACAATTTCATCCGTAAGTTTGTCCTGTTGTGTGCCCGCTCCACCAAAAATGTAGGCTGTCTGATCATAATTCGATTGCCGGTAAAAGTATTCCAATTCCACACGGAGACCGCCCAAAGGGCTGTTCCGGTTTTGACCTGCAAAACTGTAGCCTATTGCTGCTCCGGCCAGAACGCCCGTTGCCCCGTCAAAGTCATTCGTCCATCTCCCGCCCGCACCGCGATCAGAGCCCGTACAGTTATACGTGCTGTACAGCTTTCCATTGGAATCAGCACCGGGACTTGTCTCGACTTCGTCATAGCGGGGATTGATGTATTCATCGCACACGCTGGGGCGGTCGTCGCTGGTTCCGATGGTATCCATGCCATTGGCGACATTGAGACCCAGGTCACCGCTGACGTAGAACCCCGAGCCCGCCTGCGCCCAACCCGGTGCCATAACCCACGTGACGATGACGAACGCCAAAAGGGGAGAGGTGTATTTCATTGCTTTTTCCTTACCTCCTTCTGTCATCCCCGACTTGATCGGGGATCCAGTGTCTATTGTCTTATCCCGAACGGCGTTACAACAAAGACTCTGGATTCCCGCGTGCGCGGGAATGACAGATTCGGGATCTCGTGCGTTGTTATCATGCCTAAAAAACGATGAGAGGCGCGTGCGGGGGGTTGAGGCAATCGCCGGCCCGGTCGTCCCGGGCCGGCAAAAGAGCACGGGTCGTTAGAAATGATACTTCATGTTCAGGCTGATACCGAAAAACTGGATGTTGTTGGTGCTGATTGCGCCTGATACGGGTTCGCCACCATCTGTCCGTAGATTCGGCGGATGACCCCGGAGCGGATCCCAAACGAGACTGCCGTCACCACTATCGAAGGAGTCAAACATGACGTAGCGCCCCTTGAGTCCCAGTGACATAGCTTCCGTCATCGCGTAATCCACCCCGAACAGGATCTGGAAACCCCAAAGCGTGTCGCTGAGCGTGGTGTCCTCAAAGCTGCCCGTGCTGGCAAGATTCTGTTGGATCATGGCAGCATTGGTCAGGGCTGTCCCAGGACCGTTCGTAGGAGGAGTAGCGTTTGGGAAATAATCCGGGTCTCCCCCAGTCGTGATCCTGCTCGCATCGTGGTTCCTCTGCCAAACGCTTCCATACTCCATATTTGTAACCCCGAGGCCGCCGCCAATCCCGATATAGGGCGTGAACCGGCTGTTGGTGGCGAAGTCGTAATACAGGTTCGCGAAGATATTGTGCGAGTCCATGCTGCCTATCCGATCCGTCGTTTGCACAAGTTCTTGCTGGAGTTTGTCCCCGCTCTCACCCTCGGCACTATGAACGTCAGATGTCTCATCATTGTTCGATTGCCGGTAGAAGTATTCCAGTTCCACGCGGAGGCCGCCCAGAGGGCCGTTCTGTCCTGCAAAGCTGTAGCCCACCGCCGCACCGGCCAGAATGCCTGTTGCGCTATCAAAATCGTTATGCCAGTCACCAGTCGCACCGCGATCATCGCCGGTACAGTTAGGGATGTACTTAGCATCCACACCCTGGTCCCCCCAATAGTCCTCAACCTGGTTGTACGTTGGATTGATGTACTGATCACACACGCTGGCGCGATCGTTGCTGCGTCCAGTAGTATCGATCCCAGAGGCAATATTGAGACCAATGTCACTGCTGAGGTAGAACCCCGAGCCAGCCTGCGCCCAGCCCGGCGCCATTACAAAGGTGGCGATGACGAGCATCAAAAGTGGAGAAAGGTATCTCTTCATTCTCTTCTCCTTTTATTTTCAGGATTGGTAGAAAAGGACGTTTAAGTATAAACAAATACTTTTTTTAGTCAATAGTGCCATCAATTTTATTGTGGAACGCACGGTTGGAAAACACGTTTTTCCTGGTCGGGAGATAACCCCTCAATATCCCTATGGAATATTAGAAAACTCCACGTCGAACAAGACCTCTTCCCCTTTGCTTGGGAACACGATGATCGTGGTCTTCGCATTCGGGTCGAACGCATCGTACCGAAAGGAACCGATGACCTTGGCCTTGTAGCGCGGAGCCCTGGGCCAGACTTTTGTGCGCTGGGCCACGCCGTCGAATCGCACGTTCAGGGGCTTCACCAGTTTCTCGCCTTGCTTCAACACGATGTAACTGTTGTCGGCAAAGGTCCGAATTTCGCCAAAGATCGTCACACTGACGAGCATGGTTTCCTCGTCCAGAATACGCCGGATTTCCGTTTCGGAAGGCGTTTCCCCGCGTAATCCAAAATGGCTTGCCATGACGGTCAGACCGTTCATTTTGGTCATCAGAAAACCCTTGGGTCGTAATTCCTCATCCGACCCGAACCAGGCATACAATCGATTCGGCAGCACGCGATCTTTGGCCGCCCGGAGCCCTTGTTCCACGGCTTGCTGAACCTGCACGTTCGTCGGAGACACTTCGATCGCCCGGCTTTCCGTAGCCAGAATGCCAAGTGTTCCCACGACGCAGAAGAGACAGACGAAAACGTGAGCTGAATGAAACCGGAATTTCCGCAATAGCACCCCCTTTCTCACCAGTGCGCATCGTATACGGCTTTTGTGACACAGATTCAAGAACGCCTCGGTCGCTTCGTTGACAACGTCGACGAAAAATTGATAGATAGTCACCTTTATACGATCGCTTCATATTCAGCCTGTCCGGGGAGGAATTCCTATGGCTGCAGGAGAACAACCAGCCAAACGGCAATACGTCAATTTCATTTTTTTCAAAGTCGATCCGGCTTGGCGGAGACTTCCGCATGACGAGCGACAAGCCGGCAAGCAAGAATTCACCCGGGCCATCGAGGAATTCACCGGTAAGGTCATTGTCGTCCCCTATTCCACGGTCGGTATTCGCGGCGACTGTGATTTCCTGCTCTGGCGCATTACCTACGATCTCGAGCTCTTTCAGGAGCAAATGTCCAAGGCCTTGGCCACCGGGCTTGGAAAGTACCTGACGATCCCGTATTCTTACCTCTCAATGACGAAACGTTCGGTCTACGTGGACCACCACGTGCACGAAGGCCAGGAAAGCCGCCGGCTGAAGATCACCCCCGGTCGCAGCAAATACATTTTCATCTATCCCTTCGAGAAAACCCGTGAGTGGTACCTCCTGACCAAGGCCGCCCGGCAGGGCATGATGGACGAGCACATTGAAATCGGCCACAAATACCCGTCGGTGAAACTGAATACGACCTACTCCTTCGGCCTGGATGACCAGGAATTCGTGGTGGCGTTCGAAACCGACGAACCCCAGGATTTTCTCGATCTCGTCATGCACCTTCGTGAGGCGGAAGGAAGTCGATACACGAAGCGGGACATTCCCATCTTCACCTGTATCATGAAGAGCCTTAAAGAGGCTCTCGATACCCTCGGCGGCTGATCCCGTCCCTCGGTTTTCGGCGAATCGGTCATTAGTCTTCTCGCCCTCCCCAACCCGACTTTGTTCATGGGAGCCCGATGTAAACCATGGAGCCATCGGATTCATCGGCCACACCCCTCCCTGAATCCTTCATCAAATGCGCTTTTCTGTCTTTGCTGGTGCCGGGTCTGGGTCAATGGGTGCGCGGTTACCCCTTCCACGCAATTCGCGTTCTGGGCGCGGGTGGAGTGCTGGGCACCATCACGTGGGGACTGGGCTACCTCGGAGGAACTGGCGCGGGGTTCTTTTTTGCGCTGATGATTATCGTGCCCTGGTGGTGTCTGCAAGCCTATGAAGCCTCCCTGCCTACTCCCCCGGGTCAGGTTGAGGCCCTGAAAACAGCCTGGCGGCGAGCCCACGACGTTCGATACCTTGGCGGGTTATTTCTCTTTACCGCGTTCACGAACCTCTACATCATTCTGGCGAATCCCGAATACAGTCTCACCCTGTTCTGTTCCAAACCCGAAGGCCTGCCGGGGCTCCTGGCCAAGGCCCAATCCCCAACATTGCATCTCGCCATCGGCTACGGATTCCTGAAACTCCGTCCCTGGGCCCTTTTGGTCTACATGGCCTATGCCGCGTTCGGTTTGTGCAACGGCATGGCCAACTTTGCCTGTTTCGGATACGGGCGCATTCGCACGGTGTTTTTTCTTTCGCTGGTGGCATTTACCATCTACGTCTTCTGGCGTCGCTCCTGTTTTCGGCCCATCACGGCAAGGTGATACCAACAAGATAGCCTTTCTTTTGACAGCGTTTGGTGCGGTGTGCTATCCCCCATACATCTCGCTTGGAGAGGCTCATGGAAGAAATCCAGGACCAAGAGAAGGATATCCTGTTCGTATACCGTCATCCGGACGGCGCCGTCACCTTGTATTCGGATGAAGAATGGGCGATTGAACGCGGCATGAAACTGGAAGACCTGCACGTCGTGGAAATCCCCCGAAAATTGTACTCCGAGGGCACGATTCAAGAGGTACGTGAATACGTCGCCCAATATCTGGAAGCGAAAGATGAAGCCTGAAAACCATGACGACCACGACCCTGACCCATTCACCGCTCACGTCTGAACTCATCGAATCCGTCATTGAGGCCCTGCCCGTCCAAAGCCGGATCATGGTCCGCCTGCTCCTGCTTCAGTACCTGGAACCGGCCGAAGACGATATTCAATTCATTGTGGAGGATCAGCCGGACTCCCGGTTTATGGCCGGAGATCAACCCCAGGTAAAAAAATCACTCGTGGCCGCGACACGCGAGGTAACCGACCGCATCGGACAATACAGCGGGTTTCTGCGGCAAAAGCGCGAACGTCCCTGGCTGCAAGTCGAATGCCTGAAAAAGCAGATAGCCTTGACCGATCTGACCATTCGGGCGGCTGAAGGGTTGCTCACGTCAAAATTTGACGTTGACCGGGCAGAATTGAAAGAACGCAAGCAATCAGCCGTGTCCGCGCTCCCGAGACCGGAAATCCGTCGCTTGGAACGCGCGTTGGAACAGGAAGAGACCGCCGAAGAGGACTATCATCGAGACCGGCTGCTTATTGAATATCAGACCCTGATCCGGCGACGCGAACGACAACGGCGGCGATTGAAGAACGCAGAGCAGGAGTACGAACTGTCCGGTCTCGCTCCGCTGCAAGATCATGAAGTCGCGCATATTTGGGGCATCCCGCTGGGCAGCCTCTCCGCAAGAAAGGTGAAGGCGTTGACCCACTACCTGTCCGCTCTCCAGGCCAGACTCGAACAGGAATCGGCGTCAACCGATTCTCCGCACGCATCCTCGGATCTTTGGAGAGAGACGTTGCGCACGCTGTCCCGAAAACCCTCTCACCGTTCGATCGTCACCTTCATCCCGGGCATTGAACGCTCGGAAGAAGCGTTGATTGAAAAACTCAAGACCTTCGCGGACGGCACCATGCCGGAAGCAGCCGAATCGGGATTTTGGCAATTGATGACCCGCGTACACGACAGTGAACACAGTGGACCGTGGCACAGCCACGCCCGGGCCATCTTCGCCCTGCAGCGATTGTTCGCCATTCAAGCCGATTCCGAACCCACCCTCGACGAACTCGAAGAGGACCTCCTGAAAACCACCAGACCGAAGTCCAAAGACGATGCCCTCCCCGCCCAACAGGCCGATGAGCAGCCGGCGGAACTCAGCGAGCAGGCCCTCGGCGTGCTGAATGCGCTGGCCGGAGAGATCGACGACAAACGCACCACTTAGATTTATTGCACTATCGGGCGCATGGCGGCGTTGTGTCCTCGCTCAACCCTCGCCTATCTCTATTGATAAGCCTCGGGTTTCGCTGCGGGACGCCTTGCCCTGCATCCCGCTATCACAATAAACCTGTCCTCGACGCTTGTCCCCGACATTCTTAATCGGGGATCTAATCGGGGATCAGAGGTTCCTCGGGCTACCGGATTCGATCTTGAACAACGGAATTGTCGAAACCTCATGCCTTGTGATATATCCATCCTCGAACGTGGCGTGGCGGTGTAGCTCAGTTGGTAGAGCAGCGGACTCATAAGCCGCGGGCCAGGGGTTCGAAACCCTTCACCGCCACCATATCCTTTCTCTTCCCACATATTTCCCGATATGCTCAATCCTCTCAAATCTGCTCCCCCTTTATCCAAAACACAGAGGAACCCGTATGGTCAATCAAGGTGAGTATGATAACTTACAAAGCAAGGCCAAACCGGACGGTATTTTCTTCCAACCTGTGACGCGGCAACGCGACGGCGTGACGGAGCACGGGTATACGCCGCATGATTACGATCTTGATACAGGGTCTGTATCGGAGCACCCGATAGTAACGGAAGAAGACGGAACCCCGAAATTTTTCACGTATGACGACGCGTTGCGGTTTTTGGGAAGTCAATTCTAGGTGAAAGCCGGTGGCTCCGGCCGGTGTGCCCGCCAGTGCCCTCACGCCGTCATATAGAAAAGAAAAATCCCGCCTCACCTGCCGATCTATCGCTCACCAATCGCCTCGGAATAATAAGTTTCCAGGAGGGCGCTTCGCTCTTGGTCCATGATCACGATTTGCCGTTGATCGAAGGTGTTCGCCCAATACAGGTAATGGAGATTCCCTGCACAGCGGCCATACTCGATGTGACGTTGTCGTCCATCCGCCTCCTCGTCGGTCTGCTCACGCAGGGCCATCCGGTCCGGAAGTTGTCGCCACACCTGCTCGGCAACGGGAAAATGGTTTTCGTACAGAGGAGCTTGTTCGGCTAATCCGCTCGCCGGCTCCGGCCAGATACGCGTGAGTCGGGCTTCGACTGCCTCTTGTCCGTACTGCAACGCATGCCTAACCAATTCGACAATCAGGGGTTGCACTTCCGCCGTGCTGACCAGGAGGCCGGAAAAGATTCCATGCAGTATGAGACGGACATAGCCCAACCCCCCGTCCGTTTGGCCGATTTCGTAATAACCATCTTGTTCCCCGACGTTCGTAACGACCTGTTCCGAACGGACGTCCTCCTTCGGCAACCTGGCATACACAAAATCCGCATGAGCGCCCTGGCAACCATACAGCCCCTGTTGCAGATCCTGCCGCACGTCCTCCCGGTACTTCGCTCCAATCGATGCCGGGCCTCGCCGCACAACGTACAAGGGACCGTCTTCAACCGGCTCACCGAGTTCCGAATACGTCAACAGTTGAGGTTCCGCAACGGGCACACACCCTCTCGCTTCCAAGGCTCGTTGGAACAACACACGTCTGCCCGGGTGAACGGCCTTTTCAAAGAGGACGAACCGGCCCGAAGCCTCCAGCACTTTCAATAAACTGTCCAAACGAGGCCCGATGCCCGTGCGCTCTTCCACATCCTGCTGTTGCCGGGCATCCCGGTCACGTTCAAAGGTCATCCAACTCCGGCTTGGGAGTCCGGGATCGGATTCCGATTGAAACAGGGCCTGCGTGGCGACAATGGTGTCAAAGGTCCCCGGTATATCGTGTTGGAGTATTTCGCAATGGTG
Source organism: Nitrospirales bacterium (assembly GCA_965207015.1). Taxonomy (GTDB): domain Bacteria; phylum Nitrospirota; class Nitrospiria; order Nitrospirales; family UBA8639; genus Bin75. The sequence goes on along the minus strand of OZ242257.1, from coordinate 855,051 downwards.
AAAGCTGACGTTTTCGAGTCGATGGGATAGAGCGAACCGGCGCGCCACTTCAATCGATTTCAGGGACCGATCAATACCTACAAACGTTACGTCAGGGAAACGGGTCGCGTACCAGGTCGTGAGAATGCCAACCCCGCACCCTACGTCCAACACGCACTGTGCTCCTGCCAATGCGTCCGCGATGGCGGGGGCCACTACGTCGTAGTATTCGTATCGCTGGCTGTACAGAACGGGAAGAATGTCGGGAGACGCCGCCAGATCATAAAAGACCTGGTCCGCGTCTTCTCCGTCGCGACGGGCTTCAGCCGCTTGCTGCAGAAGACGAAGTCGCTCTCCGGCTAAGGATTGCCGTTGCCAGGCGTAATAGGAATCTTCATCCGTAAACCGGCGCAGGCCCCATTGGGTAAGATGCCGGGTAATGTCCAATTCGACCATGGGCGAAAAACCGGACTTGAGGAAGAGAACGGTGCGAAACGCCTAAAACTTGGAAGAGAGCATCATCGCATCCTGATACGCTTGGGGAACGGGATGGGGTTGCCGTAACTGACCGTTCCCGAACGCGACGTATTTTTCCGTGGTCAGGGATCGAAGCGTCAACGGCCCTCTCACGTGGAAATGCGAGGTGTTCGTTCCCAGTTCTTCACCCAAATCCATCTGCGAACCCGAATGCAAGCGAGTCGAGGCATTCACCAGGACTGCCCCGGAATCCACCTCCCGGACGAATCGCATCGCTGTATCATAACGACGGGTCACGATGGTGTCGGTATGGCCCGGTCCGTAAGCAGCAATATGGGCCAGGCCTTCATCGAGATCACCGACGACCTTGATCCCCAACGTCGGCGCCTGCCTTTTCTGTTCCCAATCCTCATCCGTGGCCGCTCGAATCCCCTTGTGTCCGGTCATAGCCATAATTCCCATCATGGAGACGGTTTTCGGACAACCGATGAGATCAACCGTAAATTCACTGAGTAACCGCCGGAGCAAGCCCGGCAACAACTGCCGTGCAATCGCCTGATGGACCAACAGCGTATCCGCGGCATTGGTGGCAACCGGATCCTGAATCTTGGAATTGACCACGATCCCTTGTGCCAACGGCACGTCCGCGTCTTTATCCACGTATACGTGACACAGGCCGCCGTCATATCCCAGGACCGGGACCCGCGCCTGCTCCATCACGACTTTTCGCAAGCTCGCTTTCCCCCTCGGCACGACGCCGTGCACCACGTTTCGCAACCGGGTCAATTCAAGCACGCCCTCACGATCAGGGCGATCCACAAACGTGAGGGCCCCTTGGGGCACACCGTGTTGTTCGGCAGCCTCACGCAAGACCTTCGCCAATGCGGAATTGGTCAAAAACCACTCTTTGCCGCCCCGCACCACGCACACGTTTCCCGACCGGAGACACATCGCCATGGATTCGGCAACGACGGAGGGGCCATATTCTGAAATGACGGCGATCACCCCGATAGGGACGCGCACGCGATGCACGTGCAAACCTTCTTGCGTCAACCAGGCCTGTGACGTTTCTCCCGTGGGATCGGGCTCCTCCGCAATCCGCCGAATATGGGCGACAACGTCAAGAAGACCTTCTTCCGTCACGGTAATGAGGTCTCTCGCTTTACGATACTCATCCGGCCCCCATTCCTTGGGAATGGCATCGAGATCCTCCTTGTTGGCAGCCAACACGTCGTCCAGGCTCGCTTCCAACCGTTCCGCCATGACCGTCAGGGCCACGGTTCGATCATGACTTGTCATCAACGCCACGGCACGCGTGGCGGCATTGGCCTGTTTGGCAAGACCTTGCACGTACAGCTTGATAGGAACTTCGACCATTCTTAAACCCTCATCTCAAAATTTGCAGAAATAACCGTCAAGAGAAAAACACTTTACCCACAATCAGGAATAGCCGTCAAAACATCCAAGCCATGTGAGGCGATTTCGTCAATTGCGCTCCGGCATCCATCGTGTGATTTTCTTACGGAAAAGCATGCCAATTGACCTTGCATTAAAAACAGGGGTTGTGTTAAATCTCATTGGTTTGAGTAGACCGAGTGGCGCCCTGAGCCAACGGCCGGCTCTCACCGGAATACCGTTAAAGTGATGGCTTAATTCCTAATCTCTCTGAATGGAGGCGAAAAACCCCAATATGGTATCCATCAAAGACATGTTAGAGGCAGGCGTACATTTTGGGCATCAAACCAATCGCTGGAATCCCAAAATGAAGCCGTACCTCTTCGGAGAAAGAAACGGCATCTATCTCATTGATTTGCAACAAACCGCCAAGTTCTTTTTCGACGCCTATAACTTTGTCAGGGATACCGTTGCGGCCGGAGAATCGGTCCTCTTTGTAGGCACCAAGCGTCAAGCCGTCGACATCGTGGAAGAAGAAGCCACACGGTGCGGCATGTATTACGTCACCCAACGGTGGCTGGGAGGCATGCTCACCAACTTCGAAACCATCAGAAAAAGCATCAGACAACTCAAGAAACTCGAAGCCGCTCAAACCGATGGAACGCATGAACGGCTAAAGAAAAAAGAAGTGTTACTGATGGAAAAAGAGCGGGGCAAACTGGAAAAATACTTGAGCGGCATCAAGGCCATGGAAAGTTTACCCGGCTGCATCTATGTCCTCGACACGCGCATTCAACACATTACCGTCAAGGAAGCCAACCGTTTGGGCATTCCCGTTGTCGCCATTGTGGATACCAATTGCGATCCCACACGGATCGATTTTCCCATCCCCGGGAATGACGATGCCATTCGCTCCTTGAAACTCTTTACCGCCCGAATTGCCGACGCCTGCCTAGAAGGCTTGGACCTTCGTAACAAGCAGGAAGATTCGAGTGGAGGAGAAGAAGACACGATTATGAGCGACCTGCTCTCCACCCGTGCAACCGAGAGTCCGGTGGAAAGCGTTCAGGCGCCTTCCGCGTAGAACGTCACGGCACGTCGTCGACATTTTTTTCATCCTAGCCAAATAAAGGGAGAAGGATACGCGATGTCCAGCATGGGTACCTTGGTGAAAGAACTACGCGGCAAGACAGGAGCCGGAATCCTCGATTGTCAAAATGCGCTGAAAGAAACCGATTCCGATATTGAAAAAGCCATTGACCTCCTGCGTCAACGCGGTCTGGCCGCGGCTCAGAAAAAAGCCGGGCGGGAAACCAAGGAAGGCGTCGTCTCATCCTACATCCACGCCGGAAGCAAGATCGGTGTCCTGGTTGAAGTCAATTGTGAAACGGACTTCGTCGCCCGCAATGAAGAATTTCAGGAATTGGTCAAAGACGTCGCGTTGCAGATTGCGGCCGCCAATCCTTCCTACGTGAAACGTGAGCAAGTCCCGTCCGAACAGGTCGAACGGGAAAAGGCGATTTACCTGGCCCAGGCGAAAGAACTCGGGAAGCCTGAAGCGGCCATCGACAAAATCGTTCAGGGAAAATTGGAAAAGTTCTACCAGGAAAATTGCCTCCTGGAACAGAGTTTCATCAAAGATCCCAACGTTTCGATCACGGAAATCCTCACGCAAAAAATTGCCAAGCTTGGCGAAAACATTTCCATTGCCCGGTTTACGCGATACCAATTAGGCCAGGAGTGACGCCTGTGCAGTACCGCCGCATTCTCCTCAAGATCAGCGGGGAAATGCTTGCAGGGAACCAAACCTACGGCATTAACCGCGATATCCTCACGGCACTCGCCGATGAAATCAAGGATGTCGTGAACATGGAAGTCGAGGTCGCACTGGTGATCGGCGGAGGCAATATATTTCGAGGCCTGGCCGCCAGCGCGGACGGGATGGAACGTGCGGCGGCCGACTATATGGGCATGCTCGCCACCATGTTGAATGCCCTCGCCTTACAAAACGCCCTGGAGAAAGCCGGGGTGGCCACGCGGGTGTTATCGGCCATTGAAATGCGGCAATTGGCCGAGAGTTACATCCGCCGGCGCGCCATCCGGCACCTCGAGAAAAAACGGGTCGTGATTTTCGCCGCCGGCACCGGAAACCCCTATTTTACGACGGATACGGCCGCGGCCCTGCGTGCGATGGAAATCAAAGCCGACGTCATCATCAAGGGCACCAAGGTCGACGGCATTTATGATTCCGACCCCCTGGACAACCCGTCGGCCAAAATGTTTCATGAACTGCCGTTCCTGTCCGTCCTCAACAAAAGCCTGAAGGTCATGGATGCCACGGCCATCACGCTGTGCATGGACAACAATCTTCCCTTGATCGTGTTCAATCTCACCGAACCGGGCAACTTGAAACGCGTGGTTCTGGGGGAAAAAATCGGGACCGTGGTCAAACAGGACGCGGTTCTCAATTAACCGGGGGTCAGCATGCCGTATCAGCCAGCCATTGACAAACTGACGCAAAAGATGGATGGGGCCATCGAGCACCTGAAAAAGGAACTGGCTTCCATCCGGGGAAGCCGGGCGTCTCTATCGCTCTTCGATCATATTAGAGTCGAGTACTACGGGACGCCGACTGCCTTGCAACAGATAGGGAACCTCTCGATGCCGGACAGCCGATCAATCATGATACAGCCGTGGGACCCCACCAGCATTAAAGACATCGAAAAGGCCATTCTGTCCTCGGATCTCGGGTTGAATCCGTCAAACGACGGGAAGGTGATTCGTATTCCGATTCCCGCCTTGAGCGAAGAACGTCGCAAGGAATTCGTGAAAGTCTGTCGAAAATACGGGGAAGAGACGAAAATCCACATTCGCGGCATTCGTCGAGAGGGAAACGATGAACTCAAACGCCTCCAGAAAGACTCAACGATTACCGAAGACGACTTGCGACGCGGCGAGGCGGACATTCAAAAAATCGTGGACGGCAAGGTCAAGCTGGTCGACGAACTGCTCAAGAAAAAGGAGGAAGAAATCTTAGAAATTTAACATCGTGTCCTCGCCCGCCCCTCCAACCACCGCGCCCACTGCTTCCGTGCTGTCACCGACCCTGGCTACCATTCATCTCTCCGCCCTCGCGCATAATCTTCGTCAACTTCGTCGCATACTCGCGCCGCACGTGGACATTTTAGCGGTCATCAAGGCCGACGGTTACGGCCATGGATGCTGCGCCATGGCCGACGCCCTGTCGCAACTCGGCATCCGGCGGTTCGGTGTGGCCACGGTACACGAAGGAGTTCTCCTGCGGGAAGCCGGAAGACTCGAAGACATTATCGTGATGGGCGGCATCCTGCCGGAGCAAGCCAAAGATCTCGTTCAAGCCAACCTGATTCCCGTACTCTCCGATGCCGACACCATGCAGGCGCTGAGCCGGGAAGTTGTGCAAGAACATGCCCCCTACCCCGTTCACGTCAAGGTGGACACCGGCATGAGACGATTGGGATTCGAGACCGGGGACGTGCCCGCTCTCTTGCAGACACCCATGTTTGCCCACACTTTCGTGTGTCAGGGTCTCATGACTCATCTGGCCGACGCCGACAACCCGGATCCGACGTTTACCCTTCACCAACTCGACCGATTTCACAAAGTCGTTTCGAACCTGCCCACGAATGGACCATCCCCCTGCCGCCATTCGGCCAACACTGCCGGAATACTCTGGCACCCTTCCGCGCACCTGGACATGGTTCGTCCCGGACTGTTGTTATACGGATACGCGCCGGTGCCGGACAGGGAGGCTCCAATTTCCCTTCAGCCGGTCATGTCCCTGAAGACCAAAGTCGTGCACCTGAAAACGGCGGGAAAAGGCGAACCCGTGAGTTACGGCGACCTCTATCGCACGCAACGAGATTCACGCTTGGCGGTTCTGCCCATCGGCTATGCTCACGGGTACAGTCGCCGTCTGTCCAACAAGGGAGAGGTCATCATTCACGACCGGCGCTTCCCGATTGTCGGACGGATTTGCATGGATATGACCGTGGTCGACGTCACCGACGACCCCACGATTAAACCCGGCGATGACGTGATTCTGATAGGCAAATCGGAAACCCAGGCGATTACGGCCTCCGATTTGGCGAGCTGGCAGGATTCGATTCCCTATGAGGTTCTTTGCAATCTAGGACCCAAAGTGCCGCGCGTGTACGAACAGGCTGCGGACTTCACGTCTTCAGTTTCTTCTTGAGCCGTTTTTCCACGCTGGCGACTTTCCCGCTGAGACGGCCCTTGTGGCCTTTCCGATAATCGACTTTCATCGTACAGGAGATGCGGCCGCAATCCTTTCTCATCCGCTCATAACATTGACGCACCACGTCGAACACGTCATCCCATTCGCCTTCGAGGACCGTCCCCATGGGATTCAAGCGGTACTCGACTCCACTCTTGTCGATGATCTTTAACGAGCGGGATACGTATTTCCCCACGCTTTCCCCTTTGCCCAGGGGAGACATACTGAATTCCAACAAGACCATTGCTGCACCATCCTCGTTATGAACCGGCAGACGCTTTATGCTCGATCCAGGCAGCGGGATACTCGACGGTCCCGGTCAACCGGAAGCCTTCGACCGCCGCTTTCAATCGCTCTCTCCGTTTCTCCATGCTCGGCTCGTTGGCCTGGACGTCTTTACGCAGGCCTCCCAGCCAATCCAAATACTTCTCGAATTCCTCATCGAAGATCTCTTCACTGTTCCGGCGCAAGGTGCCGGCCAGCGCGGGAGACATTCCACCCGTGCTGATGGCCATACGAAGCGACCCTCGCCGAACCAGGGCCGGCATCATGAAATTGGACAACTCCGGCTGATCGATCGACCACACCAGAAACCGTTCCTCTTCCGACAAGGCCCGCAACGATGCGGCAAACTCCTTATCATCCGGCAAGGTATTGAGAACGACAAAGGCCCCTTGTGTATCGGTCGATCGAAACCGCCGACCCCGATGCAGAATTTTTCCCGCGGCCGTGAGCTTCCTCAGTTCCACGTTCAGAGTGGGATTCACTACGGTGACCTTGGCCCCCACGTCCAGTAACTGGGCCGCCTTGTGAGCCGCCTCGTCTTCACCGCCGATCACCACGCACAAGCGGCCGTACAAATCCAAGGAAATTTGAAAACCGGCGTTATTCATCGGAGTCCAACTCCATGTGCCAGTAGAGGTAATCCCGCCAACTCTCCGGCGCGTTCCGGATGCCGATCATAATGGTGAGGGTCGGATTCCATCTCGGCTTTTGAGGTTTCTTCTTCAAGTGCATGCGGGCTTCTTCCGGTGTCCGCCCGCTCTTTTTATTATTACAGCGCCAACACGCCGTCACGATATTCTCCCAGGTTTTCGTGCCTCCTTTCGCAATCGGCACCACGTGGTCGAACGTGAGTTCTTCCGTGCGGTGCCGTTTGCAACAATACTGGCACGTATATTTATCGCGAGTGAAAATATTGATCCGGGAAAACTTGACGGCCCGGTGATTGGATTTCAGCTTGACGACTTTCAGAAGCCGCATGACCGAGGGCAGTTTGAAACTAATCGACACACCTCGAATGTCCCGGTCATAGAATTCCAGGACCTCGACTTTCCCCTGGCAAAGCAGAGTCACGGCCTTTTGCCATTGCACGACCCGCAAGGGTTCGTAGGTGGCATTTAACAAGAGCGTCATCAATGATCTCCGAAATTTGAACGTTTGTATAGCATCCGGCGCGATATTGAAGCAACAACGCAACCCGATTGGCGGCTTGCGCCGGAACGAACGGCCTTGGTAATGTGCCACTCTTTCGGATCATTTTGCCGTTATGCAATATCACGACGCTGCCAAACTGGACGACCTCGAACCCGGAGCATGCCTGTCGGTTGAAGTCGACGACGCTCACGGCGTGGCTCTATTCAACGTGGACGGGGAAATTCTGGCCATGGACAATACGTGCCCTCACGCGGGAGGCCCGCTCGGGGAAGGGACGCTGGAGGGCGACGTTGTCGAATGCCCGTGGCACGGATGGGAATTCAACGTGCGCACGGGACAATGCGTGGAAAACCCCACACCGGAGTGGTCCGTGCCCTGTTTCCCGACTCGCGTGGAAAACGGCATCATCCAGGTTGCGTTTCCAACGGAGACTCCATGAAGGTCCCCGAGATCTGGTCCTGATGCGGCAACGGCGGCAATTCGTGAAACGGCATGAAGTGAATCGCAGCCAGAGAAATCACCCTGACGGTTTTATCCTTTAACGTGACCCGCCAGGCAAACTCCCGTTCAATCCATTCGTTGAACCCCTTCTCACGTACCAGCATCCTGACCGCATAGACGCCGTCACGTTCCTTGCCCACCTGCCATTCGCCTTGATGCAGAGATGTTCCCTGCGCTTTCAGCTCTTCGACGTACCGATTGATCGCATCCTCCAGGGTCGGATCATTGCGAGCCGGATGAGAGCGCACCAGTTCCAACGCTTCATGGGCCCAGGGATCATCGGGGATGTCGGGCGTGCCACCCTGCGGACGGGAAAACAGAAAACCCACGACAACCAGCACGCCGAGAACGCCGATCCAAAGCAGGCTGCGAATGTTCATGGTTGAGCGTTCACCACGCGCTGCACGTGTTTAACCAACCGGGCATTCTCGGCTGGCGTGCGTACCGCAAACCGAAGCGTTCGTTCATGAAGCCCCGGAAAGTTCGAGCAGTCCCTGACAAGAAAGCCGCGTTCCATTAACGATGCCTGCACCTGCCGGCTCGTCAACGAGCCGGTCAACTCAACGAAAAAAAAGTTTGCTGACGAAGGATATACCCGAAACCCCGGAATCCGCTCAAGCGCCTGTTTGAAGACCGGGCGCTCCTTTTCAAAAAACTGCAACGTCCGTTGTCTGTAACGGACGTCCTGCAAACAGGCCAGCGCGGCTTCCTGGGCCAGTGTGTTCACGGACCAGGGCGGCAGTCGGTCCCTGATGGCTCGCAGGGTCTTCTCCGCCCCAACCGCGTACCCGATTCGGAGGCCCGGAATCCCGTAGAATTTGGTGAAACTTCGCAGCACCACCAGCGAGGCATCGCGCACGGCCCCACGGATGACGGATTTCTCCTCGCAGAATTCCACGAACGTCTCATCAACGATCAGGCGTCCGCCTTGCCGTTTGACGGCCTCCAACAAACCATAGACGTTGTTGCGCGAGACGCTCTGCCCTGTCGGACTGTTCGGATTACACAAAAACACGGCCTCAAATGGCAGGTGCTTGCCGGAACCGGAGGAACGCGAGGATTTTACTTTTTCCAACACTTCCTGAACGGGAGGACGATAATGATCTGCCGAGTGCGCCAGCACGGACGTCACGCGGGCATTCGACAACCCCAGCGCCCGTTCATATTCGGAAAAGGTCGGGCCGATGATCAACCCACGCCTGACGCTCAGGGCAGCGGGAATGGCATAAATCAGTTCAACCGTGCCGTTCCCCAACAGTACGTTCTCGGGTGCGATGCGATGGCGTTCGGAAATGGCCCGGACCAGGGTCAGGCCCTCGGGATCGGGATAATGTTGAACCTTGTTGATGGCGGTTCGCAGGACACGTCGCGCAGCAGGAGGAACGCCGAGCGGGTTGATACTGGCGCTGAAATCGCAAAATTCCGCCGTATCCCGGGCTGACAGCCAGGCGGCGTGATACACGTTCCCGCCGTGGCTCAGATACCGTTCCACAACGTGATGAAGGCCAAGCCAAGCACAATGGCCATTCCGAATGAGAGCCACATCGATTCAATCGCCATGGGAATGTGCCGGGCTTGCGGCACGTTTGCGGGATCGCCTATGTGTGGGCGATCGACTCGGATGCCCTGATAAATACTGGAACCTCCCAATCGTATCCCTAACGCGCCGGCCATGGCCGCCTCGGGATGCCCGCTATTGGGACTTGCATGCTTGGCGCAATCCCGTCGATAGATGCGCCAAACATTCGCGATCGCGGCACGGTGGAAGCAAGACGACAGGACCAACAGCCTCGCGCTGAGTCGAGCAGGAATCACATTCATCAGGTCGTCGAGTTTAGCCGAGGCCCATCCGATATCCGCATACGGAGCTTCCCGATGCCCGATCATCGAATCAAGCGTGTTGACGGCTTTATAGGCCAAGGCCAACGGTGGCCCGCCGATGACCAGATAGAAGAACGGCGCAATCACGCCATCCGACGTACTCTCAGCCACGCTCTCGATCGTGGCCCTGGCGATCTCGGATTCCGTCAACTGGTTGGTATCCCGTCCGACCATGAATGCGACCGCGTCACGCGCCTCATTCACGGATCCGGCCTGAAGGCGGGAATAGACGGCCCACGCATGGGCGGCCAAATCTTTCGCCGCCAACGTCGCATACCCCAACAGGATCCACAGCAGATGGCCGAACCACGGATGCAGGAAAAAGGCCACTTTCAATACACCCCACGCCGCCCAAAAACTCGTCCCGGCAACGAACAGGGCCAGAATGCTTCCTCCAATGCGCCTGCCGGTTCCGGAAACGAACCGGCTCCTGACCACGGGTTCGCACCAATTGACGAACGCACCCATCAGCCTGATTGGATGGGGCAGCCAACGGGGATCCCCGAGTATCCCGTCGAGGGCACAAACCGCCAGGAGATTCACGGCGATCATGATTCAGCCATCAACCTGCGGGAGTTCAGGGGTCTCAGGGACAAGAGCCTTCAAGCAGGACGGGCATAAACAATCCGCAAACCGGTCGGCAATGACCGCGTATTGGGCGTCGGAAACCGTCACGTCGCTGCACCAACATCCGTACAGCCCGCATGTAAAACCGCAGCCGCACCGTTCGCACGTTTTCTCGAGATGACGTTTCACGGCTCAGAAGACCACCAGCATCAGGATTGATGGAGCCGCCAGTAAAAACAGGATTTCTGTGACTTCATTGACCGCGCCCAGCACGTCTCCCGTGATCCCTCCGAACACCCGGGAGCACGCAAATACCATTCCACGCGCGCTGACTGCGCCCAGGCCGAGGAACAAACCGGCCGACTGCCATCCGAGGGTTCCGCAAAGCAACACGCCGGCCCATATCGTGGCCCACAGCACGTCCCGTAACCGGAGTTCATGAAAAAAGTCCGAGGCAAGGCCACCGGCTGGCCGGGCATGCGAACTGCCGAAGGTCGCCACGATCATGGCCCACCTCCCGATCACCGGCATACAGAGCAACAGGAGCAGACGATCAGCGCCCGGCAGATGCAGGATGCCTGCAAATCGTAACCCGAGCGCCAACAGCAAGCCGGTCGCGCCCAAGGCGCCGATGCTCCCGTCTTTCATGACGGCCAACCGTTCCGCGGGACTTCCTCGCTTGCCCAACCCGTCGATGGTGTCGGCCAAGCCGTCTTGATGTAAGCCTCCGGTCAGCACGACCAGGACACACAGGACCAGCAGGGCCGTCAGATCCGGTGTGAATGCCATTTCGAAGAGGGCGTTGCCGGCGACGAGCGTTCCGCCGATCATAAAACCGACCGCCGGATACCATTGCATGGACGACGCCAGTTCACGTGGAGTGGACTGAACGTGCGACGCGGTGCCGAGCGGAATGATCGTGAGAAAATGCCACGCCAGCAAGGCGGATTTGATCATGAACGTCCCAGCTCGCTCTTACGATGAAGGGAACGCACCGTCAACCCGTGCTTCCTCAAACGTGGCCATTTCACTGTAGAGTTTCAAGGCGGCGTGAATGAGCGTCACGGCCAAACAGGCGCCGGTCCCCTCACCAAGACGCATCCGCAAATCCAGGAGCGGGTCGAGTTCCAGGTGATCGAGAACGATCCGGTGTCCTGGTTCCTCTGACATGTGCGAAGCTATGAGATACTCGCGGCACTTGGGTTCCAGGGCCACGGCGATCAACGCACTCGCGCCGGTGATGAATCCATCGAGCACCACCGGAACGTGACACGCTGCCGCCCCGAGTATCAGACCAACCATCCCGCCGATTTCGAACCCGCCCACCTTCGTCAACACATCGAGGCCATCGGCAGGGGACGGCTGGTGTAAAGCAAGCGCCTGTTCGATAACGGAAACCTTACGTTTCAAGTGTTCATCGTCGACACCGGTTCCCCGGCCGGTGACGTGTTTCACGCGTTGTCCGGTCAGCACCGAAGCGATGGCTGCGCTTGCCGTGGTATTGCCGATACCCATTTCCCCGACGGCAAGAAGGTTCTTCCCGTCCGCGCATGCGGCTTTGGCCAAGTCCATCCCGATTTGAATGGACTGCAACGCCTGTTCGCGGGACATCGCGGGTTCACGGAGAAAATTCTTCGTTCCATGGGCGATCTTGTGATTCAGAAGACCGGCGTACCGGCTGAGGTCCGTGGCCACCCCCATGTCCACCAAACACAATGAGGCTCCGGCATGACGGGCCAGGACGTTCACGCCGGCACCGCCGTGCACGAAATTTTTTACCATCTGTGCCGTTACGGATTGCGGGTACGCGCTCACGCCTTCGACTGTCACGCCGTGATCAGCCGCCAGCGTAAATACAACGGGATCGAGAGACGGAGCAGCAACCTTCCCAATGATCCCGAGATAGTGCACGGCCACGGCCTCGAGCCGGCCCAGGCTTCCAACGGGTTTGGTCAGCGAATCGAGCCTGACCTGAGCCCGAGTCCGAACGTCTTCGTTGGGAAGCTCCAATGCCGAAAGCACAGAAGACATGCGGCCTTCACCCATGTTGCGATCAGTCATTTCATCCATCCTTATTTCAATTTCACGGGGAGTCCGCTCACGACAAGATACACGGCATCAGCCGCCGCGGCCACGCGTTGATTCATGATTCCCGCGAGGTCTCGAAATTGCCGCGTCATGGCGTCTCCCGGCACAATGCCCATTCCCATTTCATTACTCACCAACACCACCGTTCCCGGAACCATCCTGGCCGCTCGCATCAGCTCATCCGTATAAGCAGGCATTTGAGACGTCTGAATCCCGCTACCCAGAAGATTCGATAACCACAAGGTCAGGCAATCGATTATGACCGTCTTATACGTCGCCCCATGGGTTTTGAGCCACCCGCTCACGTCAATGGGAATCTCCTGGGTTTCCCAGGCCGGGTCGCGGTCATCCTGATGTTTTCGAATCCGCGCAGCCATCTCCTCATCCCTTGCCTCCCCGGTCGCCACAAAGGCCTTAGGCAAGGCCTCTCCTGCCAACGTGAAAGCCAATCTGCTCTTTCCGGAACGCGCCCCGCCAAGAACCAAACACAAATGGGAAGAATCAGCACCGATGTTCATGGACAGCAACGCAATTCGGAAATGACACGTTGACCACGCATCTCAGGTTTCCCTCTCCCATAAATACTCGGGTTCGCCTTGGGTTTTTGCAACCCAGCGCGCCAACACGAACAGGGCGTCACTCAACCGGTTCAAAAACCGCACCAGTTCAGGGGAGACCTCTTCTTCACGGGACAGACTCACGCAGAGACGTTCGGCCCGGCGGCAAACGGTTCGGGCCTGGTGCAAAAACCCGGACACCTTTCCGCCGCCCGGCAGGATAAACTCCTTGAGCGGCTCCAGGTCTTCCTGACAGGCATCAATCAGGCGTTCCAACCGGACCACGTGATCGGCCGTCACCACAGGCATGTTCTTGAAGGTCTCTCCCGGAGCCGTCGCGAGGATCCCCCCGAGGTCGAACAACTTGTTTTGAATCCACCGCAAGGTCTCTTCGAGTTTCTCCCTGGTTGGCATTGTCCTGGAGTGCTCGGCATTCAACGCCCTGGCAATGCCGATAACGGAATTCAGTTCATCAACCGTTCCATAGGCTTCCACGCGCAAGGAGTCCTTCCACACTTCCTGCCCACCGGCCAGCCTGGTTTTCCCGGCGTCACCCGACCTGGTATAGACTTTACTGATTCTCATATTGGTGTTTCCCTGCCGTGGAGCATAACATACTACTTCATACTCGACCCAAGCGGCAGATCGAAATTCGCGCGAATTCCCCCGAAAACCGAGCGTCCCGGGGTCCCGTAATTCAAAATTTCCTCATATGCTTCGTCAAATAGATTGTCCACGCGGACGTACGCCTGGAATTGATCGGACAGATCATAGTTCACGGCCAGATTCACCACGTTGAACGAATCGACACGCTCGGTATCATCTTGAGCCCTGGCTGGATTATTGAATTGTGAACCGACAAAACGAAAATCAAGGATCATGTTGAGGGAGTCGACCGGTCGATACAACAGGCTTAGACCGGCCTGGTCGACCGGCCAACGAGCTAGCCTGGTACCGGTCATCAGGTCACGCGTCAGGGTCATGGTGTACTGTCCTCTCAGTTCCAACCGCTTGATCCAAGGTTGTTCCTGAGCCAGGACGATATTCACCATACCCTCCCACCCTTGCGATTTGGCCGAAGCCACGTTGCCGGCACAAGAACCAAAACTGGAAAACGGCGCACAAATCGTCTCATCGTAAAGCACCCCTATGAGATTGCGATACCGATTCCAGAAATAGCCGCCGCTGATTGTCATTCTGCCGGCAAGCAATGTCTGATCCACACCCACATCGAAACTTTGACTTTTTTCCGGCTGTACATTGGGATTGCCGTAGTTCGGCCAGAATAAATCATTAATCGTCGGAGCCCGGAATCCCGTGGCGTAGCTGCTTCGTATTTTCGTGTTTGTTTCCTTGACCAGGTATCCGCCGGTGACGCGATACGTCGTGGCATCGCCAAACGTGTTATAATTGTCGTGCCGGACCCCGGCTGTGGCAAAGAACCGATCAAACAGATTGAGCTGCATCTGGCCGAAACCCGCATGGGAAGAAAGGATCTTCTCCGAGATGCCTGTCTCATTCTCTCCCAATTGCTCACGAAATTGATAGCCTGCTGTCAACGTAACGTATTGATTGACACGAAAGTCATGTTGACTTTCGATACGATTCGCCAGCACGCGTATTTCGTTAGGGGTATCCCAAGAGGGAATGGGTTCCACTGCCCCGGTTGACAAATTTCGACGTGACGTTCCCGGATCATACAGACCTGTCTCTTGAGCGCGAGAAAGCGTCAACACGTGATCCCACCAATCGGTCAATGGTTGTTGATACGTTCCGCTGAAAATGAATTGCTTGCTTTTACTCTTGGCATTGAAAACATCATAGGGCCCGAAACGAGAACCGTTGTCGATATCGCGTGAGCCGTTCCACCAGCGAAAATTGAAATCGAGCCGTCCCTCGGAAGGCAGGACCATGCCCAATCGGGAAGACGCCTGCCAATTCCGATAAGCATCGCTTTCACTTGCTCCTCTCCGATCATTGACCGCCGAGATACCCGTGGTATCCCACCGGGAAAGCGTAAATGAAAAATCAAACGGCCCCTTGCTGCCTGATACGTGCCCGCCTTCCCTCAACGTATTGAATGATCCGTATTCGAAGAACGCACCTGCCTTCGGAGACCCTTTTCCCCGTTTCGTCGTGATGTGGATCACGCCGCCCAGGGCATCGGCCCCCCAAAGCGTGCTCTGGGCGCCCCGAACGATTTCAATTTGTTCAATATTGTCGATGGTCAGATGTGCGAAATCGAAGCTCCCCAACGTCGAGCTGTTCACGATCGCTCCGTCGATGAGAACCAGGGTTTGGTTGGAACTCCCGCCTCGAATACGTACCGTCGTACTCCCGCCCGGGCCACCGTTCTGAAACACGGCTGCCCCCTGTGACAGACGAAGAGCTTCCACCACCGTCTTGATTTGCCGCTGCTGAAGGTCTTCTTCGGTCCAAACTTCGACCGCACTCGTCACCTGCCGAAGGGGAACCGGCGTCTTCGTGGCGCTCACGACCACGGGGTCCAAGACCTGGACGTCCGAAGACGTTGTGGATGATTCACCAAATGCGACTGCGGGGATAAACAGAACGTGGAGAAAAAAACAAATGAAAAAGAAGTGCTGAAACATGCGTTACCTCCCTTTGGCTCGAAGGGTGGGTCCAGAGGTCAACAACAGTTGGGTCTCCTGACTCGCGGATCATCACTTCCCTGCGCCTTCCCATGAACGTTCCGTTCACAGTGGCCTCGTGCAGACTACTCCCCGCTTACAGTGGCGGCACCGTGATGGCTTTACACCATCTTCCCCGTCGCTGTCGTTATTTTTTCCCTAGGAACGCCTCCTGAATGATTGAATGTGTTCTCTATGTACGGTGAACATCCAGGGCCGTCACCGCGTCGGCCATCCTGAATAAAAATGCGTTGCCGTTCTCACCGTTCCCTGTCACACCGGGAGGGTGACCCGTGGCCGGCCCGATTGCGGATGTTGATCCACGAGAACGGAGCATCCATACACCGGTTCAAGAGACGCCGTGGCAATGACTTCTTCCGGCGAGCCCTCGGTCACGATCTCCCCCTCCCGTAACAGCAACACCCGGTCACAGTATTGACTGGCCAGATTCAGATCATGGGAGACAAGCACGACGGTCAACCCGCGTTCCCGATTCAACCGGCGAATAATCCTGGCAATGTCCAACTGATGATGGAGATCCAGAAACGCCGTGGGCTCGTCCAACAACAAGACCTCCGGCTCCTGGGCCAACGCCCTGGCAATCACGGCCCGCTGTCGCTCTCCCCCGGAGACGTTGGTAATCAGCCGCGTGCCCAAGTGGGCCACGTCCAGGTCCCTCATCGCCTGCATGGCCACGGCACGATCATGGGAACCTTCCCAGCCCAACCCCCACGTGCGACCGTGGTGGGGATAGCGTCCCATCAACACCATTTCGTCGATCGTAAAAGGGAACGCCTGCTGGGTTTCCTGGGGAACGAAAGCCACGTGCCGGGCGATGTCGGCCTGCGAAAACGCATCAGGGGGTTGCCCGAACCATTCGATTGTCCCCTGTTGAGGGACCAGGATTCTCATGAGAATTTTCAGTAGCGTGCTTTTCCCGGATCCGTTCGGACCCAGAATGCCCAACACCTCACCGGACCCAATCATGAGCGAAACGTTTTTCAAGACCGGAGACTGGACGGCCGTCTCCTTTCGCCCGAACCCGAACGTCACGCCGGTAAGCTTCAAGGGCGGATGAACGGGTGTTTCCCGATGTTGGATCATGAGACGATTCTTCTCCGTTGCTGCACCAGCAGGTACAAAAAGATCGGCCCGCCGACCAGGGCCGTCACCACCCCCACGGGAATCTCAGTCGGGCTCAACAGCGTTCTAGCCACGGTATCAGCCACCATGAGGAACGTGCCTCCGACGATCCCCGACGCAATCAACAACAACCGGTGATCGGCGCCGAACACCAGGCGAACCGCATGGGGCACGATGAGGCCGACGAACCCGATCAGGCCGCTGAAAGCGACAACCGATCCCGTCAACAACGCGGACGCGGCAAAGATGACGCGCTTCACCCGTTCGACTTCGACGCCCAGGGAACGAGCCGCCTCTTCGCCAAGCGTGAGCAGGTTCAAGGAACGAGCCTGCGAAACCAAGACACCCACCCCCAATACGAGATACACCGCCAGAACGATCACGGTTTGAAAGTCCGGACCCGTGAGCGAACCCATGAGCCACGCGTACATCCCCGAGGCCTTATACGGGTCGGCCAGGCTCGTCAGAAACAGGATGAGCGCGGAAAAAATCGCATTCAGCACCACGCCGCCCAGCAGGAGCGTATGAATCGAAAAACTCCTGTAAGACACGGCTATGCGGTAAACGATGAAGAGCGAAATCAACGCCCCGAGAAACGCACAAAACGGCAACACGGAGAGACCGAAAACAGACAGGCCCACGCCGAACAGGATCGCCACGGCCGCACCGAGCGCGGCGCCGCTCGAGATGCCGATGACGTAGGGATCGGCCAGAGGGTTCCGCAGCAACGCCTGCAACGAAGCCCCAACCGCGGCCAGGCTGCCGCCGACCATAAACGCGAGCAGGACCCGGGGCACCCTGACCTGCCAAAGAATGATGGATTGGGTATTGTCTTGTGCCCCCCCTTCGGCAACCATCCCTTGAATCAGGAGCGAGGCCACTTGCGGGAACGAAATGGCCTCGGTCCCGAATCCCAGACACACCATGAAGGTTACGAGCGCTACCACGCCCAACCCGCCGGACACACCGAGCCATTTCACCGGTGAGAAAGCGATAACATCTTGGACGGATCGTCCTTCCGTCGCCACGTGACCATCCAGAGGATTTGTCCTCGCGAGCAACGCCGATGTCGGCAAGGTCCCGGTCTCCACGGTTCCGGTCTCTTTTGAATGAGAAGTCAAGACATCCATCGATCCGCGCTCAATCCTCCTGCCTCGCGGGTTGAACCACGTCGGGGTGGAGGATGGCAACGAGCGCTTCCAGGGCGTCGATCACCCGCGGGCCGGGTCTGTTGAGCATATCACTGTCCACTTGGACGAATTGATCACGCTTGACCGCTTCGAGAGACGTCCATCGCCGCCATTGATCCTGCTCAGCCTGAGGTATGCCTTCAAATTGACCCGTGGGAAACAACAAAAACTCGGGGTTTTGCCGAAGCACTTCCTCGATGTTGAGACGCGGATAGGGCATGGCGGCCTGCTCCGCGGCATTTCTGGCCCCGGCCAACTCGATCAGCTGATGGATATAGCTGCCCGGGCCGACCGTAATGAGCGGATCGGTATTGAGCACGAATAACAGCACGGGTCGCGGACGTCCTGATAATTGTTCGGAAAGAGCAGTCACCTTCTTGCGAATCCGTTCGGTCACCTTGATGGATTCGGGAACCTGCCCCACTATACGGCCCAACACTTGAATATGGGCCAAAATATCTTCGACGGACTTGGGATCAAACAGAAACGTCGGGATCTTCAATTGCTCCAGGCGATCGAGCAAATCGACCCGCAAAAACGATTTGGGCGCAACAATCAACTCCGGCTGCAAAGCCAGGAGGGCTTCCAGATTCGGTTGAGCATACCCGACCTTGGGTTTGTCCAGGGCTTCGGGTGGATAATTGCAAAACTCCGTCACGCCGACGACCGACTCGCCCGCGCCTATGGCAAACAGCATTTCGGTGATACTCGGAGCAAGTGATACGATGCGCTTGGGAACCTTGGCCAGATAAATCTTGCGCCCGAGGTCGTCCACAAACGTGCGCGGAGCCACGTTGGCCATGAACGGCATACCGGTCAGAATGCCTTGTTGTCGACGTTTCATGGTCTCGGAAGGATCGGAGGCACCCCAAAGGGGACCACCGGCCATACAGGCCAGCACTACGACCGTCAGGAGCAGCACAACGCGAGAAAGCCGGTTCGCATCACGGCCGTCCCGGACAAGCTGACGAAACATAAAAAATCCCCAAGGCCTGAACGACCCTGAGGATTCTTCCCGCGTATTCATCCTCACCCGCTCCCCAGCCCACGAGGGATCGAAGGTCGCGAATCCCGTTCGTCGATCCGATGGAACGACAAAGGCGGAATTCTCAGCTCGGGTAGGTCTTCTGGCTTCCGGATACCAACCTACTACCCGCGCCTTCCCGTCAACACAAACCGTTGACAGTGGCATCCGCGGGGTTCGTTTCCGGTTACAGCGGCGGGACCGCGAAGGAGTTGCACCTTCTTCCCTGCACCCGTGCGTACCATGTCTGTAATTCCAGGACTTTAGGGAACACGAAATCCGTTTGTCAAGCGAGCGGGAGTTGCAATGCCTGACAGACGGCCGTCATATCGACGTGACGCGCAACGTGATCGGCCCACTCATCAAGCGCCGACGTCAGGCGTCGGGTTACGATTTCGGAATCCGCAAGCTCATTCGGCGCCAACCCTTTGCGGACCCGCACACGATTGAGCCAGGCACGGCGAAAGGCGGGGTCGTCAAATACGCCGTGAATATACGTGCCCCACACCAAACCATCCGCGGACACGGCGCCGTCTTCCCTGTCTCCGGCCTCGTCGAGAATGCGGAAACACGGGTCTCCTCCACGACGCGCCGTCAGCCCCACGTGAATTTCATAACCCCGGATCATTTCCGTTCCAGACATGCCGGGCAGCAGGGCATTCGCGAGCACCTGCACGGTCCGTTTGTCGGCATACAACTCGGTATCCACCGGCAACCAATGAAGCCCTTCGGTTTGGCCGCCGCCCTCGACCCCATGAGGATCGGCGATCGCCTTGCCCAACATTTGAAACCCTCCACAGATACCCACTATCTCGCGCCGGACCTGAACGTGTGATGCCAGCGCCGCTGCAAACCCCTTGTCCTTGACGTATTGCAGATCCTGACTCGTCTGTTTGCTGCCGGGCAGGATAATCACATCTGCATTGGCCACTTCTTCGGGAACCTTGGCATACCGCAACGAGACGTCGGCTTCCGCGGCCAATGCGTTAAAATCCGTAAAGTTGCTCATACGGGGCAACAGGATAACCGCAACGTTTACCGTATCCGCTGAAAAGGCAGCCTCGGTCGAACCCGGTTCGATGGTCACGCTGTCTTCCTGGTCGAGCACAAGGTCGCGCAAAAACGGTATCACGCCGAGAACGGGAATCCCCGTCCGCTTCTCGAGAATGGCCACACCGTCATCGAAAAGCCGCCGGTCTCCCCGAAACTTGTTGATCACCACGCCGAGCAACCGTTCCCGCTCATGGGGCTCCAACAGATCCAGCGTACCGATGACTTGAGCAAATACGCCGCCGCGATCGATATCCGCCACGAGGATCACCCTGGCGTCGGCCATCTCCACCACTGGCCAATTGACGATGTCCCGATCGCGCAGATTCACCTCAGCCGCACTTCCTGCACCTTCAATGACGATCAACTCGTATTGCGCAACCAACCGTTCGTAACTTTGCCGGACGAAATCAAACAGCTCCGGCTTGGCGTCGAAATAATCTCCGGCATCCCGACTGCCCCAGATTTTTCCATGTACGATCACCTGCGAGCGCCGGTCGGCTTCCGGCTTCAGCAGGATGGGATTCATGTCCACGTGCGGAAAAAGCCCGCACGCCTGTGCTTGCAAGACTTGGGCGCGGCCCATCTCACCGCCTTCCACGGTCACGAACGAATTGAGCGACATGTTCTGGGATTTGAACGGGGCCACCCGGATACCGGAGCGGTGGAAGATCCGCCCGAGTCCCGCCGCAACGAGACTTTTCCCGACATCGGAGCCCGTTCCGAGAATGGCAAGAGCTTTAGCCATGGCTGACTAACGGGCAGACGTGCCCGGATCGTTCATGGTGACACATCGATCGTTAATTGGACGGGAAAGAGGGTATCGACTTCCCGGCGCCGTCTGGCGTTACGGAGCAACGTCTCGACTTTCGGCGTCACCGGGCCGTGAAAACTGGTGCCGCCATTGGTCACTACGGTCACGGACCGGGAATAATCGATCAACGCACCATTCAAAAAGAGAGTATAGCGCCGGACCCGTTCGGTCGTGACCTCCAGATGATTCTCGGCTCTCACGTCAACCGCCAACTTCGCGTAGACGTGGTTCTTGATCAGATCGCCGTGTTGGTCGATCAACTGCTCGGAAAACATGGCGATCCGATCGGTGGCGTCAATACGCACCCAACCGAAATCCGTCAAATGGCTCGCGTCACGGACTACGGTCATGCTCCGCGGATACGGATCACGGCGTTGGTTTTGGAACCACTCCACCAGGGCCGGCAACTCCTGGCGAGGGAAAAAATGGCCTCCGGCATGCGGATGCGTCCACTCGTGTTCCCGATACGTATAGGCGATGCCGAGCCGGGCCAGCTCATTGGTCACGTTCCGGCTCAACCAGACCGGCATAATTTGATCCCTGGCCCCATGGATCACGTACAACGACGTGTGCCGGAGATTTTCCAGAAAGGGAAACAGCACGTCATCGATGCCGCTCGCCATCGGTGCCACCGCGGCGAACCGCGGCGCGTGATGCATCCCGATGATCCACGCGCCGATGCCGCCGTTCGACATGCCCGTCAAGTAGATGCGATCGGGATCGATGCGATAACGCGCGCGAACGGCCTTAATGGTCGCCAGCACCAACTCCTCGCTCGGCCGGGTCCACCACGTCCCGGCCATGGTCGTCGGACAGGCGAGAACGGACCACTCGCCCAACCGCGCAGCCCAGCGTTCCAGATATGAATCGCCTGTAAACCCCGCCCCGTGCAGACACACCACCAGAGGGACAGCAACGTCCGGATCATAGGCAGGAGGAACGAACAACCCGTACGAGAAAGTCTTGCCGCGAACCCGAACCGGCTGACTCGGCAGCATCCCCACCGGCGCCGCCTCATAGGTCCGGCTTTCTTGAAGCACGTCGCTGACTCGCTCAAGACTCGCCCGGGGATGGACCAGGATCGCCTGCAACAACGCTTCGGCCTGTTCACGGTCATCGTTCTTCAGATACTGTGGAATGAGAATCGCCAGGGATTGGTCGTATACCTGAGACGGAACGGCCGCCGGACCGGACCGCGCTTCCTGTTCCCAAGCGCCATGACCGGCATACAGGCTCCCAACCGCCAGTAAGCCGACAAACACCACACATCGCAGCATCACCAAGGCACGGCAAGCCAAGATCTCTCTATTCACCAGCACACTCCGCTTGCACGTGTTCCCGCACGACCCGTAAAAAAGCCTCACCATATTTTCTCAGCTTGCTCTCGCCGACGCCCTGGATGCGCTCCATGTCCGTGAGCCTTGTGGGCTTGAGCCGTATCAACTCGCGCAGGGTCGTATCGTGAAACACGACGTAAGGCGGCACACCCTGCTCCTTGGCCAAGGTCGTCCGCGTTTGACGCAACGCCTGCCACAGGGCCTCGTCGGCTCCCGCAAGCGGCGCAGGCGCTACGGCAACCTTGCCTTTTTTCATCGGTGCGGCGCGACGCAATCGACACAAAGTCAACCCGCGTTCGCCGCGTAAGACCGGGAACGACTGATCCGTCAGACGCAGGGCGTCGAAACGGTCGGCATCCACCCGAAGACATCCCTGGGCGATGAGCCGTCGAAAAATCGAACGCCATTCCGTTGCGCTATGTTCCGCGCCGCTCCCGAACACTTCCAGCCGGTCGTGCCGCCAGTCGCGGATACGCGCGTTGTCCTTGCCGACGAGCACCTCGACCAGATAGTTCACGCCGAAACGCTGGCCGGTGCGGGAGACGCAGGTCATGGCCTTCCGCGCGGCCTCGGTGCCGTCCCAGGTTTGCGGTGGGTTCAGGCAGTTGTCGCAATTGCCGCAGTCCGCCCCCGGCTCTTCTCCGAAGTAAGCGCGAATGGCCCGGCGGCGGCACGTGGAGAGTTCACACAGACCGATCATGGCTTCCAGCTTCTGGTGCTCCACCCGCTTGTGCGCCTCGTCGGCTTCGGACTCGGCCAGCCACTGCCGGAAAATAATGACTTCCTTCAGGCCGTAATTCATCCACGCACTGGCCGGCAAGCCGTCGCGGCCCGCGCGACCCGTTTCCTGGTAATAGGCCTCGATACTCTTCGGGAGGCTCAAGTGGGCGACGAAGCGTACGTCTGGTTTGTCGATCCCCATGCCGAACGCGATCGTGGCCACGATCACCACGCCCTCCTCGCGCAGGAACCGTTCCTGGTGACGGCGGCGCGTGTGATCCGTCAGACCCGCGTGGTAGGGCAAGGCGTCACGCCCGCGGGCGCGGAACCACTCGGCGACCTCTTCTACTTTTTTGCGCGTCAGGCAATAAACGATACCCGCGTCCTCGGGATGCTCGCTCTGCAGAAATCGCCACAGGCGCTCGCGCCCGTTATCGTCATCGGAAATGGCGTACCGGATGTTGGGACGGTCGCAACTATGGATGTAGAGATTGGCTTCTTCCAGTTGAAGCTGGGTGATGATTTCACGACGGGTGGCGTGGTCCGCGGTAGCCGTCAGGGCGAGGCGCGGGACCGAGGGATACCGCTCGTGCAGCACCGACAACTGCAAATACTCCTCGCGGAAGTCGTGTCCCCAGCGCGACACGCAATGCGCTTCATCAATGGCAAACAAGGCGATGGTTTGCTTATCCAGCCACTCCAGGGTGCGCTCCTGCAGCAGTCGTTCCGGCGCCACGTAGAGCAAGTCCAGCCGGCCACCGGTGACCGAGGCCTCCACCGCCCGGACCTCCTCGAAGTCCAGGGTGGAGTTCAGGCAGTCCGCCCGCACCCCACATTGGCGGAGCGCGTCCACCTGATCCTTCATCAACGCGATCAGGGGCGACACCACGATCCCCACCCCGGCGCGCATCATGGCCGGGATCTGGTAACACAACGACTTGCCCCCGCCCGTCGGCATCAACACCATGACGTCCCGGCCGGCCAACAGGTCCGCAATGACCTCATCCTGGCGCAAGCGAAAAGACGAATGCCCGAAGACGGTCCGAAGAAGCCGTAGCGCGTCATCGGTGGAGAGAAGAGGGTCCATGGGCCGTTGTTGATGATTCCCGGACCGGCCTGCCCCGGCCGACAAACTCCCATCCTCCTGTCAGCCTCGACTTGACCAAGGCTCCAGGGTCTTGGCCTGTGCCTTCGTTCGGGAAAATCCGGTCCGGAATTTCTACGCCATCTTCATCAATTCGGCGATGGCGCCGCTCACGCCTTCGAAAATCTGGTGCGGCTTGGCCGTTCCGTACATGTAGGCCGGAGTGGTGATCACTTTATTGGAGGAGTCGACCACGAACTTCTCGACCGCGCAATTGGTATGCTTAGCCCCGGTCTTTTCGACTTCCGAAGCCGTCCCCTGATCTTCGCCGATCGTGACGTTCACCCCTTTGTCGCCGAACGCAAGAGCCATGATCGCCGGGGCAATACAAATTGCGGCGATAGGTTTTCGGGCCTCGTGAAATTCCTTCACGATACGCAGGACTTGCGGATCGATCTGTCCCCCGCTCCCCTTTTGCGCAAAGTCACACAAGTGAAGCGCCGCCCCAAATCCGCCGGGAAACGCCAGGGCGTCGAAGTCCTGCGCCTTGAGTGCTTCCAGAGGCTGAATGTCCCCGCGCGCAATCCGGGCCGCCTCCTGCAACACGTTTCTGTTTTGACCAGTGGCCTGTTGAGTGAGGTGGTTCGTCTCGGCCACGTCCTTATCCGGCGCGAAACACGTATAGTCCGCACCCTGTTGCCCGATCGCCACCAGCGTACTGATCGCTTCGGTGATCTCCGCACCATCCAAAAACCCGCAGCCTGATAAAATGACAGCAACTTTTTTCATGACACCCTCCCTGAGTGCTGAAAGGTTGATTGTGTGCTTCAATAGCCGGCTGATGTTGACTTACAAGTCTCCCGTGATGAGCACGTCCTCGCCCAAAGACTGAAACTGCAGATTGGACAGCGGGATGGTCTCAGCCAACCGCCGAGGCGAGCGACCGGCCAGCAGGCCCTTGGTCTCTTGGCCGCCCAACAATATCGGAGCCACGTACAGGTGGACCCTGTTCACCAGACCTTCGCGCAAAAAAGAGGCGTTCAGTTCCCCTCCGCCTTCTACAAGCAGACTGGTGTACCCCATGCTGCCAAGGGTTTGAAGACACTTCCCAAGAGAAACGCGGGTTCCCTTTCGGGGCAACACCAATACCTGTACACCCATCTTTCGCAATCGTTCAACTTTGCGGGGATTGGCCAGATTCGTCGTGGCAATGACGGTTGGGGCTTGCTCGATTCCCTGAAGCAGGCGGGCCCCGAACAGAATTCGCAGACGGCTGTCGAAAACCAGCCGCGCCGGTTGACGGATGCCGTTAGCAGACCGTTTGCCCCCGGAGACCCTGACCGTCAATTGCGGGTCGTCCTTCAGAACCGTCTCCACTCCCACCGCAATCGCATCGACCCAGCTTCTCAGGTGGTGAACGTGTGTCCGAGCCTTGGGTCCCGTAATCCATTGCGATTCGCCGGTCGCCGTGGCAATCTTGCCGTCCAGCGTCATCGCAGCCTTGAGCACGACGAAGGGCCGGCCGGTGTCGATCCAATGCAGATAGACCTCATTGAGCGCAGCCGCTTCCTTGCCGAGACACCCGACATCCACGGCAACGCCCGCCCGCCGGAGTTGCCGGATACCGCGACCCGCCACGTGCGGATTGGGATCGCGCATGGCCACGACCACGCGACTAACGCCGGTTTCCAGAATCGCCGGCACGCAGGGCGGGGTCCGTTTCTCCGTATGACAGCAGGGTTCGAGGGTGCTATAGAGAGTGGCGCCGCGCGACCGGGCTCGGGCTTGGCGTAACGCCGCAATTTCCGCGTGGGGGCCGCCGGGTCGCCGGTGATAACCGGAGCCTACGACCGTGCCGTTCGCCACGACCACGGCGCCCACCATGGGATTCGGACGAACCGTCTCACGGCCTCGCGCCGCAAGCCTGAGGGCCTGTCTCATGAAAAGGACGTCTTGCTCGACGTCGTTCACCGGCGGGATCGGGTTGTGCGTGACCGCGCCCGGGCTTTCGATCTGGCTGGGGCCGTCGCGGCAGTCCCACGACGGGCGCGGGGGTTGGCCGCTTTTTTCTTCGGTGAGACCGCCGGCCGTTCACCTTCGGCATTCAACGCGGCTTGAGCCGCAGCCAACCGGGCGATGGCCACGCGGTATGGAGAACAACTCACGTAGTTGAGACCGAGGTGATGACAGAACTCCACGGAACTGGGTTCCCCGCCGTGTTCTCCGCAGATCCCGAGTTTGATGTCGGGACGAGTCGCACGGCCTTCACGCATGGCCAACCGCATGACCGCTCCGACGCCTTCCCGATCGAGCACGGCAAACGGATCGAATGCCAGCAGTTCGTGGTCCCGGTAAAAGCCCGTGAATTTGGCGGCATCGTCCCGCGAGAAGCCATAGGTGGTTTGGGTCAGGTCATTCGTGCCGAATGAAAAGAACTCGGCGTCCTCGGCGATCTGTCCGGCCGTGACCGCGGCCCGCGGCAACTCGATCATGGTGCCGACCAGATACGTCAAGCGCTTCCCGTAGCGTTGCATGGTCTCGTCGGCGACCTCCTTGATCAGGGCCTTTTGCGCTTTCATTTCCGAAGCCATGCCCACCAGGGGAATCATGATCTCCGGCACGATCTTTTTCCCTTCCTTCGCCACCTCGCAAGCCGCCTCCATGATCGCCTGTACCTGCATGCGTGTAATCTCGGGCATGGTAATGCCCAGGCGGCAGCCCCGAAGTCCGAGCATGGGATTGAATTCATGCAACTCTTCGACCCGGGACAACATCTTCCGCTTATCCTCCACCTCCGGTGAAGGCACGTTCGAGGCCTCCGCTCGCGCAATGTCCACCATGAGTTGTTCGCGTTTCGGCAGAAACTCGTGCAAGGGCGGATCCAGCAGCCGGATGGTGACCGGATACCCTTTCATTTCCCGGTAGAGCCCGATGAAATCCTTTTTCTGGAGTGGCAGCAGTTGTTCCAGGTACCGCTCGCGCTCTTTGCGTGTCGAGGCCAGGATCATGGCCTGCATGATCGGCGCACGGTCTTCCGAAAAGAACATGTGCTCCGTACGACAGAGACCGATGCCCTCCGCGCCGAACCCGCGTGAGATTCTGGCCTGCTCCGGATCATCGGCATTGGCCCGCACGTTGAGATGCCGGATTTCATCCGCCCATTTCAGGATCGTGAAGAAATAGCGGATCTTGTCCGATTGCGCAGCCGGACGCCTGCCTTGGAGCGCCTGAATCACTTCCGAATCCATCACGGATAACATGCCGCCGTAGACAAACCCGGAAAACCCGTTGATGGAAATGTAATCCCCTTCCTTAAAGACCGAAGGGCCGATTCGGACCTTGGCTTCATCCTCGAACACTTCCACGTCTTCACACCCGGCGACGCACACTTTCCCCATTTGCCGGGCCACCACCGCGGCGTGGGACGTCATCCCTCCCGTGGCCGTCAGGAAGCCTTCCGCAGCGTGCATGCCGTGAATGTCGTCCGGGCTGGTTTCCTTGCGAACGAGCACGGCCTTTTCCCCTCGTGCCTTGAGCGCCACGGCCTGATCCGGGGTGAGCGCAATCTTTCCGCAAGCCGCGCCCGGCCCGGCCGGCAATCCTTTCCCGATCGGTTGAAACTTCTTTTCCTCGGCCTGTTCGAAAATAGGATACAGGTACTGCGCCAACTGTTCCGGTTCGACCCGGCGCACCGCCTCGTTCTTGTCGATCAACCGCTCCTTGACCATATCAACGGCAATCCGCACCGCGGCAATGCCCGTGCGCTTGCCGACCCGCGTTTGCAGCATATAGAGCTTACCTTCCTGAATGGTGAACTCCATGTCCTGCATGTCGCGATAATGTTTCTCCAGAATTTTTTGGGTGGTCATGAGGGAGCGATAGGCGGCGGGCAGGGTATCCTTCAGCGCGGACACGGGAAGGGGCGTGCGTAGCCCGGCGACCACGTCTTCTCCCTGGGCGTTCAACAAACATTCCCCGAAGATCGCGCGTTCGCCCGTGGAGGGATTCCGGGAAAACATGACGCCGGTGCCGCTGGTCTCGCCCATATTGCCGAACACCATGGCCACGACGTTGACCGCCGTACCCCACGAATCCGGAATATTGTAAATCTTTCGATAGGCCGCCGCCCGGTCCCCGAACCACGATGCAAAGACCGCCCGGACCGCCATATCGAGTTGCTCGAACGGATCTTCGGGAAACGTCCGTCCGGTCTCCCGCTGCACGACGCCGTGATACGCGGCGACCAACTCGCGGAGAGCTTTCGCGGACAAGTCGGTATCAGTCGCGGCGCCAACATCCTGCTTTTTGTGTTCCAGGACTTCGTCGAATTTTTCCCGCGGCACGTCCATCACCACGGAGGCAAACATCGTGATGAACCGGCGATACGAATCCATGGCAAAGCGGGGATTGTTCGTCTTCTCGGCCAATCCCCGGACGGTCTGCGAGTTCAGGCCAAGGTTCAACACGGTATCCATCATCCCGGGCATGGACGCGCGGGCGCCCGAACGCACGGACACCAACAACGGATTGCGCGGATCCCCGAATCCCGCTTTCATCAACCGCTCGACCTGCTTCATTCCCCTCAGGGTCTGAGCCCACATGCCGGCCGGATAACGTTTTTTGGTTTTGAAATATTCGAGGCAGGCGTCGGTGGTGATGGTAAAACCCGGAGGGACAGAAATCTTGAGATTGGTCATTTCCGCCAGGCCGGCGCCCTTTCCCCCGAGCAACGTCTTCATGGCGCCCGTGCCTTGCGCTTTGCCGTCGCCAAAAGAATACACGTACTTCTTGTTACGCATGCATGAGTTCTCCCCCTTGACCGGCGCAACGATTCGTTTCTGCCGGTTGACTCCGGAAAGCTAATGGTATCACAACGATCGGATTTCCCTCAAAAATTTATTCACGGCTCCTGGTTGCGAAGGCGCGTCTCGTACCAAGTCAAGAGCACGCGTTTGGTTCGCATGCCCAGATAGATAACGGCCGCGGCAAACAGCAACAACCCCAACACCCAATGCTCGGCATCTCTGGCGTTGGCATAATACAGGTTCCCCTCGCCGCTCATGGCCAACGGCTCACCCGGCCGCAAGGTATGGATCCGGCCGGTGGGGTCGGTCGTATCCAACCATTCCGAACACACCCGGATCGGCCTCTCGACCCCGGTCACTTCGGCCCAAGCCACCCCCACGCAATGCCCCGCTTGGGGGTCGTAGAGTTCGGAATTGGTCAGGACGAAATCCAAATCAAGACCGGAGACCCATAAGGCACTCAGCAACACCACGTTACAGACGACGATGAGGCTCAACGTCACCCCACGGCGAAACCACCGTAATCCGGACTCGGAAAAAGTCATGGACGTTCATGCCTCCGGCTCAACAGAGAAACCTCCAAGTCTCCAAATTGATGCAAAATGGAGCAGTTTTGTATCCAAAATGCAGCATTTTAGGGTCATTTCTGCTCCATTTTGGTGCTTTTTTGCTCTTTTTTCACCACGCCATGCCTATGTGTTCAGTGACCCTCCGGCCTCTCTACCCCACCTGACCTCCCCTTACAAAGGGGAGGAATAGATGGTCGTTCCACATTCTGTTCCCCTCCTTTGTAAGCCTGTCCTGAGCTTGTCGAAGGGGAGAGGCGAGGGGAGGTAGAGGCTTTGTCAACGAACCGTACACCCTATTGGCCTTGCACCTGGATTTGAGACAAATCCCCGAAGGCCGAAAACAGGTCATCCACCTGACGCAAGAGCGACAACCGGTTCACTCGCATCTCGGGTTCCGGGGCATTCACCAGCACGCCATCGAAGAATCGGTCGATGGGAGTTTTCAATCCGATGAGTTGCTGCAAGGCGCCACGATATTCACGAGCGTCAAGCATCTGCCCGACGGCACGGCCGGCCGTTTCTACGGCCTCATGTAACGTCCGCTCTGTAGGGTGAGTCAGCAACGTGGCATCGACGGTCCTTTCCGTCCAGGCCTCTTTTTCCACGATCCGGTGCGCCCGTTTGAACCCGGCGATCAACGACTCGAAGTCCTGCTGACTTGTGATGGCCTGCAACGCCTCCATGCGCAAAAACAAATCGCGCAGATCGAGTGAGACGCCCTCGGCACGACCCAGCACACTCTCCATCACGTCTTCACGATAGCCCGCCACAATCCGGCCGTAATAGCGAAGCCGCTCCTCCAAAAATTGTCGTAACGGCCACATGCTCCCTTCCCCCAGGCCCGGCGGTGGCGCAGCTTTGACGCCCAGCTTATCGAGCAGGTCTGCCGCCTGCTGCAGGACCTCCGCCAAATTGACGTTCAACCCGGCTTCGATCACGATCCGAACCACGCCGTAAGCACTGCGGCGGAGACCGAAGGGATCTTCCGAGCCGGAAGGGACGATCCCGGCGTAGAAAAATGCAACTAGGGTATCCAGCCGGTCGGCCAGCGCCAGCAACCGGCCCGCCGCGGTCTCGGGGATGGCGTCATCCGGCGTGCGAGGCCGGTAGTGTTCCCCGATGGCTTGGCAAACCTCGACGGGTTCCCCATCGTGCGCCGCATAGTGCTCCCCCATCACGCCCTGAAGCCCGGGGAACTCCCCGACCATCCCCGTCACCAGGTCGGCCTTACTCAAGAACGCCGCGCGCTGGCAAGGCGGTATCATCTGCGAATCCCCGACGGCAACGCCCAGATCAAATGTCAGGTTTCTCATCCGTTGGGTTTTGTCATACAGGGAGCCCAGTTGCTTGTGAAACACGACTCCATTCAGGTCAGACACACGATCGGCCAGTTTCGTCTTGCGGTCCTCGTCGAAAAAGTAGCGGGCATCCGCCAGGCGGGCGGCCAGGACCCGTTCATTGCCGACCCTGATTAATTCCATGTTTTTCATTTCCATGTTCGTGGGAGCGAAAAACCGGGGAAGCAACTCCCCTTTCCGATTGACCACCGAGAAAAACCCCTGATGCTCCTCCATGGAGGCAATCAACACTTCGGCCGGAACGGCCAGATAGGTTTCATCAAAGGTCCCGGTAAGAATGTTGGGGCATTCCAAGGAAAAAACTGCCTGGTCGAGGAGTTCCTCATAGTTGGCCTGATACACACGCCCCTTGACCGAACGGGCAAGCTGTTTGAGTTTTCCTGCAAGCGCTTCCCGTCTCTTGGCCGGATCAGCGACCACACCCCCTCGAGCCATGGCCGTTTCATACAGTTCCGGCCGGCGGATTCTGATTCCTTTGCTTGCCACGCCTTGTTGCCCACGCAACATGAACCGATGCCCCCGCGAATGCATTCCCGACGCCACGCCGGCAAAATCAAAGGACAGGACCCGCCCCCCCACAAGGGCAACCACCCAACGAACAGGCCGTGGATACCGGACCCCCGACACATTCCATTTCATGGTTTTCGGAAACGTGAGGCGTTGAAGAAGATATGGAAGATGCGCGGTCAAGACCGTTGCCGCGGGTAACCCTTTCTCCCGTTTCACCGCGCAGAGGTACACACCTTTGGACGTTTCCCGGGTCTCCAGTTCGCCGACGTCCACGCCCTGCGATTTCGCAAACCCTTCGGCGGCTTTGGTCGGCCGGCCCTGGGCATCGAACGCGACGGCTTTGGAAGGACCCAGTGCTTCCTGCAGGGCCGGCGTTTGCCTGGCGGCCAACCCTTGGACGAGAACCGCGAGACGACGCGGAGTCCCGAACACTTGAATCCGATCATGAGAAAGACGGTGGTTCGCCAACAATCCGGTCATCAATTCAGCGAGTTGCACCATGGCCGGCTGAATCATCTGCCACGGCAATTCTTCTGACCCGATTTCCAACAGAAAAGACGTGGTGGGAAGACGCTTGGGTTTAGAGGCTTTCTTCGCGGACACTGGGGTGGAGCGGCGGGACGACATGGCCAAGCTATGAAAAATTATGACGGAGGACGATTCGGCCTTCCCTTGGCAGACACGGCAGGCTCCGCCCCGGCTCCGGCCAGCAACGGGAACCCCAGACGCTGTCGTCGTTCGACGTAGGCGTCCGCGCAGCCACGCGCGAGTCCGCGAACGCGCCCGATATAGCCCGTTCGCTCCGCCACGCTCAGCGCGCCCCGCGCATCCAGGACATTGAACAGGTGCGAACTCTTCATGCAATAGTCATAGGCCGGCAACACGAGCTCCTTCTCCAACAACGCGCGACATTCGGCCTCACAGGCATCAAACATCTTTCGGATCATTTCGATATTCGCGACCTCGAAATGATAGTGGGAAAACTGGACTTCCGAATCGTGGAATAAATCCCCGTAGCTGACACCCTTCGACCAATCGAGATCGTACACGTTGTCCACGCCCTGCAAATACATGGCAATCCGCTCAGTCCCATAGGTGAGTTCCACGGTCACCGGATCGAGGGTATGCCCGCCGGCCTCCTGAAAATACGTGAATTGGGTAATTTCCATGCCGTCGAGCCGGACCTCCCAGCCCAGTCCCCACGCGCCCAACGTCGGCGATTCCCAATCATCCTGCCGGAATTGGATGTCATGTTTTCGGGGATCAATCCCCAAGGTCGAGAGACTGTCCAGGTACAACGACTGGATCACGTCCACGCACGGCTTGATGACAACCTGATACTGATAATAGTGCTGCAACCGGTTGGGATTTTCACCGTAACGTCCGTCGGTCGGACGACGGCACGGCTCGACGTAGGCCGCGCGCCAGGGCTCCGGCCCCAGGGCACGTAAAAACGTGGCCGGGTTGAAGGTACCGGCCCCCTTTTCCAAATCATACGGCTGGCAAATGATACAGTCGTGTTTTGACCAAAACTGATGAAGCGAGAGGATAAGATTCTGAACGGTCACGGAAGTCGTTGCCGCCAGGCTCCGCTAGCTGTTCGACCTGACCGGCAAAAAGAGTATGAATGATATAAGCGACTGAACCTAACAACAAACCCTTGGAGTGTCAAGCACGGGACAGGCCCCAATCGGAGATCCAGCGTCTTTGTCTGTCATCCTCGCCTCCTCTTTCTGTCATGCCCGACATTTTTAATCGGGCATCCAGGGTTTTTTCTCTTTTCATGCATGAGGAGAAAGACACTGGATCCCCGATCAAGTCGGGGATGACAGCGAGGAGTAGGTTGGGTGAACCGCAGGCGTAACCCGACAACCCGCTACAGAAAATTGGCAGTGAGTCCGAAGAAGAAGTAGCGACCCAGGACGTCGTAAAGACCGGGGAAGACGCCCCCGTTACCGGCGATGCTTGGCCCGGCCTCCTGGCCGGCGACCGGCGGCTCGCGATCGAACAGGTTGTTGATCCCCACCCGCAGGCTGGCGTAGTCGGCGAAATCCCAAATCGCAGCCAGGTCGATATAATGTCGTTCCCCGAGATCCACCCCGGCGTCGCTCAGGCCTTCGACGCCGCTGACGTACCGCCACATGAGGCTGGGCCGCACCCCCCAGGGCGTGATCCAGGTGGCTCGCAGATTGTTGCGCATCTCCGGGGTCGGTGAGCCGCACGTGAGACCCCATTTGCCGAGGCAGTCGACCTTCGGCGCGCTCTCCAACTCCTGTTGGTCCCACGTGGAGGTGATCGAGAGGATATCATTGAAGTTCAACCGCCCCCACTCGCCCACGTCAAGGGCATAGAGGGCGGTGATGTCGTAGCCTTGCACCTTCTCGATGGCCAGGTTGTCCAGGAAGGCTACAATGTGGCCGCTACGATCCACGTCGGACCCCACCCACAGGTCTCCGCCCTGCCCGCGGTTGACCTTGGCGCATTGTGCGGCATTGCCGTCCAGGCATTCATCCAGGATGAACTGCGGGGTCAAATTGCTAATCCCTTTCCGGATTCTGATCGAATAGTAATCCACGCTGAAATTGAACCCATCGACGAAGCGAGGAGTCCAAACCAGACCGAAGGAATAGGTGTCGGCTTCCTCCGCTGCCAAATCCGGGTTTCCCCCTTGCAGGAAATTATATTGTTTAGCCGGCGAGTGGGCGATGTTGCCGAACTGGGCAGCCGTGACGCCGCTCCGGGCGCATTCCTCGAAGGTGCGGCCCGCGGCCGTTCGGCCATCGGTCACGGCCCCGCCGCAGGGATCGACGGGCATATCGAACAGGTTCAAGCCCTGCGGCCTGAACCGTTCCCGCACGTTCGGTCCACGGATCGCCCGTTGAAAACTGGCCCGGAGCTTGACACCGGAATTGACGTCCCAAACTGAACGGACACCGAAGGTATTGGTTTGCAGGTCGAAATCGTAGTCGGAATAGCGATAGCCCACGTCGAGCCCCAATTCTTCCGCATACGGTGCGCCCTCGATCAGCGGGATACCGGCTTCGAAAAAGAACTCCGTCACGTCGAATCCGCCGCTAACCGGAGGGGTGGCGCCCCCCTGCCCGGCCCCGTCGCCGCTACGGTAGGCTTCGTCCGGATTGTACGTGAGCGTCTCCTTGCGGTATTCCCCGCCCAGCACCACGTCCACGCTGGTGTGGGCGAAAGGCGACGTGATGCCATATTGGCCGAGATGACCGGTCAGGTAACCGGATACCACCGTCTGGTCCGTCGATCCCTCGGCGGTCAACGGCAAGGACAGGTAGTTCACCATGTCCGGCGTCACCGCGCCCTCTTGAAAAATGTTCCAGGGCACGCAGCCCGGATCGGAGCCGTCCAGCACGGACCGGCACACGGGTTCACCGGTTCCCGGGTGTTCCACCGCGTCCAGCGCGCGCCTGATCCGGGGGATCGAGAGGTCGTTCCGGTAGATGGTCTTCATGTTCACCTTGGAATATTGATAGTGCAGTTCATAGCGCCAACGGTCACTCAAATCGCCCCGCAGACCGAACACACCACGATAAGAGGTGTGCCGCAGATCGTTTTGCCGGCTGCCGCCCTCAACGTTGCGCCGGCCGATCCTCACCGTCTGCATATCGTCTTTCGTCAACCCATAGGCGCCGCATACCGCATCGAACTGTTGCGGGGAGAGCAAGGGATTATCGCAGTTGAGCGTGTCGGGGTGGAAGAACGACCCGGAGGGCGCGATCTGGGCCACCGACCGGTCATCCATGAACATGAACTCGGTGTAGGCTTCGACCTTGTCGTGCACGTCATAGTTCGCAAACAGGCCGGCGGTCCAGCGCCGGTCGGGACGCTGGAAATAGTTCGTCGGCGCATAGTTGTACAGCGTGCCTTCCCTCGGCACGAATTGGTGGCCATCCACTTTGTAATCGAAACTCTCCAATCCCCGGCTCTTCAGCGCGCCCAAGTCGGAGAAGGTCCCCTGCGGTGACGTGGCCGAACCCCCGCATGCGGTCAGGCCGTTGATCAAGTCACACGAACTGTAATCGCGGTCCCCGTGGAAGACCGCTTCGATGTTGCGATAGGTCCCGTAGACCGTCACGTTCCCGCGCAGCCCCAGATTTTTCCCCGCGACCAGGGAGACGTTGGAGATGTCGCCGTCCCATGTCGAGCCACTCGGCGCCGAATACCCGGCGTCCCGGACGATCCCTTGCCACCTGGCGCTGTCGTTGTTGTGCTGGTACTGGCTGAACTGGTAATCGAGCTTGACGCCCTCGAAGTCGTCTGCCATCAGAAAATTGACCACCCCGGCCACGGCGTCGGCCCCGTAGGTCGCCGAGGAGCCGCCGGTCAGCACCTCGACGCTCTTGATCAACGCGCCGGGGATCTGGTTGATGTCGGCGCCGATCCCGCCCTGAATCGGTGAGCCAGCCGGAAGGCGCCGGCCGTTGACCAGCACCAACGTCCGCTGCGCGCCCAGGTTGCGCAGGTTCAGGGTGGCCGTCCCGGTCGCGCTATTGGATATACCGGCGTTCTGCGTGGAAAACACCTGCGGCAGGATGCGCAACGTGTCCTCAACCCGGACATTACCCTGGAACGACAAGGCCTCGGCGTCGATGTGGTAGATGGGACTGGCGCTGGCCAAATTGGGGATGTGGATGCGGGAACCGGTCACGATCACTTCTTCCAATCGCACCGGCACTTCACCTACTTCAACGCTCGGCGGTTCCTCATCCGCGGCAAGAACCGGCGAGGCGACGACAACCGGTAGCAAGGCGGCTCCCACCGCTAACCATCTCCACAGAACAACCTTATTCGACACGTTCACTCCCTCCCCTAATATGGATACGCAAGCTCACTCCCGGCTGCAAACGGCAGACTCTATCACAATAAATGAGTAAATTTAATTATAGGTAAGGACAACCCGGACGGCTCAACCTTTTGGAAACCCTCTCAATACACACCCGGAACAATCCGGTACTTCACCCGCGCCTGATACTCCGCCCACTTCTCGGCGCCGTATTTCTCGGCACAGTGCCTGTCGTCATCACGTTGCCGGCAGGTGAACATCGAAATGATAAAGACAAAGTAGGTCCACGCCCAGGGATTCATGAAGTAGCCGAAGACCAGGGCAATCGATAGGGCCAGGAACCCCTCGCCCAGATAATTGAAGTGGCGGGCGACACCCCAGAGACCATTGCACAGGATCTTGCGGTCACCGGCCTCGATGTACTCAGGCTCGATGAGCCCGAGAAACTTGCGGTCGGGCCATCGTTTGAACGTGTATTTCTGATTGTTGGCACCCCGCGAGATGCCCCACCCCAACAGAAATAGCGCCGTCGTTCCGATGAGCCAAACAGACGTCCATGCCGGAGAGAATCCGGGGGCCGGGTAAACGGCCAGACCCCACAACGGGAGGATGAACAGCCACCCGTAGACCACGAGCCCACCCCAGAACAACTTGAAGCCGAGATTCTCATGGATCAGATCGTAGGTATAAAGCAGCACGCGCTCAAAGATGAAGTAATCCAGGACGTAGAACGTAAAGAACGCCGCAAACAGGAAAACGCCTGGATTGGAATCCTCGCCAAATCGTTCGTAGTGGTACACGGCTCCGGACAGGGCGTTGAGCGATAACATCGTCCCACCGACGGCATACAAATACGTCTTGACGTCGAAGCGTTCGTTGAAGAACGACAATTCATGGGCACGCCCAAACCATAGCGCGAGGAAGGGATTCTTCACCTTCCCACGCGGCTGGCTGAACACCGCAATGACGGTAAGGGTCGTAGCGAACACCGTTCCACCGGCCACCGCATAAATCGAGGACCGGTAGAACCAATCGCGCGGCATGCCGGTCAGCTCGAACGCCCACACGACCAGCGCGATGACGAACACGAGCAAACCGTTCAGACGATAGTTGCGGGGCGCACCGGTCTCCGGATTGATGACATAGCCGGGCACTCGCCATGCAGGCAGACTGATCTGTGCCAGGAAGAATACGGCGAAGATCACCAGCGGCGTAAAGAACCCCGCAATCGCTTCCGAGCGCGAAAGCTCGAACAGGTGGCCGATTCCCAGCCACTCAATCATGACCGCATACCCCTTCCTCGCGGCACGGACGCGTTCCCCCTTCCAGGTCCGGCCAGGACTATATCATAATTTTTACGTAGATACGATAAAGCGGGCGGTTGGTTTTTGAGTGAAACGAGAAATCTGCTTTTCCCGTTCTTGTCATCCCCGACCCGATCGGGGATCCAGTGTCTTTGTCTGTCATTCTGGGCGCAGTGAGGAATCTCGTAGACGTTCTACTCTTGCATCTGTCCGGTCATAGCGTAAGTGTGCGCAACATGGCAGTGCCTTATGACTGGAGATCAGTACTCGACGAATTTATGGAGGTAGTGAAGAAGATGGACTCATGAACCCTCTGCGTCGTCCAGACTACGAAGCGATTGTTCGGCGTTGATCGCTAACTTTGCGTTGCTCGCTTTCCGTGCCAGTTCGAGTGCCTTCATGAAATCTTTCCGTGCTTCGGCTTTGCGGCGCAACATGCTTTTCTCAATACCGCGGTTGTAGTAGGCTTTCGCATAGTCGAACTTCAATCGAATAGCTTCGTCATAGTCGGCAATGGCTTCCTCGTGGCGTCCCAAGGCATTCTTAGCATTACCTCGGTTGTAGTAGGCCACAGCAGCATCAGGCTTCAAATGAATGGCTTCGTCATGGTCGGCAATTGCTTCCTCGTGACGCCCCAAGGCGTCCTTCGCAGCACCTCGGTTACTGTAGACCTCGGCAAAGCCCCGCTTCAAACGAACGGCTTCGTCATAGTCGGCAATGGCTTCCTCGTGACGCCCCAAGGCGTCCTTCGCAGCACCTCGGTTGTTGTAGGCTAAGGCATAGTCCTGCTTCAAATGAATGGCTTCGTCATAGTCGGCAATGGCTTCCTCGTGACGCCCCAAGGTGCCCTTCGCAGCACCTCGGTTGTTGTAGACTTTGGCGTAGTCCGGCTTTAATTGAATAGCCTTATCATAATCGACGATGGCGGCCTCATTTCGCCCCAAAGCGCCCTTCGCATTACCTCGGTTGTAGTAAGCTAAGGCATTGTCTGGCTTTAATTGAATCGCCTTGTCAAAATCGACAATGGCAGCCGTGTGGCGCCCCAAAGCGCCTTTCGCTTTACCTCGGTTATTGTAGGCTTCAGCGTCATCGGGCTTCAGGCGAATCAACTCATCAAAATCGGCAACGGCGGCCTTATGATGCCCTAACGCAGCCTTCGCATTCCCCCGGTTATAGTAGGCTTCAAACAAATCCGGCTTTAATCGAATCGCCGCATTGTAATCGATAATGGCGACCTCATTTCGCCCCAGGTCGCTCTTCGCAGCACCCCTGTTACTGTAGGCTTCAGCAAAATCCGGCCTTAGGTTTATCGTCTTGTCATAAGCCGATATTGCGGCTTCTGGTTTTTGACGCAAAGATCCGACCGCAAACCACGCCACCGCTGCTAAATCGTTGTCTTCTCCTACAGCACGTTTGGCAATGTTTTCCCATTCCTCGATATCGAGGTCTTCCTTTTTATCCTGTTGAAGAGCAAGGGCCCGCGCAATGGCTTTCTTGAGAGGTGAAGCTTCAGGGTTATTCTCGATTTCTCTGGCGATCTGGTTCCGTTTATTGGGAGAATCGTCATCCACTTCGGCCGTCATCTCTCGGATACCCTTCAACAACTTTTCGGCTTCATCGCGATGGTGCTCGGTCTGTTTGACAAATTCTTCAGATCTCTTGAATTGCTCCTCTATATCCGCACCTCGCTCTCGGAACTGATCAAAGTAGCCCAAATTTTCAGCCAGAGTAACCAGAATGCCACTAAGACCAATGATGACAATCCATATTTCGTATGGTTTTATCCGCTTAGATGAAAGCTGGCTTGGGGCTTCGTTTAAACCACGTTGATTTTCATGATCGGCCGCACTTAGGCTCACAGATCTGTCGTCCTGAACAGTTTGGTCGGCCGCATCATTTTCGGACACACCGTTATCCGTTGGCTTGTTCATATGCTCCAACCCCTACTCACACAATTCATAGGAAGTACGCTTGGGGAGCGGTGCGGCATCTTGGACTTGGTTTCGAGCCGCTTGTGCAACTGCCCATTGGTTGCCGCCTCGGCTAGCGTAGAATTGTGCATTATTGTAATGCTCTATTCACGGAGTGTCACTATCAGACACTCGGTAACGGACAGGAAGGGTTTGGTCGGGGATGACAAGAAATGAAAACACGAGCGGTCGGCGCCTCCGGGCGTGGCTGCGCACCGGTCCCGCAACCTCTTTGGGGGCGAGGACTGTCTGAGCGGAGAGAGTTCCGCAGCCCAAGCAATCGGGGCTGGGGCAAAGGCACCCCTGGGGCCACGCCCGGGCGCCAATGGTTTTGGGTCCTTTTGCCGAAACAAAAGGACCTCGTCGTGTGGGGGCGAAACCCCGCATGAAAAAACAAAGAATCTGGATCCTCGATTACAAATGTCGAGGATGACAGAAGGAGGGGAAGTCCCCTCACCCTTGCCACAAGTCACGTTTGGACCGGCGCTTGAACCACAATCATGCCCCGCATCCCGCGATGCCCTTTGATGGGACACCGGAAGTGATACACCCCGGGCGGCAGAGTCAACACGAGTTCGAGCCGCTGGCCGGGGGCCAGGGGCACCCCCTGCTCAAGGGCGTCAACCTGCCGGCCGGCATCCGG
The DNA here is from genome assembly GCA_965207015.1 of Nitrospirales bacterium. Taxonomy (GTDB): domain Bacteria; phylum Nitrospirota; class Nitrospiria; order Nitrospirales; family UBA8639; genus Bin75. Next base: position 814,911 of record OZ242257.1, on the reverse strand, counting down.
CATGACCTCGACCCGGTGTTGGGCCAAGAGGGGACTTTGAAACCGGTGCGTTTCCCGGCCTTGGTTCCTCACGACGAGGCGCACGGACTGCCCTGCCGGCACGTCCACCTGAGCCGGAGACACGCGAAATTCGTCAACGACGATGCTCACCTCCTGGTACTCAGAGGAACAAGCCGCGAGTCCCAGCAGGAGGACCGCCAGGCATTTGACCACTCCCAGGCCCCGTGCTAGAGTCGAAGCCCGTGACACGACGACCCGGCTTCCATTCTCCCGTTCTTTTTCCCTAACCATGCTGAAACAAGTCCTGACCATCGCCGGTTCCGACTCTGGCGGCGGCGCCGGGGTCCAGGCGGACCTGAAGGCCATGTCCGCCAACGGCACCTATGCCATGTCGGTGATCACGTCGATTACCGCGCAAAATACCACGGGCGTCACGGCCATTCACGATCTGCCGGAGTCCATCGTCGAAGCGCAGATCGACGCGATCTTTGCCGATTTCGACGTGGCCGCGGTCAAGACCGGGATGCTGTCCTCGGCCTCGCTTGCGTCCATGGTCGCCCGGAAGTTGCAACAGTACCACGTGCCCTGGATTGTCGTCGATCCCGTCATGGTGTCCAAAAGCGGGCAGGACCTGTTACAGGCCGATGCGGTTGACGCCGTGAAGCAGGCCCTCATTCCCCTGGCTTCCGTCATCACGCCCAATATCCATGAAGCTGAACGGTTGACCGGCCTGACGATCCGGTCGCTGGCCGAAGCCCGGCAGGGGGCGAAGGCGCTGCACCAGCTCGGCTGCCAACACGTCCTGATCAAAGGCGGGCATTTACTGGAACGCCCCGCCACCGATCTGTTGTACGACGGCCGGTTCTTTCGCATGTACAAGGGCGAATGGATCGACACCCCGCACACCCATGGCACGGGCTGTACTTTCGCCTCGGCCCTTGCCGCACACCTCGCGGTCGGCAAACTTCTCCCCGACGCCGTCGAAGCGGCGAAACAGTATGTGACAGAGGCTATTCGTCACAGCTTGGCCATCGGCCAAGGCCGGGGCCCGACCAATCATTTTTATTTTCTCTCCTGAGCGCGACGCCGTGGCCGAAACCTCCCTTACCTTTCAGGACGGCGACAATAATGCCGTCGCTACCATCCTGGCGGAGTCTGAAAGTCAAACGGGCCGTGCCGTCATCCTCTGCCATGGCTTCCTCTCGAACAAAGACAGTCGCACCAACCTCCGCCTAACGGAACTGTTGGTCACCCAGGGGATCAGCACCTTGCGATTCGATTGGTTCGGGATGGGTGAATCCGAAGGAGAATTCGGTCGGATCACGGTATCGACTTGTTGCGACCAGTTGGAACGCGCCATCAGCCTCATGCGCGAACGCGGGTATCATGAGCTGGGGCTGATCGGATCGAGTTTCGGCGGGCTCCTGGCCATCCTGGTGGGTCAACATCATCCTGAACTTCGGGCCGTCGGTTTGAAATGTCCTGTTCCGGATTTTCCGGAGACGCTGGACCACGAATTCGGTCGCGCCGGGATTGAAGAATGGCAACGCACCAATTATATTCCCGACGTGACGGGTGGGACGGTGCCGATTGCGTTGGATTTTGCCTTTTACGAGAGTTGCCGCGCGTTCGATGCTTATGCGGCCGCGCGCAACATCAAGGCCCCCGTCCTAATTGTCCATGGGGAACAGGACGAACTGGTTCCCTTCCACCAGATCGAACGATTGGAAGAGTCCTTACCCGATGACACAAAACTCGTATTGTTGCCCGAGGCCGACCATCAGTTCGGCAGACCCGAAGACTTTCGCCGGATGACCGTACATCTAGCAGACTGGATGCAGACCCATCTCCCGACGATCAACCGGTTATGAGCACACCGCCCGTCAAGTTGACCGAAGAGCAACTCGAAGTCTTTCGGGTCCTGTACCCCTGGTACAAGGAAGAGGTGTTCCGCCGCCGGGAGCAGATGATGCGCCTGACGGCCTTCGGCAGCGCGTTTCTGGTGCTGCTCCTCATCACGATTCTCGCCCTGTCCCCGCCGGGTCCCGTGCACCTCACCATCAAGGTCTTTGCCATTACCGGCACTGCCCTGTTCTCGGCCCTGTTTATCTACCTGATCCTGCAGCAACGCGATCGCCACCGCGTGGCCAAGCAGACCCTGATCGAGATGGAACAAGTGCTCGGCCTGTACGAAGAGGGCCTCTACCTAGTGGGGAAAGCCTTGTACCCGAAAGATTGGCAAACCGCCTGGTTGAATGACCGTAGCGTGACCGTGTACGTTGCCGTGATCACGGCCTTGACGATCCTCGTCGTGGCATCGATTCTCAGCAAAGGCTGACGGACAAGCAGCCCGGGCATGCGGGACCGGCCACCATGATCAAACCCTACAAAGGCGTTACCCCGACCATCGCGGATACCGCCTTCATCGAAGACACCGCGGTGATCGTCGGCGACGTGGTCATTGGATCCGAATCCAGCGTGTGGTTTCACAGTGTCGTCCGCGGCGACGTCAATTATATCAGGATCGGGCGGCGAACTAACGTCCAGGACCTCTCCTTGCTCCACGTGACGCATGATACGTACCCCCTGATTCTCGGCGACGACGTCACGGTCGGCCACCACGTCGTCCTCCATGGCTGCACCATTCAGAACCGGGTCTTGATCGGCATGGGTGCCGTGCTGATGGACGGCGTCGTGGTCGGAGACGACTGTATCGTCGGAGCCGGCGCCCTGGTCACCGAACACACCAAGGTCCCGCCGGGCAGCCTGGTGATCGGCGCGCCGGCCCGCGTCAAGCGCCCCCTGCGGGAAGCCGAACTGGCATGGCTCAAGGAGTCGGCCCACAACTATGTCCAGTATGCCCACGACTATATGACCGGCTAGCCTCCGCATGTTGTCCAGGCCAGCCCCGGCACACCCCATGAGTCGCACCACACATGCTCCGCTCGTCATCCTCGGCGCCGGCTATACCGGCCGCTTCATCTATCGCGCCGCCCGGCGACGCCGTCGTCCGGTATTCGCAACCAGCCGTGACCCGGAAGCGCATCTGAACTTTGCCCAACCCGACCACCGCATCTTTTTTGATTTACGGGAACCTGACACGTGGACACAGATTCCCCCCAAGTCGGACATCGTCTGGTGTTTTCCGGCACTCCCCCAAGACGTCGCTGAGACCTTCGCACAGCACGCGCTCGACGCACACAGCCGGTTGGTCCTCTTGGGCAGCACCTCGGCCTATCGGTCAGGCCGCCCCGGCCTCATCGACGAACGCGCGCCGGTCAACCGCTCCCTGCCCCGTGTATCCAGCGAAGAATATCTACGCACCACGTTTGGGGTCACGGTGCTGCGACTGTCCGGGCTTTATGGCCCCGACCGGCACGTGTTCGATTGGATTCGGAAGGGAAAGATCAAAAACACGACAAAATACGTCAACCTGATCCACATCGAAGACGTGGCCGAGTTGTGCCTTCTCGCCCTGCAACATGCGGCACCCGGCTCGACCTATATCCTTAGCGACGGCCACCCACGATCCTGGGCCGACATCTGCCGCTTCGCCGCCGAGCACTTTCAGATTGTCGTCCCCCAGGCTACTGTCACCCGCGATGCAGGGAAACGCCTTTCAGCCCGGAAAGTCCTGTCCGATTTTAACTACCGGCTCAAACACCCGGATCTGTTCACCGCCCTTGGCGAACTGGAATCCACTCGCGGTTCACGACCCTAAACAGCCCGCTCTCCACGTCAGGCAAAGGTCTTTCACAAGGCGCCTGCAGCCGCCGACTATAAGGTGTACAATGTCAATAGGAGGAAAACGTACTCGCGATGTCCGTCATTGAAAAAATTATTGAAGCACCCGCGAACACGAGTCTGCCGCACATCGAGCAGCCGGAAGGCACCAGTTCTCCCTCCACAACCGACCGCATTTTTTGGGCCCACCGTGGAGGGAAAATCCGGGTCGCCGGCAAATTTCCAATCGACAGCCCCGAGACGCTCTCTTTGGTCTATACGCCGGGCGTCGGCCACGTGTGCAGGGCGATCGCCGCGGACCCGGCCCAAGCCTACCAAGTGACCGGCAAGGGAAACAGTGTGGCCGTGGTGACGGATGGGTCGGCTGTATTGGGGTTAGGCAATTTGGGACCGCAGGCCGCGCTTCCCGCAATGGAAGGCAAAGCCATGCTCTTCCGGCAATTGGCCGGGATCGATGCCTGGCCCATATGCCTCAACACGCAGGACCCCGACGAAATCGTACGCACCGTCACGGCGATCGCGCCGAGTTTTGGCGGCATCCACTTGGAAGATATCAGCGCGCCGCGCTGTTTCGACATTGAGAGTCGCCTGCAGGACGCACTCAATATTCCCGTCATGCACGACGATCAGCACGGCACGGCCGTCGTCGTTCTGGCCGCCCTGCACAATGCACTGAAAGTTACCGGGCGCCGGCTGGATCAGGTCACCATCGTGGTGAATGGATTGGGCGCGGCAGGGATCGCCTGTTGTCAACTCTTGCTTGCTGCGGGAGCCACGTACCTGAGAGGGTGTGACAAACAGGGCTTGGTCCTCACCGGGCGTCCGCAGGCTCTACGCCGCGCCCGTGAGCTTCTACCGGACATCATCAGATATGACCGGCCGGTGGGAACGCTCCGGGACGCATTACAGGGGGCACACGTGTTCATCGGCGTGTCTGCCGGCAATGTACTGACACCGGACGATCTGAAACTCATGGCCCAGGACCCCATTGTCTTTGCCTTGGCCAACCCCGATCCTGAGTTGCCGCCGGAACTCGGATACCGGTACTGCCGGGTCTACGCCACCGGACGATCGGATCATCCGAACCAAATCAATAACCTGCTGGCATATCCAGGCATGTTTCGTGGGGCATTGGATTCCGGGGCCACGACGTTCAACGAATCCATGCAATTAACCGTGGCCTCCGCCTTAGCCGATCTCGTGCCAGCCCATTCCTTGAGCGAACACAACATCATCCCCGGGGCATTTGATCCACACGTCGTACCGGCCGTGGCCAAAGCCGTATGCCGGGCCGCCCGGGACACCGGCGTGGTCCGCTGTGGTCTTCGGTAGATTATCGGGTTACGCCCTTCGGCTAACCTGACCTCTAAGTCCTCTACCCCTCCTATCCTCCCCTTACAAAGGGGAGGGACAAAGATGCCTCTACCCTACCCGCATTCCCTCTTCGGAAATGCGCCCACCCTTCGACTCCGCTCAGGACAGGCTTACAAAGGGGAGGAAAAGAGGGTCGTTCCACATTCGGTTCCCCTCCTTTGTAAGGAGGGGCAAGGGGAGGTAGAGCCTCAGTCACCGAACAAATATTTCACCGTGAACATGACGGAGAATTGACGCGGACCGCTGAACGTGTTGCGGTTGGAGAAGTCGGGGTCCTGCGCCTGCATCGGATGCATCGAGTAGCCGCCCGTGTGTTCAACGTCGCCCATCAGGGAATACGTCAGCTTCACACCTAATAAGGTCTCGGCGGTCAGGCTGTAATCCGCACCGGCGTGGAAATTCCCCACGAAGACGGTATCGGACAGGTCAGCGTCTTGCCGGCTGTCGAACCGTGACAGATCCCTCGCCGGATCAGCGGTGTCCTCATAGCGAGTGGAAAAATGGACGCCGGATATCTCGACGAACGCGACACCCAGTCCCACGCCCACGTAGGGCGTGATCCGCTCGAACATGTCCGTGAAGTCGTAGTAGGCGTTGACCGACAGCGTGCGCGTCGTAAGATCGTCGATCCTGGCCATGGCATTGGACGTCACCGTATTGCCCGATGGCGGGGTATCGACCCTTCCGTCCAGGAAGGTGATACTTTTGAATTTCTGTTCTATGGCGTTGTTGCGTTGCGCGGCGGACAATTCCAGGCGCCAGCGGTTGAACATCCGGCCGACCGAGATTTCGAATGCGGTGCCGGCATCCGAGTCAATATTATACGCCCAGCGGTAGCCGGGTATGTCCGCACTGGGACCCGGCGTGACACACGCAGCAGAATCCGGGTAGCAGTAGTTGTCCCGGTTCCAGCCCGCCTGATCGAGCTGGTTCGTCCAGTTCACCCCGATTCCCCCGCCGATGTACCACCCGGACCGTCCCTGCTCCGCGCCCGCTTCCCCCGACACGACGAAACCCATTACGGTCACGGCTACCATGAACAACCCTACAGTTGAAACTTTCATAAAGGATCTCCCTTGATCATATGAAGAATGAATGAATGCGGGATTTTTGTCTCAGGTCAACGTGGAAGAAGAAGGAGGATTATAAATAAAGCCCGACGGGATTTCCATCATGCAACCGGCCTGACGTACCACATTGCAGAACATGGTACAATAGACGCAGGAATCTTTCGTGACATACATATTTTTTTATCATTACACCGGAAAGAGGTAGAACCATGACTCAAGCACCAGCTCCGTCTCCGATCCTGTTTTTTGAAACGGCTTTTGCCATTCAACGCACCTGCACCATCAGAGCCGCCGTCGATCTGGAAGTCTTCACGGCCATCAAGGAAGGGCATAACACCGCGTCCGCCCTGGCAGACCGGTGCAAGGCCTCAGAGAAGGGCCTGCGCATGCTCGCCGACTATCTGGTGATGCTCGGGTTTCTCACGAAATCGGGCGACACGTACGCCCTCACGCAGGATTCGGAGGTATTTCTGGTCAAGACCTCGCCGGCCTACCTCGGCGGAACCCTGGAATTCCTCCTCAGTCCGACGCTGTTCGAGGGCTTTTGCGACCTGACCGCTGCCGTGCGCCAAGGCGGGACGACGTTGCCGGATCAGGGGACCATCGCCGAGGAGCATCCCGAGTGGGTGACGTTCGCCCGGGCGATGGTTCCCATGATGATCGGCCCGGCCAAGTGGATCGCCGAGCATCTGGTTTCGACGGGAGGGACGATCCGCAAGGTCCTGGACGTGGCCGCCGGGCATGGGGTCTTCGGCGTGGAGATCGCGAAGCGGTTCCCGGACGCCGAAGTCACTGCGGTCGATTGGCCCAACGTCCTGACCGTCGCCAGGGAAAACGCGGACGCCGCGTCCTTAGGCGATCGCTATCACACCATTGCCGGCAGCGCCTTTGACGCCGATCTGGGTGAGGGGTATGACGTGGTCCTGCTCACCAACTTTCTGCACCATTTCGGGATCCCGGAATGTGAAGACTTCCTCCGCAAGGTGCGGGCCTCAATGGCGCCGGGCGGGCGGGTCATCACCTTGGAATTTGTCCCGAATGACGATCGAATCAGTCCTGCATCCGCTGACTTTGCCCTCATCATGTTGGTGACCACCCCGGCGGGTGACGCGTACACATTCAAGGAATGGGACGCCATGTTTCAACACGCCGGGTTCGGACGCAGTGAACTGCTCGCGGTACCCAACTCCAAAGAACACGTGATTATCACGCATCTCGCGACGTAGCCCCCCCTCACCCCAGCCCTCTCCCACGGTGGGAAGAGGGTGAACGTAGGGGACGGCCCCCGTGCCGTCCCGCCGGGACCGTAGAAACGCTCGTTCAAAAAGGATGGGTTCAGGTTGTTGCCGGGCCCAACGGCTTCACGATCATGAGCAACGCGGCCAGGAGGGTGAGGTTGCTCATGAGGGCCACCATCATGGCAAAGCCGGTGAGCAAACCGAAATAGATGGTGGGGATAAAGTTGGAAAAGGCCAGAATGCTGAACCCCACGGTAATCGTGAGCGCCGTATAATAGATGGCGCGGCCGATACTCCCGTGGCACGCCACGATGGTGCCCCGATACGATCGGTGTTTCACGAATTCCACCTGAAACCGGTGAATGTAGTGAATAGCGTGATCAACGGCAATACCCACCGTTATCGCCGCAATGGTAATGGTCATGATATCCAAGGGAATCCCCCACCATCCCATGAGTCCCAACACCGCACAGGCCGCCAACAGATTCGGCAGGATCGCCACGATTGACAATGAGATCCTGCGAAAGAGCAGGATGAACATCAGGAGAATGCTCACGAAGACCACGCCCATCGTCAGAATCTGAGACCTGTAGAGACTGTGCAGCAAATGACTGTACAGTAACGCCATGCCCGTGGGATGCACGGTCCTCTCGGCAAATCCCATTTCCTCGACCAGGTACGTTTGGATGCGCTCGATTAATTCTTTTCGTTTGAGCGTCGGTGCGGATTCGATCAGGCGCATGGTCAGACGCGTTTGGTCGCCATCGGGAGACAGATACGGATTGATCAGCGCCTCCTTCACGTCCTCCGGCACGTACTTTCTCAACAGAGCCAATTCATAATCATCCGGCATCAGACCGTCATTCAACTGATTGATCACTTTCATGCCCGTGGCCAGGGACAGGACCTTGCCCACTTCCGGCAAGGATTCGAGGTAATCGTGAATAGTTTCGATTTGCGTCAACCGGTATCCGTTGAACCAATAGGACGGCTCATCGGCGGCATCCTCTTCCCGGGCGAACGGGTCGGCAAGTGAATCGTCCAATGGGTCAACAAAGGGATCATCGAAGGGATCGTCCGTCGCTTCGGACGAAGCGGCGTCCGTTTCACCGGCGTCAATCACGAAGTCCAACGGAATGGTGCCCCCCAACTTCGTATCCACCAATTCCATGCCCCGGTAAATTTCCGTCGTGCTTTTGAAATGATCGATAAACCGGTTTTCCACTTCCAGTTCCCCGATCCCGATTCCACCCAGCGCGGCCACCAGCACCGAGGCCGCCACGATCGGTTTGGCGTGCTTGAGTGTGAACCCGCCCACCGCCATGGTAAACGCTTTCGTGGCATCCGTTCGCGTACTGACCTTCTCCGGCTTGAGCAACACCAGCACCGCCGGGAAATAAATGAAATTCAGCACGAACGCCAGAGCGATGCCGATCGTCATCATCCAGCCGAAATCAATGACGGGCCGGATGTCACTGACAATCAGGGAGCAGAACGCCACGATCGTCGTAATGGCCGTATAAAAACAGGGTTTCGCCATTTCCTGTATCGTATGCAGGACCAACGTTTTCTGGTCCGCCTGCGGAGTCTGCTCCCTCAAAATCCGATAGCGCACGATAAGATGGATGGTCAGGGACATGGTGATGATGAGCAGCAACGACACAAAGTTCGAGGAAATGACCGTCACCCTCCAGTCCATGAACCCCAGGTAACCCATCATCACGACGACGGAAATCAGGCAGCAGGACATGGGCAACAACACCCAGCGTAGCGCACGAAAGAAGTAGACCAACGCCGCCAGCAAAAACCCGAGAATGCCGACGCCGAACGTGGTCAGGTCGTGCTCGATAAAGCTGATCATATCGGCGACAACCATGCGCGCTCCTCCCAGAAACAGTTTGGCTTGGTCGCGATGCTTCTCCAGAATGCCACGGACGACTTCCGTATCCTTGTTTTCCGCCGCGATCACCGTGGCGTGATACTCGTGAAAGGTCTGCTCCACCGTTTGCAGGGTTGCCGTTTCTTCCGATGTGAGTCCCGACTCGGCTTCCTTCTCCCTTAACCTGTTTCGTTTGTTGAGCAGCGCGTTATAGGTCGCGTCCACCTTAAAGAGGACCAGCAGCGCCGTCGTACGGCCGTCCGTGCTGATAATGTGATTTTGATAGATAGGGCTTTCCAGGAATTCTTTTCTGGCGAGTTCCCTATCGATACCCGGAGTCTCCAGCGTCCGTATCCCCTCTCCGTCTCTTAATGCCGCGAGGGACACTTTCGGACTATTGACGAGTGGCACGTCCAAGATCGAGACGACCGTTTCGACCGAGTCCATCCGGGTCAATTCATCACGGAGCTTCTTTAAGTGCGCGAGCGACGAGGGGGCGAACAAGTCGTCATGCGGCGTGTAGACGACGATGAGAAAATCATCGGAACCGTAGATTTCCCGGCTGGCCCGGTAATATTTCAGCGCTTCGTCGTGCTCCAGAATAATCGACTCGGCGGACGCGTCGAGTTTGAGATCAGGCACATACGACGCGAAAAACGCCACCGGGATTAACACCAGCCCCAAGGCCACGACCGGCCGATCGATCACGATCGCTTTATACAATCGGAGCAGAAGTGAACTCACCACGCCTCTCTTTGTGGAGGACGGCCGGAGCCGGCCCTGCCTGTCCAGAGCCTAGCCGAAGGAAGCGAAGCCGAAGGAGCCTGTCCTAAGCCCTGAGCTTGTCGAAGGGTCGAAGGATGCCGTCACAAACCCGGCTTCAAAGGCCAGAGCAATGCTCTGGGGCAGTACCGTAAATAAACGCGCGCGCCGACGCAAGAGAAAAAGGCAGAACCCAGCCAACCGGATTCACGGCAACACACTGTTGAAACAAAGACGCGGGCCAATCGAAGAAAGGGTCGAAAGACATATCCGGGAAACGGTACAATAAGTACATCCGGCATGGCTCAACACACACAGGGAGGAAGACGCATGACCGCGGCGGCAGACAACAACAAAGACGTAGCCACACTCGGAGGTGGATGCTTCTGGTGCATCGAAGCCGTATTCCAGTACGTGCGGGGCGTGACAACCGTGGAATCAGGCTACATGGGCGGCAAACACCCCAACCCCTCCTACGAAGCCGTTTGCACCGGCGTGACGGGTCATGCCGAAGTTGTGCAGGTCACGTTCGACCCTGCCGTCGTGACCTACCATGACGTGCTGCAAATCTTTTTTGCCGTGCACGATCCCACGACGCTCAACCGCCAGGGGAACGACGTCGGCACGCAATACCGGTCCGTCATTTTTTACCATTCCCCGGAACAAGCCGCCGCGGCAAAAGAACTCATCGCCGATCTTACCGCAGACAACATCTTTCCTTCTCCGATCGTGACAGAAGTCTCACCCGCCCAACCCTTCTACCCGGCGGAGACCTATCACCAGGAATACTTCATGCGAAACCCCAACCAACCCTACTGCGCCTACCTCATCGCGCCCAAACTCGCCAAGTTCCGCCAGCAATTCACCGCAAAACTGAAACCCACTTCATAATCCGTCATCTCCGCAGTACCTCCTCCTGTCATTCCCGACGCTTGTCCCCGACCCCGATCGGGGACCCAGTCTATTTACGGGAATCCAGTGTCTTTTGCCTTCACGAACGAAAAAACAAAGACTCTGGATCCCCGATCAAGCCGGGGATGACAAATAAAGACAAGAAGAAAACAGCATTTCATGCCACCATGTCCCGGCGCCTTCGGGCGTGGCTGCGCCCCTCTCACCCCAGCCCGCTCTCAGGGCGAGGGAGTGAAGTAGGTTGGATTCGACAACCTTATTCCGACGGAAACAACCGGCCGAGGGCATCCTGAAGACCGCCCCAGGTGTCCGGCCTCAGGGTGATCTGATGCTCATACAGGATCACATGCGATTGTGCAGGACAGGCAGGGAACTCCTGTTTCTTCGTCCCGAGCATTCGAGCCAGATAGCTCCCGTCCCCACGATCCTCCGCACTTTCCACCACCAGCAACTGGTCACGGGCCTGGAGGATGCAGTAGCCGCGATACTCGTCATACTGGCTGCCTTTTGCGAAATGGGCGCGATGCTGCCCGGTGGAAAACACCACGTGGTTTTTCTTGATCGGGCCTTCGGGCCCGAACGAATAAATACCGAGCGGTATTACCAGGATGGCCAGGACCGTCAAGCCCACGGGAATCAACGGGTTCCGTTTGGCGTCGGCGTCGTCGTGTTCGGACGGTACGGCCATGATCGTTCCGCGGCTCGGCTCGTGCAGTGTCCTCTATTCTGAGGATGCCACAGGCAGACAATAGAAGAGGCAATCGCTCATGGCAATCTGCGGGTTCGTGGTCATCATCATGATGCGAGAGGCCTGCGCCACCACGAGCCGGCCCGTGTCCACGGCAAATAACTCCAGAGTTCGGTCACGCCCCTTGGCGTCACGGGCCACAACTACATCGGGCGAAGAATCCCGGACCCACCCCAGAATCTCCCCTTGATTCAGGATGCCGAAATTGAAGTGATCGGCGTCCGCCCGTAACGTCAGGTCCACACCGGGCACGACTGCAGGACCATACGCCACCTGTTTCCCCGCTTCCAGTGATACCCGGATGGGGTGATGAAAAGTTTTCACGTGCGCATACCCTTGAGGCGTATCCCATAACGATTCTGCCATGGCGTAGGACCGGAGCGTGGTCATTGCGGTCTCATCGGCTCGAGGATCGCCGACGCCACCGCATTCGGCCGTAATGGTGGGAAAATCATCTTCCGTGGCTTCCATCAGGGTCCCCAACCGCAGGTCCGTTACTATCAGATGGTCCGAGACCAGGGAAGTCAAGGCTTTTTGCGGGTTTCCCAACCGCGTCGTCACGCCGTACGAGGGACTGCGACCGGACGTATTGTGAAAATCCACCAAGGCCTCGGGGGTAATCGCCCCCAACCGGTCGAGCACTTCGGCTGCCAACCGGCCTTCACGGCCCTCGAAGGGCATACGGAAACAGCGGTTCAGATCCCGGCCGTCCGGCAACTGCCGGTGGGCGAATCCCGGGTGCACCAACGCAGCATCCACAGCCCCGATGAAACAGGCGAGATTGACACGGGGCCGGATCCCCGAACGGAGCCACTGGAAGATCGCCCGCACTCCGGAGGGTTCATTGCCGTGCAACAGGGTCGTCACGACTCGCGTTCGTGACGGGTCTTCCCCGGTCAGAAACACCCACGCCGGCCCGCCCAGGCGCGTCAGGAATTCTTCAACTGTCGCACCGGCATCCTGCGTCGTGGGGTCCGTCCATTCCCCGGTCGTGATCTCGCTCAATCGGGTACCGTCCATTCTCCCACGGGACAGCCGCGGGCCGCCTGGTCCAGATATTGGTCCAGCATGGTCACGACCGCCTGCCGGCGCGGGGCATGTTTTTCCAGATACTCCAACATCCGGCGTTGCCAGCGGGCACCCGTACAGCGGCGTTCGATGCGTGTCCGGATGACCTCCACCATGCGCTCCCTTTCTTTCGACTCGACCCCCAATTGTGCCAATCCCCGCTCTGCGACCGGCAGCATCTCGAGAGCCAAGTCGCACACCGGCCTCTCCCGCGGCGAAGGATACTGCGTGGAAGGCCATAACAGGACAGCGTCCAGCCCGAATTGCGCCCCACGGTAGAAATTGTGGTGCGCATATTCGAATGGAAAACTCGGGATGAGATCGTCCATCTGCGACGAGAGGCCATGCACCATACCCACCAGAAACGCGGTGTTCGCTACCATATCCAGAGGTGTGGGACCCGAGGGCAACGACCGGAACTCGATCCTCAAATGCCCGCCGTGTTTGGGATCATAGACGGGTCGATTCCACCGCCACACGGTCCCCTGATGCAACCGCAATTCATCCAACGACGGCAAGGCCCCCTGCTGGTGTTGTTCCAAGGGGGGCTGCGCACCCGACACGGGCAACAACGGCGGGAACAGCCCGACGGCTTCTGCGAACAGTTCATACGCGCCCTGGCGCACCCACCCCAACCCGTAGGACACGCGACCGGGCAGATGCCAATCGCCTTCCCGAGGAGGCCGGCTGTCCACGGACTGCTTGAACAAGGCCACTCTGGTTTCGTCCCACAAGCGGTGTCCCAAAAACAACGGAGAATTCGCACTGACCGCAACTACGATGGGACTGACGAGTTGGGCGGCATTGTACAGGGAGACGAAGTCCGACGGCCGGACCCGGAGATGCACCTGAAAAGAGGTATTCGCCCCTTCCAGTGTGACGTCGTCACTGGTCACGTCGAGCGGGTCGAGCCCGTTGATGCGTACCTGAAATGGCCGGTCCCGCAATTCACGCAACGCGGTGGAAAGTGCACGATACCGGGGAAGGTCGGTCAGGGCCGCAGGTTGCAAGTCCTCTTCCATTAAGGTCGGAAGAATGCCGATCGGTACGATACGTCCGCCTCTGGCGCCTGCAAGGCGGTTGAGTGTTTCCAAAGCTTGAGTCAACTCGGACTCCATTCGACTGAAGGGAGTACCGGCCAGGGCAACAGGCGACGTATTGTACTCCAGATTGAAGCGGTCCAATTCCAATTGGAACGACGGATCAAGATTTCCGGCCAGCACCGACCGGTTGATAGGGTACGCATTCCCTTTCCGGTCCACGATGGAGAGCTCCATTTCCGCGCCCAGGGTCGTGGGGCCGTCGCCAAACCCGGGACGATTGAGCAGGTCGCGGAGCACCACCAGACTCTGGTTGAGACGTGCGGCGAACAGTTCGTAATCCGCTTGAGAAAATGTTTCTCTGTCGATGGATAAACCCACGCTCAAGCCCTTTCTTCCCATTCGCGCGCGCATCACCCACCCCCAACGACAGCGCACGGATTAACTCTCAGCTTTCATAAGTACTTGAACTTAAATAGCATTTCAGCCGCCCCCTTGTCACGGCCGGCCCATCGCTTGCCTTCACCGTTGAGGCCTCTCTTTTTTTGTTTCCCCTATAGATTTCTACTGAAATTCATGTTATCCTGTTTGAATTTGAAAATTAGTGAACGTGAACTGTACGAGACACCCGTAACCGAACGTCGGGGCATTTCATGTTTTTAGGGCTCAACCTTACGTTTTGCGCCCCGGCGTGTATAATAATGGAGTAGGCAGGAAAATACACCGTCTTTGGACGTGCGATTCAAAACGCGAAGGAATCCACCGGGACTTCAGAAGACCGGTTGGATATAGACGTAAGGGGTTGAACAATGCCAAAAACTAAGAACGCAGGAGGCCGAGGGACATTGGAACCGCTCAGCGCCTGGAAACGACACCAGGCCTTGCAGGAATTGGCCCGATTCATGGGACAGGAAGGCCGTCCCCACCTGACACAGTTGGAATACGATCTTGCCGAAGAAAAGGCTTACTCGGTTCAATTTTTTGTTCGGCATTGGGGATCATGGGCCCGTGCCGTCGAAAAAGCGCGGGAACTGGTCGATCAACAGGAAATTCCGGAACCCGAACCATCTCCCTATGCAGGCTGGGTGAGTTGTCTCTGCGGAAAAGCCTGTCATTGCGAAAAACGCTTTTGGAGTCCGGACCGGCGCAAGATCCGGATGTGCGACGCCTGTCGGGCTTGGTCCGACAAGTTATCGGTGGACGATCAATTTTTCTATCTGACGGACGACACGACGTTAAACACTCGCGCCAGAACCCGGGCCAAACAGGGTCGGCCCAAGAAGGACGCCGCCGAACGGGTCAGCGTGAAATAAAAAGAACACCGTGATCCCCGGTCTTCTTGGTCGGGGGTCACGACTGTTCTGTCCAGGTCTCCCCCCTCAAGTCGTGTCTTTTTCATTCATCAATTCCGTTAAAACTGTCCCGATAGGACTGCTCGGCGCCCTTCTGGTCCTGCTATCGGGTTCACCCGGTTGGGCTTATACCGAGCAGCCTATCACCAACGCCGGCCATGTGTCCGGGAAAGTCGTCCTGAACGGTACCCCGCCGCCGCCCAAGGCGTTTAATCTCATTACCTATCCCGAAACCGTGTTTTGCGGCCGCATTTCCACCGGTACGGTCTGGCGACTGCTGGACCAGGTTCGCGTCGCACGGGACGGAGGGCTTCAACATGCCGTGGTCATGTTGGAAGGCGTTGATCGAGGAAAACCGTTTCCCGATGCCTCACCCACTATCGAAGCCCGGGATTGTACGCTCACTCCGCCGGTCATGGCGGTACGAAACCGGCAGGACCTCCGCATCGTGAACATGGATCCCATTATCCACGACATCCAGATGTATGAAGTCGCGCCTTTCGAGTCCGAGGTCATGTTTCATCGCCCGTTGCGCATGAATCCCCATCACCCCAAGAACGGCGCCGGAGCCCATGACCACCTTCCGGGCACGCCGCTCGTCGATACCATCGCCTTTACCAAAGGACGCCGGATCTTTTACCTGGAATGCGGATTCCACGAGTTTATGCAGACGTGGGGCGTGGCCGTGACCAACCCCTATTTTGCGGTGACGGATGCCCAGGGGCATTTCACCATCTCGGACGTCCCGGAAGGCGTCTACACCCTGGTCGCATGGCATCCCGGCATGGGCGGGATACTGGATATGAAAGCCGTCGTGCTGAAAGACGATACGCTGCAAGTCCGGTTCGAATTCGAGAACGCCACGGACCGTCGCATGGCCCACACCACGATGGTTGACAATCCCCACTTCGGGATCGGGACGCTCGACACCTTCGGGGAACGCGTCGACATTCAACCTACCCACGAAATCCAAGCGCCCTGATCTGATCTCGTCAAACACAGATCAGAAGGTGATGCCCACTCCGAGATTCGCCCTGTGGTCCAGACGGGACTCGCTGCCATATCGTCCGGTGTACCCGGCAAAGACACTCACTTTCTCAAACAGGCTCACCACGAGACCAAGGTCGGCGCTGGCCCAATGGCGCGGGGGCGTGAAACCCGAGAGGGTAAAGCGCCCGGGCATGGTGTTGGAGCCCGCGGTGACCGCAATGGGATCGTCCTTGAACTCCTTCGCCACGGCGACGTTGGCATAGGGACGCAGCCCCACGCGATTCAAGGCCAGAGTTCTCGTGACGCGGTAGCCCGCACGCGCAATAAGAGAATCCCGATCGAAACCGGAGAAATTCATCGCAGTGGAGCGACTTCCGCTTTCCCGGTACCCGTCGATCGACTGATTCAGCCAAGCCAAACCCAGGAAGGGACCGTGCTGGAGGTCATCGGGATCACCGAGCATCCAGCCGGCATCGAATTCCGCCCCGAACTGACCGGCGCTGGTCGAACCCTGCTCGGCACGTACCATAGCGGCGGGGCGGAGGGTAATCGAGCGCTTAATGTCTACCGACGTACTACCCGCGCTCAGGGCACCGCTCACGTAGAAGCCGCCACGACGCCACGTACCGTGCACCGACCCGATGACGGCACTACTCTCGAGACTCGCACCTGAGGCGCCATTGTTATACCAGCCGAAGCTCAATGCGGCCCCCCACCACAGGTTGGTTCCCGGCCGGTGGTTGGCTCCCAGTGTGAACACCTGCACGTCGGCTTGTGATTCGCCGAGACGCGGCAGGGCATCCAGCTTATACCGACCGATGCGACCCGTGACGTAGGCGCGCCAACTTCCGACCGACCGGTCGAGCCCGAGATCCGTCATCCGCTCGGCGGACACGGCGCTGCGATGAATGTTTGCCATCTCAACGCCCCCTTCGCCGGCGAGCGACACTTGGACCGGTGCCGCAAGCGTGGATGTGACCATGCTCGCGATCAGTTCGTGCATCGCTCCGCTGGGGTGGCTCCGGTCCGCGAACAGATATTGCCGGTTGGCGCCGTCCTCATAGGTCACGGGATACCCGGAGCCCTGCGGGCCGCACGTGACCGAGAGTGGCGTTGTCGCATCCGGTTCCCCGCAAGCCGTACCGGTGGTGTCGGTGAAACCGTATGACTCGTGGTTTTCTATGATTTCATTGAAGAAGACATGGCTATTGATGGGGACAATCCCATCCTCGTTTTCGCGAATGCCGGCGGACAGCCTCCCATTATAAGCGGTGACCTGTTGGGCCAATGCTCTCTGCACGACCGGACCCAGGTTGATGGCAAAAGGTGACTTACTGAAGTCGGGCAAGTTGTACACCACGATATGACGGGCGCCGGCGTCCTGAAGACGCCGGATTTGTTCGACAGTGACGTTTGCGGCCGCCAGCGTCAGTCCTGCCGCATTAGGCGGGTCATTGAAAAAGGAATTGCTGATGTCGTTCGCACCGCCCCAGATGGCGTAGAGCGCGTTCGGGTCGGCTCGCCCGTCCGATTTCAAGAAATACTGTTGGATCTGCTCCGTCACCGTCGGCACCACGTCGTACACGCAGGGCGTAGCCGGGTTCACACACGCCCCGGCAAAGGCGTAGTTCGGCCCGCCGGCGAGAGAGTTCATGCCCGACGCGCCGAAGGTTTCCGCCACGATCTCGGCCCAGACCCGGTCGGGATTGGTGGTGAAGGTGGTGCCCGGAGGCAGGGGTTGCAGGCTTCCTGTATTGCCGGAATCGCTCAGGCTGTCACCGAAGACAACGACGTCGCTGAAGTTCTGGCCCCAGGCGCTGCCGGTAAAACCAAGAATGAAAACAAGGACACCGCACAAATGAACATGACGAAGCATGGCCAAGTCTCCTTTCATGGCCGGATAACACCCATCAGGCTGATCCGCCACCAACCGTGTGCTTGTTTGGTTTGATCTGAACAGAAGACGCGGGATTTATTCACATTACCTACTATCAAAACATGGTGCCCCCGAGACGATTTGAACGTCCGACCTGCGGTTTAGGAAACCGTTGCTCTATCCACCTGAGCTACGGGGGCAGCCAATGATGTGCCGCGTAAGGCAGGATGTGCCAAAGTAGTGCAGTCTACCGCATTGTTCTGGACGAGACAACGGGTCGGACCTAATGAACGAAAGTTGGTTCTCGGTGACGTCGAGAGGTATGATCGGACACACAATTCGAAGCGAACGACTACCTTACGCAAGATGAAGCCGTGAAGCCCATCGCCAATCCGCCGAACCCGTTTGAGACGCATCACCGGGAACTCCTCGAACCGGCGCCCAACGTCGCGACTCAGGTTTTTGAGGAAAAGACCGGGGCGATCCTGAGTCGAAACGACAGCCCGGATCTGCCCTTTCGATGGAGCGTGAACCCGTATCGTGGCTGCTTTCATGCCTGTGCATATTGCTATGCACGGCCGAGTCATCAATATTGGGGATTCGGCGCGGGTACTGATTTCGAATCCAAACTCATCGTGAAACCCAACGCGGCGTCTGCACTGCGCGCGGCGTTTTTGAAACCCTCGTGGAAAGGCGAACTCGTGGTCTTTTCCGGCAACACCGACTGCTATCAGCCGCTGGAAGCCGCGTATGAACTCACCCGCGCCTGTTTAGAAGTGTGTGTCGAATTTCGCAACCCCGTCACCGTCATTACCAAAGCCGCGCTCATTCAACGGGATCTCGACCTGCTACAAGCCCTCCATGAACAAGCCTGGATCCGCGTGTATTTCAGTATCCCTTTCGCCGACAACGAGGTTGCGCGAAAAGTCGAGCCACAGACTCCTTCCATCACCAAACGTCTGGAGGCCATGGCCGCCCTGTCTGCAGCCGGCATCCCCACGGCCGTCATGATCGGTCCCGTCATTCCGGGGCTGAATGAACAGGACATTCCGGAGATTCTTCACCGTGCGAGACGGGCCGGCGCCACGGGCGCCGCCTATACGCTGTTGCGGCTGAACGACAACGTGCAACCGGTGTTTCTGGAACGGATGGCCGAAGCCTTTCCCGACCGTATCAAGAAAATCGCCAATCGTCTCAAAGAGAGCAGGGGCGGGACATTGGAAGAAAAACGGTTCTTCGCGCGCCACCAAGGACGCGGCTCAACGTGGCACACCATTGAACAATTATTCGAGTTGGCATTTCGCAAAGAAGGCTTTGATCGATTCGATCGAGACAATGCCGTTCCCGCGACCTTCACCAGACCACCGAAGGATCAACTCGACCTGTTTTGAGGCAATCCATCCACGCTTTTTCAGTTGGCACGAGCCCTCTTCTCTC
Source organism: Nitrospirales bacterium (assembly GCA_965207015.1). Taxonomy (GTDB): domain Bacteria; phylum Nitrospirota; class Nitrospiria; order Nitrospirales; family UBA8639; genus Bin75. Next base: position 795,421 of record OZ242257.1, on the reverse strand, counting down.
TTTACAATCGGAACACATGGTTGCTGACTACAGACAGCCACGAGCATCCGATGCTCATTCTTCTTGCAAATACGACAAAAGGTGATGACATGCTGAATAGTTGGCGGAGAGGACTGATGGCCGCTTCCCTGGTCTGGGCAATCGGCCTGGCAGGATGCGGGGATACGCAATCTCCTTGGGAGAGACACGTAGACCGGGGTGATCTTCTCTTCCAGCAAGGACGCTTCAAAGAGGCCAAGGAACAATACGCCGCCGCGCTCAAGGAAGCGGAAACCTTCGAAAAACAGGATCCCCGGCTTCCTCGTTCACTGACGAAACTGGCCGCTGTCCATGACGCGCAGGGTGAATATGAACAGGCCGAACCACTCTTGAATCGAGCCGTCAATCTGAATGAGACGATTCTTGGAGATCGCGACCCTCAATTCGCCGCCAGCCTGAGCAACCTCGCGGCGCTGTATTTCGCGCAACGACACTACGAGAAAGCCCTCCCCCTCTTTGAACGGGCCTTACAGGTTCGTCAAGAAGCACTCGGGGCTGATCATATCGATCTGACCCTGGATCTCAAGAATCTGGCCGGCGTTCTGGCCGCTCAAGAACACTATGCCCAAGCGGAGACGCACTTGATCCAGGCGCTGGAAATCACGGAAAACGCCACGGGCCCGGACGACCCCCAACTGGTAGAACGGCTCAACAATCTCGCGCTTCTGTACCGGGCCCAACAGGACTATGACAAAGCCATCCCGTTGCTGGAACGCGCGCTCGCCATCAATACGAAACAATACGGCGCCGAGAGTCCGGGTCTGCTCGGCAGCCTCAATAATCTCGCGTCCATGCTCGTGGCACAAGGCGCCCCTGACAAAGCCGAAGAGCTGCTGAAGCGAGCACTCACGATCACGGAACAATCGTTCGGGCCGGAGAACCCGCGATTGGTGGCCGGTCTGACCAAACTTGCCGACTTCTATCGCCTGCAAGGGCAATTCGAAAAAGCCGAACCCTTACTGGCCGGCGCCTTGGAAATTAACGAAAAGAAATTCGGCCCGGACCATGAAAAGGTCGCCAACGTCGCCAACAACTTGGCGCTACTCTACTTTTTACAGGAGAAATACGCGCAAGCCGAACCGCTCTTCGCCCGGGCCCTGGCAATCAACGAAAAAACCTTGGGGAAAGAACACCCGATCGTGGCCCGCACCCTCAGGAACTACGTCGCGCTGCTCAAGAAAACCAACAGGGAACATGACGCGCAGGGACTCGAAGCCCGCATCGCCACCATTGAGAAAGATTCCTGAAGCCTCGTCGATCTCTTTGCCCTCCGATGCCCCCTCTTGCATGCAGGCCGCAAAAGACGCACAATGAAGAAAAGGGAAGCGTGATGGAAAATGTTCTTCGATTCGTGATCGTTTTTTTGTGGTGCGTGTGTTTCGGGTTTTTCGGCGTCATGGGCTATTTGGATGACGCCATGGTGACTTCCCCGATCCTGGCCGGACTCATGGCAGCCCTGGTCGTTTATTGCGCCATCGAGTGGTCCACGAAGAAGAGGGTTCAATCCATTTACGTGGGGAAACAAAAACCCCTCGGCCAGCGCCTCCACGCGCACATCTCTCATGGGGTTCAAGCCGGGCTGTCCCTCTGCGCATACGTTGCCCGCATCATTCGCGAATTTCTGCTCGCGTGCGTGCAAACGTTGCACAGAATGCGAGTCTATCTGAAGTCCATCAACCTTCCTGCGTGGGGCAGCATCAAGAAGCGATCCCTGACGTCGAACAAGCCCTCGGTTTCTTCCAAAAGCCTGCCCTGAGCGTAGCGCAGCGAAGTCGAAGGGGCACCTGACCCCGTTTTCCGGAACCGTCCGGCGAGTCGTTGTTTATTGCAACCCCGCAAGCGACAACGCCCGGTTGGGCGCACGCTTCAAAGCCAATGCAAACTCACGTCGAGCTTCCTCGAGGTTCCCCAAGCTCAAGAGCACTTCGCCAAGCAACTCATGCGTCGGCTTGACCGGAAATACCGGACCGGCGGTAAACGGTATGGCATCTTCCACGGTAGCCGTTTCCCGTAACAGCGTGACCCCCTCGGCAACGCGTTCCTCCACAAACAACTTCAGAGCGGCCAGTTGGTTTTTCATCACCTTCACCGGTCGCCCTTGCGTCGCGTTCTTCGCCTGATCCGATTGCCGGAACTGCGCCAACACTCGATCAGCCATTTCTCCGTTTCCGGTCTTGAAGGCACTCAGCCCGATGGCAAACAACTCACTCATCGCCGCCGAGGCCCGCACGGTCGATCGATCACGATCGAACCCGGTCACGTCCCATTCCTCGGTCTCAATGATATACGTCGCACGCATGGCCGCCCGGTAGCGCTCTACGACCCGGGACTTGACCGCTTCGGCATCCTCTTCAACCATGCGGAGAAAGGGCTTGGCTTCTTCTACCCGCCCTTGCTGGAGCAAGGCGTACATCAGCCAATGGGCGACGTGCCAGGAACGCTCCGCCACGCCCAATCCTTTGCGCATTCGCCGTTCCTCACTGGCCGCCCAACTCCGCTCATTGGCTTGAATGACGTCATCCCACAGACCTAAGGCCATAAAAATGTGCGAAGGCATGTGCCGGGCATGGGGAGCCGCCGGGGCAAGGTCGGCATAGACGCGAGCCGCTTCCAGGGCGTCTTGAGCATGAGACGGATCGTCCAGCGCGTGGATCAAATAATGCACGGCGCCGGGATGCCGTGGATTTCTTTTGAACACGGCTCGGGCAATGGATGCGGCCTCAAGATAGAGCTTCTCGACCCGTTTGCCCTGCGCGGAACCCAAAATCGACAGCGCATAGAAGGTTTGGGCGTTATCATCCTCGGGAAATTGCCGGGCAAGAGCCTGCATGGCAGCCATATACGCCCGGTCACGTTGCGGTTTACCCCCGTCCCCGTACAACGCCTCGACCGCGCGAAGATAACCTTGTTCCCGTTCGGTGGGCGCCGCGGCCACTCGCCGGTTCGGCGTGGGAGCCAGTCGCTGCAACACCTCCAAGGCCCGCTGAACGTCCTGCTGCCCCCACAGGGGGTGAGTCATGGTCATGGCTTCTCCCCAGTAGGCCATTGCAAAACCCGGGTCGAGTTCCTGCGCCCGCCGGAACGCCGCTTGCGCGTCGTCATATTCGAAGTTGTGTAACAGCAACACCCCCCGGAGAAACGGTTGTTGGGCTTCCGGAGAACCCGAGTTGGGGAAATCGATCTCGCCAAGTGAGGACGTGTGCGTCGTACCGGAACCCGGTCGGTTCACGTCCGGACGAGGGTCAGGGACAAATCCGGTTCGATGCAACATCCGGACCTTGGGAAGCGTCTCTCTGTCGAGGACAACGGCTTTGTCCAGCAGCCCGTTTTGAAACAAAATCCAGGCCGTCACGGCATACACCTGATCCGGCGTCATGGATTGGGGCGCCACAAAGGGCATCGCCCGATAAATGTAATCGAACAGGGTCGTGGCATACGGCCAATAACTGCCGACCGTTTTCACGGGGCGCGCACTCGCCAGCGTCCCCTGCCCGCCGACCAACTTCGGGTTGGGACCTTCCACACCGGTCGCGCCATGACACCCTGCACAGTGCTCGGCATATATGCGCGCACCTTCCGCTACGGTCCCCCTGCCATCCGGCAACCCTTCACCGTCAGGTGCAACGTCAATATCCCAGGCTTGAATCTCCTCCGCCGTAGCCATACGACCGAGGTGAAAGAGGTCATTCTTCGATGCTCCCCACACGTCACCCGGACCACCCATCACCATGACGAGCAGCAGGAGAAGGTACGGAAAATACGGTTTTCCCTGGTCCTCATACTTGGACATTCGACACGTTCCCCTCTTCGTCGATCTTCCAACTCTGGATGCCATTATAATGATAATACGAATTGGTCCCCCTGACCTCCACCAACTCCTGACGCGTGGGTTGCCGGTATCCGGTCTCATCGATACAGCGGCTTTGAAGAACGGCTTCCCCCCCGTCCCACCACCAATCGAGACAAAACCTGGTATGACATTTCGACAAAACGGGTGCCTGTAACCTCGCGGTTCGCCAGTTCTGTCCCCCATCCACACTCACCTCCACTTTTTTAACCCGGCCGCGTCCGCTCCACGCCAAACCCCGGATTTCAACGTAACCCGTTTTTTTCAATCGCTGCCCTCCGGAAGGGGCCGTGATCACGGATTTCGCTTCCATGTCAAAGGTGAATTGACGCGCGGTCCCGTCCGGCATCAGATCGGTGTATTTCGACGTTTCTTCACGAGTCATCACCGGTGAGGAAACCAGTTTCAGCCGTCGCAACCATTTAATGCAGGTGTTGCCTTCAAAGCCCGGCACCAACAAGCGCAGGGGATAGCCTTGCTCCGGACGGAGCGGTTCCCCGTTTTGCGCATAGCACAACAGGGCTTCATCCAGGATCCGGTCCAGCGGGAGACTCCGCGTCATCGCCGCGGCATCACTGCCCTCGGCCAACATCCAGGTTGCCCCTGAAGTGAGACCCGTCTCCGCCAAGACCGTGGACAGTCGAACGCCCGTCCACTCGCTGGTGCTGGTCAGACCATGGATCTCCTGCACGGTCTTGCCCTTCGGCCCCTTCCATTCCTTCCCGCTGTTACCCGAACATTCGATAAAGACAAGACGTGAGGTCGCGGGAAATCGTTTCAATTCGTCGATGGTGAAGAGCAACGGACGTTCCACCAGACCATGCACCAGAAGCCGATGCCTCGCGGGATCGATGAGCGGCACACCGTTGTGGTGGCGTTCAAAATGCAGGGCCGATGGTGTCACGATGCCGTGCAAATCCTGTAAGGGCGTTCTCGACCGCTGTGGTTTGGTCAACCGCTTGGCACGTTCGAATGGTGAGCGTCGTCCATATTCCGTTGCCTCCGCACCGGGCACCCGTGTGGGATCATCCGGGACGTCAGCCGCATGGCCCAGGAAAGGAGCCAGCAAGACGTGCGCCGCGGCCGCCCCCAACATCGACGTGGCACCGGTCAAGAACGCTCGACGCGTCGGTGGCTCCTTGGGCCGCGTGGCGATAAGGGACTCGTCTGCCGAGACTTCCGGCTCGGGCTCGGCAGGCGTTGGCTTCCCGGTTTTTTTATCCATCATTCCCTTCTCCGGACGATTGCTTTAGCGTGGGAAACAGTGTAAACGAAACCGGTTGGGGTTGGAAGGTACCGTCCAAGGAAAAGAACCGAATGCGTCATGAGGCACACCCCCCCCTTGACCCGGAATGCCACACTCCACGTACAATGGAACAGCCTTTCCTTTTTTGCTTGACTGCCCGTTCACGTCTTGGGTAAACCGGCTGTCAAGAGCGAGGATCCGGCAAGAAGATCTGTCTTTTCCCTTCCCTGCGTGACGTATGCCCTACCTGCCCATTGAAGAGTACGGCCTGATCGGCAACATGCGAACCAGTGCCTTGGTCGGCGTGAACGGCTCGATCGATTGGTTCTGCTTTCCTCACTTCGATTCTCCAAGCGTGTTCGGCGCCATCCTGGATGACCGCAAAGGCGGGTCGTGGAAAATTGCGTCAACGGGAAATGACGCCACGCAAAAACAATTCTATTGGCCGGACACAAACGTGCTCGTCACCAGGTTTCTCTCCGAGCAGGGCGTGGGACAAGTCGTCGACTTTATGCCGGTCGATCTCAAGGCCACTGAGGCCGGCTATCACGGCATCATTCGCCGCGTCCAGGCGATTCGCGGGAACATGACGTTTCGCTTGGAGTGTTTCCCCGCGTTCAATTTCGCTCGAGCCCCCCACACGACGGCCCTCACCTCCGACGGCGCCTATTTCGAAGCCCCGGGGCTGAGTTTGTGGTTGGGATCGACCATTCCCTTGAAGCAGGAAGGCAACGGCGTTGTCGCCGAATTCGAGATCCAAGAAGGTCACGAATTGACGTTTTCCCTTCAAGAAGTGGAGCGAATCGATGCCTGCGGCAAGGCCATCTTCGAAGACCAGGCCGATAGACTCTTCCGCCAGACCGTCACCTACTGGCGGCAATGGCTTTCCCGGTGTACCTATCGGGGCCGCTGGCGCGAAATGGTGCAACGCTCGGCCCTGACTCTTAAACTGCTGACATTTGAGCCGACGGGAGCGATCGTCGCCTCTCCGACGTGCAGCCTTCCGGAAGGCATCGGGGGAGAACGCAATTGGGACTATCGGTATACGTGGATCCGTGATGCAGCCTTTACGATCTATGCGCTCCTACGCATCGGGTTCACGGAGGAAGCGGAACAATTCATGCACTGGCTGGAAGCACGATGCCACGAACTGAATCCGGACGGGTCCTTACAAATCATGTATGGCATCGACGGCCGGCATGAATTGCATGAGGAAACCTTATCGCACCTCGATGGGTATAAGGGCTCGCGTCCCGTCCGCGTCGGAAACGGCGCCTATGATCAACTGCAATTGGACATTTACGGCGAATTAATGGATTCGGTGTATCTCTACAACAAATACGGCAGCCCCATTTCTTACGACCTCTGGAGCCACTTGCGGCGGTTGGTGAACTGGGTATGCGACAACTGGACGCGGACTGATGAAGGGATCTGGGAAGTCCGGGGCAGCCAACAGCATTTCCTGTATTCGAAACTCATGTGCTGGGTCGCCGTCGACCGGGGCTTGCGGCTCGCTGACCGACGCTCGTTTCCCGCGGATCGCGACCGGTGGCTGAAAGTCCGCGACACCATTTATGAAGAAATCATGGAAAAGGGGTGGAGTGAAACCAGAAAAGCCTTCGTTCAGCGGTACGGCAGCGATGCCCTGGACGCGGCCAACCTCATGATGCCCCTGGTCTTTTTCGTGTCGCCGACCGATCCCCGAATGCTCCAAACCCTGGAAGCGATCAACCAATCCACCGAGAAAGGGGGCCTGGTCGCCAATGCTCTGGTGCACCGGTACAACGTCAACGAAACGCAGGATGGCCTGAAGGGCGAAGAAGGCACGTTCAACATTTGTACGTTTTGGTTGGTCGAAGCGCTCACCCGTGCGGGCCGGATCGAAGAAGCCCGATTGATGTTCGAGCAAATCCTCGGCTATGCCAATCACGTCGGACTCTACGCCGAAGAAACGGGACATCACGGCGAAGGCCTTGGCAACTTTCCCCAGGCGTTTACCCACCTGGCGTTGATCAGCGCCGCGTTCAACCTTGATCGAGCGCTGGGCTCCCGGGGATAGTAGTGTTCCGGCTCGGCCGGTAGCGGTCCATTCGAGCGACACGACTCCGGTTTGCCCGTTAGCGACGCCCAGGATTTCTCACCATACGCATTTTCAATGTTCCGGCAAATTCCCTTGTATCTCATTGGCCTCAGGATCCTGTTGGCGCCCGTGCTGCTCCTCATGTACGACTCCGACGTTGAGCCCGTCTGGTACGGTGTCGTCCTGACAGTCGGCCTGCTTTCCGATGTTTTTGACGGCATACTTGCAAGGAAATTGGGAGTGACGACTGAGAAGTTGCGTTCTTTGGACAGCATGGCCGACACGATTTTCTACGCCGGTGTTTTTCTCGTCGCAGTCCTGAAGCACCCTCACCTCCTTATGCCCTTCTGGTTTCCCTTAGCCTGTTTTTTTCTGTTGGAGATCGGACGTCACGTTTTTGATCAAGTGAAATTTGGCCGGTCGGCTGCGTATCACATGTGGAGCGCCAAAGCCTGGGGGCTTTTCCTGTTTGTCGGATTCATGGAAATATTGGCCTTTGACGTTGCAGGCATCGGTTTTCTTGGAGCCCTGACTCTGGGAATCCTGACCAACCTGGAAGGTCTCGGGGCGTCAATCATTCTGCGTGAATGGCATCATGATGTCCCGACCATCTATCATGCCTTTGCTTTGAACCAGCGGCAATGAACAAAGGAACCTCTGATTTAGTGCACTATCGGACGCATGTCTGCGTTGTGTCCTCGCTCAACCCTCACCTATCTCTATGATAAGCTTCGGGTTTCGCTACGGGACGCCTTGCCCTGCATCCCGCTATCACAATAAAGCAGAGGTTCCCAAACACGTGGCATAACGGGGATGGATTCGGTTTATTCCTATATGAAGGACCGTGTGCCCGCGCCGTTTTTTTCTCTCTTGCAACAAGCCGGTGAGCTTGCCGAGGGACGGCATGTTCGCGTGTATGTCGTCGGCGGGTTCGTCAGAGATCTTCTCCTCGGCATCCCGAACCTGGACCTCGACATGGTTGTCGAAGGCGATGGGATTCGTTTTGCGAAGGCCCTCGCCCGACGACACCGGGACCGCGTCACCACGCACGACCGATTCGGTACGGCCACCATTACATTGGCGGACGGACAAACCCTCGACGTGGCCACGGCTCGAACCGAATCGTATGACTCTCCGGCCGCCCTCCCAACGGTGCGGCGGAGTTCCATCAAGGAAGATCTTCGCCGCCGGGATTTCACAATCAACACCATGGCCATTCGGCTCAATGCCGATCATCCCGGCGAATTGGTGGATCTCTACGGCGGCCTGCGGGACTTGCAGAACAAAACCATACGCGTGCTGCACGGACTCAGCTTTATCGATGACCCGACTCGCGTGTTCCGCGCTATCAGGTTAGAGCAACGCCTGGGGTTTCAACTGGACCAAGATACAGCCGTCCTCATGACAGAAGCCGTTAAAATGGGACTTTTACACCGCCTCTCTCCGTCTCGCCTTTCGGTCGAACTCCATCACGTGTTGTCGGAACGTGAGCCCGTCAAAACTCTCGCCAGACTTGCGGACTTCAACCTGCTTCAATTCATTCACCCGCGATTGAAATGGACTCCCGGACTGGCTCGGCTGATGAAGGCCGTGGAGAACACCGTCGAATGGCATGCCGGAGTCTCTCTCGGACCGCTCGCGTCTCCATGGGTCGTCTATGGTATGGCCTTGCTGGATGCGCTCCCTCAATCGGCCATACAAGAAACCCTGACCCGGTTAACGTTTCGTCGTCGTCAGCGCCAAGCCCTGTTGTGGACCTCCCAAGAAAGCACTCGTCTCTTGCTGACTCTTGACCGGACCGTCAAGCCGTCCGAAACGTTCCGAGCGCTCTGCAACTTCCCGGAAGAGACACTGATGTTTCTCATGGCCAAAACCCGATCGAAACGGACAAAACAGAAAATTGTCGATATGTTCACCACCTATCGACGGGTCAAACCGATCTTGAGAGGAAACGATTTGAAAGCGATGGGTCTCGAACCGGGCCCTTCGTACAACCGAATCCTGGATCGGCTCTTGGATGCACGATTGGACGGAACCGTGGAAACGGAAACCGACGAGCGCCGTTTGGTTCAGCAGTTGGCTAAACAAGGGTAAAAGAAACCGCTTCTCTTTTTTCGGGAGGAAGGCTACAATCGAACTCATGCCTGCTGCGTGGCCCATTGCCAAGGTGCTGTTTAAGCTGGTCGCCCCCAGCATCCCCGACATTGTCTCCACCATTTCGACCCTCAAAAATCAACAAGCAGAGCCCCAAACACGTGAAGAACCGCTCCAGGCACGCATCACGGAAGTGGAGCGGCGGCTGACTCAGCAACTCGAACTCGTCGAGAAATTGACGAAACAACTCGATGCCTTGCAAACGATTCTTTGGCGCACGCTGATCATAAGCCTTGTCGCTCTCGGATTGGCACTGACGGGACTGGCGCTCATCTTGTACGCCTGAGGTGCCCATGGAGGCTTTTCCTCCCCTTTGTAAGGGGAGGTCAGGTGGGGTAGAATCCAACCCCGACAATGCAAAAATTATTTGTCTCCTCGAATTTGGTCGAAGTCGAGTCACTGAAAGACATCCTGGATCAAGCGGGTATCGAATCCTGGATCAAGAACCAACGAGGTTCTTCCTTGGCCGGTGAAGTCCCGTTTGCCGAAGTCTTTCCCGAACTCTGGGTATTGAATGACGCAGACTATGCCACGGCTGAGCAATTTCTGGAGAATTGGCACACGGCCAAGCCCTATGAATCTACGGCCTGGACCTGTTCCCGTTGCGGAGAATCGCACGCGAGAGATTTCACCTCGTGCTGGAATTGCGGAAGCGATCGCCCGATGCTGGCCTGATTCGTAGAAGAACGCCGCGGTGTTCAGGCTCTCACGACCCGTTCGAAAGATTGAAAGCGAACGCCCAACGACCGGCACATCTTAAACTGCCGATCAAACCGGTTTGTCGTGTTGATGATGTCCCACAACGTGCCCATCCCGGTCCGGCCCCATGCCGGCAGGTGAAAGACCGACAGCGGATAATCCGTTCCGAACAGCAAGCGCTGGTGGACTTCAGGGTCCTCCCGCAGGCGAAGAAGCATCCTGAATCGATTGGGCAGCGTTAAAGCGGAAACATCCGCGTAGAAATTCGGATACTGCTCGATCAGTTCCAACAAGGTGGGATAGAACTTTTCATACAGCATCAAGCCGTAACTGCACGCATGGGCGGCGATTACCGTGACGCCTTCTTCCAAGGGCACCCGCAGGCGGTTCGGATCACCGACTGATTGGTCTTTGCCGATCAGGCTGAACTCATAGCCCACGTGGCTCAACAGGGGAACGTTCCGCTGGGCCATCACCCTATAAAAGGGCCTGTACCGGGCATTTGCCGGATCGAATTGCTGGGTATTGGGCAGCACCTTCACCAACGCGGCACCCTTGTCGGCGCAGCGGTGTAATTCCTCGACCGCGTCTCGCCGTTGCGGATTGATGGACACGCCGGCCAGGAACGTCTCAGGGTATCGGTGGGCCAGGTGCAGGATGTAATCGTTCCCGACCAGGAATTCAGTCGCCGATTGATCCGGATTGCCGCTGCCGTCATAGACCCCGTCCATTCCCAATAACACAGCCTTGCCCACGTGGAGCGACTGCTGCAGTTCGTTGAGCAAATCATCCACGTATTTTTTGTTGGCGCTACGCGGGTCGTTCACGTCCAACCCATGCTTCCAGACCAACAACCTGAACAGCGGGCTCCTCAGCAATTTTGCGGAAACGTAACAGCCGTTGGTCCCGTCGGGAAGCGCGGCTACGTGTACGTGACAATCGATGATTTTCTTCGATGACGGCGCTGTTTCAGAGCCATCTGATTCCCCTCCTTTGTAAGGAGGGGCGAGGGGAGGTAGAGATTGGCCCACGAGCATCAGAGAAACACTCTCAGGTTAGGTTCGTTGCCTGTGTCTCATTTGTATTGGAATCTACCCCACCTACCCTCCCCTTACAAAGGGGAGGAAAAGAACACGATCGCCCACCCGGGTTAACCGGCTGACAGCCGCTCCAATGCGACTTGCTTCAGGGCACGCAAATCCAACTTTCCCGTCCCCAGCACCGGAAGCTGATCGACCTTGATAAAGGCGTCTCTTCGGGGAATGAATAAATTCGGCAAACCGCTCGCCGCGATTTTTTCCAGCACACCGGGGATAACGGACTCATCGAGTGTATGGAGCACGGCCAATTGTTCCCCTTTTTTTTCATCGGGGATGGACGTCACGGCAAATACCTGCTCGTCGGATTCGACGGCCTGCTGCAGGGCTTCTTCTACCTTTCCATGAGGGACCATCTCCCCGCCGATTTTGGCAAACCGGGACAGCCGGTCAGTAATAGACAGGAAGCCGTCTTCATCCAGGACGGCAATGTCTCCGGTCACGTACCACCCATCGTGCATGACCTTGGCCGTCAGGTCGGGACGGTTCAGGTAGCCCTGCATGAGGTTGGGGCCCTTGACGAGCAACATGCCGGAGGTGCCGACGGAACGGGGTTCAAAGGAATCGGGATCGACGATGCGTACGGACACTCCGGGCAAGGGCCGGCCGACCGTCCCACGACGCGAAGCCGGCTGATGAAAGCCCGCCGCACGAAAGTCCGGACAATTCACGGAAATCACGGGAGCACATTCCGTCACCCCATATCCTTCGAAGGGACGGATTCCGAACTTGTCTTCAAACGCGGCGGCAAGGCGTTCCGATAATTTCTCGGCACCGGTCAAGACGATACGCACCGATCCGAATTGCTCCGGCAGGCACCGCCGCCAATAGAGTTGGAGAAAGGTCGGCGTCGCGATCAGAATCGTGGCCCGCTTCTTTTCCATGAGTTCGCCGATGGCCGCCGGATCCAACGGCGTGGGATGATACACCACCCCCACGCCATGATTGACGGCTAACCACAATGTCGCCAGGTAGCCAAAGGAATGAAAAAACGGCAGGATTCCCATCACCCGATCGCCGGAGCCCACGTGAAAAACCTGTACGACTCCCTCAATGTTGGCATCGACGTTGAAATGACTGAGCATGATTCCCTTCGGCTCTCCCGTGCTTCCGCTGCTGAAAATGATCGTCGCGAGATCGTCCAGTTGCGGACGATGAATCGCACCGACGCCTTTCTCCAGCATGCCGATGGGCGCAAAGAGCGCCATAACAAATGCTTTCAACCGTTCGGTCATCCCGATAGTCTTGCGAATTTCTTCGGCCCAGATGATCTTGACGCCTTCGGGCATTTCAAGGTTGGCCTTTTCGAGAAACATGCGGCTCGTCACGATCGTTTCGAGCCCGGCCTGCCTGGCCATCGACTCGATCCCGCTTCGCCCGACCGTGTAATTGAGATTGACGACGGTACGTCCCGACAGGGTGGCGGCAAGATTGACCAAGGCACCCCCGACACTGGGAGGCAACAGAATGCCCACGGTGTACTGGTTCATCCAGTGCTGGCGGAGCGCCCGGGCCAACGCAACGGCCCCGGCGAGCGACTCCAGGCTCGAAACCCTGGACCGGGTTGCATCGGCAAAGGCGAACCGCAAGGGATGACGGCGAGCCGCCCGAATAAAGGAATGCTGGAGCAGCCGCCGATCGGACTTGCGAGCACGCCAGGCTTCCTCGCCCAATTCCTGGACTCGCTGCCGGACTTCGCTCGCCGTAGCGGTCGACGGCATGGGCTCACCATATGAAACCGTGACGGGATAGGGAATGCGATCCGGCCGTTTCGTCAGAAATTTTCCGCCGATAAAACTGAAAATGCTTCCCCATACGCGATCAAGATGCACGGGAATCACGGGGACATCCCGGCCCTTGACGATCCGTTCGAACCCCTGGCGAAACGACAGGAGCCCTCCGGTACGAGTAATCTGCCCTTCGGGAAACACGCAGACGACTTCACCTTCATCCAGCCGGCGACCGGCTTCACGGAGGGCATGGAGAATCTCCCGCGGCGATCCTCCGGCGGAAATGGGAATCACTCCCATGACATCGGCCGTCCAACGCAGGAGAGGCATCTCGTAGTAACGCCGGTCCACGAGAAACCGGATCGGACGATCGATGCTCGCGATCAGAAACAACCCGTCCACAAACGACACGTGGTTAGGCAGCAACAACGCACCGCCTCGTTCAGGCACGTGCTCCAGGCCGGCGACCCGGAGTCGATAGAAGGTGTGGGTGACAAGGAACAACACCATACGAATGAAGGTTTCAGGCATGAGCCAAATGACCCACGCCGTCAATGCTATAGCAGCAATCCCGGCGGCATTCAGGATCCCGGCGGCGTTGAGGCCAACGGAGGACAACATCCAGGCTCCGAGTGACCCGACCACCACGCCGCCGAACACAAAAATATTCCCGAACGCGATCACGGCTCCTCGTCGATCCTGCGGCGCACGCCATTGGATTAAGGCGTTGATCGGAACCAGAATGAATCCGCTGGCAAACCCCAGCCATCCCATACCCAGCAAGGTCCCTGTCAATCCCGGAGACAGCGTGCCCAGCAGAAGCAGCCCCAGCGTCAGTCCGACCGCGCCCAATGGAATCTGCCCGACTTCGACTTTGGCATGTGAAAGTTTCCCGGCCAACACCGATCCGAGGCCAATCCCGATTCCGAACGTCGCCAAGGGCAGTCCCGACAAGGAATCAGACAGGCCCAACACGGCCTTGGCATAGACGAGAATGTCCTGGCCCACCAAACTGGCGATGGTCCAATAGCCGACGTTGCCGGTAATGCCCAATCGCAACACGCGATCCGCTTGAACCGCTTGCCAAGCCCCTTGCAGCGTGGCCCCCAACCCGCCTTCGTCGCGCGCACGCGGGACGACAGGTACCATCAGGGACGCAGCACATCCTGCGACCGAAAACAACAGCAGCACCGCTCCTCCCAACCACGGGGATGAGCCCGACATCTGCAATAAGACACCCCCTGTCCCCGTCCCTCCGATAATGGCCAGGAAGGTCCACAATTCCAGTTGCCCGTTCCCTACGGCCAATCGTTCATGAGGAAGCAGTTCCGGCAGGATGCCGTACTTTGCCGGACTGAACAGCGCGCTTTGGACGGCCATCCCGCCCAACACGATGAGCGGCAGGATGCCTCCGGAAGGATTATGGTAAAGGGCCAAAGTCCCCAAGGCCATCAACACCACTTCGACGACCTTCATGACCACGATCACGGACCGTTTGCTGAATCGATCGGAAAAGACGCCGGCAAAGATGGACACGAGCATCAGCGGCAGGGTGAAAACGACGAAAGTGAGAGTCGTTTGGGCTTGGGACGCGGCTTCGAATTCCGGGCCGGCGCCTATCTGCGAGGCTAACTGTTTGATGGCCAACGCGACCATCAACTTCCACGCGTTGTCGTTGAACGCCCCGAAGAACTGGGCAATCAGCAGTCCACGAAGGGGGTAGTGACGTTCGCCGTTGCTCACCAAATGATCCACCGGAAGTTGAATCAGCGCGAATCAATAATACCTGAGATCGTCGCTTATTTCGACGCCGATCCCAGCAGTTCGTCGTATTCCCGTCGCTTCGCCGCGACGTGCTCGGAGCTGGTCAACAGGCTGACCGCCACAAACGCGAGCACCGCTGTAATCAAAGCCCAGGTAATGGGACCCATGACGGGCAGGTACGCATCCAACCCGACCAGCCGGAACTGCTTCACCAGGAATGCCAGCAGTCCCAGACCCATTGACCAGGCCGCCCCCTGGGGCGTGGCCCGTTTCCAGTAGAACATACCGAAGACGCACGGGATGAAGATGACCGTCAGACTCATGCCGAACACGATCAACGCCAGGACCGGTTCCGATTGCAGGGTCAGACTCCAGAGGTACAGGAGAACCAACAGACCCATGGTTGCCCAGCGACCGATCAGAAAATTATGGCGCTGATCCATGCCGGTGACCACGAGCGGAACGAGATCGCGGACGAACAACGACCCGGCCGAGAGCATCTGGCTATCAACCGTAGACATGCCGGCGGCAAAGGCCGCGACGAGGACCAGCGCCCCGAAATAAGGCGCGTTTTCCCGAAAGATCGCTCCCACGACCGTATCGGCGTCCTGTAACCCGTCCGGAAAGAGGGAAAAGGCCGAGGTCCCGATCACCCAGGCGGAAAAAAACAGAATAATGAAGATGACGGGGTAAGAGCAGAGGCTGAAGGCCACGGCCGACGCCGAGCGTGCCATATACATCCGCTGCCAGATGTAGGGCAAAAACGGAAACGACAGCGTCAGCAACCCGTATTCGTAATACCTTGCCCACGACACTTTTCCCTCAAATGTCACGTTCCCGGGAGCATGGGTCATCAGGGCATCGACCATCGCGTTCCATCCACCGGCCCACTTCATCGACAACAGACCGGCGAGTATCAGCAGGAAAGCCAACAGAAAGCCTTGGGCCATATCCGTCCACACCACTGCACGCGCGCCGCCGAAGTACAGGTACGCGGCAATCGACCCCGAGGCGATCGTCACGCCCCAGAAATAGGTGACGTGGCCGTCGGTCAGCGCCTCGAAGGTCTTGCCAATGGCCACGAGTTGCGCCACCGAATACGGTAACAACGCCAGGAGACCGACCGCTCCCGCCCAAAACGTGACCGAGCGACTTTGAAAAAAGTCGCCGAGCATTTCCCCGGGGGTGACGTAGCCCTTCACTTTCCCCAGCTTCCACATCTTGGTCGCGAGGAAAAAATAGATCACGGGCATGGGCGCAAAGAAGAAGAACCAGAAATAGCCCGCTCCCTGTCTGAAAAACTCGGACGGCGCGGCCACGATCGTCCCGGTCGAAAAGATACTCGCCATGATCGTCCCGGTCAGGGCGAGCATGCCGATATTGCGACCGGCCAGAAAATAATCCTCGGAATCGTTTCTGGAGATCCGATAGGCAAAATACGAAATGCACTTGATCCCTGCCAGATAGACCAACAACAGAAGGATGGTGAATTGCGCCACGCTCATGATCGCCGCCGGTTAGGGTTTCATGCTCCGGTCGAGACCTGCCGCGTATGGCTTCAACCAGGTGAGATAGACGATCACCATCCCGATGACCACCGTAGCCGTAGCCATAAACAAGGCGGCGATTTCTGCAGGCATGCCCAACCAGCGTCCCGTGGGACGTCCCGGGACACCGAGCGGAACCAGCACCTGGAACAGTATCCCCAACACCATGACCAGCCAACCCGCATACTGCATGACCGTCCCTTTTCTCGAACGCATGATGGATTCCTCTATCTGTTTTCAGAACAAAACGGCGGAGTGTTGCAACCGGTTGGAGACGCTCAGGGCAACGTGCCGTCTTTCAACCATCGGGCGAGCGCCTTGTCGGGATCGGCAATCTCGTTGACTGAGCCGTACCAATAAGCTTGCCAGCCGGCTTCCGGCAGCCCGGTGAAGACCATCAGGTTC
Source organism: Nitrospirales bacterium (assembly GCA_965207015.1). GTDB lineage: Bacteria > Nitrospirota > Nitrospiria > Nitrospirales > UBA8639 > Bin75. Next base: position 778,813 of record OZ242257.1, on the reverse strand, counting down.
AGCGGATAGGCCTCGCTGTCGGTGCAACGACGAAAGTCGTCACGAAACAGGAACACGGGCTTGTCCCAGGCAATGGCCATACCCAATTCCACCATCACGCCCTCGTCCGGGGGACAGCCGTTGACGACCGCGAACAGCGCGGCGGCATCCCGCACGTCACGAAGATCGGCCTGCCCGATCCGGTAAGCCCAGCCGGGCGTTGTCCGGTCGATCTGATTATTGCGGGAAAACGGCTCCCAAACCTCGGCGCCCACGGCCGTCAGAGCCTCCACAAGTGCCCGTAGCGGCCCCTCGCGCTGTTGTGCGGAAAACCCATACGGATTCGCCAGATACACAGTCTTCTTGTCCGTCGTCTTCGGGCCTTCATCACCCCAAGCCGGACCGGCGACCAGCCCGCTCACCAACGCCAGTGCGAATCCCAAGGCGACAACGTTTGTCCAACCGATGACAGAGACCCTGTTGATTCTTTTGACAACCGGAGGAGACATGGATTCAGCTTTACAACCGGACGAGACAATGCGCGGAAGAGCCAGTCAATTAATCAATACATGAGTAATGTACCTTACTACCCCACCGGCCCCATTTGCAAAGAGCGGTCCCCGGTTGGATGGGGTTTCGCCCCCAAGTATTTGTAGCTGCGCCATCTCATGGCGCTTCTTCTCTTGACGGCCTCTCCAAGCCGCATGAGATGCGGCGGCTACAACTACGGAGAGGCCGCGGCAAGGGTACTCTACATACCCTGGCCCCGACGTACCCTTCGTCCGGCCCAAGGCTGGTAAAGGACAGAAACTCCTACCCCAATAGAGACAGTTGTTCCGCTTCCGGTTTGGACCGTCGCGGTCGGTCGGGCATGACGGTGGTATCTTTGAGGCTGTCGTCGAATTCCTGAAGAAATCGCGACGATTCACGGTCTCTGCGTTCCCCGAACAAAAACCGGCTACGGCAATGGAGGAGCCACACCCGTTCCTTGGCGCGCGTCAACGCGACGTAGAACAGCCGGCGTTCTTCCTCAAGATCGCCGTTTTCGCGCGGCAGGCTCCCTTCTTCGACTCCGCACAGCATCACTTCGGTAAACTCCAAGCCCTTGGCGGCATGAATCGTCATCAGGCTCACGGCGTCGATCGAGGCATCATAGTCATCGACCTCGACGGCCAACGAGGCTTCTTCCAGAAATTGATCGAGCGCCGTTCCCGTAGGCACCCCATCATATTTCGCGGCGATTGAGCGCAGCAGCAACAGGTCGTTCTCATGACGCGGATCCTGGTCAATCCGCCACTGCCTGAGACCCGTGATGTCGGCCACGTGCGCAATGAACTGTGCAAGAGATTGCTCCGTCTTGTTCCTTTGGACGTCATCCATGAGCGTCATCAGCAACTTGGCCGCTTTCATTTGAGACGATGAAAGGACCGTGGATTGTCCCAAGGCAGCATACAGCGAGAGACCGCGTTGTTCGGCCTTGGCCTCAAGCGCCGCTTGCGTCTGACCGCCGATCCCCCGAGGCGGACGATTGAGCACGTGCGCGAAACTACTGTCGTCGTGCGGATTCTGGATAACTCGCAAATACGCCAGCACGTCCTTGACGATGCTCTTGTCAAAGAACCGGGCTTCGCCCACAAGACGATGCGGAATGCCCGAATTTCTCAAGGCCTCTTGAAGCGGCTTCGTCAGGGCGTGAAGACGACACAGCACGGCGAAGTCCCGGAAGCTTTGCTCCCGCCGGCTCACGGTATCGGTCACCTGCCCTTGGTAATGTTGATAATGACTGGTGCCACCCACACGTTCCTCAATCTGCCTGACGATCCAGGCGGCCTCGGCCTGCTCGTCGGGAAAGTTCACGACGTGAACGGGAGACCCGGACTCATTCGCGGTGCTCAGGGGCAAGGGCCAGCGTGATGCGTTTCGCCGGATGACCTGTGAAGCCGCGGTCGCAATCTGCGGCGTGAACCGGTAGCTCTGGTCCAACGTGACGACTCGCCCATTCGGAAAATGCTGCTCAAACCGTAACAGATGCTCGGACTCCGCGCCCCGAAACGCGTAGATCGCCTGGTCGCCGTCTCCCACGGCCCAAAGGCGGTGTCGGTCGCCGGCCAGAAATCCCAACAATTGCTGCTGCACCGGATCGACGTCCTGATATTCATCCACCAGCACGTGCGCATACCGCTGTTGGAAGCTTGCCCGGAGGTCAGCACAACGTTCGAGCACCTGCACACCGAGAAGCAACAATTCATCGAAATCCAGCAAGTCACATTTTCGCAATTGTCGTTGATAGGCTTCGGAAATTTCCGCCAGGCCCGCATCGTCCACCGGCGGCTCGACATTGACCCGTCCATGGCGGAACGCGGACACGTTATGCAGCATCCGCTGGGCAGCTGTTCGAGTGTCCGGCTGGCCCAATCGCCGCAAGGCCCGTTGCATAATCGTGATTTGATCACGGCGATCAGCCACGCCAAAATCGGGTGGCAGGTCGAGTCGATGTCCTTCCGCTTTCAGCAATTGAAAACACAAGCTATGGAAGGTTCCCAGGAACACCCTGTCCGCCTGTGACCCGATGAGCCGGGCTAGCCGTTCACGCATTTCTTGCGCCGCCCGCGTGGTAAACGTCACGGCCAGCAATGCCTCAGGCGCAACGCGCCGCTCAGCCAGCAGGTACGCGAGACGAACCGTCAACGTCTTGGTTTTTCCAGTCCCTGGCCCTGCGACAACAAGCACCGGACCATCACCGGCCAGCACGGCTTCCCGCTGCCGGTTATTGAGGCTCTCGAGCCAACGGTTGGTCTCGACGTTCATGGACGCATCACTTTGCAGAGGAGAGCCCGCAACAAACGAAACACGTCAGAACAATGATGTTTGCGAGGCATGGGATTGCCGATCCTCTTGGGACAGCAGGCGAACGGTTCCGTACTCCCCGTCGTAGCCGGGGGCGATGGTCACGTTGCCCTCGCGCATGCGTTGGATCGCCAGGGCCAGAAGCATTCCTGCATTCTCTTCGATGGTCGCAATGGGCACGTTCATCAAAATCTCGAACTCATTGCCCAGACTCGCCAGCAACTGATGATAGACCTCGATGACCCCTTTGGTATTCACTCCAGCGCCACGAACCTCCGCAATCAATTCGACCAACGGAACCACACTCCGGTAAGGTAACGCCCTCTGAGCACGATGTCCTGCAGGCTGGTCGGCCAATATTTCGACGCGGTGCATGACTCCGCGCGTCACGGGCTTCCCGCATTCGGGACACACGTTGTCGTGGGTTCTGGCGTCCTCCGGCGACAGGCGGACCTGACAGGTTCGGTGCCCGTCGTAATGGTACTTGCCTTCTTCCGGAAAAAACTCGATCGTCCCCTGGAACAGCGCGGGATCCCCACTCGTAAAGGCCGCCTTGATGCCGTCGAACGACAAGTCGCCGTTCAACACGTTGGCTTCCCGGCCGAGCTTGCTCGGGGAATGGGCATCGGAGTTCGAGATCAGGGTAATGCCGTCGAGTTGGCTCAGTCGCCAGTTCATGGGCGGATCCGAGGACAGTCCGGTTTCGATCACGTGGATATGAGGACTCAAGTCCCCGAAACATTCTTCCAGCGAATCAAATCCCGAGTTGGCCCCGAACACCGAAAAGTGCGGGGTCCATGCATGGGCCGGGACGAACAGGGCCTCCGGGGCGCGCTCGATCATGATCCGCAATAATTCCTCACTGTCCAAACCCAGGATAGGCCGTCCGTCCGAATGCAGGTTGCCGATACGCGCCAGTTTATCCGTCATGTTCGCCACGGCGCTGAAACTCGGCGCAAAGATCAGATTGTGCACCTTGCGCGTGCGTTCATGGCGCTTATAAATACTACTGATCTCGGAAGTCAGCATGAACCGGACCTCGGCCCGGCAGGCTGCGGGGATTTCGGCATCCACCGGAGCCGCCAACTCCGGCTTCAGGCGATAGAGACCCGGTTCGGCCGGTTCGAGTTTCTCCTGAAGTTCGGTGAACCAGGCAGGATGCGTGAAGTCTCCTGTTCCGACAACGGTAATCCCCTTCAACTGTGCCCAGCGATAGAGACTCTCCGGGACCATGTCCCTGCTGACGGCACGGGAATAGCGGGAATGAATGTGGAGATCGGCGATGAATGACATGCAGCGTTCCGGAATGGTGCGGCAAGCTTAACGGGTCCCATCAAAGGGGGCAAGAAGTTTTGTGTTCCTTGCCTGTTTTTGATGAACGCCGGGATCATGTTATGATGTAAGGAGTCGTTCAAACTATTTCACCATTTTCCCCAAGGAGGGAGCCATGTCCTCTCAAAAATTATCCCTGCTCTGCTCTCTTGCTGTCGGCTTGGCGGTAGCCATTGGGATCGGGTTCATCATTGACCCTGCCCCCGCCATGGCCAAAGAGAAAATAAAGGTGCTGTATCACGTCGATGGCAAGGACTTGGCCACCGCCACGTATGCCATGGCGCTCATCAATAAACACATCGAAGCCGAAGGCGGGCCGGAAAACATCGACGTGAAGCTCGTGGTCCATGGTCCGGCCCTCGAACTCTTCAAAGCGGACAGTGTTGACCCGAAACTCAAGGCCAAACTCAAGTCAGCAATGGACAAAGGCGCCTCAGCCGAAATGTGCCAGGTGTCGATGAAATTGTTCGGCACTCCGCTGGAAAAACTCGTGGCGGGGTTTCTACCAACCGAACATCCCGTCGCGGTGAAACGCATTGCCGACCTTCAACAACAAGGATATATCTACATCAAACCGTAAGTCCGGTTTATCTTTCTTCCGGAGGAGCAAGGCTCTGAGCTTTGCTCCTCTTTTTTTCTGCTGATTCGACCCTGCTGATCAAGAGTTTTCCGCCAAAAAGGCCCTTTCTTAGCGCATATCGTCCCCAGAAACGAATGTTTGGAATGGAGTTTGCATGAATAACATTATTGGACTGAACGGCTGAACCAAATAGAGGCCATATTCATGCGAAAACACGAGGATAACGCGTCCCATGCGCAGCAGACGCCTTTGAAACGACCATGGTTTTTTGCCGTTGCGACCATCGTCTTTTTGACACTGCTCTGTGCAAATTTCGCCACAGCCGTTTCACTTTTGCCTCAGTCTTCGCCAACCTCCGCCTATGAAACCCGATCCACTCTCGACGCCAGAGCCATCCTCCCGCCTGACGTTCGGAAAGGGCCGCACCATACCGTTTTGGATGAGGTTCTCCCCTTTCGCCATACTCACCGTTACAGAATCACTTCGCCGTATGGCCAATTCGAAGCCTACGGGGGTGAGATGCTGAAGATCCGTATTCAGGAGATGCAGGCGATCGCGACCATGGACGAAGAAGTCAATCACATTCAAAGTGTGGCAGCGGGGGCAACACATGCAATCCTGAGCCCCCTTAAATTTGTGATGGGACTCTTCACTGAACCCACAGAAACCCTTTTGGCCCTACCGAAAGGCATGTGGCACATGGCGACACGAATCGGCGAAATGGCGGCAGGTGAACGAGGAAGCCTTGAAGACACCGAGAACGCCGAATTGCTGGGCTTTTCAACAGTGAAACGACAAGTGGCCAATCACTTTGGTGTGGACGTCTATTCCTCCAACCCGGTCTTGCAGGAAAAACTCAATAGCATGAGTTGGGCAGGATACGCCGGGGACGCAGTCGTTCGACTCGCGACGCTACCCATCGGAGGCCCGGCCGGGGCCGTGCTCACCGGAACGTCGTTCAGTACAACCGTCGGCGAACTTTTACGGGATCATACGCCTGAAGAACTGCGACACTTGAATCGTGACAAACTGGAAATTATGAGGCTTGACGACTCGCTTATCGAAGCTTTCCTCCAACATCCGTGGTACTCTCCTCGTCATGAAACGGTGCTGGTCCAGGCGCTGTTCGAAATGAATATCGTCAAGAATCGAAACACGTTTTTTAAAGTCGCCACGTCGGCCCGGTTCGAAGAGGAGGCCTTGTTTTTCCAACGAATAGCTGAAATGTTGCTTTCATACCATCAAAACGTGAAACCTCTTGAGGAATTCGTGGCGATTGACGACCGGCTCTTGATGGGAGTGACACGCGATCACACGTTGATCGGCATGTTGCCCGTCGAGTTTCTTCCTTGGCGAGCCGAACTTGCCGAATCCGCAGAAACCGTCGCAACCTGGGCGTCCGCCCAACAGGTCAAGAAGGTGGAATTGTGGATTTCAGGCAAGCCCACGCCTCGTGCTCACCGTGAACTCCTCGCAAAAGGTATCACCGTGCGACAAGGAGCCATGGACTACCTCACGTTTCATCGGCTAGCAAACGCATCCGACCTCTAACACCCGTCCCCAATCACTCCTCTGAGGGGAATCAGAGAGCCGAAAGCGCAGTCCGTACAGGTGAATAGTCGGGGCAGTGCCTACGGGGGAAGACTTGACGATGCTCCCATTTTGCCCTGACAATAAAGTCATGACAAAGAGAATGACAACGGAAAGTTCTCAAGACTGGCGTTCCCAACTGCGCGACATTTATGAACAAGCCGTCCACCGGTTTGAGCAAGGCCGGCGCGGTCCTGAACAGGTCGTTGGCCATGAGGCTCTCGCGTTTCTTGATTCGATCGGCACCTCCGCCCAGGAACTGTACGATTTCGTGGAAGATTGGGTTGAAGACGGTGAGCCCGACTTCGAGTCCGTTGCGGCCATGACCGATGTCCGCCGCGCATACTTTCTGACGGTGCAAGAGGGAAAGCCCTCGAACACGGTGACTCCGTCAGCTACCCTGCCATCCGGCTATGCCGAGATGGGTGGGTACCGATGGCTGCCCCGCATTATCGCCAAAGCCCGCGCCAAACTCCGCGGCGAACTCGCACCGGATCTCATGTTCGGCTGCGGTGCCGACCGGCCGTTTTTGCGAAGCGTGAACATGGAACCGGCCGAATTCTTGAAGGCCGTGTGGGACGCCGGCACGGATGACCGTGCGATCCTGGACGCCGTGCAGCAAAAAGCCGTCCCGGTTTCCGCTGACCAGGGGGGTCGACATGACTGAGAAGCTTCACAAATCCGATGAGGAATGGAAGCAACAACTCACCCCGGAACAATATTACGTCACCCGCCAGGCCGGAACCGAACCGGCGTTCAGCGGCCCCTATTACCACCACAAAGCTGACGGGACGTATTATTGCATTTGTTGTGAGAACGCCCTGTTCCGTTCGGACGACAAGTTTGAATCCGGAACGGGCTGGCCGAGTTTCACGCAACCCTCGAATGAAGCGGCGGTGGGGACGAAAACCGACCACAGCTACGGGATGACGCGCGTGGAAGTCACGTGCAACCGCTGTGATGCCCACCTGGGACACGTTTTTGACGACGGCCCCGCACCCACGGGCCAACGGTTCTGCATCAATTCCCTGTCCCTGCGTTTCAAGGATTCCGCCGAGGACTAACCCGCCCTCAGGCCGGTCGCACCATCACAGTCCAAGGTCACTCAAACCGGGATGATCGTCGGGACGGCGACCCGAGGGCCATCGGAACTTGCGATCGCTTTCGGCTATCGGAAGGTCATTGATGCTGGCGATCCGACGGCGCATCAAACCGTTTTCGTCGAATTCCCAATTCTCATTGCCGTAGGCGCGGAACCAGTTGCCGCTGTCGTCGTGATATTCGTAGGCGAAGCGAACGGCAATACGATTTCCTCCGAACGTCCAGAGTTCCTTGATCAGGCGATAGTCGAGTTCCCTGTTCCATTTCCTGGTCAGGAAAGCCTCGATCTCGGCACGCCCATCGAGAAACTCGGCACGGTTCCGCCATGTGCTGTCCGGGGTATACGCGAGGGCCACTTTGGAGGGATCGCGGCCGTTCCACGCGTCCTCGGCCATACGGACCTTCTGCGTTGCCGTCTCTTCGTTGAAAGGAGGGAATGGCGGACGTTGCATCAGGTATTCTCCTTTGGTTTCGTGGCACACCTACATTATTCTTTAGGTCTGCGCAAATACATCGGCCTGCAGTACCGCAACGCGGACAAACTTGAAAATGTCAGGCAAACTCCGTGCGCCTCTATGAAATTTCGTGGCTTGTGGTCTGTCCACGTAAAAAACCACACCTTTGTATATTGAAGCTCTTCTTCCTCTTTTTGGAGGCCCGCTTTTTCCGCGTCTCGAATAATGCCGGCTTTTTCCTCTTCATCAGGCCATTCATGAAACGCCAGAACAATGCCCGTGGTCAGAAAGGCCTCCGGCGGGAACTCCCGGGACAGGGGACCCTCCGTCTGTTGTGAACCGGATGTCTGAGACAAGAGCGGGGTGGTGACGGATTGTTGCGCTGTCGTGGTCAAGGGAAAGCAGAGCAGCAAAAGAACGTGCCACGCAAGGACAAATCTGGTGATCATTCCATTCATCATGCAAACTATGTCGACTTATCAGCATAACAACGCTAAAACTTCCAGACAAACAACGCCTGTACGACACGCTCATCCGTGGCACGGTCGCCAAGCTTGTTCATCCAAAACTGATATTCGATGCCCAGGGCAAACCGCTCGTGCGCATTCCACCGCAATTGCGGCTGCGCGAGAATCCAAGGCTCGACCGTACCGCCGAACTCGTTCTTCCGCCCGCCGATATACTCCGCGTGCCCTTCGATGCTGAAACTGGCCTCGCCGATCTTGAAGGGTCGCATGAAATTGAAATCAATCATGAATGAATCGGTTTCGCTTGGGGCCCCTCCGGAGGAGACGCCGTCGCTGTCGTCAATATACGCCGTGAAGTCCAGATTGGCGAACGCGAATCCGCCCAGGTCCAGGGATAGCCGCAGGCCGGGGAGGTACTTTTTGATACCGGGCTTGCGGGCCCAGTTGAAGCCGAGAATCACGCCGACGTCTGAAACGATTCCGGCCCCGATCTTCCGGCCCGTGATCTTGCCGAGGCTCAGGTTCACGTACCACTCGCCATAGGTGTCGAAATCCTGAAACTCCGCATTCTGGGCATCGAGCGTATCGACGAAAAAATAGTTGTCCCCGTATTTCCAGCCGCTGGCATGTTGCACCGTATAGATCAGGTGGTACGCGTTCCCCCCACCGGCGAACGTCGGCACGGCCAGGTTCCCGTATTGCAGGTGCAGTTCGGTCCGGCTCCAATCGAGAGCGTAAGCCGGTTGCAACAATGCACAGGACAGCAGTACCCACACCAGCCCGTAACGGAAATATTTCATTTCAGGCATGACGGGTTCGAGTTATCCGGCGACCGGCTGCGCGAGAACGTCGTCTGCCAAATGGGCGATACTGGCCATGGTGCTTCACGGGTTCGGCCCCACGGTCGCGGAAAATAGCGACGACGCTATGAGCAGTTTACTGCGACAGCTTGTTGAAGGCGTCCAGGGCGGCGACTTTGTAGCATTCGGCCATAGTGGGGTAATTGAAGACGGTGCTCATGAAGTAGTCCAACCCGCCGCCCAGGCCCAACACGGCTTGGCCGATGTGCACCATCTCCGTGGCTCCCAATCCAATGGCATGCACACCCAGCAGTTGACGATTTTTACGATGAAACAGCAGTTTGAGGAGTCCACTGTCATCTCCCATGATATGCCCGCGCGCGATTTCCCGATAGCGGGCCATCCCGATTTCATAGGGCACTTTCTCCTTGGTGAGGGTCTGCTCATTTTGACCCACCATGGAAATTTCCGGCACGGCGTAAATCCCGATGGGAAAATTCGCCGACATGGGCTCCGCCTTCATCCCAAAGGCGTGACAGGCCGCCAGACGACCTTGCTCGGATGACGTGGCAGCTAAACTGGGGTACCCGATCACGTCACCGGCGGCAAAGATATGCGGCACGGCGGTCTGAAATCGTTCGTTGACCTTCAACCGGCCACGCTCATCGGCCTCGAGGCCCGCCCGTTCCAACCCCAACGCTTCAGTCGCCCCGATGCGGCCGACTGCAAACAACACCAAATCGGACACGAGCTTTTTCCCCGACTCCAGATAAATCACGGCCTTCGTCGGTTTCTCTTCGGAACATTCCATCTGTTCGACCGTTTCCCCAAGTCGAAAGGTCACGCCGTAGTTCCGCATTTGATGAATGAGTTCATCCACGATTTCGGTGTCCAAAAATTCCAAGGGCCGATGACGGCTATCCACCAGCGTCACGTCGACGCCGAGGGAGCCGAACATCGAAGCATATTCCAGACCGATCACCCCTGCGCCCACAACGACCATGGATCGGGGCAGGTGCTCCAAGCTCATCACTTTATCACTGGTGATGATCTGCTGATGCTCGTCTTTCATGCCAAGCGGCGGAGCGGGAACGGTACCCACGGCAATCACGATATGTTTTGCCTGTACCCATTGCAGGGCGTCTTCTGCAAAGACTTGAACGGTGTGCTCGTCAATGAACGACGCTTCGCCCCGGACCACCGTGATGTCGTTGCGTTCCAGTTGCCGTTGCACCACCTCCCCTTCCCGTTCCACCACCTCGTTCACTCTCGCAAATAACTGATCAACACTTAGGCGGGCAGGCACGGCAAATCCATGACGCTTGCGAAACTGTTCGGCTTGCCGGCCAAACGCCAGCACGGCTTCCCGAAAGGTCTTACTGGGAATGGTTCCCGTATCCAGACAGACGCCCCCGACCACCCGTCGTTTTTCAATGACGACCACACGCTTGCCCAGCTTCGACGCTTGTACCGCGGCACGCTGGCCGGCCGGCCCGCTGCCAATACACAGAAGATCGGCTTCTATCATGTCACGTATCGCTTTTGGCATGTCAGGCTACCTCAGAGCTTGTGGTCTATTGACTCGTTACTGGTAGTTGAGGGTATCAGAATGTTGCAGAGCGTTTCTTGTATTTTTGATAATATTATCTATCAGGGCATCATGATTCCACTAAAAAATTGTCTCATCACGTCTTTTTTGCTCCTGAGGCTAAAGGCACGATGACCGGATCATCTTTCCGAGCGTCCAAACGGATCCTCCCGCTCATCCTGATGACCACGGGTCTTGTACTTGCGGCTATTGTGGTATACCGGTCGGGGGTTCCGCAATGTGAGCCGCAAGCGGCCGAAGCCACACTGGCCACGTATGCCGACCAGGGCATTCGCGGCACGAGCCGCCCGCCCAGCCTCTCCAACCTGCTCTGGGTCCACGTCGGGCCTCGATGGCATGCGCTACCACTTGCCGAGAAACAAGCGCTGGATAGAGTCGTCCGCTGTGCCGCGACCATGCTCGACGACCAAGGACGGCCCGCGTGGCAAGCCGCCTACTATGACAACACGACCGGAAAAATCGTCGCCCTGACCAGCCGGGAATACGGATTTCGCTTGAAAGCGGCCGAATAGCAAGAATCCGTCATTCCCGCCCGCTTTGCCATCCATGCTATAATACGTCACCATGCGTATCCTGATCGTCGAAGACGAACCCAAGGTCGCTTCCTTTATCCGCCGCGCATTGGAAGAGGAGAGTTACGCGGTGGACGTATGTTCCGACGGCATTCAGGGTCGGGACCTGGCATCGGAAGTCGACTATGACCTGATCATCCTGGATCTCATGCTGCCCGGCCTGCCCGGAATCGACGTGCTGAAAGCAGTCCGGGACGCCAAGGTCACCACTCCGATTCTCATTCTGACCGCGCGCTCGAAAGTGGATCAACGCGTGAAGGGGTTGGACGCCGGCGCCGACGACTATCTGACCAAACCCTTTGCCATTGAAGAGCTGATCGCCAGGGCCCGGGCATTGTTGCGTCGAGCCAGCGGAGACTCGTCTGGTCTATTGCAGGTCGACGATCTCATCCTGAATCCCACCAACCATGAAGTCATCCGCGGCGGGCAACGGATTGACCTGACCTCGAAGGAATACGCGTTGCTGGAATACATGATGCGCAACTCGGGGCGCGTCCTCACCCGCCCGATGATTGCCGAGCACGTATGGGACCTGGATTTCGACACCTTCACGAACGTCATCGACGTCTATATCAGCTATCTCCGGAACAAAATCGATCGTGGCCATGCCCGGGGGCTCATCCACACCGTCCGCGGCAGTGGCTATACCCTGAAGTTGACCGATGCGGGCTAACACGTCCATCCGCGTCCGGTTGACCATCTGGTACGGCGGGGGCTTGGCCTTGATCATGCTCCTCTTCGCGACCGCGCTGTACGTCGTCATGGCCCGCGCGCTGGAAGACCAGATTGACCGTTCGCTGGAGGAAGCGGCCGTGGCCGCTTCCCGGTCGCTTGAAGAACATCGCTTCGGTCCATTCCTGTTGTTGGACGACTTGGCGCAAGCCTTTCCCGAGTTGGCCCTTATCGACAAGTTCTTCCAGATTTTCGGCCCGCAGGGGCAAGTCACCCTGCAGTCCGCGAACATCAAGACCCGCAACATTCCCCTCAGTCAAACCGCCCTTCAATCGAGCCTGCAAGGCAGGGCCGTCTTCGAAACCGTCCGGTTCCGTGACGAAATCCCCATACGCTTGCTCTCGTATCCAATTCGACATGGACAGACCCTCGTCAACATTTTGCGGGTCGGGACATCTCTCCAGCCCGAGAAGGAAATGCTGGCTCGCCTGGTGTTCGTCTTGCTTATCGGCTCCCCGTTAGCCGTGGTGGTGAGCGTGTTGGGGGGCTGGTTCCTGGCCGGGCAGGCGTTGCGGCCCGTAGACGATATCACGCTGACCGCTCAACGGATTGCCGGAGGCGATCTCACACAGCGGATCGAAACCACGTCGAAAGACGAAATCGGCCGCCTCGCGTCCACGTTTAACAATATGATCGGCAGGCTGGAAGCCTCGATTCGCCAAATCCGTCAATTCAGCGCCGATGCGTCACACGAATTACGCACCCCGCTGACAATCACGAAGGGGGAAACCGAACTGGCGTTACGAAAACCCCGCTCGCCGGAAGTTTACCGGGAAGCCCTGGAAAGCAACCTGGAAGAAATCGATCGGATGAGCCGTATCGTGGAAGAACTGATGTTCCTCTCACGCGCCGATCTCGGCGAAGTGCACGTCGCATCAGACCCTGTAGAACTCGATACGTTGGTGCAGGAAATTCAAATGCAAGCCATGGTCCTGGGCAAAGAGCAACAGATCTCAACGACCTTGGGGCAAATCGAACCGCTCCGGGTATCGGGAGATGAATGGCGGCTTCGGGAGCTGATCCTGAACGTGGTCGACAATGCCGTCAAATATTCCTTGCCCCGCGGCACTGTGGAACTCGGGTTGACGCAACACCGCGGAATGGCCCGGGTGACCGTTCGGGATCATGGGATCGGCATGACCCCGGAAGAACAACGTCTTATTTTCGACCGGTTTTACCGAACTGACGCCGCACGGGCGCATGCACAAAAAGGGACCGGCCTGGGCCTGTCGATCTGCAAATGGATTGCCGAAGCGCACCACGGCACCATTGAGGTCACCAGCACCTTCGGGCACGGCTCCTGTTTTACGATTTCTCTTCCCCTCCTGCCTGCGACCGCTGTTTCCTGACGATTTTTACCCGCTCATTCGCCCGAAAGCCGGAGGGCGAAACAATCCCCGCAAATTAGAAGTTTTTAATCCGCAATTAATTTTTCTTTCATGTTCCGGTGCTACAACTATTTCAACGCATGATTGAACAGGGCGCATACGCAGCTTCGCCCCTACATAAAGGAGGAACCCATGAAACAATCGCTGTATCGTTCATCGTCCATGTCGCTCACCGAGACGCAGGGCAGGAAGAATTTCCTGATCGCTCTCACGATGAGCTTATTGTTTACGGGAATGCTGGTCGCCGCGTTTTCGACCGGCGCGGTGGGATCGCCGGCTCCATCCGCAGTTCCGGCTCCGGCTCCTTCCATGACGCAAACCGGCTCGTCCGATACCGAGGTCGGACGCGGGTTCGCACACATCGTCAAAGCCGTCAGGCCGGCCGTCGTCAATATTACCGTCTCCAAGGTTATGGACACCGGACTCTCTGACGTGCCGGACCTCCCCGGCCTCCCCGATTGGTTCAAGTTCGGCCCGCGGGACAAACATTCCTTTGGGACGCCGCCCTTTTCCAACCCCTGGCAGGAACCTCGCGGTAAGGGCATGGGCTCCGGGGTCATCGTGAGTCCCGAGGGATACGTGGTCACCAACCACCACGTCGTCGATGAGGCGAAAACGGTCACGGTTGCCTTACTGGATAAACGGGAATTCACCGGCTCGATCGTGGGTAGCGACCCGCAAACGGATTTGGCCGTGATCAAAATTCAAGGAGACAACCTGCCGTTCGTCGCCTGGGGCGATTCGTCCAAACTCGAGGTCGGGGACTACGTCCTCGCAATCGGAAGTCCGTTCGGGCTGCGCTCCACGGTGACACAGGGCATCGTGAGTGCGAAGGGTCGCGGCGTTGGCATCACGCAATATGAAGACTTCATTCAAACCGATGCCGCGATCAATCCAGGAAACTCCGGCGGCGCCCTGGTCAACATGCACGGGGAATTGGTGGGGATCAACACCGCCATTCTCTCGAGGTCGGGCGGCTACCAGGGCGTAGGCTTGGCCATTCCTGCCAGTATCGGCCAACACGTCTATGCCAGCCTGGTGTCGACGGGGAAAGTCACTCGCGGGTTTTTGGGCGTCGGGATTCAAGCCGTCACGCCTGAACTGGCCAAGTCGTTTCACCTGGACCGTCCGGACGGCGCCATCGTGACGGAGGTTCGTGACGCGAGCCCGGCGGACCAAGCCGGACTCCGGCGAGGCGATACCATCATCGGATACCAGGATCACCCGATTGCCGGACCCAGGGAGTTGCAACGGGCGGTGACCACCACCCCGGTCGGGACCGAGGTCTCCATCACGGTGATGCGTGACGGAGCCGAGCAGGTCCTGCGCACGACGATCGTTGAACATCCGATGGGCCAACAGGTCGCCGCCTCGCAGCAACCCGATGCGGAGTCTCGCCTGGCCGGACTGACCGTGGAAGATCTCACTCCCCGTACGGCCAAACGACTCGGCATTGACGGTCACGTCGCGGGTGTCGTCGTGACGGATATTCGCGCGGGCAGCCAAGCCGAGCAGGCCGGACTCGTTCAAGGTGACGTGATACGTGAGATCAACCATACGCCGGTGGAATCGTCGCAAGACTTTCGACAAGCGATGAACGCCTTGCCGAAGGAGCAAACGATTCTCCTGTTTATCAACCGTCAGGGAACGCCGCTGTTCCTGACCGTCAAGGTGTAACCGGGGCAGGACCGCAGGGAACAACGGGTGTTGTTCCCTGCGAGTTCCCCGGAATCGGATCCTTTTGTGACGAGAGAGGAGAGAGCCATGAAGACGACCGACAACAAACTGTTCAACGTCGACAAGGTCGCAGGGCAACTTCCGACCAACGGCAAGCTCTCGAAAGTTTTCCCTCATGATATCCCGACGCTGGATACCATGATCGAGGATTTTCCGGATGACAAAAGAAATGAAGACAAGGAAACTCAGGACACCGCGCTGGAACCGATCTATTTTCGTACCTTCCGGTCGCGCCCGCTTCTGAACAAACAAGAGGAGTTGGAGCTGGCCAAACGGATTGACGAGAGCAGCCAGAACATCCGGGCCGTGCTCGCCCAAGCCATTCGAGACGTCAGCGCCCTCGGCGACAGGCCTGAGTTTCATGAAGCGTTGCATTCCCTGACCGAGATTCGGGAACTGAGCGGCTTATCGGCCCCTGCCCTGAACGAGGCGGATGAACGTTTATCCGGACTCAGCAACGCCTTGCCCGGTCGCGGCTTGAAAGGCCGCATGCTCGGGAAACGCCTGCGAGCACTTCAACGCGAGTTGGCTGACAACCGCGCCCACTTGGAACAGGCCAAGGAAGAGTTGGTTCAACGCAACCTTCGCCTTGTCGTCGATATTGCCAAACGCTTTACGGGACGCGGGCTGGCGTTTCTGGACCTCATCCAGGAGGGAAACATCGGATTGATGCGGGCGGCCGAACGGTTTCAATACCGGAAGGGGTTCAAATTCAGCACGTATGCCACGTGGTGGATCCGCCAGGGTATTTTACGCGCCGTGGCCGATCAGTCCCGGACCATTCGGGTTCCGGTTCACACCACCGAGTCCTGGCAACGCATGATCAAGGTCTCCCATCGTCTGGCACAAAAGCTGGGTCGTGAGCCCAGTCACGAGGAAATTGCCCTGGCTTTGGCCACCAACCCCGAACGGGTGCAGCAGACGATGCAGGCGTTCCTGGAACCGATTTCATTTGATCAACCCAATGCCGACGGGGAAGCGTTCCTGGAAGATTGTCTCCCGGATGACAATGCTCCGGCTCCTGATGCCAATGTCCATGAAGAACAGATGCGGTCACAACTCCATCGTTTGCTTGGATTCCTGACGCCACGGGAAGCACAGGTGATCCGGTTACGTTTCGGCATCGGCAACGGACAGTCCCGTACGCTCGAAGAAGTGGGGAAACTCCTGAACGTGACGCGCGAACGGATCCGGCAAATCGAAGTCCTGGCCCTGAAAAAACTTCGCGAGCCGATCATGAAGGAGCAACTGGCGGCACTGTGTTAGCAGGATGTTGAAAAACGCCGCCAGCGGTGTTCTCGGTCCGTTGTCGTGCTCACGTACTCCGTGTACGCTCCGCGCGCCAACGGCCCTGCGGCCTTGCTGGACGGACCTTTTTGAACATCCTGCCTTGCAACCGCCTGTTAAGGCGCGGTTTACGGATCCGCCAGACCTGCCAAGTCCAGGAGGAAGGTATAGATGAAGGCCAGTTCTTTGTATCGCCGGAACCGGCCGGACGCTCCTCCATGGCCCGCATCCATGTTGGTTCTGAGGAGCAACCGGTTCCGGCCGGTTTTCACACGGCGTAATTTGGCCACCCATTTCGCGGGCTCCCAATATTGCACTTGGGAATCGTGGAGTCCCGTGGTCACCAGGAGATGGGGATAAGCCTGTTCCGTGACGTTGTCATACGGCGAATAGGACAGCATGTACTCGTAATCTTCTTTCCGGTTGGGATCCCCCCATTCATCGTACTCTCCCGTGGTCAACGGAATTGACGTATCCAACATCGTGGTCATGACGTCGACAAACGGGACTTGCGCAACCACCCCGTGAAACAAATCAGACCGCATGTTGATCACCGCCCCCATGAGCAACCCGCCGGCGCTGCCGCCCATGGCATACACATGCTCTTTTGAGGCATAGCCTTGTTGCGCCAAGTGTTCGGCACAGGCGATAAAATCCGTAAACGTGTTTTTCTTGTGAAAGAGTTTCCCTGACTCATACCAGTCGCGACCCAACTCCTCTCCTCCCCGCACGTGCGCAATCGCAAACACGAATCCCCGGTCGAGCAGGCTTAAACGCGGAGAACGAAAGTCCGCATCCATGCTGATGCCGTAGGACCCGTATCCGTACAGCAGGAGCGGGTTCACGTCGGTTTTTCGGAGCGTTTTCCGGTACACCAATGAGATCGGAATCCGTTGTCCATCCGGTGCCGGGGCCCAGGTACGTTCGGTGGCGTAATGCGAGATCTCGAACCCGCCCAGGACTTCTTCCTGCTTCAGCAGGACCTTCTCACGGGTGTTCATGTCATAGTCATAGACCGACTCCGGTGTGGTCATGGAGGTATATTCGTACCGCAAGGTGGATGCATTGAAATCATGATTGTCCCCCAACGCCGCCGCATACGCGGGTTCCCCGAAATCCACGTCGTGTTCGCAATCTCCTTTCGCCGGTATGATGCGGAACCGCACCAACCCCTGGTGTCGTTCTTCCGTCACCAGGAAATCCCGGAATAGCTCAAAGGATTCCAGTAGAACGTCGTCACGATGGGGAAGGACCTCCTGCCACGATGACCGGTCCGTCTGCCGAAGCGGCGTCTTCATGAGACGGAAGTTCTTCGCCCGCCAGTTGGTCCGAATATAAAACGCGTCCCGGTCGTGATCCACGTCGTACTCATGAAACCGCTCGCGAGGCAGAAACACCAAAAATTCACCGTCCGGATCGTCCGCCGAAAGATAGCGATATTCCGTGCTCACGGTTTGATGCGACGCAATCATCAGGTACTGCTTCGACTTGGTCTTGAAGACGGTCGTGGAAAACGTCTCGTCCGCTTCTTCGAATACCAGGACGTCGGAGGACGGATCATGACCCAGCCGGTGTCGAAACACCTGAAACGCACGCAGGGTATCCGGGTCCTGTTTGCCGTAGAACAGCGTGGCGTTGTCGTTGGCCCAAGTGAGGTTGCCCGTTACGTGTTCCAACACGTCATCCAACAACTCGCCGGTTGTCAGGTTCTTGAAGCCCACCGTGTAGAGACGCCTCCCCTGCGTGTCGAACGCATACGCGAGCAGGTCCTGGGAAAAACTCACGGCCATCCCGCCGATGGCAAAATATTCATGACCTTCGGCCAATGTGTTCACATCCAACATCAGCTCTTCCCGGGCATCCAACGTTTGCCGCTTCCGGCAGTACAGGGGATATTCCTTTCCCTCCTCGTATCGCGTGTAATAGTAGTAGTCATCGAGTTTGTACGGGACGGACAAATCGGTCTGTTTGATCCGGCCCTTGATCTCTTCAAACAGGGCGTCCTCGAACGTCGCGCGGTGGGCCATGACTCCCCGGGCATAGGCATTCTCCTCCTCGAGATAGGCCAGCACATCGGGGTTGTCGCGCTCGGACAACCAATAGTACGGATCGACCCGTGACCGGCCGTGTTCTTCCAAGGTCGTGGGAATCGTTTGGGCTCTGGGAGGATTCAACGCATCGGAAGACAGGTCTCTGTTGACCGGCATGGAATGCTCCTTGTCGGGTCCGGGGTCAATCGTCCGCTTGGATGGGCTGATGACGCAATTGCTTGACCCGTCCTCGCTGTTTTTTCTGATTCAGTCGTTTTTCAATGGAACGTTGGGAGACGCGGGTCTCTTTTCGGACCTTCCGGGGAGTCAATGCTTCGTGCAAGAGACGACAAAATTTGTCGACCAAGTCGGCTCGATTCAGGGCTTGGCTCGCAGCCCGTTGGGCGTGCAAATACAACACTCCCTCTTTGTTGATCCGGCTTTGGAGCTTTCTGCTGATCACGGATTTTTGCCAGGCGGCCAACGACGGTGAACGTCGAACGTCAAAATGCAACGTCACGCGCGTATTCACCTTGTTGACGTTTTGCCCGCCCGGGCCACTACTGCGTGACGCGCGAAACCGGAGTTCTTGTTCAGGAATCGATAGCTGGGGTGTGACAACAATCACTCGTTTCCTCCCGGCATTGACCGAACGGAATACCCGCAATCAGGAGGGGCAGATTAAACGAGCAGGACATTTTTCACAAGAAACCCTGAGGGGAAAACGAGAGGAATTGACCGAGGAGAATTTCGATCTGGCCCGAACGCGCCGGGGCGAGACATGGGGTCTTGCAGACACCCCGTCCTCACCCCGGCACCGGCATGTTCAGCGCGAAGGCCCCTTAGCCCTTGACGTCAATCGGGATCGATTTGGGCTTGGTTTCTTCCCGCTTGGGAACCTGCACGATCAACACGCCTTTCTCGTACCGCGCCGTCGCCTGATCCGGATTGACGTAGTCGGGAAGACGGAAATTCCTGGCAAACGATCCGTACTGCGCTTCGCGGAAATGATAGTTGTCCCGGTCATCCGTGCGTTCCTCTTTTCGTTCGCCGTGCAGTTGCAACGTATCGTCGGTCACGGAGATCTTCACGTCCTGCGCGTCGATGCCCGGCAATTGGGCTTCGACGAATAAGTTTTCTTTGTCTTCATAGACGTTCACCGGCGGAACCCAATTGGTCACCGACCCTTGCGGATCATCCCATTGAGGACGCCGAAACGGTTGCGTGTTCCACCAACCCATGGTTCGTTCGAGTTCTTGAAACGGATTCCATTTGACCAACATCTTGCACCTCCTCTTGTTCGCGTTTGCCGTTTCCATTGAATCGCTTCTAGGTTTCCAGATAAATCCCGGCTGTCAAAAGTCAAGGCCCGGGGCTTGCCTGAGCCTTTTTCTTATTGCGGGGATTCGGGGTTGGGCTGAGGAGGGGTTTGTTGAATGACATTGAAGTCTTTTTGGGTGATGAAGTAGCCATTGGCAAACAATCGGAATTCATACCGGCCCGGAGCCGGAAAGACCAAGGCCGGAATATTCACGCCGAAATCGTGAATCTGCAGCCGGTCTTTGATGTCGACCGACGGCAATGACGCGGTCCCGATGAGTTGATCCTGGTCCAAATACACGAGACGGAGTTCGAATTCATATTGCCCTTCCGCGTCCGTCAAACAGAAATAGACGCCCATCTGGGGATGCTGGCAGGGAAATCGTGGCGCCCACAAGTGCGTGAACGTGCCGATGATGCTCTTCTTTCTGGTGAAACTATCCAGGATGACGGAATCGCATACCAAAAAGGCCTGCACGATGGGTTTGACAAGTTCTTCCATCAAATGTTTCCTCTCCGGTTTTCGGTAAAAACGAACTCGCGTTCATCGCAGGCATGCCCTCGTCAAATACATGACCTCCTCCGGCAAGTCCGTGACGTGGGCTGATCCTTCCCGTTAGACTTACACCAGACTCATTCCGGGCGCAAATTCTGTTCCCTCCGTCAACGATGCCGGGAAGATCACGTGAGCGCCGTTTTCACGCTGAGATACAGAATCATCACCTCGATGGCATGGGCTGCAATCACCGTCACCAGATTCCTCCACCGCAAGAAGAGGCCCGCCCAAATGAGTCCGTCCCAGACGGCGATCCAGTGAAGATGCCGAAACGTCATCACCATGAATGGATCGAAGGCAAATGCCAAGGCCGACACCAACATCGCGACGATCGAACCGAGGCGAAGGCCGCGTGGACCCGTCACCGGCAGCCACCGGCAACAGCAATGCTCCAGCCTCCCCAAGAGAAATCCTCGAAAATTCAATTCGACAGCGATCGCGATCAGGATCGTGAACCAGGGGATCATCACGAACAGCGGCATCCGGGCATGAGGTGTGCCGGCCAAGAACAGCACGTCGCCACCGAGAGCCGGCACCACCCACAGGATTACGGTCGAGTTGACCGCTCCCAGGAGGCACCCCGTGCCGATCCCCCACCCGACACCCTGCTTCATGTAGCCACGGGAAAGTCCCAGCGCGGGTAGTGCATTGGCATTGAGTCTCCACCAGATGACGAGCGAGCCGTATGCGGCCAGTTGCGGCAAGAATTGCAGGAACAGGCTTTGCCGGGCCGAGGCCGGAAGAAGATAAAAGCCTGCTGTCAGACCAATCGGCACCAACGCCAACCACACCGCCCGTTCATCGGTTGGCATGACACGCGGCCACTGTGTTGGCCTCCCCCATGACAGAGAGGCATTCCTGCCCGGTTCGCTCATTCTCCTCGTCGGACCTCTCCTTTTGTCACCTTGCAGCAAGAGACTTGTTCTTCGTATGATTCTGTCGAAAACCCTTTGGCAAACATTCATCCATTTGGTGAGATTCATGCATAACACAGTTCCCTTTCAGTGTTCCCGTAATTCATCCCGTCACCCTTCATCGGCGACGGTCAATTGGCTTTCACGTGGCCTCATGCTCGGTTTTGCAGCCGTGGGCCTTACCCTGTGTGCGGGCGTTTCCGATCTTTTCGCTGAAGACGCCGAGCCCTTGAGGGAACTGCCCCGCGCCGTCTTGCGGCATACACCTCCGATATTTGAGGAATGGACTTTTGAAAAACACCTTGATGCGGCCCTCCCACCGGGATTTTCCTCCCATACCCTGGGAGACGGATATCCGGGGGAATGGACGATTACAACGGACGACAGCGCTCCCAGCCGTACTCACGCGCTGCTTCAACCGACCTCCTGTTCAAAACCCGGCTGTTATCAACTGCTCATCAACGACACGATTCACGTGGAATACCTCGACCTCTCGGTGGGCATGCTTTCACAACTCGGGACACCGACTTCGGCAGCTGGCCTGATCCTGAACTTCCAGGATCTCGACAATTTCTATGCCGTCATCGTGTATCCGGCCAGCAACATGCTCAAGGCTTATCGGTTCGACGACGGGAAACCCGTGCTGATCAAGGAACATGAGGTCCTGCCGAAAAAACGAACCCCGTGGCATTTCCTGCGGGTCCAGAGAAATACGATCGTCAGCAAGGATTTTTTCGAGATTTCGTTTGACAACCAATTCTTCCTTTCCGTGTATGACTCCAAGTTGCGGACGGGCCGGATCGGAATCATGACCACCGGGGACGGCAAATTCGCATTCGACAATCTGCGAGTCGTGGAATTGGTGACGAGCGAGCCGCTTTCCCGGCCACCGGCCTACTAGGGAACCCCTGAACCGGCCCCTCTCGCGTTTCAGGCGTCATTCAATAAATCGAGGAGCGTTGCCGGATCAGCGGCAACGCGGATCAACGCTCGATTGTCCGGAGCCAGGAATCCTTCGCGGGTCTGATGATCCAGAAACGCCAGGAAGGGATCGTAAAATCCGTCCACGTTCAACAGACCACAGGGTTTCCGATGTAACTCGAGTTGGCGCCAGGTGACCATTTCACAAAACTCTTCCAGGGTCCCATAGCCTCCGGGCAGCGCGATGAAGGCGTCGGTCAGATCCGCCATGAGGGCCTTGCGCTCATGCATTGACCCCACGACGTGAAGCGCCGACACGTCGTGCCGGGCCCATTGGTTGTGCACCATGAATTCCGGAATGACGCCGATCACCCGGCCGTTCCCAGCCCGACAGGCGTTCGCCAGCACCTCCATGAGCCCGATGTTGCCACCCCCATAGACCAGTCCCATCCCGCGTGCCGCCAGTTCTTTGCCCAGCAGCCCGGCCATCTCGGCATACCGGCTGTTCGAGCCGGTGCTGGAGCCACAAAACACACAGACAGTGTTCATGGGTACACGTCGGAGAACCGGTTACGATTGGGCGTCAACGCTCAGCTCAAGCAACGAGTAGGGATCGACCCGCGATCCATTCAGGCGCACCCCCCAATGGAGATGCGGGCCGGTCGCCCGTCCCGTGGAGCCGACCTTCCCGATCACCTGCCCTTTTTTCACGACCTGGCCATGCTCCACGTCCACACTGGATAGGTGAAAATACATGGAAAAGAGACCAAGCCCATGGTCCACGATCACCCCTTTTCCCGAAAAGAAATGATCCGCGGTAAGGCGCACCATCCCATCGTTCATGGCGACGACGGGCGTTCCTTTGGGCGCCGCGATGTCTTCACCGCTGTGGGGTTTTCTGGGTTGGCCGTTGATGATCCGGCGACTGCCGAATCGCCCGGAGATTTTCCCCCGGACCGGCTCCACAAACCGGCCCTTCCACAGGGGATGCGGCACGAAACCCGCAAACGCCTCGTGAACGGCTTTGGATTCGGTCTCGACCCGCGCCAGGGTTTTCTTATCGAGATCCACCATTTTGGATGGCAGAGTCAACCGTTGCTCGGGATACTCTTCTTTCATGACCAATACCGTCAGACTCCGGCGTTCCGTCCGTTGGGGATAGACGACGTCGATTGTGAGTTCATACCGGCCGGGACGGTCCTGCATATCCAGACCCAGCAGTCCGGCATACGTATGCTCCCTGATGGGAAAAAAGGTCAGCGTGCGTTGTAAAAATTGCCCTTTGACCCGGTCCGGCCGGTCCTTGACGGGGATCGTCACCAGCACCACTTCGCCCTGCTTGCCGCTGACTTGTCCGCCGGCCCCCACGGAGTACTGCGGCCCTTCCTTGAACAACAGGCTGATCGGGAACACACTCGCCAGCACCAACACCAGCGCCACGAGCCACGGACGAACGGTCGCACGGGACGAAAAGACAGGAAAATTCATGTCACATCCGGAGGGAAGCGGGAGACACCTGGGCCAACAGTTCATCCACTCGCCGGTTGAACGCACAAAAGGGATCCATGCACAAGATCGTTTCTTCCCAATAGCCGTTTAATTTCAAGTACGTCCAATCGACCGTGTAGGATCGGTTTTTGGCCCGGGCGAACCGGATAAAGTCGCCTCGCACCTTGGCGCGGGTGGACTGAGGCGGTAGGGACATGGCGCGTTCCACGGCTTCCTCATCCACCATCTTTACCGTCTTGTCGTGCGCCTCCAAAATGTAATAGAGCCCGCGCTTCCGGTTCACATCGTGATATTGCAGGTCCATCATCGCCACCCGCGGGTCATCCCACCCACATCCTTTTCGGTCGATGTATGACTGGATGAGCCAGCGTTTGGTCACCCAATCGATCTCCCGTACCAACTGCATAGGATCATCCTCCAACGCAGACAACACGCGCTCCCATTCCGTCAGGACGTCGGCCAGCACTTTGTCATAGGGCCGGGCATGGAGAAATTCCGAGGCCTTTTCCAAGTAAATGTGCTGGATCTCCAGCGCGGACAACTCCCGCCCGTCATCCAGCTTCACCTTTTTCTTCAACGTGGGGTCCCGGGAAATCTCCCTGATGGCCTTGACGGGATCTTCCAATTCAATGCTCTTGATAAAATATCCAGCCTCGATCATGGACAGGACCAAGTCCGCGGTGCCGATCTTCAAGTACGTGGCAAACTCCGACATATTCGAATCCCCAAGAATGATATGGAGACGTCGATACCGTTCGGCGTCGGCATGCGGTTCATCCCGGGTGTTGATGATGCTGCGGGACGAGGTGGTGGAAGACGAGGTTTTTTCATGAATGTGCTGGGCCCGCTGGGACAGGAAATAGTGCGGTTTGCCCGAGACCTTGAGCACTTTCCCGGCGCCTGAATAAATCTGTCGCGTCACGAAAAACGGGATGAGCTGTTCCGCCACCTTCCAAAAATCCACGTCACGCTGCATCAGAAAGTTTTCATGACACCCGTAGGTATTCCCCAGGGAATCCGTGTTGTTCTTGAAAATGTAGATGTCGCCGGCGAGGCCTTCTTCCCGGAGACGTTCTTCAGCCGCGGGCAAACAGGATTCGAGGATCCGCTCGCCGGCTTTTTCATGCACCACCAACTCGAAAATGTCGTCGCATTCCGGCGTGGCATACTCGGGATGACACCCGGTATCCTGATAAAATCTGGCCCCGTTCGTGAGAAACGCGTTGGACGGCCAACTGTTCGGGATCAACCCTTCGAAGATGTATCCCAGAATTTTTTCAATGGGCAGATACACCCGGCCATTGGGCGAAAACGTGAGGCCGTATTCACACTCCAGTCCGAAAATTCGTTTCATAAACTCATGTTAGCATAGACGCGGCGCAGACGGAACAGACACCGCTGATCTGTCCTGTCATCCTCGACATTTTTAATCGAGGATGACAGGAAGAAAAAAGAAGCGCCAACGCATGGCTCCATTGCCCGGCGCCTTCGGGCGTGGCTGCGCCCCGGTCCCGAAGTCTATTTGAGGGCGAGGACTGTCTGAGCGCCCTTCGACTCCAGGCGCGTGGCGCCTTACGCTCAGGGTGACCGGAGAGGAACCCGTTCGTCCTGACCCTTCGACTTCGGTCTCAAGAGACCTACGCTCAGGATGCACGGATTATTCTCACGTTCGTCCTGAGCGTAGCGTTAGCGAAGTCGAAGGAAGCGAAAGTCGAAAGAACCTCGTCGTGCGGGGGCGAAACCCCGCATGAAAAAGCAAAAACCCCTGGATTCCCGATTACTAACGTCGGGAATGACCAAAAGGAAGAAGCAGATTCTTCGCCTCCGGCTCAGAATGACATATTCGGGGTATCTTCGGATCGAGGACAGAGATTATGAAAGAAGAGTGCCGGCTTCTTCTGCGGGGATGCGGCGGAATTTGCGGCCGGAGCGGGTGCGGTCGAGAAGTGCCACTTCGAGCGCTTGCAGGGATACGGTCTGGCTCGTGGCGGTTTCGAGGGCGTTCATGCATCTGGCGAGGGCGGTTTTCAGGTCCGGAACGTTTTCCGATCCCAATGTGCGCAAGGCGGACACCACGGCGTCCGCTCGGCCTCCGATGGCGACGAATTCCTTTTCGTGAATGATCGTCCCATCGAACGCGATGCGGTACAATTCGGTCTGTTCGGGTTGTTCTCCGATTTGAGCCAAAAGAATTTCCACTTCGAAGGGTTTCAGTTCTTGACTGAATATCGTACCCAGAGTCTGCGAATACCCGTTGGCCAGGGAACGGGCCGTGACGTCTTCACGGCTGTACATGAACCCTTTCAGATCCGCATGTTGAATACCCGCTTTTCGCAAACTTTCGAATTCGCTGTATCGCCCTGCTCCTGAAAGGGCGATGTTGTCGTAAATTTCGGAGATCTTGAACAATGAACTGCTGGGATTGTCCGCGACAAACAGCACACCGTCCCGGTACTCGATGGCCACGATCGACCGGCCCTTGGCAATGCCTTTCTTGGCATACTCCGCCTTGTCCTGCATCAATTGTTCGGGGGACACGTAAAACGGGAGCGTCATCGGGATTCACCCCCGGGTCGTGATTGAGCCAACTGGTCGCATTGGGACGCCACCTCGGATTCTTCCACGTCCCGCACGCCTTGGACATCGACGATTTTGATGGTGGGATAAATGCCCCGGAACGCATCGGGCCCTCCGGTTCCCAGGTCCTCTTCCGCCGCGCTCAGGATGGCCTGGAGCCCCAAGGAGATTGCTTCGGGTTGGGACAAATTCTTGTGAAACCGTTCCTTGATGGTCACACGGGCGTCTTTTCCCCCGGACCCGACCGCGTGATACTCCGTTTCTTCGTATTTTCCGCCGGTGACGTCATATTTGAAAATCCGGCCCTCCTGTTGCTTCAGGTCAAACCCCACGAACAGCGGGATCACGACCAACCCTTGGATGACCATGGGCAAATTGGCTTTGACCATCTGTCCCAACCGGTTGGCCTTACCTTCGCAGGACAACGGTACGCCATCCAGTTTTTCATAATGTTCCAGTTCGATCCCGAACAACTTGGCCATTTCCATGCACGGACCCGCGGCCCCGGCAATGGCAATGGCGGAATGGCTGTCGGTCTTGAAGACCTTCTCCATGCGACGCGACGCGACCTGATAGCCTTCGATGGCGCGGCGATCGCCGACGATCACGACGCCCTTCTCGTATTTCACGGCCAACACGGTCGTGCCGTGAGCAAGTTGCGATACAACGTGCCGCTGAATCTCGTCCGCCGACGCCGAGACGTGCCCCTCGCTCCCCCACCGCGCGGCGGGCGTCAGTTCGGGCCGGGTCTGATGGATAAAATCAAAAAAACTGGAGCATTGACTCACGGGCATCTGCGACAGAATAGGTTTCATGGTGACTACTGGCCTTCTACCTCCCCTTGCCCCTCCTTACCCTTCGACTTCGCTCAGGGCAGGCAAAAGAGGGGAAAAGTTCACGCCGACAAACGATCCAGGAGTTGTTGTGCGGTCTCCACGCCTTCCAACAACTCATTGGTCAGATCCTGCGTGCCCCTCAACGGATCCATCAACGGCACCCGTTTGACGGCCACGTCTCCCACGTCGAAGAGCACCGAGGTCCAACTGGCTCCGTAAATCTGGCGGGGAAATTTCCGGAGACAGGCGCCGCGAAAATAGGCGCGCGTCCCTCTCGGGGCCTGTAATTCCGCGGCCACGATCTCCTCGTCATCCAGCAAGCGTTCAATCCGCCGGCTCCGTTCGAGCGTATAATACAGCCCCTTGTCCGGCCGCACGTCGTGGTATTGCAGGTCCATCAAGGCTACGCGCGGGTCATTCCATCCGCAGCCTTTTCGGTCCACGTACGACTCGATCATCTCCCGTTTGGCCACCCAATCGAGTTCCGCGGTCAATTGCCTGGGATCGCGTTCGAGTTTATCCAAGACGCTTTCCCATCTCACCAACACGTCCTTGGTCGCGGGCGACAACTCGCGACAGGCGTAAAATTCGTGCGCGGCCCGGAGGTAGGCGCGTTGGATGGCCAACGCATTGGTCGCACCACCCCGAACCAACTTCAGGTCGGCCTTGACGGTGAGATCACGGGAGACGATCTTGACGGCATCCACGGGGTTCTCCAGCTCAAACGAAGGAACGTCGTGGCCCTCGTCCAGCATGTGCGTGACGATCGCCGTGGTGCCCACCTTCAGGTACGTGGAGAGTTCCGCCATGTTGGCGTCACCGACGATCACGTGTAAGCGGCGAAACCGCGCGGGGTCCGCATGCGGCTCATCACGGGTGTTGATTAGAGGTCGTTTGACCATGGTGTTGAGGTCCGCCACGCATTCAAAAAAGTCCGCGCGCTGCGAGATCTGATACGTCGCGGCCGCGGCGCCGTTTTCCGCTCCGACTTTCCCGGCTCCCGCCACGATGGGACGCGACACGAAAAACGGCAGCAAACCCCGAAGGATCACGTCGAACGGCACATGGCGGTTCATCAGATAATTTTCATGGTATCCGTAGCTGTTCCCCTTGCCGTCGGAGTTGTTCTTGTACAGCACGTACCCCTCCGTCGTCCGGTTCATGGCCTCCAGGCACCTGGCGGCCACGAGTTCCCCCGCGCGTTCATACGCGACCAGTTCGCGAGCGGTGCTGCACTCCGGCGTGGAATACTCGGGATGCGCCCCGTCCACGTACAGGCGACCGCCGTTCGCCAAGAGTTTGTTGAGCGCCCGGTTATACTCGGGACCCGGACGTTCGCGTTCGCCTTCGACTTCAAACCCGCGCGCGTCACGCAGGGGGTTTTCGTTTTCGTAATCCCAAATGGCCTGTGGGGCGATGAGCGACGGGTACTGACTGATCAGGTGGAGGGAATTCTCAACGGGATCGGATGTGTGGACGTGACGCGAGGCGACACCAAATTCCGTTTCTGTGCCGATAATGCGTTGCAAGGACTCTCCATTGAGCAAGAGTACTAGAAGTAATGCCCGGCACTCACGGTTTCGATCTCGCGTGTCCCTTCCGAGCCGGGGGTCAGGGTCCGCACGTGGACGATTTTCTCGCCTTTTTTCCCGGCGATGCGGGCCCAGTCATCGGGATTGGTCGTATTGGGCAGATCCTCATGCGCCTTGAATTCCTCCCGAATGGCGCACACAAGGTCTTCTTCCTTCAGGCCTTTTTCTCCCGTACCGATGGCCCGTTTCACCGCGATTTTTTTCGCTCGCGACACCACGCCTTCGATCAGGGCGCCGCTGGAAAAGTCTTTGAAGTAGAGAAGTTCTTTTTCGCCGTTGGCATAGGTCACTTCCAGAAACTTGTTGTCTTCCGTCGTGGCATACATCGCTTCCACCGTCAGGTCGAGCAGGTGTGCAACCACGGCCTGCCGGTCCCGGGCGTGCCGGTCGAGTTCCTCTTTGGCGAACGGCAGGTCATCAGTGAGGTACTTGGCGAAAATATCCCGCGCACCCTGTTTGTTCGGTCTGGGGATTTTGACTTTCACGTCCAACCGCCCCGTTCGCAACACCGCGGGATCGATGAGGTCCTGCCGGTTGCTCGCCCCGATGACGATCACGTTCTTGAGCCTTTCGACCCCGTCGATTTCCGCCAAAAACTGCGGGACGATGGTGGACTCGATATCGGAGGAGATCCCGGACCCCCGCGTGCGGAACAACGCGTCCATTTCATCGAAAAACACCACGACCGGATTGCCGGTGGCCGCCTTGTCCCGCGCTTTGGCGAAGACCTCGCGAATGTACCGTTCGGATTCGCCCACGTATTTGTTCAAGAGTTCGGGTCCCTTTACGTGCAGGAAGTAACTGCGCACGTCCTTGCCGGACAAATGCCGCATTTTCTTGGAAATGGAATTCGCCACGGCTTTGGCGATCATCGTCTTTCCGCACCCCGGAGGTCCGTACAACAGTATACCCTTGGGCGGGGTCAGGCGATGCTCCTTGAACAGATCCGGGTACAAAAAGGGCAATTCCACGGCATCCGTTACTTGCTCAACTTCTTTGGTCAACCCCCCGACGTCTTCATATCGCACGTCCGGCACTTCTTCGATCACCAATTCCTCGATTTCGGCTTTGGGAATTTTTTCGATAACGTAGCCGGACCGGGGATCATAGAGCAGGTGGTCGCCCACGCTCAGCGACTCGTGGAGTAACGGCTCTCCCAGTTCGACAATGCGTTCTTCGTCGTGGTGCAACTGAATCAGCGCCCGCGTGCCATCCAATTGATCTTTCAACTTCACGACTTGTCCCTGGGGATCGAAGGCCCGCGCCTCGATGATGTTCAAGGCTTCATTCAAGATCACTTCCTGCCCTTTTCGCAGAGACGCGCCCGCCACCGAATTGTGTACGCTGACCCGCATTTTTCTTCCCGACACGTAGACGTTGGCGCTGGCATCGTCGTTCAAACTGCAGAAGAGCGCATACGACGACGGCGGAGCCGTGAGTTTGGCGATCTCCGTGCGGAGGGTTTCAATCTGGGTTTTCGCTTCCTGGAGGCTGGCCGCCAACCGTTTATTCTGTTTTTCCGATTGTTGAAGTTTCATGCGCGTCTCGTACAGGTGGCGCATTTCGGTTTCCAGGGATTGGAGTTCTCCACGGAGTTTTTCTATTTCCCGGTTGTAGTCTTCGTGTTTTCTCAAGCCCATGGAAGTTTCCCCTGCTCGATCACGAAAACAAGAACGCCCTGTTTTACCCTATCGCTGAAACGCTTGTATTGATAGGGCGAAACCCAAATACCATCCTCCCCACGTGGGGGGCAGATTCTAGCACTGGTTTTCAGAAAGGGTCAATATATACGGGACCGTTCTACTGCGGTCGCCATTTGCGCAGTTGCGTGGCATACCTCGTGACGGCCTCACGTGGAGACGCCGCTTGAAAAATGGAAGAAATGACGGCGACGCCCACGGCGCCGGCCCCCATCACGTGCTCTACGCGAGCCGGCGTCAGCCCACCGATGGCATACACGGGAATGGTACAATGCCGAACGGCTTCACGAATCACGTCAAGCCCCAACGGGGGACCATACTGTTGCTTGGACGGCGTCTCATACACCGGTCCGAGTACCACGAAGTCCGCGCCATCCTGCTCGCTTTGCAGGGCCTCTTCCGCGGAATGGACCGATTTGCCGATGAGATAGCCGCCGCCCAGAGATTTCCGGGCCTCTTTGGTCGGCACGCTGTCCGCGCGAAGATGCACGCCTGCCGCCTTGGTCGCGAGGACCAGGTCCACGCGATCATTGATTAAACACGGAACACGAAAGGGATGCGCCAATTGGCGAACCGCTTCCACAAACCGTAGAAGCTCACGGGTGCCGAGGTCTTTTTCCCGGATTTGGATCATCATCTCCTGTTCGGGAATGATGTCTTCGAGAATCTGCAGAAATCGATCTTCTCCGGTCTGGAGCCGGTCGGTAACCACGTACAATGGCGGGAGAGGTTGTCGTGGGGCAGACATGAGGCATCGAAGAGCACGTTGACGGGCAGGCTACAGCATGCCTTCGATCGGGCTGCTTGCGGTAGCATAGAGTTTTCTGGGGATGCGACCGGCTTTGTACGCCAACCGGCCGGCTTCGACCGCGTACTTCATGGCTTCGGCCATGGCAATCGGTTCCTTGGCCCCCGCGATCGCGGTATTCATCAACACCGCGTCCGCTCCGTATTCCATGGCTAACGCGGCATCGGAAGCCGTACCCACGCCCGCGTCCACAATGACGGGGACGTTGACGGTTTCGAGGATGATCTTCAAATTGTAGGGATTGCGGATACCCAATCCGGAACCGATGGGGGCCGCCAAGGGCATGACCGCAGGGCAGCCGATATCGACCAGTTTTTGGGCCACGATGGGATCGTCGTTGGTATAGGGCAACACCACGAATCCCTCCTTGATCAAAATCTTTGCGGCTTCGATGAGCCCGGCGGTATCGGGAAACAAGGTCCGCTCATCGCCGATCACCTCGAGCTTCACCAGATCCGATACTCCCGCGGCGCGGGCCAACCGGGCGTAGCGGACCGCGTCTTCCACTGTGTAGCAACCCGCGGTATTGGGCAGGATGGTGTATTGTTTGGGATCAAGATAATCCAGGAGATTCTCGGAATTTCTGTCCGTGATGTTGACCCGACGTACGGCCACGGTGACCACGTCCGCACCCGACGTTTCAATGGCTTTCTTCGTTTCGACAAAGTCCTTGTACTTGCCCGTTCCGACCCACAAACGAGACCGAAACTCCCTTCCGGCTATGGTCAAACGATCGTCACTCATGGCCACTCCCCAATAAGAATTTTGGATTGTGAATTGCGGATTTCTGATTGCAAAATCCACAATCAAAAATCAGCAATCAAAAATTCCTCTCCCGCCTCCTCCGATGAAGCTGAGAATTTCTATCCGGTCGCCTTCCTGTAACGTTTTGGCATCGAAGTCCCGTCTATCGAGGATTTCCAGATTGACTTCCACGGCCACCCGTTCGACGTTGAGTTGTAAATCCCGGAGCAGGTCCGTCACATTGAGCTCCTCACGAACTTGCCGCGGCTCCCCATTGACTTGGATGTGCATGCGTGATTGAAAACCCTCCGTCACTAACCGGCATCCTACGAGAGCCTCTCAAGCCTTGTCAATTTGGGAACGCGGGCTTCAGACCGATGAACCTATCATCGCCGGACACAATCTTATACAATAGACTCACTGCATCGTTTCTGCTGGACTCGCGACATGCCGACCGGTCACGACTCGAACCACACCCTCGCCAACCTCTTTCTGTCCATGGCGGAGTTGTTGAAGAAACACGAAGAAAACCCTTACCGCATTCGAGCCTATCGACGAGCAGCCGACACGATCGCCAATTTGGAGTCGCCCATCGCCGAACTTGTCCGGGCCGGGGATCTCCGAACCCTTCCCGGCATCGGAAAAGACCTCGAGGCAAAAATTCAAGAATACGTGGAGACCGGCGCGATTCAAGCCTATGAAGAACTCACAACGCCCCTCCCGCCCGCCATTCGTCAATGGAGCGCCCTGCCCGGCCTTTCCGATCCCATTGTGCATGACTTGTATTATCGACTCGGGATCAGGACGCTGGACGACCTGGAGACGCTTGTCCGTTCCCATATGTTGAGAACGCGACCGGGAGTCGGCGTGACAGCGGAGGAACTGCTCGCAGCCATTCAACGTTTACGCGAACAATCGAGGAACGATTGACCGGGCAGGAAGGCCTTTGATACGGTCACGCACGGAAGAGCCTGTTCGCTCTTCTCCCGTGAAGGGTCGTGAAAACCGGCACCGCCGTTATCCTCAACCTGTGACTCCCGATTCGAGGGGGTGCAGGCCCTTGAAGACTTTCCAGGTCTTGAGCAACTCGATCGCCTTTTGAAGTTGCACGTCCTTTTTCATGAGTTCCGTTTCAAGATCCTTCGGCTTCTCCGCACCGGCGTCCGGCTCGGATGAAGTACCGGCCTCCGCTTCCGGTGAGGGCGACTCTTTTGGTTCCTCATCCAACTTGATCGGTTTGGGCTCGACCACGATATCCGGTTTGACGCCGACGGAATGGATCGACTCGCCGCGGGGCGTATAATATTTCGCCGTGGTCAGCCGCAGTCCCGACCCGTCCGACAACGGCAGAATCGTCTGAACGGAACCCTTCCCGAACGTCGTCTTGCCCAGGATGACGGCTTTTCCCCAATCCTGCATGGCGGCTGCCACGATTTCCGACGCACTTGCCGAACCCTGGTTGACCAGGACGATCATCGGATATTCGGGGGGATCCATCGGCGGGCTGGAACGATACTCATCCTTCCGACCGTCCCGGCCCTTGACCGACACGATCAACGTATCGGGCTGCAAAAATTGCTCGGATACCCCCACTGCCGCTGACAACAGGCCTCCGGGGTTATTGCGCAGATCCAGGATGAGGCCTTGCGTGCCATCGTCGTGCAATTTCACCAATTCTTTCCCGAGATCCTGGGGCGTAGATTCCTGGAACTGCGAGATCCGCACGTAGCCGATGTGATCGTCGAGGAGCCGGGACCGGACGCTGTGAATCTTGATCGTATCCCGAATTATGGTAAAGTTAAGGGTTTCCGTGGCCCCTTCCCGCCGGACCGTCAGCGTGACCGAAGTCCCCTTGGGCCCCCGCATGCGTTGCACCGCTTCCATCAGCGTCAGGTCTTTCGTCGGTGTCTCATCGACCTTCAAAATCACGTCTCCGGTTTCGATACCCGCGGCGTGAGCCGGCGTGCCTTCGATCGGAGCAATGACGGTGACGTGATGCTCCTTGATCCCGATCTGAATACCCAAGCCCTCGAATTCCCCCTTGGTTTCCACTCTCATTTCCTTATACATCTCCGGGGTCATATACGCGGAATGCGGATCCAAGGTTTTGAGCATACCCCGAACGGCCCCATGGACAAGGTCATTCGTCTTCACGTCTTCGACGTAATGTTTCTTGACTTGGGTCAGGACTTCCGCAAAAACTTTGAGTTCTTCGTAGGATTCACTGGCATAGCCCGTTTTTTCGACACCCTTTCCAATCAACAACCCCAAGACGAGTGCCCCGACGACCACCAGTCCTGAAACCCACGTTATTGAAGCGCGTTCCTTTTCCATAGCAGCGTCCTAACTCTTTAAAAGATAATGAACATGGTGTATTTGTTACCGTTTGGCCAACCAGCGCAATGGATTCACCGGCTTGGTGCCTTTTCTCAACTCAAAGTATAAAATGCTCCTGTTGGTCAATCCGGAGGAGCCGGTTTCCCCGAGCACGGCTCCCTTCGCCACCATTTCCCCCTCCTTCACCAACAACTTGGAGGCATGGGCATAAAACGTAAAATAATTGTTGCCGTGATCCATAATCACAACAAGTCCGTATCCTCTGAGCCAATCCGCATAGACCACGTCCCCGCCTGAAACAGCCCTGATGGCACTCCCTTCTTTCGAGGCGATTTCAATCCCTTTCTTCCGCACATACGTGCCAAATGTCGGATGCTTTTGCCGACCGAAGACTCCCACCAAATCTCCGTCAGCCGGCCACAACAAGGCGCCCCTTCGAAAGACGTCCGTTGTGTGTTTCTTGATTGTTCCGGAAGCTATTTGACTGCGCTGCTCCAATTTTTTGAGCAGGGTTTCCTTTCGACTTTCAGCTTGATCGAGCGTGCGCAACATGAGCTCGTGAGAACGCGTGGTCTTTTTTAAACTCGACAGCACCACGCGCTTTTGGGACTTCACGTCTCGAATGACGCTTAATTTTTTAGCGACTCGACTCTTCCGTGCGACCAAAGATTCTCGGATTTTCTCTTGTTTGGCATGGAGTCGTTCACTTTGAGCCACCTGTCTCCGGTATTCTTCAAACAAGTTGCGTTCCCACTTGGCCAGCGAGGAGAGATAGAGCAAACGGCGTTGAAATTGCGGATA
This sequence comes from Nitrospirales bacterium, assembly GCA_965207015.1. Taxonomy (GTDB): domain Bacteria; phylum Nitrospirota; class Nitrospiria; order Nitrospirales; family UBA8639; genus Bin75. The sequence goes on along the minus strand of OZ242257.1, from coordinate 743,692 downwards.
AGAAGTCGCGGCCACCAACGGCGAGACCCAGCCGGCTCGTCCTTCCATATAGAGTCGTTTCAATCGGATTCCTATGACGGCCTGTTTATCCCTCATGTCCGATCGCAATCCGGCCAACTGCGCGTCAATTTTATCCAGTTCCCGGTCGATTTGTTTGATTTCCCGATTGATTGAAGTCGATTCCCGCCGTTCCTTGTGCAACTGGCGATCGAGACGTTCGATCGATTGCAAGACCTCCGCCTGTTTCTTTCGTGACTGATCCCGCTCTTTCCGGGTCTTCCGAATTTCCTGTTTGAGCTGTTGAAGGGTCTGCTTTTCCTTTTCAATTTTTTCCTGAAGAGAGGCTCCCCACGACCACAAAGGGGGCACCAAGGACAGCACGACACAACACGCGAGCACAAGGCGATGTTGTTCAACCCTGATTGCGGATCGCGAATTTCCCATCAGCTCCTCGCCTTCATCAAACCGAGCACCGAGAGCACGCTACTCCCACATCCTAACAGCATACCGGTCATCACTAAAAGAAACGAGACCTGCCTCGGGAAAATCGGGAGAATATGCTCCACGCCCACAAACCAACCCGATGCATTGAGTTCCAATCGAAAAAATTCGAACACCCCTTTCAACAACGCGAGGGACAGACCGCCACCCATGGCCCCGAGAATCGTGCCTTCGATCACGTAGGGTATCGCAATGAATACTCCCGTCGCACCGATCAGCCGCAGAATCTCGATTTCTTCTTTTCTGGTGTGTAATGACAAACGGATCGTATTGGCTATAATCGTCACCGTGGCCATGGCCAGAATCAACCCGATCACCACCGCTCCCAACTCGAAGTAACTGACCACCAACGTCAACGTATCGACCCAGTCCTGACTGTACGCTACGTGGGTCACACCGGGAAGCTGCTTGACGCGTTCCGCAAACGCACTCAGCGATTCGGTATCCAGAAATCGCGGAGACAGATTGACGACCACGGACACGGGTAACGGGTTCTCGTCCATCCCTTCCAACAGAAGCGACTCCTCCGGAAATTGTTCGGAAAATTCTCGAAGGGCCTGTTCCTTGGACACGAACGTCGACGTCACGGCTGCCGGTTCGGTGTCAAGACGTTTTTGGACCAGGGACACGACTTGCTCCGACGCTCCGGGATCCAGATAGACGATCACTTCAATGTCGCTCTGCAGCGTTCCCGTCACGTTTTTCAGATTCAGATACAGCAACACAAACACGCCGAAACACACCAGCGTGAAGGCGGTCGTCACGATGCCGATCAGCACGTTTCCCCGATTCACGCGGAGATTGTGCATCGCCTCCCGCAGGAGATACAGCGGCCGCATTACGAGGTCGCCTCCGTATCAGTCACGACTCGGCCTTCCTGCAAATGGACGACCCGACCATTCATCTGCTCCACCACCTGCTGGTTATGCGTCGCCAGGAGAATTGTCGTCCCCTCGGCATGAATCCGCCTGAACAATTCCACGATCTCTCTCGTCAAGTCCGCATCCAAATTACCCGTCGGTTCGTCGGCCAACAACAGAATGGGGCTGTTCACGATGGCCCGGGCAAGGCAAATGCGTTGTTGTTCTCCGGCCGAAAGCACACCCGTACGGACCCTCTGCTTATGATCCATGCCGACGGCCTTCAGGACGTCCATCACTCGTTGCCGCGCTTCGCGTCTTTTGACGCCCTGAATGATGAGCGGCAGGACCACGTTTTCATAGACGGTTTTCTTCTGAAGCAACTGAAAATTTTGCAGCACGATCCCCATGGTGCGACGCAGGTAGGGAATGGCACCCCCGCGTAACCTGGCGACGTTGCGGTTCTGGACGAGAATCTGACCAGCATCCGGAATCTCCGCGCCGAAGATCACCTTCAACAGGGTGGTCTTGCCCGCGCCACTCGGTCCCGTGAGGATGACACATTCGCCTTTGTCGATCCGAAACGAGACATCATCAAGCGCCACGCATCGGTCATAGAATTTGGAGACGTGGAACAACTGAATCATCGTGACAACGGCTCGCCACGGCCACCTGTTCCCCGGCCCTGATGGTGATCTTCCGTGTGCTTACCAACGCCGATCATCGCCGGCCACCTCAAAGGCGTTTTCGATGTGTTCAAGCACGGGGGACGTAGAATCCCCGGCATCATAGAGAAGCACGTCGAACCGGCACGGCTGACGTTCCAGGCGACGGCGCGCCAGGTAGCGAGCGGCCAATTGAATGAGTTGGCGCTCCTTTCGTGCCGTCACCGCGTAGGCGACGCCTCCGTAACGATCCGTCCGGCGAGCTTTGACTTCGACGAAGACCAGCGTCTCTCCGGCCCGGGCCACGATATCCAATTCGCCCCGACCGACCCGCACGTTCCGATCGAGAATCCGGTATCCTTTTCGGCGAAGCAACCGTTCGGCGGCGGCTTCGGCTTCCCTGCCCAGGCGTTGCCGGGGGAGACTCACGCCCCCTCCCGCAAGAGACACCGCCGCACCGGACCGAAACTGTGCCGGTGAAGTGGACTCGGCCCGAACTGACGGAGTAACCGGAGATGCTCCGGCGTGGGATACCCCTTATGAACGTGGAAGCGATACCGGGGATCCCGCTGGTGGTATTCGCACATAATCCGATCACGGAAGACTTTGGCCAGGATGGAAGCCGCGGCGATGGAACACGAAAGCCGATCGCCGTGAATCACGGATCGATGGGGGATGCCGAAATCAGCCCCCAGGTGCCCATCGATCAACAAAAAATCCGGTGGGACATGCAACTGGTTCACAGCCCGCTGCCAAGCCAGCCGCGTCGCGCCCAGCACGTTTAGTGAGTCGACTTCGGCTTCGGAGGCGACGCCAACCCCCCAAGCCGTGGCTGACTCGGTGATGACCGAAAACAGCTCCTCCCGTTCCGTGGGACTTACCTTTTTCGAATCATCGAGGCTCCGCCATAAAAACCGGCGAGGCACAATTACCGCCGCCCCGACCACCGGACCGGCCAGAGGGCCACGACCGGCCTCGTCCAGCCCGGCGACGCGTCGATAGCCACGGGTCCGTGCTTCCTCTTCGAGATCGCACGTGGGACCAGCGGCGCCCAACCCTATGGCGTCATCGGTCAATGTCACACGACATCGAATTATTCGGCAGGATCCTCTGCCGGAGTCTCTGCGCTTGCCGTCGTCGCCGGTTCGGTCTTGGGAGCCTTGGGTTTGTTGGCCGCCCGGAAATAATCCCGTTCAGCGACTTTGGCCCGCTTCCCTATCTTGTCGCGCAAGTAGTACAACTTGGCCCGCCGCACCTTCCCTTTGCGGATCACGTCGATTTTCGCGATATTGGGCGAGTTGACCGGGAAGATCCGCTCAACCCCCACCCCATACGAGATTTTTCGAACGGTAAACGTCTCACTGATTTTCTTGCCCTTGCGAGCAATCACCACGCCCTCGAATACCTGGACCCGTTCTTTTTCACCTTCGATCACTTTGACGTGCACGCGAACGGTATCCCCGATTTCAAAGACGGGGACCGGGTTCGTCGGGAACGTTTGCTCTAACCGTTGAAGCCGATTCATGATGTTATCCTCCACTCTCACTCATGACTTGTTCACACTCCCGGGAAATATCCGACAGCAATTGTTGATCTTCCTGAGTTAGCGATTTCCCTTGCAACAAATCCGGTCGCTTGCCATAGGTGTTGCGCAAGGCTTCTTTTCGACGCCACCGCCGAATAGCCTCATGATTCCCCGAAAGCAAGACGTCGGGCACCTCGTATCCGCGCACCGTCTGCGGCTTGGTATAATGGGGAAAGTCCAACAGGGGTTCGACAAATGAATCCTGTTCCACCGACGCAGGATCCCCTACCACCCCGGGCACCAATCGCACGGCGGCATCGAGCATCACCAAGGCCGGCAGTTCCCCTCCGGTCAGTACGTAATCGCCAAGCGACAGTTCTTCGGGCTCGAGCCGGAGCAGTACGCGTTCATCGATACCTTCATAGTGCCCGCATATCCACACCAGCCGTCGCGCTTCCCAGCTCAACTCTTCGGCAAGACCTTGCGTGAACGGCCGTCCCTGCGGTGACGGCATGATAATCCGCAATCCACCCCGGTCCTCGCCCAATGCCTCGACCGCCCGGAAAATCGGCTCGGCCTTCATGATCATACCGGACCCGCCCCCGTAGGGCGTGTCGTCGGCCACGCGATGCCGGTCGTCACTGTAATCACGAATATTGTGGATGCGAATCGACACCAACCGCTTGTCCTGCGCGCGCTTCACGATCGAATGCGATACGACGTTCTCTACCACTTCGGGGAACAAGGTCAAAATGTCACACTGCATCGTCACCCACCCATTCCACACCCGGTTTGACGATCATGACGCCTCCGACGGGGTCGACCGACATGATCCATTTCCGCAAAGCGGGCAAGAGATATTCCTTGTCCGGTCCACGCACCACGAATACGTGTTGGTGCGGTAAGGTCATCACTTCCTCCAACGTCCCAAACACGTGGCCCGACTCGTCCTGTACCGATAACCCGATTAATTCAAACTGGTAATGGTGACCATCCGGTGCGGGAGGAACCTCCGTTCGAGGAATTTTCAACCACGCCCCGCGATAGGTCCCCACCTCTTCGGGCGTCGAGAATGCCCCGAATCGCAAAAGATAGGAACGGCCGTCCGAATGGACGTCCGTGACCGTGGTCACCAGAGTTTGGCCCGTGGGTGATTCCAGGGTCACTTCCTTGAGATCCTCGAACCTGTTCGGAACGTCCGTGAGTGAAAGAACCCGGGCTTGCCCTCTCACGCCAAAGGGCTTGACCAGTTTCCCGACAGTGACCATGTGCTCCAGTGACGTCACGGTTCTCTCATCCATCAAGGTTCCGACACGCACGCTTGTCGAGACCCCAACGTCCCCGCATCCAACAAAACGATCAGACGTTCGCCTTCTTTTTCGATTCTTCGAACGTCTTTAAAATTCCCGAACGTCGAAGGAGCGTACGAACGGTCACCGAGGGTTGGGCCCCTTTGTGAAGCCAATCCAACACCCGGTCCGACTTCAAATTTGTGACAGCCGGGTCCTGCAAGGGATCATGCGTCCCGACGATCTCGATGTACTTGCCATCCCGGCGTGCCCTGGAATCCACGGCCACGACCCGATAAAAAGGCCGTTTATGCCGGCCCATACGGGTTAAACGTAAATGTACTGCCACGACTCTACACCTCCTGCAAAATGAGTTTTTTCAAAAACGGAATATTATACTGGGTTCATACTCAGAAATACACCCTATGCCGCTGTTCCGTCGATTCAGAGACAGCCGGGCTAAGGGGATTGAAGGGCACGGATCAATTTTCCTCGCTTCTTGAGTTTTCCCGATTTCCCCGGTTTTCCGGGCTTTCCCCCAACCAGCGACTTCAACATGTTGCGGGCCGTCAAAAATTGCTTGATGAGCCGATTGACCTCTTGCACGGACGTTCCACTCCCCTTGGCTACGCGTTTCTTGCGACTGCCGTTCAGGAGCCCATGATCCGAACGCTCAGCGGGCGTCATCGAATCAATGATCGCAACCACCCGCTTCATTTCCTTTTCCGGCAGTTCCCGGCTCACCCCCGGATTCATCATCGTCTTCAACTTTCCGGCTCCGGGCAACATTCCCAAAATTTGCTCCATGGACCCCAACTTGTTGACCTGTTTGATCTGGTCGCGAAAATCTTCCAAGGTCAGGGTATTGCTCGAGGCCCGTTTCTGCAGCGCCAGGGCTTGCTCCTGCGAGAAAGACTCTTGCGCCTTTTCAATCAGCGACAACACGTCGCCCATCCCCAAAATCCGGGAAGCCATGCGATCGGGATGAAAGGGTTCCAGGGCATCGGATTTTTCACCCACGCCGAGATACTTCACCGGCTTTCCGATTGCCGCGCGCATCGAAAGCAGGGCGCCGCCTCGCGCGTCGCCTTCGATTTTCGTCAGGATCACCCCGGTCACGCCCAAGCGTCGATCGAATTGTTCTGCGACGTTGACGGCTTCCTGGCCGGTCATCGCATCCGCGACCAGCAGCACCTCTTGCGGAGTCACGCCGGCTTTGACGGATTCCAGTTCTCCCATCAATTCGTCGTCCACGTGCAACCGGCCGCCGGTATCCAGGATCACGACGTCATAACCATGGTCGCGACCGCGACGGACACCCTCCGAACAAAAACGCACGACCTCTTCGCGGGTCGCCGGCGGCCGGTCGGCCCGATGCACGGGAACGTCCAGGCCGGCGCCCAGGGCGGCCAGTTGCTCCGCGGCGGCAGGACGGCGGGGATCCGCCGCAATCAGTAACACGCGCTTTCCCTCTTGGGTAAATACCCGGGTGAGTTTGCCGCAGGTGGTCGTTTTCCCGGCCCCTTGCAGGCCCACCATCATCACGATCGTGGGCGGTTGAGAAGCCAGTGACAGGCCGGCATGTTCACGGCCCATGAGGTCGCGTAATTCCTCCCAGACAATCTTGACAACCTGCTGACCGGGAGTCAGGCTTTCGAGGACGGTGCTGCCCGTGGCTTTTTCCTGCACGCGGCCGATGAAGTCCTTGACGACTCGAAAATTGACGTCGGCCTCGAGCAGAGCCAAACGGACTTCCTTCAAGGCCTGAATGACGTCCTGTTCTTTGAGAACACCGGCGCCCCGGAGTTTTTTGAGAACACCGTCAATTTTTTCGGTGAGAGACGAAAACACGAAAAACTCCTAACTATCGGAAAATACGACAAAAAGGCCGCATAGTTTAATCAAGCCTCAAAAAGACTGTCAAGAAAACCGCTTTCTTGACTTACACAGGAAATTGCCGTACGTTCCCCGTAATTTCCCTTATTTTGGGAAAGTACGCCTTCTCAATTTTCGGCCTCGGCGAGCATACCCGTGAAAAAATCAGGTTGGTCGTTACTTGGGTTTATTTTTATCGGTGGTCTGCTGGGCGGGATGCTGGGTGAAATTCTCACCGTGTTTTCTCCCTCCGAACCGATTCAAACCATTTTTGCGCGATCGCTGTCCCCGGGCATAGATCCGCCCCTTACCATCAATCTTGTCCTGTTCAAGATTACCATCGGCTTTCTCTTGAAAATCAATCTGCTCACGATCCTGGGCATCTTGCTCGGCATCTATCTCTACAAGAATATCTAGCCCGTAAATTCACCAAGCCCCGGAGCACGTCAGCGCATCGATTCGCCAAACAGCAGTTCCTGCCGCCGCAACGCCCGAAGCCGGTCACGCAACTTCGCCGCCCGTTCAAACTCCAGCTTCTTGGCCGCCGCCTTCATCTCCCGTTCCAAGGAAGCCATCGTCTTCTGCGCGTCGGCTTCCGATGTATAGACGACTGCATCTTCGGCGGCGATGCTCACTTCCACGTAATCGGCCTCGGTCATGTGATAGTCCAGATCGTGAATGCGTTTCCTGATGGTCTCGGGCGTAATCCCATGCTCCTGGTTGTAACGGGCCTGGATCTGACGGCGCCGCCCGGTCTCTTCGATGGTGACCTTCATGGAATCGGTGACCGTGTCGCCATAGAGCACCACTTTGCCCTCGCTGTTCCGGGCCGCGCGCCCGGCGGTTTGAATCAACGCCCGGTGTCCGCGCAAAAACCCTTCTTTATCCGCGTCCAAGACGCCGACGAGCGCCACTTCGGGCAAATCCAGCCCTTCACGCAGCAGATTGATGCCGACCAGCACGTCAAACACACCCCTGCGAAGATCGCGAATGATCTCCGCCCGTTCAAGTGTCTGGATATCGGAATGCAGGTACCGCACCTTCAACCCCAAGTCGTGGTAGTATTCCGTCAGGTCCTCGGCCATCCGCTTCGTCAAAGTCGTCACCAGCACCCGAAAGCCCTTGGCAATGACCGCCTTCACTTCGTTCAATAAATCATCCACCTGCCCTTTCGCCGGCTTGACCTCGATCACGGGATCCATCAGACCCGTCGGCCGGATAATCTGTTCCACCACGCTGCCGGCGGCGTGCCGCAATTCATAGGGCCCGGGCGTGGCCGACACGTACATGACCCGATTCATGACTTTTTCAAATTCCTGAAACTTCAACGGCCGGTTGTCCATGGCCGACGGCAGCCGAAAGCCATACTCGACCAGGGTCTTTTTGCGTGAATGGTCGCCTTCATACATCCCGCCGAACTGCGGCACCGTGACGTGGGATTCGTCCACAATCAACAGATAGTCCTTGGGGAAATAGTCCAGCAGCGTCGGGGGCGGTTCACCCGGCGCACGCCCGCTCAAATGCCGCGAATAATTCTCGATGCCGTGGCAATACCCCATGGCCCGAATCATCTCGAGATCAAACTTGGTCCGTTGCTCAATGCGTTGCGCTTCGAGAAGTTGACCGTGTTGCCGGAAATGGGCCAGACGTTCCTCCAATTCTTCTTCGATGCCTTGGAGGGCCTGATCGTATCGATCGGGCGCGATCACGTAGTGGCTCTTCGGATAAATGGGCACCTTGGACAGACGCCCGAGTGACCGGCCGGTCAGGGGATCGATTTCCGTAATCGACTCCACCACGTCGCCGAATAATTCCACGCGAATGGTATTCGAATCCGAGGCCGCGGGAAAAATTTCGACCACGTCTCCGCGTGCCCGAAACGTGCCGCGCTGCAACTCGACGTCGTTCCGGGAATATTGAATCTCCACCAGTTTGGAGAGAATGGCTTCTCGCCGAACGGTCATGCCTTCTTCGAGATACAGCAACATCCCGTGATAGACTTCCGGCGAGCCCAGGCCGTAGATGCAGGAGACCGAGGCCACGATCAGAATGTCGTCGCGCTCCAACAGGGCCGACGTGGCCGCGTGCCGCATCTGGTCGATGGTATCGTTGATCGAGGCGTCTTTGGCGATATACGTGTCCGTGGAGGGGATGTAGGCTTCGGGCTGGTAATAATCGTAATAACTGACGAAATACTCCACGGCATTGTGCGGAAAAAAACTCTTGAACTCCTGGTACAACTGGGCCGCCAACGTCTTGTTGTGCACCACGACCAACGTCGGTTTCTGGACCTTGGCAATGACGTTCGCCATGGTAAAGGTCTTACCCGAGCCCGTGACTCCCAGCAGCACCTGATGCCGCTTGCCCGCGTGCACCCCTTCGGTCAGCGCGTCGATCGCCTGCCGCTGATCGCCTTTGGGCGAAAATTCCGATTCCAGCTTAAACGCGTTCATGGCCAACCCGGATTTGTCATCATAGCATACTCACCGGTGGGCCGGGGTAACGGCGACGGAACCTATAGTTTGTTGTGTGAATGAGAAAACAGACAAACCGAAGGGATCGACTGGAAGCCTTCGCAGAAGCAAAGGGAACGCATTGACGGAAGCGAACCCCTGTCTCTGTGATGGAGAAGCGTACCTTAGAACTGTACACCGAGATTGAGGAAACCGGCGTATTCCTGATCTCTTGACCCCGGGCCGCCCGCGGCCACGTCGCTGCTGACCGAGAACCGGCCCCAGCGATACACGCCCCCCAGACTGAGCAGCACCCGGGTCTTGTCGGACACCGACTTCAGCGGCGCCCCCTGCGACACGTTGACGGCCGTGCCGTCCCCCAACGTCCGCCACAGATCCAGCGATCCCCGCACGGCGAACGCTTGTGCCCCGTCATCCCAGCTACACGCGGTCTCGGCCACCAGGCCGGTGCCCGCCGTCATGCGATCCGAGTCCTCAGCCCACAGCCGCGACTGCACCGCGTCCGTGAAGCCCAGGTCAATCTTCGAGCGCGTCGCCCACACCCGTGGCGTGAGCTTGAGCCGCTCGCTGAGTGTGAAACGCCGCCCGGTCTCAAAGCCCAGCGAATGCCCCACGGCGCTGGCCTCTTTTATCAAGGTCCCCCGCCGGTCCGCGGTCAGATCCACGTCGTAATCCATCACCGAGACCCGGCCCCGGAAGTAATAACCCTGCGGACCCGTCCAGGCGAGGCCGACGGCCCCGCCCAGGCCCTGCGTGTTGATCGTCCCGCCGCCGGTCGGGGACGACACGTCCCCCCAGCCGTAGACATGACGTACCGACAGCGTCCCCGTGAGGCGCGGCCCCAACTCCACGTCCAGCCCGGCTTCCACTTCCACCCGGCGATAATCGTACGCGGCCCCCACGCTGGCCTGCACCGGTGTATACCGTCCCCCACCCCCGGCAACCCGTACCCAGGCGGGCGAGGCGGGCGCGGTCAGCCGCTCCCCGGCCGGCCCCCGGCTGTGCAGCCGCAGCAGCAGCCCCGGCAACGCCTCGTAGACGGCCGCGCGCGGCGCGTAGGTCTCGGTAAAGTCCTGGGCGGAGAAGTCCCGATCGGCGATGGTGTCACTGGACCGGAGGGTGAGGTCCCAGGCCCCGTTCAACACGGTGCGCCCGGTGGCGCCCGCGACGCCGTCGTGCAGCAGCACGCCGTTGACACGCAGGGTGGTGGAGCCCCCGTCGTTGCGGATGGCACCCTCCTGCAGGACGGTGCCCACGCGACGGCCGGCGAGGTTCAGGTCCACGTGGAGCCGGGGCGCCCCGCCCGCTACGAGGATCGCGACCCCGGACGCCGCGCCGACGCTCCCCCTCGGGCCGAGAACCACCCGGCCGCCGCCTGCCAGAAATACGCCCGCGGCGTCCGCGCCGGAGCCGCCCGTGACAGGGGCGTTCACCGTGACGGTTTGCCTACGATAGCCGTCCTCACCCATCCCGGCGGCAAACGCCGGGCCGCCAGCTTCGCCCAAGCGGCCGACCCGGATGCCGCTCGCCTCCGGCCCGGAAGCATGGATCGATCCTCCGTCCACGGCAATACGGATTTCCCCCCTACCGGATTCATGCAGGGCATGAATACCGTGCGATCCCCGGCCTTCGGTGCTGATCATACCGCCCGCCGTGTCGATGGCCAAGGCCTGCGCGGCGACAGTGGCGCGGCCGTCGCCCGCGTGGTACGCCAAAATGCCATGGGCCAACAGACCCCTGGTCACAATACCGCCGCCCCGAACGTCGACGTTCACGTCACCTGCACCAAAATGATAGCCGCGGATGCCGTCGGCGTCCTCACCCGCCGTGTCGATGGCCAAGGCCTGCGCGGCGACAGTGACGCGGCCGTCGCCCGTGTGTTGCGCCAAAATGCCATGGGCCAACAGACCCCTGGTCACGATACCGCCGCCCCGAACGTCGACGTTCACGTCACCTGCACCAAAATGAAAGCCGCGGATGCCGTCGGCGTCCTCGCCCGCCGTGTCGATGGCCAAGGCCTGCGCGGCGACAGTGACGCGGCCGTCGCCCGTGTGTTGCGCCAAAATGCCATGGGCCAACAGACCCCTGGTCACGATACCGCCGCCCCGAACGTCGACGTTCACGTCACCTGCACCAAAATGAAAGCCGCGGATGCCGTCGGCGTCCTCGCCCGCCGTGTCGATGGCCAAGGCCTGCGCGGCGACAGTGGCGCGGCCATCGCCCGTGTGTTGCGCCCAAATGCCATGGGCGCCTAGCCCCCTGGTCACGATGCCACCACCTCGAACATCGACGTTCAAGGCGCCTTCGCCTTCATGACGGAGTAGGACGGCATGGGCTGACGGACCCGTGGTCGTGATGGCGCCGTCGGTCAATTCCATGCGAAGCGCGCCGGACTCCCCGTAATGACCGACGGAGATGCCCCGCCCGTTCGAGGTCACGTCCGCGGAGGAATAGAGCGAGATGTCGCCCGTATAGCCGAAGCCTGTGTCGGTGGGCGTAATCCAGACGGCGCTATAGCGACCAGTTTCAGGGTCGTCAGGGTCGACGAAGTAGATATCATCGTGGGGATTATTACGGTCGTAGTTGATCGAGAGGCCGTCGGTGAGCCGGATGGAGAAGTCGCCCTCGTTCGCCTCGTCCGGGCCGTAGAAGATGTTGCCGTCTGAGGGATCGTAGTTGAAGGGCGAGCAAACGATCTCGCCCCCAGGTAAGGGAGCCCCGCACTCGTTTTCAGCCCGTACTGCTCCGACGAGGGCGTGCAGGGCGATCACGCCCAACGCGATCGTGGTGAACGGCGACCGTGTTCTCAGAAACTGCCTCTCGGGAGCGGGGAGGTGAGGTCTGAAGGGCACTACATGTTTGAAGAACGAAAAAACATGCGAAGCCTGGCCTTGGCTCATGGACAAATATTGACTGAGCAGTCTTAAAATTGCAAGAACTCATTTACTTGTTCTCCGTGCGGCACGAAGACGACACGCTCTCCCGACTCGTCTTCGTGGCTCTCCCTTAAAACAGGCCGACGATGTCGCCTTTGGCATCGAGGCCTACGTCTTCGGCAGCCGGGACTCGGGGCAGCCCGGGCATCGTCATGATGCCGCCGGTCAACACCACGAGAAATTCGGCCCCCAGGGAAAGCCGGACTTCCCGAATGGGGACCGTAAATCCGGTGGGGGCGCCTTTTTTGTCGGGGTCGGTGGAAAAGCTGTATTGGGTCTTGGCCATGCAGATGGGAAACCGGCCGTATCCCTTGTCTTCCAGTTCCTCGAATTGTTTGAGCACGGGTGACGGAATATCCGCCTTTTCCGCGCCATAAATCTCCTGTGACACGATCCGGACTTTTTCAGCCAGCGGCAGTTCGTCGCCATAGAGAGGACGAAATTCGGTGGGTTCGTCTTCGATCGTTTTGACCACCAATTCCGCCAACTCGACGGCGCCTTCTCCGCCTTTGGCCCAATGCGTGGCCAAGGCCATTTTCACACCACGGCTCGCGCAGATTTCGCGAACCAGATCCAGTTCGGCTTTGGTATCGCTCGTAAATTCGTTAATGGCTACGACCACGGGCACGCCGAATTTCTTCACGTTGTCCAGATGACGGACAAGATTCGGGAGGCCGCGCTGAAGCGCCTCCAGGTCTTCCGTGGTCAGTTCCTTGGGATTGGCTCCGCCGTGCAGTTTCAACGCCTTGACTGTGGCCACCACTACGGCGCAGTCCGGTCTCAACCCCGCTCGACGACACTTGATGTTGAAAAATTTTTCCGCGCCCAGGTCCGCGCCGAACCCGGCCTCGGTCACGACGTAGTCCGCCAACTTCAGGGCCGCCTTCGTGGCCACGACGGAATTGCACCCATGGGCAATATTGCCGAATGGGCCGCCATGCACGAAGGCAGGGTTCCATTCCAGGGTCTGGACCATGTTGGGGCTGAACGCGTCCTTCAACAACGCGGTCATGGCGCCCTGGGCTTTCACGTCCTTGGCCAGGACAAATTCCTTTTGTGGAGTCAATCCGACTTTGATGTTCCCCAACCGTCGTTGTAAATCATGCAAATCCGTAGCCAAACACAGGACCGCCATGACCTCGGAGGCCGCGGTGATGTCGAAGTTCCCTTCTCTGGCAAAACCGTTCACGGCCGAGCCCAGGCCCGTGACGATCTGTCGCAACGATCGATCGTTCATATCCATGATCCGGCGCCAGGAAATCTGCCGCGCATCCAGGAACGGGGTATGGCCCCAATACAAGTGGTTATCCACCATGGCCGCGAGCAGATTGTGTGCCGAGGTAATGGCGTGGAAATCTCCGGTAAAATGCAAATTGATGTCGGTCATCGGCACGACTTGAGCGTACCCGCCTCCGCAAGCGCCGCCCTTCATGCCGAAACAGGGGCCCAGGCTCGGTTCCCGCAAGGCCACCATGGCTTTTTTCCCGATCTTCGCCAGCCCATCGGTCAGACCAACGGATGTTGTGGTCTTACCTTCCCCGGCCGTGGTGGGAGTCATGGCCGTCATCAATATCAATTTCCCGTCTGGCCGTTCGTTCAGGCCACCGGGCAAGGCAAACGGAATTTTGGCTTTATATTTTCCATAGAGATCCAGCACGTCACGCTCGAGTCCCAATTTTTCCTGCGCCACTTGCTCAATGGGCCGAAGGGTCGCCTTGGCGGCGATTTCACTGTTGATGTTTGTCGATGCCATGCCTCACCTCAGTCAGCAACATTCACGTTTTTGACCTCTCCACGGTGAAAAAGCATACTGTGTTGCCCTATGCCTGAACAACCGGTGGCTCGGACGGGAATCCGCCCTACCCTTCTCAGCCATGATTTTGGTCTGTCCGAGCAACACATGCAGGAGATAATATGCAGGTTGGTTTTCTGGTTCTCAGCCTTGTCGTCGTAGCGACATTCGGAAGTTTCGAGGTCATTCAACCCTCCTCGTCCGATGCCTCCGATGAGATCAATCTTCCTGTTTTCCATCAAAGCCATTCTCAGGAAGAAGCCTTGGTGTGGAAATCTTCAACGGACTGCCAACGTGTTGTCAAGGATGGCGGTCGTATGGCCATCCCCGTTCCCGACACACTTCGGGTCGGCACGTGGAATATCCGCTGGTTTCCTCACGGCAGCCCGCCTGACCGGCCCGAGCCAGCGGCGACGCCGACCGATCTGGAATGGCTGGCATGCACCCTCGTGTGGATGCAAACGGATATCCTGGTCGTTCAGGAAAGCCTGACAACCGCCAAGGCCCGGGCCGCATGGGACCGGATTCTGACGGCGCTCGAACGACACACGGGTCATACATGGCAATGGTCCGTTCAAGAATGCGGACAGCCTGACGGGCATCACGTGGGGATATTATGGAACGTGAGTCGGGTGACGCTCTCTGCCTTTCAGAGCCTCTGGTCCTTGAACAGTAAAGCCACGTCCGCGCACAACCCGTGCGAAGGCGGACTTCGGCCGGGCCATTACGCGCGCGTGCAATCCAAACGTCAGCCGGGTGCGGATTTCCACGTGATCGGGCTTCACCTCAAGTCGGGACCTACGGTCTTTGCGGTTGAAGCCCGCCAAAAGGCACTCAACCGGATCGACACCGCGGTCGCGCCCTTTCTCGAAGAGGATGAGGACGTGATCATCCTCGGCGATTTGAATGTCATGGGTGCCGGCGATCGTCACTCGCAGCGATCCGAGTTGAAATACCTCAGACGAAAGGTGGCAAAGGAAATGCCCGGATTCGACGATGTTGTCCCGGAGCCCGGGTGTTCACATTATTTCCGCGGCCGGGGTGATTGGTTGGATCACGTGCTGGTCGCAAAAGACATGGATGAAGTGCGCACGCGATCGGCGCGCGTGACCGGCTATTGCGCCGTAGCCGGATGCCGCCGGATCAAGGGGGAATACCCGCCGGCGTATCAACGTTTATCCGATCATTGCCCCGTCATCGTCGAGATCGACAACCTGGACAAGGATTGATGATGAGTCGGCCGGCACCTACACGATGTTCCTGGGCCACCAACACACTCCTGACCCAATACCATGACCAAGAATGGGGCGTCCCCGTACACGACGATCGACGGTTGTTTGAATTTCTCATCCTTGAAGGGGCGCAAGCCGGGTTGAGTTGGAACACCATTCTTCAAAAGCGCGATGCTTTCCGGATGGCCTTTGATCACTTTGACCCAGTGGCAGTCGCCAGGTACGACGCACGAAACATACGACGCCTGCTGAGCAACCCCGGGATCATTCGGAACCGACTTAAGATTCAAGCGGCCATTTCCAATGCCCAGGCTTTTCTTCTGGTCCAAAAGGAGGTCGGCAGCTTTGATCAGTATATCTGGGCATTCGTTGACGGCCGACCGATCTCCAATCGCTGGAAATCTCCACGCGACGTTCCCTGCAACACGCCGGTTTCGGATGCCATCAGTCGAGAGCTGAAACGCCGGGGCTTCATGTTCGTCGGCTCGACGATTTGTTATGCCTTCATGCAAGCCATTGGCATGGTCAACGATCATACGACCGATTGCTTTCGATACCGTCAGTTGCGCTAACCAGCTTTCGTCGTCCACGGCATTCATTGTGTATCCGGCCTGATGTTGGGCGAGAATTCACGTTGCCACCTTAGCTTCATGTGACTGCGGTCGTCTTTCGTGAAGGAAAGGGATTTGTTTGATGATAGACAAGAGGCGTCTCGCAAGCACGCAGGGACAAACGCAACGAAAAAATTAAGGAAACTTCAAAAGAAAATTAAGTGTCGCAATATATTGTATTTTATGAAAACATAGACTACAATATATTGTGATATAAAATTAAATAGTAAATTGAAAAAAATAAAATAAATTGGTATAGTGTACTTGGAACGTTTGTTCCATAAATCATGTGGAATGGCAAAACGTTGCCATTCTCTTTGTTGCCGTCACTACTGCCGCAAGGGATTTCAATACAGCGTACTGCTCTCAGTTTCGATGGTTCAGTCAGTTCTGATTGAAGAGAGACATAGCTGTTTCCACACAAAAGGAGGCACGTTATGGCAAGTCAAGGCACCATTGAACGAGAAGTCGCAATTTTTGAACAACACCAGCGCGAGGGAAAAACACGATGGTTCGTTCGCGTATCCTGCAATTTTTTCGAACCACGAGTCTATGGTCCCTTTCCGGACGAACATGAAGCCGAACGGTTTCGAGGGGGTGCGGAGTTCGAACTCCGAAAATTGTTAGACTACGAACTCCCGAGCCTATCCGACGATTGTCATTTCCCTGTCCTTCGTTAAAGCATTCTTATCTGGATTCCCGCCGGCTATCAGCGGGAATCTGTTGCATGTCAGTGTGACATCTCACCATCTGTGTTCGGTTTTGAACAACGGTACGAGCTTGTCAGTCATCCACTGCCTGTTCACAGGAACTCATTGTGAATTACGTACATGATTAAACATAACTTCATGTTTTTATTTCACTATTGCACATTAACCGGCTTCGTCCACCAAAAATGGGGACAACATTGTGGATTCTTTTCGTACTGTACAAAATTGCAAAGTACCTAAGGCAATGGTGACCAAGTTGCCTATCTTTTAGGCATAGGGGCTTCACGGTCTGCACCACAAAATCTGGTAAGGGAAAGACCCTTGGGGTCGGGTACTTAGGCGAAGAGCAGAACAGGCATCATGTGTCCAATATGTCCCGTTTCAGACCTTCGTTCCTGTATCGGACAACCAGGATGCCATCTCTCAGAGTCACCAACACCGATGTGACGCGAGGATCCGCGGCCACGACCCGATTCAGATCCTGAAGCACCCCGGTCGCGCCATCCGGGGCCGGATGCTTGAGGACCTCACCACTCCAGAGTACATTGTCAATAAGCATGACGCCTTGCGGAGCCAATAACTCCAATCCTCGTTGATAATAATCGACATAGTTGAGTTTGTCCGCATCGATAAAAATCACGTCGAACCCACCTTCAAGTGTCTGCATCGTTTCGATCGCCGGCCCGAGCCGCGCCTCGATCTTGCGACCGGCCGGACTTTGAGCCCAATACCGTTTGGCCAACTCCGTCGTTTCGGCATCGATATCACAGGTGAGCACGCTTCCGTCTTCAGGCAGCGCCTCGGCAAAGCAAAGGGCGCTATACCCCGTAAACGTGCCGATTTCCAGCACGCGTTTGGCGTTTACCAACATCGCCATCATTTTTAAAAATGCCCCTTCCAACGGACCGACCACCATCTGCGGCAACTCTACGGACCGATAGGTTTCCTCCCGAAGCCGTCGACAAACGTCGGATTCCGGCATTGAATGCGCTTCTGCATAGGCTTCAACTTCAGGCACCACCAACTCTTTCATAGATCTCTCCCTTCTCGCGTTTTCCATTGGCAAGGGTTAACGCCGTATCGGAGTTCCCTTTTCCCTTTTGCACGTCACCTTGCGTTCGGACACAGCCCTTTGTACAGTCTTCCTTGTCACGCCCGACATCCGTTGAATAACAGGAAGCACTGTCCATGTCCGATCCGACGCAAACCCTGATCACTCTCAAATCCAAACTCCTGGAAATCCAACACCTCAAGAACGCCGCGGCCCTGTTGTCCTGGGATCAGGAAACCCATATGCCGGCCGGGGGAGGACAAACCCGTGCCGAGCAATTGGCCACGCTCCAGACCCTGGCTCACACCAAGTTCGTCGACCCGGAGATCGAAGACCTCCTGTTGCATCTTATCGATCCGGCAACGGGTTTGGCGAACACCGACGCCGACGGGCTTGATGATGCCTCAAAGGCCCTGGTCAGGGAAACCTGGTGGGACTTCAGCCGGGCCAAGAAACTTCCATCGCATTTTATCAACCGCCTGGAGCGCGAATGCTCCCTGGCCCAGCAAGTATGGGCCGAGGCCCGTCGGCGCGATGACTTCCCGCAATATCTTCCCAACCTGCAAACGGTCATCACCTTGAAATTTGAAGAGATCGGCTACCTGGGCTACGACGATTGCCCGTACGACGCGCTCTTGGACACCTACGAACCCGGGACCACGGTACGTCAACTCCAACCGCTGTTCACCAAGCTTCGTCACGGATTACTCGAACTGTTGGCACGCGTCCGGGAATGCGCTTCACCGCCGGATGACCGGATCCTGTTTCAATCCTACGATACACGGCAGCAACTCGCGTTCGGAGAACTGGTGCTTCAGAAGATGGGGTACGACTTCAACCGGGGACGATTGGATCTCTCGGCTCACCCTTTTACCACGTCTTTCCACCCGACGGACGTACGCGTCACGACGCGCGTCTTCGAACAGGATCTGCCCTCATGCCTGTTCAGTTGTATCCATGAGGGAGGCCATGGCCTCTATGAGCAAGGCCTGGCCCAAGCTCAGTACGGCACTCCCCTGGGCGAAGCGCTTTCTCTCGGCATTCATGAAAGCCAATCGCGGCTATGGGAAAACAACGTGGGGCGATCCAAAGCCTTTTGGACACATTTCTTCCCCTTGCTTCAACAATACTTTCCGTCACAACTCGGGGCCGTGTCCATGGATAACTTCCATGCCGCCTTGAATAGGGTGAAGCCCTCCCTGATCCGGGTGGAAGCGGACGAAGTCACCTACAATCTGCACATCATGGTGCGTTTTGAAATAGAACTGGCCTTGATTGAAAAACAGGTTGAAGTCAAGGACCTGCCCGGTCTGTGGCGGGAAAAGATGCAGGATTATCTGGGGATCGCTCCCGAACGGGACGCCGACGGTGTGATGCAGGACGTCCATTGGTCTCTGGGAGCCTTGGGCTACTTTCCCACGTACACCCTGGGCAATCTTTACGCGGCCATGTTTTTTGAGCAGGCGCGTCAGGACGTCCCCGCACTGGAAACCAACATCCAACGGGGTCACTTGCTGCCGCTCAAAGACTGGCTCAACCGCAATATCCACCAGTGCGGGCGACAATATTCGTCCGGCGACCTCCTACGGCGGATCACCGGCCGCACGCTGAGCGTCGAACCGTTCCTCTCATACCTTCGCACCAAAATCGGGGACGTGTACGGCTTCACCATGAATCCCTGACAGCCACGGCATCGTCTCCTGCATCAGGCTTGCCTGCCACACCTAAAAAACTTCGCTCGCCTGACACCTGAAGATACGGCACCGCATCCCTCAGTAGACGGTCCATTCCGTTTCTCATGACCACGCTGTACTGACCTTCCGGAATAGAGCCTACAAAAACCCTTATTAATCAAAGAGCTTTAGTTTTCTCGTCGTTCTGGCACGTTCCTTGCTCAACGTAAAAACTAGAAATGCTTGACGCTACTTTTTCCATTCACCATTTTTCAAGGAGGAACAGCCATGAGACACATTCATCAACGGTCGCATTTCACGATCAGCATCCTGGCGCTGATGCTCATTGTCAGTCTGTCAGGAATGGGGTTTGCCGCCGATGGCCAGGTGGACCTGAATACCGGCACCGCCAAAGAGCTTCAACAATTGCCGGGAATCGGTAAAGGGTTGGCCAAGCGGATCGTCGATTACCGCACTGCCAATGGGCCGTTCAAGACCGTGGAAGACTTGATAAAGGTCAAAGGCATCGGCAAAAAAACGTTCGCCAAGATGCAGGACCGCCTTACGGTCGGGAGTTCACCTCAGGTAGCCGCATCTGAATAAGTGAAGTGCTTGATCGTGGCCGGGGCATCGGCTACGCGAGGAGTGGAGTCGGGTCGGATCAATCGGCCCGGCGCCACTCCGCTTTTCCGACATAACCAACCAGTGATTATGAGCCGAGGGCCTTATTCAGGAGAGCCAGTATTTTGGCGGGAACGGAAAAATCTCCTGCCACTTCGATGCGGGAGGGAACAAGCACGATGGAATGAAACGGAATATCCCGGACACATAATTTTTCCTCGGGTCGATCGACCACGCTGATTTCAACGTCCTCCACGGATTTCGTGATTTCTCCCACATCCTGAGGCCCATAGGTCTCCACGACGGATTGCAGAATCTCCACCACCTGTTCATTGGCCTCAACACCGGGGGTCACCTCTTCCTCCACCAAAGGAATACACTCTTCCGCGGAACCGACGACGTCAAAATTCTGAAGCCGTTCTTTCTTGCGTAGAGCCAGCAGATCATTATCGAGGTCTTTGCTGAAAGCTCCATAGGGAAACCGCATGAATTCGTAATGCAACCCTCGCACCCCTTTGCCGAGCATTTGCAATTCGGCCAGAAAAATCAGTTGGTGCACCTTCACATCGCTGACCATGGAACATTCTTGTTCCTGGGCCAGATGAAGCCCATAGACCAGCAACGTCCGATCAACCGTAATCTCTTGGGGTTTGCGCATAACGAGTGGCTCAGCAGGAGGCTGATCCTAACGAGCCACGCGAAGACTCGTCAACACAAGGAAAACTTGCATGCGCTCGGTGATCTCATCAGAGAACCGGGATTCCCGCTTGACCCTTCAACCATATTCCGGTTTAATAGAACGCCCATAGACGCAGGAATTCATTTATGGCGAAGCCCACCAAAGAGCTTGACATTCTCAAGCAACACCTGACGAAAAACGGCCTGAAACTCACCCGTCAACGTGAAAATATCCTCTCGACCTTTTTGAAAATGGAACACGTGACGGCCGAACAGATGTACCGGCTCCTCTCCAAGAAGGATCCCCATATCGGCTTGGCCACGGTCTACCGCACGCTCAAACTCCTGTGCGATACCGGCCTCGCTCAAGAGCAACACTTCGGCAGCCAGACACAGTTCGACAACGTGGCCCATAAAGGGCACCACGACCATCTCATCTGCACGGTGTGTGATAAAATTATAGAATTCGAGAATTGCCAGATAGAAGAGCTACAGGACGAAGTCGCCAGAAAAAACGGGTTCACCATTCGTACCCATAAACTGGAATTGTACGGTACGCCCATGCAATTGCCGAACGGCGACTGTAAGAATTGCGGGCGAGACCTGGAAGCCTTGACAAAGGGAAGACCGCGTTGAAACAACGGATTAGGCATAATTGAGATTTGAGATTTGAGATTTTTGATTGCTGATTTCTGATTTGAGCATGTTTCAATCCGCAATCCAAAATCCGAAATCCTCCGTCCACAACCACAAATCGTTACGCCATTCCAATGAATTGAGATTTTTGATTGCTGATTTTTGATTTGAGAATGTTTCAATCCACAATCCACAATCCACAATCACAAATCGTTTTACTATTCGTAGTAGTGGCGACCCTGAGTCTCCCTTCTTGGGGGTCTGCCGATGACACCCTGGTCGTCTACTCCGGCCGGGCCGAAAGGCTTATTCAACCGGCACTCGATGCGTTTCAGGCCGAATCGGGCATTCGAGTGCAAATGCTCACTGCAGACAGCACGGCCCTGATCAACCGGCTACGTATGGAAGGGGCCAAGACTCCGGCCGACGTGCTCATCACCAATGACGCCGGCACCTTGGAACGTGCGCGTGAATTGCGACTGCTCCAACCCGCTGCCATCCCTGACCTGGAGGAAACCATTCCCGACCGGTTCCGGGCCCCGGACAACAGTTGGATCGGCTTATCGGGCCGGATTTGGGTCGTCGTCTACAACACCACCATGGTCCGCCCGAGAGACATCTCCTCCATCCTGGATCTCGCCAACCCTGGTTGGAAAGGCAAAATCGCGATCCCCAGCGCAGACAGCGTCTATTTGCAGACCGGCGTGTCGGTGATCCGTGCGCTGAAGGGCGACGAGATCACCGCCGGGTTCCTGCGCGGCTTGAAGGATAATGCCGGGGCATTCGTGTACGGAAAAAATCGGCAAATTGTAGCAGCCGTAGCGAGGGGTGAAGTGGCTGCCGGCCTGGTCAATCACTATTATATCAACCGCCACCTGGCCAAACATCCGGATGCGCCGATCGCCCCACTTCTGACGGATCAAGGAGACCAAGACATGGGTGTGGTCCTGAATGCCGCAGGGGCGGGCATCACCGCCCACACCAAACGCTTGACACAGGCCCAGGCCCTGATTCGTTTTCTGATCTCGCCCAAAGGGCAACGAACCTTCGCGGACGTGAACAAAGAATATCCGTTGAATGCTCACGTGAAAGCTGCGCCTGAACTGTTGCCGCTTCAGAGTTTTCAGGTAGCCTCGGTCCCGTTGAGCCGGTTGGCTCAACTCCGCGATCCCACGATGACCGTCATTGAAGACGTTGGACTCCGCTAACCCTTTTCCCACACTGCCATCCGTCCGTTTTCGTTTTCCTTCTCCGGTTGTGCTGCTCGGCTTTTGCCTGGCCGTTGCGCTCATGCTGCCGTTACTCTACGTGACCCTTTCGGCCGTAACCGCGGACCCGGCAATCTGGCGACGACTCTGGACCACGCGGGTCCCGGAACTGTTCTTCAACACGATCTCCCTCTCCCTGGGCGTCGCGGTCATCAACCTGACCCTGGGCGTTTCGCTTGCCTGGATCATGACCCGCTATGCCTTTGCCGGGTCGAAAATATGGGATTGGCTGCTGATCCTGCCCTTGTCCATTCCCTCTTACGTCTTGGCCTATACCTATACGTACCTATTGAAACGCGGGGGAACCCTGGAACACGCATGGCAAACCCTTGCCGGGCCGGAGGCGACCTTCTTTTCACCATTCAGTTTCGCGGGTGCCGTGCTCGTGCTTGCCTTGAACACGTTTCCGTTCGTATACCTGTTGGCCCGTTCGGCCTTCAAGAACTTCAACGTCTCCTTTGAAGAAGTTGCCCGCACGACCGGAGCCAATCGCGTGACCACGTTCTTCAGGGTGTCACTGCCGCTCATCCGCCCATCGCTGATCGCCGGACTGTTTCTGGCGATTCTCTACGTGGCGTCTGATTTCGGCGCGGTTTCGCTGCTGCGTTTTCAGACCTTTACCTACGCCGTGTACCAACAGATGACCGGCCGCTTCGACAACACGGCGGCCGCCTGTTTGAGTCTGGTCCTGGTGGCCTGCGCGTTTGTCTTTCTGTTCGGCGAACGATGGTTCCGGCAGCGAAGCCGGTTTTATCAGACCACCGGCCGGTATCGAAAACCCGTGCCGCAACCCTGTGGGCCCCTTACGACCCTGCTGTTTACCAGCTATCTCCTGCTCGTGTTTGGAGCCGCATTCGGCCTGCCGGTGCTGCTGCTGATTCAATGGACCGTCACGGCGGTATCAGCCGGTGACATTTCTCACCAGTTCTTTGGTTACGTGTGGAACAGCGTTTCCCTTTCCGGGCTCACGGCCACCGCAGCCATCCTCTGCGGGATTCCTCTCGCCTATCTGGCATGCCGGCGACGGACTTGGGCAGGTACCTTTTGCGTGCAAGGGGCGTATACAGGGTACGTGCTGCCCGGACCGGTCGCCGCGCTCGCGGTCCTAGTCCTGGTCTCACAAACCGTTCCCCAACTGTACGGCACGATTCTCGTTCTGCTCTTGGCGTATCTGGTCCATTTTCTCCCGGCGGCGTTGCAGGGGATGGAATCCACGCTCCAACAACTCAATCCGAATCTCGAAGAAGCGGCGCGAAGCCTCGGGGCCCGCTCCCTGCGTACGTTCTTTCAGGTGACCCTGCCGTTAGTGCGGGGCGGATTTCTGAGTGCCTGGATCCTGGTCTTCATCCAATGCATGAAGGAATTACCGGCCTCACTCCTGCTGCGACCCGTGGGATTCGATACCCTGGCCGTCCGAATCTGGCTCGAAGCCAGTGAGGAACTGTACCAATTGGCCGCGCCTCCGGCCTTGCTGATCGTGGTCATTACCATTCCGGTCGTGTTACTATTGATGCGGAAAGATCAAACGTAACCGCGCCCCCTGCCATGCGTACATCTTCGGCAAACCCCGCGGGCATGATTCCTCCGACACGAATATGACTGCTTCCGACGACAACCCCGTTGTGCTCGAACTGACGGACGTAAGCTGCTCGTATGACACCGGTTCCCCGGCAGTGGAAGGGGTTTCTTTATCGGCGCGAAAGGGCGACATCATTTGTTTGTTGGGGCCGTCCGGTTGCGGGAAGACCACAACGCTTCGGGCCATCGCGGGATTTGAGCCGGTTGTTTCCGGCGAAATCAGGTTGAACGGCAACGTGGTCTCGACAACAGGCCGGCACGTCCCGCCTGAACAACGGCGGGTCGGCATGGTGTTCCAGGACTACGCCCTCTTCCCCCACTTGACGGTACGGGATAACGTGGGCTTCGGGCTGACGTCCGCCACGGCGAACGACCGTCGCGGACGAGTTGACGAAATGCTTTCTCTTACAGGGCTTTCGGAACTCGCAGGGCGATACCCTCACGCGCTTTCCGGCGGCCAACAGCAGCGCGCGGCATTGGCGCGAGCCCTGGCCCCGCAACCCGTGTTGCTCCTGTTGGACGAGCCGTTCAGCAACCTGGATCCCGATACGACTGAACGCATGCGCCTGGAACTCCTGCACCTGCTGAAATCTACCGAAACAACCACCGTGCTCGTGACTCATGATCATAAAGAGGCCTTTGCCATGGCTGACTACGTGGCCGTCCTGAACAACGGGAAACTCGAACAATGCACGACGCCCGAAACTACCTACCATCTCCCGGTTTCACGCTTTGTCGCGGAGTTCGTGGGGCAGGCCGATTTTATTCCCGGAACCATTCGCGATTCCGTGGTCGTCACGCAACTCGGTACGTTCCCGGTCCCTCCGGACTACCCGGGCACCCCCGAGGTCGTGGTCATGATCCGACCGGATGACGTGCACATTCGTGAAAGCACGGATGGAGACGGAACCGTGACATCCCGTCAGTTCCGAGGCTCGGAGATCATCTATGGAATCCGCCTGGGTTCCGGTGACTTCGTACACAGTAGCGAAGCATCCACCAAGTTTTTTGCCCTCAACTCGAAGGTAGAGTTGGAAGTCATCGCCACCCATACGGTAATATTCGACAGGAAGGGGTAGAAGACCTGACGCGTATTGCAACGGAGTCACTCAAAAGAAACGAGAGGCGCAGTTCGCAAACGCGACCGTCAAGGTTTATAATGAGGTCATGGCTGAAGTTGCTATTGCGGACACGTTTAAACTTCTCAACCCGTTGTCCCATCGACTGAACATATGGAATGTCTTTTGATCAAGGAGGAACACAACATGAGAATTCATGAATCATCTCGCTGGGTTCTACCCGTTTCCCTACTCGCCGTTTTCTTTCTGCTGACTGCCGGTCCGGCTCTTGCCGACCCACATGGCACCATGCATGGGCATTCAAAGAGCATGCATGCAAGTGCCGGCACCCATGGCGCACACGGTTCCGTTCATCATGACGGCCATCATTCCCATCATGACGGCGCGCATAGGAAGCACGGCGGCCATCATACGATGCACTCGTCGGGACACGGGAAGCACCACGAACATGGCGGCCATGGCCACGGGGCCGTGCATGGCGGTCACCACCAGGACGCCATCAAGTTCATCAAGCATATCTTGAAGTTCAAACAGGGCATGAGCCTCACGGCCGATCAGGAACAAAAGCTGGTGACGCTCAAGACTTCTTACAAAAAAGATCGGATCAAAACCAAAGCCGAGGTGGAACTGGCGAGCATTGATCTGCACGAAGTCCTGAAAAACGAGAAGGCGAGTCTGGCCGACATTGAAAAGGAATTCGGCAAGCTTCATGCCTTGAAGACGAAGCTGTACATGGCGTCAATCAAAGCCAAGCGAGACGCCAAAGCCGTGTTGTCAGACGAGCAACGAGCGCGAATGGACAAAATCCACGAACGCATCAAATCCCATGGCGGCAACATGGGGCATTCCGGCGACTATTCCAAGTACAAGAAAGGGAAGAAAAGCATGGGCCACGGAACCGGCGGACACATGAAATAACTCGTTCCGTTGTCACGCTCTTCAAACAAAAGGGCCGCCTCGTGCGGCCCTTTTGTTTGTCACGGCCTCACGGACAGATTAAGGTTGCAGGCTCAACTGCAACCGGTCCTGCAAGCCCGAAGAGACGGATACGGTACCGTCCGTACCGACGATCACGCCTTCGACTCCCGGCAGGCGTTCAATCAGCGCCATGCCTTTTTCCGGACCCATGACGAAGATGCCCGTATCCAGGCCATCGGCCAGCACCCCGGTTGAGGCCACGATGGTGACGCTCTGAGAGAGCCGAGCGGGCTGAAGCGTTTGAGGATCGAGAATGTGATGGTATCGAATGCCGTCTTTCTCGAAATAGCGTTGATAATCACCCGCCGTGGAAACGGCCTCATCTTCGAGTTCGAGTTGCCCGATCGTGACCCCGGTCTCCTTTCGGGGATGCTGGATGCCGAACACGAAGCGTTGACCATCGGGCAGACGACCGAAAGTCTTGATGTCTCCGGAAATCGCGACTACGCCCGCCGAAGCACCGGCTTCCCGCATCACGCCGGCCGTGAAATCCGCTGCATAGCCCTTGCCGATGCCCCCGATGTCCACCCGCATCCCGGACCGTGCCAGATACACGATGCCCGCCTCCTTATCGATATGAATGGCGGCAAGATCCATGAGCGGACGCGTGGCCTCCAATTCATCACGCGTAGGAATCCGCCCTTCCCGACTGACGTTCCAGGCCTCGACGGCCGGACCGATGGCAACATTGAAGCCACCTTTGGTCAACCGGGCCATTTCTAAAGAATACTCCAGGAGTTCCATGGTTTCCGGACTTGCCGCGACGGCACGTTGTCCGGCTCCGGCATTGATCCGCGAGAGTTCGCTCTCGGGAATCCACGTGCTCAGGATTTGCTCCAGGCGATGAATCTCGGCAAATCCCTGCTCAATGGCAGAATGGGCCAGTTGCTTGTCCTGGGCCACAGCCGTCAGAAAAACCAGGGTGCCCATATGCATCTGACCACGCTTGACCACCTGAGGTGAAGCGGCGTGGCCGGTAATGTCAGGCCAGCAGACGACAGATAGACCCAAAATCGCCAGGATAAAAAGACATGTCGGTTTCATGATTGTAGAAGGCGGCTTATCGGCGACGGAAATATCTGGCATTCGGCTGCCCGTCAACCATGAACCCACGCGTTTCGAACGTCTCGGGTTTCGGCAGGACTGTTGCAATGGGTGTTCGTTCCAATCCAAACCTCTTGGAAAATTTTTTTGAGAACTCGGCTTCCCCTTCAAGGATACGGATTCTCACATGGCGAATGGTCCGAGGCGTTTCAAGCTCGATTTGCCACGAGCCCAAATAGGCCAGTTTTTTCTCGGACACGCGAAAGGTCAGTTGGACGTGGGATTCCACCCGGAACGGACCTTCACTGAATTGCACACGATCGACAACATACAGTCCCACGGGCAGCCTCACGGAAAACACGCCCGATTCGGTATCCACGTTCACCCGGAATCGTTCTCCGGTCTCTTCATTCGTCAGGAAAAAGAACCTGAGTTTGGCTGGATAGATGCGCGGATGAGGCCCCTTGGTCTCGACTTGAACATAACCAAACGCCAATTCATGCGTTGCCGAATCCACGGCAGTCTCCGGAATCCCGGAAACACAGCCCGTCACGAAAACAAGAGAAAGGCTCGCGAAAAAACTTACGCTCATCAGCCACCTGCACCGCTTCTCATGCCGAGAACTTTTTGGCCAACCGTCTCATTCTACCAAGACGGGTACCGGGTTGCAGTCATATTTTTTCATTGCAAAATAAAGTTGACAGGCCATGGAAAATTCTATATTTTAATAACTGTTATCAAAATCAATTTAGTCAAAAACAAAAATCATTTTTATTTGCAAACTTGTGACTGCTTTGTTACATTTTCATCGTTCTTAATTTTCACCCGATGAATTTTGACAGAAACACGCGATGGCTGGGCAAGCACCTCAAGCCTGCAGAAGCCAGATGTGAATGCGGCCAGCTCATCGCAAAACTGCGTGGGGACAACCTCGAAGTCAAGTGCAAACGCTGTAAACGGATTGTTTCCATTTCATATAACAGTCTGAAGGAGAGCGAAGTCATTCTGGCACCATGCACACAATAGCCCGTGTGTAATGCCATCAAGGAGGCCGACGAATCCATTAAACACTAAATCTGTCAAGACATAACTTGAGGGCCCCAAGAGCCCCTTTAGTGGTCAAGAGGACCGCCTGAGTCCCCAACAACAAGGAGGTCGTCCGATGCGACGATTTTTTTTGATCACGGGGGCCATGATAGTCCTCATGATTATGCCGCAAGCAACGGTTTGGGCCGAGGAAGAGTTCACTCCCGCTCAAATGGAACAGATACGCAAAATGTTTGAAGAGTGGTCAAAGCAACAGCGCCAACAACAACAGCCGCCGCCGGCAGCGGGAGGTCCGGCAATAGCGGCGCCGAAACCGCCGGCCAAAACGGGGGGCTCCATACCGGGCATGGGCGACACCACGAAACAGTCAATCCGATACGGCCAGGAATTCTCGGGTGGCAGCGGCCTGCAGGGTGGACGGACCATCTACGCCAGACCTTTCGTCAAGGCGCCGAAAACCATTCTCGGTGGTTACATCGATTTTACGCTCACGAAATGTAACAACGGGGGAGCACGGGATTGTGACGGGAAGTCGGGATTCGACCAGGAACGTTTCGTGCCGTTCTTCTATTCCCAGGTCACGGACCGGCTCAGCGTGGCAGCCGAACTCGAGATTGAACACGGCGGCCCTCAGGGCAACCAGGGGGACGGGGACATCAAGATGGAATTCGCTACCATGGACTACCGGTTCAACGACGCGTTCAACCTGCGGGGGGGCATCATCCTGGTACCCATGGGCCGGTTCAACCTGATCCACGACTCGCCCTTGAACGATTTGCCTCTACGGCCCATGGTGAGCCGTTCGATCCTGCCTTCCACCTTTGCCGAAAGCGGACTCGGCTTTTTCGGCACGGTCTATCCGACCGCGCTTTCCAAGATCGACTACGAATTGTACGTCGTCAATGGCTTTACCGGCGATAACGGCCAGCTTAACGATGGCGCCGGGACGCGAACGTCTCGCGGAAGCCTGAAAAAAGATAACAACGAAAACAAGGCGATCGTCAGCCGTGTCTCGGTCAGCCCGATGTTGGGTATCGAGGTGGCCGGGTCCGTTCACCACGGCAAATGGGACAAAAATGACAAGCATGACCTGACCCTGTTCGCCATCGACGGGGCCCTGCAACGAGGACCCTTTGAACTCATGGGCGAAGCAGCCTGGGGCAACGCCGAAGGGCCCACGTATACGGTTGTGGAGAAAGGGACGACCGTATTCACTTCGGATGATGACGACTCGGCGAGACGCCGAAGTGCGACAACAGAAGACGGCAAAATATTCAGGCTCCCCGAAAACATGTTCGGATATTACGTGCAATTGAATTACCACTTCATGCCCGAGGGCCTCACCAGGGCCCTGCCCAGCTATTTCGGCCAGGACTCGACGTTTACGGGCATCGTTCGTTGGGGAAGGGCAGATGCCAACACCGATTCCGACCTCAACAACTCGACTGACGAAGAACGATTGACCTTGGGGCTCAACTTCCGGCCGATAGAAGACTCGGTGATCAAGCTCGCTTATACGTGGAACAGGAGAGGCGTGAACAATCCTGCGGGAGCCACGAATCACAACGGGTTCCAGTTCAACTTGTCGTCGTACTTCTAACCGAAGAAGGGAGCTTTCACCCGTCTATGGGCAGACATGTTGTTCTTTCCTTGTTTCTGGTCGTCTTTGCGGTGGGGTGCGCCGCGGTTTCCGGCGCGCCCCACACCGTGAAGGCAGCCTGTTCCTATGACCAGGCCTGGACCGTGGCCCTCGCGAGCATGGACGAATTCGTGTTGACTCAAGAGGATAAGGACAAGGGGGTGATTGAAACCGATTGGGCAACTTTTGCCTCAGGTCGGTCGGTCGGGGTGTTTCAACGCCAGGGCAATAAGGAACGCGCGCGGTTTTTTGTGAACGTCGAAGCCGCCCGGCAGCCGGTCAGGATCTCGGTCCGGCAAGCCCGGGAGTTTTTTTCTCCCGTAGGCGCGCGGTCGCAAGGCATCGCTTGGAAACGCATTCCGCCCAGCGCCGAGGAAGAACGGCGCCTGGTCCAACGGATTACCAATCAACTGCTGAGTGAAGGATGTACGGTCGTCGGTTAATACGAAGTCTTGCGGGGCCACACGAATGAAGGGACAGAAGAGAAAGACCCTTGATTCCCGCTTTCGCGGGAATGACCGGAAGGGGAAAGCGGGAGTTCGTCTTTTAGTTCTTCTTGCTGTTTGCAGTGTCTTAACGGGTTTCCTTTCATCCCAGGTTCTCGCTGATGAGGACCATTCGGAACAGATTTGGGACCATGAGCTCAACCGCTGGCTGACGCCGGAGGAACTGGGCCATCTGGAAATTTATTTTACCGAGGACGAAGCAGCCAAAGTCATGTTTCCTGATTCCGAAAAGATCCGCCGTGAAACCCTGCAATTGACGGCCGAGCAAAAAGCGTTCGTCGAAGAAGTCATCGGCTGGGAATTCCCGGAATATACCTTCGACGTCTTCATCGGAGAAACCCGGGGGAACATCGACGGGTACGCGGTGATCCAGAATACCATCGGCAAGCATCGCCCGATTACGTACATGGTGGGCGTGACCGCGACAGGCGAATGCATGAACTTTGAAGTCCTGGTGTACCGGGAGGCCCGGGGTAACGAGATCGCCACCAAACGCTTCAATTATCAGTACCAGGGGAAAACCATCGGAGACCCGATACGGATCAATCGGGATATCATCAACATCACCGGGGCCACGATGTCCGTGCGTTCCGCGAGCGCCGGGGTCAAACGCGTGCTCGTCCTGGTCAATGAATTCTATTTGAAGCCTCACGGGCTCGGCCGCGATGTGCTTGCGGCCACCAGTAAGGAAAAAGGGTTCTTTGAGATCCTCTTGGGGCTCTAACAGTGTCCATGAATTGGTAAAGACAGTCAGACGGGGCTCAATGACGGAAGGAGGTCAGGGCTCTACGTGAAGATGCTTCTGCAATGCGGAATTTCAACACCCGGTTTCGGCTACGCGACACCGACCGGCAGATCCGGCTGGTGTACACGTGGTTCTTGCTGCTCATGTTCGTGGGATTCGTCTTTACCTTTGTTTGGGCACACAGCATGACCGACCTGACGCCGAAGGGCATTGCCCTGCACTACCGCGGATCCCCCGAGAATTTCGGCGAGCCCATGTCCTTCGGGCAATTGGCCGAAACCACACACTTTCACTTGTTTACGATGCCCGTGGTGTTCATGATCATGGTACACGTCTTGTACCTGACCATGGCCAGCCCTCTCGTGAAAGTGTTGACCACGTGGGGCGCTTTTGTGGGCGTGACATTGGATGTCATATCGCCCTGGCTGATTACCTACGTGTCTCCCCTCTTCGTGATGACCTTATTGACTGGCGACGTGCTCATGACGGTTACGTTCCTGATTATGTTTGCGATTCCCATGTACGAAATGTGGGTCTTGAATCACCCCTTCATGATGAGAGGAGATTCTGAGTAACGCCCTTATGCCTAAAGATCTTTAACCTGCTGCCTTAATTTCCATCCGTAGAGCCAGAGACTGTTCGTCCAGAGCCCAAGCATGCCGTAGGCATACTTGGGTTTTTTTGTTGAAGGAGTGGGGAACGTCTCACTCCTCCAGGCCGGGAGGAGACTCCTCCTGATAAGCCTCCCGGCCCCCCTATATTTTTCCGTGAGAAAGAGAAGAGACTAAACCCGATTCTTCACCGTGAATCGTCGGCATCCAGGAAACGATCGACCTGATCTTGCAGCCTTGTTTGAATGGATTCGCACGTCCGGGCGTCCTGAATCTTGTTGCCGTTTCGTTCGGTGACGTAGAACACGTCCACGACTTGATCCAGGCGCGTCCCGATTCTGGCCGAATGCACCGAAAGTTCGAGAGCATACAGAGTATCGGCGATCTCATGCAGCAGGCCCTGCTTGTCATCGGCAAACACCTCGATCACGGTAAAGTGGTCCGACGTCTCATTGTGGATTTTGACTTCGGTACGGTGCCGGCGGATCGGCATGTGGCTGCGAAATGACACGCGTCGATTCCGTGCCATAAACGTCTCGATTGAGAGTTCTCCCTGTAACACACTGACAATGGCCTTCCCCACTTTTTCCAACCGAGCCGACGTGGGTTCGCCGCTGAAATCATGGTCCTTAACCAAGAACGTATCCACCACAATGCCGTCCGGTCTTGTGACAATCTGAGCATCAAGCACCCGCAGGCCTTTCGCGGCCAGCACGCCGGTCATCTTCATGAATATCCCGGACGCCACGGAATCGAAGGCAATGAGCGAATACTCACACACCTTCAGTTCGCGGTTGTAGGTGGATTCGACCCTGGGATGTTCCAGGGTCAAAGACCGGATGGCGGAAAGGTGGGCGATCATTCGATCCCTGGCCGTTCCGGACAGGTAGCGCACCGGGAAGGCTTCCAATTGGCCCTTGACCCACTCACGATTCGGAATGCCGTGGCTCCCGGCTGACTGTCTGCCGGCTTCGACACGGGGAGACTGCTGTTCCCAAGCCGCTAGGACATCATCGGTGACGTGCTCGACGTCAATCGCGGATTCCACCCGTTCACTTGTCCCGGACACCTCGGGTAGTGCCAGAAGATAGAGTTCGATCAGCAACGCTTCTTTCCATTTGGTCAGCACGTCCGGGCCTACCGCCGCAATGTCCGCGGCCGTCAGGAGCAGGAGTTGTTTCAATCGTTCAGGACCTTCCACGGCCCGACAAAACGTCTGCCGCACTTTTTCATCATGCGGATCCCGTCGAAAGGCCGTATTCGCCATCAGCAGGTGTGCATGGACCAGGAACTCCAGGGTTCGGGATTCCTGTTCGTCGAGTCCCAATCTGATGGATACGTCTTGGGCGATCTTTTTCCCGACTTCGCTGTGATCTTCAGGGAGGCCTTTCCCCACGTCATGAAGCAGCACGGCCAAATGCAGGAGGTCTTTCGCCTCAATCTCCTGGTACACCTTTCCCAACATTCCGGACTGTTTTCCCAATGACTCAACTTTCTTGACGGCCAGCAGGCTATGCTCATCCACCGTATATTTGTGGTATTGATTAAATTGCATGAGGCCACGAACACGGCCAAAGGCGGGAACCAGTTTTTCCAGAACCCGAGCCTGATGCATCAACATCAAAGTTTCGGCAACCGCCTTGGGGCCGGACAACAATTCCCGAAACCGCCGGCTTACGGATGGGGTCGCGAACAGGTGGTCGGGCATGCTTTCCATGTGACGGTGAATCTCTTCCAGCACCCGGCCGTCGATCGGCACTCCTTGTTTTTGCGCGACCTGAAAGAGGCTCAAGAGATGCTCCGGATCATCAAGGACCTGCATGAGTTTGTCGTCATGGACGGACAACCTCCCGCCAACCGTTTGAAAAAAGCCGTCGATCAACGGAGCCGGCCACAGTCGTCTGAGGCGAGTCCAGAGATTTGCGGAATCTGCACGCTCCACGAATCGCATCGCACGCTGATGAATGCCGGTTGTGAGACGATAGTATTGCTGCATGAACTGTTCCACGCCCAGCAGATGCGATTCATCGCGATAACCGAACTCCTCGGCCATGCGCACTTGTTCGTCGAACGACAAGATTTCCTGAGCGCGACCCGCGCCCAAATGGAGCAAGGCGCGCACTTTGAACAGAAACTCTCTCGCTTCGAGCAAGGCCGTATAATCCTGATGCGCCAAGACCCCACGGTCGACCAACTCCTGCAACGTGACGGCCTGGTACCGGGCCATGCCAACCCATTGCAGCAAGTGAGCGTCTCTTAACCCCCCCTTGCTTTTCTTGACATTCGGTTCCAGGAGAAACACGGTCTCTCCGAATTTGGCATAGTCCTGTTCCCGCTCTTCGAGTTTCTCACGGATGAAATTCCCTACTCGTCTTCCCAACACGCGCTTGGCAAACCGCCGCTGAAACTCTTGAAAGACGACCGGGTTGCCTACTAAAAACCGTGACTCCATCAGCGCGGTTTTGGCCGACAAATCCCCCTCCGCCACGACCATACAATCGTGAATCGACCGGACACTATGACCCACCTGAAATCCCAAATCCCATAAATGGTGAAAGATCTGCTTGGAGAGATCCTGGACGACCGTGCTGCCGCCTGCGCGATACAGCATCATGACGTCGATATCGGAATACGGAGCCAGTTCACGTCGACCGTATCCCCCCACGGCCACCAGACAACAGTGCTGCATGCCCGAGGGCGCATCGCCGCTCCGCTGCCTGATCACGCTTCGATATCTGCCGATCAGGACCGTATCCACGAGGAAGGTAAAATCTGACACGACTTCTGTCCCGGACGCCCCTTCGCGCAATCGCCCGAGCATGCCTTCACGGCGCGCATCAAGGACGGCTTGCGTGGAGGACGCACCCGATTGAGACAAATCCACTGTTTGTTCCATGCGTTCCTGATTCACGGACGTACTCCTGTGCCGTTGCCGTACACCATGCTCCTGATTTCCTCGTATACCGGCTTGAACATTGTCAGTCAACGCTTGACGTATCGATTGGTGATCGGCATCCGCCGATCCTTCCCCAGTGCTCTTTGCGTGATCTTGATCCCGATCGGAGCCTGACGACGTTTATATTCACTGCGGTCCACCATGGCCATCACGCGCTTGACGGTTTGCACAGGGAAACCTTTGCCGGCGATTTCCTGAAGAGAACGTTCTTGTTCGACGTACGCTTCCAGGATTGGGTCAAGAACTTCATAGGGCGGCAAGGCGTCCTGGTCTGTTTGCCCGGGCTTGAGCTCGGCCGACGGCGCGCGGTCGATGACCCGTTGAGGAATCACAGCCTTGCCATGGGTATCAACGGCCTTCAAGTTCCGATACCGGGCCAGGTCATACACCAGGATCTTGGGGACGTCCTTGATCACGGCAAAACCGCCGGCCATATCTCCATACAAGGTGGCATACCCGACGCTCATTTCGCTCTTGTTACCGGTGGTCAGGACCAAGTGGCCGAACTTGTTGGACAGGGCCATGACAAGGGTGCCGCGGATGCGCGCCTGGAGATTTTCTTCCGTGACATCGGACGCGCGTTTTCCGAACGTTGGAGACAAGGCCCGGACGTATTGTTTCCAGAGACGTGTGATCGAAAAGGTCAATAACTCGACGTTTAGAGCCTTCATCAAGGCCTTGACGTCGCTGCGACTTTCCCGCGAGGTAAACGGTGAGGGCATGAACACCCCCGTCACCCGGTCGGAACCGAGGGCATCGGCGGCAATCACCGCCGTCAAGGCCGAATCGATCCCTCCGCTGACTGCGACTAACACGCGCCGAAAACCGTTCTTCCTCACGTAGTCGCGAACCCCCGTCACCAGGGCCTGATAGATTTCTTCAAAATCGTGCGACAAGTCTCTATTTTTCAACGGCACCGGCTTTTTCGGTTTCCGTCGCTCCACCGAAGACAGTCTGACTCGCTTGACAGGATACTGTTGCCTAACCCGTGTTTTCCGACCTGCCGGACGCGCTTCCCCATCGAAAAACAGGTCGGCCACCAGCAGTTCTTCTTCAAAGGCTCCGGCCCGAGTGACGACCGTTCCCATTCGATCGACGATCATACTGTTGCCATCGAAGACGACTTCGTCCTGTCCTCCGACCATGTTGGTATAACTCACCACCACGTTATTCTGCTTGGCCCGCTCCGCCAACATGCGTTGCCGCGCTCTGACCTTGCCCACGTGATAGGGGGAGGCGTTGATATTCAGGATCAATTGCGCACCGCCGACGGTTACCTGATCGCGGGTAGGCCCACCGGCGTACCAGATATCCTCACAAATGTTCACGCCAAACCGCACTCTACGGACTTGGCAGACCAAGGCTTTTTGGCCAGGCGAAAAATACCGGCTTTCGTCAAACACCCCGTAATTCGGCAGGAACGTTTTTTGACAGGTGGCCGCGACCCGTCGGTCATGAATCACCGCAGCCGCATTGAATACCTGCCGGAGCCCCGAGGGAACGACGAAGGATGCCCCCTCTCGCGGACGGGTCCTTCCTCCCTCTTCAAGAAATCCGACGACCACGGTGAGGTCCCGACACTGAGTCGTCAACCATTGGAGGGCATGAGCCGTGTCGCGGAGAAAACTCGGACGTAAGACCAGATCTTCCGGTGGATAACCGGTGATGGCCAATTCCGGGAAGACGACGATATCCGCTCCATCCTGACGAGCGGATTTCACCCATTTGCCTATCGCACGCACGTTCCCATCCACGTCGCCCACGACGGGATTCATTTGAACCATGGCAATTCGGCAAGTTCGCATCGTAAAAAAAAACGCCCTCTTCCCTTCCGGGGAGGACGCCTTTGTCCCAACAACCGTCAAGCATATATGAGTCGTCTCTTGAGCTTGTACCAGCGATTCGGACAGCCTGTCAAGAGATCAGAATGGACCCCTGATCGATGCTCACGACTGATCCATGGATCCACCTTCCAATTCTCCGGCCAGAATGACGGCTTCAGCAATCTCCCGCATGGACTTTCGCATGTTCATGCTTTGACGCTGGAGCAACCTGAACGCATCGGCTTCCGACAATTTGCGGGAATGCATGAGGTAACCCTTGGCTCGTTCGACGAGTTTCCTGACAGTCAGGGCTTCCTGCATTTCAAATGATTTTTCCATGAGACGAGTATGCTCAATAGCCACCGCCGCCTGGTTGGCTATGGCCTGCATGATTTTGATTTCCTTGTCGTCAAACGTATGCAACGAGGAGGTATAGGTATTGAGCACGCCGATAACCTTTTCCTTGCTCATCATGGGTACCGACAACAGCGAGCACAACGACTCCCGTTTGGCCAGATCCTGGTAAAAGAACTCTTTCTCCTTCTTCACGTCGGACACGTAAATCGGCCGTTGTTCCTTGACCGCCCGCCCGCTGATACTCTGGCCGATCTTGAGCGGCGGTTTCCGGCGATAGGCTTCGCTCAGACTCTGGGTCGCCGCAATACGCAACCGTTGGTTCTCCTCGTCAACCAACATCAGCGAACAGATCGTCGAATCCATCATCTGCGCCGTCGTCATCACGATCAATTGCAGAACTTCCTCGATCACGCGATTGGAAGCGACGGTTTCCGAAACCTGGGACAGGGTCTCGAGTTGTAACGTTTGCCGCTTCATTTCATCATACAAGCGAGCGTTCTCAATGGCGCCCCCGACCTGGTTTGCCATGGTCGACAACAGCGCCAACTCGGCGTCCTGATACCGCCTCGCCCGTTTGTGTTGCACGTTAATAACCCCGATCATATTGCCCTTGGTCACCACAGGAAGCGAGACGAACGCCTGGTACCGGTCTTCCGGCAGATTGTGAAATAACTTAAACCGCGGATCATCGCTCGCGTGACGAGGAATGACCACCGGCACCCTTTCCTGGGCCACCCAGCCCGTAATCCCCTCTCCCAACCCCACGGAAATCCGGCCGATGAGTTTGGGATGGGGATTCTTGGATGATCGCAAGACGAGTTCATCCCGATTCTCCGAGACGAGATACAATAAACAGGAATCGGCTTTCGTCACTTCGACCACAACCTCGACGATCTGTTTGAGCACGGCTTCCAAATCGAGCGTGCTGCTGATCGACTCACTGATCCGGTACAGCACTTCGACTTCCCGCGTCCTTTCGCGAAGGACGGCCTTGACGTCCGGCTTTGACCGCCTCGGGGATTTCCTCGTCGACGTTTTCTTTTTCAGAGTCATCTTAAGATTCCCCGTGTCTCCCGCTGTCCTCAAAGGAAGAGAATTGGGGTGAGAAGGCCTTGATCACCCGAGCTGCGCATACCACTGTCTCACAGCGCGCGGGTCCAGCGGCATGACTTGAACATGACCGATCGAGCGAGGCAGCACGCAATGGATGGTTCCACCCGCCACTTTTTTATCATGGCCCATGGCCCCCCAGAATTTCAAAAAACTGTGGGCCGGCATGCGCACGGGAAGGCCCGTTCTCTGTATCAGGGTCCGTTGCCTGTCTGCCACGGACGGCGAGCACAACTTCAAATGATGGGCCAGGAGAGCTTCATGCACCATACCGATTCCCACGGCCTCGCCATGGATATATTTTCGATACCGGCTCAGGGATTCCAACGCGTGACCGATCGTGTGTCCATAATTCAAAATGCGGCGCAGACCCGATTCCCGTTCATCCTTGCCCACCACCTTCGCTTTGATCTCACAACAACGCTTCACGACCGCTTGGATATCTGTTTCCCGCATATCGAGAATGTGTTCCATTCGGTCTTCCAAAAACGCGAAAAATTTTCTATCGGAAATGACCCCATATTTAATCACTTCGGCCAATCCGGCTAACCACTCGCGCCTGGGTAGGGTTCGCAACGTATTCGTATCGGACACCACGAGCGCCGGCTGGTAAAACGCGCCGATCAGATTCTTCCCCGACGGATGATTGACCCCGGTTTTCCCACCCACGCTGGAATCCACTTGGGCCACCAGCGTGGTCGCCACTTGAATGAAAGGGATGCCTCGAAGATACATCGACGCGGCAAAGCCCGTAATATCGCCAATGACCCCTCCACCCAACGCCACAAGCGCCGACCGGCGTTCGAATCGATGCGCGACCAATTCGTCGATGATGGACGAGGCCCACCGAAGCGTTTTGGTCCGCTCACCTTCCGGAATGCTGATCACGTGACAGGTGAAGCCCGCTTTGACCAGCGCCTGTTTGAGCGATGCCCCATACAAACGTGCCAGCGTCGGATTGGTCACGACGCCGACTTTCCCGGACAGTCCCAATGACTGCAAATATTTCCCCATCCGGTGAAGGCTGCCGGGAGCGATCACGATGTCGTAGCTTCGCTTGCCGAGACCAACTTTGACGATTTCATGAGAGCGAGTCATGAGCAGCCCGGCACTCGGCTTTCCCGGTTGAACGATACCATCGGTTGAAGTTGGGTCAAGAGGCTAAAAGTTCTTCACGTATTCCTGGTACGCGTCGAAATTTCGTTTCATTTCATCGACGCTGTCGCCGCCGAATTTTTCCAACATGGCATTGGCCATTTCATACGCAATGACGGCTTCCCCTACCACGCCGGCCGCGGGTACCGTGCAGATATCAGAACGTTCCACCGTGGCTTCGAAGGGTTTTTTGGTTTGAATATCCACGCTGTTCTTCGGTTGATACAGGGTGGCAATCGGTTTCATGGCAACCCGCAGTACAATGGGTTGTCCGTTCGTTATACCGCCTTCCAAGCCACCCGCACGATTGGTCCTTCGAGCAAAGCCGGGCTTGATTTCACTAGGATAAATGTCGTCATGCACTTCAGATCCCAAGCGACATGCGGACTCGAACCCCATGCCGATTTCCACGCCTTTCATGGCTTGGATACTCATGGCCGCCATGGCCAACCGCGCGCTTAGACGCCGGTCCCACTGCGCGTAACTGCCCAACCCGATTGGGGGATTGGTGACGACCACTTCGAAGACGCCGCCCAATGAGTCACCGTTCCGTTTCGCCGATTGAATTTGTTCGATCATCTGTTCGTTCGCTTCGGGATCGGGACACCGGACCTGAGACTGCTCAGCCAATTCATACGCTGCCAGAGGATCCTCCGTCGGCGGAATCGCCACCGAGCCGATGCGGGCCGTATAACTGACCACCCGCATATCAAATTGCGACAAGAGAGCCTTAGCCACGCCGCCGAGGGCCACACGGATGGCCGTTTCTCTCGCACTCGCCTTTTCGAGTACGTTGCGAATGTCCCGATGCCCATATTTGATGGCTCCCACCAAATCGGCATGCCCGGGTCGCGGACGGGTGACGACGCGTTCTTCCGACGGGGGCCCCGGTTCAGCCGCCATGATCTCCTGCCAATTTTCCCAATCCCGATTGCGAACCAGGAGGCCCAATGGATTGCCCAATGTTTTCCCTTTTCGGACACCGCAATAGAATTCCACCTGATCCTTCTCAATTCGCATCCGGCCTCCGCGACCATACCCGCCCTGCCTCCTCGCCAGATCCTGATTGATCATTTCCGCAGTGAGCGGAAGCCCGGCCGGAACCCCTTCCAACACGGCCATCAATCCCTTGCCATGGGATTCACCGGCATTCAAATAACGCAACATGTTGTACCTTATCCATCTGAGTGTTCAGGAATTGCCACCGGAACGGGGTTCTCCGATATCCGGTTCTTGGTCCAGCCAATACGTTTT
Organism: Nitrospirales bacterium; assembly: GCA_965207015.1. Lineage (GTDB taxonomy): Bacteria > Nitrospirota > Nitrospiria > Nitrospirales > UBA8639 > Bin75. Next base: position 703,413 of record OZ242257.1, on the reverse strand, counting down.
CTCCGATTGAGCCTCTGTCGCCCCTATCGCCGAAAGAGTCACCCCTTGCTCCGTGATGCGTTTCACGATTCGGGAATACGCGGAAATGGTTTGTCCCGGCATGACGATGAGTCGCTCCCCGCCCTCGAATTCCAGCACGGCCCAACGACCTTGAGCGGAGGAAATGATTCCCACGACCGTCACGGCTTGAGGGCTTGCGTCCACTGCCTGCACGGCGGACACCTCCGGCGTTCGGGTCACTGCTGTCGGAACGAAAGGATCGCGATAGCGATCCGAGCTATAACTGAACGTGGCTAAAGGCTTTTGTGTGTTCGCCACAACCTGCTCACCCGGTCCTGCCTGAACTGCGGCAACGCTCCCGCACAGGAAGCCCATGAGCACTAAAACAACACGCATCATGAGGCTACGCCTCTACCCTGTGATTGTTCCGGCAATAGACTCGTCCCTTTGTTCGACCTCAGCCGCCTCAAAACCCGTCAATTCAATGGAGGCTTGAATAGGATGCTCAGGGTTTGCCTCGCTTCGATCCTGTGCGTGAAAGTCCAGCGCCTTCAACGGCAACGTATTCGGCAGCGTTTGAAGCTCTTCGAGAAAGTGGGCAAGCGCATGATACCCTCCATCGACTCGGAGCCGAATCGTGACGCGATGCAGGTTCGTTTCCGGCAGTGGGACGGGCTCTTCGGACTCCCAGGACCTGAGTGCCACGTCAACCGATTGTGCTTTGTCCACAATACCCGCGAGCATATGATCCATGGGGATCGCCAAGAGTTTCTTCTCTCCGGTGAGCCGGCTCGTCAGGCTACCGATTTCCTTTTTGAGCGTTTCCACTTTTCGGTCCGGTTCTGATGTTGCGAGTTGATGGTCGAGGGATCGAATGGTTTGTTGAAACGCCCGGGCGCGCTCCCGTTGAGGTTCCACCACGAATTGAAACAGGATGATCGATGTCAACCCTGCGCAGAGCAGCAGAAGCATGGTCTTATGGCTCTTAGGCGTGTCTTCCACCCAATCAAGAATTCGTTCGACCATGATTCGGCGAGTCCATCCATACATTCATTGAGAATTGAAAGAGATCCGGCAGTTGCGCGTGAGGCCCGGCGTCGAGGACGTCGGCCGGTCCAAGCTCCTTTTCGAAATCCTTTGCCAGTTTCAACACGTCCTGAAGGGACCGGGCAACACCTGACAACGCGACCTTGTCGTCCTTTGCCTGAAGGTGCAGCAACCACACGTCCAGAGGATCAACCACCCTGCTGATGATCGACAGCAGGCGAATGGGGCTATCCAACGTACTCGTCAAGGCATTGACTCTTTCCTGTCGGGCCGTCATGGCTTGTCGTCGTTCTTCCAGCGCCAAAACCTCCTGCCGGGTTGTTTGCAGCAACGCGACACGGGCCTGTTTGGTTTGTGTTTCCCGTTCAAGCCGTTGCGTTGCCTGAGTGACATCGATGGTGATCCATCCCCAAAACGCGCAGACGCTCGCTATGACGCAGATCCCCGCACACAACTCCAACCTGGCGCGCTTCCGTGCCTGACGCTCATCGTATCGTTGGCCTCTCAATAAATTAATGCTAACCATGGTTGTCCTGATGAAGGGCCAACCCGACGGCCACCCCTCCGAGATGGGCCGACGCCCACAGCCGGTCCCGGCGATCAGCCGAACATTCGATTTCCTCAAAAGGATTGAACGGGAGAGCCGGAATTCCCAACGCGTCCTGCAACTCAGTTCGCAATTGTGGATCATTCGATTGCCCTCCGCACAGAAACAGCTTTTCCACCTCGAGTTTAGGGTAGCGCTCCAGAACAGATTCGAAACAGCATTTGATTTCCCTGACGTTTTCCGCCCTTGCCGATGGATTCTCAGGGGAATCGGTCCTGGCCTGAAATGAACCCTGCCAAGCCGAGCCTTCGACGGCTACCGCGTCCCCGGCATTCTGGCTTGATGACGTGTCTTCAAACATGACGTCTCGAATCACGAGGGGCTGTTCATCGGCAACAAAGATGATGTTCATTCCACCGGCTCCCACGTTGGCAACGGCAAACGACTTTCCCCTGGAGGCCCGGCGTGTTCGCATAATCGTCTTCATCAACGCGAGGCCATCGACGTCACACACGATCGGATGAACCCCAATTTCTTCCAACAACGCTCTTCGGCTTTCAACCACATGCTGCTTGGCGGCCACCAGCACCAGTTCCAACTCCTTCGGGGCAGGCCGAGGCTGAGGCAGAATCCAATAATCAAAATAAATGTCATTCATGTCATAAGGAATGTATTGATGACCTTCCCACGTCAAATATTCATCAAGGGCATCTTCCGTGACACCGGACACGCGTATCCGCTTGACCATCACCGAGGGTCCGGATACGGAGATGGCCACGGGACTGCCGAGGAGACCGCATTCGTGAAGCAGATCGCTGAGTGCGGCTTTGAGTCCGGAGGATTGGTGGCTCGACGCCTTTTCCACAACCGTTGATTCAAGACGACGCACGCTAAATCGTTTGAGACGATATCGGCCGGCACGTTGCTCAAGCTGAATCAGCTTGATCGTGGAAGATCCGATGTCCAATCCGACACGGGTCTGCGGTCGTGAGAACACCTCGGCCCATTTCCGGAGTCGTTTCGTCATCGGCTGTCAATGGCGACGGTTCGCCGCCGGAGGCACAATCCCTGGGGTTCCGCACAAAGGATTAAACCTACACTGTTATCCATTGAGCGTCAAACAATAGCGATTCGGCTCACCCGCCGGTGCGATTTCTCATTAAGGGACTCGTGACGGTTATCGCAATCTGTCCATGTGGTATCCGGGAAAGGAAGGGCCTGCAGTGAGGAAAAGCTCCAAGCCTCAAGAACGGTCCGTCAATATTCCGAACGATCCAAGTCCCGGTGACTGAGGGTCACGTTATAGCCCAACAACCCGAACAGTTCCTTCGCCTTGTTGGCAATCGCGACGGAACGATGCCTTCCGCCCGTACAACCAATGGCGATGGTCAAATAACTCCGTCGTTCTCGCTCGAACAGCGGAAGGAGAAAGGCAAGAAAATTCCTCATATGTTCGAGAAAATCTTGTGCTTCTTTGTTCCCGAGCACGTACTGCTGGATATTTTGTTCATTTCCCGTTAACGGCTTCAACTCGGGAACGAAATGCGGATTTTGCAAAAATCTGACGTCAAACACGAGGTCGGCTTCGTAAGGCACGCCAAACTTGTAACCGAACGTGAGCACGAATATCTTCATCGAGTGCCGGTGCTCATGGTCGCCGTACTGCTGCACCATCCAATCGCGAAGTTCATGCACGGTCAACTCCGACGTATCCAGAATCCGATCGGCACGAGCACGTAATTCACCAAGGCGCTCCCGTTCAAGCCGGATCCCTTCAAGCACGGGCTGCCGGGGGAGGAGCGGATGAGGTCGACGGGATTCGGAAAATCGACGAGTCAGGACCACGTCATTTGCTTCCAGATACACCAGTTCCACGACAGAGACGTTCGCTTGAAGCCGATCAAGATTTTCGGAAAAATCCGAAAAAAATTCGCGTTCACGAATATCAATGCACAAGGCTATCTTTCGAACCGTGTGACTGCGCTGACTGCAGAATTCTGCAAACGACAGGAACAGCGCCGGCGGGAGGTTATCGACGCAGAAGAACCCGATATCCTCGAGACATTTCAGTGCTTGGGTTTTTCCGGAACCGGACAAACCACTGACGATCACGAGATGTAGCGCACGTTCCGGTGCAGTATCAGTCACGGCGACCTAAGCGGCGTCTTTGTGGAAGGGATACACGGCAAGCTGGCGGGATGAGCAGACGGCACAGTGGGGCAGACTCAATACGTCCGCTTCCTCTGGCTGGCCGGAGCGATGTTGAGCTCAGCCCGATATTTGGCAACCGTCCGCCTAGCAATAACAATTCCCCTGGCGCGTAACCTCGAGACAATTTCCTGATCCTTCAACGGTTTCCCGGGATTTTCCTGCCCAACCATTTCGCGAATCAACTCACGAACGGTGATCGAAGATAAATTTTCAGCACCCGGTTCCGCACGCTGAATGCCGGCATTAAAGAAAAATTTCAGTTCCAACATGCCTTGGGGACAATACATGTATTTATTCGTCGTGACCCGGCTGATGGTCGACTCATGCATACCCACGGCTTCGGCCACCTGCTTCAGGACAAGCGGTTTCAAGTACTGGATGCCTTTTTCCAAAAAGGCCTCCTGAAATTTGATTAAACTTTCGACCACTTTCAGAATCGTTTTGTTCCTCTGATCAAGACTGCGGATAATCCACTGGGCCCCTCGCAGTTTGTCCTCCAAGTATGCTCTTGTGGCGTCTCCATCCCTGCAGTTCGTTTCCAGCATCTGCGCATAATAAGGATTGATCCGCACACGAGGTATCCTATCGAGATCCTGTAGCACCTGATGGGAGTCGATAGATATAAGGTTTCCCGTGCGTGCACGAGGCATCCTGCCATCGTTCAGGGATACCTGCCATTCGCCTTCGTCCTTAAACACGAAGACATCGGGCACGATAATTTGGTTGTTGTCGGAACCATAGGGACGGCCCGGTTTGGGTTCCAGCCCTTCAATGACATGCACGGCCTCCATGATCTCTGCCACCGGCCTGCCGACAGCTTTGGCAACGGTGGCATATCGCTTTTTCTGGAGATCGTGGAGATGGCCCTTGATAATCAGTTCGAGCAGGGATTCCTGGCGAGCGCCGCCATGCACATATTCATTTCCAATGGGTTTTTTATGCAGGTAGCGAAGTTGAATCAGCAAACATTCCTGAAGATCCCGGGCAGCGACCCCGATCGGATCGAACGTTTGAATCAAGGATAACACGGAATCCACCCTGGCGATGGATACCCGCGCTTCTTCGGCAATTTCCTCGATCGACGTGCGAAGGTACCCGTCTTCATCGAGATTGCCGATGATCATATGGCCAATGGCTTTTTCTTCTTCATCCTCGGAAGAAAGCCGTAACTGCCACAGCAGGTGATCTTCCAACGTAGCCGGTTTGGTCAGCGTCTGGTCATAAGAAGGAAAATCTTCGTCTGAGAACGCCTGGCGGTCACCAACTCTCGGTCGCCAATCACTTTCAAAATAGTCTTCCCATCCCCCCGGCGAAAGCGGCTCGGAAAATTCACTAACGTCGCCTGATTCGATCTCGCCACCTGTATCACGGTCAACGGTTGCGGCGCTCCCGCTGACTTCTTCTGTTCCTCCGGCGACCGCATCTTCCGGCGTTGGCGCATCTCCTTCGTCCGCCTCAGCACTCAACTCCTCAAGGAGCGGATTCTCCAGTATATGTTGAGAGAGGACCTGCTGTAGTTCCAGCCTGGATAACTGCAAGAGCTTGATGGCCTGTTGAAGTTGGGGCGTCATCACCAACTTCTGACTGAGCCGAAGATCGAGTTTGAGTTCCATCGCCGCTATCCGTGGCAGCCTGAAACGTTCAGAGCCGAAAGCGTTCGCCTAAGTAGATTTCTCTGACCTTGGGGCTCCTGACAATGGCTTCCGGCGTACCTGCCTCAAGGATCGCCCCTTCATTAATGATATACGCACGATCGGTTATGGAAAGTGTTTCTTGCACGTTGTGATCCGTCGTCAGGATACCGATGTTTTTTCTTTTCAAGGACTGAATGATTTTTTGGAGATCGGCGACCGCAATGGGATCAATTCCGGCAAAGGGTTCATCCAACAACAAGAACTGAGGGGTCGTGGCCAGAGCCCTCGTAATTTCCAATCGACGACGCTCGCCACCGGACAACGTGAAGGCTTTGCTGTTTCGAATATGGCCTAACCCAAGTTCGTTCAATAAACTTTCCAAGCGTGTCTGACGCTCATCCCGGGAAATGTCCAGGGTTTCCAGAACGGCATAAATATTGTCTTGCACGGATAATCGACGGAAGACCGACGCTTCTTGCGGGAGATAACCAATGCCTCGACGCGCCCTCTGGTACATCGGCAGGGCCGTGATTGGATCCTGATTTAAGAGGATCTGCCCATGATCCGGCTCGCAAAGACCAACCACCATGTCGAAAATGGTCGTTTTCCCTGCTCCATTCGGCCCCAATAAGCCGACAATTTCTCCTGACTCGACATCCAACGAGACGCCTCGCACGGCATCCCGGCCTTTGAAACTCTTGCGTAGTTCCTGGACGGAAAGCCTGGAGTGCGCCATGACGGGCTGTAACAGGTCAACGATGGTCCACGGCCTGGGGGCCGCTACTCTTCGAGGATCACCACGTGGGATCCGCCCTCGACGACGCTTCGTTCTTCTTTTAAAAACATGGTCATTTGGGCTCCCTTGATCTTGGTCCCACCTTGCCAGGCCACCGGCGACTCCGTCAGCACGAGTTTTTCTTCATCCTTGTAATACAACGCGCGTCCGCACGTCACCCTCCCATCAGATTTCTCAATGACGACTTTGCCGTTCGCCTCGATGCGGTCAACCTGACTTGTGGTCCCCCCTTCCGTTTTCCGGCTCCCGTTTTGCGCGCCCTTCTTGAACGTCACCACCATGTGTTCGGCCCGCATGATGAAATTCCCTTTCTTGAGGACCACCGTTCCTTCAAAGATCGTCTGTCTGGATTTTCCTTGAACAGTCATTGTCTCCGATGTAATCGTTGTTTCCTCTTTTTGCTGGGCAACGGTGCAAGGGATTGCCTGCGCCGACACGAGGCCAAAAACCAGCAATCCGATGAAGACCGAATGACCGTATTCAAGACGTAATGTGAACGTGGACATTATCGAGAACTCCTAATTTTTCCGTTTTCAACTCTGCCACCAACCCGCTACCCGTTATGATCAATCCCGGACCGTGTATCGTTACCGGCCTATCCGTACTGATGGTCTGCTCGGCATCCACCCAGTGTACGTGGGGGGTCAGGATTGTATAGCCATTGACCAAATCAATCGTAATCAATTCATCTTCGTTACGTAGTTCAAAATCGCCGCTGGCTGTATTGATCGTTCCTTCGTCAGCCTCCAACTCCATGTCTTGCCCCGCCCTGCCGAACAAGCGAACCTGAACACGTTTCAACACGACGTGTTGTTCGGACTCATCGCTTTCCGCTTTTTGCGCTTCCACCTCCCACTGGACCCGCCCGTCCGCGGTTTGCCGGTACACGAAACCTTCTATGCCTGCATCGGCCGTTTCAAAGACCGGTTCCGTCATGACCGGAAGAGGATGATTGGCCTGCATTTGCTGCATGAGGACATACCCGAGAAAGCCCGCCAAACACAGGGTCATCCCCCTTAGAATCCATCGAATCCATGAGCGAAACATAGGTTAGCACGTCAATGATGGCTTGGAAGGAACCTGAACCACAATACCATACGCCCCCAACCAAGTAAACTAAACGGCCGTTGAGACGCGTCGATGCGTGCTTGTAAACGGAAAATCTTCGGGAAGCGGGCTCACGCGTCAGGGACTCCCACAAGGCCGGACACGTGAGAAGGAAGGACTGCAAGAATGCTTATGATGCCTTGTCTTCGATCACCGGTTCATCGACGGCCTCACTCACCGGCCCGCGTTCGATCAACTCAACAGCCACAAGCTCCGCGGCATCCCCGGGGCGACGTCTCGTCGGAATGATCCGGATGTATCCTCCAGACCGGCGGTTGAATCGTCCGGCAACGTCGCTGAACAATTTCGAGACCACGTCTTTGCTTCTGATGAAATTCAAGGCTTGCCTGCGCGCATGCAGAGAACCCTCTTTCCCCAGGGTGATCATTCTTTCAGTGAGGCCGCGAAGCTCTTTGGCTTTGGCCTCCGTGGTCTCGATACGTTCGTGTTCCAGTAACGAGGTGACGAGGTTCCGAAACATCGCGTGTCGATGCTTGGTATTTCGCCCTAACTGTCTGCCTTTTTTTCGATGTCGCATGCCGTGGCTCTCTTGATAATATGTTAAGAAACCTCTGATTTATTGCACTATCGGGCGTATGGCTGCGTTGTGTCCTCGCTCAACCCTCACCTATCTCTATGATAAGCTTCGGGTTTCGCTCCGAGATGTCTTGCCCTGCATCCCGCTATCACCACAAATCAAAGGTTCCCTAATGCGTTTGGTTGTTGGTCTGCACCAGATTTTCTCGTCTCAAGCCCAAGCTCAACCCCATTTCAGCCAACACTTCCTTGATTTCATTGAGAGATTTTTTCCCGAAATTTTTGGTTTTCAGCATCTCGATTTCCGTCTTCTGCACGAGGTCTTCAATCGTCTTGATATTCGCATTTTTCAGACAATTCGCCGCACGCACGGAAAGTTCCAGTTCATTGACGCTTCGAGCCAGATGTTTATTCAATTCGGCTTGCGTTTCCTCGTAAGCGGAATCATGCTCCACTTCTTTCATTTCTTCGCTGGGGATGCAAATGGCCAAATGTTCACGAAGAATAGACGCCGATGAGGACACGGCTTCTTGTGGGGTGATACTTCCGTCGGTCCAAATCTCAAGATTCAATTTGTCATAATCGGTCACACGGCCGACCCGAGCATTTTCCACGTGAAAGTTCACGCGCTTGATCGGGGAAAAAATCGAGTCGACCGGGATGACGCCAATGGGCAGCCCTTCTTCTTTATTGCGTTCCGCCGGTACGTACCCGCGACCCGGCTTGACGATCAACTCGATGTCGAGCATCCCGTCTTTGTCCAACGTCGCGATATGCAGTTCCGGATTCAAGATAGTGATATCCGCGTCATGCTGAATATCGGCGGCACTGACTTCGCCCGGCCCTTTCTTCTTTAACCGCATCGCCTTTGATTTGTCGGTATGCAGCTTCAGCCGGAGATTCTTGATGTTCAAGATGATAATGGTCACATCTTCCGTCACGCCGGGAAGGGTGGAAAATTCATGAAACGCCCCTTCGATCTTGACGGAGGTCACAGCCGCCCCGGTTAACGAGGACAGCAACACGCGTCGCAAGGAATTCCCGACCGTAGTCCCAAACCCGCGTTCAAAGGGCTCTGCCGTAAACTTTCCATAGGCGGGCGAGGCTGTTTCCTTTTCCAATTCCAGTCGCATCGGCAACTGAAAATCCTTGATCCCTTTGTTCATTGCGCCCCCTTTCACCTCAATCAGGCATAGCCGAGATATCGACTGACATCCGGCTCGCCAACTTGTTCCCTGCTAGCGAGAATATAGTTCGACAATGATCTGTTCATTGACCGGGGCCCCGATGTCATCTTTCGTCGGAAATGCTCGAATCGTCCCTTTCAACGCATCACGGTCACAGTCGATCCAGGTGACAGCCGGCAGGTTGTCGGCGGCATCCGCCGCCGCTTTAATCGCCACCAATTCCGCACTCCGCGGCCTGACTTGAATCACGTCTCCCACGGCCGTCGTATACGAAGGAATGTCCGTTTTCCGGCCATTGACCAAGATATGACCATGATTGACCAATTGGCGAGCCTGCTTGCGCGAAAACGCCAGCCCGATCCGGTAGACGACGTTATCCAACCGTCGTTCAAGCAACGCCAGAAGATTCTCACCCGTCACGCCCTCCTGACGTTCCGCACGCTCGAAGATCCCGCGAAACTGGCGCTCCTGAACGGCGTACATCCGGCGCAATTTCTGTTTTTCACGTAGCTGCATGCTGTAATCCGTCACACGAGGGCGAGATTGTCCATGTTGCCCCGGAGGGTAACTTCGACGTTCGATCGCACACTTGTCCGTCATGCAACGTGTCCCCTTGAGGAACAGTTTGACGCCTTCCCTTCGACAAATCCGACATACTGGACCACGATAATTTGCCACGTCTCTAGCCTCTCACTTTCGAAACTTCAGAGTCCACGTTGGCACGTCTGAAGGTTGAGTCCATCACCGCTTACACCCGTCGCCGTTTCGGGGGCCGGCATCCATTGTGGGGAATGGGCGTCACGTCACGAATCAAATTCACGCGTAGCCCCACGGACTGCAGCGCGCGCACCGCCGACTCACGTCCCGATCCCGGGCCGTTGACGTATACGTCGATCTGGCGCATACCCTGCTCCATGGCTTTTCGGCCGGCCGCTTCCCCCACGCGCGTCGCCGCAAAGGGCGTACTCTTTCTGGCGCCCTTGAAGCCCAGACCGCCCGCGTTCGACCACGAGACCGTATTGCCACTCATGTCGGTAATGGTGACCAGTGTATTGTTGAAAGACGCCTGAATATGGGCAATACCCATTTGCACGATTTTTTTCTCTTTTTTCCGACCTTTTTTTACGCTCATGCTGTCACCTGGATGGCTGTTTATTTTTTGGACCGGCCGATCGACGCCCGTTTCCCTTTCCGGGTTCGTGAATTCGTTTTGGTTCGTTGACCGCGGACGGGAAGCCCCCTGCGATGACGAAGCCCTCGATAGGTTCCCGTATCGATCAGTCGTTTGATGCTGAGAGTGATTTCCTTTCGAAGATCCCCTTCGACGGTGTAATCTTTATCGATCGTCTCACGAAGTTTGACAATGTCTTCCTCACGAAGATCCTTGACGCGCACGGCGGAATCAATGCCGGTCTTCTGCAAAATCTGCCTCGCGCTCCACGGCCCGATCCCGTAAATATAGGTCAAGCCTATCTCAATGCGTTTGCCCACGGGCAGATCGACGCCTGCTATCCGAGCCATGTCTCCTCCTTCTTCACCTGACGAGGCCTTCCGCTCTACCCTTGTCTCTGCTTGTGGCGAGGGTTACTGCATCGGACCCGAACGACACCTCGTCGTCGGAAGACAATACATTTTGAACACATCGGTTTGACTGACGATTTGACTTTCATGAGAGCTGCCTCTCCTCGCTATTTGAAGCGATAGGTGATCCGCCCCCTCGTGAGGTCATACGGAGATAACTCCACGGTCACTTTATCGCCCGGAAGAATGCGAATAAAATGCATCCGCATCTTCCCTGAAATATGCGCCAAAATCTTATGCCCACTCTCCAATTGAACTCGAAACATGGCATTGGGCAACGTTTCCATGATCACCCCTTGGACTTCAATGACGTCTTCCTTTGCCATCAGCCTGAAACCGCGTCGCTATGAATTGACGCTGACCTGCTCCTTGACCGTCGTCAGAATCACGGGTGCCCCTTCGGGTTGGACCGCCACGGTATGTTCAAAATGCGCCGACAGGCTCCCGTCTTTCGTGACGGCGGTCCATTGGTCGTCCAACACTTTCACCTGCGGCCCCCCGACGTTCACCATGGGCTCGATAGCCAACACCATTCCGAACTGAAGACGCGAGCCTTGCCCCGGACGTCCATAATTTGGAACTTGCGGCTCCTCATGAAGTTGTCGACCGATCCCATGCCCCACAAAATCCCTCACGACGGAAAACCCGTTTGCTTCCACGTAATTTTGAATCGTATGCCCGATGTCGGACAGCCGGTTGCCGACCCGGGCTTGATCGATCCCTTTATACATCGCCGCTTCCGTCACCTTGAGCAGGGTTTCGACGTCAGCCGAAACCGGACCCACGGGCACCGTCACGGCCCCATCGCCATAAAATCCCTGAACAATCGCTCCCAAGTCAAGCCCGACGATGTCCCCTTCCTTCAACTCCCGATTGGAGGGAATTCCATGAACCACTTCATGATTCACCGAGGCACAGAGCGTATTGGGGAAACTACGGTACCCCTTGAAGGCCGGAACGCCCCCGTGGTCACGAATGAACGTCTCTGCCAGTTCGTCCAAATATAACGTGGTGACCCCGGGTCTGACCTCCTGTTGCAGCACCTGATGCGCTTCAGCCACAATCCTCGAGGCTTGGGCCATCAGCGCAATTTCTTCCTCGGTCTTGAGCATGATCATGAAGCGCTACGCCCCGGACAGCAATGCCGACAACCGCTCCTGGACCTCTTCAACGGATCCCGTGCCGTCCAATTCGGCCAGCACGTGTTTCTCTTGATAGTAATCAATCAAGGGAGCCGTTTGCTCTTCATACACCACCAGCCTCGATTCCACCGTCTCCCGTTTATCGTCGCTACGTTGAACGAGGACAGCCCCGCACTCGTCACAGCGCCCCTCCTGCTTGGGCGGCACGTAGTCGATGTGATACACCGCCGAGCAGGCCGAACAACTTCTTCGTCCGCTCAACCGCTTCACCACTTCCTCTCGAGGGATCACGAAATAGATGACCCGATCCAGCATCACCTCCTGCTCTTGAAGAATGCCTGACAAGGCGTCTGCCTGAAGAATGGTTCGCGGAAATCCATCAAGAATAAATCCCTTTTCACATTCGGAGGACGCGATTTTTTCCGCGACGAGGCCGATCACCACGTTGTCGGGCACGAGTTCCCCTCGCGTCATGTACTGCTGCGCTTCAAGCCCCAACGGCGTCTTTTGGGCCACACCCGTTCGCAATAAATCCCCCGTGGAAATTTTCGGTATCGCCTGTTTGGCCGCCACCATTTCGGCCTGCGTGCCCTTGCCCACCCCGGGCGCACCGAGAAAAACGAGTCGCATGGCGTGCTATCCGCTCCGGCCTTTCAACCGTCCCTTGGCCAGGAAGCCTTCATAATTCCGCATCAACATATGAGACTCGATTTGCTGGGCGGTATCCAACCCGACCCCCACGACAATCAACAACGACGTGCCTCCGAAATAAAAGGGCACGTTCAACTTATAGATCAACAATTCCGGAATCACACAGACGATCGCCAGATAAATGGAACCGGCGAACGTAATACGGGTCAGAACCCGGTAAATGTAATCGGCCGTTCGCTGACCAGGTCGAATGCCGGGAATAAACCCTCCGTACTTTTTCATGTTGTCCGACATATCGACCGGATTCAACACGACAGCCGTATAGAAAAAACAGAAGAATATAATCAGCCCCACGTACATCAACGTATAGACGACCGATCCCGGAGCCAAATGCGCCCCCAAGGCTTGCACCCACGGTACCTGAATAAAAGAGGTAATCGTGGCCGGAAACGCAATAATCGAAGACGCAAAAATCGGCGGGATCACGCCTGCCGTATTGATTTTCAAGGGGATATGAGTGCTTTGTCCCCCATACACCCTGCGGCCGACAACCCGTTTGGCATATTGAACCGGCACCCGTCGTCTTCCGCTTTCCAAGAACACGATGGCCGTGATCACGGCCAACATGCTCACGACCAACAGGATCAGGAAGAGCAGGCTCAGCTCCCCGACCCGGTACATTTCAAAGGTTTGGGCAACCGCGCTTGGAAGACGGGCGACAATCCCGGCGAAAATAATCAGCGAGATGCCGTTCCCCACTCCGCGCTCGGTAATTTGTTCACCCAACCACATGAGAAACGCGGTGCCCGCGGTCAAGGTAATCACGGTCATGAACCGAAACGGCCAGCCCGGCTCCAACACGTATTGACCGCCGTTCATGCCTTCGAGCCCCAAGGCAATCCCGAACCCCTGGATCAGGGCAATCCCGATGGTGCCGTAGCGTGTATATTGAATGATCGTCTTTCTTCCTCGTTCACCCTCCTTGGCCAGTTTCGATAAATGCGGGATTACCACGGTCAAGAGTTGCAGGATAATCGACGCACTGATGTAGGGCATGATGCCCAGCGCAAAAATCGTTAACCGTGATAGCGAACCTCCGGAAAAAATGTCCAGGAACCCGAGGAGGGCTCCGCCTTGATCCAATAAGAATTGCGCCAATTCATCATTGTTGATCCCCGGAGTCGGAATATGAGCTCCAATCCGGTACACAGCCAACATTGCCAACGTAAACAGGACACGGCTACGTAACTCCGGTATTTTGAGGATGTTCTGGAAGCTCGTAATGAGCCGTTCAAGCACGGCCGATGACCTTGGCTTGTCCGCCCGCCTGTTCAATTTTCCGAAGAGCCGACTGACTGAATTTATGCGCTTCAATAGTCATGGGCTTGTCCAGCTCTCCCACACCAAGAATCTTGATGGGTTTTGACTGCTTCTTGACAATCCCTTTCTCATAGAGGACTTGCGGGGTCACGTTCTGGTCGAGGGCGGCAAGAGTTTTGAGATTGACCACGGCGAATTCGGTACGAAACGGATTGTGAAACCCTCGTTTGGGCAACCTCCGTGCGAGCGGCATTTGACCACCTTCAAATCCCGCAACGTTCGCCCTGCCGGAACGGGCGAGCATACCCTTGTGCCCCTTGCCGGCTGTCTTGCCCAACCCCGAACCCGGACCTCGTCCCAAACGCTTTTTCGATTTCCTGGAACCCGGCGCCGGCTGCAATTGATGGAGTTTCATTGATCGTTGACCTCGACGAGATGCTTGACCTTTCGGATCAACCCCAACACCTGGGGCGTCTTGGGCCGCTGCACCGTTTGATGGAGCTTTCGTAAACCGAGCCCTTGTAAATACAGGCGCTGTTTGTAGGGTCGTCCGATGGGACTATGCTTCAACGTAATGGAAAGCTGATCAGAAGATTGAGACACGACACTACTCCTCACACCACGTTAGAGTGACGACTCATTCGAGACCTGACGGAGTTGCTTGACGTCTTCCGGGCCCTTGAGTTGGGACAAGCCGGCCAACGTGGCCTGTACCACGTTATAGGGGTTGCCGCGGCCCAAGGTTTTCGCAATGATATTGTGGGCTCCAAGTACTTCCAAAATGGCCCGAACCGCCCCGCCCGCGATGATTCCCGTTCCCGCTTTCGCCGGTTTCATGTACACGTGTTCTCCACAGAAACGCCCGTGCACATCATGGGGAATACTGCCGTTCCTCAAAGGCACCTGAAGCAGTTGTTTTTTTGCCCGGCCAACGGCTTTGGCAATCGCCGGCGGCACCTCGGTCGCCTTGCCCTTGCCAATGCCAACCCATCCCTGCCCATCCCCGACCACGACCAGCGCGCTGAAGGAAAACCGCTTTCCTCCTTTGACGACTTTCGCCACCCGGTTAATCGAAATCAACTTGTCTTTGAGGTTCAATTCTTCAGGGTTGACTTGTTGCACCGAATGCCATCCTCTTCGTTAAAAGGCCAGACCTTCTTCACGGGACGCGTCGGCCAATGCTTTGACCCGCCCATGGTACAGTCGCCCATTCCGGTCGAACACGACGCCGGTCACATTCGCGGCCTTGGCCCGTTCGGCCAACAGTTTCCCGACGGCTTGCGCGGCCTCCTTCGATGAACCGGACTTCACGGTTTCGCGCAGGCCCGCGTCCATGGATGACGCGGCAGCCAAGGTGAGACCCGCGACGTCATCGACGACTTGGGCGTAAATGTGCGCATTGCTTCGAAATACGGTCAGTCTTGGCCGTTGAGACGTACCGTGAACTTTTTTTCTGACCCGTGTTTTGCGCCGTTTCAACCGGCGACGTTGCGTCTTGAGATTCATACGTTATTTCTTCCCGGCTTTTCCGGCTTTCTTAATCAGAACCTCACCCGTATACCTAATGCCTTTTTGCTTATAGACGTCGGGAGGTCTCACGCGTCGAATATTGGCAGCCGTCTGGGTCACGAGCCGTTTATCAATGCCCTTGACGGAAATCATGGTTTGTTTCTCAACCGACGCCTGCACGCCTTCCGGGATCGACAAGGTCACGGGATGTGCAAAACCGACGTTTAACGTCAGCGATTGACCCTGCACTTGTGCCCGATACCCCACCCCCGTCAATTCCAGGGTGCGTTCGAACCCCTTGGTCACGCCCTCGACCAAATTCGCCAATTCAACGCGGGTCAGCCCATGGAGGGCTTTGACACGAGGCGCATTCCCCCGTCGTCCCACTTGGATCGCTCCCTCGTTGATGGTCACGTCAATCTCGTCGGCGAGTTCCCACCCCAATTGGCCCAACGGTCCCTTCACGGAGACGGAACCCCCGTCCACCTTCACTTCGACGGTGGAGGCCAGCGCGATGGGTTTAATCCCGATTCTAGACATCGTTGACCTGACTGCTTCGTTGAGATGAACCGGTTCGTGCCGGCTCTACCACACGTGACACAAGACCTCTCCCCCGATGCTCTGTTGTCTGGCTTGCCGATCGGTCATGACCCCTTTCGAGGTCGAAAGCACCGCGACCCCCAACCCGCCCCGCACTCGCGGAATGGAAGCAACACCGACGTACACGCGCTTGCCCGGCTTACTGACCCGCTTGATCCGCTCGATCACGGGCTTCTTTTCCCGCCCGGGGACATACCGCAACACGACCTGAAGGGCCGGATGCCCATCGAGTGTGGTGGGCGAGAAGTCTTGAATAAAGCCCTCGGCCTTAAAGACGGCCAGCACGTTGCCCTTCAACTTGGAGGCAGGAACATTGACCGTCGCATGCCCCCGTCGAATGGCATTCATGATGCGAATAAAAAGATCGGCAATTGGATCCGTCATACTCATAGCGTCATACCCTTATCATCCGCAGCCTGGCACCGGGCTACCAACTCGACTTGGTGACCCCCGGAATGTTTCCGCGCAGGCTATGCAGCCGAAAACAAATCCGGCACATGTGGAAGCGGCGCAAAAAGGCCCTCACGCGACCACAGAGAGGGCAGCGATTATATCGCCGGACGGGAAATTTCGGCTCAGCTGCCTGCTTGTTCCGTAATGCTTTTCTTGCCACGCAAGCCTCCGTCTCAATCACTGAGGTTCAACGAAACGGCATGCCCAGATGAGTCAGCAGGGATTTAGCCTCGTCATTTCGCTGGGCGCTCGTCACAATGGTAATATCCATCCCGTGGATGGCTGCCACGTCGTCATATTTGATTTCAGGAAAGGTCAACTGCTCCTTCAACCCGAACGTATAGTTACCACGGCCATCGAACGCCTTGGGGGAAACTCCCCGAAAATCCCGAATCCGGGGCAGACCGACGTTCAGCAAACGATCCAGAAATTCATACATCCGGCTTCCGCGAAGCGTGACCTTAGCTCCGATCGGCATCCCCTGTCGCACCTTGAAACCGGCGATGGCTTTTTTCGCCCTGGTCACGACGGGCTTCTGCCCCGTGATCAAGGCCAATTCGGCCACGGCACTATCCAACAGCTTGACGTCTTGAATGGCTTCTCCCATACCGACGTTCAGCACCACCCGTTCCACGCGAGGCACTTGCATCGGATTGGCATACGAGAATTCCTTCATCATCCGGGGGACCACTTCATTCCGGTAGAGATCCCTTAACCGCGGCGGAGGTCCGTTCTGCGCCGCCTTCGACTTGGCTGCCGGTTTGGCTTCTTTCTTGGCCATCACACCTTATCCAACACGTCGTCCGGACTTTTCTGCAAGACCCGAACCCGACGCCCATCATCCAATCGCTTGATGGCGACCCGCGAAGGTTTCCCCAAGGCCTGGGAATACACCATGACGTTTGAAATCGCCAAGGGCGCCTCGCGCTCCAAAATGCCGCCCTGCTTCATTTTTTGGGAAGGCTTGGTGTGCCGTTTAATCACGTTGATTTTTTCCACCGTCACCCGGCTTGTCCGTGGATTCACGTGCAAGACCTTGCCCATTTTTCCTTTCTCCCGCCCGGCAATCACCATCACCGTATCGCCCTTGCGAATACGCGATTTAGTTACCGAAGGGTTTCCCGTCGCATTTCGGCCGCCCATGTGTCCTACAACACCTCCGGAGCAAGAGAAATGATTTTCATGAACTTCTTTTTCCTTAATTCCCGAGCAACAGGCCCGAAGATTCTCGTGCCCACGGGATCACCTTGATTATTCACTAACACACACGCATTACGATCGAAGCGAATATAGGAGCCATCCTCGCGACGCCGGCTTTTTTTCGTTCGCACGATCACCGCTTTGACCACGTCGCCTTTCTTGACGGAGGCTTTGGGTATGGCCTCTCGAACCGACACGACCACGATGTCGCCGATGCCTCCATACCGCCGGCGGGTCCCACCCAACACGTGAAAGCACCGCACGCTCTTCGCGCCGGAATTATCCGCGACGTCAAGGTAACTATAATTTTGAATCATCGGAACACCACGTCATTTCCGGGCCGCCGTTTACGGCGACGGGTTCTGCTCGCCCCGCTCAAGAATAGCCGCCACCCGCCAATGCTTATCCTTGCTGAGCGGGCGCGTCTCCACGATTTTCACACGATCGCCGATTCGGGATTCATTCTTTTCGTCATGGGCTTTCAGTTTGGTGAGACGTCGCACCACTTTTCCGTATAACGCATGCGACACCAATCTCGGGACCGCCACGACGACCGTTTTTTCCATTTTATCGCTGATCACGCGTCCATACGATGCCCGCTGTCGTCTTACAGTCATGTTTCGTCAACCCTCGCCTTTCGATTGCCCCGACGATCGCTTTTCACGAAGGACGGTCTTGGCCCTGGCCACGTCCTTTCGTACCTGACGAATTTTCATCGGATTTTCAATTCGTCCAAGGGCATGCTGGCAGCGAAGGTGAAACAATTCCTGCTTCAACTCATGCACCTTTCCGACCAATTCTTCCGGTTCCATGCCTTGCAATTCTTTGACGTCCATCAATGCGCCTCAGGCAGGATATTCGCCTCGGGCGACAAACTTTGTCGCCAACGGCAGCTTGTGACCGGCCAAACGAAACGCCTCTTCCGCGACGTCTCTCGACACGTCATCCATCTCGTAGAGAATGCGACCGGGCTTCACCACGGCTACCCAGAACTCGGGGCTCCCTTTGCCCTTCCCCATTCGAACTTCCGCCGGCTTTTTGGTGACGGGCTTATCAGGGAAGATGCGGGTCCAGATTCTCCCGCCACGCTTGACGTGGCGCGTCATCGCGATTCTCGCCGCCTCGATTTGCCGCGCCGTGATCCGCCCGGGCTCCAGCACCTTGAGCCCAAACTGCCCGAAAGACACGTCACCGCCACGGTAGGCCTTCCCCCGCATATTGCCTTTCTGCACTTTCCTAAATTTAACTTTTTTCGGAGCTAACATGTCTTGAGCCCATGAAGATGATGTATATTCACAGCAATCATTCTCATCCGTACGGCACGCGTCGCCGCTCTACAGCAAATTCAACGACGCTTCGTCTTTCGCCGCGCTCGGCAACTCGGCGTTCCCTTTGTAAATCCACGCCTTCACCCCGATAATCCCCATGGTTGTATGGGCTTCTGCAAACCCATAATCCACGTCCGCCCTGAGCGTATGAAGCGGAACCCGACCTTCCCGATACCATTCCGTCCGGGCGATTTCATTACCGCCCAACCGTCCGGCGCACGAAACCCGAACGCCTTGAGCACCCAAGCGAAGCGCCGAGGCCACGCTTCTTTTCATGGCGCGACGAAATGAAACGCGTTTCTCCAATTGCAAGGCGATGTTTTCAGAAACCAACTGCGCGTCCAATTCCGGTTTTTTGATTTCCTTGACCGTCACGTAGACTTCCCGGCCATACCGTTGCTCCAGCATCGCTTTCAACTTATCGACTTCCGCGCCCTTTCTCCCAATGATAATACCGGGACGGGCCGTGTAAATGATCACCTTCACTTGATTCCCGGAACGTTCGATTTCGACCCGTGAAATGCCGGCGTGAAACAAGCGGGATTTGACCGTATTGCGAATCTCGACGTCCTCATGCAGCAGCTTCACAAAATCTTTTTTGGCATACCACCGGGAATTCCACGTCCTGGTGTACCCCAGCCGAAAACCAAATGGATGCGTTTTTTGTCCCATGCTCCGGTTTTTCCTCACTCCGCCAACGGAAATGGTCGGTAATGATTTCCTCTAGGAATCCTCTTTCGTCGGAGAAACGGCTATCGTCACGTGACTGGTCCGCTTATGGATGGGATTTGCCCTGCCCATGGACCTGGCTCGAAACCGCTTTAACACCGGACCGCCATCGACATAGGCTCTGGAGACCTTCAACGATTCGGCATCCCCCAACTCCTGTTGTCCGGCATTCGCAACCGCGGAATGCAACACCTTTTCCACAACCGGAGCCGCGGCCCTGGGCAAATACTTGAGTACCGTCAACGCCTCGGACACGCCACGCCCGCGGATCAGATCGACGACCATGCGCACTTTTCGCGGCGTCATTCTCACGTAGCGCAAGACTGCCTTTGCTTCGGCCATGAGACCCCTTCCCTACTGCCCTCGTACCCGTGCTACTTCAATGGAACGGCTTTTTCCGATTTGGCGGCTCCATGCCCCTTAAAGAACCGGGTCGGAGAAAATTCTCCGAGTTTGTGGCCAACCATATTTTCCGTCACGTAGACCGGAATAAATTTCTTCCCGTTGTGCACCGCGAACGTATGACCGATCATTTCAGGAATAATCGTGGAACGACGCGACCAGGTCTTGATGATTTTCAGATCGCGAGACTCGTTCATTTGTTCCACCTTTTCCAAAAGGTGGGTATCGACAAACGGTCCCTTATGAATCGAACGCGGCATCGACGCTGCTTCTCCTTATTTCGTCCTTCTGGAGATAATGAATTTCGAGGACTGCTTCTTCTTCCGGGTCTTGAAGCCTTTGGTCGGAACCCCCCAGGGAGAAACGGGATGAGGGTTTCCTTGTCCGGACTTCCCTTCGCCGCCCCCATGCGGATGATCCACCGGATTCATCACGACGCCTCGGACGTGAGGGCGCTTTCCCTTCCACCTCGAACGACCGGCCTTGCCCACCGAAACGTTCTCGTGATCGAGGTTCCCGATTTGTCCCACGGTCGCCATACACGTGCCCAGAATCCGACGCATCTCACCCGAGACCAGACGGACCTGCACGTATTGACCTTCCCGGCCCATCACCTGACACGACGCGCCGGCACTCCGCGCGACCTGGGCGCCCTTCCCCGGCTTGAGTTCAATGTTATGAATAGTCGTACCAAGCGGCATCAACGACAAAGGGAGCGCATTGCCCGGACGAATGTCCGAACCGGGACCGGCCTGAATCGGATCTCCGACCGACAATCCGACGGGCGCTAGGATATATCGCTTATCCCCGTCTGCATACACGATCAATGCGATACGAGCCGAACGATTGGGATCGTACTCCACCCTGACGACTTTGCCCGGCACCCCGATTTTATTCCGCTTGAAATCGATGACACGGTACAAACGCTTATGTCCGCCGCCACGAAATCTCGTCGTAATCCGCCCGAAATTGTTTCGTCCGCCGGAGCGAGACAGAGACGTTGTCAGGCTTTTTTCAGGCTGCTCTTTGGACAGCGCCTTGTCCTTGATAACCGTCATCCCGCGCCGGCCCGGCGATGTTGGACGATAAGGTTTAGTCGGCATAATGTGCGACCCCTCTTTTCTCCAGCTCAATCCACAGAACAGGCAACGGTTAATCCACCCTTAGCAAGGCAGCACGTTCAAAAATGTTGTCCGGCAAGGCCGCAGGTTCGTTGGCGCGCGGAGCGTACGTGAAAGTACGTGAGCACGACAAAGAACCGAGAACGCCGCTGGCGGCTTTTTTCAACGTGTTGCTACGCACTCTCGTACAGTTCCACCTTCTCGCCCTCATGTAAGGTAATGATGGCTTTTTTCCAGTCGGCCCGTTTCCCAAGATAGCGTCCCTGACGTTTCTTCTTGCCCAAGACGTTCATGATATTGACGGACTTCACTTTGACTTTGAGCACGGACTCCACCGCCTGGCGAACCTCGATTCGATTCACGTCGTTCTGCACGACAAAGGCGATACGGTTGGCGGACTCTTGAAGCCCCGTGATTTTCTCGGTCAACAACGGCTTCACCAACACGTCATAGGGATCGCGTTTCATGCCCATAACTCCTGCACGCTGGACAATTCGGCCTTCAACACCACAAGCGTCCGGTAGCGAAGCACGTCGTACACCGTCAACTCTTCGGGCGACACGGCCTTCACTTGGGGCAAGTTCCTTGTTGCGCGAAACACGGCATCGCTGTTTTTCCCCACGACGAACAGGACGGAGCCCGTCGCGCCCAATTGTTTCACCGTCTTGGCCATCAATTTGGTCTTGGGTTCCGGAAGCGACAGTTCGGAAAGAACCAGAAGCTCCCCGGCCGCCATCTTTGCAGACAAAGCGCTTTGCATGGCCTTTCGATACATTTTCTTCGACATGGTGGAACGATATTTTCGAGGCTGCGGACCGAATACCGTCCCACCGTGACGCCACACCGGTGAACGATTCGAACCCGCTCGAGCCCGACCCGTGTGTTTTTGCCTCCACGGCTTTTTGCCCGTCCCACTGACTTCACTGCGACCCTTCGAGCTTGCGGTGCCTTGCCGAAGCGACGCCAGCTGCATGACCACTGCGGAATGAACCAGTGACCCATGAGGTTGAAAGCCGAATACGGCCTCGCTTAACTCAACGGAACCTACGGCCTTCTTCGTTTGGTCTACGATTTCTATCGAGGCCATGCCGACGCGTTACCCCCCTGCCTTTCGAATAAGGACCAAAGCTCCCACGGGACCGGGAACGGCTCCTCTGATGAGGACGAGATTTTCCTCCGGTCGAGTGTCGACCACGGTCAATCCTTTCACCGTGACCCGCTTGTTACCCATTTGTCCGGGCAACGCTTTGTTTTTCAACACGCGCGAGGGATACGAACTGCACCCGATGGACCCCGGCGCACGATGGAACATGGAACCATGGCTGGCCGGACCGCCACCGAAATTGTGACGCTTCATGACGCCCTGAAATCCTTTTCCCTTGGAGGTTCCCTGGACGTGCACCATTTCGCCTTTTTCAAAAAGGTCGGCCGTCACGGCGTCCCCCACCTGACAATCCGGAACACAACGAAACTCACGCAAATGCCTGAACAATTTCTCTTGCCCGGAAGCACGAAGATGCCCCACTTGCGCCTTGGTGAGTTTCCGATCCTGGACCTCAGAAAATCCAAGCTGCACAGCATCGTACCCATGTCGATCTTTGGTCTTCACGGCCGTCACGCGACACGGCCCCACCTCAATCACCGTCACGGGATGCAGACGACGATGTTCGTCGTAGATCTGCGTCATGCCCAACTTTTTTCCTATCAACCCGCTAACCATGCAACACCCTGCGAATCCTCGTCGACGACGCTACGCTACAGTTTGATCTCCACGTCCACACCGGCGGCCAGGCTCAATTTCATGAGCGCATCCATGGTTTCCGGGGTGGGCTCAAGAATATCCAACAAACGTTTATGCGTACGGATTTCAAATTGCTCGCGAGACTTCTTATCCGTATGAGTGGATCGCTGAATCGTAAACTTTTCAATCCGGGTGGGAAGCGGAATGGGACCGGCAACGCGCGCGCCCGTTTGCTTGACGGTATCCACGATTTCCCGAGCCGATTGATCGAGGATTCGGTAATCAAACCCCTTCAACCGGATACGAATACGCTGATCTACGCTTACCACCACCAGTTCCCTTTCTCAGCTTACGCGAGGATTTCGGTCACGACGCCGGCGCCCACCGTCCGGCCCCCTTCCCGCACCGCAAACCGTAACCCCTGCTCCATCGCAATCGGCGCAATCAATTCCCCCGTGAACGTCGTGTTGTCCCCCGGCATCACCATCTCCACCCCTTCCGCCAATTGCACCACCCCCGTCACGTCCGTCGTCCGGAAATAGAACTGCGGCCGGTAGCCGTTGAAGAACGGCGTGTGCCGCCCCCCTTCCTCTTTCGTCAACACGTACACTTCCGCCTTGAACTTCGTATGCGGCGTGATGCTCTTCGGTTTCGCCAGCACCTGCCCCCGCTCCACTTCGTCTTTCTTCGTCCCCCGCAGTAACGCCCCGATGTTGTCCCCCGCCTGCCCTTCGTCCAACACTTTCCGGAACATCTCCACGCCCGTCACCACCGTGCTCCGCGTTTCCCCCAGGCCCACGATCTCGATCTCATCCCCCACTTTCACCTGGCCCCGTTCCACGCGGCCCGTCACCACCGTCCCCCGCCCGCTGATCGTAAACACGTCTTCGATCGGCATCAGAAACGGCTTGTCAATCGCTCGCTCCGGCGTCGGGATGTAACTGTCCACCCCCGCCAACAGCTTCATGATCGCCGGCACCCCCACGTCGCTCTCGTCCCCTTCCAGCGCTTTGGTCGCCGAGCCCACGATGATCGGGATGTCGTCCCCCGGAAATTGGTATTTCGACAGCAATTCCCGCACTTCCAATTCCACCAGTTCCAGCAACTCCGGGTCTTCCACCTTGTCCGCCTTGTTCAGGAACACCACGATGTACGGCACCCCCACCTGCCGCGCCAGCAGGATGTGTTCCCGCGTCTGCGGCATCGGCCCGTCCGCGGCCGACACCACCAGGATCGCCCCGTCCATCTGCGCCGCCCCCGTAATCATGTTCTTCACGTAATCCGCGTGCCCCGGGCAGTCCACGTGCGCGTAGTGCCGGTTGTCCGTCTCGTATTCCACGTGCGAGATCGCGATCGTCAGGATCTTCGTCGGGTCCCGCCGGCCCTGGGATTCACTCGCCTTCGCCACTTCGTCGTAGCTCACGAACTGCGCCATCCCCTTTTGCCCCATGACCTTCGTCAGCGCCGAGGTCAGCGTCGTCTTCCCATGGTCCACGTGCCCGATCGTCCCCACGTTCACGTGCGGCTTCTTCCGATCAAATTTCGCCTTCGCCATCTCCCCCTCCCTCTTCGATTCCGAATCTTCTGAGGCTATTCGAGAAAGAAACGAGTGTCATCACGCCGCTTTCCTGCCTCTCAAAACAATCTCCCCCGCTATTCTCCGCGTTGCTTGCCGACGATCTGGTCCGCCAACTGCTTCGGAACGGGTTCGTATTCAGCAAATTCCATTGAATAGGTGGCACGCCCCTGCGTCTTCGAGCGAAGACTCGTGGCATACCCGAACATTTCTCCAAGGGGAACCATGGCCTCCACGGCCTGAGAGCCGACTCGCGCCTTGATGCCCTGCACTTTCCCGCGTCGTGAATTCAAGTCGCCGATCACGTCGCCCATGAAATCCTGAGGGACCAGAACCTCCACTTTCATGACCGGCTCAAGGAGGATCGGGTTAGCCTTGCGACAGGCATTCTCAAAGGCCATCGAGGCCGCGATTTTAAAGCCCATTTCACTGGAATCGACCTCGTGAAAGGACCCGTCGAACAACGTCACCCGAACGTCCCGCATGGCATATCCGGCCACCACACCCGATTCCATGCGCTCCCGCACCCCTTTTTCCACCGCCGGGATATATTCACGGGGAATAATACCACCGACAATCTTGTTGACGAACTCAAGTCCCACGCCCGGCTCGGACGGCTCGACGCGCAACACCACGTGCCCATACTGTCCCCGGCCACCGGATTGCTTGATATATTTGCCTTCGGCTTCACCCGTGGCGCGTATCGTTTCACGATAGGCTACTTCGGGCTTACCAACGTTCGCCTGCACCTTAAATTCCCTGACAAGCCGGTCGACAATGATTTCCAAATGCAGTTCCCCCATTCCGGAAATAATCGTTTGTCCGGTCTCATCATCGGTTTGCACATGAAAGGACGGATCTTCCTGCGACAGTTTTTCCAAAGAAAAACCCAGCTTTTCCAGATCCTGCTTGGTCTTCGGTTCCACGGCCATGGAAATCACGGGCTCGGGGAATTTGATGACCTCCAACAGGATCGGACGCTTTTCGTGGGATAACGTATCGCCCGTTCTCGCGCCCTTCATGCCCACCGCAGCGGCAATGTCTCCGGCATACACGACGTCAATGTCTTCCCGTTTGTTCGCGTGCATCTTGAGCAAACGCCCGATTCGCTCCCGCTTGCCCTGCGTGACGTTATACACGTACGAACCCGTTTCCAGGCTACCGGAATAGACGCGGAAATACGTAAGTTGCCCGGCAAAAGGATCCGCCATGATCTTGAAAGCCAACGCCGAAAACGGCTCGTCATCGTCGGCCGGACAGCTCATTTTCTCACCGCTGGACGGCTCGACCCCTTCCACTTCCGGAACGTCCAAAGGCGAAGGGAGGAAATCCACGACGGCGTCCAGTAACGGCTGCACTCCCTTATTCTTGAAGGCCGACCCGCACAACACCGGCGTCATGCGCATTTGATTGGTCCCGGTGCGCACGGCGCGTTTGATATCCTCCGGCTTCAACGAATCGCCGTTCAAATATTGTTCAAGCAACGCTTCATCAAATTCCGCCACGGCTTCGATCATTTTGTCCCGGTACTCCTGAGCCGTCGGCAGAAGATCCGGCGACACGTCTTCGACGACGTAGTCCGCGCCCAGCGTTTCATCGTTAAAGAGGTAGGACTTCATCGAGACCAGATCTATGACGCCTCGAAAATCTCCTTCTTTTCCGATGGGCAACTGGACCGGAACCGGATTCGCTTCCAAACGATCGACGATACTTTGAACGCTGGCTGAAAAGTCGGCACCCACCCGGTCCATTTTATTCAGAAAGGCAATGCGCGGGACCCGATATTTATCGGCCTGGCGCCAGACCGTTTCAGACTGCGGCTCGACTCCCTGCACCGAATCAAACACGGCCACGGCTCCGTCCAACACGCGAAGGGACCGCTCCACTTCAACCGTAAAGTCCACGTGTCCCGGGGTATCAATGATGTTGACGCGGTGGTCGTTCCAAAAACAGGTGGTCGCCGCAGACGTAATCGTAATGCCTCGCTCCCGCTCCTGCTCCATCCAGTCCATTTGAGCCGCACCTTCGTGCACCTCACCCATCCGGTGAGAGACGCCGGTATAATACAGGATACGCTCGGTCGTCGTCGTCTTCCCGGCATCAATATGGGCCATGATACCGATGTTTCGAGTGCGCTCTAATGGATATTCCCTGGACACCGTTCCTCCGGACACAATCAGACTGCCACAACGCTCCCATGCTCCCAATCCGAGAGCGGTTTAAAAAAAAGACCTATGCGTGGAGGGTGATTCGACTACAGCAACAAGAAACGGCTACCAACGGTAATGGGCAAACGCACGATTCGCTTCGGCCATCCTGTGCGTTTCATCGCGTTTCTTGACAGCAACCCCGGTATTATTGGCAGCATCAAGCAACTCGGCGGCAAGCTTGTCTTGCATACTCTTTCCCGTTCGAGACTGGGCACTGCGCTTAATCCATCGAAAGGCCAAGGCAACTTGCCGAACCGGTCTGATCTCGACGGGAACCTGATACGACGCACCTCCCACCCGTCTCGATTTCACTTCCACCATCGGCTTGACGTTGCCAAGCGCAGAATGAAAAACCTTCAAAGGATCACTCCCCGTCTTCTGTTGAATGACGTCGAACGCCCCATAACACACACGCTGGGCTGTACTCTTTTTCCCTCTCGTCATAAGAATATTAATAAATTTCCCCACAAGGGTATCCCGATATTTGGCGTCACCCACGGGAGTTCTTACGACGGCACTTCGACTACGAGACATATTCCGAATACACTTTCTCTACGATCAATCCGTTGACTACTTCGGTCGTTTTGCTCCGTACTTGGAACGCCCCTGTTTCCGGTCAGCCACCCCGACCGCATCGAGTGCGCCCCGGACCAAATGATAACGCACGCCGGGCAAGTCCTTCACCCGGCCGCCGCGTACGAGCACAATGGAATGCTCCTGCAAATTATGTCCCATGCCCGGGATGTAGGTCGTCACCTCGACGCCCGTGGTCAAACGCACACGAGCCACTTTCCGCAATGCGGAATTGGGCTTTTTCGGGGTCGTGGTATACACGCGCAAACAGACACCGCGCCGTTGCGGGCATCGATTAAGGGCCGGACTCTTGCTCTTGGCCTTGGGGGCCTTACGACCTTTTCTGACAAGCTGATTCACCGTTGGCATATCACGATTCTTCCTTCAAAAACGTCCTAAAAATCGACTCTCTCGGACAACCTTTCGATTGTAGTGAGACTATCGTTATGTGTCAAGGCAAAACACTTCAGGAACCTCTGCTTTATTGCACTATCAGGCGCATGGCTGCGTTGTGTCCTCGCTCAACCCTCACCTATCTTCTATGATAAGCCTCGGGTTTCGCTCCGGGACGCCTTGCCCTGCATCCCGCTATTACAACAAATCAGAGGTTCCTTCATTTATGAGGTGGACTGCATTTGCAACTCTTCCCCTTCAGGAAGCGCCAAGCCGGCGGCGCCATCATCCTCGATGACCTTCTCTTCCGGGGCAGGCACGAAGGTTTCCCGGTAGTGGGAGAACCCCGTTCCCGCCGGGATCAGGCGACCCACGATGACGTTTTCCTTGAGACCCCGCAAATCATCGACCCGGCCATTGATGGCGGCTTCGGTGAGCACCCGGGTCGTCTCCTGGAAGGAGGCTCCGGAGATGAAGCTGTCCGTATTCAGTGATGCCTTGGTAATCCCCAGCAACACCGGTTTTCCAATCGCCGGCTTCCCCTTTTCGGCAAGCACCCGCTGGTTTTCATCGGTGAACGCAAATTTCCCGACCTGGGCCCCGGGTAAAAAGTTCGTATCGCCGGGATCTTCGATGCGGATCTTCTTCAACATTTGCCTGGCAATAATTTCAATATGCTTGTCATTAATCGAGACCCCTTGCAAACGATACACTTCTTGAACCTGATTCACCAAGTATCGTTGCAACTCTCGCGGCCCCAACACGTTCAGAATATCATGCGGATTCGCCGACCCGTCCATGAGCGGTTCACCGGCACGCACCCAATCCCCTTCATGCACGTTCACGTGCTTGCCTCGAGGAATAAAGTACTCCTTCTGATCTCCCATCTTGTTATCGACGACGATCTTTCGCATCCCCTTGACGAACCCGCCGAAGGAGACCTCACCGTCGATTTCACTGATCACCGCTTGCTCCTTGGGCTTCCTCGCCTCAAACAGCTCCGCCACCCTGGGCAAGCCTCCCGTAATGTCTTTGGTTTTCGTGGTTTCTCGAGGGATTTTCGCCAACACGTCTCCGGGATGCACGATTCCGCCTTTTTCCACAAAGATATGCGCGCCCACGGGAAGGAGATAGCGAGCCGGCGCACCCGAACCCGGCAATTTGGCCGTCTTATTCCCATCGTCCTTGATCGAAACGCGAGGACGCAGGTTCGTGCCGGCCTGCTCGATGACCACCTTCCGGGACAGGCCGGTGATTTCATCGACCTCTTCCTTCATGGTCACGCCTTCGGAGATGTCGCCATAGGCAATTTTCCCGCCCACTTCCGTCAGAATGGTCAACGAATATGGATCCCATTCCACAAGTTTCTGCCCAACCGTCACCCGGCCGCCGTCTTTCACGATAATTTTCGCCCCGTAGACAACCGGGTACTTTTCCCGCTCTCGACCGGAGTCGTCATACACCGCAATCTTGGCGTTGCGATTCATGACCACCCATTCGCCCTGTTTGTTCTGCACCGCCATATGGCGATTGTGAAAATCGGCATTTTTCTTGGCATCGAAACTGAGGTATTTCAAGACTCCGTCGTGCCGGGACTCGACCACGCTTTGTTCCACGACTTTACTGGCCGTTCCCCCGATGTGGAAGGTCCGCATGGTCAACTGCGTACCAGGCTCGCCAATGGACTGCGCGGCGATCACTCCCACGGGTTCGCCCAGTTCGACCAACTTCCCCCTGGCCAAATCCCGGCCGTAACACTTCACGCAGACGCCCCACCGGGCCTGACAGGTCAATACCGACCGGATACGGACGTGCCCGATACCGGCCTCGACCACGGCCTTGACACGTGTTTCATCCAGTTCATCATTCCCGGCCACCACCACGTCACCGGTCAACGGATCAAGAATATCTTCCGCCACGATACGGCCTAAGATTCGTTCTTCAATGGGTTGAATGACCTCTCCGCCTTCGACCAGAGCGGACACGTCGATTCCATCGGCCGTCCTGCAATCCTCTTCACTCACGATGACGTCCTGAGAAATATCCACCAGCCGTCTCGTCAGATAGCCGGAATTGGCGGTTTTGAGTGCCGTGTCCGCCAGACCCTTCCTCGCCCCGTGCGTCGAGATAAAGTACTGGAGCACGGTGAGGCCTTCTCTGAAATTGGCGGTGATAGGCGTTTCGATAATTTCGCCCGAGGGCTTCGCCATCAAACCCCGCATGCCGCCCAACTGCCGGATCTGCTGTGAACTCCCGCGCGCACCGGAATCAGCCATCATGTAAATGGGATTCAAGGTATCTTCGGGTCCCTGCCCTCCCCCGGCCTTGATTTCTTTCATCATCTCGTTCGCGACCTGTTCGCTCACATGAGCCCAGATGTCTATGACCTTGTTATAACGCTCACCATTCGTGATCAGCCCTTCGCTGTACTGCCGTTCGACCTCGGAGACGTCCTTGTGCGCCTTGCCAAGCAGGACTTCCTTCTTGGTCGGGATGTGCATGTTGTCAATACACAGGGAGACCCCGGCCTTCGTGGCATAATAGAAGCCCAGATCCTTGAGTTTATCGAGCATCTTGACCGTATCGTGAAGCCCGACTTCACGATACACCGCATCGATCAGTTTGGTCATTTCTTTCTTGGTCATCACCTGATTGACGTGCGTAAACCCGATGGAAGGAGGCAGGATTTCCCCGAACAGCACGCGCCCGACGGTCGTTTCGACCAGAGCGCCATCGACTCGTACCTTGACCTTGGCCTGTTCGTCCAGTTCACCGGCGTCATAGGCAATGCGCACCTCTTCGGCAGAATACAACACTTTTCCCTCACCCATCGCACCCGGTCGTTCCTGGGTCAACCAATAGCAACCCAACACCATGTCCTGAGAGGGAATGGCAAGCGGGCGACCGTTCGCCGGTGACAACACGTTGTTGATTGACATGATCAGGACGCGGGCTTCGATCTGGGCCTCGACCGACAAGGGAACGTGCACCGCCATCTGGTCGCCGTCGAAGTCCGCGTTGAAGGCCGCGCAGACCAACGGATGCAGACGAATGGCCTTGCCTTCGACCAGGACGGGATCAAACGCCTGCATACCCAACCGATGGAGCGTCGGCGCCCGGTTCAAAATCACCGGGTGTTCCCGGATCACCTCATCCAATACGTCCCACACTTCCGGACGCTCTTTTTCCACGAGCCGTTTCGCGCTTTTGATGGTGGTGGCCGCGCCGCGCTCTTCCAACTTGTGGAAGATAAACGGCTTGAACAATTCCAACGCCATTTTCTTGGGCAACCCGCATTGATTCAATTTCAATTCCGGCCCCACCACAATCACCGACCGGCCCGAGTAGTCAACCCGTTTCCCCAGGAGATTCTGTCGAAACCGGCCCTGCTTGCCCTTGAGCATGTCGCTGAGGGATTTCAACGGCCGTTTGTTGGCCCCGCGGATCGTCCGGCCGCGTCGTCCGTTGTCAAACAGCGCGTCCACGGCCTCCTGCAACATTCTCATCTCGTTGCGGATAATCACACCGGGAGCCTTCAACTCCACCAACCGTTTCAACCGGTTATTGCGATTGATTACCCGTCGATACAGGTCATTCAAATCCGACGTGGCAAACCGACCGCCGTCCAACGGCACCAACGGTCTCAGTTCAGGCGGAAGCACCGGGATGACGTCCAGAATCATCCATTCCGGTTTATTGCCGGATTTGTAAAAGGCCTCAATGACCTTTAGGCGTTTCGTGATCTTCTTGTTCAAGGCCGCGGAAGTCGTGGCCTTCACCTTTTCGTGGCGCTCGGCCCACAAGGTTTCGATATCGACTTGCCTCAGCAATTCACGAATGGCTTCCGCTCCGATACCCACGCGAAAACTTTGCGGCCCGTACAGATCCACGCATTCACGGTATCTCTCTTCCGTGAGCAACTCTTTTTCCTTCAACGGGGTGTCCTGGGGATCGAGGACGACGTAGGCCTCAAAATAGAGAATTTTCTCCAATTGCTTGAGGCTCATGTCCAGCAGGATCCCGATGCGACTCGGCACCCCTTTCAGGAACCAGATATGAGCCACGGGTGCGGCCAATTCGATGTGCCCCATACGTTCACGCCGTACCTTCGACTGAATGACTTCGACCCCGCATTTGTCGCAGACGATCCCGCGATGCTTCATGCGTTTGTATTTTCCGCAGTTACACTCCCAATCCTTGGTCGGGCCGAAAATCTTCGCACAAAACAGGCCATCCTTTTCCGGCTTGAACGACCGGTAGTTGATGGTCTCCGGTTTTTTGACTTCCCCGTACGACCACGAACGAATTTTCTCGGGCGACGCGATCCGAATGCACATGCCGTCGAAAGACATGGCATCGCGCGGCCTTTCAAACAGAGCATAGACGCTTTCCAAGGCTCTACCCTCCTTTTCAGAAACTGAGAAATTCTCGAAGTGGCAATTACTCGGCGGACTTCATCAATTCGACGTCCAACCCCAGGCTTTGCAATTCCTTCACCAACACGTTAAACGACTCCGGCAAGCCCGGCTCCAGGAAATTTTCACCCTTCACGATCGCTTCATACATTCTCGACCGTCCCGGAACGTCATCGGATTTCACGGTCAAAAATTCCTGAAGCGTGGAGGCCGCCCCATACGCCTGGAGAGCCCAGACTTCCATTTCGCCCAACCGCTGTCCCCCGAATTGGGCCTTGCCGCCCAAGGGTTGTTGCGTCACCAAGGAATACGGGCCAATGGACCGGGCGTGGATCTTATCATCCACCAAGTGGTGCAACTTCATCATATAGACGTAACCGACTGTCACCGGACTCTTGAACGGGTCTCCGGTCCGCCCGTCATAGACGACCGATTGACCATCTTCCGGCAAGCCCGCCTCTTTTAACAATTTCTTGATCTCCGCCTCCGTCGCTCCATCGAACACGGGACTCGCGGCGTAAATCCCCAGGGCTTTGGCGGTCCAACCGAGATGTGTTTCCAAAATCTGCCCGACGTTCATCCGTGACGGAACTCCAAGCGGATTCAGCACGATTTCGATCGGTGTGCCGTCCGGCAGGTACGGCATATCTTCTTCGGGAAGGATCCGGGACACCACGCCCTTGTTTCCATGACGTCCGGCCATTTTGTCCCCGACGGAAATTTTCCGCTTGATGGCAAGATAGACCTTCACCAACTTGATGACGCCCGGCGGCAACTCGTCGCCGCGCCGGAGTCGCCCGACCTTCTCGTCATAAAAGGTTTGCAGGCTCTCGATTTGATCCTTCGCGGCCCGCTCAATATCTTCGAGCTTGCGTTGCTCTTCCGGATCCCCCAGGATGACGCGCCGCACGTCGTCATCGGGCAGTCTCCGCAAGACGTCCGACGTGATTTTCCCCTTTTTCTTCAAAATGACTTCGCCGCTTTCGGGATCCATCAAGTCACGACCCACTACCTGTCCGAGCAACAGCCGCCGAATCTTCTTGTTCCGTTCATCCTCGATGATGTGGAGTTCATCCTGATAGTTCCGTTCGATTTTCACACGATCCTGGGATTCGATGTTCTTCGAACGTTCATCCTTATCGATGCCTTTCCTGGAAAAAATCTTGACGTCGACCACGATGCCCTCGATTCCCGGAGGAACCTGGAGGGACGTATCCTTCACGTCTCCGGCTTTTTCGCCAAAGATCGCGCGCAGCAGCTTTTCTTCCGGAGTCAGTTGCGTTTCACCTTTGGGCGTCACCTTGCCGACCAGGATGTCCCCGGCCTTGACTTCGGCCCCGATGCGAACGATTCCGCTTTCATCCAGGTTTCTCAGGGCCTCCTCGCCCAGATTGGGAATGTCGCGGGTAATCTCCTCCTTCCCCAATTTGGTATCACGGGCTTCGACCTCAAATTCTTCGATGTGGATGGACGTGAAGGTATCCTCGCGCACCAGTCGCTCGCTCAACAGGATCGCGTCCTCGAAGTTGTAGCCGCCCCACGGCATGAACCCGACCAGGATGTTCTTTCCCAACGCCAACTCCCCCCGGTCGATCGCCGGACCATCCGCCAGCACCTGCCCTTTCTTGACCTGCTGGCCGACCTTCACAATGGGGGTTTGAGTCACGCACGTGTTCTGGTTGGTGCGTTGGAACTTCACCAGGTCATACGTATCCCAAAAACGTCCGGTTCTCTTTTTGCCTTCGTCCGCCTTGCCGGGTTCGGTTCGGACAACGATGCGACGGGCATCCACGCTTTCCACGACCCCGTCCCGTCTGGCCTGTTCGACGTAGCCCGAATCACGAGCCACCACGGCTTCCATGCCGGTTCCGACCAACGGCGCCTCACTCTGCACGAGCGGGACGGCCTGACGTTGCATATTCGAACCCATTAACGCACGGTTGGCGTCGTCGTGTTCGAGAAAGGGAATCAACGCGGTGGCGACGCTGACCACTTGCTTCGGAGACACGTCCACGTAATCGATGCGATCCGGCGTCGTGGCAATGAACTCTCCCTCGGACCGCGCCGTCACCGAATCGGATATCAGGCGACCGGCCGAATCCACCTGGGAATTGGCTTGCGCAATGATGTACCGCTCGCCTTCCAACGGCGAAAGAAATTCCACGTCCCGCAAGACGCGCCCTTTTTGGACTTTTCGAAACGGGGCTTCAATGAAGCCGAATTCGTTAATGCGCGCGTAGGTGGCCAACGAGGTGATGAGCCCGATATTCGGCCCTTCAGGCGTTTCGATGGGACAAATGCGACTATAGTGCGAGGGATGGACGTCGCGGACTTCAAATCCCGCGCGCTCACGCGTCAACCCGCCGGGTCCCAACGCGGACAACCGGCGTTTATGGGTGATTTCGGCCAACGGGTTCGTTTGATCCATGAACTGCGACAACTGGCTGCCGGCAAAAAATTCCTTGATGGCGGCCACGATGGGTTTGGCGTTAATCAAGTCGTGCGGCAACACCGTTTCCATATCGAGCAGGTTCATCCGCTCCTTGATGCTGCGTTCCATTCGCGCCAATCCCAAACGGATCTGGTTCTCGAGCAACTCGCCGACCGTCCGCACCCGGCGATTCCCCAAATGATCGATGTCGTCCACGTCGCCTTTGCCCATTTTCAATTCAACGAGGCAGCGGACCACTTCCACCACGTCCTGCGAAGTGAGGACCCGCTGGGTGAGGGGAAGATCCAACGAAAACCGGTTGTTCATCTTGAGCCGGCCGACCGGAGACAGATCATAACGCTTCGGGTTGACGAACAGATTCTCAAACAAGAGCTTGGCCGAATCCACGGACGGCATTTCTCCGGGCCGCAGGCGCTTGTAGATTTCCACCCAGGCTTCTTTTTGAGACGTCGTCCGTTCAGCTTCCAGGGTATCCAGAATGATCGGCGTGGCCGCCACGTTATCCAGATAAATCACCTTGAAACTCGAAGGCTTCAACTCGAGCAGCCGTTCAAGCATGGGCAAGGTCAGCCGTTGATTTTTTTCAACCAGCACCTCCCCTTTTTCCGAATCCATGATTTCCGTCAATACCGCTCGCCCAACCAATTCCTCCGGTTTCACGGGGATCTCTTTCACCCCGGCGGCTCGCACTTTCGCCATCAACGATTTGTTGAGCCGCGTGCCTTCTCGAACAATCGGATCCTTGCCGCCCTTCTCGAAGACTTCGATTGACGAACGCAAGCCGGTATGCAGGTCCGGGTCCAACTTGCGCATCAGCTTTCCATCCGTGACTCGAATCTCCTCAATGGGGTAATACATCTTGAGCACGTCGTCCGTTGACAACCCGAACGCCTTCAAAAGAATCGTGGCCGGCATCTTGCGACGGCGATCGATGCGGACGTACAAAATATCGCGGGCGTCAAACTCGAAATCCAACCAGGACCCGCGGTAGGGAATGATGCGGGCGGAAAACAACACCTTGCCGCTGGAATGGGTACGGCCCTTATCATGGCTGAACGAAGCACCGGGAGAGCGATGCAACTGGCTCACCACCACCCGCTCCGTGCCGTTAATGATGAAGGTGCCCCGATCCGTCATCAGGGGCAGTTCGCCTACGTACACTTCCTGCTCCCGCACGTCGAGAACCTTGCTGTTCTTCACCCCTTTTTCCTGCGGATCAAAGACCACCAGACGAATGCGCAGTTTCAAGGGGGCGGCAAAGGTCATACCCTGTTCCAGACATTCGCGCATGTCGTACTTGGGCGTACCCAACGCATAACTGGAAAATTCAAGAATGGCCGAACTGTTGAAGTCTGCAATGGGAAAGACGCTCATGAGCGCGGCTTGCAGCCCTTTTTCCGCGCGACGCTCAGAGTCGGTCTCTTTTTGCAAAAACCCCTCGTACGAACGTTTCTGCACTTCGACGAGGTCCGGAATGTCAATCGTGGACTGAATTTTTGCAAAATCAGTACGCTTGATAATTCCCGGCAATGGAGGTTGAGACATGGTCGGCTCCTTCTGTATCTAGGCTTGTGTAAACAACCCTTCCCGATCAACCGGCTTCCGCAACAACCCTTGTCTCCTACTTGACTTCAACCGTGGCCCCCACGTCGGTGAGCTTCTTCTTGATTGTTTCCGCCTCGTCCTTGGCCGCCCCTTCCTTGACCGGCTTGGGCGCTCCCTCCACGAGATCCTTGGCTTCCTTCAACCCGAGCCCGGTGATTTCGCGCACCACTTTGATGACCTGAATTTTCTTGTCGGCCGGTGCACTGGCCAACACCACGTCAAAGGCATCTTTCTCTTCGGCGGCCTGAGCCCCCGCGTCCCCCGCGGCCGGCGCAGCCACGGCTACCGGCGCCGCTGCCGTCACACCGAATTTTTCCTCGAAGCCCTTGACCAATTCCGACAACTCCAACACCGTCATGCTTTCAACGGCACCCAGAATGTCTTCCTTTGAAAGCTTTGCCTCCGTTGCAGCCATTTCTCCTTCTCCTTTCTTTTTGTCTTGGATCGCCAGCAGCACAGCTGCAAATCCTCGTAAAATGCCTTGAAGGACCCCCGCCATTCCCCGAAGAGGCCCTTGCATCGCCGACAAGAGCATCGACAGCAGAACCTCTTTGGAAGGCAAATCAGCCGTTGCGATGAGTTGCGCGGGTTCAAGCGCTTTCCCCTCGATCACGCCCCCTCGCCAGAGGATCTTCTCGTCACACTTTTCCTGCTTGATGAAATCCCGAAGAATCTTGGCGGGCAACACCGGATCATCGTAGCCGATGACCACCGCGACCTGCCCCTTAAACAACGACACGACAGGCAAGAGCGACGTGCCTTCCGCGGCTCTGGCAGCCAGGGAATTCTTCACGACCTTCAGTTCCGCCTGCGCGCCACGAAGTTGATGGCGTAGCGCGGTCACCTGATTCACCGGCATGCCTCCGCATTCCGTCACCACGGCTAACCTGGCCCTGGCGAATTTCTCGTGCAAATCGGACACCACCACCGATTTCTGTTCCTTGTTCATGCCCGGCTCCTTTTCACACCACGACTATTCAACGTGTCGACCCAGAGTCGTGCATTCCAAAGGAACGCCCGGCCCCATGGTGCTCGACATGGTTGCACCTTTCAGATATTTGCCCTTGCTCGAAGAGGGCTTGGCCTTCACCACCGACGAAAAGACCGCCTGGGCGTTCTCGGTGATTTGCGAGACGTCAAACGAGACTTTGCCGATGGGCACGTGGACGTTCCCGGCCTTATCCACTTTGTACTCGACGCGGCCCCTCCGGATTTCCTGGATCGCTTTCCCGACCTCAAACGTGACGGTGCCCGTCTTGGGATTGGGCATCAGGCCGCGTGGACCCAATACTTTTCCCAATTTCCCGACCGACGACATCAAGTCCGGGGTGGCGATGGCCGAATCAAACTCCAACCAGCCCCCCTTGATTTTTTCCAGCAGATCATCGGCGCCCACGATATCGGCGCCCGCTTCCCGCGCCTCCTGTTCTTTTTCCCCTTTGGCAAACACCAGGATCCTGACCTTTTTCCCGGTACCGTGAGGCAACACCGTGGTACCGCGCACCATTTGATCCGCGCGTTTGGGATCGACGCCCAAGCGAATGGCCAATTCCACGGTCTCATTAAACTTGGCATACGCCGCCTGCTTGACCAATTCACTGGCCTCCTGAAGTCCGTACAGTTTGGACTCGACTTTTGCTGTGGAATTTCGTAATTGCTTTCCCACGACTGACACCCCCTCCTGAAAAAACAACCAACTCGTCAGGAAACCCCTGATTTATTTAATCAGTCGGTCACCGTGATCCCCATGCTCCTGGCGGTCCCTTCAATAATCTTCATCGCCCCTTCGATGTTCACCGCGTTCAAATCTTCCATTTTTTGCTTGGCGATTTCCTGTACCTGCGCACGGGAGATCGCGCCGACCTTATCCTTCTGCGGCACCCCGGATCCCTTGATAATCCCCACCGCCTTTTTCAAGAGATCGGTCGCCGGAGGGGTCTTCGTGATAAAGGTAAAGCTCCGGTCCCGGTAGACGGTGATGACAACGGGGATGATGCTCCCTTCCTGCTTTTGCGTCTTCGCGTTGAATTGCTTGCAAAAGTCCATGATGTTCAGCCCGTGCTGACCCAATGAAGGACCGACCGGCGGAGCAGGATTGGCTTTCCCTGCGGGAATCTGCAATTTAATTTGTGTTATGACTTCTTTTGCCATCGCTCTGTCCTTTTCAATTCACGTCGACGTTCGCCGCCGCCCGCACCCCCCTGCACCCGACACCTACCCTCGTTCGATTTGCGCAAACACCAATTCAACCGGCGTCGAACGGCCCAGGATACTCACCAACACCTTGGCTCGACTGTGCTCGTCGTCCACTTCGTCGATTAAACCGTTAAAGCCCATAAACGGTCCGTCGATGATACGCACGTTATCGCCCTTGGAGAAATACACCCGCTCGCGAGGAAGAGAAGCACCGGATTCGATTTGTTTCAGGAGCGAATCCGCTTCCTCTTTCGGCAACGGCATGGGCTTGACCCCTTCCCCCCCGACGAATCCCGTGACCTTGGGCGTCTCCTTGATCATCATCACCGTCTCGTCCTTCAGAGGGTCTTCCAACTCGACCAGTACGTACCCGGGGAAAAACTTGCGCTTGGACGCCCGGCGCTTGCCGTCCTTGATTTCGATCACGTCTTCAGTCGGAACCAGGACCTGCCCGAACTGCTCTTCAAGCCCCATCTGATTCGCGCGCTCCACCAGGGAAGTGCGCACTCGCCCTTCATAGCCCGCATAGGTGTGAATCACGTACCAGTTTTTGGCCATCGCGCCCGACCTCGAACGTTCAAAGGATTTGACTGACGAGCCACACTAAAATGGAATCGGCCATCGAGAGGAACAAAGACATGATGAAACAAAAGACGATGACCACCGACGAGGAGCCGATGGTTTCATCGCGCGTCGGATACGACACCTTCTTCAGTTCTCCTCTCACCTCAATGAGAAATTCCGTAATTTTTGCGAAGAGTTTCTTCATGTCACGTGCATCCCGTCTGTTTTACTCGACCCGTATGCTGGCAGGGGCACCAGGACTCGAACCCGGACCTTCGGTTTTGGAGACCGACATGCTAGCCATTGACACCATGCCCCTATATGACTTCCGGCCAAGCCGTCACTTCACTTCCTTGTGGGGGACATGCTTCCGGCAGAACCGGCAATACTTTTGTATTTCCAAGCGATCGGGATCATTTTTCTTATTCTTCATCGTCGAATAATTCCGCCGCTTACATTCTCCACAGGCTAATGAAATGATGACCCGCATAATGTTTTCTCCTTCGTGCCGACCCCAGGCAGCGACCGTCCTCAGGCGAGGATTTCGGTCACGACGCCGGCGCCCACCGTCCGGCCCCCTTCCCGCACCGCAAACCGCAACCCCTGCTCCATCGCAATCGGCGCAATCAATTCCCCCGTGAACGTCGTGTTGTCCCCCGGCATCACCATCTCCACCCCTTCCGCCAGCTGCACCACCCCCGTCACGTCCGTCGTCCGGAAATAGAACTGCGGCCGGTAGCCGTTGAAGAACGGCGTGTGCCGCCCCCCTTCCTCTTTCGTCAACACGTACACTTCCGCCTTGAACTTCGTATGCGGCGTGATGCTCTTCGGTTTCGCCAGCACCTGCCCCCGCTCCACTTCGTCTTTCTTCGTCCCCCGCAACAATGCTCCGATGTTGTCCCCCGCCTGCCCTTCGTCCAACACTTTCCGGAACATCTCCACCCCCGTCACCACCGTGCTCCGCGTTTCCCCCAGGCCCACGATCTCAATCTCATCCCCCACCTTCACCTGGCCCCGTTCCACGCGGCCCGTCACCACCGTCCCCCGCCCGCTGATCGTAAACACGTCTTCGATCGGCATCAGGAACGGCTTGTCAATCGCTCGCTCCGGCGTCGGGATGTAACTGTCCACCCCCGCCAACAGCTTCATGATCGCCGGCACCCCCACGTCGCTCTCGTCCCCTTCCAGCGCTTTGGTCGCCGAGCCCACGATGATCGGAATGTCGTCCCCCGGAAACTGGTATTTCGACAGCAATTCCCGCACTTCCAGTTCCACCAGTTCCAGTAACTCCGGGTCTTCCACCTTGTCCGCCTTGTTCAGGAACACCACGATGTACGGCACCCCCACCTGCCGCGCCAGCAGGATGTGTTCCCGCGTCTGCGGCATCGGCCCATCCGCCGCCGACACCACCAGGATCGCCCCGTCCATCTGCGCCGCCCCCGTAATCATGTTCTTCACGTAATCCGCGTGCCCCGGGCAGTCCACGTGCGCGTAGTGCCGGTTGTCCGTCTCGTATTCCACGTGCGAGATCGCAATCGTGAGGATCTTCGTCGGGTCCCGCCGGCCCTGGGATTCACTCGCTTTCGCCACTTCGTCATAGCTCACGAACTGCGCCATCCCCTTTTGCCCCATGACCTTCGTCAGCGCCGAGGTCAGCGTCGTCTTCCCATGGTCCACGTGCCCGATCGTCCCCACGTTCACGTGCGGCTTCTTCCGATCAAATTTCGCCTTCGCCATCTCCCCCTCCCAAACACATCGTCCCCGATGGAAACCACCTCATTCCCACGTGAGACGAACAATTCTGGAATCCAGTAATAGACCTCATTGATATTTCAGTGACATGTCAGCGGGATAATGGAGCCCACGACGCGGATTGAACGCGTGACCTCGTCCTTACCAAGGACGTGCTCTACCAACTGAGCTACGTGGGCCTTGTGAATGGAGACGTGAATTCCTGTATCGCCGGTCAGGATAACCGCGTCACGCTTCAAGCGTTCGCTGGAGCGGGCGACGGGATTTGAACCCGCGACAGCCAGCTT
The DNA here is from genome assembly GCA_965207015.1 of Nitrospirales bacterium. Classification (GTDB taxonomy): domain Bacteria; phylum Nitrospirota; class Nitrospiria; order Nitrospirales; family UBA8639; genus Bin75. The sequence continues at coordinate 662,547 of OZ242257.1, read as the reverse complement.
GGAAGGCTGGAACTCTACCACTGAGCTACGCCCGCCACCGTTTTCGAATTCACCGTCGGCCTGAATCACTCCTTTTTGACTCAAAAGACCAGTAATGAATATCCCGTTTATCTCGTCGCACGCGTTTCAACATGATGGTGGGCAGGCAAGGATTCGAACCTTGGAAGCCGACGGCAGCAGATTTACAGTCTGCCCCCTTTGTCCACTCGGGTACCTGCCCGTTCAACAACTCAATCGTTCGGCAGTCCCTTCCTACGTCAATAAAATTAAGGGAAAGTGTAAAGCGGGGATACAAGACAAAGCCCAATTTTTCCTGCAAAACAGGTAAAAATGGGCATTTCGAGCGTTTCCTTTTAAAGACCGTTAAGAGCCGACCCCACCAAACGGAGCATTATATATACGGATCAGGGGTCCGTCAAGCGACAAAGTGGGGGAAATTGGCAGACGTTGTTACCGGTTGACAGGCTTTTTCGAGAGTCCCTAGCATGGCCGCCATGGCACGACCGGAACCGGTTTCCTCGACCATATCCAGGCGGGCATTCATCCTGCGGGTCGTCCACCTGACGGCCTGCTTCATTCTGGGCATAAGCCTCCTGACGTTCGCCGCGCCGCCGCCTCCACCACCCGGGGCAGGCGGTTTTGCAGGCGGGCTGGCCACGGTTTCGACACCCGAAGGACTCATGATTTATTGTGAAATCGCCGATACGCCGGCCAAACGGAGTCAAGGCCTGATGTTTCGAACGCGCATGGCCCCGGATCGAGGCATGCTGTTCACCTTTCCGGAGTTTCTGGAGCCCGGCTATTGGACGTTCTGGATGAAGAACACCAAAATGCCCCTGGATATTTTATGGCTGGACCAGGACGGGACCATCGTTCACATCGAACGGTATGTCCCGATTTGCACGAGAACCGACAATCTCTGTCCCCGCTACCGGCCGAAAACCGCAGCGGTGCAGGTCCTGGAGCTGGGTGCGGGGCAAGCCGCGACGCTGAACCTCAGTGTAGGCACCCAACTCACGATCGAACTGCCGAAATAGCGCACTCACGAATGTTCCCATTCCCGAACGCGTTTGGCTGAGATGACGCCTTCCACCCGCCCAATGCCTTCGAGCGCGAGTTCGAGGTGGCGGGTATCGGAAATTTCGATCATGAAGTCCAGGACCGCCTTTTGATCTTCACGAGTCGTAATTTCCGCCCGGCTGATGTTGGCCTTGGAAGCGGCGATGGCTGACGAGACGTTGGCCAACACGCCGGGACGATCAAAGGTCAACACGCAAACCTTGACCAGATGCCGCTCGTTCACCGTCATGTCCCATTCCACTTCAACCAGCCGATCCTTTTCATAGTCCATGGTCTCGAGATTGGGACAGCCTTTCGCGTGGATCGTCAGCCCGCGGCCGCGAGTGAGGTAGCCCAGGATGGAATCACCAGGCACCGGCGCGCAACATTTCGACAACTGCATCAAGGCGTCCCGTCCGCCCATGACTTTCACCGATTTCACCGGGCTCTGGGGTGGAGCCGCCTTGGGAGTCCCACGAACGGGTTCGCCGGCTTTGTCCGTGTCCCCGCCAGGCACGAGCCAATTGACCAGTTGCACGGCGGACAGACGCCCGTAGCCGACCATCCGCATCATCTCCTCGACGGAGGCATAGCCACGCTTGCGCGCGATCCGGGACAGCCCGTCCGAGTCGGACCACTGCGCAGTCGGGAGTTGACGACGGCGACATTCGCGTTCAAGCAACCGGCGCCCCAATTCCAACCCCTGCTTTTGCTCTTCGTCTTTCAGATAATGTTTGACCTTCGCCCGCGCGCGGGACGTCTGAACGAACTTCAACCACTCCTTCTGCGGGACCTGGGTCGGCGACGTGAGAATTTCCACGGTATCGCCGCTGGCCAACTCCTGCCGCAGGGGCACGATCTTTCCGTTCACTTTCGCCCCCACGCACCGGTCCCCCACCTGGGTATGAATCGCATAGGCAAAATCCACGGGCGTGGAGCCAAGCGGCAGTTCCTTCACTTCGCCCTTCGGCGTAAACGCAAAGACCACGTCGTGAAACACGTCCAAGTGAAACAGGTCGAGTTTGACGGAATCCATGAACTGGCGGTTGTCGGACAGGTCCCGGTGCCACTCCACGAATTGCCGGAGCCAACTGAAGACTTTCTCGTCGCGCTCGTCGACCTTCTCTTGTTCCTTGTACCGCCAATGCGCCGCCACGCCGTATTCGGCGAGACGATGCATTTCTTCCGTACGAATCTGAAATTCCACGTGATCGCCCTGCGGCCCCAACACCGTGGTGTGCAGCGATTGATAGAGATTGGTGCGCGGCGTGGCGATATAATCCTTGAAGCGCTCCGGCACCGGCGGCCATGCTTCATGCACGACACCGAGAATCGTATAACAATTGATCTTGGTGTCGGTGATCACGCGAATCGCCACCAGGTCGTGCACTTCCTCGAATGTAATGCCCTGGCTCTCCATTTTCTGATGAATGGAGTACAGATGTTTGGGCCGTCCGACCACCCGGCCGGGCAACCCGGCCTTGGCCAACGCATCCACCGTCTCCTGAATGATCGACTGGACGTAATCCTGCCGTTCCTCATCCCGTTTGGCCACCCGGAGCTTCAACATGGAATAGGCTTCGGACTTGAGGTACTGAAAGCATAAATCTTCCAGTTCCTGTTTCATCCCGCTCATGCCCAGCCGGTTGGCCAGCGGCGAATAAATTTCCAGGGTTTCCTGGGCGATCTGCTTTTGCTTTCTCTCCGGCAAATGGCCCAGCGTCCGCATGTTATGCAAACGGTCGGCCAACTTGATAAAGACCACCCTGATGTCGTCAGCCATCGACAACAGCATCTTCCGGAAATTCTCGGCCTGTTTCTCTTCATACGTCCGGAACGGGATTTGACCGATCTTTGTCACGCCTTCCACGAGGTGCGCGACCTCATCCCCGAAATGCGTCTGCAACTCTTCCTGAGTCGCCACGGTATCTTCCAACGTATCGTGGAGAAGCCCCGCGACAATGGCGGTCACGTCCAGCTTGAGCAAGGTCAAAATGCCGGCCACGGCCAGCGGGTGTTGCAGGTAGGGCTCGCCGGACCGGCGAGTCTGCCCCTCATGTGCCCTCGCGGAGAACTCATACGCCCGCCGGAGCAAGGCCTCATCGGCGTCCGGATAACAACTCTGCACCTCCCGGACCAGATCATCGATCTCTATGACACTGGTTGCCGACATAAGAAGTCTTCTCTCCTTACTCCACCCGTACGTCACGCAGCCGGAGTTGAATGCGGCTCGAGCCTTTCCATTCATTCAACTCCGGAGTGAACACCGCGTCGATCCGCCCGTTTCCCGCATCGATGGCGTCTGCCAAGCTTCCCATCCGAAACCCGATACTGTCCAGGGGAACGGAGCCGGGCTGGCGAAGGACCAACTTCAGGTGACCTTCCCCGACCACGCGTTTTTCCAGCACCGAAATCCCTCGACTCACAAAGGTCGGCTCGGGATTGCCCGTGCCGAACGGTTGCAGGCGCTCCAGTTCCCGGATCAAGGGAAACTGTACGTCGGCAAGCCCCACCTCCGCATCCACGTCCACGGTGGGAACCTGCTGTGCGCCTTCCAGTAATCCCTCGACGGCTTCCCAAAACCGGTGCCTGAAACCGGCAAACGCTTCCTCCCTGACCGTGAGCCCCGCGGCCATGGGATGCCCGCCGAAGGCCACCAGATCCGGTTCACATTGCTGCAAGGCCCGGCACACGTCGAACCCGGCCACACCCCGGATCGACCCCTTGCCGATCCCCTGCGCGTCGAACGTCACCACGACCGCAGGCCGATGATAGCGTTCCACCAACCGCGCCGCGACGATGCCGATCACTCCAATATGCCACCCTTTCGCGCTGACCACAATCGCGGGCTGCGGGTCCGCGGCGTCCACTTGCGCAATCGCCTCACGCGTCATCTCTTCTTCGATCTCTCGGCGACGGCGGTTCAGGTTCTCCAATTCCTGGGCAAGCTGAAGGGCCGCGGGTTCGGACTCCGTGGTGAGCAACCGGACACCCAACTCGGCATGGGCCAATCGCCCGGCTGCATTCAGACGCGGGGCCACGCGAAACCCGATCGTGCCGGCTGAACACGTCCCGTTCAGACCCAGGTCCCGGGTCAGGGCCCGGATCCCGCAGCGCATGCCTTGAGCCACCTGGGTCAACCCGTCCCGGACCAGGGTCCGGTTCTCATCCGCGAGCGGAACCAGATCGGCAATGGACGACAACGCCACAAGGTCGCGGTAGGTCTCCGCCGACACGCCCTTGGGTCGATATTTCTGCACGTAAGCTTCGGCCACCTTGTAAGCCAAACCGCCGGAACATAACCCTTGGAACGGATAGACGGAATCCGGGCGATACGGATTGATGAACGCAAGCGGCTCCGGCGTGCGGGCTTGAAGCTGATGATGATCGGTCACGATCACGTCCATGCCCAGGGACCGGGCAAGTTCGATCTCCTTGTACGAGGTCGTGCCGCAGTCCGCAGTGAGCAACAGGGAAACGCCGCGCCCGGCCAGTTTCCGAATAGCCCCTTCATGAAGGCCGTATCCTTCCTCCTGCCGGTGAGGGATATAGGCCTCGGCCCAGGCGCCCACGCTTCGCCAGAACAGGAAGTGCAGGCTCGTAGCCGCCATCCCGTCAACGTCATAGTCCCCGTAAAAGCAGATCCGTTCCATGCGTTGAATGGCCAGATGAAGCCGGTCGATGGCCCGTTCCATATCCGGCAGCGCGAACGGATCATGGGTTGAGCCCCCGGAAGAGGAGAGCCAGGCTTTGGCCTGCTCAGGCTCGGCCACGCCGCGGCCACACAAGACCGTCGCCGCCAAGGGCGAAACACCCAAAGCTCCGGCCAGGGTCGAGACCTGTTGCTGGTCGATTGACCGTACCCGCCAATTCGAGGATTGCATTGTCATACGCGCAGATTCACCCGTATTTGATATTGAAAGACCCATAAACAGCAGCGATCATAGAAACTGATCCAAGTAGAGTCAAACGAAAAGGCCGCGCATACACCGCCGATGCTCCGGCCAAACGGTACTCGTAAAACAAGAAAAATGACGGCGGAAAAAGAGAGGAAGGCGTAGGGAACAACGATCGTTGTTCCCTACTCTCCCCCTTTCTGGACGTAATTCTTGACGAACTCGGCAGCGTTCTCTTCCAGGACCTCATCGATCTCGTCGACCAACTGATCGATGTCCTCCTGGAGCTTCTTGCCGGTTTCAAGGACCTGAGGATTCGGCTTGACTTCCTGATCCTGCGAGGAATTCTTGGATGCCTCGGATTTCCGTTCCTGCTTTTCCATGGCTTTTCCTCCCGGTGCTCAAGAAAGCTCGCACCGCATGGATAGAATAGCCCAGCCTCTCGAAGGGGTCAAGATACTGGAGGACCACTGCTATTGACACTCCTCCTGCTTCGTAGCGTGCCAACCGTTTCCAAACTCACGTAGCATTCATTTCAGTTTCTTTGAAAACTTCAATTTCCGTGAAAACCGGAAGGCATTGCGGGGCAGGATGCGTTCATTCTGCGGGTCCTCGTCCACGTCCCGGACCAGCCAGCCTTTCACCGTCATTTGGATGCCGGAGCCGTCGCGGTGGCGGGAGAAGGCAATGGTCATGAAATGCTCGCGGGTGCGAGTGCCCGGATAGATCCACTGCCGCCAACTGGTCTTGGGTTCGATGTCGTACCGGGACCCGTCCTTGTTCTTATCGGGGTAATGATTGACGCTTTGAGGCTGCCAGCCCAACAGGTGTTGCTGGCCCTGCTGATGGTCGAACGCGCGTCGGTCGGGAAACTGCTTTGGGGTCAAGCGGTTCCGGCTGGTGGCGAACCAAGCGTTCAGATACGTCAGGTTGGAAAGCGGGGAGGAGACCACCTCATGCAACGTGGCACCCCCGGTGCCCAGCTTCACGCTAACCACGCGGCCGTAGTGCACGTCGCCGCTCATCACCACGATATCGTGCCCCGTATGCCCCAGAGCCGCGAGTAACCGGCAATAGTCCTTGGTATAGTCCAGCAGGTTGGCTTCGTGTTCGTTCGTAGTGACGATCAGGGGCTGGGGACTGACGAGCACGCCGGGCGTCGTGAGCCCTTTGGCCCAATCCAGCAACCGCTTCAGGTCCTTGGCTTTCATGAGACCACGCCGGTTCGGCTTGCGGAACGAGCGCAGGTCGGCAAAGCAGATACTGAGATCGCCCGGAAACTCCATGACCTCCACGACCGGGCACTGTTGCACGTTTTCAATGCCCTGACGCGCCGTCTGTTCCCAGGTCTTGCGCACCTTCGATTTCTGTAAGTCCCACAGGTACGGATTCTTGGGATCGGGATCCGGATAGCCGTTATACCACTCGTGATCGTCAGGCAGCATGTAATTGGCCCCGCGGGTCAACACGTCGCTGAGACCCTTCCAGTGGCAGGCGTAGTCCCGGGCAATCCGGCGACGAACCTCTTTGGGCACATCAGAACGCAGATCGAAGCCGACGTCCAAGTAGACCTGGTCGCCGGTGAGAAAGGTCAGATCCGGGCTGTCGTGCGGATGTTGGGGATGTTCGTACAACCCACGGTACGCCGTGCCCACGCGCCCCCCATCCTGGTCCGGCCAGTAACAACTCCCCAAGGCGATGGTGAAGGGCTTGATGTGCGGCTCATGCTGGGGCAGCCGTTTCGGTAGCGTGCGGATGCTCGCAGACCGGAGGATTTCCCAGTCCTTCGCGTCTGTTTGCCGCTCGAAGTAGGCCCGATAGTTCCCGGCCGGTTTCAAGCCCTCGAACGTGAGGCTCTTGTAAAAGCGATCCTGTGAGGCAGCGGGAAACGGGCGATCCCAGTCGGCGCGCAGGATCTGTTTCACAGCGACCCGACGTCCCGAGCCGTTACACAAGCGTACCCGCGCTGTCTCAGGCATGTGCATTTCCCGCTCCAGGGTCCCCACCCACAGGCGCATGCTGTTGGTCGTCACGCGCGTGGCATAGCAGTGGAACTCACTGAAACCCTGATAATACCGGTTCGCCATATGATGCCTCCCTGCGGGTGCGTGTGGTGGACGCCTATCCTGCGCCTCTACCTCCCGTCGCCCCTCCTTACCCTTCGACTTAGCTCAGGACAGGCAGGGCAGGCTAAGGAGGGGAATGGAAGAAAGGCTCTTCAACTGAGATTTACGGCACGATGAAGGAGATGATGAGGAGGGACACGATATTGATGACTTTGATCATCGGGTTGATTGCCGGGCCGGCGGTGTCTTTGAACGGGTCGCCGACGGTATCGCCCGTGACCGCGGCCTTGTGGGTTTCGGTGCCTTTGAGCCCCTGTTCCTCGATGTATTTTTTGGCGTTATCCCAGGCCCCGCCGCCGCTAGTCATGGTAATGGCCATGAACAGACCCGTGACGATACTGCCGACCAACACGCCGCCCAGGGCCGCCGGACCCAACAGCACGCCCACGATGATCGGTGAGATCACGGGGATGATGCCGGGCACCAGCATTTTTTGAAGGGCGGATTGGGTCACGATATCCACGCATGTGCCGTATTCGGGTTTCTGGGTGCCTTCCATGATGCCGGGGATTTCCCGGAATTGCCGCCGGACTTCCTCCACGACCAAGCCACCGGCCTGGCCCACGGCTTTCATACACAGCGCTCCGAAGATAAACGGCAGCATCCCGCCGAGAAACAAGCCTACGAGAATGTTGGGATCGGATAGGTCGAAGGTCAGGCCCTGGTTCCCGGCCTGGGCTTCGCGGGCATATTCCGCAAACAACACCAGGGCCGCCAACGCGGCCGAGCCGATGGCATAGCCCTTGGTCACCGCCTTGGTGGTATTCCCCACGGCGTCCAACGCGTCCGTGATTTTTCGCACGTCTTCGCCCAGGTGGGACATCTCGGCAATGCCGCCCGCGTTGTCCGTGACCGGCCCGAACGCATCGATCGCCACCACGATGCCCGCCATCGACAACATGGCGACCGCGGCGATTGCGACCCCGTACAGCCCACCGCCTTCGGCCCCGCCGCAAATCCCAAAACTAGACAGGATGGCCGCAACGATGACGACCACGGGCCACGCGGTGGACTGCATGCCCACGGCCAACCCGGCGATGATATTCGTGGCGTGTCCGGTTTCGCTGGCCTTGGCCACCTCCTGTACCGGCGAATAGGCCGTGGCCGTAAAGTAATCGGTGATGAACACCAGGGCCAGGGTCACCACGAGGCCCAGGAGCGCCGCGATGAAGTAACTGACGCCCGAAACCCCGCCAATGCCGTCCATCATGTTGGTGGTCACGGGAAAGAAGGCGATCGCGGCCAACCCGCCGCTGACGAACAGGCCCTTGTACAGGGCCGACATGATGCTCCCGCCTTCACTCGCCTTGACGAAAAAGATCCCGATAATGGTGGCGAAAACGGTCATCCCGCCGAGAGCCAGGGGATACAGCACGGGCGCCGCGTTGCCGGGGAAGAGACTCATGGCCAGCACCATGGCCGCGACGATGGTCACGACGTAGGTTTCGAACAGGTCGGCGGCCATCCCGGCGCAGTCGCCCACGTTGTCGCCCACGTTGTCCGCGATCACCGCGGGGTTACGGGGGTCGTCTTCGGGGATCCCGGCTTCGACTTTGCCGACGAGGTCGGCGCCCACGTCCGCGGCCTTGGTATAGATGCCTCCGCCCACGCGGGCGAAGACCGAAATCAGGCTGCCCCCGAACCCGAGGCTGATGAGAGCGTGCACGGCTTTTTCCGGCCCCGCCACCGCGGAACCGATGGCGTAGAAGCCGGCCAGCGCCACCAAGCCCAACCCGATGAGCAGCAATCCGGTCACCGCACCGCCTTTGAAGGCGACCTGCAATGCCGGGTCCAACCCGTTGGACGCGGCCTGCGCCGTTCGGACGTTCGCTCGTACGGCAATCACCATACCCACGTACCCGGCGATGGCTGAGGCCGCGGCGCCCACTACGAATCCCATGGCCGTCAGCAACCCGAAATTGTCCGACCACATCCCGGCCAGCCACAGAATCAGGAACATGACGCCTGCCACGATGCCGACGGTTCGATATTGTCGATTCAAATACGCGCCGGCGCCTTCCTGGATCGCCAACGCGATGGTTTGCATGGTGTCGTTACCAGCGTCCTGTCGCAGGACCCAGAAGGTGAGATAGACCCCATAGGCAATGCCCACGATACCGGACACTAACGCAAAGATAATTACCGAACTCTCAGTACCCACGAAACGCCCCCTTTGGCAGATTAAGGAATTTTGGATTGCTGATTGTGGATTGCGGACTTGGGAATTTGGATCGCCGAAAGGCGAGTTATTCTAGCCCGCCGTTCGTCGAATGTTCAAGGAGAAATTCCCCGACGCGAAGAGCCCGGGCCCAAACCGCGCCATTCCCGGATATGAACGAACCCGAGATGTTTCGCGATTACGACGCGACCGAAGTTGCCTGTCTCTCGTTTTTCTGTTAACGTGTTATAGTTGTTCATTTCCAGCGGGCACATCTTCCTTCAACCAGACCGATTTTTCTTGAGACAACATTATGGCGTGGGAACCGAGAGATCCATGGGGTCAACAAGGCGGAGCCGATCCGCTTGATGACGTCCTGAATAAGGCCAAGGAACAATGGCAGCGGATGAAGCCCACCCGGGGGATGAAGTCCATCGTCCTGGTCGTGGCGGCTATCCTGGTCCTCTCGCAATCGGTCTTCAAGGTCGACCCGGACGAAGAGGGGCTCGTCAAGCGATTCGGCGACGTGGTTCGGACCGTCGAACCGGGTCCCCACCTCAAGATCCCGTTTCTTGAAACCGTCGTTACGCCCAAGGTTCAAAAGCTTCACCGCATCGAAGTCGGATTTCGTACCAATGCCCGGGGACGGGCGCAGATCGTGCCGCAGGAAGCCCTCATGCTGACCGGAGACATGAACATCCTCTCCGTGGAATTCATCGTCCAATACAAAATCAGCCAGGCCACGGACTACCTGTTCAACGTGGCGAATATCGAAGAGACCATCAGAAAATCGGCCGAGGCCGCGATGCGGGAAGTTGTCGGCAAAAATAAAATCGACGAGGCGTTGACCGTGGGCAAAGCCGCGATCCAGGTGTCCACACAAGAACTGCTCCAAACGATCATTGATGAGTATCAGGGTGGCGTCCAGATCGCCACCGTACAATTGCTCGACGTCAATCCGCCGCAGAAAGTGGCCAAGTTCTTCAAAGATGTGGCCAGCGCCAAGGAGGAACGGGAGCAACTGATCAACCAGGCCCATGGGTATCGGAACGACATCATTCCGAAAGCCAAGGGACAAGCGGCCCAGGACATCAATCAAGCCAAAGGCTACGCCCAAGCCAGAATCGCGCGCGCCGAAGGTGAAGCCAACCACTTTTTACAAACGCTGGCGGAATACAAAAAAGGCAAGAACGTGATCGGCAAGCGGCTGTATATTGAAACCATGGAAGAAGTCCTCTCGGGAGTTGATAAGATTATTCTCGATTCAAAAGCCGCAGGTAACGTGCTGCCCTACCTCCCATTGGAGCGGTTGCAAAGAAAGTCCGGCAATAAAGCGGGGGCCGCGCCCTGATGAAACAAAACCTGTTTCTCGGCATCATTGGCGTTTTGGTCCTGCTGGTCGTGTTGGGGGCCTCTCCGTTCTTCATTCTCGATCTGACCCAAACGGCCATCGTGGTCCAACTCGGGAAACCCAAGCGGACCGTGACCGAGCCCGGGCTCAAGTTCAAACTGCCCTTTGTTCAGGAAGTCCGGTACTTCGACAAGCGCCTCCTGGATTACGACGTGCCCGCGCGCGAAGTCATCACCCAGGACAAGAAGACCATCCTGATCGACAATTTCGCCAAGTGGAAAATCGTCGATCCCCTGGAGGTCTACAAGGCCTTCCAAACGCAACGTGGTGCGCTGCAAAGGCTGGACGACATCATCTATTCCGAACTGCGGGTGGAACTGGGCAGGCACGAACTTTCGGAAATCGTCTCCGCGAACCGGTTGCTGATCATGTCCGAGGTAGCCAAACGTGCCAATGAAAAAGCCTCGAAATACGGGTTGGAAGTCCTGGACGTCCGCATCAAACGCGCGGACCTGCCCGAGCAGAACGCGAAGGCCGTGTTTGATCGGATGCAAGCCGAGCGGGAACGGATCGCCAAACAATACAAAGCCGAAGGCGCGGAAGAAGCGCAGAAGATTCGATCTGAAGCCGAAAAGGATCGGGAGATTCTCATAGCCGACGCCTACAAAACCTCACAGGAAATTCGCGGTGAAGGCGACGCCAAGGCCTACAAGATTTACGCGGATGCGTATCGCCAGGACCCGCAATTCTTCGAATTCGTTCGTTCCATGGAAGCCTACCGAAAAACCTTCTCCAAAGACACGACCATGGTGCTCAGCCCCGACTCCGAATTCTTGCAATTCCTCAAAAAACGCAAGCGCTGAACGGACATTTTGGATTTTCGATTGTGGATTTCTGATTTTTTCCCAATCCAAAATCCACAATCAGCAATCCAAAATTCCCCATGAATCAAGCCCATCTTGATCTGTTACTCCAGGGCCTGGAAGTCTGGAATAAATTTCGACGGACCCAACCGGACGTGCAACCCGACCTCCGGGAAGCCGACCTGTCGGGTTACGATTTCACGAGAATGGATTTTACCAGGTGCGACCTGACGGGCGCGGATTTGTCAGACGCCTACTTGCTCCGGGCCAACCTGGAAGAGGCCGATCTGACCGGAGCCAATCTCACGGAGGCGGACGTCATCGAAGCCAACCTGCTCAAGGCCACTCTGACCAACGCAACGCTCGTGATGACGGACTTGAGTGGAACGGGCCTGATCCGTGCGAATCTCGCAGGCGCGGACCTCTCCAAGGCCAACCTGACGCGCGCCTCGCTGCCGTGGGGAAATTTACAGGGATGCCGGTTGGTGCAAACCAACCTGAAGATGGCTGATTTGCGGGAAGCCGATCTCACGAGAGCGGACTTGTCCGAAGCCAACCTGCAAGACGCCTCCCTGACCGGAACTGTCTTTCAACAAACCAATCTGCAGGGCGCCAAAAACGTCTCCTTGGAGTACCTCAGCAAAGCCAGGACGCTTTTTCAAGTCCGCCTCGACCCTCCGCTTCAGGAAGAAATTGAAAAGACCTACCCCCACCTGCTGAGGCAAACTTTTTCCTCCCCTTTGTAAGGGGAGGCCAGGTGGGGTAGAGCCCCTATCCGCGAATCAAGCAGAAAGGCGCCTGATGAGAACCAGACGGCCTAGGAGATGCTCCGGCGGCTTCATGGGCGGCTCAACCAAATCGACCCGCGGACCGACGCCCTGCACGAGTCGGAGGCCTTCGGATGTCTGCGCAAACCCTTTGGCTCGCAGTGCATGGCGTGCTTGAATTTGTTGGATCAGCGTCTCGGGGGCGATACCCGACTCGATGACACATTCTTCCGCCTCGAACGCCTCATGGGTATGCGGTTCATGTGCCGGCGGCCTGGCGGCTCGTTTGGGAAAACTCCCGGGATCAGGCGGAAACAACACCGACGTGCTGACGCGAGCCTGCACAGCCGGGACAACCGGCGTCCCCGGAGCCAAGCCTTGCACTCGTTCCTGGATCTGATCGCGTCGGTCCGACGGCACGAGATCCAGTTTGTTCAGGATCAACAAATCGGCCGATGACACCTGCTGCTCAAAGGTTCCTTCGAGGTCACGGCCTTCCGCGACCTGTTCGGCATTCACCACCACCGCCGAGAGACATTCGCCGACCCACTCGGACACCGGCTCTCGCCAGAAATTCAGGAGCGTGTCAAAGGGTAAGGCCACCCCGGACGTTTCCACCACGACTCGATCAGGGTGGACCTCTTCATGAATCCGTTGCAGCGTTGTCACGAATTCATCGGACAGTTTGCAACAGACGCACCCGCCTTCCAGTTCCACGTAACCTGGGCCTGCCTGGTTGCCCAACAGGGCCTGATCGATTCCCAACTCCCCGAATTCGTTCGATACGACCGCGATCCGTACACCCTGAGTCTGTGCCTCTTCAAGCAGATGGCGCACGAGCGTGGTTTTCCCTGCACCCAGAAATCCGGACACGACCAGGGCCGGCACGCTGTTTCCGGTGACCGACAAGTCTCCTGCGGTTTTTCTTAGGTCAAGAGATGATGGGTATTCGTCTGGAGGCGATTTCATTTTGGATTGTGGATTTTGGATTTAAAAATCAGCAATCAGCAATGTTGTTTGACAACCATGGTCGGGCTTTATGAGAATGCCTGAATGGATACGCCGTTGCCAACGTCATCCGATTTGCCGTCTGAGACCGATCTTCCCGACCGCCAATGCAGGTGGTGCCGGGTCACCATGACGAAGCGCCTCGTGGCCGAGGGGCGGTTCATTCATTACACCTGCCCAGCCTGCCTCTTTCAACATACTTCCAGCACACGCCCCAGTGCGTGACGCACAACATAGCCTTCGTAGCCGCGCGATCTTATCGCGCCTAGCGCTTGCCACCTCTGCAAGCCGTATAAGATGCGGCAGCTACAACTACGAAGAGGCCCCATAAAGCATGTTCGGGCCTCGGCGCCCTCTCCATGGTAGGCACAGGGGCCTGCCCTACAACGCAATCACTTAGAACAAATTCGACACGATGCGGGTGCCGCCGACCCACGTGCCGATGACGCTGCCGATGGTGGGGAACAAAAAGGCCAGGAACACCCGTAGCAGGCGGCTTTGCCACCAGCGCCGGGGAATGACCACGTCTTCGGCTACGGTCTGAAATTCACGCACGATCGGTGGTTGCATATAGGCTTGGACAAACGCCGTCACGTATCCGACGCCGATCACCGGGGTCAGGCTCGTAAACGGCGCCCCGGCCACGGCCACGATAATCGTGAACGGGTGAGCCCAAGCCAGTAAGGCCCCCAAGCCACTGGGTATCCCGTTGGCCACGATCCAAAAGAGAGCGTTGTCTCCGGCGGCTGCGGCTCCCTTTTGATAACCGATCAGGGCAATTGAGCCAATAATAATTGCCGGGATCGCCCACCCGATCCATTTCCACATCGGTGACATGGGCGGTATCACGTCCAAGCCGTCCAGGTTGCTTTGCCGCTCGCCCTGGAGAATGGCTTTAATCCCCTCCACGTGTCCGGCTCCGACCACCGAGACGATCGTCTTGCCTTCGGTCTGCAGGGTCTTCTCCGCCAAATAGCGATCCCGCTCGTCGATCAACACCGTTTTCAACGTGGGCACTTCCCTGCCCAATTCCTGCATCATCTCCGAGAGCACGTCCTGCTTTCTCAATTCCTGCAACGACTCTTCGCTCACGGGCTTGGTGTCGAACACGCCCACGATCAGCGACGAGACCAACATGCTTTTCTTGAAGAACGGGGTGGACCGCCAGGCCCGTCGCATGGTCACGCGTACGTCGCGGTCGCAGAGGGCAATGGGGATGTCGTGCTTTTTGGCCACGTTGATGGCTTCCAGCATCTCGGTGCCGGGCAGCACGCCGAGTTGGTCCCCCAGCCGCTTTTGATACGAGGCCAATAGGACATTGGCCAACATGGTGCTGAGCTGTTTTTTTCGGATCACCTCTTTGAGGTCGAAGGCCTCCCATTTCTGCTGCTGGGACAAGGCTTCGTACCGGCGGGAATCCAATTCCACGCAGACCGCATCCGGCCGTTCCTCTTCGATGACGGCGCGAACCAGATCCGCGGACTCCCGGGACACGTGAACCGTCCCGACCAGAAGAATCGTTTTGTCCTGAACGGTGAGAACGTGCACTTCCGGAGAAGAGCGGGCCGTGCCGGGAGCAACGTGTGGCGGCGGGGATTCCTGCCCGTTACCGGCGTCCATCGTGACTCCGTAAATGGTTTGGAACCCTACAAGTCCAACATATACGAGACATTATCTCCCCCGAACGCCTTGACTTTGCCTTCAATCAGTTTTTCATTTTGACTGTACACTCTCACGGTCACGTCCTGGAGCCCGGTCAGCGACTTCATCTGCTGCATCAACATCAACACGATCTTTCTGCCGCGATCCCGGTCCATGGCCAACCGCCGGTAAAACTCCTCGGTCACGTGCAGTTGCAGGAGGTCTCCCTTGACCAACACATCGTCCACGGCCCCGCTCTGGCCCAATTGCGCGCGTATGCGCTCAACAATCTGTTCATCCGTCATGACTTCACTCATTTCTTGACAATTTCCCTCCTCACCTTAGCCTCTCTCCTCACCCCAGCCCTCTCCCCCGGCGGGAGAGGGCTGGGGTGAGGGGGCATAGGACCCTAGAAAATTCGTTTTGTCGCCTGCTCCAACCAGACCGCGGTGGACGAATCGACCAGCGGCCCGATGACTTCTCGTACACGGGAATGATAGACATCGAGCCAATCTCTTTCCGTTGCATTCAACACGGACCTGTCGATCAGCGAGGCATCAAACGGCACGAGCGTGATTGTCTCGAACGCGAACCATTCGCGTCCATCACCGTTATCCGTTGCAGCAGGGGTCACCACCACCAGGTTTTCCAACCGGATCCCGTATTCTCCGTCTTTGTAATACCCGGGTTCGTTCGACAGGATCATCCCGGGTTGCAATGCGACCGTGTGGCCTCTTTTCGCAATACGCTGCGGGCCTTCGTGAACGCCCAGGTAACTCCCCACCCCGTGCCCGGTCCCGTGCGCATAATCCAATCCCACTTCCCAAAGCGGCTTCCGGGCCAAGGCATCGAGTTGAGCGCCTGTCGTTCCCTTTGGAAACCTGGCCTTGGCGAGGGCAATGTGTCCTTTGAGGACCCTGGTGTACCGATCCCGGCATTCCGGTGTAGGAGAACCAATGGCAATCGTTCTGGTGATGTCGGTGGTGCCGTCCAAATACTGCCCTCCCGAATCCACCAGATACAACGTACCGAGCTCAAGTTTCCGACATTGCTCCTCGATCGCCCGGTAATGTACGACGGCACCATTGGGGCCAGCCGCAGAAATCGTGGGGAAACTCAAATCCTGCCAGAGCGGTTGCCGGCGGCGACAGCCATCCAGGTACGCCTGAGCGTCGAGTTCGGAGAGCTTTCCCTTCGGCGCTTCATGGCTCAACCAAGCGAGAAATTCACACACCGCAGCCCCGTCTCTCTTCTGCGCTTCCCGCGCTCCATTGATCTCCACGGCGTTTTTGCAGGCCTTGGACAAGAGACACGGGTCTTCCCCTTCGATCACCCGGGCTCCGGATCGAGTCAAGCGTTCGGTAATCCAGCTCGCCGTGCGGTTCGGATCGCACAACACGCGTTCACCCGCCTTGCCCAATTGTGCCAAGGCCTCATGAAATTCGGAAACGGGACGAATCCGCACGGCAGGTCCCAAGTGCGAAGTCAGGGAATCGGACACCTTGCGTGTATCCAGAAACAGCGACGCCGTGGCGTCACAATGCAGCAAGGCAAAACCAAGGGGTAGCGGCGTATGCTCCACGTCGCCGCCACGCACGTTCAAGAGCCAGGCGATGGAATCCGGCGCCGTCAGCACGGCTACCTCGATTTCCTCGTTCTTAAGCGTCATGGAAAGCTCGTGTCGTTTGTCTTCCGAGGACTTACCCGCATAGGCCAGATCATGCGGCACCACCTTGGCAGAGGGAGGCGCGGGCCGATCATCCCATATGGCATCGACGGGATTCGGTTCACATGGCGTCAACGCGGCGCCGGCTTTGGCGCAAGCTTCTTTCAATTGTTTAACCTCTTGCGGCGTATGCAGCCACGGATCAAAGCCCAAGGTATCGCCGGAGCGAAGGACGGACGGCAACCACGAATGTACCGGTTCATCCATGAGATGCCTTGGGGTCCATGCCTGCAGATCGACTTGTGAACGGACTTGCAGGGTGTAGCGTCCATCCACGAAGATGGCGGCCTGCCCGGCAAGCACTACCGCTGTCCCCGCCGAACCCGTAAACCCCGTCAACCACGCCAACCGCTCGGCACAAGCCGGCACATACTCATTCTGGTACTCGTCGGCATGCGGAACGATGAACCCGGTCAGACCTCTCCGCATGATTTCCGCGCGAAATGTTTGTAACCGTTCTGTGGTCAATGGATGGACCTTTCGTGAAACCAACCGATTTTTCAAAATATCACGTCGGGATGTTTCTGGCAAAAAACGGGGATGGTTGACCGGACAGATGAACGTCTTGTGACAACTGGTTTCTCGACCGCTCATCCATGACGCCAGCGAAGGGCGCAAATTCGAGTTCATGCAATCCGGGAGAGTAAGTCGTCAGCAAGAGATTTCACTTCTTTTTGACTAAACGCCTGCCGTTGATTGCTAATATAGTAGGCAATTTGATTCTCGGACAGCGTCTTCACATATTGAAATTCCTGATGTGGCCTGTGATTTATTAAGCAGAGAATGTTTTTCGGGGATATTCTTCTGTCTCCCCAGTGGCTGGAAAAGTTATCGATCTCCCCTTTCTCAACGGCCTGATTCAGTAACCTAAAAATCGCAAAGTTGTTTCTCTTTAATTGCTTAATTGGAGAAAATAACTCCGTGTTTTCCACTGAATCCTTGCTCCAATTCTTTGTTTCTACCAAATAAAGGCCGGTGGGTCCAACGACAACGTGATCTATCTGTATTGAATATATTCTGTCGTTATTATTTCTGTCATACAGAGGTGGAGAAAATTCCAGCCGGCAATCATTGATGACGGTGTACGTATCGGGAAGGTTTGATAATTCCCGCGCCACCCTTTCCTCCCCTTCGGCTCCGTAAAACAGGTATTTGTGTTTGCTAAGCAACGAAAGGATTCTTTTCTGTTCTTCTATATTACTGGCTGAATAGTGTTCCACCCATTTTTCGGCGTTATTTTTTCTATCCTCGATTTCAGATCTTATACTGGCAATCTTCGCAAATCCTTTTCTGAAAGGTTTTCTCAATTCTTCCTCAAAAGAGTTTTCCAAGATTTTCTTTCTCTTGGTTAATCTCTTCTTCCGAAAAAAGAACAGTAATCGTAGCAACGTGTTCCGTTTCGTGTTTCCGGCAAGAATCCCTTTCAGTTCCTCCAATTCATTTATTAACAACGTTTCTCGTTCTTTAAGTTTCTGATCACGTTTCAATGATAAACTTTTACATCTAGACTCGAGGTCAACAACTTCCTGTCTCAGGATTTCGCGGCATTCTTCCCTGATACGATCAGAAGAACTTTCGCAATTTTTACGGAACGACCGAATATCATCCATCGTTCTGAAGGCACCCATCCCCTCTCTTTCAAGTTCATCAATTAACTGAGTCAGAGAACCTACTTGCTTGTAAACCTTCGCCATACAGTAACGTTATTCGAGCATCTACGGTTCAAGCAAGGACCGACGAAGGCGGGACAAGGTGGAATTTTTTGATGCGTTGCGTATATGATGAGTCGCAAGGAGCGAGACCGCTATGAACAGGAAACGTAAATCCAGGCCTGCCTTCGAAAGCGAGGGGGAAGAACGGGCCTTTTGGGAAAGTCACGACTCGACCGGCCACGTGGATTGGAGCAAGGCCCAACGTGTCCGTTTTCCCAATCTCAAACCGTCCACCAAGCCGATTTCCCTGAGATTGCTTATTCCTTCGTTCGTGAAGACAAAAGACACTGGATTCCCGATTACTAACGTCGGGAATGACGGATTGAGTTAGACGGATTGGACTATTGTCGTATCAATAACTGAACTGTAGCGTTCAACAACCGAGCGCGGCTTGGACCGTCTCGCCGATCTCGGCGGGGTTGCGAACGACTTGCACGCCGGCCGCTTCGAGGGCGGCGATTTTATCTTTCGCTGTGCCTTGCCCTCCGGTGATAATCGCGCCGGCATGGCCCATGCGCCGGCCGGGAGGCGCCGTCATGCCGGCAATAAAGCCGACGACCGGCTTCGTCATTTCTCGTTTGATAAACTCGGCGGCTTTTTCCTCGGCATCCCCGCCAATCTCCCCGATCATGACCACGGCTTGCGTCTCCTCGTCATGCTCGAACATCTGCAGCAGGTCGATGTACCCCGTACCGATGATGGGATCGCCGCCGATGCCCACGCAGGTCGTCTCGCCAAGTCCTAAATTCGTCAACTGGTTCACGGCTTCATAGGTGAGGGTCCCGCTACGGGATATCACCCCGACCTTGCCTTTTTTGTGAATGAACCCGGGCATGATACCAATCTTGCACTCGTCCGCGGTGATGATCCCGGGACAATTGGGCCCGATGAGCCGGGTCTGCGAACTGGCCAGGGAACGTTTCACCCGGACCATGTCATTCACAGGAATCCCTTCCGTGATACACACCACCAACCAGATCCCCGCATTGGCCGCTTCCAGGATCGCATCCGCGGCAAACGGAGGCGGCACAAAAATGAGGGACGTCGTGGCTTCGGTTGCTTTCACGGCGTCACGGACCGTATGAAAAACCGGGATTCCTTCTACTTCCTGCCCGGCCTTACCGGGCGTCACCCCTGCGACGACCTGGGTGCCGTACGCCTGACACTGGGTCGCATGGAACGACCCTTCTTTGCCTGTAATCCCCTGTACGACCACCCGCGTTGACTTATTCACCAAAATGCTCATTCGCTATTCCTTTCCTCACTGCGTTCCAACGTGGCCAAACCCGAAGAAGGGTCATCCTAATACAATCAGCCCTTCTTCCTTTTCTTGCGCTTCATGGCCACGATTTTTTGCGCGGCTTCCCAGAGATCGGTCGCGACGTCCACCTTCAATCCCGATTCCAGGAGAATCTTCCGGCCTTCCTCCGCATTGGTCCCCTGGAGGCGAACCACTACGGGCAAGGTGATGCCGACCTCTTTCGAAGCCTCGATCACGCCATTGGCAATCCGTTCACACCGGACGATGCCTCCGAAAATATTGATGAAAATGCCTTTGACTTTTCTGTCCTTGAGAAGAATGCGAAACCCGGCCGCGACGGTCTCCTTGGTGGCGCCTCCGCCCACGTCCAAAAAGTTGGCGGGTTCGGCACCGGCCAACTTGATCACGTCCATCGTGGCCATGGCCAACCCTGCCCCGTTCACCATGCACCCGATGTCCCCGTCCAGCTTCACGTAGTTGAGGTTGTTGGCGCCCGCCTCGATTTCAAGCGGTTCTTCCTCGTGAAGGTCACGAAACGCCTGTACGTCCTGATGCTTGAACAACGCGTTGTCGTCAAATGTGACCTTCCCGTCGAGTGCAATGAGTTGCTTGTCGGTGGTAATCACCAGGGGATTGATCTCGACCAATGACGCATTTTTTTCCATGAATAGCCGATACAGGTTCCCGAGCATTTGGATGAAGGGCGTCACCACGGCTTTTTCCAGGGAAGGCAGGCCCAAGGCAAAGGCCAGGTTCCGGCCGTTGTACGGGTGAAACCCGACGGCCGGATCGATGGTTTCCCTGAACAGTTTCTCCGGGGTCTTCTCCGCCACTTCTTCGATTTCCATTCCCCCTTCGGTACTCGCAAGGAACGTGGGGCACCCGCTGTCCCGATCCACCAGCAGGCTCAAATACAATTCTTTGTCGATCCCCGCGCCTTCCTCAATCAACAGGCGCCGGACTTTTCTGCCTTTCGGTCCGGTTTGATGCGTCACCAGGGTTTTCCCGATGAGCGCTTTCGTCAGAACCGGCACCTCCTCGCGCTGCTTGGTGATTTTGACGCCGCCGGCTTTCCCCCGTCCCCCGGCGTGAATTTGTGCCTTGACCACGTACACCGGCGCATCCAGGGCCGCAGCCCACTTTTCAGCGGCTCTCGGCGTCTTGATTTCCTTGCCGCGCGGCACCGGCACCCCGAATTGAGCAAACAACTGTTTCGCTTGAAACTCATGAATATTCATGATTCTCCTCTTTAAGAAAAAACTCCCCCTCACCCCAGCCCTCTCCCTCGTGGGGGAGAGGGTGCGGATGCTAGGGGTGTTCAGCATAGGCGGGCAACACGACCGGCGACGCGACTTGGTTCGTGACCCTATGCTTTTTGGCCTCGGCCCGGAACCGCTGCAAATGGTTCAACGTCAACCGGCCCTGAGACATGGATTGCACGCGCTCCGCCACCGCCAATCCCGATCGTTTGCCGAAGACCATCAGGTCCAACAACGAATTGCCCATCAACCGATTGCGTCCGTGCAATCCCCCGGAGGTTTCTCCTGCCACAAAGAGGTTCTTCACGGACGTTTCGCCGTTGACGTCGATCTTGACCCCCCCGTTCTGATAATGAAGCGTCGGGTAAATCAGGACCGGATCTTTGCGGATATCGACGCCGTACCGGGCGTATTGGCGAACCATGGCGGGGAAATGCTTGTCCAGCGTGCCCTCACCCTGCTCCGCGTCGAGCAACGGAGTATCCAACCACACGCCGACGCGACCGGTCGGCATGCGAACGCCGCGACCTTCTTCACATTCACGAATGATGGAGGATGACACCACGTCGCGGGTATCCAACTCATTCACGAACCGTTCACCTCTCCCATTGACCAGGTGCCCGCCTTCCGACCGTATGCCTTCGGTCACCAACTGCCCGACGAGTTGTTCCGGGTAGACGCCGCCCGACGGATGATATTGAAACGTATCGATCTGGACGAGCGGAGCCCCGATGCGATAGGCCAAGGCCAGACCGTCACCCGTGGCGCCGTAATGATTGCTCGTGGGAAACCCCTGAATGTGTAACCGCCCAATACCGCCGGTCGCCAGAATCACGGTCTTGGCGGCCACCACGAGGAATCGTTTGTTGTCCAAATCCTGAAACACGGCACCGGTGCACGCGCCTTGCTCGTCGCTCAACAGTTCCACGGCCGCGGCGAATTCCAGGAGTTGGATCTTCTGGTTGAGGACTTCATCCTTGAGCACCCGCATGATCTCGAGACCGGTGTAATCCGAGCAGGTGAGCAGCCGCGCCTTGGTACTGCCTCCGCCCTTTTTGACGTGGAGGTTGCCGTCATCGTCCCGGTCGAAGAGCACCCCCAGTTCCAGCAACCACTTGGCAATGGACGGCCCTTCCTCGACCATCGTTTTGAGCAACTCATGGTCGTTCTTCATGTGACCGCCCTTGAGCGTATCCAGGAAATGTTGGACCGGGGAATCATTGGGCGCCACGGCAATCTGCATGCCGCCCTGCGCCATCACCGAATTGGAATCCCCCAGGCGCAACTTTGTAGCCAGCAACACCTTCGCGCCCTGACCATGCGCGTGAAGCGCCGCGGCACAGCCCGCGCCGCCGCCCCCCACGACGAGAACGTCGGCCTCGTAATGCGGCGTCAGGGAGAGATCATCCGGAACCACGCTATCACCTTCCAGGACGGAGGCGAGTTCCCGTACCGTCAAGTCGCCTTCATTGGGCCCGAAGGCCACGGGTCGGTAGGCGGCTTCGCGATAATCGGGATGAAATTTTTTGATCAGGGTGTCGCGTTCGGCCGGAGAGAGTTTGGGAAGGGTCTGTTGCCGGCGGGCGTCACGGGAGTTATGGACTACGTCGTGCAGGGCTTGAATATCCACGTGTCAGCCGCACTCCCCTACGACTTGATCGTGGCCGCGGTTTGTTGTAATTCGTCATCACTCATCTTCAGGATTCGTTCCCAGTCGTCGGCGTACTCTCCATCGGCAATAGCTTGGATGCGGTCGAAGAGGCCGGGCGGCTTTTCCATTTCCCGTACGCCGTAGGCTCGACTGGCATAGACCCCCACCAGGTTCGGCGCAATATCGGCAATGCACACGGGCACGCACATGCCGCACATCACACAGTCCATGAACGTCTCCGACACCGCTTTGAAGTCCCCGAACACGGCCTTCCACACGCCCTCCCGCACGTCGATCTGCTGTGGACAGGCTTCGGTGCACGCGTTACAGTTCCTGCACAAGGGCGCTTCCGGATACAACTTGAACAGGTCCTGTTTGGGATTCTCGAGTTCATTCAAATCGTACGTGGCCTTTCGCGCGGGAAACGCCGGGGCGAACGAGAACGACATGCCGTCTTCCACCGCGTGCGAACACCCCAGGCAGGTTTTCACTTTCGGATCGTCCTTGGTGCGATAATAGGTCGCACAGGCTCCGCAGAACCCGCCCAGACACCCGGCGCCCCGCGTGACTTCATGGCCGGTATACCAGAGGGCCTTCATCAGGGTAATCCCCGCCGGAACCCGGAAGGACTTCCCCGCGATCTCCACCGTGACCATCTGCGGCTGGATCGCCTCTTCCTGGCTCACGGCTTTTTCCGTATCGAATGAACCCGTCATGTCGGTTTACCCTACTCCCCCTGTTCCCCACTCTAGTAAGGAAGGGCGAGGGGAGGTAGAAACTCTATTCATTCAACGCATTCAAGGCCGAACCCGCTCGGAACCACTTGATCTGTTGTTCGGTCATGCTGTGCTTGGCTTGAATCTTGACCTCTTTTCCATCCTTCTTGTGAATGACCACGGACACAGGCTTGCCCGGCGCCAACCCGTCGAGGCCCGTCACGCTGACGCGGTCCTCCTGGTCGATCTGCTCATAATTCGCGGGGTCCGCAAACGTCATGGGCAGAATGCCCTGCTTTTTCAGATTCGTTTCATGGATGCGGGCAAAGCTCTTGGTGAGTACGGCTTTCACGCCAAGGAAGCGCGGGGACATGGCCGCGTGTTCCCGGCTGCTCCCTTCGCCGTAATTCTCATCCCCGACCACGAACGATCCGATGCCCTTGCCTTTGTAATCGCGCGCGACCTGCGAAAGGGTGAGACCGGATTCGCCGGTCAACACGTTGTTGCCTTTTCCCGCTTCACTCGAAAATGCGTTGTTCGCACCCAGGAACATATTGTCACTAATCTTGTCCAAATGTCCACGAAACTTGAGCCAGGGACCCGCGGGCGAAATGTGATCGGTCGTGGTTTTTCCCTTGGTCTTGATCAGCAACGGTAACTTGTCGAAATCCTGGCCGTCCCACTTGGGGAAGGGTCGTAACAGTTGCAGCCGCTCGCTGTTCGGCGGCAGATCCACGGCCAACCCGTCGCCGTTCTCCGCCGGAGGAATGAATCCTTCTTCACCCTTGGCAAAACCCTGGGCCGGCAACTCATCCCCTTGCGGCGGATCGAGTTTTATTTGTTTGCCGTCCGGCGTGGAAATCGTGTCTTCCAAAGGATTGAATCCCAGGTCGCCCGTTAGGGCATACGCGGCCACCAATTCCGGACTGGCCAGGAAGGACAGCGTATCGGCGATCCCGTCGTTGCGACCGGGGAAGTTCCGGTTAAAAGAACTTACGATCGAATCGGATTTACCTTTGACGCCGTCGGCCCGTTTCCACTGCCCGATACACGGGCCGCAGGCGTTGGCCAACACGGTGGCACCCAACTCTTCAAACGTCTCCAAGAAGCCGTCCCGTTTCATGGTATGAAAAATCCGTTCCGAGCCCGGTGACACCAAAAACGCGGTCTTGGCTTTCAGACCCGCCTTCAACCCCTGTTGGGCAATATGCGCGGCCCGGCTGATATCCTCATACGAGGAATTCGTGCAACTGCCCAGCAAGGTTGCTTTCAACTCCACGGGGTATCCCTTCTCTTTGGCCTCGGCCTCCAACGCGGAAATGGGGCGGGCCAAGTCCGGGGAATGCGGTCCCACGACGTGCGGTTCCAGGGTCGAAAGATCGATTTCCAGGATCTCGTCAAAATATTTCTCCGGCGACTCATACACTTCCGGGTCAGCCACCAGCATCGACTTGTTGGCTTCCGCCAAGTCGGCGATCTCCTTCCGCTCCGTGATATTGAGATAGTCCACCATCTTCCGGTCAAAGGGAAAGACCGACGTGGTCGCCCCGAGTTCCGCACCCATATTGGTGATCGTGCCCTTACCCGTGGCGCTGATCGTTTCCGCGCCCGGGCCGAAGTACTCGACGATCTTGTTGGTGCCGCCTTTCACCGTCAGCTTGCCGCAAATATACAGGATTACATCCTTGGGCGAAGTCCAGCCGTTCAATTTGCCGGTGAGCTTCACGCCGATCAACTTGGGATGCAGCACTTCCCACGGCAACCCGGCCATGACCTCTCCGGCGTCGGCACCGCCGACCCCGATCGCCAGCATGCCCAGCCCGCCGCCGTTCGGCGTGTGGGAATCGGTCCCGATGATCAACCCGCCCGGGAACGCGTAATTCTCCAACACCACCTGGTGAATGATCCCCGCGCCCGGTTTCCAGAACCCGATGCCGTATTTCTTGGCGGCCGATTCCAGGAAGTTGTACACCTCCCGGTTTTCATCGCAGGCGCGCAGTAAATCCTTGGACGATCCCATTTCCGCGCGGATCAAATGATCGCAATGAATGGTGCTGGGCACCGCGGCTTTTTTCTTGTCCGCCTGAATGAATTGCAACATGGCCATCTGTGCCGTGGCATCCTGCATGGCCACGCGATCGGGACGAAGCGCCAACATGGCTTTCCCCCGGTCCCAGACCTGGGTCTCAAGATTATCGGCATGGGAAACCAGGATTTTTTCGGCAAGGGTCAACCCGCGGCCGAACTGCTTTCTCGCCGCATCCACGGCCCCGGGCATTTTGGCATACAACGTTTTGACAAGCTCAATCGACATAGGACGTTCTCCACATGGTTTCCGAGCCCCGATCACGCTTGCGAACCGGGACAAAGGAAACCGTCAATGTTGTTATTTAAGTGGCGGCACTTCCCGACGCGCAGGCGCCGCGTAGTTCACCAGATAGTTGAACAACCGGATCAACCGGCTGCCTTGACGTTTTTGATCGGCCCAATGCCCGATCAACCCGATGGTCCTGGCCAGGACGAAGAACCCGTTCAGGCTGTCCACCGGGAATCCGAGATCGACGAGGACCGCGGCCATGGTTCCATCGACGTTCAGAATCAGGTTATCCTTCTTCGCCGCCGTGATCTTTTCGACTTCCAGGGCAAAGTCCAAATGCGGCGTGGCCAGATCCAGACTCTTCACGTATCCCACCAGTTCCTTCACGCGCTTGTCGGGATTCCGCAAGCTCTTCACCCGATGCCCGATCCCCGGAACCGGACCCACGTTTTTCTTCATGTGGGCCAGGAACTCGTCCACGGACATGTTGTTGTCGATGGCATAGCTGAAGTACCGGCCCGCATCGGTCACGGCTCCGCCGAATCGCGGACCGATCATGACCAACCCGGCTGCTACGGCTTGCGACAACCCGATGCCGGCACAGGCCCCGATAATGGTCGTCAACGCTCCGCTGACGCAGGGACCGTGATCCGCCGACAGGATGATGATTCGCCTGATGATTTCGGCCTCCTGCTTGGAGACCAGCCGCTTGTCCCACAGGAGCCCGATGATATGAGGAATGTCATAGCCTTTGTTGATGAGTTCGGACGCCGGATACCCTTCGTACAAGGGCTCGTCGCCCCGGTCATCGCTGATAGTGGACTTGATCAGGGGAGCGACCAGAATATCGCCGTCTTTCATGCCCTGTTCCACGGTCCGGGGAAGCTTGGGCTGCTCCGCTTCACTGAGTTCGGGGACTGGTTTGACTTCACCGGACTTCACCAACTCTTCGTACGTTTGCTTGATCGCCGGCCCCAAGGCGCCGAAGGTCTCCGGAACGATAGCCCCTGCCTTCTTCAAGGCTTCCGACTTGGCCCGGGCCGACCCTTCTCCCTGAAGACCTTCCTTGGCTCCGGCGTGTCCGAATTTCATACCCTTGGGCAGACTTTCCTGGCAAAAACCGGACACCACCGACAAGAGCTTAACCCGGCGCTTCTTCGCGCCGTACCATTCCGCAGCCCGTTCTTCCAGATCACCGCCCATCTCGCCGACAATGACCACGGCCTTGGTTTGCGGATCGTTTTCGAACATCTCAAGGTACGTCACGTAATCCGTTCCCGGGTAGGCGTCCCCGCCGATGCCGATGGCGGTCGTGATGCCGTCGGCGAACTGCGAGCAAATCCAGATGATTTCATTCGATAGGCCGCCGGATTTCGTGATCACCCCGAATGAGCCGGGGCGATAGAGTTTGCAGGACACAAGGTTGTCGAACGCCCCGCCGATCACCCCCAAGCGGCATTCGCCGGCCGACATGACGCCGATGGACGAAGGTCCGTTGAACACTTTCCCGAGTTTCCGCGCGTGCGCCCCGAGCAATTTGGAATCTTTTTCGGGTAAGCCTTCCGTGATCATGGACACCACCTGAATGCCGGAATTGTCCAAGGCTTCCTTGGCGCCGGCATAGGCGCGATCCGCACCGATATACACCAGGCTGGTGTTGATTTCCGGATGGTTTGCGGTGGCTTCGGCTACGGTTTTGTACACCGGTATCGTGAGAAGCCGGTTTCCGCAGACGACTTCATTGGTTTTCCCGGCATCCGGAGGATACACGAACGCCGAAACGTTTAAAGGCTGTTGAATCATGTGACGGAACTCACCCATTCGCCGGGCCGCGTTCACTCCGGCCACCCCGCCCTGGATCACAACATGTGTCTCTTTCGTTGCCAGAATACTCATCGAACTCTCCTGCTTTCTTGCCTTCTGTCATTCCCGACGTTAGTAATCGGGAATCCAGTGTCTTTGCTTTGTCTTCCGTTCTCAGGAGAAAGACTCTGGATTCCTGCTTTCGCAGGAATGACGGATTCGGTGATTTATTTTTATACCCATGACCATGCTCGTGGGGTCAGTTCTTCCATTCCATCGACGAATGCGAACAGGTTCCTGAGCAATGCCGCTATTTCTTGGCGAGGGCCATGTCCACGATGTCCGTCAACGGGGTCCGGCGATCAAACACTTCGATCTGAAAGCCTTCGTCCTTCAACGCGTTCATCGCCGCCAGCCCTTGTTTTTCATTGGGTCCGCCCCGTCGCACCCAAATTCGCACGTCGTCCAGCTTCCCTGCAGCCTTGGCTTTACGAAACGCATTGATGATGCCGCCGAAAGTCTTCTTGACGTCGGTGAAATTGGCGATGGCCCCGCCCACGATAATATTCTTGATGCCGGGAAGAGAACAGACCTTGTCGGTCAGGACCTCAACGGCCCAGTCCGGAGGATCCCCGGAATATTCGGCGTAATTGGCCAACTTGCCACCGCGGGCCACCACCGCATCGGAGTAGTACACGCTGGCCCCGCCGCCCGCCGGCAGCATCGCCGTGTCACCACCAGGAATTTCGATCAGCTTTACGGAACCTTTCACTTTCGAATCCACGGCCATGACCTCTTCTTCATTCTCGGTGTAGGCCCGACCGAATTCTGCGGCAAACGGGAACGTCCAATCCGGATGACGGAATTTGGCGTCACCGTCCAACAAGGTCACGGCATCGAGCGCGACCAACTCGCCGGCGGCGTTCTGTACCACCGG
Organism: Nitrospirales bacterium; assembly: GCA_965207015.1. Lineage (GTDB taxonomy): Bacteria > Nitrospirota > Nitrospiria > Nitrospirales > UBA8639 > Bin75. The sequence continues at coordinate 634,296 of OZ242257.1, read as the reverse complement.
ATTGATTTCCAGATACTGCCCGTCTTCATTGTCGAAGCACAGAAACAGCTTTCTGGCGAAGTCGGCCACTTTGTGGATCAAGTCACCGGAGAACCCGGCTTCTTTCGCAAGGCCCTCGAGCGCCGCGTCGGAGGGAGCATCGCCCACGACCACGGAGCAGCGCTTCACGCGATCCCAATTGGACTCCACTTCGACCCCGCCGCAATTGGCCACCATCACGTCCGCACCGTCACGGGTCGACTTCACGGCAACGTAGTATTCCTCGCTGTGGTCCACGGCTTCGGACACGATCACTTCCCGAATGGTCAACGTGCCGACGGTCCGTCCGAGCATTTCTTTCGCCGCGGCCTTGGCCCCTTTGAGATCCAGGCCCACCTTCACGAGGCCGAGTTTAAAACGCGACCCCAAGGCCTCATGGGCTTTGACCACCAACGAACTCTTGTTCAACCAATCATTGGCCTGTGCCAACTGTTCCAGTTCTTCGGAAGAACCGACCACGGCATAATTCGGGGTTTGCAAACCCCACTTTCTCAGCAAGCCCATTCCCGGGCCTTCAAGTACTTTTGCCATAATTCAACCCCTGTCAGTCTGAAGGATAAACGAAGATCAGGACATCAACCTTGCGATTGTAAAGAGAATGTTTTCCAGCCGCAATCAACCGAAAGGCCCATATCAGCGAGTCACGAAAGACCCAGTAGAGGACGGCACCTGTGCCGTCCCGAACTTCAGACGGCTGGAGGCCGGCTTGGACCAAGCCGTCAGAAAACTTCCCGCCACGCCCTGATCCGGGTCGGCACGGCGAGCAACGCGGCTTGCAGGCGGCAACTGTCGTACTGGACGCTCAAGGGGCCCGACTGTTCGATCCGGCCGGCCCAAACCCCTCCGCGAATCACGACGCCGCTTCCCCGGCCGTTGAGAAACAATGTGCCGGTCACCAGGATCATGCCATCCCACTGGACCTTGCCTTCCAAAGTGGCGTTCCCATCCACCAGGAGAATGCCGAATCCTCTGGTTTGCCGAAAGCGGATGCCTTGGGGTTGAGGAAATAACCGGCTCTCCGCAAAAAACGTCATGGGGGCCAGCGTGGTTCCCAAGCGCTGATTGATTTGATCTGCGTTCAATGCCACCGCGTCCGTATTCAGGGCAGCGAGCGCGCTGGCAGGAGCGGGCACATGGAGACTGTGCTGTGGACTCGCGGGGTTTCCGTGGAACTGTATGGTCGGGGTACTCGTCGCGGTTCCTCCATACACCACCGGCGGAAGACTGCCGACCAGACCACAAGCGTCATGGCCATTGATCGTCCCTGATGCGCCCGCGAGGCTGACGTCACCGGATGCATGGAGCGCCCCGAGCTGGTTCGGACCGGGCGGGTGATACACTTCTTCCTCCAGAACCACGGAGTTGCTCGTCGTGGCCCCATGAGCGACGAGCTTCTCTATGGGCAGCCAAGGGGTGGGCGTAGCTGTCGTGAAGGAGACCGGAACGGTACTCGTCTGCGAGGGATATCCGAAGTAGATGACGTTGCCCCGGTTGCCCTTGCGATGGCGAGCGGTGCTGCCGTCGAGGTCAACATAGTGCGGAGTGGCCGGCTTATGCCCGGCACGCTCGGCATCGTATTCGCTTTTATGCCGGATCTTTACCCAATATGGGATGCCCGTTTGCAGGCTATTCGGTTGCACCACCTTATTAGTTGGATTGCCCGGGACAGGAATCACGTTGGTTTCATGTGAAGCGTATCCTGGATCAACTGACGGCGACCACCCTGATGATCCCACGACGTAGGCAGTCCACAACGGATCAGGCGACACCGCCGTGTCCGTAATGAAATGTACCTCGTTTCCCATCGTCTTCCCTAACCGCGACCGGGCTTCCGCCAAGCCGGCCTCGGCGGCATAAAACTCCTTAACTGCCTCCTTGTGGTTCCCACTGATCTGGATTTCCGTCGAAGTCGTCTGCAAGACCGTCGCCGTCACGAGACTCACGACAGCCACTAACAACAGGACCGCCACCAGCGCAAAACCTGGTTCACGTTCGACCTTGCAGATCAATGCGTACCTCCAGTGGGGGGCATGGAATTCCATGAACGGATCGTTTGTTCGCAGGCTCGCTCATCCGCTTACAGAGAAAGCAGGGCTGACCACAATACACCCGAAACCGGGCCGTGTTTCAACTCAGGATAAGACTTGCCCTCTTTAAGTAGGAGAGGTATGGCATTTTAGTGCAATTGCGTTTATAGTATGGGCGCAATGCAGGGGGACCAAGTCTGATGGCCGTGACGAAAGAGAATGAACGATTGACGACTCAAACGCTCAGTTTGCCCGAAGAACTTATCCTGATGCTCCTCAACGAGGAGAACGGGTACTTTCACCAAGTCCCCGGCTGGAATTTGAATTGCGCTGTCGCCGGCGCAGTTATCGCGGAACTCTCCCTCCTGTCGCGCGTCGACACGGACATGGAATCCCTGTTCCTCGTGGACTCCACAGAAACGGGCGACCCCGCCTTGGACCCCATTCTAAACGAGATTGCCAGCGAACCGGTTCAACGGAGCACCCAGTTCTGGATTGAACGGCTCGCCCCCCGTGCGGAGGCAGTCATTGATTTGACTCTGGATCGCCTGGTTGACCTGAAGATCCTGAAACACCACGACGGCGAGTTCTGGACGCTGGCTCAGACCGGCTGGCAGACTGAACTGTACGACAACCCCCAGGAAGGCACTGCAGGCCAATTCATCAAAACGCGGATCAGCCGGGCGATCTTCATGAACGAGATTCCCGATCCGAGAGATGTGATCGTGATTTGCCTCGTCAATACGTGCGACGTCTTTCGCTTCATCTTCGAACTCGATGAGGAATCAGAAGCGCGCATCCAACTCATCTGCAAGATGGACGTCATCGGCCGGTCCATCGCCGATGCGGTCGTCCATAACCTCGCCGGCCCCTTGCTTCGACATTCCGCCCTGATCAAGAAGAGACCGGCGGTCCCGTTGCGGAAAATCCTGTTCAATCCACACGTTCGCACCGGCAACGTTTCCGCGCTCTTTGCTGCCCTTGCGCAGGAGTATGGCCCGGTGTTCGAGATCCGTCTGCCGTTTGCAAAACCCATGATCTTCCTCGCCGGGCCAGTGATAAATCACTGGGCGCATCGGCACGGGCGGACGGGCCTGAGAGTCAGGGATTATATTGCCGACTTCGAGAAAGTCTACGATGCGCATGGAATATTGCCCTCCATGGACGGGACCGATCATTTTAGGCTTCGCAGGGCTTTGTCGCCGGCGTATTCACGCGAGAAACTCGCAGGGCAGTTGGACCGAGTCTTTCATCATGCCCGTACATTCATGGCGGATTGGACGGTTGGCGACGCCTACCCTGCAACGCGCATGTGCCGACGAATGATTAACGCACAATTCTCACCTCTCGTCATCAACGTCGATTCGCAGGATATCTTCGACGATCTGACGTCCTACAAGGAACGAGCGCTCGTCGTCTACGTCATGAAGGCCCTGCCCAAATTCATGCTGCAAACTCCGGCAATGAAACGCGGGGCGAAGGCAGTCGACACGTTGCTGGAACGGATCCAGGGCGTCCATACACCGGCCCAGCGGGCCGGTTGCCCCCGGGGTCTGGCGGATGACATGCTGAGCCTGCACGCGAGCGATCCGCAGTTGGTGCCGGAGTCGAGTCTGCGTTTTGCTCTATCGATGTCGCTGATGGGTAGCGTGTACACTGGCGATGCGCTCAGCTTCGCGGTTTACGCCATGGCGTCACAGCCCGCGCTCTACGACAGGATCCGGAGCGAAGCCGATGCCCTGTTTGCCAACGGCGATCCGGATGTCGAGGACATCACTCCAGCCGCCATCGACGTCACGCACCGCTTCCTCATGGAGTGCCTGCGGATGTACCCGCCTATCCCGGCTTCTCTACGAAACGTGGCGAATTCGTGTGTCGTCGAGGGCTACGAGTTGCCGGCAGGGTCGCGGATCTGCATTGCCCAGACGGCCCCGCATTACATGGACGACGCCTTCCCGGACCCCTTCTCATTCGATATCGACCGCTATCTGCCGCCGCGCAATGAGCGCAAAGGCCCCGGCTACGCGCCGTACGGGCTGGGCCCGCACACGTGTGTCGGCATCCAGTGGATGAATCTGCAGCTGACTGTCAACGTGCTGCTGATCGCGCATTACTTCACGATTGAGGTGTCCCCCGCGAACTACAAGCTCCGGTTCAGCCCCCTTCCGTCGTTGAAGCCCAGCAAGAAGTTGAAGTTCCGCATCGCCGAGCAGAGGCGCGAACTGCCCGCCTGACGCGGCGCCGGCGGGCACAGAGATGCTTGGAACAGCTTCGCCTTTTCGATCGTCTTGCGGCTGGCGATGAGCCGCCGCGTGTGCCCGATCGCGGTCATCTCGTATCCTGGTTCCGAAGTTTTACCGTGAAGGCCCATGGCCGAAACACTCAAGGTACAACTTCAATTTGACTCGAAGAACTAATAATTAGTATAGCTTAATGAAACCATGGAGCCTAGTGCCATGTATTGCACTCTTTGGATGGTCCACTCGTCGTTCTGCTTGGCGATTGTAAATGTTCACCAATTCGGTGACAGAAAGAAGGGCTGACCGCAATAGGGGAACCATGACCTCCGTCTTTCTGGACCGCTATACCGCGTTCATCTTGCGTTACCGATGGTTGGTCATTGCGTTGGCCGTGGCGGTCATGCTGGTTCTGACAACCGGTCTCCCATTCATCACCGCCTCCAACGACTGGCGCGACAACTTCGAGGAGAACAATCCTCATCTCCTTGCATACGACGCCTTGGAGGATACCTATTCGGCGACCAATGCGGCGTTGATTGCAATTGCGCCCAAGGGGGGCTCGGTATTTACCCGCGAGGCGCTCGGCGCCGTCGAGGAGTTGACCGAGGCCGCGTGGCACGCGCCCTGGTCCATCCGGGTCGACTCCCTGACCAATTATTACCACAGCGAGTCGGTCGAGGACGACTTGACCGTCGCGCAACTCGTTGACGACGCGGACTCGCTCAGCGATGACGACCTCGCCCGGATCAAGGACATTGCGTTAAACGAGCCCAGTCTCGCGGGCCGTCTCGTCTCCCACGACGGGCGCGTGGCCGGACTGGTCATCAGTTTCGCGTTACCCGACGGGAACTCGAACGCCGCGGTGGCCGAGATTACCGACTACGTCCGCAACCTCCTGGACAAGGCCCGGGCAGACCATCCGGACATCGGCTATCACATGACCGGCGGCGTCTTCGTGAACCACGTCATGACGGAGGCGGTGGAAGACGATATGGGAATTCTCGCGCCGGCCGCTTTCCTCGTCATCGTGTCCGTCGCCGCCATCCTTCTGCGTTCCCTGCTCGCCACGCTGTCCCTCGTCGTCGTGCTCATCTGCGTCATCGGCTCGACCATGGGCGTCGTCGGTTGGGCCGGCCTGGTGCTCAACGCCGCCAACTCCGGCGTTCCGATTATCATCATGACGATGGCCATCGCAGACTCGGTCCACATCATCGAGACGATCATGTCCGGTATGAGACAAGGTCTGAACAGGCATGCGGCAATCGTCGAATCATTGCGCGACAATGCCTGGCCGGTGTTCCTGACGACGGCCACGACGATGATCGGATTCCTCAGCCTGAACGCCTCGGACTCTCCACCTTTCCGGGTCCTCGGCAATCTCGTGGCGTTCGGCATGCTCTCCGCCTTCGTGTATTCCATGACGCTTCTGCCGGCGCTGCTGTCGGTCCTGCCGTTGCGCGTGCGTCCCGGACGCGGCGGGCGTTCCGCCTTCTTCGATCGCTTCGGCGCCTTCGTCGTCGCGCGCCGCACGCTCCTGCTCTGGTCCATGGCCGCCGTGGCGGTCGCCCTGATCACCGGCATCCCCCGCATCGAGATGACGGACAACTGGCTGCAGTATTTGGATGAACGTTACGAATTTCGGCGCGACACGGACTTCGTTATCGAGAACCTGAGCGGCATGGAAAACCTGGAATACTCTCTGAACGCCGGGCGCGAAGGCGGCATCACCGATCCCGACTATCTGCGCAAGGTCAACGCGTTCGCCGAATGGTACCGCGCCCAGCCGGAAGTGGCGCATGTCCAGGCGTTTTCAGACATCATGAAGCGCCTCAACAAGAACATGCACGGCGACGACCCGGCCTTTTACCGGCTGCCCGAAGACGCCGAGCTTGCCGCGCAGTACCTCCTGCTCTACGAACTTTCGGTTCCCTTCGGTAGCGACCTCAACAACCGCATCAATATATCCAAGTCCGCCACGCGCATGACCGTCACGATGCTCAGACTGCACTCCGAGGAGCAGCGCGAACTCGACGTGCGCGGGCAGGAGTGGCTCCGGGCCAACGGACCCGACCTCGCGACCGAGGCAACGGGGCTCAGCATCGCCGGCGCCCACTTGTCCATACGGAACATCAAGAGCATGTTGTGGGGTACGGTCATTGCCATGGCCCTTATTTCACTGCTCCTGATCGCGATTTTCAGAAGCGTGCGCCTCGGCCTCGTCAGCCTCGTGCCCAACTTCATCCCCGCAACCATGGCCTTCGGCGTCTGGGGCTATCTATACAGCGAGGTGGGGAACGCCGGATCTCTCGTGACCGCGATCGCCTTCGGCACCGTCGTCGACGACACGATTCACCTCATGAGCAAGTATCTGAAGGCACGTCGCGAAGGCCATTCCGCGCCGGAGGCGGTGTGCTATGCCTTTCGTTCGGTCGGTCGACCGCTGTTTACCACGACCATGATCCTGGTGCTGGGCTTCCTGGTGTTCGCTTCGTCGGGACTCGTGATCAGTTGGATGCTCGGCCTCCTGGTTGCACTCACAATCGGCTTCGCGCTGATCCTGGACTTCCTGCTCCTCCCGCCCTTGCTGATCGCCATCGACCGGAAGACTCAATGACGCCTGCCATGTTGCCCGATCGTTGCACGCGCTTTCGCAAAAAATGACTCCCTGATCTTCGTTCTTGCGCTTGGGAAAGGGAATTCCTTTACAAAGCGGTCCCTTACTTGCGATATTCGTCTTTCTCCCTCCTGAACCGAAATGACTAGGGCAATCTGCAGGAAGCATGTCATGAACACGTCCATATTCCGCACCTTTTTGACAATTGTGTGCACGTGCGTACTGGCGGGGCCCGCCGGTGCACAGTCGCTCGAAGAGGCACGCATTGCCTTTGCCGAAGGCCGTTTCACGGAGGCCGCCGACCTCACCCAGGTGCTGGACCGGGTACGCTCTGTTCGGGTTGGGCACGCACCGGTGTCTCGGCTCTCGTTGGTTGGAACTGCAATTTGCCATCAACATGCTGATGCTTGCACGTTACTTCACCTTCGAGGTGTCCCCCGCGAACTACAAACTCCGGATTAGCCCGTTTCCGTCGATGTCGCCGAACAAGAAGCTGAAGTTCCGCATCGCCGAGCAGAGGCACGAACTGCACGTCTGACGCGCTTAGAACCGATAGCGTACGCCTACCTCGAAGAGATGTCCTTGCAGATCGGACGTCGTCTTGACCGTATTGACCACCATGTTTCCCATGACTTCTACGGCACTCCTGCCGTTGAACTCCAATTGACTGGCTTTGAAGAAGCGGTAGCTGACCTGGAGAGTAATGTGATTGGTCAGTTCGTAGCCCAGTCCCCCACCGACCTTAAAGGCGAACACCGTATCGGTGTCGGAAAGGCCGGGCACAGACACACGGGGCACGTTGGCCAGGACACCTTGACGAAACCCAGGTGGATCATGGGCGCCTCCCGCAGGTAAGCCTGCTCGTTGCCGCGCAATGAGGAGCGCAACCTCGTTCGCATTGTGTTGCTCGAGCGCTCCACGCTGATAATCCACGCCGCCCCAATCGACTTGGACGAAGCCAAGGCCGCCGCCGATGAAGGGTCTCCAGCGGGAACCTTCATTGAAGTCGTACCAGACATTCACCATGGCGCCCAATTGGTCTGCCGGGCCGGACGCGTCAATCACGGTACCTGGCAAAGATAGTGGCCCCACGGGTGTTTCAGTGGTTACTCCGGTGTACGTCACATTGCTGATCTCGGCCCTGGCGAAGAACCCCTCAACCTGGAGACGGAAGCCGTTGCCGAATTCGCGGCCCAGCAAGCCACTGACCTTGAACCCCGCCTCGTACGCGTTGGTGGCACTGGCTCTGTACTGGTTCCCAAGGTTTGTCCCGCTCGTGACGGTGTCCGAGTCGTCAAGGAACATGACCGGTACGCTCAAGCCGACGTACCATCTCGGCTCCGACGCGTGCGCATCGGGAGTGAACACCGGCAGCAGAAACAGGACAACGGCAGCCGCCGTAACGATCAGTCGATGAATAGCGCATGTCCGATGTGCAATCAGTTTCATGGCATCTCCTCTCTGTCAACTCGTCCGTCAACTATTCTCTTGGATCGTATCCCACGGCGTCGGGCAGGAGCGTTTTGCTCCACGGGGCTTCCAGACGGCAGAATTGGAACGCTCATTCTGTCAAGTCGGGGATACTATAGCTTACTAACAAATTAGAGTCCAGTGCTATTTATTGCACTCTTCGTGCGAATCTGGCAGAATAGTCAAGTGAGCCGTACGCCCTCCAAACGATCGAACTCCCGTTCCCTCGCGGATCTGGCCCCGGACAAAGTGAAATCCGTTGTCGATGGATACAACGCGATCTACGACGCCGGCCTGGAGAGCAGAAAAGAGCGTTATCAATCGCTGGTCAATCACTACTACGACCTGGTGACCGATTTCTACGAGTTCGGTTGGGGGCAGTCTTTTCACTTTGCCCCACGGAAACGAGGCGAGAGCTTCAAGGCGTCCCTGCTCAGGCACCAGCATTTTCTCGCCGACCGGCTGTCCCTGAAACCGGGGATGCAGGTGCTCGACGTGGGCTGCGGGGTAGGAGGGCCGATGGGCAATCTGGCCCGGTATTCCGGGGCCAGCTTTGTCGGAATCAACAACAACGCCTACCAGATCGAGCGCGCGAAACGGCACACCCGGGACGTCCAGTCGTTGTGCCGCCTCATCCACGGCGACTACATGCAAATCCCCGAAGGTGACGACCAGTACGATGCCGCCTTCGCCATCGAGTCCATGCCCCACGCGCCCGACAAGACCGCGGCGTTCCGGGAGGTCTTCCGCGTCCTGCGTCCCGGAGCCTGTTTCGCCGGCTACGAATGGTGTCTCACCGGGGACTTCGATTCCGGAAACCCGGAGCACCTGCGGATCAAGAACGATATCATGGTGGGGGATGCGTTGCCGGATATCGCCGTCACATCGGAAATCTCCACCGCATTGCGCATGGCCGGATTCGAGCTACTGGAAGCCCGGGACCTCGCTCCGGAATCGGATCCGGAAACGCCCTGGTACCGCGCCTTGGAGAGTCGCGACCTCAGCCTTTCGAGTATTCCGCGCACGCCTCTCGGTCGCGCCTTGACGAATTTGACGTTGCGCGTCGGGGAAAGATTGCGTGTGTTTCCCGCAGGCTCCAGCGAGGTGTGCACGCTGTTGAACGAAACGGCATACGCGCTGGTCGAAGGCGGCAAGTCCGGTATTTTTACTCCGATGTTTTTCTTCCTGGCCCGCAAACCTCTGCGCCCGGGAGACTGAAGAAAGTCCGGTTTCGAGCCCGCGCGATCCTCCGCGAGACTGCCCGTTCCCGTCTCGATTTGCCGATGAAGATACTCGGCGCCACCACTCAAGACACGGAATAGGAGGGAACCGCTTCACGCAAGGTCGCCGTCGTGTCAGCGGTAGAGACGGTGGGAGCGGTCAGTTCCAGCCGGGCCCGGCGGCGCTGCTCGTAGAGACCGAGCGCGTGCAGGGGAAAATACTGCCGATACAGGACGTAGTCCAGCAGCGCGGTGCGGAAAAAGATCCCGGCCATGTCCTGCTTGGGCCAGGTCCCATCCGCCTCCTGGGTGTTGAGCAAGAACCGGGCTCCCCGCGAAATCGCGGTCCAGTTCGAATCGCCGGCTTCGAGGAGGGCCATCATCGCCCACGCGGTTTGGATGACCTGACTCTCCTCATGTGCGACGTATCGGCCGGTCATACAACCGCTGTGGTGCTCACCCCATCCCCCGTCCGTCTGCTGGTGGTCCAGCAGCCATTGGCAGGCCAAACGCAATGCCGGATCACCGGGACGGGCCCCGGCGGCAAGCAGACCCCTAATCCCGAAGAAGGTGCCATAGATGAACTGAACGCCCCAGACGCCGCGCCACGACCCGTCGCTTGCCTGGGTCCGGCGAAGCCAGGCGTCAGCGCGTGAGATGGCGTTCGTCACCGTCTCATCCGTGACTTCCGGGAAGTGCTCCCGGCAGGCGGCGAATGCTGCCAGGCAAGACGCGGTACACTCGACGTAGGAATGTTCGGTCATCGAGTCGCCGAACATTTCGGCCGGATTCAGCCACTCGAGACCAACCACGGAGCGCCGTGCCTCATAGCTGCCGAAACCGCCGTCTCGGTTCTGACCGCGCAACATGAACCGGATCGCATCGTCGAGAGCTGTTGGGCTCGTGGTCTGGCGGTCGGCGGCGATAATTCCGAGCACCGCTTCCGCGGTGCAGTCAGTCACCGGCCATCCATGCCATCCTCCCGGGAAACACCAACCGCCTTTCGGGTCGTTCCGAAAGGCCTCGCGAAATCCCGCGAAGCTGGCACCAATTTGTTCCCGGCGCAGGAAATCGGCTCCGCGCCGGAGGGCTTTGCGAACTCCGTCGAACTCAGGCACCGTCGCCAGCGCTTGCAGGGAGAAGCCCGTATCCCACGAGGAACTCCTCGCTCCGGTGACCCGAGCTCCACCCTCCTCGTCCTCCCAAAACCAGCCATCCAGTTGCGTGAGCGCCTGCCGGCAGTCGGGATCATCCGGATCATGCAGCCACAAGGCTAGGATGTTGAGGAATCCGCTGACCGGAGAGATGCTCGTATGGTTGGTGGTTTGCAGTTCCCATTTGATCTGCCGGATGATCGCTTCAATACATCGGGCGCGCAGACGTTTGCCGTGGCACCGTTCGAATAACCGTGCAAACCCGTATCCGGCTCGGAGCCACGCACCGGGTCGCGCGTAGAGGTCGGCACCCCGTAAGCTATTGCGGCCAGCTGAAAAATCCACGTTGGCAAACCCCTGGGGGAACAGCTCCTCTCGTAATGACGCGATCGTGGAGTCGGCGGGTGCTTGAAACCGATGCGGGTAAATCGCCGCCATCGCCATGTAGATGAGCCGGGTATGGCAGTACCAATTCGAGGGATGTAACACGATCCAGCGCGGCAGGATCCACAGTTCCGGGAGAATAGCGTTGACCCCGCGCCAGTCGTAGAGATTGAGAAGCGCGAGCCAGAACTTTCCCCAGCTCGGGATATTGACAACCCCCTCTGCCTGCAGGAATCGCCGGGCCGGCTCGACCAACGGATCATCCCGCTCGATACCCAGCAATCTCGCCGCGACGTAAACCAGGGTGGTGACAAACAGGTTGGGTGGTGAGTGTTCGTGTAACCCCCATGCGCCTCCATCGAGACGGGTCCGTTCGAAGGAGCGCAGCACGCGCCGCCGCCGGCCGGGCTCAATCGGCTGCTCCATGATGTGGAGCAGCAGCACGTATTGCGCGGTGAGCATCGGACACCAGACCATCTCACCTTCCCAGGCGCCATCCTCGCCCTGGAGATTCAACAAGCGCGCGCACGCGCTCCTCAATGCCGGTTCGGCATCAGGTGACGCCACCGCCATCGGACGGATGGGTTGGGGGTCACTCACGCTCGATGGCATGGAAACCAGAAGCGCGTGAGCCAAGGTATCCCGGATTCGCTCGTCTTTATCTCCGCCCCTGCCTCTCGCCTTGCGCAGATGCACGACGCCACGCAGGAGCCACCTGAGACGAACGGCGAGTGCCTGGACGGTGTCGCGGGCCCGGCGCCAGGCGAACTGGTCGTAGGATCGCGGAATCATCCCCGCCACCGCCCGGACCACCATCGCGCAACCCTCGAAACCCATACGGGTTACCGATATGTCTTCACAGGCAAGTAAACGCATGGTCCGGTTCCGGAACGCGGAACTTCCCCGCCAACGCCGGTAAATCGCCTGTCTGATCGCCACCACCTCAGCCCGGTGATCGGCAAAGACTTCAAAGAGTTCCATGGCGAGGAGTTCCGGAGTGTGGGTCGCCTGAAAACGCTTCGTCGTGAAGTCGTGAAAGTCCTTGCTCTCGGCCAGCGTCAGCGCATCGCCGAAACCCAGGGTCATGCCCACTGCCGTCAGGGGATGGTAGTGCCCTGCTGCATCGCCGATGAGCACTCGACGCGGGCTTCCGTACGTGACGCGCGGGCTCAGCTCATTGGCCGCGGCGTGGAATTGCCCAGCCCGCAGGGCTTCGACAAATGCAGGCCTGAGCGTTTCCGGCAACACACCGGCATACGATTCAGACAGATAGCCAATCCGGTCCCCGGGTGCCCAGCCGTCAGATGGAACATCGACGACGACCCGGACACACTGCTCTCCCAAACGGTACATGAGAATGGGACCCGGACCACCACACAACACGTGTCCATAACCCTCCAGCGGTAAACTCACCCCTCTTAACGTAACACCCACCATCCGCGAGCAGGTCTTCGGCTTTATCGATAAGCCCAACGATCGACGCACGATTGAGGCCCGGCCGTCGGCGCCGACAATCCGCGCGGCGGCGATGGATTCATCGGCACCGTTACGGCTGAAAATGACCCGCTCATCTTCGAGCGCGCGGACCCGCGCGTAGGTAATGAAGTCGATACCCGGCTCATTCTCGATCGCTTCACGCAGAGTCGAGACGATCACCGCATGCTCGCACGCCAGACCGTGAAGTTCTCCCGGATAAGGAAGCTCGATCGGCTCCGAGCTATCTTCCGGGAACACGACAAATCCTTTACCGGTGGTGCTGCGGGGTTGAGCATCGAGGTTGATGCCGACTTTTTGCAACATCCGCACGGCAGGCGGATGCAGCCATTCGCCAGCCATTCGTTTGGAAGCTTCGGGATTGGCTTCGAGCAAAACCACCCTGGCGCCTTTTCGCGCGTGAGCGAGCGCGCACAAGCTGCCTGCGGGACCTGCCCCGACGATGGCGATGTCGTAGTGCCCGAAAGTGGAGCCGCTCATTGGACGAAGCTCGCTTGCGAGCGGCGGCGGTAGCGGAGCCGGCATGGCGTCTTGGGACCCGTCACCCAGCTCCCGTAATTCGGCGCGGGAAACGCCATGTCGAGATAAAAATCGAAACGATTGAGCAGCACGGTCCAGATCGCTTTCAGTTGCAGGTACGCAAAATGTTTCCCCATGCACACGTGTTTGCCGCCGCCGAAACCGATCAGGGCGTACTGGTGTTGTTTGTCCTCGCAAGCGGGAGGATCGAAACGCTCCGGAGAGAACCGTTCCGGGTCGGCAAACACGTGGGGCAACCGGTGCGAGACTGCCGGCGACACCATGGCTAGGGTCCCGGCGGGTACAATATGGTCTTTGTAACGCACGGGTTTGAGCACCTTGCGGATCAGCATGATCAACGGCGGGTGTAGCCGCTCGCACTCACGTACGGCGTGTTCCAGCGCCGTTTGTCGCTTGAGACTCGCCAGGGTCACGGCTCCCTCCTCACGGTAGACGTCATGGATCTCGTCTCTGACCCGCGCCAGGTATGACGGCGCCCGCACGAGCTCCAGACCGGTCCAGGTTGCGAGCACACCGCTGGTGTGTTGGCCCGCGAACAGCACCGTCAGTAGGATCCCGGTAATCTCGTCGTCGCTCAACGTGCGGCCGTCCTTATACCGGGCGTGCATGAGTGCCTGCATGAAATCGTCAGGACAGGCTCCGGAACGCCGGCGTTCCGCCATGATCCGGCTGAAGAGCTCGGCCACTTTTCGCCGGGCCCGGTCGCGGCATCGATGCGCCGGGGTCGGAAGTCTTGGGAGAAAAAATCCCAAGGTGTTCAAGCCTCTTTGTAGATCCTTATAAGCCTCGGCAAAACCCGCGTCCACCTGATCCCGCACTTCCTGTCCGATGAGGCAGCGACTGGCGATCTTGACGGTGAGTTCGTTCATCGCGAGCGGCAGATCGACTTCCCCGTCCTCGCCGAGGGTGTCGGCGAACCGGCTCGTTTCCTCGAACATGATGCGGGCAAACCTGTTCATCGCCTCTTCGCGGAGCGCCGGAAACAGAAACCCCAGTTGCTCGTCCATAAGCTCCGGGGAAGCGTCATAAGCCACGCCGCGTCCGAAGATGGGTACCGTGAACTGATAGACGGCTTTGGCGTTCAGATGATCCTCGGGCGCTCTGAAATAAAAGTCGTGGGCTTCGGGGCCGGTGAAGAGCACGAACTCGCGGGGACCGAGCCGGAACCGGAAGAGTTCGCCCTGCTCGCGCCGGCCGCGGCTCAACATCGAGACCGGATCCTTGAGAAAATCAGGCAGATGACCGATCAACGGCCACCCACCCGGGAGGTCGGGAACGGCTTTTGCCGGCCGCGGCAAGAGTTGCGCCGAACGCAGGGTTGCCACGCTGTGAGACCGCTGTTCCACTCCTGCCCTCCTCAATAGACAAACGGCAGCATCGAAAAACGCACCCGTTGCGTGTAGCGTTCCCACAACTCGCCGTACTTGGCGCGACAGCGGTGCTCATCACGTTTGGAGCGATGCCACAACAGACCCACCAGCCACGCGGGCAACAGGTAGGGCCCCCAAGATGCGAACCCGGTGGTCAGGGTGAACGCGAGGTAGATGCAGATTTCACCGGTATAGTTGAGATGCCGTCCAATGCCCCAGAATCCGGAGACCAGCAGGCGCCCGTCCAGAGACCGGGCGGGTTGGCCCCAAATCACGGCGTGAGGGTCGCGCTTGAAGCGGTGCTTTTGCTGGTTGGCCCCGCGGAAGATCCAGAAGCCAAACGCGAACAACAGGACGAGCGCCACGGCGGCGACAGGAGACAGCGGGACCGCGTCGTGGACCAGCCACCAGCCGGCGATGCAATAGAAAAACGGCACCAGCACGTAGTCTCCCCAAATCAACATCCATCCGAAGCGCTCACTGACGATGTCCCAGGTGTAGATCATGCCGTGTTCGAACTGGAAGTAGTTGAGCACGTACAAGAAGGTGAAGATCTGATAGAGCGCCATGGCCAGGGTCAGCCCGCCGTAGGTTTCGTACTGCACGACGGCAAACGAGGCATTGAACAGCGCCAGGGCGATGAGGGAAGGACGGTAGCTGAAAAGTTTCAAATCCACCCCGAACCAGGTGGGATTGAGTTCCACGCCGAAGAAGAAACCCCGCCAGGGTCCCGGTCGTGCATCCCGTGTCTTGGCTCCCCGCCAATACAGCCAGCCGGACACGGCGAATGCGAATACGTTGGTCACTACGAACAAGGCGGCGAAGTGGGTATGCAGCACGGAAAGAGAGAACCAGCCGGAGGCCTGGGCGAGACAGGCCACGATCACGGTCATCAGGAACAAGGCGAGGCCGTTCAGCGTGTAGGTGGTTGATTGACCTTCGACCTCCGGCCCCGTCACCCGGCGTCCGGGCAGGAGCATCGAGCCCAGAAACAACGCGCCGACAAACCCCGACACCATGGCCGACGCCTTGAGCAGAGTGCCGCCCGACAGCGCGGACAGCAAGATGTGCGGCTCAGATCCCGGCATCGCCGTTCTCCGTCCCGCGCGCCATGTACTCCCGCCACTTGCGTACGGTCACGTTCTGAAAAACCCGTATCACTGGATTGTACTCGATTGGAGGCGCGTCCCAATGTCTCTCGTAACCCTGTTGCTCCGCTTCGACCGCAACGCCGTCCTGGGTGAGTAAAGGGCCGATGAGCATACGGTTCGAAATCTTCAACACCACGGTCATGGCGAAACGGGGAATACGTACCGGCAGCAAGGGCACCTTCAGCGACTCGAAGTAGAACAGGAAGAACGCCCGGGTGGTACGATCATCGATCGGCAGGACGAAAAGCCAGTGCTTGATCGCGTCACCGGTGTTCGACCACTGGTAGGGGTATTGATAGCAGAGCTCCATGTGATTGGTATTGAGCCGGTCGTGATCGACAAACTTTCCGGAGATGCGCCCGCGTCCGACCCGTGTATCGTAGGCCACGTACACGTTGTCGCCGACGGTCTCGCAACGGGTGAGGACGGCACCTTCTTCGAAGGGACGGTGTCGACGGTGCAGGTGGGCGTGGGTGAAGTCGCACACATTTTCGATCACCATCGAGTGGTGAGCCGACCAGGTGTAGACCATCAGCTCACAGGCCCATCGTTCGGGGCCCTCGAGTTCGGGAATGTCCGGGATCCGGCGCTGCTCCGCCCGCTCCGGGTTCCCGGGGAACAACCAGACCAGTCCGTAACGAACCTTCACGGGATAGGTTCTGAGCGGGAGCTTCGGGAGATCTCGCCCGGAGAGATCGTGGGGAATCCCGACACAGCGTCCGTTTCCATCGTACTGCCACCCATGATAGGCGCACACGAGCCGGCAGCCTTGCACCTCGCCCATGGAGAGTTTGAGTTGGCGATGCGCGCAGCGATTGTCGATCGCGTGAAACGAACCGTCCTTCCCCCGGAACAGCGCAATGGAACGTTTCCAAAACATGACCTCGACCACCGTCCCCGGTTTGACCCGGCGCACGTCTTCAACCGCGTACCAATAATCCGGGTCCATACCCGCGGCGCGGGTTTGCTGGCGTAGGCTGCCAGCCTCCTCGAACCTGGGCGGCGCACCCGGCGCCGGAATCACATTGAGTGTCCGTTTGGAGTTATCCATAGGCCTGGCTGGGAGAGAGAGTGTCCACGGGTGTGGCGGCGATCACGCACGGACGTTTCGCGAGCGGATTCGTGATCGCGTTGCGGTGATAGTGAAAGGCGTAGGCCTCATGAACCGCCGCGCGGATACTGCTTGGCTGATAGCCGAGTTCCTGTCTCGCTTTACCGGTGTCCGCGTGACGGCGCTTTCGTAACAGACGGATGGCGCCGGGGGTGAAGCGCTGGGGAAAGCTCGGGTGAAACCGACTCAAATAAAAGCTCGCCACTTCCGAAAAGACGAGCATCATGCGGGTCGGAATCCGCCGGCAGGGTCGCGGGATGCCCGAGACCTCCTCGAACAGATCCAGCATCTCGGAGATGGTTTTGTACTCGCTGCTGAAGATGTATTTTTCGCCCGAGCGTCCTCGTTGCATACACAGCAGGTGTCCTTCGACAATGTCCCGTGCCGCGACAAACTCGAAGCCGCCGTCCACGTAAGCATGGAGCTTGCCGTTGGTGTAATCGCACAAGGTTCTTCCCAGCCGCGAGGGGAAGAAATCGCTGCCCCCAACCACCGCACAACACGTGGCGACCACGACGTCCTGTCCCTTTGCCGCGGCCTTCCAGCACTCGTGCTCGACGAGCGCCTTGCTGCGCTCGTAGGGCATCGTGCGTTCCATGGGATAGAACTGCATCGTCTCGTCACTGGGAGCGGATGGATCATCCAAATCGTACCCGACCGCACTGAAAGAGCCCGTCACCACCACACGGCCGGCCCCCGCCTCCCGCGCCGCTTGCAGCACGTTGCGGGTGCCGAGCACGTTGCACTCGAACACCTCCCGGCGATGGGCGCGGTTGCCCTCGATGGTCGAGACCTTGGCCGCGACGTGATAGACGCCGTGACAGCCCGCGACCGCATGCCTGGTGGCGTTCAAATCTCGAAGGTCACCAAACGCGCGTTCAACCTCGAGGCCGTCCAATGCTTCGTTGTTGTCCTCGTGTCTCAGCAACACCCGGACCCGGACGCCGTCGTCGAGCAGCCGGCGAACGAGATTGGCGCCCACGTGCCCGGCCGAGCCGGTGACGAAAACGGGCGGCGATGAGCCGCTACGTGTGCTCGATTCTGCGGTCATCCGGTATCCTGAATCCGAAGTTTTACCGTGAAAACCCTTGTGCTTTGTGAAATGACTCTTTGGGCATCCGCTCTCTGTAAACTTGTTCGTCTACTATCTTGCCGGATCGTGTCCCGAGGGGCGGGGTAGAAGCGTTCTGCTCCGCGAGGCTGCCGGCAGGCAGGCAAGACCGGGACAGCCAGGGTGCCCCTTATAAACAGCTCAATATCCGTATTATAGACTACCGAATTGATGGAGTCTAGTATTATTTATTGCACTCTTTTGATGGTCTACTCCCTGTTCTGTTCTCTGAGGGTCGCATCAACGTAGCGGGGACATGCGGCCTTGATGGGCGGTGGGGCGAAAGAGCGGGCTTGTCTTTGAGTGCAATGCATCACACTGGAATGTATTGTTTTGCTGAGCTATAATGCCCTCTCAGGCTTCCTGCCAGGGGTTTCCCGACCCTACCCGACGGTAGCCGATCGAAAAGCACCTCCAGCAAAGAACCTCCATGGAAACGGGCGGGTTCACCGAGGCTGTACGCCGCCGGACAGCGAAGACATGAGTTCCACATCTCTGGACCGCTACACCGCGTTCATATTGCGCCACCGGTGGCTGGTCCTCGCGTCGGCTGTGGCGGTCATGTTGATTCTGACAGCCGGCGTCCAATTCATCAACATCTCCAACGACTGGCGTGACATGTTGGACGAGGACAATCCTCAACTCGTCGCATTCGACGCCTTGGAGGATACCTACACGGCAACCAATGCGGCGCTGGTCGCCGTCGCGCCCAAGGGAGGGTCGGTATTTACCCGCGAGGCGCTCGGCGCCGTCGAGGAGTTGACCGAGGCCGCGTGGCGCGTGCCCTCATCCACCCGGGTGGACTCCCTGACCAACTATAGCCACACCGAGTCGGTCGAGGACGACTTGAACGTCGCGCAACTCGTTGACGACGCGGGATCGCTCAGCGATGACGACCTCGCCCGGATCAGGGACATTGCGTTACACGAGCCCAGTCTCGCGGGCCGTCTCGTCTCCCACGACGGGCGCGTGGCCGGACTGGTCATCAGTTTCGCCTTGCCCGAGCATTCGGACGCCGCGGAGATCCAGATACTCAACTATGTCCGCGACCTCCTGGAAGAAGCCAAGGCGGCCCATCCGGACATCGCCTACCACGTCACCGGCAATGTCTTCGTGAACCGGGTCATGACGAAGGCGGCTCAGGACGATATGGGAATTCTCGCGCCCATCGCATTCCTCGTCATCGTCTCCGTCGCCGCCGTCCTTCTGCGTTCCCTGTTCGGCACGCTGTCCCTCGTCGTGGTGCTCCTTTTCGTCGTCGGCTCGACCATGGGCGTCATCGGCTGGACCGGTTTGTTGCTCAACGCCGCCAATTCCGGCGTTCCCCTCATCATCATGACGCTCGCCATCGCGCACTCGGTCCACGTCGTCGAGAAGATCGTTTCCGGTATGAGCCGGGGTCTGGACAGGAACACGGCGGTCGTCGAATCCCTACGCGACAATGCCTGGCCGGTGTTCCTGACGACGGCCACGACGATGATCGGATTCCTCAGCATGAACGCCTCGGACTCTCCGCCTTTCCGGGTCCTCGGTAATCTTGTCGCATTCGGCATGTTTTGCGCCTACGGGTATTCCATGACGCTTCTGCCGGTCCTACTGTCGGTCCTGCCCCTGCGCACGAGTCCCATACGCGCCGGGCGTTCCAATTTCTTCGATCGCCTCGGCGCCTTCGTCGTCGCGCGCCACGGGTTCCTGCTCTGGTCCATGGCCGCCGTGGCGGTCGCCCTGATCGCCGGCGTGCCCCGCATCGAGCTGACGGACAACTGGACGACGCATTTGGATGAACGTTACGAGTTTCGGCGCGATACGGACTTCGTCATCGAGAACCTGTCCGGCGTAGAAACGCTGGAGTACAGCCTGAAGGCCGGACGCGAAGGCGGCATCACCGATCCCGACTATCTGCGCAAGGTCGACGCGTTGGCCAAATGGTACCGCGCCCAGCCGGAAGTGGCGCACGTCCGGGCGTTTTCAGACATCATGAAGCGCCTCAACAAGAACATGCACGGCGACGACCCGGCCTTTTACCGGCTACCCGAAGACCCCGAGCTTGCCGCGCAGTACCTGCTGCTCTACGAACTTTCGGTTCCCTTCGGCATGGACCTCAACAACCGCATGGACATCGGCAAGACCTCGACGCGGATGACCGTCACGCTTCACAGGCTGAAGTCCGAGGAGTTGCGCGCGCTCGAAGTGCGCGGGCAGGAGTGGCTCCGCGCCAACGCGCCCGGCCTCGCGAGTGAGGCATCAGGTTACAGCCTCATCTTCGCCCATCTGGCCATACAAAACACCAAGAGCATGTTGTGGGGCACGGTCACGGGTATGATCCTCATTTCGCTGATCCTGATCGCGATTTTCAGAAGCGTGCGACTCGGCCTCATCAGCCTCGTGCCCAACCTCATCCCCTCGTTCATGGCCTTCGGCGTCTGGGGCTATCTGTACAGCGAGGTGGGGCCCGCCGGCTCCCTCGTCACCGCGATCGCCTTCGGCACCGTCGTCGACGACACGATTCACCTCATGAGCAAATATCTGAAGTCGCGCCGCGAGGGCCGTTCCGCGCCGGAGGCGGTGTGCTATGCCTTTCGTTCGGTCGGTCAGGCCCTGTTCACTACGACCATGATGCTGGTGCTGGGCTTCCTGGTGTTCGCTTCGTCGGGATTCGCGATCAGTTGGATGCTCGGCTTCCTGGTTGCGCTCACGATCGGCTTCGCGCTGATCCTGGACTTCCTGCTCCTCCCGCCCTTGCTGATCGCCATCGACCGTAAGACTCAATGATGCCGGCCCATTTCGCCCGATCCGGGCACGGGCTTTCGCGAAACATGACTCCCTGCTCTTCGTTCTTGCGCCTGAGAAAAGGAATTCCTTTACAAAGCGGTCCGTTACTTGCGATATTCGTCTTTTTCCCTCCCGAACCGAATGGCGACGGCAATCTGTAGGAAGCAAGTCATGAACAAATCCCTATTCCGCGCTTTCCTGACAGTTCTGTGTCTGTGCGTGCCGGTGGGGACCGCCGGCGCTCAGTCGATTGAAGAGGCACGCATTGCCTTTGCCGAGGGCCGCTTCACGGAGGCCGCCGACCTCGCCCAGGTGCTGAAAACCTCCGAGGGCTATGCATTGGCGGCCGATTCACTGGCGATCTACGGCTACTACCTGGCTCCGGACAGCGAAAAGGCGGGCTTGTTCAGGCGGGCCGTGGCGTTCGCGCGGGAGGCGATCCGGCTCGACCCGGCCAACCCGCAGGCCCATCTCCAATTGGCCCATGCGTTGGGACGACGCGCGCAGGTGACCGGCCTCTTGAAGGCGTTGAAGGAGGGCTATGCCGGTCAAATACGCGATGCCGTTCGAGAGGCGCTTCAACTGGCCCCGGACATGGCCGCCGCCCATTTGAGCTTCGGAGCCTGGCATGCGGGAGCGGTCAGCAACGGCGGATTCATTGCCGGCCTGCTCTATGGGGCGGACGAAGAGGACGCGCTCGCGCATTTCGAGCGGGCGCTCGAATTGGCGCCTCGAGAGAAAATCGCGCTTCTCGAGTACGCGCTTGGCCTGCTGAGCCTGGATGCCATCGGCAACCGCGAGCAGGCGCGCGACCTGCTCGAACGCGCAATACGATTACCCGAGAAAGACGCTCACGACCGGATCGTTCACCAAAAGGCGGTCGAGCGACTGGCGGCGCTCGGCGGCGGATAACCCGGCTGAAGGCGCCGTCCCCGAAGTTGCAGGCCGGACCGGCGGAGTCATCCGGGGGTTCGGCAGGACGGGGACATATGTAATTTCACGCATTTCTCGTTCCTTCCCTGCCTACCCGACCCATTCCCTTCTGGTCCTGGAGCCTGCCCCCGCAGTCTTTAGCGAGGGTCCAATGTGCACGAGCACTGGGGCTTTCGATTGATTGCGTCGGATATCGGTTCTCTCTACAATTTGAGATTTGGTATCTGGAACCAGACGTTATTGTCCGTTCTTACACAATGTTGAAAAATGGAGGAGGAACCCATGTCAGCAGAACCGGATATTATTTACACGAAAGTCGACGAAGCGCCCGAACTGGCAAGCGGATCGTTTCTGCCGATTATCCAGGCCTTTGCCAAAACCGCGGGGGTCAACGTCGGCAGGAAGGATATTTCGCTGGCCGGCCGAATCATTTCGCAGTTTCCCGATCGCTTGAAGCCGGAACAACGGCAGCCCGACGATCTGGCCCTCCTGGGCGAAATGGTGGAGACGCCGGACGCCAACGTCATCAAACTCCCGAACATCAGCGCATCGATTCCCCAAATCAAAGGCGCCGTCGCCGAATTGCAATCCCAGGGATACGCCGTTCCCGACTACCCGGAAGATCCCAAGACCGATGAGGAAAAGACCATCAAGGCGAAATTCGACAAGGTGAAGGGCAGCGCGGTCAACCCGGTGTTGCGTCAGGGCAATTCCGATCGTCGCGCGTCGACCTCCGTGAAACAATACGCCCAAAAGAATCCTCACAAGATGGGGGCATGGGCCAAAGATTCGAGAACGCACGTCGCCTCCATGTCGGGCGGGGACTTCTTTTCCAATGAAAAATCCACGACGATTACCGAGCAAACGGCAGGGAAGGGCCGCATCGAATTCGCCGGCAAGGACGGCGGCACGACCGTGTTGAAAGACAGCGTGCCTCTCGACAAGGGCGACGTGGTCGACGCCACGAAGATGCGCGCCAAGGCGTTGCGGCAATTCTTCAAGGAACAGATCCACGACGCCCAGAACAGCGGTATCCTGTTGTCGCTGCACATGAAGGCCACCATGATGAAGGTTTCGGACCCCATCATTTTCGGTCACTGCGTATCCGTCTATTTTGAAGACGTCTTCAAAAAACATGAAAAGGTCTTTGCCGAACTGGGCGTCAACGCCAATAACGGGTTGGGCGACGTCTATGCGAAAATCGGCGCCTTGCCTGCCGCGCAGCAGGACGAAATCAAGGCCGACCTACAAGCGGCCATGCAAAACGGCCCGGACCTCGCCATGGTGGACTCCGACCGGGGCATCACCAACCTGCACGTGCCGAGCGACATCATCATCGATGCGTCGATGGCCGCGGCCCTGCGCGTCGGCGGGAAAATGTGGGGGCCGGACGGCAAGGAATACGACACGAAGGCCATGATCCCGGATCGCAGTTACGCGGGCATTTATCAAGCCGTCGTGGAGTTCTGCCGGGACAACGGGGCCTTCAATCCGGCCACCATGGGCAGCGTGCCGAACGTCGGCCTCATGGCCCAGAAAGCCCAGGAATACGGCTCGCATGACAAGACCTTCGAAGCGCCCGGAGACGGCGCCATCCGACTGATCGACGGAGCCGGGAACGTCCTGCACGAACAGGACGTGGAACAAGGCGATATCTTCCGCGCGTGCACGGTCAAGGATATTCCGATTCAGGACTGGGTGAAGCTGGCCGTGAACCGGTCCAAGGCGTCCGGAATGCCCGTGGTGTTCTGGTTGAACAAGGACCGGCCGCACGACGCGCAACTCATCGAAAAGTTGAACCGCTATTTGAAGGACCATGATACGACCGGCCTGGACATTCAGGTCATGGCGCCGGTGGACGCCATGAAGCATTCGCTCAAACGGGCCAAGGACGGGCAAAGCACCATTGCCGCCACCGGCAACGTCCTGCGGGACTATCTCACGGATCTGTTCCCGATCCTGGAACTGGGCACCAGCGCCAAGATGCTCTCCATCGTTCCGCTCATCAAGGGCGGCGGGTTGTTCGAAACCGGAGCCGGCGGGTCAGCCCCGAAACACGTGCAACAGTTCGTGAAGGAAGGGCACTTGCGATGGGACTCGCTCGGCGAATTCCTGGCCCTGGCGGAATCGTTCGCCCATTTAGCCCGAACCCGCGACAACAAAAGAGCTCAGGTCCTTGCGGACACCCTGGACCGGGCCACGGGCAAACTCATGGAGAACCGCAAGTCGCCCGGCCGGGTGCTGGGAGAGTTGGACAACATTGGCAGCCACCTGTACGAAGCTCTGTATTGGGCGCAGGAACTCGCCGCGCAAAACGACGATGCGGAATTGAAGGAAAAATTCGGGCCGGTCGCGAAAGAACTCGAGGCCAACATGGAGAAAATCCTCGAAGAAGTGAAGGCCGCCAAGGGCAAGTCCATGGACGTCGGCGGCTACTATCACCCCGATCCGGCTATGGTCGCAGTAGCCATGCGCCCGAGCGCCACGTTCAACAACATCCTGTCCACCCTGGGATGACCCTCATCATGCCGTTCCCTCTCCCGTAAACGGGAGAGGGAACGGCATGAACATTCGATCAAGGCCCGCCTTCAATCAATTCTCCGGCGATTCCTCGCTCAACTCCAGCTTCTCCACGTAAAAACTCAGGCAATCTTTTATTTCCTCCACGGAGTCGATGGGAGTCTCATAGGTCCAGACGGCGTTGTCGGCTGTTTGGTCCCCGACACGAACGGAAAAATATGCCGCATTGCCTTTGAACGGGCAGTGTGTGGAGTGGTCTGTTCTCCGCAGGTAGGTCATCTGCACGTCGCGTCGTGGGATGTAATTCGCCGGCGGGAGAGGGCCTTCCTTCAAAACCAAGGCTTGGGTGGTATCGGCAATGACAGTCCCATTGAACGAGACTTTGACACGATTGGGGTTTTTCTCGATGGTGATCGCATGGGGGTGACTTGGCGCACTCATACGGTTTCTCCTTTTTTTATTGCACGAACGGGCGCATAATCCACGCACTCCTGACGTCGGTTCTCACTGCTTCATTTATATTATGTGACGAGATCATCCATCGGCAATTCCAGACGTGCACGGAAAAAGGAGCCGTCGGCAGCACAAACGCTGAGGAAGTAGACGCACATGACCGTCGGTCCCAAGTCTGAAACTGCTGCCGATCAATCGGGCGCAAGTCATTTCGTCTCCCTTCCCCGAAGACAGCTTCTTGTAGCGCTGTCCGGAGTGCTCCTGGCGATGCTCCTGGCCGCGCTGAGCCAAACCATCGTTGCCACGGCGATGCCCCGCATCATCATCGACCTAGGGGGATTCGACCGTTACACGTGGGCTACGACCTCCTACATAGTCGCGTCCGCGGTTGCGATCCCGATCGTGGGCAGACTCTCCGATCTCTACGGGCGCAGGACCTTCTTTCTCCTGGGCATCACCATCTTCATGATCGGCTCGATTCCGACCGGCTTGAGCCAAACGATGTCCCAGCTTATCGGGTTCCGCGCCATCCAAGGCCTCGGTGGCGGAATCATCATGACCACGAGCCTCGCGGCCATCGCAGACCTGTTTCCACCACAAGATCGAGGCAAGTTTCAGGGACTGATCGCCCTCGTGTACGGCATGGCCTCGGTTCTCGGGCCGACCCTAGGCGGGTTCATCACGGACAACTTATCCTGGAACTGGATATTCCTGTTCAACGTGCCGGCCGGCATTCCGGTGCTGTTGCTGATCGCACGAACCTTCCCACAAAACACGCCTGAGGTCACTCAACGCAACTTGGACTATCCGGGGATGATGACCCTGGTATGTGCCATCATTTCTATTCTCCTCCCGCTCTCATGGGCCGGCGTCCAGTACGAGTGGGGTTCGCCACAGACCATAGGCTTTTTAGCGTTCGGATTGGTCATGGCCGTGGCCTTCGTGGTCGTCGAGTTCCGATCGGCCTCTCCCATCATGCCCTTGGACGTCTATCGAAACAGAGCAATGGTCGTTTCGGTGGTCGTGATGTTTCTCAGCGGGCTGGCCTTGTACGGGAGCGTCATGTTCGTCCCCCTGTTCTTTCAAGGAGTTTTGGGCGTCTCCGCAACCAGTAGCGGCAGTTTCCTGACGCCCATGATGCTCGCGGTCGTGTTCGGGGCTATTCTGTCCGGGATCCTGCTCCGCAGAACTGGACGTTACCGGAGACAGGCCCTCTTCAGCACGGGACTCATGACGACAGGCATGTTGCTCCTCTCCGCCATGGACGAACGGACAAGCTTTGCCGGGGCCGTGGGATCCATCGTGGTCATGGGGCTGGGCCTGGGCGGGACGCTGCCCATATTTGCCGTGGCCGTACAAAACTCAGTCCCGACCAAATTCAGAGGTTTTGCGACCAGCATGCTTCTGTTCTACAGGTTAGTAGGCGGAATGATGGGCCTCGCCGTACTGGGCGCCGTCTTGACAAAGCGGTTCTCCAAGCGATTGGAAGGAATGCTCTCCGAGAACGTCAGGGCCTCGCTTTCCCCAAACCGGCTTGACGCCATTGAGAACAATCCGCGGGTGCTGTTCGATCCGTCTGCCACCGCCACGCTCAAAGCCGAATTCGCGGAGGCAGGGGCTGACGCCGCTCGCATGACAGACATGCTGCTCGATGCGCTCCACTCCGCGCTGGCTCGAGCCGTTGGAGACACGCTCACGATCGGTGCAGTCGCGGTCGCACTGTCTGTCGTTGCCGTGCTGTTCCTGGGCACGCCGGACGGATCGGCGGATACAGCGGAGCGCGGATGACTTACGGCGTCCCGACCAGGCGAAATCCGACGTCGTAGCGCAGGAAGGCGTCCAGCTCCTCGTAGCGATTCGAGGTACGCAAATACCTCGGGTAGCTGGTCCAGGCGCCACTACGCAATATGTGCTGTGAACAATTCCTGCTCTTCCAGGCGCTCCCGTCATTCGGGGGCCCCGGGTACTTCTTGTTCCAACAATCCTCCATCCACTCCCAGACGTTTCCGCTCATGTCGTATAGGCCCAACCCATTGGGTTGCTTTTGCCCGACGCGATGGGTCCTGTTCCCGCTGTTTTTGCCATACCAGGCAACCGAATCCAGATCGTCGCTCCCGACGTAGAGGTGCGCTTGACTCTTTTGCCCGCCCCTGGCGGCATACTCCCATTCCGCATCAGTCGGCAACCGATAGTGTTCTCCCGTCAACGCATTCAATTTCTTGAGAAACAACTTGGTGGTATCCCAGCCCACGTTCTCGACGGGACAACGTGGGCAGTTCCGGAACTTGCTCGGATTCTTGCCCATCACCGCCTCCCACAGTTCCTGGGTCACCTCATACTTGCTAATCGTGAAACTCTTCACCTGTACCTGGCGGACCGGCTTTTCGTCATCGTCGCAACTGCTCTGCTCCTCCGTACAGCCCATCGTGAACGTGCCACCTTGAACGGCAACCATCTGTTGCTTGAGGTTTTTCAATAGCGACGGCATCAAGTCCTTGAGCGTGGCGGCGCGTTCTTGCGCAGCCGCCTGTCGTTTGGCTTCTTCCGTTTGCCGTTGCTCAGCTTTTTCGATGGTTTTTCCCGCCACGGAAAGCAGTTCCAGGGTCGGCCGATAATATTCGGAATTCTTTTCGATATTGACGACAAATTGTTTCAGCGAAGCCTGTCCCTGGCGGACGTCGTCCACTGACGTGCCGTGCTCAACCAGAAGTTTGCCGAAAAAAAAGTAGAACTCCAACGGGGGTTCGGTATCCAAGGCTTCGATTTTCACGAAGGCCCGTCTCGCGGTTTGCGGCTCGCCGTTTTCAAGTGCCTTCTTCGCTTCCAACAGATATTGATCCGCCAGAATATCATCGGGCAGGTCCTGGGACACCGCCATCCCGCAAAAGCACAGACTCAGGATGACACAAGCCAGGGTCAACGTTGTTCTCATCTTCGCGCTCCTCCAGTCGTAGGCGAACTGTGAATGTGAAAGACATGATCGGCCGAATCGCATTGGCAGCGGATATTAGTAGAGCGCCGTCGAGGCGTCAAGGAACGGGACTTTCCCCCGGAATCGACAAGTGCAAACGGCGATTCCATCTTCATTACCCTCACCTTAATCCTCTCCCATCAAGGGAGAGGAAATATAGGAACCTCTGATTTATTGTGATAGCGGGATGCAGGGCAAGGCGTCCCGGAGCGAAACCCGAGGCTTATCAGAGAGATAGGTGAGGGTTGAGCGAGGACACAACGCAGCCCTGCGCCAGATAGTGCAGTAAATCAGAGGTTCCTATACTTCTACGGCAGGTTTCTCGGGACAATGCGGGATCGAAGGGTCAACGTCCGATAGCCTTCGTTCTCGGGGTATTGGCTGTCAGCGTGAGCGGTTCGAGCCGTGACCTGCACGTCAACTGCCCGGATACTCGGCGCGTGCGTCGTGGGATGCCCCAGGACGTCGCGATATGAAACGATAAAGGACTCGATATGTTCCGCCACGGGTTGTCGCCCACCTCTTCCCACTTTGCGTCGCAACGTGGAGGTCGAGTCGTCATACAAATAGACAATGGACTCCTTCGAGTCGGTGGGTACGCCGTTTCCGTTCAAATCGGCTCGAACGTGCAATTCCGTCGGATGATAGCTGAGCCCATGAAAATCATTCGATGAAACGGAATCCCGATTGACTCCCATGGGATCATAGCCGGCCATCCGAATCTCCCTGGCCATCATGTCCAATGCGGCACGAGCGGTTTGTTGCATGGCCAACACGTCCTCTTGAACGATCTGGCGCTTCACCT
Source organism: Nitrospirales bacterium (assembly GCA_965207015.1). Taxonomy (GTDB): domain Bacteria; phylum Nitrospirota; class Nitrospiria; order Nitrospirales; family UBA8639; genus Bin75. The sequence goes on along the minus strand of OZ242257.1, from coordinate 605,917 downwards.
GATTCAGGTGTACCGCATAGACCGCAGCAATGGTGAACAGCCCCAAGGCCAGGGCTATCAGAAGTTCCGTTAAGGTGACTCCTCTTTGATTGGTCACGGGTTCGAACCCTTTGAATGCCTAAGGGGCAAGCATCGTGGATACCGTTACGGAGTGTAGGTCGTCCGACCACGACACCGTGATCGTCGCCGTTTGTAATCCGGGAACGGGACGTCCGGTTTCCATCCGGACGATCCGTTGATACATGTCAAAGTCGGGTATGGTGCCATAGGCTTCCATGGTTTCAAGTGCAGCCGTCGGGTCGTAGCCGGCGCTCCTGACCCATTCCAGTTTGTCCTGGGCCAGGGTGGTGGCCACTGTTAAATGTTTGCTCGCTGCTGCGCCCTTACTCGCCGTGACCGCCACTCCTGCGAAGGCCAAGACAGCGACAAAAAAGAGCGCCATGGCAATGACGGCTTCCAAGAGGGTCAACCCCTTATGATTCGTCACCAGACACATACAGCATGCGGCTAGAAGGTGGTGACTTTCACGCGACCCGTAATCGCGATTGTGATCCTTTTTTCTCCCGAGGCATTGGAGACGGTTATCGTGCCAAAACTGGAGGCCGTGCCTCTCGGATTGAAAATCGGATTCCTGTTGGACTCGATCGTCACGCCGGCAAAATCCTCCAGGATCGAGCGGGATTCGACGGGTTCACCTGGATCAGCTCTTCCATTATTGTTGATGTCGTTCAAAATATCATAATGCTGCGGGTCCGTAAAAAAGACGCGAACTTTATTGCCCTGCCTAACGGCTTGTGCCTTTGCTGCCAAGAGATCCGCGCGTATTTGTCGGACCGCTCCATTCAGACGATAGTACGGCAGTTGCGAGGAAAGCCAGATACCGCTCAACCCCAACACAACCCCCAAAATGCCGAGGACCATCATCAGTTCCGTCAACGTATATCCTGATGATGCATAAATCGGACATGCACGTATGTCCAGCGGTTTGGATGACAAATTCCCCGAACGGACACGTTGGTGTTCGCAAACATGGCTGTTCAATGCTGGTTTCCAATTTTCACGACACAAACATGTTCTCATACATACCCAACAGTTCCTGATAAAAGAACAGCGATGCCACCGCCCCTGCTGCCAGGAACGGGGCAAAAGGAAGGTACTGACCACGCTCCATGTAGCGAAAGGCCATGAGACCGATGCCGACCATGGCCCCGGCACATGACGCGAGAAACAAGGTCATGCACACGTGCTGCCAGCCAAGGAACGCACCGATCATCGCCAGGAATTTGATGTCGCCCCCACCCATTCCCTCTTTTCCAAACAGAAACGGACTGACGACCGCAAGCATCCACAGGATCCCTCCTCCCAATGCGATACCCAGCAAGGAACCGGTCCAACCCACGGGCAAGATGACTGCCGCAGTGAAAAAGCCGATGACCAGACCCGGGAGAGAGATGACGTCCGGGATCACGAAATGATCGAGATCGATCATCGTCACGACCAACAGCAACGAAAGAAACAGCGCATACACGAGGGCGCTACGGGTCCATCCGAACGTGTAGACGATCCCGAGATAGCCCGCTGCATTCAGACATTCCACCAGGGGATAACGCCATGAAATCTTTCCCCCGCACCATCGACACCGTGCTCTCAACCGGAGAAAACTCAGGAGTGGAATGTTGTCGAACCAGAGAATGGGTGTCTTGCATCGCAGGCAACGTGACCTGGGGTGGATGACAGATTGACCCCGAGGGATTCGCAGAATGCAGACGTTGAGGAAACTCCCTATGACCAATCCCACCACAAACAACAAAATATAGGAGCCTGAAACATCCATCACTCTATATGTCGTGACTCTGAAAAAATTTTCTTTTTTCTTACTTGGAACGCTTGTTCCACTTTACTTTTTAATGGGCACCCTGCTAGTATTACCTACATAATTCATCTTGTGAAATACTTCGGTGCCCGATGGCCGTTCAAACAAGAGCAACCAAAAAGAGAGACCTGCTTCCCATGCGACGGAAACGCCCCGAGTCGCTGACCGAACGGGAACAGGAAATCCTTCAACTGATCTGGTCCGGCCTCAAGAATAAAGAGATCGCCGAACGCCTCGCCATCAGTGTCAAAACCGTCGAAGCTCACCGTGCCAACATGATGAAAAAGGTACGCGTCTCGAATGCCGCCCAACTCTTAAATGCGGCTATTCAAGAAGGCTTGATCCAAGTCCGGTAATACGTTCGTTTTTTCCTTCCATTGACGACTCCGTCCGATTGCGAAACGCCGGAATACCCTCGCGGGAAGACCCGGATGTTACATCCGTTGACGAACCGCTTCATAGGCTACCACCGCAACGCTTGCCGAAACGTTGAGCGAGTGCACCTCCCCGCGCATGGGAATGCTGGCGTGGACGTGACATCGCTCGACAATCCTCGATCTGAGTCCTCGTCCCTCTCCTCCAAACACCAATAAGAGAGGTCCCGTCAAATTCAACTCGGTATAGAGGTTCGGAGAGCGAGGCTCCAACGCCACGGTGGTCACCCCGCGGTCCTGCAAACGATCGATCAGTTTGGCGATATTCGCGCAACGGGCCACCCGAACGTACTCGACGGCGCCGGCAGAGGCTTTGGCCACACTCGCCGTCAACCCAACGGACCGGCGGTCGGGAATAAACACCCCATGAATTCCAGCCGTGGCAGCCGTTCTGAGAACGGCCCCAAAATTCTGCGGATCCTCCACCCCGTCCAGAGCCAGGAAAAACCCCGGCTCCTGTTGTTGCGCGGCATACTCCAGGATCTCATCTTCCGAGGCATAGGCTTTGGCCGCGACCAGCGCCACCACGCCCTGATGATTGGCGGACGGGACCAGCCGATCGAGTCGTTCACGCGGTTGAACCTGTAAGGGCACGCCGTGAACTTTGGCGAAACGAATGATCTGGGAAAATTGACGCTGTCGATGCGACAGGAAGATTTTTATGAACGTTCGCGAGCCCGACCGAAGCGCCTCCGTGACCGCCTGAACCCCGAACAGGAAATCGCCGGTCTTATCGCTTCCACCTGGTGCTCCCGTCTGGCCGGTCCTCGAGAAGGATTCCTTTGGCCGCCAAGGTTTCTCGAATCTGGTCGGCGGCGGCGAAGTCTTTCCGCGCCCGCGCTTCGGCCCTTTGTCGAATCTGTTCTTGAATCCACTCATCGGTGTACTCCTGCTCGGTGTCCATCCGGCATGGCTCGATGCCGAACTCCAACTCGCGAAACACCCATTCGTTTTCGTTGAGTTGAAACAAGCCCAGCGGCGCGCCATATTGCCGAAAGATTGCGAGAACCTCCCGCCGGTCCTGCTCGGATAGCCCTCCTCGAAGAACTTGATTAGCCTCGGCTCGCAACTGCTGAAATGCAGCCAACGCCTTGGGGGTATTCAGGTCATCCTCCATGGCCTCTTCGAATGCCTGACGAAATTGGGTCAAAACGGTTCTTAAAGTCTTCCCAAAATCCGAACCGGGTTCGGGCTTTTCGGAGAGACGGATGAAGAGGTCATACACGTTATCCAATGCGGATTTGGCTTCCGCCACGGCCAGGTTGGAAAAATTCACGTCTCCACGATAGTGGGCCGAAAGGAGAAAATAGCGTATCGCCTCGGCCGTCACGGGTTCAGAGCAATTCGATTGGTCAAAAATCTCCCGAACAGTAAAAAAATTTCCCAGCGATTTTGACATCTTTTCTTCATCAATGGTGACGAACCCGTTATGCACCCAATATCGGGCGAATCCCTGCTCCGTTGCGGCACAAGACTGCGCGATTTCATTTTCATGGTGGGGAAATGCCAAATCCTTGCCGCCTCCGTGAATGTCGAAGGTTTTGCCCAAATGGCGCACGGACATGGCCGAACATTCGATGTGCCAGCCCGGCCGACCCGGGCCCCAGGGACTCTCCCACGCCGGTTCCCCGGGTTTCGCCGCCTTCCACAGAGCGAAGTCCATGGGATCCTGTTTTCGTTCATCCACTTCGACTCTCGCCCCGGCTTGCATGTCATCGAGGTGCCGTTTACTCAATTGTCCGTACTCCGGAAAAGCCGATACGCGATAATAGACGTCGCCGTCCACCTGATAGGCGAAGCCTTTGTCCAGGATCGTGCGGATCATCTCCAGAATCTCCGGCATGTGTTCCGTGGCCCGTGGTTCAACGTCCGGAGTGCCGACGCCCAGGCGTTTCATGTCACGGGCATACGCCTGCATATATTTCTCGACGACTCCCTCCCACGAAATGTCTTCCTCCGCGGCCCGGTTGATGATCTTATCATCCACGTCGGTAAAGTTTTTCACGTAGGTCACGTCGTAACCCCGATACGCGAGATACCGCCGAAGCACGTCAAAGACGATCGCGCTACGCGCGTGGCCCAAATGACATTCATCGTACACGGTGACCCCGCAGACGTAGATGCCCACGCGGGGCGGCGCGATGGGGACGAACGGTTCCTTCTGATTCGTCAGGGTGTTGAAAATTTTCACGAAGCGGTCATTCAGAGGTTGGCGAAGAGGAAGAGCTTAAGGCCTTCTTCGTTTGCCGTTTGACGATCCAATATCCCAGAACGATGCACGCCACTAGGGCAATGGTGAACAAATTGAAGTATTGTTCCAGGACTTCTTTGACCCACGGACCCAACAGCTGCAACGTCCCGGCGACCAGAAAAAATCTGGCACCCCGGCTGAGCAGCGACGCCAGAACGAAAACGCGAAAATTAACATAAAACGCGCCGGCTCCGATTGTAAACACTTTATACGGAACGGGCGTCAGACCCGCAATCAGGATCGCCCACCCTTCATAGCGTTCAAACGTGTCATGGACTTTCGAAACGCGATCCTGCCCGATCAGTCGCAGCAGAAGCGGCTTCCCTCCCCACCACCCGATGAGATAGCCGAACATGCCGCCCAGCACGGAGCCGACGGTGGTTATCGCTGCAAAATACAGGCCCCACGAGGGATTCCCCAGGGCCAGCGCCATCAATAACACGTCGGGGGGAATAGGAAAGACGGAGGATTCGGCAAATGCCAACACAAACAGCGCGGGATCCGCGTACGGTGATTCCGACCACGAGACCATCCACTGATAGAGGTCCTGGAACATGGCGTCCGGTCCCCGTTTCTCAGAATGAACGCGTTCGCTTTGATAACGCGGATTCCCATGCCGTCAATTTTTTCATGGCGGCGTACTGCGTCATGTCAAAATGCAGCGGCGTCAGGGAGACCTTTTTGGCGGCAATGGCATCCACGTCGGAATTCTTTCTTCGGTTCCAAGTCACCTGTTCACCCGCGATCCAATAATATGCGCTCCCCCGCGGATCGATGTTCTCGACAACGGAATTGCGATATTGCCGCCGACTCAACGACGTGACCTGGAGCCCCGTCATGGCTTCGGCCGGAACGTCGGGCACGTTGACGTTCAACAGCGTATCGGTCGGCAAGCCATCTTTCAGGACCAGGGTCGCCACCTCGACCGCGACCCGGGCTGCCGCGGTGAAACGAAATCGTTTCAACCCCTCCAATGAGACGGCCATCGAGGGAATACCGCGGATGGCGCCTTCAAGCGCCGCAGCCACGGTTCCGGAATTGGTCACGTCGTCGCCCAAATTCAACCCTTTGTTGATTCCCGACACCAGTAAATGGATCGGGCGGTCAGAGAGAACCCGGCCCGTGGCCACGATGACGCAATCCGACGGCGTGCCGTTCACCGAGTAGACCTGCCGGCCGAGTTGCTTCAATCGGAGGGGCTTATGCAGGGTAATGGCCCGGCCCATGGCGTTTTGTGGGCGTTCAGGAGCCACGACCCAGACGTTGCCGAGCTTCTTCAGGTGTTTCGCAAGGGTGCGGATTCCGGAAGATTCGACGCCGTCATCATTGGTAACTAAGATGTTCATCCCGGATCATGATACGCAGATGTCATAAAAAAGCCTACCTCAACGGAATTGAGGTAGGCTTTTTCGGGAAACTCGCAAATGGCGCGTTCAGATATTTTGCATGAAGTGCGCAACCGCTTCCTGATCCACGGCGCCCATAATGGCGGAAGAAGGAACCGTCGCCGACTTTTTCCCCGTCAGCCCGCATTCAATCTCGTCAAAAATCATTTCCACCGGCATGGACATGCCGCCATAGACGTGGGGGCCTGCCACGATCTTGGCCTTCGAGTAGCCGTAAATGGCCGTCGCCACGTCTTTGGCCAACCACCCGACGTAATTGAATTCCGGTACCACGATCAGTTTCGCCTTGGCACACAGTTTCCGCAATTCCCTGGTGGGGAACGGGCGAAGCGACTTCACTTTGATCAATCCCGCGTGAATACCTTTGTCTTTGCACATCCGAATGGCCTCGCGTGACTGCGCCGCGGCGCTTCCGGACGAAATCAGCAGCACGTCGGCGCCATCCACTTCCTGTGTCTCGATCAAGCCATCCATATACAGGTCGATATATTTACGCGAACGTTCCACGGCCGCCCAGACCTCTTGTTGCCACACGGCGTGGATATTGTACGCCATGAAATTCGATTTTTGGACGGGTGCGTCCCGGGACAGCCTGGCCGGAGGATTTTCCGCATCCAGGACCGGAACCGCCCCTCTCCAGGAATCGCGTGCCGGCAACTTGAGTCCTCGATCCTGCATGGCGCAGTAGCCCCGGGCATGGGTCACGAAAAAGCCGTCACAGCACACACCGACCGGCAGCGTCACGTCGTTCTTTTCACTGATAATGAATCCCTTCATGATGTAGTCGAACAGGTCCTGCTGATTCTCCGCGTGAAAGACGATCATGCCGCAATTCAACAGGTACGAGACTTCAATATTGTCCGGTTGAATGGCTAAGGGCGCATTGACCACCCGGCAGGTAAACATGGCCACGGCGGGAAGGCGGTGGCCCGGCCAGGAGGCGATGGGTTCAAGCCCCCGCAACGTACCCGGTCCGGCCGTGGCAGTAAAGCACCGCACACCGGCACGGGATCCGCCGGCAATCGCCGACATGACGCCGTATTCTTCCTCACCCCGATAATATTCCTTGACGTACCCTTCTCCGTACAACACCCCGATCAACTGCATGGTTTCACTTTGGGGCGTAATCGGATAGGCGATGGAAAGATCCACGTTGGACCGGCGAACGGCTTCTTTGGCGGCCTCGCTCCCCGTAATGAATTCCCGTTCACGAGGTGCTTCGGAAAACATATACTCCGGGGAAACCTCCTGTTGCCGTTTGGCCTCCTCATGAGGATCTTTTCTCCCTCCTTGACTGGAAGGTGCCGGAGCCGCACTCGTAATCGGGTCGCCTTGCGGGTTGGTCTTGACTTCCGTTTCCAATGCTTCACTCATGGCTTCCCCCTCTAGGGTGGCGACAATCCCAGGCCGAACTTTCTGGGATCGTGTGATCAACAATAATAGGCCTAGCCTTCACGCTGCATATCTTCGGCTTTATGCCCGAATGCCGCGGCACTTGCCGTCCCTTCTTCTCCCAACGGAATGTTCAAGGGGTTCGTATGGGTCTTGCCGTCATGCACCCGGGACTGCAACCCCGTAAAACGGACGCTCTCGCCGCTCTCCGGCAAGGCAATCCCCATTTCCTCGCGAACGCGTTTGAACACATCTGCCGCCTTTCGAATCTTGGCCGCGTCGGAATCCCGAATCGTAAACATGGCGTCTTCGTGGCCCTGCTCGGCGCAGATCGCCGAGGTCCAGCAATTTGTGCCGGCTCGGATCATTTTCAGGGTCAGATTGGCGTAATGACAATGCACCCCGATGAAAATGCACGCTTCGATTTTATTGCCCCAGATCGTCAAATTGGGATGATTGGGGTTGATGACTTCCTCGGGCTCGATCTTCGGGTATTTCGGACGATAGTCGGGCATCGGGATGATGAGGACTTCCGGGATTTGGGCCGCGAGTTCCAGGACGGCCCTGGCCTTCTCGGCCGCATGGTCGTTCCAATTCCACAACACCAAGGGGCCGGGGAAAATCGTCGCATTTTTTCTCGTGAACATGGCCTTGGCCATTTCTTCCATCGCCTTCTCTTCCGCCACTTCATGACCGAACGTCAGGCCATGCTCCGGCAAAGGGGGAAGGACACCCAATTCGGCTGCCGAGGGCGGATGAAATCCCGCCGGACCCGGTTCAACGATTCTTTCCAACTCTGTTGCGTCCACCTCTATCCTCCGCTCTGTATTTTTCTAGTTGAGACGAATGCCGTCATTGCCGTCCGAACAACGTCCCTCAACCTTGCCCTCGAACAGGATTGGCTAAGACCGCGGAACTCGTTTTTTCACCATAGGTGACGTTTTCCGTCAGGGCCGTGTCACCGATTTGATCAATCATTTCCATTTTAATGGCATTATGCTTGGCCATATTGTCGCACACCCAGACACACTGAGCGCATCCCTTACACCGGTCCACGGCAACGTAGGCGGCTCCATATTTGAACCCTTGATCCTGCCCGGCCTCATTGTCGTACAGAATGGTATTGGCCTCGGGACAATATTGCGTGCACAACTTACAACTCGTGGCCGCACAAATTTCGGTTTCGATATTCGCAACTAAATACATACAGGCCTCTCTCGTCGGTTAAAGCATTACGCCATGGCTGGCGAGGTGGATGTCTCTTTCTTTTGAGCCCAATTGTTTTCGACCGCAAACTCCCACGCCGCTTGGACTACCGCCAGGTTCTTCTCGATCAATTCCTGTTTCTTCTTGAACTTTCTTTCGACCACGCTGTCCAAGGCCGCGGTCCCACCGGACACCACGAACCCTTTTCCCAAAAACCGGTCTTTCACCGCTTGCGCCAAGGCCTCCATATCGGAGAGACCCGTAATGGCGCCGATGGCGCCCACCATGGCCATATTCGTGGCCAGGTCGATGCCGGCCACTTCAAGCGACAGTTTGGTGGCGGGCAGATAGAACAGTTTGGCGTTCAATTCCTCCAGTTCACGTTCCTGGTCGGGCTCGAGTTTCATGGGACCATCATTGTTGATCAAGGCGACCCCGTCCTTTTTCAAACCGAAATAAAACGGATTCGTGTAGCTTTTCCCATGGGTAATGACCTGGGGGTGAAAGATCATGATAATGTGAGGAAACGTGATTTCACCGATTTCATAAATCGGTTCATCGGAAACCCTCACGTAACTCTCCACCGGAGCCATTCGTTTTTCGGATCCATAGAACGGAACGATGGTGCTTTCTCCACCGGCATTGATCACCCCCGTGCTGAAGATATGAGAAGCCGTCACGACCCCTTGGCCGCCGACTCCCGCCATACGAATGTTATAACGAATCGCCATGATCTTCGCCCTCCTCTCTCGTCTACGTACGCCCTTCTTCGCTCAATCGACCGCCCTTACTGCTTTTCCACGGCAGCGGCAGGCTTCGGCAGATATTCCTTGTATCCGTACAACTGGGACAAATATTCCTTGGCTTCATCCGTAATATATTCCGAGAATTTGTAGCGGTCGGTTTCCACGGTTTTGGCGTCTTCCATCACCTTGTCCGTCGGGATCGCGTATTCGATATTACAGGACGTGTAGGCCTGAATATAGCTGGGACCGATTTCCCTGGCGACCAACACGGCCTTCTTGATCACGCTTTCCACCCGTCGCGGGTTGTTGGGGACCACCGTGGCCACGTATGCACAACCCGAGACTTTTGCCATACCCAACATATCCATTTTCTCGAACTTCTTCCCGAGCGGCGCCATTTTCAACACCTGATTCCGGTTCGTCATGCCGCTTTCCTGGCCGCCGGTGTTTCCATAGACCTCATTGTCCAGCATGATGGTGGTGAACTTTTCTTTGCGGAACCACGAATGCAAGGTTTGAGCGAACCCGATATCGGCCATACCACCGTCTCCGGCCATCACGACGACGTCTTTGGGCCGATCCCCAAACCGCAGGCGAAGGCCGCGGGTCAATCCGCTGGCAACCCCGTTCTGATCGCCATAATTGCCGTACACAAATGGGATGGCTGCCTGCGAAATGGCCAACCTGCCACAACCGGCCGTCCCGACCGTGATGGTATCTTCTGGATTCGGGAACGCCACCATGGCCAGCCGGATGAACAGGGTCATGGCACAACCTGCACACATCGGGTGTTCTTCCAAAATCTCCTTGAAGGTACCTACTTGGGATACCGAGACTTTTTTCCCGAACGGACCATGCTCCACCATGTCCCGATATTCTTTCGGCATGAACTTTCCGAATCCTGGTGTAAACTTGACGTAATCGAGGCTCATTGCGGATCCCCCTTATATTGAGACGTTTTTGATACGTTAGCCACTCAGCCCATCGGCAGTGTGCTACTGATACGTGCTCTCTGCTCCTTTGATCGAAGCACTTCTCACCTATTTCAGCAACTTTAGCGTAGATGAGGTCTCCTAGTAAAGACCTCTCATGACCCAACCCGCGGCATCCTCACCTGATTCTTGGGGAGAGGCTGTCATCCCTGACAGCTTGGCAAGACACGCCAAGAGCCATCCTGAGCCAAAATCCACGCATTTATCCTAAAACCGAACCACGGAGAAGGCAACATAAAAGAAGACCCACCTCTTTAAAAAGAAGCCCTATGCGGGAATTTTGAGGCTAGGCCTTTGGCCCCATGGTCCGGTTTCAACACGGCGCGGGAACCACACGTCCGACAGGATGTTTCGTGAGGGGACTAACACGCAGAGACGAATCAGTGCATGACTGCACTAATCCAAAATATACTGGAGAGGATCAACAACTTTGTCGTTGACGGCCACCTGGTAATGAAGATGGGGCCCGGTTGAAAACCGCCCCGTACTGCCGACCCGGCCCAACAGATCGCCTCTTTGCACCTCTTGGCCGTATCGCACGAGAATTTTAGACAGATGGCCGTAGGTCGTTTCTATTCCATGTCGATGATTGATTCGAACGTAATTTCCCATCCTGGAATCATAAGATGCCACGACCACTTTGCCTTTGGCAGGGGCGCGGACTTCTTCCCCTATGGGGGCAATAATATCCACACCTGCATGGAACGCCCTTTTTCCGGTAAACGGCGATATACGCGGCCCAAACTTTGATGAAACGGGTCCCTTGACGGGCCAGACGGACGGTGTCGCAGCCCAAAGGCCAACCCGTTCTCCCGCTGTTTTTTCCAACCGGGCCAATACGCGAAGTTGCCGGACAGTCTGCTGATCAAGCCAGGACAGCCCGTTTTTGATGTCGGTTGCCATCATGAGCCCTGGATTGTTTGGATTCTCGCCCCCATCAATCTCCGCGAGATAGTCGAAATTCAGAATCCCGGTTCTACCATCAAGGGGGGCCTCATACGGAACCTCTTCGCCGCCCTGTCCATTGACAACAGCGGTGTCCGCCGGCTCGGGTTCAAGCCCGAACATGACTTGCAACTTTTCGTTTATCGATTGGATGGTCAGGACGCGCTGCCGCATTTTGTCGACGGCTTCAGAAAACTCAACCACCTGTCCTTTAGACTGGCTGAGTTCCTCCTTCAATCCTTCGAGTTCGGCAACTTGCTCGGTTACCTGGCCTGACTGCACCACGTAATGCGCAAGCACCCCCACCTGCACGACCGACAATAGCGCGGCTGCGAGCAGCACTCGTTTAACCGTTCTCTTGCGCAAAGAGATCCTGGAAGGCTCCCCGGTGATGCCCCGAAAAAGCATAATCGTCCATCTGTCATCAGAGGGGTTCACGGGATCAGTTCGGATCTTCGGATCAGCCTGAAGACTTGGGTGCAATGCACTGGTGAATGTGGGCGCTGGAAACCCTACTTTAAGGAACACCATCACGCGGGGTCAATTGGGGGGAATACTGCTTTTTACGATAGGCCTGCCTCCCATCATCCACGCAATGAGGCAGAGAGGCAGGACAACTAATCAGGGGCATGGGTCATGGCCTTGACCCACGCCAAATATTCGCTTGAACCCTTCGTCACCGACAAGGCGATAACTTCAGGCACCTCGTAGCTGTGGAGTGCTTTCACTTCGGATTCCAAGGCATCGTAGACGTCGGCATGGGATTTCATGACCAGCAGCCATTCGCGTTCTTCGGAGACTGTGCCTTTCCATTCAAAAATGGACGTCACATTGGGCACGACCGTGACACACGCCGCCAGTTTTTTTTGCACGACGCCACGCCCGATCAGAAGCGCCTCTTCCTGACTTGAGGCCGTTACCAGGACAACCAGTGCTCCCTGATCGACACCCACCTGACAGATCCTCTCGAAACCGCTAGCCGACTTAAGGAACCTCTGATTTAATGCACTATCGGGCGCAGGGCTGCGTTGTGTCCTCGCTCAACCCTCACCTATCTCCTCTGATAAGCCTCGGGTTTCTCTCCGGGACGCCTTGCCCTGCATCCCGCTATCACAATAAAGCAGAGGTTCCTCAGGGTTTGAGACGAGTCGGAGCTTTTTCTACCAAATCTTCAATAGCCAGCCGCAGTCCTTCCTGCAAGCCTCTCGGGTAATTCGTGACGGAATCCTCCAATCCTCGATAGAGGCTGTCGGTTTCCTTGGCCTCGAATTCCATGGCAAAGCCCCACAACACGTTGTCCGGCTCCCCTGCCCGGGCTATTTGGGCGAACATTTCCACGTCGGTCTCGGTGGTGCCCAACGGCAGACCGGCCAGCCACAACACCGTCCCCGCGGGACCCAAGCCGTACGTGGAAATATTCCGCTCCCATCGCGTCGAATAGAGTCGTCCCCGCAAAACAAAATCGCTGGGAGGCAAGGGTTGATCCTTGTCGACAAACGTCACGGAAGTAAAAATGTTCGTCTTTCGAATTTCCTCGGCCAGGGCACGCGCAAAATCGCGCGACGGGGAAAAGGACACTTTGTCGACGGGTGCGGGGCTCGCAAGCGTCTCAGGCCGATCATAGGTCGAACTGGCATAAGGCACGAAGGGAATCACGGATGCCCAATATTGTTCACGCACCTCCGTGCCCCGCTTATCATCAAGCGGAACAACCACCAGACTGCCGTCAACCTTCTGGTCAGCCGTGACCTCCAGATACGTGTTTTCCGGAGGAGGCGGATAATCCCAATCTCGTGAGCCCAAGCAGCCCGTGATCGTCAATGACACGATCAGAAGAACACCACACGCCTTATGCACGACAGACAGGCGACGCATATCTTGCCTCCTTTGGCAGGCAACAGTTTCCAACCGTTGCAATAATGGGTAATACATGTACGACCACAACTTCACCTTTCGCCACAACCGTCATGTTGAACGGCCAGCAATGCTCACTCAGTGACTGAATCCTCCGGCGCTTACGAAACATTCCATCAACTCGGAGTACGAGCGGGTAACCGGAAATTGAGGATATTCGGAACAGATCGAATCCGGAGGACGGAAGAAAAACCCGGCATCGGCCTCCTGGAGCATCGACACGTCATTATAGGAATCACCCGCCGCCAGCACGCGAAAATTGAGGCTCTTGACGGCCGCCACCGCGTGCCGTTTCTGGTCTTTTTGCCTGAGCGAATAATTCCGAATGTACCCTTCGTCGTCAATCTCCAGGGTGTGACAAAATAGAGAAGGATAGTGGAGTTGTTTCATCAGGGGACTGACCAGATCATAATAGGTATCCGACAAAACAATAACCTGACACCGCTCCCGCAACCACGTCAAGAATTCCACGGCGCCATCCAGAGGTTTCATCCCCGCGACCACCGCGGTGAGGTCCGAAAGCTTGAGATTAAATTTCGCAAGGATGTCGAGACGAAGCTTCATGAGTTCGTCGTAGTCGGGAATGTCCCTGGTGGTGACATTCAAGTCGTTAATCCCCGTCTTCTCGGCCAAAGCCAGCCAGATCTCCGGAGTCAAGACCCCCTCCATATCCAAACACGTCACCACGGGCGATTTCATACGCACCTCAAAAACATGCACGTTTCGGGTGAAAAGTAAAAGAACAACACGGCAAGCATGGTAGAAAGACAACTATTGTATAAAAATCGGAGCGAGACTACAAACCGTTTATCCGGAATGCGGCTCCCGCAACCTTGCGCCCACTGCTTATCCAAAGGCAATGAGCAAGCCGAAAGCGAGATAGCACAGGCCGTTGAAAATCAGATGATAGGGTCTCAAGTCATGGAACCGTAAACGAAGTTTCAGGTACCCTGCGGCAAGGAACGTCAATCCGATGCCCCATAGGGCTTCCTTTCGCGGAACCCACGGCGTCAACAAGATTCCCAAAGCCGGAAGCAGGCTCCCTTGAAATACCATCGCCCCGGTGATGTTGCCGAAAGCCAGGGTATCACGGCCGCGCCTCACCCATATAATACTATTCACTTTTTCCGGCAGTTCGGTCGCCACCGGTACGATCAGCAACGACAGAGCCAAGGTGGAAAGCCCAAGCCATGCAGCCAAATGCTCCACGCCGTACACGAAGCCCTTGGCCCCTCCGACGATCAGCCCGAATCCGATAAGCAATTGCAGGAGGATCGTGGCAAGATTCTCGGGGATCCGTAACCGGCTGACAAACAGCGGATGATCCGCCTCGGTGCCATGGCCCTGCTCAACCAATTTCCCGGATGCGCGAATGGTCAGCAACAAGTAGACGAAATAACTCAGGGTCAAGACCAACGCCAACGACACACGCGCCCATGGCCATTCCGAAGGCACAAAGATCGCGAGGGTGGCCAATGCAAAGGCAAAGAGGAACCAATCCAGGTCCCGGTGCACGCCGGTAGGCTCGGGACGAAGGGCTTCCGCCCAACCACGACGCCGGGCGGCAAACGTTCCCATTAAGAAAAATGTAATGGTCGACAGCATCAGCGGCGCGCCCAAAATGGCTCCCACTCCGACGTCATGTCGAACCGACAAATCTCCGGAGGCGGCCAACACCGCCACCACAGGGATCATCGCCTCGGGCAAAGCCGTTCCCACGGCCGCAAACACCGACCCCGTGACCCCCTCGGAAATGTGCAGCCGTTCTCCGAAATGTTCGAGCGCGTTGGTAAACGTTTCCGCGCCGACCAGGATCACGATCAAAGAAATGAACAGAATCCACAATTCCATGGGGTGAGGCTTCCTTGACGGACCGCCATCGGGGCAACGGCACCACGAACCTTGCCCGCGGCGGAAGGTTGCACTAGACTATCGTCATGAGCGACGAGATGGGAATCGTCCTGGGTTGTCTGGCCGGACTGCTGGCCTGCCGATTCGGCATCCAATGGTGGCGCCGTCGCAAGGCGGCCAAACAAGCCGATGAACTTCTCTCCAACATTGTGAGAGGCAAAGACGCCTTTCGCCGATGATACGGGATCCCCGTTCGGAGACGGGAACGCGTTCACGCGAGTAGGTATCAAACCTCGGACCGGTTTGGCAACAACTCGACGTTCCTTCGCGTCATAGACCAGCCGTTCTCTTCGTGTTCTTTGCCCCATCCTGATCATGAGTCACGCCTCACAACGCGCCTCCATCCATTTGCATCGAGGAAATCTCTCACAAGCGCGCCATTGGTGCGAAGAAGCCGTGAAAGAAGCCCGGACCAACGACACGGGTGAGGCCCTGATTGCCGCGTTAGGCAACCTCGGCAACGTGTGTGCGCAACTGGAAGAATACGCCGAAGCGGAAACCTGCTATCACGAAGTGCTTACGCTTCAACGTCGCGCACACAATCCGTCCATCGTGGGAGAAACCCTGGTGAATCTCGGCAACCTCAAAGCCGACGCGGGTAAATTCGACACCGCCAAGGCGTATTATCTGGAAGCCATCGACGTCCTGCAGCCCATCGAACACCATCGCGCCCTGGGCCTCCTGTATAACAATCTGGCGCTGATGGAACTCGCCACAACGCACCAGGACGACGCCGTCGTATATTTTCAACGGGCCCTCGAGTGCCACCGCGTGGTCGGCGACGAACTGGGATTGGCCAACACGTTCAGCCAATTCGGCAAGGCCCTGCTCGCTCAAGGAGACCTGCAGCAAGCGGAACGTTGCCTCAACAACGCCAGCGAACACTTCATCAAACTCGGGCAGGAACCCAGCGAAGCCGCGGTGCTCCGTCTTCTGACCGACATTTACGAAACCAGAAGGGACTACGTGTCCGCGTTGCGTTGCCTTGAGCGAGCCGTCCAAGTGGACGGGCGGTATAATCTCCCGGAGATCGAGAACGATCAAGAACGCCTCGCGGTCCTCCGCGCAGAGGCCCGGGCCGCGTCCACGACCCCACCAGACACGCTCAAAAATTAAAGGCCAGTTGAATCGGGCCGTCCTGTTTGATCCCTCTCCATCTGCGAGAGGGGTGGGGTGAGGGCCGGGGTGAGGGGTCCCCGCCCGGGTTGAGGGCACTAATTTCCTGAAGAGGTCCCCGGCACAACCCACAGCGATGCCGTTGCGTCGAGAGGGTGTTGCGTTGGCGATGATACGCATGACCGCACCTCGCGCAACGCCACGTAAACTTCGCGGGGGCCGGGGTGCCATTGTCGAGCGTATGATAAATCGTGATATCCAGGCCATCAGCATTCATCAGGGCCATGATCCGTCGAAATTCCGATCCGTGCGACGGACACCATTTCTTCACGTCAAACTGCCATTGATGAATCATCTCGTGGGCCAAGGTGCCCCGTATCTCTTCAAACGATTGTCCAGACAGGAGAGGAATCGACAAACGAATCACCCGCCCCTTGCCATGCCGTTCCTCAGGAGCCACCCATGAAGTACGTGGACCCGTCCGGCTGCGAAAGAGACCGGCCGACGCCGTCAGGCGATTACTCCATTGAATCTCAATGGCCGGCAGACGGTCCCCGAAATACGATGTGTTCAACTCGTGCCAGATCGACTGCAGGTGTTCGACTGAAAGGGGAACGGTGATTGGAGTACGACGTGCCATGTCCCTCAACTGCGATCTTCATGGAGTCTGAGGTCACGCTATGCTACCATGATTGCCGCGTAAACCAAAGCCTGTCCTGAGCGTAGCGCCAGCGAAGTCGAAGGGCTCCGCTCCGCGCCGCCCTTCCGTTCCCCGCCTTTGCCTGCCCTGAGCAGAGCGAAGGGTCAAGAGGGGCAAGGGGAGGTAGAGGCCATTTATAAGAGCAACATTATGATCCACGAAGCAGACGCGAAGAACCATCTCCCGTCCGATGAAGCCTACATGCGCGAAGCCCTGCGGGAAGCGGAACTCGCCGCTGCCGACGGCGAGGTGCCCGTGGGGGCGATACTCGTGCGAGACAATACCATCGTGGCCAGGGGACGAAACGCCAGGGAACGCCAACGGGACCCGACCGCCCATGCGGAACTCATCGTGATCCGGGAAGCCGCCGAACAGTTGCAATCCTGGCGATTAACTGGCACAACCCTCTACGTGACGCTGGAACCCTGCCTCATGTGTGCCGGCGCCATGCTGCAAGCGCGGATTCCTCGTTTGGTCTTCAGCACCTGGGACCCCAAAGCCGGGGCCTGCGGATCCCTGTTCAGGCTCCATGAGGATCCCCGCTTGAATCACCAAATCGCCGTCACGTCCGGCGTATTGGAAAACGAAAGTCGCGACCTTCTGCAACGATTCTTTCAACGGCTCAGGCAGGATCAGCCCGCCACGATGAACTGAAAGCTTACCGATATACGGAGAGGTGCGAGAGTGGCCGAATCGGGCGGTCTCGAAAACCGTTGACCGGCAACGGTCCGTGGGTTCGAATCCCACCCTCTCCGCCATACCATCAAAGCCATAAGTCAACCCTTCAACTTTTAGCACGTCTGTAGAACTGCACGAAAAATTGGGCATCCTCCGACAACCTCACATAATGAACTTCTTCCGGCAAAATGACGAACGGCTTTTCCGATGAAATGACCGCAACCGGTACATCCTCTCCTTTCCGGAAAAAGCTCACGGTGCCCACCTCGACCGTGAGAAGCCCCCACGTTCCGGCCTGTAACTCATGATGATTCAGGATCTTGTCAGGCACGGTCTCGTTCGTGAAGAGAGGTGTTTTGCCATAAGGCCCTACATCGTCCGGCAAGAAACGCTCCTGAGTCATCAGAAAGCCTCCGTTTTTATGGTGACAGCGAGACAATACCGCTCACGGTTTATTTCGTGCCCTTCGACTTGGCTCAGGGCAGGCATTGAAACCGGATGCCCCACCAGTCTTCGGTCATGATTTCCGAGCCTCCCATGCCCTCGACTACCCGTTGCCGGCCTTTGGTTTGCCCTTCCTTGAGCACTTGGTACGGGCCGCCGCAAAACTCGTCAATCTTGTCAAAGGCCTCCTGACGCTTGGATGTGTACAGGTGTCCGTCGGTCCCTTTGTACAGATATCGGACGACTCCGGAATCCGGGCTCTCCCGAACCACCTCAACGCCGCCGCCACACCCTCCCAGCACGAACATGAGCGCCATACAGGCTCTTGACCATGTTCCGAAAGTGGGCATAGGATAGTTTAGGCGCAGGAAGTGGTTCCTGGTTTTCCTCCACATTTTGTCGACACGGAGGTGTTGTATGAAGATCCGGACAATACTCAGTGGTCTCATAGTTCTCTCACTTACGTTGAGTGTACTGGGTGGTTCCGTCTCGGCCCAACAAACGTATGTGCTGACGGTCCAGGAGTTGAACCGGGGACTCGAGAAAGCCCCGAGCCTCCAGCAGAAAGGGTTTATTTTGATTGACGTCCGCACCGGCGATGAACACATGACGGGCTTCATTCCCGGCACCGATTACAATATCGATTTTCGGGAAATTGGCCGTCGCCATACGGAACTCGGTGCCAAGCTCGACGATCATATTGTCGTGTACTGTCAATCCGGTCACCGGAGCAACATCGCCGCCGAAACGCTGGCCGGCCTCGGGTACCAGTACGTGTATAACGTCGCAGGCAGCATGAACGCCTGGACCGAAGCCGGATATCCGGTTGATTTCCCGGGACGCTGAGCGTTTGCCAGCCGCGAGCATATCGCAGGTCGGGTTAGCCCTGAGCCCTTCGGCAAACTCAGGACAGGCTTGTCGAAGGACATAATCCGACACATTCCGCCCTCTACCTCCCCTCACCCCTCCTTACAAAGGAGGGGAACAGGCTGAATCAAGCCTGTCGCGCGGTTCTACGGCGTCGTTTCTTCCTCTCTGATCTCCGAAAAAGTCCGATCGAACTCCAGGTGCTTGTCTCGAAAGGCTTCGAGGAGCGTGGGATCGAAATGCCCGGGCTTGGTTCGCTCGTTGCCGTTCAGGATGATGTCGCACGTCTTCTTATGGGAAAAGGCCGGTTTATACGGCCGCATGCTTCGAAGCGCATCATAGGTGTCCCCCAACATGACCATGCGGCCGCCCAGAGGAATCGCCTCGCCTTTCAACCCTTGCGGGTAGCCGCTGCCGTCCCATCGCTCATGATGCGTGAGGGCGATGTCCCGTGCGGTCTGTAACAACAACGAGGGTGAACCGGCCAACAGATTGGCTCCCAGGATTGGGTGCCGTTTGACGACCTCCCATTCCTCTTCATCCAATGGTCCCTGCTTTTGCATGATCCGGTCGGGAATCCCGACCTTTCCCACGTCATGCATGGGCGCCGCATCGAAAATCAATTGAGCGTCATCTTCATTGAGACCGATGACCAGTGCCAGGATTTTGCTGTAGTGACTCAGGCGCTGGATATGCGCACCGGTCTCTTCGTCCTTGTACCGGGAAGCCAGGGTCAGGCGGACCACGGTATCCGCATAGGCTTTTTCGAGTTCCCGTGTCCTTTGTTGTTGGGTTGCATAGGCCGCCTTCAGGTCCCGGGCATAGGCCTGCAATTGCTGGTTCGTCGTTTCCAGTTTGTGTGTCTTTTTTCGTTCACGAGACAGCAGGACTTTCAGATCTTTGGCATAGAGCGCCAGCTGCGACTTGGCCGAACGCAGTTGTTTGTTGAGATCATCGTCAGGGACGAAATCCTGAGAGAGCTTCATTGGCACCCGGGACCTAAGCCGTGCCCGTGCGGTCGAGCGCCTGCCGGACGGTTTCGAGTAATTGCAAGGGGCTGAAGGGTTTAACCAGATAGGCAAAGACTTCCGGCGCCGGCTCGCCGTCAATCGCCATTGGCGGATCCAGAGCCGTCAGGAGAATCAGAGGAATATGCCGGACGGCCGGATCAGCCAGCACGGTCCGGGCCACGGCAAGACCGTCGAGTTTGGGCATCATCCGATCCAGGATCACCACGTCGGGCCGTTCCTGCCACACCAAGTGCAAGGCCAACTCCCCGTCCGAGGCTTCCAGAATACGATAGGCCGGATCCTCCAGGGTGGTTTGCAGCAACAACCGGAGGTCGGGGTCATCATCTGCAATCAGCAGCGTCTTCATCGCCTCACAGGACGGACACCCGTTCGTTTCGCTTCCTTCGACTCCGCTTCGCTACGCTCAGGACGAACGGGAATAATCCGTGCATCCTGAGCGTAGGCCTCTTGAGGCCGGAGTCGAAGGATCAGGACAGGCAGGACAGGCTCCGGTCCGCCCCTATGACCTGCCTCGGCAGGTTCGCATAAGATCGAACGGGGTCAGCCGCCATCAAACACCGGATCTTCTGTTTCGCCTTCGCCTTCGTTATCGGATGCGACAGCGGAGGTCGGCCCTGTAGTCGCCTCACCCTTTTCCAGGCGACGGGCCACTGTAATGAATCCCGAGTGGGCGATCATTCGCAAATCAGGCCGGACGCTACGCCCGTCGATGTTCCAATGGCGCATGAGGGATTCGAATGTTTCGATCAGTCCGAAGGCCCTCGTCCGTTGGAGGGCTTCCACCGTCTGAACCACTTGGGGCACCGTCGGAACAAAGCTCAGATATATGCCGCCGGCCCGGAGCACCGCCGGCACGTGGGGCACCACGTTCCAGGGTTCCGGCAAATCCAAGATCACCCGATCGAAGACGTGGGGGGTGCCGTTCACTTCCCAACAAATGCCTTCATGGGCATTGCGCTGCACCAGGTGGAAATTGGCCACGGGACCCAGGAATCGCTCGATATTCTTCATCGCGGTCCGCGCGAAGTCTTCTCGTTTTTCATAACTGACAACCTGCCCGCGGTCGCCTACTGCACGCAGCAAGCCCAGCGTCAACGCCGCGGACCCAACCCCCGCTTCGAACACGGAGGCGCCAGGGTACACGTCGGCCCACATCAGGATCATGGCGATGTCCTTGGGATACAGGACTTGCGCGCCCCGCGGCATCTTCAGCGTGTATTCCGCCAAGGTGGGCTGTAAGGCCATCATGGTCTTCCCCCCGGAAAGACGCACCATGGATCCGTCAGGCAGTCCGATGAGGTCGTCATGCGGGATGGTTTCCCCGCTGTGCTGAAATCGATCGCCGGCTTTGAGCGTGAGGGCATACTGCCGCCCCTTTTTATCGACCAGATGGACGCGTTGGCCTGGTTGAAAGGTGGGCATGGCTCGCATTCTAGGAGCCTGCCCCCGGGGTTGCAACTTGTCCCGCACAATTCACCGAATTCCGCCATTGGATTGGGCGGTATCCCGAACGGAGGCGTTTTCTTGACACCCTTGGGAGAGGCTCGTAAGATGGTTTTTGTAGGAGGTTTCCTCCGCATTGACTATCTTTCGCACAACGCCTTCCCGGTTTCGGCCCGTTCGTAGCTCCCTGTGGCACAGTCGGAAAGGTCGCGCGATCATCGCGCTGATCGTTCTGTTTTTCTCTTGTCAAGCCGGCCCCTCCCAAGCCGAGCCTTCCCTGGTGGTCACCGCCGCGTATGAAGGAGTGATCAATCCCGTCGCGGCCGAATATCTCCACGAAGCCATTGCCCATGCGGAGCAGGCACGCGCCCAATTCCTGGTGTTTCAACTCGATACACCCGGAGGCTTGGACACGTCGATGCGGTTGATGATTAAAGACATCACGGGTGCCCAACTGCCCATTGTGGTCTACGTCTCGCCGACCGGCGGGCGTGCCGCATCGGCCGGGGTCTTCCTCACCCTGGCGGCGCACGTCTCGGCCATGGCGCCGGGCACCAACATCGGAGCGGCCCACCCCGTGGCCATGGGCGGCGGGGAAATGGACGAGGTGATGAAGGCCAAGGTGGAGAATGACGCAGTGGCCTATATCCGTTCCATTGCCGAACGCCGGGGCCGGAACGTCGAATGGGCGGAAAACGCCGTCAAGAAAAGCGTCTCGGCCACGGCCACGCAAGCCCGTGAACTGGGCGTGATCGACCTGATTGCGTCGGATCTCGATGACTTGCTCCAACAACTCGACGGGTGGGAACTCGCCATTGGGGAACAGCCCGTAACCCTTCAAACCCAGGACACGCGCACGAGCGATTTTCCTATGAGCTGGCGACTCGAAACCATGAAAGCCATCAGCGATCCGAATATCGCCTACGTGCTCATGACCATCGGCACCATCGGATTGATCGCGGAACTCTACAGCCCGGGCGCGATTCTGCCCGGCGTGGTCGGCGCCATCAGCCTGATCCTCGCGTTCTATTCCCTCCAGTCCCTTCCCGTAAACTATGCGGGGGTGCTGCTGTTCATCCTGGGCATCGTCATGTTGATTCTGGAAGTCACGGTCACGAGTTACGGGGTGTTGGCCATCGGCGGGGTCACGGCCATGGTGCTGGGATCGCTGTTTCTCTTCAACCAGGATTTCCCCTATTATCAACTCTCCTGGTCTGTTATGCTTCCTGTCATCGCCTTGGCGGTCGGGTTTACGTTGCTTGTGGTCAATTTCGGCGTGCGTGCCTTGCGCCGGCAAACGCCCACGGGCAGCGAAGGCATGATCGGCCGCATCGGGTCGGCGAAAACGAACCTGGCGCCGAACGGACAAATCGTGGTCCAAGGTGAAATCTGGGACGCCGTGAGTTCGGCGCCGGTGACCGAAGGGCAGTCCATTCAAATCACCCAAATTGAGGGCCTCACGGTCCACGTGAAACCCCTCGAACCGCAAAGCGAGGGGGAATAATCAATGGATTTCAGTCCCATGATGCTGTTCATCCTGCTGTTTGGGTTCATCATCCTGGTCTCGAAAGGGTTCTATATCCTTCGGGAATACGAGCGCGGCGTCATTTTCCGGTTCGGCCGTCTGGCCAAGGGCTTGGTCGGCAAGAACGGCCCCGGCGTCGTCATCATCATCCCGTTCATCGACAAACTGGTTCGCGTGAGCCTCCGCACCGTGACCATGGACGTGCCTCCCCAGGACGTCATCACGAAGGACAACGTGTCGGTCAAAGTCAACGCGGTGATCTATTTTCGTGTGGTGGAGTCGGAAAAAGCCATTGTCGGGGTGGAAGACTATTATTACGCCACCTCCATGATCGCGCAGACGACCCTGCGGAGCGTCCTGGGCCAGAGCCAGTTGGATGACCTGCTCTCCAAACGGGATGAAATCAACGCGGACTTACAGCGGATTATCGACCAAGCCACCGAACCCTGGGGCATCAAGGTCTCCGCCGTGGAAGTCAAGAACGTGGATCTTCCGCAGGAAATGCAGCGCGCGATTGCGAGGCAGGCGGAAGCCGAACGGGAACGACGGTCGAAAGTCATCCATGCCGAAGGCGAATTTCAGGCTTCCCAACGCCTGTCCGATGCGGCCAACATCCTGAGCCGGAATCCGGCCGCCCTGCAATTACGCTATCTCGAAACCATCATGAACGTGGCCGGCGATAAAAATTCCACGATCCTGTTTCCCGTGCCTATTGACTTGTTGAGCCCGTTCTTGAAACACATGGAATCGTCGGATGCGCTCCCCCCCAAACAAGTGGAGCCCGAATCATCAGATGAATAGCTTTACGTCATGAAACGTCTGTTCGCAGTCATCGGCCTGGGTCGATTCGGATACAGCGTCGCGGAATCGTTGGTTCAAAAAGGATGCGAGGTTCTCGCCATCGACAGCGAAGAGGCCAAAATACAGGCCATCAGTGAGATCGCGACCTTTGCGGTCCAGTGCGACGCGACCGATGAGCGCGCACTGAAAGCCGTCAGCACCCAAAACGTCGACGTGGCGGTAGTGAGCATCGGTGAGAACATCGAAGCAAGCATCCTCATCGTCCAGACGTTGCACGAAATGGGGATCAAATCCATCATCGCCAAGGCCGTGACCAACGTGCACGGCAAAATCCTCAGCAACCTCGGGGTAACCGAAGTGATCTACCCCGAACGGGACGCCGCAATCCGGCTCGCGCACCGTCTGGTTTCGCCCGAGGTGTTGGACTACCTAGAACTTGCGCCCGGGTACAGTGTCGAGGAAATCGCCGTGCCGGACCGGTTTTCCGGCATGAGCATCGAGGAAACCAGGATCCGCGAACAGCACAACCTCAACATCATCGGCATCAAGAAGCAGGTCAATCGCATGATCAAGGGAAAACTCAAGAAGGAAGATACCTTCAATTTCACTCCCTCGCCCAGCGATATGATCGAAAAGGGCGACGTCCTGGTCATGATCGGGAAAGAGCATGATCTGGACGGATTCAGCAATTCCGAATAAAGCAGCGGGGCGGGAAGACATGCTACCGTCCCTGGCACCTCAAGAAAGAGAACGAGGAAGTATCGGCTTTTTCCTCCCCTACCCCTCCTTACAAAGGAGGGGAACCAAGTGGGCTCCAGCCCAGGTTCATGGCTCCTCCATCATGTCCCGACACGATGACCAGACCTTCCTCAGCGAATTCCGCGGGAACCTGGAAGCATTTTATGCGGCGCTGAAGCTCGCGCCCCCCTATGACAGCGTCGAAAAAACCGTCAGGTGTCTCGACGACCTGTTTAAGGCCAGGACAGCCGAGGAGCAGGCGCAAGTGCTCGGCGATAATACCTTGAAATGGCAACTCCACGTCCAGGCCTTTGTCAACTCCGGCCTACACAAGAAACACCGCGGCATCATCACCGGACTCGCACACACCGATGCTTTTGATCGGTTCCCTGAGTCCTTGCGATATTTGTTGGAGCCTTTTCGGTCCTGAGTAAGGTTCCTCCCCCTGTGCTGCTTTTTTGCAACAGCGCTATTGACTTTTTACATCAATATCAATAACGTGCAAATTTGGTTTTTCATTTATCATTAAATTTCAATAAGTTAAAAAACATTTACCTGGATTTTATTTGGCCCGAAATTTGCAATATGTATTGAAGTATTCTATTTATGGAATATTTATTCCAATTTGGAGAAGCGGAACTACATGTTCGGAAAACGGCAACAGACCATTGAGCAAACGATCTCCACGTCCGGGGTAGGGCTTCATTCCGGACGTTCTTCGAAGGTCAGTCTTTCCCCCGCGCCCGTGGACAACGGCATTGTGTTCCGGCGGAAAGTCAACAGCCACATCGAGACGTGCCAGGCGTCGATTCGCAATCTCAGGTCGACAGAACTTTGCACCGTGGTCGGGTCCAATGGATTCCAAATTCAAACGACCGAACACGTGCTGTCGGCACTCTGGGGATTGGGAATCGACAATGCCTTCATCGATATCGATTCAGAGGAAGTTCCGGCAATGGACGGCAGTGCGGCCCCCTTTGCCAAACTCATTCGCCTCGCCGGAATTCTCCCGCAGGAACGCCCTAAGACCTATCTCAAAATTGTAGAACCCATTCACATCGGTGACGGCAATCGAGAGATTTCCATTCTGCCCGCTCCGTTTGCCAAGATCACCTATACGATCGACTACGATCATGAGTTGATCCAACAGCAAACGTACGAGCATGAGTGGTCGACGGTGGGCTTCGAGGCCAATATTTCACATGCTCGGACTTTTGCGTTTTCGCATGAAGTCGAAGCCTTATGGGCCCGCGGCTTGGGACAGGGCGGGTCCCTGGACAATACCATCGTGTTTTCGGACAGCGGCATTATGAATGACGGGGAACTTCGTTTCCCGGACGAATGCGTTCGCCATAAGGTGTTGGACCTCATCGGTGATCTGTCCCTCCTCGGCATCCACGTCATCGGTCATATTGTCGCCAAATGTTCGGGGCATCAACTCCACACCCAACTCGTCCAGGCAATCCTGGACAACCCCGAAGCATGGATGCTGGTTGGACCTCCGGAGAAGCACGTCGGCGAACTGGCCGATCTTATCGGAAAAGATGACATTCATGCCGTGCCGCTCCCTGCCGACGCGACATTCTGATTCCCTTCCGTTCCTTGTTTCCTGACAGACTGCCTCCTATCTTTGCCGCTTTTAATCATGGATGTAGAGTGTTGCTGGCTATTTTCCTGCCGTGATGATAGGGTGGCGGAATGGTGACGCGTCGCGTTCCGTACCTCGTTCCGCTATCGGTCTTCTTTCTCTGGTTGCCTGCCTTGCTTCTCGCCGCAAAGCCGGCGACCGTGCCGGCACCGGGCTTTCAGGGGATTCCCTGGGGAAGCGCACTGGCAGAACTTCCTCAACTTGTCCTCGTCGAGCCTGACGGTCGAGTCGACATTTATGGATACAAGGAAGGCCCGCCGCGTTTTGCGAACGGACCGGTGGAGGCCATCAAGCTCTATGCCATCGACTCCCAATTTGCCCGGGTGATGATCCGATACCGTAGCGAAGAAACGCACGACCGGATCAAGCAGGCGTTGGAATCGGCCTACGGGAAACTTCAACACAACCGCGGCTCGATGATCCGGGGGTTGAACCAGGAGTACTCCTGGCGTCTCGAGGAAACCGAGATCAGCCTGAGTTACCGGGAACTGGGAGAACGTGGATTGCTGATGATTCAGAGCCGGATCCTGGCGCCGCGTTTTCTCGAACTATTGAGCGACCATTAGCCTGAGCCCTTGGCATCAGAGGCCTAGCCCTCAATCCGGTTCCGGGCTTCCAACACCTTCCGCACGACTACCTCGATCCCTTCCTCATCCACAAACGGGGAAAGGATAAAGGACTTCAACGCCACGATCGGCTCTCCATAGTCCGAGGTGCGATAGCAATCCGTTAAGGACAACACCGCGCCCCGACCGTCCATCGCCTCTTGATGGACGTATTGGAAGACCTTCCGGTTATACTCATTGTGCGATTGCAACGTCTCTCGATAGGCCGCGTCCGTGCTTTCCTTCTCTTTGATCCGGAACGTGTCGATCCCGCGCGGATAAACCCGAAACAGCGTCACCGGGCCGAAATTGTCCCGATTCAGGACCGTGGTGCTATCATTCCCCTCCAAATGTTCACGCAGCAATTGAGACATCTCGACTATGTGGCCAATGATGACTTGCAGTCCCTGCTTCCCGAATAGTTTCATATTCGCCAGGGCCGCAAGAATTCCCCCGCCCGCCCGGGAAGTCTCGACGGTGTACATCCCCGGACGATGAGTGCCGAACTGATACAGGTACGGCATCTGCTCTTGAGGCCGGTGAATCAAGGCCAGGTCGTCGCGATCCTTGAACAACACCAGGCTCGAGATATAGGGGGCAAACCCCGATTTATGAAAATCGATCCCCACGCTGTCAGCCAGAGACAGACCATGGATGGCAAGACGAGCCCCTGCCAACGCACGAAGAGTTCGCGGCCGGAATCCTAGAGGGTTGCCCTCAAAATCATAGTCGTTGAACACCGACCATGCCCAGCCGATCACGGCATCGGCATGAACGTGGGGTTGGTACGGAAGTTGAAATTCTTCCACCAATTCATCACGCACCGCCACGATAGCGGCCAGATCGTCGAGTCCGAAGGCATCCGTGGTCCCCATGGTGACGATAATCGCGGCGATTTTTCCGCCCCGTTGAAGGACTCCCCTGGCCTGCTCCCGAAAGGCCTCGACGTTCATGGCGTTCCGTGAGTCCGTCGAAACCGTGATGACGCTGTTCGCTCCGAGGCCCAACCACCCTGCAATGTTGTACCGGCAGTAATGACTGGACTCGCTGGCAAAGATGACGGCTTCCTCCCGCACGCCCGAAGTCATGGCGCCGGGGATGGCTTTCTCCAACCCGATCTTGGCGCCGTAGAGCGTCGTGCCGGTTCCGCCGAAGGTGAACACTCCACCTGCGCGGTCCGGCTCGTATCCCACGAGACGCGCGGTCATCGCTACCATCTCCACTTCCGCCAGGGCCAGGCGATGGCTGTATTCGTCCCACCCGAGATTGGGGTTATACAAAGAAGCCAGGAGTACCCCGATCAGCGACGAGATGGTCGGCGGCGGGATCACGTTCTGCTGCGTATGGGGATGACCGGGAATGGTCAAGCCCGAACAATACGACACCAGTTCGGCGGTGACTTCCTCGACACTCATGCCACTGTCGGAAAGACTCGCTTCCCGGGCCTTGGCGTAATCCAAAGGCGTGCGCTGCCCCAGAATGGGCCGCTCGCTCTTCAATGTGTCCACCGCATCCATCGCACGCATGACGCTATGCACAAAGTAGCTGTCATGGACACGATTGGAAATCGGCTGCGGAAAACTGTTGCGGATTCCGGCCAGCAGGTCGCGATACGGAGCGGTCATACCTTGTTCCTTCCTCGAGAAGATCGTGGATAAGTTACATGCAAATTCGCATGGTATTGTATTGTACCACGGAGAGCCCCGCTGATTGATGACTCGACGACATGAGGTATCAAAGCCAATCCCGTTGACGCAAGGGGATCCGAAGGCGCACCATGGCGAAAACCCGTCACGTGGACAGGGAATCGCTCGTGCCACCCTCCCCTGAAACCTTTGCTATCAATCCCGGCTGCCAGGTCTCCGTCGAACATGTCGGCCTGGGCCGCCACAAGGTCGTTATGGTCGACGGGTTCTACCGGTATCCCGATCGGGTCCTGAAACAGGCCCTCGAATTGCCGTATACCGATCGCTTCGAGATTGTCGGCAACTTTCCCGGCGTGCGGGCTTCGGTCAACGTCGAAACCGGGGAGATTGTGGATGCGATCGGCGAGTTCTGGGGCATGAAGCTCTACCCGTTTTTCGACCCCCAGCCGGTCGTGTTTCAAGGCATCACCAACCACCAGTACCGCCTCAACGTCGGGCAACGTCAACCCCATATCGATCAGGACGTGACCGCCATGGTCTACCTGAACCCCGCCGAATCCTGCATGGGCGGAACCGGCCTGTACCATCACGTGCCCACGGGGTTGGAACGCGTACCCATCGTGCCGAACAAAGAAATCCGCGAACTGGCCGACAGGCTTGAACTCAGCGATGAATTTCTCAGCAGTGCGGAGGGGTATGAAAATTTTCAGAACAGCATGATCTTCAACCCGTTATTCGCCAACCGGGACAACGCCTATATCAACGACGGCAACGCCTATTGGGAACTCCTCTTTCTCATCCGCATGAAGCCCAATCGCCTGATCATTTTCGACGGGCGCTGCTTTCATTCGCAGCACATCACGACCGACCAGTACACCCAAGCCTTCCGGGTCAACCAGGTCCTGTATCTGAGTCAGAACCCCAGACCTTGAGCGCCCTTCGACTCCAGGCGCGTGGCGCCTTACGCTCAGGGTGACCGGAGAGGCACCCGTTCGTCCTGACCCTTCGACTCCGGCCTCAAGAGGCCTACGCTCAGGATGCACGGATTATTCTCCCGTTCGTCCTGAGCGTAGCGTTAGCGAAGTCGAAGGAAGCCTGTCGAAGGAACCTCGTCGTGCGGGGGCGAAACCCCGCACAAATAACTAAGACCCTGGATTCCCGCTAAAAACTTGCGGGAATGACTGAATGTTGACTAGGCCTCTTCACCCTGAAGATAAGTCCGGCCTTTGTAGCGTTTGGCCACTACGATGAAAAGCATCGACACGCCCAGCATGACCGCCGTGAAAAACCAATAATAATCCGGGCCCTCCAGCCGCACACTGCCGTCGTCGTTCTGAATGAAATAATTCACCAGCGAGGTAAAGGCGTTCCCCAGGGACACCGACAGGAGAAAGAGCGCCATGACGAACGATTTCAAAGCCCTGGGCGCCTGGGTATAGGAAAATTCCAGACACGTGATCGACACCATGACCTCCGCCGCGGTGATGACCACGAACGCCACGATCTGCCAGACGATATTCGGCCGCAGCCCCGAGACAATCTGCATCTCGATCACCGCGGAAATCACGAAGGCGATCACCGTCACAAAAAACCCGATGCTGATCTTCCGCAAGGGCGTCAGGGGAAACACCCTGTCGACTACGGGATAGACGCCGTAGGCAAACACCGGGATGAGGAGCATGATCAGAAACGGATTGACGAACTGAATTTGCGACGGGAGCCATTCCACCCCCATCCAATAGAGATCCATGTTTCTGGCCTGGAGGACCCACGCCGACCCGGTTTGATCGAAGAGCGCCCAGAACACGGCCACGAACAGGTAAATCGGCGCAAGCCGCCACATGGCCAGCAGGCTGTCGCGCGACAACAAATCCTGAAGAAACGCGGTTCCTTTCGCGGGGATATGCGCGTAATCCCACCGCCCCAACCAAAACACCCACGTCGCAAGCAGCATCAACAGCCCGGGCACGCCAAAGGCCAGATGGGGCCCGATATGGTTGAGCAGCCACGGGGTCAGGAGCGTGGAAATCCCCGCGCCGAAATTGATCGCAAAATAAAACCAGTAAAACGCCTTGCTGAGCAGATGGCTGTTGGTCGAACTGAATTGGTCCCCGAGGTTCGCGGAGACACAGGGTTTGATGCCCCCGGAACCCACGGCAATCAGCGTCAGCCCCACGGCCAACCCGAGCCTGGTCTGATCCACCGCGAGGGTCAAATGCCCCAGGCAATACACCAGCGACAACGACATGATCGTGCGGTACTTGCCGAACCAGACGTCCGCAATCACGGCCCCGATGACCGGGAAAAAATAGACCGCGGACGTAAAAAGGTGATAATAGGAGCGCGCTTCGGGTTCACTCATCACCTCCAGGGCGCCGTCCGCGTTCAGGAGGTATTGGGTCATGAAAATGATCAGGATCGTTCGCATGCCGTAGAAACTGAATCGCTCGGCGGCTTCGTTCACGATCAGGAACGGGAGACAGGACGGCATCCGGCTCGAACGTTCAGGCTCTGTACGGTATGGAATGTTGCTCAAGACAAGACCTCGGCTGCCCCTGGTGTATGGTCTTTCCGATGTGCAGGAGTAGGACTAACTGTCCAGGAAGAAAATAACGGGTGTGTATAACACAGATCGGCTGGTGATGAGAAGAAAGGAACCCCGCAACCAATCTTTGTTAGCCTGCACCGGGGTCATGTGGTGCCTGCTCTGCCTCTCGCCAACAGCCGGGCTGGCGGAGCCCTCAATTGAAACGCTCGATCCCGTGGTGGTCACGGCCACGACCCTTCCGACGAACCAATCGCAGACGCCCCTTCAGACCAAGGTGCTCACGCGAACAGGCTTCGACCTGCAGCAGCCCAACAGGCTCGGCACCCTCTTGCAACAAACCCCCGGGGTCTTCGTGGATGAAATGGGCGGCCGGAGCGGCCTGAGTTCACTCTATATTCGCGGGAGTGATCCGAACTATACGATGGTGTTGTTGGACGGCGTGCCGTTGAACGATCCGACGAACCAGCGTGGAGGATCCGTGGATTTGTCCTCCCTGACGCCCGAACGGATCGAACGAATCGAAATCGTCAAAGGCCCGGCCTCCGTGTTCTACGGTTCCGACGCCATGGCGGGCGCGGTGAACATCATCACGCAAAAAGGGGGCGAAAAGAATCGACTGGTTGCCCGGGCAGAAGGGGGACAATGGGGCTACGCCCGCGGCGTGCTCCAAGCTTCAGGAGCTGCCGGCCGATTCCGATACGCCGGCTCGGCAGCGGTCACGCGGGACGACGGACAAGTCACAGGAAACCGGTTCGCATCCGGAACCATCGGAGGCCATATGAACTGGTCACGTCCGGATTCGCTCAAGCTGGAACTGACGGGACAATACACGCACACCGACACCCGTTCATTTCCCGAAGGCAGCGGCGGCCCGCGCCTGGCCGTTCTTCGTATCACGGAGCAGCGGCGCACGCACGAAGTCGCTTCCGGATTCAACCTGACGTTTCCGCTTGCGCCGAACTGGGAGAATCAATTGACGGCCAACGTGCTCCACCGGCAACAAGAAGTGGACAACCCGGGCGTGTTGTCCGCACCCGGAATGTTCCGAATCCCTCCCACGGTCTTCCAAACGGACTTTACCCGGATGCGTTTCCATTGGACGCTACGGGCATCACTGAACCGCTTACTGAAAATCGCCGGCGGGGTTCAACTGGTTCACGAGCATGGAACGCGAACCGGGATTCAGGACATGACCGTCTTGGGGTTTCCGTCACAAGTCGCCACGGATTTCGAGCAATCCCGCGCCACGCCGGCTGGGATCCTGGAAACGATCTTTTCCCCCAACGAACAGGTCCGGCTCAGTGCAGGGCTTCGCGTGGACAGCCCGGAAGATTTACCGCTCAGGGCGACACCTCGTCTCGGGGTCAGCGTCCAACCGTTTCCCCGCACAACTATCCACGGAACGTACGGTCAAGGATTCAAATTGCCGAGCCTGAATGCCCTGGGGGATCCCATTATCGGAAATCCTCGCCTCACTCCCGAATCCAGTACCGCGTGGGAAGTGGGTATCCTCCGATCAAGTACTGTCTGGGATAGTGAACTCCAACTGACCTGGTTCCACAATACCTTTTCCAATCAAATCGACCTGGACCCGGTGCTTGCCAAGCAACAGACTTTCCTTCTGGTCAATCTGAACAAGGTCAGGACGCAGGGGATCGAATTGAACGTGGCGACCAACCCCTTGACGGCCGTATCGGTCAAAGGATGGGTGACCTTTCTGGACGCCCGCATCTCGGGCACGAATGCCCCGCTACGGAACCGTCCCAAGGCATCGGGCGGCTTCGCAATCCGCGTACAGGCCACGCCCGCGTTGACCATACGCAGCCAACTCCAAGCCGTGGGCAAACGCTTCGACCTGCAAATTCCCACGACGCAAACGAGGGTGCCCGGATATTATCGAATGGACCTCGCCACCACCTATGCCTTGAACGACGGATGGAAACTCTTCGGGGCCGTGGACAATCTGACCAACGTGAGGTACGAGGATTTTCTCGGCTTCAGCGCCCCGGGAACGTGGGTACGCTTCGGAGTGGAGGGTCATTGGGAGTAGAGACCAACGATCGTTGCTCTCTACAAGCGCGGAGGCCAATCCATCTCGATTCGCCGCCCACAATAATAGCAAGAAATTCGATACTTGGCCTTCCGCCGAGGATTAGGGAGAGAGGTAAAGACTACGGGAGCCTGATCATACGGGCACACGGGCTGAAGGTGCAGAAGATGCTCATCCATAATCGCCTGCAATTCAGCTTCCTCCCACTCCGTCGCATCGTCCGCAGAGCCACAGACGCGATCTTCCCGCCCGCATGCATCACACCGGAGCCGGTACGACTTCACTCGATCCTGCGGGTGAGAGACCTCGGTATAGGCCACGTGCCTGGAGCAAGCCGGACTCAGACAGGCGATGGGTTCATGCTGAAGGGCCTTGATAAACGCATCCGGAGCCGCCATCGTGTTTCTCAATCTGAAATCCTACGGACAACCACGGGGGGTTGTCCCTACATCACGGTCATTGTAGGGGACGGCCCCCGTGCCGTCCCGGCCTAGATTTTATTGAAGCTGATGTGATCCTTGTATTCCTGAATGGCCGCGCGTAACGAGGATTTGCCGAGGGGGATGTTGGCATCAAGCGTATCCTCGATCTCCGGATCGTCGATAACCACTTCGTATTTCTCCTGTACGTTCGTCAGGATCACTCCCTTTTCAACTTGCCGCGGCAGGAAAATTTCCGTCCACACTTCTTTTTCAACGAGACAGACGTCACAAAAACGCTCGTACAACATTTCCAACCGTTCAGGATCGGTAACTTTCATGTTTCATGACTCCAGTATGTGTTCTTTCATTCGTTGACAGAATTCTACTTTCTCGACTTACCATAACCGCCACCGCCCGGAGTTTCAATCCGCAATCGATCCCCCTTCTTCACGGCCAGTTCCGTTTTTCCAGGGAGCTTCTTTTCCTTGCCCTTGCGAATCAACACGTTTCGGCCGGATTGCCCGGCCTCTCCCCCGGCCAACCCGAACGGCTGCGATTCCCGTCGATCGGAGACGATCGTCACCTGCGCGTCTTGCAGGAATTCGATTTCGCGCGTGACCCCGTTACCTCCCGCGTGAACTCCAGCGCCGCCTGTCTTGTCCCGAAGGACGTATCGGGCAATCCGAAACGGATACGCATACTCCAGGGCTTCGACCGGCGTATTCATCGTATTGGTCATATGAGAATGAATGCCGCTGGCTCCCGGACATGCCGATCCGGCGCCCATGCCCCCGCCCAGCGTTTCATAGTACGCAAACGGCCGCTGCTTTTCGCAATCCCATCCCCCGATGATCACGTTGTTCATGGTCCCCTGGCTCGCGGCCGGCACCCGGCCGGGACAGGCCTGCGCCAAGGCCCCCAACAGCACGTCCACGATGCGCTGGGCCGCCTCCACGTTGCCCGCGGCGACTGCCGCGGGGAACCGGGCATTGACCACCGATCCTTCGGGCGCCCGGACGTGGATGGGCGCCATGCAACCGCTGTTGCCGGGAATATCCAGTCCCAGCAGACATCGAAATACGTATGCCGTGGCCGAGACCGTAACCGCATAGACCGCATTGACACTGCCTTCGCACTGCGGCGCACTCCCTTCGAAATCCACCTCCACGTCTTCATCCCGGATCGACACGGCTACGGCAATCGGGATTGGCTTGTCGTCGAAGCCGTCGTCATCCAGCGCGTCTTCATACCGATAGGTGCCGTCCGGCAACTGCCGGATGCCGTGTCTGGTCAGTTGTTCACTATAGGCCAACAAATCGGACATGTTTCCGCGCACGCGCTCCACACCGTAGCGTGACGCCAATTCCCCCAGTCGTTGCTCCCCGATCCGATTGGCCGCCAGTTGGGCCTGTAAATCGCCCGCCCGTTCCCGGGGAGTCCGCACGTTCGCCAGAAAGAAATCCCACAGCGCCTGATTGACCCTGCCGGCTTCCACAAGTTTCACGGGAGGGATAATCACCCCTTCCTGATACAGTTCGCGTGACAACGGCATGGACCCCGGTGACATCCCCCCCACGTCGGCGTGATGCGCGCGATTGGCGACGAACCCCAGAAGCCTGTCGTTCTCGACGAAGACCGGCGAGACGATCGTGATGTCCGGCAGGTGTGTTCCTCCGTGAAACGGGTCATTCAGGATCGCCACGTCACCCGGCTCAAGGGTCAGGTGCCGGCGACAGGCTTCGACCGAGAGTGGCATGGACCCGAGATGGATCGGGATATGCGCGGCCTGCGCCACCAGATGACCTTCCTCGTCGAATACGGCGCAGGAAAAGTCGCGGCGCTCCTTGATGTTCGGAGAAAACGCCGACCGTTGCAGGCGTACCCCCATTTCCTCGGCCACCGAACTGAACAGATGTTTGAAGACTTCCCGTTCAACGGCTTTCTGCACGAGCGTCTCCTATGGTGACCAGCACGTTTTGCCAGGCGTCGACGTCCGCGTGATCGGTTTCCGACAACAAAATGGTGGTATCGTCCTGGAAAACGACAGCAGGCCCGGGCACGTGATTCCCAGGTCGTAACAGACTGCGATCATAAAACGGGACGCTTCGAGGCCCGGAAGCGAACACGAGGCGACGTTCATGGCACACGGCCCCCGACGAATCGGCAGAACCGGAGTCCTGCGTCTCCATCCTCGGGGGACTCACGTCTCCGATTGCCCGAACCCGAAGGTTGACGATCTCCAGGTCCGCGGCCTCGTCCTTATGCCCATAACGTTGAGCGTGTCGTTCATGAAAGGCCGTTTGAAAATCAGGCGAAAACGGCACGGTCAGTTCAAAGGATTGCCCCTGATACCGGAGATCCAATTCACAATGCACGTGCCGGGCCGGAACGGGAACCTTTTGGATAGCCAGATCCTCCTGCGCCTGCTCCACCATGGGAACGAACCGCCGTTCCAACTCTTCAAACGGCGTCTCACCCGGACACATCACCGTTTGGACGTAATCCAGAAATACGTTCGCCGTCAACATACCGAGTGCGGACAACGTCGAGGCTTCCATGGGGATCAGTACGCGACCGACGTTGAGGGATCGCGCCAGTTCGCAGGCATGTATCCCTCCGGCTCCGCCGAAGGAGATCAACACGTATTCCCTGGGATCGTGCCCGCGCTCGATTGACGTCACGCGAATCGCCCGTTCCATCTCCGCATTGACCACCTGGAGGATACCCAAGGCGACTTCCTCCGGATCGATGTGGATGCCGGTACCATACCGTGTCAATTCCGGTGAGAGCGCAGACAGGACCTTACGGGCGGCCTCCAGATCCAAGGGCAACTCGCCGCCCAACAAGCCGACGGAAGGAAACCGTCCCAGGAAGGCATTGGCATCCGTGACCGTCGCCACCTGCCCTCCTCGTCCGTAACATGCGGGCCCCGGGTCGGCACCGGCGCTTTCCGGTCCCACGCGCAAGGCCCCTCCGGCATCGACTCGCGCCAGGGACCCGCCGCCGGCGCCGACCGTGTGAATGTCCAGCACCGGCACACGAATCGGCATGCCGGCGACTTCCGCTTCCGACGTCGTGTGAATCGCGCCATTGACCACGGATACGTCAGTGGACGTGCCGCCCATGTCAAACGTGATGAGCTGAGAAAAACCCGCGAGCCGCGCCAGGTATTCGGCCCCGATCACCCCTCCGGCGGGCCCGGACAGGATCGACCGGACGCCCTCCTGTCGCACCTGTGCCGCCTGAATCCGCCCGCCGTTCGATTGCATGATATGAAAGGAATCCCCAGGGAGCGATTCTTCAAGGGTTTCCAGATATCTGTTGAGCACGGGAGAGACGTACGCGTTCACGACCGTGGTCGAGGCTCGCTCGAATTCACGGAATTCAGGGATCAATTCATGCGAGGCGGAGACAAAGAATCCCGCTTCCCGGAGGCGCTGAGCGATGTGCAGTTCATGCTCGGGATTCACAAAGGAAAACAGCAGGGAGAGCGCCACGGCCTCGACCCGTTTTTCCCGGAGGGCCTTGATGAGGGACGACAGCGAGCGTGTGGCCAGGGGTTGCAACACGAGACCGCGATGGTCGAGCCGTTCCTGCACTTCCAGGCACCGGTCTTGAGGCACGAGCGCGGGGACTCCGCCACTGAACCAATCATAGAGATTTCGACGGGTTTGCCGGCCGATCTGCAACACGTCCCGAAACCCCCGGGTCGTCATGAACGCGGTGCGCGCCCCCTTGCGTTCGAGCAACGCGTTGGTGGCCACGGTCGACCCGTGCACGACGCTCTGACCGGTGGCCAGGGACAATCTCCGCAACCCTTCCAACACCGCTTGCGCAGGATCCGCGGGAGTCGAGAGCACCTTGAAGGTGTTTACAGCACCGGCGTCATGGTCGTACACCACGAAATCGGTGAAGGTGCCGCCGATGTCAATGCCGATTGAAAGGGGGGATCGTTGGTCGTCCGGGCTCATCGCAAATACGGCCTCATGAACGTTGTCCGGAAGCGCAAAATCGAAGCGGGAGACGACGCGTAGCGTCAGCCTTTGACAGTTCCGCTGAGGGTCACGATTCTGGGACCGCCCGGCGCATTGTCGAAAATACGCAACAACGCCTGGTGCCGGCCGGGCGCCGTACTCTCGAAATGAATTGGCAGCGCACAAAATTTCCCCGTCGTCAGGGTCGCCCCGGCACAGGATTCCCGTTCAATGGAAAAGGCCCGGGATCCTTCCAGCACAATCTTGTCGATACTCAAGGAGCCGAGGCCCACGTTGGCGACGGTCAATTGATGCGTGCGCCGGGCCGACGCATCGGCATCTGAGGAAAACCGGATGTCCTCGGCACTCAGGCTGATGGAAGGGATGACCGCCTTCCCGCTCAACAGGATCGCCACGTCATCCGAACCGCTGTTGGCCGTCACAATGTCCGGCAACCCGTCGTGGTCGAAATCTTCGATTCCCATGGCAGTCGGCACCTTACCTACGGCATAGTGCCCGGCAGGCTGAAACGACCCGTCTCCCCGTCCCAGGAGGATCGAGGTACTATCCGACGCCCGATTGGTGGAAATCAGGTCACGATAACCGTCACCATCCAGATCCCGGTAGCTCAACGCCACGGGACTGAACCCCACTTCCATGTTCGCAGGCTTGGTGTATTGGCCGGGACTGAGTTGCAGCAGCAACTTGATGCTGTCCGTAAATAAACTGGTCACCATGAGATCCAGGTGCCCGTCGGCATCCACGTCCGTTTGGGTCACGGCACTCAGTGTGAACCCGGCCTGAATGATTCTCCAAGCGGAAAAGGTGCCCTCCCCCCGGTTCCGCAACACGGATACGTACCCATTCGGCGTCCGCCAACTCGGCTGGCTCCACGTCAACGTGAGATCCGGCAATCCATCGTCGTCCAGATCAGCCAAAGAAGCGCCGGTGGGGAACAAGCCGCGCCGGTCCTGCACTTCGTCGTGTTGAGCAAGCGCAAAAGCGCCCTGCCCGTTGTTCAACAAGACCGACCAACTGAAGGGCGGATAATGGCCGAATCGCCCGCTGTTGACCACGACCATATCCGGATCGTCATCCCCGTCCACGTCACCCAGCGCGAGAAACGTCGGACCTTTTCCCGATGGGTACGGAACGGGTTCCTCGAAGAACCCATTTCCCTTGCCCAACAGGACGACAACGCGGTCGGCTCCGGTCTCGGCCACGGCCAAATCCAACGTCCCATCCCGGTTCAGATCCTCCGTGGACAGAAACATCGGACTCTGTCCCACTCCGAAGGAATAGCCCGAGCGAAACGTGCCGTTTCCGTTTCCCAACAACACCGAGACGTCGTCCGACTCACTGTTCGCCGTCGCAATATCCAGGTGATCATCCTCGTTGAAATCACCGACCGTGAGCCCTTCCGGATGGGCGCCGACGGGCGCCGACAGGACCGGGGTAAAGACGAGGTTTTGCGCCAGGACGGGACCGGAAGCAACCAGGATCAATGCCCAACAGAACGTCCATGGTTTGAACATGTGCTGGATGCATCCAAACATGACGTTCTCCTCTACCCCTCCCAGCCTCCCCTTACCCTTCGGCTTCGCTCAGGGCAGGCAAAGGGGAGGAGCCGACAAGAAGAACTGCGCAGGGCTGCCACCTCTTTGTCACTCCGGCAACGACCGCTCGTCCGTTGAAAACTTTTTTTTCAAGGCGATCTCCACTTCATCCGTCGCCGCCATGCCCCGATTGCGGACGTGCACGGACCATGACGGATGGGCGCGCAAGGCAGACACGACAGTCTTGAACAATTCAGGTTTGACCCGGGTTTCCCAATCATGCAGCCACGCGTATCCGTCGTCGTCGCCCTCGTAGTCTTCAGGAAATTCAGCGACAAGATTAAACCGAAGGGTAAATGTTTTTTCTTCTTCGAACATCTGGGGTTATCCTACATGCATTGTACGCCTTGTTGTCATGTCCGCAGTTCCTGGTGTCATCCCCGACTTGATCGGGGATCCAGTGTCTTTTTGTCTTTACGGACGAAGGGGAAAAACCCTGGATCCTCGATTAAAAATGTCGAGGATGACAGAAAGAGGGTTCGAGAATGACAGATTCAGGCTCATTTCATACCGCTGGCAACGAGGAGCTACTCCTCAATGTCTTTGGCCCGGCGATCCATATAGCCCGACCGGACGGCCCCGTACAGATCGATGGTGGACTCTTCAAGCCCCTCGAACGTGTCGAGGTTGATGGCCCGAGCATTCACACGCCCCCCCGCATTCAGACCCAGGTTCGGGACAAACGGAATAAAATAGTTGACGGGGTTCATGAAAATATCGCCGGCATACCCCACTGCATCCCGAACCGTCATGGGAGGGAGCAACGGCAGGACCAAATAAGGCCCGGAAGCAACCCCATAGGTGGCCAGGGTCTGGCCGGCGTCTTCCACCGGCGGGGCTTCAATTCCGAACATGTACTTGGCGACGTCAAAGAGCCCTCCCACGCCGAGGATCGAATTCAGAAGAAATCGATTCATTTCGATCCCGGCCCGACTGAATTTTCCCTGAAAGATGTTGTTGAGAAACCGGGAGGCAAACCCCAGATTATCAAATGCATTGGCAAAGGAATCCTGAAGGTCCGGCGCTATGACGCCGGAGTAAGCCCTGGCCACCGGTTTCAGCGCATAGCGGTCGAAATTGTAGTTGATGGTAAAGACATTCGTATTGAACGGCTCCCAGGGATCGTGAACCGGCTCGGTCTCGGTCGCAAAGGGATCCTCGAACGTGTCCTCGACGACCGTTTCTTCCATGAGAAGAATTTCTTCTTCGTCATCTTTGTCCGATCCCCCGAGAGGCATTTGCTCGCTCGGACGGTCGGGGGCACCGTCCGGGGCTGGTGGAAAATACGGCAGCGCAATGAGTTCCACAGAAGACCGCGGTATGGGCTGTTCAATGGCAGCCACTCCAATCGGATGCTTCAGTTGTGCGAAAACTGCCGGTGGGGGGATCCGGGGGCTGATGGGCTCGGCCAGAAGGGCCGATGGAAAGACCGGAACAAACAGAAGAAAGGCTGTCAGGGTCAAGTGATTCCGAGCCGTCATAAGCTTCTTCTCCATCGCGAGAAGGACCGTAAACTCATGAGTCCTACGGATACTACTTTGAGCTGCAAGCCCCGCTCACGCAGAAAGCGCCGGTGGAGTGAAGCTTTACTCGGAACTGCCTAACATGTCATCGACCAACGGGCGATTGATATCCTCACAGCCCGGGCATAAGACGTCAAACAGCGCCTCATAATTCTCGACGTAGTTCCGGTCATCGGTCAATTTTTCCTCAAGCGCGTCCTGGTAACAGGTATCACACAACATCATGATCCCACGCATCACCGAGACCATTTTGCGACCATGGCTTCCAGTCATATGACACCCTTTTTCAGGACTTGATGGCATGTCACGATCACGTTGACCATAACATCCGTCTTCCGTAATGCACGAACCCCTAAGCGCAGAGGCCGTTACGACCAGCCTCGTTGCTGGGCCAGAAAAAAATCTTCCGTCTCAAGATCGATGCCGCACTCCGGACACTCATAGGGTTGATCAGGCGGAGGGATCGACAATTCCCTATCCTGGATACGTCCCTGGCAAACGTGATAAAAGTGTCCACCGGCATGCTCTGAATCCAATGGATCATTTTCAAATTTGAGAATCATGGTCTGCCCGACAAATGTAGCCATACTTTATAACAAGGTCATCAAACGGTGTGCAATCCTCAGCACGCGTGGCGTGTGTCTCACGCTCCTCTTCCTGCTGTCGGCGCATGCCGCGTGGGCATTGGCGGAACGGCCTCCATCGCAGGATATCGCCCTGGCTCCCGTCCTCACCCGGGGTCTCATCCAACCCGTCTTTATCGGGCACGCGGGTGACCACAGCGACCGGCTCTTCATCGTGGAGCAGCCCGGCAGAATCCGGATCCTTCACAACGGCGCCCTGCAAGCCTCGGCATTTCTGGACATCTCCGACCGGGTTGACTTCGGCGGGGAAATGGGGCTGCTGGGATTGGCGTTCCACCCCCGATTTGCGGAGAACGGACGGTTCTTCGTCAATTATACAAGAAACCCCGATGGAGCAACGGTCGTGGCCGAATTTCAGGTTTCCCGAAATTCCGATCAGGCCGGCCGCGATGAACGAACCCTGATAATAATTCCCCAGCCCTATTCGAACCATAACGGCGGGATGGTGGCGTTCGGGCCTGATGGGTATCTCTATATTGCCACGGGAGACGGCGGAGCCGGCGGGGACCCGGGCAATCGAGGACAAAGCCCGGACACCCTGCTGGGCAAAATGTTGCGCATCGACGTGGACCAGGGAGACCCGTACGGCATTCCGCCCGACAACCCCTTTGCCAAGCAA
This sequence comes from Nitrospirales bacterium, assembly GCA_965207015.1. Classification (GTDB taxonomy): domain Bacteria; phylum Nitrospirota; class Nitrospiria; order Nitrospirales; family UBA8639; genus Bin75. Next base: position 564,209 of record OZ242257.1, on the reverse strand, counting down.
CAAAATGGACGCGAAATCTTTGCCCTGGGTTTCCGGAATCCCTGGCGATTTTCGTTCGACCGGCAGACGGGCCGATTATGGGCCGCGGACGTGGGACAGAATCAATGGGAAGAAATCGACGTGGTGGAAGCGGGGCACAACTATGGCTGGCGGATCATGGAAGGTAATCATTGTTTTCTGCCTCCCCGGGGCTGCAATACAACCGGGCTGACGCTCCCCGTGTCGGAATATCGCAATCAATCACCCTCTTGTGCCGTCACGGGCGGATACGTGTATCGGGGGACACGCGTGGACTTCCTGCGAGGCACCTACGTATTCGGCGACTATTGCAGCGGCCGGATCATGGGTTTGATCGACGGACAACCGCTCGTCCTTCTGGCTTCGGGGTTGAGAATTTCGTCCTTCGGTGAGGATGAAGCCGGCGAACTGTACGTCGTGGATCATGAGGGAGGCATCTACAGGATCACCCCGGCAAGCGCGAACAAGTAACCCCGCCGCGCCTGCCCACTACCCTCTTCTTTGTTTAGGAACCTCTGATTTATTGTGATAGCGGGATGCAGGGCAAGGCGTCCCGGAGCGAAACCCGAGGCTTATCAGAGAGATAGGTGAGGGTTGAGCGAGGACACAACGCAGCCATGCGCCCGATGGTGCATTAAATCAGAGGTTCCTTTAGTTGACGGAATCATGGTATCTTGCTATTCCGCTTGCATCGTGTTTAGTCCCCTTCGACGCATCAGCCGTGAATAAAAAAAGCCTTTTTTACGCGATTGCTCTCGCAATTGTCGCCTTTTACCTGGTCATGACGGCCGTTTATCGCTGGGGAGACGGGACGCCGCCTCAGATCACGCTGGTGGAGCCCTTCACCCAAGCCGGCCCGACGACCCCGTTGGTCCTTCACGTCGAGGATGCCGGAACGGGTCTCCAGGAGGTGACCGTCCGCCTGGTTCAAAATCTCGAGAGTTACACGCTGGCGCAAGAACAGTTTGCCACGCAATCACCCCTTTCCATCGGTGGCAACGCCGAGAACAGCTACGACCTCACGCTCGTCCCGTTCGACGACGACACCATCCCCAAACGCCGGGGGGTCGTCACTCTGGTCATTACGGCACGCGATTATTCCTGGCGAGGGTTTTTCGAGGGGAATTGGGCAAGGATCGAACAGGACATCGCCGTGAAATTCACGCCCCCGCGGCTGGAGGTCTTGTCGAGCCCCTTACCCGTTTCACAAGGCGGAGCGGGGGTCGTGGCCTACCGCGTCTCCGATGATGCGCAACAATACGGAGTCCGAATCGGCGAAACGTTTTTCCCGGGCTACCCCAACTCCGAGCGAGCCTTCAGCGCGTTCTCCCTTTTTGCCTTTCCGCATGACCTCCCGGCTTCGACCCCGGTACTACTCGTCGCGGACGACGGCTTGGGCAACCACGCGGAACAGCGGCTCGACGTCCAGGTCGTAGCCAAGAGGTGGCGGTCCCGAACCATCAAGATTTCCGACCGTTTCATCGAACAGACCGTTCGTCCCATCATTGCGCAAACCCCTGAGATCGAGGACCTGGACGATCCGCTTCGCAACTTCCTGCAGGTCAACAACGTGTTGCGAAAGCGCACGGTCGATCAGCTCATGGCCCTGGCCTCGAACAGCCGGCCCGAGTTCCTGTGGAACGGGGCCTTTGTCCAATTATCCAACTCCCAGGTAGAAGCGGCGTTTGCCGATCATCGCGAATACCGCTATGGCGGAAAAGTCGTGGACAGGCAGTACCATTTGGGATTCGACCTGGCGGTGACCAAACATTATCCCGTGGAAGCCGCCAATGACGGAACCGTGGTCCTGGCCGAGTATTTCGGCATTTACGGCAACACCATTGTGGTCGATCACGGCTACGGGCTTCAGTCGTTGTACGCCCATCTCTCCTCGTTCGCCGCGGAAAAAGGAGAGAGGATCGCCAAAGGACAAATCATCGGCGCATCAGGTATGACGGGGTTGGCCGCGGGCGATCATTTGCATTTCAGCCTGCTGCTTCAGGGAGTCCAGATCAACCCGATGGAATGGTGGGATCCCCAATGGGTGGAAACCCGGATCACTGACCCGCTTCGTGATCCCCTTCGCAAGGAACCCGCCCCTGCCCCCAGGCGAGGTCCGCGAAACCGTATCGGTCCCTTACCCCCGGCTCCGTAGGTCAGCCATTCTCTTCCTCTCCTCCGATGTGAGAGGGCTCTTCTTTTCCCCTCCTTTGCCTGCCCTGAGCGAAGTCGAAGGGTCTGGAGGGGCAAGGGGAGGTAGAGAGTCGGGGCAAGTCGGTTCAACGTAGCCTAACCCGACATGATTTCAAAAGACGATTAATGGCCCGATCAAAAACGCGCACGCCGAGCAAGAGCACCACCCAGGCACCCGTCACCGCGGTGCCGCTGGACCAAACCACGCGCCAGCGTTACCTGAACTACGCGCTGTCCGTCATAACCGCGCGCGCGTTGCCCGACGTGCGGGACGGCCTCAAACCGGTGCAGCGGCGCATTCTGTTTTCCATGTTTCACAACCACCGGCTCTCGCCGGACCGGCCGCCCATCAAAAGCGCGAAGGTCGTCGGATCGGTGATCGGGGAATGGCATCCCCACGGCGACTCCGCGGTCTATGACGCCATGGCGCGCATGGCGCAATGGTGGTCCCTGCGCGCCCCTCTCGTGGACGGCCATGGCAACTTCGGCAGCCTGGACGGCGACCCGCCCGCGGCCTACCGGTACACCGAAGCCAAACTCACCCCGGTCGCCGTCGAACTGCTGAGCGAACTGAACAAGGACACGGTCGACTTCCAGCCCAATTACGACGGCAAGGACGAAGAGCCCCTGATCCTGCCCGCCCCGTTTCCCAACCTGCTGGTCAACGGGTCCACAGGCATTGCCGTGGGCATGGCCACCAACGTGCCGCCCCACAACCTCGGAGAAGTCGTCAACGGCGCCGTGGCCCTCATCGACAAACGGGACTCCACGATTGCCGACCTCATGAAGTCGATCAAGGGACCGGATTTCCCCACCGGCGGAGAAATCCTGAACACGAAGTCCGAGCTTCGGGAGATCTACGAGAACGGTCAGGGACTCGTGCGCGTGCGCGGGGAATTCACGGTGGCCCCGGCCTCGCACGGCAGATCCCAAATCGTCGTCACCTCGATCCCCTTTGCCGTGGACAAGGCCACGATCGTCGAACGGATCGGCGAACTCATCGCCGCCAAAAAAGTGCCGCAACTGGTCGACATCCGCGATGAATCCACGACCGACGTCAAAATCGTGCTGGAGCTGCAGAAGGATGCCGATGCCGACCTGGCCATGGCGTATCTGTTCAAGAACACCCCGCTGCAGAATAATTTTTCCGTCAACCTGACGTGTCTGATACCGGCTGCCGGCACCACGACCACGCGGCCCCGGTGCCTGAATCTGAAAGAAATCCTCGAACAGTTCATCGACTTTCGCTTTGACACGGTCACGCGGCGGTTCTCCTATGACCTGAGACTCCTGGAACAACGCATCCACATCCTGTCGGGCTTTCAAATCATTTTCGACACGCTGGACCGCGTGCTGGCCATCATCCGCCAAAGCGACGGCAAGGCGGACTCAGCGGAAAAACTGAAACGCAAGTTCCGCCTCGACGACGCCCAAACCAACGCGATCCTGGAAACGCCGATCTACAAACTGTCCCGCACCGAAATCAAGAAAATGCTGGACGAGCTGGCCGACAAGAAGAAGCAGGCCAAGGATCTCAAGGCCCTCCTCGGCTCGAAAACGCGATTATGGAAGGTCGTCAAAGAAGAGCTTGAGAAACTCGCCGGAACGTACGGCGACAAACGCCGGACCAGAGTCGGACGGCGCCAGGGCGACGAAATCGAATTCGATCCCGAGGCGTACATCGTCAAGGAAGACGCCGTGGTCACGATTTCAACGGACGGCTGGATCCGCCGCGTGGGGATGGTCAAAGATTTGTCGAAAACACGGCTCCGGGAAGGAGACACCCTGCTGACCGCCCTGATCGGCAGCACGGTGGACGCCATCGTGTGCTTTTCGAATTTCGGCAGCGCCTATACCATTCGCATCGGCGATCTGCCGCCGGCCCGGAGCGGCTATGGAGACCCCGCGCAAAAGCTGTTCAAATTCAAGGACGGGGAACGCATCATCGCGGCCCTCAGCACGGACTCCCGATTGTCCGCCACAGCCACGCAACCCACCCCATCGGCGCTCCCGCTCTTCGACGGAGCAACGGCGGACGGAGACGGCCCTCTTTCCCTCGGACAAGGGATCGCCGTGTCATCGGCCGGCATGGGCGTGCGCTTTGATCTGAATCCGTTCCAGGAACCCTCGACCCGGCTCGGTCGAAAATTCATGAAACTCCGGGACCAGGAAGAAGTCGTGAGCGTCGAAACCCTGGACCCGTCCGCGGCCACGCCCATCCTCGCGGTCGCCTCGCAACGAGGCCGCGTGCTCCTGTGCAACGCCGAGGAGATCGGCGTCCTTTCCGGTCCGGGACGAGGAGTGACGGTCATCAAACTCGACAGCGCAGACAGGGTCATGGCCGTCCGTATTCTGTCCCGCAAGCAGGACCAATTGGTCGTCCTGAAACAGGAAGGCGGCCCCATCACCATTACCACGAGGAAGTATCAACCCGTCAGCCGAGGAGGCAAAGGGCACGCACTGTTCAAACGCGGCACCCTGAAAGGCGCCGAAGCCTTACCCGTCGAACTCCCGGTCCTCGAGTCGGAGAATCACAAGAACGGGAATTGAAACCGGTCAGCCAAAGTAGGTCGGGTTAGCCGCAGGCGTAACCCGACAGTGGGGCTGGAAACCTGAGCGTCCCCTTTTCATCCCTTGGGGTGCAGGTAGCAAGCCTGCATGAGAAATTACTTTGTCAACAACCGCTCACGGTTCCGTTCTTCGGATTCCCGTGAGACGATCAAAATCCTTATCGTAACTGACAATTTCCGCTACATCCTGTTGCTCCATATGCGCCACGGCCAAGGCGTCTTCAAAATCGAGAACGGAAGAGGACGCGTAAAGGTCCAAAGCACGGAGGCACACGCGCTTCTGTGGAAGCTTGAGGCCTCGCAGAGTCAAGATCGGTAGTAGTCGGTCTCTGACTTCGCCGTGACTGAGTTGATAGGGGGCACGAGGGGAAGACAGCACGTAGGCAACTTCAGCGATGATGGTTTCGCAAGTAAAGAGTTCCTCTTGTCCTTGCTTGACTCGCTGGAAGAGTCGATAGCAGGCATCAGCTTTCAATTCGTCATCTCTGGTCAAATACCGGAGAATGACGTTTGTATCCAGAAACCTCATGCGTTGTTCAGCGCGCGCGCAGTCTTCTCGGCCTTGGCTTCCTTGGCAATCCGGGATATTTCTTCGAAGTTCTCGGGCTTTTCAACGGGCTTCACAGACCCATAAGCCGATTCCAGACTGAAGGAGGCCGGGGCCAAACGTACTCCACCATTTTCAATAGTGAAGGCGACTTTGTCTCTGGGCTTCACCCCCAACACTCGCCGCACTTCCGCAGGGATGGTCACTTGGCTTCGTTGGGTAATAGTTGTTATGATCTCTTTCATGGACTCACTCAATGTTTTTTTGATTAATCAATGAAAATATAATTAATCATTGATTGACTGTCAATATCATACCTTACTAATTTGATATGCTCGCCAAACTGACATCAAAAAACCGGTTAACTCTGCCGAAGGCAATCCTGTCCGATTTTGAAGAGACGGAGTATTTTGACGTGAGCGGAGAAAACGGCTGCATCGTGCTGACGCCCGTACGGATCACTCGCGCGGGCGCCGTGCGCGCCAAGTTGGCCGAGTTGGGTCTGTCCGAGAAAGATGTGGCCGACGCAGTGGCCTGGGCGCGCAAAGCGAAATGAATCCCGCGCACATTCCGTAAGCGACTGGTCCCTTCCAGGCGAGCGGACAAAGCGTAGAAGAAACCGATGACGTTTCCGCATCGTCCAAAAGGAGCCATTTGGGCGCCAGACCAATTGAATGAGTCTCCAAAAGGATGCATAATAGCACCAAATGTCACCTATTTATGTGCTAAATGTATGCTAATTGGAGCCAAAACGATGCCAAAAAGAAGCATTACCATTACAGATACGCACGACGAATGGCTGAAAGCCCAGGTCGCCAGCGGGCAATATCGCTCCGAAAGTGAGGTCATCAGCGACCTGATCCGGGAACAACAACAACGCGACGCGGGCGTCGAAGCCATTCGCCTCGCCATGGCCGAAGATGAGCAATGCGCTCCGGGCACCCCGACACCGGCGGACGTCAGAACCGCGGTGCAGGGTCGGTTGCGAAAAAGCAGCTAGCCGCCGATCCTTTGTAGGGAACTACGATCGTTGTTCCCTACGACCGTTGTCGTTGTAGGTCGGGTTAGCCCTGAGCTTGTCGAAGGGCGTAACCCGACAGCAGGGCTCACATGACCACCAATACCACTTCCGCTACAGAGCTGATTCAATGGGTCAAAACGAACCCTTTGTTGGCCATTCTATGTGGTCTTCTTTTCGCACTATTTGTGGCTTTCATAGCCGTCATGTTCTCCGAAAATCTTGGCTGGATCTCGCCATATCTAGGCTTAACCGAGAAAAACAAAATCCTAACCTTTCTCGGAATCGGCATGGGCGGTATTTTGCTTGCCCTGCAAGCCGTGATCGCCAACAGGCGCGCCAAGGCCATGGAGAATGCGGCGAGAGAACAGGCAAAGGCCAACCAGAACACCGAGAAGGGGCAGCGGCAGGAACGCTTCAAAAACGCTATTGGGCATCTTGGTCATAAATCGGTTTCTGTGCGTTTGGGCGGGGCTTATGAACTTTTCCATTTGGCGGAAGACACGACGGATGAGGCTAAAGACTTGCGCCAGACCGTTATGGATATTCTCTGCGCCCATATCCGCCAGACGACGGGCGAAAAGAAATATCAGCAAAACTATCCCTCCAAGCCCTCTGAAGAAGTCCAAAGCCTGCTGACTCTGCTGTTCGTGCAAGAATACAAGGTTTTCACAGGTTGCCATATTAACTTGCAGGGAAGCTGGCTGCAGGGGGGCAATCTCACACGAGCCCACCTACAAGCAGCTAACCTTGTAGAAGCGTTTCTGCAAGGCGCTGAGCTTCGGGAATCATACCTGCACGGAGTTCAGCTTGGTAAAGCACATTTGCAGGGAGCTTTTCTTGAACGCGCACGCCTGCCTGGAGCTGATCTTCGGAAAGCGGAGATGCAAGTCGCATGTCTTCATGGAGCACAGCTACAAGGAGCTTGTCTTATGGACGCGCGCTTGCAAGAAGCGACGCTTACGAGTGCATGCCTGCAAGGAATTCATTACGATGACAACGGCATGCCTTTCGCAAAGCACATAAGATATTGGGCCCATAAAGAATCCATGTTACATGCGGCGATATTCGAGGGAGGATTAAGCCGCGAAGATGTGAACTCCATCATCAAGGATTTGTCCGATGAAAAAGCAAGGGAGTTAGGATCGAAACTGGAACCCCACATTGGCAAGCCAGTAAGCCGCGAATTACCCGAAGGCTGCGGTGCCTTTACCGGCGTCTACACGGAAAAAGAAGCCGAACAATGGATTGCCGAATACAAAGAAGCTATGTCGGAGGTTCCGAAAGTCAACAATGGATAATAACACGAGAGAATAAAAACCTTGCACCCTATCGCACACCCCGGCAAATTGTTGAAACGTGAACTTGCGGCGCGAAACTTGAGCACCAATCGTTTGGCCTTAGCACTCGGTGTTCCATCCGGCCGTATCACCGACATCTTGAATGGCCGCAGATCGATCACCGCTGAGACCGCGATCCGGCTTGGCCGCTATTTCGGCAACCGTCCCCGTTTCTGGCTCGAACTCCAGAGCCAATACGACGTGAGAGTGTGTTGGAGAACGAAAGGGCGCACATGACCAAGAAGTACGACGCGAGTGAGATTCTGGTTTTGGAAGGGATTGATCCGGTTCGCCGGCGGCCGGCGATGTATATCGGCGGGACGGACAAGACCGGGCTGCATCATCTCGTGTGGGAAATTCTGGATAATGCCATCGACGAGGTCATGAACGGGTATGCCACGACGATCACGGTTGAACTGGACAGGAACGGCGGCGGCATCCGCGTCACGGACAACGGGCGCGGCATTCCGGTGGATCAGCACAAGAAGTACAAGAAGTCGGCGCTGGAAATCATCATGACCACGCTGCATGCGGGCGGCAAATTCGAAACCGGCAGTTACATCCACTCGGGCGGCTTGCACGGGGTCGGGGCCTCGGTAGTGAATGCCTTGTCCGATCACCTGGAAGTTACCGTCAAACGGGAGGGGCGCGAGTGGCAGCAACGGTATCGGGCCGGTAAACCTCTGGGGCCGGTCACCAAGGGGAACGCGATACGGGGCACGGGTACGTCGGTGTATTTTCGCCCGGACCCGGCTATTTTCGGCAAGCAGACGACCTTCGACTCCACGCTGCTGCAACACACCCTTGAGGCCAGATCCTATCTGCACAAAGGCCTCAAGATCACCTTCAAGGACGGCCCTTCGGGACACACGCATGACTTCGTCCATGAACAGGGCATCGAAGAATACCTCACCAAGCTCGTGAGCGACCGCGGGCACAAACCCACCGCGGACTTCGTGTTTTATCTGGAGCGCCGCTTGGGCGATAACGGCAAACCCGCCACGTCCGGCGACGGCTTCGCCATGGAAGTCGCCCTGCAATGGACGGACGAACCCGCGGAATTCGTCCGGAGTTACGTGAACGGCGTGGCCACCTCGAACGGCGGCACCCATGAATCGGGCTTACGGAACGGCATCGTGAAAGCCCTGCGTCAGTACATGGAGACGCACAACCTCACGCCGAAAGGACTCAGCGTCCAGGCGGAAGACATCCGCGAAGGCATGGCCTGCGTCCTGAGCGTGCTGATTCTGAACCCGCAATTTCAGGGACAGACCAAGGAACGACTCAACAATCCCGAGGTGCAAGGGCTCGTGGACAACGCGCTACGCCCGGCCCTGGAAAACTTTCTGCACGAAAATCAAAGCATCGCCGAAACCCTGGTCGGCCGCATGATTCTGGCGGCGCGTGCCCGGGAGGCGTCCCGCGAGGCGTCGAAGGCCGTCATCCGAAAATCCGCGGTGAGCCATCGCCTGAACCTGCCGGGCAAGCTGGCGGACTGCCAAAGCACGGACCCCGAACTCAGCGAACTGTTCGTGGTGGAGGGCGATTCCGCCGGAGGCACCGCGAAGCAGGGCCGCGACCTGAAAACCCAGGCGATCTTCCCGATCCGGGGCAAGGTGCTGAACACTGAGGAACTCACCCTCGGCAAGGTGGTCGAGAACAAGGAATTGGCGGACCTCGTCAAAGTTTTGGGTTGTGGGATCGGGCGGGAGTTCGATCTCAAGAAGTTGCGATACCACAAGATCATCTTGCTCATGGACGCGGATGTGGACGGCTATCACATCAGCACGTTGCTGCTCACCTTCTTTTTCCGGCACGTCCCGGACTTGATCAAACACGGGCACGTCTATATTGCCCAACCGCCGCTCTACCGCATCGACGTGGGCAAGGCCGTGCATTGGGCGGGAAACGATGAAGAAAAAGAACGCATCCTGGCCGAAGCCGATGGCAGAACCAAGCCGGTCATCAGCCGGTTCAAGGGCCTCGGCGAAATGTTTCCCCAACAACTCAAGGAGACCACGCTCGATCCCGCCACGCGCCGGCTCCTCAAAGTCGAGCTTCACAATGAACTCGACACCGACCGCACCTTCAACGAGCTCATGGGCAAGCGCACCGAAGCCCGGTACGAGTTTCTGATGGCCAACGCCGCCCTCGCCGACAATCTGGACGTGTAGGAGAGCTTTCCCATACGGGGTTTCGCCCCCCGCACGACGAGGTTCATTCGACAAGATCCCTTCGACTCCGGTCTCAAGAGACCTACGCTTCCTTCGACTTCAGGCGCGTTGCGCCTTACGCTCAGGATGAACGGATTATCACTCCCCGTTCGTCCTGAGCCCTTCGACAGGCTCAGGACAGGCGTAGCGTTAGCGAAGTCGAAGGGCGCTCAGGACAGGCAGGGCAGGCTCCGGCCGTCCCCTACTGTAGGGACAACCCCCTGTGGTTGTCCTTTATGTGGAGGGCAGGCACAGGGGCCTGCCCCTACGATCGTTATCCCCGCTCCCCCTTCTGTCATTCCCGCAAGCTTGTCCCCGACGTTCGTAATCGGGGATCCAGTGTGCTCATGAATCCAGTGTCGTTATCCCTACGAAGGAAAGGAAAAGCAAAGACTCTGGATCCTCGATTAAAAATGTCGAGGATGACAGAAGGAGAATGCGGGAATGACAGCAGGAAAGAATGCCCTCTCCATGTTCACGATTGACTGTCAGAGGAAGGCGAACGATAATGCGGGAATAGTCGCTAGGGATAGAAATTGCACTATTACCCATCTGATTAAAACAGCGTGTTTTGATGACGAAGAAATCGTCCGAGCCTTCCGAAAAACAACGCGGTCTACCTGAAGGTCGAAAACGCAAGGAATTCGACCAGCCGGTTGCGATCGTGGGAATGGCGTGCCGGTTTCCCGGCGCGCCGGATCTCCCGGCTTTCTGGCGTCTGCTCGAAGCCGGTGAGAACGCCGTCAGCGAAGGCGTGCCGGGGTCCGGTGTGGGACGCTGGGGCCAGATCTTCGGCGACGACGCGGTGCAGAGCGAGGGCTGCCGTTTCGGCGCCTTCGTCGATGATATCGAACAGTTCGACGACTCGTTCTTCCGGATCTCGCCGGTGGAGGCGGAGTGGCTGGACCCGCAGCAACGCATGATGCTGGAAACGAGTTGGCAAGCGCTTGAGGACGCGGGAATCGATCCGGAGAAATTGAGAGAGAGCCGCACCGGGGTCTACGCCGGGATCAGCAACGACGAATACCGGATGCTGGTGGTGGACTCGAACAAGCCCGCCGAGGCGGCCGGCTGTCTCTACGCCCTCAGCGGCACCAACCTGAACGGCGCCAGCGGGCGGGTCTCGTTCGTCTTGGGCCTCAGGGGGCCGGCGAAGGCCGTGGACGCCGCGTGTGCTTCATCCATGGTCTCGGTCCACGACGCGGTGGCGGACTTGCAGCAGGGCAAGGCGGATCTGGCAATCGCCGGCGGCGTGCAGGCGATCCTGAACGGTCGCATCTACGAACTGCGCGCCGATTCGATGATGCTGTCTCCTGATGGACAGTGCAAGGCGTTCGACGCATCGGCGAACGGGTACGTGCGGGGCGAGGGTTGCGGGGTTATCGTGCTCAAACGGCTGAGTGAAGCGGAGGCGGACGGCGATCGGATCTGGGCCGTGATCCGCGGCGCGGCGGTGAACCATGGCGGGGCCAGCATCGGACTGACGGTGCCGAACACCCCCGCTCTGGAAGAAGTGATGGAAACGGCGCTGTCCGACGCGGGGATCTCCCCATTGGAGGTGGACTATCTGGAGGCCCATGGGACCGGAACGGAAGTCGGCGATCCGATCGAGATCAATGCCGTGGCCGCGGTCTACGGCAAAGGACGGCCGGCCGGCCGGCCGCTTCTGATCGGTTCCGTCAAGACCAATATCGGTCATCTGGAGTCGGCCGCGGGTGTGGCCGGAGTGATCAAGGCGGCGCTGGTCCTGAAGCGGGGTGTGATTCCGAGACACCTCCATTTCCACAATCCCAATCCGAGTCTCGATTGGGACCGCCTGCCGCTGCAGGTGACGTCCTCGATGATGGACTTGCCCCAACGTCCGGACCGGCCGCGCCTCGCAGGGGTGAACTCCTTCGGGATATCCGGGACGAACGCCCACATCGTGTTGGAGGAATATTGTGCCCCGGACGGTGCGTCCGCCGGCGAACCGTGGGCTGTCGGCTCCGGGAAATCGGTCCCGGTGACACTGCCGTCGACCGTGGATGATCTGCCGCTGCCAGAGCAGGATGTCCGACCCCGCCGGACCCGTCTTCTTCCGCTGTCAGGTAAATCGGAGCGCGCGCTCCGGGAACTTGCGGAGCGGTATGTATCATGGCTTGACCAACACGAACTTTCGTCCGAAGGCGTTGCCGATCCGCTGCTCGCCGATATGGCGTGGACCGCGGGTGTGGGACGGAGTCATTTCGAGCACCGCGCGGGCGTGGTCTTCCACGATGCCGGATCATTGCGGGAGCGTCTCAGCGCGCTGGCCGAGGGAAGTGCGAACACCAAGCCGAGGACTGCGACCAAGGTGGCATTCGCCTACACCGGTCAGGGGAGCCAATGGGCCGGCATGGGACACGCGCTCTACGAAAGCGAGCCGGTGGCGCGGGCCGTGCTGGACCGATGCGACGAGGTTCTTCGGGAAGTGCGGGGTGTTTCTCTGCTGGACGTGATGTTCGGTCGGGCCGGAGGAGAGGAGGAATTGAACGACACGACGTGGGAGCAGCCGGCGCTGTACGCGCTGGAATGCGCGCTGACGGCGCTCTGGTCGAGTGTCGGGATCCGACCCGATGTGGTGGTCGGTCACAGTATCGGGGAATTGGCCGCGGCGCAGACGGCTGGAGTGTTCAGCCTCGAGGATGGGATGCGTTTCGCCTGTACACGTGGCGAGCTGATGTCAAAAATGGAAGAGGGCGCCATGGCCGCGGTATTTGCTCCGGGGGCACGAGTGGCGGCGGCCGTGCGTGAACTGAACGCGGTGTCATCCGGTGTCGGGCTGAGCATCTCGGGAGACAACGGAACTCACCAGGTCGTCAGCGGCCCGGTGGCGGACATTGAATCCATCTCGCAGCGTTTCGAATCGGAGGGACTCCGGGTCAAGCGTCTGAACACGGTCAAGGCGTTCCACAGCGCCCTGATGGAACCGGCCCTGGACTCACTGGAAGCATCCCTGGACGGTGTGGCGATCGAGACGCCTTCCCTCACCCTGGTCAGCAACCTGACGGGCTGTGCGGTGCAACCCGGCGAGACGCTGGACGGGGCGTACTGGAAGCGGCATGCGCGGGAGCCGGTGGCGTTCGCCAGCGGCGTCAGGACATTGGCGGACCTCGGGGTGGACCTGGTCGTGGAGATCGGTCCGAACTCGGTGCTCGCTCCGATGGCGGTCCTGACTTGGCCGGAGTCGGCACCGGCGCCGGCGGTGCTGTCGAGCCTGCGGCCACCGTCCGGCAACGAAGCGGCGGGTGACGGCACGTTCGTGGGAGCGGTGGCCGGAGCGTACGAGGCTGGACTCCCGGTTCGTTTCGCTGGACTGTTCGCGGGAGAAGCGCGACGCCGGATCTCGGTGCCGGGCTATCCGTTCCAGCGCAAACGTCACTGGATCGAGGCGCCGAAGCAACGGCGACGGAGCGCAGGGCACCCCCTGCTGGGGGTTCGTCACGAATCCGCCCGCGGGGAGACCGCATTCGAGACGGAAGTCTTCCCCTCGGATCCGCCGTGGCTGAACGACCACCGGGTGTTCGGCCGGATCATTGCGCCTGGCGCGCTCTACGCGGCCATGGCGGCGTCGGTGTCTCTTGTCGAGGGCAACGGATCGGTGGTTCTCGAGGACGTGCAGTTACACAACCCGCTCGTCTTCCCGGAGGAAAACTCCGAAGACGCGACGGCCGACGGAAGCCGGAAGATGCAGGTGGTACTCGACGCACCCGAGCAATCATCCGGACGCCGCGTCCAGGTCTTCAGCAAAGGGAGTGAGGGCGAATGGACTCTGCACGTGGAAGGCTGCGTGTCGCCGGACGGCCCGGCACCGGACGCCGGCGGGCGAATCGATCTCGAAAAGCTGAAGGCCGGCCTGTCGCCCGGCGACGTGTCGGATTACTACCGGACCAGGGCTGCCACCGGGATTGACCTCGGTCCGTCGTTCCGCACGCTCCGGAAGATATGGGCCCGGCCCGGTGAAGCGCTGGCCGAGGTGACTTTCCCTGCAACTTCCGGCAAGAACGGGCTGGACGTGCATCCACTCATCCTGGACGGCTGCTTTCAAGTCATTGGCGTCGCGCGTCTGGCCGGGGGCAAGGACCCGGCCACGTATCTGCCGTTCGGCTGGGAACGCTTCTGGCTGACCGGCCCGCTGCCTGACCGGGTGGTCTGCCACGTGCGCATGAGTGCCGCCTCCCCTGCGGCTCAAGCGGACGCCGGCGAGCCCGCGGAAGTCCTGACCGGTGAGATAAACATCTATGATCCGAGCGGAATGCCCCTCGGCGGGTTGAGCGGGTACACGATCAAGCGGGCGACCCGGGCGGCGCTGCTCTCGGCGGTCGAAGGAGTGAAGGATTTGCTGTACGAGGTGGTGTGGCGCGAACGCGCCCTGCCCGCCGGCATCACACCCGCGGATTTCTTCCCGAGTCCCGCCACGGTCGCCGCCGGATCGAGCTTGCTGTCGGAATACCTGGCCGCCGAACGTGTCGACGCCGATGACAGGAACGCCCTGTTGACTGACCTCGAGCGGTGGTCACGATCCCGTGCGCTCGCGACCCTGGAAGAGCTGGGGTGGCAACGGAGGGCGGGAGAGACCGTGGATCCCGATGACTTGCGGCAACGGCTGAACGTCATCCCGGAACACCGGCGCCTCTTCCGCCGGATGCTCGAGATGCTCGCCAAGTCCGGCGTGCTGGCGGCGGACGGCGACGGCTTCGTGGTGGTCACGGGACGCGACGATCCCTTGCCGCAAGGCATGCCGGAGGACATCGAGGAGTTCGCGACGGATATAGCGGAGCAATACCCCCACGGCGTGACCGAAGTCGGGCTGTTTCGGCGGTGCGGCAGCGCCCTTGCCGAGGTGCTGCTCGGCCGCATGGATCCCTTGACGCTCCTGTTCAGCAGTGGAGACCCGACCCCGGCGGATCTGTATCTGAAGGCGCCGGTGGCTCGCGCCGCCAACAAAATGCTGCGTGACGCAGTCCGGGCGCTCCTGGCCAAGTTACCGGACAACCGCAGGCTGCGGGTGGTGGAGGTCGGAGCGGGCACGGGGTCGGCGACCACCTACATCCTGCCGGAACTTCCGGAAGGCCGGTTCGACTACACGTACACGGATATCTCCGCGGGTTTCTTCGCGGAAGCGGAGGCGCGCTTCGGCGACGGCGGCGGATGCATCGAGTACCGCACCCTGGACGTCGAAAAGGACCCGGTCGCTCAAGGCTATGCCCCCCACAGTTACGACCTGATCATCGCGTCCAACGTACTGCACGCCACACGGTATCTGCCGGAGACACTGGGACATTGCCGTGACCTGCTCGCGCCGTCCGGACAGTTGGTCGCGCTCGAGAACCTCAGCGGACTGGGTTGGATGGACCTGACGTTCGGCCAACTGGACGGCTGGTGGCGGTTTGCCGACGACTACCGGCCGCATCATGCCCTGGCGAGCCCCGCGGTATGGAGGCAAGCTCTCGGCGACGCGGGCTTCACGGGAGCGGAAGTCCTGGGAGTAGATGAGTCGGCCGGGACGCCGGACAAAGGCGTTATCGTGGCGCAGGGTCCGGCGGACGTGAAAGAGCCTCGCGGCGTGTGGGTTTTGGCGGGGGACCGAGACGGGCTGGCAGTGAAACTGGCAGCCGACCTTGCAGCCCGTAACCAGATGGTCGTCCTGGCAAGCAGCGAAGCGCCGGAAAACGAGAGGCCGGCAGCAGCGGACTCCGGTGTTGTCGAGAAAACCGTGGAGATGGAGCAGCGGGAATCCTGGCGATCCCTGATGGAGAACCTGCCCAAAGATGAGCCGCTCAGCGGCGTGGTGCACCTCGCGGCCCTTGACGGTCACGGGGCGCAGGCCACGACCGGGGAAATCGCGGAAGACGTAAGACGCGCGGGGGCGAGCGCACTGGCGCTCACCCAAGGCGTGTCCGACGCCGACGTGACCCCCGCCAAGGGCGTATGGTTCATCACGCGAGGCGCGCAGATCCTGGAGCGGGAGCGTGGTGGGGAACTGGCCGGCGCCACGCTGTGGGGATTCGGGAAAGCGGTCGCGCTGGAGGCGCCGCACTTGCAACCGAGGATGCTGGATCTGGACCCGGCGGAGATGGCGCCTCTCCCCGACCTCGTGAATGAGTTGTTGTATCCGGACCCTGAAAATCACATTGCGTACCGCTTCGAGCGCCGTCAGGTCGCACGGTTGGTTCGTGTCGGCGCCGGGCCGGAACGCCTCTCCTTACCGGAAGAAGCCGACTGGGCGCTGGCTCCGGACCCCGGCGGCGTGTTCGAGAAGCCCTACGTCCAGCCGCTCCCCGCACCTCCCCTCAAGCCGCAGGAAGTGCGCGTCGGCGTGGAGGCCTCCGGCCTCAACTTCTGGGACGTTTTCCGCTCCCTTGGCTTTATCCCGGAGGGGAATCTAGGCAGGGAGATGTGCGGCCACATCCTCGAAGTCGGGTCCGACGTGTCAACCGTTTCGATCGGCGACCACGTTGTCGGATTGGGATTCGGCGCGTTCGCGGCGCAAATGGTCACGCACGAGGAACTCGTGGCGCCCGCACCCCCGGGAGTATCGGTGACGGCGCTGGCTACCGTGCCGAGCGCGTTCGTGTCAGCCGCGCTGTCCTACGAGTTTTCCGGGCTCAAGGCCGGCGACCGGGTGCTGATCCACGCCGGCGCGGGGGGAGTCGGAATCGCGGCCATCCAAATGGCTCAAGCCGCGGGAGCGGAAGTCTTCGCCACCGCAAGTGCGCCCAAGCAGGCATATCTCCGGTCGCTGGGCGTAGAGCAGATCTTCGACAGCCGCACGACGGCGTTCGGCAAGGAAATCCTCGAAGTCACGGACGGCGCCGGGGTGGACGTGGTGTTGAACAGTCTGACCGGAGAAGGCTTCATCGACGCCAGTCTGTCCTGCCTGAAGCACGGCGGCCGGTTCGTGGAACTGGCCAGGCGAGATATCCTGAGCGAGGACGAGATGGCGGCCGCGCGTCCCGACGTAGCTTACGCCATCCTGGAACTGGACGTCCTGAAAAAAACCGAACCGGCGTGGGTAGGCAGGGTTTTGCGGGACGTAATGGCGCGCGTGTCCGCGGGAGAACTGAAACCGATCGTCCACAGCCGGTGGCCGCTCGCCGAAGCCGGGGCCGCGCTGAGGTTCATGCGATCGGCCCGGCACCTCGGGAAAATCGTCGTGACGGCCCCGCCGTTGCTGAACGGCCGGTTGCGGCAGGACCGGACGTATCTCTTGACCGGCGGCCTGGGCGGGATCGGGTGCGCGGTAGCCGAGTGGCTCGCGGACCGGGGAGCGGGGACGATCGTGCTGAACGGGCGCCGGGACCCGGACGCGGCGGCCGAAGAAACCATCAATGCGCTCCGGCAACGCGGGGTGACGGTCCAAGTGGAATTGGCGGACGTCTCGGACCCGGCGGCGGTGGACCGGATGCTGGCGCGAATGGACCGGGAACTGCCGCCATTGGGCGGCGTGGTCCACAGCGTGGGGGTGCTGTCGGACGCCGCGCTGACTAACCAGAACTGGGAGAGTTTCGAAAAGGTGCTCTGGCCGAAAATCCTGGGGGGTTGGCACCTGCACCGCGCAACCGTGGACCGTGATCTGGATTTCTTCATTCTCTTCTCGAGCCGGGTCGGCGTGATGGGCAATCCGGGCCAGGCGAACCACGCCGCGGCCAACGCCTTCCTGGATCAACTCGCCGGTCACCGCCGTGCGACGGGACTCCCGGCACAGGCCATTGCCTGGGGGGCCTGGTCCGAAATCGGCGAAGCCGCGGAGCAGAAGGAACGGATTGAACGGCGACGGGCGGCACTCGGGGGCCGTTGGTTTACCCCGCAGCAGGGTCTCAAGGCCCTCGAAAGTCTGGTGCGACAGGACGCGACGACTTCCGTGGTGATGTCGATGGACTGGTCGGTGTTTGCGGAGGCTGTCGCGGACCGTCCACCTCTGCTGGAGGATCTCCTGTCCGCAACCGCTGACGGCAAGACCGATGCCGCGGCCTCGTCAGACGATCTCCTTTCCCGGCTGCGGAAAACACCCACGGCGGCGCACGAGGACCTGCTGGTGTCCTTCCTACAGCGGGAAGTACAGGCAGTACTGAGGCTGCCTTCAACCCCCGCACCCACCGTGGGGTTCTTCGACCTGGGTATGGACTCGCTGATGGCTGTGGAACTGCGGAACCGGCTGAACCGAACGTTCTCCGATGAGTACACGGCGCCCAATACGGTCGTGTTCGACTACCCGGACATCGCCGCACTCGCCCGACATCTGGTCGAGGCGCTTGGTGAAATCGGCAGCACGCCCGCGCCTCAGCCGCAGCCGGGGACACCTCCGGCAGTGAAGCACGAGGACGACGGCATTGCGATCGTCGGCATGGCGTGCCGCTTCCCCGGCGCTCCGGATCTTTCGGCCTTTTGGCGTCTGCTCGAAGCGGGCATGAACGCGGTGACCGACAGGCGACCGGGTACCGATGCCTGGAGCGATCTCGCTCGAGACATTCCGACCGGGTACGCCTCTTACTGCCGGGGCGGGTTTGTGGACGAAATCGACAAATTCGACGCAGACTTCTTCAGGATTTCGCCGATCGAGGCGCGCAATCTTGATCCCCGGCATCGCATGCTGCTGGAGACAAGCTGGCAGGCTATCGAGGATGCCGGGATGGATCCGGACCGGTTGAGGGGCAGCCGCACCGGAATATACGCCGGTATCGGCACCAGTGAGTACCGGGACCTGATGACCACCACCGACTACGGCATCAGTTATCTGGGCACCGCCCCGAGCATGGCGGTCGGGCGAATTGCCTTCCATCTTGGCCTGGAAGGACCGACGGTGCCGGTGGAGCTCAACTGTGCGTCGTCACTGGTCGCGCTGCATCACGCGGTCGCGAGTTTGCAACGAGGCGAAGTGAATATGGCTCTGGTCGGAGGCGCGAGCGCAATCCTGTCACACGGAATCATCAGAGAGATGGCGGATTTGGGGATGTTGTCGCGGACGGGTGCATGCAGGACTTTTGATGCCTCCGCGGACGGCTTCGCGCGGGGCGAGGGTTGCGGCATGGTCGTCCTGAAGCGGCTCGGCGCGGCAAAGGCCGACGGCGACCGGATTTGGGGGGTGATTCGCGGTTCGGCGGTTAATCAAAATGGAGCAAGTGCAGGGCCGACGGTTCCCAATGGTCCGGTGCAGGAGCGGGTGATCGAGGAAGCTCTGTCCCGGTCTGGCGTGTCGCCTGCGGACGTGGACTATCTGGAAGCCCACGGATCCGCATCGGAGTTGGGTGACACAATCGAGGTGCAGTCGGCGGCATCGGTGTATGGCAAGGGACGCGAAGCGGACCACCCGCTCTTGATCGGCTCGGTGAAGACCAACATTGGGCACCTGGAGCCGGCTGCCGGGGTTGCGGGCCTGATCAAGGTCATCCTGGCGATGAACCAGGGCCTGATTCCCAAGCACCTGCACTTCCGAAACCCCAACCCCAACCTGGAGTGGGACCGGTTACCCGTGCGCGTCACTTCCGAAGCGACGGACTGGCCCGTTCACCCCGATCGGCCGTCCTTCGCGGCGGTCAGTGCGTTCGGGATATCCGGGACGAATGCGCACGTGGTCGTGGAAGGAAGCGGGACAGGCGACGGTGTGGGTTCACGGCATCAGCCCGCCGGTGGGGCGCAGCCCGTAGCTGTTGACCTGCCGGAGCCCATAGCAAACCTACCATTGGCCAAGGAAGGGCTCGCCGCGCGCAAGACGCGGTTCCTGCCGCTGTCGGCAAAGTCTGATGACGCCCTGCGGGAACTGGCGAATCAATACCTGTCGTGGCTCGATGAGCACGAGTTTTCTTCGGAAGACGACGCCGATCCCCTGCTGACGGACATGGCGTGGACGGCCGGCGTTGGGCGTAGTCATTTCAGCCACCGCGCGGGCGTGGTCTTCCGCGACGTTGGGTCCCTGCGGGAGGGACTGAGAAAGCTCGAGACAGGGACACAGACGGAGCCGCGAGCACCGGCCAAGGTGGCGTTTGCCTATACGGGCCAGGCCGGCCAGTGGGTCAAGATGGGACAAGCGCTGTACGCGAGTGAACCGGTGGTACGGGCGGTGCTGGACCGTTGCGATTCTGTCCTGCGGGAAGCACAGGACGACTCGTTACTGGACGTGCTGTTCGGGCAAGCGCCGGGTGATCCCAACGACGCGACGCGGATACAGCCGGCGATCTATGCGCTGGAATGTGCGCTCACGGCGCTGTGGGCGAGCGTCGGGATTCGACCAAGCGTGGTGGTGGGACACAATCTCGGAGAATTGGCCGCAGCACAGGCGGCCGGGGTGTTCAGCCTGGAGGACGGGTTGCGGTTTGCCGCGGCACGGGGTGCGCTGATCGAGGGGTTGCCGGAAGTGGGGGCGCAGGCAACGGCTCTCGACGATCTGGATGCGGCGCTGGAAGGCATCACGATTGCGCCGCCGTCGCTCACCCTGGTGAGTCACGTGACAGGCAAGATCGTGGAGCCGGGTGAGATGCTGGACGCGGCGTACTGGCGCCAGCAGGCGAGTGAGCCGGGAGCCACCGACCGTTGTGCGGAGACATTGGTGGATCTGGGAGTGGAGACCGTGGTGGAGATCGGTCCGGACACAACGCCGGCTTGGGCTGCCGGCAATGTCGTGGCACCGGTCGTACTGTCGAGCCTCCGGGGATCATCCGACGGCGCATTTGTGGAGACGGTTGCGGAGGCATATGCGGCAGGACTCCCGATTTCGTTTGCCGGGCTGTTCGCGGGAGAAACCCGGCGCCGAATTTCACTCCCCACCTACCCGTTTCAACGCCGACGTCACTGGATCCAGATGCCGAAACGGTAAGCCGCACAACGGTCGACGCGCTTCCTCCCCTTTATAAGTGCAAGTGGGCGCATTTCCGAAGAGGGAATGCGGGTGAGGTAGCTTTGTCCCTCCCCTTTGTAAGGGGAGGATAGGTGGGGTAGAGCCGAGCACAACGCAACTTTTCCGTCATGGTATGCAAATGACCACGTCATCAGAGCTCTTGTGACATGAGTGCCAACCATTCGGCATTAACGGCAGGCGTCCGCTACCAGCCCGATGAAAAAATTCCCATAGCGCTGGCTATCGGTCTCGGTCTCCAACTGACGTTTCTCACTATCGCTGCAATCATGTTAATCCCGACGATCGTCATGCGGGCCGGCGGCCAGACCGAAGCCTATGTGTCATGGGCAGTGTTCGCCTCGGTTGTGGTTTGCGGCATGACCACGGTGTTGCAGGCGTTCCGCATCGGCCGTATTGGCACGGGTCACGTGCTGGTCATGGGAACCTCAGGGGCCTTTATCACGGTCTGCATTGCCGCAGTCGCCAAGAGCGGCCCGGCGCTGCTCGCCACTCTGGTGATCATTTCAGCCCTCGTTCCACTGGTACTTTCCTGGCGGCTTTCGCTGTTTCAGCGCATCCTGACCCCAACCGTATCGGGTACGGTCATCATGCTGATACCCATTACCGTGATGCCGTACGTCAGTGACCTGCTGATGAACGCGTCGCATGAACAACCTGCGGTCGCCGCACCGTTATGCGCCCTTGCGACGGTACTTGTCATCAGCGGTGTTGCCCTGAAGGGGACGGCAAGACTGCGCCTTTGGGCACCGGTTATCGGGGTCATCATCGGTTCTGTGATTGCCAGCGTGTACGGTCTATACGACGTAGACCGTGTCGCCAGTGCTGCGTGGATAGGCATCCCCATAAGTCAATGGCCGGGCTTCGATGTAGAATTCGGGACCACCTTCTGGTCGCTTCTTCCTGCATTTCTGTTGGTGGCCATGATCGCTTCCATCCGTACGATGAGCAGTGCTGTCGCCATCCAGCGGGTATCATGGCGCCGGCAACGGTCAGTGGATTTCCGCGCAGTGCAGGGTGCGATGACCGTAGACGGACTGGGCAACCTGTTATCCGGGCTTGCAGGAACAATCCCGGGCTCGGCCACGACGATGAGCGTCTCCATGACTGAACTCACCGGAGTCGGAGCCCGTAGCGTCGGGGTCGCCACCGGGGCAACATTCATCATCCTGGCGTTCCTGCCCAAGCCGGTCGCGGTGGTCCTGGCAATACCAGACGCGGTCTTTGCAGGCTACCTCTTCGTACTACTGACCATGCTCTTCATTGTGGGCATAAAGATAATCATCCAAGACGGACTGGACTATCACACGGGATTGATTGCCGGCATTTCGTTCCTGGTCGGAGTCGCCTTCCACTACGACATGATATTTCCCGACTTTACGTCAGCATTCGCCGGCGGCCTTCTGCAGAACGGGATGAACGCAGGCGGTTTTACAGCCATCTTCATGTCCCTTTTCATGGAGTTGGTGGAACGCCGACGCAACAAAATCGAGACGGTGTTCAGTCCCTCGGCACTGCCTGAAGTCAGGGAGTTTCTTCGTGTATTCGCGTCCAGCAACGGTTGGGACAGCGCTATGACAAACCGCCTTGACGCCGTCTGCGAGGAGACGATTCTGACCCTCATGCGACAAGATGAAGCCGCACAAGATCATGCCGGGCTGCGCCTATACTTGGCTGCATACAAGAAAGACAGTGGCGCAGTTCTTGAGTTTGTTGTCGCCCCCAGAGAGGAAAACCTGCACGACCGGCTCGCGTTGCTCAGCGAGAAGTCAGGCGAGATTCCCCCTGAGCGGGAAGTCTCGCTTCGGCTGTTGCGACACCTCGCATCATCCGTCCGGCACCAGCAATATCTTGACACGGATATCGTGACGGTTCACGTGCAGCCTCCCACCCCTATTCGCCCGACAAGCGCATAAACCTGCTCCGACCCGTTCCCACGCTTTACAACAGGCCGTTCTGTTCAAGAAACTCGCGGACCTCCGCAACGCACTCCTCCGGTTTTTCGAGTTGGAGGTAGTGCGTCGTCTCGGGCAGGAAATCATACTCCACAGCCACAATGTCACTCAGATCTATGGTCGGCAGGTAGGCAAAAGGCAGGGTGGGGTCGGCTCCGACGATTTTCGTGAGGCAGGGAAGCGCTCCCAGGTCCACCAACGGTGAAAACCCCCTGACGTAATCCATGATCTGGGCCTCATATTCACGAGGGCACCGGAGTTCATAATCCTGCCCGTTGGCGGACCGTCGAAGCGTCGTCCTTGCCATGAGTTCCAACACGCCGGGAACGACACGAGTGAAGGTCGGTACATAGCGAAGGAGTTCGACAAAGTCTTCTTGTGTTTGGAACCGATCTCCGCGTCGCCTGGTGAGTGCGGCGGCGTGTTCGGCAGCCTCATCAAATTCTATCTGGCTTCTACCGGGTTTGCACAGCGGGGGGTCAAACAGGACCTGCGCCGCCAGGCTGTTGCTGTCGGCAGATAAAAAGAGACTGACCAACGCCGAAGCGGAGTGAAAGACGCCGATTTTGGGTTTATTCCCGTAGTGCCGGTCAATAGCTTCGAGAATACGTTCCAGGTCGCGGATTAGGGTCGCAACGTTATGCTTTTGGCGAGCGCCGACGGTATTCCATCCGTGGTTCCTGAGGTCATAGACGATGAGGTCGAAGTCGCCGACGAGCAGTGACCAGAACGGGTAATAGAGATCGATCGCCAGCCCGTTCCCATGGCTCAGCACGAGCCGGGGACCGTCGGGATTCCCGTGCCGCCTCAGGGTCGTGACGGTGTCCTCGTCGAGGCGCACTTCGCACACCGAGCGCGGCTCGGGTATCTCCCACACGGGCTCTGAAGTCATGGAAGGATCGGGGCCACTTGCCGGGCCCTACACCAAGCCCGCTGAAAAGCGGTGGTGGAGCCAACGATGTTCAACCGGTGCGGCTATCGATAAAGTCGATCAATTTCTGTACCGTGTCGACCTTCACACAATCCTCGGGGGTCAACGTTACGTTGAACTCCTGAGCGACCACTTTCCCGAACGCCACAACATCCAAGGAGGAGACGCCGAGCGTAGTGAGTCGGGTATTCAGATCCTCTGGCAGGTTCAAGGGCTGCCCATCGACTTTGAGATTCTCGTTAATGAGCGTTTTAATGCGTGCTGCTGTTGACGACATAATGTAGCGCCTCCGTCGTTAGTAATGGATAACGAATGTGAGTGAGATAACAGTCGGTCAAAGCCGGATGTTACAAGAATTAACGTAACGTGGCAATATTAAAACACTGCCGAACGACAATCCAGCGTTGCTCTCGCCAGATCGTCTCGGACGTGGAATCCCGTGCTTTGTCCTGCGGCGAGCGGGGCGGTAGAATCCATGTCCGATGAAACCCCTCGAACTCGTGAAACAGTACCATGAGCAGACCAAGCATGACTTCAACCGGTATGCCCGCGCCCTGGGGTACATGGACTGGGCCAACCAGCCCGATCCCTTCCGGCGCTATGAAGGGGCTCCCCTCCACGAATTACCGCTACTCGCGGCCGGTGACGACCCCGTGTCGCCTGCTTACGAATCACTTTTTTCTTCACAACCGGTCCCTGCTCAACCCTTGACCCTGCACAGTCTTTCCCGGTTCTTCGAATACAGCCTGTCCATCACGGCGTGGAAAGAATACGGGGGAAACCGCTGGGCGCTGCGGAGCAATCCTTCCAGCGGTAATCTGCATCCCACGGAGGGCTATCTGCTGATCGGGGAAACCACGGCTCTTCCGCTGAAGCCGGGGCTTTATCACTATGCCTCCAAGGAACACGGCTTGGAGCACCGGTGGCAGGGATCGAACGAAGCAATCGAAGCCCTCCTGCAACCCTTTCCCGCGCAATCCTTTTTCGTGGGGCTGAGTTCCATCCATTGGCGGGAAGCGTGGAAATATGGGGAACGCGCGTTTCGCTACTGCCAGCACGACATTGGCCACGCGGTGGGCACGCTTCGCATTGCGGGAGCCGTGCTCGGATGGCGAGTCTTCCTTCTGACCGGGCTCGACGACCGGACAATCGGCGCCCTCCTCGGCTTGAACCGGTTGCATGAATTCGAACGGGCCGAACCTGAATTTCCCGAATTGCTGTGCCTTGTCTGTCCCGGTCATGACTCCCATCAGAATTCCTTGCCGCTCGCCGTTGGTCAGGACGTGCTCCAGCACTGGGAACATGGCGAGTGGCGGGGCAAGGCAAACCGGTTGAGCAGGGACAACCCCGTTCCCTGGGAAATCATCGATGACGTGACCAAAGCATCCTGGAAAACCTCGACAGAGCCTTCGGAACTTCGACTCTCCCCTGTTCCTCCCTCGGAACAGGGCCGAACGGACCAGGCTTCTCCGCCTGACTCCCGGACAAGCACGATCTCCGCGCACCAGATCATTCATCAACGCCGGAGTGCGGTGGCGCTCGATGGAACAACGTCAATATCCGCGCAACAATTTTTCTTGATGCTGGAGCGCGTCATGCCGTACCCGGATCGACCGGTTGCCGAACGGCCCATGCCGTGGGATTCGCTTCCATGGGATCCGACCATTCACCTGGCCCTGTTCGTGCATCGCGTCGACGGTCTCCTGCCGGGCATCTACATGCTGCTGCGAAACAACGATCCGGCTCTGAAGGCCGCCTTTCAACAAGCCATGCACCGGCAATTCGTCTGGACCGTTCCTGAGGAGTGTCCGGCATCGCTGCCGCTACATCTGCTGGAAGACGGAAACGCCCAACGGATCGCCACGCAGGTGAGTTGCCACCAGGAAATCGCCGGCGCCGGCGCGTTTTCATTGGGGATGATCGCGGAGTTCGAGGCATCGTTGGAGCAATACGGCCCGTGGTTCTACAAACGCCTGTTCTGGGAGACCGGGCTCATCGGGCAGGTGCTGTACCTCGAAGCGGAGGCGGCCGGCGTCCGTTCAACCGGCATCGGGTGTTTTTTCGATGATCCCGTGCATCGCGTGCTGGGCTGGTATCCCGACACGCGCTTCCAATCCTTGTATCACTTCACCGTCGGCGGCGCCGTCGAGGATCATCGCCTCACCACCCTGCCCCCCTACGGCGAATTGAGCGAGAGCCGGAAGGACGTGGAATGACTTCTTTTGTTATCCCCGACATTAGTCATCGGTGCTCCGGCGTCGTTGTCTTTAGGGACGATGAAAAATCCAAAGACACTGGATGCCCGATCAAGCCGGGCATGACAACAACTGCGAATGCCTAGTCCCGGCGCCTGCGGGCGTGGCTGCACCCCGGTCCCGCAAGCTCTATGTGAGGGCGAGGACTGTCTGAGCGAAGCGAGTTCCGCAGCCCAAGGAAACGGGACTGGGGCACAGGCACCCCTTGGGGCCACGCCCGGGCGCCAATGGTTTTGGGTCCTTTTGCCGAAACAAAAGGACCTCGTCGTGTGGGGACGACACCCCGCAGGAATGCCCTCTCTCTTGAAGTCCGCCCATGGAATAGGATAGGGTAATTGCCAGCCACGGCGGCTTCTCTCATCGGTACCGTGAGAACGAATGGCCGCCTCTTCTCCGACACGGTAAGGACACGTGAATCGCCCAATACAAAGGAGGACACCATGAATCCACTCGACTCGATCCCCGGAACGATAGGCGCAGGATTCGTGCTGACCGTCGTTCTGTATTTTGTGGTGAAAATGCTTGTCTAGTTGTTACGGACCTTCCACTGACCTGAACTCAACCCAAAGAGGACATATCATGGAAACCTTATTGGCCTGGGGACATTATCTGGCGGGTATCACCTGGATCGGTATTTTGTATTACTTCAATTTCATTCAAGTTCCCTTTCTGGGAAAAGTCACCCCCGAGACCAAGGCGGAGGCTTTTCAGCATCTGGTCCCGAATGCGCTCTGGTGGTTCCGTTGGGGCGCCCTTGCCACGTGGCTGTTCGGCGCCGCGCTCCTGATGAACCAAGGCCGGTTCGGTTCGGCGTTCGCCCTGCAGGGACAGGATGCCATCATCGGGATGGGGGCGTGGCTGGGCACCATTATGCTCTTCAACGTCTGGGGCATTATCTGGCCGAATCAGAAAAAAGTGCTGGGGCTGAAGGAAGCCTCGGCTGACGAGAAGAAAGCGTCCGCGCGCACGGCCCTCTTGGCTTCGCGGACCAACACGATGCTGTCCATTCCCATGTTATTCTTCATGGCATCGTCCGGGCACGCGTCCGGTCTGTTTTGAGCGGATTGGTTCGGGGAAGAAACGTGAAGCAGGAGTTTACGTGATACGGTTGCACAATAAACACAGACTTCTTTTTTTTCTTCTTGCGGCGTCGTGGGTTTTGGTGCCGGGCGCGTGGGCGAACGACACGGAAGGCTGGTTTGCCGGTGTCCGGTTCGGTCATGAGTTGGCCGACGCGAATTATGCCAAAAGCGTCCACTACAACGCCGGTGTTCTCCCCTCACATCCGGATAGAAGTGTGATTGCGGGCGAGGACAGCGCCAATGACGGCTTCAACGCATTCTCGGCGAACCTGGGGTATCGCGCGTTCGCGTCCGACCGGGTGTATCTTTCCGGTGAGGTCGAGGGCGCGGTGTACTCCAATGCCGTGCAAGGCTTTTTCGAAGGCACGTACGAGGGTGACGAACGGCCCATTCCCTCTCAACACGTCTTTCCCGGAGCCTGGAAAGTGGACAAGAATCACAGCCTCGGGTTCAATGCGCGATTGGGGTACGTGCCCGAGGGACTGGCCTTCCTGGGTGAAGGCCGCTCGGTGTACCTGATTTCCGGGGTGAAGTGGTTGAGCGCCACCTTTGAAGCTGCCTTTGATAATCGTGGGGTTGGTGACCAAGCCATTCGTGGCGTGACCCGCAGAACACGCAACGCCACTCCCTGGCTGATCGGAGGCGGCCTGGAGTTCGGGAGCAGCAAAAATCGCTTTGACGTGCGCATCCACTATTCCAGTTGGAGCATGGATTACGCCAGCGGGGATGGGGCGACAGAACAGAGCGCCTATGTGCCAAACACGTTCGACGTTGATGAAGTCGCCATCTCCCTGGGTTACACCCGATCGTTTAATCTGGGCATGTAAGTTCTTATCCGAGCCGGTCAGCCGTTAGCGGCTCCGGCTCATTCCATTATAAATGACTTTTCTGACGAAAGAGGATCTTTTATGAGCAAGAGTCTCAAGGGCACACAAAGTCACGACAATCTGAAAGCCGCTTTTGCCGGCGAATCCCAGGCGAATCGCCGGTACCTGTATTTTGCACGTCGCGCGGATATCGAAGGATACACGGACATCGGCGGCTTGTTCCGTGACACCTCGGAAGCCGAAACCGGCCATGCCTTCGGCCATTTGGATTTTCTGAAGGAAGTCGGCGACCCCGCCACGGGCGAACCCATCGGGAGCACCGAATCGAACCTCAAGGCGGCCATTGAAGGCGAGACCTACGAGTACACGCAGATGTACCCGGGCATGGCCAAAACCGCGCGGGAAGAAGGTTTCGAGGAATTGGCGGAATGGTTCGAGACCCTGGCCAAGGCGGAACGCTCCCACGCCAATCGTTTCACCAAGGGGCTCGAATCCTTGAACAACGCGTAATCCCTGCCACACCACCATGAAGCGGAGTCGGCGTTTCGGACGACTCCGCCTCACGTGGTCGGAACGTCACGATCTTCGTTGAAACACCTTCATCTCATTTCCGCTGACTGGACGCGCGACGATCTCGTCCAAGAGACGAATCGCATTTTCGACGTGTGCGACGGTTGTCGTCGGTGTTTCAACCTCTGTCCGTCCTTCAACACGCTGCTGGACCGGATCGACGAGTATGAGAGCGACGTCTCCCGCCTGACCGCCGCGGATTACGAGCAGGTCGAGAAGGAATGTTATTACTGCAAGCTGTGCTACAACCATTGCCCGTACACGCCGCCCCATGATTACGGGATCGATTTCCCGCGACTCATGGCCGCGTGGAAGAAGCAGCGGGTCAAGGAACAGGGCGCTTCCTGGCGCGATCGCCTTCTGATCAAAACGGACCTGATCGGTAAACTCGGCGGCCTGACGGCCTCGCTGACCAACCGGGTGCTGTCGACGCGGTGGATCCGAACCCTGCTGGAGCCGATCATCGGGCTGCACCGGGACCGGCGCCTGCTCCCCTTTTCCCGGGAAACTTTTCCCGCGTGGTGGCGCAAACGGGGCCCGGCGCTGCAACCCGTGGTCCCCAAGCACAAGATCGTGCTGTTCCCGAGTTGCATGGTGAACTATCAGGCTACGGATATCGGAAAGGCGACGGTGCAGGTCCTCGTCAAGAATAACGTGGAAGTGGTCGTGCCCGAGGGACAGCGCTGTTGCAGCATGCCGTCCTTTGATCTCGGGGACACCGAGACCATGGTACAGACCGCCACGCACCATTTAAGATTGTTCCTGCCGTATCTCCGACAGGGCTATGACCTCGTGGTTCCCACCCCCAGTTGCAGTCTCATGTTCAAACGGGAATATCCGTACCTGGTGCCGACGGTCGACATGACCTTGTTGGCGGAACGCACGTTCGACGTCTGCGAATATCTGATGCGGCTCAAGAAAGACGGGGCATTGTCCATGGAGTTCACACACGCGCCGCGGCGCATTGCGTACCAGGTGCCCTGTCATCTGCGCGACCAGAACATCGGCTTCAAATCCAAGGAACTCATGGAACTCACGGGCGCCACGGTCGAGATGATTGAAAAATGTTCCGGCCACGACGGATCCTGGGGCGCCAAGGTGGAATTTTTCGATCAGTCCATGAAGATCGCCGGGAAGGCCGTCCGCGCCATTTCCGATTGCGAACCGGACATGGTCGCATCCGATTGTCCTTTGTCGGCCCTGCAACTCGATCAGGCCGGAGCGACGCCGTCAACCAACAGGACGCAGCACCCCATTCAAATTGTTCGCGACGCGTACAACCTGCCCGCATGAACCCTCTGACGCCATCCGATCTTCTCTCGCACGCGGACTACGAAACGCAACGCGCAACGTTTCGCCGGGAAATTATTGCCCTCAAGAAACGACGACGGATCGAGGTGGGCCCACTTGTCACGCTGGTTTTTGAGAATCGACGCACGCTGCTGTTTCAAGTTCAGGAAATGGTTCGCGCCGAACGCATTTTCGAACCGTCGAAAATTCAGGATGAGCTTGACGTATACAACACCCTGCTGCCCGGACCAGGCGAACTCAGCG
Source organism: Nitrospirales bacterium (assembly GCA_965207015.1). Classification (GTDB taxonomy): domain Bacteria; phylum Nitrospirota; class Nitrospiria; order Nitrospirales; family UBA8639; genus Bin75. Next base: position 534,266 of record OZ242257.1, on the reverse strand, counting down.
CCACCGTGATGATCGAGATTACGACCCAGGAACGCATCAAGGAGATCCTGGATTCCTTTCAACATTTCGACCGGCCGGACACGCTGGCGCTCACCGTCAAAGACCAAGTCGTATTTGCCGGCTTTGAGGCCGGTCACAGCAAGGAGGACAAAATCAGCGCAGTCCATTTTGTCCGGTTTGCTATTCCCCCGTCTTTTGTGAGCGCACTTAAGGAGGATGGGGCTTCCGCCGACATCCGGATTACCCATGCGAACTACCGCGCAGAGGCGAACGTCCCACCCGCCATGCGGGAAGAGTGGCTGAAAGACCTGCACGCCTGATGGTTTCGCATTTTTTTCTTCGACGGAAATTGACAACTGCCGGAAGCGTGGTTATTATTCATTTACAAGAGGAGAATGTTCTGGATTTTCGGGAATCCGGGAAACACGAGACCTATTCATCTCATATGTGAGCGGGAGGGATTCATGGTTACGATCACCCCAATTGCGGAAGAAAAAATCAAAGAATTGATCCACGATGAAGAAGAGGAAGTCATCGGACTGCGGATCTACGTCAAGGGTGGCGGTTGCAGCGGCTATCAATATGGAATGTCCTTTGAATCCAAAATGGATGATGACGACACGGTGATTGAAAAAGGTGAGGTCAAAGTCATCGTGGATTCGCAAAGCGCTCCCATGCTGAGCGGCGCGGAAGTCGATTACGTCGATAGCCTGCAAGGCTCCGGGTTCGCCATCAAGAACCCGCAAGCGAAAAGCACGTGCGGTTGCGGGAGTTCCTTCAGCACCTGATCGCAGCCTCTTCGAGTTCAACAAGGCCAGGACTTCTGCCTCTCGGCGGAACTCCTGGCCTTTTTCTTAGGATCCCGATTCCGTTCATTCGCGCATGACACGATCGACTCTCACGAAACGAATAGAATTCTCCGCTTCCCACCGGTATTTCAAGCCCGAGTGGGACGAGGAACGCAATCGACGGGTCTTCGGCCCCTGTTCCCAGGAACACGGGCACAACTACCTGCTTGAAGTGACCCTTGGCGGGCAGGTCGATCCCGTGACCGGCATGATTATCAATCTATACGACCTGAAACACATCGTGTCGGACGTGCTCGAAGAGTTCGACCACAAACACCTCAACTTCGATATGCCCTACTTTGAACGGCTCGTACCCACCACTGAAAATCTGGCCCTGGTGCTATGGCGGAAATTCCGTGAGCGCCCCGAGACCCGGGAGATCGCATCGATACGGCTTTGCGAAGGAGAAAACCTGTGGGCCGAACTCTATCCTGACCCGGCATCACCGGACAAGGCGGACCCGGCTGAAGCCCTGCTGACTCGACGGTATGCCTTGACGGTGAAGCGCAACAGCGATGCCTCCCACGTGGAAACGTGGCCCTTGTCCCTGGACGTTACGGTTCGAGGCCCGATCGACCCCGTCACGGGTCGCGTCACGGATATCATGGCATTGGACAAGCGAGTCAAGGAACGAATCCTCGACCATCTGCAGGAAACGAATTTGTCGGAATACCCGGAATTTGTCGGACGGCCGGTGACCCTCCCCACCCTGGCCAAAGTCCTTTGGCACCGATTGACCGACGTGGTCGATGCTCGCCTCGAACGACTCCGGCTCACGGACCATCACGACCTGACCCTGGACTATTCGGAATAGGCCGCGCGGTATCTCTGTGTCCGTTGTCACGGCGCGAATCCCCTTTTCTTTGATGTTTGCGCTGAATTCCTTCGTTATTGTAATTTACGGTCCAAATTGAAATAGCAGAATTCTTTATTGCGAAATCCTGAATAAGGACTGTCCATCATGCAACGCGGAAAAAACGGCAGACACGAGGTAACGAACATCGGCGATACTTGCTCTGGGCCGGGTCGGCGTTGCGCGGACATGGCGTCATAAAAGCACAGCCGATTTCATCACTTGCTATAACGCGCCGCGGCACCAAGTTGTCCTTCCACACGGCCGCTTCGGCAATGGAACTGCTCGTCGAACATGGAATTGCCCGTGAAATCACCGGCAAGCGCCGTGACCGGCTGTTCGTCTATGAGCCGTATCTTTCCATCCTGAAAGAAGGAACGGAGACGTGAAATACAAACAAACACGTGCCTTGGAACTGCTACGAGTGGGGTCCGGATTGTCTGATGCGAGTTTCCGTGAGGATCAGGAAGAGGCCATCCAGCACATTGTGAGGGGGCATGGTCGGTTGTTGGTCGTGCAGAAGACCGGCTGGGGCAAGAGCTTTGTGTATTTCATCGCGACAAAACTGCTGCGCGAAGCAGGTATGGGTCCCGCACTTCTTATCAGTCCGCTACTGGCGCTTATGCGTAATCAGATCGCCGCAGCGGAACGGATGAATGTCCGTGCTAAGACAATCAATTCTGACAATCAGGACCATTGGGAAGAGGTGGTGAACGCTCTCGGTCGTAATGAGGTGGACATCCTGCTCATCTCACCAGAAAGGCTGGCCAATGAGTATTTTCTTACCGAGGTACTGGAAGAGGTTGCCAGCCAGATATCTTTCCTCGTGATCGATGAGGCACATTGCATCTCTGACTGGGGTCATGATTTTCGCCCACACTACCGACTGATCGAACGCATTATTGGCAACTTACCGCCGAATCTCCGGTTGCTGGCGACTACCGCCACGGCGAATGATCGGGTAATCGACGATTTGACGGAAGTGTTTGGGCCAAACATGGAAATCGCCCGCGGCGACCTCAACCGTCCCTCCCTTACTCTTCAAGCGATCTGCTTGCAGAGCCAAGCGGAACGGCTCGCATGGTTGGCGGAACAATTGCCTGCTCTTCCGGGTCACGGAATCATTTATACGCTCACGGTCCGTGATGCCGAACAGGTAAGTGAATGGCTCAGATCTCGTGGGGTCAACGTCAAGGCCTACACGGGTAAGACAGGCGAGCAGCGACCAGTGTTGGAAGATGCTCTTCTTCAAAACAAGGTAAAAGCATTGGTAGCAACGACAGCCTTGGGCATGGGCTTCGACAAACCTGATCTGGCTTTCGTCATTCATTACCAAACACCGGGTTCTGCGGTAGCCTATTATCAGCAGGTCGGTCGTGCCGGGAGAGCGATTGACGCAGCCTACGGAGTGTTGTTGAGCGGCCAGGAAGAAACCGAAATCACCGACTATTTTATCAAGAGTGCGTTTCCAACACGCGATGAAGTGCAAGAGATACTGAATGCCTTGGAGGAGGAACCTAAAGGGCTGTCCGTTCCCAAGATTGAAGGAGTAGTCAACATCAGTAATGGTCGTATACAGAAGGCCATACAACTCCTTTCTTTAGAAGCGCCAGCACCGATTGCTAAACAAGGAAGCAAGTGGCAACTAACCGCTGCGACCCTGAACCCCACCTTCTGGGAACGGGCTGAGCGACTCACGGAACTACGGAGAGAAGAGCAGAAACAAATGCAGAAATACGTGAGGCTGAGTTCCGGTCACATGGAATTCCTTATTCGAGCGCTGGATGGAGAACCGGTTAATATTTTTCCACCTAGTTTGCCGCTCTTGGCAACAGAACCGAACCCAAGCCTGATTCGTGAGGCAATTGCTTTCCTGCGCCGCACGAGCTTGCCGTTGGAACCAAGAAAGAAATGGCCATCCGGAGGGCTACCGCGTTATAATCTATCCGGGCCGATCGTTGCCGATCTCCAGTCTCAACCGGGTAGGACGTTATGCGTCTGGGGTGACGCCGGCTGGGGTGGTTTGGTGCGTGAGGGGAAATATCAGGACGGATACCTATCAGATGAACTGGTGGACGCCTGTAAAAACTTGATTGAAGAATGGAACCCGCAACCGTTCCCGAAATGGGTAACGTGCATTCCTTCACGGCGACATCCAGACTTGGTGCCCAACTTTGCCCGACGCTTGGCCAAAGCCCTTGATCTTCCCTTTAAACAGGTACTAAGCAAAACGGAGGATCGTCCGGAACAAAAAACAATGGAGAACAGCACTCAGCAGGCACGCAATATTGATGGTTCTTTGTCATTGACCAAAGAAACGTTGCCTGATGGAGCATTACTGCTCGTGGACGACATGGTGGACTCGCGCTGGACTTTCACCGTTGCAGCTTGGTTACTGCGTTCACACGGAAGCGGTGAGGTATGGCCATTGACGCTCGCTCAGACAGGAGGCAACCAATGAGTGAGACGTTCTCCTTGAACACTAAAGCTATTCTGCTGTTAACCGCACCTTTGATCGCCGGACGCGGCAAAAGTAAGGAACCAGCCGATCTGCTCACGCCTGGCGAATACATGAAACTCGCCTTGTATCTCCAAGAGATGGGAAGGCAGCCCGCTGATTTGCTGGAGACAGATATAGATCAACTTCTTGGGGATCGTCGTCACATACTCGACCGCAACCGGCTCAAGCGTCTGTTGGATCGAGGTTTCCTCTTGAGCCAAGTAATCGAGCGCTGGCGGACACGAGCAATTTGGGTGATAAGCCGAACAGATGAGGCTTATCCACAAAAGCTCAAGGTACGGCTGAAAAAGGACTCGCCGAGCTTGCTGTATGGCTGTGGGGACATGGAAATTCTCAATAGCGGTGGCTTGGCGATTGTCGGTTCCCGCAACGTCAATGATTGCTTAATCGAGTACACCCAAGAAATCGGACGTCTGGCAGCAAAGGCTCGACAGACTGTAATCTCCGGTGCTGCCAGGGGTATTGATCGGGCAGCTATGTCTGGCGCATTGGAAGCGGGTGGCAAAGTCACAGGTGTATTGGCCGATAGCCTCGAACAAACGGCCATGACTCGTGAGCATCGAAACCTGCTGTTAGAGGGACAACTTGTATTGATCTCACCTTATGATCCGAACGCGGGATTCAACGCAGGGCACGCAATGCAACGCAATAAAGTGATCTATGCCTTGTCGGATGCGGCCCTGGTAATTAACACAGACATGAACAAGGGGGGTACGTGGGCCGGTGCAACTGAGCAACTTGAACGGCTGCGTCTAGTGCCCATCTATGTACGCTCGACCGGTGAACCATCCAAGGGTCTTGAAGCATTGAAAGCCAAAGGAGCCATGCCATGGCCGAACTCGGTAGACGCAGATAACCTTGATACCGTCCTTCGGCCTGATATCCTCAAGACGTCGGCCTCTCCAATCCAGAGCCAATTGTCGTTTGATGTCCGACAAGACCTCGTGGAGACGGTGTTACCAAGAGAGACACCGGCATCGCCAAAGATGGCTGGCAATGCCATACAAGCAACCAGCGATCTACCTCTTGATCCGGCTGAGGAATTGTATCAAGCAATGCGCTCGTTAGTCCTTGGCATGCTTGTCACACCCAAAAACGCTTCGGAAATTGCCGCTAGACTAGGAGTTAACAAGCGTCAAGCCGATGCATGGATCAAGCAACTTGTCACGGAAGGCCTCCTAGAGAAGCGCACCAAGAAGCCGGTGAGCTATGTCGTTCGGCCGGACAATTTGTTCAGTGCAAAACCTTCAGCGGGGACCAGCGCTGGACACTGAGCTACTAGTATATGGGAAGTAACCACCGATACACGTAAGGAAGGCCTGCAATTCAGGAATCGGGCAGGTATTGCTTGATGAGGGCGATTAGTTCGTCTTCCTCGACTTTGCCTTCACGGGTCAGCAGGAGAGTCCCGCGCGAATAGAGATGCGTGGTGGGGTACGTTTCAAACTGGTGTTGCTTTTTGATTCCCCGGCACCGGCCCGGCACGTGCATCTTGGCCTTCCCGATGCGCACGTTTGGCAGTTTGCTGGCGACCTCTTCCAGGATGGGATCGTAGGCGGCACAGGGTTCGCAGGCCGCAATGCCGTAGGCCACCACGGTCGCCTGCGCGCCTTTGAGTTCTTCGTAATTTTCGTCCGTGACGTTTTCGACGGTGCCGGCCATCCCGTGTTCCTTTCCCGTTCGTCAAAAACAAGGGGGATCCCCTGTTCGTGGAATCCCCCTTCAACGTGCCTCGACGTTGCCGCGTAGGGACAACCCCCCGTGGTTGTCCTACAGCGCTTTCAATGCGTCCAAAATTTCCTTGTCGTCCCGAGCGGTCTTGATCTCCTGCACCTTGACGTAGGCCACGTTGCCTCCCTTGTCCACGATCACCGTGGCCCGTTTGGAACAATTGAGATCCGGGAAGTACAGACCATACGCTTTGCACACGTCACGATGCATATCGGCCAACAGGGTGTGTTTCAGGTCGAGTGAGTCGGCCCAGGCTTTGTGCGAAAAAAAGCTGTCCGTGCTGATACCGAGCAGTTCGGCATTGGCATCGGAAAAGCTCGGAAAATCGTCCGTCAAGCATTTGTTTTCATTCGTGCAAACCGGACTCCAATCGAGAGGGTAAAAGGCCAGGACCACGTTTTTTTGACCCTTAAAACTACTTAATGAGACTTCGTTTCCATCCTGATTCTTCAGGGTGAAATCGGGAGCAACATCGCCCACTTTTATTTCTGGAGCAACCTCAGACATAAAACCGCCTCCTTCTTACGGAACCTCTGATTTATTGCACTATCGGGCGCATGGCTGCGTTGTGTCCTCGCTCAACCCTCACCTATCTCTCTGATAAGCCTCGGGTTTCGCTCCGGGACGCCTTGCCCTGCATCCCGCTATCACAATAAATCAGAGGCTCCTTACATTCGTTGAGGATGATGGAAATAGATGGAACGTACATTCTTCCGTTTGCAGGAATTTTTCGTAGCACGCTGTTTGAAAGTTTGTCAACCGGGCAAAAGGCCCAGGATCCGGAACGAAAGATCGGTGACCGGATCAGCGCCATAACCGCGGCCCGGACGCCGTGATCGGCACATGGCGGCGGGAGGCTTGTCTTTTGAATCAACCGGGGGTATCGTCTTCATATAAGCCTTATCCACTAGAGAACTGGCCCCCTGATCATGAGCTCGCTGCTGTCTGACTATCTCTCCGCTACGGAATCCCGCCGTTTGACGCAACGTCTCCGACGTCTCCTGTGGCCTCTCCTGATCGCCGGCGGGCTGGCCGTCGGGGGGATGGCGGCGGTGGCTTGGCATATGACGACCGGACTGCCCTCGCTGGGGGGACTCCGGGATTACCAGCCGAGCTTAATTACCAAGATCACGGCGGATAACCGCCAGGTTATCGGCCAATATTACGTGGAGCGACGAATATTGACTCCGCTTCGTGACGTGCCCCAGCATTTGATCGATGCCGTGATTGCGGTTGAAGATACCCGGTTTTTCGAACACCCGGGATTGGACGTCTGGGGAATCCTTCGGGCTACTTGGACGAACTTCAAACACGGAGGAAAAGTCGAAGGTGCCAGTACGATCACCCAACAACTTGCCAGATCCCTGTTCTTGACCCCGGAACGGACCTTTCAGCGCAAAATACGGGAACTCTTCCTGGCCCTGAAAATGGAATTTATCCTGACGAAGGAACAAATTCTCGAGATGTACCTCAACCAGATCTACTTCGGCCAAGGGGCCTATGGGGTCGGTACTGCGTCCTTGACGTATTTCGGGAAAACGTTGTCCGAATTGGAGTTACCCGAGTCGGCATTTCTCGCAGGGCTGCTGAAAGCGCCCAATACCTATTCACCCTACAAGAACTACATTCTCGCGAAGAAACGCCAGGAACACGTGTTGGGACGGATGGTCCAGGCCGGCTTCCTGACGGAGTCCCTTGTCCGGGCGGCGAGCGGGACCCGATTGGACTTTACCCGTCAATCCTATGATCGCGTGGCTCCGTATTTTCTTGAAGACGTCCGCCAACACCTGGTCAAGGAATACGGGGAGACCATGACATATAAAGGGGGGCTACAGGTTTCCACCACCCTGAATATTCCGATGCAACGCTTGGCCGAAGAGGCCGTCAGGAAAGGACTGCGCGACCTCGACAAACGGCAGGGATGGCGCGGGCCGCTCCGTCATGAGGAACCGCCGGAGACGCTGCCGGCCGAGCCGCCCACGGTTTTTCCTGCGTTCGGGGAAATCCTTGAAGGCCACGTCGTAACCGTCTCCGATGAAGAGGTGACGGTCCTGGCGCATGACCTGGTCGGCACCATTGCCTTACCGGATATGCTCTGGGCTGAACGCCGGCTCTCCGAAGGCGCGTCCGTCACCGACGCGGTGGTGACGCCCGTTGTCTCGGCCACACAATTGGTCGAACCGGGAGACGTGATTGAAGTCTCACTGAAATCGACCGCCAACGACACGATCCGGTTCCGGCTGGATCAGACTCCCTTGGTCGAAGGCGCGCTCATCGCGATCGATCCCCGAACCGGCGCGGTTCGCGCAATGGTCGGCGGGTACGAGTTTGAACGAAGTCAATTCAATCGTGCCCTGTTAGCCATCCGGCAGCCCGGATCTGCGTTCAAGCCGATCATTTATGCCACGGCCATTGATCAAGGGCTGACGCCCGCCACGCTTGTCCTCGATGCGCCCGTGGTCTACGAGGAGGAAGAGCCCGGAAAAACCTGGAAACCTGAAAATTATGAAAAACGCTTTTTCGGCCCGATCACCTTGCGAGAAGCCTTGCGCCACTCCAGAAACGCGGCGACGGTCCGCTTGCTCGAACAGATCGGCGTTGGCCGCGTCATCAATTTTTCACGCGCCCTCGGGATTCGCAGCCCGTTAAGTCCCGACCTTTCCCTGGCACTCGGCTCTTCGGGGATGACGCTTCAAGAACTGACCGCAACCTATGGCGTGTTTGCCAACCAGGGACTGGCCTTGAAACCCTATACGATTTCACTGGTCAGAGATCAGCATGACCACATCCTGGAGCAACACGTGTTTGAACCCAGCCAAGTGGTTTCCAAAGAAACCGCCTATTTGATCACGCACATGATGATGGACGTCATTCAAAGCGGAACGGGCAAGCGCGCCCGTTCGATCGGACGTCCCTTGGCCGGCAAAACCGGCACGACCAACAGCTACCGGGACGCGTGGTTCATCGGCTATGCGCCGAATCTCGTGACGGGCGTCTGGGTCGGCTTCGACAGCGTGGGAACACTCGGCAAAGTGGAATCCGGTGCCCATGCCGCCCTCCCCATCTGGACAGACTTCATGCGCAAGAGTCTCAACCTCCTCCCCGTCCGGACCTTCGCGGTTCCGGATGGCATCCAGTTCGTCGAGGTCGATCGGACAACCGGCACCCTCGTCGCCGAACCCTCACAAGGGACGACGACCGAAGTCTTTGCAGACGGAACGGTTCCCCACCCACCCGTTCGCCAACCGGCCGATCCTTTGGATTTTTACGAATTTGATCAACTCGACGAAACCGTTGAGCCGCGGTAATCGAAAATGAGACGGAAGCCTCCGGGATGCCGGCAGGGGGCGAAGGTCTTGCTATTGCGCGTCCTGGTATTCTTCGTGCCAGGCCATCTGAATGGCTTCGAGTTTTTTTTCGTCGGAGCCCTTGGGGTCGTCGGTGAATTCCGGCCAGGCGACGATCCAGGCGTGCAGGTCGGTGAAACGGACCGTCAACGGATCGATGTCCGGATGCTCTTCGTGAAGCCGAATCGCAATGTCTTCGGCCATAGCCCAGTTCAATTCTTGAGACATATGTAGTGCTCCTCCGGCGGACAGCCGTGGGATCAATCCGTGACTTCGGAGAGTTTTTTGCTTTCGAGGGCTTCTTTGAGCGTGGCGTCCATCAACACCTCGGCCAGGTGATGGGTCACTTTTTCCATGTCGGCAATCCTGGCCCGGATGAGTCGATGATCTTCCTGTTTCAGGGCGGCGCGCAGTTCCTCGATGGTGTTGCGAATGGACTGGATCTCATCCGCCGGGATCAAATCCGCACCGCGTGTCAGCGCCTTTTCGGTGGCCATGATGATGGCGTCGGCCTCCGTCTTCGCCTCGATCACCTGACGCGCCTTAATGTCCTCTGCCGCGAATTGGAAGGATTCCCGAATCATGGTTTCGACTTCGTCATCGGTCAACCCGTAAGAAGGTTTGACTTGGACGGATTGCGATTCGCCGGTCCGGATATCGGAGGCCGTGACGTTGAGAATGCCGTTGGCGTCGATCAGAAACGTCACTTCAATGCGAGGCACGGCCGCGGGTAGCGGCGGGACCTTGAGTTGGAATCGGGCCAGGCTCCTGTTGTCTTTCACCAGTTCGCGTTCGCCTTGCAATACGTGAATATCCACGCCGGTTTGACCGTCCACGTAGGTGGTGAACATTTCCTTGGCGCTCGTCGGGATGGTCGTATTCCGGCGAATCAACGCGCTCATGACGTTGCCCATGGTTTCAATACCCAGAGACAGCGGGGTCACGTCGAGCAGGAGCATCTCCGTGTTTTCCCCCGCCAGTATGCCGGCCTGGACCGCGGCCCCGAGCGCGACGACCTCATCGGGATTCAGGTCACAGTGGGGCGTCTGGCCGAACAGCGCCTGCACGCGGGATCGAATCACCGGCATCCTGGTACTACCGCCGACCAAAACCACTTCGTCGATCTGACCGGTTTCCAGGCCCGCGTCGCTCAACGCGTGACGGCACGGCGTCATGGTTTGTTCGACCAGGTCCAGGACCAGGGCTTCGAATTCATCGCGCGACCAGGTACGTTCGTATGTCCCCTTGCCGTCGGGAAGGGTGACGGCCATGTGCGCCTGAGGTTCGTCCGACAACCGGATCTTGGTTTTTTCGGCCTCAAGCCGCACGGTTTGCATGAGTTCCGGTGAATCTTCGACTTTGACGCCATGCCGGGCGTCAATGTCCCGGATGACCGCGTCCACCAGCCGCCTGTCGAAATCATCCCCGCCGAGATGCGTGTTCCCATTGGTCGCCAGCACCTCGAAGATGCCGTCCTTGAGTTTCAGAATGGAGATGTCGAAGGTTCCGCCTCCGAGATCGTAGACGGCGATATTTCCCTGCGTGTTCTTTTGCAATCCATAGGCCAATGACGCCGCGGTGGGTTCATTGATGATCCGCAGCACTTCCAGGCCGGCAATGAGGCCGGCGTCCTTCGTCGCCTGTCGCTGGCTGTCGTTGAAATAGGCCGGGACCGTGATGACGGCCTTGGTAATTTCCTCGCCCAGATGCGCTTCCGCCCGAAGCTTGAGTTCTTTCAGGATCATGGCCGAGACTTGCGGGGGAGAATAGGTTTTGTCACCCACCTGGATACGGATCACGCCGCCCTTCTCCTGCAAGGTGTACGGGAAATATTTCAATTCATCCGCCACGTCGGCCACGGCTTTGCCCATGAACCGTTTCACGGAATAAATCGTGCGGGACGGATCGCGGACGAGATATTCCTTGGCGGGGTCCCCGACCAGGAGGCCGTTGTCCGTGAGGCCCACGATCGACGGAACTTTGGTTTGGCCGCGGGCTCCGGGAATGACCCGCGGGCCGTCGCCGGCCATGTGCGCGACCAATGAATTCGTGGTGCCGAGGTCGATACCGACGATCAGTGCCATATGTTCCGTCCGTCGTCGCCCGTGGGACTCGTCGCCGCCACCAGGTCATTCACGATATTCTTGACGTACGTGCGGTTGGATAGAATTTCCTGCATACCGGTGAGCACCGCGTCTTTTTGCGCCTGCACGGCGGGGTTCTCTTCGGCTTCGGCCGGCAGGGCGTCCCAGCGGCTGAATTGCTCACGCAGTCGATTTTCCATTTCTGCTTTTCGTGCTTCGAGCGTCCGGCGATCGTCCTGCAATTTCTCCAGAAGTTCCTGCCGGCGTGCGTCGGACTCCGCAGCGGACAGCGACCGGAACTCTTCCAGGTCCTCTTGCAGTTCCAGGATTTCATCGAACAGGTCTGCCGGAGGGGAAGTCCGAATATCCTTGGCCGACCCCGCTTCCAGACGAATGAGATACTCGGCTCGTTGCACGGGGTCTTTCAACGTACGATACGCCGTGTTCAATAACGCGGTGTTGCCGAGACTGATGGCTTTTTCACTCTCGTCTTTCGTGGCGTAGTAGTCGGGATGAAAGCTCCGGCTCAAGGCATAGAAGGTTTCTTCCAACGCCTGTTCGTCGAGGTTCAATTTGCGAGGCAGGTTGAGGCAGGTGAAATAGTCGAGTTCCTTGGACAAGGGTTGCACCTTGACGCACCGGCCGCAGAAGTATTCGCCGGTCATTTCAGACTGACAATGCCAGCACATGCTGCGGGCCATCGGCAGGTCGCGGCTCCGCCCTGAATCCTCATGATGTGTGTGTTCGCTCATCCTTCCTCTCTCGCACAACGGGCATGGTAGGACTTCACCATGCCCGTTGGTTCGTTTGTCGCGCGACGCCGTTCAACGCGTTACGCCGAAAACGATTCTCCGCACCCGCAGGTTTTGGACGCGTTGGGATTGATGAATTTGAATCCCCCGCTGACCATGTCCTTTTGATAGTCAATCTGCATGCCTTCGAGGTAAATGGCGCTCTTCGCATCGACGATGACTTTCACGCCGCCCTGCTCGCACACGGTGTCGAACTCGCCGATTTTCTCGTCGAAGTTGATCGTGTAACTCAACCCGGAACACCCGCCGCCCTTGACGCCAAGGCGCAGGCCGCCTTCGGTCAGGTCCTGCACGTCCATGAGCCGTTTGACTTCGGCCACCGCGGCCTCCGTCAGCGTGACAAGCGGGGTTTGTTGTGTCGTTTCCATGGCTTCACTCCTTGCCGGGTCAGGCCGGCGTCGCCGCTTCTTCGGGCGCGCCTTCGGTATCGGCTTTCTTTTTGTAATCGTTCAACGCGGCTTTGATCGCATCTTCCGCCAACACGGAACAGTGGATCTTGACCGGGGGCAGGTTCAATTCCTGAACGATCTCGGTATTCTTGATCTGGCCCGCTTCATCCACGGTTTTGCCCTTCAACCACTCCGTGGCCAAGCTGGAACTGGCGATCGCCGACCCGCACCCGAAGGTTTTGAATTTCGCATCCACGATGGTGTCGTCTTCCACCTTGATCTGCAGTTTCATCACGTCGCCGCATTCGGGAGCCCCGACGATGCCGGTCCCCACGCCATCTTCGTCTTTCTTGAACGACCCCATGTTACGCGGATTGTTGTAATGGTCGATCACTTTTTCACTGTACGCCATGACACCATCCTCCTTCTGTCCGATAATTTATAAATACAGTACGTCTTGCATGCTTGACTTAGTGCACCGCCCATTGGACGGTTTTGAGATCAATGCCTTCCTTCGCCATTTCATAGAGCGGCGACATTTCACGCAGATGATTGACCGCCTTGATCATCCTATCGATAGTATATTCCACTTCTTCCGGCGTCGTAAACCGGCCGATGCCGAACCGGATGGATGAATGCGCCAAGTCGGACCCCACGCCCAGCGCCCGCAGCACGTACGACGGCTCGAGGGTGGCCGAGGTACAAGCCGAGCCCGACGACAAGGCGATTTCCTTGACGCCCATCAACAGGGCTTCGCCTTCGACGTACGCGAAACTGATGTTCAGGTTCCCGGGAAGCCGCTCCGTCTCGTGGCCGTTGAGGTACACCTCTTCCAAGGCGCCCATGATGCCGTCTTGCAGGCGATCGCGCAGGGCCATCGTGCGAACGGATTCCTCCGGCATTTCCTGCGCGCACAACTCGACGGCTTTGCCGAACCCGACCACGAGCGGCACCGGCAACGTGCCAGACCGCATGCCCCGCTCATGCCCGCCGCCGTCAATCATCGGCGCCAACCGGACGCGCGGCGCTTTCCGGCGCACGTACAGCGCCCCGATGCCCTTGGGTCCGTAAATCTTGTGCGCGGTAAAGGCCATCAGGTCCACCCCCAGTGCCTGGACGTCAACCGGGATTTTCCCCACGCCTTGCGTGGCGTCGCAATGAAAGAGCACGCCCTTTTCCTTCGCGATCTTGCCGATCTCCGCGATGGGATGGATCGTGCCGATTTCATTGTTCGCCAGCATGATCGAAATCAAAATGGTCTTGTCGGTGATAGCCTTCCGCACGTCGTCCGGATCGACCCGGCCGGCTTTATCCACGGGCAGGTACGTGACCTTGATGCCTTTTTTCTCCAATGACTTCGCCGCGTCGATCACCGCGCGATGCTCGGTCGAACTGGTGATGATGTGATCACCCTTCTCCTTGTACATTTCCACCACGCCTTTCAGCGCCAGATTGTCGGACTCGGTCGCGCCGCTCGTGAACACGATCTCCTTGGCGTCGGCATTGATGAGGCTCGCGATGTGTTTCCTCGCCTGATCCACGCCTTCTTCGGCTTCCCACCCGAAGGAATGGTTCCGGCTCGCGGAATTGCCGAATTTTTCGGTGAAGTACGGGAGCATCGCATCCACCACGCGAGGATCGCAGGGCGTGGTCGAATGGTTGTCCATATAAATGGGTAATTTCATGATGGCACTCCTTGTGGCTTTAAAGATTCGACGAAAATCATGGGTGTTTCTTCGACCAATAAGTCTTCGATGGACATGCTGTTCAGCAATTGGTAGATACTTTCCTGGATCTTGAACAGCGGGGTGCGAATATTGCAGTGGTTCATTTGCTCACACTGGGAATGGTCATTTTTTTCATGAGAACAATCCGTCAAGCCCAAGGGACCCTCAATGGCTTCAAGCACTTGCGCCAGGGTAATGTCCTTGGGCTCCCGCCCCAATGCGTAGCCGCCCTTGGGTCCGTTATGGTGACTTTCGACCAATTGATGCCTGGCCAGGGTCTGAAGCACTTTCGCCAACAATTCCACGGGAATATTATGCTCTTCGGCAATTTCCTTGGTGTTCACCACACGCGGGTTGGCCTCGATGCCGCATTGAACCGTGGCCATGTACTGGAGCGACAGCAAGGCGTAATCGGCTTTCTTTGAAAACTTCAGCATGACCCCTCACATAAACGCGGAGCTAATGAATCTCCGACCAAAACCATCGGAGCAAATTCTAGCATTGACATTTCTTTCTAGTCAAGAGTATTTTAGTCGGAGATTAAAAGGGTCGGAGATAGAGCCTTCAAGCCGTTCTATTGGCTATCTTATTGAAAGTACTTCATAATTCAATAATTTTTCTTTCCATATCCTAGGGAAAAGGAGACCAGATGGGAGGCAGTAATCCATATATCGAGCAAGTCGAAGTCAAAACAGCCACAGAACCCTTCACCGTGACCTTTCGTATGCCGGACGAAACCCTTGCGGTTGCGGTGGATCCAAGCAAAATCCCATATGGACCGACCGGCCAGCCCGGCAGCCTCCTGGACATTGCGATGGGCGCGGGACTCGACGTCGAACATGCCTGCGGCGGCGTCTGCGCCTGTTCGACCTGTCACGTTGTCGTGAAAGAGGGACTGGATTCGTGCAGCGAAGCCACGGACGACGAACTGGATCAGTTGGACGAAGCCCCCGCGATTACGCTGCAATCCCGCCTGGCCTGCCAATGCGTTCCAGACGGCTCAACCAACCTCGTCGTCGAAATCCCCGAATGGAATAAGAACCTGGTCAAGGAAGGGCACTAGATCCTAGGCCGGTCAATGAAACACTCGCCGGGCAGTCGTTCTGAAGAAGGGAGAGGAACGGATCGTGATTCACCGGCCCCACGAAACAGAGACCGGGAGAGCGACGGTGTGCGACGTCATGGCGTGTAACGCCACCGACGATTCGTCCCTCGCAGTCCCACGTGGAAGTGGGCGATGTCCATCCCATATTCAAGGAACGTGCGGCTCGGCCCCGACCTGCACCAACGGTTGCTTGGGCAGAGCGGCTTGAGCCTGAATAGCTGGATTAGGCAGACGTTGGAGAAAAGCGCATCGCGGTAACTAAGGCTCCGTTACGTCATGGCGTGTCGATTCCCTCGCAGTCCTGGAAGTGGGCGATGTACCCATGTTCACCGATGCCGGTCTTGGGCATCAGCGTCTTGCCGCCGTTGGCATTAACCTTGTCCAGGGTCCCTCGATGTCGGTCACGGTAAAGTAGATCAAAGTCCCGGCATGGGACGGCGTGTACCCCTCGGATTTTATCAACGTCCCCGTGGCTCCGGGACTTCCCTGGGTCATGGGGAACCAAGCCATCTTCATGGGGCCCATTTCGTTCAGGCTGAGTTGGAGACCGAACACGGTTTCGTAGAATTGCTTTGCTCGCTCCAAATCATTCACGGGAATTTCGAACCAATTCACGGGATTGGTCTGATCGCTCATGAGTTCCTCCTACCGCTCGTATGAAAAAAGTGAACATACAACACGACGTGACAGAAGTATAGCGACCACAACGCTGAGGCCAAAAGCAGAACCGAACGTTTCGCTTGTGTAATCGGGGGTTTATGTGACATGAGCAACCCCAAGATGATACCGTGCCTGATCGCAAGATGCACGCACCTGCCGGGGGCTTTCTTTCCGTACCATGATGAATCTTCGCAACATCGCCATTGTGGCGCACGTCGACCACGGCAAGACCACGCTCGTGGACGCCATGCTGTGGCAGAGTGGAACCTTCCGCGAAAACCAGGACGTCGGTGAACGGATTCTGGACTCGATGGACCTCGAGCGCGAGAAGGGCATCACGATCATGGCGAAGAACACCGCCATCACCTACGGTGACGTGAAGATCAATATCGTCGACACGCCGGGGCACGCCGATTTCGGCGGCGAGGTCGAACGCACCCTGCGGATGGTCGACGGCATCATGTTGCTCGTCGACGCCGCGGAAGGCCCGCTGCCCCAGACGCGATTCGTGCTGTCCAAGGCGCTCGAGCTGGGACTGCCTCCGATCGTGGTGATCAACAAGATCGACCGTCACGACGCACGCCCGTCGGAAGTCCTGAACGAAGTGTACGACCTGTTTATCGACCTGGACGCCAACGAGGGACAAATCGAGTTTCCGGTCATCTACTCTATCGCCCGTGAAGGTAAATGCACTGGAGCACCGGACGGAGAGCTGACCGATTTACAGCCGTTGTTCGAGATGATCGTCGAGCACATTCCGCCACCATCCGGAGACCCGGACCATCCGCTCCAGATTTTGGTCACCAACGTCGAACCCGACGACTACCTCGGACCGCTGGCGATCGGCCGCGTCGTGGCCGGCACGGTCCGGAACCGGCAGGCGGTCACCTTATGCCGGCGTGACGGGTCTCAGGCTTCGGCCACCGTCTCGGAATTGTTCGTCTACAAAGGCCTTGGACGCACCACGGTTGCCTCGGCGGGTCCCGGAGAGATCGTGGCGCTGGCGGGGATGAGCGGCATCGGACTGGGAGAAAGCATTGCCGGCGGTGAAACCCCCATGCCATTGCCCACCCTCAACGTGGACGAACCCACGTTGTCGATGGAGTTCTCCGTCAACGATTCCCCGTTCAGCGGACAGGACGGCCAGTACGTCACCTCACGCCACATTCGGGAGCGATTGCTCAAAGAAGCACGGCACAACCTCGCGATGCGGTTGGAGGCCACCGATTCTCCGGATCGCTTCCTGGTGTACGGCCGGGGGGAACTGCAAATGGCCATCCTCATCGAACAGATGCGGCGGGAAGGCTATGAATTTTCGGTCGGCATGCCGCGGGTGTTGACCCGCGCCGTTCGAGGCGCGACCCACGAACCCTACGAACTGGCGCTCATCGACACGGCTGAAGAGTACATGGGCATCGTCGTCCAGAAACTCGGCACGCGCCGGGGCGTCATGGTCAAGATGGTCAACCACGGTTCGGGACGGGTGCGTCTGGAATTCGAGGTGCCCAGCCGCGGGTTGATCGGATACCGGACCGAGTTCCTGACCGATACGAAAGGTACGGGCATCCTCACCCACATGTTCACGGAATACCGGCCCTGGGCCGGCGACATCGTTCATCGAACGACCGGCGCGCTGGTCGCCGACCGCCACGGCCGCGTCACCGCTTACGCGATGATCAACCTGCAGGTCAGGGGGCAACTGTTCGTCGGGCCGGCCGACGTGGTGTACGAAGGCATGCTCGTCGGAGAGAACAGTCGCGACACGGACCTGGACGTGAATATCACCAAGGAGAAGAAGCAGACGAACATGCGCGCCGCCGGCTCCGATTCGTATGAAAAAATCGTCCCTCCGCTCTGCATGTCGTTGGAGCAGTCGATCGAATTCATCCGCCACGATGAGCTGATTGAAGTCACGCCGCACAATCTTCGGCTTCGCAAACGGCATCTCGACCAGAACGCAAGGAAGCAACACGCCGCCGTATAGCACGATATCATCGTCGTCGCCTTGCAGAGTCTTGTGATCGCCGGTTAAACGATTTCGTCGTCTACGCGGGATGTGTCTGACGGGTTCTCCGCAGAGAAGTCGGCGTTGGCTTCATGTTCGGCAGAATCGGAAGTTTCTTTTTCGGCCTTTTGCTTCAACTTGGCCTCTAAGCGCTCTGCTTTCTTTTTTGCCTTCGCCCGTTCACGTTCTTGGCGAGCGAATTTGTAATTGGGTTTGCGGGGCAAAGCAGGTCCTCATAAAGCAATGGAGCGTTTCCAGACCGCTCCAGAACCAATTCAGTTAGCGATGGAAAGATTATCCGCCGACATTTTGCCGTCCTTGCCGGGAACGAGGTCAAAAGAAACCCGTTGACCCTCATTGAGACCCGACAACCCAGCCTTTTCTACGGCGCTGATGTGCACAAAGGCGTCTTTCGAGCCGTCTTCAGGCTCGATAAAGCCGAAGCCCTTGGTTGCATTGAACCATTTTACTGTACCGGTGGCCATGATTATTTCCTTTCACGACATAGTGAATAAGCGAAGCACCGCCTCGCGCGGTGCTTCGTAAAAACGTTCAGTTGCCCGCAAACCGGCAACGCCTCCGGACGACCGCGCCATGAAGGGCGGTCTTACCTCCCTCGACGGTGCTCCGGCTTACGGTCAGCACTCCATGCCTTGCGGGCAAACCGGCGGCCCAGGCTTCGCTCAATTTCACGCCATTTCCGCTCTTCGTCAGACGTGATGAACGTGATCGCCTCTCCGGAGCGGCCCATGCGACCGGTCCGTCCGACCCGGTGCGTGAAGAGTTGTTCCGAGTCCGGCAGGTCATAGTTGATGACTTGACCGATGCCTTGAACGTCCAAGCCTCGAGCGGCCACATTGGTCGCGACCAAAATCGGCGCGGCGCCGGACCGGAAGTTCAGCATCACCCGCTCACGTGCGTTCTGGCTGAGATTGCCTTGGAGCGCGCCGACCGGATAGCCCAATGTGTCGAGCTTCTTGGCCAGCTTGGTGACGCCGTGCTTGGTTTTGCCGAAGACGATAACCGGAGCGTCGTCCCGCTGGTTCAACAGGGTTTTGAGGGCTTCGATCTTGTCGCTCTTCTGAATGGTATAGACCACGTGCTCCACAGTAGGCAGCGCCTGCAGGTCTGCATCCACCTTTACCGAGACGGGGTTGCGCAGGTATTTCTTCGCGGTCTTCGCCACCCACTCCGGCATGGTTGCGGAAAGAAGCGCCGTCTGCCGTCCGGAGGGCGTCCGGCTCAGAATGGCTTCAACGTCGTGGGCAAATCCCCTGTCCAGCATTTCGTCCGCTTCATCCAACACCAGGAATCGCACGGACCGCAGGTCAAGTGTGCCCTGCCGCAGATGGTCCAGCGTGCGGCCCGGCGTGCCGATGATGATCTGGGCTCCGTTTCGCAACGCCGTGAACTCCGGCCTCAACGACCGGCCGCCGTAGAGTAACGTCACGCGCAGCCGCTGTGCCGACGCCAAGGCCTTCATGACTCCGGATACCTGGATGGCCAGTTCCCGGGTGGGAACCAGGACCAGCGCCTGGACCTGCCGGACCGACGGATCACACTGCTCCGCCAGGGGTACGGCAAACGCCAGCGTCTTTCCGGACCCCGTACGCGCCTGCCCGATCAAGTCCTGACCCGCCAGGAGATGGGGGATGGACTGCTCTTGAATGGGCGTGGGCTCCGATATGTTCATCCTGGAAATGGCCGCCTTGGTGGCACCATTCAACGCCATGCCGGAAAATGCGGCGCCATCGGCGTGGGCGCCGTCGGCAGGGGGGATTTTTGCAGAAAATGACTCACTCACCGGTGCATTGACCGCCGAGGACAGACCGCTGCGACGGGTTTTGAAGCATGGCGAGCAGTACACCGGCCTTTCCGGGCCCGGCCGGAAGGGAACGGTTGTAGACGTCTCGCAATCAGCGCAAACGGCTTGGTGGCGCCGTGTTCGGCTGGATGGACGTGGACGGGTTGAAAAAGACTTAACAGACATACGTAAACAAACTCCTTGGTTATTGAAATCTCTCAGAACCTACATGGCAGTCGCCTACCGGCACCCCCAAGGTGGTTCACCTCATATCACTGTATTCTGATCCGCGATCAAGCAGGCGGGTACAGCCATGCAGTTTTGGCGAAACCTGGCCTTTCTCAAGGCATCGCCATTCCAAGACCCGCGCCCTGAAGCAGGGCGTCGAGCGAGCGGCGACGGATGCCGTCGCCGGCGAGGTTTACCTCTGGAAAACCCCGATGCGAGTTACCCTTCGGAGTCTCGCTTGCACTCATAAGCCGCTCAGATGAGCGGCTGAAAATTGGCTCCCCGGGCAGGACTCGAACCTGCGACCAATCGGTTAACAGCCGACCGCTCTACCAACTGAGCTACCGAGGAACGTCTATATCGGGCTGATGACTAAATCAATTCGTGTTTTGCGCCGGATCAATCTCCTCGTAACAATCGTCATCATATACTTGGCATGTGAGTTGAGCAATAACGGCCATGGACTGGAGAGATTATTCGGCTTGGCCTGGCGGTGATCTTTTGCAGTCTTAAAACTGAAAATCGTCGGAGTCTTCTTCGCCTTCTTCGGCTTCGGCCGCGCCGCCTTCGGACAACGCGACGTAATGCCGCGCCCACGACATGTAGATGTTGGCGCTGTCTTTCATGGCATCGGCGCCGAGGGTCAATTTCTTGACGACGTCGGGGTCCCCGCCCGTCAGTTCCATTTCCGTGGCACGACTCTCCAGCCGGTCATGGAACTTGGTCATGCTCTGGTTGATCTCGCCCATGAGTTCTCTGAGGTCATCGCTCATGTCCGCACCCTCTGGTTCATCCGAATCGCGCGGGTCGCCATCGAAAAAAATAAAGCCCCGCGACAAAGGCGTCTGCCGCAGGGCCCTATTCCGATATCTGACGTGTGAGATTACCCCTGATAGGCTTGTCCCAACTCCGCGGCTTCGCCGGCCTGGTCCATCAATTGTCCGTTGGCGCTCACCGCCACCATGTCGATGGCTTCATGTTTGGCCGCGTCGCACACAACCTTGCACAACTCACAACCCTTACACCGATTGATAAAAACTTCCGCCACCATTTTCTCGACGTTCAGGTCCAGGGTGTTGGCCTCGGGGCAGTACATGATGCACAACCGGCACCCCTTTTTGGCGACACATTTTTCATCGGTGACTTGCGCTACGTTATACATGAATACTCCTGTCTTTCTTCTTTATGCCGCGGCAACGGCCAGTTCGATGTTGTTCTTTTCCGCCCATTCCGACGCCATTTCGTATGATTTGACGACCGTCTCCAGGTTTTTCTTCAAGAGCATTTCTTTCTTGGCGAATTTCTTTTTGATGGCTTCGTCCAGGGTGGCCGTACCACCGGAGGCCACGAATTTTTTCCCGAACCGCTCCTGCAGCGCGCCCTCGAGCGCCTCCAGGGAGACGCACTTGGTAATGCCGGATACCGACCCGATCATGGTCATATTCGTGGACAACTCCGTGCCCGCCACTTCCAACGCGACCTGGGTGCCTTTGATATAGAACACCGCCACGTTCAGATCCTTCAACCGCTTCACGTCCTCGTCCGACAACAGCGGCACGTCCGAATTGATGACGACGACGCCGTTTTCCTTGATGCCCGAATAAAACGGCATGGTGTAGCTCTTGCCCATTGTGATCACCTGCGGGTGAAACACTTCGATCACGTCGGGGAACACCAACTCCCCCCGGTCGTAGATCCGGCTCACGCCGATCCGGCAATAACTCTCGGCCGGCGCCATGCGCTTTTCCGCGCCGAAAAAGGGATTCGAGATGGCAAACTTGCCATCCCGGGACGCCGCCATGGCCAGCACGTGCGCGGCCGTCACGGCACCCTGTCCTCCAAGACCCGACATGCGAATATTCAATCTCCGCTTGATCATGACGTGTTCCCCTTTCCGTAGGGAGGGCTCAGGCCTTTGCAGCCAATTCCTTTTCCGCCGCTTGCTTGTCCGCCAATTGCTTCTTCAATGCGGCCTTGCGCTCTTTTTCCTTTGCCGCCAATTCGGTCAACAACTCCTTGGCTTCATCGCTGACGTACTCTTTATACGCAAACCGTTCGGTCGGCTTTTCAGAGTCCCGCATTTCCTGCAAGCCTTCCATGCTGTTCTTCCCGATTTCGAGGATGCACGGGGTGTAGAGTTGCAAGTAGGTGGGGCCGATCTCACGGGCCACGTGGATCGCGTTCTTGATGACCTTTTCCACCAGGTTCGGTTTGCTGACCGTACAATTCACCACGTAGTGGCAGCCGGACTCACGCGCGATTTCCGGCAATTTGACCTTTTCAAACGTTTTGCCCACGGGCGCCATCTTGGCCACGAACCCCTTTTGCATCAGGCCGCTCTCCTGGCCGCCCGTGTTGGCGTACAGTTCGTTGTCGAAACAAATGGTCGTGAATTTCTCCTGCCGGAACCAGGCTTGCAGCGTCATATCGAGGCCGATATCCACCGTGGCCCCGTCGCCGGCCAACACCACCACGTCCTTGACCTGTCCCGGGAACCGCACGCTGAGCGCGCGTTTCAACCCGGACGCGATCGCGTTCTGGTTGCCGAAGAGCGAATGAATATTGTGGACGCCCACGTGCGGAAAGACCAAGCTGGTGCAGCCGGTGGACCCCACCATCACGGTATCCTCGGGGGCGGGCAACGACGCCAGGATGTACCGGAACGCCATGGACTCGGGACACCCGGCACACAACGAATGCTCTTCAATCAATTCCTTCGAGGTCCCGATATCCTTCCACCCGCGGCCATCCTTCCCGTACGTGGCGCGTTCAACCAGATCCTGGTACTCCTCGGGCATAATATCGAACATCTCAGGAGCTATCTTAATGCGTTCCTTGCTCATGGTCGCCTCCTAGCGCATATTCAGAATAATCACGTTCATTCCGCATGCCGGGTGTGACGGACGTACGTTGCGTCAGCTTCCTCGTCCGGCCAGGCTTTCGGATTTCAGGCCCAAATGCTTCTTGAGATCTGCCGCGATGACCTCAGGCGGCATGGTCATGCCCCCGCAGACGTGAGGACCGGCAAATACGCGGTCTCCATCATCAATCGTGGCACGGATTTCTTTGGCCAGCCAACCCGTGACGTTGAATTCCGGCACGATGATGTGCTTGGCCTTCTTGGTGGCCTCCCGGATTTCCTCTCCCGGCCACGGCCGCAGGGTTTTGACTTTGACGATGCCCACGTCGATGCCGTCCTCTTCCAGCAGCGCCTGGGCTTCTCGGCCCTGGGAAACCGCGGTGCCGGACGAGACGATCAGAATCTCGGCATCGGGCCGGTCCACTTCAATCAGACCGTCCAACCACCGGATGGTGTGCTTCCGGGACCGCTCGATCGCCGCCCAGACCTCCTGCTGCCAGCTCGCATGGGTGGCATAACTGATATAGTTGCTCTTCATCACGAACGGGTCACGCATCATGCGGACCGGCGGGCATTCCATGTCCATGCACGGCACCGGCGACCGGTACGGGTCATAGGGCGGCAGGCACATGTCCGCCGGCGTCAGATTCACCACGTCCTTCGTGTGGGTCACGAAAAACCCGTCACAGCACAGCGCCAGGGGCAAATGCACGTCCGGCTCTTCCGACACCATGTAGCCCTTCAAAATCCAGTCATAAAAGTCCTGAGCCGTCTCGGCGTGCCAGACCAGCATCCCCGTGTTCAGCAGGTACGAGATTTCCAACGTGTCGGGCTGGATGGAGAGGGGGGAGTTGATGCCCCGGCAGGTCACGATCATTTGAATGGGCAGCCGGGCCCCGGCCCACATCGGAAAGTTCTCCATGGCCCGCATGGTGCCCGGACCCGCGGTCGTGGTAAACACGCGCGCGCCGCCGAACGCCGCCCCCGCGCATTGGGACATGACCGCGAACTCGCTTTCCCCGCGGAAGTAGTCACCGATAAACCCTTCGGCAAACAACTCACCGATCAACGCCGCGGCTTCACTTTGCGGGGTAATCGGATAGGCGATCATGACGTCGCAATTGGCCCGACGGATGGCTTCCTTGATGACCTCACTACCCGTAAAAAAACAGGGAGTTCGTTCGGCTTCATGCATCATCTTCCAGGGGTCTTCCACGACCTGCCCGGCTCTGTTTTTTGTCCCGACTAATGATTGCGTTGCCATGATTGCGCCTCCTTCTGCTACCGGCTTCTTCTCACAGGGCGTTTCATGTGAACCGCGTGTTTCTCTCGTGTTTCTCTATTGTAGCGTTTCAAGCACGTGAAATAAATAAAAAATACCGTTGTCCTCAATCTTTCGGCGGCTCGACCGACCCTTTTAACTTTTTCACCCAATCGGCCAATTTCATGATCTTGTCGGCCGTCGCATCCCGGAACGACACCATGGCGTCTTCATGCCCGGCCTGGGCGCACATGGCGATGGTATAACAATACGTGCCGCCCCGGATAATCTTGAGGGACAGGTTCGCCTGATGGCAATGCACCCCGACGAACATACAGGCATCGATCTTGTTATGCCAAATCGTGAGGTTGGGATGGTTGGGATTGATTTCGATTTCAGGGTTGATCTTCGGATATTTGGGCCGGTAATCGGGCATGGGAATGAGCATCGCCTGTTGGGACGGGGCGACGCTTTCCTTGATCGTTTCATAGAGATGCCTGATTGCCGTGGCCTTCTTGGCCGCTTTTTCATTCCAGGCCCACAGAACCAGCGGACCGGGGAAGATCGTCGGAACTTTGGCCGACAGGAACTGACGGGCCGCGACTTCCATGGCCTCATCCTCATTGACGATTTTTCCGTGAATATGTGCCTGCCCCGGATCCGGCAAACGAACGCCCATACTGGCTGCCGCCGGGGGCAGAAAATGCTCCGGACCTGGTAGAACCTCATACATTGTCGACATAGGCTTAATTCCTCAATTCCTGACAGAATATAAATGTGTCCTGATAACGCAGTTGTCGGATTACTGTATGCCGGTGTACGGAATTTCGCAACCTGGAAAAAGCCCCAACAGGCCGGATATTTAGGCCATTGTCCAGACCGGCTGCATGAGGCTTTTGACCCAGCATTCCACGCTGCAATTCCAGCGAATCACTATAGAAATTTCCGGGATGGGCTGTCAATGCGCAGACAGGGTATGCCTCGCACTCTTCCTATTCCCCTCCTTCGTAAGGAGGGGCGAGGGGAGGTAGAGGCAGGGACCAAGACGGCAAACCTCTGTCCTCCATGGACGGGTGGCTCTACCCCACCCAGCTTCCCTTACAAAGGGGAGGAAAACGCGCGACAATCAGTACCGGTAGGTTTCCGGTTTGAACGGGCCTTCGACAGTCACATTGATGTAGGAGGCCTGCTCTTCGGTGAGTCTGGTCAACATCCCACCGAACCCGCGCACCATATGGGCGGCCACTTCTTCATCCAGCTTCTTCGGCAGCACTTCGACCGTGACCGAAGCCCCAGGCGTGTCGGCGAATTTTTTCCCGAACAGATAAATTTGCGCCAGGACCTGGTTGGAAAAGGACCCGTCCATAATCCGGGAGGGATGACCGGTGGCATTGCCCAGATTGACCAGACGCCCTTCGGACAGGAGGATCAGGTGGTCGTTGGCGAGTGCGCTCCGATAGACTTTATGCACTTGCGGCTTGACTTCCTCCCACTCCCAATGTTTCCGCATGTAGGCCGTATCGATTTCATTGTCGAAATGGCCGATATTGCAGACCACGGCGCCCGGTTTGAGCGTTTGCAACATGGCGGCGTCACAGACGTTGTAATTGCCGGTGGCCGTCACGACCAGGTCCGTATTGCCCAACACCGCCGTGTTGATGTCTTCCACTTTCCCCGTATTGATTCCAGCGTTGTAGGGCGACACGACCTCAAAGCCGTCCATGCAGGCCTGCATCGCGCAAATGGGGTCGATTTCCGACACGCGCACGATCATGCCTTCCTGGCGCAGGGATTGGGCCGACCCTTTCCCCACGTCGCCATACCCGACCACCAGGGCTTTTTTCCCGGATAAGAGGTGGTCCGTGCCACGCTTCACCGCGTCGTTCAAACTGTGCCGGCAGCCGTATTTATTGTCGTTTTTCGATTTCGTGACGGAATCGTTGACGTTGATGACCGGCACTTTCAGGGTGCCGTTTTCCATCCGCTCCTGCAGCCGGTGCACCCCCGTGGTGGTCTCTTCCGTGATGCCGTGGATTTTATCCAACATCGCCGGATACTTTTCGTGGAGCATCAGGGTCAAATCACCCCCGTCATCCAGGACCATGTTCGCGTCCCAGGGCCGGCCATCCTTCAAAATGGTCTGCTCGATGCACCAGTCATATTCTTCGAGCGTCTCGCCTTTCCAGGCGTACACCGGAATGCCCCGGGCCGCGATCGCGGCCGCGGCGTGATCCTGTGTGGAGAAAATGTTGCAGGAGGACCACCGCACTTCGGCCCCCAATTCCATCAAGGTTTCAATCAGGACGGCCGTCTGGATCGTCATGTGAATGCACCCCAGAATCCTGGCGCCCTTGAGGGGTTGCGTCGCCCGATACTTCTCCCTCAAGGCCATCAAGCCGGGCATTTCCGTTTCGGCAATCTGAATCTCTTTCCGGCCCCAGTCAGCCAAGCTGATATCCGCTACCTTATAATCACACACCGTGTTCTCCAGTTGCGCAGTTGTACTCATGCTTATCGCTCCCTTCTGCTTGGACTCCCTCAACGTCACAGGTACACGTCGACGGCCTGTTTCAAAATCGAGGCCTTATCCGTTTTTTCCCAGGTGAATCCCGGGCCGCTTCGCCCAAAATGCCCGTAGGCAGCCGTCTGCTTATAAATCGGACGTCGCAGTTTCAAATAATCGATAATGCCACGCGGGGTCATCGGGAAATGTTTCCGGACCAATTTGTCGATGACCTCAATCGCGACTTTCTCCGTCCCTTTGGCGTCGACCAGCACGGAGACGGGTTCCGGTACCCCGATCGCGTACGCCAATTGCACTTCGCATTTCCCGGCCAATTTCGCCGCCACGATATTCTTGGCAATATACCGGGCCATGTACGATGCGGACCGGTCCACCTTGCTGGGATCCTTGCCGGAAAAGGCCCCGCCGCCGTGACTTCCCACGCCTCCATAGGTATCAACGATGATCTTGCGCCCGGTCAACCCGGTATCGCCCATGGGCCCCCCCGTCACGAACCGGCCCGTCGGGTTGATGTGAAACGTGACTTTGTTCGGGTTGAAGATCCCTTTCGGCATCACGGGTTTAATGACTTTTTCCTTGATTTCCTGCTCGATCTTCTTGGATGTCACCTTGTCGCTGTGCTGCGTGGAAACCACGATCGTATCAATGCGGACCGGTTTGCCGTTCTTGTACTCGACGGTCACCTGCGCCTTCCCGTCCGGGCGTACCCACGGTAACAGGTTCGTTTTTCTGACCTCGGCCAGCCGTTTCGTCAGGCGATGGGCCAACACAATCGGCATGGGCATCAATTCGCTCGTCTCGTTGGTGGCGTAGCCGAACATCAACCCCTGGTCCCCCGCGCCCCCCGTATCCACACCCATGGCGATATCGCCCGACTGGGCGTCGATCGCCGTCAGCACCGAGCAGGTCCGGTGATCGAAGCCCCAGGTGGCATCGGTATAGCCCACGTCACGGATGGTTTCCCGAATAATATCGGGGATTTCCACGTAGGCCTTCGTGGAAATTTCTCCCGCCACGAACGCCAAACCGGTCGTCAGAATCGTCTCACACGCCACGCGGCAATTTTTATCCTTGGCCATAATGGCATCCAGGATGCCATCGGATATCTGGTCGGCGATTTTGTCCGGATGTCCCTCGGTCACGGACTCGGAGGTAAACAAAAAATTCTGTTGACTCATTACGGTCACCTTTCCCTGGCTCAATAAACAAAAAGGCAGCCCCTGTCCATCCCGTCGGAGAGGAGTGCCTTGTTGAACTGTTAAAGAATCGGGTTGCCCGGAACACCACGGATGGCAACCCAAAGACCGCCTACCATAAAGAAAAACGAGGCAGGTTTGTCAAACACAACATTCTCGCATTGAAAAAAAATCAAGTATTTTCAAATAGTTGACAGCATTTCTCATATAGGTGGGAACGGAACGAACTCAAGAGTCCTCGCGGATCCTCTCTCGATATGGACAAAGAGACCCCCCTCCTCGCACCCCCAGGAGTCTCCCCTACCTTCCCGCCGTGAACGGATGCGGCAGATACTAAACGGATTTCAAAAATTTTTCAATGCCGACAGGAATCGCATGATTGCAAAAACGACTTGATACCGGAAACCGGACCCACCTGACCGGCCAAAAGCTCTTTTTTTTGTCGCGAAACTTGATAAAATAATTTTCACGTTAATTTATGTAATAAAGTATACTTATACAAAAATCCCATATTGTAAAATAGTGCAACGCACGTTACAGGAATGGTGGATAATAATAGTAGGAGGGTAACGATTTCAATATGGACACATTGACTGAGAGAATTCGAGCAGCCAGGGAACAGGCGGGGTTGACGCAAACGGACGTCGCCAAGGCGCTACGGATTTCGGCGTCAGCGGTCAATCAGTGGGAG
Organism: Nitrospirales bacterium; assembly: GCA_965207015.1. Classification (GTDB taxonomy): domain Bacteria; phylum Nitrospirota; class Nitrospiria; order Nitrospirales; family UBA8639; genus Bin75. The sequence continues at coordinate 505,620 of OZ242257.1, read as the reverse complement.
CACGGCTTCAGCAAGAACATCAAACTGACACATTTCTTTGCGCTGGCCAGTTTACTGGGCCAGGACCCACTATGGCTCGCGACCGGCAAGTCGCACCCCCAAGCACGAACGACAACGCCACCGTCGCCGAATCCTCACCCCACCACAAGCGAAGAAAGAGCACTCCTGTACTATGTCGGTCAAATGCCCGACACGATGCGAATACTCGTACTCCGGTTTCTGAGGGGGTTGACCAACATTTATTGTTCCCCGGACAAACCCGAACGCGGAACCTGATACCTCTCCACCGCCCCCTTTCCGCTTGTTGTCACTCCCAACACATGTCTTCGAAATTCGTGACCTGGGCCGGGGACCCGGCACTGGGCTTCAGAACTGTTCGAAGCCCCCGTCACGCCCCACGTGCCCTGCCCGGCGTCATGAAAAAATCTGCACACAAACACTTTATTCAAGCATACTTAGTCAAAAATGGCGGATACTTGGTCCCATCTGAACAAAGGGGGGAAAGATTCTTGCCATGAAGACACTACCCGAAAGGATTCGCACGGCCCGGGAAGAGGCGGGCTTGTCCCAAGTGGATGTGGCCAAGGCGCTACGGATTTCGGCGTCAGCGGTCAATCAGTGGGAGCACGGTTTCACCAAAAACATCAAACTGGAGTATTTCTTCGCCCTGGCCCATTTGCTGGGCCAGGACCCGCAATGGCTGGCGACCGGCAAGGTGCACCCGCGAGCGCGAGAGAAAGGGCAGCCGGCAGGACAGGGTCCGATACTCAGTACCGAAGAAAGAACGCTGCTGCATTATATTCGCCAAATGCCGGACACCCTGCGAAAACTGGTGTTTCGGTTTCTGAAAGGTCTGCACAACCTCGACGTCCCGCCCAACACACCCCGCCACTGAGCCTGATAACGCAGCGGCGCACCCCGACGCCCTCACACGACCGAACCAGGACCCGAAATATTCTCCATGCTGACTTCATGAAATAAGTCATACTTTCCTGAAAAGGAAGCATACTGATGCCCTCAAAAGAAACATTCTTTCATGAATACGTTGACCGAAAGAATTCGTACCGCCCGGAAAGAGGCGGGTTTGTCTCAGGCGGACGTCGCCAAGGCGCTGCATATCTCTCCGTCTGCAGTCAATCAATGGGAGCAGGGCTTGACCAAGAATATGAAGTTGAATCACTTCTTCGCCCTCGCCAGTCTGCTGGGCCAGGAACCACGATGGCTCGCCACCGGCAGGATGCATTCCCGCGGGCGTGAGTCGGTGGCAAAGTCGCCGAAACCGGACTATGGGGCCCTGACCAGCGAAGAAAAAGCCCTGCTGCATCAGATCCGCCGGATGCCCGGCAAGCTGCGCAGATCACTCCTGCAATTCCTCAGAGCCTTCGAAGGCTGAGCCACGGCCATCTTTCTCCTGACCAAACCGGCGGCTGACATGCGCAGACGGGCTGACGGCAATTTTCGAAAAAGAACGATCATTCCATACAAAAAATGATCGGTCCCTCCATCCGTCAATCAGGTTGCATTGCCCAAATGCCAGGTGCTAAGATCGCCTTTCAATTTTTTGACGCTCTTGGTGTGACTTCTTGAATCCCACTGAAGGTGTGAGACGCGATTCGGCTCGTGAAGTTTCGTAAGGAGGCTTCTCATGTATAAAACCATCTACATCCCGGTCGACAATTCCGACCATTCCAATATGGCCGTCGACCTGGGTGTGCGGTTGGCACAGGAATTCGGATCGAAAATCGTCGGCAGCCACGTCTATGCCGCCAAGATGCACGACAAGCGGTTCAAGCAGATGGAAGCGGGCCTGCCCGAGGAATATCACGACGAAAAAGAACTCGACCGCCAACGCAAGATTCACGACTCCCTCATCACGCGCGGGCTCCAGATCATCACCGATTCCTATCTGGACTACGTGGATCAGAGATGTACCGAGTCGAATCTCCCCCTGGAGCGCCGGTCCCTCGAAGGTCGCAATTGGAAGGTGCTGGCCGAGGACATCAACGCCAACGCCTACGACCTGACCATCATGGGCTCGCTCGGGGTGGGCGCCGTGAAAGATTCCGTGATCGGCAGCAATACCGAACGGGTCCTGCGCCGGGTTCGCAATTCGGACATGTTCATCGTGAAAGACCTGAAGCCCATGAACGGCGGGAAAATCGTCGTGGCCGTGGACGGCAGCCCGTACAGCTTCGGCGGCCTGAAAACCGGCCTGGCCCTAGGGAAAGCGCTGAACAAGCCGGTCGAGGCCATTTCCGCGTTCGATCCGTACTTCCACTATGCCGCGTTCCACAGCATTTCCGGGGTCCTGAACGAAGAGGCCGGCAAGGTCTTCCGGTTCAAGGAACAGGAAAAACTCCATGAGGAAGTCATCGACAGCGGGCTGGCCAAAATCTACCAGTCGCATTTGGACATTTCCCGGGAAGTGGCCCAGGAAGAGGGATCGGACGTCCGCACCACGCTCCTGGACGGCAAGGTCTTCGAGAAAGTCCTCCAGTACGTGCGCAAGGAACAACCCTGGCTCCTGATCGTCGGGCGCATCGGCGTGCACAGCGACGACGACATGGATATCGGCAGCAACACCGAGAACCTGCTCCGGGCGGCCACCTGTAACGTCCTGGTTTCCAACAGGAAATTCGTGCCGCCGATCGACACCCAGGCGGAATACACCATTGCCTGGACCGAGGAAGCCCTGCTGCGCATGGAAAAGGTGCCGGTGTTCGCGCGCGGCGTCGCCAAAACCGCCATTCACCGCTATGCCATTGAGAAAGGGCATACTATCATCAGCAATTCGGTGGTGGACGACGCGGTCGGCGACATCCTGCCCAAAGGCGCCATGGACGCGATGAAAGCCCTGGGCGGCCAACTCGACGAGGCGGGCATCGACCGCGACAAGATGCAGGCCGACGACTCCGTGGCCCAGGACCTGATGGGCTCGACCCTCAGCGGCATGGTCAACCAGGTGGTCGAGGAAAAGGAGCCCGCGGCGAATCCCGCGGTCAGCCCGTCCACGCAATCCTATCTGGACCGCATGGCCCAGCCGTATTACGTCTGCGACGGATGCGGGTACATCGGGAAGGGCGCCCAACCCGTGAAATGTCCGATTTGCGGGGGCGCGGGCGACGGATTCAAAACCGTCGACAAGAGCATGTTCGACGCCGCGGCCAAGCAGGAGGGGGTCCTGGAAACGCAACTGGCATACGACGACGTGCCCATGCAATGGACCAAGGACGCCAAGGAAGCCATCCGGGCGGTGCCCGCGGGGTTCCAGCGCCGCCGCGCCAAAGCCAAGATCGAAAAGACCGCGAGAAAACTCGGCATGACCACGATCACCCTGGAGTATGCCTCGCCCATGATCGACGAAGCCGCCAACGAAGACTACACGCCGATTTTCGCCAACAAGGAGGCGGAAATGGAACAACCTGCCCCTCAGCCGAACGGGCCGAAGCCCGACTCTCCCTACGATTGGGAACCCGAGGCCTTGAAACGGTTGGAACGCGCGCCGGAAGGCTTCATGCGCGATTGCACCCGGGCCCTCATCATCAAGCACGCCGACAAGCTGGGCACCACCCGGATCACCATCGACGTGGCGAACGAAGGGATCGAACAGGCCAAGCAGACCATGGAAGAAGCCATGAAGTCCGGCAACGTCAAGGAAATCATCGCCAAACTGACCGGCGCGGGCGCCCAGCAATAGGGAGCCATGGGCAAATCACTCCCTGTCATCAATGCCCCCCAAGGGGAAGGGCTCGACTCCCGCGTCACCGGGTTTACGTCTCCCGGAGTTGGTCCCGGCGACGGCCGAACCGTCGATGATTTCAAGCCCTACCTCGTCGCTCTGAACCTGACCAAACGCTGCAATCTGAAATGCGATCACTGCTATCTGGACGCCACCACCAAGGCCGGGGGCGGCTCGGACGAGCTCTCGACCGAGGAATGCTACCGGCTCATCGATCAGATCGCCGAAGTCAATAAAGGCTGCCTGCTGGTCATCACCGGGGGCGAACCCCTCGTCAGGCCAGACATCCTGGACATCGCGCGTCACGCCGTGAGCCAGGGGTTCATGGTCGTCTTCGGCACCAACGGCATGCTCATCAACGACCGCCTGGCCCGCGAACTCGTGGAGATCGGCGTCATGGGCATGGGCATCAGCATCGACTCCCTCGACGCGGCCAAACACGACGCGTTTCGCGGCATTCCCGGGGCCTGGGAAGCGGCGGTCGCGGGCATCGAAGCCTGCAAACGGAACGGCTTGCAATTCCAGGTGCACTTCAGCGCCCAACCCATGAACTACAAGGAACTGCCGGACGTGATCGACTGGGCCCACGGCCTGGGCGCGCGCGTGCTGAACGTCTTCTTCATGGTCTGCACGGGCCGCGGCGAAGAACTAACCGACATTACCCCCGAACAGTACGAGGAGGTGCTGGCCTTCCTGGTGGAAAGCCAGGACCGGTATTCGGACATGCTGGTGCGCGCGCGGTGCGCCCCGCACTTCAAACGCCTAGCCTATGAAAAGGACCCCGACTCTCCGATCACCAAGGCCCAGGGATACATGGGCGGGGGCTGCCTGGCCGGGACGAACTACGCGCGGGTCACCCCCAACGGGGACCTGACCCCGTGTCCCTACATGCCCCTGTCGGCCGGGAACATCCGGGACACCAGTTTCGTGGACCTGTGGGAGAAGTCGGACATCTTCGACTCGTTCCGGTATCCCCACCTGAAGGGCAAATGCGGCGACTGCGAATACAGCGAGATCTGCGGCGGCTGCCGGGCGCGGCCCTACGTGGATCACGGGGACTGGATGGATGAGGATCAGTGGTGCCTGTACACGCCCAAGGGCGGGGAAAAAATCCAGGTCGCGTTCAACGTGCCCGAGGAGGTCGAGGTGGAATGGGACGAAGCCGCGCAGGCGCGGTTGAGCCGGATCCCCTACTTCCTGCGCGCCATGGTGAAAAAAGGCACCGAACGGCACGCCCGCGAACACAACATCCCACGCATCACCGTGGAGTTGATGGAAGAGCTTCGGCAAAAACGCTTCGGCAACGAAAAACCGGTGTTCAAATTCTGATGGATGCCCTGCTGGCCACGCTGTCCGATATCAACAAAATCATTCCCATTGTCAATCACTGGCTGCACCTGCTCTCGGCCGTCGTGTGGATCGGCGGGCTGGCCTTCCTGGTCATGGCGGTGACGCCCGGGCTGCAATCGTCCGTGCCCAAGGAATACATCAAACCCATCTGCGACACCTTCTACAAGCAGTATCGCAAGGTGGTGGGCATGCTGCTGGTGGTGATCCTCTTCACGGGCGGCATCAATCTGCATTACGTGAGCGAAGCCATGGAAATGCAGACCGGCTTCGGCCTGTCCAACAACGCCAAGTATTTGACGGTCTTCTTCATCAAGCTCACCCTGGTACTCGGCATCCTGACCCTGTTCCTCTACACCGTCATCTTCCGCATCGAACCCACGGGCGAGGAAGACGAACAGGAAAAAGAAGAACAAATCGTCGAACCCATCCCCTTCCAAAAAGCCGGCCTCTGGATGGGCATCTTCATCATCCTCTGCGCCGCTGCCATGAAACATTTGCATTTATAAGTTCCCCTCCTTTGCCTCTCTCTGTCATTCCCGACATCCTTAATCGGGAATCCAGTGTCTTTGTCTTTGCCTTTGTTTCTTGTCTGTCATCCCCGACCTGATCGGGGATCCAGCGTCATTTGTCATTCCGAGCGTAGCGAGGAATCTCGTAGTTATGACGACATTGGCGTTGACAAAAGGCACACAACATGAGATTCAAGCCATCCTCTTTCATATTCAGAATGGAACCGACAAAGGAGTACCTCAAATGAAGAACGCTCTCAAATTAGACAGGGAAGAGATGAAGATCCTCCAGGACTTTGAACGGGGGGAACTGACCAGTATCAACAATTTCAAAGAAGCGAAGCGTCAACTGGAAGAGGCGGCCCACGAGTTCCTTCAAAAGGACAAGCGAATCAACATTCGGATCTCGTCACGCGATTTGAACAGTCTGCAAAAAAAAGCGGCAAAGGAAGGGATGCCCTACCAAACCCTCATCTCCAGCACCCTCCACAAATTCGTAACGGGAAAATTGAAGAGTATCGAGTAACGAACTAAATAAAACCACCCTCTCCCCTTCTGTCATCCCCGATCTGATCAGGGATCCAGCGTCTTTGCCTTTTCCTTTCCTATCGTAGCCGCGCCATCTCATGGCGCTTCACTCCTCCTCCACCAGGAAAAAGCCGGAGTAAGGATGTAAAGTCAGGCGGCTCCATACCGCACATTGTGCAACTTCAACGCAACATATAAAATCATGCGCTTATGAATAAGAAAGACCTGAGCGAGCGCGACATCTGCACCAAGTTCATCACGCCCGCCCTTCGCAAGGCAGGCTGGGACGAGATGACGCAAATCCGCGAGGAGGTCAGTTTCACCAAGGGCCGCATCATCGTGCGCGGGAAGTTGGTCAGCAGGGGCAAGGCCAAGCGGGCCGACTACATCCTCTGTTACAAGCCCAACGTCCCCATTGCGGTGATCGAAGCCAAAGACAATACTCATGCCATCGGCGACGGCATGCAACAGGCCTTCGACTATGCCGAAACGTTGCAGGTGCCCTTCGTCTTCTCCTCCAACGGTGATGGGTTCGTCTTCCATGACCGGAGCGGCACCGGCGTTGAAAAAGAAACCACGCTCGATAACGATTCCTTCCCCTCGCCAAAAGACCTGTGGGCACGCTATTGCGCGTGGAAAGGCCTAACCTCCGAAGAAGAGGCAATCGTCCTTCAGGATTATTTTGACGATGGCAGCGGCAAAACCCCGCGCTACTATCAGGTCAATGCCATCAACGCCGCCATCGAAGCCATCGCCAAAGGACGCAACCGCATTCTGCTTGTCATGGCGACGGGAACCGGCAAAACCTACACAGCCTTTCAGATCATCTGGCGACTGTGGAAGGCAGGGCGCAAAAAACGAATCCTGTTCCTGGCTGACCGCAACGTGCTGGTGGACCAAACCATGGTCAACGACTTCCGGCCCTTTGGTCCGGCTATGACCAAACTTTCGACCAGAGCGGGAACCATCGAACGCGACGACGGTTCCTCAGAGGACTCGCCTGCCACCGTCGGGCGTATCGATAAAGCGTACGAGGTCTATCTCAGCCTGTACCAAGCGATCACTGGACCAGAAGAACGTCAAAAAATATTCCGCGAATTTTCACGCACCTTCTTCGACCTCATCGTGATCGACGAGTGTCATCGCGGCAGTGCCGCCGACGACTCAGCTTGGCGGGAAATCCTGGAATATTTCACCACAGCCACGCAGATCGGTCTCACCGCCACGCCCAAGGAAACTCGCTACGTGTCCAACATCCATTACTTCGGCGAGCCGGTCTACTCCTACTCCCTGAAACAGGGAATCAGGGACGGCTTCCTCGCCCCCTACAAAGTCATCAAGGTCCATATCGACCGCGACGTAGCAGGCTACCGGCCGGAGAAAGGCCAACGCGACCGGAGCGGCAAGGAAGTCGAAGACCGCATCTACAACACCAAGGACTTCGATCGTAACCTAGTGCTGGACGGCCGGACCAAAGTCGTCGCCGAAAAGGTGACGGAATTCCTGAAGGAAAGCGGCGGTCGCTTCAACAAGACAATCATCTTCTGCGTCGACCAAGAACACGCCACGCGCATGCGGCAGACGCTCGTCAACCAGAACGCCGACTTGGTGGACCAAAACCATCGCTACGTGATGCGCATCACCGGCGACGACCCCGAAGGCCAAGCGGAGTTGGGCAACTTCATCGACCCGGAATCCAGATACCCCGTGCTGGTCACTACCTCGCGGCTGCTGTCCACGGGTGTCGATGTGCAAACGTGCAGGCTGATCGTGCTCGACCGTGAAGTCGGATCCATGACCGAGTTCAAGCAGATACTCGGACGTGGCACCCGCGTACACGACGACACACACAAACTTTACTTCACCCTGATGGATTTTCGCGGCGCGACCAATCACTTCGCCGACCCGGATTTCGACGGTGAACCGGTACAGACTTACGAACCGGGTGGAGGCGATTCCATCGTGCCGCCTGACGACGTGCCACCTCAAGACGATGACGACGATCCCATTCCGGCGGAACCTGGGGAGGATGAAACCATTATCGATGACCCTCCCCCGCCGTACCCTCGTGATAGTCCGCGCAAAGTGTACGTGGATGGTATCGAGGCCACAGTCATAGGTGAGCGGGTGGAATTTCTGGACGAGTACGGCAAGCTCGTCACCGAGTCCTTGCGCGACTTCACCAAGAAGGCTCTGAAAAAGCGCTTCGCCAGCCTCGACGATTTCCTCCGGCGCTGGGGAGCGGCAGAGCGCAAGCAGGCGATTGTCGAAGAATTGGAGGACGCGGATCTGCCTCTCGACGCCATCGCCCAAGAGCTTGGCAGGGATCTCGACCCCTTCGATCTCATCTGCCATGTCGCCTTTGACGCCAAGCCGCTCACCCGCCGCGAGCGCGCCGCGAACGTCAAGAAACGCGATGTGTTCAACAAATACGGAGAACAGGCCCGCGCCGTGCTCGACGCCCTGCTTGTCAAATACGCCGACGAGGGAATGTTCAACTTGGATGACGTCAGCGTACTGCGCATCCCGCCGTTGACCGAACTCGGCACCCCGGTGCAGTTGATCAACGCCTTCGGCGGCAAGGACAAATTCGTTGCCGCAGTCCGCGACCTGCAAGCCGCGCTCTATCAGGAGACCGCGTAGCCCGTGTCCGTCCGCACTCTCGTCAAATCCGTTCAGGATATCATGCGCCAGGACTCCGGCGTGGACGGCGACGCCCAGCGCATCAGCCAGTTGTGCTGGATGTTCTTCCTCAAAATCATCGACGATCAGGATCAGGAACTAGAACTGATGAAGTCGGACTATGCCTCCCCGATCCCGGCGCGCTTCCGGTGGCGCGCCTGGGCAGCCGACCCCGAGGGCATCACCGGTGAAGCATTGCTCACCTTCATCAACAACGACCTGTTCCCGGCCCTGAAGGATCTCCGGACGACCAGCCATGCGGAAGACCGAGGCCGCGTGGTGCGCGACGTGTTCGAGGACGCCAATAACTACATGAAGTCCGGCCAATTGATGCGCCAGGTGGTCAACAAGATCAACGGCATCGACTTCAACAACCTCACCGAGCGCCAGCACTTCGGCGACATCTATGAACAAATCCTCAACGACCTGCAATCCGCAGGAAACGCGGGCGAATACTACACGCCGCGCGCCGTCACCGCCTTCATGGCCGACCGCATCGATCCCAAGCCCGGTGAAACTCTGTTCGATCCCGCCTGCGGCACGGGCGGCTTCCTGACCTGTTCGATACGCCACATGCGCGACCGCTACGTCAAGCGGCCCTCAGACGAACGGAAAATGCAAGCCGCACTGCGCGCCGTTGAGAAAAAACAACTGCCGCACATGCTATGCGTCACCAATATGCTGTTGCACGGCATCGAGGACCCAGGCTTCGTACGCCACGACAACACCTTGGCAAAGCCCTACATCGGTTGGGAGAAGAAGGACCGGGTGGACGTTGTGCTGACCAACCCGCCCTTTGGCGGCAAGGAAGAAGACGGCATCGAGACCAACTTCCCCCAGCACTTCCGTACCAGGGAGACCGCAGACCTGTTCCTTGCCCTGATCGTCCGGCTGTTGAAGCCGGGAGGGCGCGCCGCGGTCGTCCTGCCAGACGGCTCGCTGTTCGGCGAAGGCGTCAAGACGCGGCTCAAGGAACATCTCATGGAGGAGTGCAACTTGCACACCATCGTCCGCCTGCCCAACTCCGTGTTCAGGCCCTACGCCTCCATCGGCACCAACCTGCTGTTCTTCGAGAAAGGCGAAGCGACCAAAGATATCTGGTTCTACGAACACCGCGTCCCCGAAGGCCAGAAAGCCTATTCCATGACCAAACCCATCAAACTGGAACACCTGCAACCCTGCATCGACTGGTGGGGCGGCGCAGACCGCAAAGGCCGCAAGGAAACTGACCGCGCCTGGAAGGTGACTGCTGAAGAGATCAAGGCACGCGGCTACAACCTCGACATCAAAAACCCACATACCGCCGAAGACAACCACGGTGACCCGCAGGAATTGCTGGCAAAGCTGAGCAAGACCGAAGCCGAAACCGCCGACCTGCGCGACCAATTGAAGAAGATCCTGGCGGAGGCGTTGATCCGGTGAAGCCCAACTGTCATTTCCGCGAAAGCGGGAATCCAGCTCCCGTCGAACACCTCCTCACACACTTCGACCGCATCGCCGACACGCCCAACGCCATCCCTCGCCTGCGCCGTTTCATTCTCGACCTCGCCGTCCGCGGCAAGCTCGTCTCACAAGACTCAAACGACGAACCGGCCTCGGAGTTGTTGAAACGGATTGCGGCAGAAAAAAAGCGGAAAATGGCGGCGGGGGAAATCAAAAAGGAAAAACTTCTTCCTGAAATCGCACTCGATGAAATCCCCTTCGACACTCCACACAACTGGGAGTGGATACGTCTCGGATCAAGCGCAATCATCGTGCAAGGCTTTGCTTTTTCCTCAGGAAATTTCTCAAATGACCCGAACACGGGGTATCCACTTATCAAGATAGGCGATATCGGAACGAACACACCAACGGTTTTTCTCAGGGGACCGTATGATCTAGCCTTCGTGGTAAATCGTGGCGATATCCTTGTCGGGTTGAGTGGTTCAATCAAGTGCGCCATATGGGAGGGACCTACAGCACTCCTGAATCAACGAATAGCTCGAATCACTCCTGCCTCAAATGATTTGCTTTCCGTATGGCTGCTCTTTGGCGTCAATACTCGCATCGAGAAGTGGAAAGACGAGACAGCTAAGATGACGGTGCAAAATGTTAAAGCCCATCAGTTATATGAGTCATTGATCCCCCTCCCTCCGCTCGCCGAACAACACCGCATCGTCGCCAAAGTCGACGAATTCATGGCCCTCTGCGAACAACTAGAGGAAACGCGAGCGAAACGAGAGGCGACACGCGACCGGATGGCGACAGCGAGCCTCGCCCGTCTCAACGAACCCGACCCGGACCCGGCGACATTTCAGAACCACGCACGCTTCGCTCTCAACAACCTCACCCCGCTCACCACCCGCCCAGACCAAATCAAAGCATTGCGCCAGACCATCCTCAACCTCGCCGTACGCGGCAAGCTCGTCCCACAAGACCCGAACGACGAACCAGCATCGGAGCTGTTGAAGCGAATCGCGGCGGAGAAAGATCGGCTAGTAAAGACGGGGGAAATACCCCGCGCAAAATCAACTGTCAGGGGTTTGAATGAAAAATTTGCACGTCAGTTGCCACAAAATTGGAGCAAAACCTCAATCTCCCAGATAGCCTACCTGAGAAGCGGTATAGCTCTTAAGCACGGTGAAGAGCAGGCTGTTGGAGACCTTCCATATTTGAAAGTTTCGGATTTGAGCTTGACTGAGAACGATAAAGGTATAGTTACATCCTCAAGATTTGTTGGTCACGATCTGAAAGATGCCGTGATCGAAAGTGGAAGCATTGTTTTTCCAAAAAGGGGCGGGGCTATTGCAACGAATCGAAAACGCAGGTTGCATGTAAATATTGTTTGCGACAGTAATATCATGGCTATGAAGCCATTTGTGAACGATCTCCTTCCGTTTTTGGAGTTGTGGTTCAGCAACCTGGATTTGTGGAAGCTAAATTCTGGGACTTCCGTTCCTCAGATAAACAATAAGGATATTTATCCACTCTCTATTCATCTCCCCCCACTCGCCGAACAGCACCGCATCGTCGCCAAAGTCGATGAACTCATGACCCTATGTAACCGGCTGGAGGCGAGTCTTGTCACAGGTGACGAGGCGCGGGGTCGATTGATTGAGTCGATGTTGCATGAGGCGTTGGTGCTGGACAGTGAAGAGCCAGCGAGAGGAGAAAAGAAAAGGGATTAATTGACCATGGAAATAGTGCCTTAATTGGATTTGGAGATCCAGCGCAAGATCATAGACCATAAGCCTCTAGTTCCCGGGCGAGTTAACACACGTCCAGCTTCCGCAGGCACCTCCCCTGTGCCGAAGTAGCGAGCCTTTGCCGCTTTGTCCCTTCTACGCCCCGCTACGATTTGCCTATCGCTCCATGGCGTGGCCTTGATCACCTGTCCGCGCTGTATCACGTAGTGGGAGCGACAAGCTAGATTCCAGTTGCCAACCGACGGCCATAACGAAATCGTCTCGCCATTGAACGTCATTTCCCAGTCGGTTGGTGTAAAGGGTGTTACGATTTCTTCACCGCACCCGCAACAGCAACTATGTGCGGCTGTACCGTATTCCACTGAAATGTAGAGCACCCCTGGATCGAGGTCACGCGGAATGTGCCGTACGAACTGATGTTTGAGATAAGAATATCGCATCATTGCTGTCGGCAATCACAATTCAGCAGCATGTTGCCGTCGATCGTGTAGGTGCTATGATGCTCACCATCATCATCTCGGTAGAAACCCCGAATTTTCTTCCACTTGATGACGGCCATTGCCGCATTCAGCGCGTTCAGATCGGCGACCTGAATGTTTGACGCGTAGATGTCATCCTGCCCGTCGACAGCGAAAGATATGCGGCGCTGAATGTGGTCGCGCTTCGCTGGCGTGCTCGCGGTGACCCTCAAAATACCGCCCAACGAGTCGTCACTCAGGTTGAGACCCATACCAGTATCGACGAAGGGCACGTTAAGAGCCTCAAGCTTTTCGACGACGAGTCGTTTGGTTTCATTTCCGTCCATGCATATGAAGGAGAAAGTGATACCGTCCAGCAGGTTGACGTTACTTGCGTCAATAGGAGCGGGATGGGCGATGATTTTGCTGTGCATTCTTGAATAAATATTCTTTAGGTAATTGACTTTCATCGGTGCATCGCGCAGTTCTTCAATGGACGGAGCGCCCGGCGAACGGAAGGCGTTATGCTGCAAGAATTCATCGCCGTCAAAAAGTCGAATCTCTCGGACCGGCGTCTTGGCCACGAGGTCAAGCACGTAAGACCCAGTACCGCCAAGGCCAACGATAGCCATTTTTTCTTCTGCCAACCGCTCAGTTAGCCTGCCGATACCCACTCGATCGGATGCGGTCTCTGCGTACCTGAAGATGCTATCTTCCTCGTCTTCAGGATTGCGGAATATCCGTGCGGTGACCCCGGGCTTCAAAGTCGTTGCAGGCCCTGAAAGGATATTGGCATAGGTGGTCATCTTTTGGTAATAGTCGGGGTATCCCTCACTAGGCTTGCTTGAGAACATGTGTTTTGCTGTTACGCCATTACCAAGGTCGAAGTCTCCACTTTGATTCATAATCTGCTGGATAGGCGTACCATCTGCTCCACAAGGGTAGTCGCCGTCGAAGTGGACGACATGCGTGTCCGGTCGCGAGGTGATGTCGCCGGCGAGCGTGAGGCTGGAGATCAGCACTCCCTCCTGCACCTGCCGTAGCGCATTGACGTAGGGCACTCCGCGCATGATGAGGAGACCTCCTCGTATCTGCACGAAGTATCCTTCATCACGAAGACGCTTCAAATCGGGACTACGACTTATCAGTTCTTGAGACATTGAAAACGGTTCCATTGTCCACTTCGACGACACCCCCAGCACCAAGCTCGCCAGCATGAGGTTTAGAAGCGGCGTGGCGATAGGTCATCGAAAACACGATGTTTGGATTTGGTTGATAGTTGGGAAACGCCAACTCTACCACCTGTTCGAAGGTCACCTTCCGACCTGTTACCGTATGCGGACGTGCGTTCACGATGATCTCGAATGTGGCGGTAGGGTGGGATGCCGTGAAGAATCGCTCTAACCCTTCCTCGCTGAGATCGACAAACTCATCGTCACCAATAGGGAGGTCCTCGCCACCACGGACTTCACGCCAGACCCCATACCTTTCCAAGTCCACATCCGCAAGGTTCTTCAGCGTTCGCCCAGTAATAAGGGTCGCCCCCCATTCGAATCGCCGACCATCCAACTCGAAACGGAAGCTCCGGTCGCTCTTGAACACCAGGAACCTCTCTACGCCTAGCTTTCGTAGATCAACGGTTTCGTCAAGCCTGATCTCCTCCAGCAGCCCATTGCGCAGTTTCAGAAAGATTAAAAAATCTTCGACCGGCCGATTCCCAGCTTCGTCGAGAAGCTGTCGCCCCGTAATAACGGGATCGGTGACGACGAATCTATTGTCATTGATCCGCACCCGAAACCAATGTCCGACTCGCGGTGTGCGATCCTCACGCGCGCATTCCTCCAAATCTTCGACCTCATTTCTTTCAGTTACTTCTGGCATTGCTTCCTCCTTAAAAATGGCCCCAAAGGGTTTCCGGTTAACGATATGCTTTCAAAAGATAAAGAAAGAGGCATGTCTCGACTCTTGGACTTCCAGATGGCCGTTTATGTGTGTTACGCTTCATCCCTATCAGGTGGTACGCTGCCGCTTCCCCAATTTGGGACTCAATAATGGCCGAGACTTGTGCCTCTATTACCTTAGGCCGCCGAAAGCCGCCGTCTCGGACACAAGAATCCAGAAAAATTTCAGAAAATTGTCCGGAAGGCCCGTTGAATTCGGCCTAAAGAGTTGAAAGGAGGATTTTGAATCGGTGGAAGCCATTCCACAGCGTGAAGTGCTCTCTCCTGCCGAGATGCGGTCGGCGCTTGAGGCTTTGCAACCGACCGATCTGACACGCCTCCAGAAAGAGGCATCTTTCTTAGCACCAGGCACCGGCATGGAACCAAACGACCTCCTGCAGGAAGCTGTGATGCGTTCCCTTGAAGAGAACGGTGGCCGTAACTGCCCCCGTGACGTGAAGCTAGCGACTTTCTTGTGCAACGTGATGAAGAGCATTGCTTCCCATGCACGTGAGAAGTGGAAGCGGGAAACACCCAGCAATTCTAGCGAGGGTGATGGAGACGATCCCATTGTCAACGCACCTGACCCGGCAATGTCGCTGGAAGAGGTTGTCGTAGGACATCTCGACTATGGCAAGGCACTTGCCGGAATCGAGGCGATGTTCAGCGAAGACCCTAAGGCCCAGGCGATTGTGATCGGCATTATGGAAGATTGGACTCCGCACGAAATCCGTGAAATGGAGTCCATGAGCGAGAAAGAGTACGCAGCAGCGCGAAAGCGCGTGCAACGCAAGCTTCTACGCGAATTTCCGAAAGGCCTGACCCATGAATAAGAATCAGAATGAGGCAATTGAAAAGTTGGAGCGACTTTGCAACGCATTGGCCGACGATGTAGACGCCATGAGTGATAAAGAACTAATGGCCGAACTGCAAGAAGCTGGCGAAGACACCGATGCGATTGCCAAGCGGACGAGAGGGCTAATTGCTGATGCCATTGCAAAGTTTGGCCGCCAGAAAATGGAAACAGCGCGTGCTGGTTATGAAGCTGAGATGCACCAAACCGGTCATGGGAATAAGGTATTGTACTGGCCGTTGAGTCGCAAACACCAGCTAATCCAGCACTTCGCGCAGAACAACGACACACTAAAACAAAAGTTAACCCTTGCCGCGCGTCAAGAGAAAGACTCCGAAGCAGATATGGACAGCTTTATTGAAGATCTCATTGACCTTGGCATGATTGATGACGAGGGCAACGTAAAGTGAATCAACTTTCACCAGCGGAAAAACTCCTCAAAGAGCTTAGTGTCACAGCTGCCAAGGACATTGACATTGAAGCAATCGCTTATCATGTCGGAGCAACCATTAAGTATCGCCCGCTCAACGGCTGCGAAGGCCGTATTATTGGTTCAAACAACCGCGCAGTAATCACGGTCAATAGCCAAGCGACTTCCGCTAGGCGGAGATTTTCGGCAGCACACGAGTTGGGTCACTGGCATTACGATCGAGGACGCTCCTTGATCTGCTTATCAGATGACATTAATAACCCGAAGAAAAGTTTTCCGGACCCGGAACGCATCGCTGATGGTTACGCTGCTGATCTCCTGATGCCTGAATACCTCTTTGAACCGATGGCGCTTGAAATTGGCAAAGTCTCCTTTCAGGCCGTGGAAACCCTGCGGACGGAATTCCAGACTAGCATCACTGCGACCGCTCTTCGGTTGATAGAGTATGGACCTGAGCCTGCTATCCTGCTCTGTCACACCGTAAGGAACCGAAAATGGTTCTATCGATCGCACTATATTCCAGACCGGTGGTTTCCCCGCAACGATCTCGACCCAACCCGTTATGCTATGGACGAGGCTGAATGTAGCGACCGTATACCGATTAGTGCGGATATTTGGTTTGACCGCAGAGGTGCAGAGAACTACGAAATTTATGAAGAGTCGCGTTACATTCCAGGCAACGACGAGATTCTCACGCTGCTGATTTTCACAGATGACGAGATGCTTGAGTAAAGGAATTTTGCCTCAAAGCTCAAGCTTATTTGTCAAGGAGACAGTTCAAAACTAAAATTTTGGCTTTTAGTGAATTCTGTCGGCTGTGTCCCTCCCCCCCATCAATGGCGAGACGACAAACTTGCAACGCCCATTTAACGAGCATTCATTCGTTATCAGACAAGAGACCGTCGCCATAAAGCCCCTCCCCATGTAACGACTTGTCTTTCCCCTCTACCCGCCCGTAGACTGGATTTTCGGTTTTTTATTTCCTCTGCCTGCCGGAGTACATTCTTTTTCACGTTGTAGCGAAAGCGTCTAATGCTGCTTGGAGGAGAGCGCCATGAGATGGCGCGGCTAGGCGCTAGCCATGATCCAATCCTTTGCGGATAGGGATACGGAAGAACTGTTCAGGTCGGAACGCAACCGGCGGTTTGCCGTGCTATCACGAGTTGCGTTACGAAAACTGATTCAGATGAATCAAGCCGGTACTCTTGGCGACCTGGCCGTGCCACCCGGCAACCGGCTTGAAGCTCTGAGCGGGAGGCTTTCGGGCTTTCATTCCATTCGCATCAACGACCAATGGCGCATCGTCTTCAGGTGGACGGATTCCGGGCCAGAACAGGTGGCCATCACGGATTATCATTGAAAAATATCCCTATAACGTTATAGGATACGGATATGGACACGCCCATCACACCCGGCGAGATTTTGCTTGAGGAATACCTCAAGCCCATGGGGATTTCGCAGAACGCCATGGCGCGCGCCATCGGTGTGGCCCCGCGTGCGATCAATGAAATCGTGCATGGCCGCCGGTCGATCACGCCTGCCATGTCGATTCGCTTCGGCGCCTTCTTCGGCCAGTCAGAGCAATTCTGGCACGGCATCCAAGTCGAGTGTGATTTTCGGAAGCTGGCCGGAGAGAAGCACCGGCTGACCGTCGGTGTCCAACCGGCTGCGATGTTGGGATAGCCCGCATGCAGGCTGCGTCGGCCTGTCTCGCTTTATGACCACATGTAACGACTTGTCTTTTCCCCTTACCCGCTCGTAGACTGGATTTTCGGTTCTTCTTTTCCTCTGCCTGCCGGAGAACATTCTTTTTCACGTTATAGCGGCAATGTCCTATGCTACTTGGAGGAATGCGCCATGACATGGCGGGGCTACGAATACAAAAGGAAAAGACAAAGACACTGGATCCTCGATTAGGAATGTCGAGGATGACAGATAAAGACAAAAGAAAGAGAAAACCGCCTTGGCCATGAAACGGAAATCAACAGCGCGATCGAGTCGGCAGGCGTTTCTGCCGGGCCTCAGGCCGTCGGGGGTGCCGCTGGTGGCGGTGATCGGGCGGCCGAATGTGGGGAAATCGACCCTGTTCAACCGGATTCTGGGGACCAGGAACGCCATCGTGGATGACCGGCCGGGGGTGACGCGCGACCGGATTTACGCCGAGTGCACGTACCAGGGCCGCCGCTTCCAGCTCGTCGATACTGGCGGGCTCGATCCCACCGCCGACGACGGCATGCTCGGACTCATCCGCCGGCAATCGCAGACCGCGCTCGCCGCCGCGGATATTCTGCTCGTCATCATGGACGGCCGCGCCGGGCTCACGCCCGTGGACCGCGAGATCGTGGACGGGCTCCACGGGGTGGACAAACCCACGTTCTGGGTCATCAATAAAATCGATACCCCGAAGTCGGAACCCCTGTTGGCGGATTTTTATCAACTCGGGAAGGACATGCTGTTCCCCGTTTCGGCGGAGCACGGCAACGGGGTGGATGACCTGCTGGAGGCGTTCCTGCATCTCCTGCCGGCGCATGACGAGGACCTGACGGAAACCGCCACGACCCGGGTGGCCGTGGTCGGCCGTCCCAACGTGGGCAAGTCCACGCTGGTGAACACCATCCTGGGCGAGGAACGCGCCCTCGTCAGCGACGTGCCCGGCACCACGCGAGATCCCATCGACACGCACCTGGAACGCGACGGCCGGCCGTTTCTGTTGACGGATACCGCGGGGTTGCGGCGTCGCGGCCGCGTGGAGCCCGGCATCGAAGGCTACAGCGTGGCCAGGACCATGAGGGCGTTGGGGCGGTCGGATATCGGCGTGTTGTTACTTGATGGCGTCGAGGGCGTCACGGACCAGGACACCAAGATCGCGGGGCTCATCCAACGGCAGGGACGGGGTTGCGTCATGCTCGTCAATAAATGGGACCTGCGTCGGGATCAACGCGAGGCCAAGAAGAAATTTACTCTGGAGTTGCAGCGACAGTTTCCTTTCTTCACCTTCGTGCCCGTACTCTTCGGATCGGCGCTGGCGCCCAAGACCGTCGATCAGGTGTTCGCCGCGGTCACCCGGGTGATGGACGCGTTCTCGTATCGGGTACCAACCGGGCGTCTCAATCAATTCCTCCAAAAGGCGTTGACCGACAATCCCCTGACCGTGAAAAAAGGAAATCCGCCGAAATCGCTCTATATGACCCAAGTCGCGACCAAACCGCCCACGTTCGCGCTGTTTGCAGGCAAATCGGCGGTGGTGACCCCCGCCTACCTGCGGTACCTGGAAAACCAACTCCGGGCCACGTTCGGGTTCGAGGGCACGCCGTTGAGGATTTTGGTGCGGAAGAAAGCGTGAAGGGTCGGAGGCGAGAGAGAAAGACACAGGGCAAAGACGCTGGATCCTCGATTACAGATGTCGAGGATGACAGAAAGAGAAGGGTTAGGGGCGAGGGTCAGTCAAAGCTGCCACTGGATATCGACCTTCCGGCGTCCCTGTACACAATCGCGCAGATACAGGTTGATTAAACTCTGATAGGGCATCCCCGACGCCTCAGCCATTTCCTTGAAATACGCAATCACGTCCTCGCTGAGACGGATCGTTACCGGTTTTTTCAACTTGGACACGTAAGGGTTCTTACGAGATTTCATTTTGGAAAAATCATACTCTCTTTTCATGACACATCACCTCGGTAGTGCTGCTGTTCTTTCTTTGTGGCCTTCCGTGCTGAAATAATACGAAGTTCTTCACCATCTTTCCCTCGCTCACCATGTACGACGACCAGAACACGGGCTTGATTGCTCATGCCAAGTAGAATGAACCTGTCTTCGACAACGGCACTCTCATCATAGAATTGTCTTGCGAACTCGTCGTAGAAGACAGATCGGGCTTCCTCGAAAGAAATCCCATGCTTCCTGAGATTGGACTTCGCTTTGTCCTGATCCCAACTAAATGTAATCATACATATACTGTATGTACATTGTATGCTTTGTCAAGAGCTTTCACAGTTATTTTCAGCCGCGCCCGCCTACAGTGCCGCCACGCGGGTGAAGTAGTCGACGAAGGTACGGATGCCGCCGGAGGCTTGGCCCCAATCGAAGTTTTCATTCGGCGCATGGTAGCCGTGCTCGGGCAGGCTCAGCCCGCAGAAGAGAATAGGCACCTGCCACGCCCGCTCCATCAGAGAAATCGCGCCGATCGATCCCCCTTCCCGGACCAGCGCAGGGTCCTTTCCGAAGCCTGCCCGCATCGCTTGGCGGAGCGCGTCGGCGTACGGGCCCCGCGTCACACCCTTAAACGGTTCGAGTTGCCCGTCGGCTTCGACCCGGATGTCGGGATTCAGTTTCTTGAGATGGGCCTTGAGCCGGGCGAGGATCGTCGCAGGCTTCTGGTTCGGGACCAGCCGCATGCTCACCTTCAATTCCCCGGATGGCGGGACCACGGTTTTCACGCCGGGCCCCATGTACCCGCCCACCAACCCATGTACTTCGAAGGTGGGGGCTGCCCAGATCCGTCGGATCAACTCTGCACGGTTTTGTGTCCGGATCGACCGGAACCCGTAGGCCTTTTTGAACCGGTCCACCTGAAAGCCCGAGGAAAGAAACTGCTTCATTTCAGCATTGGTGGGCGGCACCACCTCATCGTAGAACCCGGGAATGGTCACGCGGCCGGTTCGCGCATCCACGCACGACTGCGCGGCCTCGCAGAGTTCGGTCAACGGGTTTCTGGCCCCGCCGCCGGTCAACCCGGAATGCACGTCGGTGGTTCCCGTGCGCAGGGTCAGCCGGACGGCCAGCATCCCACGCAAGCCCGTGGAAATCGCCGGGCGTTGGCGCGACACCCAAATGGTATCCGACACCAGGACCGAATCCGGGCGCGGCACCGCCGCCCGTTGATCCAGGGCATCCTGAAAATTCGGGCTGCCGATTTCCTCCTCCAATTCCCAGAGAAACCGGATGTTCAACGCAACGCCCTGCTCCACGGCATACCGGGCCGCCAGGAGCGCGGCCAGCGCCGGGCCTTTATCATCGGTGGTCCCCCGGCCTCGATAGGTCTCCCCCTGTTTGCGAAAGACGAACGGGTCCTGTTTCCACTCCGGTTCCTGGGCGGGTTGCACGTCCAGATGATTGTAAATCGTCAACGTGGGAGACGACTTCCCGGCCTGCCAGCCGCCCAACACCACGGGATTGCCCTTGGTCGTGACGACCCGCGCCCGCGCGCCGAGGCCGCGCAGATACTGCGCCGCGACGGCAGCCATCCGGTCAATATCCTTCTTTCGCCCAGGATCGGAACTCACCGACGGGATCTCTACCGCCTGCCCGAGCATGTCTTCAAACTGCGGCCGGACCGACCGGATATAGGCTTCCAGATATTTCATCGAGGTGCTCTCTTTCTCAACTCTACCCCACCTATCCTCCCCTTACAAAGGGGAGGAATAGAAAAAGGCAAAGACACTGGATCCCCGATCGGGGTCGGGGATGACAGCCTTTTCCTTTGTCAGCATTCCTCAGCCGAAATAAAAGGGGACCGGGGAAAAGCTGACGAGAAAAATGACAAGGGCGCCCCAGCCCACCCAGATCCGGCCGCGGCCCAATTCCGTTGCCGGATCGATCACCGGCGGATGGCTGATCCCAACCAAGCCGGCCAGAAACGTCCACAAAATCCACCCCGGCCACCCCCACAGCCCCAACACGAGCAGGATGGGAATCGCGGCCAACGCCAAAGTCCGTTGTCGATGGCCCAACAGCGCATAGGCTACGTGTCCGCCGTCGAGTTGTCCGATCGGGATCAAATTCAACGCGGTAATGAAAAAACCGAACCACGCGGCAAAGGCCACGGGATGCAACAGGACGTCGGAAGTCTCGGGGAGCGGCCCAAACATGAGCCACGTGCAAAATTGCAGCAACAACGGCTCCCCGAATTTCAAACCATAGAGGCCCAGCGTGGGTTCGACCTTTGAATAGGACAGGCCGATCAGAAAGGCCGGGACGGCCACGATGAATCCCGCGATCGGGCCGGCGACGCCGATGTCGAACAAGGCCCGGCGGTTCATAATCGGGGAGCGCATACGAATGACGGCGCCGAACGTCCCGATAAATTGCGGAGGACCGGGAATGAACAGCGGCAGAGACGCCGGGACCCGGTGTACGCGCGACAAGTAAAAGTGCCCGAATTCGTGCGTGACGAGAATCCCCAACAACGTACAGGCGAACGGCCACCCGTTCCACAGGCTGCCGGGATAGCGCACGAGGAAATCCCAGGCGCCCGACACCGGCTCGGTATTGACCTGATACGCGCCAGCCCAAAACGTGGTGAAAACGGTGACGACAAATAAGCCGAGCGGCAGATACAGGACCGACACCGCGCTTTCCGGCTCGGGTTCGGAACGTTCCCAATCCGGCGACCATTCCTCGTGTGCATGCGGCCGGTCGTCTTCCGAGGGGTCATCGGGAAACCCCGACTTCTGTTCGGGCGGAAACGGTGGTTGATCCATAAGCGACGACGATTCAGCGGCGAAATATCATATCATCCAAAGGGGTTCATGACGCGTTCTTCCTTGACCGTGGTCGGCGGCCCGTGCCCGGGGAGCAACACCGTGTCCGGGTCCCACTGCAACACGCGCCCGCGAACCGACGTCAAATGCTCCGCATACAACGACAGCGGATTGGACCCGCCCACGGACCCGGCAAACAGCGTATCCCCGACGAAACAGAGGGCCTGGTCTTGCGATTGCACCCTGTAGCAAATCCCGCCGGGAGTATGGCCGGGCGTGGTGAGACACTCGACCTTCAGGTCTCCCGCGGCAATGATCCGGCCATCCTCGGGAACAACGACCGATTCTTGCGGCGGCTTCCAGGGCAACAACGGGAAATCTCCTTCTCCAAGATACACCGGCACGGGCCATTCGGACAAAATCCGATCCAGGCCTCCGGCGTGATCCATATGCCCATGCGTGAGGCACACGCCGGTCAACGTCGCGTGGTGCGCGTCAAGCACGGCCAGCATGGCCTCCGCATTGTACGCCGTATCGATAAAGACCGCTTGTTTGGTTTGCGGGTCGATCAGGACATACCCTTTGACCTCGTAGCCCCCGATGTCGCCGAGCACCGTCACGGCCAGCGTCGAAACCCACGCCGGAGACGGCTCCGGCACCCATCCCCCTATGGACACCGCGCTCAGCGCCTCCGCTCTGAGGGTCAGAACCCGGGCCATGGCTTGGACTTCGTGTTCCGATGGGGCACGGGCGCCCTGTTCCAATCGTTCCCACTCGTCTTTGCGAAGCTGAGCGGTTTCCGCCGCTCCGGCGACGGATTGTCCAAGCCCCTTCCGTGCCTTTTTCACGATGTCACAGAATTCGTCTTCGAGTACCACTGGCCGCGACAGTACAGCCTGCCAGGCCCGGACCATCACGGGATCGACGTCCACCAGGATAACCGATTGCAGGAAGCGGGGTTGAAACTCGCGAATTTCCTCAACCATCCCTTGCGCGGCTTCCTCCGGAACGACGCGGCCCACTCCCGTGCCCATGCCGGGAATGGCGAGGGAGATAAAGCCCTGTTCATCGGCCAGCCGGAGCGCGGCCCGCGTGGCCAATTTCACGTTTTCGACGGGAATGCGCATCGACGGTTCGGGCATGGTCGGCGCGTGAATGATCCCCGCAAAGCGGGTGCGGCCGCCCGACGTCAGCACGGCCTGCCCTACGGGTATCGGCGCCTGTTCGCGCGCCTCGTCTTCCACGATGGATCCCGCGGCGCGCCGGATGATCCCGGCCACGCCTCCGCCCATGAGGCCGTGACTGTTCGCGGCGTTGACGATGACCTGCGCCTCAACGTCGAGAAGGCTGCCTTGCAGACAGATGATCTTTACCATATCCGCTCTCACGGGCAACCACGGGGGGTTGCCCCTACAGGGAGGAAGACCTCATTGGTCCCGTAGGGGACGGCCCCCGTGCCGTCCCGCAGGTCTTCACGGCGGTCATACCCCATTCAGTGTTGCCTCATTTCCCCTGGTCTAGTAGTCTTGGGCAAAACAGAACGCATTATTCACGAAACGAGTCCCGCATGCATATAGCAGAAGTGTTTCGGCAAAGCCAGCCTGCAATCAGTTTCGAGTTTTTCCCCCCAAAGAGTGAGGCCGCGTCCGAGTCGTTGTTTCATACGATTCAGAAGTTGATTCCGCTGAAACCCGCCTACGTCAGCGTCACCTATGGAGCGGGTGGATCAACGCGTGAGTTGACTCATGACCTGGTCGTCAAGTTGCACAATGAGACAAATCTGACGATCGTGTCGCACCTGACGTGCGTGAAGTCGAGACGGGATGAAATCTTCAAGATTCTCCAACGATATGACGAACACGGCGTCCGGAACATCATGGCCCTGCGCGGCGACCCGCCCACCCAGGAGCCGTGGGATCCGGCCGAGCAGGACTTCCGCCACGCCGTGGAACTGGTGGCCTTCATCAAAGAACACTTTCCCCATATGGGGATCGGGGTGGCCGGGTTCCCCGAAGGCCATCCCGACACGCCCAACCGGCTCCACGAAATCGAGTATCTCAAGGCCAAAATCGACGCCGGCGCCGACTACATCTGCACGCAACTTTTTTTCGACAATCGCGACTTTTACGATTTCTGCGAACGGTGCCGGCTGGCCGGGATCCGCGTCCCCATCATCGCGGGCATCATGCCGATTACCTCACTGAAAGGGATGAAGCGGATGGCGGAACTCGCCCTGGGCGCGCGCTTTCCGGGACGGCTGCTTCGCGCCCTGGCGAGCGCGAAGGATGATGCCCAAGCCGAAAAGATCGGCACCCACTGGGCCACGGAACAGGTCCTGGACCTCTTGGATAACAAGGTCCTTGGGGTGCATCTCTATACCCTGAACAGATCCAGAGCCTCGTTACAGATCTACGAAACGCTGGGACTCCAGCGCGTCGACATGCCGATGGAATAGGAACGAGATTGTCGGGTTACGCCCTTCGACAAGCTCAGGGCTAACCCGACCTACAGTCCTACGGTTCGTTCTTCCTGTAGGGACAGGCCCCCGTGCCTGTCCGGGCTTTGCGTAGGTCGGATTAGCGTAGCGTAATCCGACAAGAGAACTACTTCTTTTCGAGTTTCGACCAGGAATCGCGGAGGGCGACGGTGCGGTTGAAGACAAGTTGTTGCCCGGTCGAATCGGGATCGACGCAAAAATAGCCCTGCCGTTCGAACTGAAACCGTTGGCCGACGGTCGAGTCCTTTAACGCCGGTTCGATCCGGCAGCCCTGGACCCGTTCCACCGAGTCCGGATTGAGCGCGGTGCGGTAATCCCGGCCGTCCTTTTCGGGGTCCGGGACGGAAAACAGGTGATCGAACAGCCGCACTTCGGCTTCGAGCGCATGCGCCGCGGAGACCCAATGAATGGTGCCCTTCACCTTCCGTGTCGCCTGCCCCGACCCGCTTTTCGTCTCCGGGTCATACGTGCACCGGACTTCGATGACCTCTCCCTGCTCGTCCTTGACCACGTCCTCGCATCGCATGATGTAGGCGTAGCGCAACCGCACCTCCTGGCCGGGCGCAAGCCGGAAGTATTTTTTCGGCGGATCTTCACGAAAATCATCCCGCTCGATATACAGGACGCGGGAAAACGGCACCGCCCGGCTCCCCATCGCGGGATCTTCGGGGTTGTTCACCGCCTGTAATTCTTCCACCCGGTCTTCCGGGTAATTGGTGATGACCACGCGCAGGGGCCGGAGCACCGCCATGACCCGTTGCGCGCCCGCGTTCAGGTTCTCCCTGACGAAATGCTCCAGCAGGTTGACCTCCACCACGCTGTCGCGTTTCGCCACCCCGATATGCTCGCAAAACCGCCGGACCGCCTCCGGGGGATACCCGCGGCGCCGCAAGCCCATCAGCGTGGGGAGGCGCGGGTCGTCCCAGCCCGACACGTGCCCCTCCTCGATGAGTTCCAACAGCTTCCGCTTGCTCATCACCGTGTGAGTCAGGTTCAGGCGCGCGAACTCGATCTGCTGGGAATGGCACGCCACCTCACACTCATCGAGCAGCCAGTCGTATAAGGGACGGTGATCCTCGAACTCCAAGGTACACAGCGAATGCGTCACCCCTTCGAGGGAATCGGACAGGGGATGCGCGAAATCATACGTGGGATAGATGTTCCACGCCGTGCCCGTGCGGTGATGCGGCACCCGCCGGATCCGGTAGAGCGTGGGATCGCGCATATTGATGTTGGGCGAGGCCATGTCGATTTTGGCGCGGAGCACGTGCGCCCCTTCTTCGTAGTCGCCGGCACGCATCCGTGAGAACAGGTCAAGATTCTCCTCCACCGGTCGCGCTCGATACGGGCTCTCCTTGCCCGGCTCCGTCAAGGTCCCCCGGTAGGATCGGATCTCGTCCGCGGTCAGACTGTCCACGTAGGCCTTCCCTTTCCTGATCAGCAACACCGCATACTCGTACAACTTCTCGAAATAATCCGAGGCGAAGAAACGCCGGTCCTCCCAGTCGAATCCCAGCCAGCGCACGTCTTCCTGAATGGACTCCACGTATTCCACGTCTTCCTTGGCCGGGTTGGTGTCGTCGAACCGCAAATTGCACAGCCCCCCGGCAAATTCCTGCGCAATGCCGAAATTCAAACAGATGGATTTGGCGTGGCCGATATGCAGATAGCCGTTGGGTTCCGGCGGAAACCGCGTATGCACGACGCCGTCGAATTTCCCGCTCTCCCGGTCCTGCGCCACGATCGCGCGAATGAAATCCCGGGAAACCTGCTGAGGATTGGACATGCTCAGGAGTCTTTCTATTCCATTACGATGCTGCTGCGACGATTCAAGGCAAGCGAGTAGGTCGGGTTAGCCGCAGGCGTAACCCGACAATCAACCCGCGCAACGGTCGATGCTCCATGTCGGATTACGCTCCGCTAATCCGACCTACGCAAAACTAATAAGGTTTCTTGCCCTTGAGCAACACCCACAAGCCGATCACCCCGACGATCAGCAACAACGCGCCATAAAACAAATATTGGTCATCCATCATCGCCCCTCCCGGATTCCGTTCTTCACGCGGCGGTCCGGCTCCATGTCGGATTACGCTCCGCTAATCCGACCTACGAAAAACTGTCATCTTTGCCCTTCCCCTGCTGTCATCCTTGCGAAAGCGAGGATCCAGTGTCGTTCTCCTCACAAAGGCAGGAAAAAACAAAAACCCTGGATCCTCGATTACAAACGTCGAGGATGACAGAAATAGCAGGTCGGGGTAGCCGAGAGAATTTCACGTTACTCGGACACGTGTGGTCCGTACTGCTCGAGCAGGTATTTCAGCACGTGCGGCGCGTTCTTGATCAAGGTTTCCCGGGCGTCGCGATCATGGCATTGACCCGCCAGGATCCAGCCGAATGCTTTTTCATGGTCGCCTTTGCGATAGGCCTGAATGGCGTGGGTCAGGCACGTGCGACCCGAGACGGTCCCCCGCACAATCTTCGGAGGCCCGGCTTTGACCACAAACGTTTTGCACCGTCCCTTGGACGTGGGTTTCGTATCGTTCCACATCCAGTCAACCTCGCTTTGGTACCCAAAGCCGTGAACCGGGACGAGCAGCACCGTCAGGGTCAGGAGAAGACAGAGCGAGAAAGCGAAGCGTTTGATCGTCGTTGCCATCACCGGACGAAACCTAGGAAAAATGACCGGAGGTGTCAAGGCCTCCCATGAGGCTTGCCCGCTACGGTGAAGAGCGCGGTCACGCGTCATTAACGTTGACCTGGTAATTTCGGCGAAGATTGGCTGGGGGAGAAGGATTCGAACCCTCACGCTCAGATCCAGAATCTGATGTCCTACCCTTAGACGATCCCCCAAGCCGTCAAAAAGCTTAAACGGAGTCTTTTCCGGGAGTCAAGATCTGATCCGAATCCGCAAACTTCACGATCATTGAGCCCTTAAGCCTTCTTATGCTTATTCCAACATGCTTGCGAGTCATGGTGTTTTCAGATAGTGTTGCTTGTGTGCACCTCTCCCAAGGTGGCCTACCATGCCCAGAAAAAAAGAATTCGACGTCGACATGGTCTTAGACAAGGCTATGACTGCCTTCTGGAGCCGAGGGTATGAGGCCACATCCTTGAACGATCTCCTGGACTGCATGCAGATCCAGCGCGCCAGTTTGTACAACGCGTTCGGCGATAAGCGCACGCTCTTTCTCGAGACCTTACGTCGATATGAAGTCGCCCGCCAAGACGAATTCCTGGCGATAGCCAAAGCGCATTCGCCCCGCCAAGCCATCCTCCGCCTATTCCAGGAAATTATCACCGCAGTGGTGAACGATGGGGCACGCGAGGGATGTTTTCTGGTCAATACGGCCTTGGAGCTATCGCCGCACGACAAAGACGTCGCGAAACTCGTTGGTCAAGCCTTCGAGAAGAGAGAACGCTTCTTCCGAAAAATGATCGATAAGGGCCGAGACAACGGCGAGATTGCCAAGTCGGTGGTGGCAGCCCCGACTGCGCGCGCCTTGCTGAGTTTGTGTATCGGATTGCGGGTGCTCTCCCGCAGCCGACCTGAAAAAAATTTGCTGCAGTCGATCGCGAAACAAGCGGAAGCCCTTTTACCCCCCGGCGATAAGGCAGCCCAACCCCCTTCCCTTATCCAACCTCCGATTATGTGACCCTTGCACCTACAATTGGTCATTTGTGCCGTCATTTTTATTATTCAAGACTAATCGTTTCAGAATAATCATTCCAGTTTGCTTGTAATTATGTGTCACTTATGTTTATAGTTTGCACTTTGTGCTGTCATTTTTAATATTACGGTGATAGTCGTGCCCAGGAAAAAAGAATTTAACGTCGATCTCGTCTTGGACAGGGCAATGAAAGCCTTTTGGAAACGTGGCTATGAAGCGACGTCCCTGAACGACCTCCTCGACTGCATGGAGATCCAACGAGCCAGCCTGTATAACGCGTTTGGCGATAAGCACTCTCTCTTCCTCGAGACCTTGCGCCGATACGACATCGTCTGCCGCCGCGCCGATGTCGCGAGGCGGATGCAATTGCCGTCGCCCCGTCAAGCCATTCTCGGCCTGTTCCAGGATGCGGTCACTGAGGTGGTGAAGCATGGGTCGCGCAATGGCTGCTTTTTGATCAATACGGCTCTGGAATTGGCGCCTCACGACCCGGAAGTGGCCGAGGTTGTCAGAGAAGCTTTCACCCACATGGAGCAAAAATTCTTCCGCAAAATGATCGAAAAGGGCCGAGCCATGGGGGAAATTGATAAATCGGTCGTGCCAACCTCCACCGCGCGCGCCTTGCTGAGTCTGCTCATCGGGTTGGTTGTGCTCTCCCGCAGCCGCCCCGAGAAACTCTTGCTGGAGTCAATCGCCAAGCAGGCAGAGGGCCTTTTACCCCCTGGCGATCAGGCAGCCCCTTCCCTCGCCTCAGACGTTCGTCGCGACCAACTTTATTCAGACACCACAAGTTGCGTGGCCTGACGCAGGCGTTTTTCTATTGCGAACCGATTCGCCTCAGAGCCTGTTCAAGGCGTTTGAGGGTCTGGTCCCTGCCCAGTAATTCCATAACTTCATAAATGCCCGGGCTGAAGGTTCTTCCGGTGAGAGCGACGCGAAGAGGTTGGGCGAATTTCCCCATCTTCAACCGCTCTTCCTCCAGGATGGTGTGCACCACGGGTTCGAGCGTCTCTTTGGAAAAGGGCTCGACCGTCTTCACCCGTTCGGCGAATGTGTGCAGACTGGGCGCAATTGCGGGGGTGAGAAACTTGCCGGCCGCGGCTTCGTCCATCGCCACGGGTTCCGTCACATAGGGCATGGTCCAGTCCGCCATTTCGACCAGCGTTTTGGCGCGCTCGCGCAGGTGCGGGACCACCGCCTCAATGCCACCGCGTGGCTGAACGACTCCGTTCGGGTCGTATCCCTGCTTTTCCAAAAAGGGACCTAACAGTTCCGCGAGGTGCCCGGGGTCACCTTGTTTGATGTATTCCGCGTTGAGCCACTGCAATTTTTCCGGGTTGAACACCGCGGCGGACGATTGCACGTGGTCAAATGAAAATTTTTCGATCATCTCCCGAATCGAAAAGATTTCCTGGTCACCGTGTGACCATCCCAGCCTGACCAGGTAGTTCACCAGGGCTTGCGGCAAATATCCCATTTCCTGATACGCCAGCACCGACGTCGCGCCGTGTCGTTTGGACAGTCTGGATTTATCTTCACCCAAAATCATCGGCACGTGGGCAAACTTGGGCACCGGATACTCCAACGCTTCGAACAGGGACACTTGGCGCGGGGTGTTGTTGACGTGATCGTCACCGCGAATCACGTGCGTGATCCCCATGAGGGCGTCATCGATCACCACGGACAAATTGTACGTGGGATAGCCGTTCGACCGAAGAATGATGAGGTCGTCCAGGACGGCGTTGTCGAACGTGATGGCGCCTTTGATCAGGTCCTCGACAACGGTTTGCCCTTCTTGCGGGGATCGAAACCTGAGCGCCGCGGGTTCCGTGGGAGCGGTCAGGCTTCGCTCCCGACACCGGCAATCGTATTTAACGGATTCCCCTTTGGCCTGGGCTTCCTTCCTGCGCGCTTCGAGTTCTTCCGGCGTACACACGCACCAATAGGCCTGCCCCCGGTCGAGCAGTTCCATGGCTTTTTGCCGGTAGAGATCCAACCGGTCACTTTGACGATGCGGGCCCTCATCCCAATCCAGTCCGGCCCAGCGCAGTCCATCCAGAATCGCCTCGATGGCGGCGTCGGTTGACCGGTCGCGATCCGTGTCTTCAATCCGCAAAATGAATGTGCCGCCATGCCGTCGTGCGAACAACCAGTTGAACAAAGCCGTCCGCAGACCTCCGATGTGGAGATACCCCGTGGGACTGGGCGCAAAACGAACTCTGACGTCGCTCATGCCTTTCTTCATATCAAAGTGTGCCGTCCGGTTGCCACTTTATTTTTTATGCATGGTTGGTACAGAACGAGAGACCGACCGCACCCGCAACCTTGACCGATCCTGACCTGCATGTTAGATTCCCTGCTTGTTGTCTGTTCTTTCCGAAAACACTGCTGAGTGGGGCTGTGGCGCAGTTGGGAGCGCGCGTGAATGGCATTCACGAGGTCGCCGGTTCAATCCCGGCCAGCTCCACCAACTCCTCGTAGTGATCGGATCCCGCCTCGCTTTCCCGTATTTTTTCTCCCGGTTTTGAAGCCCAAGCCGATGTTCGGAATGCCGGATTGAACGATGATTCACATTGAATCCTTGACCAAACAGTACCCGACGAAGACGCTTTTTTCCGAGGCGTCGGCCCACCTGCGTCCGGAAGCCCGGGTCGGCCTCGTGGGCCGAAACGGCACGGGGAAAACCACCCTGCTCCGGATGATCATCGGCGAGGATTCGCCCGACGACGGGACCATTCGCAAACGGCCCTGGCTCCGTATCGGCTATCTTCCCCAGGAACTCGACGCTCCCACGGACCTGACCGTGTTGCAGGCGGCTCATCGCGAGCAATATCCCGAACATGAAGCCAAACGGATTTTGTCGGGCCTCGGGTTCGGCGAGGCGGACTGGCATCGACCCCTGCACACCTATTCGGGCGGCTATCGCATGCGGGTGGCTCTCGGGCATCTGCTACTGACCAACCCCGACGTGCTGCTGCTGGACGAGCCCACGAACCACCTGGACAAACCCACGCAAGCCTGGTTCGAAGCCTTCCTGCTCGCCTCGAACATGACCATGCTGATCATCAGCCATGATACGAAATTCCTCGACCGGATGACCACGCACATCTGGGAAATCCGTCATCGTCAGATCCAGGAATATCGCGGCAATTACCAAACCTTCCAGACACAGCGGGCTCAGCTCGATACGCAACAAGCCGCGGCCGCCCAACGTCAGGCCAAGGAGGTCGCACGCGTTCAAAAATTTGTGGATCGATTCCGGTATAAGGCGACCAAAGCCAAACAGGTGCAGTCGCGCATCAAACAGTTGGAAAAAATCAAACTCCTGGAAACCCAGCGTGACCCCAAACGGCTCCGGTTCAAGTTTCCACAACCCGCGAAGAGCGGGATCCGGGTGTTGGAACTGCACGACGTTCGCAAACAATACGGCGACAACGTCGTCTATGAGGGGTTGCACTTTTCCGTGGACTGCGGACAACGGGTCGCGTTGGTCGGCGAGAACGGCGCGGGGAAAAGCACCCTGTTGAAAATGCTCGCCGGCGTGTTGCCGTTCGAGGCCGGCACGCGGCAGGAAGGCCACGGCGTGACACTGCATTATTTCGCCCAGCACCAGGCCGACATTTTGAACCCCGAACATTCGATCCTGGAGTCCCTGACTGAAGCCGCGCCGCAAGCCGAGACGAATTATTTGCGAAGCACGGCCGGGGTCTTCCTGTTTTCCGGACAGGATCAGAAAAAACCGATCAAGGCCCTGAGCGGCGGGGAACGCAACCGGGTGGCCCTGGCTCGCATGCTCGTGGAACCGGCGAACACGCTCCTGTTAGACGAGCCCACGAATCACCTGGACCCGGTCTCCGTGGACGTGCTTACCGATGCGCTCATCGACTTTCAAGGCACGATCGTGTTCATCTCCCATGATCCGGTGTTTCTGAGCCGCGTCGCGACGCGTGTCGTGGAGATCGAAGACGGCCGCGTCAAGGATTACCTGGGCGATTATGAATATTATTTGTGGAAGCGGTCACAGGAATTCGAGACCTTGAAAGCGCAGGAAGAAACCCGGACGCGCACCGGACCCAAAAGCCAAAAATCCCGGAAACTCGCCCCCACGGCTGAGGCAATCCCCCCGTCGAAGAAACTCACTCGCCGCGACATGACCAAAACGATCAACCGGCTGGAGAAACAGGTCGCCCGGTCGGAAGAGGACATTACGGCCCTGGAAGACCGGATCAAAGCCCGGACGGAAGAACTCGCAACGCCGGAACTCTACGGAGATTTTCCCCGATGGAACGAGTTGCATCAGGAACATGAACGCTGGAAAGAGGAACTGGACGCCCTGACCAACCGGTGGTCAACCTTGTCCACCGAACTCGCGGAACTCAAGGATCAACTGGCGAAGGTGGGGTAGAGCATTCAGGGCCGGTAATACTTTTTCTTGTCCAGTTCTTTCGGCAGATGGGTCTGTTCGGTTCGGGCCTTTTGATCGTGATGGACGTAGCGATACCCTTTCCCATATCCCAGGTCTTTCATCAGCGACGTCACAGCGTTCCGTAAATGCAAGGGGACGGGCAGGTTGCCGAACGCCTTGGCATCCTTTCGCGCTTCGATCAGCCCGGCGTAGGACGCGTTGCTCTTGGGGCAGGACGCCAAGTACGTGGTGCCCTGCGCCAAATTGATTTGGGCTTCGGGCAGCCCGATCATTTCCACGGCGTGGAAAATCGAGGTGGCCACGACCACGGCCATGGGCTCGGCGTTGCCCACGTCTTCCGAGGCGAAGATGACCATGCGCCGCGCGATGAACTTGGGATCTTCCCCGCCTTCCAGCATCCGGGCCAACCAATACAACGCGGCATCGGCATCGGAATCCCGCATGCTCTTGATGTAGGCGGAGATCAGGTTGTAATGCTCTTCGCCGTCCTTGTCGTATCTCACGCGTTGCTGAAGGATTTCCTCCAGTTGCGGACGATCCAGGGTGGTCGGCTTATCGGCGGAGGGAGCCGCCTGCCGGACCACGTATTCCAGAGCCGTCAGCATTGACCGGGCGTCGCCGTTCCCGTACCGGATCACGTATTGCCGCGCCTCGTCGGTCAGGGTTGCCTTGGATTTTTCCAGCCCGCGCTCGCCGTCGTTCAAGGCCCGGTCCAGGATCATGCCCATCGCTTCATCCTCCAACGCATTGAGCGTCACGACCATAGACCGGGACAGGAGCGGGGCAATGACCTCAAAGGACGGGTTCTGTGTGGTCGCGCCGATGAGAACGATCTCCCCCTTCTCGACGTGGGGCAGAAAGGCGTCCTGCTGCGCTTTGTTGAACCGGTGAATTTCATCCACGAACAGAATCGTGGACTGGTCATGAATGCGACGCCGCTGCACGGCTTCCTTGATGATCCCTCGCAACTCGGGCACGCCGCTGACCACCGCGGAAAACGCCACGAATGCCGCTTTCGTCTTTTGGGCGATGATGTGGGCCAGCGTGGTTTTCCCGGACCCGGGCGGCCCCCACAGAATCAGCGACGGAACCCGGTCGTTGTCGATCGCCTGCCGGAGCGATTGATGCCCGGCGAGCACGTGGTCCTGGCCGACGAATTCGTCGAACGTTTGGGGACGAAGCCGCTCGGCCAGCGGAGCGGACGCGATTTGCGCCGGTGTGCGTTTTGACTTAGGATTCGGCCGTGGAGCGGTAGAGAACAGGTCAGGTGGAGTCTCGTCGGACATCACGTTTTTCCTGAAGCCTACGTTATTGGCATGCTATAACGCCATTGAAACCCGGTGCAAATGAAATGACGGGTACTGGATGTATTTCGTCGCGGTAAAATAAGCACATCTCGTCCGAGGAAAAAGCAAAGACTCTGGATTCTCGGGTATCGCCTGGATCCCCGATTAAGAACGTCGGGGACAAGCGTCGAGAATGACAGATAAAGACAAAGCAAAGACCCTGGATCCCCGATCAAGTCGGGGATGACAGAAAGAGGAAAGACAGTCTTGCATAGGTCGGGTTAGCCCTTCGACTACGCTCAGGACAGGCGTAGCGTAACCCGACATCTTCCCTGACTATGAAAGCACGCATTAACGACATCAATCTTGCCTATTCCGATGAAGGCCAAGGGCCTCCGGTTGTTCTTCTCCACGCGTTTCCGCTCAATCGGACGATGTGGGCTTCGCAGGTGGCCGGACTATCGGACCGGCATCGCGTTGTCACGATTGATCTGCGCGGGCACGGCGAATCCGATGCGCCGATGTGGCGCTATACCCTGGACCGGTTTGCGGAGGACGTCAATGGTTTGCTGGAACACCTGGGTATTGCGCGGGCGACGTTCGTGGGCCTGTCCATGGGCGGGTATATTCTCTTTGCGCTGTATCGAACGCACCCCGAACTGTTTCACGCTCTTGTCTTGGCCGATACCAGGGCCTCAGCCGATACGCCTGACGCCAGGGACGCTCGGTTTTCCATGGCTCAGATCGCGTATCGCCGGGGAGCGTCGGCTATCGCCGAACTCATGTTGCCCAAATTATTGAGTCCGGCTGCATGTGAACACCGCACGGACCTGCGGGAGCACGTGCGTACGATCATCACCGGCAACCAGGTGTCCGGAATCGCGGGCGATCTCATGGCCATGGAAGAGCGGCCGGATTCCACTTCGCTGTTGAGCACCATTGCCGTTCCGACGTTGGTGCTGGCCGGCGAAGAGGACCTCGCCTCGCCGCCCGAGGAAGTGGAGAGCATGGCCAAAGAGATCCCCGGCGCGACCTTTGTGCGTATCCCTCAGGCCGGGCATCTCTCGAACATGGAAAACCCCGGCGCCTTTAACGAGGCGCTCTTGAGTTTCTTGAAGTCGGTGGAAAATTCGGATTTGTAGGGGCGGTTCTACCCCACCCTGCCCTCCCCTTACAAAGGGGAGGGAACGGATGGCTCAGACGGAGCGGCCGATGAGCTTCAGAAATTCTTCGCGGGTTTGTTGTTGCTTGCGAAACCCTCCCAGCATGTGACTGGTGACGGCTATGGTATTTTGTTTCTCGACGCCGCGCATCATCATGCACAGGTGCTGGGCTTCGATGACGACCCCCACCCCCAAGGGTTTCAGCGCCGTCTTGAGCGTCTCAGCGATTTCCACCGTCAGACGTTCCTGCACTTGAAGCCGCCGGCTCAGCACTTCGACGATCCTCGGCAGTTTGCTCAGGCCGACGACCTGTTTGTTCGGGATGTACCCGATGTGACACTTTCCGAAAAACGGGAGCAGGTGATGTTCGCATAAACTGTAAAAGTCGATGTCGCGGACAATGACCATCTCGTCATATTCGAGCGGAAACAGGGCCCCGTTGATGATCTCTTTGATGTCCTGATCGTATCCTTTCGTCAAAAACGTGAGGGCCTTGGCGATACGCTCGGGCGTTTTTTCCAAGCCGACACGCTTGGGATCTTCTCCCAGGGCTTTCAGGAGTTGCGTGATCAGCGGTTGGATGGCTTGGCCGTCGCCGGGGTTGACGTCGAAGTCCGGGGCGACCTTTGTTGCCCACGCGCGTCGTCGCGTTGGCGCCTTGGAAGAACGGCGTTTGTCCATAGAGGAGGAAGACCCTTTCTCAGGCTGATTGATGTTCAGGTGACACGGACTCCCGGTATTCGAAATAATTGTCACGCGTTTCAATCAGCCCGACTTTTTCCAACCGTCCCATTGGGATGTGGTGTACCAACTCGTCCCA
This sequence comes from Nitrospirales bacterium, assembly GCA_965207015.1. Lineage (GTDB taxonomy): Bacteria > Nitrospirota > Nitrospiria > Nitrospirales > UBA8639 > Bin75. The sequence goes on along the minus strand of OZ242257.1, from coordinate 469,607 downwards.
AATGAATTTGACGAGATTTTCGCCGGTGGTCACGAGTTGCTGAAACGCCGGGTCGTGATTCAGATGACGGTGATCGAACCGTTCCACGATTTTCCGGTTCACCAGCCGGTCCAGGGCCTCGACGTCCGTCACGTCGCCGGTCTTGAGATCCACTTCGCCGGTGACGGTGATGAATACGGTGTAGTTGTGGCCATGTCCATTGGGATTGTTGCACTTGTCGTAGATTTTTCGATTGACGTCATCGGGCAAGGCATTGGTATGCAACCGGTGCGCCGCACAGAACCGGTATGGACGGGTCACGCAGATTGTTTCGTTCATCGGTTTCGACCTGTTCCGCTCCGGCTCACGGGTCAACTTTCCGCGGCATTCGAGGAGTCCGGCTGATCGGCAGCCGCGGACGCCCATTTTTCTTCGGGCACCTGCACGACAACGTCTCCCAGGATCAAAGCCTGGCAACCCAGACGGTGATAGGGTTCGGTTAAGGCTTCGCGATCGAGCAGGTCCTGCTCTTCAAAATCTATTTCGGATAAATGCTCTCCGCCCATAATCACTTCGACGCGGCAGGTCGAACACGAGGCGCTCCCTCCGCAATCATGGTTGAGCGGAAACCCCAACTGTTCCGCGGCATCGAGCAGGGAGACGTTCTCCGGCACCTCGCCGCTCGTGCCTTCAGGATGAATAAAGGTGACGCGCGGCATCAGGAATCGCTCACCCCACGGCAATCGCCGGTTCCGTGGCGGTCGGGCGGACACGCTCGCGTGGCGACGCGCTCCTCGAATTCGTGCCGGAACAGCCGCAGACTGTTTTGGACCAGGACGGCCGCGCCCGTCACCAACGTGCAATAGCCCGTGCCTTTGACGAACCCGCAAATCTGCAGGAGTTTATCCAGATCTTCCCGTGTCCCGTTCCCCTCCTCGATTTTCGCCACCAGTTCTTCGAGATGCTCCGTGCCGATCCTGCAGGGTGGACATTGCCCGCAACTCTCCTCCCGAAAAAACGTCGAGAGCTTGCGGGTCTGAGTCACCATGCTGGTGGCATCATCCACGACAATCACCCCGGCCGACCCCAACCCGGTCCCGGCCTGCTTCAAGGCATCGAAATCCATGGGCAGATCCAAGGCTTCAGGCCCCATCATGGCAAAGGACGGTCCCCCCGGAAAGATGGCTTTGATCCCGCGGCCATGCGGAATCCCCCCTCCGCATTCTTCGATCAGATGGCGCAACGGCGTCCCCAACGGCAATTCATACACACCCGGACGATTGACGGCCCCGCTCAACGAAAACAACATGGTTCCCGGACTCTTTTCCGTACCCACTGCCGTAAACCATTGTGCCCCGTTGCGCAGCAGGTGCGGCACGTGGGACAGGGTTTCGACGTTGTTCACCAGGGTCGGTTTTCCGTGAAGCCCGAACTCGGTGGGGTAAAACGGCGGCTTTTCCTTGGGTTGCGCCGGGCGGCCCTGCATGGATTCCAGCATCGCGGTCTCTTCGCCGGCGACGTAACTGCCATGCCCCTCGAAGATCTCCAAGTCAAGGTCCATCCCGGACCCCAACACGTTTTGGCCGAGGAATCCACGTGCCTTGGCTTGCTCCAAGGCCTTCTCCAGGCTCGCCCGCGCTGCCAGGAATTCGGCGTTCAGATAAATGTAGGCTTCCCGCGCGCCGATGGTGAAGGCCCCGATTAAACAGCCTTCAATCAACTGATGCGGGTGATGCTCGACCAGGTACCGGTCCTTGAAGGTGCCCGGCTCGTGCTCGCCGGCGTTGCAGACGAAATATCGTTCCGTCTCCCGATGATGCACGACTTTATCCCATTTCAAGCCCGTCGGAAATCCGGCTCCGCCCCGGCCCCGCAGACCCGCCCGCTTCAACTCGTCTATCACGCGATTGGGATCGGCGTCTCGAACCACTTGTTGCCACGCCTCATACCCACCGCGTTTGACGTAGCCGTCAATATCCCAGGGCTCTCCATCGAATGGAGCCAGTAATCGAAGTGGAAATTTGTCAGTCATAAAAAATGCTTCAATCCGGGCAACGGCTCAGGCTGTCATCCTTGCATAGGTTTCACGACTTCGTTGGCATTCCCCTCCTTTGTAAGGAGGGGCAAGGGGAGGTAGAACGATTATCCTACCAACGAATGAGGAAACATTTACAGGCTCTAATTGATTCCGTCAAGCCGTTCTCCCGTACACGGGAACCAAAACCCTTTGCACGTCAACGAGTTAGACTCCGGCACATCCCGCCGATTGGCTTATTTGTTCCCGGTCGTGGGGCGCGTTCGTTCTCAACAAGCTGCACCCTCACGTCATCGCGATAGATGACACTTCACGCTCTATCGAGCTATATGTATTTATATTTAGCTATCGGCTGCTATGATCTGCTATGTCTTGCTATGTTCTGTGCTATATTTTGCTATGCATTGCTATATTCTGCTATGTTTTTGCTATGATTTGCTATGTTTTTGCTATCTGCCGCTATGTCCCGCTTTTCACGTTTCGCGTGGCCACAGAATGAGATTGTAAATGAAATGACGAGTGAGTACACTCTCATCCGGTCATCGACGAATTCTCTTCCACTTCAACGCCCCCATTTCGGTTAAGGAGGAACGCTTGTGGCTTCAGCAAACGATACGCCGTTAGTCGGCATTATTATGGGTAGTAAAAGCGATTGGGAGGTCATGCGGCTGGCCAGTGAGACACTGACGCAACTCGGCATTGCCAATGAATGTCGCGTGATTTCCGCTCACCGGGCCCCCGATGCCCTGTTCGACTACGTGAGCCAGGCCGAGTCACGCGGGCTCCGCGTCATGATCGCGGGCGCCGGCGGAGCGGCGCACCTGCCGGGCGTGATTGCGGCAAAGACAACCCTGCCCGTTCTGGGCGTACCCATGCAATCCAAAGCGCTCCAAGGCCTCGATTCCCTTCTCTCCATCGTCCAAATGCCCAAAGGCATTCCGGTCGCCACCCTGGCCATCGGTGAAGCCGGATCAGCCAACGCCGCCTTATTTGCGGCCGCGATCCTGGCCCTGTCGGATTCGGGGATCAAGAAAAACCTGGAAGAGTTCCGCCGGAAACAAACGGAAAAGGTGCTGGCTGAAAAATTGCAGTAGCGGGTTACAAGCCGAGGATTTTATCGACCTCTTCGCAGAGTTCCCTGACGCCTTGGGCCGACTCCTCGAACGCGGCTTTTTCGTCCGGGGTCAGATCATATTCGAGAATTTCTTCGACGCCGGTTTTCCCCAATCGGATCGGCACGCCCATATAGGTCCCTTTCAGGCCGTACTCGCCGTCACACAACGCGGCACAGGGCAGGACCTTGTGTTCATCACGGATAATGGCCTCGACCATTTCGACCACGGATGCCGCCGGAGCATAGTAGGCGCTCCCGGTCTTGAGAAGACTGACGATCTCCCCGCCGCCGCCGCGCGTTCGCTTCACCAGGGCGTCAAGCCGCTCTTTCGACATCCATTGATCCACGGGGCGACCGGCCACGGTGGTATACCGGATCAGCGGCACCATCGCGTCTCCATGTCCTCCCAGTACCATGGCATGGACGTTGTGAACCGAGACGTTCAACTCTTGGGCGATAAACGTGCAGAACCGGGCGGAGTCCAGAATCCCGGCCATGCCCACGACGCGCTGTTTGGGAAATCCGCTCACCCGGTAGGCCACGTACGTCATGGCGTCCAACGGATTGGCCACGATGACCAGCACGGCCTCGGGCGAACGGGTAGCCACTTCCCGGACCACGGATCGCACGATGTTGGTGTTGGTCTCCAGTAATTCGGACCGGCTCATGCCGGGTTTCCGGGCAATCCCTGAGGTCACCACCACCACGTCGGAATCCGTGGTATCGTCATACCGGTCGGTGCCGCGAATCGGCGAGTCATAGCCGCACACCGCGCCGGCCTGCGCCAGGTCCAGGGCCTTGCCCTGCGGCAGGCCTTCCACAATATCAACGAGGACGATGTCGTACCCGCTCTTTTCGGCCAGCCTCTGCGCAACCGATCCTCCGACGTTGCCCGCCCCGACGATCGTGATTTTCTGTCGACTCATGACGCACCTGACGTTAGATTGTTGGTTCGATTCTGATACGAACCATCAACGTAAAGAAGCCTGGCGCGCGGCCGGCTGACGTGACCGTCCCTAGTCGTCATCATCGTGACTGGCCCACCCTCCGACTTTGAAGTTGATGGTGCAGACGAAATTTTCTCCGTCGTAAAAATTCACCTTGATTTTTTTTCTGCCGTATTCCCTAGCCAGGAACTCTTCCGGCGTATCCACCAATTCCTGGTAGCCGCCGGGTGGATAGGACCCCAATTCCGTGAAGCCCACGATCATCCCCTGCTTCACTTCCTGCAAAATTCTGGCTGACGATCGAGGATACACTTCCCAGAATTTGGCATCAATCTCTTCGCGTGACGGCTCGGCACTCATCTCGCCGCGCTTCCGGTCCTTTTTCTCGAATTTGGCCAGGCGACGGACGTACGGATACTGGTGCCCGGTGAACAGCTTGTACAGCCAGGGCGGTACCGTTCGTTCTTGGGATTCGGCGTTCATCAGGTTGGGTCACCCGTGACCAGTGTCAATGTTCGGTCAGTCATTGTCCATTTCCGCAGTCCGCTTCTGTCATTCCTGCGAAAGCAGGAATCCAGCGTCTTGCTCTTCGCAAAGAAAGGAAAAAGGAAAGACCCTGGATTCCCGATTAAAAATGTCGGGAATGACAAAAAGAGACAAACCCACAAAAACCCCTGAATCCCCGATCAAGTGGGGACAAACGTCGGGAATGACACATTGGTGAGAGGCGTCACGACCTTCCCGTCAATCGTTGATACACGCGCGGCAACCGTTCAGGCAAGGTCAGGATGTCATCAAGGACCAGGTATTGAACGTCGCCGTACATGCGTTTGAGATAGCCGCTTGCCTGTTGATCGATGGTCAGGCAAAAGGGACTGATCCCCTGCTGCCGCGCTTCTCGCAACGCCATGCGGGTATCCTCCAGGGCATATTCCTCTCCATAATCCCCGTCAAGGGGGCGCCCGTCACTCAACAAAACGAGCAACCGGTGCCGGGCCGGGCAGCGCAGCAGTTTCTGGACGGCATGCCGTATCGCGGCCCCGTCACGATTTTGCTGCAGCGGCGTCATGGCCGCAATGCGCTGGCCGATCTGATAGCGCCGGGTATCGTTGAAATCTTTCAGCACCATGAAATCCACCTGTTGCCGGCCCTGGCCGGAAAATCCGTATAACGCGTATTGGTCCCCGATGGCCTCCAACGCCTCGGTGAGTAGCACCAGGCCTTCCTTCTCCACGTCGATCACGCGGCGCTGTCCCGTTTCCAATTGCCGGCCCGTGGAGCCGCTCATATCCACCAGGAACGCCACGGCGACCTGGCGTTCACGTTTGTCCCACCGGTCATAGATCCGGTCGGAAGGGTCGATGCCCGCCCGCCGTTCCGCCACATGACGAATCGCGGCATCCAAATCCAAGTGCTCGCCGTGGTCATAGCCGTGGACCCGCTGCAAGCCCGTGGGCCGCATGGTTTCAAAATACCGGCGCAAGACGCGGACAGCCGGGGCATGTTGTTCCAGAATCCGTTGTGCAAAATCCTGGTTGACCTCCTCGCCGGGACGCTCGACCACCCGGCACCATTTGAGACGATAGTCCTGGATCGCGCCGTCCCATTCCGGATAGACGTACGCCTGTTCCTGACCGGACGGCACGGGCAACACCCCGTCGCCGGGGCCTTTCACGTGGAAATAGTCGTCCAGGACTGATCGCTGCGATACCGATTCGCCGGCGTCGTCCTGCCGGGCTTCCCGTGTGTCCGGTTCTTCGGTTCGACGTTCTTGAGAGCGAGAAGGCGCGCCCGTCTTTTCCAACTCCGGCGCCGGCTGTTCCCCGACGTCCTCGCCTTCGTCCGATTCCGTGGATTCTCCACGGACGTAATCCGGATTCATTTCGCCCCGATAGGCCCAATTCGTAATGCCTCGATAACCGCCCCCGGTTTCTTCCGCGGCACGAGGCCCCGCACCCAACTCCTCCTCCTCGGCAGTCGAATCCGCGTCATGCGGAACCACGGGATCCACGTGGCTGATCATCTCATCCAACACCTGATAGATCCCGTCGGCCAACTCGACGGCATGCTCGTTCGTCGCGTCATGGTTCCGAATCGCCTGTGCCACGTCCCAGGATCGATCCACGACTTGCTGAAGGTTGTCCTGAACCGGCTGATTATCCGCTGCTTGAGTAAACCGGAGCAGTAACTGGTCCAAGACCATCTCTCTGGCCGTCATGCCATGGAGTAAGGACCGGGTCTGCACCGAGGCAAGGGACACAGCGGCCAAATCATTTCGCAATCCCGGATATTCCTGCTGCAACAAAAATTCCACGCGGGCGTCTTCCAGAATGGTCCACAGGTCACGAATCACCCCTTTTTGCGGATAGAGGTCAAAGAAATCCGTCAGGCTGTCGACGTCCGAAACATCGGCATCGAGTTGATAGCGCTCAACCACCCGTTGCGCCAAAAGTCGAAGATACGGCAGATCGATTCGATACGTTCCGAACTCCACGTGTCCCACTTCATGCGCCAACGTGACCGTATAGCCGCGTACGTTCTGCTCCGTTGACGAAAACCGGTTCATGATCGACGGCAGATACACCGTGGGGCCTTCGGCGTTCATCTCCAGACGCGGCGGCCGGGTCGAGTCGACCAGGGATTCGATCTGCACGGGTTGGCCGCAGATCATGTGGCCCAGCAGCTTCAGCGAGCGCGCCACATGTCGAAGGGGCACGTTATTGGTCGCCTGTTCGATCGCGCTCAACGCTTTCGATGTTTCAAGGGCGAAATACGCGCGAGCCCCCTCCGCGCTGTACTCCAATATTTCCATGCCGCCGCGGAACCACGTTTCAAAGGCCTCGTCCCGGCCTTCCGCGCCATCGCACAGACGAATCACCTCCGGCGCCCGGCGAAAATACTCCATGGTCACGCCGGCATCCCGTTCGGCCAGCAGCCCTCCGTATTGAAGGACTTTCATGCGCCGTTCCATCGACGGCCGAAGCGCCATCAGCCCCGGCGCTTCGGCCAAAAAGGTCAGGGCCGTTTCAGGCGATTGATCCGCCAGGGTCGAGCCCACGCTCACGATGTGCGAGTGCAAGTCCGCATCGGGGATTTCCCCGAGCAGGCCTGGGCTCGTGCGAAAGAATTCGAGAATCCCCACGTAATCGGGTTTTCCCAGACTATTTTGCGTAATCAGTTTCATGCCGAAGGCCACCCAGGGCCGCACGTCTTCCAAGGCCAACACTTCCGCCACCCTCGGACATTCCCGGATGAATTCAATGCCCAACACGTCATTCCAATCCGTAAGTTCCCGGCCAATCCCGGCCCATTGGGCCAAGTCGGTTTGTGAATCCGCGAGCAACAGTTCCGGCGCCTTTCGAAAGAATTCAAACGCGCAGTTGGCCGCAAACTCCGAGTCGTTGTCGGCGAGTTCCAGCGTCGTCTCGAGCACGGCCTGACGCAGCACAAGGGAATCCAGAACCCCTAAAAGACGCGGGCTTTCTTTCAGATATTTCAAGGTAATCGCCCCCGACAACCCGGCAAAGGTCACGGCCACATCCAGCCACGGGACAACCGGCTCGGGATCGCACCGTTCCACCATCTCGGGAAGCGCGTCCATGGCCTGTCCCGCGAGTTTCGCGGAACGCTCCTGGAGTTCGTTCAATAATTCGGAGACGTGGCCGGCTCCGCCCGCCTCAAACAACGCCGTTGCCACTTTGATCGCACTGTCGGGACCCAGCCGGTCTGCCAGTTGGGACCGGAGGGCTTCTGGAGAGGAAGGTTGGTTCATTGGTTACAAGAGGGAGATGAAAAATGGATTATAAAAAGCGGCCGGGACCGTTGCAAACCTTGGCCGTACCTCCCAGCCTGAAAATTTTTCTCATTTTCATTTTTTTTGGCTTGACAACCTCCCGGCGACTCGATTAAAATGCGTGAAGATGATAACGGAAATCAATATCGCATTCGGTGATTGTCATGTACATTTGTGTTTGTAAAGGCATTAAAGAGTCGGACGTTGAAGACCTCGGTCGCGCCGGGATTACCTGCCCGAAGAAACTGGCCGCCACGCTGGGTATCGACGACGAAGACAATTGTTGCGGGCGCTGTCTCGACAACATGAATGAGTTGGTCACCATTGCCTCGCGCGAACACAAGCGCCATTGCACCCCCGTTCAGGTTACATCCGTTCAAAGTTAGGCCTACGCGGCAAGCTTCCCCCCTTCCATTCCCCTTTTCTTCCCGGTTATTCTGTGTGAAGCCTTTCGTTCGTCAACAGGCAGAGGGTTAGCATGCCGAATCCGCTCATCGCTCCATATGGGTCATGGAAATCCCCCCTGACTTCGGATCGGATTGTTTCAGAATCCATCAGGATCGGACAAATCGCTCTCGATGAAGACCGGTTGTTCTGGGTCGAAAGCCGTCCCAAGGAAGGCGGGAGGAACACGATTGTCCAACGGGACGCCGACGGCACCCTGCATGACCTGACTCCAACCCCGTTGAACGTTCGCACTCGGGTCCATGAATACGGAGGCGGGGCGTATTGCGTCGCGGAAGGCGTCGTCTATTTTTCCAATTTCTCCGATCAGCGGCTGTACCGACAACGCCACGGTGAAGCGCCTGAACCCGTCACCGCGGACGCGCCCATGTGCTATGCCGACAGCATCATAGACCTTCGACGCCGCCGGCTTCTTTGCATTCGTGAAGATCACACCCTTTCGGACCAAGAACCGCAGAACTCTATCGTCAGCATTCCTCTCGACAACAACTCCGGTCACACGTGCGGCGCCATCCTGGTTTCGGGCAATGATTTTTATGCCTCTCCCCGCCTGAGCCCGGATGGACAGCAGTTGGCCTGGCTGACCTGGAATCATCCCAACATGCCGTGGAACGGCACGGAACTCTGGGTCGCCGATCTGGGGCCGGACGGGGCGATCCGGATGCCGCGATGCGTGGCCGGAGGAACCGATGTCTCGATATTTCAACCGGAATGGTCACCGGACGGCCGCTTGCACTTCGTGTCAGACCAATCCGGCTGGTGGAATCTGTATCGCCTGGACAACGAGCAGGTAAACGCGCTCTATCCCATGGAAGCCGAGTTCGGCGAGCCCCAATGGGTGTTCGGCCAACGCCTCTATGCGTTCGACTCCCCTGCCTACGTGATCTGCGCCTACACGCACAACGGTTTCTGGCATCTGGGGCGTTTGGACACGAAACAACACACCCTGGAACGATTCGATCTTCCGTACACGACCTTCGACGACGTTCACGTGCGGCAATCCCGAATCGTGTGTACGGCCAGTTCGCCTTCCGACCCCACGTCAGTCATTCAGATCGATGCGGAGTCGCACGCAGTGACCGTCCTTCGCCGTTCTGTGGATTTTTCTCCGGACTCCCGTTATCTGTCCATGCCCTCCGCCGTCACCTATCCGACGGAGGACGGCGCGACCGGGCACGCGTTTTACTACCCGCCGCACAATGCGGATTTTGAAGCCCCGCCTTCAGAGCGCCCGCCCCTCCTTGTCAAAAGCCATGGCGGCCCGACCGGAGCCTCGTCCCCGACGTTCAACCTGATGATTCAATATTGGACGAGCCGGGGATTCGCCGTGCTCGACGTGAACTACGGGGGAAGCACGGGATACGGCCGGGTCTATCGGGAACGGCTCAACGGCCAGTGGGGCATTGTCGACGTGGATGATTGCGTCAGCGCGGTCACGGCGCTCATTGACCGGGACGCCGTGGACCCGGCCCGCGTGACCATCACCGGGGGAAGCGCGGGGGGCTTTACCACGCTTTGCGCCTTGACGTTTCGCGACTGCTTCACGGCCGGCTCCAGTTACTACGGTGTCTCGGACCTCGAAGCGCTCGTTCGGGATACCCACAAGTTCGAGTCACGCTACTTGGACCGTCTCGTCGGCCCGCTGCCTGAACGGAAAGCCCTCTATGACCAACGATCGCCCATTCATTTCACCGACCGGCTGTCCGCTCCCCTCATTCTCTTTCAGGGATTGGAAGACAAAGTCGTCCCCCCGAACCAGGCGGAGAACATGTTCAACGCGGTGAAAGCGAAAGGACTACCCGTGGCCTACATTGCCTTTGAAGGCGAGCAGCACGGATTTCGGCAAGCCAAGCACATCAAGCAGGTCCTGGACAACGAACTCTATTTCTATTCCAAGATTTTCGGCTTTGTCCCCGCCGACGAGGTGGAAGGCTTCCCTATCGCCAACCTGGAAGAGTAAGAGCAAAATCCTTCCAATGAATCGTCACCCACGATCCCTGCTTGGAGATAGAAACATGCGGCTATGTCTTCAAACAAGAGAGCTTTGGGATAACTTTTGCAGTACTTCCGGGTGGGAGATTACGACTCGTAGTACAGTTTTGGCTGCACCGCGGGGAGACCGCCGGCCCTGCTCCCAGTCCTGGACTGAATCGACAGAAACATTGAGGAGTCTTGCAAATTGCCGCTGAGTCAATTTCACTGACTGGCGGGCGGAAATGGCCAACAATTGCTCCGGTGTGTAGACGCGGCCTTTTTTACCAGCCTTCATTTGTTTGACGGCTTCGAGTAGTTCAGCGCCTTCTGCCGTCATCTTCGCTTTACCGATCATGGTCAATTACCTCCTTGAGCAATCGCAATTCTCCAGGTGGTACGGATGAGCGTTCACTCTTGGCATATAAGGTCAACAACCAAATTTCACCTTTTCCCAACCGATTAAAGTAGATGACGCGGACCCCGCCACTCTTTCCGCCGCCTTCAAGTGCCCACCGCACTTTGCGGACTCCGCCGGAACCACGTACCACAACTCCCGCTTTTGGGTTTTTTGATATGTATACAGCAAAAGCGTCACGCTCATCCTCGGATAGAATCCGTTCCGCCTTCTTCGAATAAACCGGCGTTTCGATGACTGTGTACACATAAAGAATATACGGCATTGCCGTACTAACGTCAACCTGCATATTCCTTGAAAATCTAAATATCAAGTAACGATTTTCAAGAAATTTTACGGAACGAAATGGAGAATGGAGGGACTATCGATGGCCGACAGCCATATGTGCGGGCCTGATCGTTTTGATTCGGCTATCGGCGCCTTGGCAGGTCCATTGATATGCCCGACTCAACCCTTCGAGGATGGCACCATGACCACAATCCGTAGCTACATCATTCCGTGTGGACTCCCGACTTGTCATCGGGCCCGGCTCGCTCAATTTTCAAGGCTTTGTTGTTCATCAGCACTTTCGCTTTGATCCGGTCCCCATATCCGAATTCTTCCGTGATCTCGGTCTTGTGCGTGGCCTCGATCTGAATCTCGCCCCGCTCGCCCCGCACGATGTAGAAATCCCGGTCAACGTCCAGCAGATCGCCGACAATGGTTTTGGTTTCCGGTTGCTTGGCCTGCGCCGATGGCGCGGGGGCTTGCTCCTTGTCTCCCTGTTGGGCCGCAGGGGCTTTCGCGGCAACCGGAACATTTTCCGTAACCCCTGTCACGTCATCCGGCCCGGCGCGTTCGATCTTCAATGCCTTGTTGTTCATGAGCACCAGGGCCTTGATCCGATCGCCGTAGCCGAATTCTTCCGTGATCTCGGTTTTGCCCGTGGCTTCAATCTGAATCTCGCCCCGCTCGCCCCGCACGATGTAGAAATCCCGGTCAACGTCCAACAGGTCGCCCACAATGGTTTTGGATTCCGGTTGCTGAGGCTGCGCTGACGGCGCAGGAGCTTCCCCCTTGGCGCCTTGTTGGGCTTCGGGGGCTTGCGCAACGGCCGGCAGATTTTCCGTCACCCCCGACACGTCATCCGGCCCGGCGCGTTCGATCTTCAACGCCTTGTTGTTCATGAGCACCAGGGCCTTGATCCGATCGCCGTAGCCGAATTCTTCCGTGATCTCGGTCTTGTACGTGGCTTCGATTTGAATCTCGCCTCGTTCTCCCCGCACGATATAGAAGTCGCGATCAACGTCCAGCAGATCACCGATAATCGTTTTCGTTGGTTCGGTTCCTCCACCTTGCGCAAGGACAGACGGACCCTGTGCCAACAGGAGAACACAAACGGCGCTCATCATTTTCACCAACGCGACAGACCCTTTCATTCCTCCACCACCTTTCATGCCAAATCCCGTAAGTGGGACGTGCGAGTCTGCTGCACGTCACCCGTTCCGTTCAAATAGTACCATACCCGTTGAGCCTCATCCATAGACTTCCCACCACCAGGACGGCGATCACCGCGAGCGCCATGAAGTCGGACCCGTGCATGTTCGAAACGAACAAAGGGCGCCGAACCTGTCCGGCCCCGAAGCCCTTGGATTCCAGGGCCATGGCAAGCAGATTGGTCTGCCGAAGGGCATGACCGATAAGCGGCACGATCAACGGAGGGTACCGGCGGATCTTTCCCACCATGCCCTTTGCGTGCACGTCCAACCCTCTCGACCGCTGGGCCTGAATCACGGCCCCGATCGAACCCAGCAACGTGGGTACCCATCGAAAGGCGAGCGACAATGAAAATCCCAGGGGACGAGGCACGCCTAATCGATTCGAGGCCTCGCCTAGTTCTTCAATGGCCGTGGTCGACAAGAGCACGATTCCGCTGATGAGCATGGCATTCAGTCGCAGGCCCATGCCCATGCCATACAGCACGCCTTCCTGCATGACGGTCAGGCCGCCGATCGTGAACAGCGGGGTGGCCCCCTCCACGAAGAAGGGCCAGAGCACCATGCTGTACACGAACAACAACGCCAGCAGGATCCATATCTTCCTGAGATTGTGGAGACTTTGCGCCCAGAGAACGAGAGCGAACACACCGGCGCACAGCCCCAACAAATACACCGGATCAGAAAAGATCAGGCTCAAGGCAAAGAGCCCGAGCAGGCAGAGGATTTTCGTCCGGCCGTCCAGCCGGTGCAGCCACGTCCGGGCGTCCACGTACAATGACAGATTCATGACACGCGCCAAGCCTTCCGCGCTTCCTCTATTGTCAGCAACGTCACGCCCCACCGCTGAGCGAACCGGGTCAGGGCGGGCAGCTCCAAAGCCGACGACCGCACGAGCGCGGGGTCAGAGAAAATTTCCCGCGTCGGCCCATCCGCCAATATCGTGCCGTCCCGCATCAGCACGCATCGCTTCGAATAATTGGCGACGATCCTCATGTCGTGCGTAATCACAATGATGGTATGGCCTTGTTGGTTCAGGCTGCGCATCATGTCCATCATGCGCGCCGATTCCTCCGCATCGAGCCCGGTGGTGGGCTCATCCACAATCAGGATTTGAGGCTTGGCGGCAAGGATGGATGCGACCGCCACGCGCTGCCGTTCGCCCTTCGTCAAAGAAAACGGGTCTCGCTCTCCGGCCCCGGTCAAGCCGACGGCTTGCAGCGCTTCGGTGACTCGGGCATCGCATTCATCGGGTGCACAGCCCGCGTTTTCCGCGCCGAAGGCGATTTCCTTGCGCACGGTTTCGGCGAAAATCTGATGGTCGGGATTTTGAAAGACGTATCCGACGAGGGACGACAAAACTCCGGTTTGTTGCGTATCCTTTCCGAGTACCAAGACGTGACCTTCCGACGGCAACAGGAGCCCGTTGCATAATTTCGCCAGCGTGCTTTTTCCCGACCCATTCTGCCCGAGAATCGCCACGAATTCCCCAGCCTGAAACGACACGGACACCCGGGAGAGCGCCGGAACGCCCGGCTGGTAGTACGCCGACACGTTGCTGAGTTCAAGCACGGTTTCCGGGGGTTCGGATCGGGCATAGCCTGAATCCTGCTCGTGCGACTGCGGCGCGACGATGTCCAAGTCGAGGGTCTCGGCCAATTGCCACGCTTCTTCAACCGTCGTCGGTAAGGCGTGAGCCCCTTGTCCCTGAAAACATGTTGCCAACGGATAGGGGGCCACGCCGTATCGTTCGGCCAAGTCGGGCCGACCGAGCAGTTCACGAGGTGTGCCCTGCCACACCATTGCTCCTGCATCCAGCACACACACCCGATCCGCTTCCATCAGGTCTTCGACCCCATGCCCGGCGATGATGATGGTGATCCCTTTGGCTTTCAGTTCTTCCAGGAGCCGGAGAAACTGCCGCCTGCCCGCGGGGTCGAGATCGGTCAGCGGTTGATCCATGACGATCACCTGCGGCTCCCGGACCAGGACCGATGCCACCACCAGGCGCTGTCGTTGCCCGCCCGACAAGGAAAACGGGTCGCGCCGTTCCAGACCCGATAATCCGACCAGATCGAGAAGGCGTCGCACGTGCTCCCGGAATGACGCTGCATCGGCGAAGTCGTGCGTCCCGCCCTGCGCTTCCAAGGCGCATCGAAGCTCCGCTTCCACGTTGGTCGAAACCAGTTGGGTTTCGAAATCCTGAAACACCATGCCGACGCGATTCGCCTGTTGCCATACCGGGGATTGGGTCGTGGGTTGTCCGTGTACCATCACCGTGCCGGTCCAGTCGCCCTGGATAAACTGCGGCACCAGTCCGTTCAAGGCATAACACAATGATGACTTCCCGGAACCGCTCCGGCCCATCAGCACGACCAATTCGCCACGCGGGACGACCAGGGACACGTGTTTGAGCACGGGCTGCTCTGCATGAATCGGTCGAAACGTCACGTCCTGAATGGAGACGGCCACGGACTCGGCGATAACCGCCTGTGATGACGACGCTGAGACGAGATGATCGCCGGAGAGGTCTTGCCTCTCCCCGGGTGCTCCTGCGAGAGCCAAATCACGGTAATACAGATTCCATTGCTTGACCCGCGGATAGAGAAAGAGCAGGAGCGGAGGACCAAGCAACGTCGCCATCACCAGGTTGTTCAAAAAGATGGCCGGAAACAACAGCCAAAACGGGAGCAGGCCCAACAGTTCCACGCCCCAACTGATCGTGGCGGCGCACACCATGGACGCACAGGCACAGACGAACACGTATTCCGCACCTTGCCACCAGGAACGCACCATGGGTTCCCGCTTCGACGACAACCACCCCAGGTTTCCCCACAACAGATAGGGCACGTACCCATAGAGAAAATTGCCCAGGAACCCGAACAGACTGGCGGGGCCCAGCGTCCCGAAACAATCCCCGATCACGTTGCCGATCCCCGCCCCCCACGCCGCGGCCGGACCGAAGAGCAGCGAACTGACGATGGGAATCACGTTGGCCGGTCTCAACTCCACAAAGCCCGGGATGATCGGAATTCCCACCTTAAACGGAATGAGCACGGCCGCGTAAATGGCCGCAATCTGCGCGGATAAAACCAACAGCCGGGTATCCTGCCACACGTGCCGGAGTTCCGCGTACCATTGACGTGGATTCCAGCGTGAAAGAGAGTTGTCCATGGAGGCTTAAGAGGTGGACGGAGACTTAAGCAGCCAGCGAATTGTCGGAGGCGTTACGCTACGCAAGCCCGACCCACACTGACCTTCTTCTTGTGTAAAATTGTCGACAAATTTGTCATTATACGGCAGATTTCATTGTTGTTCCATGTGCGGCCCTCACACAAAGAGCCATCGAGGTCTCGTGAGTACTCGTTCGAACGCTTATTGGAAGGCCAACCTGCGGTTGATTGCTTTGTGCCTCACGCTGTGGGGCGCGGTGTCCTATGGTTGCGGCATCCTCTTTGTCGAACAACTCAATTATTTTTCTCTGGGTGGCTACAAACTGGGCTTCTGGTTCGCGCAACAGGGGGCCATGTACGCATTTGTCGCCCTGATCTTCTTCTACAATTGGCGAGTCACCAAGCTGGATCAACGCTACCGGGCCGGGCGTGACACACGGGACGACGCATGAGTTTGCAGGTTTTGACGACAGTCGTCGTGGGATTCACGTTTGTGGTGTATATCGGGATTGCCTTCTGGGCCCGCGCCAACAGCACCAGCGAGTTTTACATCGCCGGCAAACACGTCCCACCCGTGGCCAACGGCATGGCCACCGCGGCCGACTGGATGTCCGCCGCCTCCTTCATCAGCATGGCGGGCCTGATTGCCTTTCTCGGGTATGAGGGCAGCATGTACCTCATGGGCTGGACCGGCGGGTACGTGTTGCTGGCCATGCTGCTCGCGCCGTATTTGCGCAAGTTCGGCAAATTCACCGTGCCGGAGTTCATCGGCGAACGGTATGACTCGGACCTGGCCCGCTTCGTGGCCGCCCTGTGTCTCATCTTCATCTCCTTTACCTACGTGGCCGGACAAATGCGCGGGGTGGGCATCGTGTTTTCCCGTTTCCTCGAGGTGGAGATCGACGTGGGTCTGGCCGTCGGGATGGGTATCGTGTTCGTCTACGCCGTACTCGGCGGGATGAAAGGCATTACCTACACCCAGGTGGCGCAGTACTGCGTGTTGATCTTCGCCTATACCGTGCCCGCGGTGTTCATTTCCATGCAATTGACCGGCAACCCCGTTCCACAGTTGGCGCTGGGGTCCGACATGGCGGACGGGTCCGGATATCTCCTGCTGAAACTGGACCGGGTCCTCACGGACCTGGGATTCAACGCCTATACGCACCCCTTCAACGACAGTTCCATGATCAACGTGCTGGCCATTACGTTTGCGCTGATGGCGGGGACCGCGGGCCTGCCCCACGTGATCGTGCGGTTTTTTACCGTGCCCCATGTGGCGGATGCACGGCGATCCGCGGCCTGGGCTTTGGTCTTTATCGCGCTGCTCTATACCGTGGCCCCGGCCGTCGGCGGACTGGCGCGGTTGAATCTCATCACGACCGTCAACGGCCCCGATGGTGCGGGCACCCCCTATGACACCATGCCGGGCTGGTTTCGCACGTGGGAAAACTCGGGTCTGATCGCCTGGTACGATCACAATCATGACGGCCACATCCAGCACGCGGCCGGCCAAGCCTTTGCCGGCGGCAAACCCGTCTTCGACGGCGAGGCCCGCGGCGAATCCGGTCAGCGCCTGGTCACGAATCCCGGTCCCGGGGACGTGGCCGAGGGCGCGCCCTTTGCCAATGAAGTCTACGTGGACCGGGACATCATGGTGTTGGCCAATCCGGAGATCGCCGGCCTGCCCGATTGGGTGATTGCCTTGATTGCCGCGGGTGGCATAGCCGCAGCCCTGTCCACCGCCGCGGGCCTGTTATTGGTCATTTCCGTGGCCGTGTCGCACGATATCCTGAAAAGTACCTTCGCGAAAAACCTGTCCGAGAAACAGGAATTGACCGCCGGCCGTATTGCCGCGGCCGTGTCCATTGCCATCGCGGGATATCTCGGGTCCAATCCCCCGGCGTTCGTGGCTCAGGTGGTGGCGTTCGCTTTCGGGCTGGCCGCCTCGTCCCTGTTTCCGGTCATCCTCTTGGGCATCTTCAGTACCCGCATGAACAAATGGGGAGCCATTGCCGGCATGCTGACGGGGCTCATCTTTACCATGGGCTACATTCTGTATTTCAAAGGCGTGTTTATCGCCCCCATGGCGGAGAACGTCCCGGCCAACTGGTTTCTCGGCATTTCGCCGGAAGGCATCGGCACGGTCGGCATGGTCTTGAACCTGTGCGTCGCGCTGACGGTCTCGCAATTTACCGCGCCGCCACCTACAAAGATCCGTGAATTAGTCGAGCGGATTCGCCTGCCGGAGTAGGGGAAAGCCTTCAAAGGGACGGATCGGATCAGAAATCGATTCGCAGGCTTGTCTGGGCTCCGTAGCTGAAGGCGTCGCTGGTGTCATCGCCAAGGGGCGAGCCGACTCTGCCCTGCAGGATGATCGAAACACTGTCCATGATCTTTTTTGCGGCGCCCAATCTGGCATGTCCCCAGGTATCGCTGAACCCCGAACGAAACTCGAACCCATAGGCATTGATCGAACTGTCGTCCTGGAAATCATGCGAAACGCTCAGGTCAACGTAGACCCTGAGGTCCTGCTTCGGAAGTATCATTCCAAACCCCAAACCCGCCGATGCTTCGAGACTGTCACTGTCCCCCGCAACGACTGTCACGCCATCACCGTCGGTGAAGTCGTCGAAGTCCACCTCCGTATAGACTACTTGCAAGCGAGGCGTGACTCTGAAGTCGCCGGCCTCGAATTCCAAGCCGGTCTCGAACTCCCGGCCAATCTCGAATGAGACTCCCCATGAACGGGCGTCTATAGATTCCGAAATTCTCCGCGAGGCGAAGTCGACGTCGACGTTCCAGAAGCTGAATCGGCTCTGTGCCTCCCAGTACAAGCCGTTCTGAGCAAATCGAGCCACTGTCAACGCTCCGCCGTAGCCGGTGGCTTCGATGTCCGATGCTGCATAGGAGCGGCCTTTCCGGACATCCGCCGTCGTGTGCGTCGCATAGATCGAGAGTCCTCCGACCGTTGGGCCGGCCGCTGGTATCGGGAAGTCATAGCCGATCTCGACCTGGCCGCGGTTCTGTCGCCACTTGCCACCGCTGAGGGGATCGGTTGTGGCGTCGACGTTCTCGATCCGGCGGTGGCTGCCTTTGCCCCGCATCCAGACGCCCGTTGCGCCGGCATTCGCCTGCGTTCGGACCGCGCCAAATTCACCAAAGCGACGTCCCAGACGCTCCAACGTTGCTGGAAATTGTTCACGCATCAGTTCCGCCAAAATCGAATACGCGTAGATCTGGCCGAACACCTCGGTGGCATTCCACAGCCTGGCACGCTGCATGAATGCGAGGGGATCGGCACGCCACTCCGCGTAGCCGATACGCCGATCATTCGTCAGCCAGTTGAGTCTGTCGTCTACACAGGCAGCCAATGCCTCGTCGTCCTTGTCGAAGGCAAAGCCACCGAGTTCGATCTCGGGATCAAGGGCCGTCACCACAAACGCACCGCTGGAATCCGCACTGGCGTCGCGGTTGCCGATCTCACCCCTTGCCAGGGCATCGACGTCCCCGTTGCGGAGCGCCTTGAATTGCTCGTTCTCGATTTCGAAATAAATGACCTCGGCCACCGTGCCCTGGGGGCCCTGCAGGCGAGACCGACCATCGAGGTTGGTCGTTGCCCCGGCAGCAGTGATACGGTAGTTGGAACTGCCATCGGCAGTGACCTGTGTGCCATCGGACTTGTAGACGATAGTACCCTGGGCTAAGTCCCCATCGGCGTTGACAATGCCCGTCAGCTCCAGCAGCCGGTGTTCGCCAGTGGTCCCGCCGAGCACGCCGACGCGCGCGTCAGCGAGATCGTCATGGCTTGCGAGGCGCTCGGCATCCTCTGCGCGCACCAGCAAGGATTGGCGAAACGTGATATGTCCCGAGGTAAAGGTAATCACGGTTTCATTGGCGTCATTGCGGGTACGCGAATCAAGAATCGTGATGCCACCGCCCACCACGTCAAAGTCCGTGCCCGCGGGCGTCAACCAGATCCCGGGCCAGACGCCAATGCCCCTGCGCCGGAAGGACAATCCCGCATCCTCCATGGCTTCAAGAGCAGTCAGCAGGTCCGCTTCGTACCCCAAGTGGCGATCAAATCCGGCCGTTCCCGGGGTCGGATTCTCGCTGTAACTGACAGGCTTGAAATCCGAGAAGAACCCAAGTTTGAGAACACGCTCATCCGTACAGGCCTGCCGCAGCCGGTCAACCTCCGACGCAACGGCATTTGCGGAAAAGGCCAACAGACCGAAGATGGCGCCGAGCGCAAGGACCATAAGTCCGTCAGGTGTTCTTGACGCACCGGAAGCCGGCGTGGGCATAGGGATAGTCCTGGCGGAACCAATTCCGGAACGAGCGACGCAACAGGCACGAGGCCGTGGCGGGGGCGCCGCCTTTGACGATGAAATGGTCGTCGTCGAAGAAGCGCGCGGAGTATCCGGGATAGGTGGGATAAGGTTCGAAGCCTTCAAAGGGATGAAACCGCGTCGAGGTCCATTCCCATCCGTTTCCGACTAATTGGGACACCCCGAAGGCACTGTCACCTTGCGGATTGGCCGTGACGGGGACCGGATTCCAAAACCGAAAGTGAAAATTTCCGTGCGCGCCGTTGGTGATCCGGTCACCCCAGGGATAGGCACGCTCTTCGCCGCTCAGTGTCCCATACGCCGCGCGATGATATTGTGCTTCGGTCGGTAGTGAGAGCCCGGCCCATTGCGCATAGGCCCGCGCGTCTCGCTGGGATACATAGACGGGCCAATGCGGGGGGAGCGGAATGTCTTCGAACATCGTCGACAGGAACCAGCGCTCGCCCCGCTTGACCCAAAACGGGGGGATGGGACCGCCCTGTGCGACAAAGGCCTGATATTGTTCGTTGGTGATCTTGTATTTGCTGATCGCAAAAGCCGGCACGTCTTGCCGATGTTCTCTGAATTCATTATCCCAGCCGAACCCGTCAGAACGGCCGAGCGTCGCCGCGCCCTGCGGAACATCGATCATGACGTGCCGGGGTGGAGGGTCTTCAGGCGGCGGTGACAATGACGGAGCAATTTTTCCGCCGTACGCCACGTGGTGCAACAGGTAGGCCGTGGTTTCGGCGTGCATCCACCGGTGCTCGATCGCCATACGCAGGACAGTTTCCGGAGCGTCTTCCAGCGCTCGATCGACCGATTCCCTCGCTCTGACGTTGTAGCGCCGGATTTCTTCGAGCGAAGGCCAATCCGAGGGCACGTCTTCCTGTTTCGAGCCTACCTCGGGATCAATCCCTGCCTCGAACAGTGAATCAAACGTGTCATGAAAGGAGGACTGCCCCAACGTCCAGCGACAGATCTGATTCCAATCAAACGCCTCCAAATGACCGAGGTAAAACACGAGGCGATGGCGTTCAGGGATGGGACGCTCGTAGAGCGTCTCCGACCGGAACAGGGAAAAGATATGATCGGTGCAGGCCCGTGCCGCGGATAATTCCTTCCGTATTTCAACCAAACGGGGCATAATTCCTGAGGGATCAGACATTGTACGAATGCGAGGCTACGCTGACTGCGTCGCGGAGGAGCCGATTAGCTCTCTCGCTTTGTAATATATCCGTCACCGGTCTTGTCAAGAAGAAATAGCTGATGAACCCACCCGTGCTGAGTGTCCGCGACGTGAGCAAGGAGTTCGGCCCTGACGTTCGTGTCCTCGAACACATTGATCTCGACGTGGCAGAAGGAGAAACCCTGGTCCTGATCGGGGAAAGCGGGTCCGGTAAAACGACTCTGCTCCGGCTGTTCAATGGGTTGACTCATCCCAGCTCGGGGGAGGTTTGCATCCATGATGAACCGGTACGAGTCAAAGACCCCATCGATCTCCGTCGCCACATCGGGTACGTGCAGCAGGACGCCGGATTGTTGCCGCATTGGACCGTCGAGGAAAACGTTGGCCTCGTGCCGCGTTTACTCGGATGGGAACCGGAGCGACAAACAAGCCGGGCACATGAACTCCTGGAACTCGTGCAGCTTGAACCGCAACAGTTTCGAGCGCGTTATCCCATTGAATTGTCCGGCGGGCAACGACAACGCGTGGCTTTTGCGCGAGCCCTCGCGGCCGATCCCGGGATCGTCCTGCTCGACGAACCCTTTGGCGCGCTCGACGCGATCACCCGTCACGAACTCCAGCGTCAATTTCTGAGTCTGAAACAGCACCTCAACAAGACCATGGTCATGGTCACCCACGACGTGGATGAAGCGCTGAGACTCGGCGACCGCATCGCGGTGTTGAAGGAGGGACACCTCTTGCAGACCGGAACCCCGGCCGACCTTCTCAACGCTCCGGCCCACGACTACATTACGCAATTGCTTCACCATCGATCCCAAGGAAACCACTCATGACCAGGCGTCTTCATTCGGTGTGTTTGGTGGCGCTGGTCTTCTTCATATTGCTACCCATGCCGGCCTTCTCTCAGGGCGACCGCATTGTCGTCGGTTCGAAAAACTTCATGGAGAGCAAACTTCTGGCTGAGATTTTCGCTCAACTCATCGAAGCCCGCACGGACCTTTCCGTGGAACGGCGATTGGGGCTGGCGGGCACGCAGGTTTGCTTTGAAGCGCTTCGTACCGGCGCAATCGACCTCTATCCCGAATACACGGGGACCGGGCTGGTCAGCATTCTGCAGCATCCGCCGACCGGAGATCCGCGAACGGCGCTCAACGCCGTGCGCGCGGAATTTCTCAAACGTTGGGATTTGTGGTGGCTGAATCCGCTGGGGTTTGACAATTCCTATGCGCTGGCGGTGCCCCGCTCTCGAATAGCCGGCACTCCTCTGCGAACCATTTCGGATCTCGCCGAAATCGCGCCCTCCCTGACTGCGGGGTTCGGGTATGAGTTCATCAACCGGCCCGACGGCTTACCCGGTCTGCAAGCACGGTATGGCCTCACCTTTCCACGCGTACAGGCCATGCAACAGTCCCTGAAATACCAAGCGGCCGCTGCCGGCGAGATCGACGTGCTCGACGTGTATACCACCGACGGGCGGCTTACCGAGTATGACTTCGTGGTGCTCGAAGACGATCTCCACTTTTTCCCGCCCTATGAAGCGTCGGGATTGATTCGAGGCTCCACCCTTGCGCAACACCCCGAGTTGGGAGGGGTCATGGGTTTGCTGACCAACGCGTTCGACGACAAGACCATGAGGCAACTGAACTATCGCCTGCAGGAAGGCGGGGAACCGGTGGAAGTGGTGGCGCGCGATGCCTTGTCGGCTCTTCATCTTTTTCTGACAGAAGACACCGAGACACAGCCGGTTTCTCATCAGGAAGGGCTCTTTGCTTATATGTGGTCGAAGCGAACGGATCTTGGGGGGCGAACCATCGAACATCTGACCCTGGCCGGGCTGGCTTTGGGCTTGGGAATCCTGTTGGCTGTTCCCTTGGGCTTGCTGCTCGAACGTCACCAAGCCATTGCCGAACCCATCATCCGAGGCATCGGCCTCACACAGACGATCCCGTCCATCGCATTACTCGCCTTCATGATCCCGGTCTTCGGCATCGGCATGCTGCCGGCCGTGATCGCCTTGTGGATTTATTCCCTGTTTCCGATCGTCAGGAATACCTATTCGGGCCTTCGCGATGCCGCGCCCCAGGCCGTGGACTCGGCTCGCGCCCTCGGCATGACGGAATGGCAAATCCTCCATTGGGTACGACTCCCGTTGGCCGCGCCCGTGATCATGGCCGGCGTACGCACCGCGGGGGTCATCACCGTAGGCACGACCACGCTGGCCGCATTCATCGGCGCGGGAGGCTTGGGCGTACCGATTGTCGCGGGATTGCAAATGGCCAACACGACCGTGATCCTTTCAGGAGCCTTACCCGCGGCGGCCCTGGCATTGGTGATCGACGGGTTTCTCAGCCGGGTGGAAACGTGGATCAGACCGCGGGGCGTCCGCCTCTGAACCTTGCACAAAAGGGAAGCGACCCGTTACAGTGCTGGCTCTACCATCCCACTCCTCTCCATGACGGTACCCGTCAGCTTTTCATCATGATGCGCGTTCATGCTTAAGCAATCCAACATTACGATCGACGTGCACCTGGCCAACCAGGATCCCGATGCCGTCAAGGACGAACTTCGCTCGGGTCTGCTGTCGAAACCGCGGCGATTGCCGACGAAGTATTTTTATGATGATCACGGCTCCGCGCTCTTTGAACGGATCTGCGTCGTGCCCGAATATTACCCGACTCGCACGGAACACCAATTGCTCAACACCGTGGCCGCTGACGTGATCGCGCGAACCCGTGCCGAGGAATTGGTCGAATTGGGCTCCGGAGCAGCCACCAAAACCCGGGTCTTGTTGGATGCCATGGCCCGGACAAACCGGCTGCGGTTCTACGTGCCCTTTGATTTCAGCGAGGGCATCGTGCGACGAGTGGCGCAAGAACTGGTTGAGGAATACGAAGGGCTACACGTTCACGGGGTGGTTGGGGATTTCCTGACCCATTTGGAACACATTCCGCAGGGCGGACGACGCCTGGTCGTGTTTTTGGGCGGAACCATCGGCAACTTGGGACCTGAAGCCGCTCCGGCCTTTCTGTCGTCGGTCGCTCATGAAATGGATCCGGGTGATTTTTTTCTCCTTGGTGTTCAACTCATCACGGACGTGGAACGCCTGGAAGCCGCGTATAATGATTCGGCCGGGCTCTCAGCCGCGTTCAACAAGAACATCTTGTCCGTGTTGAAGGTCGTGATTGGAGCGGAATTTGATCCTGATAACTTCGACCACGTGGCCCGGTTCAATCATGACGAACAGCAAATTGAAATGCACCTTCGGTCAGTTTGCCGGCAAGTGATTCCCATTCCCGAATTGGAGTTGACGCTTCGGCTCGAAGAGGGGGAAGAAATCCTCACGGAAATCAGCAGGAAATATACGCGTCACCAGGTGGAGTCCCTGTTGACCGGCGCGGGCTTCACCCCCATGGCCTGGTATACCGATCCGGCCGACCTTCACGGTCTTGCCCTAGCCCAAAAGCCGCCCGGCTGACTGGCACCCATGATTTATCTGAACTACGCGGCCCTGTGTCCGACTCTTGCAGAAGCTGAAGAGGAGGTGGAACGGACGCTGGCCGAATTCAAACGCTATTTGTATTCGAAAGCGGGCATTGATTGGTATCTCGGGAAGGTCAATGATTGCCGGCAAAAAGTCGGCGCATTGTTACACGTCAACGATTCTTCGAGCATCGCGTTCACCACGAACGCGTCCACCGCGCATTATCTTTTGCTTTCTTCTTTGAAATGGGTGCCGGGCGACACCACTCTCACCACGACGCACGAAAACCCCTCCATTACGAAACAGCTTCGCGCCCACGAACGCGAGGGGGTCCACGTTCACGCCGTCAGGCCGACGTCCATACCTTCGTTTCTGCATGCGCTGGAAGAACGGCTAGACGAACCCGGCGTCAACGCCGTCGTGATAAGCCACGTGTCGCACGTTGACGGGCGTATCTTTCCCGTACAGGAAGTGGCTTCATTGGCCAGGGCGCGGCACTGTCTGGTCATCATCGACGGTGCGCAAGCCGTTGGGCACATTCCCGTCGATCTGAACGCGCTGGATTTCGACGCCTACTTTTTTGCCGGACACAAGTGGTGTGAAGGCCCCCTCGGCACGGGAGCGATGGTGGTGCGTGAGAGTTTTTTTACACATCCCCGTTACCGTGGCATCGAAGGGGAACCCCACGACGGGGCGACAACGTCACGATTTGAAATCGGCACGCACAACATCGGGCTCATTGCAGGACTCGCCAGGGCCTGCGAGCAACGACATCAACGGGGCATTGACACGGAACCACAACGGACCTTTCGAGAAACGGCCAAGGAACTGCTGGGTGGGCACCGGAATTGTCGTTTCCTGGAATGGCAGGGACCCCATGCTCCCGGTATCCTGACGTTCAAAGGCGCGGCTGACCTGGATCACGAAGCATTCGTCAAACGGCTTGCCTCCGAAGCGGGAGTTGTCGTGAAGCCTTTTGTGGACTATCCGGAAGAGGACGCGCCCGCGATACGGCTGTCATGGTCTTCAACCATGGCGACGGGAGATTTTCAGAAGGGCGTTATGACGATTGCGCAGCGGCTCGATTCATAAGCACGAGGCAGTTCATCAGGATTCACGTTGGCGATCCAGGTGTTCCTCCAAACGACGCAGGGCCTTCTGGGTTGAACGAAGGTCGCGCAGGATTTCTTCCCGCGACACGGGTTGTTCCAGTTCCCGCAGGCGCTCGGCCTTGGCCTCTTCCAGGTTGTTGAGCACCACCGCGATGAAGAGATTGATGACCACGAACGTGCCGACCACCACGAAGCTGACGAAATAGATCCAGGCCAACGGATGCAGTTCCATGGCGGTGTACATGATGTCCGTCCAATCCTCCAGCGTCACGACCCGGAACAACGACAACAGGGAGATGCCCAAGCTTCGCCAATGGACGGGATCATGTTCGTGAAACAGTTGGTAGCCCGTAATGGCGTAAATGTAAAAGATGATGCTCATCAGGAGCATAACGTGGCCCATGCTCGGGATCGAACGCACGAGCGTCGAGACGATCAGGCGCAGTTCCTGGATCGTGGAAATCAACCGCAGGACCCGCAGTAACCGGGCGAGCCGGGCGATCATGGCAAACTCGCCGGTCGCGGGAATCAGCGAGAACACAATCACTGAAAAATCAAAGACGTTCCACCCGTCCCGAAAATACCGATCGACCTGCGGGGCCACGGCTGTCATCTTCAGCAGGGCTTCGAGAATGAACACTCCCAACACGAGTTGGTTGCCCAGGTGCATCCATTCTCCGTATTGGCGAACCAACGTGGGAGACGTCTCCATACCCAGCAACGCCCCATTCCCGAGAATGAGCCCGATAATCACGTATTCAAACGCGGGAGTATTGACCAGTCGTTGCGCGAATAGTTTCATCGTCTGTGACCTTTGTTTGCCTTTGTGCAATGGAAGGCCGTAGGGACCAGCGATCGCTGGTCCCTACAAATTAGCCCAACCCACATTGTCTGAGTCGATGCTCCAAAGTTTGCGCCTGCGTCAAGGCATCAATCTGAAGGTCGTGCCCCTCCGCCTGCGCAAGGGCCTCCTGAGGGATCAGCCCCACCAACTCGCTTTTCACCACGGCGACGCCTTTGAGAGCCGCTGCCCGTTTCACGGCTTCAAACGCCACGTAAACCGGCGTTTGAAGATAGTCGGTGAGATTCATCGACACCTGTACATACCCTTGGCTTTTCAGTTCCAACCCAATGGCCTTGACCGCAGGCAACCCGCCGTTTGACGCGCGAATGCTCCGGGCAATCTCCCGCGCCAGGGACACATCATGACTTTCCAACCACACGTTGAAGGCGACGAGCGGCTTCCTGGCTCCAACCACGATCGCGCCGGCCGTCGGGTGCGGCTCGGCCGGACCGAAATCCGGAGACCACGCCCGGTCGGTGGCCATCCGCTTCTTCAGAGTCTCCGGCCCCCCTTTCCGAATCTGTTCCAATCGCTTGCGGAAAGATCGTTCGCAGGCTTCCTCATACAGAAAAACCGGTATCCGCAGTTCCTGCCCGATTCGAGCCCCGACCCGATGCGCGAGACGGACGCATTCCTCCATCGTCGAGCCTGACAACGGAACGAACGGCAACACGTCACATGCTCCAAGGCGAGGATGCTGGCCTGCGTGGTTCTTCAGGTCGATCAATTCCGCAGCCTTGGCAACCACCGCAAAAGCAGCCTCCCCTATCGACTCGACGGACCCGGCGATGGTCAGGACGCATCGGTGGTGGTCCTTGTCCCGGTGCTCGTCCAGCAGGGCAACACCTTGGACCAAAACAAGGGCGTCTTTGAGCTTCTCGATGACCCCCGGATCACGGCCTTCGCTCAAATTGGGAATGATCTCGACCATGCCGGCCATATCCCTGTTTACTGAAATCGTGCTTTGTTGACAACCTCAAAAAGGTGAGATAAAACTTCTGATAGATGTTCTCGCTTGCGAGCATCGAGCCTTTAACCCTCTAGCCGCACGGAACAGGTGATCCCATGACGATGACCCAAGTCCAACCAGCCGCCACGCTGGCCGAGCTTCAGGAATCCAAACCTGAGCGGGTGACCATTGTGCTCCTGAGCGGAGACATGGATAAAGCCATGGCCGCCTTCATCATCGCTACCGGCGCCGCAGCCATGGGCATGCACGTGACCATGTTCTTCACGTTCTGGGGACTGAACGTCATTCGCAAACCGGGAGCGACCAGCGCAGCCAAGGACCTTCTGCGCAAGGCCTTCGGCTGGCTCAACAAAGGAGGCGCCGCGAGCCTGTCCCTTTCAAAATTCAACTTTGGCGGGCTGGGCGCCACGATGATGAAAAAGGTCATGCGGGAAAATCATATGCCCGGAGTCCCGGAACTGATCGAAACCGCGCAGGATCTCGGCGTCACCATGATCGCCTGCACCACCACGTTGGGGTTGCTGGGCATTTCAAAGGAAACGTTGATCGACGGCGTGGACCAACTCGCCGGGGTCTCGACCTACCTCGCGGAAGCCAAAGAAGGCTCGGTAAATTTGTTTATCTGAGTCGAACACGGGAGTTTTTTCAGATGATCCAGTCCGATATCACACTCGATACGCTGGGGTACTTCTGCCCCATGCCCATTATTCTCACCTCCAAGAAAATCAAGGAACTCACCATGGGCCAAGTCCTTGAAGTCCTCTCCGACGACGAAGGCATCAAGAAAGATATGCCTGCCTGGTGCCAGACCACCGGCCACGAATGGGTCGGCCTCGAAGAAGAAGAGACGAACCCCAAAACGGTCTACAAGGTCTACGTGAAGAAGACCAAATAACGCCTCCCGAATCACTCCCCTCCTTCGACCAGCTCAGGACAGGCTTGAGGCGGATCCGGTCAAGAAAACCGTTGGAAAAGGTCAGGATTTATTCCTCAATCGGCTGACGTTGTCATCGATGGCTTGAGCCCATTCGTCATCACTGACTTCCACGACCGACACGTCACCGACGAAAGCACTGCTCATGACAATGTCGGGATTGAGGTCTCGAAGCCTCAACAGGCTGTCGGCAAGCGACGCCTTGCTGCCACCTGCCTGCGGAAATGCCAGCGTCGCCCACTTCCCATTGCTCTGAAAGATCGTATCGCCGGTAAAGAGGTAGGACTTGCCGTACGGCGACTTGTAGAAAAAGCAAATGCTGCCGGCGGTATGACCGGGGGTATGGATGATGTCAATATCGCCCAAGTGATGGTCGCTTGACTGAAAAGCCATATCAACCTGGGCATCTTTGCCGATAATCGCGGCTTCCAGGACACTACAGCACAACTTGGAGCCGAATTGATCTTTGATGCGGTTCAACGATGGACCCGATTCGTCCCGGTGGCTGAGAAATTGGAACCGGATACCTCCCAACTCGGCCATTTGATCGAGATCATCTTCGTTGCCGGTATTGTAAAAAAGCACGTTTCCTGTCGGTCTCCGTAGAAAGTACGCATGAGTGTTTAACGTGCCCATGCTATGGATCGTGCTTTGCCATAAATCTTCCTGTAACTGTTTCATCGCCGTTCTTGTGACTAGGGCTCAAAGACTCTGCTATGCCGATGTCGGATGTTTCATCTTCATGTAGACGCCGCCTCTTGCGAGTTCTTCAAGCATCTGACGCAATCGCTTTTCTTTGGTCTCCGGGCGCTTGGCGCGGTTTATCCAGCCGACGTAGTCATTCTGTTGATACGCGGGGCGCTTTCGATAGGCTTCCATCAAGCCCTTCTCGTCCAGAGCCTGCTTGACAAAATCCGGCATAGGGTATCGTGGTCGCTTCAGTTTGGAAAAGTCTCCGTCCACCTTTCCGTCTCACTTTCTTCTGCTGTAACAGGCGTGAGCTTCGTCTTATGCATACTCCATGTATATATTATAAATGTGGAGTATAGTTAATGAATTTCCGACAGTTTTCTCCGCAACCCATTGAACGATGTTCACATATAGGTTAACATAGCTCGTGCGGGAAATAGTTTTCTATCGTACTGAATCCGGAGGATGTCCTATTGAGGAATTCCTGGACGGGCTCACGTCCCAGCAGGCCCTGAAAGTGACTTGGGTTTTGCAACTCATCGAAGAACTTGATGTGGTCCCCGTCCAATATTTCAAAAAGCTAGCCAATACGGATGGCATTTGGGAAGTCCGAGTCCCTTCCGGCGGTAATATTTTTCGGTTACTAGGCTTCTTGGAGCGCGGCAACGTGGTTATTTTAACTCATGGATTTCAAAAGAAAACTCAGAAAACTCCCAGGAAGGAAATCAAACTCGCTGAAAATCGCAAGCATGAGTATCTCAATAGGAGGCATTCGCAATGAGTGATCTTAAAGCCTACATCCGCAAAAGAAAGAAATCTGACGGTGAATTTAGAGAAGGTTTTGATGAAGGTTACAAAGCGTTCAAAATAGGGGTATTGCTCAAGGAAGCTCGTGAAGCTTCAGGCTTAACGCAAGAAAAAATGGCTGAAAAACTGCATACCCGGAAATCGGCTATTTCGAGAATTGAAAATCATGCCGAAGATATTCGCTTGTCCACTTTGGAAAAGTTTGCATCCGCACTCGGACGCAGTCTTGAAATATCAATACGATAAGGTCTGCGAGGGGTGCCTGTTTTTCTGAGCCGGCGAGTTCGTCGGGTCTTAGCCGCCTGCCAGGGATGTCAACACGGCAGGGGCTGACGCCGTGGGCGCAGCTATATTGGAGAACATCAGGGTGGCGGCGGCGGCCCAGTCGATGAAGGGTTTGGGGTAAATCCCGAGCAGCAGGGTGCCGGCGATGCCGACGAAGATGACGGCCTTCAGCGGGGACGACACCGAAAGCGGCGTGGGGTCGTGGGGTTCGTTGATATACATCTTCTTGACCACGACCAGGTAGTAGTACATGGAGATGACGATGTTGATCAGCCCGACGATCAACAGCGTGTAGAGTTCCTGTTCGATCGCCGCGACAAAAATATAGAGTTTGCCGATGAAGCCAGCCAACGGTGGCACGCCGGCGAGCGACAACAGAAAGAGCAGCATGGCAGCCGCGAGAAACGGCGATCTACGATTCAACCCGTTGTAATCTTCAATCTCATCGCTTTTGATCAGGTTGCTCACGCCGATGACCACGGCAAAGGCGCCCAGGTTGGCAAACAGGTAGGTGAGCAAATAAAAGAGGATCGCGTCACTGCCCCGTTTGGTTCCGGCCGCCAGGCCGATCATGACGTTGCCGATTTGCGCGATGCCGGAATAGGCGAGCAACCGCTTGATGTTCTTCTGGGCGATGGCCACGATGTTGCCGTAAGTCATGGAGATGATGGAGGCCACGACGAACAGGAGGACCCACGTAGGTTTGAACGTCGCGAGCGCGACGTAGAACATGCGGATGAGAATGGCTAACGCCGCACCTTTCGGCGCGATCGACAGAAAGGCGGTGACGGGCGTGGGGGCTCCCTGATACGTATCGGGAATCCAGGAGTGAAAGGGCACGGCCCCGATTTTGAAGCCTAACGCGGCGAAGATCATGATGAAGCCGATGGCCAGCCCGATGCTGCCGGGTGCCGATGCCATTTCGGAAAACACCAGCGTTCCCGTTTCGCCATAGACGAGACTGATGCCGTACGCGAGCAAGCCCGCGGCGAACACGCCCAGAATGAAGAACTTCAGCCCCGCCTCGCTGGATTTCTGGTCTTCCCGCAGATAGGCCACAAGGACGTAAAAGCCGAAGGTGGAAAATTCCAACGTGACGAAGACGGAAAGCAGGTCCTGCGCCGAGGCCATGAACATCATGCCCAGGGCCGACATCATGACCAGGAAATAATATTCGCCCCTGAAGAACTTGAACGATTTCACGTAGTCGATCGAAGCCAGCAGGACCAGAGCCGTGGAGATCAACACCAGAATCTTGAAGAAAATCGCCACTCCGTCCAGGACAAACATGTCTTTGAACAAGGCACCCTGGACTCCGGTGTAATCGAACCAGATCAGGTTGATGAGCGTGGCGATGACGCCGCCCACGCTCAGGTAGGCCAGATTTTCGTGGTCGATCTGTTTAAAGGTAAAGTCGACGGCCAACACCACGCACAACCAGATGGTGAGGAAAATCTCCGGCGCCAGGAGAAGGAGGTCTGAGCCCGATAGGGTAAGGTCGAACGTCATGATTGGTTACGGTAACAATCCTGTCGTATTCTGGGTGACCATCGGAGCCACTTGATTGATTCGATCCAACATCGGCACGACGGTGGAGCGCACGACGTTATAGAAGTGCATGGGGAAGATTCCGAAAAAGATGCTGCAGCCGATCATCAGGAGCAGCGGGAGCCGGTCCACCCAGTGCGACGTGTCACGGGCATGCGCGTATTCAGGGGACATGTGTCCGTAAAAAAGGCCGCGCATCATTTTGAACAGATAGGCCATGGTCAATACGATTCCCAACACGGCCACCACCACCTGGAATGGATATTTCTCCCATGCGCCGACGATAATCATGATTTCGGCGATAAAGTTCACGGTGCCCGGCATCCCGACCGACGCCATACAGGCGATAATAAAGGCCCCGGCCAGGAACGGCATGTTCTTGACCAGCCCGCCCAGGGATGGAATGTCCCGGGTATGGGTTTGATCATACACCCACCCTGCCATGGCAAAGAGCATGCCCGTGGCCAACGCGTGTGCGAACATGTAAATTACCGCGCCGGTCAGGCTGATGTAGTCCAAGGCCGCCATACCCAAGAACACGTAGCCCATGTGACTGGAACTGGAATAGCCGATGACGTACTTCGTGTCCTTGGCGAAATACGCGACAAACCCGCCGTAGAGGATGCTGAACACGCACAACACCGCGGCGATCGGCATGAGTTCCCGCGTGGCATCGGGCAGGATTTCATAGGCCACGCGAATGATGGAGAAATGCCCGAGTTTCATCAGCACGCCGGCGTGCAACATACTGGTCGCGGCCGGGGCCGCGGCGTGGCCGACGGGGGACCAGGAATGTAGCGGCCAGATTGGCGCGATGGACGCAAAGCCGAAAAAGACCAACACCCAGATGATCGTCGCCAGCGTGCCGTCGAAATGGGCCACTTCCCGCAGCACCAGAATATCGAACGTCTGGACCGGCGAAAAATGGTAAATCAGCAGGATGCCCATTAACGCGAACACCGCTCCCGCCGAGAGAAACAGCGTGAGTTTCATCGCGGCGTATTCCTTGCTGTTCGCCCCGAAGTTCAAAATAAACCCGACCGAATCCCGGAGCTTGCGGCCTTCCTCGTCGGTCATGCTCAAATACCCTTTGGTATGACTCCCCCAGATACCCAGCAGCACGTACATGGGCAACACCGACATTTCATAGAAGAAGTAGAGGAAGAACAGGTCCAGCGACATGAACACCCCGATGGTCGCCGCCGCCAGGATCAACAGGAAGATATAGAATTCCTTGGTGCGATCCTTGATATGCCACGAAATGAAAATGCCCGCGAACAGCAGGATGGCCGAGGCAAAGACGAGGGGCGCCCCGATTCCATCCACTCCGATGTGAAAACCGATGCCCAGTTCTTCGGACCAGGCCCATTTGGTGATGAATTGAAAGCCCCCCTGATCGGGGTCATAGGCCATGAAGACGTAGAGAGAGGCGAGCAGCGCCGTCCCGGCGGACGCCGCGGCCACGGCACGCACCAGAAGAGGCTCACGATTGGGAATGAACAGCAACACGATCGACCCCAGGAACGGGGCAAACAACGTTGCCAGTAAGGCCAACTGTCCCATCGTTCAGTCCTTCCCTCCGGGTTCAGGGACAATCGGATTGTGGATTGCGGATTCTGGATTGCGGATTGCCATCGCCCAGTCCTGCCTTTCAGGTTCAAGCGCCCGGGCATGAGACAGCAACGTCCGGTCCTGTTCAATGCTCGCGATCGATCCGCGGTCCAACCGGTCCATCACCGCCTGCAGCGATCCGTTGACCATGCGCAAAAACGGTGAGGGATATAACCCGATCCAGAAAATCATCACACACAGGGACACGGCGATGATCGTTTCGCGCTGCGTCAGGTCCTTGAGCACCTGAGGAACGTGTTCGCCGATGGGTCCGAAAATCGCCCGCTCGTAATACCACAGGAAATAGGCCGCGGCGAAGATCACGCCCGAGACAGCCACGGCCCCGTACACCCAATGCGCTTGAAAGGCGCCGAGCAGGATCAGAAATTCCCCGATGAATCCATTCGTGCCGGGCAATCCGATCGAGGCCATTCCGATGATCAGAAAAAAGGTGGCAAGAAGGGGCATCTTCGATGCGATACCTCCGCAATTATCGAGGAGTGTATTTCCGAGCCGGTCATAGAGGAAGCCCGCCAGGAAAAAGAGCCCGGCGGTGGTAAATCCCAAATTGATCATTTGCAGCAAACTGCCTTGCAGACCCTGGAAGTTCAAGGCAAACAGGCCCAACACGACGAACCCCAAGTGGCTGATGCTGCTGAAGACGAGCAGGCGCCGGAAGTCCGGCTGCATAATGGCGATGATCGCCCCCCAGACAATGGCGGCCAGCGCCAAACTCATGACGATCACCACCACGGTGGCATTGGTCGAGGCGTCCGGCAGCAACGGGAAACTGAATCGCAGGAACCCGTACGTGCCCAACTTGACGCCCGCCAGCACGACGGACATCCCGATCGGCCCTTGTACCAGCGCGTCCGGCAACCACGTGTGGAACGGAAAGACCGGAGCCTTGAAGGCCAATCCCATGAAGATGAGCCAGAAGATCAAAAGTTGATCCGAGACCGGAACAGGCACCTTCAACAGATCCAGCAGATCGAAACTATACGTATTCGTGACATCGTGGTAATTCAAACTCAAGAGGGCGAAACCGACCAGCATGAACACGCTGCCCAACAGGGTGTACAACACGTACTTGAGCGCGGCGTAGTGCCTGTCCGCACCCACGCCCCAGAGTTTGATCAGAAAATAACTGGGCACGAGCATGAGCTCCCAGAACACGAAGAAGAGAATCAGGTCGACGGACACGAAAATCCCCATGATCGTCGTTTCCAAGGCCAGGATACTCATGAAGTACGCTTTGGCCCTGTCCTGCACGGTATCCCAGGAGTAGAGAATGATCAGGACCGTGATGAAGGCCGAAAGGCCGACAAACAGGATGCTGATACCGTCCACGGCGAGGTGGTAGGAGATCCCGAGTGCCGGAATCCAATTCAGCCGTTCCGTGAACTGCATGGCCGCGGATTCCGGGATGAACCGGAGCAATACGAGCGCAGCCAGAGCCAATTCGAAGAGCGCGACGCCCAGCGCCGTCTTCTTGATCAACTCGGCATCCCGTTGTGTCCACAACCCGATCGCCCCGAGAAGCGGGAGAAAGAGCAGCATCGACAAAATCGGGAATCCGAATTCCAGTTCTTCAAGCATCGCCAATGCCTACAAGAGAGAACTTCCGGTCAACCACACCAGCAAAAAATGCGTGAGCAGAAACAGGCCGATCACGATCACCGCGGCATAGTGATTGACCAATCCGGTTTGCAATTTCCTCCAGGACCAGGCTGCCAGATGGTTCGCGTACCCGATCACGTTGAGTCCCCCGTAAATCACGTGTTTCTCGGCCCAGGTTGCGCCGGCCGCACTCACGTCGGCTCCGCGACCGATCTCTCTGATGACGCGATCAATGACGTGTTGATCGATCCAATCCCATAGCCGGCCAAGCCGTTTGCAAGGCTCGACGAAGAGGGCGTCGTACTGTTCGTCCACATAGTATTTGTTCAACAGCGTCCGATAGGCCACGGCGAACCGTTTCGACCATGCATCCGCGGTCCCCGGCTTGATCGCGTACAAATAGTGCGCCACCCCCCAACCACCCAACGCGATACCGATGGCCACTGCCATCAATCCGATAAGGGTCACCATGCCGACTTCATGCGTCACCGCTCCCACTGGCGCGGCCACGGATTCCAAAAATCCATGGAACCAGCCATGTTCCGGCGGTACGCCCAGAAACCCGCCCAGCACGGAGAGCCCGGCCAGGATCATGAGCGGCACGGTCATGACCGGCGGCGACTCATGAATATGATGTTCGACCTTGGGATCAACACGGGACCGCCCGTAGAACGTCACATAGGTGAGACGGAACATGTAAAAAGACGTCAGGAAGGCACCAACCGCCGCAAACAGGTACAGCACGTAATGGTGATGCACAAAGGCATGGGCCATGATTTCGTCTTTGCTCCAGAACCCCGCCAGAGGCGGAATACCGGCAATCGCCAGAGTGCCGATGAGGAACACGGCGTGCGTGACGGGAATTTTCTTGGAAAGTCCTCCCATCTTTCGGATGTCCTGTTCCCCTTCCAGCGAATGGATCACCGCGCCGGCGGATAGGAAGAGGAGCGCCTTGAAAAACGCGTGGGTCACGAGATGGAAAATGGCGGCCATGTACGCCCCGACCCCGCAGGCCAAAAACATGTAGCCCAATTGACTGACGGTCGAATAGGCCAGCACCCGCTTGATGTCGTTTTGCACCAGCCCGATCGTGGCGGCAAACAACGCCGTCAGACCGCCGATGATCCCCACCGTCGCCATGGACACGGGGGCCATGTCGTAGAACACGTGCGTGCGCACCACCATGTACACCCCGGCCGTGACCATCGTCGCGGCGTGGATCAACGCACTCACCGGCGTCGGGCCTTCCATGGCATCGGGCAGCCACGTATACAACGGAATTTGCGCGGACTTCCCGATCGCGCCCACCAACAGGCACAGCGTAATGGCCGTGGCCATTTCGACGGAGAGCTGGTTCGCGTTTTCGAAGACTTTCAAATAATCCAAGGTCTTGAAATTGACGAAGACCAAAAAGATCGCCAGCAGGAATCCGGCGTCGCCGATCCGGTTGACCACGAACGCCTTGGTGGCGGCCTTGGCCGCGGAAACCTTATTGAAGTAGTACCCGATCAGGAGGTAGGAGCAGAGACCGACCCCTTCCCAGCCGATGAAGAGCACCAGGAAATTGTTCCCCATGACCAGCAACAGCATGGAGACCATGAACAGATTCATGTACACGAAGAAGCGGGTAAAGCCGTCTTCGCCGTGCATGTACCCGACGGAATAGACGTGGATCAAAAATCCGACGCCCGTCACCACCATCAACATCACGGCGGCCAGCGGATCAATCAGAAATCCGAAATTGACGTGCAGGTCTCCGCCAAAAATCCACGAATAGGCAATGACCTCTCGTGGCGTGGGATCGGAGATGACGCCGGCCACCACCGCCACGGCACACAGAAAAGAGAGGCCGATGGAGCCCACGGCAATGCGGCCGGCCAAGTCGGTGGCGTACCGATGGCCGAGCAAGCCATTCACCAGGACCGCGATCAGCGGGAAGACGGGGATGAGAATGACGAGAAGATCGGACACGTTACCACTTCAACAGGTTAATCTGGTCGACGTTCGTCGCAATTTTTCCACGGAACACCACGATGATAATCGCCAGACCCACGGCAGCCTCCCCCGCGGCGATCGCGATCACGAACAATGCCGCCATCTGGCCGGCCATCGACGACAGGTAATGGGAGAACGCGACAAGGTTGATATTCGCCGCATTCAACATGATCTCGACCGACATCAGCACGATAATGAAATTCCGCCGGATCAGGACGCCCAACAACCCCGTCATGAACAGGATGAAACTCAACGCCACGTATGCCGAAAGAGGAATCATGACGAGTTACTCGCGTTGGCCCGTCGGCTCCGGAACCGGACCCGTCGGGGTTTTGGCCAGGACGATCGCCCCGATAATGGCTCCCAAAAGAAAGACTCCCACGATCTCGAACAACAACAAGTAGTCGCTGAACATGGTGATGCCCACGGCGTGACTCGGGCCGGTCTGCAACACGACTTCCGGGGTCGCAGTCCCCTTGGCCCCGCCGTAGGGGGTTTGAAACACCAGAATGAGCAACTCCGCGAGGATCGCGACGCCGGCGAACAGGAAAAAGGGATATTTCTTATGCAGATACTGTTCTTCGGTTTTTAGACTGAGCAACATCAGGACGAAGAGGTAGAGCACGAGGATAGCCCCGGCGTAGACGATGATCTGCACGGCAAAGAGAAACTCGGCGTTGAGCAACACGAAAAGCCCGGCCACGTGCAAGAGCAACGACAGCAGGCTCAGGCCGCAATGGACAGGATTTTTCAAAGCGATCGTGAAGATACCCGACAGGATACTCACGGTCGCAAAGTACCCAAACAATACGTACATCATCATGAAAGTTTACGAGTCGGAAGTCTCGGTTTTCCCTATGGGCTGCGGGAAATGATAGCGGTAGGTGCGACTCTCCTCGTCATCCTGTTCCTGGTTGTGGGCATAGAGATATTTTTTCGCGTCTTCCAAATGTTGGTCACCGATCTCGTAGAGTCGCTGTTTATCGAACATGAGGGTCCGTTTGTCATGCGTCGAATACTCGTACATCTTCGTCATGGCCAACGCATTGACCGGACAGGCTTCCACGCAATATCCGCAAAACACGCATTTGGTAATGTCGATGTAAAACTCGGTCGCGTACCGTTGCAGGGGCAGGGACTTGTCCTCTTCACTGATGACCTTGATGCACCGTGACGGACAGGCGGCCTCGCAGAGGTCACATCCGACGCACCGTTCCTGCCCGTTGTCGTACCGCAACAAGCCCAGGGCCCCGCGATGCGCGTCGGGAATCGTTCGCTTTTCACGCGGATACTGGAAGGTCATCGGACGGTGGAACATGTGTTTGAACGTGACCTTCATCGCTTTCCAGATTTCGCGGAACAAGACCGCGTCCAACAATCGTGTCGTTTGCTTTTGCGTATCCAAGAGACGCTCCTATATTTTTTCGATTGTCACCTGAGTGGATTTGAAATAGGGGACCCGCGTGACGGGGTCCACGACGACCCGGACCAGATCCTTGACCGGAGGCTCATTGAAGTGTTCAGGGAATGCACAGGTGCCCGGCAGCACGTTGACGTCGGCTTGCACGCCCAATTCCAGGCTGCCGTGATCCGAGGTCACGCGAACGCGGCCGCCTTCGGCAAGACCCAACCGTTCACATTCCTCCAGGGACATCCGTAACGCTCCGGTATTCGGCGAAATGTCCATCAACCCGGACGCCTTCGTGGACAATTTCCCCGAATGATAAATGAGTTGAATCAATTTCAATCCGTACGGCCGGCCGGACTTTTGTGCGCGGCCGTCGGCATACCGGGCGCGAACCGAATCCGCATACCCGTTCCGAAGATACGCGACGGCATCGGCGACAACGGGCCGAGGTTCGCCGAGATTGTAGTAGCCGGGAAGCACCTTCCGAATTTCCGCTTGAATATCCTGCGTGTTTTCATACGGAAGCGACTGCCCCATGCCGTTGGCAAGCCCCACCATGATATGCCAATCCAGCGCACTCTCACCCAGCGGGTCCAGTGCCGGCCTCAGGAATTGCACCATCCCCTCCTGGTTCGTGACGGTGCCGTCCTTTTCCGCAAACGTACACGCGGGGAACACCACGTGCGCATAGTGCGCCGTCTCCGTCAGGAAGGGATCCTGATAGATCAACAATTCCAATTGGCTCAAGGCTTCCTCCACGCCGAACGATTTCGGAAGTGTGCCCAATGGATTTTCTCCCACCAGATAGAGGGCTTTGATCTTGCCGGCGCGACAATCCTCCAAAATTTCGACGAGGGATTTACCGGATTGCGCATCCGGCAACGTCGCATCCCATGCTTCGGAAAATTTCTGCCGCGCTTCGGCTTGCACACATGGCACCGGTCCCGGAAGAAATTCCGGTGCGACGCCCATATCCACGGCCCCCTGCTCGTTCCCCTCCTCGGTGAACGTATTGATCCCGCACCCGGGTTTATTCAATTTCCCCGTGACCCACGCCAGGTCGACCAGGGCCAATGTATGGTTATACCCGCCGGGCTGGCGCACGATCCCTTCCCCACACAGGATGACGGAACGCGGGGCTTCCGCAAATATCCTGGCGACCTCCTGAATCGTTTCGACCGGGATTCCCGTTTCAGCGGCGACGGCGTCGAGCGAAACCGCTTGGGCCGCGGCCTTCAAGGCAGACAAGGCCTCGGGGGCCTGAGCGGTCGCGTCAGGATCGATGAGATCCTGCTCCAGGACCGATTTGACCAATCCCTTGATGAACGCGCCCTCCGACCCCGGTTTGACCATCATCGGATGCGACGCCAACTTGGCCAAATTGGTTTGCATGGAATCCACCACGATGACCGACGCCTTGTAGGTGCCGATCGCGGCTTTCACCCGCAGGCTGGCCACGGGATTCGTTTCCGTGACGTTGGCTCCCACCACCAGGATCGCCTTGGCTTTCGTGAGGTCGGCCGAGGTGTTCATTGTCCGATTGATCCCGAGGGCATGATGTACCGCCCGCACGAAATTCATATGACCGTACCGCGCACTGCTGTCGAGGTTGTTCGTCCCGAGCACGGTCCGCATGAATCGTTGGAACACGTACAGTTCTTCATTCGTGCACCGTGCCGTGATCAATCCTGCAATGGCTTCGGCCCCGTATCGGCTCTTGATGTCCGTCAGCCGCTCCGCGGTCGTATCCAGGGCCTCGATCCACGGCGTTGGGGCCAGACCCGTTTCGTTCCGAACGAGCGGCTCCTTGAGTCGTTCTTTACTGTCAATGAACTGGAAGCCGAAGCGCCCCCGCACACAGAGCCCTCCGTGCCCGTTGACCGTATCCCCCCGGTCGCCCCATTTGTTTTTCCAGGACAAGGGAGAGGTCACCCGCACGACTTCCGTATCCTTCGTTTCCACGTACATCTGACAGCCGTCCCCGCAGTAATTGCAGGTGGTCGTGGTTTTTCGAAGTTGCCAGGGCTTGTACACGTATTTGGAAAATTTGTTGGTAATCGCACCCACCGGACAGACCGCGAGACAATCACCACAAAACTCGCAGTCCAGGGCGTGATCCCCCTTGGCCACGACCTGCGTAAACCCGTCCTTCTTCATGAACTGCAGGGCATCGATACGCTGGACGTCCTTGCAGATGTTGATACATTCCCCGCAGGCGATGCAGCGGTTCATGTTGAAATCGAGCACCAGGCTGCGCGTGTCCTCCGGGATGTTTTTCTGTTTGGCGTTGGCGAGGTCGGTGACCTGATGCTCGAAGGCCATGTCCTGCAATTCGCAATGCCCGTCCGCGTCGCAGACCGGACAATCCAGGGGATGCACGGAAAGGTGTTTTTCAACGGCCTTTTTCCGCGCCGCAAACAAGTCTTCCCCGTCAGTCCGGATGACCATCCCTTCGGTCGCCTTGGCGGTGCAGGACCGCACCGGCGACTTCTTCCCTTCCTGCAGGACCAGACACATACCGCAGGACCCGAAGGGATCGAACGTGTAGTGATAACACATGGCCGGGACGATTTTCCCCATGCTGGAAATCACGTCGTACAGCGAAACCCCTTCTTTCGCGGTGACGGTTTCGCCGTCGATACTCAGGGCAATCGTCGCGGCTTCAGTATCGGGTGTCGTGACCGGTTTGAGTGCCATTTATCTCTCCCGCCCCTCCATTCAGGAGCTCATCAGGTTTTTTCAATTACCCCCAACTCTACAGACTGTTCAAAAAGTTCACCAGCAAGGCCGCAGGCAGTGAGAAGGCTGAGGCGTACGGAAACAGTACGTTGAAGCCTTCGAGCAACGAGAACGCCGCTGGTGGGCTTTTTCAACAGTCTGTCAGCGATCGCATTCTCCCATCACGATGTCGTAAGACCCGAAAATCGTGACCGCGTCGGCGATCATGTACCCCTTGGCCATGAAATCGAATGCCCCCATGTGGATAAAGGACGGGGATCGGATCTTCAGACGGTACGGGTTCCCTCCTCCCGTACTCACGATATAAAACCCCAACTCGCCTTTGTGTGCTTCGGTTCCGCAATAAATCTCCCCGGGCGGCGCGTCGAACCCCTGGGAAAACAGTTTGAACTGCTGGATCATGGATTCGAGATTGGTAAACACCCGGTTCTTGGGCGGCAGGGTGACACTGGGCACGTCGGCCATCACCGGGCCTTCTTTCGGCATTTGGTCCATGCACTGACGAATGATCTTGATGCTCTCACGCATTTCCTCGATTCGGATCCAATACCGGTCATACGTGTCGCCGTTCTTGCCGACCGGCACGCTGAACTCGCACTTGGGATAGGCCCCGTACGACTCGTATTTGCGCAAGTCGTAATCCACACCCGACCCCCGTAGCGTCGGCCCGCTTAACCCATACCCCAACGCATCCTCAGCCGAA
The DNA here is from genome assembly GCA_965207015.1 of Nitrospirales bacterium. Lineage (GTDB taxonomy): Bacteria > Nitrospirota > Nitrospiria > Nitrospirales > UBA8639 > Bin75. The sequence goes on along the minus strand of OZ242257.1, from coordinate 427,973 downwards.
ATGACCGCGACGCCCACGGTCCGAGCCAGCCAAATCCGGTTTTTTTCCAGGAACACCACGTACTCGTCGATCTTGGGAGGAAAATACGCGAGGAAGTCCCGGATCTTGGTCTCCAGCGAGGCGGTGAAGTCCCGCTCCACGCCGCCGATGCGGTACCAACTGGTCGTCAGCCGCGCCCCGCACAGTTCATCGAACCAGTCGAGCAGAATCTCACGGTCACGGAACGTATAGAAAAACACGGTCATCGCTCCGATATCCAGAGCCTGCGTTCCCAGCCAGAACAGATGTCCGATAATCCGCTGCACTTCCGCCACGATCGTGCGCAAATATTCCGCCCGCTCGGGCACGGTCACGTTCATCAGTTTCTCCACGGCCCGGCAATACGCGAAGTTGTTGTACATCGCGCAGACGTAGTCGAGACGATCCGTATGGGGAATGAATTGATGATACGTCCCATGTTCGGCGAGTTTTTCCACCCCCCGATGGAGAAAGCCCATGACCACCGTGGATTTCGTGATCCGCTCGCCTTCGAGGTCGAGGATCACTTTCAGCACACCATGCGTCGCCGGATGCTGCGGCCCCATGTTCAACAACAGTTCCTCGGTCCGCAGGATCGGAAGATCCTTGGTTTCCGGATTGGCCGGGTCGACTTTATAGATGGTTTCGCGTTGGTCTTCCAAATGCGCCATGGTTGCTCTCGAAAGGTTCCTCCTGCCAGTCAGGAGGTCGCACCTTCATTCAAGAAGTCAAACGAATCGCGCCAACCCTTGCCTTGCAGCGGGAAATCCTTCCGCAAGGGATAGCCTTCGGGAAAGTCATCCGGCATCAAAATCCGCCGCATGTCCGGGTGGTTGTTGAACCGGATGCCCATCATGTCAAACACTTCCCGCTCCATGAAATCCGCGCCCGGCCAAATGTCCGTCAATGAATCCACGTAGCAATCGTGTTCAGGAACCCGCGTTTTCACGCGAATCCGGTGGCGATGGCGGATGGAATAGACTTCATACACGACTTCGAAGCGCTCCTCCTCGTCAGGCCAATCCACCGAACTGACGAGTACGATATAATCGCAGTCCATGGACGGATCATCCTTCAGAAAACGGCCGATTGCGTGCAGGGATTCGCGTTTCACCATGACTGCCAGGTCCCCCCGCCATTCCTGGGCGCTCAAAAATCCGTCGGGAAACCGGGCTTGGATGGTTTCGGCAAGAGGGTGCATTATCCGATGGCCTTGTCCCTGGGTCGAACTTCCTCGGGCTGTTTGGTAAAGACCCGTTTCTGCATGATCTGATCCTGCAGCTTCAAAATCCCGTCGAATAAGGCTTCCGGAGTCGGCGGACACCCGGGCACGTAGATATCGACCGGCACGAAGCGATCCACGCCCTGGACCACGCTGTAACTGTCGTAAATGTTCCCGGACGTGGCGCAGGACCCCATGGAAATGACGTATTTGGGTTCGGGCATCTGGTCGTAGATCTTGCGAATGACCGGCGCCATACGCCGGCACACCGTGCCCGCCACGATCATCAAGTCGGATTGGCGAGGAGAACCTCGAAACACGCCGGCCCCGTACCGGTCCACGTCATACCGGGAGGAAACCGCGGCAATCATCTCGATCGCGCAACAGGCCAACCCGAACGTCATCGGCCAAAGCGACCCTTTGCGCGCCCAATTCGCGGCCTTCTCCAAAGACAGCGTGATGACACCGATATCGCCGTCTTTCTCGTGCTTTTTCCCTATTTGTATTAACCCCATGGATACCTCACTTCACGGCGATAGCCGGAAAAAGCCAATGTCCGGGCCTCAGTCCCACTCCAACGCGCCCTTTCTCCACGCATACACGTAGGCCACGACAAACAGACCGATAAAAATCATCATTTCAATGAGGCCGATCACGCCGAGTTGGTCAAAGGTGACGGCCCAGGGATAGAGGAAAATGACCTCGATATCGAAGATAACGAACAGCATCGCGATGACGTAATACCGGACGGGAAACGGCATCCGGGAATCGGAAAACGGCTCACTGCCGCATTCATAGACGCTGAGTTTTTCAGCTTCGGGATACTTCGGTTGGACGAGATAACTCAGGAGGAGCGTCACAATGCCAAATCCCGCTGCCAGTATAATGAACACGACTATCGGCGAATATTTCGCAAGATAGTCCAGAAACAGATCAAGCCCACCGACCATCAGGATTTGACCTCGCAAGAAATTGTCCCCGGCATCTCTAATCGGGGAACAAAAACTTCAATCTTTTCGCACAATTCGGAATCGTAGCACCCCATTTTTGGCCGAATCAAGAGAACAAAAGACCTACCATCCCGTTTCAAAAGCCCCAATCCCGTAATTCCCTTGGTCAACAATCAGCATATTCCCGTGAAACGGGAGCCTGTGGGAACAATTTTTCGAGACACCTGGAGAGAATAAGGAAGGAAGGAAGGGCTCGCTACGAGTTCCGCATATCCTTCGGGGGGCGTTTCAAGCCCTTGGGAGGATCAGCTTGCGAACTTTCCCATTCATCCGTCAGGGGAGAGACCGCCTTGGCCTTCTTTCGCCGATGGATCTGCGTTTCAATGCGTTTGGGCGGATCCGGCAACTCCGAATCCTGTCGCACGTTCGTATTCTTCTTCGCCATCAAACACTCCCTTGTTTCAATACCCCAACGTGATCCCTTCAAACAGGCGAAGCTACGGAGAAGGCGCGGACCACCGCGGAATACGCGAAGGCTCTTTTTCCAGATGGCTGGTGTCATACGTCCGTTCATTGCCGGTGATACCGTCCTCGTCCGGATCCGACCACATCTCGCCTTTCCCCGTTTCGAATTCTCCGTTTCCGTTGCGGTCCAACCAATAGAACAACGGAGCCCCGACCGTCACGACGACCGGCGTGCCGAATTCATCCAGCCAGACCTTGTAGGTGCGACGGGCAGTCATATAATTCACCACGCCGTCCCCGTTCATGTCGAATTCCCGGAAGAACAAGTCATTGCGCCAATCGTAATAGGCCTTGACCTCACGGTCGTCGAATTCTTCGGGTTCTTCCGGGAGAGGCGAGAAATCCCGCAAGTGCGTTTCCCGGGAAGTCGCAGAACCGGGCGGCAAGGTCGAGGGCTCTTCCTGCCCGTAGACCGGGACAGCCGGCATCCCTGCGGCCAAGACAACCGCCCAGAGCCCTACAACGTTCCACGTTCTCTTGGCAATTATGACCCGCATCTCAAGTCCCCATGGGTTCCATAAGAGAAAAGCCCAAAACCGGCTTTTCTCTCGTTGTGAGGTCACCATTCCTTTGGCACAATAGCTCGCATGCCGCCATCCTATGCCGACGTCGTCTTCCCCCCTGCAACCTCTCAAGCATTTACGTATCGTATTCCTGAGTCGTGGCAGACTCGGCCTCGAATAGGGCAATGGGTCCTGGCCCCGTTCGGGCCACGCGTCAAACCAGGGATTATTGTCTCTCTTGCCGCAAACGCGAAGCAACCCCTGGTTGATCCAGGCCGTATTCGCGAATTGTATCGTCTCACCTCGGCGCACTGGGAGCCGGACGCCAAGCTGGTTGCCCTGGCTGAATGGATGGCCGACTATTACCTTGCCCCCATGGGAACCTGCCTGGCGCTCGTCCAACCACCGGGCGTCCCCTTTCGCAGCAGCACACGTTGGACCATCACCCGGCAAGGGCAACAACGTCTGGAAACCGCCAGGACCGGCACCTCCACGCACACGCTCCTCGCCGCGCTGGCCAAACGTCCCAAAGGCCTGGCGCAATCAACCATTGACAGGCTGCTGGACAACCCTACTGCGGTCCTGCAAAGGCTCAAGCGAAACAAGTGGATTCAGGCCCTGCAGGATTGGACCGAACTGCCGTTTCAAAGCAGCCCAAAACCGGCAACTCCTGCACAAGACTTTCTCGAAGCCCCGGAAGAAAACCCCGGCCTGTTCTCCTGGCGGGGCCGGTTTCGGCAACACCTCGCAGCCAAACGATTCGGTGAGATGCTGCTTGCCGATTTGGAAGACCCGCAACCGCTGTTGGGCGACGTCATACAAGAAACAATAGCCCAGGGACGGACAGTCCTGGTCATTGCCCCGAATATCAACCGGTCGAGACGCCTGGTCTCCTATCTTCGACAGTCGGTAGGACAACCGATAGGCGAGTTTCACAGCGGCCATTCAGACAAACAACGTCTTCAACTTTGGGAAGCCATCAAACAAAGAACCTATGCCGTGGTCGTGGGGACCAGATCCGCACTGTTCCTACCTCTCCCTTCCCTGGGCTGCCTATGGATCGAACGTGAAGGAGACAGCGCGTACAAGGAAGACCCGAGTCCGCACTATCACGCCCGGGAGGTCGCCCGAAAACGAGCCGAGTTGGAGGACGCCGTGCTTGTGCTGCACGCGCCCTACCCCACCCTGGAGACGGTCCATCGCTTTGCGCACGACGAGGAATCTCAACGGGCTTTCGCCGGGCGGAGCACACCGCATCCGGTTCAGGTGATCAGCCTTCAAGAAACCCCGTTCGGCACGATGTTCTCCGACGCCCTGCAGGACGGCATGGAGCAGGCCCTGAAGCAAGGTGGCGGGATCGTGATCTACCATAATCGCAAAGGGTTTTCATCATCCATCACCTGTCGGGATTGCGGAACCGCGCCACAATGCCCGCGCTGCCGCATCCCGTTGGGACTCCGGCAATCACAACTGCGGTGCCCCTATTGCGGCCAGGCCGAACCCATCCCGTCCGCGTGCCCGGCCTGTTCCGGCATTCGTTTGGAACCGGTGGGATTCGGCACGGAACGCCTTGAAGAAGAATTGCACCGGCTGTACCCCAACGCCACCATTGCCCGCTATGACGGCAACACGATACGGACCGAAGCCGCTGCGGACCGTATCCGCGAGCAATTTTCACAGGGCAGGATCCACATGGTCGTCGGGACGGAACTGCTCTTCCAGGCTTCACCGTTCACGCCGGTGAGATGCGTCGGCATCCCCTATGCTGACGCCGGCCTGCATGTGCCGGATTTTCGATCTTCGGAACGTGTGTTTCACCATCTCCAACAGGCCGTGGATCTGTTGACACCCGGTCTCTTGGGGTCCGCGATCATTCAAACGCGCCTCCCCTCGCACCCGGTCATGCATGCCATCGGTCAACAACAGCCCGACCTCTTCTATGATCATGAATTGGCCTTTCGCCGGCTGGTGGGGTATCCGCCCTTCGGGCAACTCATCCAATTACACGTCTCAGGTCAAGATGCAACGGAAACCGAGAACACCGCAAAAACATGGCGCCGGCATCTCACGGAACAACTTGCCAACATGATCGCGCAAGGCGAGATGCAACAGGGCGAACAAAGCGCCATCCTGGGTCCCCTTGCCACGTATGGGGCCCAGCCTCGGAGGCTCTCCCGCTATCAACTGTTGGTCAAAGTCGCAGACGGGACCGCCGGGCGAATCCTCGTTCGACGGACGCTCGAGTCGATGAACCACGGACAAACCAATCGACGCCTGAAATTCAGGGTGAACGTGGACCCTATTGAACTGTTATAGGAACTGTCGTAAGCGGAATAGCCGTTACCGCTGCTTCTTTCGCTTGGCTTTGGCTTGGTTCGGCGTTAAGGGGGCAGCGGGTTCCTCGGGTGCGGGTTGAGTCCGGCGGTATAGTCCGTAAGCAAAGGTCAGCCAAAAAATTCCGGAAAACACGCCGAACAACACCGCCGTAAAGACCTTGCTCATCTCTTCGAGGGGCGGCTCGGGACCGAATTGTTGAAGTTCGCCTAACATGAGAAACGGCCATGCGAGACTTTCCAGTCCCAGCAGCAGGGTGGACCACATCCAGACGTGAGCCACGCCGGGGCAGGTCTTCGCAAACACCACCATGAGACCCACAATCACCACGACGGTCGCCCCTAGGGAGAGCCCCCCTTGAAGAAACCAAAGCCCTCCGGTGACAGCCATGGCTCCAAGAACCGCATTGACTAAAAGGCGAACGCTCAGGTTCGCGTCTACCACATCGTCCGGCATGGACGCCACCTTAGCATATCCAGCCTCATGCCCGCACGGCATCACGGCTTCGGAAATAACGCAACCCAAAATGTGGAAGGGAGAACCTGTATCCTTACAGGGAATCGAAAGACGGGTTTTCTTCCGTCTCCGAAGGAGAACCCATGATGGAAGAAAATTCGTTTGGATGGATCAAGGTCACACAGTCTTCGGCAACCGGATCTTTATGAAACAGCGCGTAGATGGAAAACACCTGGGGTGATTCTTCGCCTTGCGCGGAGGGAAACACGACCGGCACTTCAACCCATGGCTCCGACGTTCCCTGCCCGGCCATTCTCAGACGGACCGCCAACAACATATCGCGGACGCGGAGATCCCACTCATGCGGATCGAGATCCAAGGACTTCGTGATGTTCCGGTCCCACAAAGACTTCGTGATCCCGACCGCCACGTTAAAGCCGATGCGTCTGGCCTTCTTGGTCACGTCGACCAGCAACCCGGCCTCGATGGCTTCCTGGCGGGAAGGGACGTGCCGGGCCGTAGCCGGCTCCCCCTCGCCTTGTTGCCCGGACACCAGCATCGGCCCCATTGCCTCCGAAAACACGGTTTCGGGGGCTTCAAACTCCTTGGCGGCTTCCCGGTTGCCGTGACCCTCGTCAAACGCATCCACCGCATATCCTCGGGCCGTCAGAATGCCGTCATACACGGCACGGGCGGCCTGCGACCACGAGGCGTCGAATGGCCGGCCCCGGTAGGCTGCCTCCGCGGCTTTTCTCTCATCATGGGTTAAGGGACGGGAATGCTTCATACTAAAATTGATAACCCGCAATATGGAACAAGTCAAGAGCGCCGAAACTTTCCACTTGACAGAACCAGCCGATAAACCCGCCCCCTGGGCCGTATTGGCCGAAAAACAACACATAGAGGCCGAAGATTTGGGGAACGGGAATAATGAGACGGCCTAAGGTCTGAACAATAACACTGCTGCTTTACCGCAAACGTAAAAAAGTATTTAGGGAACCTCTGATTTAGTGCACTATCGGGCGCATGGCTGCGTTGTGTCCTCGCTCAACCCTCACCTATCTCTATGATAAGCTTCGGGTTTCGCTGCGGGACGCCTTGCCCTGCATCCCGCTATCACAATAAATCAGAGGTTCCTTAGTTTCCGCCGATCGACAGGAAGAGCGTCGAGCGGCCTCGTCTCAGGAGCACCAGTACCGCATCGTCTTCATCGAGTTGACTGGTGACGCGATCGAAATCATCGGCATCCGCGATGGCGATCCGATTGATTTCTAGGATGACGTCGTCTTTCCGTATTCCGGCCTGAGCGGCACGGCTGTCGGGCTGGACCTTCAGGACGCGCACCCCTTTGTCATCGGCAGACTGCTCTGACGACGCCGATTCGACCGTCAACCCGGAGAGGGCATGCCGCTCGCCGACGGTGCCCACTTCGCCGAGCCCGGCCATATCCTTGGGCATCAATCCGATGGCGACGGTCAGGCGCTTGTTTTTCCCTTCGCGCAGGATTCCCACGTCCACCCTGGTTTCGGGAGGCGTCTCTGCCACGTAGGTACGTAATTTGGTCGAATTCTCGACCGCACGCCCGTCATATTCCCGTATGATATCACCTCGCCGGAACCGGGCGTCTTCCGCGGGACTGCCCTCGACCACGTCGGTCACCAAGGCACCTTTGGTCTCCGTGGTTTTAAATTGTTTCGCCAGGTCGGGAGTCAGGTCCTGGATGGACACGCCGAGCCAACCCCGGACCATTTTGCCGTAGACTTTCAAACTCTGCGCCACCCCTTTGGCCATGTTGCTCGGGATGGCAAACCCGATGCCCATGTACCCGCCGCTCCGGCTGAAGATGGCCGTGTTGATGCCGATCAGTTCCCCTCGCACGTTCACCAGGGCTCCGCCGGAATTCCCGGGGTTGATGGCCGCATCGGTTTGAATAAAATCCTCGTAGTCGGCAATCCCCACGTTGGCCCGTCCCACGGCACTGATAATGCCCATGGTCACGGTCTGGTTCAGGCCGAAGGGGTTCCCCACGGCCACGACCATCTCCCCCACCTCCAACGTGCCGGAATCACCCCAGGAGAGAAACGGCAACCCCGAGGCATCAATCTTCAAGATGGCCAGGTCGGTTTTGGGATCGGTGCCGATCAGTTTCGCCTCGAATTTCCGTTGATCCCCCAACACCACCTGGATTTCATCGCCCTCGGCTACCACGTGATTGTTCGTCACGATATAGCCATCGGGATTGACGATGACCCCGGACCCCATGCCTTGTTGCCTGCGTCTCGGGGCCTGACGGCGTTCTTCTCTGAACCGCTCTCCAAAAAATTTTCGAAAGAAGGGGTCGTCAAAAAACGGGGAATGGGGAAACGGAGAACTTCGCGGGGCGGTCGTCTTCACGATCGAGATATTGACCACCGCGGGCGTGACTTTCTTGGCAATCGCGATCAGGTGCCGGTTGAAATCGAGGAGGTCTTCGCTCGTGGCGGGAGGAGAAAAGGCAGCCGGTTGAACCAGGGACGTCTGCGCAACAAGCTCTTGGGGGGCAACGCGCTCCTCCGAAGCCTGGATGACCGTGGATGGTTGAAAGAACGTTGCACTCGCGCCCAATGCCAGGCACACGCAGATAAAACTCCCGATCGCCAGGACGACGGGGTTTTTCAAGACGGAATTCAGGGACCCTTGTTCTCGCATCTTACCTTCCTCATTGTTACTTGAAAATCTTCGAACGACCGACGACGAGATTATACCATACGCCCGGCGCTGACAAATGTTCCCTCATGTCAGCCTCTCCCGAAGGATGCGAGTTCTGCGTGGCGAAGAACGTGTGTTATCTATTCGATTCCCACGTGGCGTCGGGGTTGTAGCGATGAAATGCGAAGGCGTAGGCCTCAAGCCACACCGGACCGTGTTGGTCCGGAGGAAAGGCATCCAGCCATCCCAACACCGTGCGCGCATCGTCCGAAGATAGATCAAGCATCTCGAGCGGCGACATTTCCAACACCTGAGCGAGGTGAAACAGCCGCCAGGCATCACGGCAAATGGCCCGTTTTACAGGGTCCACGGCATGTGCGCCCCCACTCATCCTTTTTGCGTATTCATCCGAACGCTCTTGCCAATAGGCAACCAGCGCCGGCACGGTGCCGTCAATCCCCCACTCCAGCCGGCAGGCCGCCTGCGTCAATTCGGCTTCGTAGACCAACCGCACCGCCAGATACTGGACAGAATCGACCGGATGTTTGTGTTGTGCGTGATACGCGGGATTCGTTTCCAGCCAGCGAACGAACCGGGTCAACCCCGGCAATTGGGACAACTGGCGGGCGAGGTAATCGCTCCAATTCGCCTCGGGCACGCCCAGACGACGCAGGCTCGACGCAATCGCATCCTCGGGCTCAGACGGCAGTTCGCTGATTTTTTGTTGGAATTGTCGAATGCCTTCAAACCGGTGGGACTGATCGTGTTGCGCCAAATCCCGCCAGGCTGCATAGAATCCCCCGTACCTACCCGGCATTTCCCGGCCAGCCAAGCCTTCATCGACAAACGCCGCCAACCATTTGATGAGCTGGTTATTGATCTCCTCGACAAGCGTCGTGCCGGCAAGGACATCCACCCAATCGCTGACGGTGCGCTGAGCCGGCAAGGCTACATCGCTAGGGACATGCGATGCGTCCGATGCGCCGGGGCTCGCCTGCCTGCCATGCTCGCCGCCGGACAACCCCAAGACAGACAAGATGACCTGCCACAGGTTGGTTGCATACGCCGCCTCGGGATGATCCCGGCAATGCTCACATTCCCGGATTGTGCGTTCGATGATCCGTTGTGCTGATTCGTCCGGCAGGTCTTGCCGGAATTGCTTCGTGGCGCCTTCTTCACCGAGTTTCCATTCCAACAGCGCGGGCTCCAACGCCTCGAATCCATACACCACGTGCAACCGCCATACTTCCTCGACCGTGATTTCCCGACTCCCGACCATGACTGTCCGGACTTGTTCCGACCGAAGACCCACGCGCGCTATCGCCCTTCGGAGTCCATCGCCGGTGATCCGTCCCGCGCGGTAGAACGCACGATATTCCGAATTGGGCAGGTACCCGCGACCGCCGAGCAGGCGTAGGCCTTTCCGTACGGCCTGATCGAAGGGCAGATGCTCCAAGCCGTGCATGGGATTTTGGGACACCATGATCTGCATGGGCCAAAACGGGGGGATCGGTTCGCTGGCCTTGGCCACCGTCTCCCGGACCCGATCACGTTCTTCCTGGGAAAGCACCTGTATCGACGTGAGGCTCATGATGCGACGTGTAGCGTATGGAGCATAAAAAAGCCAACCCATCAGGTTGGCGTGTACTGTACCCACCCTACACCGTAGAAGGCATGCACCTACCGGCCACGGCACTGATCTCACTTCCGTCGAGATCTTTATACCAACGTTCGGCACCCGGTACAACTGCTATCTGCTCGACGGCAAGAAAATCACCTGAAGACTGTATCTGTCGCGGACTCGGAAATGGCCATGACGGCCGGATGATCCAAACGGCGTTCAACGGTAATGCCATAGAAGCGTTGCCTGACTCCCGTGATGAGGCCCACTTTTCGGACTTGATTCTGCCGGGCTATTTCCGACTCAACGACCGAAGAGCCGGGAAACAGCCCGTGGCCTTCCCGGGCGAACGCTTGCATCGTGGCCCCGTCTTCAAACTCCCCGACAATGAAAGGCTCTATGCCATGTTTTCGAAACCAATCATCCAGGCCCCGTCTGAGCATGGAATCGGGCGCGGGCAACAGAAACGGCGCCCCATCCAATGACCGTGGAAACCTCCGTTGGTAGTGAGAAGCCAAGCGTTCGGGTCCGAAGAGTGTTACTCCCGATTCCCCGAGCAGATGGGCATGAGCTTCGATACTGACGGTGGGCGGGACCGGAGTGTCCGTTAAGACAATGTCCAGTGCGTGCAGAGCCAGTTCCCCCAACAACCGCTCCAGGCGACCTTCCCAGCACATGATTTTCATATGCTCGAACTGTTTGTATGCAGCCTTCAGCAGTTTATAGGCCACCATTTTGGGGACGTCTTCCGCAATGCCGACTACCAGCCGCACGGGGCGTTGGGTTCCATAGCCTTTCAATGTACTCGTTAATTCTCTGCCGAGCGAAAAAATTTCATCCGCGTAACGGTAGACCACTTTTCCGACGTCCGTCAGAACCAGTTTACGGCCTATGCGAGAAAACAGTTTTTCGCCTATCGCGTCTTCAAGCGCGCGCAATTGAGCACTCAGGGCGGGCTGCGACAAGGTCAGCACCTCGCGGGCTTTCTTAATGGATCCTTCCCGGGCAATCACCCAAAAATAGAGCAGATGATGGTAGTTGAGCCAACCCACGGTATGAAATTATACATCTAATTTTTAGATACTTCAATTTATAATTATTTATTTGTTTTATTAATAATTATGGTTATTAATAGATTATCGGTTGATGAACATAGAACAAGAAAGGAGGACGACATGAAAACCTTAACCTCTGTGATTCCAGCTTTCGTGCTGTGCGTGGGACTCACGTTACCCGGATTTGCGGCGGATGGCCCCGTTCCCGGCGGACCCCTCGCAGGAGAGGCCATAGCGCAATCCGTCGAATTTCACAAAATAGCCATTCAGGGCCACCAGGACAGAGCGGCCGTGCTTGAGCAAAAAATCCAAAATTTGGAAAACCGGCTGGACATGTTCAAGAACTCCTACCGGGATCCCAAAGGATTTCGAAGCGCCAGCTGGAAAAGAATGGTAGGGGCGTGGCGCGGGGAACTGAAGGACATTCGGCAACACATTGTCTGGCATGAAGAACAAATTGCCTTGTTGAAAGCATGAACAAGAGCGAGTGCCGATCAGAGGCCCAACCGGCGTCATAGAAACACGTCCGGCCGGCAGGCATGGGAGGGAGACCGGGACCACGTCCCGGTCTCCCTCTTTTTTATGGGGAAAATCCGCAACCGGCGTAGAGGGAGGCAGGGGATTCTGCGCGAAAATGGTTGTTCGTCCATCACGTCTTCAAGCGCGCAATTGGGTGCTCAGCGCGTGGGAGGACGTCGGCACTTCGCCGGCCTGCTTCATGGATCCTGCCAGGGCACCCACCCGGAAAGAGAGCAAATGATGGCAGTTCAGCCAGTTCATGACTTGAAACCAGACATTAAAATGTAGATGATTGAATAAAGAATTATTTATTTGCCCACGCAGGAGATCCAGGTTATTACATGCAGCCATTGAGGAACACGCTTCCACGTAAGTAGAAAAGAACACAAAGCCTATGCACGTACCTCATCTTCCCCCTTCTTTGGCACAGACCAAAGCATGAAGAGACGCGTGACCGAACTTAGCCGTTTTCGTTGGAAAAGACCGTCATGATCGGCAGCCTTGTCCGTTTGCCAGAAAGCACTCAATGACGACGACAGCGATCCTCATTCCTCTTCTTCCGTTTTTTGCCGGGGTAGTGATCAGTGTTCTCGGCAAACGGTTCGTCTCGTATGCGCCCACCATAGGAATTAGCGCCACGGTCGGCGCCGGCATCCTTTCTATTGTGACGTTGTACTCCGTCAGCTCGGGCGAGCCTTTTCGAGTGACCCTCTGGCCGCTCCAGGACGATGGTTCTTCGTTTTTCACGTTCGGCATGTTGGTTGACCGGCTCACGGCCGTGATGATGGTCCTGATCACCGGCGTCAGCACCGTGATTCACGTGTTTTCCGTTCGTTATCTCCGAGGTGATTCCGGCTATGCCCGATTCTTCGCGTTACTCGGCTTCATAACCTTTGTCATCCTCGCGCTCGTTTCCAGTCCGAACCTCCTGATGCTGTTTGTCTTCTGGCAGTTGTTGAGTTGGGCCCTGTACCTGATTCTTGCGTTTAATTTTTCACACGTGCCGGCCTATCAGAACGCGTTCAAAACGTTCATCGTGCACCGGGTTGGAGACGTCGCTTTCCTCTGCGGCCTTGTCCTGACGTATCACTATTTCGGCACGCTCGAATTTGCCGAACTCTTCCGGCGAGCCTCCGAACAAGCCCACGTGATTTCACTGCTGCCCGGAAATCTGCTCGACGTCACGGCGCCGTCCGTCATTGCATTGCTCATTTTCATCGGAGCCATGGCCAAATCGGCTCAGTTCCCTCTCCACGTCTGGTTGCCGGATACCATGGACTCTCCAACCCCGGTTTCGGCACTCATGCATGCTGGTATTGTCAACGCGGGAGGATTCCTTCTTAATCGACTCGCACCGTTGTATGCCCTTTCACCCGACGTCCTGCATATCGTGTTCATTGTCGGCGCCGCCACCGTCCTTTTGGGGGCCTCGATGATGCTCGTCCAAAACGACATCAAGAAAACACTGGGGTTTTCCACGATGGGACAAATGGGCTACATGATCATGGAATGCGGCCTCGGGGCTTTTGCCCTGGCCATTTTTCATCTGATTGCACACGGCCTGTTCAAGGCTTCACTCTTCTTAAGCGCCGGGACCGTGATTCACAGTGCCAGAGACGAACCGAAATTCCCTTCTTCGTTAACTCACAAACCCGCCCGGCTGCCCACCCAGGCAAGCTGGGTGACGGGATTGGTCATCACCTTACTCATGCCGCTGTTTATTTTGATGGTCGCACACGGTTTGTTGGAAGTTCCGCTGCAGGACGCACATGGCGCAGTCATTTTCCTCTTTTTCAGTTGGGTCACCGCCTCCCAAGCCATTTTCAGTTTATCTCGACTACATAACGTAGCTTCCTGGAAGGTGTCCGGTGCCATGATCGGCACGTTGTTTCTCATTGGGTTCACGTACCTCTGGGCAGGCGAACAATTCACGCACTTTCTGTATCCCGAACCGGGTGTGGCAGACGAATTCTTCGTGGCCGCGGCCTTGAATCCTACGGTATTCGATACGATGATCCTGTTGGCCACCTTCTTGATACTTTTCGGCTGGTTCTACGTCTATACCGATGCGAAAGGACACACGATTATCAACCCGGATAGGATTCTTGCATTGCAACAACGCCTCTATATTCTTCTGATCAACCGGTTATACGTCGATCTGGTCTATGTGAGGTGGGGCAACATGCTCTTCCAATTGGCACAAAAATTCGGACACCGGTATTAGAGGAAGGTCGATCCGCAATGGCTTCAGAATTTTCCATAACGTTGCTGGCCGTTCTCATTCCCCTTGTTCTCTGGTTGCTCAACCGCACCGGCCGCATTTCGCATTCGATCTTTCAGGTCTTAGCCATGCTGTGCATCGGGTGGGAAGCCGGAACGATCCTCTACGTGTACGCCGCATTCGACACCGCTCGAATCGCGACCTATCTGTCAGCGGCCGTCATCTTTTCGACGTTTTGTGTCGTCCTCGGACAATGGGATTCCAAACGTTCTTCAACGCCTCTGGACGAACCCCTGGTGGTGTTGGGACTGTGTCTTGCCGCACTGTGCGGCCCCGCACCCGTCAACCGGTATTTTCTCATCGGCTTGTTCGCTTTTGCAGCCTTTTCTCTCTACCGGTCGGAACTTTCCGCCACGCGCAAAACCATTGGCCTTGCGCAGGCGGCTATTGCCATTGTTCTCAGCAGCGTTTCCTTCTGGGGTGGGGACTCCTTTGATGGATCAGCCGGCCTTTTTCTTGCGGTGACGCTCGTGCCACTACCGCCATTTCACGTTCTCTTCACCTCCCTGGTCGGCTCCGCTCGAGGAATGCTTTCCGGGGTATGGACGGTAACGTTCTTATCCCTCGGATTGGTCGAAATCCACAGCCTGCAAACCGTGATTCCCATGGAAACGGATTTACACGTGGCCATCGCATTCCTGGCCTTATTGGGCGGGCTGTACGCGTGTCTGAAGTGTTTGGGACAGAACCAGATCCACGTTTTGCTCACCTATGCCATTATCGTCCAAGCGGCGCTCTTGTGGGGACTGACCACCGTCTTCTCTTCTTTTTCCGAATGGGGAGTCCCGTTCGGAATCACGATCGGGCTGGTCATGAGCGGACTGTTAATCGCCTATTCCTTTGTCCAACAACGGTATGGACTGCACCCCATCGGCAATCTCCCCGGGCTGGCGTCTCCCATGCCGCGTCTCGGGACGTTAGTGGGTCTTTTGATCAGCATCGCCGTACTGCTTCCGATCATTCCAATCTTTGGCGGCATTACGACCATGCCGGCAACGGAAAATCAGGGGGGCTCTTTAGTCATCATTTCGTTGTTGTTTGTCGGTGTCTGGATGTTTGGAAGTTGGCATTTCTCACATGTGCTGCACCACACACTCTTTGGAAAAGCACGATCGGACATCCCCTATACCGATTTGAGGGTTGCCGAAATCTGCTCCCTGGTCCTGATCATTTTCGGCGCAAGTTTTAGTATATTGATCATTTAGGAAGAGCGACCATGGCAAACGTCAAACAATCGGTAGCACCGCAAGATACCCAGCGCATGGAATTGCGTTCGCTTGTCAAACTGGCGAGCGAGACCATTTCCCATTACTGGCCCATGCAAACTTTTATCCACCACAATCCCCTCCATGGCCTGGAACATTTACCCTTCGAAGAAGCCATCGAGGAGGCCAGAAAATTTATCGGCGGGAACGGCTATCTGCCCAATAGCCAATACCGGAAGTATTTTCAACAAGGCCGCATCTCTCCGGAAGCCATTTGTGAAGTCTTAAAGCCCAGAGTACAAGAGGAGAGCGTCGTCATTGGAGATCGAAAGATTTCCCACCTGGAAGTCCTGGAGACGATTTTCATCAATGGGACCGGAACCATCGAGCCTGACGTGGCCTCGGCCGTTTTAGACCGTTCGCTGAGCGAGACCGACGTGACCGGGCTGCGTGAAAAACTCCAAGATCTCTCCAAGTCGCAGGAACAACAATTTTCACTCAACTTTCACGCTGACCAGGAACAAAACAAACTCGGGTCAGAGTACACTCTTGCCCATTGGTGCGATGCTACGCTCGGGACGGGCATCCAAGACCAGATCAACCAGGAACTCATCAAATGGTGTGGTGGTTTTCTCGACGAAGGCCATGCGCCGTGGCCGATGCCTCGTCGCAACAAGACGTTTTACGATGGGTGGAAAATGTTGGCCCAAGAGGACTGGACCGGCCCGTTGTTCGGCATTCAGGGTTGGAAATCCAAAATCCGAAACCTTCCGGACCTCCCGTCAGATGCCATTGGGGAGAGCTTAGAGACATTGGCCATTCCTCAGGAGCTGTGGATCGGCTATTTTACCTTGCACTTGGCTCAATTGCCGGGTTGGACGGGATTCATCAAATGGCGATCCGAACAATCGAACCACCAATGGCAACAGGCCTTCCCCATCGATTTGGTGAGGTACATAGCCATTCGTCTCTTCTATGAACGAGAACTCGTCGCTCGTACATGCGAAGTGAAGCTCGGCATCCCGGGCACGTTTACTTCGATCCAATCTTTCTTGCGCGACCATCCGAACGGCTATGGGCTCTACAAGGAATGGCGCACGAGAGGACTGGCCGAGCAAGTGGTGGCTAACCTTGATCTTTCTCTCTTCATACAGGAACCGCTCCCTATTGAAGAGTTGGACCATCTGGGGAATGCAACCAGTCACACGTGGCAAACCGTTCGTCAACGGCAGGCAAGAGAGCGCGAAGTCTGTATCCTTGTCAATCTTGCCCGTTGCCTTGATTGCTCCGTGCTGGATCTCATCGAAAGTCCTTCGGAAACCCTGGAAATCCTACTCAATTGGGTTGACCGTTTTCCGGAATACCATCACGGTCCGTTATGGCTGCACGCGCTTGAACGCAGTTTCGTCACGGACTTTCTTCAGGATTTTTCACCGAACATTCGACGACTTCGTCAGAGTGATGAGCCGGTGGAACATCCTTCCGAATCACGTCCGTCGACTCAAGCCATCTTCTGTATCGATGTTCGTTCCGAAGGATTTCGAAGACACCTTGAAGAAGTGGGAGGAAATGAAACCTTCGGGTTTGCGGGATTTTTCGGAGTCCCCCTTTGTTTCAGCGAGTTCGGAAGCGAACATGAGACCGACCAATGCCCGGTCCTGCTCAAACCAAAACACATCATCAAAGAAGTGCCTCGCGCTTACCAAGCCAACGCTGCGGACAAATTTCTGGAACGACAACAACTTGCCAAAACCGGCCACAACCTCCTGCATGATTTGAAGGAAAACGTCATCACGCCATACGTGATGGTTGAAGCCATAGGATGGTTTTTTGGATTCAGGTTATTCGGTCAAACGTTGGCGCCGTTGTGGTATGAAAGGCTGACGTCCTGGGTGAAGGACCATTTTGACATTTCCCTCGGCACGACTTTGACCGTTGAAAAGCTGCCCAAGGATGAGGCCGAGGAAATGGTCGCCTCCGAACATCGGGCCATCATTTATCGTATATTGATCGAACGATACGGTCGCCTGGGTAACGCGGTTGCCCACGACCAGGTCGAACGTCTTCGCAAGCAAGCACTGAATGAGGTTTCGATTGACAACACAGAAGATCAGGAACTCCATCGACTGTTGCACTGGACTGAAGCGGACCATGAAAAATTTCTTCAACAACTCATGGGGGAGTATGGCGTCCATAAACGAGCCGTGACGAATCGGATGCACCGAATCACGCAAAGGGGATTTACGACAACGGAACAAGCGCATTATGTCGAAACGGCGCTTCGGATTTTAGGATACACCAAAACCTTTTCCAGGTTGGTGCTCGCTTGCGGTCATGCCAGCACCTCGGACAACAATCCCTACGAGTCGGCCTTGGACTGTGGGGCCTGCGGGGGAAACCACGGGGTCTCCAACGCCCGGGCCTTTGCCGCCATGGCCAACAAAGGCCAAGTCCGGCAATTACTGGCCAAAAAAGGGATTACTATTCCTGCCGATACGCATTTTCTTCCGGGTCAACACGATACCACGACGGACGAGGTGCAACTGTTTGACCTAGAAGACGTTCCCGCGACACACCGGAAAGACTTGAACAGACTGATTCATGACCTCGAAGAAGCCGGCAGGCGCAACAGCCTGGAACGGCTAAGTCGCTTCCCGGAGGGAAACAATGGGCAATCTCTGAATCATGCGACAGCGCGTACGAAACTACGCAGCGTTGATTGGTCGCAAGTCCGGCCGGAATGGGGACTATCGCGGCACACGGCGTTTATCGTCGGCCGACGTGGCTTGACACACGGCCTCAATCTCGAAGGTCGAACCTTTTTGCACTCGTATGATCACCGGCAGGATCCGACGGGAAAATATCTGGAGATCATCATGACCGCCCCCATGATCGTCGCGAATTGGATCAACATGGAACATTATTTTTCGACGGTGGATCCCGTCGTATACGGCAGCGGAAGCAAGGTCTATCACAACGTGGTCGGACGCGTCGGAGTCATGTATGGGTCCCAAAGTGATCTTTGCATCGGGCTACCACTCCAAACGGTCTTGGACGTTGAAACTCCCTATCACGAACCCATGCGACTCTTTGTGATCATTGAAGCCCCTATGGAACGAATCAGCACGGTTATTGCCCGACATGAGGTTTTAAAACGACTCGTCGGCAATCAATGGATCAATCTTGTGGCATTGGATCCCGAGACAATGGAATTTTTTCACCAGCATTCTTTGGAAGAGTGGCAACGCATTCAGTAATCCATCAGGTTGGGGAGGATTAGGAGACCATGAGTAACATTACGCTTCACCCGATGAAGGAAATCAAGATCATTATTAACGGTGAACACCTGAGCTTCGTGACGGAAGTGCTGGATCGGATCAAGGCCAGTGGCTACACCATCTTCAGCAGTCTGTCGGGCAAAGGTCACAGCGGCTTCCATGAAGGGCACCTCATGTTCAATGACGAGAGCAGCCTGCAAATGGTCCTGACCGTCGTTCCCGAAGACAAGGTCGAACCCATCCTTTCGGGACTTAAGCCGTTCCTGGAACGCCATTCCGGCAGTCTCTTTGTGTCGGACGTCTGTGTTCTCAGAAAAGGCCATTTTGAATCAGCGGAATCCTGAACCCTGGCGAGAATTCCCGGGCGACTTCATCAATACCAGCCGCAAACCATTGAGGCGATACGGTTCGCGTCTCTTTGCCGTGCGGGTGGTTCCGTGCAGAGCCGAATTGTTTCCTCGATGTAGACGCAGACGATTTTTCTGACATTCCCCAACCTCTCTCCTTCCGGTATTTTCCAGCACGCAACGCCGAGCGCAGGCTGCGAGACCTTTGCCATACCGCGTGTTGGCTTCATCGATCCTTCCCAGGCAGCCACCCGGAGATAGAGCACATGATGGTCGTTGAGCCGTCCTACGGGCAGGCAATCATATATCCAAAATTTGGATGAATAAGGTGAAGAATATGTATTTGTCCCATTCACTTTGGGGGCCGTTAATGAAATTAAGAGCTGATGAACAAAGAACACGAAAGGAGGACGACATGAAACCCTTCACTTCTGTGGTTCCAAGCACCTTACGTTCTACGCCCCCCCATCTTTGTGTGAGACGTCACGTTGTCGCGTTCGTCTTTATGGCGGGTCTGCTGGCTGGTTGCGGTGGTGGGGGCAGTGGTTCCGCCATGGTGACGGACGGTCCTCCCATGGTCGATGGCATTCAAGCGACCATCTCACAAATTGCCGGGTCTGCTGATTCAATATTGGCCAGCGACGTCTTGGCCAATGTTCCCGTTGGCGGACAAATCATGCCGTTTCGCTTTGACACGTCATGTACGGCAGATTCATGCACGGCACAGTATAACGGGATGGAGCATGTACGGGTGTCCACATCTGATTTTGATGCACTTGATCCCAATATTACCTGGCAACGGACCGTCGCGCAGCAAGGGGTCCCCATTGCCGAAGGTCGCGGAGAACTGACGGAACCGGGGATTTCCGTGGACGTGACGTTGTTGGGCGGCTGGTTGGATCACAATTTTTTTGCCGTCCAACTTGAAGGGGTCACGCACGATTCGAGCGACGGAGTCGACGTGGCCGGCTTAGAGGCGGGGTATGCGTACTCAATCGGAAATGCCACGGACACGAACCCGGCCTTGTCCGGCAATGCCACCTGGAGGGGCGGCATGGTCGGTGGTTCCGTCGGATCCGGCAGGAGTCTTGTTCGGGGCGATGCGACCTTGACGCTTGATGTGGCCCAAATGGCGATGGACGTGGACTTTACCGACATCCGTAGCGTGGACACGGGGCAATCGTGGGCGGACATGACGTGGGACGGTTTAGCCGTGACGAACGGAACGTTCGGGACAGGCAGCCAGGGAGATTCCATTCAAGGCCGGTTCTACGGCCCGGAACATGAGGAAGTCGGCGGGATTTTCGAGCGCGACCACATTATCGGCGCATTTGGCGCGGGCCGATAACCTCAATCCCGGGGAGGAGGAAGGGTCGCGAGACCCTTTCTCCTCCCCGGGCTGACTACTCATACGTTCGTCGTCAGCGAGCCATATTGTCGAGGTCGTTTTCGAGCGTGAAGACGATCATCCGTTCACCGCTGTGCGTTTCGATGTCGGTAAACAGACCCGTGACTTCGACTCCGGTGATGGCGGAAACCTGGCTGCAGAGGCGTTCCCGTCCCTGGGAGATGAGGTTCTGCCTCATGCGTTTGACCATGTCCACGCCCTCGGCGTTTTTGGCAAGTTGACGTTCCGCCGGAGTCAGAACGCCCTTGAGCCGCACCAGGACCATGTCGCGCAGGATGAACGCCTTGACCTCCGTGGGCCCGCGTCCCATGAATTCCTGTTCGAATTTGATGACGGCATTGCGGATGGCCGTTTCAGTCTCGCCCTTGGTAAGGCCGTTCTTCATGGGAAGAAGGACTTTCTGCTCGTTAAGGATTTCGTGCACGCCTGGGCCGCAATCATAAGCTCGCAATGGTATAAGCCATTCCCCGGGAGAGGTCAAGATGAGGCTCTCGGGACTCATATGTTGGATTGACGGGCAAGGCCTGAGCAGATACGATGCGCCGAACCGAACGGATCAGTATCGTATAGCGTAGCTAAAACAAGCAGGGCGGGTGTCTCCAGCCGGCCACGACGAAACTCACCACCGCGCTCTAACACAGGAAAGCCCGTACTTTCGTGTTTCGCTCGACCAAGGAGGTAGGGTATGGGCCATGATCCCGGCCCCGCTCACCGTCGTCACCCCTATAGTCCCGCTGTCATTGCCAAAGTCTGGAAGCGCGGGAAACCCCTCACAAGCCAGTGGTCGAGTAAACGGGCTGTCAAGGATCCCCACGAGTGGCGACGCGATTTCTTTGGCTATCCGATTCGCTTTGGAGCCTATGGTGATCGTGACTCTTTGTATGGCTGGGAGATCGCGCCGATGGTCATCCGGTCGCGTGACGGCACGAAAACCACGACCCTCTTACAGCCGCTGCATTGGCTGTCGATCGTCAAACTGATCTAAAAAAGGAGGCCCGATCTGGTCGGGTATGACGGCAGGGGAACCGAAACGAACGGATTAGAAAATCTTGGCTATTAATGCCCGAAGGGGATTGACGGTCGATCCGGACTGAGCCTCACTCTTTACCTGTGAGGAGGCGTCGTTTTTTTCGGTTTTCTTCGTTCGTTTCTGCTCACAATGTAGGCTTTTGTACAAGATGGAAAATTCACTCATGATATTCCTCCAAAGGTTTGAGCGAGAACTATCTTGTAGTGAAGCAAAGGGTGTGCCAGATTTTACGGTAGGGCGCGTTCCAAGAAACCATTAAAGAAACAATAGGTTGTGGATGGGAAAGCGCCTGACCGATGGGCTATGAGAAGGCGACATACAAAAACGCACAGGCTCCGGTGTGCGAAATCGCACCAAAACCCATGTCGGGGTTGAGGGAAGATTTGAGTTGGGATTGTCGTGTTACGCCTGTCCTGCCTGTCCTGAGCGTAAGGCGCAACGCGCCTGAAGGCGAAGGAAGCGCAGTCGAAGGAAGCGAAGTCGAGGGGCTTCGCTCACGCATCCGAGGAAGCCTACTCTCCTCATACCGTTAGCGTTATGCCTTCAGCTTGTGCCGCTACGCTGAGTCTCCGGTCAAGAGTGGCAAGGGGACGCTGTTGCCGGATCGATAGTTCCAGGTACATTGCATCATACGCGGTCAATCCGTGTATCCTGGCCAGCCGGAGAAGGGAGTTGTTGTCAGGTGCTTGGTCCAAGTGGACGCTCAGCGCGTCAATCGCCTGCACCGCTGCCGCAGTGTCTTCTTGTGTCAAACGGCCTTTGCGCTCGGCGATGACCAATGCGTTCCGTACTTCCACCCACCACAGCGCCGGAGCAACGCCACCCATTTCCGTCACCTCCTGGAGGGTCGCGTCGGCACGTGCCGATGATTCATCCCCGAGTACCCATGCCACGGTGACGGAACTATCCAGGACAGGGGCCTTCAACGCCGACCTTCGTTGCGCATTTGGAGAATTTCCTCGGTCGTCGCCCACCCAACGCGCTTACGCAAGTCGCGCAGGGTTTTGACTGCGGCAACAGCGGCTCCACGGTCAGGTGCTTCCGGTGGCGTCAGCCGGGCCACTGGGTGCCCACGCTTGGTGATGATGACTGTCTCCCCGCGTGCGACTTCATCCACCAGTGCGGAAAGGTGGGTTTTCGCCTCGAACATACCGACTTCTCTCATAATTCCTCCGTTAATGATAAACTAGTCTATTATCTAGTTTATTATTGGAGAAAATCAAGCCCTTCCCAGACTCTTTATCGGCATATTGCACAGGAGTGCCCGAAGGGCCTTCGCACCCCGGCTCTCTTCCGGAATAGGGAGACGAAGAAAGAGCGCGGCGACGGCTCCATGCTACTCCTTACGTTTCACGTGTGCCGCCACCATGGAGTCGGACATCGGGCGGTGCTCTGACAATCCCCGGATGAACAGGTCACACCCCTTTTCTTCGAATTCACCGACCCATTCATAGAGTTTCGACATCACGGTGTGATCCACGAGTCGCGTCTCGGCCAGGTTCAGGGTGACGGTTTTCCCTTCCTGGTGCAAGCGGTGCAGGTGTTTGCGCAAGGGAATCCAGGTGCTGAAGATGGCGGACTCCCGGACCACGATGGTCGCTGACGTGTCGTCTTCCTGCGTGATCTCGGCGTTCAGTTTGAAGAACGAGGGGATCGGGGCTCCGTTGAACAAGTGGATGACGATCTTGACGGCGATGCCGATGCCAATGCCCATCAGGAGGTCCGTAGCCAGCACGCCGATGACCGTGGACACGAACACGATGAACTGGTCTTTTCCCAAATGGTACATGTGGACAAACTCGTGGGGCGACGCCAACCGGAACCCGGTAAACACCAGCAATGCACCCAGTGCCGCCAGGGGGATCTGGTTGATCAACGCCGGGATCAAGGCCACGCAAACCAGCAGAAACGAGCCGTGGAACATGTTGGCGAATCGCGTCCTCGCCCCGTTGTCGATGTTGGCTTTGCTTCGCACGATTTCCGAAATCATCGGAAGCCCGCCCACGAAAGCCGAGACGGTATTGCCGACCCCGACGGCCAGCATGTCCCGGTCCATGTCCGTCTTTCGTTGCCACGGGTCGATCTGGTCGACGGCCTTCGCGCTGAGCAGCGACTCCAGGCTCCCGATCAGGGCGAACATGATCACGTACCTGATGCCGATGGACGTCGTGAGTCCCGAGAAATCCGGGAACGTGAGTGCGCTGAACATATTCGCCGGCACGTCCACCAGAAACTTTGCTCCCAGCGCATAGGTCTGATCGTTAAAGGTATAGGTTCCCCCCTGACCGATATTCAAATACAGGCCCATCGGCACCGCGACGAACAACACGACCATCGGCGCGGGTATCACTTTGAATTTGGGGTTCTTGATGAGCGGATATCCGAATACGATGAGGAGACTCACGATCCCGATCAGGCCAATCTTGGGATTCATATTCATGATGAACGTGGGAATGTTGGCGAGCAGATGCAAGGGCGAGCCTTCGGGGCTGAGCCCCATCACGACCGGAAACTGCTTGGCGATGATGATGACCCCGATGGACGCCAACAACCCATGGATCGCGGTGGTCGGGAAAAATTCCCCGAGGATGCCGGCGCGGAAGATCCCGAACAGGATTTGTATGACGCCCGCGGCCACCCCGACGCCCAGCGCCAGCCGGTAGGCCTGAAAGTCGGCGGCGGGGTCCTTCCCGCCGGTGAATCCGAATTCCGTCACGCAGCCGATGGCAATGACGATGAGCCCCGCGGCCGGGCCTTTGATCGTCAGCTCCGAATTACTGAAGAAGGTGGCCAGAATGCCGCCGATAATGGCGGTGAAGATACCGGCGATGGCGGGATACCCGCAGGCCAGGGCGATGCCGAGGCACAACGGCAGCGCAATCAGAAATACCAGAAATCCGGACAGGAGGTCGGCCTTCCAGTTCCGCTGTAACCCGGCAAGCGTACCTCGCGGAATGTCTGCTTTCTCGGTGTTCATGCTCGTCTCCCCTATGTGGACGATACGTGACACAAAAAAGCCGGTTGCCATTCAGGAGTCGCGTTCCTGAATGCTCAACCGGCTTGTACTGTGACCGGCCTCAGACAGCCGACAGCCAGCTACCCTACATGCCTGACACGTCCGTTGAATGAACCTCCCGCCTGCGTGCAAAACGGGACTTTCTCAACAGCCGTTCGGATTGTTCGGAGTTCCGGTTTGCCTCCTCTGATTCGTCGTTCGCCGGATTGTAGCCTGCACGCGTCCGGGGAGCAATGGGTTTTCTTTCCGCGCGCCTGCGCCTCAAAATCGACTCGAGTTGATCCACATATGGACCAGGATGCTCGCCGCATACCCGAGCGCGATCGCCGGGGTCCATTTGAGATGACTGAAGAACGTATATTTGCCGTGAGCCTGTCCCATCAACGCCACGCCGGCGGCCGAGCCGATCGACAACATGCTTCCTCCGACTCCGGCCGTTAACGTCACCAATAGCCATTGGCCTTGAGACATGTCGGGACTCATCGTCAATACGGCAAACATCACCGGAATGTTGTCCACGATCGCGGACAACACCCCGACCATCGTATTCGCGAACGTGGGTCCCCAGTCGATATACATCACCTGCGCCACCAGCGCGAGGTAGCCGAGAAAGCCCAACCCGCCCACACACAGGACGACGCCGTAGAAAAACAGCAGGGTGTCCCATTCCGCCCTGGCCACGTGCTGATAGATTTCGAACGGGATCATGTCGCCGAGCGTTTCCTGAGATTTCTTCTCACTCCATGTTCCCGGCGCCGCGTATCGATAGTGCGTCCTCTGCAGGTAAAACCCGAAAAATTTCAGGTACGCCAGGCCGGTCATCATGCCTACCATGGGAGGGAGATGGAGGAAATTGTGAAAACTCACGGCCGTACAAATCGTGAAAAAGAACAGGAGCATAATTATATGAGCGCCCCGCTTCATGCGTACGATTTCCTCGGACGGCGGCGGCGAGACCTGCGGCACGGCAAAGTGCATGATCGCGGCCGGCACCACGTAGTTGACCACCGAGGGCACGAACAGGAGAAAGAACGTGAAGAAGCCCACGATTCCTTTCTGCCAGACCATCAACGTCGTGATGTCGCCGAAGGGACTGAAGGCCCCGCCCGCGTTGGCCGCCACCACGATATTGATACACGCCAGGCTCACGAACCGCGGATTGTCCGCTCCGACCGCCAGCACCACGGCGCACATCAGCAAGGCCGTCGTCAGGTTGTCCGCCACCGGCGAGATGAAGAACGCCAGGGTGCCCGTGAGCCAGAACAGTTGGCGGTAGGTAAACCCCTTGCGCACCAACCACGACCGCAGGCTTTCGAAGACCAGCCGTTCTTCCATGGCGTTGATGTACGTCATGGCGGCCAGCAGGAATAACATCAACTCCGCATATTCGAGAATGTTGTGACGTAGCGCATGCTCAACGGCATGCGGGTCGTCGCCGGGATACGACCACGCCACTATTGCCCAAATGACGCCCGCCGCCAACATGACGGGTTTGGATTTCCTGAGGTGCGTAAACTCCTCGGCCATGACCAGCGCATAGGCCAGGACGAAGATGACCAGTGCGACATACCCGACGGTGGACTGGGTCAGATCGACATGCGTGATCGAATCGTCCGTCCCCCAGCTCAGTTCGGGCAAACCGAGCAGCAACCCTACGGCACCGAAGGATAACATGGTTGTTGAAGGGGTCTTCATCATGATCCGTTTGCGGTCAGACAGTTGGCGGGAAAGATAGCAAACGGCGGAATCAATCCTCAATGATGTTGGAAGATAAATGGAGAGAACCCAAGGCGTACAGGGGGACGAATGGCGACTCTTAACACGGATGTAACTAATCCAAAGGCACTTCGATAACCAGCCCGCCCATCACGTCGTTGAGCTTGAAATCTCGCTTCGGAGACTCGGTGTGCGCATTGTGACAGGACACGCAGGCTCGACTCACGGCCCGGTCCGGATAGATCGCCTGAAAGTATCGTTTGTCATTCGACGTCACTTCACCTTCCATGACCTCACCGAATTCCACGACTTGCTCCAACATCTGCCGTTCGTGATCCGAAGCGGGCGCATTTTGGGAATTCAGCGGCCAGAGGCTGACCAACCGGTAGCGAAACGGCGCGTCGCGCAAACGCAGGCTTCGCGACGCTTCACGCAAGAATTGGGCGGGCAGCGGCAAAGTTTTGTCATGGGCCCACTCTTCCGATGCATTCACAATCAGCATGGCTTCCATACGCTCGACAACGTGCTGCGTATAAAACGTCCTGTCGGCCTCAATCACCCCGTGGAGGTAATCGGCCGCGGTTCTGGCGGAAATGCCCTCAACGGGCGGTCGTTGAGTGTTGAGTGTCCATCCCGCTCCGAGCCCCAGCACAAAGAACACGACGTATAACGCGAAGGTTCGTTTCTTCATGTTTTCACGGCACTGGATTGAATGCAGATTCGGCCAAGCTATGGCTTCATCATACCTGAAACAGGGTTCGACTCACCAGAGGGCTTTTACGGACGCCTCGTTGCTTCCGTGCATCCATGGTGCGGCAATTTTAGACTCCGGTTTGACACCCCCACGCGTCACCCCTAAGATTACGCACGGAGTTCCGCAATGCGAATTTTTCGACGATTCAACAACCTCCCGATTGAGAAAAAACTCCTTCTTGTCTCGGTTATTCCGATCCTCACGCTTGCCGTCCTCAGCATCATCACCTTTAACAGCGTTCAGACCTTTTCCCAGGATGAAGACCGCCTCAACCAAGTGTATCACGTGCAAACCACTGCCGCCGACTACCTGCGGCTGATTGTCGATTTGGAGACTGGTTTCCGCGGATTCGTCCTGACCCTCCAACCGAAATTTTTGAATCCCTATCATGCCGCGAAACAACGCGTGTTGGAAGTCGGACGGACCCTGGCCCAGATGGTCGAACACGATCGGGCACAACATGCTGAAATCCTGAACGTTCAGGCCCTGGTATACACGTTGCTGGAAGATAAGGACCGATTGATTGAACAAGCCAAACTAGGCTATGCGGAACAGGCGCTTGAGTACATCGAATCCGGGGCCGGACGAAGACTGATGTTGAGTATCCGGGAAGAAATTGCCCGTTTCGATAAGCGGGAAGGCGAGGTCTTACGGCAAACCCTGGAACGCACATCCAATGATCGGGGCTTTCTGTTGACCGTGATCGTCGGTGGCGGATCGTTGGCGCTCATCCCCATGGTGTTGGTGATCCGCCTGTTAGCGCAATCGATTGCCGGCCCCTTGGTCTCCCTGGCCAAATCCGTTGAAAACCGACCGGACGGGACGGTCCCTGAAGTCCAGGTCCTTGATCGGGGCGATGAAATCGGCGACTTGACCAAGGTGATGCACGAAATGGGTCAACAGATTCGGGAATTCATCGGCCAAATCCAAACGTCGGAAGCCGCGTTGCGTAACCTTAATATCGATCTGTCGAATTCGGAATCCAAATATCGCGGGATCGTGGACAATGCCCCATTCGGTATTTTTACGGCCAAAGACGGACGCATTATTTTTTGCAACGGTCAGAATTGGCGGCTGGCCGGACATGATCCTGATCATTCCCTGGATCCGGAACGGATCTGGGATGCCATTCACCCCGGTGACCGTGACCAGGTATCTGACGCGTTCTCCAAGGCGACCACGCAACAGGTTCCTTTTGAAAGTGTCTTTCGGTTCGTTCATCCTGACGGCACCACGCATAAGGTCCTGAGCCGCGCCGTTCCCATTCAGGACGGACAAGGCGACGGTTCGCTCTATCAAGGCTTTAACGTCGACATCACCGCGTTTGAACAGATGAAGGAAAAACTCAGCCGGACGGAACGCCTCGCGACCTTGGGACAGGTGGCGGCGGGCATCGCGCATGAAATTCGGAATCCCCTCGTCGGCATCGGCTCTACGACGTCATTACTCATGGAGGACTTTCCACCGGAAGACGCCAAACGGCAGGACCTGCAAACGATCCTCCAAGAAACCCGGCGGCTGGACCGGATCGTGACGCAAATCGTCGAATACGCCAGACCGCGCGACATCGTCCCCGGCTCATTCGAGCTGGCCGCGCTGGTTGAAGAAACTCTGGACCTCGTGCGTCACGTGGCCGGCCAGAAACGTTTGAACCTGACCGTGTCCTTTCCCCCTGATCTTCCTGCGCTCGAAGCCGACCGTGACCAGATCAAGCAGGTGGTGCTCAACGCGATTCAAAATTCCGTCGAAGCCTTGGCAGAGGACGGAGACATCCGGATCGAAGCGCTGGAGGAATTACGGGACGGCCACAAAGGGCTGCTTACCACCATTCAGGACAACGGCAAAGGCATCAGCCCGGAAGATCTTCCCAGAATTTTCGATCCCTTTTTCACGATGGGCAAACGACGCGGCACCGGGCTGGGACTGGCCATCTGCCGGAACATTATTGAAGCGCATGGGGGCAGCATCAGGGCCGACAGCCAAGTGGGCGTGGGCACAGTGATCTCCATTTGGCTTCCTCTCACCCTTCAACCTCAACCCGCAATGTCGGTCTGATATGCACGCATCGATTTTTGTCACGGATGATGATGAAGTCGTTCGTTCGTCGATTACCCGCCGGCTCACTCGCGGCGGGCACGAGGTGCGAAGCTTTGACTCCGGGGAAGCGCTTCTCGAGGGATTGGACGACGACGTTCCCGACATCATCCTTCTCGATCTGAAAATGTCGGGGATGACCGGCCTCGAAACGCTCAAGCATATCCGGCCCAAAGCCCCGCAAACGCTTGTCATCCTCTTGACGGCCTACGGGACCATTGAAGACGCCGTGGAAGCCATGCGCTTGGGGGCGTATGACTTTTTGATCAAAAGCGTTGATCTGTCCGGTGTCGGTCCGGTTGTCGAACGCGCGATTGACTATTTGACCCTCCGTCGCCGGGTCAGTTTTGAAAACCAGGGCAGTGCCGGACGCTATGCGCTCAAGGATCTCATCGCCAACAGCCCCGGCATGCGTGAGCTGGTGGCTCAAATCCAGGAATTGAGCGAAAACGCGAAAACCACCGTTCTGCTTCAAGGTGAAACCGGAACGGGCAAAGAATTCATCGCCCGGGTCCTGCATCACAACGGCCCCCGAGGTGACGCGCCTTTTGTCGGCGTGAATTGCACGGCCATTCCCCAGGAACTCTTCGAAAGCGAACTGTTCGGGTATGAACGAGGGGCCTTTACCGGTGCCGCCCAGCGAAAACCCGGGCTCTGCGAACAGGCTGAAGGCGGCACGCTGTTCCTGGATGAAATCGGTGACCTGAATCCTTCCATGCAAGCCAAGCTGCTTCGCGTCCTACAGGAACGCTCCTTCAAACGCCTGGGGGGCCAGGACGATATTACCGTGGATTTCAGGCTGATTGCCGCGACCAATCGCGATCTGAAAAAGGAAGTCGACCAAGGCGCGTTTCGGGAGGATTTGTTTTTTCGGCTCAACGTCGTGTCGTTGCAACTTCCGCCCCTGCGACAACGCGTCGACGATATTTATCCCCTGAGTCTTCGCTGCCTGGTTCACCATAGCCGGGACGTCAATAAAGACGTCGGCGAGATCGACCCGGAAGCCCGAGCCTTGCTTGAGGGATACACGTACCCCGGGAACATTCGCGAACTGGAAAACATCATCGAACGAGCCGTGATATTCTGCCGCGGCAAGACGTTAACGCCAGGGGACTTACCCCGAGAACTCCGTGAAGAACCCAAGAAAATTGTTTCATCCACCGCCCAAACCGACGAACCGGTTCTCCGGTTGGAGATGATCCTGGGACAACAGACCTTGGCGGAAACCGAATTCGCGATCATTGAAGAAGTGATGAAACTCTGCGGACAGAATAAAAGTTTAGCCGCTCAAAAATTGGGGCTCACCCGGTTTGCCCTGGACCGGCGATTGAAAAAGATTGCCGATGAGTTGGACTAGCCGGTCCGACGGAGAACCACCCCACCCGGATCGATCAAAGGGACTCCTTGACGAATACCTATCAGCTTGCCGGGCTCGATGACTTGGGCCGGGGGTTTAATCGACAGGTCGACATGAAAGTCTCGAACGGAACGTTTCAGGCAGTCTTCCGATATGAACGCTTCCTTCTGGAGACCGAACCGCAAGCCACTGAACAAGCCGCCGTCGCCATGCTCATCAACCAATTACAGAATCAGGGCTACACCCAACTGCGCAGCCGACTGCAATTTCGAGGAGAAGCGTATTTGGGCAATCAGGAACTGTGGGAAGAACACCCCGACCCCGAGAGCCGGGGATCTCTCGCCCGATTCGTGCAGACCCTCAGGCAGGCGTTCAGCCGAGGCTAAGAACGCGACACAGGTTCCGGGTGCTGCGTACGGAATAAGTTCAGGTTTTGCTCAGACGACTGATGCGGTCCAGCACTTTTTTGCGGGTTGCGTGGTAGGCTTTTTTGCCTTCGGTCAGGGTCAGAAACATCCGGTAATGCTTCAGGGCGAGAAACCTGTTTCCGTCCACTTCGAGTGAATACGCCAAGTTCAGGTGAACCTCGGGAAGCTTCGGCGCCAATAACTCCGCTTGCCTGAGGGCATCCAATGCTTCACCGAACCGGCCCTGCTGTTGACTCACCAAGGCTCGCTGCACCCACAATTGCGGCACCGTGGCGTCCCGCGCAAGCCCGTCCACCAACGACGACTGGGCCTTCTCCAATTGCCCTAACCCCAACTGCGCCGTGCCCAACCAAAACCAAGGCTCCCAGCGTTCAGGAGGCTTCGCAAATAAGGGTTCCAGAATGTTGATAGCCTGCCCGTATTGCCGTTGCTTGATCAAAGATTGTGCGTGGGCAAGTTTGATTTCATAGGGAGTGGCATGCCGAAGCCGTGGGGAACCCCGGTTTTTTCGTCGACCGGATGAAGCCGAACGGGTATGACGCGTTGGTGGCGGTATTGCCGTGGACTGAATGCCGGGAGAAGGGCCGGGCTTGCGGACGCGCACATTCCCGGCATCAGGCGAGGTCGGTGGCGGGCCGGACACTGAAGCCAGCCCCGTTGAACCGGAATTCTCACGCATGTCAGTCGTGGTGACAACAGGAGGTTCTTCCCGTTGTTCAGGTATCGACTCTACGATCCCGGATGGAACGGATCTTGCGGATTCAGCGGATTGAGCTGCCTGCACCTCTTCCTGCTTCGGCTTCACCTTATCAGGCGCCGTAAGAAAGGGCAGGCCCCATAGGTAGACCGCAAGCCCGGCGGCCCCCAGCACGATCAGAAGAAATGGCAGACGAATTCGATGAGTCCGGCCCGGTGAACGTGGAGAGGAAACACCAGGGCCGTGGAAATCGGCGGCTTCCGCGGGCTCCGGCGCCGCCGAAACAAGGGGCTGCCCTGAACTCCGCGCTCGGTCAGCCTGCAACCGGTTCAGCGCATCCGTGATGATACTCATTGCCCGTCTCTGCTTCCGAGCAGGGATGTCGCTGCTACAAATATTTGGTGCTCTACCCCACCCTTCCCTCCCCTTACCCTTCGACTCCGCTCAGGACAGGCAAAGGGGAGGAACAAATAGTCCTTACACATCAGGTCAGGCCGGTGATTTCCCGTTTCGCACGCAGGACCATGCGGGCACTGACCTTGAACCGGCCGCCGGCATAGGCAGCAAAGAGGGCTCGCTGACAAATCTGGTTGATCCTGCGCGGCACTCCTCCGCTCAGGTAGTGCGTGAGTATCATGACGCCGGGCGGAAATTGGAACAGAGTCATCGCGCCCGTGACCAGCAGGCGATGCCGGATATACCCCATGGTTTCCCGGCAATCGAAAGGCTTCAATCGGAATCGAATGCTGATGCGTTGCGCCAAGGGGCGAAGCGCACGATGAGACAACGTCCGCTCGAGCTCGGGTTGTCCCACGAACAACAGGCACATGAGTTTTTCTTTTTCGGTGTCCAGATTTGATAACAGCCTGAGTCCTTCCAACACTTTCCCGCTCAAGCGGTGCGCTTCGTCCACTAGGACGACCACACGTTCACCCTGCCCGGCCAACTGCAGCAACACGTGAGACAACGATCGTTGCAGTGCCCCGATGCTCCGATCTTGGTGGACCTGCCCGGTGAGGTCCGAGTAGATGGAACCCAGCAGATCCGCATACGATTGGTCGGGATTCAAGAGATACGCAAAGCGCACGCCTTTCGGAGGATACCGCAACAAGTAGCGGCACACGAGCGTTTTCCCCACCCCGACCTCACCGGTCAACATCGTCAACTCGCCACTGGCGATCCCGAACTGCAAATGCTCCAATGCATGCAGATGCCGCTTCGATGGGAAAAAATAGTCCGTATCCGGGGTCATACGAAACGGGGCTTCGGTAAAGCCCAGTTGTTCGTAGCAGACGTTCAGATCGTCTTCGTCCATCACGTCACCCGCAGAATACGAGGCATGAGGAAGATGACGAGTTCGGTGTTTCGCTCGGCCTGATAGGTGCCGCTGAAGAACGAACCCAGCAGGGGAAGATCACCCAGCAAGGGGACCTTCCGTTGAGTGGTCGTCCGTTGTTCCTGGATTAACCCGCCGATAATCACCAACTGGCCGTCACGGACACGGACCAGCCCTCCGGACTGTTTCACCTCCAAAACAGGCGCGGTGGATCCATTCTGTGATTCGACGGTATCGGTCAACCGGGTGATAATGGGCGAGACATCCATCATGATCCAGCCGTCTTGGGAAATCTGCGGGGTCACCGAGAGGACGAGCCCCGAGGTCACGGTTCGCACCTGTTCCGTAATGATGTTCCCGGCCCCTGCCGTCCCTTGCGTCGTCGTTGAGGTAAAAAATGATTGATCCGTCCCGACCTTGATCAGCGCCGGTTGGTTATTCAACGTCAGTATCCGGGGTTGGGACACCACCTGCACGTCGCCCTGCTCCTGCAAGGCCTGGATGACGCCTTCAAAATCACCGTCGCTAAAACTGAAAGCCGCGGTCGCCGCTCGCGCGACAAAGCCTCCGGCCGGCGCCGTGATGACGTTGGTCAGCTTGAGACTGCCCTTGGGCGTTCTGAGATCGATCCGGCTCCAATCGACTCCCAGGCTGTAATCGTCCCGTAGCGCGATTTCATAAATCCTGGCCTGGATCTCGACTTGGCGATAGAGAGAGTTGCGGACGTTGACCAGAAACGTCGCCACCTCTTGAACCCGTCTGTGCAGATCCGTCACCTGAATGGTGCCGGACAACCGGTTCACCACGAAGCGTCCCTCGGCTGAGAGGAGCGCGTCGATCTGTGTTTCGATCTCTTCCCAGAACTTGATGTGGTCCTGTTGGCTCAGGATGACTTCGCCCGCATCCTGCCCACCGCTTCTTCCGGACCCGGACGTGACTTGCGCTTTATTGCGACCCTCACCGGAACGTTCCAGGCGAATGTAATCCAGCGTGAACAGACGTGTTTTCAACCGGCGGACGACGATCAGTTCTCCGTCTCTTTCCCAATAGTACCCTTGCGTATCCAGCAGCGCGGACATGGCTTTTTCGAGCGCAAGACCCTGAAAGTCAACCGTCACCACGCCTTCGACTCCCGGCTCCACGACGATATTGAGCACGTTGGCGCGTGAGAACATACGTAAGGCATCGACCAACGGCATTTCCCTCGCCCGAAAACTGAACACCCGGGCAGGCTTGGCATCAGTACGCATGAGTCCCGAAGGAGCGCCAAACGCCATCCGATCCTCAAGCGAAAACGGAGCCGGACTCGGGTCGGAACGTTCCCTGGGAGAGACCTCCGTAGCAGGAACGGGAGGCCGGAGAGCTTCCGTTTTGGGGAATTCACGATTCAGCGGACTTGTTGATGGCACTGGACCGGACGTGCAACTTGCCGCCATGCAAGCCAGAAGAAGGCTCAGAACGAGAATCCCCGGTCGTGGCATCCTCTCTCGTTCCCGGCCATAAAGCCCGTGGACCTCACTGACCGGTCCGTTGATAGAGGAAATGTGCATGATCCTTGAAATGCGAATAAGCTCTTGGGTTGTGTGCCAATAAACTCAAATTTTGACCGATATGTCAAATACACTCCGATCTTCACCATTTTGTCAACCTGTCTGCCGCTGCCAGGACATCTGATGGGAGGGATGTCGGAGAGGAATGAGGCACCACGGAATGGCTTCGAGCGATCAGCGAATCCTGATCAGGCGGGAAAGGGTTGCCGGCATCAACCGGTAGGCGCGCAACAACTATTCTGCTGATTCGGAAATCTTGTTAATAATGACAGGCGGGATTATGAGACTGAAATCCCTGATATCCGGACGTGATGCACTCTTGGTCAGTCAAGGCTAGGGAATCGGCAGTGGGGCATTGGGAAACAAAATGTTTTGAATCGATCCGGAGGCTGCGTTGACGGGTGCCTGGAATGCCCCATAAATCACGGGACATCCAGGCATCCTGCTTCATGCACTTTAATACTTAACGTATGAGCGGAAGATTCGCTGGTCGACGTCACAAATGACACCGTTCCGTACAGAGCGGTTATTCATACATCGAAACTCCTCAGCTATTTCACGTCCACGCTCATAATGACGAATTCCTTATTCAGCTGGCTTCCCTGATGGGGTTCCACATAGGTCCCATCATAGTAATACCATTGAAGCGGCTCCATCTTCCCCAATTCACTGGGGTGACGAGGAAGTTTCTTGACATCCAAGCCGTTTTTGATAAACGTCGCAGGGTTGATGTAATACACGACATCTTCATGGGTTTGCTCTGGGGTTTGCGAAAAATGGATCATATTGTGCTTGGTCACCGTCTCCAGCATGCACATTTCGCCACTCGCCTTGGTGGCATCAATGGGCACCATCTTCGACCCGGGAGCTATCATGTTCGCAATCGCGTTAATCTCCTTGCGGGCTTTGCCTTCCAACTTCAACACCGGGGCAAAGGCTTCGTTGACGTCATTCTGCGAAGCGTCGGCACGAACGACAGACGGGACAACGACCCATGTTGAGGCGCAGACGCCAAGGATTCCAATTAGGAGAGACATCGATTTCCAATACTTCCTCATACCTGCAGCCACACAAATAGATTTGAGCTTCTTGTCTTTCATGATTGATGCTCCTCTGTTATGGGTTCATGATTATGCACTACCGAGTATCCGATTTTTGTGAGGATGGAGCTGCCGTTCAGCGGCAGCCAAAGAGGTAAGGGCGCTAAGCTAGCAGGCTCACACGGTATGCGTCAATGACAAACTGGGCCACCGTTCCGATCCTTGTCGATCAAGACCGGATCCCCTGTCTCATGTCGAGCATTCCCTGGACGGCCATTCCTGCCACCATGTTACGTTCCGCCAAAGGCGCGCACGTACAGGAGAACGTGCCAAGCCTCTTCTTCCGTCAGTACGAGCGGAATAAACGAGGCCATATCCGTACCCGGGCTGCCGTTTTTCAGAATCCAGAACAGTTCACCATCGGTCCGCGCGGCCTGCCACTGGGTATCCGTGAAATTTCTCGGGAGTTTTCCGCGCAGACCCGGAATGTTGCCAAACCCCTTCCCGTCCCGTCCATGACACGTCACGCAAAACCCTTTGCCGTGAAACAGTTTCTTGCCGCGTTCAAGACGTTGGGGAGTTTCGAGAAACGGATTCTGCCACGTTCTGGCTTCTTCGATCTGATCAGACGGCACGCGCGGCTTGAGCACCACCGGGTCGCCCGCCCAGACAACCGATCCTCCCAGCAAGGACACGGCAAAGACATAGCTCGCCCATCGTTTGCTCGTTAGTGGCATCAGGTGCTTCCTTCTTGTGAAGAGACAACGTCGGGAGAGGACCGGTGCGGGAAGTGATGCATTCCCGCACCGGCGATACGCTACTCGGTCCGGAACTTGTGACCGATCGCATTCGGGATCGTCACCGTTCCATCAGGAACCTTGTCACCCGGTTGCCAGAGATGGAAAATGATGCCGTCGGTCTTCGCGGCAGCGGCGGCGATTTCCGCGACCTTCTTTTCATCCTCGATGTCCAAAATGAGCACGCGACCGGTGGCAATTTCCACTTCATGGTCGTGGAAATTTCTGTTCCACTTGATGAGCGGAACTTCCTTGCGGGCCAAGTCCTTGGCCACGAAATATTCCACCCCTATCAATGGCGCCTTGGCGTCCGTGGACTCGAAAAGGAGGCATTGGATGATTTCATTGGAAATGCCTTTGCAATAATGATGGAAGGGACCACCTGGCTGTCCATCCGCCATCATATGCGGGGCCTGGACGTGCAGGCCGAAGCCATCCGCCGGACCACCGTCGCCCATGGCCGGGGCGATCATCAAACCAAGAACGAAGACACTGAGCAGCACGATGAAACTCATCGAGCGAATCGAACCGAACATGACGTACCTCCTTGTGGTTAATGAATAAATCGTCCGTTTCTACCAACTACGAGCGATCTTTCCTATCGTGTTTTCAGTTTGACCATTGAATGGCTCTAATGGCCCATTCGTTGTGAATTTAGTGTCGATCATAGCATGAAAACAACACCGACCGCTTCACTCTTTCGCCTGATTCCTTAAGGGGCAGGTGTTTATTCCCAATAGCGCCCACAGCGGGCAATATCTCGCGCCTCCCGTCACAAGAGCAACCACCCCGACCACACCAATGATCCCCACGGCCCACATGGGCAATCCGCTCAATGCTGCCACCCCAACGGCCGACAGGCCCAGAACCAATCGAATTTTTTGTTCGACTCCGCCGACATTTTTTGTCATGGGATCACCTCCTCGCAACCTTTTATCATATCCTCTACCTACACAGAGCAAAGCCTATGCCACTTTTCACATCGGCACAACAGAAAAAATTACCCTTGAATTTTAAGGAGTTGCGCTGTGAAGTCTTGAAGAACGTTTAAGGAAGGGAGGTCATGTTAACGATAGAACGTTAACTTGTTAACTTAACGCGTTAACGAATTTCAGAGGAAGATCCCTGAATGCCGAACTGTTGGAGCTTTTTCCATAGTGTCACCCGGCTGTACCCTAATAACTTGGCCGCCTTGGTTTTACTTCCCCGAGTTTCCCGAAGAGCATCGAGGATCCGGTCCCGTTCGGCCCGTTGCTCAGGAAGCAGGGATTCTTCTACGGGTTGAGCGTGGGATTGAAGCGTGCGAATCTCCGGAGGAAGATCGAGTACAGTCAAATAAGCCCCTTCCGCCGTGACAAACGCATGTTCGATGGCGTTTCGTAATTCCCGAACGTTTCCCGGCCATGCATACTTCAGCATCTGCTGCATCGCATCCTGCGCTATATCGTTGATGGCACGGGGATACACTTTTGACCCTTCGGCAAGAAAATGACTGACCAACAGGGGTAAGTCTTCACGCCGTTCCCTGAGGGCCGGAAGCGTAATTTCAAAGACCCGAATGCGATAAAAAAAGTCTTCCCGTACCGCCCCCGTGGTTAACAGGTGCTTTAAGTCCTTGTTCGTCGCCGTCACGAGTCGCACGTCGACTTTGATGTTTTTTTCATCACCGACTCGCCGAATCTCGTTCTCCTGCAATACACGAAGCAGTTTGAGCTGAAGCAACGGACTCGTATCACCGATTTCATCCAGAAACAGGGTGCCTCCTTCGGCCGCCTGGAATACACCGACTTTATCACGGATTGCCCCTGTAAAGGCTCCTTTCACGTGACCGAACAACTCGCTTTCGATCAACGTCTCCGGAATGGCCGAACAATTGATGGCAAAAAACGGCTTGTCCTTTCTGGCGCTGAGGGCATGGATGGCTCGAGCCGCCAATTCCTTTCCCGTGCCCGACTCCCCGGTCAGAAGAACAGGCACGTCGCCTTGCGCGGCCAAGCGCACGCGTCGAAAGACTTCCTGCATGACACTGCTACGCCCGATCATTTGCTGAAATGAATCTCTGGACCGAGCCTGTTCTTCGAGAACCTGGATTTTTTCTTTGGCTAAAATGAAGGAGGTGAGGTCCGTAAACGTGCCGACGGCGCCGACGACCGTGCCGCGTTCATCGCGCAGGACGGATACGTTTCCATAGAGATACAGTTCCCGACCGTCCTTCGCCGATACCTTACATTCCTGATTGCAGATTCCCCACGGATAGGGTGTCGGGTTCTCCAGAAACTCGGTAAGTTTGTAAAACCCTTTACAGTTTTTCCCTTCAAGAATGTGACAGGATCGCCCGATGACTTCATCGCTCGAATAACCGGTAATCCGCGCCGCGCCTGCACTCCACGCGACAATGTGGCCCTGGGCATTCACGGTAAAGACGCCATCGCCCATAGCGTCGACCATGGTGCCGAGGACGTCAGGATTTTTCCGAAAATCAAGTTGGAAGTCTTCTTCTGGACTGGACACGGCCTGAACCCGTCAACCCGCCTGGTTAGGCTGTCTTTGCCGCCTTGCGCGACCGGTTATTCCGTCCGGGTCGAGGCTTCACACCGATCCTTCCGGTCCCAAGCGGATACGAAAAGTCAAACGAAAACAGCCTGCAAGGAATCGTGAGGCGAGGCTGTTCGGCGTCAGGCAAGAACCAGCCACTTCAACAAGATCAACGGCTGAATTCTTGCCCGAACGTGCTCGTTTAAGAATTTGCCGTCACCAACGAGTGAAACTTCGGATCGGTGTCCACGAACCCTTTCAAGGTATCGTTTTGCAGGAGAAAGGTCCAGGACTGGGGCGTGGCTCCCGGAATCTGCCGGTACCAGCGTCGCGCTTCCTGCAAAAGTGCGAACATCGCCTCATCGTCACGCTTGGGGCGAAAAACCAAACTGTACGCCTTGGCATAGGCCGCGGAGAATTTGATCAGGGGATCGGAAGACAACGTAAAGGCCTCATCGGCTTCTTTGTACCCCTGGATGACATCCGGGTCGTCAAAGAACCGATTCCACGCGACCTTGCTGATTCGTGACCAGGCAATGGCCATCAAGATCCTGGCACGCATGTCCGGTTGATCCGTGGGCAATTCGGAAAGCAACTGCTGAGGGGCCATGATGGCTGACACCTGGTCGTTTGTCCAGCGATAGGCCATCGTCAGTTTCAAGCGCGTTTCAAAATCTCCGGGTTGTAAATCCACCAAGGTTTCCATCGCGGGAATCAGGCGATACAGATAATCGGCCGGGGTCGGCTCGGTTTTGCCGCCCATTTCCATCTCGAGGGAAATATCCATCCGGTCGGTTGACGACTGGATCGTCCAATAGAGGGCGTTAAAGGCCTGGTACAGCGGACCGCTCTCCAATTGAACGCCATGCGTCCGTGCGCCAAAATCCAACAAGCCGGCATACAATTCGGCGGTAATCGCTTGCAGCCCCTCCAGGTGCGAAGGGTTCACGACCAAAATCCTGTTGAGCATGGAGATCCGTTCCCGGCGCGTCGGCAACGTTTTCGCCCGCTCCAAACCGGCGGTCAAGGCCGCTTGCGCTTCCTTCGCATTCCAATATTCCGTGGACCGCTGCTCAAACCCACCCGCATCCACGAGGAATGGGATCGGCGTCCCCATGGAAGAGGTCATCGGCATGTTGAGGACTGCGATATCCACGGGAAACCCATGCTGTTGCAGCCCTGACAACACCACCCACTTCACGGTCACGGCTTTGACCGGATGGATCGGCTTCTTATACGGCACGACCCAATCCTGTTGACCCGGACCGTTCGCGGCCGGTGACGTCATCGGGTCCGGATAGGCAATGCGGACCCGGACCAGGGTCGTGGGCACGGCCACCATGTGGTCGGAACCCGGAACCTGAAAGGACGCATGGGGAAGCGGGCCGGTACCAATCACCTCCAGAGCGAACCCGGGCGCCCCGGACATGTCGCCGATCTCGGGCATGACGAAAAAGGACGGGGCTCGCTGATGCGCTTGGGTTTCCGCGATTTCGAACCGCTTGAAATCCCGAAAATTCACCAACTTGCCGACGCCCGGCCACAACTCATCCAGCGCCAGGTCACGGCTCTGGACCACCTCCGCGTGCGCCTGAGCCAGCCGGTCCCAACACCAGGAATAGACCGGGTCCGATTCAGGTAGAAACTGCCCTTTCTCCAAAGCTCCGGCTTCCACCATTTTCAACAGACAGACAAAATCGTTTTGCGCCACCCGAGTCGAGTCCCGGTCGGCCACCGCCTGCGCGTAGGTCAGGACCGCCTGCACGGCCGCCTCGCCCTGCGCAGCCGGAGCGGGCTCTGCAGCGCCCGAAAAATTGGCCGCCCCGAACCCGACCAGCCCCAAGATAAGGACCCCAAGGCCAAGACCACATCGTTTCGATACTTGCGATTGGTTTCGGCCATACGTGGAGGCCCGGTTACCACCATCAACCATCCGATACCTCATGAGCACTTCTCCTCTTCAAAATCATAGTTGAACACGAAAATACACACCTCACACCAGCATATCCAATTTAGGAACCTCTGATTTATGGCACTATCGGGCGCATGGCGGCGTTGTGTCCTCGCTCAACCCTCGCCTATCTCTATGATAAGCCTCGGGTTTCGCTCCGGGACGCCTTGCCCTGCATCCCGCTATCATAATAAATCAGAGGTTCCTTTATCCATCTAACCGTCA
This sequence comes from Nitrospirales bacterium, assembly GCA_965207015.1. Lineage (GTDB taxonomy): Bacteria > Nitrospirota > Nitrospiria > Nitrospirales > UBA8639 > Bin75. Next base: position 387,037 of record OZ242257.1, on the reverse strand, counting down.
ACCACGATCGTCCCGTTCATGATATGTCCCGGCAAATCACAGAAAAACGGGAATGAGCCAGCTTCCTTCGACGTGAACACCAATTCCACCTGGCCGCCTGAAGGAATCAACACGCGGCGAAACCCTTCCTTGCCGAACTGCGGCGCCCCGTCGCCACTGACTTGGACGTTTGTCCGAACCAGAAGATCCGCGGGAACAAACGCATGCAGTTCAACATCTTCGTTCTTGAAGATAAGGCGGACCCGTTGCCCGACGCGCAGGTTCACCACGTGCGGAACAAACCGGCGGTTCTCGATGTGAACGGTCACGGCGACGTCTTCCTGACCCAATACCGCGGCGGGCACGGCTGCGCCAAAGCCGGAGCCGGGGCTCCACAGACCGCATATCAAGGTCACAACAACGCCGGCCAGGTTGATTCTTTTCATCAGTTCGATAGCGTTGTTCCTCTCAACCGTTTAGCTATTCAGTGTAACAAAGTCCCGGAAACCCGCACAAATAGACGGTTCAGGCTTTTTCCCCCGACAACCGCACAATGATCTTCCATTCGCTTTCGCGGACGGGTTGAACCGAGAGGCGGGAGCCCCTGCGAAGCAATTCCATTTTTCCCAGGCCTTTCACTCCCCTGAGGCTTTCCAGGGAGAGCGGCGTGCGCAGCACCTTGTTCAACCGGACGTCGACCATCACCCATCGTGGATTCTGTTCTGAACTCTTGTCGTCGAAATACCGGCTCTCAAGTTGCCATGCGTAATAATCGGGATATGCGGCTTTGACGACCTCGACAATGCCCACGATCGCCGGAGGATCGGCATTGCTGTGATAAAAAAACGCCAGATCACCGACGGACATGGATCGCAGAAAATTGCGGGCCTGATAATTTCTCACGCCTTCCCAGCACGTCGTCCGTTTGGGCGAACGCGCCAGATCCTCAATGGAAAACGTCGAAGGTTCCGATTTGAGTAACCAGTAAGCGGGCATCCGCTGAGCCTCCGAATGCCTCTACCTCCCCTAGCCCCTCCTTATCCTTCGGCTCCGCTCAGGACAGGCAAAGGAGGGGAAAGAAAAGGTGAAAAGTGTCAACGAATGAATAAATTTTTGCAATCCTATCCTGTTCGTCAACGCCTCTTCAACGGACTTCCGGCGACGAATTCTCTTCCGAACCTTCTGCCATGCTTGTCGAATCGCTGAGAACGTGCTATTTCCCCTTGCGACGCACAGAGCTCGCCCCATGAACACCATTTTGACAGTCTATGACGAACTGACCGCCCTGGTTCCGCCTGAGGCCCTGATTGTCATCACCATCGTCTCGGTCGTGATGTTTTTCGGGACCATCCTGCTCATTCCCGTCATCATCATCCGCCTGCCCGTGGATTACTTTTTGCACGATGAAGAACACGTGTGGCTGGAAGGATACCATCCGGTTCTGCGCTACGCGGGTTTGATCATCAAGAACACGGTCGGTCTGGTGTTTCTCCTGGCGGGGATTGCCATGCTGGTCCTCCCGGGCCAAGGTTTACTCACCATGGTCATTGGAGTATCCTTACTCGATTTTCCCGGCAAACGCGCGATTGAACACCGACTGCTCACAAAACCCATGGTTTTCAACGCCATGAACGCCATTCGACAAAAGTTCGACAAACCCCCGTTTTCGCAGCCGGTATGAGCGACGGGCTCAGTGCCGGGACAATGACGCGCCGTTTCGAAACACCCGGCACACACGAATCGCTCGCTCGACGTTCTGAAGCACCATGAAGGCCCTGAAGACGACCGCGTGGATTTTCGTATCCCTCCTGTGCGCCGTGTCCTTCGGCTTTGTCACCGGATTGTTGAATCCCGACGAAAAGGTCAACGGGCTCTGGCTGGTGACCGCAGCTGGCTGCTTTTACGTCTTGGCCTATCGGTTTTACGGAGGATTTTTGGGCCGGCGCGTCATGCAACTGGATGATGAGCGCAGTACCCCGGCCTTTCGACTGGAAGACGGCACCAATTACTATCCCGCGAACAAATACGTGCTGTTCGGCCACCATTTCGCGGCCATTGCCGGCGCCGGGCCGCTGTTGGGTCCGGTGTTGGCGGCCCAGTTCGGATTCCTGCCGGGATTTCTCTGGATCGTGATCGGGGCCGTGGTCGCCGGCGCGGTCCAGGATTTCGTCATCCTGGTCGGCTCCCTGCGTCGCAACGGCCGCTCCCTTCCGGAAATCGCGCGCGCGGAGATCGGGTGGGTCACCGGTACGGCCACGGCCGTGGCCGTGTTGTTCATCGTGATCGTGGCCCTGGCCGGTCTGGGACTGGCCGTGGTCAACGCACTCGTGGCCAACCCCTGGGGCACGTTTACGATCGCCATGACCATCCCGATCGCTTTTCTCATGGGCTGGTATCATCACCACATCAGACCCGGGCGTGTCGGAGAAATGTCACTCATGGGCATCGTGCTTCTTGTCTTTGCCGTGGTCGTGGGCAAAACAGTGGCGCAATCGGATATGGCGACGTGGTTTACCCACGACCGGATCACCTTGGTCTGGCTGCTGGCCGGATACGGATTTCTGGCCTCGGTGCTGCCGATGTGGATGCTCTTGGTCCCGAGGGACTACCTCTCGACGTTCATGAAACTCGGAGTCATCGGGCTACTGGCGATCGGCGTGATCATTCTGGCACCAGACCTGCACATGCCCGCAGTCACCGGGTTCATCGCCGGAGGAGGCCCCATCATCCCCGGCCCCCTCTTTCCCTTTCTGTTCATTACCATCGCCTGCGGCGCCATCTCGGGCTTCCATTCGCTTGTGTCATCGGGCACCACGCCGAAAATGATCGCCCGCGAATCGCAGGCCATGGTGGGTTACGGTGCTATGTTGCTGGAGAGCTTCGTCGGGGTGGTGGCGCTAATCTCGGCGGCCCTGCTTGTCCCGGGCGACTACTTTGCAATCAACACGCGTCTCCCGGCCGAGGCGCTGGCGGCCATGGGATACCCCGTTCAAAACATCCATACGCTTTCGCAACTGGTCGAAGTGGACGTCTCCGGCCGTCCCGGAGGTGCGGTCTCGCTGGCCGTGGGCATGGCCTGGATTTTTTCCGCCCTGCCGGGGATGGCCGGGCTCATGGCCTATTGGTACCAATTTGCGCTCCTGTTCGAAGCCCTGTTTATCCTGACGACCATCGACGCGGGCACACGCGTGGCGCGCTACCTGATCCAGGAAATGGGCGGTTACGTGTATGCCCCGCTTCGCCAAATCAATTGGTGGCCCGGCGTCATCCTGTCCAGCGCGCTTGTGGTCGGGGCATGGGGATGGCTCATCGCCACGGGAACGATTTCCACGGTCTGGCCCATGTTCGGAGCCGCCAACCAGTTGTTGGGGACCCTGGCGTTATGTATCGGCACGACCCTGTTCATCAAAATGGGCAAGGCCAGCTACCTATGGGTGACGGCCGTCCCCATGGTGTTCGTGGGCATCATCACCTTGACGGGCTGCCATGACCTGTGGTGGATTTTTCTGGACCGGGCACAAACCGCAGCGGACCCGGTAGCGCGCATCACCATGGCGCTCAACGCGGCGCTGGTCGGGCTGGTCGCGGTCCTGGCCCTCGTGGTCCTGACCGAGAGCGCGATAAAATGGTACCGGTACCTGGTCCTGAAACAGCCCTATGCGACCACGGAAATTCTCGACGGCGACGGCATCAGGATTCCCGAAGGCAAATGTTGTTAAAAAAGGAGACACTTCATGGCGGAGACGTTCTCGTTTGACGTGACATCGACGGTAGACATGCAGGAAGTCAAAAACGCGGTTGATCAAACCATGAAAGAAATCGGGCAACGCTTCGATTTCAAAGGATCGCAATCCAACGTCACGCTCAAGGAAAAAGAGCACGTCCTGGAAATCGTGGCGGACGACGATTACAAACTCAAGGCGGTCATCGACATTCTCAAGGGAAAGTGCGTCAAGCGAAGTGTGTCGTTGAAAGCCCTCGTTTACGGCAAGGTAGAACAAGCCCTGGGAGGGACCGTACGGCAACACGTCACGGTGCAAAGCGGGATCGTCGAAGACAAAGCCAAGGCCCTCGCGAAGAGTCTGAAGGAGAACAAGTTCAAGGCGCAGGCGCAGATTCAAGGCGATCAGGTGCGCGTGCAGAGCAAAAGCAAAGACGAACTGCAAGCCGTCATCAATTTTCTGAAACAGCAGGACTTCGGCATCGACCTGCAGTTCGTCAATTATCGCTAGGGACCGCGACTATCGTTTCTCTTGTCCCCTCGCCTCCTATGAGGTTATGCTATAGATCCTGCTGCAAAGGAGAAGATTATGCGATTTCTCGTCACCATCGAACAGGACGAAAGCGGGTATTACGTCGTGGATTGCCCGGCCCTTCCCGGTTGCGTCTCCCAGGGACAAACCCGCGAAGAAGCGTTAGCCAATATTGAAGAAGCCATTCTTGCCAGTCTCGAAACCCGCCGGGCTCAAGGCCTGCCCGATCACGTCGAAGTCAGGGAAGTTGAAGTAGGAGTTACGTGACCAAACTGCCGGTCTGCTCTGGTGAGGATGCAATCCGAGTTCTCAAAAAGGCTGGGTGGATTCAAGATCGCCAACGTGGAAGTCACGTCACCCTCATCAAAGAAGGTATGGCTGTTGTATTAACAGTCCCGCTACATCGAGAGTTGGGACCCGGCCTTCTTCGCAGCTTAATCCGAAAAGCGGGATTGACTGTCAAAGAGTTTCAGGGATTTCTCGAATAACGCATGCACAATCCGGTTCAGGACCCGCCCCAAGCCTCTTTCAAATGCAGCACCGCTTGGTCGATGGCATCACCGGCGGCGACCGCTCGCATGACGTCGTGCGCATCTGCTTCTTTCTCAGGGTAAATGGGCGGATCCTCCAAATTCCGTCGAACCACCGGGTACTCGTTGGATTCGATGGGCGGGTCCAGCCGGTCCAGGGAAGCCCAGGCTTGCCCCTCGACTCGCGCCAACACGCGGCCGGCAGGCACGTCGACCAACGCCAATTCGGCCAGAGCCAGGTTTTCCGCACGATACCCGAACAGCAACCCGCGCGCGATGGCTCCCAGGGTAGACCCCCGCCAGGGAAATCGTTCCGGCACCTCGATTTCGGAACTCGAGAGAATGGCCAGCACGAGGTAATCGATCTGCCGGTCTTCGGCCCAGTGAAGAACCGTATCGAACTCCGGTGGCAAAGCGTCTAGATCCGATGAGTGGACAGCACGCACCTTGATAGGAACGGCGTGCAGCAATTGCTGCCGCACGTGTTCGGTCAGGTCAGTGAACGCGGTTTCGGAAAGTTTTGGGGCCGAATCCGGAGCGCCGGTATCGTTGAGCACCCAGAGACTCGCGTGTATCGGACCCTGCGGCAATTCAGCAACTGCGAAGCCCCCGCTCTCCGGCTGCTGGCCGAAATACGTATCGAGGCGAGCCTGCGGCCATTCGCCGCATCCCCCGAAGACGAGAGCTACCAGACCGATGGCCAGGATGGCGGGAAGAAGACCCATGCGTCGGCTTCTGTTTGGTATCATCATGGCGCCCCCTTGTGCTTTTTTGTAGCCGCGCCATCCCCAGGCCCCCTCACCCTGCCCTCTCCCACGATGTGGAGAGGGTTGATAAGACCCGGGATGCGGCCCTGCGACACAATATCTAAATTTATTCTCACCGGTGAGGCCCAAATTGGTCAAGCAACGGCCATCCCGAAGCGGAACGTAAGGTTGCAATCAATTGAAGGCATCGGGTAGGTTACACGCCATGCGTCTCACAACGTGTACCCTTCCGAGACTCCTGCTTTTCGTTTCGATCCTCCAGTTTTCAGGCTGCCAATACATCCCGATGAGCATGCCGGACCTGGACTTCCCGGACATCAGCCTGCCCAGCTTTGGATTTGGAGATGAAGAAAAACCAAAGGAGCCGGCCTTTCCCATCTCGGTGGCCTATGCGTTTGATCCGAGCGTCACGGAGGCCACACTCGAAATTCGAGCGTGCGACTTGCCTTATACGCTGAACACGGGAGAGGCGATCGTCCAGAATTTTCTCACCCTGGCACAGGAAACGTTTCAGTCCGTCACGGCCTATTCGGGAACGGGAGAAGCCGTCCGTGTCACCAAACCAAGCGATCTCATCATCCAGATCAGCATGGTCAACCAAGCGTTCCAGGAAGTCGACCGTATGGCGGATGAAGACAATTATCTGGCCAACCTCGACTTCAAGCTGCAAGCGGTGTTTATCGATAGGGACGGCGCCCAATTGGGGCAACTTCCTCTGAGTGTCGACGGCCAGGTCAGGGTCTGGGCTCCGGCCATTACCGGCCAATCCGTCACCTGTACCACCGGACAATATGACGCCAAAATCAACGGCGTGGCGGCGGAACTGGCCGAACAACTCGTGGCAGTGGTTCCGCAGGTGCTCAACAATGGAGGCACGCAACCCCTCACGGCCCCAAGGCGCCAACCGGCGTTCCCCCAGGCCGCGCCTCAATTCACACCCCAAGCCGCCCCTCGATTTTCGGCACCGGCTTCTTCTGCACCGAGCAACCGGCCGTTCTTTACGTTTCGTACGATGCTGAAAGACGGCAACGATAATTTGATCCTTGAAGGCGGGGAAGCCATTGTGCTGATGATCGAGGCCACCAATCTCGGGAGCACCGCCATCAACACTGCCAATGCCAACGTGTCCGGGCATGAGACACTGGTCGAGGCCTTTTCTCAAATGACATCCCTTCCCATCTCCCTGGGCACGTTCCAGCCCGGAGAAACCAGGACGACGGAAATTCGCGGTCGCATGCCGGTCAACGTGACTGCACAAAAAGCGGAGTTGGTGATCGCGCTCCAACTCGAGGATGGCACACCCATCGGGTCTCACAGGATCGTGGCCCCTCTCCAGCCCGGCACCCGTGGAGCAGGCAGGCAATCCAAAGGATCCAAGACGCAGCCTCGTGGCCGGAATGCATACGTGGCTATGCTCGTCGGGATGGATGCTTATCAGCATCCTTGGCCTGAGGCATATCGTACACCCGACGGTCTGTTGATGACCTTGCGGGAAACCTTGCGAAACACCGGTTTGTTCCCCAACCGGAATATCCGCGTCCTCCAGGGGAACAATGCCGGAAAAGGAGATATCGCCAAGACACTGCTCAGGTGGGTCCGTCAGAGAATCGAGAAGGAAACCGTGCTGGTCGTCTATTTTTCCGGTCAGGCCGTTCAAGACCAGGGAAACGGCGAAATCTATTTGATCCCCTATGAAGGGTCGCCCGAAGCATCGAGCAACCAGTTGATCTCTCTTCGAACGCTTCAGCGCCTCTTGGGAAAGCTTCAAAACCGCCTGACCCTGCTGATCCTCGATACGCCGATTGTCAAGCAGCCCGGACCAAACGCATCTGCCGATGGATCCTCTCCAGTTCGTTGGATCAGCGGTCTCTCACGCGATGACAAAACCCCCGTCATCCAACTTCGCAGACGTCCCGGACAACCGATAGGCAAACCGGCCGACGTCCTGGCCGCGCTGTCAGGCAGTGCGGACTCGAACAAAAACGGAACGATCACGGTCGGCGAATTCCTCGAATCCGCGTCCGAATCAATCAGGATCACCCGTCTGCTCCCCGACTCCTCGCCGCTCCTGAGCCTGCCCCTCGCACGGTAATTTCCCCGATCCCTAGGATAGCCCTGTTCGACTACAGGTTGGTGACCCGGTATGCTGCACTAACGTTATCGGGTGGCTTCGATCCGGATATGGGCTGAATAGCCTAATCGCTGGAGCAGGTGTTCGCAGTCTTCCCAAGCCTGTCCTGAGCTTGTCGAAGGGTCAGGCCAAACGCTCGTACGTCGGCAACCCCCACTCGGGCCACGACGTCTCGAATGACGCTGAAATGGTTGTCGTCAAATTCACCGTCCATGAGGGAGGTTTCCGCCCACGCGACGAAAGTGAAAGCTCGTGGTGCAAATAGGCCGCGAGCTTATCGACGACTGTTTGGCGTGTAATCACGTCCTTCATTCTTCGACCTTTTGATGGCCATAATCCACCAGTCTTTATAACACGTCTGTGACCATTTCTTCATTCCTTCTTGGAGGATCGTGCGGCGACACATATATAAAGAGGCCGCATGAGATGCGGCGGCTACATTCCTAAAAAACGAGATTCTTCACTTCGTTCAGAATGACAGATCTGGTGGGAGAAGAGGAAACAACCACCGAGTAGGTGTCATGAGATGACGCGGCTACAAAATTCAAAAACAAAGACACTGGATTCCCGCTAAAAACTTGCGGGAATGACAGAGGGAGGAAGGCGGGGATGACTGCATTTTGACAAAAAAATCCCCGCTGAGGCGTGAGCCTCAGCGGGGATCGTTTAGTTCTTTGTCGGATTACGCTACGCTAATCCGACCTACGAGGTCTGGATTTCCTTCCTTAGAAGTTCACCCAGAGTTGGGTATAGCCCCAGCTCTGGTCGCCGGCATCCCCGTCACGCCAATTATCCATGACGTCACCCGGGAGGAAAACCCCGCCGCCGATTTGCCAAGCCACGTGGTTCCCAGGGGTGAAGAAGTGGGTATAGACGATGTCGACTTCTTCCCCAACACTGGTCGCACTGCCGCCCGCGGTAGCACTTATAAATTGAGCTTGACCGGCATGATACACGCCGTCGGTCGACTCCTGGCGATTGAATATGTGCCCGGTCACTTCGAAATGGCTGTCCGCATTAGGCCGCATTTGAAGGCCGAACGCCAGATGGTTCATGTTTTTCCAGGACATGCGGTCCATGTACCCGAAGTGGATGTGGTTCGTCGGATACAATTGATCGAAACTTCGCCATTTGTTGTCGCCGTCTTTATTCCCTGACGCCATGTTGAACTCGGCGCTCAAGCGGGGCTGCATCGGCACCGGCAGGGTCACGCCACCGTCGATATGGAAGGCATAGGCCTCGATATCCATATCCATAGCACCAATTTCCCCGAATTGGTAGTAGCCTTCGAGCGTGAGGTCAACGCGAGCGCCGCCCGCTCCGAACTTCTTGACGGCCCGGCCACCGAGGGTATGCCTGGATTGGTCCATGGGACGAGGGGCGTTCATATTACCCATAGGGCCCGTTCCGCCGTCATGCCAGATGTAGGTGGGTTCGAGCACCACGCCCGCGACCTTCATGGGCGCCCGTACGTAGACCACATTGCCATCGTCCGTTGCGTCTGATAATGGCCCCGACGCATTGGGGCCAGTACTCCCGTTGGACCGGACGTTAGGAATACAATTGCCTGATGTCGGACTCGGGCAGTTTCTCTCAGCCGTCCGCAACCAGCCCACTTGCAGGGTGGTACTCTTGCTGAGCTTGTAGTTCATGGTCAGGCCGTCGTGAGACCAACCCACGTTGTTCCAGTCGAAATGCCCGAACATGCGATGGTTGCCCCAGACCACCAGTTGCCGCCCGGCTTTGATGGTCAGGTTCGGTATCAGGAAGTTCCGCACCAGCATGTATGCCTGCCGGGCGAAGAGGGTCCCAGCGGTTCCATTGGCGTCAGTCCCTGCTCCAGGCCTAGTCCCTCCTCCAACTGTTGCATTGACCCCCCAGTTCTTGGAATGCTGCCCCTGCAAGAAGAACGTGACGTCCGGGGAGATGGAGTAGTTGAAGCCCAACCGCGCCCATTGCTGCACCACAAACGTGTTGTTCTTTGGTCCTGAATTCCCGGCAAAACCGGTGTTCGTCCGGAATTCCGGCCGGACCCGCAAATCACCGGAAATGGTGAGCTTGCTGATGTCGAACAGCTTGCTCTTGGGCGGATCGAATTTGTGATACGGCAACAGATCCGGAATCGCACGCGGCACCGCCGGCACTGCCGAGTTCTTACCCGTGGCCGGCGTGGTCTTCTCGGCCATAACCGGACCAGCCGTGATCCCCGCAAACAGGACCGCGGCCAGCGTCCATTTGATACCGTCATTGAATCGTTTCATTGTGACTCCTCCTGTAAGTTGATTCCCCCTACGGGCAGTGCGTGATTCTTGCCGGCCCCGTATGATAACTTCTGTTTTTTACTTCCCCTTATTATCATGATTGCAATTTGTTTCATCAACCCGGGCGTCGCTTCTTCAGTACCCCCCGGCACATGACTTCAGAGTTCTATTGGAACAAGCATTCCCTTTTCTTTGGCTTTCCTGCACCTCCTTTGCTCAATGAGTGACGTAAACGGGTTGCCTGTTTGTTACACTACTGTTGTCACCTTCAAAAGCAGTTGCTAAATATAGGCTAATTTCCATTCTATTGCAAGAGGGTAACGGCATTTGTTTTGTTTTTTTTGCGGCACTAATGGCGGCATGAGATATGTCCCACGTTGCTGCCCTCTGCTACCCTGGATTCCCGCTTTCGCGGGAATGACAGGAGAGGGAGGGGGCAGGTCCTCACGCGGGTTTGTTTCCTTCGTTGATGCCGGCGGATGCCGCGTCCCCTGCGCCTTTGATCGTGTCTTCCGCTTCCTTCATCGATGATTGCAGGTCCTGCTCCACCATTTTGACTTCCTGTTGAATCATGTTGATTTCCGGCTCGACGGACTGCCGCAAATCATCGGCGGTTTCTTTAAACCCCTTGACGGCTTTCCCGACCTGTTTTCCGATTTCCGGTAATTCTTTGGGCCCGAACAACAGAAAGGCAATGACCAGAATAATCAGGATTTCCATTGCTCCCAGGCCGAACATTGTGCTCCTCGTCGGTCACGATCTGATCGCGCCGCTACGCCTGCCTGGTTTCCTGTACTTGCGCTTCAGGCTGCGGTGCCGGTGCCGCTTGGGGGACCGGCTCTCCGGCCGGTGGAACTGCGGTGGATTGTGTCATAACCGGCTCCGTGATCTGACCCGGTTGCGGGGCCGCCGTCGCGCCCATGTCTGCTTCATCCGGCGGCGTCACGTCCATGGCCTCCGGTTCATTGATCGACTTCTTGAATCCCTTGATGGCTTTCCCCAATCCTTCTCCCAATTGCGGGATTTTTCCGGCCCCGAAAATAATGAGGACGATAAACAGGATGAGTAACAATTCCATCCACCCAAAGGAACCAATCATGTTTCAACCTCTCGATAGGACTTGGATTCGGCGCCCAGCTTGCTTTTTCGATACATGTGTCAGGGCAGTATACTAGCACAGGAACAATAAATCCACAAAAAAGTTACGGTCAAGTCGCTTTTTTGGAACGGGCATTCCGGCAAGTCCAAAATGATTGTTCCGAAACAGGGAACGCATTGAAAAGGGGAAGGAAAGGAGGGGAACCGTGGGGGACAACCCCTACGGCATCATCCTTCTCCCGGTCCCACTCGGAAATGGAAATAATCGACGGGTTGCGGCGGAGCCAGAAAGGCGGCCTGAAGGATGCTCCGGTCGTAGCCCAACTCTTCCAATTGACCCGCCGCCTTCATGACCTCTTCTTCCGCGAGGTAGGCCACGGTATCCGGGACGCCGTGTTTTGCCTGTTGAGCCGACAGTTGTTCCAATTCCCGGCGCGTCTCCTCAGGGGTTTCGGTTGACAGGGGCAAGTCGATAATTCGTTCATAGGGACTCGCATAGCCGGCATTCACGGCCTCGACGGTTTTCAAGATCAACCGGTCAATCTCCCATGGTTCCTTCGGCAGTTGGGGATGGGAAGCCAGCACGTCCATGAGGCTCATCACGTTGACCCCGAGACTGCTTCCGACAAATTCTTTTTGCGGTTCGATCGTGACCTGCCCGCCGCCGACCTGTTTGGCCACGTCTTCCAACAGCGCCAGGTTGACCATAAAACTGAATTGCCCGCCCACCAGGTTGTAGCAGGGTTTTTCCGGATCATTGAGCACGGCCTCGTCCGCGGTGCCGGCATCGAAGCTGCTGAACCCGAGCGCGTCCGGGGCCAGCAGTCGATGCGCTTCCTTGAGGGAATCGGCCGCACCGACGTTCACGGGCATGAGAAGTTCTTCATCGAAGAGTTTGAGAAAATCCGTGATCAGGCGACGGAACGGCACGTCTTTGGCCTCGATCTTGTGGTACTCGCGTTCCCACAGGATGTCATCCAAAAAGGCCGGGAGCGGTTTGAGTCCGGCGACGTCGGCTTCATCGAACGCCTGTACGAAACCCGCCCAGTCGGGATAGTCGATGAGTCGTGTTTCCTTCAAATTGGGCCGGATGTGTTCTTCCATGACGTCACCGGCCTTGCGCAGCAGGAGTTTGGTCGGCAACTCGCTCCAGAGTTCGTTGCAGAAAATCCGGTCGATTGACCCGTCGGCGAACGATTGCAGGTCCGGGACCGTGGCCTGTACGAATTGCACGCGGTCCCCGTGTTTGGCCAACTCCGCATTCGCCCTGGCGCCGTCAAGCACCGTCTCCGAGGCATCGATGAGCACGTACTGCATGCGCGGGTACAGCGTCGCATCCCGGTCCAGGGCCTTGACGTGATCCAGGAAGCACGCAGCCAGATTGCCGTTGCCGCAGCCCCACTCCATGATGGTGAGCGTCCCGGTTCCTTTTTCGGGGCCGGTTTTTTGACGCTGCGTGGCCCGTTGCACGTAATCCGCGGCCAAAGCGTACGCCAGGCGGTAATCCGCCGCGGCAAAGGTCTGATAGAGCTCCCGTACACGCTCACCCCGCAGGCCGTAGAACACGGCATTCATGTGCCGTTGCCAGACGTCGATCGGCGCAAAATCCCCCAATAGTTGAGGTAACGCTTCTTCGTTTTCAGCGACGTGCTCAGCCACGTGATCACCCAATCTCAATTGTTAAAGAATCAGGACCTTCCGAAAGGAAGGTGATTCTAACAAAGGCATTTTTCGCCTCGCAAGGCAATGCCTTGGCCTGCTATAGTAGGGAACAACGATCGTTGTTCCCTACAGTCTGCCGCATGCGAATCTCCTATCTCGCTTTCATCCTATTCTTCGTGTGCTGTTCGGGTCCGGGATGGGCGCAGGACTCTCCGCCGGCGCCTTTCAGTCCCGACGAACTTCAACACGGTTTTTCCCAGTTCGACACCATGCCCACGGCTCCGGAGGACATGGCTTCCGAGCCAATGGACTACTACAGCAACCCCGCCCTGGACCTGTCCGATTTCACTGACGCGAAACCTGGCGGATTGTTGCGTCACATTACCCTGGCGGAAAACTTTGAAGAAGATCTGGATCTCCGTCGTGGCCACCGCTATTATCCCATCCGTCCTACCAAAGAATTTTCAGCCGATGCGCTGGCGATCCACGTCGTGTTTCGCGTGTTCAAGCACTATAGCGCGTATGAGATCATCGGGCGCTTGTTCCCGGAGAACGTCCCGGGATTGTCAGGGAACACTTTCTCCGACGAAGAAAGCGCCTACCTGGCATTGGAAGATGAAAGCGGGTATCTCAAGTTTTTCCCGCCCTCGCAGGCCGGCTGGACTCCGGGGCAGTACCGCATTGACATCTTCGTGGGATACGAGGCCAATGAGATCACGCGCATGGGCTCCCTGCGTTTCACGGTGACGCCGAAAGCCTGAGTTTTCGTATGATGCACTCTCCACCACCCTGGCTCTCCATGGTGATCCCCATCAAGGATGAGCGGGACAACCTTCAGCCGTTGACCACTCAACTGACGAAAGTCCTCGGAAGACTGGAGCAGTCACGCGGCGCGCCGTTTGAAATTGTGTACGTGGATGACGGCAGCACTGACGGCAGTTCCGCTTTGCTGGACGAAATCGGCGGACAGACCCCTGAAGTCCGGGTGATCCATTTTGATCGCAACCACGGACAAACCGCGGCGTTCGCCGCGGGCTTTCGCCATGCGCGCGGGGAATTGATCGCCACGTTGGACGGCGATCTGCAATATGATCCCGCGGACATTACCCTGCTGCTGCCGTTGATCACGGAGTACGACCTCGTGTGCGGGCGTCGCCGGCAGCGGCTCGACACGTTTATCCGGCGTCTCTCGTCACGAATGGCGTACCTGATCCGCAACGCCGTCCTCCGCGACGGCATTCACGACTCCGGTTGTTCCTTGAAAGTCTTCAGGCGCGCGGTCGTCGAACGCATTCCCCTGTTCCACAATATGCACCGGTTCTTCCCCGCGCTCGCCAAGATGCACGGGTTCTCCGTGACTGAAGTGCCCGTTCAACATTTCCCGCGAGCCCATGGGTATTCCAAATACGGAGTCGGCAATCGCCTCTTCGCCGGCCTGTACGATCTCGTGGCCGTCCGATGGATGCAACAGCGCTGCTTTGACTACACCATCGTCAATGAGCCGGTCGATTCGTCCGACGCGCCTCCGAAATAATACATGTTGATCCAGTCGATGACAGAATCATGGGCTGACTTCTTCTTTCCCTGTACCTCCTTGCCTTGTCTTGATCGATGAGCGAACTTCTTTCCGGAATCAGCGCCTACTTTGCCAACCTGACGACCGCGGAAAGCATCTGGCTGGGCATCGGCTTTTTCGGACAGGCCCTGTTCTTTTCCCGTTGGTTGGTCCAGTGGATCGCGTCGGAACGGAAAGCGGAGAGCCAAATTCCCGTGGCGTTTTGGTACATGAGCTTATCCGGCAGCCTGATCGTTCTGTCGTATGCCATCCATCGCCACGACCCGGTGTTCATTATCGGACAGGGAACCGGTACGGTGGTGTACCTGCGGAATTTGATGCTGATCTACAAGCAGCGAAAGCGCGCGACCCGTGACTGATTCCTCCACGGCTGACAACCCCCCGTTTTCCGTGCGCACCCTCCACCTGGCGTTTCTGCTCGTCTGCGGATGTCTGCTGCTCCTGCTCGGTCTGGGCGACGTGGGATTGACCGATCGCGACGAGGGCAGCAATGCCGGCGCCGCGCGTGAAATGCTTGAAACCGGGGATTGGATTTCTCCCACGCTCAACTATGAACCGCGGTACGCCAAACCCGCGGGGACGTACTGGATCACCGCCGGCCTCTATGCCCTGTTCGGCGTGAACGACTTCACGGCCCGTCTGCAGTCGGCCATATTCGGCCTTGCGCTGCTCGTTCTGCAGTATCTCTTTCTGCATCGCCTGCTGGGACCGGCCCTGGCGTTTTGTGGTTCGCTCGTTCTCCTGTTGAACGTGGAATTCGTCGGCATTCACCGCATGGTTTTGACCGACCCGGCCCTGGTGTTTTTCACCACGCTGGCCGCCTACGGCTTCTGGTTGGGCTTTTGCGACTCAAAGCGAAACCCGCGATTTCTGTGGATGTTTTATCTTGGCATGGCGTTGGGCACGCTGGCCAAGGGACCGGTGGGCATTCTCATTCCCTTGTTGGGCGTCGTGCCGCACCTGACGCTCACCCGGCAATGGAAACGCTATTTCGCGGAAGGCAGGCCGCTACTCGGCTGGACCCTCTGCGTACTCATTGCCGCGCCCTGGTATCTGGTGATGCTCTCCATCCACGGCGCGGACTATGTTGCCGCGGCCCAAGCCAATACCACCGGCCGATTTGCGAACCCCATGGAAGGGCACGGGGGCACGCTTCTGTTTTATGTCCCCGTACTCCTGCTCGGGTTTTTCCCGTGGAGCGGTTTGCTCCCGGCCGCCCTCTGGCAAACGCTGAAAGAATGGAAATCGTTTCGGACAGGGACAACCGACCCGCGTGGCGAAGAAGGCCTGTTGCTGTTCTGCGCCCTGTGGGTCTCGGGGATTTTTCTCTTCTTCACCATCTCCGCCACCCGGCTTCCCCACTACGTCCTACCCCTGTATCCGCCGGCCGCCCTGCTGGTGGCCGTGCTCTGGGCCCGATTTCTGCAGCATGCCCGGCCCGCCGGCCTGATTGTCTCGAAGCGCATTGTCCTCGTGACGGGGTACGTGTTCAGCATCGCGCTGGGCTCCGTGCCGCTCATCTATGCCAACGTCAGAGACCAAATCGCCGTGGACTTTCCGGCCGCGGCGAAGATCGGCGTGGGCGTCACGCCGATCGTGTTGGGCGTCCTCGTCTTCTTGGGGGTGGCGATCTTTCGTCACCTGGTTCGTGAAGAAGCCCGCCGTCCGCAGGCGTTTTGGGTGTTGTCGGGGATGATGGGGCTGTTTCTTCTTGTCGTGATTCTGTTTGCCCTGCCGCGCTTTGGTAAATATTTCGTGAACCCGCCTCAGGAATTGGCAGCGATCGCCGGATTCAACCTCGGTCCTGAGGACACGCTCATTCACTATGGGCGCAAGCTGCCGTCGTTAACGTTTTATGCAAAGCACAAAGTGCAATTCATCAATCCGGACGACCATGAAAAATTTTTTCCGCATCTCAAAAAGGACGGCCGCATCATGGTCATTCTGCCGGCCAACCTTCGTGAGCGTCTGCCTCACCCCGTGGATTCTTTTACGCCGATTCTCCAGCGATTCGGTTTTTTGCTCCTGTCTCGTGACCCGATGGTAGGAGGCGTACCGGCGGGTCAGAGGAAATGAGGCCGCTACGGCACCAGACCGTGGAAACCCTGTAACGTTACCAGCACGATGACCAACGCGCTTGTGAGCGCTGCCTCGCGCAGCCACCCCGAGGGCTCCCCTGATTCCGGTTGATGGTTCAACCACCAGGCGAGACAAGCCAACGGGGTCACGACGACGACCCACAACGTTTGGGTGGTAGTCGCCAAGCCCATCGCGATCACGATGTTGGCGCCTAACGTTCGATGCGTGTTCCCGTCCCCCTGCCAGGCCATGATCCACCGCACGCCAAGTCCCGAGACCAACAACAATAGCCCGGTCCAGAACAAGGCAGCCGTTAATCCACCGGAGTCCGGATGACTGAAGGTGATCCAGAACAACGCGCAACTTCCGATCATCAATGGGAGGATCCGCAGCAACGCCTGCACCGCGTTCTCTCGCCAGTCTTTGAGCGCGCGCGCCCACACGTAGCCGATCAGGAACCCCAGCACCGCCCCGCCCAGCACGTCGGTGGGAAAGTGGGATCCTCCCACCACGCGAGCCATGGCGACGAAGAGGGCGCCGCCGTACCAGAGCCCCCTCCATTCTGGGAAGTACCGAGCCAGCACCGCTGCCACGGCAAACGACGCCGTGGCATGACCGGACGGAAACGCGTCGAAGCCTCCCTGCCACGACGAGCCAAATTCAAAGGCTTGCTGATGCGTCCACCGCGGGCGGGGCCGTCCGATGAGGTGCTTGAGAATTTGGACGGCGAGTCCGGCCAGGGCATGCGCCACGAGCCCGTCGATCCCGGCCTGTTGCCATACCTTGTTCTTCAGGAGATACCCGATGCCCCACAGCCCGATGCACAGGAGCACCAACGTGAGACCGTCCCCCAACCGGTTGCCGAAATACGCCAAGCGTCCCACGACGGGGTCGTGCAGGGACCGGAGCAATAACACCGTCTGAAAATCCAGTTGTGAAAGCTGGTACAGACAGAAGAGAACGATGCCGCCGGACAGGGCAACCACGCTGAGGGTTTTGATTCGGGCCACGAGACCTCCGGCTTCAGGTTGAACGCGCCGGAATCAGGGAGCCCAGTCGGCGAGAAACACGTTGTATTCGCCTGGACCCTTGGCGTTTCGGTCGGAGACCCACACCAGCAGCTTGCCGTCGGGGGAAAACATGGGGAAACTGTTGAAGTGGCCTTCCGCGGTGACTTGTTCCAACTCCGTGCCGTCGTCGTTCACGAGATAGAGGTGAAACATTGGACGACCCTTTGCTTCTGCGGCCTTACGCCCACTCGACGCAAAGATGATCCGGTGACCGTCCGGATGGAAAAACGGCGCGAAGTTGGACGCGCCGTTTTTGGTCACCTGTTGTTTGCCCGACCCGTCGGCGTTCATGACGAACAATTCCAGGTTCCCCGGCTCCACCAGCTTCCGGCTTAACAACTCTTGATAGGCTTCTCGTTCCTCCGGTGTTCGGGGATGCTGCGCCCGGTACACGATCCGCTTGCTGTCCGGAGAATAGAACGCCCCGCCGTCGTAACCGACGTCATGGGTGAGCCGTTTGAGGCCGGTTCCGTCGATATTTATGGAATACAGGTCGATATCGCCATCCCGCACCGACGTGAACACGATTTTTCTTCCATTGGGCGAGACGGTGGCTTCGGCATCGTATCCGGGCGAGAACGTGAGACGATGGAGTTCTCGGCCATCCAGGCGCACGGAAAAAATTTCATAGTCATCCAGGACCCAGCGATACTTGGGGCCCCGCTCCGGCTTGGGCGGACATTGCAACCCGGCCATATGGGTGGACGAATACAGGACCCGTCGCCCGCCGGGGAAAAAGTAGCCGCAAGTCACGGCGCCGTATCCCGTACTCACCCGGTGAACGTTTTCACCGTCCAAATCCATGACGTACATCTGATAGCAGTCCCCGAGCGTTTGACTGGCCGGATCTTTGGTGGACTGAAAAATCAGACGCGACCCGTCAAAGGAAAAATAGGCTTCGGCGTTCTTTCCGCCCGTGGTGAGTTGCCGGACGTTGCGTAAATGCCGTTCCGCCTTGCCGGTACCTGGCGATTCGTCGGCCCGGGCCGGGATTCCTGCGGCCAGTATCAGACCGGACAGCGCCACCACGCCTAGGCAAAGTAGTGAAAAAAAGACACTGGATCCCCGATCGGGTCGGGGATGACAGAAGGAGAAAAAGCAGATTCCTCGCGAGGTCCTTCGCATAGGCTCAGGACAAGCTCGGAATGACAGATTTGCGATGTTGTTCACCATTTTCATGTCAATAACAAAAGAATGTTAATGGTCGTGTAACGCGATCGTCAGATCATCCGTCGGTGGATCGAACGAGCCGCGCGCCGCGACCTTTCTGTTCTCGAACACAAGATAACTATCCCATCCATAAAAAAACAACAACCGGGACAGCCCGTGAACGGCTTTTGGGGAGAAGCCGAAGAAGACCGTGCCCACGTGGCCTGGATGGTCGGGATTGGCGCAAGTGACCAGCACGGCCACATGATCCCCCGCGTATGAGGTCCCCTGAATCGTGATGCTCCCTTCTTGCAGCCTGACCTGCGGTCCGCACCACCCGAGAATTTTGCCGACCCACGAATTGGTTCGGGGATGGCCCAAGGCCAAGACAGACTGTGGCCCGATCCTGACGGCCCGTTCATCCAACCAAACCGTGTCGTCGTTCTGCGAGCGGATCCTGTCAATCGCCGGCTTCAAGCCCCGTTGCTCAAGTTCCGGCGTGGTCGAAGCCAACAGTACGGCTCGACGGGCGTCCGTGACCCATGCATTGAGAATCGGACTCATGGCTTGGCGATCTAACCCACGAAAGGTCTCATACCCCGGATCGAGTTGCACCCGCACTGGCTTGGCCGGAACCCACAAGGCCATGGTTTGTTCGTTTTCCCGAACATCCACGAAAGTGCGATACTCTTCCCCTTGTTCCAACTGCACCACCACGGGAACACGCAATCGATAGGCCGTCCCGTTTTGCGTCACCGTCAGGGAGACCCAGTAGCCCGTGCGGGCATCGCGTTCGACACGTGCTTGAGCGATCCGGAGGTGCGGCGTTCCTTTGCCCTGCAGCCATTGCTTGAAAAACCATGACAATTCCTGCCCAGACGCGTCTTCGAACGCTTGCCGGACCTGAGGCCAATCGGCGTATTCGCCCGAATAACCGGCTATCAACGCACGAATCGCCTCGAAAAAGGCCGGGTCCCCGAGTTCGCGCCGCAACATATGAAACAGCATGGCGGTCTTCTGGTACCCGATCGCATTATCCACGCGGTTCTCCTTGTGATGAAAGTTCACCACCGGATAGTCGTCGGCCGGCTGCACGTACAAGTTGTATTCCATGATCATCCGTTTGCGATGGGCACGCCCCTTGTCTTTACCCTCCATTTGTTCGTCGTAATAATAGTTGGCGAGATAGGTCGTCAGCCCCTCCACCCAATTGCCCGTTTCGAAATGATTGTGCACCGAGTTCCCCAACCAGGAATGCACGACTTCATGGCCCAGGGAATAGGATTGGGTATAGCCTCGTTTCATGACCCGACTGCCCAACAACGTGAAAGACGGCAGACCAATACCGCTGGGAAAGAAATTTTCCACGACCGCGAACTTGGGAAAGGGATACGGGCCAAGTAGCTTCGTGTACCACTCGAGATAGCGCGCGGTGGCATCCAGATACTGATCCGCGACGTGCGCGTCCTCGGGAAAGACGTACGTCGCGATTTCGATTCCCTTCCATTCAGATGCCCGTTTCACGAACCGATTCGCCGCCAGGGTCAGGGCTTCGGTTCGAGCGCGCACGTTCCATTCGGACGTTGCCGTCGTCTCGCCCTTCGTAAACGACACTTCCTGCCCATGCGTGACCGCTCTCCAGCCGGCCGGTACGGTCGTTATCACGCGAAACGTTGCGAGCGACCCGCGCACATGAGGATACCAGGAGGTTTCCGAGGTCAAATAGACACCCTCTTCACCGATGTATCCCAGGGTTCTGTCCGGCCGCACGAACCGCAGGCCCGGCGATGCCGTGGGCGCATCCTGGATGCGACCACGATACGCGATGTGGACGCTGGTTTCAGCGGACGTGGAAGACGGCTCCGGGAGATGAATGTCAATGGTGCGCGTCCCTCCGGAGGCATCCTGTTTGTTGTTGGCTGAGGGCAGGTCCTCTTCCCAAAACGGTAATGGGCCGTTCGACAAGACAATTTCGTCGATTTCCAAATCCGGGTTCAATCGCACGCGCAGCACCTGCCCGGCAGCCGAATGACCGGTTAATCGAAGCGTATCGCGGGCTATGATCGTGTGTGTTTCGGGTCGGAGTTCGACCTGCAAATCGTGATGCCGAACGGTGACGCCCGCGGCCTGTACGGTCAGGCTCATGAGCAGGCTGATGCCCCACGAGACTGCGACCGTCACGCCCGGCCTCATGAAGGGTGAACCTCCAAGAGGGCCTCGGCAAAGGCTTGCGCGTGAAAATCCTGCAAGTCTTCTTCCTGTTCGCCGATGCCGATCAAACGAACCGGAATGGCCAATTCTTCGGCAATGGCCACCACGACCCCGCCCTTGGCCGTCCCGTCCAGCTTCGTGAGTACCAATCCCGTGACGCCGATGGCTTCGTGAAATTGTTTGGCCTGGGCCACGGCATTCTGACCGATGGTGCCGTCAAGCGTGAGCAGCACTTCATGCGGGGCCCCGGGATATTCACGATCGAGCACCCGTTTCATTTTTTTCAGTTCGTCCATCAAATTGACTTTCGTATGCAACCGGCCGGCCGTGTCGATCAGCATGACGTCCACGCCCCTGGCTTTCGCGGCCGCCAGCCCGTCAAACACCACGGCCGACGGGTCTGCCCCTTGCCGGTGCTTGATCACGTCCGCGCCGATTCGTTTGCCCCAAACCTCCAACTGCTCGATGGCCGCGGCCCGGAAGGTATCCGCGGCCACGAGGAGCGGGGTCAACCCCTGCTTGCGCAGCCGGCCGGCCAGTTTCGCCATGCTCGTGGTTTTCCCCACGCCATTCACGCCCACCGCCAAAATCACGAAAGGTTTGGGACCCGTGCGGATGAGTTCCTCCATGGGCTTCGATTCCACGGACGCCAAAATGTCCGTCATCGCGCTTTGCAATTCCTGAATGGATGCCCGGGGATCTCCGCCCGCGGTTTCCCGAAGCCGCTCGACCAACCGATCCGTCGTTCGAACACCGACGTCCGCTCCCAACAACGAGGCTTCGACTTCCTCCAACACCTCGGGGTCGAGACCGCGCCCCATCAATTGCGTTAACGAACGCTGGACACCCTTTCGCGTTTTCCCCAACCCTTCTTTCAGCCGATCCAGCCAGCCCATGAGTTTCGTGATCCTTGTTTGTGTTCACTCATTTGTTGATGAAATACGCGACTCAGTTTCCTCTTCACGGAACCTTTCCTGCCATCCCCGCAGTTTTTAGCGGGGATCCAGGTCTTTCTCTTATCCCCCCCTTCACCCCAACCCTCTCCCTCGTTGGGGAGAGGGAGAGATCAGGACTCAACCACCAACGCAGGCAATGGAGTGAGTGTTTCAAAAAGCTCCGTTTCTTTTCGTTGCATGCGCCGGGCCTGCCGCCTGCTCCGCTCATGGTCATAACCGGCCAAATGCAATACGCCGTGAATCAGTAATCGCAGAAGCTCTTCATCCAGGGAATGGTTGAATGCTTTGGCTTGGCGCCTGGCCGCGGGAATGGAAATCACCACGTCCCCGAGCAGCGGAGCAACGTCGGACTTGACTTCCCGATAGGCAAACGCCAGGACGTCCGTGGTTCGATCCTTGTTCCGATACGTCCGGTTCAGCCGTCGCATCCTGGTATCGCCGACTAACGCGACACAGACTTCGACCTCGACTTCGTCAAGAAGCCGCAAGAGTTGCCCGGTGACGCGGCGGAACGTCGCTTCACGAACCGACACGCTTTTCAAGCGACATTGAATGCTGATACACACAAATCACGACAGGGAATAGACGGTTTATCCGGGTAGATGACGGGGGGTCCGTTCATTCGTCGGCTTTTGCCGACGCCTCACCTGTTCCGTTTCCATGCTGGTTGTAGGCCTTGATGATCTCCTGCACCAATCGATGCCGGACCACGTCGCGGTCGTGGAAATACACGAATTTGATGCCGTCCACGTTTCGCAGGATTTCAGAAATCTGAATCAAGCCCGAGGGGCGGTCGGGTGGCAAATCGACTTGCGTAATATCTCCCGTCACCACGGCTTTGGAATTGAAGCCCAGCCGCGTGAGGAACATTTTCATCTGTTCCGCCGTGGCATTCTGCGCCTCATCCAGGATGACAAAGGCATCGTTGAGGGTACGGCCCCGCATAAACGCCAAGGGCGCCATTTCGATATCACCGCGTTCGATCAGACGATTCGCACGCTCCATATCCATCATGGCATACAAGGCATCATACAAAGGACGCAGGTACGGGTGCACCTTGGCGAACATGTCACCCGGGAGAAAGCCCAATCGCTCACCGGCCTCCACGGCAGGACGCGCCAGGACGATCCGCTGCACTTCCTTTTTCGTCAGCGCCGCAAGCGCCATGGCCATGGCCATATACGTTTTACCCGTTCCGGCCGGCCCGATCCCGATCACCAGATCATGCTGCCGGATGGCTTGGAGATACACCTGCTGCGAGGGAGTCTTTGGAACGACCCACCCTTTGGGCGTGAGAATGTGAGCCGTATCCAGGAAGGACGACGTTTCGGGTTGGTCGGATTCGGCAGCCTTGAGCGCTCGGGTCACGTCTTCCGATCGTAGCTCGCGCCGGCCGATCGTGCGTTCGGCCAATTCACACAGCAGCCCTTCGGCTCTGCCCACCGCTTCGGGCGGCCCTTCCAGGGTCACCTCATTGCCGCGGGCCGACACGCGCACGTGCAGGCCGTCTTCAATCAACCGGAGATGCAAGTCTCGCGGGCCGAACAGGTTGGAAAGATCGACCCCTTCACGAAGTGTGACTTTTTTCACGAAAGCGTTTTGGTCCAATGAAGACACAAGTTGCGTGTGTGTATTCTAGCAAAGGGTCCACAGGCCGACAAGAAAAAGATGTGTCACAAGCAGAGGACATGCCGCCGACATCGCACGGAGGATACCGTTCGCTTACCGCTTCTGGCAGGTTGAACAGACAAACGACGAGCGTTCATCCATGAGCGCTCGAATCTTGTTTCCACACCCCGCCGGACACGGTGCGTCCGTCTTTTGATACACCAAGTGCCGGCGCTGAAATTGTCCCGGTTTCCCATCCGGCGCAACAAAGCTGCGAATCGACGAGCCGCCCCTGAGAATCGCTTCTTCCAGCACGCGTTGCAGGGTTTCAAACAATGTACGGATTCTTGTCTTCGACAATCGACACCCGCGAGCGTACGGATGAATGCCCGCTCGAAACAGCACTTCATTGGCGTAGATGTTTCCGATGCCGGCGATCCGGTGTTGATTCAACAGCACGGCCTTGATCCGGCCACGGCAGGATTTGATCAGATCCACAAACTCGTCACCGGTCATCGTGAACGGATCGCTGCCGAAGCGACGTTGGCGATAGGCTTTCCAATCTTTCTGGTCCAGGAGATACAACCTGCCGAATCGACGAGCGTTCCAATACCACAACTCCGGTTGCGGCCCGTTCACCAGGCTCATCATCACATGCACGTGTTTCGCGCTCGGGATCGCTTCGCGCGTGAAGAGCAACAGGCCCGTCATCCCGAGTTCCGCCACCACCACCCGTTCTTCGGCACCTCGCTCGCAGACCAGGACGACGCTCTTCCCGTGCCGCTGCACCTCCGTGATGCGAGAGCCGGAATACCAGGAGAGCGATTCGACGCCTTGCCGGATGATGTCTTCCCGCCCGACCCGAATGTGTTTGATCGTGGTTCCGACCACGGCTGCATGCAATTGTCGTCGAACCACTTCGGCTTCGGGAAGTTCCGGCACAACGATTCTCCGTCAAGGACGAAATTCTGAACGAAATGAAGAATGACCGTATGGTGGAGACAGGCTCCGGTTCTGTCAACGAGGTCGTGAACACGTACGCCGTCCTGCCGCCGGTTGCGCGAACCCTCTGCGGCTTCTATACTGTCCACGCAGTCTTTGAGAACCCTCCACCGGGAAGCAGGTCATGTCCAGCCTCGACGTCCAATACGTACAGGAACGACTCACGCAAGCAAAATGTGCCGTGTGCAAGAAGAGCCGGTTCGGCATCGACAGCCGTTCCATGAAGGAAGACGGGGAATGGAAGGGGATCTGTCTGGACTGTTACTACAACTTTCCGGTCTACACGGATATGGAGTTTTATCTCCGCATCCAGCCCGACGTGCAATATTGGCTCAAGGAAATTTCCTGTCCCATGTGCAGCCATCGCGGCGTCACGCTCGATTTCCGCATTGTGATGTCCGTGCGGGAATCACTCTATTTCGTGACTTGCGAGCATTGCCAACATTCATTTACCGAACAGTCTTTTTTGGAGGTCTTTGAATAACTCTCATGGACGATTCCGAGCCCTCTACCCCACCTCCGGAGCCGACTCCGGACAAGAGCGCGCCCAAAGCCAAGAAGGAAATTCACGTGGTTTCGGTTCCTCACGACGATGACATGATTGCCGAAGAAATGGCTGAACTCTTCGAAGAAGATGAAGTGACCCACCAACACGGAAGCACCGAGCCTGAAGGCGACTAGCTACACCGAATTCTCAAAAGCCGCATGAGTCGAATCAGTCCTTGGGGAACCATGGGATGAACGCATTGGTCGTGCGTTGATACTCCCGGTAGACCTCGCCCCGGCTCATTGCTGCCTGTGCTTCGGCCAAGGGAATGCCGGTCACTTTGAGCAAAGCGCCGATCATGACGACCGGGCCCAACAACGTCAGCCACCAGTCCGGCAATCCGATACTCATCACCACGTACGCACACCAGTGCACCCCTTCGAAAAAGTAATTGGGGTGCCGGGAATATCGCCACAATCCCTGCCGGCAGGTCTTGCCCCGATTACCGGGGGCTCGCCGGAATCGATTTAATTGACCATCCGCCACGGCTTCTCCCCCGACCCCAATGGCCCAGACAACCACTCCGAGGATTTCCCATACCTGCCACGTGGAATGGGGATTCGACATCAGGACCAACACAGGAATCGAGAAGACGGCGATGGCAACGGCCTGTCCGATGAAATACAGGAAGAAATAGAACTCGGCTCGATCGCCCCATTTTTCACGAAGCGCCCGGTACCGTTGATCCTCGACAACACCACGGATTCGGTTGGTCGCCAGATACGAGGCAAGCCGAACCGCGTATCCCGTCGCCATGGCGGCCACGACCAAACGATGATTCACGTCGCCCGTGGTCGTCAGAGCGAAGCCGACGGCCGCCAGGCCGAAGCCCACACAAAACCCCACGTCGGCCAAAGCCGCGTTCCGATGCACCCATCGGTATGCCAGCCACAACCCCACCATGACGGGCGTAGTCAGCAGCAAGGCCCATACGGGAAGTTGCCAGTTCATGGTCCCGACGCTCTTTCCCCCGGTCGTGTGGAACGTCGCGGCTTGTCGGACGAACCTGTCCTGTCGGATATTGACCCCTGACGGAGCCTTGTGTATGGTGAGCCGCTACATTTGGGAGGTACGCTCATGGATGACCAGCTCATGCAGGCCTATTTGGACGTTGAACGTTCCATGCAACACTACAATGAAGTCCTCAATCACTATCTGATTTCGCTGCAATCCACGGAGGGTGCGGATGCCAAAAAACTCGAACGTATGACCGCCGGCACAAAGGCCATGAAAGACAGCAGCGGTATTTATCTGTCCTATGCGAAATTTGTGGCCTATGGCATGCCGGAGAGCGAAGATCTCATCGAAGAAGAGGATGATCTCCAAGCCTGATACTTGTGACGAGAGAGGAAAAACAACGGTCATGGTCGGGGCGAGCCGATTTGAACGGCCGACCTCTCGCACCCCAAGCGAGTGCGCTACCGGGCTGCGCCACGCCCCGACAATGATTCCATGACTGCAGAAAGGCCGGACCTCTCAATGAGCGGAGGTCCCGGTCTTCCGATGACTCGACGCATTCAAGATATCCAGGATTCCCTGGAGTTCTTCCCTGATTTGCTGCACCTGTCCGGCCGGCATTGAGGTTTTCTCCCGGCCACGCCCCCGCCGGCGACGCCAGTGCCGTTTGAGGCCCATGATGGTGTAGCCTTCCTCATAGAGCATCCGTTTGATTTCCAGAACGACTTCGATCGTCTGTTTGTCATAGACGCGGTGCCGCCCCTGACTCTTTCTGGGACGAAGGAAGCTGAACTCGGATTCCCAAAAGCGAAGCACGGAAGCCGGCAATTTCGTGATCGTACTGACTTCACCAATCTTATAAAACGCCTTGTCCGGGAACTTGCTCGCCATGGGTACGACGGCCTCCGAGGGCCGATGCACGAGGGAGGCCCTACGAATTCACATCTTTTTTGAAGATTTGACTCGCTCGAAAGGTGACCACCCTTCGAGGGGTGATGGCAATTTCTTCGCCGGTTCGAGGGTTGCGCCCTTTACGCTCTCCTTTGCTTCGCACCATAAAATTTCCGAATCCCGCAATTTTTACCGATTCGCCTTTACGTAGCACGTCCTTCATGCATTGCAGGACGTACTCCACCAAATCCATGGCCTCGGTTTTGGAAACGCCTACTTGTTCGCAGATGTGATTGGCAATGTCGGCTTTACGCATGTTCACCCCGGAGGATCACTCTTTTTTCGCGAGGAGATTCCAGCCTTGCAACGTATCCAGCGGACACCGGATTGTCAATAGCCTGTCCCCGACTTCGTCGCCTCCTCGCGCTCGCTCTTCAGCAGCTTATACTCGATGCTATCGGCCAAGGCCTGCCAACTGGCCTCGATAATATTTTCCGACACGCCCACCGTGCCCCACGTGCTTTTGTGGTCGCCGGATTCAATCAGCACCCTGACCTTCGACCCGGTCCCGTGGCTGCCCGCCAGCACCCGCACTTTGTAGTCCAACAACTGGACTTCGCGGAGTTCGGGGTAGAATTTTTCCAGCGCTTTCCGTAAGGCATTATCCAGCGCATTGACGGGTCCGTCCCCCTCGGCCGCGGTCTGTTCCACGGTCTGATCGACCTTCACTTTGACCGTGGCTTCCGTAATCGGCACCTCGTCGGCTTGCCGTTTTTCGACGATGACCCGCAAGCCCAACAGTTCAAACGAGGGACGATGCGTGCCCATCGCTTCCCGGACCAGTAACTCGAATGATCCTTCGGCGCCTTCGTATTGGTATCCATCCCGTTCCAGGCTCTTGAGTTGGGCCAACAGCTCCTGGAGATGCGGATGGTCTTTGGAGAGGCTGAAGCCCAGACTTTCCACCTTCTGGACTACGCCGCTCCGGCCCGTATTATCCGAAATCAGCACCCGTTGCCGGTTGCCTACCGATTCCGGCTCAATGTGCTCATACGTTTGGGCGTTTTTCTGGACGGCATGGATGTGGACGCCGCCCTTATGGGCGAACGCCGCGTCCCCGACGTAGGGTTGCCGCTTGTTCGGCAGCAGGTTGGCAATTTCCGAAACGAAATTGGACACGTTCCGGAGTTGCCGGATCCGATCGCCGCCCAACACTTCCGTTTGCATCTTCAATTCAAGATTGGCCAGCACGGAACAGAGATTGACGTTACCGCATCGCTCGCCGATCCCATTGATGGTTCCCTGCACCTGCCGGGCGCCCTGCTGCACGGCGACCAGGGTATTCGCCACGGCCATTTCCGCGTCGTTGTGCGCATGCATGCCAAGCGGCACCTGACAGGCCTGCTTCACCTGCTCCCAGATGGATTGGACTTCCCACGGCATCGTGCCGCCATTGGTGTCACAGAGAATGATCCGTTCGGCACCGCCCTCGGCTGCCGCTTGTATCGTCTGCATCGCATAGGCGGGATCGGCCTTGAACCCGTCGAAAAAATGTTCGGCATCATAAAAGACCTGTTTGCCACGGGCGCGCAGGTACTCGACTGAATCCCTGATCAGTTCGAGATTGGTTTCCAGGGCGGTGCCCAACGCGTCCGTGACGTGCAAGGTCCAGCTTTTCCCGAAAATCGTGATGACGTTGGTTTCCGCGGCCAAAAGCGCTTGGAGATTGGCATCGGTCTCGGCGGCCTGATTGGCCTTTCGGGTCGAGCCGAAGGCCACGATTTTCGCATGTTGCAGCGGAATCGCCCGGATGGTCTGAAAAAACTCGATATCCCGGGGGTTGGCGCCGGGCCAACCGCCTTCGATGAAATGGACGCCCAACTCATCGAGTTTCTGCGCAATACGGACCTTGTCCTCAACCGAAAAACTGACGTCTTCGGCCTGGGCGCCGTCTCGTAACGTGGTATCGTAGATTTCCAAATGATCCGTCATCATCTTCCCGTTCCCTCCCGGCTTTCCAGCGCCCGCAACAGGCGATGCCGGAGGGCTATCTTTACGTACATACTCGAATCGCGTTTTCTTTTTCAAGGCCCCTTCACGCAGATTCGGCGTGGTCGGGCGCCTTGTCCAGTCCGAATTCCTCGTGAAGGGCCCGGACGGCCTTGTCCACGTCACGTTCATCCAGGACACAGGAAATCTTGATCTCGGACGTGCTGATCATCATGATGTTGACTTTTTTGCGAGCGAGCGTTTGGAACATGCGCGACGCCACGCCCGAGTGGGACCGCATGCCGACTCCCACCAACGACACCTTGGCAATTTCCTCCTTGACTTCCACGGCTCCCGCGCCGATTTCAGCGGCCGTTTGCTTGACCAAGGCCATCGCACGCGCCAGGTCGCTCCGCGGAACCGTAAAGGAAATATCCGTCAACGCATCCTGGTGACTTACGTTCTGGATAATCATATCCACCACGATGGCGTGTTCCGCCACGACGCCGAACAAGTTCGCCGCAATGCCCGGTCGATCCGGAACGCCCACCACGGTGATCTTGGCCTGGTTCCGGTCGCCAGTAACTCCGGACACCATGGCCTGCTCCATATCAACGTCTTCATGCGTCACGAGGGTGCCTTCTCCTTCTTGAAAACTCGATTTTACTTGTACCGGAACCCCGTATTTCGCTGCAAATTCAACGGAACGCGCCTGGAGGACTTTCGCCCCCAGACTTGCCAGTTCCAGCATTTCCTCATAGGACAATTTCGGGATCCGCCTGGCCGCGGACACCACGTTGGGATCGGTGGTGTACACGCCGTCCACGTCGGTAAAGATGACGCACCGGTCCGCCTTCAACGTCGCGGCCAACGCCACGGCCGTCAGATCCGAGCCGCCTCGTCCGAGCGTGGTCACCTCCGAGCGTTCGTTCACGCCTTGAAACCCCGCGACAATGGGCAGGATCCCCTGGTCAAGGGCCTGCTTGACGGGATCGGCCGTCACCTTCGCAATCCGGGCCCGCGTGTGCGAACTGTTGGTCACGATCCCGACCTGGCGTCCGGTATACGAACGCGCATTGATGCCGCAGCTCCGCAGTTTCATCGCCAGCAGGGCAATGGTGACACGCTCTCCGCAGGAGAGCAACATGTCGAGTTCCCGGTCATCCGGCTGCGGAGTGATTTCATGGGCCAGCCGCAACAATCGATCCGTCTCCCCGCTCATGGCGGACACGACCACGACGACCTGGTTGCCCGCTCGATAGGTTTGTTCTATCAGTTCGGCAATCCGATGGATTCGTTCAATGGTCCCGACGGACGTCCCGCCAAACTTTTTCACTAACAGTGCCATCAGTGGAGCCTTTTTCTGCTTCTTTTGTAGCCGCGGGATCTCATCCCGCCTTCTTCATGGCGGCATAAGATGCCGCCCTACAAATTCAGGAAACTTCGCTACGCCCCTTTCAGTTCATCCTATTCAACATGCAAGGGTAGCCGGAAAGACGGGAGCAGCGGCCTTGCGCTCACGATCGGAGCAATGCCAGCACGTCTTCCCGTGTGGCTTTGACCGTCAGGGTCTTGGGCGAGATTTCCACGGCGATATCAGGGTCTTTGAGTCCGTGACCGGTTAACGTACAGACGACCGTGGCGCCTTCGGGGAACAACCCGGCCTGGCTGCACTTGGTCAATCCGGCCACCGACGCGGCGGAAGCGGGCTCGCAAAAAACGCCTTCTTCTTTGGCGAGCGCCTGGTACGCGTCAAGAATTTCTTCATCCGTTACCATCCGGATCGCACCGGAAGATTCTTCCACGGCCTGCTCGGCCAATTTCCAACTTGCGGGGTTGCCGATGCGAATGGCCGTCGCCACGGTCTGGGGTTGTTCGACCACGTGGCCGCGCACGATCGGCGCCGCCCCCTGAGCCTGGAAGCCAAGCATTTTCGGACATTCTGCAATCTGCCCCGCAGTCCGGTATTCCTTGTACCCTTTCCAATACGCCGAAATGTTGCCCGCGTTGCCCACCGGCAGACAATGGTACGCGGGAGCGCGGCCCAACTGGTCACAGACCTCCAGAGCCGCGGTTTTTTGGCCTTCCAGGCGAAAGGGATTCAACGAGTTGACGAGTTCGAATCCCTCGTTCGCACACAGATCCTTGACGATGGCGAGCGCCTGATCGAAATTGCCCTCGATTTGAATCACGATGGCCCCGTGCGCCATGGCCTGGGCCAGTTTCCCCAACGCCACTTTCCCGGCCGGCACCAGCACGTACACCGGCAGTCCCGCGCGCCCGCCATAGGCTGCGGCCGCGGCCGACGTATTGCCGGTGGACGCACACATCACCGCGCGAGCCTTTTTTTCCAAGGCCTTGGATACCGCCAGTGTCATCCCGCGATCCTTGAACGACCCGGTGGGGTTGGCCCCTTCGACCTTGAGATACAGTTCGACGTGCGGGCAGATTCGTTTCGCCAGTCTATTGGCTCGTATCAAAGGCGTATTGCCTTCGCACAGGGTGACCACCGGCGTCTGTTCCGTGACCGGAAGAAATTTTCTGAACTCTTCTATCACTCCACGCCAAGGCATCATCGCGTTCTCTCACCGAAAGAGGGGCGCCATATGGCGCGGCCCATACCTGTCATGATTCCTGATCCTCCACCCGGATGACCGTGACCGGTTCCGAAACCAGCGAGGGCAGGTGATTGATTTCCCGGATGGCGGTCTGCACCGAACGTTCGGATGCGCGATGCGTCATGATCACGACCGGAACCGTTTGACCTTCCTGCCGGCCCTGCTGCAACACGGAGGCAATACTGATGCCATGATTCCCGAGAACGCCTGCAATCATGGACAGGACCCCGGGCTGATCCGGCACCATACAGCGCAGGTAATAGCGGGTGGTCAATTCCTCCATCGGGCGAATCCGGACCGGCGCCCTGCCATCCATCTGAAACGAGGTCGGCGGCACGCGACCGCAGGCCTGCTTGCGCACGTTGCGGGCGATGTCAATCGTATCGCTCACGACCGCGCTTCCCGTGGGCATGGACCCGGCCCCCTGCCCGTAAAACATGACGTCCCCCACGGCATCGCCCACGACGTGAATGGCATTATACACTCCATGCACCTGAGCCAGCGGCGCCGAATTGTCGATCATGGTGGGATGCACGCGTGCTTCGATTCCGTTCTCACCCCATTTCGCCACCCCCAGCAGCTTCACGGTCATCCCCAACTCCGACGCGTAGCGAATGTCCAAGGCCGTCAGGCGTTGAATGCCTTCGGTATAAATTTCCTTGACGTTGACGGGCGTTCCATAGGCCAAGCTCACCATGATGGCCAGCTTGTGCGCGGAATCGACTCCTTCGATATCGAACGTCGGATCCGCCTCCGCGTAGCCTGCGGCTTGCGCCTGCGCAAGGGCATCCTGAAATTCCCGTCCCTCGCGCTTCATCTGGGTCAAAATGTAGTTGGAGGTCCCGTTCATGATACCAACCAGGGACACGCAATGATTGGCCGCCAGCCCTTCGGTCAATGCCCGGAGAATCGGAATCCCTCCCCCTACGCTGGCCTCGAAGCCCACGTCCACGCCCGCGCGATGGGCCGCGGCAAACACGTCCTCCCCATGCACCGCCAACAAGGCCTTATTGGCGGTCACGACGTGTTTGCCTTTGCTGATGGCTTCCAGCATGACCCGTTTCGCAAAATCATATCCGCCGACGGTTTCAATCACGATTTGGATGGACGCATCATTCAGGAGTCCGTCGAGATCCGTACTGAGGACGCCGTCGGGCAGCGTCAAACCGCGATCCGTCGTCACGTCAAGATCCACGACGCGTTTCAAGCGCAGGGGCGCTCCCACCCGTCGCGCGATCAACCCGGCCTGGTTGACAAGAATTTTCGCGGCCCCGGAGCCGACGGTGCCGAATCCGATCAGGCCTATGCCGATTTCGTTGTTCATGATTGATGGTCCAGTTTCAGCGCGGTTTTGATTCCACGAATGGCCTGATGGGTTCGATGTTCATTTTCCACCAAGGCGAATCTCACGTATTCGTCACCGCCTTCTCCGAATCCGATCCCGGGGGACACCGCTACCTTTCCTTCACGGAGCAGAAACTTCGAGAACTCCAGCGAGCCCATTCCCGCGTAAGCCGCGGGAATGCGAGCCCAGACGAACATCGTGGCCCGCGGATAGTCGACCCGCCAGCCGATTCGATTCAGGCCCGAGACCAACGCGTTCCGCCGGCTTTCATATTGTTTCACGATCGACGACACGCAATCCTGCGGTCCATTCAGCGCGATGATACTGGCAATTTGGATCGGCTGGAACATCCCGTAATCCAAATAGCTCTTGATCTTGGTCAGGGCCCCGATGATCTCCCTGTTGCCGACGCAGAAGCCGACCCGCCAGCCCGGCATATTGTAGCTCTTGGATAACGAGTAAAATTCCACGCCGATTTCTTTCGCTTCCGGCACCTCTAGCAGGCTCGGCGCCCGATAGCCGTCGAAGACAATGTCCGCATAGGCCAGGTCGTGAATGACGTAAAGATCGTGTTCGCGCGCAAACGCCACCACCTTTTTGAAAAACTCCAAATCCACCACGCTCGTGGTCGGATTGTGGGGGAAACTCATGATCAGGGCTTTCGGCCTGGGTTGGCTTTGACGATACGCACGCGTGAGGTTTTCAAAAAAATCTTCGGTGGGCCCCAGATCGACCCCGCGCACTTCCCCGCCCGCAATGATCACACCGTACATGTGAATGGGATACGTGGGCGTGGGCGTCAGCACCACGTCGCCGGGCCCCAACATCGCGAGCACCAGATGCGACAGTCCCTCTTTGACTCCCAGGGTCACAATGGCTTCGGTCTCGGGATCGATGTCCACGTTGTAATGCCGCCCGTACCAGGCACTGATGGCGTGGCGTAACCTCGTAATGCCGCGAGACGCCGAATATCGATGATTCTTCCCTTTCCCGGCCGCTTCGACCAATTTCTCGACGATGTGGGGCGGGGTCGCCTGATCGGGATTCCCCATCCCGAAGTCGATAATATCCTCGCCACGCTGCCGCGCCTGAATCTTGAGATCCTGGACCTGGCTGAAGACGTAAGGTGGAAGGCGTTGAATGCGAAAGAAATTTTGCATGGGTCAGCAGAACAAAGGTTGTGTATAGGGAAACGGCCCGTGACGACACGTCATGATGATAACCTGTTATTGTAGTAGAGGCCGAATGACCAGTCAATGAAACGCTTTGTTTTTTCAGCTTTTTCTTCGACGTTCGGGAAGACGTTCAGGAACGCGCCTTCTCCGAGATCGTCGATCATGGTTCATTGCGACCCCTTGCCCGTTTTGCCATAATGACACGCCAACGGTTCTCGCTTCCCACCTGATCAGATAGGTTGTCATGGCCAAACTCGGCGTCAACATCGACCACGTCGCTACGCTCCGGCAGGCCCGGGGCGGGCATGAGCCGGATCCCATTGCCGCGGCAGTGCTCGCGGACTTGGGCGGCGCGGACGGCTTGGTCGTGCATCTCCGTGAAGATCGTCGACACATCCAGGAACGGGATCTCAACCTGCTTCGGGACGTGGTTCCTTCCGCTTTGAATCTGGAAATGGCCGCGGACGACGCGACCGCGAAGATTGCGTTGCGCGTCCGGCCCGACAAAGTCACGCTGGTTCCTGAACGGCGACAGGAATTGACCACCGAAGGCGGGCTTGCGGTGACGGAACAACGGAAACGGCTCACCACCTTCATCCGCCTGTTCCATGACGCGCAGATTCCGGTCAGCCTGTTCATCGACCCGGACCGTCGTCAAATCCGCGCCGCCCACAAAGTGGGCGCCGATGCCGTCGAGCTGCACACCGGACCCTATGCCAACAGTCACCAGCCTCAAGAGATCGGGAAAGAGGTCGAAGCCCTTCGGCAGGGAGCGCGCCTCGCGCGGCAATTGGGGCTGGAGGTGAATGCCGGCCATGGGCTGACGTACCACAATATCCATCGCCTGACGGGCATCACCGAAATCGTGGAATTCAACATCGGGCACAGCATTATTTCGCGCGCGGTCCTGGTCGGTCTCGAACGGGCCGTCAGGGAAATGCGGGCCTTAATCCCTTCATCGCTTCACCGTTAGTTGCCCGGCGCGTTCGTGCTTGGTTCGTCATGAAAATCGTCACCACCCACCAAATGCGAGAACTCGATCGTCGCACGATCCACGAGGCCGGCGTGCCCGGCAAGACGTTGATGGAACGGGCAGGAGCCGGCGTGGTGTCGGTCATGGAAAAAACCTTCGACACCCTGAAGGGGAAAACGGTGACGGTCTTCTGCGGGAAAGGCAACAACGGCGGGGACGGATTCGTCATCGCAAGACTCCTGCGTCAAAGACGGAGTGACGTTCAGGTCTGCCTGCTTGCGCAGACCCGGGATCTCAAGGGGGACGCCAAACTCATGTATCAACGGTTTGTCAAAGGGGCCGGCCGATCCAAGGTCTTGAGCAGCCCCTCACCGGATCGCGTGCACCGGTTGGTCCGGGACAGCCACGTGCTGGTCGACGCGCTCTTGGGAACCGGCACGTCTTCACCGGTTACCGGCCCGTACCAAGAGGCCATTCAGGCCATGAATGCCTCGGAAGCGCCCATTGTTGCGGTGGATCTCCCTTCCGGTATCGATGCGGATACCGGCGACACGTTAGGGACCGCGACTCAAGCCGGCCTGACGGTCACGTTCGGAAACCCCAAGCTCGGGCTTTTTCTGGGAGCGGGCATTGATCACGCCGGTCGCGTTCATTGCGTCGATATCGGCATTCCGAGCCAGTACGTCGAAGACCTGTCCGTTTCCATTGAGATGTTGACTCCCACTCTGATTCGACCGTGGCTGCCCAAGCGCCAGGCTTCGTCGCACAAGGGCACGTTCGGTCACGCCGGGATCATTGCCGGCTCATCCGGAAAAAGCGGAGCCGCCGCCTTGGCAGCCAAAGCGGCCCTCAGGGCAGGAACCGGGCTTGTCACCGTGGCCACACCATCCAGTGTGCAAGCCAGTGTTGCCTCGGGCATTCCTGAGGTCATGACCTTGCCACTTCCTGAAACCGCGGAGCACACGCTCTCGCGAGACGCCCTGCCCCTCTTGCAAACCTTTCTGCCGTCGCGCAGTTCGATCGGCATAGGCCCCGGCCTTTCGACGCAGCCCGAAACCGCCGACGTGGTTCGAACGCTGATCGACCACTGCGACCGGCCGCTGGTCATCGATGCCGACGCGCTGAATGCCTTGGCAGGCCATACGAGTCTCCTCCGGTCACGCCCGCTCTCCCCAATCCTGACGCCGCACCCCGGAGAGATGGCCCGGCTTCTTGGCGAATCGTCGGCGGCTACCGTGAACCGCAATCGTTTGGGGATCGCTCATGATTTTGCCCGTACCCATTCAAGCGTCGTGGTGCTGAAGGGAGCACGCACGATTGTGGCCCATCCTGATGGAGCGACGGCCATTTCACCCACCGGCAATCCCGGCATGGCCACTGCGGGCACCGGGGACGTGCTGACCGGGATCCTGACCGGATTGCTGGCGCAAGGAGTTTCACCGTGGGAAGCGGCTCAAAGCGGCGTCTTCCTTCATGGCTTGGCCGGTGACCTGGCGGCGCAGGCGTACGGGTATCCCAGCTTGATGGCCGGCGACCTTTTGGCCTGCCTGCCGCAAGCCATCACCCAGGTGCTTCACGCCGTTGCCCCTCGACCGTGAAGCTTTTTTGATTACATGACCTCCGCACAGACAAAATCCTGGACCCTGACCCTGCGGTCGTCGTCGCACACCGAGGAATTCGGCTCGACTATCGGTCGGCATCTTCAGAAGGGCGACTTCATTGCGCTCGTCGGTGAGTTGGGCGCAGGGAAAACGACGTTCGTGCGCGGGATCGCCTTGGGTACGGGTGTCGAACCCCACGTCGTCAGCAGTCCGACGTTTACCTTTATCCAAGAATACGCCGGCCCCCTGTCGCTTGCCCACGTGGACTTGTATCGACTGGAAGCGTCGCGTGAATTGGCTGACACGGGATTGGCCGAATATTTGAACGGAGACTTCGTGGTCCTGATTGAATGGGCCGACCGGCTGCCTGCCTCGTGGATGCCCAATGACTATCTTTCCATTCAGTTTTCCCACTCGGGGAAAAACACCCGCCGCGCGAACGTTCAAGCTTTCGGGCCGCGCAGTTCCGGTCTTCTTCACGCGCTCACGTCGGACGCAAGGTAATTGCCTCATGGGTCAATCGGAACTGAAACCCCTGCTGAAACAATATTGGGACATCAAACGACAGTACCCGGAGACGATCGTATTCTTTCGCGTGGGTGACTTCTATGAAATGTTTGACGAGGACGCGAAAGAGGCCGCAGCTCTGCTCAACATCGCCCTGACGACCAGGGACAAGAACAGTGCCAATCCCGTTCCTCTCTGCGGGGTCCCGTATCATGCGGCCACGAGCTATCTGGCCAAATTGCTGAAAGCCGGGAAAACCGTGGCGCTCTGCGAGCAGGTCGAAGACCCCAAAACAGCCAAGGGTCTGGTCAAACGAGAGGTCGTCCGACTCTATACCCCCGGTACGATTTTCGATGATGAATTGCTGGACGCCAAGGAGGCCAATTTCCTGGCGGCCTTGTCCGTTCAACGCGATCCGCTCCATTCACGTCATAGTTTTGGTCTCGCCTCGATCGATCTGTCCACCGGACAATTTCTCATTGCGGAATTTTCCGGGGAACACGGCCAGGACTCCATGCTGGACGAACTCATCCGCCTCGGCCCGCAAGAATTCATTGTCCCGGACAAAACGGACTCGATAGCTCTCGACAGGCTCTTGGAACCCCTTCGGTTACCTCGCGTGACGAAACAACCGTCTGCGTGTTTCGAATCGGATGCTTCGCAGGAGATGCTCCGGGTTCATTTCGAGGTTGACCACGTGGATGCACTTGGCCTCTCTGCCGGAGGACCCGGGGTCCAAGCGGGTGGTTGTATTCTGCGTTATCTGAAGCAAACCCAACCCACCTTGGAGCACCATCACATCCAAAAGCCGGAACTCCTGGAACCCACGAGGGAGATGCGCCTGGACGCCATGACCATGCGTAACCTGGAACTGATCCAGCCCTTGCATCCGGATCAACAACACGCCACCTTGCTGTCGGTTCTCGATCATACGGTCACGGCCATGGGATGCCGGCTGGTACGACAGTGGATCGTTCGGCCTCTGGTCGACCGCGAAGCCATTCAACGCCGGCTGAATGCGGTGTCCACGTTCATGGACAACCTCAAGCTTCGCCTGCACGTCCGCTCGTTCTTCAAGGACCTGCTGGACCTCGAGCGGTTGAGCAGCCGCGTCGTCATGGGAACGGCGACTCCGCGGGATGTTCTTCGCTTGAAAGATTCCCTGACCATTCTGCCCCAACTCGTTCAGCTTTTCGACGGTGTTGCCGATCCTTTGCTCAACTCCGTCTTGCAGCGGTGGGATTCGCTTGCCGACGTCACCGCGCTGATCGAAGACTCCATTGATCCCAATGCACCGGGGTCCGTCAAAGAGGGGCCGATTTTTCAGGACGGTGTCGATCCCGTCATCGATGAGCTGCGAATGATGAGCCGGGACGGCGTGCAATGGTTGACCGATCTGGAACGACGCGAGCGTGAAGAGAGCGGCATCGACTCGCTCAAGATCAAATACAATCAAGTGTACGGATATTATTTCGAGGTGACGAAGACAAATCTGTCGCGTGTGCCGGAATATTTTCGACGGAAACAAACGCTCGTGAATGCCGAGCGGTATACGACGGAAGATCTCGAACGCATTGAAGCCCAACTGTCCGGGGCCAATGAGAAGCTACGACGCGCCGAACAGGAACGGTTTCGGGCGGTGCTGCAAACCCTGTCCGGCCACGTGTTCCGTATTCAAAAAATGGCCAAACACGTGGCCCTGCTCGACGTGCTCTCGAATTTCGCAGAGGTCGCTTCCAGAAATCGTTACGTCAAACCGGAGATGCACGACGGCGGGATCATCTTCATCAAGAATGGACGGCATCCGGTTGTTGAACAATTTGACTTGCCCGACGGGTTTATCCCCAACGACTCCTACCTGGATTTGGACGCGCATCGTTTATTATTGCTGACCGGCCCCAACATGGCGGGAAAGAGTACGTTCTTGCGGCAAACCGGACTGATTGTCCTCATGGCCCACGTGGGCTGCTTTGTACCTGCCTCGGAAGCGAAAATCGGGATCATCGATCGATTGTTCACCCGGGTGGGCGCCTCCGATAATCTGGCATTCGGCTTGAGCACCTTTATGGTGGAAATGCTGGAAACCGCCAAGATTTTGCATGGGGCTACATCACGTAGTCTCATCCTGCTGGATGAAATAGGGCGAGGAACCAGTACCTACGATGGTTTGAGTCTGGCCTGGGCTATCGCCGAACATATTCAGGACCGGCGGCTACTCGGAGCGCGAACCCTCTTTGCCACGCACTATCACGAAATGACGGATCTGGAGAAATTCCGGGAAGGCGTCCAGAACCTCACCATCGCGGTGAAAGAGGACAAGCAGGACGTCATCTTTTTGAGAAAAATCAAGCCGGGGAAAGCCGCTCGCAGTTACGGGATCCACGTGGGCAAACTGGCCGGTTTGCCCTCATCTCTCATCTCGCGAGCTGAAGAAGTCTTGGCGCAACTGGAACAAGAGTCGTCTTCCGAGAATGTAAGCAATCGGATTCAGGAAGAGAACCCCGGGGACATGCTGTCCTCAACCCCCCAACCCCATCCCCTGATTGAAGAAATCA
Source organism: Nitrospirales bacterium (assembly GCA_965207015.1). Classification (GTDB taxonomy): domain Bacteria; phylum Nitrospirota; class Nitrospiria; order Nitrospirales; family UBA8639; genus Bin75. The sequence continues at coordinate 347,547 of OZ242257.1, read as the reverse complement.
AGCAATTGGAACTGTTCTCGATGACGCCGCTTGAAGCGTTAAACCGGCTGGCTGACATTCAAAAACGTCTCGATGCCGAATAAAAAAAGGGCAGGACCTGAATAAGGTCCTGCCCTTTTCGATTCCGCGAAAAGCGGCTAGTTATTGCAAGGATGCCCCGAACTTGCCCTCTTTTGTCCCTTTGGACGTATGAGGCTTTTGGTTGGAGTAGGGAATAAACCCGGAAATCGGGCCCACACCCGGGACCATCACATCGTATTGCATCTTCTTGTTTTGTGCCCAATGGTTGTTGTCAATAGACTCCACGACGCCGATGGCCCGCAGGCTGTGAATGCTTCTGGGCTTGTCCGGCGTACCGGCCACGTCAGGAATCTCTTTGACTGACGAAACGACCCGGTGATTCTGCTCGGTTTCCTGAATCACGAGTTCGACCATGGTATACTTGGATGCTTCTGTTCCGCTCATGACTGCCTGGCTGTGCGAGCCTTTGCCCAAGGCCACGAGTTTTTTCCACACGCCGTCATCGGCTGCGTAGACTTTCAAATTCTTTCCGGGGAAATATTTCTGCCAATAATACCCACTTTCGGCATTGCCCCCAAACACGGCGATGTTGACCCAAGCGGCTTTGTCATACGGGTCGGTAACCGCAACCCGCCCATGCACGGTAGTCGGCTTGCTGAGATCACCCCACTCAAACCGTTCTTGGAACGCTTCGATGGCAAGCGCACTGGAGGCCATGCAACCCACCACGATCAAGGCAGTTAAAACGGCTAACCCTGATTTCCCAATTTTCATGATTCCTTCCTCCTCAATTAAGCGCTAAAAAAGTTTTGAATGAATCCTTTTCTATATCACAAGCATCAAGTTCGTCTTTATTCGGCAGCGAGGACTTTGAAACTCGTGACGGTGTTGCCGTCGAGTTGCACTTCCATGGCGACCAGGTTTTGCGACGCGTCTGTCAACTGCTTCATCAGAGCGGAATCTTTCACCCGTAACCGCACCGTCGTTTGCGGGTTGTACCACCCGGCATAGGGATTGTTGCGATCTTCGCCACCTTGATACCCCCACGCACAACACGCGAAGAGCGGATCAGGAATGGACACGTCCCGGTCATCGGAAGCACGACCAAGGGGATCACCGGTTTCGCCGGGGTTGCTGGTGTTCCAGTATTGAATGCCAAAGAGAATTTCTCCGGCCGGATTGTCGGCCCAATGGGCATACACGCGACCCTTTAAGCTTGCGGGTGCGGTCCCCTTGAGAGACATGTCTCCGATAGTGGCAACTTGATTTGGATCACCGCTGCATTTCTTGTTGCTGGAACAGGGGCCCTTTTGGGCATCGGCCAGACCGATGAAGCCAACGAGCATCAGACCTGCAGCCAGCATTCCCACTACGCCCCCACGGAAAAATGACTTCTTCATTTCCCCCTCCTTTACTTAGGATGACATAATAAAAATAACGACTCGTACTTTTTAACCAAAAACCGTCTCAATTGCAACGAAAAAGCACCACCCCTTTTTTCTCATCACTCAAGGGGCCTTTCGACCCTCACAACCTTCTCGCTTTTAACCAGAGTGGCCCATGCTACTCATCCCGTTGCAAGATGTCAAGAGTCTTTCCAGAGAAAATTTACGGCTTTTCACGCCTGCACAAGAAATTTTTCTTGCAGGGGCTCGGGGGGCACGGGGCCCAATGCCGTCACGGACATTGAACCAAAATCCAAAAGCTCCCGGCCGATGGCCTGAACATCCTGCACGGAAACGCGATCGATGGCAGACACGAGTTCCCGGAGGGACACGTACCGCCCTTGCGCGAGTTCATCCTTGGCCAACTTGCTCATGCGCCCATAGGTCCCTTCCAACCCCAGCATCAAGGTCCCTTTCAGTTGGTTTTTGGTTCGCTCCAATTCCTGGGGGGCTGGCCCGCGTTTCTGCAATTTCTTGATTTCCCGACAGGCCACATCCACCACCGAGGGCGCTTCTTTGGCCCCGCTCGCCGCATAAATGGTCAACACCCCTCCGTCTGAAAAGCTCGACAATTGGGAATAGATCGTATACGCCAGACCGCGTTTCTCCCGAATTTCCTGGAAGAGCCGGGAACTCATCCCTCCGCCGAGCAGGGCGTTCAGGGTATGGGCCGCGTATCGGGCCGGATGAGCCACGGGCAACCCCTTGAATCCCAGACAGAGATGGACCTGCTCCAATTGTTTGTGATGGACCATGATCCCGCCCCGAACACGGGGCGGTGTCTGCCGTTGCCCGCCGTTCCCATCACGACCGGTGGTCTTCCACGTTCCAAATGCGGCCCGGATCAGGGCCTCGACTTTCTTCACCTCGAAATTCCCCGCCACGGCAATCACGGTTTTCTCCGGACGATAGTGCTCCTCCAGATAGTGAAGCAGGTCGCGTCGCTGCATGCGCTTCATGGTGGCCTGATCCCCCAGGATCGACCGCCCCAGGGGATGCCCCCGTAACACCTGCTTGGCATGCAGTTCCTGCACGAAATCTTCCGGATCGTCCCGAACCATTCGGATTTCTTCCAACACGACCTGTTTTTCCCGTTCGATTTCCTTGCGGTCAAAACGGGAGTGATAAAACACGTCGGCCAATAAATCGATCGCCTGCCCGATTTGTTGGTCCAACACTTTGATGTACAGGGTGGTGGTTTCATGGGTGGTAAAGGCATTCATCTCTCCACCCAGGCTGTCGATTTCGTGCGAAATCTGCGCGGCAGACCGACGGCGCGTGCCTTTGAACATCATGTGCTCAAGAAAGTGGGCAAACCCCTTCTGCCGAGGCCCTTCATCCCTGGTACCGACGTTTTCCCAGACACTGACGGCAACGGACTTCAGGGACGGCATCCGTTCCATCACCACACGAACGCCGTTATCGAGGACAAGCTTGCGAGTCCAGGTCATGATTTCGCTACCCAAGATCGGAGTGGGAAAAGTGGCAAAGAATAGTCTGCAAGGACGCCCGTCGAAATCCGTACAAACAGGCCTCCCGGCTAGAGGACCTCTGCCTTATTGCACTATCAGGCGCATGGCGGCGTTGTGTCCTCGCTCAACCCTCACCTATCTCTATGATAAGCCTCGGGTTTCGCTCCGGGACGCCTTGCCCTGCATCCTGCTATCACCATAAATCAGAGGTTCCCTAGGACGCGGCGGAAGGCTGTTCCGACTCCGCCAACGCCTCTTTGCGGCTCAGACGAATTTTGCCTTGCTTGTCGATTTCCAGGACTTTGACCAGGACCTGTTCCCCTTCCGCGAGTTCATCGGCCACGGATTTGACGCGATGCTCGGCTAATTGGGAAATATGCACCAAACCGTCGATGTTGGGTAAAATCTCGACGAAGGCGCCAAAATCGACGATCTTCCGGACGGTCCCGAGGTAGGTTTTCCCCACGACCGCTTCCTCCGTCAACCGGTTGATCATGTCAATGGCCTGCCGGGCCGACGATTCGTCCACCGACGCAATCGTCACCAGGCCCGTATCGTCGACGTTGACCTTGACCCCGCATTCCGCAATGATGCCGCGGATGACTTTCCCACCCGGTCCGATGACGTCCCGAATCTTGTCGGTCTTGATCTGAATCGTATAAATGCGAGGAGCATGGGGCGCCAGGGATTCCCGTGGCGATGAGAGCGAGTCCTGCATTTTTTCCAGAATGTGGAGCCGGCCGACCCGGGCTTGTTCGAGGGCTTGCTTCATCAACTCGATCGTGATCCCCTCGATTTTGATGTCCATCTGGAGCGCGGTGACGCCCGTTCGGGTCCCCGTCACTTTGAAATCCATGTCGCCCAGATGATCTTCGAGTCCGAGAATATCCGACAAAATCAGGACCCGGTCGCCTTCTTTGATGAGCCCCATGGCAATTCCCGCCACGGGTTCCTTGATGGGCACGCCGGCATCCATCATGGCCAGGGTGCCTCCGCACACCGTGGCCATGGAGGAGGAGCCGTTGGACTCCAAAATGTCCGACACGATGCGAATGGTATAGGGAAAGGCTTCCTTGTCCGGCAGCACCGACGTCAGCGCGCGCGCCGCCAGTTTCCCATGCCCGACTTCGCGCCGGCCCGGCGACCGCAAAGGCCGGGCTTCCCCCACGCTGAACGGGGGGAAATTATAATGGAGCATGAACGTGCGGAAATATTCCCCTTCAAGTGCATCGATACGTTGCTCATCGTCCGAGGTGCCCAATGTGACCACGGACAGGCTCTGGGTTTCCCCTCTGGTGAACAGGGCGGAGCCATGCGTACGCGGCAACAGACTCGTTTCGCACGTAATGGGCCGGATATCGGTCGGACCCCGGCCATCGGCGCGGACCTGTTTTTCCAAAATCATCTCGCGGACTTCACGATATTCCACGTTATGATAGACCTCTTTGACCTGCCGGCTGCGCGCCGGGTCCTCGTCGCCCAGCTTGTCGACCGCCTCGGACAGGATCTGGTCGAATCGTTCTTGCCGGTCGGTTTTGTTGGCGATGAGCACGGCTTCCCGAACCGGGCCGGCCACCAATTCGCAGACCTGTCGTGCCAGGTCCTCGTCGACCGGCTCCACCGGCACCACCCGCTTGGGCCGTCCCACCAGTTCCTGCAACTCGACGATTTTGGCCACAATCTTCTTGATTTCCGAATGGGCCAACGCCAGTGCCTCCAAGAACACGGACTCGGACAGCCCATTCGCCCCGGCTTCCACCATCAGAATCGCGTCCTGCGTGCCGGCGACGACCAACTCGAGTTCGCTGGTCTGGAGTTCCTGCATATTGGGGTTGACCACGAATTGGCCGTTGACGCGGCCGATCTTGACACCGGCCAACGGGCCGGAAAAGGGAATATCCGAGATCGCGAGCGCGGCGGAGGCCGCCGTGATACCCACCACTTCCGAGGTCATCGATTGATCCACCGAGAGCACGGACGCAATGACTTGTGTCTCATAATAAAACCGCTCCGGGATCAACGGGCGAATCGGCCGGTCAATGAGCCGGCTCGTCAGGGTTTCTTTTTCCGACGGAGCCCCTTCCCGCTTGAAATACCCCCCAGGGATTTTTCCGGCCGAATAGGCCTTTTCCTGATAATTCACCGTGAGCGGTAAAAAATCCGTGTCCGGCTTCAACGTCTTGGACGCCACGGCCGTCGCCAAGACCACGGTGTCCCCATAGGAGGCCAGCACGGCCCCATCGGCCAGTTTGGCCATTCGCCCAGTCTCCAACCTCAACGTCCGTCCCGCGATCTCCACTTCAACTGCTTGCACCATGTACTTCTCTCCTTTTTGCCTTTTGTCTTCTGACCTTCGTACCCCCGTTGAAACGGGAGGTTATTTTCGCAGCCCTAACTTACCGAGCAGGGCCCGATAGCGCCCAACGTCTTTTCGATGCAAATAATCCAACAACCGCCGGCGCAGGCTCACCATTTTCAGCAACCCGTGTCGCGAATGATGATCTTTCTTATGCGTACGCAAATGGTCCGTTAAATACGTGATGCGGTTCGTCAACAAGGCAATCTGCACCTCGGACGAGCCCGTATCCCGTTCATGCGCGCGATGTTGCTGCACGATATCCGATTTTGCTTCCTTGACTGCTGCCATACCAGCCTCCTTTTCCCATCTTTTAGAGGTTCCTAACGTCAGTTAGGTCTCAGCAAACACTTTGACCATCCGTAGTTGATGCTTTGACACATCCAACGGCGACGGAGCCCATTGGCCGAGGGCCAGGAGTCGCCCCATATCGTCTTTCACCCGAATCAACGTTTCCGCGGAGGTTTCTCGATGATCCTCAGACCACAGGGCCGCATCCGAAACGGGCGCCCCATTTAAAACCTTCCCGACCACGGAGGGATCAACGACCACGGCGGGAAGATCAGCTAAGGCTTCATCGAGACTCAGAAACGCCCCCGGGTCCTTGAACAGGTCATCGACGCGTCCCACGGCATCAAGCGGCCGCGCATGGTCGAGGTGAAACGGTCCCACGCGACTGCGCGTCAATTGGCTCAGGTGCCCCCCCACGCCCAGTACCCGGCCAATATCCGCACATAACGTGCGCATATACGTGCCCTTGGAACAGCGAACCCGAAGCGTGACATAGGGCAGGGACAACGTCCGGACCTCGATGTGATAAATGGTCACGGGCCGTGCCTGACGCTCAACGGTTTTGCCTGCCCGAGCCGCTTTATACAGCGGTTGTCCTCCGATTTTGACCGCCGAATACATGGGCGGTACCTGCTGTTGTTCACCGCAAAATTGCGCAACCGCCTCGTGAATGGTTTCGGGACGGAGCTCGTGGACCGGACACTCACGCACGATAGCGCCCGCGGCGTCTTGAGTCGTGGTTTCCTGCCCCAGACGCAAGACGGCCTCGTATTCCTTGTCCCAATGCAGAAGAAAGGCCGAGAGTCTCGTCCCTTTCCCCAGCAAGACGGGAAGCACACCGGTGGCTTCGGGGTCCAAGGTCCCCGCGTGCCCGACTTTTCGGACCTGGAGAAGGCGGCGAACCTTGGCCACGACGTCGTGCGACGTCCAGCCGGCAGGCTTCGAAACGTTCAACACGCCGTGCGGCACGGCCGATGCCACCCTATCTGAAGGACGGCTATCGAGGCATTCCGCCATCATGCCCGGCCCTCGTCCCCGGATTCGCCCCAACCGGTCCCCTTGTAACCCGATTCATCCTCAGGGAGCGCGGCATCCAGAAGCCGGTCGATCTTGTCCCCTCGTGAGCCGCTCGAGTCGAACCGGAATGACACTTCCGGCGTATAGCGCAACTCCAAGCGCCGGCCCAATTCCAAGCGAACGAAGCCGGACGCATTGTCGAGAATCTTCCCGACGGTTTCCGTGTCGACGTGGTTCCCCAACAAGGACACGTAGACGTAGGCTTTCCGCAGATCGTTGTTCATCTCCACGTCGGTAACCGTCACAAACTTGAGCCGGGGATCCTTGCATTTTCTGGCAAGAATGTCCGCGACCTCCATTCTGATCTGATCAGCCACCCTGACCGATCGTTTATACGCCGGTTTCGACACGACACTCGCGCTTCTTCCCGCCCTACAAGAGTTCGATGCGAAAATCGAGCAACTCCAACGTCGGAGTGGCCCGAATCATATTCACCGCTTGATCGAGCACCCGGTTCACGTGACTCGATTCATTGGCAATACAGGCAATGCCCAACACGGACCGTTGCCACAGATCATGATCGCCCAGTTCGGCCACCGACACTTTAAACGTCCTGCACAGACGGGCTTTGAGGCTGGACAGAATCTGGCGTTTCGATTTCAGCGAATGCCCTTCGGGAAAATGCAATTCTATCCGACAAACTCCGACCACCATCAGTTTTCAGCACGGCTCGCGACATGCATGACCCAGGCCGGCCATGCCGCAGGATTACAATTTAGCCGTCTCTTTATCAAAGACGTACGCTTCAATCACGTCGCCGGCTTTAATATCATTGAAATTTTCGATGCCGATCCCGCACTCATACCCTTGCTGCACTTCCCGGACGTCGTCTTTAAAGCGCCGCAACGAGCCCAATTTCCCTTCGTAGACGACCACGCTGTCCCGCAACAAGCGAACGCCCTCACTCGCGCGGGCAATATGCCCGTTCGTCACGTAACAGCCTGCGACCGAGCCGACTTTGGGGATCGAAAAGACCTGTCGAACTTCCGCCCGTCCCAACACGCGTTCCGTGAAGGTCGGGTCCAGCAAACCCTCGGCCGCGGCTTTGACGTCGGCGATCGCGTTGTAAATGATGGTATGGAGCCGGACTTCCACACCTTCGCGTTCGGCGAGCGCCGTGGCTTTCGGGTCCGGACGAATGTGAAATCCAACCACCAGCGCCTTCGACGCGGACGCCAGCAACACGTCCGATTCGGTAATGCCTCCCACGCCCCGATGAATAATCTGCACCTTGACGGTCTCGGAGGAGATCTTGGTGAGGGATTCGCACAGGGCCCCGACCGACCCTTGCGCATCCGCTTTCACCAACACCGCCAGTTCTTTCCTGTCCGACTCTTGGCTGTGAGCGAACAGCGCGTCCAACGTGAGCCGGCCCGGGCCGGTCCCAAGCTCCGCCGTACGTCGCTTTTGATGCCGGGATTCGGCAATTTCCCGGGCCACCCGCTCATCCTTCACCACGACCAATTGATCGCCGGCCGCCGGCAACCCCAGCAAGCCGATCACCTCCACGGGCGTGGAGGGTCCGGCCTCACGCGCTTTCTTTCCGTCGTGCGAGACCAGTGCCCGGACGCGACCGCTGGTCGCTCCCACCACGTACGCGGCTCCGACCTTCAACGTGCCGCTTTGGACCAGGACGGTGGCCACGGGACCACGACCTCGATCCAACTTGGCTTCCAACACGACTCCCTTCGTGGGTTGGGTGACGTCCGTCTTCAATTCCATGACATCGGCTTGCAGCAACAACATCTCCAATAACGTGTCCAATCCCTGTTTTTCCTTCGCCGACACTTCCACGTAGATCGTCTGTCCGCCCCAGGATTCGGGAACGAGCCCCTGTTCCGACAGGCTCTGCTTGATTCGATCGGGATTGGCACCGGGTTTGTCGATTTTGTTGACGGCCACCACGATGGGGACATCGGCGGCCTGCGCATGATTTGCGGCCTCGAGGGTTTGCGGCATGACGCCGTCATCCGCCGCAACCACCAACACCACGATATCGGTGACTTGCGCCCCGCGTGCCCTCATGGCCGTAAACGCTTCATGACCGGGGGTATCCAGAAAGGTCACGCTTTTCTCTCCGACCTGCACGGAATAAGCGCCGATATGTTGCGTGATGCCACCCGCTTCCTGTTGCGTCACCCTGGTCTGACGAATCGCATCGAGCAACGACGTTTTCCCATGATCCACGTGCCCCATAATCGTGACCACCGGAGCCCGGGACGCAAATTGCGACTCGGTCGTCGGCTCAAGCATTTCTTCCAACAAGGCCTCACCCTCTTTTTCCGTGTGAATCTCAACCTGAATCCCGAGTCCTTCGGCAATCAGCAACCCGGCATCCAGATCCATGGGTTGATTCAGCGTGAGGCCGACGCCCATTTCCATCAACTTACGTATCACGTCCGCCGCCCGGATTCCCAAGTGTTCCGCAAACTCCTTGACCGTCATGCCCGATGAAAGTTTGACGGTCTTTCGTCTGGGTTTCGTGATTTCGGTCGGCGTGGCGGAAGGAACGTGTCGAGCCCGCTCCTCCCGTCTGAGGGTGGGAAGGGGACGAAGATCCTGCCAGCGAGCCGCGTCTTCATAGATCTCGGCAAAGAGGTCTTCATCGCGCGGTTTCCCGGGTTTCCGGCTCTTTTTCGGTTTCTCTTCTTCCTTGGCCTTCTTGTGCTCATCAACGGTTTTCTCAGGATGAGTTGCGGCCGGTCCCTCGACCGCGGCGGGCGCGGGCTTTTCTTCGATTGACGGGACAACGTCGGGGATCGTCGATTCGGCGGATAAGGCCTGCGTCATGGCTGCGACTTCCGGAGGTTCGTCGGTCACGGCGACCGGTTCCGGATGTTCGATCTTGGAAACCAGGAGGCTCTCTCCCGGAGACTCTCCCGAGGTCTCGATTTCAGGAGGCGCAACTTCTTCTTTTCGTCGCTTGATTAAAATGTGTTTTTTCTCGGGTTTACGAACCTCTTCTTCCGCAGCCTTTTCCTTTTCCCGAGAGGTTTGGCTACGGGCCTTGGCCGGTGAAGTGGACGGTTTTTTTGCGGTTTTGCCGGGTTTGTACGATCCGGTTGCCTTCTTCCGCACCGGTGTCTGCCGGTCCGGCTTGCCCGAAAGCGCTTTCAAGGCTTTCCGGAGGTCCTCCTCGCTCAAGGCATTGCTATGCGAGGAAACCGCAATTCCCAGTTTGCCCAGTTCGGCAATCAGGACCTTGCTTTCCTTGCCCAGCTTTTTGGCTAATTCATAGACTCGCATCGTGATTCGTTACGCGGACGCCTCCCCGGATTCAACCGTCTCTCCGGATGCCACCTCGAGCTCTTCGCCCGTTTCCCCGTCACCCGCCGCGGTCGACGACGGCTTTTCAGCGCCGGTCTCTTGTTCCAGTTGCGCCGCGGTTTCCTCGGCCAGCGCGGCTTTTATTTCTTTCTCCCGCTCGAGTTTTTCCTTTTCATACTCGCTGACGCTGATAATGTCGATTTTCCACCCGGTCAATTTGGCGGCCAGTCGCACGTTTTGCCCGTTTTTGCCGATGGCCAGCGACAATTGCGAATCCGCCACCACGACCAGGGCCGCCTTTTTCTCCTCGTCGATGCCGACTTTCTCGATAGAGGCGGGATTCAACGCTTCGCCGATAAACACGCGGGGGTCCGTGGTCCACGGAATGATGTCGATCTTTTCTCCCTTGAGTTCCCGCACGATGGCCTGAACGCGGGAACCCTTAATGCCCACACAGGCGCCGACCGGATCCACGGCTTTATCCCTGGAGAACACCGCGATTTTGGTTCGATCCCCGGGTTCACGCACGACCCCTTTAATTTCCAGAATTTTTTCCGTGACCTCCGGCACCTCTAATTGAAAGAGTTTGACCACGAACTGCGGATGGGCACGGGACAGGATCACCTGGACGTCTTTCGGGGTCCGGCGCACTTCCAACAACAACGCCCGAACACGGTCGCCTCGCCGATGAACCTCACGGGGAATTTGTTCATGGACGGGTAGCACCGCCTCGGTTTTACCGATTTCCACCAGGTAATTCCGGCGCTCCTGTCCAAGGATGATGCCGTGCACCAACTCTCCCTCTCGCTTCGAATATTCCCGCTCGACCGCCTCCCACGTGGCTTCCCGGACTTTTTGACAAATCACCTGTTTCGCCGCCTGCGCCGCGATCCGCCCGAATTCCTCGACGTCGATGAGCGAGCCGATCTCATCGCCCAATTCAGCTTCTCCATCAATGGCCCGCGCTTCGTCCAAAGAAATCTGGGCATTGGCATCGGTGATCTGGTCCGCAATGGTCTTCAAGGACACGATGGAAATTTCCCCGGTTTCCGGGTCAATTTGGACCTGAATATTCTCGTTGTTGCCATACCGTTTCTTTGCCGCGGTCAGCAGCGCAGATTCCACGGCCGCAAGCACCCGATGTTTATCAATACCTTTTTCACGTCCCACCTGTTCGATGACTGCCATCAGTTCACGCTTCATAACCGCCCCTCTTCGTGCTGACCCGTAATCGGCTCAGATCCGACTCCGTCACCCTCTTTCAAGTCCTCCGTTACCATTCGATTTCGCGTTTGGTCTGGGCGACGGCATCCCATTCAAGAACCACCCGTCGAGACGTCCGGGATTGTCGCACCGGAACCTGCAGGGTAATGCCCCGGTCATCGACCTCGGTCAACTGACCGATCACCGTTCCCTTCCCTTGAACGGGGTCATGGACCTTGACTCGAATGTTCAGCCCAACCGCCTGATCATAGTCCTTTCGCTGTTTCAGCGGACGATCGAGACCCGGAGATGACACTTCAAGACGATAGGCGTGCGGAACCGGATCGGCCACGTCAAGCGCTCGCCCGAGCGACTGGTGAAACTGTTCGCAATCCTGGATCCCGACGCCTCCCTCTTTCTCCACGAACACCCGCACGATGGTCTTGGCTCCCTTGCCGTGACACTCGACGTCAACAATGTCAAGGCGGAGGGCCTTGGCAATCGGCTCGGCGATACGCTGGACTTGGCTCTCCAGCCCGTTCATATCCGCAATTCCACGCTTTCCGGAATGATCTTGGAGAACAGCAGTGCAAAAAAAAGTGGGCTTCCGCCCACTTTACTGTCAAGACCTTAGCATTTCTCCCCGACCGAAGGCAAGCGAGGCGTCCTTCCGCCAAGTCCAAGTTCCTGCCGACACCAAGTCAGCCTCCAAGGGACTTCAACAGAGTCGGACGATGGATTTCCGGTACGGGCAGGAGGCGTGTCGCTTCGTCAAAAATGGTGAGCCGCCTCGGGCTCGAACCGAGGGCCCTCGCCTTAAAAGGGCGATGCTCTGCCAACTGAGCTAGCGGCTCACCAGCATCGGATGCTAACAACCGGTCCCGGGGTTGTCAAACGCCGGAGCGTTCACGGGCTCCACCGTCTGGCCGCGATGGTCAGGCACTGACTTTGGACAGTTTGCGCCGGGGGCGCGTCTGCGTCATAGGGTTCTTCAGCATGATCGTATGTTCCCGATGAGAACCCGTTGACACGATGTCGATCGGGCACGACGTGAGGGCCTCAATGCGCTTCATATACCGCTTGGCCTCAACCGGCAAAGCCTTATAGGACGTCGCGCCGGTCGTCGTCCCACTCCATCCCGGGAACACTTCATAGACGGGTTCGCACTGCGCGAGGATGCGCGAGTCGATGGGCATCTCGCGATACAGTTTGCCCTGATGACGATACCCGACCGCAATTTTGAGTTCCGGCGCCCCATCCAAGACGTCCAGTTTCGTCACCGCCAGCGACGTGCAGCCGTTGACTCGAACGGCGTAGCGCAACAGCACCGCGTCCAACCATCCACACCGGCGGGCCCGGCCCGTGGTGGCGCCGAATTCCTGCCCGCGCTCCTGTAACCCACTGCCCACGTCATCGGACAACTCCGTGGGAAACGGCCCGCTGCCCACACGCGTGGTATAGGCTTTGGTGACGCCCAGCACCGCGTCGATTCTTGTCGGGCCCACTCCTCCTCCGGTACAGGCGCCACCGGCACAGGCATTGGAGGACGTGACAAACGGATACGTCCCCAGATCCACGTCCAGGTGCGTCCCTTGGGCCCCTTCAAAGAGCACGCGCCGGCCGCTGTCCATGGCCTTGTGAATCAACAAGGAATCATCCGTCATGTAAGGAGCCAATCGTCGGGCATAGGTCAGATATTCTTCACAAATCCGGTCGGCCTGAAACACGCGCACGCCGTAGACGTGCCGGAGAAAACTGTTGATTTCGGCCAAACTCCGTTCCACTTTGTCCCGAAACCCTTCGGGGTCAAGCAGGTCTCCCATCCGAATCCCGATACGCGCCATTTTGTCTACGTAGGCCGGGCCGATTCCCTTGCCGGTGGTCCCGATCCGGTGAGCACCCTTGGCCTTTTCCGCGGCTTTGTCGATGGCTTTGTGATACGGCATGATCAGATGCGCGCGCTGGCTGATAGCAAAATTCCTTCCCACCTTGATACCCTGGGCCGCCAATTGATCCAGTTCTTCGATCAAGGCCCTGGGGTCGATCACCACCCCGTTGCTTAAGACACATTGTTTTCCCCTGGAGAGGATTCCGGATGGAATCAAGTGAAAGACGAACGTGCCTTTCTTCGTGACGACCGTGTGTCCGGCATTGGAACCGCCTTGGAAGCGCACGATGAGATCCGCCTCCCTGGCCAGGATATCGACGATTTTTCCCTTGCCTTCATCCCCCCACTGGGAGCCAATGACCACCAAATTTCCCATGTATCCAGCCTTTTCCGGCAAATAGTCACAAAAAAAGGGCCCGGCCAACCTGATGCCAGAGCCCATTGAACGATCCTAGGGCCCCCTTCAGTATTTGTCAATAGCGTGGACGAGCATTCGAGCAGGCCTGTTCCCACGTGACCGCATGAGGCACTCCCATGCCGGGTACCGTCAGATCAAAAACCGTTTGATTGAATCTACTGGTAGCTTTCCTGATCGGTGGGAAACTTCCGGCACTCCACCTCTTCCTTGAAACGCCGCAAGGCTTGGAGCGCGTCGGCTTTGAGGTGGGCGTAGGGCTTGACGAATTTCGGCACGAACTCGTCGAACAGGCCGAGCAGGTCATACAGGACCAACACCTGGCCGTCGCAGTGGGGGCCCGCGCCGATCCCGATGGTGGGAATGGAGACCGCTTGGGTCATGGATTGCGCAAGGGTCGCGGGCATCGCCTCCAGAACCAGGGCAAATGCCCCGGCGGCTTCCAGTGCCTTGGCATCGTTGAGCAACGCGTCGGCTTGGGTGGTTTCCCGTCCTTGCACTTTGTAGCCGCCGAAGCGGTTCACGGATTGCGGCGTCATGCCGAGATGACCCATCACCGGAATGCCCACGGTGGTCAGGGCGCGGACCCGGTCCACCATGGCGCCGCCTCCCTCCAATTTGACGGCCATGGCTCCCGCCTGGATCAAGCGACCCGCATTGTAAATGGCCTCCTCCTCGCTGACCTGATAACTCATAAACGGCATATCGGCGATGACCAAGGCTTGCTGCCGGCTTTGCGCCACCAGCCGGGTGTGATACACCATGTCGTCCATGGTGACCGACAACGTGTCCGGTTTGCCCTGGACCACGACGCCCAGCGAATCGCCGACCAGAATGACGTCGATGCCGGCCTGTTCGATGATGCGGGTGAACAGCGCATCATAGGCCGTCACAACCACCAGTTTGTTCTTCCCTTTCTGGTTTTGAAATTCGGGAACCGTCATCAGTTCAACTCGGCCTTTCGGATAATCTCGGGCAGGCGATGCGCCAACCGGCCGGCCATGAGGTGCACACCGTCACAGAATGGACGAACGGCTCGAATGGTTCGCACCGCAATTTCAAACCCGGCTTCGGATACATGCGCGTCTCCGGCGTTCCGCAGTTCCTGCAGGATCTCGTCGGGCACGTCGATGCCCGGCACGTGCGCGTTCACGTATTCTGCCATTTTTATTGACCGAAGTACCAGCACCCCGGCTAACACCTTGCGGGAATAGGGACGTACTGCCTCCATGAAAGGTTGGATGACCTTCGCCGAAAAGACGGGTTGCGTCTGAAAAAATTCCGCGCCGGCGTTGACCTTGGCCTCAAATTTTTTGTGCAGGAGTTCGGTGGATTCGCCGCCGGGGGCCGCGGCTCCACCGATAAAGAACGCGGTCCGTCCTTCCAACGCGTTGCCGGCCAGATCCCGTCCCTCATTGAGTTCCTGCACCGCGTGCATGAGTTGCACGGTATCCAGGTCGAACACCGGCTTGGCATCCTTGTGATCGCCGGCGCCCGGGCTATCGCCGGTCAGACACAGCACGTTCCGGATTCCGAGGACGTGCGCGCCCAGGAGATCCGATTGCAGGCCGAGCCGGTTGCGGTCCCGGCACGTGAGTTGGAGCACGGGGTCATGCCCCTGTTCATACAGCAGGCGGGCCACGGCCACCGGACTTGCACGCAGCACTGCGGCGGCGTTATCAGGCACGTTGATCCCATGCACGCGCCCGCTCAACGACTTGGCGGTCTCGAGCAAATCCGACACGTCCGTCCCTTTCGGGGGGTTCAACTCGACGGTCACGGCAAACTGGCCTTGGGCCAACGTGTGTTGCAACGTGCGGGGCGTCATGGCATAGGTCGAAACGGCTTCTCTCAGGCAGCTGTTCGCCTGGCTCCTTCCAACGTGTTCGCCAATAACATGGCAATGGTCATGGGTCCCACGCCTCCGGGCACGGGGGAAATCCATCCGGCGCGTTCACGCACCGGCTCAAAATCCACGTCGCCGACCAACCGGCCGTCATCGAGTCGATTGATGCCCACGTCGAGCACGATAGCCCCGTCTTTCACCATGTCGCTGGTGACGAACCGGGGTTTGCCGATCGCGGCCACCAGAATATCGGCTTCCCGGCAGACCGCGGGCAGGTCCTTGGTCCGGGAATGACACATGGTCACGGTGGCATGCTGATGCAGGAGCAGCATGGCCACGGGCTTACCCACGATGTTGCTGCGCCCGACCACGACGGCCTTCTTCCCGGCGATGGGTTCGCCGGTGGATTCGATCATGCTGACCACCCCTTTGGGCGTACAGGGGACAAACACGGGCTCCCCCGCGACCAACCGGCCGATGTTGTATGGATGAAAGCCATCGACGTCCTTGCCGGGGGCGATGGCATTGAGAACGGCCTGACCCTCAATATGCGCCGGTAAAGGAAGCTGCACCAAAATTCCGTGGATCCTGGAGTCCGCGTTCAACTGATCAACGAGGGTCAACAACTCGGCTTGGCTGGTCTCCGCGGACAAATGATGGTCGGCCACGTACAGGCCGGCGGTATCGCAGGCCTTCTTCTTATTGCGGACGTAGACCGCGGAGGCCGGATCGTCGCCGACCAACACCACGGCCAAACCCGGGCGAACGCCGGTTTGAACTTCAAGCGCTTGCACGTCCCGGCCAATGCCGTCCCGAATGTCCTGCGCCAAACTTTTCCCATCAATGAGTTGAGCCGCCACATCATCCTCCTTAACGTGGAAGGGAACCATTTACGCGTCACGCTACGATAACAGGGCTGAAAAATTCCCGTCAATCAAGGAGAAAAGGTGTCGTACGCACTGCCTTGACACCTCCCGAAGGGTTCCGTAGCATGCCGTTGTGAGACGCCGTTTTGCCCGCCACTGTGTTGTATTCCCATCCTTGTCCTCCCAGGCAGCCTTGATTCGGACGACGCTCCTCGCCATCGCCGTGCTTCTGCTTCTTGGTTGGTGGCCTTTGCCGGCGTTGGCCAATCCCATCAGCCAGTTGAGCAGCCCCCAATCCTTTATCGCGCATCCTTCGGGTGAGGGCTATTTCATCGCCAATGCCAATGGCGAACCCGGCACAGCCGACAATAACGGGTTCATCTCGAAACTCGATCGGGACGGCAACCTGCTGGACCGGCACTTCATTCAAGGCGGGCGAGGCGACACGATCCTGCATTCTCCTCACGGCATGGGTATCGCCGGGGACACCCTCTACGTGGCCGATATCACCGTGATCCGCGGATTTCATGTGCAATCCGGGGCCCCCACGGTGAACATTCCCCTGCACCCGTTTCGCGTCGAGGCGTTGACGGATCTGATTGCCGACGGCAGCGGGCAACTCTATGTCCTGGACACGGCCGGAAACGCCGTGTACCGGATCGACCCGCAACACGATTTCGAGGTGTCCCTCTATCTCCAACACGAGGACATGGGATCGCCGAGCGGTCTGGCCGTTCACCCGAGGTCGGGACGGCTCTGGATCGCCAGCCTCGACAACGGGAACGTGATGGAGATTGCGGAAGACCGCACCATGACCGAGGTCATTTCCAACTCGTTTTTTACCGGCAAATTTCGCAATTTAAGCGGGCTCGATTTTGATCGATTCGGCAGCCTGTACCTGTCCGACATGACGGCGGGAAAAATCTGGCGGGTCCAGCCGGACCAATCCATGCAGGTCATTGCCGAATTTTTAATCTCGCCGTCTTCCGTCAAGATCGACCGCCGGAAGCATATGATCCTGGTCCCGTATTTGTACGCCGATGGGGCTGAGATCAACGGCCTGGAACAGCCGATCAATACCGGCACGCAACGGAAACGCAAGCGGACGCTCTCCGATTACGGTCTGGGGTGGTTGGAAGGAGACGAGAAACCGTGAGCAAATGCATTTTCTGCCACGAACGCAAAGGCAAGCGCCCCTGCCCGGCTTTGGGCGGCACCATTTGCAGCCAATGCTGCGGGACGCACCGCGTCGTCAGTATTGCGTGCCATACCGATTGCGTGTACCTGGATACGAACGTGGAATATCAACAAAAACGCGTCGGGGACCAGTTTGAACAGGAACGGCGCGCGTTCTACAAGGACCTGCTAGAACAATCCGGGGACAAGGCCGCGGAGATGTTTTACTTTCTCGAAGCCGTGACGTTCAAACATTTTCAAGCGAAGAGCGACGCGCAGGATGGAGAGGTTATCGCGGCCATCCAGGCGTTGCGTCGATCCTTCAGCCCGATCCACGTGCCCGAGGGGATGGCCCCTCCATTTACCCAAGCCCTGAAGAAAGAATACGACGCCTTCATGGAGGGAGAAAAACCCGACGCCCAAATGGTGAGCGAGGTGCTGGATCGCGGCCTGACGTTTATTTCCGAATTTTCGGGAACCGGGCTTCGGTCCAATCGCTTTCTCAGCGGGCTGATCGGGTTTCTCAAGAGCCGTCACCCCGACGTGGCCGAGAAGCTGACCAAACTCGGCACAACCGGCGGACGCATTATCCTTCCGGGAAGCGCTCCCATGGAAGATCAGCCAAGCACTCTCGGCTAAGCACCGGCCCGCTGCCTGCCTTATTTCACCTCGACGGTTATTTCAATGCGTTCCAAGGGATTGTCTTTCGAATCCCGGGGTTGACTGACGATCTTGTCGGCCACCTCCATGCCACTCACCACTTCGCCAAATACCGTATACTGGCCGTCCAGAAACGAGGCTTTGTCTACCACGATGAAGAATTGAGAGCCGGCGCTGTTGGGATCAGCCGCCCGGGCCATGGACACAATGCCCCGTTCATGCGGAAGCCGGTTAAATTCGGCCGGTACGTTATAGCCGGGGCCTCCCGTTCCATAGAGCTGTCTCTTGCTCGGATCCTTGGTGTAGGGATCACCCCCTTGAATCATGAAGCCGGGAATCACCCGGTGAAAGATCGTCCCGTTATAAAATCCCTTCTTGGCCAATTTCAAAAAGCTTTCCACGTGCTTGGGCGCCAACTCCGGGAAAAACACCAATTCCATTTGACCAAACTTGGTGGTGATGATCGCTCGAGGCGCCTTGCCCTCCGCGACCGGCAGGGCCTGCGGATTCCCGGCCAGGACACGTTCCCCGGTGACTCCCGCCAGGAAAACCACGACTGCCATGACCCACAGGACTTTTCTTACTGCACGTAATCCGATCATTCCTTCATCCTCCTTACTGATGTTTCTTAGGCCGTTTGTATTAGCCCGCGTCACTCGCAGCCTGAAGTTGCTCGAGTGCCTGTTTAGCCGCTTGCTGTTCCGCCACTTTCTTGCTGTGCCCCTTCCCGCGTCCACGGCATTGTTGTTCAATTTCCACCGTGACCTCAAATGTTTTTTGATGATCAGGCCCCGATTCTTCGGTCACGGCATACACAGGAAGGACGTGTACGTGGCGTTGACACCATTCCTGCAATTGACTTTTATAGTCCCGCCTGAACCCCGCAAGATCATCCTGATGCAAGGCGTTGAGTTGCGAATCCAGGACCCGCAACGTAAACGTCCTGGCCGCGTTTAGCCCGCCATCCATATACACGGCCCCAATCACGGCCTCCAACGCGTTGGCCAAAAGGGACGCCTTGTCCCTGCCCCTGGTGTGTTCTTCGCCGCGACCCAGACGGAGCATGTCGCCGAGCCGTACACGCCGCGCGGCCTCCGCCAGCGCGGGGCGTCCCACAAGCCGGGCCCGGATTTGTGACAAATCCCCTTCATCCAACTCGGGAAAGGTTTCCGCCACATACTCACTCACGATCAACCCCAACACCGCATCGCCCAAAAACTCGAGGCGTTCATTCTGTTTGTCCGCTGAAGCAGGGTTCCCTTGAAGGTGGGAACGATGCGTCAAGGCCTCTTCCAAAAACGCGGGTTCGCGAAACTCATACGGAAGTCGTTGATGCGCCTCCTCAGACACCGTCGTGCTCTTTTTCCGATGGTGGGGTCCGGCCGGCGTCGAAAGCACCTATACGTCCCGGTTCCCTCGTGTGGACTTGATGACCAAGCAAGCATTCACTCCGCCAAAGCCAAAGGCATTCGACAGCGCGGCGTCGATGGGAACCTGACGGGCTTGCCCGGGAATATAATCGAGATCGCACTCGGGATCGGGATTCTCCAGATTGATGGTCGGCGGCAACAGGCCATGATACAGCGCCAGGGTGGTCACCACGGCTTCAACCCCGCCGGCCGCGCCCAAGAGGTGACCGAGCATGGATTTCGTGGAACTCACCGGCAGTTTAGCGGCGTGGTCCCCGAATACGGTCTTGATCGCCTGCGTTTCGACTTTATCCGCAAAGGTCGAGGTCGCGTGTGCGTTCACGTACCCGATCGTCGTTTTCGGAATCCCCGCGTCGCGAATGGCCTTCTCGATACAATCCACCGCGCCGGCGCCGTCATCCGGAGGCGCGGTGATGTGAAAGGCATCGCTGGTCATGGCGTAGCCGGCCAGTTCTCCGTAGATTTTGGCGCCGCGTTGTTCCGCGTGCTCCAATTCTTCCAACACCAGCACGCCGGCGCCTTCTCCGATCACGAATCCGTCCCGGTCACGGTCAAACGGACGACTCGCCCGTTGCGGGTCGTCGTTGCGACGTGATAACGCTTTCGCCGCGGCGAAACCCGCCAGGGCCAACGGGCAAATCGTGGATTCGGTTCCGCCGGCCAACATCACGTCCGCTTCCCCACGTTGAATGATGCGGTAGGCGTCTCCGATGCAGTGATTCCCCGTGGCACAAGCCGTCACGGCACACGAATTGGGTCCCTTGGCTCCAAACCGGATCGCCACCTGGCCCGATGCCAAATTGACGATGACCATCGGGATGAAGAACGGACTGACGCGCCCCGGCCCTTTGTCCTGGAGCACCTTGTGATACTGCTCAATGGCCGGCAGACCGCCGATGCCCGCCCCGATGTAGACCCCGACCCGTTCAGCCGTGTCGGATGTGATCGTCAATCCCGCGTCATCCACCGCCTCCCGGCTCGCGGCCATGGCGTACTGGATGAAGGTATCCATTTTCTTGATTTCTTTTTTTTCAATGTGATCGGCCGGGTCGAAGTCCTTGACCTCGGCCGCAATCCGGCAGGGATACCCGGACGCATCAAAGCGCGTCACGGGGCCGATTCCCGACTGCCCGGCACACACCGCGTGCCAAGTCTTCTCGACACCGACTCCCAAGGGCGTCACGGCTCCCAGGCCGGTGATCACCACGCGCCGACAGGGGGGATACTCGGTCATGAGCGCCGTGGATCAGGTTTTCTCTTTGATATACTCGATGGCTTGGGAAACTTTTTGAATTTTTTCCGCGTCTTCATCGGGAATTTCCACGTCGAATTCTTCCTCAAGCGCCATCACCAGTTCGACCGTATCCAAAGAGTCGGCCCCTAAATCCTCGACAAAGGACGCGTCGGGGACGACGTCTTCTTCTTCCACGCCCAATTGTTCTGCAATAATCTTTCGAATACGTTCTTCAGCGGCCATCGACCTTCGCACCTCCTGTTAAACGATAGCAGTCATTCACCCATTTCCCAATTCCCCTCCTTTGCCTGTCCTGAGCGTAGCGAAGGATCAGGAGGGGTAAGGGGAGGTAGAGAATGTAGCCAGGAGGCGAAAACCCGCGCTCCATGGAAGGTTGGCTCTACCCCACCTTGCCTCCCCTTACAAAGGGGAGGTAACGACCACACAGCCGACACTTACTCATTCGCTAAAGTCTTGCGTGCACCTTTATCCTGTTACGCCATGTGCATCCCGCCATTCACGTGCAAGACCTGTCCGGTAATATACCCCGCTACGTCCGATGCCAAAAAGCGGACGGCCTCCGCCACCTCGGCGGGTTGGCCCAATCGACCAAGAGGAATCTGTTGCAACAATGTGTCCCTGACCTCCTGATTCAAGGCCCGGGTCATCGCCGTGTCGATAAATCCCGGGGCCACCGCGTTTACCGTGATGTTCCGGCTGGCATATTCACGAGCGACGGATTTCGTGAACCCGATGACTGCGGCTTTCGATGCGGCGTAGTTCGCCTGTCCCGCGTTCCCGATCGCCCCCACGATCGAGGCCATGTTGATAATCCGTCCTGATCGCTGTTTGGTCATAGGACCAAGAATCGCCTTGGTACAATAAAACGTCCCGGTGAGATTGACCTGAAGGACCGCGTTCCAATCCTCTTCTTTCATGCGCATGATCAACCCGTCACGGGTAATACCCGCATTATTCACCAACACGTCCACGCGCCCCCATTCTTTCATCACGTGATCGACCATCCCCTTGACGGCTTCCCACTGAGCCACGTTGGCCGACAACGCCAGACCTTTCCCCTGCTGGGATTTCACCAATTGCAGCGTGTCGGCACACCGGTCGGCTTCCAGATCCACCACTGCCACGTCGGCTCCGGCCTTCGCAAAGCATTCCGCAATGGCTTGCCCGATGCCTTGCGCCGAGCCCGTCACAATGGCTTTTTTTCCTTCCAGCATGCTTCCCTCGCTCCTTGTCTTTCGGGAACTGCGTCTTACCGTCAATGACGTAGGGTCGTCAAGGTCTTGTCCAAGGACTCCGGGTCCTGAATATGATGCAATTCCGCCTCCGGCACAATACGCTTGGCGACACGGGTCAACACCATCCCCGGCCCGATCTCGATAAAGGTCCGAATGCCCTGTTCCCACATCGCGCGAATGGTGTGCTCCCATAGCACGGAGGAGGGTAACTGGCGTATCAGGGAACGGCGCACCTCTTCGGCGCGGACCAATGGGCGCGCTTCGACGTTGTTAAAGAGCGGCACGGTCAAATCGGAGAGTTGCACCGCGTGAACGTGCGGGGCCAGCCGGTCCGCGGCCGGCTGCATCAAGGACGTATGAACCGGCACGCTCACGGGCAACGGAATGGATTTCCGGCACCCTTGCACTTTGGCCAACTCGATAGCCCGTTCCACCGCGGCTTTTTCACCCGCGATCACCACCTGACCCGGAGAGTTGAAATTCGCCGCGGCCACCACGCCCACGGATTGCGCCTCACGACAAATGTCCTTGACGACCTCGCCTGCCAGCCCGAGCAGGGCCACGACCAACCCGCTCCCTGACGGAACTGCCTCTTCCATGTATCGCGCCCGTTTGTGCACCAACGCGACGGCGTCCGGAAACGACAGCCCGCCCGCGGCCACGATGGCCGAATATTCGCCCAAACTGTGCCCCGCCACCGCGGAGGGCTGAAGACGCGCATCCAAGGCCCGCCAGGCGATGAGGCTGGTCACCAGCAACGCGGGCTGGGTATATTCCGTTCGATTGAGTTGTTCCGCCGGCCCTTCAAAACACAGGGCCTGCAGGTCGTATCCCAGGATCGAGTTGGCCTCCTCGAACAAGGCCATGAGTTGCGGATACGCCTCACGCCACGCTTGCCCCATCCCGACGACCTGCGAACCTTGGCCGGGAAATAGGAATGCGATTGGGTCGGACATAGATAGGGAACCTCTGATTTACTGCACTATCGGGCGCATGGCTGCGTTGTGTCCTCGCTCAACCCTCACCTATCTCTCTGATAAGCCTCGGATTTCGCTCCGGGACGCCTTACCCTGCATCCCGCTATCACAATAAATCAGAGGTTCCATAGTTAAGGTATGGGTGAAACCGTCGGGAAAGTCAACGGATAAAAACGCCCGCGGACCGGAACGGATCCGGGGCGGTCAGTCCACGATGAACTCGCCGCCATCCACACAGATGACGTTGCCGGTCATCCAATGCGACTTGGGATGGCTCAGCAAACCGATGGCTTCCGCCACGTCCTGCGGCGTGGTCAAGCGACCCGAGGGATTCTTCCGTTGGGCGATGGTGATCATCTCGTCCGATCCCGGAATTTTCCGCAAGGCCGGGGTATCGGTGACGCCGGCCATGATCGCATTCGCCGTAATCCCCATGGGAGCCAATTCGAGCGCAAGCTGGCGAACGTGGGATTCCAGAGCCGCCTTTGCCGCGGAGACCGCGCCATAGGTTGCCCATACCCGCGCGCCGCCCGCACTGGTCATCGCAAAAATTCGTCCGCCGTGACCCATGAGTCCCCGCGCGAGTAACTCCTGCACCCAATACACCAAACTGTTCGCCATGACGTCCAGCGTCATCTCGACCTGGGCTTTACTCACGGCATCGGCACGCGTTTCGGTGACGAACCGTCGCAACGTTCCGAAGGCCAGGGAATGAAGGAACACGCGAATCGTCGCCGGTTCACCATGCGCCCGGAATCGCGCTTCAACGGCGTCGACGACTTCCCGTCGCTTCTCCGCGTCCGCGGCGTTGACGTTGAAAAAGAGGGTTTCCCGGCCAAGAGCATGGATATCCGCCACGAGACGATCCACGTCCGGGAGCGTGGATTTTCGGTCCAAATGCACCCCCACGATGTTCATGCCGAGCGCCGCCAACTCCAAGGCCACGGCCCTGCCGAATCCGCTCGAGGCACCCAAGACCAACGCCCATTCTCCTGGTCTTTCATCCGTAGCCATGTCTGATCCTTTCTAGGAACCTCTGATTTATTGTGATAGCGGGATGCAGGGCAAGGCGTCCCGGAGCGAAACCCGAAGCTTATCAGAGAGATAGGTGAGGGTTGAGCGAGGACACAACGCAGCCCTGCGCCCGATAGTGCAGTAAATCAGAGGTTCCTCTACCATCGTATTACCCCGGAGGCCCACGTAAGACCCGCCCCGAACGCCGCCATGACCACCAGACTTCCTTCCCGGATCGTGCCGTTTTTGGCGGCTTCATCCAGGGCCAACGGGATTGACGCGGCAGAGGTGTTGCCGTACCGGTCGACGTTGATCATGATCCGGTCCGGAGGCAACCCGATGCGTTGCCCGACCGCCCGTAAAATGCGGATGTTGGCCTGGTGGGGCACCAGGCAATCAATATCGTCAATGCCGAGTCCATGCGCCGCGACGGCCTCACGTATGGCCTCTTCCATGGTTTTGACGGCAATCTTGAAGGTTTCATTGCCGCGCATTTTGACGCAATGCAGGCGTTCGGCCAACACGCGTTCCGACGGCGGGAGACTCGACCCGCCGCCCGGCACGCAAATCAAATCGGAGAACCGCCCATCCGCGTGTAAATGGAGGGAGAGGACGCCCCGGTCTTCTTCCGTCGGCCCCAGCACCACGGCGCCCGCTCCATCCCCGAAGAGGACACAGGTATTCCGGTCCGTCCAATCCGTGATGGACGACATCACTTCCGACCCGATGACCAGCACGTACCGGTGCCCCGTCCTCACAAAGGCATCGGCCACCGACAGGCCATACACGAACCCGCAGCACGCTGCGGAAATATCGCAGGCCGCGGCGTGCTCGGCGCCAAGCCGGTGTTGAATCAAGGACGCGGTGGACGGAAGAGGGGAATCCCCGGTACAGGTGGCCACCAGAATCAGATCGAGTTGGGCTGCCTGGACATTGGCGTCCGCCAACGCCTGCTGCGCCGCCAGCACGCCGAGGTCCGAACAGGCTTCATCGGGGGCGGCCAAGCGTCGCTCGCGAATGCCCGTGCGTTCTATGATCCAGGAATCCGACGTCTCCACCATGGCTTCGAGGTCGGCATTGGTCAGCACCTGTTTGGGAGCATAGGACCCCGTCCCGAGTATCCGGCTTCTCATTCACAGGCCATTTGCGGGCTGGGCGTCATCGGTGAGGTCAGACTTTCTGCAATGTCACGTTGGATCAGGTCGATCAGCCGGCCCTGGGCCAAGGCATTCGCTCGCCTGATCGCGTTTTTAATGGCCTTGGCCGAGGACCGGCCATGACAAATCATGCACACCCCATTCACGCCCAGAAGCGGGGCGCCGCCGAATTCGGCGTAATCCGTCCGTCGTTTCAATCGCATGAGCGGACCCGTCATAAAGGCCAGCGACAAGCGGCCCAGCGTCGAATTCATCACTTCACTCATGAGGATTTTCTTCATGGCCTCGGCCAGGCCTTCGGAGATTTTGAGCGACACGTTGCCCAGAAACCCGTCACACACGATCACGTCGGCCGTGCCGCTGTAGACGTCCTTACCTTCGACGTTACCGATGAAGTTCAAGGAACTTTCCTTGAGCAGGCGAAAGGCCTCTTTCGTCACTTCATTCCCTTTGGTCGCTTCCTCCCCGATACTGAGAAGTCCCACGCGAGGCTGCGCGATATCCATGAGGTGTTTGGCATACTCATGGCCCATAATGGCAAACTGATGCAACTGTTGAGCGGAACAATCGACCGTCGCCCCGACGTCCAACATGATGGCCGTGCCTCGTGTAGTCGGCAAGGTGGCCGCAATGGCCGGTCGTTCAACACCCTTGATGGTCCCGAGCAGAAAAAAAGCCGACACCATGGCGGCGCCCGTGTTGCCGGCGCTCACCACCGCCTGGGCTTCGCCGGTCTTGACGAGATCGGTTGCCACCCAGATGGACGAGTCGCGTTTTTTCCTCGCCACCTGCGCGGGAGATTCATGCATATCCACGGTCTGGGAGGCGTGGCGGACCGTCACACGCGGGTCCGTGCACTGCACGCGTTCCAATTCAGAGCGGAGTGAGTCTTCGTGACCGACGAGGATGAATTCGACGTCAAGCTCTGTGAGGGCTTGGAGAGCGCCTTCGACGACGGGACTCAGGCCGTGGTCCCCGCCCATGGCATCAAGAGCAATCTTCATGGATTATGCGCCAGCCTCCAATCGGGAGGGTACAGGAACCTCTGATTTATTGCACTATCGGGCGTATGGCTGCGTTGTGTCCTCGCTCAACCCTCACCTATCTCTCTGATAAGCCTCGGGTTTCGCTCCGGGACGCCTTGCCCTGCATCCCGCTATCACAATAAATCAGAGGTTCCTACAGATAAACCGCGCAAGGAACCGCCGATTCCGGGTCAGCGCTTCCCTAGCTTTCCTGAATCGCGATGATCGCTATCCGTTTGTAGTACCCGCACGACAGGCAGGTCCGGTGAGGCAACATACGCTCGTGACATTGAGGACAAATGGAAAAACTCGGCATGCCGAGTTTTTTGTGCGTCCGCCGTTTATCCCGCCTGGACTTGGAATGTCGATGTTTGGGATTTGCCATTGTGTTCTCCTCACGTCACGGAAACGACCCGCGTTCGTCCGATCTGCGCGTCACTTACGCCAACGGTTTCTGTGACTGTTTGAAGGCCGTGTGCAGGATCGCAAAAGGAGACTCCGTTTTGACCTCCTTGCACCCGCACCGCTGCACGTTCAGATTTTGCCCGCACACCTGACATAGGCCTTGACACCCCTCTGAACAGAGGGGTTGCATCGGGATGGAAAGAATGAGTTGTTCACGAAGCATCTCTTGCAATTCAATCCGTTGTTCAACCACCGAATGGGAGTCCGTCTCTTCAGCCCTCGAATCCGCGGGGACGGCTTCCGCTTCTTTCGACCGCCGGCGTCCCGGATCCTGATACACCGCCCGAAACGCAAGGTCCGCCGGCGCGGCAAACGTTTCAAGACAACGGACACATTCATGGAGGAGCAGGCCGTTCAACTCGCCCTCCACCAGAAAATCCGTCTCTCCGGCCTGGATCGTTGCCGTCAACGCCAGTACGTCTTGTATGCCGGGATCGTGTTCGTCCAACTGCAAGTCCTCTTTCCCGACAACGCAGGCGATCCGCGTACCTTCAGGAGAAAGGTCTTTGACATTGAAGCTGAGCGAGGCCACGTTTCGTCACCCACTGCCACGGAAATGCAGACGGGAACCGCAACGTCACGGCGGCTCTCCCGCCCCTACCGCTCTTCGGCAAATGCCAACAGGGCAATACTGCGGGCACGTTTGATCGCGATCGTGAGTTTTCGTTGGTGCCGCATACAGTTTCCCGATATCCGTCGCGGGATAATACGTCCACGTTCCGTCAAAAAATTACGCAACAGGTTCAGATCTTTATAATCCAACAGCGTGGTCTCGTGACAAAACCGGCAAACGCGCCGTCGCTGAAAAAGCCTCCCTCGTTCCACGTGTGTGTTCTCCTCGTCTGCGAAATTTATGCGTACTCTTCCGACTCGTACGAATGATCGTGCGGGTATTCTTCTTCTCCGCCTCCGGGCTCGCCGCTGTGACTCTGTTTTTTCGGGCCAAACGTGACCGATTGCGCCACCACTTCATGTTTGCTTCGGCGTTGTCCGTCTTCCGTTTCCCACCGTCGCTGCTGGAGACGGCCATCGATAATGGCGACGTCCCCCTTGCTCAGGTATTGGCCGCAATGCTCGGCTTGTTTGCCAAAGACCACGATATCAACGAAACACACTTCCTCTTTTTGATCATCGGCCTGTCGAAACCGTCGGTTGACGGCCAGCCCGAAATTGGCGACGGGGGTCCCGCTGGGAGTATATCGAAGTTCGGGGTTTCGCGTCAGATTCCCGATAAGAATGATCTTATTGAATCCCACCACTGTCGGACTCTCCCTGTTCTTCGGCCGCCACCGCCTGCAATGCTTCCTCTTCCACCCGCACGGTCAAGAATTTGATGACCGAATCTTCCAGTCGATAGAGGCGTTCCAGTTCACTCACCACGTTCTCTTGCGCCGATTCAAACTGAAGAAGGATATAGGTGCCGCGCCGGTCATGTTTGATTTCATAGGCGAGCTTCTTTTTTCCCCAATTCTCGGCTTTGACGATCGTCGCCCCGTGTTTCGTCAACGCGCTCTTCATCTTTTCGATCACCGCCTCGGCTTCTTCATCCGCCAGCGATGACCGGAGGATAAAAATCGATTCATAACATGCCATGCCGCACCCTACCCTCTCTCCGAAGAATCCTGATTGATCGCCCTTCACCAGCTTCGTGACAAGGGAAGGGACGGTACCACAGGGGAAAATGTACTGTCAAACCGCGACGCTTCGCGGATCCTTCTCTCTTGCCGTCTCACGGCTTACGCCGGCAAGCGGCGATTAAAACGATTCATCGCTGCCTGCACGTCATGCGTCACAAGACAGGCCAACCCTTCAACCGCCCGGGTCAGAACGGGTTGCAGGTCTTCCCACTCCGCAGGCGTAAACGGGGCCAACACAAAATCGGCGGGGTCCACCTCAGGGGCCGGTCGACCTATCCCGATTTTCAGACGAACGAAGGCTTCGGTTCCCAGGGCCATGACGATGGACCGTAAGCCCTTATGCCCCCCCGTTCCCCCTCCGGGCCTGATGCGCAGGGACCCGCCGGGCAAGTCCAAATCATCATGAACCACGATCACGTCCCGCGCCTGGACGTCATACGCTGCCACGAGTTCTTCCACGGCCTCACCGGACACGTTCATAAACGTCAAAGGAAGCGCGAGTGCCACGGGGTGACCGTGGAGTCGACCGGTTCCCCGTTGCGTCAAGCCGTCGGGGTGTAACGGTACAGACCACGCGGCTGCGGCTTGCGCCACGACCCGCTGTCCCACGTTATGACGCGTCGCAACGTACTCAACGCCCGGATTCCCGAGTCCGACGATGACGCGCAAGAGTTATTTGGGGGGTTCACTGGGGTTGGCAGGGGTCGGCGCCGCGGGTTCTTCGGCAGCACGCTCGGGTTCCGGCGCTACCGCGGCCGGCGCAGCTTCCGACGTCAGCATGGCGGTCAATTTCTCCTCGGAAATAGGCACGGCCACGTTGACGACCATTCCATCGGGGTCGTCAAGCACCTTGATGCCCTCGGCGACCTGTATGTCCCGGACATGGATACCCTGATTGATTTCCAAGGCCGATGCGTCCACGTCGATTTGGTCCGGAATGACGTTCGGCAGGCATTCGATATGTAATTCTCTCATCGGTTGCTGCATCACCCCTTTGTCACGCTTGACTCCAATGGGCGCGGCCCCCGTGATATGGACCGGTACTGTTACGCGAACCGGCTTGTCCATCGACACTTCCAATAGATCCACGTGCAAAATAGATCCTTCAAGAGGGTCCCGTTGCACGTCTTGAATCACGGCGGTCCGTTGCTGCGCTTGCTCGTCCCCTTGAATCGTCAAGGAGATGAGGCCCGTACTCCCGGCCTGCGTCACCAGGATGTTCTGAATCGCCTTGGGGTCCAGTTGGATCAACCGTGACGTTCCTTGTCCGTAAAGGACCGCGGGGATCCGTCCTTGCCGACGAATTTGCCGGGCCGCCCCTTTTCCAGACTGTGTTCTGATTGTTGCTTCAGTGGCAAACTCCATAACGCTCCCTCATGTCTGCTCCCCGGTCTTCAACGCCGGCGTTCGTCGCCGGCAACCGGGGCCACCCGGGACTCCCCCGATGGCTTCAGGCTGCTATTGGAAAAATCCTCTCATTACTCGCATAGGGATCAGTCGAACAACGAGGTGACTGATTGCTCCTTATGGATTCGCTTGATGGCTTCCCCCAGAAGGGGAGCGACCGACAGAATCCGAATTTTTGAACATACCCGATCTTTGCCCTGGAGGGCAATCGAATTCGTGGCCACCACTTGCGTGAGCGTGGATTGTTCAATTCGTTCGATCGCCGGACCGGACAGCACGGGATGGGTGCACACGCCCCAGACCATGGAGGCCCCTTTCTCCACACAGGCGTTGGCGGTTTCCACGATCGTACCGGCCGTATCGATCATGTCGTCCAGCAATAAGACGTGGCGATCCCGCACGTCTCCGATAATATTCATCACTTGGGCCTGATTGGGCCCCTCCCGGCGCTTATCGACGATCGCCAGGTTCGCTTCCAACCGTTTGGCAAACGCCCGGGCACGTTCGACCCCACCGGCATCAGGCGACACCACGACCACGTCCTGCAAATGACTTTTTTTGACGTAATCCAATAGGACCGGCCTGGCGTAGAGATGGTCGACCGGGATGTTGAAAAACCCTTGAATGGGCCCGGCGTGCAAATCCATGGTCAGCACTCGATGGGCCCCCGCCGTGGTAATCAGATCAGCCATCAGCTTGGCGCTGATCGGCACCCGCGGTTGGTCTTTTCGATCCTGGCGCGCATAGCCGAAGTACGGAATCACGGCCGTAATCCGATAAGCGGACGACCGTTTCAACGCATCCAACATGATCAACAGTTCCATGACGGACGTATTGACCGGGTGACAGCAGGACTGAATGACGAATACGTCCGCCCCTCGCACGTTTTCTTCGACTTTGACGCGGATTTCGCCGTCGCTGAAGGTCGAGACCACCGCCTGAGACAACGGCACGCCCATATAGTCGCTGATCTCGTTGGTCAGAAGCGAATTCGAGTTTCCGGCAAACAGTTTCAAGTCATCGGCCATGAGCGCTATTCCAGTGTGCGAAGCTGATCCCCGCGGTCTTTAGCGTGGATCGATAAGGGGAAGACGGGAGAAAATCCTGGATCACTATTATTTAGGGCATCCTCGTATGGTTGTCAACAACCCGGCTGTTTCACGCCGGTCTTGCCGGTCGCGTCCGAAGACGGCGCACCGGCGTTCGAGGGCCGCTCCAATAGACCACCCTGAAGAGAAGGGCCGACGGCAATCCGATACTCCGGTGCCTCGGAGAAGACCTCTTTGGCACGGATGGCCTCGGCCTGCTCTTGAAACACGCCGAACACGGTGGCTCCACTGCCCGATAATAGCGCCCCCTCTGCTCCCATGGCCAATAAGGTGCGCTTGATATCGGCCAATACGGGATAGTCGTCGATCAGCGCGGCCTCAAAATCATTCTCCATCAAGGCCAGGATCCCGCTCCAGGATACGGAAGACGCATGTTCAATCGATTCCAGGGCTTCGGGCAGGGCAGGGATCGTCTGTCGCACCTCATCCAGACGCCTGAAGGCCTGAGCCGTGTTGATCGGAAACCCCGGATTCACCAGCACGATCCACCGGACGCCGTCCAGAGTTTTCGGAATCATCCGCTGGCCCCAGCCATGCACCACGGCCGTCGGCGCCTCCATGAAAAAGGGCACGTCGCTTCCCAGGGTCTGTCCCAAGGCGGCCATGTCGCCGTTGGTCCAGCCGAGACCCAACAAACGATTGAGGCCCATGATCGTCGCCGCGGCGTCACTGCTCCCGCCGCCAAGCCCCGCCTCCACCGGAATCCCCTTGACCAATTTCAAGGCCACCCCCGTGGAGACGCCTGCCCGTTCCAACACCAGTTCGGCGGCGCGATATGCCAGATTGGCGGTCGGTGCCGGCAGGGTTGTGTCTGAACATTCAAGGCGAACTCCTTCAAACGCGTCCGTGACCCGTATCGTCAATTCATCAGTCACCCCGACCGTTTGCATGAACGACCACAGGGCATGATACCCATTGGGCAGTCGATCGAAAATCTTGAGAATGAGGTTGACCTTGGCCGGCGGATGGACCAGCAGGGATTGATCTACGTTACCCATGAGGCACTCTTACGGAACCTCTGCTTTATTGCACTATCGGGCGCATGGCTGCGTTGTGTCCTCGCTCAACCCTCACCTATCTCTCTGATAAGCCTCGGGTTTCGCTCCGGGACGCCTTGCCCTGCATCCCGCTATCACAAATAAATCAGAGGTTCCTTACCAACCTGCCGGACTCGTCCGCAACGACGTGACCGTTCCCTTCTCCGAGGAGTCAGTCGAATACGGAAGGCATCGAGAAAATCGGCAGGTACATGGCCACCACAATGAACCCGATGCCGATGCCCAATACGACGATGATCAGCGGCTCCAGGACGGCGGTGAACGCGGCGACGTCGCGGTCCACTTCACGCTCGAAGAGGTCCGCGACGTTTCCCAAGGCCGTATCGAGACTGCCCGTGGCTTCGCCGACCCCGACCATGTTGGAGACCAGGCGGGGAAACATCCCGGATCGCTCCAGCGGGTCGGCCAGGGTATGTCCCTCGCGAATGCTTGATCGCGCTTCCTCCAATGCCCGTACCATGCGCTGCAACCCGGATACCTTTTGGGCGATTTCCAGACTGCGCAAAATCGGCACGCCGCTGCCCAGGAGCACACTGAGCGTCCGCGCCACGTGCACCATAGCCACGTTTCGCCACAGTTTCCCCAGCAACGGCACGCGAAGCACGACGTCTTCGATCATCCGATGCCCGGCCCGGGTCTTCGCCCACAGGCGTCCTCCTATCCCCAACCCGATGACACCGAAGAGTACCGGCACCCATTGCTCCTGGAGCCATCGACTCAGCGCCAGCACGACGGCCGTGGGCCAAGGCAGCGCGTCGCCCCAATCGGCAAACATCGTGGCGAACATGGGGATTACCCAAATGAGCAACACCCAGAGTACGAGCAGGGCCACGATGACCACCAAGAGGGGATACGCCAACGCCAGCTTCACCTGTTGCCGGAGCCGCACCACCTTGTCCAAATGCTGAGCCAACCGGCCAAAGGTCTGGTCCAAGGTGCCGCTTTCCTCTCCGGCCTGGACCATACTGACGTACCAGGACGTGAACACCGTGGGGTGTTCCTGAAGCGCATCGGCCAGCGATGATCCCGACTGGACTTTCTGCTTGACGGCACGGAGCACGGCTTGCAACGCCGAAGACGAGGCTTGTGTCGCCAGCATGTCGAGACTCTGCGCAAGGGGCACTCCGGCTTTGATCAGGGCTTCGAGTTGATAGGTCAACACCAGCAAGTCGTTTTGAGAGACGCGGGCCGTCCCCGGAAAGGACCACCCTTCGGTAGAGTAGCCGGGTTTTTCCCGGATGCGGGTCACAAAGAGATCCTGCTGACGAAGAACTCGCAGCGCGGCGCCTTGGTCCACGGCCTCCAACTCTCCCTGCCGGACTCTTCCCTGCCGGGTTTTCACGCGATACACGAACGTCGGCATGATCTGGTGTGGCTCAAGAAAAGGACGTGCTTCTTTCCGGTTCAATCCTCGGTGGAAACACTCACCACCTCTTCCATCGTGGTCAGCCCTTGCTTGATTTTATCCAAACCGCTTCGTCGAATGGTTTTCAAGCCATCCGCCAGGGCTTGCTGTTTGAGTTGCTCCGCGGTCTGGCGTTCAAGGATCAGGGATCGAAACCGGTCCGAGACCGGCAAGACCTCAAACAGACCGATGCGCCCTTTATACCCGGTCCCATGGCACGCGACACAACCTTGGCCGCGCAACGGGGCGATGGATGTCACCTCCGCATCGGTGAACCCTGCCTCGCGAAGCTGTTGCCTCGAAAACCGGTCATCAGGCCTTTGACAGTGAGGGCAGATTCGACGCACGAGTCGCTGCGCCACGATGACACTGACCGACGACGCCACCATAAAAGGTTCAACGCCCATATCGAGTAACCGCGTCACCGCCCGAACCGCGTCATGGGTGTGCAACGTGGACAGCACCCGATGCCCGGTCAGCGCAGCCCGGATCGCTATCTGCGCGGTATCCAGATCCCGGATTTCGCCGACCATCATGATATCCGGATCCTGCCTCAGAAAGGCCCGCAAGATCCGGGCAAACCCCAGACCGATCTCTTCCTTGATCTGGACTTGCGTGATGCCGGTGAAATGATATTCGACCGGATCTTCGACCGTGACGATATTCACGTCGGGCGTGTTCAACACTTGCAGCGCCGCGTACAAGGTCGTGGTCTTTCCACTCCCCGTCGGGCCGGTCACCAGGATCATTCCATGCGGGCGTTCCAACGCCGCGAGGAAGGTTTCGGTGTCGGTCGTATCCAACCCCAAAGCCGGCAATTCGACCAGTTGCCCCGCCCGGTTCAGCAATCGAAGCACGGCTTTTTCTCCATGCAGGGAGGGCAAAACCGAAAGACGCACGTCGACGGTCCGCTGTCCTCCCAACTCCAACGTCATACGCCCATCCTGCGGCAGGCGGCGTTCGGCAATATCCAGATGCGAAAGGATTTTGAGTCGAGAGATCACGGCGTTCCGCAGTCCCAGGGAATAGGTCATCGCCGTATGTAAGACGCCGTCCAGCCGAAACCGCACGCGCACGCCGCTCTCATCGGGTTCCAAATGCACGTCGCTCACGCTCGTGCCGGCCGCGCGTTCAAGAATCGTCTGCACCAACCGGGCAACCGGAGACTCTTCTTCCACCACGGCCTCGGGGCCGGCTTCCGGCTGTGCGTATCGCAGGCTTGACGACGCCTTGTCCAACAACGACGTCATGTCTGCGGATTGCAGGATGGAATCGACGGTGTGGGCGTGGAGTTCGCCCTCGTTGGTATGGGAGGCATCGCGGGCAGAGGCGGCGGCAGACGTGTTCGCCGGTGCGAATGAGCCGTCGTGTCGACCGTCATCCTGACCCTGGTACAACGCCTGCAGGCAGTGGCGAATGTCAGATTCCAGCGCGATCACCGGAATCACCTGCAATCCGGTCCGAAACCGTACTTCATCCAACACATGCAGGTTGGCCGGATCAGCGAGGGCGACCGTCAACCGGCGGCCGACTTGATTCACCGGTACGGCCACGTGCTGCCGGGCCCAGGCCCGGGGAACGCAGTTCGCAAGCTGCGGAGCCACGTCGGTAGGAAAGGGATACGCCGTGGCCAATCCATACTGCTGGCCCAGAAACTTCAGCAACGTTTCCTCGGAAATGACCTGCCGTTCACAGAGGATTCGGCCGAGGGGTTGGCGAGTCTCCTGCTGTCGAGCCAACGCTTCTCGTAATTGAGCGGCGGTCACACATCCGGCATCAAGCAGTAATTGACCCAGCCGGGTGTGCAGCATAAGATCCCGCGACGAAACGTGGAATTCCTTATGAATCCTCCGCGCTGTTCAACTGACTCACACCGCGGAAAATATAGTGCATGCCGGAAAGAACGGTCAGCAGACTCATCGACAACAACAGGGGAAACAACAGCCCGGGGTTCAGGCCTTGGGAAATCAAGGCGAGAACCAGGATCATATAGCTCACCTGAAACAAGGTCGTGGCCTTACCCAATACCGTCGGCGAGGCATCGATGGCCGTACTGGTGAGATGGGCCAGCAGCGTGCCGGTGAGTAAAATCGCATCGCGACTCACCACCAGGATGACGCTCCACACCGGCACCATGTCCAAGAACGAAAACGTCACAAACGTCGTCATGAGTAACAGCTTATCCGCCAGCGGATCGAGGTAGGCCCCGAACCGCGTTTTCTGATTCGCCATACGAGCGATCGTGCCGTCCAGGGCATCGGTCAGGGCCGCGATAATCAACGTCACCAAGGCGTACTCCACGTGCTCGTAGATCAATAACCCGACAATGAGCGGGATCAACAAGATCCGGAGTATGGTCAGACTATTCGGGATGTTCAGCGGAACCACGCCGCCAATGGAGAAACGCGCATCCATGACATCCGTGCCTGGCCCTTGTTTGGAAATCACGGGTAACCTCCTTAGTGAAACAAGACTAAGGGTGAGACGTGAGTAAGTCAACTGAAACACACCCATTTTTCAGGCTTGCGGCTTTGAGTACAAACCCGATCGCATGACGTGGTTGAAGGTTCCGGTTGTCCTCCCTATAATTGTCGCCTATGAAAATGAACCGAAAGGATCCGTCCGCATGAGTACCCTGCCGTTGTCATTCCGGTTACGAAACGCCGTCATCGAGAAGCACCAGTTGGAAGGCACCGATCCCAGCGATCGCTATTTCAACCGTCTCGTGCCGGTCAAACACGTGAATCGCGGCTACACGGCCACGATGACCTACGAAGCCTTAGTCACGGAAAGCGGCGTTCACCAGACCGTGGGCGGCGCCATCACGGACATCGTGGATAAACTTCGTCACTTGGGCTTTACGCACATGCGGACGCGGTTGAATTTCAAGGGTCAAAAATATCTCGCTGAAAAAGAAACGTGGGTTGAGTATCCCGACTGACCCGTTTCCTTCTCGAACGGAGTGCGCACGGCATTCCCCGGCCCTCACTTCCCACCCCATTCCTGATAAATCGCATCGTGAATCTGTGGACGGAACGCCTTGATGGCCTGATTCGTTCGGGTCGGATGCACTCGATTGGACAAAATAATCACCTCAAGGTCACAGGACGGATCGATCCAGAGAGACGTGCCCGTAAACCCCACGTGCCCGAATGCCCGTGACGAAAACCTCGTGCCCGAGGATGAGGGGGCGGAAGGGGTGTCCCAGCCCAGCCCCCAAGAAGCCATAGTGGATTGGCGATGAGTAAACTGTTTCGCAAGAGCAGCACTCAATACCCCATCACGGCCGTGTACCGCCTGAAGCCACGCGGCGGAAAGTTGGCCGACGGCGTGGGCCGTTCCGAACAGCCCGGCATGTCCGGCGCAGCCTCCCAACGCGTACGCGTTTTCATCATGCACTTCTCCGCACAGCAAACGATTTCTCCAACGTTCCCGTTCCGTGGGGACGAGGCGCGCCGGATCCTCCGCGATCGTTTCCTCGCAACCGAGAAACGCCAAGGACGAAATGCCTAAGGGCTCATAGATTCTCCGCCGGCAATAGACAGCCAAGGACGTCCCCGCACGCCGTTCGACGATCTCGCCCAGCACCATAAACCCCAGGTCGCTGTACAGGCTTTGACTCCCCGGCTGGTATTCGATTGGTTCGGACGCGATGGCGCTCAGCAACGCGTGCACGCGTTGTCGTCGTTCTTCTTCATTCCGGGGCGGTAACGCCGAGGGCGCTAATTGTTCATAATAGGGTCGCCACGCCGGCAGCCCCGCTTGATGCGAGAGCAGTTGCCGGAGATCGACGCCGGCAAACAGGCTCTCCCGCAACTCGTCCGTCCATTGAGACACGGGCTGGTCCAGGTGCAGGTGCCCATCCTGGACCAGACACAACATGGCCGTGCTCGTGGCCAGCGGCTTGGTTAAGGAGGCTAAATCATAGATCGAGTCCAGGCGAACCGGCTGGTCGTCGGGTGGAGCCCCCCGGGTTCCCACGGCTTCGTGAAACACGACGGTTCCGCGAGACCTTACCAGGGCCACCGCACCCGGGAACACGTGTTCATCGACGGCCCGTTGAAAGGCCTGGCGGATGGCACTCACGCGAACATGAACCGACGGCCGTTTCGCCGTAGTTGCGAGCCCCATGTCGCCGTGGTGCGACAAGCGTCGTCATGAGAGCGCATGGAGACGATCCTCTGTCTTCAATGCAACCTCAAACCAATGTCCCGAATAGTTTGGACCACGGCATATTGCAAGAACATAATCAGCAAAATAGCCAAGATGGGCGAGACATCGATGCCACCGAGTATCCCCACCCTGCGTCTGATGACGATCAGGACGGGGTCGGTCGCCTTGGCGAGAAACTGAACGATCGGATTCCACGGATCAGGATTCACCCACGATATCAGGGCCCGGATGATAATCAGCCACATATACAGGAACAGGACCGTATCCAGGACATAGGCCAGCCCCTGCAAAATATTACCTGCGACGAACATGGTCTCTTCCCCTCATAACGTACGTCGGTTAGCGGAGTTCCCGTCATGTGTCAGCCTGCACCGCACCAGTCTCTACCTCCCGTTCACGATTCAGCCGTCACGGGCTCCCGTCGCGGGCCGAACAGCGCGGTGCCGACACGCACCAACGTCGCGCCCTCTTCCACCGCGATTTCAAAATCATTGGACATGCCCATGGAAAGTTCGTGCATATGGACGCGCTGCAATGGCAACCTGCTGATCCGTTCGGCCATCTGTTTGAGTCGTTGGAAATACGGCCGCATCAGTTCGGGGTCCGGATTCCACGGAGGAACCGTCATGAGCCCTTGCACGCACACGGACGGGAAGGCGTCGATTTGCGAGACGGCCGACGGCAACGCGTCGGGCGAAAACCCGCCTTTGGATTCTTCGCCTCCAACATTGACTTCCAGCAGGATGGCCTGGGAGGTGCGTCGTTCATGGGCCCGTCGTTGAATCTCCTCAGCCTGCTCCAGGGATTCCACGGAATGAATGAGGGTGAATCGACCTACCAGCCACTTGAGTTTTCGTCGCTGAAGCCGGCCGATGAAGTGCCACTCGACGTCCCCACGTTCACCCACCGCTTGCATCTTGGCCTGTGCTTCCTGCCAGCGGTTTTCTCCGCAGATGGTCAGACCAACCCGGATGGCATCGAGGACCCGTGACGCTTCGACGTATTTGGTCGCCGCAACCAATCGCACGCTCTGCGGGTCCCTCCCTGCGCGTTCCGCCGCACGGCGAATTCGATCTCGTGTCGCCTGAATCTTCGTCGAGAGATCATCCAACGCTACGTCCCTGAAAAGACTCTACCCCGCCCCCGCTTTCGCGGGGGCAAGCCTGGCTCATCCTCCCCTTACCCTTCGGCTCCGCTTCCTTCGGCTCCGCTCAGGACAGGCAGAAGGGAGGGACAAAACGCAGCTATGCGCCAGATAGTGCAATAAATCAGAGGTTCCTCAACATAATTCCGCTGACCATGTTCCCATGCACTGCTCCCTCCCGGCGATAGGAGAAAAACAAATCCGGGCGACAGATCGTGCAGAGATCCACGCTATGGATATGGTCTTCGGCAAGGCCGAGCGACAGGGCTTGCCACTGAATGAATTTTTTTAAATCCAACCGGCCGGTCTCGGGACCGGTTTGTCTGAGAATGGCCGGGTCCCCGAGCACATCCGGTGGCAACTGGTCCATCACCGGCGTATCGACTTCATAACAGCATGGCCCGGCCGACGGCCCAATCGCCACGTGAAGCGAGGCCAAGCCGGCGTCGAACCGTTCCATCATGTTGCGCACGCTTTTCGCCACAATACCATGCACCGCCCCGCGCCAGCCCGCATGCACGGCTCCAATCACGCCGCGTGAGGTATCCATCAGCAACACGGGAACACAATCGGCGGTGTGGACGGTCAATAACGTGTCGGCTTGATTGGTGAGCACGGCGTCATGACCGCCGAAAAACGTTTGGCCCGCCTTCACGGGACGATCAATGCTCAACACGTCCGTCCCATGCACCTGGCGGATGGAGACGATCAACGGATAGTCGGGATCTCCGGCCTTCACCGTCCCCTGTTCTCCGTTCATCCGTCCATACTCCGGCCCATGACGCGTCCCGAAGTAATGCAAGGTACGTTGGCTCATCCGCCCAAAAGACCAACTTGTGAAAGGAAGCATCGGTGTACGTGTCGGAGGTTCCGCTACCAAGACCACTCTTCCCGCCCTCCTTTCTCCCAACCCGTTAATTGGCTCTCCTGCGCAAAAACGTGGGAACGTCCCAATCCGCATCCACCAACAAATCGCCCTGTTCGATTCTCGAATCCAATTCCCCTCGTCGCATGAATGCCGGGCGATCCAGGTCGTCGTCCGATCCGTCCAGGGAAGCCTTCCCTGCCATGGTCAAGACCGGTTGGGAGACCGGAGGCACAGGGAGACGAGGCCGTTCTTGGACTACCGGATTCGCGACCGGCGTTGTTCGGAGGAGATCTTGCTGATGTTCGAATCCGGTTGCGATCACGGTGATGATGACCTCGTCTGCCAAGCCCGGATCGATCACGTGTCCGACGATAATATTGGCTTGAGGATCCGCAGCTTCTTTCGCAATGGTTGATGCTTCGTCGAGTTCATGCAGGGACAGATCCGTGCCGCCGGTGATGTTGAACAACATCCCTTTGGCTCCCTCGATGCCGCTCTCTTCCAACAGCGGGCTGGTCATCGCTTGCTGAACGGCTTCTATCGCGCGATTCGCTCCCCTGGCCACGCCCATCCCCATCACGGCTCTGCCCCTGTAGGACATGACCGTTTTGACGTCGGCAAAGTCCACATTCACCAAGCCGGGAGTCGTGATGACGTCGGTAATGCCTTTAATAGCTTGACGCAGGACGTCATCCGCCACTTTGAACGCCTCCAGCACCGGCGTGCTCTTATCCACCAAGGTCAGCAGTTTCTGATTGGGGATCACGAGCAACGAATCCACGTGCCGCCGCAGCTCCCGCAACCCCTCTTCAGCATACCCCATCCGGCGCTGCCCTTCATGTTGAAAGGGTTTGGTCACCACACCGACGGTCAAAATACCGAGATCTCTCGCCAGTCGGGCCGCGACAGGCGCGCCGCCCGTTCCGGTCCCACCGCCCATGCCCGCCGTGACGAAGACCATATCGGCGTCTTCCAAGGCCGCCCGGATGTCGTCTTCACTTTCCAGCGCGGACTCCTTGCCCACTTCGGGGTTCGCGCCGGCCCCAAGTCCTTTGGTTCGCGTAGGGCCCAACTGAATGCGGTACTGGGTCGAGGATTTGCTCAATGATTGAAGATCGGTATTCGCCACCACGAACTCCACTCGAGTCAGGCCGGCGGCAATCATGGTATTGACTGCGTTGCACCCTGCTCCGCCAAGTCCGATGACTTTGATCCGAATCGGAGTCATTTCTTCCTCTTGAAATGCAAACATGGAACGCCTCCTTTTTATGATACCCGAACTCCACGCCCAACGGGACCAACCATCATCGATCCTCCGTAGCCGTGGCGTCTGAACATTGTATTCGTCACCTCTTAGAAGAGGTTCAGGACCCAACTTTTCATACGACCCAACACCCCTACCAACCCATTCCCGGTTTTCCTGCTCCCGCCGGCGAA
Organism: Nitrospirales bacterium; assembly: GCA_965207015.1. Lineage (GTDB taxonomy): Bacteria > Nitrospirota > Nitrospiria > Nitrospirales > UBA8639 > Bin75. Next base: position 306,768 of record OZ242257.1, on the reverse strand, counting down.
CTCGAACTCCTGATCCGTTCGATGGGCGTGCAAGATCAGACCGACCCCCGTGGAAAACATGGGATTACTCACAATGTCGCGCAAGCCACCCACGCCTGACGGGACACCGCGTCTGCCCGGCAAATCCAGGACGAGTTCGGCCGCGTCCGGCATGCCTTCCAACATCGACGTGCCTCCGGTGATCACGACGCCTGCGGCCAGTTTGCCTTCATAGCCCGACCGGTGAATTTCCCGCAGGACCAATTCAAAGGTTTCCTCCACCCGCGGTTGAATGATTTCGGCAATTTCCCGCCTGCTCATGGAGTGCGGTGGACGGCCGCCGACGCTCGGGACCTCGACGACTTCCGTCTCTTTCACCATGCTGACAAGGGCCGATCCGTAACGGACCTTGATTTTTTCCGCGTCGGCCAGCGAGGTGCGCAACCCGATTTGCAGGTCGGTCGTAATATGCTGACCGCCGACCGGCAACACCGCCGAGTGGCAAATCGTCCCATCTGAGAAAATGGCCAGATCGGTCGTCCCTCCTCCGAGATCGACCATGGCGATCCCCAACCCTTTTTCTTCGTCCGAGAGGACGGCTTCACTTGAGGCCAGCGGCTGCAAGACGATGTCGACCACGTCGAGCCCGGCGCGGTTAACGCACTTCATGAGATTCTTGGCCGGCGGGATCGCCCCCGTGACGATGTGCACGTCGACTTCCAACCTCGTCCCCGAAATGCCGACCGGCTCTTGAATGCCTTCCTGGTCATCCACGATAAACTCTCGAGGCAGGACGTGCAGGACCCGGCGGTCCGGCGGCACGACGGCAGCGGCCTTTGCCGTCTCAATGGCTCGATAGACGTCGGCGCGAAACACCTCATTCCGCTTGAGTGCCACCACGCCCTTCGACGTCTCACTAAGAATGTGGCTGCCGGCGATGCCGATGTAGACCGAGTTGATTTGAACGGCCGCCATCAATTCCGCTTCTTCCACCGCCTTCTTGATCGACTCCACGGTGCTGTCGATATTGACGACGACGCCTTTTCGAAGCCCTCGGGACGGACTTGAGCCGACGCCGATGACGTTGACCCCTTCACCGGGCGTCACCTGCGCCACGATGGCGCATATTTTGGTTGTTCCAATATCAAGCCCGACCACAATGTGTTCTTTTTTCGCCATGAGCTTGTTCACCCTTTCTGACGAACGATCACCTTGCCGGCGAACCGCAGATCAATCTCATACGTTCCTTGACGGAAGCGTTCTCGAAGTGACGGCTCCACTTCGAGATACGGCTGCCACATGTCTTTGAATTCGTTCTTCACCCGAAAAACCAGTCCATCGGTTTTTCCGACCATGAACCGTGCATCACTCAAGTCGACGCTGACGGCAGGACCGACGTGGCGCTGCAGGTGTTTGGCGAAACGGAGCCCTTCCCGGGCCTGAGCCTGTATCTTGAGATCGCCACCCAAGATCTTCACCGCCGAAAGCCCCATCAGTTCAGGCAACGTCCCCGCCGGCCTGTCGGGTGCAAGGGACAACACCACTCCTTCTTTATCCAAAAACAACGTTCCTCCCGCGTGTTGAAACAACGCGGCCGGCTTTCGCTCGACCACGATCACCGTCAGGGTGTGAGGCAGGACGCGCCCGACCGACGCGGACGCCACCGCAGGATGAGCCTCCACTTTCTGTTCCAGGCTTGAGAGATCCACCGACAGCAACGAACGATCATCGGGCAAATCCAATAGCGACAGCACGACTCGGCGATCGAGCCGTTCGGTCCCGGATATGGACACGCGCTCGATGGACAACAAACCGGCCACGGCCGATGGAAGCCACTGATAGCCCAGCATGCCGAGGATCACCAGGATGCCGAGCAACCCGCCCCGAATCATGCGGGTCCACCGCCTGCGCGACGACGCCTGCCGAAGTGATCGATTTTCGCGCCTCATGCCCGTCCGTTCCTCCCCTTCGTGATCCTCCAATTCGATTGCCGCGCCAGACCGGATCGCAAAATCCGTTCCGTCAGCGAATCGTAATCAAGACCGGCCTGGGCCGCGGACATGGGTAACAAACTTCTCCGGGTCATCCCGGGGATCGTGTTGATTTCCAAAAAAACGGGCCTGCCGAAGCGGTTGAGCCGGAAGTCGACCCGGGCTGCGCCCGCACAGCCCAACACCCGGTAGGCCCGAACTGCCAAGGCCTTCACTCGTTGCTCCTGGCCCATGGTGACGGGGGCCGGGCACAGGTACCGTGTTTCGGCTTTCTCATATTTGGCGGCATAATCATAGAAGGCATTGGGTGCGACAATCTCGACCGGGGGCAAGGCTTCGCCGTCCAACACGGACACGGCAAGTTCACGACCGTCGATGAACGATTCCACGAGCACTTCATGATCGCGTTCAAACGCGCGGGTCAGCGCACCCCTCCACTGCGAGGGCTTTCGCACCACCGACACGCCCACCGTGGAACCTTCGTTCGCGGGCTTGACGACCAGCGGCCACGAGAGTTGTGCCGGCATGGCCCGGTTACCGGTCCGCTGCATGACGACGCCGGGTGCGACGGGAACCCCGTGCATCCGCACGAAGGCCTTGGTCACCGCTTTATTCATGCCCATGGCGCTGGCTTGGACTCCCGAACCGGTATACGGAATGCCCATGACCTCCAACAGGCCCTGCACCGTGCCGTCCTCGCCACCCCGGCCATGCAGGGCGAGGAAGGCCAGTTGTACCTTGCGGGCCCGTAGCTTGCGCGGCAGGGACACGTCCACGTCGATGCGGGTGGCGGTATACCCTTTGCGAACCAGCGCGGCATACACCGCCTGTCCGGTCTTCAAGGAAATCTCGCGTTCCGCCGATTGCCCTCCCATGAGGACTCCTATACGGGCTGAGGTTAACGGCATCGGTCCTCTTCACTGTCTCTGCATGCTACGGAACCTCACTCTCGCCCACCACTTTCCATTCCAATTCCAACATGATGCCCGTGTGCTGCGACACTTCCCGTTGGATCGTTTCGATAAGCTGGAGCACGTCTGCGGAACGCGCCCGTCCGAGGTTGACGATAAAATTCGCATGTTTGGTGGAGACTTGCGCATCCCCCACCCGGTACCCCTTCAAACCGGCATCTTCGATCAGCCGGCCGGCCGTGGTCCCTTGAGGATTCTTGAACACCGAACCGGCATTGGGTTGTGAAAGGGGCTGCGATTGCTTTCGATATTGCAGATACGACTTGGTGCGTGAATCAATGGTTTCCCGAGAGGCCGGGGTGAGACGAAGCCACGCGCCCACCACAACGCCTTCGGGCAGGCTGACCGAACGATACGCAAAACCGATGTCCGCCGCGGCATGGGTCACTAAACGGCCTTCGGGATCGACCATTTGAATGGCGTCCAAACAGTCTTGCATTTCTCCCAGCTTCGTGCCGGCATTCATCACGACCGCGCCCCCGACGGTCCCGGGTATGCCCGCCGCCCACTCGAGGCCCGACAACCCGTGATGCACGGCAAAGCCCAGCAGAACCGGCATCCGCGCGCCGGCTTCGGCGAACACGAGCCGGGTGTCCTCGATTTCAATGGCTGCCAGATTGGCTAAACTCAAGACGATGCCTCGAATCCCGCCGTCCTGCACCAACAGGTTCGTGCCCCCCAACACCATGATGGGAATCCGGGCCGTCTGCGCTTGACGAACGATGCGGCACACGTCATGCACGTCTTCCGGGCTCACCAACGCGTCAGCCGGTCCCCCGATGCCCAACGACGTCACCGCCGCCAACGGCGCGTCAAACACGACTTCTCCGCGGATCCCCGACAGGGCCGTTTTCAAATCATGATGGCTCGACACGGTCAACACGTCTCCCGCTCCCCGGCAGTCCGCTCCATACGCTCACACCGACGCCAACAACTCGACTCCCACCTTCCACACGTCTCCGGCGCCCAGCGTGAGGACCGTATCACCGGATCGAAGGTCAGAAACCAATCGACCGACCAACTCGTCCCGTTTCTCCACCCAATGGACGGCGGGGTGTCCTATGGCGCGGATTCGTTCGGCCAGGATTTCCCCGGACACGCCGTTGATCGACGTTTCACCTGCCGCATAGATCGGCATCACATACAGGACGTCGGCTTGCTCAAAGGCTTTCGCAAATTCATCCAATAGATCATGCGTCCGGCTGTACCGGTGAGGCTGGAAGATCACCACCAACCGCCCCGGCCATACGGACCTGGCCGCCTCCAGGGTCACCCGGATTTCCGTCGGATGATGGCCGTAATCGTCCACGACCACGATGCCCCGTTTCTCTCCGCGGATGTGAAATCGCCGTTCGACACCGGAGAACGAGGCCACACCGGCACGAATCAAGTCGAGCGGGATGTCCAGTTCCAAACCCACCCCGATCGCAGCCAACGCATTGGACACGTTGTGGACGCCCGGAATCATGAGCCGAAACGGTCCCAATTTCTGTTCGTGAGACTGCACGCGAAAATTCGTGGTCTGTCCCTTGATTTCGATATCCGTGGCATACAAGTCCGGCTTGGAGGAGCCTGACGTCTCCCGGCCATAGGTCACGTATCGCTTCTGGACCTGAGGCAGCATCCGTCGAAGAAGCACGTCATCCGCACACAGGATGGCGACGCCGTAAAACGGGACTTTATTGACGAATTCCAAAAAGGCCGCCTCCAGCCGGTCCATGGATCCATAGTGGTCGATATGCTCCCGATCGATATTCGTCACCACCGCAATGGAGGGAGACAGTCGAAGGAACGACCCGTCACTTTCATCGGCCTCGGTAATAAGCAAGTCACTGCGCCCCAACCTGGCGTGGGTCCCCATGGCATTCACCTTTCCCCCCACCACAAACGTCGGATCGAGGCCGGCATGCGCCAACACCGACGCGACAATGGACGTCGTCGTGGTTTTCCCGTGAGCCCCGGCGATCGCCACGCCGAATTTGAGTCGCATGAGTTCCGCCAGCATTTCGGCTCGCGGGATCACCGGCACGACTCGCTGTTTCGCCGCCACCACTTCCGGATTCGATGCCTGAACGGCTGAAGAGATCACCACCACTTGCGCCCCTTCCACGTGGGACGCGTCATGCCCGATGGCAATGCGTCCCCCCAAGGTTTCCAACCGGCGTGTATTCTCCGACGGAGCCACGTCGGACCCCGTGACGTGATACCCCAGTGTCAACAACACTTCGGCGATGCCGCTCATCCCACTCCCGCCGATCCCCACGAGATGAATATGCCGGATCTTTCTAAACACCGTTCGTCATCGTACGTTCAGGGGGACGTTGCCCCACTAATCGATAGCACTCGCGGACCATGGCCTCGGCCGAACCGGTGTTTCGCAAACGCAGGCTTTGTTCCGCCATGTGTCGAACGCGATCCGGGTGGTCCAGCAAACCTTCAATCTCTTGCGCCAATTTCACGCCGGTCAGCGCGGGCTCCAGCAGGACGATGCCTGCCCCTGCCTCCTCCACGACGCGGGCGTTGGATTCCTGGTGATTATGCGTTGCCTGCGGAAACGGAATGAGGATGGAAGGCTTGGCACAGGCGGCAATTTCCGATAACGTCAGGGCCCCACACCGACAGATGACCAAATCCGCACGGCGAAGCGTCCCGGGCATATCCTCGACAAACGGCACCACCTCCGCGTTCACGTTCATGTGGCGATAGGCTTCGGCAACACGATCGAAGTCGTTCGATCCCGACTGATGAATCACCGCAAGCCGGCCTCGAATCCGGGAAGAGGTCCGGACCGCTTCGAGCACAATGGAGTTCATGGTCCGGGCGCCTTGACTGCCGCCACAGATCAAGAGCGTGTCGATCCGGCCCGATCCGGGGCTCGGAGGCGGAGCGGCGAACGCCCGTCGCAACGGGGTCCCCACCACGGCGACCTTATCGGCGCGAAAATAGGGGATGGCGCGTTCGAACGAAACGAAGATGCGATCGGCCAGGGACCCCAAGACGCGGTTGGCTTTGCCCGGGATTGCGTTCAATTCCACGATGGCTCGCGGAATTCTCAGCAGCCAGGCCGCGAAGACCACCGGCGGGCTTGTATAGCCGCCGGTGCCGACGACGAGTTCCGCTTTGGACGCGCGCAACAAGCGAAGGCATTGCCACACCGCCGCGGGGATCAACAGCAGCGCCTTGATGGAAGACCAGATCCCCCGACCCACCACGCCTTGTACTCGCAGAGGTTCCATCCGCCACGGCGTGCCGGCCATCATCGTCCGCTCGAGCGCGCGACCCGTCCCGACCAACGTCACGGAGGTAGCGGCGGCCTGACGACAAAACTCTTCGGCCAACGCCAACGCCGGGTAAACATGTCCTCCCGTACCACCTGCTGCAATCACCACGTTCATCCCATCCCAAACGAAGAAAGGGGGCGGCCCGATGGACCGGCCCGGGAAATACTCAAGAGAATGCCCATCGCCACCAAACTCACGATCAACGAAGAGCCCCCATAGCTCACAAACGGCAACGTCAATCCTTTCGTCGGCAGCAGACCGGACACCACGCTCATGTTGATCAGCACCTGTATCCCGACCAGCAGGGTGATGCCGCAGGCCAAATGACGGCCAAACGCATCGGGGGCCTGTCCGGCGATTTTAAATCCCTTGACGATCAGGATCGCGAATAGGGCGATCAGCAAGCCCGTCCCGAGAAACCCGAGTTCTTCCCCGACAAGGGCCAGCACAAAATCCGTGTGCGCTTCCGGCAGAAAAAACAACTTCTGTCGCCCCTCACCCAACCCCACGCCGAACCACCCGCCGTTCCCCAACGCGACAAACGATTGCGTGAGTTGAAAGCCCGTATCCGCCGAGTCCTTCCAGGGATCCAAAAAATTCAACAACCGGCGACGGCGATAATCGGACTGCATGATCAACAGATAGGCCGCGACGAGCAGGGCCAGGCCCAGGAGAAGGAGATGGGGAAGCCTGGCCCCACCCAAAAACAGCAAGCCGAACAACAACAGCGTCAGAACCACGGCTGTTCCCATGTCGGGTTCGAGCAAGAGCAATCCCGCAAACAACCCGACGACCGCCATGGGAGCCAACACGCCACGAGTAAACATCACGAGATCCTGCTCTTTCCTGACGAGAAACGACGCCAGGTACAACACAACGGCCAGTTTGGCAATTTCTCCCGGTTGAATGGAAAACCCTGCCAGACGAAACCACCGGCGCGCGCCATTCACTTGCGTGCCCAGGAAAGGGAGCAGGACCAGCACCAAGAGCACGAACGTCAAAACCAAGCCATAGGGTGTGAGCGTTTTCCACACGTTGTAATCCTGTTGAGCCACCCAATGCAGGGCCACGAGTCCGGACACCAGCCAGAGACTCTGCCGTTTCAAGAAAAACGTCGAATCTCCGTACCGCGTTTCCGCCATTACGCCGCTCGCGCTGAACATGATAATCAGCCCGATAAGGGTCAACAGATACGTCACGATCAAGACGGTCCGGTCCATGGGACGCGAAGCCTGCTTGTCGGTGCCGGCATTCCAGATCAAAGGGAGTTGCATCTTGTTGCCGCGAACGCGGGACATCGTTGTTCACCTCATCCATCAATCGGCCAAGGCATTCACCAGATCGCGAAATTGTTGACCTCGATCGCGATAATCCCGAAACATGTCGAAACTGGCACAGGCCGGAGAAAACAACACGACGTCACCCGGAATCGAAAGATCCGCGGCCAGGGCGACCCCCTCGGCCAGGGAAGACACGCGGCTGGTGGGCGCCACGCCTGTAATGGCCCGGGCAATGGCTTCCGCCGATTCCCCCAGCACGATACAGTGTTTGACTCCCGGCTTGAGGGCGGCCTTCAACCGGCCGAACTCGGTGCTTCCCTTTTCTTGTCCTCCCAGGATGATGACGAACGGCTGCCGAAGACTGTCGATAGCTTTCAGCGTGGCATCGACGTTCGTCCCCTTGGAATCGTTGATGAAGGTCACGCCGCGTCGCTCGCGCACGACTTCACAGACGTGGGGCAGCCCCCGAAACGACCGGACGGCCCGTCGCATGCCTTCCGGGGAACATCCCCTGACCAAACCGACGGCGAGGGCGGCGAGCACGTTAGAGACGTTGTGAGTCCCTTGAAGAGGAATGTCGCAAACCGGCATCACTTCATCCTGCTGTCCTTTCCATCGAGTCATGATCCTGTCACCGTCCACCCACACACCATGCGGCACTTCCTTGAACACGCTGAATTCGACGAGTTGCCCCTGCACCGAATCTCGAACGGATAGCACTTCCGCCTCGTCGGCATTCAGCACGGCAAAGTCCCCCGCGGTCTGGTTGCGAAAAATATTGGCTTTGGCCTTGGCGTAATCGGCAAAGCTCGCATGGCGATCCAGGTGGTCCGGGGTGATGTTCAGCAGCACCGCCACGTGCGGATGAAACCGGTCAATCGTTTCCAATTGAAAACTCGACAGTTCAGCGACGATTTCCTGAAAAGGAGCCGATTCCTCCGGGTCCACGCCTCCGAATCGCTGAAAGGCCAACGCGGCTTCCGTCAATGGCGTCCCCAGGTTTCCGCCGACGAACGGCGTGGTCCCGCATTCCCGCAAGAGCGCTCCAATCAGCGACACGACCGTGCTCTTGCCATTCGTTCCGGTGACACCGATGATGGGGACGGACAAAAACCGCGAGGCCAATTCGACCTCACCGATGATGGGAACACCTTGCCGCCGTACGGCGTCGAACGCATCCAGAACAGGGGGCACGCCCGGACTCACGACCACCAGGTCAACGCCGTCCAGCCCCTGCGCAAATCGTTCCCCGCCGAACGGGTGAATGCCCCGGACATCGGAGGCCTCCATGGCCCATTCCGTTTCAGGTTTGTGATCGACCAGCGCCACCTTGGCTCCGAGCGCGACCAACAACCGCGCCGCGGCCACCCCGCTCTTGCCTGCTCCGACCACGGCCACGGATTGCCCGGCAAGATCGGGGGTCCGGGGCCGTGGATTCGTGCGATGCGTCCGTCGAGACATGTTCTCCATTGTCACGGGCATAGGGTTAACGCAGTTTTAAGGTACTCAGACTCAACAGGCTCAGGAGAATCGCCACGATCCACAATCGAACCACGACCTTGGGTTCCTCCCATCCTTTCATTTCAAAGTGATGATGAATGGGCGCCATCAGAAAAATCCGTTTCCTGCGGGATTTATAGAACAGCACTTGAAAGATGACCGACACCGCTTCCATGACGAACACGCCGCCGACCAGGATCAGCAGCAACTCGTGCTTACTGACCACGGCGACCGTGCCCAGGGCCGCGCCGAGGGGCAAGGACCCCACGTCCCCCATGAATACCGACGCCGGATACGTGTTGAACCAGAGGAATCCGAGGCTCGAGCCGAAGACAGCCGCCATCAGCACGGCCAATTCCCCGGCACCCTCGATGTACGGGATCAGCAAGTACTCCGAAATGACTTTGTTCCCGGCGGCATAGGCCACCACGGCATACGCCATCGACGCCACCATGACCGGGCCGATCGCCAACCCGTCCAACCCGTCCGTCAAATTCACGGCATTGGAGCAGCCCACGATGACCAGGATGGCGAACGGAATGTAGAGCGTCCCCAGGTCGGGCCTAAACGTCTTGAAAAACGGCACGCTGAGTTCCGTGGAATACCCGGGAGAGGCATAGAAAAACAGGCCGATTCCCAAGGCAATGCCGATTTGCGCCGCGAACTTTTGCAACACGCTCAGTCCTTCCGACCGCCCCCGGGAAATCTTGATGTAGTCGTCGAGAAACCCGACGAGCCCAAACCCCACGATGGACAGGACGACGAGCCAGACGTACAGATTGCTCACGTCCGCCCACAGGAGCGTGGAGAGCACCACGGCAAAAATAATGAGAACGCCTCCCATGGTGGGCGTCCCCTGTTTGGCCTGATGGTGGCTCGGCCCCTCTTCCCGGATCCGTTGTCCCAATCCGAGCTCCTGCAATTTCCTGATCAGGGGCGGGGCCAGGACAAACGCGAGAACAAACGCGGTCAGGGCCGCGTAAATGATCCGAAAGCTCAAATACCGGAACACGTTGAAAATTGCGATGTCCGTGTGCAGCGGGTACAGCCACCAATACAACATATGCTTTTCCTGTCCTTATGCCTGGGCCGTTCGAGGGTGGAGTGCATCCACGAGGCATTCGAACTGCAGGGCCCTCGAGGCTTTGAGCAAGACCACGTCTCCGGGCTCAACCAGCTTGTTGAGGATGCGGGCCGCGTCGTTGACTCCCCGGGCTTTGAAAATCCGCGATGCCGTCATGCCCTCAGCGGAAGCCCCATGAGCCATCTCCCTGCCCAATTCCCCGCACGTCACCAACAATGAAACGCGGCTGCCGGCGAGAAAGGCACCGACTTCCCTGTGCAGGGTCCGCGTCTCCGTTCCCAACTCCAACATGTCTCCCAGCACGGCAATAGTCCGGTGACCGGCGCCCAATTCCTGTAACAGCGTCACAGCCGCCTTCATGGAATCGGGGTTCGCGTTATAGTAGTCCTGAATCACGGTGATCCCCTGCCAGGAGGAAACCTGGGACCGCATGGCCACGGGACGAAATCGACTCAAGCCGGCGGCCATGTTCGTCACCGACAGCCCCAGAACGTGACCGACCGCAATCGCGGCCAGGGCATTCGATACGTTATGCGTTCCATGCACGTGGAGCGACAGCCGATGCGACCGGCGGCGTCCGGCCACGTGGCAACGAAATTCGGTTCGCGCGCCTTGGCGCTGAACGTGACTCCCGCGAACGTCCGCCTGCTCCCGAAATCCGAACGAAACCACCGCACAGCGGGCGCGGCGCCGGAAAAACTCGTAATACGGATCATCCGCATTCAGCACGACGGCGCCGTCTTGAGGAAGACGGGCCAACAATTCGGCTTTTGCCCGGGCGGACCCCTCCACGCTGCCGAAGAATTCCAAATGGTCGTTACCGACGTTCGTGATGAGACCGACGGTCGGCCGGGCGATTTCCGCCAACCGGGTGGTTTGCCCTTCGGCATCCACGCCCAATTCCAGCACCGCCGCCTGGTGCACCGCGGTCAACCCGAGCACCGTCTGCGGCAACCCGATTCGATTGTTCAAATTGCCCGACGTTTTTTTGAGGCGCCAGCGTTGCGACAGCGTTTTCGCGACCATCTCCTTCGTCGTGGTTTTGCCGTTGCTTCCCGTCACCGCCACAACGGGAATGTCGAAGCGGGCTCGATGAAACGTCGCCAGGTCCTGGTACGCTTTCAAGGAATCCGCAACCTTGACGACGAACGGAACCGACCGCGCCTGGACGGGCTTGGCGACCTTGGCCCGGCGAGGGAAAGCTTCGACCACGACCCCGCAGGCTCCACGGGTGAAGACCTCATCAATAAAGCGGTGCCCGTCAAACCGCGCACCTTTCAACGCGACGAACAAATCGCCTTTGCGTACCTTCCGGGAATCGGTACACACCCGCTGAACCGGACGACCCGTCGTGCCCTTCAGTAACGTTCCACCGGTTGCAGCCAGCACTTCGTCCCCCGTAAACAGCGCCATTGCCGGAGAGCCTATTTCCCGTCCGGCAGGGCGGCCAACAGTTCACGAACCACTTCCCGATCATCAAAACGATGCCGCGTCGTGCCGATGATCTGATAATCTTCATGCCCTTTGCCCGCGATCAACACCAAGTCGCCCGGCCGGGCTTCGAGAAGCGCCGCCCGGATGGCCGCTCGACGGTCAGGGATCACGTGCGACGCGGCCCGTTCCGACGCCGGAAGACCCTGCACGCCTTGTTCAATATCGCGTAGAATCGCCTCGGGATCTTCGGTACGAGGATTGTCGGAGGTCAGAAACACCACGTCACTGCGCTGGGCCGCGATTCGTCCCATGTTCGGTCGTTTCCCCACGTCCCGATCGCCGCCGCATCCAAAGACCGTGATGATCCGTTCCCGTTGGAGTTGCCGGGCGGCTTCCAGAAGCCGGGCCAGGGCATCTTCCGTATGGGCGTAATCCACGATCACCGCAAAGTCCTGCCCCGCGTCCACCCGTTCGAACCGGCCCGGCACCGTTCGGCATTCCCGGATACCCCGCCGAACGTCCTCCAAAGACAGTCCCCTGGTAAGACCGACACCGATACTCGCCAGAAGGTTCGAGACGTTGTGTTCCCCGACCAGGGCACTTTCGATATCGACGGTCCCGCGCGGAGTATGGGCGGTGAACCGGGTTCCCTCCATCGAGAGACTCACGTCCGTCGCGTAAATATCCGCACCCGGGCGAAGGGAATACGTCCAGACCGGCACCGGGGTCTCGGCTTGCAACCGGACGCCCCATTCATCATCGATGTTGATGATCGCCCGTTTGGGTCCCGCTTTGGCCGCGGGGACCACGAATTCCCGGAAGAGGCGTGATTTGGCGTGATAATAGGACTCCATCGTCTCGTGGAAATCCAAATGATCCTGGGTCAGATTCGTAAAGACCGCCACGTCGAATTCACAGCCTTCGACCCTGTCCAAGGTCAGGGCATGCGAGGAAACTTCCAGAACCGCTGTATCCAGCCCCGCGTCCACCATACGATGCAAGAACGCCTGTAGCGGAATCGCACCCGGTGTCGTATGACTGGCCGCCCGGCACTCCGCCCCTACGTGATACCCCACCGTCCCCATGAGACCCGTCCGGTGGCCGCCATGCTCCAGAATCGCCTGACTCGCGTGCGCCACCGTGGTTTTACCGTTCGTTCCCGTCACGCCGACCATGCACAGGGCTTGGGAGGGATGCTGAAAGAACCTCGCGGCCAACTGACCGAGCGCCTTCCTGGAATCCTCGACTTCGATCCAGGCGGGTCCGCCTTGTTTCCTGACGTGGGGTGGAGCTTGAAACGGAGCTTGAACCACAACGCCCCCTATCTGTTGCCGATATACCTGAGTGACAAAGGCGTGACCATCAACCTGCTGTCCCTTGACGGCGACAAACAAACTGCCTTGTGCGACTTCCCGTGAATCATCGGTGATCCCGGACAGTTCCACGTCGAGATTGCCCGTCGTGCTGACTACGTCGATGGGCCGCAGTAACGTCGCTAACGTCATTCCCAGTTTGGCTGGTACCCGTCCAGGACGTGTCTCGAACGGGACGCCACCGTCCGGGGTTCATCGCCGGGAGCCACGCTCAAATATCGGAGCGCCTGCTCCGCCACCTTCCGAAAGACCGGAGCCGCCACCACTCCTCCCCACGCCGGGCCTTGCGGTTCGTCGATCACCACCAATATGGCGAGCTGGGGATCCTCCGCAGGGACGAATCCGACGAACGATCCCACGAATTTGGTGGACGAATACGTGCCCGTTTCAGGATCAACCTTCTGAGCCGTTCCGGTCTTGCCCGCCACCCGGTAACCCGGGACGGCCGCGCGCTTCCCTGTCCCTCGCTCCACCACGTTGACCAGGAGTTCCGTGACGGTTTTTGCGGTCTCGGCGCTGATGGGCCGGCGGCGAATATGGGGAACGTGCTCCCAGAGGCTTCTGCCCTGGTGATCGGAAATTTCCCGCACCAGAAACGGCCTCATGAGCCATCCCTCGTTGGCAATGGCCGACACGGCCGTCAGGAGCTGCAACGGCGTCACGGCAATTTCCTGTCCGATGGCTAAAGACGGGAGCGTCCGCAGACTCCATTGATCCGGACGTCTCAGGATGCCGATGGATTCCCCGGGAAGATCAATTCCCGTTTTTTCGCCAAAACCGAACGTGCGCAAGAACTGATAGACTTGTTCTTTCCCCAAATCCCACGTCATCTTCACGAAGGCCACGTTGCTGGATCGTTGGACGGCTTCTCGAAACGTCACCCATCCGGCTTTTTCATGATCATGAATGACGGTTCCACTGATCGGGATCTCTCCGTCACCCGCATACAACAAGGTGTCGGGTTTGACGCGATCCAATTCCAGGGCGGCGGCGGCCAGCACGACCTTGAGGGTCGAGCCCGGTTCGTAGGGATCGGTCACGCCGCGGTTTCTCCACTGCTCGGGGGACGCCTGCGGGATATGATTCGGGTCAAACGTGGGACGAAGGGCCCAAGCCAACATCTGGCCGGTTTTGGGAGCCATGACCAGAACGGCCCCGCCCCGCGCCTTGGTGGCTTTGACGGCCTGGTCCAGGGCTTGCTCTGCGATATACTGAATGACTTCATCGATGGTCAGGGAGATGGCATGGCCGGACAGAGCCTGTGGTTTCCGCCGGCTTTCGGGAATGATGATTCGTCCCAGCGCGTCCTGCTGCAACACCACTTGGCGCACCTGGCCGCGGAGGTGCTCATCATATCCGTTTTCGAGTCCTTCAAGCCCCTGACTGTCGATCCCCGCGAATCCCAGGACGTGCGCCAATAACGTTCCCTTGGGATAAAATCGACGCGATTCCACCACAACGTCAACCCCGGGAACGTCCAGGTCGGTCAACCGTTTGACCTGCGCATCCTCAATTTTCCGTTGAATCCACACAAAGTCGCGTTTGGCGCGCAACCGCTGTTCCAGAGACTCGCGAGGAACATCCAGCACCTGGGTGAGTTGGCGCGCAACCCCGGCAGGATCGTCAATGGAGGACGGCGTGGCATAGACGGACGACACGTCCAGATTCAAGGCCAGCGATTTCCCTTGCCGGTCAACAATGGCGCCACGGTTGGAAGCCAAGGTGATAGGCTTCTCGTGCTGCTGACGGGCTTTCAGCTTCATCGTGTCCGCTTGAAGGACCTGCAGGTAGCCAAAACGCACGAACAGAATGACGAACCCGAACAGGAAACACAGACCAATGAAAGCCCGTCGTCCGGTTCCATCTCCGGCTGATTTGCTTTCCTGTTTCGTGAATGACCGGTTCACCGTCAGTCTCCCGTTTGCCGGGCCAAGCGAAGCGGAAGCTCGGGTCCGTCGCCGGGCTTTGCATCCTCCGGATGGCTCGGGACCAGAACCACTTGTCTCGCGCCCGGCGGTTTCATCCCCAGTTTGTCGCCGGCCTCCGAGGCAATTCGCTCGGGCGCCGTCAATTGAGACAACCGGGCCTGCAATCGTTCGTGCTCCTGCGTCAAGGCGGCTTTTTTCTTCAACAAGGCGTCCAGTTCATACCCGACTCGTACGACGTCGACCTTTCCCCACACGTAAAACAGGAGCACCCCGCTCACGCTCACAACCAATAAGGACCAGAGAACCCACTTCATGCGTGGCCTCTTTGTCCGTCTCCCCACCCTGACTTTCGTTCAAGAACTCGCAATTTCGCACTACGCGCACGGGGATTAGCCCGACGTTCTTGCAGGGAAGGGGAAACGGGTTTTTTCGTCAGGATGGCCCATTGGTCCGGAGCATCGTGAGCCAGGCGGCGAAACGTCTGTTTCACCACACGATCTTCCAGCGAGTGAAATGAAATCACACACAGCCGGCCTCCCGGCGCCAGGACGTCGATCGCCTCGTCGATCCCGGTTTGCAGCGAGCCCAATTCATCATTGACCGCCATCCGAAACGCTTGAAAGGTCCGTGTCGCAGGATGAAGGCGTCCGGACCGGTAAGACCGCGGCACGGATTCTCTGATCACCCGCGACAAATCCAGCGTGCTCCGCAAAGGGGATTGGCGGCGAACCCGCACGATGGCCCGCGCAATGCGCCGGGAATAGCGTTCTTCCCCGAACTCATGAATGATATTGGCAAGCTGCGTTTCAGGCAGCGTGTTGACGAGGTCTTCAGCCGTGTGACCGCAAGTGGGATTCATCCGCATATCCAAGGGGCCGTCCTGCTGAAAGCTCAACCCTCGCTCCGGCTGATCCAATTGCGCCGACGACACGCCCAAATCGAACAGGATGCCGTCTGCGCGCTCCCTGTTGGCTCTGTTCATCACCGATTTCACAAATTGAAAATTTTCACAGAACAACTGAATCCTGGACACGTAGGCTTGAAGCCTTGTCCGTGCATGGGCAATCGCCTGAGGATCCCGGTCGATCCCGATGAGGATGCCGTCGGGTGAGCTCACCTTCAGGATCCGCTCTGCCGTCCCTCCCATGCCTATAGTGCAATCCAAGTAACACCCTTGTTTACGTGGTTGTAACCAGGTCAAGACCTCCTCTAATAACACCGGAACATGATTCAGATTTTCCAATTATTCCTATATTACTCCTATTTTCTCCCACTTTTATCCACTTTTTACCACTTAACAGGCGAACTATACTCGTATTCACAATTTTGTCAAGCAAAATCAAACACTTATTGCTCTCGGCCGGCAAAGAGTCAGGCAGCGCCTGCTACCTGAAAAATTTACAGGGATTTAATTAGGGAAGCGGCTTGGTCATGCGGGGTTTCGCCCCCGCACGACGAGGTTCCTACGCTCTGCTCAGGACAGGCTCTTTTGTTTCGGCAAAAGGACCCAAAACCATTGGCGCCCGGGCGTGTCCCTCCGGGTGCCTTTGCCCCAGTCCCGCTTGCTTGGGCTCCCTTCGACTTCAGGCGCGGTGCGCCTTACGCTCAGGATGAACGGATTATCACTTCCCGTTCATACTTCCCACCCGTTCGTCCTGAGCCCTTCGACAGGCTCAGGACAGGCGTAGCGACAGCGAAGTCGAAGGGCGCTCAGACAGTCCTCGCCTCCACATAGAGTTTGCGGGCCTGGGTCGCAGCCACGCCCGCAGGCGCCGAGAAATAGCATTTACTTTTCTTGTCATCCCCGATCAAGCCTGTCCTTGACATTTGTAATCGAGGATCAAGGACAGGCGTCGAGGACAAGGTCCGGGGCAGGTCTTCCCTTCGGTGGGGCGCTATCAGGGCTAGGGGTACAGGCGGTAGAGCATGCGTGGGAAGGGGATGGTTTCGCGCACGTGGGCGATGCCGCAAATCCAGGCGACGGCGCGCTCGATGCCCATGCCAAACCCGGCATGGGGCACGGACCCGTAGCGCCGCAGGTCCAAATACCACCGGAAAGCCTCTTCAGCCAGTTGATGGTCCTGCAAGCGGGCGGCCAACGTCCCGTAGTCATGAATGCGTTGCCCGCCCCCGATGATTTCGCCGTATCCTTCCGGAGCCAACATATCCATGCACAGTGCCCGGTCGGGATTGTCCGGGTCGGGTTGCATATAAAAGGCCTTGATCTTTGCGGGATACCGGTGCACTAGGACGGGTTTCTCGAACTGCTGGGACAGGGTGGTTTCATCGTCGGCACCGAAATCCTCGCCGACCTGTATCGACGACCCCAGGCCCTGCAAGCGCAGAATCGCTTCATCATAGGTCAGTCGCGGAAAAGGCGGAACGATCGTTTCCAATTTGGACACGTCGCGTTCCAACACCTGTAATTCGTTCCGGCAAGTCTCCAGGACCCGTTCCACCACCATCGCCACGAACGCCTCCGCCAGGTCCATCGCGTCGGGCAATTCGGCAAACGCCATTTCAGGCTCGACCATCCAAAACTCCATGAGATGACGACGGGTCTTGGATTGCTCGGCGCGAAACGTCGGACCGAAGCAATACACTTTTCCAAAGGCCGCGGCGGCCGCTTCCTCGTATAATTGCCCGCTCTGCGTCAAGTAGGCCGTGTCCTCAAAATATTGCGTTTGAAACAGCGTGGTCGTGCCTTCGCACGCGTTCGGCGTAAAAATGGGCGCGTCAATCAGGACAAACTCCCGTTCGTCGAAGAAGTCCCGGCAGGCTTTGATGATCGCGTGCCTGATTTTGAGGATCGCCTGTTGCCGTGTTGAACGGAGCCAGAGGTGGCGGTGATCCATCAGGAACCCGACGCCATGCTCCTTGGGCTGAACCGGAAACGGCTCGGCGAGGTGAATGATTTCGAACGCGGTCACCTCGATTTCATACCCGCCCGGAGCCCGCGCCTCCGCACGCGGCACACCGGTGACCGTTAAGGCGGATTCCTGGGTCAGATGTTTCGCGAGGCTGAATTGTTCTTCCCCCAGAATCCCCTTGCTCAAAATGGCCTGTATCTCCCCGGCCCCGTCCCGAAGCGTCAGAAACTGGAGTTTACCGCTCGATCGATGATGCCGAACCCACCCCCGGAGACGAACTTCCTGCCCGACCATTTCCGCAATCCGAGAGATGGACACGATTGGGATACTCATACCAGTGCCTATGCCTTCGTCCGACAAGGGAACGGCTCGATCATCTCGACGAGAATGTCAGCCTTACCCGTGAGCGGCTTCCACTGCTGCTCCTGCAATTATATGCCGCAAACGTGAATTGACACCGACTCACTGCCAAGACTATCATATTTTTTCAAAGGAGGTCCGCAGATGAGTTATACCATTACCGTGAGAGAACTGAAGGATCGCTTGGATAAAGGGGACCAGGTGTTTTTATTGGACGTCCGGGAACCGCATGAATTTTCCATGGCCAAGATTGAAGGGTCCACCCTCATTCCCTTGGGCACGTTACCCCAATCGCTCAATCAACTCGACCCGACCGATGAAATCGTGGCCTTGTGTCATAAAGGCATGCGTAGCGCCGACGCCGTGGGATTTCTGCTCCAGCAAGGATTCTCCAACGTGAAAAACCTGATCGGGGGCATTGACGCCTGGTCCGTTGAAATCGACCACTCGGTTCCGCGCTATTGATCATCACTGAAGCGTCAACGCTTCTGCTGCTGAAAAAATTTCACCGTTTCATCCAAGCCTTCGGAGAGGGACACGGCGGGGGCCCACGCCGTCTCTTTCTCCAGTTTGCTCGTATCGAGCACACTGCGCAGTTGCTCGCCTTTTTTCGCGGGACCGTGGATTTCCTGACATGGCGAGTTTGTCAATTCCTTCAGCTTGGCAAAGATCTCATTCACCGTCGTCTCGGTCCCGGTTCCGACGTTGAAAATGCCTTCTACCGGTTGAACGAATACTTCCCGCACCGCTTCCACCACGTCGCCAACGTAGACGTAATCCCGCGTCTGAAACCCATTCCCGTTTATCCGGGGTTGTTCACCCCTCAGCATGGTTTGCGTGAAAATCGCGACCACGCCGGCTTCTCCGTCGGCATTTTGTCTCGGGCCATACACGTTGGCTAGCCGCAGGGCTACGTATTGCAGTCCGGCAACACGGCGATAGTACTCAAGGTAGTATTCGCAGGTCAGTTTGCTGATCCCGTATGGGGACAACGGGCGCGTCGGATGCGTTTCCGAAGCCGGGAACATCTCCTGTTCTCCGTAGACCGTGCCCCCGGAAGAAGCAAACAGTATTTTTCTGGCGCCGTGCCGGACGGCCAACTTCAGGAGTTGGAGCGTGCCGATGATATTCACTTCCGTATCGAATACGGGATCCTCCGTAGACTTCCGGACGTTCACTTGAGCGGCCATGTGCACGATCACCACGGGACGTTCCTTGAGAAACACCCGTTCTATTCGTGGATCGCACACGTTCAATTTATAAAAGACGGTGTCGCGATGAACCTGCTTGCGGTTCCCCGTGGAGAGATCGTCGATCACGGAGACACGATGCCCTTCCCTCACAAACTGATCCACGATATGAGACCCGATAAATCCCGCACCGCCCGTGACTAAAATATTCATGTCCCTCCTTCAGATCGCGGACCCTTCGACTCCGGTCTCAAGAGACCTACGCTCAGGGTGAACGGATGATCACTCCCCCGTTCGTCCTGAGCGTAGCGGAGCGAAGTCGAAGGACCCTTCGACAGGCTCAGGGCAGGCATGCACTCGCCGAATCCGCGACGGTCCATCGCAGACCCAAGAATAGTTCGCGATTCCCTTTTTTCCCCTGCACGGGGGAGTCGAAAAGCCCGAGACACTCAAATCCCAATTGTTGCGCCATCTCCCGAATACGCCGCGCCACGTCCTGCCGGACCCCGTCATCGCGGACCACGCCGCCCCGACCCACCTGTTTTATGCCGGCTTCAAATTGTGGCTTCACCAGGGCAACAACCGTCGCCCCGGGAGCCAGAAACTTCACCACACAAGGCAACACCAGGCGCAGCGAAATGAAGGAGACGTCAATGACGACCAGTTGGATAGGCTCGGGCACGGCTGCACGGTCGAGATGCCGGATGTTACACCGCTCAAGAACAACGACGCGGTCATCGTTTCTGAGATTCCAATCCAATTGCCCGTACCCCACGTCCACGGCATACACCCGGCCAGCCCCGTGCTGCAGGAGACAATCCGTAAACCCGCCGGTCGAAGCCCCGACGTCCATGACGATCCGGTCCGCAACGTGGACGGAAAAGGCGTCCAACGCGGCCGCAAGTTTTTCACCACCCCGGCTCACGAACGGGCTCGCGGGGCCCTCCACGGCAATGGCCGCTTGCCCCGATACGAGCGCCGCCCGCTTTTCCACGCGGGCCCCATCGACGGTAACCAGTCCCGCCAGGATCATTCGTTGCGCCTGCTCCCGGCTTCCGGCCAACTGACGCTTGACCAGTACTTCGTCAAGTCGCTGTTTGGAAATTTTGGGGAACATCAAAGTGGGGATGACGTCTCCGGCAGGTATCGGGACGAGCCGTTGGGTTGCCACGTGCGAAGGCGTTGCGTTCAGCTTGTTTCTTCTTCGATGGAATACGCTTCTACCCGCTTCTTCCCGTCCTTGTCCTGGACCATGATTTCCACTTTCCGTTCGGCATCATCCAGCATCTTGAGACAGGTTTTCGAGAGCTTGATTCCCTCTTCAAACATCTTCAAGGAATCATTCAGTGGGAGGTCGCCTTTTTCCAGTTCGGTGACGATCGTCTCCAGCCTGGCCAAGGCATCTTCAAATTTTAAGGCTGCCATACCTACCCGTAGACGTCGATGTTCAGGTGCACCCTTGCCGCCACGCCTCTACCCCTCCTACCCTCCCCTTACAAAGGGGAGGAAAAGAGAAGCATGGAGGATTCTTTTGCATACGATCAGCATCCCGTGCACAACCGGTCACGCGAAGAACCGCATTATACGCGGTGTTTACGAGACGTCAAGGAACCCCTGATTTATTGTGATAGCGGGATGCAGGGCAAGGCGTCCCGGAGCGAAACCCGAGGCTTATCAGAAAGATAGGTGAGGGTTGAGCGAGGACACAACGCAGCCCTGCGCCCGATAGTGCATTAAATCAGAGGTTCCTCAAGATTGCCGCTCCGTTTGTTCAACCAGACAGGACAGCCGCCCCTCGGCCAATCGCGCGTGAATCCGGTCGCCGACTTGGACGAATTCCGCATCCTTCACAATCGTGCCGCCGGGACTGGTCTCGAGAATGCTGTACCCGCGAGACAGAATCGCGAGAGGACTCAGGGTGTCCAGCGTACTGGCCACGGTTCGCAATTGCTGCCTTTTTCCGGTGAGCGCCCATGGCATGGCCCTGGAGAGTCGTTGACGAAGCTGGGGCACCATCAGGCTCCCCCGTTGCCACGATTGACCCGGGCCGATTCTTTGCAGACCGGCGGTTAACGCATCCAGTCTCGGACGCACTGCAGCCAGCATTGACCGGATACCGCTTCCAAGACGGAAGCTGAGCTCATCCACCCGTTGCACCTGACGTTGGAGGATTTGTGAAGGAACGGGAAGCACGTGCAAGGCCGACTTCACCTGATCCCTGTGAAATCTGAATGTGCCGCGCATGGTCCGGGTGAGCCTTGAGTGCTTGTCCCGTATGTCTTCGATCACATCGACGAGAACGGGAGACACCGCTTCCGCCGCGGCCGAAGGCGTCGGAGCCCGATAATCGGCGGCAAAATCCGACAAAGTGAAATCGATTTCATGACCCACCGCTGAAATCACCGGAATGCGGGAGCCCGCAACGGCCCGAACCACGGCCTCTTCGTTAAAGCTCCAGAGATCTTCCCAGGACCCTCCCCCTCTCCCCACGATGAGCACGTCGAGATCCGTGTGTTGATTGGCCAGTCGAACGGCATCCGCGATTTGCTGCGCGGCCCCGGGCCCCTGCACGGACACGGGAAACACTCGCAGGCGGGTCACCGGGCATCGGCGATGGACAACCGTGACAATATCGTGCAGCGCGGCTCCCGTCCCGGAGGTGATCACTCCCACGCGGCGAGGGAAAAACGGAAGCGGGCGCTTGCGCGCGGGATCAAACAGGCCTTCCTGATCGAATCGTTTCTTGAGTTGTTCAAAGGCCACCTGCAGCGCGCCGATGCCCTTGGGTTCGAGATACTCCAACAGGAGCTGATAATCGCCTCTCGGTTCGTACACGCTGACGCGGCCCTTGGCCAGCACGGTGAGACCGTTTTCCGCGTGAAACGGGAGCGCCGCGGCGAAGCGACGAAAGAGGACCGCGCGGATTTGGCTGTCCTGATCGTTCAGGGAAAAATAGACGTGCCCGGAAGAAGGGATGCGCAGGTTCGAGACCTCCCCTTCGACCCACACTTCCGAAAAAGCGTGTTCCAGGGTCGCGCGAATGCCCGCCGTCAATTCGGTAACCGTCAAAACAGTCGGGGGGGCGGCAGACACGGGTCGGAAGCGTGACGTTACGCGATTTCTCGCACGCGTTGGATGCCGGTGGCTTTTCCGGTTGCGGGATCCAGTTCGATCACGGCGGCGCCCAGCACCGCCGGGCCGGAGGCGACTTCAAACCGCCGGGGCATCTGCGTGAGAAATTTGTCGATCACCAGCTCTTTTTTCATGCCGATCACGGAATTGACGGGACCGGTCATCCCGATATCCGTCAAATAGGCCGTCCCTTTGGGCAGGATCTGCTCATCCGCGGTTTGCACGTGCGTATGCGTCCCCACGACGGCCGTCACTTGGCCGTCCAAGAAATGCCCCATGGCCATCTTCTCGGCCGTGGTTTCCGCGTGCATATCCACGATAATGCTGGACGTGTGGGCTTGCAGCTTTTTGACTTCGCGTTTGACCACCTGAAAGGGACAATCGAGCGCCGGCATGAACGCCCGGCCCATGACCTGGATCAGCCCGATCTTCTGGCCGTTCGGCCGTTCAATGACGAACGACCCTTGGCCCGGGGTGCCGTCGGGATAATTGGCCGGTCGCAGGATCCTGGGTTCCTTGCGAATATACTCCACCATTTCCTTTTTGTCCCAGACATGATTCCCCGTGGTAAGCGCCGAAAATCCCAGGTCAAATAAATCATTGGCCAGGTCGGCCGTGATGCCGAACCCGCCGGCCACGTTCTCGGCGTTTCCGATCACAATATCGACGTGATACTGTTCGCTCACCCTGTGGATGTGATTGGTGATGCTCCGCCGTCCGGGTTCACCGACAATGTCACCGATAAACAAAACGACCACAAAGATTACCGTTTTCCGTTATTTGGCAAATTCGACGAATCGACTCTCCCGAATCACCGTCACCTTAATCTGCCCGGGATACGTCATTTCCTGTTCGATTTTCTTGGACAGGTCGCGGGACAGGACAAGCGCTTCATTGTCGGACAGTTTTTCCTGTCGAACGATCACGCGCACTTCCCGTCCGGCCTGAATGGCATAGGCTTTATCCACCCCGTCATAGCCCACGGCCAAGCCTTCCAATTTTTCCAACCGTTTCACGTAGGCTTCCAGGGTCTCCCGCCGCGCACCGGGCCGGGCCGCGGATAAGGCCTCCGCCGCCGCGACCAGCACGGATTCCGGACAAATCGGATCCACCTGTTCATGGTGTGCGGCAATGGCATTCACGATTTTTTCGGACTCGCCGTATTTCTTCGCGATTTCAGCGCCCAACATCGCATGCGTGCCCTCTTCTTCGTGGCTGACCACTTTCCCGATGTCGTGCAACAGAGCCCCGCGTTTGGCCAACTTGATGTCCAAGCCCAATTCCGCAGCCATGATGCCGCAGATATACGACGCTTCGCGGGCATGATACAAATTGTTCTGTCCGTAGCTTGTCCGGTAGCGTAACCGGCCCAGGAGTTTCACGATCTCGGGATGAAAATCCGACAGGCCGACCTCGAAGATCACCTTTTCGGCTTCTTCCCGCATCACCTTTTCCAGGTCGCCTTTGACTTTTTCCACGACTTCTTCAATCCGCGTGGGATGAATACGTCCATCCTGCATCAGCCGTTCCAGCGAGATTTTGGCAATCTCACGTCGCAAGGGATCGAACCCGGAAACAATCACCGCTTCCGGTGTTTCATCGACGATCAAATCCACGCCGGTTGCCGCTTCCAAGGCTCGAATGTTCCGGCCTTCCCGTCCGATAATGCGACCCTTCATGCCGTCACTGGCCAGCGACACCACGGAGATGGTGGCTTCATTGACGTAATCACGAGTGATCCGTTGAATGGCGTTGGTCACGATTTGCTGGGCTTCTCGTTCCGCGTTTTCCCGGGCTTCGTCAAGAATCCGTTTGGTCAGGCCCGTGGCTTCCAACCGAACCTCACTTTCAATCCCGGCCAACAATTGTCGCTTGCCTTCTTCCGTGGTCAATCCGGCCACCCGCTCCAAGGCCTCGCGATGTTCCCGGATCGTCTGCTCACAGACTCGCTCCTGTTTCGACAGGGAGCCTTCCCGGTCCGAGACCGCGCGTTCTCTCTTGCGAAATTCCTCCTCGCGACGATCGAAATTGGCGATTTTCCTTTCCAGCCCTTCTTCACGTTGCCCCACGCGCTTTTCCAGCGACTGCAATTCGTTGCGTTTTTCTTTTTCCGTCTTTTCCAATTGCGCTTTGGCTTGAAACACCAGATCCTTGGCTTCAATTTTCGCTTCCTTGACAATATGCTCGGCTTCACGTTCTGCGGATTGCGTTAAGTGAAGCAGTTCGTCTTCGGCCTTACGGCGTTGCGAAGCGAAGCGCGTGCGTTGAATCACTCCATTCAACAGAAACCCCGCACCAAGACCGATGCCTCCGACGACAGCCATGATGATGATATCCGTCAAAATGGTCGTCACCCCCTTCTCTCACAGGACAGGCACATAGGCACTGTCCGTACCACAAAGGCGCTTAGGTCAGCCTTTGGAATGATTGACAATGTTCGTGTTGCCACGGGCGTAGAGATCAATTCACCGTTGATCCTTGGCTCACATGGATTCGTGCGACAGGAAGCGTGCGGAACGAAGAAGAACAGGCAGGGAATGACGAGAAACGGATACTACGCGATAGTTGAGTGTGTGAAAAACATCGCAAAAGGTGGATATTGGTTAACGCCCAGGTTTCTACATCGGTTTAACGTTCTATCCGCCATTTGCTTGGATCCATTAAGCTCAGACCTCTTTTATGAACGATCTGTCCGGATGACTCTTTCTGCCTTATGGCTACCTTCTCAGCCCGACAGGGGGAGCCATCCTTCAACTCTCACCGTATGGCCCGTCGGTTATTCACACCCTCGGTTCTATAACACTCGATTCATTCCATGTCAGATGCCACTCGTTCTTCCTGGTCGACGAATGTATCCTTCTCTCAAAGGTTAAATATTTGCATCACGTTTCTCACACGTTATCAGAGCGTTGCACGTCGTGCAAGAACAAAGGCTGATCAGGGGGAGGCGTCCCGATATGGGACTCGATACACTCCAGCAAGCCCTCGGCTCGACGCTCGACTTCAGCTTCGCCGGCCTGCCGGCGACGTTCTTGCCGAAACAATTGATCCGCAATGTTCATCGCGGCCAGAATGGCAATTTTGAGGGGCGTGGTTGCGGTCGCCCCCTGGGCGATGGTCTGCATTTGCCCTTCCACGTATCGGGCGAGTTCGTGTGCATAGCTCTCATCTTCAATCGGCCGTAAAGCCAATTTCTGCCCGTATACGTCGACCTCGATGCTATTAGTCATGGACCGCCTCTTGCAGGCCGGCCTCCGACGTGTCCATGGTATCCAGTTGCTCCAGGACCTTTTCGATGCGCGACCTGATATTCCCGCGCTCTTCTTCCAACTCGCGTCCATAGTCCTCCCGCCGCAACAACTCCTCTTGAGCCAAGGTCAACTGCGCTTCAAGAGATGCATTGGCCTCCTTTAACTCCCGGACTAACTCAACCAACCCCCGCACGCGAACTTCCAATGTTTCCATTTTTTCAAGGCTCATGCTGATATACTCCTTGGCTACAATCCAGAAAAAATCCAGAAAAATAAAATATGGCTAAGATAAAATCTTTAGCAGGCTCTGTCAAGAGGAATAGCACTACATGTTGTGGAATACAGGGTCTGATAGATACGATAGCTTGTAAGAACCCGCTTCACGTACCGTCGGGTTTCCCTATAGGAAATCAGCTCGACAAATTCATCCGGATCCCGACTGCCGAACTGGGCAATCCACCGCTTCACGGCCGCGGGGCCGGCATTATATGCTGCGACGGCACGTATGAGATTTCCCTGATAATCACGTAACAATTGCCCTACGTAGGCCATCCCTAACCGCACGTTCACTTCGCCTTGCAACAAATCCTCCCGGTCCACGGGGACAAGGCCCAAGCGGCGTGCGATGCGGTTCGCGGTTTTCGGCATCAATTGCATCAGCCCCATGGCGCCGACGGGTGACAATGCCTTGGGATTATACAAACTTTCCTCACGGATAATCCCCGCAACCAAAAAGGGGGCCACGTGCGAAGCCGCATGGCGTCGAATCTGCGGCATGTATCCCGTCGGATACGCCATGCGCCATAACGGGGAATCAAACGAAATCCGGCGACGCTCCAAAGGTTCCCGAAAGTACCGTTTGGCGATCACGATCGGGGCTTCAAAATCTCCGAGTTCAAGCATATGCCGCGCCAGGGCATACAGGGTTTGCGGCTGGTCGTGATATTGCCTCTTGACCACCAACAATTCTTCCAGTGCTTCTTGGCGAAGTCCCAACTTCGACAGTTCCGTGGCCTTTTGGAAATGCGCGTTGATACGGAACGCGGACGACGCGGGACCGTTCATCACCGGATTCGTCGGATCCTCACGCGGTTGGCGTCCCGCAGGACGCGGATGTCGCAGGCGCGACTCGGACAGTTGCCCGTAATAGGTCATGGGCCACTCGGCAGCCACCTGCCCATACACCGTTTGTGCCTCATCGCCCCGGCCCATGCGTTCAAGCGCCCGTGCTTTCCAATAATGCGCCCGGTTTTGCCAATGATGGCCGGGACCGGTCCTCGCAAGGGAGTCAAAGGCTTTCACCGCGTCTTCCCAACCGCCTTGTTGATAGTGTAGCCATCCCAACCGCCACAACGCGTCTCTCTTGATTCTGGAACGATCCGCCGTACGATAGGCTTCCTCATAAGCCCGCGCAGCCTGCTGAATCGCACGTTCCCCTTCGGCCCACACGCCGCTCAGCCATTGGATCCGGGCCTGTTCATCCGCATTTAAGCCGGGAGGGATCGAATCGCGAAACTTCAGAAGACGCCGGCCTTGGTCTCGTCGCAAGTACACCTTGGCCAACCACACGGCGGCTTTCCCGGTATATTCAGAAGGGTTTTCCAACAGCCGGCGAAACACGTCTGCGGCTTGGGGATACTGCTTCAACCGCACGTGGGCCATACCCAACCGAAAGAGCCCCTGCTCGTATTTGGGACGACGCGGTTGGCCCGCCAGGAACTTCTGCAAATCCCGAATCGCGGCTTCGAAGCGCGCCGATCCATACCACGTTCGGCCTCGTTCATAATAATCTTCCGAAGACGGTTTCCAGGGCCGTGCATCCGGCTGACCGGACTGCGCGGCGCGCTCCATGGCTTGGGCTTCGGGAGACCCGGGATGCCTTCGCCAAAGCTCGCCCAGCGCGTGTTGCGCCAAGTTCACTTCCTGCAATCGGCCGGCGCAATCGGCAAGAAGGGACAACGCTCGGGGAGCAGACGGAGAATCCGGGTCACGGGCAGTGGCTTGTTCCAAGTATGCGATGGCAGGCTGGCATTGCCCGTTCTCGAACCAGGCAAACCCCGCTTCATACGACGTGTCGTTGCGCAAGGCGGAAGACGCGGACGATTCCAACGACGCTTCAAATGCCAGGGCGGATTCATGATAGGAACCCACGCGCCCCAAGGCCCGGCCGAGTTTCAGCAACACGTAGTCTTCGAGGACCGGGAAATCCTTGCGAGCCCCACGGAGGTAGTCAATGGCCCGGGCCGGTTCACGTTCGAGCAGAGCCCATCCTATACGAAACCCGGCACGCCGGGCCCAGAGGGTTCCCGGATACGCCTCCTGCACGTGAAGAAACCGTTCGACCAGCAAAGCCACTTGATCGGGCTGCTCGTCGGCAAACGATGAGGCGCGTTGAAAACAGGCTTCCGCCGATTCGCAGGCCGCGTCCCGGGCCTCGGGCTGAGACAATGAACAGACATTCGTCAAAAAAAGAACAAAGAGGAGGAGCGCAAGACGAACCCATGAATGAGACGGTCTCACTGTTGACCAACGTTTGTGTTCACGCGACATCGTTCGACTGGCTGTGAAGGATCAACTGCGTAGATGAGGTTGAATAGATCAGGAAGGCTGGGCATTGCGAGGGGAAAATGGGGTGAGTGACGGGAATTGAACCCGCGACCTCCGGATCCACAATCCGGCGCTCTAACCAACTGAGCTACACCCACCATCCAACGAGTACAACCGTTTCCCGCGTAGAGAGATCTTACTGAAAAGGCCCGGCACGACGCAAGACAGAGGCCTTGGTGCTAGGGCAACGTCGCTTGCCCCCTACAGGTCGGGATCAAGAACGTTCGGCAAACGCTGCTTGCATTTCCGACACGATGGCCTGAGCCGCGGCACGAGGATCGGGTGCATCCCGAATCGGCCGGCCCACCACCAGATAATCCGCCCCTGTGTGAATGGCCTGCCGTGGCGTCGTGGCACGAACATGCTCATCCACTCCCCGCCCCGCGGGACGTACACCGGGCGTCACAATCAACAACGGCGCGGCGATCGCCGAACGAATGGCGGTCGGTTCCTTCCCGGAGGCGATGACCCCGTCACAACCCTCCTCGGCGGCCACTCTTGCGCGAGCCACCACCGCCTGCTCGATGGTCCCGTCGTATCCCGATTCCCGAAGGTCCGCTTGCTCGACGTTCGTCAACACCGTCACCGCCAGAATGTTCATCTCGGGGTGACCTGCCCGTCCCGTCACCGCGGCGGCCAGCGCCTTTCTCCCGGCATGCACGGTCAGAAAGGAGACGCCCATATCCGCCACCCGCGCGACGGTCCGTTGCACCGTCTCCCCAATATCCAATACCTTCAAGTCGAGAAACACGGGTTTGCCGTATCTCTGCACCATCCGAACGACTGCAGGGCCTTCGCTCGTAAAGAGTTCCAACCCGATCTTGATCACCCCCACGGTCTCCTGCACGCAATCCAACATTGCTTCGGCGGCCTTTGCCGTCGGCACATCCAAGGCGAACACGAGTCGCTCTTTGGCTTGAATCTCCGATCCTTTTAAGTTCCGCTCCATTCTTGTCTCTTTCCCGTTGACCATCGAGACGGGGCTATGCTAATAATTTTTGCTTTGAACCTCTTGATGGAGAAAAAAGATGCCGGTTGTCCATAAATCAACCATTAAACGTGCCCGTCAATCTGAGAAACGTCACGCGCGGAACCACGCGATCCTGCATCGCACCAAGACGGTGGTGAAGAAGTTTAAAACCGCTCTCCAGGAACAGAATGCGGAAGCGGCTCAACCCCTTCTCCGGGAAGCCACCTCGGCCCTTCACAAGGCCGTGACCAAAGGCGCCCTCCATCGGAATACCGCTTCGCGCCGCATTTCTCAACTTTCGACCCAGTTCAACGCCTTCAAGGCTAAATAAATACCCTCTACCTCCCCTTGCCCTTCCTTACAAAGGAGGGGAAAAAGCGGGAAAGATGCTGTCCTTCGTTCCCGTCCTTACCCTGCACGTTCACGCCGCACCTGCGGCCGCGACGGTGCTTTCGCCGACTTGCACAAGTCCATGATCAAGGCATGCATAATCCGGTGCGGGGACCCGGCCGCCGCACCTTTCAGCGCACGGTCCGTAGCTGAAAAAGCCTGAAACGCCTCGGGAAAATGCGCCGGGGGAACGCGTTTGACCATGGAAAAAAACTCGCCCTGCCGGAAAGGCGTGATCCCCAGGGACTTTGCGACTGCGGTCTCCCCAACCCGGCGACTCAGCCCGTCTTTCGCTTTCCACAATCGCCGGTATTGCCACAGCAACGCGCCGAGAATCCGAAGAGGAGCCTCACCCGCCTCCAGGGTTTTCTCCACAATGAGGAGGGCTTGCGACACCTTGCCTTGGATGATGGCGCCCGACAGGTCAAACACCGATGCACCGGGGTCCGCGCCCTGGACGGCGACCACGTCATGGGCGGTGACCGTGCCTTTCGTTGAGACGTAGAGCGCCAACTTCTCCAATTCCCGGCGGACTACGGACAACCCGTCGCCTGCCAGTTCTTTCAGTAGCCCCGCGGCTTCGGCATCCAGCCGAATCCCCAACCGCGCGGCTTCCTGGCGAACCCAGCCCAATCGTTGATTGTCGTACAAGGGCGCACAGTTCACCACCACCGCCTGTTTCTTCAAGGCCTGGACCCATTTCAACCGGCCGTCCAGTTTTCCAGCGGACACGATCATGGTGGTCGAATCGGACGGTGCGGAAAAATAGGGAACCAGCGCTTCCCCTTCTTTGGCGGAAAGCTTGTCCGCCCATTTCAGGAGAACCACCTGGTGGGTTGAAAAGAAAGGGACTTCCTGGACACGGGCTAGAATTTCCTGGGCATTCGTTTCATCGCCGTACAGGACGTCACAGGAAAAGTCGCCGGCGTCACTCCTTACGTCGTCTGCATGTTCGTCCTGGGAACGCGAGGTGCGATGGGTTCGAATCGTCTCGACGGCCTGATCGCGCAGGCAGTCTTCTTCTCCAAGGACCAGAAACAGCCGCGTCTTTTTTAGAGCCGGACCGAGTTCAGCAGGTTTGATCACCGGACCCTCACGCTAACTCTTGGAGCCGGTTGAGGAAGAAGTGGACGGAGCGCGAGTCTCGGAAAAGAGCCCTTGGGCCCTCGCGGCCCAGAAGGCTGCGGCCAACGTTTCTGCGGCCGCCTGGCCGGCCTGCTCCAAGGCCCGGTCTTGCAGGACCCGGTTAAACTGGATCTGATCCTGGCGCGCTTCGACCTCGGGCGCACGATTGACAAAAAACTCTCCGCTCCCCGTGGCGGTTTCCGTCCAGAGACTCTCTCCCGTTGCTCGATTGGCCACCGTGACGCGCACGACCACGTTCACGCGGCGTTCCCGCGTTTGGCCGGACGAAAACGTGAGCGACGGGATCGTCACCGAGACGATCTCTCCCGTCATGACGTAATCGGCTTGCGCGTCCTCCGCCACGACTTGCGCCCCGCTGCTGACGGCAAACTGCTCACGCATGTACCGGGTATACACAAATTCCAAATTGCTCTGAAAGGTGCTGTTGCGCAAATCCCGAATGACCAACCGTACCGGCGTTCCCTCCTGTTCCAAAACAGACTCTCCTCCGATCCGCGGACCCGGCCCTTCCACGGAAAACCGGTAACCGCAACCCGGGAGAACGACGAGCAACAGCAGGACGATAACCAGCGCCTTCATCGAGAAGGTCTCCTTTCAGACCACAAAATTGACCAACTTCTTTTCGACGTAAATGACTTTTCGGGGTGTGGTCCCCTGCAACCATTCACCCAATTTCTTGTCCGCGTGCGCCAGTTCGAGAATCTCGTCTTTCTCCGCGTCGGCCCGCACCTGAATCTTGCTGCGCAACTTGCCGTTGACCTGAAGAGGGATGGTCAATTCCTCGTGCACCACCAGGGCGGGATCAAATGTTGGCCAAGCTTGGTGCGCGAGACTCGGCGCGTGCCCCAAGCCTTCCCATAATTCCTCGGCCAAATGCGGGGCAAACGGCGACAGCAACAATACAAAGGAGTCGGCCGCCGCACGCGGCAGGAGGCCGTCCTTGGCAATATCCCGTACAAAGACCATCAGTTTCGAAATGGCCGTATTGAAACTCATCTCCTCGAGGTCCTGCGTCACCCCCTGAATCGTCCGGGCCGTAAGCCGCGCCTGCTCCGGTGTTCCACTCCCTTCGACGATTTCGTCTTCGCCCGCCACGAGACGATACGCGCGCTGGAGGAGTCGCGCCACGCCCGGGATGGACTCGGACGACCAAGGCGCGCCCTTTTCCAACGGCCCCATGAACATTTCATACAACCGCAACGCATCGGTCCCGTACTCGGCAATGATCTCGTCCGGATTCACCACGTTGCCGCGGCTCTTCGACATCTTCTCCGTGACTTCTTCCAACGCCAACCCGTCAAGCGTCGGATGTAACGGCATCCCCTCTTCCCACCGCACATCCTGAGAAGCTACCCACCGGGCTTTGACTTCCTCCCCCGTTTTTTCGTGCACCGGGGTTTCATGGTCGAAACGCACCTCCGACGCGGCATACGCTTGCACCGCGAAGGAAGGATCGTCGGAAAGATTGTTGTCGAAGTAGCGATAGCTGTGTCCCAGGATCATGCCCGGGTTGAGCAATTTCTGAAACGGTTCGGGCGTGTGCACCAACCCAAGGTCATACAGCACCTTATGCCAAAACCGTGAATAGAGCAGGTGCAGGACCGCGTGCTCGGCTCCGCCGACGTACAGGTCCACCGGCATCCAATACTGTTCGGCGTCTTTGGACCACGGTTCCCGGTCATTCCGGGGATCGCAAAAGCGGAGGTAATACCAGCAGCTTCCTGCCCACTGGGGCATGGTATTGGTGTCACGCAGGGCCTTCTGCCGGGTCTCGGGATCCGTCACTTCCACCCAATCGCGCACACGGGCCAAGGGGGGTTCGAACTCCCCGCTCGGGCGAAAATCCTCCAACTCGGGCAGCACCACCGGCAACTCGGATTCCGGAACGAGTTTCGTCGTGCCGTCTTCCAGATGCAGCACGGGAAACGGCTCGCCCCAATACCGCTGCCGGCTGAACAGCCAATCGCGCAGCTTGTAGTTCACGGTCTTCTCGCCCTTGCCGTGTTGCGCCAGCCACTCGCACATGCGGGTCTTGGCCTCCGGAGTGGCCAAGCCGTCCAGGAAGTCGGAATTCACGTTCGTGCCGTCGCCCGTATAGGCCTCAGCGGAAATATCGCCGCCGGAGACGACTTCGACAATCGGCAAATGCATCTGCTTCGCGAAGGCATAATCCCGGGTATCATGCGCCGGCACCGCCATGATCGCGCCGGTGCCGTAGGTCGCCAGCACGTAATCCGCGATCCAGATCGGAATGGACTGGCCCGTGACCGGATGCACGGCGAACGCTCCGGTGAACACCCCGGTCTTCTCACCCAGTTCGGCCATACGCGCCCGTTCGCTCCGGCGGGAAACCTCTTCGACGTAGGCCTCCACCGCAGGACGTTGCTCGGGGGTCGTAATAGCCGTGACCAAGGAATGCTCCGGGGCCAGGACCATGTAGGTGGACCCGAACAGGGTGTCGGGACGGGTGGTGAACACCTCGATTGATCGGTCCGCATGCCCCGCGACCTCGAAGAAAATCTTCGCGCCTTCCGAACGGCCGACCCACTCCCGCTGCATCCGCTTGATGGATTCGGGCCAATCTACCGACTCCAGGTCGTCGATCAACCGTTCGGCATAGGCCGTGATGCGCAGCATCCACTGCCGCATGGGTACCCGCACCACCGGATGCCCGCCTATCTCGCTCTTGCCGTCGATCACTTCCTCGTTGGCCAGCACGGTGCCCAGAGCCGGGCACCAATTCACCGGAACCTCCGCCAGATAGGCCAACCCCTTTTCATAGAGCTTCCGAAAGATCCATTGCGTCCATCGCACGTATTGGGGGTCCGTGGTATCGATTTCCCGTGACCAATCGTAATCCATGCCCAAGGCCTGGAATTGCCGCTTGAAGTTTTCAATGTTCCGTTTGGTGGTCTCGCGCGGATGGGTCCCGGTTTTAATCGCGTATTGTTCCGCAGGCAGGCCGAAAGCGTCCCATCCCATGGGATGCAGCACGTTCCAGCCCCGCATCCGTTTGTAGCGGGCGATGATATCGGTCGCGATATAGCCTTTGGGATGACCGACGTGGAGTCCGGCTCCCGACGGGTACGGGAACATATCGAGGACGTAAAACTTGGGCTTGGCCGGGTCAATGTCGGAACGAAAAGGCTGGTGCTCGCGCCAGTAAGCCTGCCATTTCTGTTCGATGGCCTGGTGATCGTAGAATTTGGACATGGGCCGGATAAACGCGGTCAGGCAATGTTCGCCCAGCGCCTGTGATGAAGAAAAAATGTACCACAGCGGCAGACAAGCGACAAGGCAAGCGCTACGCGCAACCGTAGCCGTCACCGGCTTTTGGCGGCTTGCGCATCTTTTATGATGTTCACCCCTGAGTTGAACAGGGACAATGACCGGCACCGGACAAGTTGCTCAATGCTTGATTCTTTCACCTTACTTATATACAATTTTGGTAAGGAGGACCGCCATGCTTGTCAAGATTACATCAAAGCGACAGGTCACGTTCCCGGCGCGGGTGCTGGAGACGCTGGGTGTAGGACCCGGCGATAAACTCGAACTTGTAGAAAGCCCCGACGGATTCCTTTTGCGACCGCGGCGTATCGACCTCTCCAAGCTCGGTTATCTACGGGACAAGATACCGCCTGGAACCCCGCCATTCGACATCCGAAAGTTTCGGGATGAGGGATATGATCCGGCGGCGTATCGGGATTGATACCTCTGTACTGGTAAGGTTGGTTACCCAGGCTCCGGAAGAGACCTTCCGGCAATGTGTAAAAAGCCTTCGTACTTTGATCGAAGAACAGGGGTGTGAGGTCTATGCCTCAAACCAGGTCATTGGGGAAACCTACGCTGCTCTGCAACATCATTACGGCGCATCCAAGGACGATGCTTGCACAGGATTGCTGCGGGCATTTGACAGCGGCCTAGTCGTCCCTCTGAATGGGCCGACCGTTATTGAAGCTCTTTCAGCCTCAGACGGTCCCGGACTCTTCGACAGACTCATCGCCAATGATTACTCACGGGCCGGGTTGGAGACCCTGACGCTGGACCGCAAGATGGCCACATTGTCCAACGTGCGGCGTCTGTAGACAGCGAGATTCGAGAAAATTCGCATGCCGAGGATTCTCGTCGGAGATAACTTCTTAAAGTATCTGGAAAAGTCGAGCGGCACCAGCCACTAGCACGAAGCCGTCCGCGACAGTCATCACCTCCGATCCGTGTCACGGGCGCGGAGGATGCGGGACTGGCGAAACCATCCGCTTATTTGCGGGTTCTGGCCGATTTCGATTGCGGCATGACGAAGGCCCGGCCGCGGAGTTTTCGATGGTAGGCAATGGCGAAGCGATGCGCTTCGTCGCGGATGCGCTGGACCAGGCGGGAGACGTGCGACGTCGGGGACAGAACGAGCGGATCGCGATGACCGGGCGCGTAAATCCGTTCTTCTTTCTCGCCTTTGGCTTTGGCTAATCCGATAATGGGGAGGTGACCGAGACCGACAGCGCGCAAGGCGTCCACCGCTGCTCCCAATTGACCGACTCCCCCATCGATCAGGATGAGATCGGGAAGCGGCAACGCCTTGTTGGCTTTGGTGCCGAGGGTCCCGCCGTACCGGCGAGTGACGACTTCCTCCATGCTCGCAAAGTCGTTCGCCCCCTCGACGGTCTTGATGCGGAATCGCCGGTAATCCGACTTTTTCATTTTGCCGTCTTCCCACACTACCATCGAGGCCACGGAGTCGGTGCCCATGGTGTTGGAAATGTCAAACCCTTCCACCCTGCCCGGCGTCTTCGGCAACCCGAGGAGTCGCTGCAACTCCTCGGCCTCCTTGTGTTCCACCGCGGTGTTGCGCAGGTGCTCCGCGATGGCCGCGGCGGCATTTTCCTCGGCCAGTTGGAGGAGTTGACGTTTCGCGCCACGCTCGGGGGTCAGGATCCGCACCCGCCGGCCTTTCTTTTGACTCAGCCAGCGTTGAAGCAATTCGCGGTCGGACAGCGTTTCGGATACCAACAGTTCCTTGGGGGGCAAGGTATCCTTATTGTAGAACTGCTCGATGGCCGACCGGATCAACTCCTCATCGGCAGCCTCTTTCGTATCCGCCCAGAAAAAGTCCTTGCGGCCGATCAGCAGGCCGCCGCGCACAAAGAGCAGTTGCAGGTCTGCCGCCGGTCCCATCCTGGCCAAGCCGATGATATCCTGGTCCATGGGACCGATCTGCGCCACGCGCTGTTTCTCCAACGTCTTCGAGATACTCGCCATGCGGTCCCGCAACCGGGCCGCTTCTTCAAATTCTTCGCCATCGGCGGCTGCTTCCATCTCCTTTCGCAACCCGTCCAGCAATTCCTTGTCCCGCCCTTCCAGAAAACAGCGAACCTGTTCGACGATGCGATGATAGTCGGCCTGTGACTGGTTGCCGGTACAGGGCGCCATGCAGCGCTTGATTTCAAATTCCAGACAAGCGCGATCGGCCGTGCCGTCGATGTCGATCTTGCACGTGGCCAGCGGGAACACTTTCTTGATCACCTTCAGCGTTTCCCGAAGCGCGCCCGCGGGTACGTAGGGGCCGAAATACAGCGCCCCGTCGTTCTTCACGCGACGAACGATCGAGAGACGGGGAAAATTGTCCTTCACCGGCAGGCGGAGGAACGGATAGTGTTTGTCATCGCGGAGCACCACGTTGAACCGGGGGCGATGGCGTTTGACCAGGTTGCTTTCGAGTAACAGGGCTTCCAGTTCGGAGCGCGTGACGATCGTCTCGATGTCCCGGACCAGGGACGTCAACACGCGCGTCTTGGGGCTCGGGTCGTGGCCTTTCTGAAAATACGAACGCACCCGGTCCGCCAGCACACGGGCTTTCCCGATGTAGAGGATTTCCCCACCCTTGCCTTTCAGCAGGTAGACGCCGGGCTGATCGGGCAGGTGCGCCAGGGTCGATTCGAGCCCTTCGACTTCGCTACGCTTCGCTTCACTACGCTCAGGAGAGGCGGGGGTGGTCACGGGTGAAACCTGCTACGCGGTCAACGTCCCCGGCGGCCGTTCGATCAACTCCACTTCATAGCCGTCCGGAGCATCGATGAAAATAAACCGGCTCCCCGACGACGTGCGGGTCGGGCCGTCCGTGATGGGCACGTGCTTGGCCTTCAACTGATCCATCGTCAGGTCCAGGTCATCCACCTCGAACGCCAGATGGACCAGGTCTTCCTGCACCTTGACGGGCCCGCTCGCCGGGAAACTGCACAGTTCGATGAGCTCCTCGCTATTGGGCACCGACAGAAAGGCCAAATGCGACCCGCGCGGGGACACCTTGCGTTCCAGCACTTCCAACCCCAGCACGTCCTTGTAGAACGCGATGGTGGCATCCATGTCACTCACGCGCATGCGTGTGTGGAGTAATTTTTTGACGATCATTTTCTGCCATGCTCCGATCAGAGACGTTGCCCTTTTCCTCCCCTTTTCTACCTCCCCTTCGCCCCTCCTTACAAAGGAGGGGAACAGACGGCGTGAAATGCGGCCCTGCAAATACCATTCTTATTGTACTGAACCTCACGGCGTCCAACAATATTGTCTTCTCTTTCCCATCGACGTAGAGTAAAATAGATCGACCGGTAAAATAAACTGCCAAAGCGAACCACACCTCACTATTTGCCATGATTCAGCACAGCAACCATTTCCGCTCTTCTTTTTTCGTTCCTCTCCTTGAAACCCTGTTGACACTCGTCATAACGGCCGGCTTTTCTCACCCGGCTTTTGGCGAAGGCTTCAGGATTCTGGACCAGAGCGCGTCGGCCACGGCTCAAGGCGGAGCGTTCGCCGCCCAGGCCGATGACCCGTCAGCCGTGCATTTCAATCCGGCTGCCACCACGGATCTGCCGGGCCTGCAAATGACGGTGGGAACGCTCCTCGTAAACGGAGCCATTGATTTCAGGCCGTCCTCCGGACCAGCCATTGAAGGTGATTTCGGCGGCACCTTTGCCAATCCTCCGCCCAGCAGTTTCTTCGTGACGGCCAGGCTCGGCGATTTGATGTCTCCTTCGTTCGATTCTTGGACATTGGGGTTGGGGGTCTATTCGCCCTTCGGCAACATCACGAGCTATCCCCGTTCGTCCGGCATCGCCCCGATCCTCACAAGAACGGCTTCTCCGATTCTGGACATCACCCCGACCGTCGCGTTCAGAGCACACCCCATGTTGGCGCTCGGCGCCGGGTTGGACATCTATACGTTTTCCGACCTGTTCGGTGAGGGCCACGTTGAAATACAGCAAACCGCTACGGACCTGGCGCGCGCCGGGTTCCCGTTTGCCCAGAACGACCACATCGAACTGAACGGCCGGGACACGGCCCTCGGGTATCATGCCGGGCTGCTCTTCACGCCTGTGCGCAATGAGCGAGAGCAACCCCTGGTCAACGTCGCGTTGGTCTATCGCAGCCGGGTGACGTTGAACCTGAAGGGACAGCTTTTGAACGGAAGTCGAGGGTTTGCATTGGGAGCCAAGGCCGACCTGAACCTGCCGCAAGTCGTCACGGCCGGCCTCGCGGTGTGGCCCATGAGGGATGCCCAACGCGAGTGGAAGCTGGAAGTCGACGTGGATTACGCGGATTGGACCTCGTTCGATCACCTGGACGTGACCCTATCCAATGGCGCAGTACTTCCCAACCCGCGAAACTGGCAAGACTCCTACGTCGTGATGGCCGGCACCGAATACAAGTTCATCAGCCCGGCCCTGTTGCCGTCCTGGGACATCGCCATTCGGGGCGGGTACGTGTTTGCCGACAGCCCGGTGCCGGAACGGACGTTCAAACCCGACGTTCCGGATTCCAATTCACATTCATACTCCGCCGGCATCGGGTTTCTGTGCCGGCGCGGTGGGACCTTCTTGGGCGTGATTCCTTGCGGCACCGGTCAGGAAGGCCTCGGTGTGGCCGCCCTGGGATTCGACCTGGCCTATCAGGGTATTTTCTACCAATCACGTAGCATTTCAAACAATCAGGATCCTCGGGTCAACGGAGTATGGGACACCACCATCCACGTGGTTTCATTGAATCTCCGCGCGAATTTCGACGTATCCCGGTCAGACTGATTCCTCTTGCATCCCCCCTGTCCGTTGAGTTCGGGACAGCCGTTATGTGATAACTACACACCCCGTGGCATGCAGCATGCCGCGTATTCCCAACCGGTGAAACATGCAGGAGCCTTGATGGAAATCAATACAGACACGCAATTGTGCGGCGTCCTCGGCCATCCCGTGAAACACTCGCTCTCTCCGGCCATTCACAATGCCGCGTTTCAGCACTTGGGGCTGAATTACGTCTATCTGGCGTTTCCGGTTGAAGACGTGCCCCATGCCATTGAGGGAATCCGGGCGTTGGGCAACCTCAGGGGGTTCAGCGTCACGATTCCGCATAAAGTGTCGGTCATGGCCCACCTGGATACGATCGAGCCCACGGCCCGGCACATCGGGGCCGTCAACACCATCGTAAAAGAGAACCAGGCTCTTGCCGGATACAATACGGACGCCTCCGGTGCGCTCATGGCACTACGACACGCAGGCGTGGACCTCACCGGCAAGCAGGTGGTCATTCTGGGATCCGGCGGAGCCGCGAGGGCCATTGCCTTCGGGCTCGCGCTGGAGACCCCCGCCGGCCGGCTCACGATCCTGGGGATCGAGGAAGAGGAACGCCAAACCCTGGCCCGCAACCTTCGTGAAGGCACGACGCTTACCATTGAAGACCACGTGCTCGACGCGGACACCCTGGAACCGGCGTTGGACCAAGCCCAGGTTTTGATTCACTGCACCCCCGTGGGCATGGATCCCCACGTCGACCAGACCTGTGTGCCTCAACAATTTTTCCATCCCGACCTGACGGTCATGGATATCGTCTACAATCCCTTGGACACGCGATTGCTGAAGGAAGCCCGGAACGCCGGCTGCCCCACGATCCGGGGTCTGGAAATGTTCCTGCATCAGGCGGTCGCCCAATTCGAGTTGTGGACGGGCCAACCCGCACCGGTCCCCGTCATGCGTCAGGTCCTGGAGTCCCACTTTTCATGAACCTGGCACTCATCGGTTACCGGGGAACGGGGAAAAGCACCGTGGCGGAACTCCTCGCGACGCAACTCGGATGGAAGGCAATTTCCACGGACGCGCAGATCGTTGAAAAGGCGCAACGCTCCATTCCCGACATTGTCGCGAGCGACGGATGGGAACACTTTCGCAATCTCGAAACGGAGGTGTGTCTCGCGCTCAAAGACCGGGACCGGTTGGTCATTGATACCGGCGGGGGCTTGATCCTGCGACCGGAAAACGTGGAAGCGTTAAAAACCAAGAGCCTGATCTTCTGGCTGACTGCCACGGTCTCGACGATTACCCGAAGGATCGCGGATGACACGCAACGCCCGGCGCTCACCGCGGGGAAGACGTTCGTCGAGGAAATCCGGGACGTCCTGACCGAACGGACGTCGAAGTATCAGGCGGCGGCGAATCATACCGTTGCGACCGACGATCTCTCACCGGAGAAGATCGCCGCCCGGATTCTGACCATTGCCCGCAGCCACGGTATCGATTGATCGGGCCGGCCGCAACAGTGCTTCCGCATTGACAGGACGATGAATACGGGTATTTCAGAGCCATTGCCGCCCATGGACCTCACCTGGGTCCGGTGGATGTTGGACAGCTACGCGTTCTGGTTGAAGCGCGAACTCATCGACCGGACGGGCGCGCTGGAGGAGCAAAGCAAACGGCTCTTTGTTGCCCCGTTTGTGGTGGCCTCCCACACCGATGCGGAAGATCCCATCCTCAATTACGGGAATCGACAGGCCCTCGCCTTGTGGGAAGGGAACTGGGGGGAATTTACCGGAATCCCCTCGCGATTGACCGCGGAACCCGTGAATCAACCCGAGCGGGCACGCATGCTTGAGCAGGTAGCGACACACGGATTCATTACCGATTACCAGGGAATCCGTATTTCACGAACGGGGCGCCGGTTTCTCGTCAAACAGGCGACGGTCTGGAACATCCTGGACGACCACGGAGCCATCCAAGGCCAAGCCGCGACGTTTTCACACTGGCACCCACTGGCTGAAGATTAAACCGGCCTTTCCCGTCTCCTCCTGTCAGCGAACGCTCGTTGCAAACGGTTATCCGCTTCTTTTATGGTGGCGGTTGCAAAACTCGTCTTGACATCCTCACAACTTCTCCAGTCTCTACCTCCCCTTCGCCCCTCCTTGCAAAGGAGGGGAAGTAAGACGGCGGGAACGGCCAACGAAGTTGTGAACATCTGAATGACAAAAAGGGAGAATCATGATTGTAGCCGGAGACATTGGCGGAACCAAAACCTATTTGGGATTGTTTGATTGGCAGGAGAGCCGCGTCGCTCCCATTCGGGAGGAAAAGTTCTGGAACGCGGACTTCGAGTCGTTCGAGGAAATTCTTGAGGAATTCTTGCGGCCCCCCGCTCCTCCGGACGAGGACGAAGGAGAAGAAGCCGAAGACGCAAGCGATGAGAAGGAGGCCGTCGAGATTTCCCCGACCATGCCCCTTCGGGCGGCCTGTTTCGGCGTGGCCGGCCCGGTCGTCGACAACCGCTGCCGCACGACGAACCTCCCCTGGACCATCGATGGGAACGCCCTGACCGACACCTTGAACACCTCAACCGTGCGCTTACTCAACGACGTCGAAGCCATGGCCCACGGCGTGCTGGTCCTCGAGCCGGAAGAAACCGAAGTGGTCCACGGCGAACCGCAGGAAGACGGCAGCAAAGTCCTGATCGCGCCGGGCACCGGACTGGGCGAGGCCGTGCTGTATTGGGACGGGGAACGGTATCACGCGCTGCCGTCAGAAGGCGGGCACGCGAGCTTCGCCCCGAACAGTGATCTCGAGATCGACCTGCTCCGGTACCTGCGCACGAGTTTTCTGCACGTCAGTTACGAACGCGTGCTGTCGGGAACCGGCCTGCACGGCATCTATCAGTTTCTCCGTGACACCAAGAGGAATGAACCCACGTGGTTTGCCGAACGCCTTCCCACCGGGGACCCGCCGGCGCTGATCGCCGAAGCCGGACTCGCGGGCAAGCCCGACATTTGCGTCCAGGCGCTGGACCTGTTCGTGTCCGTCCTGGCCGCGGAGGCCGGGAATTGCGCCCTGAACACATTGGCACGGGGCGGGGTGTACATCGGCGGGGGAATCCCGCCGAAAATCATCGACAAGCTGCGCGATCAACGTTTTTCCCAGGCATTCATCAGCAAGGGCCGGTATAAACGGCTGCTCTCCTCGATTCCGGTCCACGTCATCCTGAACGACAAAACCGCCCTGCTCGGCGCAGCGTCCGTGGCTGCAAGCATGGACGCGGAATCGTAAGCCAACCATGACGCAGTCCCCGTCTCCGCCATCGCCTAACCAACAGGAAAGCGGCAAGCGCGCGGCCGGCGAAGCCGCGTTGGACTGTATTCAAGACGGGGCGTTGGTGGGTCTGGGGACCGGTTCCACCGTGAAATATTTTCTGCTGGCCCTCGGCGATCGCGTAAAGGCCGGGCTTCGGGTGCACGGCGTGCCCACGTCTCGGGAAACCGCGGAATTGGCCGAGCAACTGCAGATCCCGCTTCTCCCGGAGGAGGGCGAGTGGGAATTGGACGTAGCCGTGGACGGGGCGGATCAGGTCGATCCCCAATTTCACCTGATCAAGGGGGGCGGAGGGGCTTTACTGCGGGAAAAAATCGTGGCCGCGGCCGCGCGCACGTTCATCGTCCTAGTCGATCACACGAAATGCGTGCCGGTGCTGGGCAAGCCCATGCCCGTTCCCGTGGAAGTGAACCCATTCGGATGGCCGCAGACCGCCAAGCAGCTTCGGGCGTTGGGCGGCGTCCCTACGCTTAGAGAAAAACAGGGAGCGGTGTTCGAGACCGACGGAGGCCACTACATTCTCGACTGGCTGGTGGACTCGATCCCGGACCCCGTGCAACTCGAAGCACGGCTCAATCGCATACCCGGCGTCGTGGAGAACGGCCTCTTCGTCAACCGGACATCCACGTTAATCATCGGCTCGCCCGACGGCGTCCAAATCAAACACAACTCTTCCGCTCCAACGTCTTCAGCAGTGCAAGATTCCTGAAAAAGCCCCCTCTCAGATTTATACAGTCGATTGCACGGCGTGATTGGGTAATGGTAGAGTGCTGCCGTTTCAACGAAACGACAACGACTGCATAACCCATAGGCTGGTCCCATCGTCTAGCTTGGCCCAGGACGGCACCCTCTCAAGGTGCAGACACGGGTTCAAATCCCGTTGGGACCACCATTTTCCGCTCCCAATGTCCCCATGACAACCGGCCTTTTTCTCATGTCCTTTGAGACGGGCAAGACTGTTGCCGATCCCGCCTCGCCCTTCTTCGCCATGTCTCGACTTCGTATCGGGCGACAAAGCAACCGGAAAATCTCATGACGCGAGCCTTTCACGACGGGGCGGACGACGGGCTCGAGGCCCTGGAAGCGCTTGACCCCGCACGCATACATTCCTTCTCGGATCTGCTGGCCGCGATGAAGAAAACCGCGTTCGGGGGCCGGCGGCTCGGGGAAGCCTTCGAGGTGCTCAAGGTCATGATCGAGGACCCCGACTGTTTCGTGGTCATGACGCTGTCAGGGGCCATGACCATCGCCAAAATGGGAAAAATCATCTGTGCCATGCTCGACCGCGGGATGGTCCAGGCCATCGTCTCCACCGGAGCATTGATGGCCCACGGCATGAGTGAAGCCGTCGGACAAACGCATTACAAATATCAACCGGCCATGGACGACGTCGAACTTTTCGAGAAGGGATACAACCGGGTCTATGACACGCTCGAAATGGAATTGAACCTGAACCACGTGGAGGAAGTGGCCGCTGCCACCCTGAACCGGCTCGATCCCAACGAACCGCTCTCGTCGGAGATCCTGAACCGGGAACTGGGGCGCACGCTGGCCGAACACTATTCCGGTCCGGGCATCCTCAAGAGCGCCTTCCTGCAAGGCGTGCCGGTCTACGTCCCCGCGTTCACGGATTCCGAACTGGGGCTCGATACATCCATTTGGGCCATGAAAAAGCAGGGACAGGTGACGCCGAACACGGAACCCGGCGATAACCGGACGATTTGGGACCGCCTGCAACAACATCGTCCCGCGTTCAATCCGTTTCTGGATCTCAACAGCTATACCCGCAACCTCCTGGGCGCCAGGAAGCTGGGCATCTTTACCATCGGCGGCGGCGTGCCCCGGAATTGGGCGCAACAGGTTCCGCCGTACATCGAAATCCTGAACATGCGGATGGGCACGACCATCACCCCGCCGCGGTTCCACTACGGCGTTCGCATTTGCCCGGAACCCGACTATTGGGGCGGGCTGAGCGGCTGCACCTACCAGGAAGGCATTTCCTGGGGGAAGTTCGTGCCGCCTGAAGAAGGCGGACGATTCGCCGAAGTATTGAGCGACGCGACCGTAGTCTGGCCGTTGCTGCTCATGGCCTTACTCGAAGGCTCCTCCGCGTCATCGGACGCCGTGTAGCTTGACAGACGCGTTCCGGCAACCCACACTGTAAGCAAGAAATCGTTTTCGTCATGAAAGAGGAGACACGATGAAGAGTTCTTTCCGCTTACAATCCGGTCGTTCGAACATCGCAGCAGGGCTGGCCGTAGCGGTCTTGAGCCTCGGGCTCGCGATGGGTGCCTACGCGGCCCAAGGGTTTACCGAGGAAGATGACCGGGTCCGCGGCAATCCCCGTGCCCCGCTTACGCTTCTGGAATATTCGGATTTCACGTGCGGGTTCTGCGAAAAATTTTTCGAGGAAACCTGGCCGATCCTGTTCTCCGAATACATCGACACCGGGAAGATGCGCCTGGTGTATCGTGATTTCCCGCGGGCCCTCAGCGGTCCGAGTGTGGATACCGCCCTGGCCGCACGCTGCGCAGGGGAACAGGGGCAGTATTGGGCCATGCA
Organism: Nitrospirales bacterium; assembly: GCA_965207015.1. GTDB lineage: Bacteria > Nitrospirota > Nitrospiria > Nitrospirales > UBA8639 > Bin75. Next base: position 262,079 of record OZ242257.1, on the reverse strand, counting down.
CGACCGCCTGTTTTCCAGCAGCGACAAATTTTCGACGGCCGAACTCCGACAGCAGGCAGACGCTCTCCAACTCGATGCCAAGAAATTTACCTCATGTTTCGAGGCGTCACGCTATACCACGGAGATTTTCAAGGACCGGATAGAAGGGGGCCAACTGGGGGCCCGCGGCACCCCGTATTTTATTTTATACGCCACGGAGAATCCCCAAGAGGCCGTCGTGCTCCCCGGCGCAATGCCCTATGAGATGTTCAAGGAAGAGATCGACAAGCTGCTGCAAACGGTGTCTTCCCCAAAAGTGTCTTCCGAACCCCTGTAAGATGCTGCCAGTAAGCATGCGAGTGCGGTTGAACGTTCAACGTTGCGCCTAATTTCCTGCCGTGTCCGTGGAAACCATCGCTCCCATCCTCGTCGGCGCCGAATGGCGTGAAACGCCCGCGCGTCAGACCGTGACCAACCCGTTTACCGACGGCTCCGTGGCCGAGGTCTGTCTCGCCCGACCGCAAGACGTCGAGGATGCCGTCACGCTCAGCCTGCAAGCCTTTGCCAATCTCGCCCGCTCCTCGTCCCACGCGCGCGCCACGGCCCTCCAACACGTGGCCCTCAAGCTGAAGGAACAAAAGGAAGACTTTGCCCAAACCATCTGCCTGGAAGCGGGCAAACCCATCACCGATGCGCGGCGCGAAGTGGACCGGGCCATTCAAACGTTTTCGATCGCGTGCGAGGAAGCCAAACGCATACCGGGAGAAGTCATTCCGATGGACGTCAGCCCGGGCATGGAGCACCACCTGGGTCTCGGGCAACGCGTACCGATCGGGCCGGTGCTCTGTATCACACCGTTCAACTTCCCGCTGAATCTGGTCGCGCATAAAGTGGCCCCGTGCCTCGCGGTGGGCAATCCCGTCCTGCTGAAACCGGCGCCGCAGACCCCGCTCACCGCCCTGGAGTTGGGACGGCTGTTTCAGGAACTCGATCTCCCTGAAGGAACCTTGAGCGTCCTGCCGTGCGAAAATGCCCTGGCGGAATCCATGGTCCGCGATCCGAGAATTCAAGCCTTGAGCTTCACGGGCAGCGCAACCGTGGGTTGGAGTTTGAAAGACAAAGCCGGGAAAAAACGGGTCCTGCTCGAACTGGGAGGCAATGCCGCGGTCATCGTCGAACCCGATGCCGACCTGCACCTGGCCGCCCAACGATGCGTCGCGGGCGGATTCGCGTATTCCGGACAGACCTGCATCTCCGTCCAGCGTATTTACCTCCATGATGACGTGTATGACGCCTTTCTCGACCGGTTGATCCCGCTCGTGGAAGCCCTGCCGGCCGGGGACCCCGCCGAGGATGCCACGGTCGTGGGGCCGTTGATTGACGAACGCGCGGCCGTCCGGGTGGAAACCTGGATCCGGGAAGCCGTCCAGCAGGGCGCCACGCTCAGGACCGGAGGAACCCGCGATAAATCCTTGATCCACCCCGCGGTCCTGACGGACGTGGACCAACACATGAAGATTTCCTGCGAAGAAGTCTTCGGGCCGGTCATCACGCTCTCCAGGTATCAGCATCTCGACGAGGCCTTCGACATGGTGAATGACTCCCCCTACGGACTGCAGGCCGGGATCTTTACCCGCAACGTGGATTCGATTTTCCGCGCGTACCAGGCCCTGGACGTGGGCACGGTACTGGCCAATGAAATCCCCACGTTCCGGGCCGACCACATGCCGTACGGCGGGATGAAAGATTCCGGGCTGGGACGGGAAGGCGTCAAATACGCGGTCCGGGAACTCTCGGACCAAAAGCTGTTGGTCCTGCACCTGTCCCGATAAGCCATACCCCATTGTCATCACGTCATACATTCGGGCCGGCATCCTTCGACTTCGCTTCGCTACGCTCAGGACGAAGGGGAGAATAATCCGTGCATCCTGAGCGTAAGGCGCGCCACGCGCCTGGAGTCGAAGGGCGCTCAGGACAGGCAGGGCAGGCAAAGGAGGAGAAACAAAGCCTTGCGGTTGCCTTCGAACATTTGTCACTATAGCGCTCGTTTTGTCCATACACGGGCACGTCCGGTCTTGAGGATCGGGAGGAGTCATGGTTCCCACGCATATTTTTCTGACCCGCGGGGTCGGCGTCCATCGGGAAAAACTGGCCTCGTTTGAAGAAGCCTTGCGGAGCGCCGGCGTGGCCGCCTGCAACCTGGTCAGCGTGTCCTCCATCCTGCCGCCCAATTGCAAGATCATTCCACGGAAACGGGGCGAAAGCCTCTTGAATCCCGGTGAGATCACCTATTGCGTCATGGCCAGGAGCGACACCAACGAACGCAACCGGTTGATTTCGGCATCCATTGGCGTGGCGATCCCCCAGGGCCGTCATAAAACCTTTGGTTATCTTTCCGAACATCACGCGTATGGGGAAACCGACGAAGAAGCCGGCGAGTACACGGAAGACCTGGCCGCCCAGATGCTGGCCACGACGTTGGGGATCGATTTTGACCCGGACGTGGCTTGGAATGAACGCAAACAGGTCTTCAAAATGGGGGGGAAGATTGTTCGGACGCAGAACATCACCCAGTCGGCGATCGGCAAGCCCGGGGTATGGAGCACCGTGGTGGCCCTGGCGGTATTCATCCCGCCCGAGAACGTTCCCCACGCCATGAAGCGACGACGGAGCCGGAAGTAGGGAACAACGATCGTTGTTCCCTACAAAACATAGCACGGCATAGCAAAAACATAGCAAAATATAGCTTATGCATAGCAATGTATAGCAAAAACATCGCAAGGCATAGCAGTTTCATAGCAAGACATAGCAGAACATAGCAATAAGGTTACAAGGAAAATTCCGCCCAGAGCACGGTATGGTCGGACGGAGTTTTCCCCTGCCTGGGCTTGATGTCGACTTCGACGGCCTTACAGCGCCGGGCCAATGACCCGGTCGCCAGGATGTGATCCACCCGCCATCCCCGGTTGGCCTTGAGGGCATCGGGACGCCGGTAATCCCAAAACGTGAACTGTTGCCGGTCCGGGTGCAGACGCCGGAACAGGTCCTCGAACCCCCACTCGACCACGTGCCGGTAGGCTCGCCGGGCCTCGTAATGAAAACAGACGTGCGTAAAGTGTTTTTCCGGGTGATGCACGTCACGCGGTTCCGGCGCCACGTTCATGTCCCCGCACCAGATCACGGGCTCATCCGGGGACAGGTGACGGCTGAAATACCGGCGCAGCCGTTTGAACCAGGCCAACTTGTATTGATACTTGGGATGGTCGATGCGGAAACCTTGCGGAATATACGTGTTGACGATGGGAATGCCGTCCACCACGGCGTGAAGCAAACGCGGCCCGTCCCCGCCGGGCCCCTTGCCCAACCCATACGAAACCCGGTCGGGTTCGCGCCGGGTGAAGAGCGCCACCCCGTTGTACCCCTTCATGCCGCAAAACCGCACGTGATAGCCCGTGGCGGCAAACTCTGTAACCGGAAACTCCGAGTCCTGCACCTTTGTCTCCTGGAGACACAGCACGTCCGGCGCATGGGTTTTCAGCCACCGTTTCACCACGGGCAGCCGCTTCCGGATCGAATTCACGTTAAACGTCGCCACTATCATGAAACCACTCCCGTCCTTGCAGCCGTTTCCCGGCCCGTGTCAGGATGCCCGTGTTTCATCGGCATCTCGTTGTGACTCATGAATTTCACTGCCAAAGACCTTTTCCTGCTGTCCGACACCGAATTCTTTGCAGCCAAGGCCCACGTCTCCCCGAAGATCCGGCACCTGTTGGAACAGATCCATGAATCCTTTCAACGGGAACTCACGGCTCATCGCCTCCTGGTTCCCGACGGCTTCGATCCGGACGCCAGCCAATTCGTCAAGGGAGAACACCTGGAGGACTTCCCGTATCAATACCTGGACTACCCACGGTTTTTTACAAAAGACGTCAAATTTTCCGTTCGTTCCCTCGTCTGGTGGGGTCACCACATGGTCTTTGCCCTCATCCTGGAAGGCGGCCATCTCCGGCGGTACAAGGAAAACCTCATCAACCGCTTCCCCTCCGTGGCGGACCGGGATATCCGCCTCTGTTTGAGCCATTCGTTATGGGAATGGAAACAGGGCCCCGGCTATACGCTGGACCTGACACGGGAACGATCTTCCGAAGTGGCGGCCGTGTTGGCAAATCGACCCTTCTTCAAACTGGCTCGATTCGTTCCATTCAATGATCCCGCCGTCCAAAACGGTGAAGCGCATCACCTGGCCCACGAGGCTCTGCGCGCGGTCCTCCCGGTCGTTATCGAATAGAGGTCCTGGGCAACCTTGAACGGACCTCTCCGCTTCACGTCTCTTCTTCCAGATCCAACAGATTGGTCAACTGTTCCACGCTATACCGGACTTCCTGATCGAGCCAGATCACCGCAATCCCGGCCTTGAGGAGCAAGGCCTCCCGTAACCATTCCTGGGCTTGCGAAGCCGTGGTATCGTCACCCGGTTTTTCGAGGAACACGGCTTTGACGGGCAGCCGGGTCCCCGGATGGACAAGGACAAAATCCACCGTCACGTTTCGTAGAGCTTGAGCCACGGCTCGTTTGGAGGAATCGTCCTCGACGCGCAGTTGCAGGAGGTTTCTCAAGGGAACTTTCGACAGCAACAAGAAATGATCGCGAACCGCCAGAAGCAAGAGGTTGAACACCGAAACCTCCGCGTCGTTCAGGAGTGGTTGGGGCTTCGCCGTAACCCGTTCTTCAATCCCGTCGATCCACGCGTCGTGAGCAGGTCCGCTTTGGCGTCTTCGCGGCCGCATCAAGACAAACACAAAAGCCGCCAAAATGATCAGCCCTGCCACGAGTAGCTGAGAAAGCGGGGGATGAGAAGCAAGGGGGAGCCATTCCAGTACTCTCTCAAGGACTCTTTCGACAAGATCCATCGTTGCTCCACACGCGCTATTTTGTGAAAACCACCGGCTTTCGGCCCGGGATCACCGTGCCCAGCACGACGGGTGACGCGGCGCCGGTGACCCAAGGCAAGTTGGCCGGCACACCCCGGATGGTCTCATGGGCCAACACCGCAAAGGCCATGGCTTCCAACGCCTGGCTCTTTACACCGGCTCGTTCCATGGACGTGACGTGACCCGGCTCGAATTCCCGCTTGACGGCTCGCAGGAGACCGCGATTCCGGACTCCGCCCCCGCCGACAAGCACCTCATCCACCGCCCATGACCCGGACTGACGAACCGTTCGCGCAATCGCAACACAACTCGACGCCAGTGTGTCTTCCAACGAAAGCCCGTGTCGCGCGGCGACCCGCCTGACGCGCCGGATATAGCCTTCGCCGAATTCTTCGCGCCCCGTAGACTTCGGAGGATGGCGGGCAAAAAACGGATGGCGCAGAAGTTCGGTGACGAGCACGTCTTGCGGACACCCGCGAGACGCCAGGACCCCGTTCCGATCGATCGACTGTTGTCCGCGCGTGGCTTGCCTCATCAGCCCGTCCAACAACAGGTTACAGGGACCCACGTCAAACGCAACCACGTCACGCAAGCCGCCGTTTTTCGGCAACCAGGTCACGTTCGCAATCCCGCCGAGATTGACGATCAGCCGCGACGTGTTGCGGGACCGAAATAGATGGTAATGCACGTAGGGCGTCAAGGGCGCGCCCTCTCCGCCTGCCGCCAGATCCCGGGCGCGAAAATCGGCAACCGTCATGATGCCCGTTCGCTCGGCAATGACCGAGGGATCGCCGATCTGCAACGAGGACCGGACCGATCCGATGCCGGGCACCGGCGCCCGCGCGGGGCCGTGCCACACGGTTTGTCCATGAGAGCCGATCACGGCAACGTCCGTGGCCGACAGCTTCGCCTGCCGGATGGTCCGGCCGGCCACGCGCGCGAACACCTCGCCCACGGCCACGTGCAGCCGGCACACCGTCTCGACCGTGCCGGTTCGAACCAGCGACAGGAGTTGCTCCCGAATCGCCGGCGGGTACGGGTCAGTCCGGTGGGCAAGCAGGGTAATCCGTAACGTCGAGCGACCGGGTTTCACGTCGATGACGGCGCAATCCACGCCGTCCATCGAGGTCCCCGACATCAACCCAAGGCATTTCATAACGGTGCTCCGACCTCCCGGCGTTTTCCGTCAAACGACTGGAAACCGTATTGTACGGGTTTAGACACGCGCATCAAATCATACTGGACTCGGCGGGTGAATGATACCGCTTCTCCAGCGAAGACGACTCGTCTGAAGCCGTCGGATTCATACGATTGACCGCTCCGTCGCCGCACGCGCCCCACGGCCCGAGGTTCGTGCCGGACGCCGGGGGGTGGACGCCGGGGAGACGTTCCGGTACCATGGCACCAGCATGAGCGGATAGGTTGTTCATTCGCAAGCCTGCACCTCGTTGGCCTCATATACCTTTACCTCACCGGAAAGGAGAAAGAGCCCATGACCGACGATCACAAAACTCACGATCAAGCCGATCACGGAGATCATACCCATGGTCCCGGTTGCGGTCACACCGCGATTCAGCACGAGGGGCACACCGACTATCTGCACGATGGTCACATGCACCACGAGCATGACGGGCATCAGGACGAACATGCCGTGGGCGTCACGAGCCAGAACCCCGATTCCTGTACGCCCGATCATTCATGCAGCGACCATGGGGCCGGGCATCAGCATGGCGCCGATTGCGGCCACGAAGCCGTTCCGCACGGGGATCACACGGACTACCTTGTCGCCGGTCACCTGCATCATCCACACGGTGACCACTGCGACGACCACGGCAGGGTCGCAGCCTGAGGCACAGACTATAGGCCGAGGCCCGGTAACCGAGAGAGCCACTGGTCCGTTTCAGCGGCTCTCCGTTTTTCCCAAGCGGAACAACCCTGCCGGGACGGCCGGAGCAAAACGGCAAACGGGTATGAGGGGTGTTGTCATCCGTCATGGATCCTTCTAGCTCCCTGTTGCTCCTGGCGGGATACTCCGTCGTCATCATGGCCGTCTCCCTGTTCGGGGGATGGCTGCCGTCCATCTTCCGGCTGACTCACACGCGCACCCAGATCGTGACGAGTTTCGTGGCGGGCGTCATTCTCTGCGTCGCCGTGTATTATCTCCTCCCCCACGGTATGAAAGAGCTTCCCGGCGAGCACTCCGCGGAAACAGCCGTGTGGTGGATGCTGGTGGGCACCGTGGTCATGGTGGTGCTGTTGCGCGTGTTCTCCTTTCACCAGCATGACTTCAGTCATGAAGAGAACGGTTCGCACGATCATACCCACGAACACCACGAACATGGTCACATCTCGGTACATCCCATGAGTTGGGTCGGGATCACCATGGGCCTCGGGCTACACACGTTGACGGAAGGGGTGACGTTGGGCACCAGCATCAGAGCCGAGGCTTCCGACGATGCGATAGGCCTCAGTCTGAGCGTGTTCCTGGCGATTGTACTCCATAAGCCCCTGGATGCCCTCTCCATAACCGGCACGATGCGGGCCGCGGGCTTCAGCCAACACCGGCGCGTGTTGGCCAATGTCCTGTTTTCGCTGGTCTGTCCGGTGGCGGCGCTCTTGACGTTCTGGGGCGTGGGACTGCTCGGTCCGCGGGAGGAATACGTCGTCGGGGCCGCGCTGGCGTTCGCGGCCGGGGCGCTATTGTGTATTGCCCTGAGCGATCTGCTCCCGGAAGTGCAGTTCCACAGCCATGACCGCACCAAGCTCACGCTGGCCTTTTTCGCGGGCATCGGCCTCGCCTATATGCTGCACTACCTCGAACCCATCCATTGATTCGGCGGCTGGCGGTTTTGTACAATCCTATCGCCGGGAAACGTGACCCTGATTCGTTTCCAATGTGACACCCATCTTGTCATTGTATGGCGTCCTGCTGTTTGAAACTTACTATCAATAACAATTAAGTATGCTTGGCTCTCCCCGGGAGAACTGCTACAGTGGGCTCGTACTGTTTGCTACGCACCATGTATCGATCGGAACTTCCAACAGCCGTTCTCACCGCGTTGCTTCTCGCAAGCCTGGCCGCCCCCGGCCAGGCGGCTCAACCGCCCGACGGGAGGAAAGGGGCCATGGCCCTACCGGCCTCCAGCCCCGCGCTGATTGAATTCGTGCGGAAAGTCGTTCCGTCCAACCCGCGCGTCCAAGCGGCACGGTCGGCTTTGAACGCGAGAGGGGCATTTCAGGCGGCCGCCTCAAGACCCCTCTACAACCCGAGCTTCTCGTTCCAAACGCAACATACCTATGAAAACAGGCACTACCTGGGACTACGGCAAAGGATAGACCTGGTCGATAAACGCTCGGCCCGTACCGCGGTCGCGTCCGCGGACCGCCTCGCCGTTCACGCCGACTATATCTTCACGCGCCGAGCCGTCACCGCCGACCTGTTATCGGGTCTGGCCGGCTACCAGACGAGCGTCGAACGCGAGGCACTCGCGACAAAGCGCGTTCGTTTGATGCAGGACTTCGCCGCGCTGACCAAGAGACGCTTTGAGGCCGGGGACACGGCTCGGGTCGAATTCAACCTGGCGGTCCTGGTCTTTGCCGACGCCCGGATGCAACAAGCCACTGTGCGAACCATGCTGATCGATGCCCGGCAACAGGTGACCAACCTCATTCCGCCGGATATCAGCACGCCCTGGCCCGCGTTGGAGGCCGGGCTCCCGGCCTTACCGGCCCAGGATGGCCTGGAATCTCTATTGATGGAGTTACCGGAGGTGCAGGCGGCGCAGCGTCGAGTCGATTCGGCGAAGGCAGTGATCGCGTTACGAAAGCGCCAAAAAGTCCTCGATCCGACGGTCGGCGTCACCCATGGCGACGAAGGCGGTGAGCCACTGATCGGGGTGAACCTGACGCTCCCCCTCCCCCTTCGTAATCCCTTCAGATATGAGGTCACGGCCGCCTACCGGCAATATCAGCAGGCGCAACAGACGGTCAACGACGTTGTGCGGCGCGCCCGCGCCCGTCTCGTCAACGCATTCGAGCGCTATAGGATCGCCCAAAACGCCTGGCAGGATTGGCAACGTATCGGGCCGGCCAGCGCTCGGCAACAGGCAGACCATCTCCGACGGCTGTGGCTATCCGGCGAACTCAGCGCCACGGAATTCCTGGTCGAAACCAGTTGGACCATCGACAGCCAGGACGACGCCCTTCAACTGCGTCAAGCGCTGTGGTTTGCCTGGTTTGAATGGCTGCTCGCCTCCGGAAAAGTGGATGAATGGCTGAACGTCCTCAGTTATACGAAGGCGGACGGCACCCCTGACTGATTCGAGAAGACGACCAATGACGCGATTTCGTGCAGTCTCCATGTCGATGATTGCGTGGGGCGCCGCCGTCCTCGTAATCACCGCACTCACGTCGCTGGACGCGGCCGGACAACAAACCCGCGACGAGCGCGATCATGCCGACAGCCATGAAGCCGGACACGATGACCATCCGGACCACGATGAACCCGTCTCCGGTCAGGCAGGCCATGGGGAAAAAGCCGAGGGAGGGGTCGTCGAACTCTCCCCTGAATCCATCCAGGCCGCGGACATCCACGTCACCGCACTCAAATCGGAATTGCTGCCTGAATTCATCTCCGCACCGGGTGAAATCCAACTCAACCAATACCGCAGTGCCGAGGTGACACCCTTAATCGACGCCGTCGTCGTCAAGCGACATGCCAGGCTCGGTGACAAGGTCAAAGCCGGCCAACCCCTGATCACCCTCGCCAGTATCGAGGTGGCCGCAGCCCAAGGAGAACTCAGGATCGTGGCCAACGAGTGGCAGCGCATGCGTAGGCTGGGCAGAGGAGTCGTGAGCGCGAAACGCTTTGTCCAGGCCCGTGTGGCCTATGAGCAAGGCCGGTTGAAGTTGAGCGCCTATGGCCTGGACAACAAACAGATCAACGCCGTCGTCACTGGCAGAATCAAAGTCGCGCTGGGACGGTTTCAGCTCAATGCCCCGGTCTCAGGGACGGTGCTGCGCGACGATTTTCACGTGGGCCAACACATCAAGGCGGGCTACAGCCTGTTCCTGATCGCCGATGAACGCCGGTTCTGGGTGAAAGCGAACCTGACCCCCCTTCAGGCCGAGCACATAGAGGTCGGCGTGCCGGCACAGGTCAGTATCGGCGGATATTGGAACGAAGGCATGGTCATCCAGAAGCATCATATACTCAACGAGCAGACGCGAACCATCCCAGTGCGTATCGCGGTCACACCCGACGGCAAGCACCATCACGCCGGCGAGTTCGTTCAGGTCGCCATCGCCACGCGAGCCGACCACGCAAAACCCACGTTGGCGGTGCCCGAGTCGGCCCTGGTGCAGGACGAAGAAGGGAACTGGACGGTGTTCGTCGAACTCAAACCCGGTCATTTCAAACAGACCCGCATTCACCGGGGCACGACACGCGGTAAAAAAATCGCCATTTCCGGTATTGCGGAAGACACGCCGGTCGTGACGGAGGGAGCGTTTTACCTGGGGGCCGAACTGGCCAAAAGCAACTTCGCGCAAAGCGACTAAGCCATCGAAGAACCATGTTGAATGCAATGGTGGATTGGGCAGTCGGTAACCGCCTGCTCGTGGTGCTGGGGTTGATCGCCGCCCTGATCGGCTCGGCCTTCTCGTTACAGAAACTGAACGTCGATGCCTTTCCGAAAGTCAGGAACGTGGACGTGGACGTGCAGACCGAAGCACCGGGGCTTGCGGCCGAGGAAGTCGAACAACTGATCACCTATCCCATCGAGGCCGTGATGTACTCACTGCCCGACGTGGCAGAAGTCCGCTCGATTTCCAAGACGGGCTTGTCCGTGGTGACCGTCGTCTTCAAGGACGGCACCGATATCTACTTCGCCCGGCAACTGGTGTTCGAGCGACTGCAAGCCGCGCGCGAGAACATTCCCGAAGGCATCGGCATGCCCGAGATGGGGATCAACACCTCGGAGTTGGGCATGGTGTTCCAGTACGTGCTGTTGGCCGACGAAGGCAGCAACTTCGACGCCATGCAATTACGCAGCCTGAACGATTGGGTGGTCAAGTTGCTGTTGCTGCCGATCGACGGCGTGACCGACGTCCTCTCGTTCGGCGGCGACGTCTTGCAGTATCAGGTGCAATTGGACCCGGCCCTCATGCTCAGTTACCACCTGTCCGTCAGCCAGGTCATTGAAGCCATCAAAGCCAACAACCACAACGCGGGCGGGTGGTACGTCAACCGCGGCGACGAGCAATTGGTCTTGCGCGCGGTCGGCTGGGTACGCAGCGGCGCCGACGGGCTCACGGACATCGGCAACATTCCGGTCAAGGAAGTCGACGGCGTCGTGGTCAAGGTGAAAGATCTCGCACGACTGGAATTGGGCGGGGAAATCCGCCAGGGCTCCGTCACCATGACCGACCGCGACGCGCAAGGCCGGCCGCAATCGCGCGGGGAGGTCATGGCGGGTATCGTGTTCAAACGCATAGGAGCCAATACCAAGACCACCATCGAAGACATCTACGACCGGCTGTCGCTGATCGCGCAGACCCTGCCAGACGGCGTGACGTTGCATCCCTACTATGACCAGGCCGAACTGGTCAACAAGGCCGTCGCCATGGTGACCGACGCGCTGTTGCTGGCATTCGTCCTGATCATCATCGTGCTGGCGATCTTCCTGATGAACCTGCGCGCCACGTTGTTGGTGCTGCTCTCCATACCGCTGTCGATCGGACTGGCCCTCACCGTCATGGCCTATTGGAATATTTCGGCCAACCTGATGTCGTTGGGCGGCCTGGCGATCGCCATCGGGATGATGGTGGACGGCACGGTGGTGGTCATGGAAAACGTGTTTGCCCACCTGACCAAGCCGGATGCCGTCCCTGAAGCGGCCTACATGGGCGTCGTTCAAAGCGGGCAGCGACGCGTGAACCTGCTCATTCAAACGGCCGCGCGCGAAGTGGCCAGCCCGGTGTTCTTTGCGGTGATGATTATTGCCGTCGTCTTTGCGCCCCTGTTTACCCTGGAAGGGGTGGAGGGCAGGTTATTCAAACCGATGGCCGTATCCATCGTCGCGGCGATGATAGCCTCGTTGCTCGTGGCGTTGGTGGTGATACCCGCGTTGGCGAGCTTTTTCTTCCAGCGAATGCCGAAACACGGGGAAAGCCCGCTCCTGCCGCCCATCGCACGGGTATATCGTGGCGTGCTGCGCCAGGCGCTGAAGCGACGCACGCTCGTCGTCGTTTCCGCGGCGACCCTGTTCGTCCTGTCCATGGCGATCATGACGCAACTGGGCACCGAGTTCGTGCCGGAACTGGAAGAAGGGACGTTGAACATCCGCACGACGTTGCCGCCGTCATCGAGCCTGCAAACGTCCGTGGCGCTCGCGCCCAAGCTGGAAGCCATCCTGATGGAGTTTCCGGAAGTCACCAGCGCCCTGAGTCACATTGGCCGACCCGATCTCGGCGGAGACCCCGAAGCGGTGTCCAACATCGAAACCTACGTCGGGTTGAAGCCACCTGCGGAATGGACGTCCGCCGGCAACCGCCATGCACTGCAAGCCCTCATGGAAGAGAAACTGTCCGTGCACCCGGGGTTGTTGATCGCCTTTTCACAACCCATTGCCATGAGGGTGGATAAATTGCTGTCCGGCGTGGAAGCGCAACTCGCCGTCAAATTATTCGGCCCCGACCTGGACGTGCTGGCGAGAAAGGGCAGGGAGATCGAATCCCTGGTCAAGCAGGTCAGGGGCACGCGCGGCGTCTCCAAGGAGAAAATCACCGGCGAAGCCCAGCTCGTCGTACGCCCCGACCGCGAAGCGCTGGCGCGCTACGGGATGGCCGTGGAGGAAATCATCTCGCTGGTGTCGGACGGGATCGGCGGCGTAGCCGCCGGGCAGGTCATCAAGGGCAACGAGCGTTACGACATCTACGTACGACTGGAAGAATCCGTCCGCCGGAGCGCCGACGCCATTCGTGATCTGCTGATCGAATCGCCGAACGGCGCGTGGGTGCGGTTGGGCGAAGTGGCAAACATCGAAATCGAAACCGGGCCTCCGCAAATTCGCCGCGACAACGTCCAACGCCGCGTCGTGGTCCTATCCAACGTGGATGGCCGCGACATGGGCGGCCTGGTGAACGAACTGAAGGAACGAATCAGCCGTGACATCGACCTGCCCGACGGCTACAACGTGGTATTCGACGGTCAATACAAAAGCCAGCAACGGGCTCAGGCGCGATTACTGATCGTCGTGCCCATATCCCTGGCGACGATCTTCCTCTTGCTGTACTTTGCCTTCGGTTCGTTGGGCCAGGCCGCCCTGATCATGACCAACGTACCCCTGGCGTTAATCGGCGGCATTATCGCACTCTGGCTGTCCGGGCTCTATGTATCGGTGCCCAGTTCAATCGGGTTTATCGCGTTGTTCGGGGTAGCCGTGCTGAACGGGGTCGTGATGGTGACGTCCATCAATCGGCGTTTCACCGAGAACAGGATGCTCAAGCAAGCCATCGAGGAAGGCGCCCTCTCTCGCATCAAGCCCGTGCTCATGACCGCGTTAACCACGGGGTTTGGGCTGATCCCCTTGTTACTCGCAACCGGTGTCGGCTCGGAAATTCAACGCCCCATGGCAACGGTGGTGATCGGAGGATTGGTGTCCAGTACGCTGCTGACCCTGGTGGTGATTCCATCGCTGTACCCCTGGTTTTCGCGTTACTGGGTGCGCAGGAATTTGAAAATAGATTAACACGTGGGAGAGAGGCGGTCGTCGACCGGGCAAGGCCTTTATTCATCGCGGCGGGGGGAAGAGCGCTTCCGTCGATCCCAGACCATGCCGGTCTGTTCCTTGGCACTGAAGCCGAGATTTTCATAGAATGCGTGTTTGTCACGCGTGCAGAGCCAGAATAGTTCGACGCGTTGAAGGGTGGGATGGTTCAGGATCCGATGCACGATTTCCGAACCCACGTCCTGGCCCTGGTATGCCGCATCCACAATGACGTCCCAGATGGAGGCGCGATACACGTAATCGGTCAGGACCCGGCCGCACCCGACGACCCGGTCGTCTTCCCACGCCGAAATGAACAGATCGGTCTGCCGGAGCATCTCCGTCGTCTCGGCCACGGTTCGCCCGTAAGCCCAGGGTGCTTGCTCAAACAGGGGCAATAACGCGGCGGGGGCAAAATCTTTATGGTCGGCATAGATGATCATGTAGCGAGTGGCGGCCTGTTTGTATTACACTAAATGACTCGTAATTGCCAGCAGGAGACCGAACAACCCAAGGAAAGTCACCATGCCCATGCTCGTCAGAAAATGTCCGAAATGTGAAAAACTGTTCTGGATCAAAGAACAGGACATCGACCGTTCAGACCAGGATATTCTACGCGTCACTTGCACGCACTGCCGGCAGGTGCTGCGCATCCCGCTCGTGACCGAAGGCGCCAATGCCGGCGCGCCGAAGATGGGCCATTAAGCCCGCTCTCTCGCATTCCCAAGGATACGATTTCCGATGCGCATGCACACGTACGGCGGACTCGACGTCGCTATCGCGGGAGGACCGGACCGCGAGGGCGGAGGAAACGGGCCCGTGGTCATTCTGCTGCACGGGTTCGGCGCGCCCGGTGATGACCTCGTTTCCCTGTGGCGGATGTTGCGGGTCCCGGACGACGTGCGGTTCGTGTTCCCCGTCGGTCCCCTGAAACTGGACGACGGCCTGCTTGATGCGCGGGCGTGGTGGATGCTGGACATGGACCGGATTGTGCGTGGGCTCCCCCGCGACGTCGACGCGGTGCCCGACGGGCTGGCCGCGGCCCGCGAGCAAGTGCTGGGCATGCTGGACGACCTCGACCGGCATGAGGGCCTTCCCTTGGATCGGGTCTTCCTCGGCGGGTTCTCGCAGGGCGCCATGCTGGCCTGCGATACGGTACTTCGCAGTTCTCGTCCGTTTGCCGGCCTCATCATCATGTCGGGCAGCATCATTGCGCAGCACGAATGGGAAGCACGATGGCCCGCCCGAAAGGGACTCCCCGTGTTTCAGAGCCATGGCACCGACGACCCTCTCCTCCCTCACGACACGGCGATACAACTCAAGGATTCCCTCCTCACGCACGGGCTCCCCGTGACCTGGCATGAATTTCGAGGGGGGCATGAAATCCCCCCGCGGGTGCTGGAGGAGCTTGGGCGGTTTGTGAGTGATGCGTGCGGGGCAGATTGAAGTGAGAGAGTTCGCGGGGTTTCGCCCCCGCACGCCGAGGTTCCTTCGACTTCGGATGGGTTGGTCGACGGAGGGAACAATCGTCAACGCGGTTTTCAATGCACTGCCTTTACCTCGAAACAGATGCCTTCTCTTTTTTGCAGACACTCGATGATTTCGAAAAGGTTCCTGGCCTGCGGGTTTCCTTTGGGACCGAACATACGCATCAAACTTTTCGGAGACTTGTCCGTCAGATCACCCAACTCCTCAAAGCCAACCGTCGCGTTGATATAGTCACGCAAGATCGTCTTACCGGTATCCATGTCACCGGACACCAGACATTGCACACCTTCTTTTAACAATTCTTCTCTGAAAACGGGATCGGATTGAACTCTCTTTTTCACTGTTTCCTTGAAATCTCTTGTTAATGCCATTTTTTTATCCCTGTTTTTTTCGCTTCTTATATTCCTTCCAAAGTTCATGAGCCTTTTGAATATCGACCTGTTGTTTTTTCTTGGTTCCACCACCGAGTAAAATGATGATCTTTTTCCCATCCTTTCCGAAATACACTCGGTATCCCGGGCCAAAATCAATTCGGCATTCATACACTCCGCCGGAGATGCTCTTACTATTCGAAAAGTTTCCCGATGCCATTCTGGCAAGATTGGCCGTGACTTTAGCTGCTGCTTGAGCGTTCAGGCCAATGAACCACTTCTCAAAGGGGCTTATCCCGTTATCATCAACAAATTCTTGGACATCTACAATCGATCCCATCCTAGTCATAAACCTCGAACGATTCAGAATTTTGTCTGTTGCGCGTGATCATTGAGTGCCTCCTTAGTGTCAGTGTGGGTTGTTAGTTGTTGGAAATGAATTGTTTTAATAGTAACATAAATGTTCCCTTTTGACAACTTGCGCCGGGGGGACATATTTGCAACCCCAAGCAGGAATGGCGGAAGAGGGAGAGTTCGCGGGGTTTCGCCCCCCGCACAATGAAAGT
This sequence comes from Nitrospirales bacterium, assembly GCA_965207015.1. GTDB lineage: Bacteria > Nitrospirota > Nitrospiria > Nitrospirales > UBA8639 > Bin75. Next base: position 245,976 of record OZ242257.1, on the reverse strand, counting down.
AAAGACGCTGGATTCCCGATCGGGGTCGGGAATGACAGAAGGAAAAGCAAGGATGACTAAAAGGAGAGGGAGAGAACAGGAGGTGTTATTGCGGAACCGCACGGGCTTGCGTATCATGCATCCCGGTCGAAACGTGCCTCACAGGAGGCCGGAACATCATGATTACGCCGCAAACCATCACGGACTACGTCCGGCAAGTCCTGGCCGATGCCCAGGTCATTGTCACGGATCTCACGGGAACCATGGATCACTTGAACGTCCGGGTGGTATCGGATGGGTTCAAGGGGAAAAATCTATTGGATCGTCACCGTCTCATCTATCAAGCCCTGGACGAGCCGCTGAAAGACGGACGCATCCATGCGCTTGAACTGACGGCAGAAACAACGGATGGCTCATAGGAGGGAAAAACAGTATGGCACATCCAATCGAAGAAGAAATTCAACGGGAATTGAAAGAACATACAATCCTCATTTACGGGAAAGGGACCAAGACCGCGCCCCAATGCGGATTCACCGTCGAAACCATGGAGTTTTTCAATCAATTCGGATATCCCTACGAAATTATCAACGTGTTGGAAAATCCGGAAAAACGGGAAGTCCTCACGCAAATGACCAACTGGCCCACCCTGCCCAAGGTGTTCATCAACGGGCAATTCTACGGCGACACCGACGTCCTCGGTCCCATGCAGTCGAAAGGGGAGCTGAAGCCGCTGTTGGACAAGGCCTTTCAGCCGGAAGGCTAGGTTAGACCCGCGCAAAAAAAGGGAGGCTATCGGAAAGATAGCCTCCCTTGCGATTTCATCGATTCAAAAACGTTTACTTAATGACCGTCGACTTGGCACCGCCCGGGTTGATATCCACACTGTTCAAGGCCCCTTCAACGTCCGGCAAACGACCGGCGCCCTTGGAGGCTTTCTTCCGTGCATTGTTGGGGTCGGCCGATGTGTTCATGGCAGCGCTGTCAGCGGTGGACGATGCGGTCATCGAGGCTTTGTCGCCAACGGCATTCGCTTGACCGGCATCATGGCTGGTCCGCGTCCCGTCGACCGGAGACTTGGTATCCGCAGAAGGATAACCCGGATGTGCAGGCAGCATCCCCGGATTCGCATACACCATTGACGCCATCAAGGCAGTACCCGCGACCGCAATAAGAAGAAGGCGAATACTCTTCATAATTCCGCTCCTTTTGTTAAAACAGGTTATGGACGATAAAGACATGCATTTCCGAACAAACCGTTTCCTTGGAGAAAGAAGGACAATCTTATTCGTTTCATGCGGAGGTGTCAAGCACGAGTACACCCGGGGCAGGGGGTCCTGACCGCTCACAGGCCGGCTCGGGGCCCGTTCCTAACGCCGCCTGGGCGGGCGGCCTTTCCCCCGATAGGGCCGCCTGGGGCGCATCGCGGGCAGGGTAATGGTCACCAGCGTCCCTTCCTGGGGGCGGCTGTCGATCGCAATGTGGCCTTCGTGTTCGTCCACGATTTTCTTCACCATGGCCAAGCCCAACCCGGTGCCCGACCGTTTCGTGGTGAAATAGGGCTCAAAAATTTTCTCGATCAATTCTTCGGGGATCGGCGCGCCGTCGTTATGGATGCGAATGACCATTTCAGGCTGGCGACCGCGTTTCTGCGACACGGAGATTCGCAAATTCCCGCCCGGCGACATGGCTTCCAGGGCATTCGTAAAAATACTGAGAAAGACATGCTGGATCTTCTCCCGATCCCATCGCACCTGCCCCAGACGTGAAGGAAATTCCTTGGTGACCTCGATCCGGTTGACCCGCAAATCCGTGGCGACCAACGCCAGCCCGTCTTCGATCAGGGCGGTGACGCGGCAGGGCCGCCGGTCCAATTGGAGAGGCTTGGCGAAATCCAGAATGTCGTTCAACATACTTTCCATCCGCATGAGATCCCGCATGGCCGCTTCGATGGAGGTTTGGGTTTCGAAGTCGAGTGTCCCGTCACCCGTGACTTCCTCCAATTGCGCCCGGATGTAGCCCATGGGTTCACGAATCTCGGTGGCGAGAAACGAACTGACTTCATTCAAGGCCGTCTGGCGTTCCTGGCGCCGGATGACCGGTTCCGAGACGCCGGCTGCCGCCGCCTCCGGTGTCGACGGGGCCGCGGCACCCGGCGATGCCTGGACATTCAGGGACGGTTCATCAAACAGTTGCGCCAATTGCGTCGTCACCGGTGCGAGCTTGCCGGACTCGGCTTCCGTGTGCTCGTATTGCGCCGTCGTCTTGGACGCCAGGGTGATCGTGCCGGCGACGCGGCCCCTGACGAAAAAAGGGACCACGAGCGTGCACCGGAACCGGTCGCGGTACAATTGTTTGTAATCCTGAAAGCGTCCTTGCGTAGAGGCCAGGTTCTGATCGATCCGCGGCTTGCGATGCCGCACCGTCCACCCCGACGCCGATTCGTTCAGCGACAAGCGGTGCCCCGGCAGCAGTTCTTTCTTATGCCCGGCCAGACAACCCAGCACTTCCAGGGATGCGGCCAACGAATCATACAAGGTGACCCATCCCCGATCGAACGGGACCAGGGACTGCGCCTCGGTCAAACACTCGGCAACGCGCTTCTGCACCTGAGGCGACGTATACGTCCGCGTCGTCGCATCGGCAGTCTCCGGCGCGGGTTCTTCGGTGGCCGGCTCGTGCAGGATCCAGGGACGCGCCAGGAGCACGGAATGATCGAAGAGCTTCGCTTCCCGCAATTGCTCGGTGATCCGGTGACTGACCGCGTCGACCGCGGTTTTTTCCCGCTTCGTAAACGGGCGGCGCTCCTGTTTGCCCACGACCAGCGCCCCATAGGTCACTTTCTCCTCGCGGAGGAGCTTCGCCAACACATTCTTTGAACCGGGCGTCACCATGCGCAGTTCGATCGCCCCGTTCCCTTCTTCCTGCCCGGCACTCCCGAGCAGACCATCGGGCTGGCCGTTTCCACCGGACAACGTCCGGATGACGGCGCGAACCTCACGGACCGAAAACCCTTTGGACACCTGCGATACCAACGGCCCCTTGGGTTGGCTCATGATCGCCACCGTCGCATCCATACCCAGGTCATTGACCGTCGTGGTCAAAATGCGCTGAAGCGTCGTCTGCTTCGAAAAGTGAGCCGACTCCGGCGTTTTCTTTTTAGTCATGGTCTCCAGAGTCTTTTGCGGGTTTGTCTCTTTTTGTCATTCCCGACATTTTTAATCGGGAATCCAGTGTCTTTGTTTTTTCCTCGGTTTTGCAAAGAGAAAGACGCTGGATTCCCGCGTTCGCGGGAATGACAGAAAGAAGAGAAGGAAAGAGGGAGGTTGAGCGTCATCAATTGATATGCCGGATTTTTCGGGACCGGGACGGAGACACGACCACCTGCACGTGGCCGCGATCGGCCACCACCATGTTCGCGACGACGCTGACGAGGCTGATCAACACGGCCCCTCCGACCGCGGGCCAGAATCCCGCCACGTGAAACCCTTTGACCAGGACGGAGACCACGTTCAACAGGAAGGCATTGATCACGATCATGAACAAGCCGAGCGTCACGACGATGAAGGGCGCCGAGAGCAAGTACAGGAGCGGCCGGACCACGGCATTCAGGATTGCCAGGACCAGCACGCCGACCACGCCCGCGGCAAACGAATCGATGGTCACGCCCGGAATGATCTGTGCAGCGACAACCACCGCGATCCCCGTGACGATGAAGCGAAGAACAAAACCTCTCATACGATCCAGCCTTATCCTTTTGGCGCGGCCACCGTCAAATCCAGGGACTGTTGCCGCCTGGTGATTGTATCACTCGGATCATAGTCGGCCACAAACGTTTTCGTCACGCCTTGTGCGGAGACTTCAACCGTCGCGCCGGCGTTTTCATTATGCATGTGCAGGAAGATTTCATAATACCCGGCCTCGTTGGTCTTACCGGAGGCCCCATGCCCGCCCTTGACTTGCGGCATGGCATGCACCTCAGTCCCGGGCAATGCCTGGCCCGAGGCGTCCCGCACGTACCCGAACACGGTGAAGCCATGCTCCACGTTGGCCTTCACGAACACGGGTTTCGGGGTCTCGGCCGTGGGATCCTTCAACGTGGACAAATACGTGGCAAGCGTCGTCACCTCTTCCTCCGTCATCAAATCCTTGTACTTGTCCGGCATCCGGCCTTTCTTATGCTCCTTCTCGAACCCCTCCGCGTACAGGTACGTCGGATCGAAAATTTTCCGCTTGATGTCGTTGACCGTCAAAAAACTGCCGATGTTGTCCAGGATCGGCCCCCGTTTTTTGACGCTCCCCTTGCCCCCGATCTTGTGGCAGTTATAACACTCGTACAAATCATAGACCTCGGCCCCGCGTTCCATCACCGTGAGGGCGCCCTGCTCCTCCGGAGCCTCCGCCACCGCGGCGGCCGGGGCGAACCGGCCGAGTCGCGCCATCACCGTTTGCGAATCATCCTGGAGCACCCGGACCCGTTCGAGCAACGTATCCACCTGGCCTTGCTCGGCCATGACCAGGGCACGCCTGCGTTTCAGAACCTTTTCGATCTTCCCCTTTTCGATCTCCGGATCGTATTGCGGCCAGGACGACGCGCCCCCGATATAAATCGCGGACAGCACGAGATAAAAGCCCGCCAGGGCTGCCACGGCCGACCACCCGGACAGCCTCTTCATCGGCGGGGCATCCAACAGGAGGAACACGGCCAAACCCAGGGCCACGTATGCCACAAACATTGCCTGGAACACATGGGGGAAGCCCAGGGCCCCGCTGCCGAACCACGCCGCAATCGCCAGGACAACGGCCACCGCGATCTTTTTTATGCCTGCAGACATCAGTCTTTGGTTTTGGACGGAAGGGGGAAAGAGATCTTCATCAATCGTTCAGGGGAATACGTGAATCGTGGAAGGACGTCTACGTTTATCTTACCCGTGCCGTCGGTTTCATACAAGCGTTGATTGGGAACGCGGGGTTTCGCCCCCACACGAAAAAGCAAAACGCTGGATCCTCGCTCTTCCTCTTTCTGTCATTCCCGCGCACGCGGGAATCCAGGGCCTTTATCCTCACAAACGAATGAAAAAGCAAAGACGCTGGATCCTCGATTAAGAATGTCGAGGATGACAGGAGGGGGAGGATGAAGACAGGCGTCGGAGTTTGAGAAACGCCGGAACGGTCACGGGCACGTAGAGCAGGCATCCCACCAGGCCCAACACCCATTCGCCGATCCAGAACGTCAGCGCCAGATTGAACGCCAGGACCAGGTAATACAACCCGCATCCCAACAGCACGTCCCGCGCCGCGACCGCGTGGGGAAACGCGGGCAACAGGCCCCGCCGGTCCAGCGCCCGGTAGCCCGCCATCGCGATCAACCCCACCACGAACCACCCGGCAAAGTTGGCCAGGGGCACGCCGAAATACACGCCGGGATCGGGATACCCGTAAATTTGTCCCAAGAACCAGCGGTCCCCGCGAAGCGCCACCGGATCGATCACCATGTCGATCAACATGAACAACGCACAGGTCAGGCCGACCACCGGCCAGGACAGTAGGGCACAACGATCGTTGTGCCCTACGCGCGTCAGGAACCGCCGGCCGGAGTCCGGCGACCCGGGTTCGGCGGGCAGGAGCAGCCAGAGAGCCAAGCTATAACTCGCAAACAACAGGAACGTGAACGACAACGAATCCATGAACGGGACGTTGGCGAGATACAACTCCTCGCCCACGCTCGAACCCGTGTAATAGTAGTCGCCGAAGGGGAAACCGATGCGGGTGGAGGATATTTCACAGACGAACGCGGTCAGCCACGTGATGCTGAACAGCGCGCCGGTGCGCGTCCGGCCCAACAAACGGAACGAGGCGACCAGCGCCACGGCCAGGAAGAAAAAGACGTAGGGCCGGAGCAGGAGGGTCTTCCATAGAAGGAGTGGAATGTCCACGGGAGGGTTACTCAGTCATGCGTACCCGTGTTCCCGGAACCAGCGCACCGCCTTGTCCAGGGCCACTTCCGGCGGCGTCTGGGGCAGGTCGAGTTCCCGAACGGCTTTGGAACTATCATAGTGCATCACGTACTTGGCCATGCGGACGCCGTCGAGCGGAATGCGCGGGGGACGATGCGTCACATAATCGGCCAGCCACTTGTCGACGTGAGCCAGGGGGAGGATCAACTCCCGGGGCAACTTCACCTTGGGCGCCTTGACCCCCGTCAAACCGGCCAGGATCTCGAACACCTCTTTCAGCGACAGGTTGCGGCACCCCAGGATGTACCGCTCACCGATCCGACCGCGCTCCATGGCCCGCACGTGGCCCACGGCCACGTCATCCACGTCGATAAGGTTCATGCCGGTTTCCACGTAGGCCACCATGCGCCCCTTCATGAAATCCACGACGATCTGCCCCGTGGGCGTCGGCTTCACGTCGCACACGCCCACCGGCGCCGAGGGGTTCACGATCACCACGGGCATTCCCGCGTCCGCCGCTTTCAGGACCTCCTGCTCGGCCAGATACTTGGAGCGCTTGTAATGCCCGGTCATCTGCGCCAGGGACACCGGGGTCTCTTCCGTACCCGGCCCCCCGCCGGCGGGCAGCCCGATCGCGCCGATCGTGCTCGTGTACACGATGCGGTCCACGCCCGACTCGCGCGCCGCGTCCAGCAACGCCCTGGTGCCGTCGACGTTCGCCTTGTAGAACACCGACGGATCGCGCGCCCACAGGGCATAATGCGCCGCCACGTGGTAGACCTGCCGGCAGCCGTGCAGTGCCGCCCGGAGCGACGCGGCGTCGGTCAAATCGCCGGGGACGGTTTCAATCGCCAGCCCGTCCAAGGCCCGCCGGTCCGCGCCGGGCCGGACCAGCCCCCTGACCTCCGTGCCGGCCTGCACCACGGCCCGCGCCACCGCGGACCCCACAAACCCCGTAACCCCTGTGACCAAGGCTTTCATGATGAACAAAGAACCGGTAAGGCTGCGCTGAACTCCTCGCTGCGGATGAAATGTGTTCAGCAATTCGCGGACAGAATGAAGGGCTGGCCATAAGAGGGGAACTGGGGTACATTTCGCACCACGTGAGTCGTCAATTCTTGCGGTCCACGATATACCGGGCAATCCCCCGCAAGGGATCCGCCTTTTCGTCAAACCCGTCGAGCCGCCCGATGGCCCGGGTCGCGCAGTCCTGCGCGAGCTGCTGCGCGCCCTCCAGCCCGTAAATCGCGGGATACGTCTGCTTGCCCCGTTCATCATCCGTCCCGGCGTCTTTCCCCAACTCCTCCCGGGTTCCCGTCACGTTCAACACATCATCCGCAATTTGAAATGCCAGGCCGATATCCTCGGCATACCCGGTCAGACGCTCGAACTGCGTCATCCCGGCGCCGGAGAGCAGCGCCCCGACCCGCACCGCGGCGCGAATCAACTTGCCGGTCTTATGCACGTGAATCTGTTGCAACTCCGCCAGATCCACCTGCCGGTTCTCGGCTTGAATATCCAGCACCTGGCCACCCACCATGCCCCCGTGCCCGGCCCCCAGCGCCAGTTCCGCGATAATCTGCACCTGGCACTCCGGGTTCAAGTCCGTCACCAGATCGGCCCGGCTGCACCATTCAAACGCCATGGCGTGCAACGCGTCGCCCGCCAGAATCGCCATCGCTTCGCCATAGACTTTATGGTTCGTGGGCCGGCCGCGGCGGAAATCATCGTTATCCATCGACGGCAGATCGTCATGGATCAGCGAATACGTATGGATGAACTCGAACGCGCAGGCCACGGGCAACAGCGACGCCGGGCACGGCCCGATCGCCTCCGCCGTGGCAAGCGTCAGGATGGGCCGGATGCGTTTGCCCCCGGCCAACAGGCTGTACCGGATCGCCTCGTGCAGGCCCGCCGGCGGCGTCCGCGGATCAGGCAGATGCGCCTCCAGATACCGGTCGACGACGTCCCGCTTGTTGTCGAGATAGGTCTTGATATTCATGGACAGGCAATGCCTTCAGTTGCACTGGTTCTGGGGAATCAGAACCTAGCAAAGGGCCGGAAGGGTGTCAAACCGCAGGGGGTGTCGGGTTACGCCTGCGGCTAACCCGACCTACATTTTCTGTCATCCTTGCGAACGCGAGGATCCAGAATCTTTCGTTTTTTCATTCATTAGGATAAAGACACTGGATGCCCGATCGGGGTCGGGCATGACAGAAAGAGGACGCGAGTCTTCGGGACTGGGGCGCAGCCACGCCCGCAGGCGCCGGGCAATGGAGTCATAAGGTATGTCCCGGGCTTTGACCCATACAGCCTCTTGTTCTAGCAACCGAGTCCTGATAGGGTCCAAGGAATCCTCATAGCCAAGCAATCAGCGAACAGCAGAAAAGGGTAGACCCAATGCAACACCGTCGAGTCATCATAGTCGTCATGGCGGGCTGGATCATGGCCCTCAGTGGGTGTGGGGGTGGCGGGTCGTTGCCGGACATCCCCATCCCCGAACTCACACCGGAACCCCAACCGTTTCGGGTACAGACCAGCTTGGTCGATGGGGTTCTCAGCGTGACCATCCCCACCGAGGACGGCCGGACCCGCACTCTCAATTCCATTCGGGACTTTGAAGCGACGTATGGACGGTTCCTCCCCCGCCCGGTGCAACCCAATCACACCAGCCGCGAATGGGTTCTCGTGAACAACCACTACGACGGCAGGGTGCTCCTCTATGCGGTCGTCGATTGGGACAATGCCGACGCGACCGACTACCTCGCGGCCGGGTGGTGGCTGGCTTACCCGCCCGGCGTGCCCGTTTGGGAGGAGGAGGCCGCCACGCGCGGTGTCTTTCTCGATGGCCCGGAACTCGATCCGGCCAATCCACCTGATCTGCCACTCACGGGCACGGCGACCTATGTTGGGGGGATGGGCGGCCTCTACACGTACCAATACGGCCGCAACTGGGGCGAGTTGGCCGGTTCCTCCGAGATCGCGGAATTTGCGGGAACGGTATTGTTGACCGCCGACTTCGACCAAAACCGCCTCACCGGGTGTATGGGGTGCGTGGAACCCATCGAGATCGCACCCCGTACCCACCTCTTTGCCGTCATACCGAGGGACAATCCCGATCCCACGGCGTTGCCCGCCGACTACGATCTGCACTTTGAAGCCTCGTTTGGCGCGAACGGCGCATTCGAGGATACCGCCGTTACCGTGATGCATCCCGACCGCACCATCACGACCAGTGCGGGGACGTGGCGCGGTCAGTTCTCGAACGTGCCGGACATCGACGGCAACCCCCGCCGTGTGGTCGGTTCGACCGACGTGCCCTTCGCCGAAGACGACGGCTCGCAGGGCCGCTTTACGGGCGTCTTCGATGCGCTGACGCCCCCCACGTTCACGCCGCCTGATGGCGACGAGGTCCCTACGCAATGAATGGCGCCATTTAGCGAACAGCAAAAAGGCGCAGACCTGATGCAACGCAATCGAGTCATCATAGTCGTCATGGCGGGCTGGATCATGGCCCTCAGTGGGTGTGGGGGTGGCGGGTCGCTGCCGGACATCCCCATCCCCGAACTCACACCGGAACCCCAACCGTTTCGGGTACAGACCAGTTGGATCGATGGGGTTCTCAGCGTGACCGTCCCCACCGAGGACGGTCAGACCCGTACCCTCGATACCGTCCGGCACCGGGACAGGACGTGGGGACGCTTCCTCTCCCGCCCGTTGCAACCCAATTTTTCCAGCCGCGAATGGTTGCTCGCGGACAACCACTACGACGGCAGGATTCTGCTCTACGCCGTCGCATCGTGGGACAGCACCGACGCGACCGACTATCTCGCGGCCGGATGGTGGCTGGCCTACCCGCCCGGCGTGCCCTATTCGGAGTTCGAGGACGCCACGCGCGGCGTCTTTATCGATGGCCCGGAACTCGATCCCGCGACCCCGCCCGACCTTCCCCTGACCGGTACGGCGACCTACGTCGGCGGCGCCGGCGGCGTGTACTCGTATGACTACGGCCGCAACTGGGGCGAGTTGGCCGGTTCCTCCGAGATCACGGAATTTCAGGGGTCTATGGCGTTGATCGCCGACTTCGACCAAAACCGCCTCATCGGGTGTCTCGGGTGTCTCGGGCCGATTGAGATCGATCCCGGTCGCCACCTCTTTCCGATCTTGACTTGGCAGACTCCCGATCCCACGGCGTTGCCGACTGACTACGAACTGCGCTTTGCCTCATCCTTTGGCGCGAACGGCGCATTCGAGGATACCGCGGTTACCGTGACGCATCCCGATCGCACCATCACGACCAGTGCGGGGACGTGGCAGGGACAGTTCTCGAACGTGCCGGACGTGGACGGCAACCCCCGCCGCGTGGTCGGTTCGACCGACGTGCACTTCGCCGAAGACGACGGCTCGCAGGGACGCTTTACGGGCATCTTCGATGCGCTGACGCCCGCCACGATCACGCCGCCTGACGCCGACGAGGTCCCGATGCAATGAATGTCGCCCGCGCACACCGTTCTCTTTCTGTCATTCCCGCAATTCTTTAGCGGGAATCCAGTGTCTTTATTCTACGAACAAAGGAAAAAACAACGACCTGGATCCCCGACAAAAAGCTGTCGAGGATGACCTCCTCTTTCTGTCATTCCCGCGCACGAGCGGGAATCCAGGGTCGTTCTTCTCACGAACGAATGGAAAAAACAAAAACCCTGGATCCCCGACAAAAGCTGTCGAGGATGACAAGAAAGAGAAAAACATAGAAAGCCTGGATGCCCGATCAAGCCGGGCATGACAGGATGGAAAACCGGGGACGAAACCCCGCACACGATACCTCGCATTTGTAATTCCCTCGATGCTCCGGCTATACTACCGTGCCATGAGTATTCGAAAAGGCGCAGGCGAATGGGAACCGCTCCTATTGGGCATCGAGCCGGAACACTGCGCGGTGTGCAATCAGGTCCTGTATCGCAACACCACCATGCTCATGGGCGGATGGGAGCGCTGCTCCGTGTGCAATCGATTCGTCCACCACGCCTGCCTCGTCAGCGGCAAGGCGCAATTCTTCAATCTGCAATTCCTCAAACGACGGCCCCGCGTGTGTCTCAACTGCGAGCACACGCTCGCATAATCCGCAGAACAGCCGTAGACCTCGGAACCGGTGAACCCCATTCCGGACGTACGCGCAACAGGTTTCGGGAAACTCCCCCTATCGGCCATCGTCAACCTGGTGCTGGCCGTGCTCCTGTCGGCGTGGAGCGGCTTCTTCACGATGGACTTCCTGCTGAGCGGAATCTATACGTGGCCCCGGTCGAGTCGCGTGGTGACCCTCACCTGCGCGGTCATCATCCTGGTGTACGAATTCATTTACAAAGAGCATCAATCCCGCCATGCGGCCGTCACGGGCATCGCCCCGCTCAAGATGGTCGTGTATGCGTGCATGATTCCCTACATGCTCGGCACGCTGGTCCTGCTGGCCCTCATCAATGTCGGCTGAACTGACGCGCTCGCTGTCATTCCCGCAGGCCTTTAGCGGGAATCCAGGGTCGTTCTTCTCGCGAACGAATGGAAAAAACAAACCCTGGATCCCCGACGAAAACTGTCGAGGATGACCTCCCCTTTCTGTCATTCCCGCAGGCCTTTAGCGGGAATCCAGAGTCTTTCTCCTGCGAACAAAGGAAAAATCAACGACCTGGGTCCCCGACGAAAAGCTGTCGAGGATGACCTCCCTTTCTGTCATTCCCGCGCACGCGGGAATCCAGTGTCTTTTTCCTCACGAACGAATGGAACAGCAAAGACGCTGGATCCCCGACGAAAAACTGTCGAGGATGACAAGAAAGAGAAAAACATAGAAAGCCTGGATGCCCGATCAAGCCGGGCATGACAACAACTGCAAATGCCTAGCCCCTACCCTTCTTCACGCAACACCTGCGCGGTCCAGGAGGTGCCGGATTTGATCAGCTCGGCAGGCGGGCCTTCGTCCACGATCCGGCCGCCGGCGTTCCCGCCGTCCGGCCCCAGGTCCAGAATCCAGTCCGCGTTGCGGATCACGTCCAGGTTGTGTTCGATCACGAGCACGGTGTTCCCGTGTTCCACCAGCCGGTTCAACACGTCGAGCAGGCGTTGCACGTCCGCAAAATGCAACCCGGTCGTCGGCTCGTCCAGCAGGTACAGGGTCCGGCCCGTGGGTCGCTTGGACAACTCGCGGCTCAGCTTCACGCGTTGCGCCTCGCCTCCGGACAACGTGGTGGCGGACTGCCCCAGCTTGACGTAATGCAAACCCACGTCCGCCAGCGTCTGCAATTTCCTGGCGATCGCCGGGATGTGCTCGAAAAAGTCCTGGGCCTCCGCCACGGTCATGTCCAACACGTCCGCGATACTCTTGCCCTTGTGCCGCACGTCCAGGGTTTCGCGGTTATACCGCCGTCCCTTGCAGGCCTCGCAGGTCACGTACACGTCGGGCAGAAAATGCATTTCGATCTTCAGCAGTCCGCCGCCCTGGCACGCCTCGCACCGGCCGCCCTTCACGTTGAAACTGTAGCGCCCGGGCTTGTACCCGCGCACGCGCGACTCGGGCAGCCCGGCGAACAGGTCGCGGATGAACGTGAACACACCCGTGTACGTCGCGGGATTGGAACGCGGCGTCCGGCCGATGGGCGACTGATCGATATCGATCACCTTGTCCAGGGCATCGGCCCCGTTCAGCGCCCGGCAGCCTTCCAGCCGGGGTTTTTTGTGATACAGCCGCGACGACAGCGACGGGAACAGGACCTCCAGCATCAGGGTACTCTTGCCGGACCCGGACACGCCGGTGACGCACGTCAACAGCCCCAGCGGAAACTTCGCGGTCACCGATTGCAGATTATGCTTGTCGGCCCCGGCCACGGTGAGAAATTTCCTGGCCCGGCGGGTGCGCGCGGGCAACGCCACGCGTTTCTCCCCCCGCAGGTACTGCCCGGTGAGCGAACCGGGATGCCGCATCACCTCCGCGGGCGACCCCTGCACCACGATTGACCCGCCGTACACGCCGGCGCCGGGGCCCATGTCCACGATATGGTCCGCCACACGCATGGTCGCGGCGTCATGCTCCACCACCAGCACGGTGTTGCCCAGGTCGCGCAACCGCAACAGGGTTTGCAGCAGGCGGTGATTGTCGCGCTGGTGCAGGCCGATGCTCGGCTCATCCAGGATATACAACACCCCCACCAGGCCGGACCCGATCTGCGTCGCCAGCCGGATGCGCTGCCCCTCCCCGCCGGACAGCGTCGCGGCCGCCCGGTCCAGCGTCAGGTAATCCAGCCCCACGTTCAACAAGAACTCCAGCCGTTCCCGGATCTCCTTGAGGATCCGCCGGCCGATCATGCGCTCCCGCTCGTTCAACTCCAGGTCCGCGAAAAACGGCACGGCCTCGCGGATCGACAACTGCGTGACCTCGGCAATGGATTTGTCGCCCACCTTCACCGCCAGGCTCTCCGCCTTCAGCCGCGTGCCCCGGCACACCGGGCAGCGGTAAGTCTCGGAATACTCCTGTCCCTCCGGGCACGCGGAGACCTCGTAGCCGATCCCGTCGCACGCGGGACACGCGCCGTGCGGGCTGTTGAACGAAAACACCCGCGGGGCCAGTTCCGGATAACTCACGCCGCACGTGATGCACGCCAACTGCTCGCTGTACAGCGTGACTTCGTCCGTCTCCCCCAGCACCCCCACCAGGCCCTGAGTCAACTTCAACGCCGTCTCCACCGAATCCGCGAGCCGTCGTTGCAACGACTCCTCGTCCTTCATCACCAGCCGGTCCACGACGATCTCGATCGTGTGCTTCCGCTGCTTGTCCAACGAGATCGTCTCGTCCAGCCCGACGATCGTCCCGTCGATGCGGGCCCGCACGTAACCCGCGCGCCGGGCGTCGGCCAACTCCTTGCGATACTCGCCCTTGCGGCCCCGCACGATGGGCGCCAGGATCTGAAACCGCGACCCCACGGGCAACGCACCGATGGCATCCACCATCTGCTGCACCGTCTGCGCCGTGATGGCCCGCCCGCATTGCACGCAAAACGGCCGGCCCACCCGGGCGAACAGCAGGCGCAGGTAATCATAAATCTCCGTCACCGTGCCCACCGTGGACCGGGGATTGTGGCTGGTACTCTTCTGCTCGATGGAAATGGCGGGCGACAGGCCCTCGATGGAATCCACGTCGGGCTTGCCCATCTGTTCCAGGAACTGGCGCGCGTAAGCCGACAGCGACTCCACGTACCGCCGCTGCCCCTCGGCGTAAATCGTGTCGAAACTCAACGACGACTTGCCCGAGCCGCTCAACCCCGTGACCACCACCAGGCGATCGCGCGGCAGCACCACGTCGAGGTTCTTCAGGTTATGCTCCCGCGCCCCTTTGATGTGAATCGTCTGGCTCATGGGTCCGGCAGAGGCTTCCGTGTGGCTAAGAGATGTGGGCGCAGAGGCCCGGTAAAGCGATTAAAGTATACCACGATGCGTTATTCTGTCATTCCGGTCTTTCCCTTGCTGTCATTCCCGCGCCCGCGCGGGAATCCAGGGTCGTTCTCCTCATGAACGAATGGAAAAAACAAACCCTGGATCCCCGACAAAAGCTGTCGAGGATGACCGCCTCTTTCTGTCATTCCCGCAGGCCTTTAGCGGGAATCCAGGGCCGTTATTCTTCAGAGCACAGGAAAAAGCAAAGACCCTGGATGCCCGATCAAGCCGGGCATGACAGAACAAGACATGAAGAAAGCGCGAGCCTATCGCGCCACAACATGGCGCCTTCGGGCGTGGCTGCACCGCAGTCACGAAAATTCTATTCTAGGGCGAGGACTGTCTGAGCGTTCTTCGACTTCGCTGTCGCTACGCTCAGAACGAACGGAAGAAAAGTCGAAGGAACCTCGGCGTGTGGGGACGAAACCCCGCCTTCTTGGACCATTTGCTTATGCGCAGGCCGTCCGTTACAATCACACTAAGGTAGCCGCGGCTACCAATGCAAAAAACCCTGGATCCCCGATTCTCTTTCTGTCATTCCCGCGAAAGCGGGAATCCAGAGTCGTTGTTTTTTACGGATCTAGAACAGCAAAAGACTCTGGATCCCCGACAGAAGCTGTCGAGGATGACAGATAAACAAACCCTCTGGCTCCCCGATCGAGGTCGGGGATGACAGAAAAAGACAAGGGAAAAAAGCAAAGGCCCTGGATCCCCGATCGAGTCGGGGATGACAATAGGGGGCATTCCCGCTTTCGCGGGCAGACCACACACAAGAATCCGGCATTCATGACTCATATTCCCGCTCATAACGCAAGCGAGCGTCGTTTATCAGACTGGGGGAGGAGAATTCCATGCAGAGATTGTCACTGATTGTGTTGGCCGTGTTGGTGGGCATCGGGGGCACCATGACCGTCGCCGTCGCCGCCGACACCCCGGCCAAGCCAAGGAAATACGAACTCACGAGGAACAACGTGCAAAAACCCGACCAAGTGGACAGCAGCCGGGTGTCCCTGTACGGCGTCCGCCTGGGGGACTCGGAGATCGACGCCGTGGAAATGCTGGTCAACGAAAAAATTTCCGGGGTCCGCGCCGAGCAGGAAGGCGTCTTCGTGCTGCTGTGGGATCAATCCAACCCCACCGGCGCCATGGCCGGTGTGCAGATCCTGGACGGCCGCGTCACGCTGATCTTCATCAACAACCGGTTCGTGCATAAGACCCGGGGCATTTTCCGGCGCGTGCTCACGGCCCAGAGCGCGAAGGAAATCCGGGAACTGCTGGGTCCCGAAGACTTCGGGGACGAAAACGTCATGGGGGCCATGTTGAACTACCAGAATCAAGGCTTTCTCGTGAACTTCCTGGGACGGGACATCAACGTCGAATTCACGCTCCCGTAACTTCCCCCTTCGGCTACGCTTCCTTCGACTTCGCTCCGCTACGCTCAGGACGAACGGGTGGGGGGAAGGATGAACAGGGAATGATAATCCGTTCATCCTGAGCGTAGCGCGGCAGCGCGAAGTCGAAGGATGCCGTCCCGAATGCAGGCGATCCGTTCATGGAAGACCGCATCGTCACCGACCACCTCCTGGAAGAAGAACAACAGACCGAAGGC
Organism: Nitrospirales bacterium; assembly: GCA_965207015.1. Lineage (GTDB taxonomy): Bacteria > Nitrospirota > Nitrospiria > Nitrospirales > UBA8639 > Bin75. The sequence continues at coordinate 229,959 of OZ242257.1, read as the reverse complement.
ACCCTGCGCCCGCAAACCCTGGACGACTACACCGGCCAGGCGCGCATGAAAGAATCGTTGCGGGTCTGCATTGAGGCGGCCCAGGGTCGCGGCGAACCTTTGGACCACGCCATCTTCTACGGCCCGCCCGGCCTGGGCAAGACCACCATCGCGCACGTCATCGCCAGGGAAATGGGCGGCGGCATCCGCTCGACCTCCGGCCTCGTGCTGAACCACGCCGGCGACCTCGCCGCGATTCTGGCGAACCTCCAGGCCCACGACGTCCTGTTTATCGACGAAATCCACCGCCTGCCCGCGTCCGTGGAAGAAGCCCTGTACCCGGCCATGGAGGATTTCCAGATCGACCTCGTCATCGGCCAAGGGCCGGCCACCCGCACCATGAAACTGGACCTGCCGCCGTTCACCCTCGTGGGGGCCACCACCAAGGCGGGCGCGCTCACCTCCCCGTTGCGGGAACGCTTCGGGCTGGTGTACCGGCTGGACTTCTACACGGCGGAAGAACTGGAAGCCATCGTCAACCGTTCGGCCCGCCTGCTGAACGTGGCCATCGAACCCGGCGGCGCGGAAGAGATCAGCCGGCGCGCGCGCGGGACCCCGCGTATCGCCAACCGGCTCATCCGGCGGGTCCGGGACTTCGCCGACGTCAAGGCCAAGGGCGTCATCACCCGCCAAGTGGCGCAGGACGCGCTGCATTGGCTGGGCGTGGACGAGGCGGGATTCGACGAAATGGACCGCAAGATCCTCCTGACCATCCTGGAAAAATTCAACGGCGGCCCGGTGGGCGCCGAAGCCCTGGCCACCGCGGTCCGGGAAGAAAAAGCCACGCTCGAAGACGTGTACGAACCCTTCCTCCTCCAAGCCGGCTATCTCGACCGCACCGCCCGCGGCCGTCAACTCACCGCCAAAGCCTTCCAGCACTTCGGCCGCACCAAGGGCAACCCCGACCTGTTCGGGTAGGGGCTGCATCTGTCATTTCTTTCCTTTTTCCTCTTTCTGTCATTCCCGACCCCGATCGGGAATCCAGTGTCGTTCTCCTCACGAACGAATGAAAAAGCAAAATCCTGGATCCCCGACGAAAAACTGTCGAGGATGACCGCCTCTTTCTGTCATTCCCGCAGGCTTTTAGCGGGAATCCAGGGTCGTTTCTCTTCACAAACGAATGGAAAAGCAAAACCCCTGGATCCCCGACGAAAAACTGTCGAGGATGACAAGAAGGAAAATGCAGATTCTTTTCCTCCCCTTGCCCCTCCCCTTCGGCTTCGCTGACGCTACGCTCAGGACAGGCTTACAAAGGAGGGGAAAAGAACGACCCTGGATGCCCGGTCAAGCCGGGCATGACACAACGGGAATAATGTCGGGGATAACGGAAGGGAGAAGTTGGAATCTATCAAGAACTTGTCGCTGCGGTTTGACAAAACAACGAGAGCAAGGGACGATCATTAGATGAAACTGCCAGCCGATTCACTCATTGCCGAAGACAAACTGACACGCTACCTGTTGGTTTCGCAGGCGCATGGGGACAAATCAGCGTTTCTGGCCCAAGTCGGCTATACCTTGCGGAACCCTGACGAACTGCTCCAGGATTTACGCGTGCAAATTCTTTCGCTGGATGCACAACGGCTGGAATCCAACCAATTTGGGCAATACTATGAGATACGCGGGACACTCACTGGACCAAACGGCGGGACCGTGACTGTTCGCACGATTTGGATGACGGAACACTTGTCGGGCACCACGAAGTTCGTTACACTCATACCGGACAAGGGGAAGACATGATGAAGCTTGAACCGTATACTGAGGCTGCCCTAACCGTTGATTTGCCGGAGTATCGGCTGTGTCGTGGCGACGTCGTCAAGCTTGTGGACCACCATGTAGCCTTGGACGGAACAGAAGGTTACTCCATCGAAGTCTTCAATGCGGTCGGTGAAACCATTACCGTCACCGCCGTCCCCATCTCGGCGCTCGAAGCCCTCCGCCAAGACGAAGTGCTCGCCGCTCGACCGTTGGCTGAGTAACGGCTGACGAACACAAAGTAGAAGTATCCGATCAGCAGCCCCGTGCTGTCATCCTTGCGTAAGCGGGAATCCAGGGTCGTTCTCTTCACAAACGAATGGAAAAAGCAAAGACCCTGGATCCCCGACGAAAAACTGTCGAGGATGACAAGGTGGTCGGGCGGGGGTGACACCCCGCGCTCTACACCAGTTCCACGCGTACTTCGCGCCCGATGGCCGTGGCCGCCTTCTGCAGCGTCGCCAGGGTGACCGATTCATTCTCCGCATCCAGCAACCGATTCAGCGCACTACGGCTGGTCTGCATTCGCCGCGCCATCGCCGTCTTGGTGAGTCCCTCCTGTGCCATCGCCGTGGCGACCTGACGCGCCAGCACGCGCTTGATGGCGCCGGCGGTGACTTCCTGCCGGATCCCTTCTTCCTCCAACCAGCTATCGAACGAGGTTCCGACGTGCTTCTTCTTCATCGGCCTTCTCCCTTCTGACGCCGTCGCGCCAACTCCATATCGTTCTTCGGCGTTTTCTGACTCTTCTTGATGAAGCCATGCAGCAACACCAGCCGCCCTGCATCCACACAAAAGATGACCCGTGCGATCCGGCTCCCGCTAAGATGGCTGCGAACCTCCCAAAGGTCCTGGCCCAGTGAACGCACCAGCGGCATGCCAAGCGGCCAAGCATATTCGACGTCCTTGATGTCTTCGCCGATGATCTTGCGGTCGGAATGGTTGAGGCTCTTCAACCACTCCCGAACCGGCTCGCGTCCGCTGTCAGAGCGGTAGAAGTAGGCGGGTGCGCGTTTCAGTTCCCAACCCATGAGCAACTGTATCAAAAATGGTACAAACGGTCAATGGGAGCGTGACTCATCCCTCATGCGTCGCAACGTGCTGCTCCGATGAGATCCCCGATCGAAAATCCAGTGTCTTTTTCCTCACAAACGAATGGAAAAACAAAACCCTGGATCCCCGATTCTCTTTCTGTCATTCCCGCGAAAGCGGGAATCCAGAGTCGTTTGCCCTGACGAATGAAAAAGCAAAGACGCTGGATCCCGGATCAAGTCCGGGATGACAGATAAAGAAAAGGATGACAGGAAAAGCAAAGGCCTTTTCATGGCGCCTGCGGGCGCGGCTGCGACCCGGTCCCGAAACCCCGTACCCTGGAATCGTCATTTGTGAAGGTCCAGGAAGACGCCATTGACGCCGGCGTCAATGGCGTCTATACTGGTGTCATGCGCGGCCGGCCACAAACCGTCGTTGAGACACCGGCATATCTCACGGCGGCCAAAGGCGTTCTGTCCGACGCCGAGCGGGTCGAGGTTGTCACCATGGTGGCCGAGAATCCCGAGGCAGGCGTGCCGCTCGGGGGCGGGATACGAAAAATGCGGATCACCCGCCCGGGACGAGGTAAACGCGGCGGGGCACGCGTGGTGTTCCTGTTCGCTGGCGAAGACCTTCCGGTGTTTTTACTCACGGTCTTCGCCAAAAACGAGAAGACGGATCTCAGCGCCAAGGAACGAACCGCGCTGATCGCTGCCGCCAAGCAAATGGTTGAAGATTACAGGAGACACCAATGAGCAAACCATTCGATAAAATCAAGACCGGGCTCGAGGATGCCCAAGCCTACCTGAAGGGCGCACGTGATGGGTTCATGGTGCATGAAGTGGTAGCGCCCGAGCCGAACGTCGTGGCGATCCGTGACAAGACAGGATTGTCACAACCGGCCTTTGCCAAAAGCATCGGTGTGCCGTTGGGAACGCTCAAGAATTGGGAGCAGGGCCGTCGACGACCTGAAGGACCGGCACGAGTGCTGCTGGCGCTGATCGAAAAACGGCCGTCGATCGTTCAGGACGAACTCGTTCGCTGATTCATAAGAGTCGTCCCCCCTCACCCTGCCCTCCGATTAGATCCTCGATTCCCGTGCTGTCATTCCTGCTCCCTCCTGTCATTCCCGCAGGTTTTTAGCGGGAATCCAGGGTCTTTCTCTTCACGAACTGAGAATAAAAACAAAGACCCTGGATTCTCGATTACTAATGTCGAGAATGACAAAAAAAACAAAAACCCTGGATCCCCGACGAAAAGCTGTCGAGGATGACAGATGGGGGAAAGGAAAAAGCAAAAACCCTGGATGCCCGATCAAGACGGGCATGACAGGATTGTAGGGGCAGGCCCCTGTGCCTGCCCTCCCCCACAGGACAACCACAGGGGGTTGTCCCTACATCAAAGGAGGGGAAGGAAAAAGCGTTGAGGATGACAGACAAAGACAATAGACAGTAGAAAGCGGCATCTTATGCCGCCAAGAATGCGACCAGGAGAAAGAAGCGCCATGAGATGACGCGGCTACAAAGACAAAAAGAGAAGGACGAAAGCAAAGACGCTGGATGCCCGATCAAGCCGGGCATGACAACAAAATGCAAATACTGTTCTTCGATGCCTTCGTATACGCATAAATGTACCGCTTCACTTAACGAGGCGATCAAGAGCGGCGGTCAACTTCTCTCCCGAAACAAGATTCTCGGGATCTTCATTGATTTCGCGTAACCGCGTTGCAGCGATCTCAGAATCGACAACGTCTTCGGGGGCATCCACGAAACGAGAGGGCTTTGCGTTTTCTTCAACCGCGCTACGCTTGCTCACGGTGGGTTTTCTGACAGAGTGTTTGGTCCGCATGACTTTCTCCGTGGAACCGTTCGTTTAGCCTTAATTATTCATGCCCGCAGGTGTTTGTCAAGAAGCCCGTCAAAACTGGCGGACCCAGCGCATTTCTATGAGGTTGCGTTTGAAGTCGAGCAATTGCGCGTTGGTGTCGCGGACCTGGTTGGAGAACGCGATCTGTGGGCTGAACCCGTACACCGTGATCGCGCGGTTCAGCAGCGTGGCCCCCAGGATCCGGGTCCGGTCCCGGCGGGCGGAGCCATCGGGCCTGAACGGAAGAGGCCATCCGGCCTCGAACTCCGTCCACCGGAACTCGGCGCTCAGGCCCACGGTAAAGCCCCAGGGCAACGCCACGTCTGTCCCCACCCGCCCCCAGTAGCCCTGGCTGTTCCACCAGTGCGCCAGCGCGCTCTGTTGCTGAAAACCCAGCATTCCGTTGATCCGCACGGTCGGGAAGAGCACGTACCTGGCGCCCAAGGAAAACACCATGACTTGACCTTCCAGGAACTTCTGCTGCTGGTTTTTTCTGTCCTGCCAGGCTGCCCGGCCGCTCAACCGGAAGCCTGCATAGACCCGGTGCTCCACTTCGAGACGCGTGCCGAAATCGTAGTTGAAGGGGTTGCCGCCCCACCAGCGCTGGTTGGCGGTGGCCAGCAGGCTGATCTCCGTATTCCGGCTGATCAGCCAGCGCGGCCCCGCGTAGCTCGCCAGAAAGGTCTGGTCAAACTGGTTCCCCGGATATTCCCGGTGATTGACGTTGAAGCCCGTGCGCAGACGCCAGCGTTCGGCCAGCGGATACTGGTATTCCCCGCCGCCCCAGCCCACGACGCCGATACCGGAACTGACCAAGCCCGACGTCCGGCGGAGCGGCGGCAGGCCTCTGATATAGACGGTCGCCGCGTTGGACGCGGCGTTGATGTTGGTATCCGGGGCCAGAGAGAACCCGAAATAGCCGCGCCAGCGGCGCCGGGCCCGCATGGTGGTGAGAAACCGGTTGACGTTCTTGGCCAGGGCCTCGGGCGGCTTCCCCACCAGGGCCCGCTCGAAATGTTCACGGGCCAAGCTGTCGTCCTGCTTGAGAAAGAAGGCCAGGGCCAGCTCCAGGCGCACGCGTACCAGTTCCGGCCGTTTGATCAGGATGGACCGGAACGCGGCGATGGCCTCATCCAGGAGCGCCTCGCGTTCGTCGTCCGTGAGCCCGCGAGCCTGGGATCCCCGGCTGGCGGCCAGACCAAGAAGAAACCGCACGTCCGTCAGATCCGGACGGTCCTCCAGAGCCAAGCGCCTCAAGATCGCCAGGGCCTCGGGAAAGCGGTTGCGTTCGACCAGTGTGCGCGCAAGATTGACCAGCCGGTCGGATGAGAGGTGCGACCGGCTGGACGGGGCCTTTCGTTCGAGACGGGCCGGCCCGCCGGATGTGCCCTTCGGCTGCTTCTTTGGAGTGGTTTTCTGCGACGGAGCCGCGGCAGGGGGATAATATTGCACCCCCGCGCAGTCCCGGCAGGGTTCCGGCAGCGTCACCCCGGAAGGGGTTTCAGGCTGTCCGCCCAATGCGGTACCTGACGCATCGCCGGAAGCCGCCACAGCCGTCGACGCAGAAAACAGGAGCATGAGGATGAGCGCGAAAAGAGTCGTTGGCATGACGAAGGCAAAAAAAGAAGGGCAGCCGGTGAGGCTGCCCTTCTTTGATCTATACGGTCCGCGATGCGGGCCTTAGAGGTGGAAAGGTTAATCGATGTTCGCGCCGTACCCCCCGGCCACACCACCGTCCGTGAAGTACGCGTTGAACTCACCCGTCACCGCACTCGGCTTTTGAGCGATATTAGGCGTCGGGTCTGTTCCACCCGCGTCGCCGTCATGATCGACTGACGACCCTGCTAGGCCCCAGAAAACTCCATTCCATGAGCCTGGGGCAGCCAAGGTATCACCCTGGGCCGTGCCGCTGAACTCATTAACGAAGTCTGTGCCGGGAGCAGATTTGCCGGGCTCACTGCCAGCGGCTCTGCCGCTGAAGTCGCTGAGTCCCAGCCTCACCGCCCAGTCGTTATCCTCGCCGCCCGACAAGGCGAAGTTCGTGACGGATCCGTCGACGGTGAACTGCTGGTTGGCCGCGATATCGCCGCCGCCGAAGCTTGCGTTAACCGTAACGTCAGCCTGGAAGTGGCCGGAGGTGGCCGCAGTTATTTCGCCACCGTCGTTGGTTTTCACATAGACGCCCGCGGCACCGCCAGAGTAGGTCGCGGTACCCGCCACACTCCCAATCTGGGCAGCGCCGCTGCCGTCATCCGTTGCAGGCATGCCAACCGCGTATGCAAAGGTCTCGACCTCGTTGTACTTGGTGACCACGCCGTCACTGTTCGCCGTCCTGTTCAGCCAGAAACCGTAGGCGAGGTAGTTATAATCGGGCACGGGGGAGGTGGCGCCCGTAGCAGGCGTGAAGATCCAGCCGTCGGTCATGGCCGTCACCATGCCTTTATCATTGACCGTGGCCGTGCAGTCGGTACCCCCCGAGCATGTATACGTGCCCATCGCGCCGTTGTAGTAGCCCATGACTGTAGCAGCCTCATTTACGTCCGTGGTGGCGGCGTCATCCGCGCTGAAGTTGTGCGTAACACTGTCACTGCCCGCTGGAGGCGCTGCAAAAGAAGCCGACATTACGTTAGCCAATATGGCCGCCTGAGCGGGGTCGGTACTTGCCAAAGCACCAGCGCCGAGATTATACGCGACAGCATCATCGCCTGTCGCATCTGTCCCATCCTCGTCTGCGTTCAGCGGCTGCGTGAGGGTCCCGTCCGCGTCCCTAACCATCGCGAACGGCGTGGGTGTTGGCGCGGCGATGTCGGTACGCACGACCACCACTTCCGACTCCACGTTGCCGTCATCATCCGCCTTCAGCGTGCGCACGTGCATGCTGCCCGGGAAGCCGTTGCCGTTCCCATCAGGCAAATCCGCGGCCTTCGTGAATTTCGGATCGTCGTCACCTGCCATCCCGGAGTCGGCAACCGTCACCTCATCGTATTTGATCGTAAGCGAATACGTATCATCTTGGGTGCCGGTGCCGTCGACCGCATCAGCGGTATTATCTGCACCCCGACCGTCGTCACCACCCAGACCGGCGTCGGCCGTTTGATCCGCCTCGGCCCTGATCGCCGTCAGTTTTGTCGTGGCCGCTGCAGTCGACGCCGGATCTGGATCCGTCGTCGGGCCTACCGCGTCCATGACGGCAGCCAGGATCATGGCTGGGGTTGCATCGGCTGCCAGACCCAGCGCCGTCCGCAATTGGGCAATGACCGCATCTTCCATTTCCTGATTGCCCTGCAACGTCGTTATAGCAGCCACGATCGCGGCCCTGTCCGCATCAGCAGCCAGACCCAAGGCTGTTCGTACGGCATCCAAGTCCATCTCCGCCGCGGTGGGCATGGGGGCCCCGTTGTCCCCGCCGCCGTTGCCACCACCACCGCCGTTGCCGCCGCATCCTGCCAACGCCAAGGCGGCAATCACGATTGCGTACAAGAAAATTCGTTTCATGTCCATGTTGTCTCGTCTCCTTTATTGAGAGTCATGAGAAACGCGAATCGCCTGTCTTCATCAGTGCTTTAGAAGATCGATGTTTTTTCATTGCCACAAGATTGCCACCGGCTACAGCAGAAAGCGAAAAGCCTCGTGGCATCCCAGAAGCAAGATGGGGCCTTCCGGCTAGATGATGGAAACTTGACAGGAGATTCGATATTGCCTGTTATCGAATCTTCTGTATCCTATCCCGGACAAGGGAAAGGACGGGTCCTTGCGTAAGCTTCCCCTGATTTGAGACATGTGATAAGTGGAGTTTTCTGGCAGGAGAACCCTGTAACGTGATGCCCACGCCCGCCGTCGCCGCAGCATACGGCTGGCCTGCCGACATTTCCGAGGACGACGCGCTACGGGAACTGCTTGCGCTCAATTTATCGAAGCATGGTTCGTCGCCGTAAGGAGATTTCATACATGACTAGTCAAGATCAAGGTGGGCAGGGAAGAAAAACATGGACGAGTGATGAGATCAAGGAAATTTGTGAAAAATCTGCGCCATACAATCCTAGACTTTCAGAAAAATGGATACTGGGTGGTGAGAGGTGGCTCGGTTATTTTGAACAGTTTGCGGACTGTCGATAAGTGGCTCTCCGCTCTGGTTATGCCGCCGCCTGGATGGGCGTGGGCTGGTTGAAATAGACTTGGTCGGGCGTTTGCCCGCCCAGGGCTGAATGCGGTCTGCCCCGATTGTAGAATGTCAGATAGCGGTCCAGACTGCTCCGTGCCTCCGAGACACTGCCATAGGCCCGGAGGTAGACTTCCTCATACTTGATCGTCCGCCAAAGCCGTTCGACCACGACATTATCGCGCCACGCGCCCTTGCCGTCCATGCTAATCGCGATCTGGGCGTCCTGCAAGGCCGTGAGAAAGGCAACCGCGGTGAACTGGCTGCCCTGATCCGTGTTCATGATCTCGGGCGTGCCGTGCCCGGCCAGCGCGTCGCGCAACGCCTCTACGCACGGCCCCGTCTCCAGCGTCAGCGAGAGCCGCCACGCGAGCACCTTGCGGCTGAACCAGTCGAGGACCGCCACCAGATACACGAACCCCGCGCCAGGGGCACATACGTGATGTCCATCGCCCAGACGTGGTTGGGGCGGGTGATGGCCAGCTTCCGTAACAGATACGGGTAAATCTGGTGCCCCGGCGTCGGGGGTGAGGTCGTGGGGCGCCGATACAGCGCCGCGATCCCCATGCGCTTCATCAGCGTGGCGACGTGCAGACGGCCCACGACATGGCCTTCCTGCCGCAGCAAGCCCCGCAGCATCCGGCTGCCCGCAAAGGGATAGTCCAAGTGCAACGCATCGAGCCGACGCATGACCACCAGATCGGCTCCGGAAACGGGACGGCGCTGGTAATAGATGCTGCCCCGACTGATCCCCAGCAGCCTGGCTTGGCGGCTGACACTCAAGCGGTGCGCGCGGTCGATCATCGTCTGGCGCTCGGCAACAGACCGGCCTTGCTGAGCGCCCCCTCTAAAAAATCATTCTCCAGGGTCAGTTGCCCAATCTTGGCATGCAACGCGGTCACGTCGCTCTCCAATGCGGCCGTCTTCTTCCCTCCACTGTCGAAGACCTCGGGCACGCCTGCCAGAAGTTGCTCCTTCCACTGCTTGATCTGGTTCGGATGCACGTCGAACTGCTGGGCGAGTTCCGACAGCGTCTGTTCCCCGCGGATGGCCGCCAGCGCTACCTTGGCCTTAAACGCCGGGCTATGGTTTCGGCGTAGTCGTCTCATCATGCTTCCTCCTCATTGACGGCAATCATGCCGCTCGTGAGCAGAAATGTCACTTATCCCTCTTGTTCAGATTTCCCGAGCCACCTCTGACTGCCACCGAAAAATCTTATTCAGATCATTGTGACATCGTTTCTTTATTGCACTAAACAGCAAAAAATCGCAGACGAAGTGACTTTGGTTCTGCCTTCTAGGCTAAAGGGGGAGATCGATCTCAAAACTATCAAGAGGAGTTGGACATAATGGCTTACAGAAACGGTAACTACTCGGCTTTCTACGTCAAAGAACCATTTAATGATTCTAATCTCGGACCTAACGCCACAAAAGACTTTGTATATTACAATATGCTCAGAGCGTGGAAAGGCGCTGATTCGTCATTTCCATTCATCGATTCACACAACAAGAATTACAACGTTAGAGATGGAAGCGACTGGGAGCAGACTCTAAAACCAAGAATTCGCGATCGAATCAGTAATTCTAAAAACCTGATTCTATTCCTGAGTTCAATCACCAAATCTTCGAAGGCACTTCGGGAAGAAATCGACTATGGTATAAACACTAAATTCCTCCCTGTTATAGTCGTCTATCCAGAATACAGTGAAAAATCGGATATAAGTAATTGCTCATCTAATACAATTAAGCAGAAGATCAAGCATCTATGGGATAAGCTGCCAATTTTTCGCGATTCGATGACAGAAGTTCCAACCATACACGTGCCGAACAAGAAGTCATTGATCAGGAAGGCGCTCGAAAATAAGAAATTCGAGGTCAGTACTAAACGCGAACCCGGTATGTTTTTCTATCCGTGTTAGCGACTTTTCTTCGGTCATTCTCGAGTGGGAAGCGAGGTTCGCAAAGATTCAGACAAGCAAATTGAAGTCATGGTGTTGCGGATGTGAAACCCGCTCAGAAGTATTCGGGAGCGTTTCCATCAGCGAAAATGGGAGGGGCAAATGAGTGGTTTACAGATCAACTGGGAACACATTGGCAACATTTTGGCTGTTTTATTCGTTATATCCATTGTATTTGAAACTGCGCTCTCTCCCCTTTTTAACTGGCGAATCTTCGCCCAGCATTGTGAAGGAAAGGGAGTTAAAACGCCTATCACTATTGTTGCGGCCGTAGCCCTATTGTGGAGCTATGATATCGATACATTTAAGCATATAATTGATGCATTCAGTAATGGTCCTACCCAGCCTGGCGCCGAAAATGTTGCAGAGTCTTCCAGTTCATTTTTGGGACGGATAATGACTGGGTTTCTTGTGGCAGGCGGTAGTGGGGCAATATTTAACATCTTTACAAAACTGGGACTTCGTGATCCGAAACAACTTAAGCAAAAATCTAAAGAGGCCCGCGAGGAAGCTGAGAAAGCAAAAAAGGGTGTGGAAAACGTCTAGCCAAGGTATGTCTTGTTTGCCGAATCCGCGATAGGCCGTTAAGCGGAAACCATCGTCGTGTGGGGCCTAAACCCCATAATAAACCCTTCTCCCTCACCCACAAAATCCCCACTTCCCCTTCGTCCCCCAGTCATAACGCCGACCCAACTCTTCTTCCGGCAAACAATCACTCAGATTCACCCAATCCGTTACTACCTTAGCCACCAACCGGAAAAACGTCCCCGTGCGCCCGCAGGCGGCACACGACGGCCTTGGCCGCACCTACACGACGCGCTGACGCCACTCAGCGCTATAATGAAAGAGGAGAGAAAGAGAGGAGCGGCCCAACGCCAGCCCGGCCGGCGAGCCGGAACAGCACGCGCCCCCCATCACTTTAGTCCACGGGATCAGCGAGTTTCTGACCGCTGTGTGTGCCACTGCGCCTTGTACTGCAAGGGCGTCAGGTTTTTGAGAGACCGGTGAGGCCGCTCCTCATTGTACTCTTGTTGCCAACCCTGCATCTTCGCCCGCGCATCCGTCAAATCCTCAAACCAATGCACGTTCAAGCACTCTTCCCGTAAGCTCCCATTGAACGACTCAATGTAGGCATTATCGGTCGGCTTGTCGCGCCACAAATTTCAGCCTGACCAATTTAGGATATGCCCGTGGGGCGAAAACAAGGAGTGTAAAAAATGGAAAGGGAGAGGAGAAGCGTTTCAATCACCCGTACAACGGAATCACGTCGGCACTTGGGGCACCTGTGACGTAGTCGGACCACTTTTGCATCACCGATCGCCGCCGATCGAACAAATCGGAGCGTTGATAGGCCCGCTCCACGCCTTTGACAACATGGGCGAGACAGGCTTCGGCCACTTCTCGTGACACGTTCACGTCCGCACACCACGACCGGAAACACGCCCGGCTTACGGCATGGGGAACACCTTTGATTCCGTTGTCTCTGAACAGTTTACTCACTGTGGAATCAGACAACGTCCCACCTCTCGCACTTGGAAATACAAGGTCGGAGTTCTGTTCCTTGTAACGCTTCGCTTCATCAAGAATTGCCAACACCAGCTTGCTCAACGGCACCCTATGCTCTTTTCCCATTTTCGTTCTCGCTTTGGGTATCGTCCACAAGTTATCTTTCAGGTTGATTTCAGACCACTCCGCAAGCCTCGCCTCACTCGGACGGGCCGCACATACAATCGTAAATTCAAGACAAAGAATGGTCGTCGGGAAAGCCCCACTTTCCCGAACCTTTCTGATTGCCGAAGGAACCTCAGCATGGGGAACGGTCCTGAAATGTCCCTTTAGATTAGGGGCTTTTGGCAATACCGCGGCCAAGGCATCGCATGGGTTATCGAGCCGATACCCCTGCACCTGCGCCCATTTCATGACGGCTCCAATACGTTGCCTTACTTTCAAGCCCTGATGATGTTTCGAGGTCCACAAGGGCGCCACTGTCGCATGAACGTGCTTGCTCGTGACCTGATCGACCCGCTGTTCTCCAATGGTCGGGAAGGCATAGTCATTCAGCGTCTGCTCCCACGATTGAAGGGTCTTTCCTCCATCCTTCCACGTCGGGGCATTGAGCGAAATCACGGACGCCGCCGCCTCTTGAAACGTCGGCACTTTCGCCTCATGCCGGGGCCTCAAGATGTTTTCCCGTTCGGGCCGATCAACACATTAAGCGGTTTAAGTTCCAGTTCCTGCGCGCCTGGGCCGAACGAGAGCAGGTTTTGCAACTTGATTCGGTGCATGAACATTGTGTGTTCCTCCTCTCCTTCAACAGATCTCGTTCAGTGGGCTCAACCCAAGTTTTGCCGTCTTCCGATACGGTTGCAGTCGCAGGAACGCATTCGAAGTGCTGACGTGATCTGCAAATCTCCATACCCGACGGAGTACCAGCAGCCGGAATATGTCGATCTCTTCGCGTGTCGCTTAGACAGCCGCCGTAACCGTTCGGGCATGCGTGAGGTCAGCGCCCGTCACGGGACGCACCTGTGAGGGCAACACAGTCGCGATAGCCACCGTGCCACCATCCAGAGACATAAACTCCACCACAAAGGCTTCTTTATCGGGATGGACATGGACGATGGTACCCACATCGCCCGATTTCAGTTCTTCATCTTCATCACCAAGAACAGCGGCGGTAAGCACGATCTGCTCATGTTCCTTGAACACTTCTCACCTCCTGCGCGGATGCGCTGTCATGAATCTCGGATACGCACTCCCATGGTCGGCTTGCCAGACGGTCCTTGTGACCGGATTGCGTCCGTCCGGTGTGACGAGCGCGCCGTCCACATGATAGCGCGGACCGTATGCGGTTTCCACAACTCCGGCGACCTCATGTGATGCGGCATGAACTTTCAGTGCTTCGGCAAACTCTTCCCAGCGATCTATGCTGAATCCGAAGCTCAGAAAAAAATCGGCCTTGGCTCTGCTACGCGGATTGACGGGTGATAGCAAGTAATCCGTGATCTTTTCCCGTTCGATCTGCGCCCGATGTCCATTTGGTAGTTTCAATCGCTGCCTCTTGTCAAGCTACCTCGCAGCAAGCCCCGGTCGTCGCCTACTCATATAGACTTGCCCAAAGGATCTTATGTGCATTTGGCAAGGATCGCTTTGAGACCCGGATCGTCGTGTTGTACTCTGACAAAGCGAACCTCTCCCTGCTGGATGGGGCGTAATACTGCCCCACGCATACCACGGATTCCTTGCCCATCTTGATACACAGTGACTGAATCAAAGGGAATATCTTGCTCCATGCCAGCAAGTTTGGCGGCGTCTGTTGTTTTGAAGTCAATGAAGCCCGGCTTATTGTCAACCAATTCGATCGGCAGATCATAGTGTCGGTGACCCTTCTCTGCCACCAACCATGTGCCTGCAGGTAAGTTTGGTGCGTGTGGCACCACTGATGTACCCAAGGAGAAGCGCGATCTTACATTCGCCACCATGGGATCTTGAGAGAGAATTCGATGAGCTAGTTCAAATTCATCTTTGTCGGAGTACAAAAAGCGACTCGACTGCAAGATCTGCAATGTATTGAGGTGGGTTGGGTACTGTCCCGGGATCTCCAGGGTCCTCTGTCCAAGCAAGGCATTATACAGTTCAAACATAAAGGGATCTGTAGGGCTTGGTCTCAGATGATTAGGATCAATGGCTTCACTGAGGATCTCCCGAATGCTCGGACAGTAGAGGGCGAGACAGAGATGTGGGGCAAGCGGATAATAGAACTCGACACCAAGAGACTTGAGACCAGTCTGTCCGTACGGAAAGGTATTGTACACGACCACAGGGTTGTCAGACGTCCAAAGCCGTTGGTTTCGCGAGATCAGAAGTATAATGTCCTTTTCGCTGATCGGAATTGCATATTCATCCAGACGGAACAATTGCTCAAGGGGAATGCGCCTTGCCTCAGTGTCGCTGATAGACCTCGGGCCTGCGAGCCCAAGGTCCTTGATCCATTCAGCCAACTGGCGAGAAATCTCAACCGGCGTGGTTCGCTGAAGCTTGGTCCTGACAAGCTGGCAGGCAACAAGGGTTGGTAGATCGCACACTTCATCTGTCTCCAGGTTGGCGATCGATGTCTCCTGGACGAGTCTTGTAACCACCTTGGCCAAGCGATCATCCAGTTCCTGGAACAGTGACTCGTAATTGAGATCCCGGTCGCCTACTTGAACACGATTGAAGTCACGTTCCGCACCAGCGTCGCCTACTGACAGAGGAAAGCTGCGTCTCTCCTGTTTGTCGAACACAAACAGGCGTCGCCCGTCACCATTTAGAGTGAAGTTCCGGAGCACCGATCTAGGGACATAGTGATGCTTCCTTGACTCGTTTGCCATGTTTCGCCTTTCAGTCGTCTAGCTAGGATCTGTTGTCATTAGGTGCTCGTAGAAGTTTGGCATGAGGATAGTGTTCTACTGGAAGACCTCGAACTGAATTTAGATGTCGCTCTAACGGTCTGTGCAGGAAAAGTGCATCCGATTTTTCCTCGATCTTCGCATAAGGAAAAGTTCGCTTAAGCCAACACGGGACGGGATAGAGTGCCCATGGATTTTCGTACAGGCATACTTTTTGATATGGCAAGCTACGTTGTATTAACTCAGTGAACAATAAGACAGCGCTGATCCTGGTATTTTCTTCCCCACCCCAAGCACTTCGACGCTTCCGCATTCCAATAGGTGGCGTTATCCGGCAAACGCCTTCCGCCACATCTTGTTGCCATCCAAACAATGCAAGTTCCACGTCGATATCGGCGGCAGGGAATACACTCTTATCGTTTATCACCAGCAGGAGCGGTTCATTGACAGCTTTATGTTGACGTGCTTTAGCTTTTATTGCCCTGACGAGAGGATCCACAGAGTCTACCGCCCCGCCCTTTCCAAATCCCGGAAACATTCGAGATTCAACTCCCCTCATGTGCTCTGACCTGGGCCTCGCTCTAATGTCAATAACCCATTCCCGTTCTCGAGGAAAGTCATCCCAGTATGACAAAGGTCGACAACGAACATTCACGCCTTGGGCAGCACGATCAAGACAAGCGAAGTCTTGTCTGTACATCTTAGGCTCTTCGGTGCTTAATCCCTCAACCCATTCCTTGATAGGAAGGAGATCCTTTTTCGCAAGTTGCTGACTTAATTCCCCAGATTTCACAGATTGGATATACCAATAGATGCCAGAGTTATGGCACATTTCATTTAGTTTTTCAGTTACAGCATCTTCCAGGGGTGTTTCTCGATATTGACTGGATTTCACTTCCGTCGCTTCAACATAGAATTTGTCGCCGTCTGGCGTAGTTGTGAGGAAGTCCGCTTTGTTTTTGTTGCCTACAAGTGGTTGAGTTTGTATTTGGCATCCCAATTCATCAAGAAGTCTACCTACAAATTGCTCGAAGAATTTACTCTGATCGGGCATCAGATGTCTCCTGGTCTGTCGGTGCGGTGGATGAGTGCGGAGAGGTTAAGGGCGGCGATCCGGATTTTTCTACTCGATTGGTTGGCCCCTGAGAGGAAGGCTTGGGAATCCTGGACATTTATCCCTCCTATGATTTTCAGATCTACCACACGTCTGGGTGCCAGCCAGATCCACGCTGTATTATTTCATTCGTCCAAGCTAATATCAGACAAAGCCCCTTGTTCTCGACTCTCCATCTTGCGTGATCGCCAGCGTAAGCATCAGCCAAGGCTTTCATTTGATCGTGGTAGAAGGTGCTGAAGTTCGAGTATGGACCATCGTCCCCATATACACCCAGATCTATTCTCCCGCCCGTCCTTTTGGCAAGAGATGGAAGGATTTCCTCTTTCTTTATCCATTCGTAGACTACCTCGACAGAAATATCATCAAATTGTCTCGAATCCAGCAGATGATTTATCTCAAGAACCAACAGAGTCAGTGCTGTAAGCTTGACCGTCGGCAATTCTGTAATAGCCTCAATCTTTTTCCGGATCGTTGTCGCCAGTTTTACATATTGGATCGCATCTTCTAGTGAAATCTCGTCAACACTTCCAGGAACGATCTGCTTTCTCAAATAGTGGAGGTCACGAACAGCACTTGATGTTGTCGGAGTTAAGGCGCCTTTGTGCTCAAGATAATCTGTAGGCCTCTGAAGAGGGTTTCGGAACCTTTCATTTGCGGGCAAGAGATCTTTGACTTTGTTGATAGCGGAAAGCTCTAAAGATTGCCATGAGCTTATTACAGCAGCTTCAGGAGAGGTTTTAAGTATATTGGTGTAGATCTCTGATTCATCTACGATCAGATAAGGCTCATGCTGTGAAGGTTCCTCTATATTCTCTCTCGCCTGATCCAGTATTACTGAAACATCGATGCCTAAGCCCTTATACTTAATCTTTTTGATCATCACGATCAGTGATCGTATTTGTTCTCTGCCAATGCCTCCAAAAATAATCAGAAGCAAGGTTATTGGTCATGCCAGGATAGCAACCAGAGCGACTACGTGTTCCATGTGCACATTGTATTCCATCCTCCGGTTTTAATCTATGTGCCCTTCCCCCAGTTGAGGGCCAAGTCGAACGTGAGGACATGCCTGCTGGTCTGCGACCCGAAAATTGATCCAACAGAGAGGTGATGATTCTGGCAAAATGAGCCTGAAGGAAGGAGGGGGATTTTGCCATGAAACGGAAGCAGTACACGGAGGAACAAATCGGGTTTGTGTTGCGCCAAGCCGAGGCCGGTACGCCGATCGGGGAAGTGTGCCGCAAGGCGGGGATCTCGGAGCAGACGTTCTCTCGCTGGAAGAAGAAGTTTGCCGGGACGGGGGTGGTCGATCTAACCCTCGATAAAACGATGTCGCAGGAGGTGGACAAGGCGAGCAAGGGCCTGCTGAACAGTGTCCATAGTTCCCGTTGAAATTCTAGCGCTGCATTGAGTGCACGGGCCGTGCCGGAATGGGCCCGGCACACCGGCGTGGGCTGGATGGGATCGCTGGATCGGGGCCGGCTACCGCGGCTCCCAGTCCTCTTCTCTAAAGGTCGCCGTTTCACATGCTGCTTCCGCACCTGAAACGAGTCCTTGAAGACATTGAAGTTCTGGAGGATTTGGACTACCCATGTCTTCCATGGGCGCACTTAGCCACGACTGCGGCGTCTTTTGACGAACAGGTATAAGGTGGGGGGCAAAGGCACCCGAAGGGCCACGCCCAAGCGCCAATGGTTTTGGGTCCTTTTGCCGAAACAAAAGGACCTCATCGCGTGGGGGCGAAACCCCGCACCCCCACCGGCTCAGAACTGCCGGACCCAGCGCATTTCCACGAGGTTGCGCTTGTAGTCGAACAGTTGCGCGTTGGATGTGCGGACCTGGTTGGAAAACACGGCCTGGGGGCTGAACCCGTACACCGTCAACGCGCGGTTCAGCAGCGTGGCCTGCAGGATGCGGGTCTGGTCGCGGCGGTCGGAGTTGTCCTCGACGAACGGGAACCACCCACTCTCGTAGTCCGTCCACCTGAACTCGGCGCTGAGGCCTATGGTGAAACCGAAAGGCAACGCCACGTTCGTGCCCACCCGCCCCCAGTAGCCCATATTGCTCCAGCGTCGCGTCTGCGCCTCCTGTTGCTGGTAGCCCGCCAGGGCGTTCACCTGCACGGTCGGTAAAAGGACGTAGTTCGCGCCCAGAGAAAACACCATGAGCGAACCTTCCAGGAACTTCTGCTGCTGGTATTTGCGGTCCGACCAGGTCGCCTGGCCGTTCAGCAACAGACCCGCGAAAGCCCGGTGCAGCACTTCGACGCGCGCGCCGACGTCATAATTGAAGGGGGAGCCGCCCCACCAGCGCTGGCTCGTCGAGGCCAGCAGGCTCATCTCGGTGTTCTGACTAATCAGCCAGCGCGGCCCCACGTGACCCGCCACGAACGACTGATCGAACTGGTTCCCCGGATATTCCCGGTGGTTGAGGTCGAACCCCGCGCGAAGCCGCCAGCGCGCGGCCAGGGGATACTGGTATTCCCCGCCGCCCCAGCCCACCACGCCAATACCGGAACTGGCCTGTCCCGCCGCCCCCCGGCGGAACGGCAGGCCGTTGATATAGATGAACTGCGCGTCCGAGGCCGCATTGATGTTCGTGTCCGGAGCCAGGGAGAAGCCGAAGTACCCGCGCCAGCGGCGCCGGGCCCGCATGATGCTCAAAAACCGGACGACGTTGGCCACCAAGGCCGGCGGTGGCTTGCCGACCAAAGCCCGTTCGAAATGCTCGCGGGCCAACTGGTCGTCCTCCTTCAAATAGAAGGCCAGGGCCAGTTCCAGGCGGATCCGCACCAAGTCCGGCCGGCGGATCAGGATGGACCGGAACGTTGCGATGGCCTCATCCAGCAATGCGAGCCGCTCCTCGTCATCCAAATCGGGGGCCTGGGCCCCCCGGCTGGCGGCGAGGCCCAGGAGAAACCGCACGTCCGTCTGGTCTGGACGGTCCTCCAGAGCCAGGGGCCGCAGGATCTTCAGAGCCTCGGCAAAGCGGTTGCGTTTCACCAGCACCCGCGCGGTCCTGACGCGCGGATCGGAGGACAGGTGCTTGCGCTTCGAACCCTCGCGTTCGAGACGCGCCGGCCCCCCGGACGTGCCCTCTGATTGCCCTCTCCCCTGGCGGGAGAGCGGGGCTCCATCTTGTTTTTCGTCTTTGCTCTTTTCTGTCATCCCCGACCCCGATCGGGGATCCAGTGTCTTTGCCTTTTCGCTTTTCTTCATTGGGCTAAAATACTGCACCCCCCCGCAGTCCCGGCAGGGTTCCGGCGGCGTGCCGCCGGACGCACCCACGGCCGGCGCGACAGGGAACAGGATCACGAGGATGAGCGCGAAAAGAGTCGCTGGCATGACAAGGGCAAAAAAGAAGGGCAGCCGGTGGCTGCCCTTCTTTGTGTGAACAGACCCTCCGTTGGACGGGCCTTTGATCGTAGATACCGTCTTACGGATCCCTGGTGGCACCGAAGGCACCGATCGCGTGTCCGGTCTCGAAATGACCGATGAATTCACCGGCCACGCCGGTCGGGTAACCGGTTTCTGCCTCATTCGTCGCGGTGGTCTCAGCATCATCCACAACCTGCGCGCCATAGAATTGGCCTTCCCACCTGCCGAGACCAGTCTCCATCGAACCGGTGCTGCCGCCGAAGGTCCTCCGGTGGGCGGTGATGCTGTCAACCATGCCAGTGGACGTGCTATACGTCCGGTCGGCAAAGGCTCCAGAATTCAATGAGAGCGACCAGCTATTGTCAACCGTGGTCCCGTCATAATTCTCGAGCTGGAAGTTATCCACCGTGCCGCTGATGGTGAAGTCATCAGGGCTCATGGTCGCGTCACCAAACTTCGCCGTCAGTGAAGCATCAGCCGTGAACTTGCCGGCTTCGGTCGCCACCGGACCCTTGTTGTCGTCGTCGATGTCGGTCTTCATCACGAACATCCCGGCCGCCGGACCCGAATAGGTCGCCGAACCCACGAGCGCCGCGACCGCGGTTGCCGCATCGGCCCCGGCGAACGGCATGGAGCCGGTCGCGAAGGTGCCGATGCCATACTTCAGGGCGTCACCCGTTCCTGTCCCTTGCAGCCAGTACCCGAACGCCAAGTAGTCGGTGTCGTAATTGGCACCCACAATCATGTGCGGGTCCGCGTCCTCTTCGACTTCCTCAGGCGTGAAGGTCCACGCGCCCACGAGTTCATCCAGGTTGCCCATCGAGTCGGTCCCGGCCGAGCAGGTGCCGCCCGTACAGGCGAACTCACCCGGGACGCCGTTGAACGTGCCGTCGAACGTGCGGCCGCCCCGCATTTCCTCATTCATATCCATCGTGGCCTCGACGTCATCCACGTAGGTGTAAGTCTGATCTTCACCCAGCGGGAACCCCTCACCCGTCGGTGCACCGGGCGTAGCGAACAGGCCATGGTTGCCGTCAACGTCGGTAGTGTCAATCGTCAAAACTCCCGCCGCAGTGGCACTGGTAACGGCATCCCTGCTGCCTGCGTCAGTCTCCGAATAGAACATCCCGTACTCCACGTCTGCCGGGGCATCGCGGTTGTCGAAAACCGTGACCGTATCCGTCGCGCCACTGATGGTCCGCGTATGGACGTTGCGCGCAAAGCCGTCCACCATCCCATCCGCCATCATCGCAAATTCATTATCATCGTCGACGGTCGCGTCGGGCATCCCCAACCGGTCATTATCATCTGCCGCAGCACCTGCGATGGTCATGATGTTGGGCATGTCTATCCCGCCACCCGATAAACTAAAGAGATCCTCAGTACCATCATCAGCTTCGCCTTTGCCGGGCCGGTTGGGATTTTCGAGGTCATCCGGCGCGGTTGCCACGGTCGTATCCGAACCTGCTACTGCACCGCGTTCCGTTGCATCGTTCTCGTTCAACGTCCCGTCACCATCCGGGTCGGCGATGGCCGGCGCTTTCTTCGCCGCGACCGCATCTTCCATGCGGTTATCCTCCGCCACGAGCATCCTGACTGAATCCAGGACGTCGGCTAGCGTCGCAGTGCTCGCAAGATTCAGCGCATCTCGCAACATTTGCACAGCCGGGTCTTCCGGATCTGGCGGATTTCTCATCTCCAGTGCCGTGATAGCAGCCAGGATCGCGGCTCTGTCCGCATCAGCAGCCACACCCAACGCCATTCGTACGGCATCCAGATCCATCTCCGCCGCGGTGGGCACAGGGGCCCCGTTGTCACCACCGCCGTTGCCACCACCACCGCCGTTGCCGCCACATCCTGCCAACGTCATTGCGGCAATTACGATTGCATACAAGAAGAATCGTTTCATGTCCATGTTGTCTTATCTCCTTTGATTGATAAGTTATACAGAGTAGATCGAGTATACTATTGCGTATTTTGCACGATTCTACTTTCGGCGGGTGGCTAAGTCAAGCCTTCCTCTCCTTTAAATTCCTTTTTGAGCTGATTGCTGATTGTAAAGAAGTGGAACTAAACACGACTCAAAAACTGTTTGGGATTGTACGAATGACAGGTGAAGAAGTCAAGCCCTTTGTATTTCTTTTTTTATTGTTTTTTGTTGGCGGTCTTGTCGATTGTGCGGTACGGGCGGGGGCCGTCTCACGGCACGTTATCCATCAGGTTCATTTTCGGGAATGACCATTCCGGTATGCATGACGATTCCGGTCTTTGAGGGGTGCGCCGGCGTACGTACGCAGGCATAAGTAGGAATGCAAAGGGGGAAAGAGCAAGACACTGGATTCTCGCTAAAGGCCTGCGGGAATGACAGAAGGAGGAAAGCGGTTGCGGGGTTTCGTCGCCGCACGTCGAGGTTCTTTTGCCAAGTCCTTCGACCCTTCGACTTCGGTCTCAAGAGACCTACGCTCAGGGTGAACGGCCTTTCTTCCGTTCGTCCTGAGCGTAGCGAAGCGAAGTCGAAGGGCGCTCAGGACAGGCTCTTTTGTTTCGGCAAAAGGATCCAAAACCATTGGCGCCATCAGATGGCGCGGCTGCAACGACTTAGCCGTCACGTTGTCCGAGAAATACTTCGACCTTTCCCACGAATTCCTCGGCTTCGGTCAACGCCCGGCTGGCCGTCTGTTCATCGAGGTACGACAGGGCTTCATAGTCTCCGGCTTCGCGGTCGTCCTTCAAGTTTGCCAGAAACTTTCCCCATTTTTTCTCGAACTTGCCGGTTTTGACCAACACGAGGCTGAACAACGTCAGGAGACCGCGGTGCGTTTCCGCCTGATGCCCGGACGTTCCAAAGAGGGTTCGGCGTAGACCATCAAGTGAGAGGCGTCTCTGATGTTCGCCTCTCAGTCGTCCAAGGTTGCCCCTTGACTGAATACGCCGGGAACTTCTTTGAGTTTGCCGACGTACCATTCGTCATCCATCCCGTATTCGAGTGTAAAGAATCGTTCCCTCCGTGTGTCCTCTGCTGCTAGGGATGCGGTCTTTACCCGCCCGGCATTCTGAGCGGGAGGGGGGATCTTCTTGTTCGCGCCCGAGAGTGTGGACCTGCCTCCTTGGTGTACCAAAGGTGGCTACGACGGTGTTCGACTATCGGTGGATGCTTCTCCAGTACGACGAGCCTTCATCCCGTTGAACATATCTTTGACCGCCATGCCCTGAAACAGACCCTCGCGCTCCGCCGTGTAATCACCGTACCCGATTCTGAATTGGTTCAGGAAGCGAATGGTATCAACCACGCCGACTTCCCGAATCAGCGCGTCCGTCACATGCTGATTCAGTTCAGAAAGAGATGGAATGTGCGTACTCATGGGAGAACCTCCGCGGCCAGGTCAAGAAGCGAAATCACAGGACACTCAAGCTTCGCCAGCAACGGCCTTTTCTTTCTGTAACAGTTTGCCGTCACACGTAGCGAAAAAATCGGCCCCGGCCATTGAGGCCAGAGCTAAATGGATCGCCTCCATCGGTGTATGCCACTGAGCCTTGTCCTGCAAGGGCGCCCGGTTCTTAGTCCTGTTGCAAACCGGCCGCTTCACCCGCGCCTCCGTCACATCTTGGAGCCCGTGCCCGTTCACGCACTCCGCCCGCAAGCTCCCGTTGAACAACGCAATGTAGACATGATCGGTTAGGGTGCCGGACCGTGAGAATTCTAGGGCGACCTTGTGGGCATACGCCCAGAGATCCACCAACTACCCTGGTCGCACGCAATCCGCCCGGGGCCCCGGTGGCGAACAGCTTCAGGGGGGGCGCCTTGTTGCTGGGGACTGCACCGAGTGCGCCGGTATGACATCTGGTTATCCTTCACGTTTGGCTGTGCGAGGCCGGCACCCAAAGACGTGACAACGCGAAGCGTCACATGGCTCGCGGCGCAGACTCGATTCCCAAAGCGAGTCAGGCGGTGAGGTGAGCCCCAGCGAACCGGCCGCCGATGCGGTTCACGGGGATCCCTCGATCCGACGTGAACGAGCCCGGCACCACCGTCCCCAGACGGTGTGACGGGCGACCGCAAGACCAACGGCTCGGCCCCCAGGCAGAGCCGAAGGGAGGCCAAGCCCCAGCACGGCCTCACGGGTTGGGCTGCTGCGCTGTCGCGGCGAGCGAACGTGAGCCGGGACCAACCCCCAGAAATTCAAGCCGCGTCCAGCGGCGAGAGTCCGAGTCAAAAAACGAGGGCTCTTCGGGGGGTTGGTCACGGCTTGCGACCCCTCGCAATAGCCGGGACAGCGCAGCGGGGTGAATGGCCCACGGCTCCCGCGTCCAGCGGGCGGCGTGGAGCCAGAGGGGAGAGCCTCCCCTCGTTGGGGCCTGGCGCTCCCAGGCCCCGGCGGTGAATGGGCCAAAAAGCGTTGTGCAAACGCGCACTTGGCCAAGAGGCGACGCCTCGGCAGGGCCGCGGCGTTCCCGCCGCCCTGCCCTCCCAGGACCCGCTCATGGCTTCGCCCGGTCTCTCGTCCTGCCACGGCTGTTTCTCGCGTCTTTCACCACTCAATTCACCCCTATATTGACCCCTTGATTGACCGCTCACGGTCGGAGGGGGTGAATTGAACGGTGAATCGAGCGGTGCATTGAAGGGTACAGCCTGCGGGAAAACGCGAGACGACAGGGGCGTCGCCGCGGCCATGTCGTGTGCCATGGGAACGAACGGTCGCCGCGACGTAATGGCCTCTCGTCCAGGGAGCCTGAGCCCCAGCGTCAAGAAACAGCCTGCCGAAGATATCAGAGAACGATGAGGGCGGTTCAGGGACAGGCAGAGGAGACACACCTCAGGGACGGGACGCCAAGGGTCCAAGGCCACGGGCCAGGCGACTGCGTGTCTACTCTCAAGCAAGCGATCATGGCCACACCCATGCCTCGTGGTGGCCCTTCCCGGCACATCAGCTTGAGACAGCACGCCCATTGAGGAGGGCCCCCTTCTCAGCACACGCGACGCCCGCGGTGAGTCCAGTGGTGGTGTGATCGACGGGAGCGAGGCCTGAGAAACCGTGTGGCCTGCCGCGAGCCGGCATCATGACGCTCTCCGCACAGTGGCCAGACCCAAGAGCGGAGAGGCTGGCGGCAGCCGTTTGTGCTCATCGTGCTTATTCCCACCGCCGTCTCCGTCCTCATCCGGCAGCTGACCATGAGCAACCAGCACGTGTGGGCTCCCTGGCGTAGCCTGGGCTGGGGTCGAGCGGGTCCTCTCCGGTCTCCGTTTTACTCTTGACCTCCTCTCCATGACTTGGTACGGTTTTCCTGTCGCATTCTCCAGGAGACCCTTTGTCGGGTCTCCTGCCAATACAAGAGCCTGATCTGGGATCGCGGTTTGCTCCCGCGCTCGCCAGATTGTTTCACCCACGGTAAATACGCAGGATCTTCCAATTCCTGGAGGATGCGACAAGGCCCGACCTATGCGTCGTGCACGCTTCTCCAGTAAGAGGGATTGATGCGTCCTAGCGTTGCTGACACTCACGGGTTGATCGAATGCGTCCCGACCCATTCCGGGCAGGAATCGGAGTACGTCTACGCTTCGAGACGGTCACCATGTGACCATCCAGCCGGAGTTCTCGGTCCCACGGACGGTTGCCTCCCCTCCGCATGTCGTTTGACCGCACAGCACCACGCACGCGCTATTCACCCATTCCAGCAGAAGGAGTTGACCTAATGTTCACCACCGCAACCCCCAGTTCTCGCCGAGGGCTCTGCTGGATCCCGGTTCTTCTCTTCGCCGTGATCCTCCCCTTCGTCGCCCTCCTCCACGGCTGCGCCGCCGTGCATACGTCCATCGCCAAAGCAAATCTCGACGTGCAAACCAAAATGAGCGATGCCGTCTTTCTCGACCCGGTCCGGAAAGACAAACGGACCATCTTTGTCCAGGTCCGGAACACCTCCGATAAACCCAACTTCGATCTGGAGCAGCCCATCAAGGCCGCGATCGCGGCCAAGGGCTACCGGATCATGGACGATCCGGACAGGGCCCACTTCAAACTGCAAGCCCAAATTCTCAGCGTCGCGAAGACGGATCCCTCCGCGGCCGCTAATGCCCTCAGTGCCGGATACGGCGGGGCCCTCGGTGGCGCGGCCGTCGGTGGGACGATCGGAGGAATGGTCGACGGCTTACGTGGAGCCGGGATCGGAGCCGGGGCCGGCGCCCTCGCCGGTGGCCTCGCCGGCACGATTGCCAATGCCATGGTCAAAGACGTGACCTACGTGGCCATCACCGACGTCCAGATCTCGCAAAAGACGAAATCAGGCGTCTCCGGGACCACCAAGACGAAGGTCGATATCGCCCAGGGCACCGGCACGCAAGTCGAACAATCGTTTCATGAAGTTTCGAAAGAAAAGAAGTACCGCACTCGGGTTATGAGTACGGCGAATCAGGTGAATTTGGAATACGCCGAGGCCGCGCCGAAATTAAATGCCGGCCTGACGCGCGTCCTGGCCGGCCTGTTCTGATGACGGTGCAATCCGGGGCCTGGATTGGAAGGCCAGGCCTTGGTTGGGGAAGGAACAGTCATGAACTACTCGCGTAAGTGTGATCAAGACCTGGCCGTCAAGCGCCTGATCGAGACGGGTCTCGCGGCTCCCGCAGCCGAAGCCGTCATTGAGGAGTGCAGACTCCTCCAAGTGGGCGTCCCGTTGGACCA
The DNA here is from genome assembly GCA_965207015.1 of Nitrospirales bacterium. Lineage (GTDB taxonomy): Bacteria > Nitrospirota > Nitrospiria > Nitrospirales > UBA8639 > Bin75. Next base: position 203,601 of record OZ242257.1, on the reverse strand, counting down.
AGCGGCGTCTCGCAACCGCTTGACGGCCGCGGGCTTCGCGAGGCCCGTCGCCGACGCCATCGCCGAAACACTGGCGGCCGCCTCGCCATTCATCCACGGCGCGCAGCTGGCGCGGACGGCCCGCACCGAGCCACGAAAAGACAGGAGCGAACAGGCCCAGCCAATAAGCCCCGCCACGTAAGCGGACATCCAGCGCCGGAGAGTCTCGATCGAGGACTTCACGCTCGACCATCAGCTTGATGGCCGGGACGCTCAAGCGACGCGATCTTGTGTCGTGGGGCGTCCGGTGGGAATGCCGGCCGGCCGATTCGATCTTGACCGGCGATGGGGTCCTTGGTAGGTTGACTGCGATCGGGACATCCTGGATGCCCGTGTGCACGCGAAGGGATCCAACCTGTCTTGGGGCACCTCGTGATGGGTCATCGGGCTTTCCTTTTTGCGGCGGACCGTACCCCAGGTCGCTGGCAAAAGAAGAGGAGTTCACATGTTACCCGCCTGGAGGAACTGGAAACTCACCCTCGCCTATATCTTCCTCGCCGCCGCCATGGCGTTCGCCGCCGTGACAATCCACACGGAGCGTGAGGAAGCGATCGAGCGGCTAGAGACGAAGCTTGAGGCCCGGATCGACGCGCTCGAACGCACAGTGGCCGATCTGCAAGACGCCGCGGCCGCGAGGTGAGAGGATTGTGGAGGAGGGAAAGCCACCGATCCGGCCGGTCCTCCGCTCGCAGCCTCGTAGGGATACACCATGAACCCGACTCCCCCTGACATCTCCCTCGGCACACTCATTGGGCTCCTTATTGGCGTGGCCTTGACCATCAAGATCGTGGGCGCGATCGGGTTCTGGTGGCTGTCCTACATCTTCGGGAACAAGCTGGCCGACCTCCTGGAGCGCGAGGACGACGGGACCCAACGCCGGTCCCGGCCGGACTCGGCGAGGGACGCATGACCACCTGGACCCTGGCCCACACCGTCGTCGTCCTCTTAATCGTCGCCTCGCTCATCGCTGCGCTCGTCGGGCTGATCAAATTTCTCGTGGCCTGGTACTTCGCGTTCCACTTCGTGAAACGCTACAGGCGCTTGCCGGCCCACCTGCGGCCGCCCGGCTGGCCGCCCACGAACCTGTAAGGCTCCCACGATCACATGAGACCATTAGTGCCAGCAGCACAACGCGATTGGGAGGCCACATGGTTTGGCATCGCCGTCGCCGTAGCATGTGGGGTGCCGCTGGCCGTGTTCCTGTCCTTCGAAACGCCGGCGCTGGTCCTGGTGATTCCCTTAGGCGTCGTGTGTGCCGCCGTGTGGTTGCTGGCACGGCCGCCAATGCGCGACTTGGCCGCGGCAGTCCAGGCGCCAGTGCCGCCGATCGCGTCGACGGTCTCACGACCGCCGCCCGCCATCCAGGCCGTCACGCTCCCGGCGGAGTTCCAGGATCTTCCGGAACAGGATGAAGCGGCCGGGACGGAAGAACGCCGACGCCGCCAAGCCCGGGGCGTCGACGACCCCGCCTAACTCGAACAGGCCTCAAGCCGTCGCGCGGGGGATCCTCGCGGGCACGCGGCCGCGTGTCCGCGACATCCACGGCGTCCACGAGGAGTGACGCGCCGGTCGCGTCGCGGTTCGCCGGCCACCCATGCGCCGGGACAGGCAGAACCGCAAAGCGCTGCCGCCCGTCGGCGGTCGGAGCAACCGTCTCGGCCGTGTCGTCGAGTGGCGTGCGCTGCCGTTTCCCGTCTTGGTCCTGTGGCGACGTCGTCTGCTCGCAGTGGCGGGCCGAGGCCGCGCGGTCCTCGGCCCGCTCACAGCAGACAAAGCCGCCAGCCCCTCAGGCGCTGAGCACGCCCGATCGTCCGCATGACAGACGGACGCTCGTTCACCCGATCCTGCTTTCTTTACGGGGCGGCCAAGTTGTGGGGGTACGGCTCGTGCAGGAAACGAAAGACGCGGCGTAAATTCTGGACGGAGTCCGGCTTGAAGTCTCTATGGGTCGACGTGATTTTGCCGGTTTTCCGATTGTGATGGTACTCCGGCCAGTCCGGGGCCGCGAAGAGCGTCTGATAATACGAGCAATCCGACTTCCGGTCAAAGAGGTAGTAGACGCCCCCGTAGTGTCGGTTGAGCAGGGCCTTGGCGTGAGTGCGAAAGGAGAGGTAAATGCGCTTGCGTGCCTTCCGGGAGCGTTCATACTCGAGCGCCACCCAATACCCTCTTGGCGAATGCAAGAGGGCGTCCGGTTTTTCAAACTGCTCAGGAATCCGGATGTGGTGATCCCAGATCACTTCGTCATAGCGATCCAGGCGAGTGAGGACGGCCGCTTGCACGGCGAGGTCATGCAGGATGTGCGCGTGGCGTTCAAGACGATGGGGGTGCGTCATGGCTTTGGAGGTATCCCGGCCGACGAGATCCAAGGCTTCGACGCCGGTCTTGGTGAGCATCAAGAACCGCTGTGGTCCGGTATGGACATTGACGAATTCCTGGACGAGGCCCTGTCGCTTCAAGGCGCGGAAAAACGGATAGGCATTGGCCGGAGTGCTTTCGATGCGACGGACAAGGAATTCGTAGGACGAGAAGCCGAATTCGAGCAGCCAGTCCAGTACCAAGCGCCGTTTTTCATGATGGATGGCATGCGAATAGGTCAGGGTGAGATCACGGTGCTCGATGCGCATGAGATGACCTCCTTTCCTAAGGTCTGAGACACCCGCGGCCTGCGGCCCGGCGTCCATGAGGGCCAAACAGACGTGCTGGGGACCACACGGCACAGGGGGCCACACGTGGGCACGCGGCCCCGACCATCGTGGCCACGGGCCTGGCCATGAAGAGTGCGCAGCTCATTCAGCGCACCCCCCCAACGCGATGCCCTCGATGCCCGCCTCACGGCCTCAGGATCCCGGCGAGGCGTCCGGGTCCCCGTCGCGGGCCGCAGACGGCCGCTCGCGAGAAGCCGGATCGGCGGCCACAGGGGGGCGAGCCGAGTTGGGAGCCGGCGTGACCGCGTTTTCCAGGGTAAAGACAAAGCACTGGCGTAACTGGGGCACGGTGTCCGGCGTGAAGGTGGTGGTGAGCGCGGCGATCTTCCGGGTCTTGCGGTGATAGTCGTATTCGGGCCAAGCCTCCGCGTCGAAGAGGGTGCGGTAGCGTTCGAGGTCCGCCTGCCGGCCGAACAACACGGAGACGGCGCGGTAGTGTTGGGCCATGATCGCCTCGGCATGATTGCGGAAGCTCATGTAGATGCGTTTGTCATCTTTCCCCGGACGTTCATAGTCGAGGGCCACCCAGGTGCCCTGCGGCGACCGCAGCAGGACATCGGGCTTCTCAAAGGGCTCAGGGAGGGTGATATGGGGCTTCCAGATGACCTCGGCAAACTGTGGGAGCCGAGGGAGCACGGCGGCCTGCACGGCCAGGGCGTGAACGAGATCAAAGTCGTCGGTCACGCCGGCGGGGGAGGTGTCGGCCTCTGAAATATCGCGCCCGGCGTTCCGGAGTTGGGTGGCGCCGCGTCGGGTGAGCAGGAAACACCGCGCGACATGCGCCCGGCCCTTGGTGTAGCGTTGGATGAGCGCGTCTTCGCGCAGCGCGCGAAACAATTTATAGGCTGTTTTGGTCGGCATGCCCAAGCGTCTGGCGAGGAGGTCGAGCGCGGACACTTGAAACTCCAGGAGCCAGTCCAGGACGAGCAGGGTTTTTTCTTCTCGGACGGCAAGGGAATATGTGAGTGTCGGATCACGGTGTTCAATATGCATGGGAGCACCTCCTGTTCTGCTGTGTGCACGGCGTGCGGACCGGCCGTGCGAACTCGGTAACGTGGTTGGGGGGACCGGCCGCCCCCCGCGTACTTCTGGTCAATCGTGTCGCGCGTGGGGTCTCGCGGCCGGCGGCACCGGGCTGACCGGCTGGCCGAGGCCAGCCGGTCCGGGGCGACCCCACAAGCCCGTTCAGCGGGCACGCCGCTACTTGTGCGGTGTTGGCTTTGTTGGCGTCACCTCTCTCGCGTCCAGGCGCGCCTGGATCCATGCGGTGATCTCAGCCTCAAGCCAGCGCACACCCTGCCGCCCTATTTTCGCCGGTCGCGGAAACGTGCCCTGCCCGATCTGTTCGTAAATGGCGCTACGGCTGAGCCCTGTGCGTCGCTCCACTTCGCGGCGGGGGAGGAGGAAAACTTCTGGCTGTCTCGACATGGGTCATCACCTCCTTTCTTTTTGCGCGGAGGACCCCTTTTCCGCAGCGGATCCCCTTTTGTGCGAGGATCCCCCCAAACGTCTGTCGCGGCATCATTTTTCTGCCCCCCACCAAAAAAAGGTTGACACCAATAAAAAAGGACCATGCTCAGCTGTCCTCGGACGATCTTGGCCCATTCGATTGGGGAGACCGTCGTAGCGTTTCCTTCAGTGGCGGTTGTTCCATGAAGTGCCCACCCACAAGTTGCCACTTTTTTCGTTTCCGATCCCGTAGAATCGAGATGGGATGTTCCAGGATGGGGAATTTCGCTGGGCCGTGCCGATAAAGCGGGGAGTCTGCTAAGCCACTTTCGATCCAAAGGTTTTCGATCGCTTTGTAGTTCCGCGACTCGCCCAAGTGCTTCCACAGAGCGATGCCGACAATATCAATGGCGGAGCCACCCTCGACGCAGCACTTCGGATAATCACCCGTCTTTCTATCGATGGTTCGACTCATGTTGCGTGTCGCATTGATGCCCGTTTCCGTTGACAGGCAATTCACGACCGCCACTATCGCCATATCTTTGAGAAAGCTGCCGTACGCTTCTTTCCCTCCGGCTTTCGGGCCTTGTTCAATTTCCTTCAGCCGCCCAACCAGATAGTACTCCAGTATCGGTGGAGCGAGAATGTCTTCCACAAGGTGGTATTTCTTGATCCGGTCTAACGCTTCCCGTGCGAACGGGGTGCAGTCAGCTATGGTAATCAGCTCGACGAGCAGACCCCCTCGTCTGACCGGCTCGTTCACGTACAGGTCCGCCCACACCTGCCCCAAGGTCTCGCCAAAGTGATCACAAATCCTCCTGAGCAACAAACCGGCGCAATCGACGAAATCGTTAAACGTGTCCTCATTTCTCATGGCGTCTTACCACCTTTCCGCGAGTACCGGATCCGTTTGCTGCCCGGCATCGCACAAGTGTTGTTGTCTTCGGACGCAGGTCTGTCCTGGCATCCGCCTTCTCGCTCACGGTCCCCACCCACGAGACGAGCAGGTCTCTTGGTTTGTACGATGGTGCTTCCCTTGACGGGTGATGCGGCCCTGTCAGGAGTCGCACCCCCCATGCAGATAGTCGTCTTGGCACCAGGGGAAAATGATCAACTAGTGGCTGGGAACCTGACAAAAGAAGAGTGGCGTGAATACTGTCAAAGACGCGTTCGCACATTTCCGCACAAACGCCGCCCGAGAGAACAGGGTCTCAAACAGTCTTCACTATACCAAGCCCGGCGAAGAAGTAACCTGCCGCTGGGACTGAGTGCCCCTTCCCTTTACCACACCTGAGCCGCTCGTTCGGCCCTCTCAGGCTGGTGGGCCGGCCTGGCGATTCGCTGGTCGGTTAGGCGCCGGAGGGCCGGCGTCGAAGTGAGGATTCAGACGTGAAGGGGAGGAAGCACCAGGGAGAGGCCGGAAGCCTCCCCCCAGGCTCGACTCGAAGGCCAGGGAATTCCTACTGACACGTACCAGATGGTAAATGATTTTCCCCTAGCGGGGGAGAGAATAGGTAGTGGGGGCAGGGAAGTCAAGAAAGAAAAAGGCGCTCGTGTCAGCGAAGGCCGGCATGTGCGCGGGATCGAGCGTCCCCGAAGCGAAGCCGCCACGAGGCGGCCGGATCGCGTTTTTAGGGGAAGGGCTAAAGCTAGAGGGCAGAGGCGGCTCGACTATTTTGAGCAGTTTGCGGACTGTCGATACGTGGCTCTCCGCTCTGGTTATGCCGCTACCTGATTTGGCTTAGGCTGATTGACAAAGACCGCTTGGGTGTTGGCCCGCCCAAGGATGCATGCTGTCTGCACCGGTTATAGAATGCCAAAAACTCTCGTTTAGAACTGTCTTCTTTAACGGGAAGCTTACGAGTGGGAAATTCTCAAGCGTGCGGGGAAATGCTTTCCACGGTACCCGGCAATTGATTCAGGATGAGTGTCTTCAGTTCAACCTTGTTGCTCGCGTTGTCGATATCAATCCCGACCAACCGGCCGTTCCGGTCATAGTCCAGCACGATCCCTTCGGAAATTTCCTGACTTTCCGAGCTGGGACGCCCGGATAAATCGATATACAGTGAATCGGTCTCCGGATGATAGTTCAGCGTCATGGCTTAAACCCCCTGTCTGGAAAAGCATTGTGGATGGTGAGTTTATCTTCTAGGGTAATAACCCTCAAGTATCGGCCATCAAGTTCTGGCAAAGCGGCCCAAAACCGGTATCGATTATTCTCTTGAGGTTCAGATTGAATGGCATGTTCCAATACATAGATACACCATTCCTTTCTCAAGTAAGGGCGTTTTCGTAAAACTTCATTTTCAAAATAGCTCGTAAATTGATAGTTGCTCATATCCCGTTAGAATTTTCTAACATTCTATGAACCCGATCTTTCAATTCCTCCAATGCTTCCGTGAAAGAGTCTGGTTCACCGCCATTGAATATATATAACGTATTCACTAGGAAAAAGAAAAACTTCGAAGAACGCATGCGTGGGGTGTAAGCACGGCACCATACCACGCAGTTTCTCAGGAGAAACTGGTTGGTTCATTCCTGCAAAACGCGTTCGCCTTGCAGTGGGCAAAAACGGGGCCGGTTCACTCACCATGCTCCTTGACCCAGCCTTCTTTTCGCCCCGTGTCAGGGGCCGGCTCTCGCCCATTCTACCCCTGTAACTACCCCTGATCTTACCCCTGTCGCGTGTCAGGGGTGATTTCACCGGTGAATGAACCGGTCCATCGACCGTCTCCCGCTCGTCGCCGATCGCGGGACAGGTCAGATTACCGGTGCAGAGAGACGACTTGTTGGCGGGGTGCTCTGGTGAGGTAGTCACTCCATCGTTGCATGAGGACTCGACGTCTGGCTAACAGGTCCGTGCGGGTATAGGCGCGTTCGACGGACGACCCCACCTGATGCGCTAACGCCTGCTCTTTCACGGCAAAGTCGGCAGTCGTCTGTTCTTCACTCCAGGTCCTGAATGACGACCGAAAGCCATGCACCACGGTTTTGTCTAACAGCCCCGTCGTGTCGAGCAGCCACGTCAGGGTCGTCACGGATAACGCGTCGCCTTTCTTCCTCGGCGACGGAAAGACGAATCCACTGCCATCCTCGAGGACGCGCGCGCGGTCCAACACCCGCATCGCCTCATCCGACAAGGGGACGTGATGCTCGTGGTTCGTCTTCATGCGTGACGCAGGAATGGTCCAGAGTCGTTTCTCCGTGTCAAGCTCCTGCCACCGCATGCCCCGGGCTTCCTGGCTGCGGGTGGCCGTCAAGATGAGAAACCGGAGGCACAATTTGGCCGACAAGGACGCACCGGATTCCTCGATCCGATCCAAGGCCGCGCCGACTGCCTCATACGGGAGGCTGCGATGATGGGCTTGGACAGACGGCATGGGCGCGAGGGCCCCCTCAATCACTTCGCCGGCCACGTTCTCTTTGACGTACCGATGCGCTTGACACCATTTGAGGATCAACCGCAGCCGTTGCCGAAGTTTCCGGGCCGTTTCCGGGATCGTCGTCCAGATCGGCCGGAGCACAGCGAGGATATCGTCTTGGTCGAGTCGATCCACCGGCTTGTGGCCGAAGACCGGGACGGCATATTTCTCGACCGCCTGTAACCACTGATCGGTATGCCGCCCCGCTTTCCAGCGGGGTTTGTTTTCCTCATAGTACTGCCGCGCGACGTGCTGAAAGGTCGGCATCGTCGCTTTCTTTCTCCCGCCTAACGGGTCCACGCCGTTGAACGCTTGCTTGCGATACTCCCATGCTCGGATTCGCGCCTCCATCAGGCTCAGCAAGGGGTATGGTCCGATGCCTAAATCCCGGCGGGGCCCGTTTCGGATTTTCACGCGCACTACCCAGCTGCGGGTGCCGGAGGTCGTCACGTTCAGAAACAAACAATCGCCGTCCCGATACCGGCCCGCCTGGTGAAGGGCCTTGATTTTGGCGTCCGTCAAGCACCCCATGCGGCACTCCCTCCCGGTAGAAGTTACCACCAAATTACCACCTAATTACCTGGAACATACAGGACTATAAGAGAACATGCAAGACACAAAATCTCACAAAATACCCATGAGCACTAGCGTTTGATGGATTTACCTGGAACAACGTGGACTAGGCAGGACTACGATGTGGGCTCATTTATTGAGAGTTATAGAGCGATAAGTAGAGCAGAATAATTTGCGCATTTAGTTTTGCAGGATTGTACGGCTAGCGGGTTGGTAAGTCAAGCATCAACCTCCTTTACTTTCTTGGATTTTATTGCTGGAGAAAAGCAAGACAATACAAGACCGACGTAAAAATTGGAATGATTGTACGAATGGTGTTTGATTCTGTCAAGCCCTTTGTATTTCTTTTTTTATTGTTTTTTTGTTGGCGGTCTTGTCGATTGTGCGATACGGATCGATGCGGTCACGCGGCACGTTATCCATCCGGTTGATTATCGGGAATGATCATTCCGGTATGGATGACCATTCCGGTCTTTGAGGGGTACGCCGGCGTACGTAGGCCGGTGTAAGGGGGAATGCAAAGGGAGTGATAAGGAATGTGGGGTTTCGCCCCCACACGACGAAGTCCTTTTGTTTCGGCAAAAGGACTCAAAACCATTGGCGCCCGGGCGTGGCCCTCCGGGTGCCTTTGCCCCAGTCCCGTTTGCTTGGGCTGCGGAACTCGCTTCGCTCAGACAGTCCTCGCCCTGGAATGGAATTTTCGGGACTGGGGCGCCGCCACGCCCGAAGGCGCCGGGACAAAGATAAAGACAAGACACTGGATTCCCGCGTTCGCGGGAATGACAGAAGGGGAAAGAAGAAGGATGCGGGGTTTCGCCCCCGCGTGACTCTCTTTGTCATGCCCGGCTTGATCGGGCATCCAGGGTCGTTGCTTTTTCCTAGTTCCCAAGAACAAAGACACTGGATTCCCGCGTTCGCGGGAATGACAGCAAGGGGAATGCGAGTCTTAGGGACTGGAGGCAGGCATAGCCCACGGACGGGAAGCTCAGGATGTCAAGGCGTTGGCAACGACTTGCGGATTCTTTGCTGCGACCCGCAGTAAGGCACGGGCCGGTCCCTCCGGTTTCCGTCGCCCTTGCTCCCAGTTCTGGAGTGTCGCCACGCTGACGCCGATCATCAGCGCGAATTCTTGCTGCGACTTCTTCAACCGGGCACGAATCGTCTGCACGTCTTCAGGCCGGAAATCGGTCGCCCGTCCAGGCTTCAGGTCCCCCCGGCGAATAGCCCCTGCCTGCTTCACACTGGTTACCAAGCGTTCAAAGTCCTTTTGCTTCACTTGAATTCCTCCTTGATCAACCGTCGCAAGATTGCCAATTGTTTGGACGTTAGATTTTCCTGGTCATTCTTCCGATATACCATCAGCATATAGCAAGTTTCGGACATCGCTTCCCAATAATAAATAGCTCGCAATCCGCTCCTCTTCCCCATACCGGCACGGCGCCACCGGAGTTTGCGCAGTCCCCCGGAACCTTGAATGAGATTGCCCTGTGTGGGCCGGAGCAACAGAGTTAACTGAAGCTGCCTGTATTCCTCCAATGAGAGTTCGCGTTCGACGTCCTCCGTGAAGATGGGAGTCTCTATAAACCTCATGTTGACAGACTACGCCAATGGCGGAGTACCTGCAACTTTCGGCATGAACACATTTTGGCATCCCCGACCCCGATCGGTGGTCCAGCGTCTTTGCTTTGCGGGGTTTCGTCCCCGCACGACTCTCTTTGTCATGCCCGGCTTGATCGGGCATCCAGGGTCGTTGCTTTTTCCTAGTTCCCAAGAACAAAGACACTGGATTCCCGCGTTCGCGGGAATGACAGACCGGGAAAAACTGGATTCCCGCTAAAATCTTGCGGGAATGACAGAAGGGAAACAGTTGTCGGATGAAGCGTGCGTGACGTAATATGACTCCTTGTCCAAGGGGTCGTCACACGTGAGGGATGGGGTGTTAAAAGAGAAGGAGGCCATCAATGGAGCATATTATCAATCTGCACATTGAGAAGTTGCCGGAGAATGTGTATGTCGCAACGTCAGCCGACGTCCAAGGGCTGGTCGTGCAAGGCCGGACGATAGAAGAAACGATTGAATATGCGCATGACGTAGCGCGAAAAATTCTTGAAGCGCAGGCGCAACGAAACCAACCCATCACACTCGCAGAAGCCACGTATCCAATGAAGCATAATCTGGTGGTGTCCGTTTAATAGGCATTTCATGGGCCGTTTGGCGGGATTTAACTATCGGCAGGTGACCAAAATTCTCAAGCGGTTCCATTTTCTGTTTGACAGACAAGCGGCAGGTTCACATGAAATCTGGTTCAATGAGGAAACTAATCGATACACGACGATTCCCCGTCACTCTGGGGATATTCCTGAAGGAACGTTAAAACAGATTCTGAAGCAAGCCGGGGTTTCAATAGACGAATTCTTATCTCAGCACCGTTAAGACTTCTCAGGCCGCCATCCCCCCTCACCCTACGCCCTGTTATCCTTGCCTTCTTTTTTTGTCTGTCATGCCCGGCTTGATCGGGCATCCAGGGTCTTTGTTTTATCGTGAGTTCATGAAGAGAAAGACGCTGGATCCTCGATTACTAATGTCGAGGATGACAGAACGGAGCTTACTCGCTCCGTGGCCCGAGAAACTCTCCGACCTTTTGCACGAATTCCTCGGCTTCGGTCAGCGCCCGCCTCGCCGCAAGTGCAGGGATGCGTCATTTGCCGTTGTTGTCATGCCCGGCTTGATCGGGCATCCAGGGTCTTTGTCTTTGCTTTTATCTGTCATCCTCGACAGCTTTTGTCGGGGATCCAGGGTTGTTGTTTTTTCCTAGTTCCCAAGAATCAAGACGCTGGATTCCCGCTAAAATCTTGCGGGAATGACAGACCGGGAAAAGCGAGCTGTCGGGACTGCCGCGCCGTCACGCCCGCACGCGCCTTCGCCAGATAACCGGCGATGTGATCTTGCTGCACCTTATCCAAGCGGCACCCCTTCGGCCTTGACCCGTTGCATGAAGGGCGTCTGCAACCGCGTCAACCGCTCAAACTCTGCGTCGGGAAAAATTTTCAGGGAAATCAGCCGGCCATGGGCGAGTAACACGTCCATCACACCCTCGTATAACCCGTCGATGAGATGATCTTCTTTTCGCGGCACGACGATGAGCAGGTCGTAATCCGAATCCGTGCGGTGCTCACCCCGTGCGCGTGACCCGAACAGGATCACCCGCGTGATGTGTTTCCGTAACGGATTGATCTTTTCGAGGAATTCCTGGAGGACCGGATCATGTGTCATGGCGGCTCCGTCTGCGCGGTGCGATTCGGGTTATCTTCTCCCAAGCGCCCGCCTCGCCGCAAGTGCAGGGATGCGTCATTTGCAGTTGTTGTCATGCCCGGCTTGATCGGGCATCCAGGGTGGTTGGTGTTTCCTTTGTCATCCTCGACAGCTTTCGTCGGGGATCCAGGGTGGTTGTTTTTTCCTAGTTCCCAAGAATCAAGACGCTGGATTCCCGCTAAAAACTTGCGGGAATGACAGCAAGGAGGAAGAAGGAAAGAAAAGACAAAGACAAACATTAAGGCGCTGGATTCCCGCTAAAAACTTGCGGGAATGACAGAAGGAGAAAAACAAGGTTGACGGAAGGGAAAAAGCAGATCCTTCACTTCGTTCAGGATGACAGGAAGGGCTATACGGCGAGTTTGATGACGGCGTCGATGGCTTTGGCGGCTTTGGTGATTTCCAGGATGACGGCTTCGCGTTCTTCGGTTTCGCGGAGGGCGCGTTTGGCCAGCTTGACCGCCTGGTTGGTTCGCTCGATCGCGGTTGTGTATGTGCCGGTGGTCTTGTCGAGCTTCTGGCGCAGCACCTCGTCGAGCATGGCGGAGAGCAGGGCCCGCCGGCGCAGGTACTGCTCCCGCAGTTCGCCGGTCAGTTCCACGTTGCGCAGGAGTTCGTCCAGGGCGTTGATGAGTTCGACGAGCCGGGATCGCAGGTTCATGCCTTACTCCTTGAGTTGTTTGCGGAGACGGCTCGCGGCTCGCGCCGTGTCGGCCGCGCGGCCCACCGCCTCGACGAGGTGCTCGCGGTTCCCGGTGCCGGTCGTCGCCTCGTAGAGGGCCTGTTCCGCGATGGTGAGGTGTTCGACGGCTTCCTGCAGGCGCCCGTACAGCGTTGTGACGGTCGCCGCCCTGTCCCACGCCTCCCGGATGCGGTTCAGCCGCTTGAGCCGCGTGTCGGGGTTTTTGGATAACCGCTCCTGCTGGTGGTCCGTGTTGTAGCGGCTCATCAGGGTTGCCTTCTCGCCTTCCGCCTGGTTGCGGTGCGCGATCCCGAAGATGCCCGCGGGGCCGACTTCGTCGCGGAGGACGGGCAGGACGTCCTGCATGACGCCATGCTGGATCACCACGGCGCGACGGATGCCTTCGCGCCGTTGGGCTTGCGTGACCTCCCCGCCGATCACGGTGACGAGTTGTTTGACGGCCCCGCCACGCACGGCCGGTTCTTTCTTGCCGGTGATGCTCTCATAGTGCTTCCCCAGCGCGTCGAGCGCGCCCGCCAGTTTGGTGAGGGCTTTGTCCATGGCTTTGGTGCGGTCGGCGGCCGCGAGTTCGTCCAACGCCGTGGCGTACCGCTCCAGCGCGTCCAGGAACTCGATGCGCGCGGCGTAGGCGTTGTCCGCGACCAGCGGCGTGAAGAGCGCGTCGTCCACCCCGTCCCCGAGTTCGGCGCGTTCGCGCAGTTTGCGCGTGACCACGGCGACATTGGAGGCCGAGAGGGTGTCCCTGGCCACGGTGGCGACCATGCTCGTGGCGTTGGCGAAGGTGCTGACCTGCCGGTCCGTGGGGATGGATTGACAGCCCGCGGCCCCGATTGTGGCGGCCAGCAGGAGGGCGAGCAACAGACGGGTGGTTTTGCGCCTGCGGGAACTACGAGATCCTTCACTTCGTTCAGGATGACAATTCTGGTGGGGGTGGGGGGTTCTGCGCATAGGGACCTGACCCGCGCCGATCGGCGCGGATGGCCCACTATGCCTGTTTTATATCAGTGGGTCAAATACTGCCTTTGTCTGTCATGCCCGGCTTGATCGGGCATCCAGGGCTTTTGCTTTTTCTCATGCGGGGTTTCGCGCCCAGGCGTGGCCCGAAGGGTGCTGTTGCTTTTCTTGTCATCCTCGACAGTTTTTCGTCGGGGATCCAGCGTCTTTTTCTTTTCCCGCGTTCGTGAAGAGAAAGACCCTGGATTCCCGCGTGCGCGGGAATGACAGAAGAAGAAAGACAAGACTCTGGATCCTCGCCCTCGATCGGGGTCAAGGGCAGGCTCTTGCAAGGATGACAGAAAGAGAAGACAAGGATGACAAAAAAAGCAATAATAGCTGTGGGGAAGAATCCGACGCCGTCCGATGAACCGCCAAACGTATTATGTGTACATCATGGCCAGCAGACGCAATGGCACTTTGTATATTGGTGTCACCAATAACTTGATCCGGCGGGTGTATGAACACAAGAACGATTTGGTCGAAGGATTCACTGGCAAATATCGCGTTCACAAATTGGTCTATTGGGAACAATCGGAGAATGTGGAATCGGCAATCGAGCGAGAAAAGCAACTCAAGCATTGGAAACGGAAGTGGAAACTCGCGTTAATCGAAGAACACAATGCAAGTTGGGACGATCTGTATGAACAGTTGCTTTAGGCACATGCCGGATTCGCGTCCTAGCTTGTGATTTTCTTTCGGCCTTTGTCTGTCATGCCCGGCTTGATCGGGCATCCAGGGTCGTTGCTTTTCCCTGTCTTTGTGAAGAGAAAAACTCTGGATCCTCGCGTTCGATCGGGGTCAAGGGCAGGCTCTTGCAAGGATGACAGAAAGAAAAAACGTGAAAACAAAGACCCTGGATTCCCGCGTGCGCGGGAATGACAGAAAGGGAAGGCAAGGATGACAGAAGGAGAAGGATGCGGTGGGGAGAGGCTGCCTATGCCTCTCCCCCCGGAATCAAAAATAGAAGCGGCTGAGGATGCCGAAGGTGCGGGGTTGGCCCACGCGATAGGCCAGGCGGGCGCGGCCGCCGCGTTCCCGGTCGAACGATTGTTGCGGGTTTTCGTCCGTGATGTTCTTGATGTAGAACATGACTTCCCACGTGTCGTACAGCAAGCCCGTGTTCAGGTTGAACAGGTTGTACGCGTCCAGTTCCAAGTCCAGGTTGGTTACTTCGTCACCCATCATCCCGGCATAGGTCCCAAACCCATGCGGGAAGCTCCCTGCGCCGGGGACCTGGTCGCCGGGCTGGGTGATCTGACTGCCGACGTACTGCCAGGAGGCGGTGACGTAACTCTCTTTGGACTGGAAGAGTCCGGGGAACGTGTACGTGGCTACCGCGGAGAGTTGCCAGTTGGGCACGGAGGGGATGCGGTTGCCGTCTTCGATGCCCGAGACCACGTCCCCACCACTCGTCCGGACCGTGGAGTCAAACTCCGCTTCCACGTAGCTGCCGGCAAACGTCACCAGTAAGGCATCCGTGGGGTGTACGGACAGTTCCAGTTCCCCGCCCATGGTATGGGCTTCGGGGACGTTGATGACCACCCTCGATGAGCACTGACCGGCATCCACGTTCACGCCCAGGTTACTGATGTCGGCGTAGTACAGCGACGCGTTCATGGTCACCTTGTCGTATGAGGACTTGAGCCCGACTTCGTAGTTCCACAGGGTCTCGTCTTTAAATTGCTGAAACCCTCCGTAGGTCGCATAATCATTTGCGCCACACAGTTCAACGTTCAACGGATCGTTCACGCCGCCCAGCCGGAAACCCCGTGACGCCTGCGCGTTGACGGATACGCGGTCGGTCACGTCGTAGTTGATCATGAACCGGGGCGTGAAACCGTTCGAGGATACCGTGACGGCCTGGTTCTGCGCCGCCGGATTGGAGAAGGCCCCGCCGGACCTGAAGGTCTTGTCTTCTTCCCAGTCGTACCAGCGCAACCCGGCGGTCAGGCCCAGACGGTCGAAGAGCGTGTAGGTCGCTTCGCCGAATACGGCAATCTGTGTGAGATCGTAGGTCAAGTCCGACACATAGGGCGAATCCGTGGTGTTGAACCCGTTCCTGACGGCGTCCAGAGAACCGAGCGGGCTTCCCGCGTTTGTATGGGTCAGGTCCCACCCGGGCATGGGCAGGCGCTGGGAATAGTCGCGTTTGATGTTGGAGTAAAAGACGCCTGCCTGCCATTGGAACGCACTGTTGTCGGTGGAAGCCACCCGCACTTCATGCGTCATCTGCTCCAACTCGGTGGTGTCCCGCAGGTTGGATGGGATGAGCACCCCTTCAGGCGGAAATCCGACATCGACCGCCACACTGCCGGCCAGCGCGCTGGAGTCCCGGCTGACCAGCAGGTTGCGTTTGGTATAGCTGGCGACGTAGGTCGCCTCGATGCGGTCGTTCGGGTTCCATTTGATCGTGTTGTCGAGGAGCATGGTTTCGTCTTCGAAGGCTTCTTCCAGCAGCAGGAACTGCTGGCGCTCGCCAAGCTGCACGCTCCTTCTTGTCGCGGGATCGATATACGGATTTGCGAACAGGTTGAACCTCTCTTCGCGGTTGAACCCGTCCATGTCGATGTTCTGATAGACCAGCCGGGGGGTGATGGTGAGGTTGTCGGTGGGTTGCCACAACACGGACGCGCGCCCGCCGAAGCGGCCGCCGTCGTTGACGTTGTCGTCCGTTTCGCCCGTGACCCGCAGGGCGTCGATGTACCCGCCGTACCTGGTGCCGTAGCCCACCACGCGTATGGCCGCGTTGTCGCCCAGGGGCGCGTTGAAGGCGGCCTTGACGTTCCCGCCGGCGGAACCGCTGTCGATGGTGTTCAGGTCGAATTGCGTCCTCACGTCCTTCATGCCGAGTTGCGGCTTGTTGGTGACGTACCGCACGGTGCCGCCGATGGAGCCGGAACCGAACAGCGTGCCTTGCGGGCCACGCAGGGTCTCCACGCGCTGGACGTCATACAGGTCCAGGTCCGGGGTGAACAGCGAGATCGCGATCGGCGTGTCGTCGAGATAGACGCCCACCTGTTCCTTGACGCCGGGTTGGTCGCGCACGATCTGGCCCGATGAAATCCCACGGATGTTCACGACCGTCTGGCCGGGTCCCAGGTTCTGGATGTTCAGGCCGGCGATGTTGCGGGAGAGGTTTTCCAGGTTGAAGTTGTTCAGCCGCAGGATGTCCGCTTCTTCCTGCACGTTGACCGAAAAGGGCACGTCCATGACCGATTCGGTCCGCCTCGTGGCCGTGACCACGACTTCTTCCAGGCGCTGGATTTCCGACGCGCTCTGGCCTTGAGTCGTGCCGGCGTCACTCTGCGCGGCGGCTTCCCCCGCAGCCAGCACGATTAGTAGCGGCAATAGCGCGAGATACAGAAGCTGGCGAACACCGCCCCCTACGCTGTTGGAATGGGCCTGGTTGTCTCTCTTGGTTTTCATGGGCGGCCTCCCGCTGGTGGGTTTCGTCACGGTCGATGAGGGAGTGTAGATTGTGAAGCCGCGATTATAGCGCGCCTGTTAGTGTTTGTCATGCATCGGCGCGGTGCTTTTCTGTTAGTCTGCCCCCTCCTGTCATTCCCGCAGGCTTTTAGCGGGAATCCAGTGTTTTTTCCTCACGAACGAATGGAAAAACAAAAACCCTGGATCCCCGACAAAAACTGTCGAGGATGACAGATGGGGGAAAGGCAAAAACCAAGACCCTGGATGCCCGATCAAGCCGGGCATGACAGCAAGAGAAAGAGCTTGTCTTGACAAATCCGAAGGGCCGGTGCTTACTGTTTGCATGATGCCGTCTATTGAACACGCCGCCGATGCTTCCTCGGGCAAGGCCGTGTCGCAATGGTCCGGCCCGCCGCGGGAACAGGCGGTACAGCACATGTTTACGGCAATCGCCGCCCGGTACGATCTGAATAATTCCCTGCTCAGTTTCGGACTCCATCACCGCTGGAAGGCATTGGCCGCCGGCGCTATCCCTGCCCTGACGCACGGACGCGCCCTGGACCTGGGCGCGGGCACCGGAGACCTGGCCCTGTTGCTGGATCGCCGCATGGGCAAGCACGGCCGGGTGGTGGCGATGGATTTGAATTTCGCCATGCTGCGCGTGGGCGCGGACAAGATCGCGCGGCGCGGGCTGAGTTCCCGCATCGCGTGTTTTCGCGGGAACGCGGAACAGATCGTCTTCCGCGACGACACGTTCGACGCGGTGACTACGGGGTTTTGCATTCGGAACGTGGGCGACCGGCCGCAGGCCTTTCGCGAGATTCATCGCGTGCTGAAACCGGGCGGGCGCTTCGTGTGCCTGGAGTTTTCCCGGCCGGTGCCGGCGTGGCTCCGGCGCGTGTATGACTGGTATTCGTTTCATCTCCTGCCCGCGATCGGCACCTGGGTGGCCAAGGATCACACGGACGTGTATCGCTATCTGCCTGAATCCATCCGCACGTTTCCGGATCAGAACGAGTTGGCCGCGATGCTGCGGGAAGCCGGGTTCTCCCACGTGGAGTATCGCAATCTGAGCGGCGGGATCGTGGCTATTCACGTGGCCGTGAAGGGCGAGGCGTGATGGATTCGCTGCTTTACGTGTTCCTGCCGTGTAAGAAGGTCTATCCCACCGGCATTACGTACCTGGCCGATTTCATTCACCGGCGACGACCGGAGGTTCGCCAGCACATCCTGGACCTGTCGCTGTTTCCGCTTGCGGAACGCTCCCGCGCGTTGAGGGAGACGGTGCACTCGTTCCGGCCGGACCTCGTATGTTTTTCCTGGCGCGACATCCAGATTTTTTCGCCGCATGAGGGCGACGCGTCGCTGGAGCAGGCGTTCAATTTTTACTACGCGAGCAATCCGCTGAAGCGCGTCGCGGCATCGTTCCAGGGTTTGCGCAACCTGTACCGCTATTATCAGGACATCCGCCGGAACCTGTCGTACCCGTGGCTCGTGCACCGCGAGTTTCCGGACGCGCGGTTGATGATCGGCGGCGGGGCGTTCACCGCGTTCGCGGACCAGTTGATCGAACGCCTGCCCGACGGGACGCTCGGGATTCTGGGCGAGGGGGAGGATGCGATCCTGAAGGTGTTGAACAACGAGCCGCTGGCGGACGAACGGTTCATCGTCCGGGAGCACGGCCGCGTGAGCAAGGGGACGAAACATGCGCCGGCTTTGCTGGATTCGTTGACGGTGGACCTGCCCTACCTGACGTCGATTTTTCCGCAGTACCCGGCCTACGTGGGCGAGTGTATCGGGGTGCAGTCGAAACGGGGCTGCCCGTATGACTGCGCGTTTTGTTTGTATCCGTATATCGAGGGGAAGCGCGTGCGTTACCGGCCTGCCGCGAACGTGGTGCACGACATCGCGCAGTATTACCATCAATGGGGCGCGCGGCGCTTCTGGTTTACGGACGCGCAGTTCATTACGGGCAAGGACGCGTACCCGCAATGCACGGAGATCCTGGAACGGATCATCCGCGAGGGGCTGGAGATTGAATGGTCGGGCTACGTGCGCACGTCGCTGATTTCCGCGGACCTGGCGAAGCTGATGGTGCGGTCCGGCGTGGGCGACCTGGAAGTGGCGATCACTGCAGGCTCGCAGCAGGTGCTGAACAGCCTGCACATGGGCTTCAAGCTGGAACACCTGTATGACGGCTGCCGGTATTTGCAGGAGGCGGGGTTTGCGGGACGCGTGATCCTGAATTATTCGCTCAACTCGCCGGAGGAAACCGAAGAAACGCTATTGCAAAGTATCGAGTCGTACAAGGTGGTGGCGTCGATTCTCGGGGAGGACCGCGTGTTCCCGCTGATGTTCTTTCTGGGTGTCCAGCCGAATACGGACCTGGAACAACGGTTGTTGTCCGACGGCTACCTGTCCGCGGGCTACAACCCGCTCAGCCTGACGCCGTGGAACATCAAGAAGATGCTGTACAACCCCGCGCCGCTGAACAAACTGATTGCGAAGGCGTGCCTCGCGGCCTGGAACCGGAAACACGGGAGCCGCGACCCGCGGCCCTGGTCCGGCAGCCTGAGTCAGAGCGCCACGCAGGATCACGGCCATACGTACGCGGACCAGAGCCTGTCCAAGGGCCTGGAAGCCAACTCGGGCCGGGATGCCCTGCTGACCCTGGAAGAGCTGTTGCGGTCCCGCCCGGCGGCGCGGCGCGCGTCGTAAGAGAAACCCTCTGCCTCATTTTTCTTGTCATCCCCGACTACTCCTTCTGTCATTCCCGACATTTTTAATCGGGAATCCAGGGTCTTTGTTTTTTTCATGGTTCGCAAAAAGAAAAACCCTGGATCCTCGCTTTCGCAAGGATGACAGAAAGAGCAATACAGACACTGGATTCCCGCGTGCGCGGGAATGACAGAAGGGGAAGGCACGAATGAAAGATAAAACGGGGTAATACGAGCGGGATGCCCGAGCCGATTAATCCGTGATCGTGAACGCCATGGTGCCGATCACGTTGGGGTCGTATAGTTCCTGGCCGGGACTTTCGAAATAGAGCTTGACGAGATACTTGCCTTTTTTCCAGCCTTCCTCGGGTCGATAGATTTCCAGGTACCCCGCCTTTTCATTCATTTCCATGAACAGGGCATCGGTGCCCGTCCATTTTTCTGACGGAGTCTTTCCGTCCGGCATGTGAAACCATGCCGCCCGGTATTGCGAGGGCGCGTCGAGGGCCGAGACCGCAAAGACCAGGTAGAAGATTTCCGTATCCGCTGAAAATTCGGATACGCCGGGGTCCACGGGTTCCACGTAGGCGTCATCCGTCATCCATCCCTGTCGCCCGAACGTGTCCCAGGGCACCTTGATGTCCCGGGCCATGGCGATCCATTTGAAGGCGGATTGCGGGCGCTGCCAGTTTTCCTGATCCAGCGCCATCAGTTCGGTCGTGGTGGTCACGCTTCCTTCACTCTCTTTCGTGGCGGCCTTAGGTGCAAAGCCTTGGTCTTCTTGCCCGACGGCTCCCGAGGGTATGACGAGGGCGAGCATAAGTATGGCGAGGCCGATGCTCCTGAGGGATCGGTCAACGCGGCGCGCGCACTGTGCGTCTGATGGTTGCTTGGTCATGATTCACCTGCCGCTCAAGGAACTTCTCTGGGTGTACTGTACCCCTCTCTCGGCGTTTTCGCAATCGTTGGGCGTTGTGGGGTTTCGTCCCCACACGACGAGGTCCTTTTGTTTCGGCAAAAGGACCCAAAACCATTCGCGCCCAGACGTGGCCCCAGGAGGGTGCCTTTGCCCCGGTCCCGATTACTTGGGCTGCGGAACTCGCTTCGCTCAAACAGTCCTCGCCTCCAAAATAGAAGTTTCGGGACCAGGGCGCAGCCACGCCCGAAGGCGCCGGGACTAGGTATTTGCATTTGTTGTCATGCCCGGCTTGATCGGGCATCCAGGGTCTTTGTTGTTTCTTCTTTGTAAAAAATAAAGACCCTGGATCCTCGCGTTCGCAAGGATGACAGAAAGAGCAATACAGACACTGGATTCCCGCGTACGCGGGAATGACAGAGGGAAACCAATGCTGCGTGCCCGCCTCCCGCTACGGCGGGGGGGCGGCGACGCGGGTGGCGGCGATGGCGTGGCGGCGGCGTTCGACGATGCCGTCGGCGATTTCGGTGAGGTGCTGTTCCAGAATCATGCGCAACGGGCTCCCGCTGCGGTAATCGGCCGGGGCCATGAAATGCACGCGGTCGGCATGGTGCGCAAGGTCGTAACATTTTTTGAACGACCGGCGCGTGGGATCGTCCGGATTGTACACGGCCACGGCGAGGCCGCCGTGCTTTTTGATGACGGTGAAACAGGGCACGTCGGTCGGGCCGTCCCCCACGTAGATCATATGCGGGAACGGCACGCGCCTTGCTTCTTCGGGCATGTGGTCGTTCACGTCCTGAGCCGGGTCCAGGAGGTTCTTGTTGACCCGAAACAGGTATTGCGTTTTTTGCGTGTGACTGATGGTGCGCTTGGGGAAACTGATGTGCCCGTCGGCTTCATCAAACTGGCATCCCCAGATGGCTTTGGTCCACTTCGCGATCTCGCTGCCGGCCAGGATGGCTTCCAGCCCCGAACTGACGACGTAATGTTCCAGGTGAATGTCCCATTCCTGGTATTTGGATTGTTGGATGATGGTGTTCAATTCGCCGAAACAGTCCGGGATGCCGGGGAAAAACGTGAGTTGCGCGCCCATGCGTTGCAGGTCCTGATTCGACAGGGACCTGAGCGCATCGTGTTCCAGCATCCGCTTCATGTAGGCGAGTTCCTGGTCGTAGCCTTTTTCCCGGATGAGCGCGGTACAGCTTTGCCAGAAGGCCTGCGGATCGATCCCGGCGTGCGGCAGGATCGTTTGATCCTGCATGTACTGCGGGCTCAGGGTGTGATCGAAGTCGTAGACGACGGCGATGATGTTTTGTGGTTCGGACATGTCCCGCCCTTCTGTCATTCCCGACGCTTGTCCCCGACGTTTGTAATCGGGGATCCAGTTAATCTATGGGAATCCAGAGTCTTTTCTTTTTCCTCGGTTGGTGAAGAAAAAGACGCTGGATCCTCGCTTTCGCAAGGATGACAGAAAGAAAAAACGTAAAGAGAAAAACACTGGATTCCCGCGTTCGCGGGAATGACAGACTCAGGGTATTTTCACACCAATGAAACATGGCCAACAGGAACGGTCGAACGACAAGGTTGCCTAAAAGATCGCTTTGACCAGTTCCTGGATGCTGCGGTGCATGTCGGCGTCGTCCGTGATGGGCTGGACCACCGCCACCTCACACGCGCGCTCCGGGGCCACGCCCTGCCGCATGAGGGTGCCGGCATAAATGAGCAGCCGCGTGCTGACACCTTCTTCGAGCCCGTGGTTGCGCAGGGTCCGCACCTTGCCCCCGAGTTTGACGAGCCGTTGGGCCACGTCCTTGGCCACGCCGGCTTCATGCTCGATGATCTTGGTTTCGACGTCCGCGGGCGGATACGTGAACTCGATCGCCATAAACCGCTGTTTCGTGCTTTGCTTCAATTCCTTGAGCACGCTCTGGTAGCCGGGGTTGTAGGAAATGACGAGCATGAAGTCATCGACGGCTTCGATGACCTGCCCACGTTTTTCAATCGGCAGAAACCGGCGGTCGTCCCCGAGCGGGTGTACGACCACCGTGGTGTCTTTTCTGGCTTCGACGATTTCATCCAGATAGACGATGGCCCCGTGTTTCACCCCGAGCGTCAGGGGACCGTCCACCCACACGGTCTCTTCGCCTTTGAGCAAGTACCGGCCCACCAGGTCCGACGCGGTCAGGTCCTCATGGCAGGCCACCGTGATCAGCGGGCGCTTCAGCCGGTAGGCCAGGTGTTGCACGAACCGGGTCTTGCCGCAGCCCGTCGGGCCTTTGAGCATCACGGGCAGATGCTGTTGCGCCGCGACGTCGGCCAGCCCGATCTCGCCGTTGATCTCCTCATAGAACGGCTCTTCGGTGATCCGGTATTGCTCGATGTCGATTTCGTGTCCTTTCACGCTTCTTTAGTGTCCTTTCCCCGATCAAATGGCGTAGGGAACAACGATCGTTGTTCCCTACAATTGACGGCAACGGCCTCATTATACGGACGACACCGGCGATGGACAAGAAGCGGGTATCGTGTTGTCTCCCTGAAAGGGGTCGTGGTATCATAACGTTTGGTCAGGTAATCTGTTGTAACCCTGCGAACTCCACCAACGTCCATTCTTCATCCCTTCACCATTACGATCCACTGAGGTATAAGGTTTTCATGGCTCACGGCCAGGCGGCAGGTCCCATGCTTCAGCAGTATTCGGATACGGCATCCCCTTCGGGCTTCTCTCCCATGCCTCCGCTGAGCGAAGAGGGCCGGCGCTGCCTGGCCGTACAAGATGCCCTTCAGGCGGCGGGGTTGTTCGAGTCTTCGCCGGCCTGGCGTGTCTCACCCGTTCCATTCCCGTTGACCGCAGATGAGGTGTCGTTCTTCGAGGACCTGGGCCCCCGGCTCTGGTCGTTTTCGAAGGCGCTCAACCGGCTGTATCTGGAGAGCGTCAAAGGCCGTCAACCGTTCTGGGTGCACCAGTACCTGGACCAGGGCAAGCCGCAAGCCCTGCTGGAGCTTGCCCGCATGAAACGGTTTCGCGAGGGGCTTCCACTGGTGATCCGGCCCGACGTGATTCCGACCGAGGCCGGCATGACGATTACCGAGTTGGACTCCGTCCCCGGCGGGATCGGGATTACCGGCAGCCTGTCCGCCGCCTACGCCGCGCTGGGTGATACGCTCGTGGGCGGGGCCGACGGGATGATCGAGGGGTTTGCCGGGCTGTTCGGGTCCGGGAACCCTTCGGCAAGGGACGGCACGGGGGCACGTCCCCTACGGGCAGGCTTCGCCAGCGAAGACGCCGGCTGTGTCGCCATCGTGGTGTCCGATGAGGCCGAGGATTACCGGGCCGAAATGGACTGGGTGGCGTGCCGGCTCCGGGCCGCGGGAACGGACGCCTATTGCGTGCATCCCCGGGACCTGCGGTTCACGGAGGAGCAACCATCGTCGGGACCGACATTGTTCGCCTCCACTCCTGCCGGCGAACGGCCCGTCTCGCACGTCTACCGGTTTTTCGAACTCTTTGACCTGGATAATATTCCGAAATCCGAATTGCTGATGTACGCCGCCAAGAAGGGCCGCGTGAAGGTGACGCCGCCGTATAAGCCCTGGATGGAAGAAAAGCTGGCCTTCGCGCTCCTGCATCACCCCATGCTCGAGGGTTTCTGGTCCGACGAGTTGGGGCCGGACGTGTTCGAGCATCTCCGGCAGGTCATGCCTAAAACCTGGATCGTGGACCCGCGTCCCCTGCCGCCGTCCGCGATTATCCCGGGGCTCACGCTCGACGGGAAGGCCGTATCCGATTGGCGACAGTTGGCCCAAGCCACACAGAAGCAACGACAATGCGTCCTGAAGCCGTCGGGGTTTTCGGAACTGGCCTGGGGCAGCCGCGGGGTGGTGGTGGGGCATGATATCCCACAGTCCGTCTGGGCAGCGAAACTGGACCACGCGCTGGATGCCTTTTCCTCGACGCCCTACGTGTTCCAGGCGTTCCACAAGGGCCGGCAGTTCGAGATGACGTATTGGGACGAGCGCGCGGGGCAACCGGCATCCATGGAGGGGCGGGCCCGGCTGTCCCCGTATTATTTCGTGTCCGGCGACGAGGTGACGCTCGGAGGGATTCTGGCGACGGTGTGTCCCAAGGACAAAAAAGTGCTGCACGGCATGCGCGACGCCATCCTGGCGCCGTGCGCCCTACCGGTGCAGTAGGGCGCGCCCGTTTCCTCCCCTTTGTAAGGGGAGGCCAGGTGGGGTAGAGCCCACCGTCTATGGAGCAAGGGGTGTCGCCGTCTTGGCAAGTACCTCTACCTCCCCTCGCCCCTCCTTACAAAGGAGGGGAACTGGGACACATGAGATGGCGCAGCTACAAATACAAGAACAAAGACCCTGGATCCCCGATCAGAGTCGGGGATGACAGGCAAAAACAGAGCAACCCATGGACTCGATCACGTTGTATCATACTGAGTGGTGTCCGGAGTGCGCCGTGGTGCGCAGCCGGCTGGATGAGTTGGAGATCGCGTATAAAAGTGTTATTGTTCCGACAGTCCGCCCGTTCCGCAAACAGGTGTTTGAGGTCTCGGGACAGTATTACGTGCCCGTCCTGGTCGATGGAGACACCGTCCTGACGGAAACACCGGACATTCTGGAACACCTTGACGACCTGGCGTCCACGTAAGGAGCAATCACGGTTGCTCCTCATCAAATCGCACCCGCGTTTACACCCCTAGTCACGAGGCATGCCGATGGATGATTGGAAACGTGTCCTGGCCGAGAGCATCACCAAACCCGACGATTTGGCGAAACATCTCGGCGTGGATCCCAAAGAGGTGGAGCAGGTCGTCGGCCCGTATCCCATGCGGATCACGCCCACGGTGCTCGCCACGATCAAGGAGCAGGGCGACGCGATCTGGAAACAGGTGGTGCCGGACGCCGTCGAGATGGATGACTTCGACGCGCCCGACGATCCCCTGGAAGAAGACACCGACAGTCCCGTGCCGCACCTGGTCCATCGCTATCCGGACCGCGTACTGTTGATGGTCACGAATCAATGCCCGATCTATTGCCGGTTCTGTACGCGCAAGCGGCTGGTGGGCAAACCCGGGTTTTTGAAGAAGGGCGAATTGGATCAGGCCATCGCGTATCTCCGCGAGCATACGGAAGTCCGGGACGTGATCCTCTCGGGCGGCGATCCCCTGTTGTTGCCCGATCACCTGATCGAACGCATTCTGAAGGCGCTCCGGACCATCCCGCATCTCGAACTCATCCGGTTCGGCACCCGCGTGCCCGGGACCCTGCCCCAGCGCATCACCCCGGAACTGTGCGAGATCGTCAAACAGTATCATCCGATCTATATGAATCTGCATTTCAATCATCCCGATGAACTCACCCCGGACGTGAAAGCCGCCTGCGGGCGCCTGGCCGACGCCGGCGTGCCGTTGGGCGCGCAAACGGTGTTGCTGAAAGGGGTGAACGATGATCCGGCCGTGATGAAGCGGCTGATGCACGAACTCCTGCTGGCCCGCGTGAAGCCGTATTACCTGTACCAGGCCGACCTGACCAAGGGCACCAACCATTTCCGCACGACCGTGGAGACGGGCTTGTCCATCATCCAGTCGCTGCAGGGGCACACCAGCGGCATGGCCGTTCCGCATTTCGTGATCGATGCCCCGGGCGGCGGCGGGAAAATTCCGTTGTTGCCGTCCGACTATCTGCTCAACCTGGATGAGAACGGCGCGGTGCTGAAAAATTACGAAAACAAGACCTACCATTATCCGCAGCCCGACGCGGGTCGCCTCCGGGAACTGCCCATGGTCGGCACCTCCGCTTCCGAGGGACTTTGCAGCCTGGGCGCCATGGACGAATAACAATGGGCGCGCCGCGCAAGCACGGGATTCTGTCCGACACTCACCTGAAAACCTTGATCCGGGACCACGCGATCGACGCTGATCCAGCGGTCACCGACGACCAGGTCCAACCGGCCAGCGTGGACCTCCGGCTCGGCACGAAAGCGTACCGGTTGATCAGCAGCTTTCTTCCTGAACGCTCGGAGATCAGCGAACGCTTGAACGTGCTGGACCTCTACCAATCCGAGTTGGTCATGTATGAGATTGACCTGACCCAAGGCGCCATCCTGGAAAAGGGACACGTGTACCTGGTGCCCTTGTTGGAACGCGTGGCCCTGCCCCCGGACGTTCGCGGGAAAGCGAATCCCAAAAGCTCCACGGGACGCCTGGATATTTTCACGCGGCTCATCACGGACCTGAACGCGGGGTTCGATGAAATCCCCGCGGGGTACCAGGGGCCCCTCTACCTGGAGATCGTGCCCCGGTCGTTTACCATTCGCGTGCAAACCGGCTTGGCGCTCAACCAACTCCGGCTCCTGACCGGCCGGCCCACGGTTTCGGATTCGCGCCTCCGTGCGTTGCACCGGTCGGCCAAGCTGCTGTACCACAATGACGACGACCCGGCGGACTCCCGCCCGCTGGCCGCGCCGGACGTCCGGGTGGATCACGGCCTGTTCTTGCGCATCGACCTGCGAGGCTCCGGCACGGACCGCGAAATCGTGGGGTACCGGGCGAAGAAGAACAGTCACGTGGTGGACCTGTCCAAGACCGGGCATTATTCGGCGCTCGATTTCTGGGAACCCATCTACCGGCAATCCAATAATACGCTGTTGCTCGAACCCGAGGAGTTTTATATCCTGACGTCCCATGAGCGCATTAAAGTGCCCGCGGGGTACGCCGCCGAGATGGTGGCTTACGAAGCGGCGTTCGGTGAGTTGCGGACCCACTACGCCGGGTTCTTCGACCCGGGCTTCGGCGCCGGGGACGGGCCGCGCAAAGGCACGCAGGTCGTGCTGGAAGTCAGGCCGCATGACGTGCCGTTCTTGATTCACGACGGCCAGACGTTTTTCAAGGTGGTGTACGAGCACATGCTGGACTTGCCGGAACGCCTGTACGGGGCCTCCATCGGGTCCAGTTATCATCAGCAGGGACTCACGCTCAGTAAACATTTCAAGTGGTAGCGCATGACACCCGAGACGGAACAGCCTGACCCTTCCCGCGTTGCCGCGCCGTCCGAGCCACCTGAGCCGCCCAAGCGGCAGGTGCCCGGGGTCCCCGTGGGTCCGCCGCGCCAGGATGCGGACGTGGACCAGGAAGCGCACGAAGCCCTGCAAATGAAAGTGGCCATGAAGATGGTGGGCTCCGCCATGGTCTTCATCGGGTTCATTCAGGTCTTCATGTCCGCCAGCACCGGCGCGGAGATTTCCATCTTTCCCATGATCCTGTACTTTTCGGGCCTGGCCCTGTGGGCGTATTCCTCCGTCAAGATCCCCGTTGTCCGGTACGCGGTCATCGCCTTTTCCCTCTTCTGCATCGTCGCCTTCATCAACATCGGCGAAGTCCTCTTCTGGCACAAATACGTCATCTACTGGGGCACCATCGCCATGGTGGTCTACTTCATGTTCCAGAACCCGATGAAACCCTCCAAACCGTCGTAGCGGGATGAACTCTTGAAATCTTTCTGTCATCCTTGCGAAAGCGAGGATCCAGGATTTTTTCGTGCGGGGTTTCGTCCCCGCACGTCGAGGTTCCTTCGACAGGCTCAGGACAGGCTCTTTTGTTTCGGCAAAAGGACCCAAAACCATTGGCGCCCGGGCGTGTCCCTCCGGGTGCCTTTGCCCCAGTCCCGCTTGCTTGGGCTGCGGAACTCGCTACGCTCAGACAGTCCTCGCCCTCAAATAGAATTTTCGGGACTGGGGCGCAGCCACGCCCGAAGGCGCCGGGAAATGGCGGGGCTACGAAGATCAAGACACTGGATCCCCGCTGAAACCTGCGAAGACGACAAGAGAAAACCCAACTCGACATGCCCACTTCGATTGCCGTTGTGATTCCCACGTTGAACGAAGAACGCGTGCTGTCGCGGACGCTGCTTTCGTTGCGACAGTTGCGTTTCGATGAAGTCGTGCTCGTGGACGGCGGGAGCCTGGACCGGACGGTGTCCATTGCGCAGGGCCAGTTGCCGGGACTCAGTCTGCACTCCGCGAAGATGCTTGTCGCGGAGCAGGGGCGCGCGTCACAAATGAACGCCGGCGCCCGGGCCACGCGTTCCGACGTGCTGTTGTTCCTGCATGCCGATACGCTCCTGCCGCCGGAGACGCGCACCGAGATCGAGCGGGTCCTGGAGCATCCCAAGTACGTGGGAGGCCGGTTCGACGTCCGGTTCGAAGACGATCGCGGGTGGGCGTGGCTGATCAGCCGTCTGATCAATTGGCGCTCGCGATGGTCGGGCATCGCCACGGGGGATCAGGCGTTGTTCGTCCGTCGTTCCGCATTCGACGACCTGGGCGGGTTCGCCGACGTCCCCCTGATGGAAGATATCGAATTGACGCGGCGACTCAAACGTATGGGATCCTTTGCAGCCTTGCGCGCCACGGTCACCACGTCGTTCCGGCGATGGCAGCGACAGGGGACCCTCCGCACCATCGTGCAGATGTGGCTCCTCCGCTTTTTGTACTGGATGGGCGTTCCGCCCAGAATCTTGCAGCATTGGTATGGCACGATCAGGTAACGCCGGCTCATCGCGCCGGGACCGCCGCAAACGGCGCGGTGGCCCGTCTCCGGGATCCCCCAAGGGCGCGATCATTATTTTTGCCAAGGCGCCGGTGCCCGGCACCGTGAAGACACGCATGTGCCCGCCCCTGATTCCCGATGAGGCGGCGAGCCTGCATGGGAGCCTGGTCATGGACGCCGTGGAACGCACCCGGTCGCTGCGGGGGTTCGACGTGTTCCTGGCCTGCACGCCCGGGATGGACCATCCGTTTTTTCAAACGCTGGCGGCCCGGCATCGCATCCGTTTGTGCGACCAGGTGGGTGAGGATCTCGGACAACGCATGGATTACGCGCTCACCGCCGCGTTCACCCGCGGGTACGCGCATGCCCTGCTTGTCGGGACGGACATTCCCAACCTGGCCGCCCGGCACTATGAGCGCGCGACAGCGCTGTTGCAGACCACGGACGTGGTGTTGGGGCCTACGGAAGACGGCGGCTATTATCTGGTAGGGGCCAAACACCCCGTGCCCGAACTCTTCACGGATATTCCCTGGTCGACCGGCGAGGTGCTCGCTCAAAGCCGGGCCCGCGCCGACCGGGCGGGGCTGGTCGTCGGATTGCTCGATCCCGAACGCGATCTCGATACGTTCGACGACATCCGGGCTTTTCTGCACGACGACGCGGGATCAGGCAGACACGCGTTATCGACGCGAACGGGCAACGTGCTGCACACGTTGCTCCAACGGCATGGGGAGGCGTCGCCCGCTTGACCGGCGGCCGACCATAACCGTGACCGTGGTTGTCATTCTGAGCGAAGCGCTGAGCAACGCGAAGGGCCTAGCGAAGAATCTCGTCGTTCTGCTGTCATTCCCGCAGGCTTTTAGCGGGAATCCAGGGTCTTTCTCTTCACGAACGCAGGACAAAACAAAGACACTGGATTCCCGATTAAAAATATCGGGAATGACAGATTGGGTTATTTGGCGCCTTTCTGTTCCCCTCCTTTGTAAGGAGGGGCGAAGGGGAGGTAGAGTATCCGGTCAAGTCCTCTACCCCACCTATCCTCCCCTTACAAAGGGGAGGGACAAAACTACCCCACCCGCATTTCCTCTTCGGAAATGCGCCCACTTCCAAAGGGGAGGAAAAGACAAGTCGTTGCAGCAACCACATGCCGGGGGTTAAGGCCCTCTCCCCTGGCGGGAGAGGGCCGGGGTGAGGGGTATCCGCCATGTTCATTTCAACCCGTTCATTGAAGGAGGACCGTCCATGGACCCGAAAGTCGCTCTGATCACCGGTGGCGCGCGCGGTATTGGAAAAGGCATTGCCCTCGAACTGGCAACACGGGGCTGGTCCGTTGCCATTTGCTATCGAACCAGTGAACAGGATGCCGCTACGACCACTCAGGCTATCGTCGAGCGAGGCGGCCACGGGTTCGCCGTTCGTTGCGACGTGTCCGATCCTGCGGCCTGCCGGGACCTGGTCCGGCAGGTTGAAGAGCGCTGGGGGAAGATCGACGTCCTGGTGAACGGGGCGGGACCGTATCACCGGGTCAATTTGTTCGACGAAACACCGGAAGGCTGGTCGGACATGTTTACCAATAACCTGCACCCGATTTTTTATTTGGCCCAGGCGGTGGCGCCCGGCATGACGGCGCGACAGTACGGTCGCATCATCTCGTTCGGCATGGCCAACGCGGACAAGATGGAAGCCCAGCCTATGGTCACGGCGCATTATATCGCCAAGGCGGGCATCCTGATCCTGACACGGACCCTGGCGAAACTGTTGGCCCCGCACGGGATTACGGTCAATGCGATTTCACCGGGCTTTATTGATTCGGGAAGCGCCCCGCCCGGAGAACTCGATGGGATGGCGAAGAAAATTCCGGCCGGGGTCATCGGCGACGTGAACGACATTGTCTCGGTGGTGACGTACCTGTTATCCGATGAGGCCCGGTACGTGACGGGCACGAACATTCACGTCAGCGGCGGGTGGGGGCTGTAACGCGCCTCATGGCGTGAATCTTTCCAGTCCAGTCCAAACACGTCCCCGAAACATCGCGCGATCCGGTCACGGACTTCGTTCGGCTCGACCTTCCTACGCAGCACTTCGGCCATTGAGGTGACACGGCAGCCTTCAATGCCGCACGGCACGATCCCGGCATACGGCGCGAGATCGACCGTGACGTTCAACGCAAAGCCGTGCAAGGTCACGCCACGAGTGATTTTCACCCCCATCGCCGCAATTTTCGCCAAGGGCCCGTCCGGGTCCACGGGATCCTGCACCCAAACCCCGACGAACTTGTCCATTCGCCGGCCTTCGATCCCCCAGTCCGACAACACGCGAATGATCACCTCTTCCAACCTGCGCATATACGACTTCGGACCCGGACAAAAGTGTTTGAGTTTCACGATCGGATATCCGACTACCTGCCCGGGTCCGTGGTAGGTCACGGACCCGCCGCGTTCACTTGCAATCACCCGGAGAGCACGCCCTTCGGGCACCGCATCAAGCCCGTTCCAATGCGCGTCCTTGGTGGTCCGGCCGAGCGTCAGCACGGGCTCGTGTTCCACCAACACCAACGTATCCGGTCGAACGTCCGAGACCCGTTCTTCGTGTAGACGCCATTGGAGTCGGCGAGCTGCTTCGTAGTCCGTCAGTGGAAGCGAGAGAACCTCACCGGGAAGCTTGTGACGGGAAGCAGATCGCTTCGGCAGCGAGAGTAACGGGGAAGGATTCATCGATTGCCGATCTTACAAAACAACGGCGGAAGAAGGAACCCTTCTTCCGCCGCGTGTGCAACATGGGAGAAAATCTATTTCTTTTTCTTGGCCGGGGCTTTTTTCTTGGCGGCCTTCTTGGCCGGGGCCTTCTTCTTGGCAGCCTTCTTAGCTGGCGCTTTTTTCTTGGCAGCCTTTTTGGCCGGGGCTTTCTTCTTAGCTGTTGCCAATAGTCTCACCTCCTTTCAGGTCTTCTTCGAGACTACGTCTTTCTCTTTCATCACAGCAAAGCATAAAACCCTATGCGCTTCTTACGCCTGTACACAATTTTTTTCAATCCCCTTTTTTCGTGACACACGGTTGTCAATCGTCGCACGGAAGAACGACGTTCATTGCTAGACGTCATCCGAATCGCAGATGTGCAGAAAGGCTGACTGGGAGTAGACGAATCTACTCCCAGCAGTGTCGTTAAGCGGAGAGAAGGATTACTTCTTCTTTTTGGCGGGAGCTTTCTTCTTCGCAGCCTTCTTGGCCGGTGCCTTCTTCTTGGCAGCTTTCTTGGCGGGAGCTTTCTTCTTGGCAGCCTTCTTAGCCGGTGCCTTCTTCTTTGCAGCTTTCTTCTTGGCAGCCTTCTTAGCCGGTGCCTTCTTCTTTGCTGTTGCCAAAAGTCTCACCTCCTTCCAGCGTTGCGGCAATGATGATGAACGACACTCTTGTTCATCGAGTCACGCGCGTCCGGACTTGTCATCCGGACGCGTTCACGGACTTTTCGGTTGACTCCACGTTAGCAAAGGTATTCGGTCCAACTTTCTTGAAACGGGGGTCTCGTTTGAGCGAAGTCGCAATCGACGTCACCGGTGTTTTTCCTCTGATCTGCATCCCACCCTCAAGGAGACGCTGACACAATTCTTTGGCATGCATGGGTCCTCGCGTTTCCCGGAAAATGATGAACGCGGCGTCCGGAACGCTCATCCCGACGTATTTGCTGCGCCCCAGAAGGATTTCCTTGGATTGATCCGTGACATCCGTGACCGGTAATGGTGGGGCGCCCGTTTCATCCGAAATGATTTGGCTGGAGAGACTGGCCAATTTCGCTTTGTCCGCTTCAACTCGATATAACGTCTTTGCCAACTCCAAGTATTTCTCAATGGTCGCAATTTCTTCATTGAGCCTCTCCCTCTTTTTCTTGAAGTCCTTGAGCTTGGTTTCATACGCAGTTATGCGCTGTTCCAAGCCGACGATAATATCCTTAAGTTCATCTTTGATTTCTTCCATGTCAAAAGCAAGCTTGAGTTTTGCTTGCTTTTATCATTTCTTTAAAAGCAAGTCAATATGAAATGTTTGCATTTTTAAGACCATATAAATGAGTCAATTTTCATGACAATTTAATTTTCTTTAGCTTACGTCATACACTCACTATATGAGCTTGCTGTCATGTAATATTTCTAAGCCTATATTTGGGATATCAATGATAATGGCCCACAAGCTGCGGCCATTCCATATTCAGCCCCGCCATTTCCCGGCGCCTGCGGGCGTGGCTGCGCCCCGGTCCCGAAACCTCACCCCCTCCCCTCGTCATGCGGGAGCGAAACCCCGCATGAACCTCTCTGTTGGGTGTGTTGTCGTACATTTCCCGCCTGTGATAGGGTTTTTCAGTCCTCAACCCGTCCTCGCCATGACCCAGCCAACCTCGACCAATCTCGTTGCACTCGATGTAGAACACCTGGCTTCCCTGGTGGCCCGGTTGGGATGGCCATCCTATCGGACCGGCCAAATCCTCCGGTGGATCTACCAACACCGGATTCGCGACGTCGCCGGGATGAGCAATCTTTCACTTCTGGATCGGGAGACGCTGGGACGAGAAGCCGTCCTTGAACGGTTGGCCTCGCCCACGCTTTTCCAAAGTGCGGATGGGACCAAGAAATTCCTGTTTTCCCTGAAAGACGGGTTGACCGTGGAGAGCGTGCTGATCCCGGATGGGGAGCGGTTGACTCAATGCGTGTCAACACAGGTCGGGTGCACCCTGGACTGCGGTTTTTGCGTGACGGGACACATGGGACTCAAACGGAATTTGAAGGCGCATGAAATCGTCGATCAGATTTTGACGGCCCAGGATCAACTCCGACCCGGCGACCGGATCTCGTCCCTGGTGTTCATGGGTATGGGCGAACCGTTGGCGAATTTCGATGAACTGTCGGAGGCCCTCATCCGGCTGACCGATACCGAATGGGGTGTGGGCTTTCCCAAACGACGCATCACGATTTCAACGGCGGGGTTTTCGCCACGGTTTCACGACGTCGCCCAGCTCGGTGTGAACCTGGCCGTGTCGCTGAACGCCACTACGTCCGAGCAGCGAGACCGGCTCATGCCGATGATGAATCGCTTACACCCCCTGCCCGATCTTCTCGAGGCATGCAGGGCGTATCCCATCCCGGCGAACCGGCACTTGACGTTCGAATACGTGTTGTTACAAGGAGAAAACGATTCCGCTGCCGACGCCGCCCGCTTGAGCCGGCTGCTTCACGGCATTCGGTGCAAAATCAATCTGATCCCGTTCAATGAATTTCCTGAAAGCCCGTTCCGCCGGCCGGCGGACTCCGTCATTGGGGAGTTCCAGACGATCCTCCGGCGAAAGGGCCATGACGTGTTCGTCAGACAGAATCGCGGGCGTGACGTCCTGGGCGCCTGCGGGCAACTGGGCACCCTGCCCGGGCGAACGGCGCCCGCGTCTCTTTCGATAGGAACCTGATGCAAGACCTGCACCTGCTCCCCGTTTCCCGCGACCTCCAAGCCAAAACAGCCACGCTGCTAGACTGCTTTGAGGGGTTGGACGGCGTGCTGGTCGCGTTTTCCGGAGGCGTGGACAGTACCCTTGTGCTCAAGATCGCTACGGAGGTGTTGGGCACCCGTGCTACCGCCGTCACCGCGGCGTCCCCCACCCTGCCACAGGAAGAGTTGAAGGCCGTCCGTCAATTGTGTGAGGAAATTGGGACGCGGCTGATCGTGGCCTCAACGAATCAACTGGATCTCGAGGAGTTCGTCCGCAACGACTCGCTACGGTGCTATCACTGCAAGACCGATTTGTACCGGCTTCTGGCTCCCGTTCAACAGGATACGGGCATTACCACGATCGTCGACGGCGCTCACGTCGATGACTTGGGCGATGACCGGCCGGGCATGCAGGCGGCCAGGGAATTCGGCGTCCGCAGTCCGCTGGCGGAAGCCGGGTTCCGCAAGGCCGACGTGCGCACTTTGGCCAAAACCCTGGGCCTGTCCAACTGGGACAAACCCGCGGCCGCGTGCCTGTCCTCTCGTATTCCGCGAGGGATGAAAATTACCGAAGAGAAATTACAGCGCGTAGAGCAAGCCGAACGGTTGCTGAAGGAAGACGGGCTCCGGCAGGTTCGCGTGCGCGATCATGACGGTATCGCGCGCATCGAGGTGGCCCCGGCAGAGCTTCCCGCGTTGCTCGAGCCCGGGCGGCGCGACCGCATCACCCGGGGCCTGAAAGCCCTCGGGTTTCAATTCGTCACGTTGGACCTGGAAGGCTACCGCCCGGGCGGAAGCGTGAGGTAGTTGTAACCCGCCATCCGTGCTCATGGCCAGGGACATGCCTTGTCTCACTCTCTGGCCAGCGGTCATTCCGAGCAAAGCGAGGGATCTGCTTTTTTCTTGTCATCCCCGACCCGATCGGGGATCCAGGGCTTCTGTCTTTCTTCATGCAGGGTTTCGCCCCCGCACGACGAGGTCCTTTTGTTTCGGCAAAAGGACCCAAAACCATTCGCGCCCGGGCGTGGCCCCAAGGGGGTGCCTTTGCCCCAGTCCCGATTACTTGGGCTGCGGAACTCGCTTCGCTCAGACAGTCCTCGCCCCCAAATAGAATTTTCGGGACTGAGGCGCAGCCACGCCCGAAGGCGCCGGGATGTGGCGCTGTCTACCAAGTGGTCATTCCGAGGGTGGCAAGGTATCTCGTCGTAACTTGAAGCGCCTGTCCTTGACACAGCATATCATTGACCGGTGCTGAGGCTACCCGGCTCGGCACCGGTCGCGAAAGGGAACCCCTCGTCCGTCCATCCGGTGACACCGCCGATCATCTCCTTGACCGGACGCCCGAGGCTGGCGAGCCGCAGAGCGGCCTTGTTGGCGCCGTTGCAGTGGGGCCCCGCGCAATACACCACGAAGACCGTCCCGGCCGGCCAGGCACCCATGCGATCGGCATCGATCTCCGCGTGCGGCATGGAAACCGCGCCGGGCACGTGGCCCGCCGTATAGGCGTCGCGCCCGCGGACGTCGAGCAACACGAAATCGGTCGCTCCATTCGTCAACGCATGGTGCACGTCCCAGCAATCCGTCTCCAAGGTCAGACGCTTGGAAAAGTGCGCCTCTGCCTCCGTTGAAGACGCGGGCGCAATTCTGGTGACACTGCTGCTCATTGCGATGTTCCTCATGTTCAAACGAGCGCCAGCCGAATCGCGGACGCGTTCGATGAGTGGCGGTGCAGGCTTCGGCCGGACAACACCGTGCGGCGCCCGGGCGGAAGCGTGAGATAAGGGGTTACTTCTGGGATTCGCCGGCGGCCACGGCCTGTACGGCTTCCCGGGCGAGACGGCGGTGATCGTCGTCCGACAGACTCCGCGCCAGGACTTTTTCCGCCACCGTCAACGCCAGGTCCGCGGCTTCGTTCCGAATATCCTGAAGGGCTTTTCGCCGTTCCCGCTCGATTTCCTGCGTCGTCTCAGCCTGGATCCGTTCCGACTCGGTGCGTAGCCGTTGCTCGTTCTCTTCCAGCAGCCGTTGAGCCTTGGCTTTCGCGTCCGCCACGATCGCCTCGGCTTCCTGCGCCGCACCGCTCAGCTTCGCTTCGTAGTCGGCCAAGCGTTGTTCGGCCGTCAGCCGGTTCTGTTCCGCTTGCTCGATACTGTCACGGATCTTGCGTTCACGCGTTTCCAGGGCCTCCAGGATCGGCGGGAACGCAAATTTGTACAGGACCCACAGCAGGATGCCGAATGAGATGACTTCCCAAAAAATAAGGGACGAAAAGAAATGGACGTCAAATTGAGGCATGGCACTCGCGTCCTATTTCCGCAGACCCATAATGATGAACGCGATCACCAGCCCGTAGAGGGCGATCGCTTCGACCAAGGCGAAGCCGATCCACATGTACTTGCCGACCCGGCCTTCGGCCTCAGGTTGGCGGGCTACAGCCTCGATCATTTTTCCGAAAATATACCCGATGCCCACACCGGCGCCGGCAAACCCCGCCGCCGCGAGGCCCATGCCCAATAATGCTGCTGCTGCAGAATCCATGATCTTATGTTCTCCCTGGTGAAATCGTTAATAAGAATGTATCGAACAGGCGTTTCAAGCTAATGCAGATGAAAGGCGTCTCCCATATAGACACACGTCAGGATCGTAAAGATGTAGGCCTGAATGAAGGCGATGCCGACTTCCAACCCGTAGAGCGCTACGGTAAAGGAAAACGGCAGCCACCCGATCAGCAGCCCGCCGCTGATCGCCAATCCGAAGAGGACTCCGAGAATGACGTGGCCCGCGGTCATGTTGGCGAACAACCGGACGGACAAGGACACCGGCCGGGCCAGTTGACTGATGATTTCAATCGGGACCATGAGCGGCAACAGCCACCCCGGCGTGCCCGACGGCACGAGGATAGTCAGAAACTTCATCCCGTGGATCTTGAGCCCGACCAGAATGCTCAGCGTATAGACCCCCAAGGCAAATACGCCGGTAACCACGAGTTGACTCGTGACCGTATAGGCGCCGGGCATAAGCCCCAGCAGATTACAAAACAGAATAAACAAGAACAGGGTGGCGATCAGGGGGAAAAACCGCATCCCTTCCGGGCCCATGGTGTCGTGAATCATCCCGCGAATGAACTCCACCAGCAGTTCGGCCACGCTCTGCAATTTCGTGGGAACCAGGGAACCGGACGAACGCGCCTTCGTCAACAACAGGGTGACCAGCCCCACCACCACAAACATCATGATCACGGCCTTGTTGATGGACACGTCCAGGCCGAACAGGGACAGCGGGACAATCGTATGAAGCTCAAAAGGATGCAGTGGATCTTCCAACGGAACCTCGTCTTCGTGTTCGACAAAACGTTCAGGGGAAACGCTACGATTGATCCCAGCGTTGGGCGGTACGGTAGGCGTTTCGAATACCGGCAATCAGCCCGAGGATCAGACCTCCCACCAAACCCCACGGTTCAGTGGGCAACAGGTAGGAATCGATGCTCCACCCCAACCCTCCGCCCACCATCAAGGTCGCAAGCAGATTCGTGCCGATACGCACGGCCTGCCCCAACCCTGCAAACAATGGATCTTGTGACGAAGGCATAAGCCCGGCCTCTCGAATCCGGGCACGGTATTCAAACAAAATCCGGTTTCGACTGTCAAGCAATTGCATTCTTGCTCAGAACGTCCAGCGCCAGCCCGTGAGCAGGGTCAATGCGGGACCCGCGGTGGCTCGGTGTCCCGGCTGGTGCGTGGCCACGGCGCCGAGGCGCAACTCACCCAGGGCCAGGGGCTGATACCAATGCATTGCCACGTCGAGTTGACGGCCGCTCGGCGCCAACCGGGCCGCCACCGGAACGCGCAGCACTTCCCCTGCCTTGGTCCGGCCCACTGGCACCATGAGCGCGGCGTGCCCCTGCTCGACGCGCAAGGGTTGCGAAATAGAGAAGCGAAGCAGACCCGCATCGGCCAGCCGGCGACTCGCATGCAGCGTGAACGTGCTGGTGGTCAGGGCCGAGATGTCGTCGATCACGCCCCCGCGTGCCGTCGGTCTGACGGTCCCGCTCTCCGCGGTGGCCCCCAGGCGCCAGCCGCCGAGCACCGTCTCCGCCTCGATTCCGACGAACGCGGTCCCGGCCGCGAGGCCTCCGAAGGCACCTTGGGTCGTCCCGCCCAAGAGGGTCTGCCGCTCCCCCAGCCAGCCGGCGCGCAGACCCAGCGGGGAACCGCTCGGTCGCCAGGCCAGCGTCGCGCCCGAGTTCGGCATCTGCCCGAACATCCCCTCCGTGGTGAAGGCTGTCGCCGTCAGACTCGCCCCGGGGGCCATGGTCAGGGTCAGGGTGCGTTCGGCCAGCGCCAGATGGCTGACCCGGGCTCCCGCGGTCCTCGCCGCCAAGCCCAGTTGCCACTGGACCGGCACGCCCCCCCGGCTCATCCGGAATGCGCCGCCCGTGAACCCGATGCCCCGCGTCGCTCCCCCCCACGAATCAGTCGCCAGGAAGTCCTGCAATCGCCCGGTCGTCCGTGGCCCGGGAGCGACCGTAGCGAATCCACCGAGGTCGAACCAGAACGGGGCGCCCAGTCGGTCGAAGGCCACAATTTCCCGGCCGGCGAATGAGCGCCGGAGCCCGTCGCCGAACGCTACGCCCAGCCGCATCCCGGTCGTACGCAGAGCGACGCCAAGGCCGTCCACCTCGGAGCCAGGCACAACTTCCAGTACCCCTACCGGCGAGGTGGCGGCCTCGAGATCCATCAGGCCTTGGCCGTA
This sequence comes from Nitrospirales bacterium, assembly GCA_965207015.1. Classification (GTDB taxonomy): domain Bacteria; phylum Nitrospirota; class Nitrospiria; order Nitrospirales; family UBA8639; genus Bin75. Next base: position 164,568 of record OZ242257.1, on the reverse strand, counting down.
GACCGCCGTGTCGGCATAGTCTCCGCTGGCGTCGGCGGTGGTCAGGAGCCGCGTGACCAGTGCCGTGTTCGAGAGTTGAGCGCGGAAGAGTTGCTTCATGATCGCCAGCCCGCCCGTCACCATGGGGGCGGCAAGAGATGTCCCCCTGGATACCCCGGTCCCCCGGTACCCGTTTGTGACTTGGTTGTTGACCGTGCGGGGTCCGTAATGCGCAACTTTGATTTCTTCCCCTGGGGCCGCGAGGCAATAGGCGGCGGCAATACCGCAACGATTGGAAAAACCGGCGATTCTTCCGTCCTCACCCAACGCCACCACCGCGAGGGAATGGCCCCGGAGTTCCGGGATGCGTGCAGCCAGGCCCGGCAGTACCTCCACCGACACCGCATTGACTTGTCCATTCTGACATTGCGCCACGTCGGCCGGGTCGCACGGATCTCCGTGGGCATTGCCCGCGCCCCAGATCATGACGGTCTTCTCGCTCGCACCCGCCTGGGCCATGGCGGCAATGGCCGCGCCGAAGTTGTCGCGCAGATCCTGTTCGCTGTAGGAGTCGATGATGCCCAGGTAGCCGATGCTTAGGTTGACGAAATCCACCTTCCGCCGGCCGTCCCGCCAATCGAGCACGGACTTGCTCAAGTCCGCCCAAGTGGCGTCCACTCTGCTGAGCCTGGCGAGCGAGATGGGACTGTAAACACCGCTACCCGGACTGGTGGGAATCGCGAACATGGCGATGTCGGCGCCCCAGGCCACTCCGTTCGCGGAATCTGTCAGGGACCCCGCCCGCAAACCGGCCGCCACGCTCGCGACCGCGGTGCCGTGTGAAAATTCATCGCCCGTCTCGTCAATCGCACCGTCCAGGAACACCTCGGTGACCGTCTTGCCGGCGAACTGCGGATGGCCCGGGTCGATGCCGGTGTCGATGAAGCCGATGGTGATCCCGGCACCCGGCTTGGCATCCTCCCCCTTCAGCAGTTCGACGTTGGCGTACGCTCCGTCGGCGTTGATTGTCTCCAGCCCCCACTGGTTGTCAAGACTCACGTCGTCATCGCGGTACTCCTGGGCTAGCGTCGATGCCTTGATCTGAAAATCTGTTCCTGACAGGCACCCGTCTGCGTGGGTCTGGATACAAGGTGAGGGCGGTGGGGGTGGCGGGTCGGGCACGGGTGCGGGCGCCTCCGGCGCCGGCTTGGATAACGATCCCCCTCCGCCCCCGCCACCACCACAGCCGCTGAGCACCAACAGCACAGAAAGCACGATGGCCGTCATGAACGTTCGCTTGTGCGTCATGCTTTCCGTCTTGCGCCATTGCTCTGCGGGTAAGTGACGCCTGCCTGAGCGGCGTTTCGAGTCTCCAGGCATATCCCAGCGCTTGTCTCCATAAAATCCACGCCCGTTGGGGACCCTTCATCCCTGTTGAAGTCCTGATCCGGAATGAGGAATCGGTGGAATTATAGCCGTCGATATGGTGGTTGGGAAGTGTGCCCGTCGTAGGCGCGCCATCCCTGTTCGCAGACAGGGACATGCCTCAGGGCGTCTTCTTCCCTTGCCCTCCGGGACAGGGTTGGGGTGAGGGAACTGTCATCCCGTGCTTGTCCTGCCTGTCCTGAGCGAAGTCGAAGGAAGCGAAGCGAAGGAAGAAATCCGATTTTGCTAGAGCCTCCAGCGCAAAGCCGTATGCAGACCGATATCGGGCGCGGCCCGGTGCGTGCCGTCATCCTCGGTGACCGCGATTTCGAGCGTCGCCTTGTCGGTCACCCGGATGGACCCGCCGAAGCCCAGGACGACCACCGGGTCGGCAAGCACATCCACATTCGAGGAAGAATAGGGCGAGGAATGCACGTCCACCTGCACCGTGAGATTCAAGCGGGACAGGGCGCGCCAGGTGACGCTGGCCCGTCCGAACCCGATGATCGGGTCGGCTACGCTCGACAGGCGCTTCGGCGGCTCGGCGACCAAGAGGCCCAACGTCGCCGTATACAACCACGCGCGGGAGGTTTCCGCCCAGGGCAGGGCGCCCGAGGTTTCCGCCCAGAGCGACGTGGAAAAGCGGCCCAGACCCGCAAAGGAGCCGGCGTTCCCGGTCGGGATCTTGATATTGCCCCGGATCGTCAGCCCGTCATTCCGGACCGGCCACTCCGGCACCGCGTACCCGACGCCGAGCACCAAGTCGCCCAGCGAGAACACGTCCTGCCGGAGATTCACGCGGGTGCCGGCGCCGTCCCCGTAGATGAGAGCCAGGCGGTCATGCGGAACAGTGTCCCGCCCGCCTTGCGGCAGGCCGAAAAAGTCGTGCCACCCCTTGATGAAGCTGTCGAATAACCCGCCATGGTGACCGACCGCGGACAGTTCCAGGAAATATTCCCAACGGGGCCGGAACCCGCGGCGCAGCATGAAGCTGGTGCGATACGTCTCCCCATCGAGCAAAAGACGCTCGGACCCCGAGGCGGCGATACTCAGGTACGACGCGGTATCCACCGCGAAGGTGAGGTGCGACGACCCGGGCGGCATCGTGCGCGTGCCGACGGACACCGGGACGCCATACGGCACAAAAAACGGATTCAGGTTGACAATACGCAGGGGCATGGCAACCGCGGCGTCGTCAAACTCACCCGAGGTGGCGACAGACGGCCACAGCGCGAAGATGACGCACAACCAAATGAGGGCGGTGGATAGGGCTTGGCGTAGCCAACATCGCAGACGTAACCGTGTCGTCATGAGGATGATCCTTCGATGGTCGTGAAAGAGAGGGAGCTACTCTCCGTTCCGCAGTCGGGTCAGGATTGTGGCATTCCGATAATCAAATGTCCAACCCTTGTATGGCTCCACCTCTCCCCGATGCCACCTGTCAGAGGACCGGATCTTCATTCTCGGCTCAACCCCCTCATCCCCCTTGTCAGGGGGGCGTCAGCTTTGCGTACGCAAGGGTGACAGCAGGAGACATTTCTCGCGGAGGGGCTTTCTCTCGACTGCTCACTCCCGTATGATACGCACGTACCATCCGAACTCGGTCTGAAACCATGAGCCAGCCCGTTCTCACTTCAGGTTCTGCCACGCGTCCCGGCACCGGGCGGTTCCCGCTGGTCCGGACCAGACCCTTTGTTGAAGAGAGTCCGTGGGACGTCTACCGGCGGGTCGCCGTGCCGCACCGGCCTTCCGTTCTTCTGGAAAGCGGGAACCCTTCGTCCAACTTGACCCGCTGGTCGTTTGTGGCCGCCGATCCGTACATGGTCTTCTCCGGAGGACCGGGTCACTATACTTTCGAAACCGAACACGGCACCACGCATCATCGCGGGGATCCGCTTGCCGCCTTATTCGGCTTGCTGGGTCCGTGCCTCGTGCCCCGTTCCGACTCCCTGCCGCCGTTCGTCGGGGGGGCCGTGGGGTACGCCAGTTATGATACCGTCCGGCACTACGAAACGCTGCCGTCGATGGCCCGCCGTGACCTGCCCCTGCCGGATCTGGAATTTTTGTTTTTCGATCTGGTGGTCGTGATCGATCACCATACCCGGTTGCTGCATATGATTTTCACGCCGGCCCCCGAGCGGTTGCTGGCCGAATCCCATGAAGCGTTGTATCGAGAAGGTACCGCCAGGATGGATGAACTGGACAGCCGCTGGGATGCCCCCGTGCCGACCTCCCCCCGGGAATCACCGATCAAGGCCTCCAGCATGGAAGGCACTCATTCTGAACGGGAGTACGTCGAGCGCGTGCAACAGTGCCAGGCCTATATCGGCGCCGGCGACATCTATCAGGCCAATCTCGCCCAACGCTTTTCCGTCGCGTTCAATCCGACGGAGGGCCGGTCGCTGCACGCGGTCGGCCAAAACCTGTATCACCGCTTGCGCATGGTGAACCCGTCGCCGTTTGCCGGGCTGTTCGTGACCGGGAACCTCGCGTTGGTCTCGTCCTCGCCTGAACGACTCGTACAAGTCACCGGCAACCGGGTGACGGCCCGGCCCATTGCCGGCACTCGACCTCGCGGCCGCAGTGCCATGGAAGATCACGCCTTGATGGACAACCTGCGGCTGGACGCGAAAGAACGCGCGGAACACCTCATGTTGGTGGACTTGGCCCGCAATGATCTGGGCCGGGTCTGCGAATACGGGTCGGTCCGGGTCGAGGAATTCATGACGATCGAACAGTATTCACACGTGGCGCACTTGGTCTCCGAGGTCACGGGGACACTGAAGCCCGCCTGTTCGACGCCGGATCTCATCCGGTCGGTGTTTCCGGGCGGCACAATCACCGGCGCGCCCAAGATCCGCTGCATGGAGATCATCGAAGAACTGGAACCCGTTCGTCGCGGGCCTTATACCGGGTCCCTGGGGTACATCAGTTGGACCGGCGACGTGGACTTCAACATTCTGATCCGCACCATGGTCCTGACGGGGCAGCGGGCCTATCTGCAAGTAGGCGCCGGAATCGTCGCGGATTCCGATCCCCGGCGCGAGTATCAGGAAACCCTGTACAAAGCCCAGGCCCTGTTCGAGGCGCTGCAATAAGACGCCGCGTTGCCTTCCATGTGGGTGTATCTGAATGACCGGATCGTGCAGGTGGAAAACGCGCGGATCTCTGTCTTCGATCGCGGGTTCCTCTACGGAGACGGTGTCTTCGAAACCGTCCGGATCCATGACGGGCGACCGGTCTGGTTGGACCGTCATCTCGCACGGCTCGCCGACGCCTGTAAGCAGATCCGGCTGCCATTACCTGACAAACCGTGGCCGGCGATTTTTCAGAAGGTTATCGACAAGAATCGCGTGGATCATGCGGCGATCCGGTTGACGCTCTCGCGTGGGGCACGCGACACCGGCGACGATCCAACGGTCGTGCTGTTTCACCGGCCCCTTCCGCACGTCACACCCTCCCAACGGCGCAGGGGCATCAGGCTCACTCTCACGACGATTCGCAGGCTTTCGCCACGTTCACACCCGACCCAAGCCAAAACCCTGAACTATCTGAACAGCCTGCTGGCCAAACGGGAAGCTGCGGAACGGGGAGCCTTCGACGGGTTGATGGCCACGACGGACGGGTACGTGGCCGAATGCTCGATGAGCAACATTTTCTTTGTCAGGGACAGGACCCTGTACACGCCCTCATTGGCCTGTGGCGTCCTGCCCGGGATTACCCGGGGAGTTGTGCTGGACATGGCCCCGTCGCTCGGCCTGCAAATCCGGGAGGGGCGCTACCGTCCGGCATTCCTGTATGGAGCGGATGAATGTTTCCTGACCGGTAGCGGGATCGGCATTCTCCCGGTCCAAGCCATCGACGGGCATTTCTTCCCCAGGCAAACGGCCGGTTCCCGGGTGGCCGTGCTTCAAACCCGGTACAACCGGTTGCTACGAGCCGAGAGTCGATGAAACTCGTCCCCGCCGTCCGGACATCGAGGGAACAATGCCAGCAGGGATCTACCCGGCGCGGCGCCGGGTTTTGGGAGACGAATCGAGCGGTTCGTCCAGACGGACTTGACTGTGCGTTCTCCACGCCTCACCCCGGCAGCTTGGGAAATCTTCACGGTAATGCGTGCCCAGGCTGTTTTCCCTCCACAGGGCGGCTTCGGTCACACATCGCGCCACCTGGATCATGTTCTTGACTTCGAGGTCGGACCGCGTGTGCAACGAAGCCTGGATTTGCGGGTCCCAACGGGAGAGTTGCGCCAACGCCTGGATTAAGGAATCGCCGGTCCTGACCAACCCGACCTTGGTCCACATCAGCCGGCGCAAGGAGTTCCTGAGTTTTTCGCTGTCTTCCAACGCACCGGCCGGTTCCGCGGCGAATTTCGCCGCCAGGCTCTTGAGATGCGCCCGCTTGGGGCCCGCCTGGAGAGACGCCGCCGACGTGGCAGCGCGGTAGCCGAAGACCAGCCCTTCCAACAACGAATTGCTGGCCAACCGGTTCGCGCCGTGGACCCCGTTGCAGGCCGTTTCCCCGGCGGCCAGCAGGCCGGGCAAGGTCGTTTCGCCATCGATCCCGGCTTTCAGGCCGCCCATGAAATAGTGGGCGCTGGGAGCCACCGGAATCCATTCTTCCGTGATATCGATGTCGAACCGCAGGCAGGTCCGGTAGATCGTCGGGAACCGTTTCTTGATGAAATCCTTCCCCAAATGCGTGACGTCCAAATACACGTGGCGCGACCGGGACGCGGCCATTTCCGACCAGATCGCCCGGGCAACGATGTCCCGGGAGGCCAGTTCAGCCGCCGGATGATACCGCGACAGAAACGACTCGCCTTTCCGATTGCGAAGTAACCCGCCTTCACCTCGCATGGCTTCGGACAACAGAAACGGGGGACTCGAAGGCAGGTGCAGTGCCGTGGGATGAAACTGGACGAATTCCATGTCTTCCAACACCACGCCCGCCCGATAAGCCATCGCCATGCCGTCACCCGTGGCATTGCCCGTATTGGTGGTTCTCCCGTAAATCTGGCCTGCGCCCCCGGTGGTCAGAATGATAGCCGTGGCCGGGAGTAGTTTGACGTCCCCCGTGGCTTCACTCACCGCCACCGCGCCGCAGCACCGGCCGTCCACGACCAACAGGTCCATCGTGAAATGCCGATCAAACCATTGAATGTTTTCGTGCTGCCGGGCCCGTTCCAGCAGGACGCGAATCATTTCATTGCCCGTGGCGTCGCCCCGGGCCCGCAGCACGCGGTTCCGGCTGTGAGCCCCTTCCTTGGTAAAGGCGAATTTCCCGCCCACCTTATCGAACTGCGTGCCCCAGGTGATAAGTTCCTGAATCCGCGTCGGCCCTTCCTCGACCAGGACCCGCGCCGCGTCTTCCCGGCCGAGCTGATGCCCGGCCCGGATCGTATCGGAGAAATGCAGGTTCACGTCGTCTTCGGCGTTCATGGCCACGGCGACGCCGCCCTGGGCATAGATCGAATTGCTTTCCAGGCGACTGCCCTTTGTCACGATCAGCACTTTGCCGTGTTGCGCCAATTCGATCGCGGCGCGCAATCCCGCGATCCCGCTCCCGATCACCAGGAAGTCCGCCTCCGGGCCCCACCGATGCCGTGTCGTGCTTTTTTTCATGGCAATGATTTGTGGTTGACGCTGGGACGGCCGGCGACACCGGCCCGCTCAAACATGGGACATGACGCGCAGGTTCATCAGGAACAGGGAACGGGGGTTAGCGGTCTGCCTTTCCGAACGGAATCGCTCCTTCCACGCCCGCCAACAGAATATCCTTCGTGCCTTTCCAGACCCACACCCCGTGGCCACTTTCCACCAGCGGCGTTTCTGCGGGGGAACGTTGCCATACTCCGTCCCATCGCACGTTGACTTTGATCTGCTCTCTCTTAATGTAAATCCGCTCAATCGCGACGCGTAAGGAAATGGTGGCATACGTGTCGAAGTCCCGTTGGATCTGACCTTCGAGTTGCTGAAAGCCTTGTAACGGCAACATCAATTTTTGAATCGCGTCAAACTTTTGCTGTTCATACGTCGTGCGCAGGGTTTCCACCGCCTGCACGATTCGCTCAAATCGTGCATGGTCTGCGGAAACTTTTTTGTCACCGGAGAAGAACTGGCACCCCGTTATCGCCACGGCGAGAAACAGGGGCAGGCTGAAAGAAAGGAGAGAGGATCGAACCATGGGGCCATTATAGCGGGAGCCTGTCAAAACCTCAAAAGCCGTCAACCGCGCCGTTTCTTGACACTTCTTGGAACGCTGTGTTACCTCTGCACCGCTACGTACCTGTTCTGATCGCGTGTCTCCAGGCCGTTCGTGAGACGCGGATCGGCGAAGAGCGATGAGCTTCCGCATGAGGAAGAATTGAAGGAGTGTGAATGGCGAGTGTAGTTAAAAAACGACGAAAAAAAATGCGGAAGCATAAGCATAAGAAACTTCGCCGACGCATGAAATTCGCCCGTCGGCGGAACTGAGGTTCACGATTCCAGCACCAGGTGGGCCAGGGAAATACTCTCTACCTCCCGACTTTTCCCTCTTCGGAAAAAGGCCCCGTCCTGACCCTTCGACTTCGCCCTTCGGCTCCGCTCAGGGCAGGCTCAGGGCAGGAAAAGGAGGGGCACAGACGGCATAATCATCCCGTTTGTTTTCAAGCCTGCGACGGTCCATGACCACCTGTTTGCTTGCACTCGTTTCCCGCCGAGCCTGACGACCAGCCCTTCCCATGAGTCAATTCTCCCGCCTGCTCCCGTTTGTCCGGCCGCATCTTTCTCAACTGGTCTTGGCCGGCGTCTTGATCATGGGCGTGGCGGGCCTCAACCTGACGTTGCTGAGACTCGGCGGCACGCTGTGGGACCTCATCACGGTCCAACGGGACGTCGAACGCATGACGCAGACCATCATGCTGTTTCTGGTGATCGCTGTCGTCCAAAGCGTCCTGAGCATGGGCCAGAGCTACCTGACCACGCGCCTGTCCCAACTGATCATCGCGGATTTCCGCATCCACCTGTTTCGTCACCTGCAAACCCTGTCACTCAACTTCTTTGCCAAACGGCGAACCGGGGAAATTCTCTCGCGGCTCATGAACGACGTGGGCGTGATCCAGAACCTGGTGACAGAAACCCCCATTGATTCCGCCAAACAACTGGTGACGCTGGTGGGCGGCATCGCGTTCCTCCTGTTCATGAATTGGAAACTCTGCCTGCTGATCGTCCTGTTGCTGCCGCTCCTGGTCCTGGTGGCACGGTTGTTCGGCAGGCGGTTGAAATCCCTGTCCACGCAAATACAGGATCACACCGCCGCGCTGTCCACGCTCATCGAAGAAGTGATTTCGGGGATCCGGGTCGTGAAATCCTTTGTCCGGACGAACCGGGAGGAAGGCCGATTCGGCGCCGCGGTCGACTCGTTGGTGGCCCGGACGCTCAGTCGCGCCAAAATCCTTTCCGTGTTTATCCCCGTCATCACCCTCCTGACGCTCATGATGGCCGGCGTGGTCCTGTGGTACGGCGGCAAGCAAGTCATCGACGGGGCCATGACTCCCGGGGATCTCCTGGCTTTCGTGTTGTTCGCGGGGATTCTCATCGGTCCGTTCGGCGCCGCGGCACGCATCTTTTCTCAGTTGAAGGAGGGACAGGGCGCCCTGGAACGCGTGTTCGAATTGCTCGACACCGCGCCGGAGGTGACGGATGCCCCGCACGCCAGACCGTTGCGCGACGTGCAAGGCCACGTCAGCTTTTCACACGTGAGTTTTGCGTATGACCCGCGTCACCCGGTACTCACTGATCTTTCCTTCGAGGTGCAGCCGGGTGAAATCGTGGCGCTGGTGGGCCCGACCGGTTCCGGGAAGAGTACGATCGCCAACCTCTTGCACCGGTTTTATGATCCGACTGAAGGGGCCGTCACGATCGACCGGCAGGACCTGCGGGACGTACAGTTGTCCGGCCTGTATCGACAACTGGCCATCGTCCCTCAGGAAACCGTGCTGTTCGGGGACACGATCCTGGAAAACATTCGATACGGACGGGAAGACGCCTCGGAAGAGGATATTCTGGCAGCGAGCCGGGCGGCGCACGCCCATGAATTCATTTCGGCGCTCCCGGACGGGTATGCCACGCTGGTCGGGGAAAAAGGCGTCAACCTGTCGGGGGGGCAGCGGCAACGCATTGCCATCGCCCGGGCCATCCTCAAGGATCCCCGGCTCCTGATTCTGGATGAAGCGACGTCGGCGCTGGATTCCGAATCCGAGTTGCTGGTCCAACGTGCGTTACAGGAACTCATGGCGGGACGCACGACCGTGGTGATCGCGCACCGCCTCACGACCATTCAAGAAGCCGACCGGATTTTTGTTCTCAACAAGGGCAGGATCGTCGAGGAGGGCACACATGCGGCGCTCATGCAGCAGGACGGCCTCTACCGCCACCTGTATACGCTACGCATGGTGGAATCGGAAACGCCGGCTTCCGCTCCTTGAAGGAGAGGCTGCGTTCGGGTCGCCCCGGCGAAGGTGGAGCTTGACACCCCCACGCACCGGACGAAGACCTGCGGTGAGGCTGCTGAACGGATGGCAGGTCAATTGAACAACAGCTAACGGCGTAGCCTGATTGCACATCGTCTTTGAAAACGGGAGAAGCAGATGCCATTGAGGAGGGAGGAGCAGTTACTTCAGAGATTTACAGAGTTGGTGCATCAAGCCGAGCGAATCGACGTAGCGGTCGCATGGGCGAAAACATGCCCGGCAGTCGACGAACTGTTGAAACGGGCACAAAGCAAAGCGAAAATACGCATTGTTGTAGGAATATCGAGGAACTTTACGAATCCAAGCACACTCAAACGTTTGAAAGACTCCAATAACGTAGAACTACGGATTGTCCCCGACGAGGCAGCGCATATCTTCCATCCAAAGTATTACTGTTTTCATGGTGAAAGAACCATCTGCTGGGTTGGCAGCGCGAACCTAACCCGCGGGGGATTTGGCGGTAACAGGGAACTTGTCCACGAGTTTGAACTCAAGAGAGAGAAAGATCGAAATTGGTTTGAATGTCTTTGGGAAAGTTTAAAGCCAGATCCATGGCCGGCCATTCAGGAATACGAAGAGAGGTATACACCACCAAAGCGCACGGCGCGGGTGGCAGATCCTCAGGGAACGGGCGATTTGCCCAAATTGGCAGATATTGAAACGTGGGAGGAATTTGTTGAAGGGTTGAGAATATACGATCGCTATTATCGCTACCATGGTAAACACGGTTTCGATGTCCTGGGAGAAACCCATAGTTGGCTTCATACTATCAGAATCGGCAGTGAAGTTTCCCAGCTATCTGATTGGACACGATTGGCGCAACGTGAATGCAACATTCTGCGGGGCAAGAAACATGAAGACGAAGGTTGTTGGGGGCTCCTTGGAAGTCTCCGTGCGGGAGCGCCATACGTGTTCAACAATGCCAATATGCGGGAAGTTGGGCCAATTCGGACGCAAATCCGGGAGCAGATAAAGCGAGTGCTAAACGCTGGTTCTAATGACATTTCGGTGGTTGCACACGATGCGATGGAGACCATCGCCGGGATGCGACATAAGGAGAATGCGCGAAATAGCATTGGTCCTGCCGCCGCGACACGCTGGCTGACCCTGGCTCGTCCCGAGTTCCTGGTATCCGTGAATAACGAGTCGGCACCGGGGTTACGTCAAGCTTTGGGCTTCCGGCAGAACTCTCAGGCATTGTGGAAAGACTACTCAACGTTGCTCGCTAAGCTGCACGAAAAACCTTGGTTCAACGAGTTCAACGGGCGACAACCCGATGATCCCTTGGAGCGGGATATCTGGAATTGTCGTGCGGCATTGGTGGATGTGTTTGTCTATAAGCATGACTTGAATCATGGTACTAACTTGGAGTCTCATTTCTACATACTGAACACAAACTTTAACGACGCCCCTGTCGATCACAACGACATGATTACGCATAAAAAAGCGGCTGCGTACTTTGACCGGAAGTCCAATATTGAAGGACTTCAGAAGGGTGACATCGTGTTCCTCTATCAATCTGGAGTTGGCATCGTTGCGATGGGAAAGGCCTCCGGTAGACTTGAAAAAGTGCCCTACCAAGGGAATGCGAAACATGCAGACGAGGAATACTTCATGTCCTTGAAAGCGTTCCAGGGAATCGATTCGCCATTGTCTGCTTCGGAAATCAAAATGATTACCAGGAAGAAGTATTGTTTCAGGCCAACAATGATCCCCGTAGACAACAAAAGAGGAGAGCTGCTTCGTAAATACGTCAACAATCGTTCGGCATCATAGTCACGCCCTCTGAGAGATCACCCAACCCAGCTTGACCGACAAACCGTCAATGCACTAGCATGCGAGTTGGACCTGCCGTCTCTGGCAGGTCATCATGTGATGACGAAGAAGCAGAAAGTGTCGCGGTCGATGAGCAAAGCCTCGAAGTCGGTTGTCAAGCCGACGCGTTCCGGTTCGGGAACGCACGTCGTGTCCGGGACCGGCGCGGCGAAGTCTGTGACGCCTACTTCCGAGCGGATCATCAAGGCAACCTCCGTGAAGCGTCGAACTGCCATGAAGGTGCTGGCAAATCGGTAGGCAGCACTACCGCGTCACCTGGGCAGACGCGGTTCGCGGCCATGAGGAAGCGCTTCGACATGGTGGAGCCCCGGGGGTCGTAAACGAGCACGCGATTCAGTCCGCCATTGCCAGGCCGTATCACGGCTATCACCGGCTCATCCATCAAAAGGCAGCGGCACTGGTTCACGGTATTGTCTGCAATCATGGGTTTTCGGACGGCAACAAACGAACGGCGCTCTATTTGGTCGAACTGCTAGCCCAGAGGAGCGGTTATAAATTCGTCGAAGACGATGAGGTCGTCGCGGACACCATCACCAGCGTCGCACGCGGCGAAACAAGCTACGCAGATCTTGCGGAGTGGTTTCGTACACGTTTGGTGCGTTCCGGAGACCAATAATCACCGGAAGGAAATGGCTTGGCGTCTCTAAGGCGAGGGATCGTCGTCCCTACTTGATCGTGGAGAAGTCCGCCTCGATTGTGACCAATTTGCCGTCGGGGAAAAACACGACGATATTCGTCACGGCCTGCGGGTCAAAATCCTGATAGGCGAACCGCGCGGAAAACCGCGACACGTAGTCCATCTCCGATCCGGGAATTTTCCGGCCGCGGCTGGGCTTGCCCTTGTCCACGGCCATGACGTTCGTGGACCCTTGTTGCAGGGCCACGTCGGCCCCTTCGGCAAAAAACTCTTCCTGTCCGCACAGCCCGATCTCCATTTCCAGGTTGGGCATACCCAAAATTTCCTGGATTTTGGATTCCGGCATCCGGACTTCCTGTTTCGCGACCTTGGACCGGCGGCCTTCTTCGCGTCCGAAATATTCGAACCAATAAGTTTTCGTTCGAAGAATCGCGCTGCTGCCACAAGGTTTGACGGCCGGGTCATCCCCGATGCGGGAGTTCTTGTCCGCGGCCTTGATGATGGCGAACATTTCGTCATTGTTAGCCGCCTGCTCCATGGGCCCTCGTGCCGAGGCCATGATCTGCTGGGCTTGCTCCAGCGTCAACTCGACGTCGATCGCCAACGCCGGCGATCCCATCACTCCCAACGCCAACAACAGCATGAGCCCGAATGCCTTTTTCCGGTGGTGGTATCGTTCACGTGAGCTCATGCGGTCTCTCCTTTTTGCTTCAGATTGGCATGGACAGCGTAGGGATCTTTTTGAACCTGACGGCAACGTTGAATTGTAAGAAACATCCCTATCTCTTTTCAATGCCTATCAGCCGCCCGGCGGCCTCTCGACCGGATGAAAACGGGATACCAAACGGTTGACTCATAGTCGGCGTAGTGTTAAATTTCTGCGCCTATCGTGCCCGCTTCAGATGGGCCTTCCAAGGGTGCCGGGGCAGAACGGGAGCACTCCCGTCTCACGCTCTCCCGAAGTAACGTTCCTGTAGCCGCAAGTGATCCAATCGCTCAACTAGCAAGGGGTATGGCATGGGAAATGGAATAAACCAACAGGAACAGGCCATGAACCTCGAAAGCCTGGAGCGCGTCTATACGAATTACTCCTCAGTCTATGACCAAACCTTCGGGAAGGCGTTTGACGAGTCACGCGAATCGGCCGTGAAAGGGCTGCACATCGCTCCTGATCAGCACGTGCTGGAAGTCGGCGTGGGAACGGGCATGGCCCTGCCCCTGTATCCGGCCCACTGCCGGATCACGGGCATCGACCTCTCGGAAGGCATGCTGAAAAAGGCCGGGGAGCGCATTACCAAGCATGGCCTCGAGCACGTCACGCTCCAGCGCATGGACGCGGGAGACATGTCGTTCCCGGACGATACCTTCGACCTGGTGATGGCCGCCTACGTGGTCACCGCGGTCCCGGATTACCGGAAAGTCGTCTCGGAGATGATTCGCGTCTGCCGCCCCGGCGGCCGCATCGTCATGTTGAACCACTTCAGCAACGGCAATAAATTCATCGCGGCCGTGGAGAAACTGATTTCCCCCATCTGCCAGCGGATCGGGTTCCGCACGGATTTGTCCTTGGATCACGTGCTCGACGGCACGCCCCTCGAGGTCGCGAAAAAGGAAAAGATGGATCCCTTCCAATATTGGTACCTGGTGGAATGCGTGAACGCAAAAAACGGGCATTCCCTCTCGTAACCACCGCGACTGATCCCCTCCCCCCAACCCGTCGTTCCCATGAAGCAGGCCCTGTGCCTCCAACACGTTCCCTTCGAAGGCCCCGGCGCGTTCCGGCAGGCGTTGGAGAACCGTCACTATCAGCTTGATACCCTGCTGGTCCCGGAACGGGATCTCCCTCGCACCCTTCCGGATTTCCTCCTGGTCATGGGCGGGCCCATGTCCGTGAATGATGCCGACCCGTGGATTGAAAAAGAACTGCAGTTCATTCGTCACGCGATCGAGGCGGGCATCCCGGTGTTGGGCGTGTGCCTGGGCTCTCAATTCATGGCGAAAGCCTTGGGCGGACAGGTGCGTCCCGGCCCTCGCCTGGAAATCGGACCGACCCCGGTAACGCGGACCGTTGAGGAAGACGCCGACCCGGTGTTCGGCACGTTCCCCCGCGAGTTCACGGTGTTTCAATGGCATGGCGAAGGGCTGACCCTGCCTTCGGGAGCCTGCGTGCTCGCCGCGTCAGAGTTTTATCCGGTCCAAGCCTTTCGCTACGGTGACCGCGCCTACGGGCTGCTGTTCCATGTGGAATTGGAAATGGACGGGGTCGAAGCCCTTTGCCGCGAATGCGCCACCGACGTACAACGGGCCCAAACCACCACCGAGGCCCTGTTGGCATCAGCAGAGACCGTGCTTCCCGACTGCCACCGCCTCGCCGACCGCCTCATCGCCCACCTGGCAGCCTGATGAGATAATCTGTTGTAACCAGACACATCAACAAGTCATGCAAGATGGAGAAGTCGAACAAAAAAGCAATGTGCAAAAAAAGCACGTTGCAAATTCAGACAAGCCCGTCAATCTTTATTCCCCTGACGTCATTTTAGCACTGGGTAAGGTGGTCCGGAAAAATTGAACCTTAGGTGTATTCCGCCAGATAGAGGGAGAATATCCGATGAAGAGACGGCGTCGGTTCACAGTCACGGCGGCGTCTTCCTCGCTTGGACGGTTGTGGATAAATGACGATTTAATCAATGTATTGAACAAAAGTGTTCTGTATATTGAACAAAATTGTTCAATTTTATAGAATCTTGGGGAAATGACAAGAGCGAAATTTATCAGACCACAGGCGAAGGAGTTGGCGAAACGGCTGAAGGAACCACGCCGGTTTATTCAATCCCTATCGGGAGCGCGGCAGGTGGGTAAGACCACCCTTGCCTTGCAAGTGGCGGAGCGGAGCAAATTGCGCTACCACTTCGCAAGTGCCGATGAAACAACGCTTCGCGACGGTCACGGTTGGATTGTCCGTCAATGGATTGAGGCGCGGCGTCTGACGCGGGGGGCAAAGGGAAAAGGTGCTTTATTGATATTGGATGAAATTCAAAAAATTCCACAATGGTCTTCAGTCGTAAAATCTCTTTGGGATGAAGACACTAGAAAGGAAACACCCGTAAAGGTGGTGTTGCTCGGTTCGGCTCCCCTGTTGATGGGACGGGGGCTTGCGGAAAGTCTTGCCGGGCGTTTTGAAACCCTGCATTTGCCACATTGGAGTTTTTCTGAAATGAAACAGGCTTTCGGATGGGAGCTGAAGCACTATCTTTTCTATGGCGCGTATCCGGGAGCCGCGCCCTTCATAAAGGAGCCAGCACGTTGGTCGGAATACGTAAAGAATTCCCTGATGGAAACAACGATTTCCCGCGACGTCATGTTGCTTTCCCGGGTTGACAAGCCCGCGTTGCTTCGTCGCCTGTTTGAACTCGGTTGCGTTTATTCGGGGCAAATTCTTTCCTACAGAAAAATTGCCGGGCAACTGCAAGACAGAGGGAACGTCACCACGTTGGCTCACTATCTTGATTTACTTGAGGGAACGGGAACTATTGCCGGACTGCAAAAGTATTCGGGCAGCATGGTGGCAAGTCGACGTTCAATCCCCAAACTTCAGGTCTTTAACACCGCTTTGATAACGGCACAATCCGGCATGGATTGGCATAATGAGATTGAAACCGGAATAATGCCCGGACGGCTGGTGGAATCCGTGGTGGGAGCGCATTTGCTTAATGCCACCGTCGGCGGTGCGTTGAAACTGTTCTATTGGCGTGAAAACAACCGTGAGGTGGATTTTGTTTTGCGCCAGGGGAAGAAAATTGTGGCGATTGAAGTGAAAAGCGGCAGAATGCCTTCTTCTTTTCCCGGCTTGGATGATTTTGTCAAAATGTTTAATCCGACAAGGACTTTAATAGTCGGCGAGGGCGGCGTTTCCCTTGAGCACTTTCTGTCGACACCCGTCGAATCCTGGATCCAATAAATGCACGATTTCAGATTCAACGAAAAATACCTCTCCCTAATGCCCGATGCAGGAACCGGTTAGCTGCCTGTCGTGGCCGACCCGCGCCCGCCGTTCCTTGATTCCCGCGTTGCCGGTACAGTAACGTGACTCCTCCGTATTCTTGAAAACGAAACCCTGAACATGTTCGATTGTTGAAAAAGGAGTGGCAGGAATGAGCGGTGTTCCCATCACGTATGCTAAACGCATCAGGACGTTACCTCCGTATCTCTTTGCGGCCATTGACGAGATGAAGCAGCAGGCCGTTGCTCGCGGGGTCGATATCATCAATTTGGGAATCGGCGATCCCGACCTGCCGACGCCCGATCCTATTCTGGAACGCATGCAACAGACGGTGACCGATCCGCAGCACCATCAATATCCTTCGTCGAGCGGGATGTTGTCGTTTCGCACCGCGGTCGCCGGCTGGTACCAGCGACGGTTCAGCGTGACCCTGGACCCCAAGTCCGAGGTGGTCACCTTGATCGGGTCAAAGGAGGGCATCGGCCACGTGCCCATGGCCTTTATCGATCCTGGCGACGTGGTGCTCGTCCCCAGCCCCGGGTATCCCGTGTATCCGGTGTCCGCCAGTTTTGCCGGCGGCATTGCCCATGAGATGCCCCTGTTGAAACAGAACGGGTTCCTGCCGGACCTGGACGCGATTCCCCCGGACGTGGCCCGCAAAGCGAAACTGATGTTCTTGAATTCGCCGAACAATCCCACATCGGTCATTGCGGACACGGCGTTTTTCAGTCGCGTGATTGCGTTTGCAAAAGAGCATCACGTGATCGTCTGCCACGACGCGGCCTATTCGGAAATTTTCTACGACGGCCTTCGCCCGTCCAGCTTCCTGGAAGCGGAGGGCGCCATGGACGTGGGCATCGAGTTTCACTCGCTGTCCAAGACCTTCAACATGACGGGCTGGCGGATCGGGTTTGCCGTGGGCCGTGCCGAAGTGATTGCGGGGTTGAGCCAGATCAAGAGCAACATGGACTCGGGCCAATTTCAGGCCGTTCAGGAAGCCGGGATCACGGCCTTGGAGTCCGACGACCGACTCACCGCCGGACTCCGGGCCATCTACCAGGAACGCCGTGACGTGTTGGTCGCGGGCTTGCGAAATCTCGGGCTCGAATTTGACACGCCCCCGGCCACGTTCTACGTCTGGATCGAAGTCCCCAAGGGCTATACTTCCGCGTCCTTTACGGCGCACCTGTTGGAAAAGGCCGGGATCGTGACCACGCCGGGAAACGGGTTCGGAGCGCCGGGTGAAGGCTACATTCGCATGGCCCTCACCACGACAAAAGAGCGATTGGCCGAAGCCGTGGACCGGCTCAAACAAATCGGGTGGTAACGGGGCGGACCGGCTACCCGGCCGGCCCGTTTAAGCATTCGTGAGCGTCGAAACCGTCTTTATCGCGTTCGGATCGAACCAGGGAGACCGGCAGGATTTTTGTGACCGGGCCGTGGCCTTGATGGGGCTGTTGCCACAGTCCACGTTGACCGGCGTCTCGTCGTATTATGAGACCGAACCCATCGACATGGCTCACGGGCACGACGCCACGTGGTTCTATAACGGGGTCGTTCGTCTCGAGACGCAACTCCAGCCGGAGCACCTGTTGGCCATTTGCCGGGAAACCGAGCGGAGCCTCGGGCGCGACCCCGAGCTGAAACACGTTTCCCGGCCCATGGATTTGGACATTCTATTCTATGGACAACGGATCATCGACACCGCGCAACTCACCGTTCCGCATCCCCGTCTCCATCAACGGCGGTTCGTCCTGTCACCAATGGCCGAACTCGATCCGGACTGGGTCCATCCTCGATACAAACAAACGATGCAAGCCCTGCTCGACCGGCTGACGGACACCTGTCGCGTGCAAAGGCTCGACGTCGTTCCCGGTTCACGGTTCACCACGCGGCCATCGTGCGCGCTGCCTCCGGCTGACTAAATGCGCATCATCCGAACGACTCAGGCCCTGCGAACCTGGCGACGCCGGCACGATCCACTCCGAGGTTCAATCGGGTTGGTGCCGACCATGGGGGCGTTGCACGCCGGGCATCGGGCCTTGATCCAACGCGCCCGTCGAACGTGCGGCACGGTCATGGTCAGCATTTTCGTCAACCCGCTCCAGTTCGGACCTGCCGAGGATTACCGTCGCTATCCCAGGGACCTGTCGCGGGATCTCGCATGCTGTCGCGAGGAACACGTCGATCTCGTCTTTCTTCCGAAAGCGGATATCCTCTACCCTCGGGACTTCCAAACGACCGTTGCGGTCGGGACGCTGTCCCAACGATGGGAGGGAGAACACCGGCCCACGCATTTTCAGGGTGTGACCACGGTCGTGACCAAACTGTTGAACCTGGTCCGTCCGGATCGAGCATTCTTCGGACAAAAAGACTACCAACAATTTTGCCTGATCCGGCAATTGGTGAAGGACCTCGACATTGACACGCGAGTCACCCTGTGCCCCACCGTTCGCGACGCCGACGGGTTCGCCCTGAGTTCACGAAATCGCTACGTGACGAAAACGGAACGCCAACAGGCGCTGGCCCTCTACCAGGCCCTGTCGGCCGGGAAGGAAGCGATCGCAAGAGGGACGCGGCGCGCCGACTCGGTCGAAAAGAACATGGCGAGGGTCCTCGACGCGGGGCATGGGCTCACCGTCGACTACCTGGCGTGTTGTGACGCCCGCACGCTCGAACCCCTGGCCCGTCTGCGGGGAACCGTGGTCCTACTCGGCGCGATCCGGGTCGGAGGGGTGCGCTTCATCGATAACCTCATCGTCCGGATACCATAAGGTCCGGGCACACCGGAACCCGATGTTCGGCGAACGTGTTGCCGGCGTAGCGCCGTTGCGGGTGGCCGTTCGCAGGAGTTGCGGCCGGCTGCGCCACGACCCGCCGCGCACGCTTTTGTACCGTCCGGCCTCGGCCCCCTGCGGATTCCGTTCGGGCATCAGGGGATAGGAGTCCGGACCAAACCAATCGTGCACCCATTCCCGCACGTTGCCGGCCATATGACGCAGCCCGTACGGGCTCTGTCCCTCGTCAAAACTGTCCACGGCCGCCACCAACGGGATCTGGTGCACGTGATACAACCCGAACACGGCCACGTCCGCGGTGGGAGGGTCGGCGCCCCAGGGAAACACCCGGCCGTCGGTCCCCCGCGCGGCTTTTTCCCATTCCGCCTCGGTGGGCAAGCGTTTGCCGTACGCGCGACAAAATTGATCCGCTTCATCCCACGACACAAACAAGGCCGGCCACCGCGCCATCACGTAATCCGGAAGCACGTGCACGTCGATCAGATGCCAGATCAGGTGGCGCAGTTTGAGCGGAACCGGAAGCTCATGCCGGTGCAGAAACGCCAGATACTCGCCCATACTCACTTCATCGCGATCGACTGAAAATGCGTCCAGCCAGATCCGTCGTTGTGGAAACTCCGTGTCGTCATATTGCGTTTCCAACCCGAACGGATCATCGTCTTTGCGAACCGTGCCCATGAGGAACCACCCTTCGGGAATCTTCACCATCGGAGATGGTTGAGCCAACCCGGCGATGGCCGCCAGATGCGGCTCCAACTCCGGCGGCGGAGCCGGATTGGTGTTTTCCCGAGCCGCGCCCGCCAAGCCCGCGACACCGCTGACAAGAAGAACCGTCGCGATCACAACCCCCAGGGATCGCGAGACGTTCTGGGAAGAAGCGCGATAAAATCGCGCAGCTACAAAAACAAAACGGCCTTTCTGCATTTGTAGCGGCGGCATCTTATGCCGCCTAGAACGGGCTTTCATTTGCCGGCCCGTTCGGGAGATTCCACCGGGGGACTTCTGAGCAGGATGAGTTGCCCACCTTCATCCAGTTTGTGCTTTGCGATCAGGCCGTCGCGTATCGTGTGCGCCTGGACCGTGGCCAGCAACACTCGTTCTTCATCCCGGGTCACGAAGAGACGCGTGACGTCGAGAATCCCGGCCGACTCCCAGGCTCCAATTGTACCGGGGCTCTCATCGGTGCTGCCTTTGGGCAATACGACGGATCGATCGATCCGGGCGATCCGTTGCACTTCACCCGTGAGCGGGTCCAAACGCCAGAGTGATGACTCCTCGCCGGAATGATTTCCGAACAGCGGATCCTGTTGTTTCGCGTTATCTTCCTGGACATAGATCCATCCATCCTCCCCCCACTCCAGGTTATCCGGATTGCGAATTCCTTCATCAGGGTGAGAAAACCTGGCGCCACCGGCATCATCACCGTCGTACAGGATTTTGAGTGTGGCCGTCATCGCCTCGAAGTCGACGTCGATCCGGTAGATGGTCCCCCACGCATCATGACCGGGAAACACCGTATCCCGTCCCGTCGAGGCCATGACTGCTCTGGTACCGATGGCAGGATGCGTGCTCACGTCTTCCGGCCGGGAAAATTGAAAGGCGCCGCCGGCCTTTGCCTCACGCCGTAGCGTCAAGCCTGTTTTATAGCCTAATGGGTCATACCCTTTTTCCCCGGCCTTGGTTCTGTCCAACACGTCAATTTCTTTCCAGACGCCGGTGAGCGTGGACCCTGTCCCATTGAATTGCGCGACCGTCCGTACGCCGTGGTCCGCCACGAAATAATACAGTTGCCCAGCGAGTAATCCGTTCCGGTTCAGAAACGACGCGTTGCCCGGATCAATGCCGGGAGGAAGTGCCTGTTCGACCACAGGAGCATTTTTTTTGCCCACGTACAACCAGAGGGGCGCCGTAACGACATGGTCGGGCGACGTGTGCAGGCCGGCGTCCTGTCCGGCGACCTCCGCCTCAACGGTTTGCGGGATCGTATCGTCTCCGATCAGGAGGGCCACCGCATCCTGCGGGCCAGACAAGGGCGTGGTATTTTCTCCCGCCATGCGCCCCATCGCCGGCACCGCGTGCAGGGTCCAGCGTTCCACGTCCAAGGCCCAGACCGTTCCCCCATACGGATGGCCCAAGGGGTCCGAGAGTTCTTCCTGGGTCATGTAGACCGTATCGACGAAATTGAACGTGCCCTTGCCGATCAATTGGCTCGAACACAGGCGTGACAGGCCTTGTTCGGTATGGGAAACCTCATTGACCTGAAAGCCCGTGTCGACGAGCCGGCCTTGCCGGTCATACATGTCCCGATAGGCGATGCCGCTGTCGAGAATCTGCAAAGTCCGGCGATCGATATCCAGAAAGCTGATGCGAGCCCCTGTCAAGGTCGTACCGTTATCAAGCCGGTACGGATAGCCGGCCTTCCCGTCCAATTCATGATTCACCAGCACCCGGACGGTCTCTTGATCCAATTGATAGGCCCCAAGACCGTCCAACACACCCACGGGTTGAAATTCCTGATGGGTGAAACGCGGGTCCCGGGAAGGGAGACGGTCTCCGATCGTCAACAGGGCACGCACTTGCCACTCCCCCTCGCCGTTCATCATGGGAACCGGTGAGGGGGCACCGGAGGCAAATACCGTCCATGCCATCCCAAGGATGGCGAGGCTTACGGATTTCAGGACCCAATCCAATGTAAACGAACTGCCCGGTTTCACGTTTCTTCCTCTAACGACAGCGCCGGCAAAAGAAGGACGGTTTCATAACCGAGCGGTTTATGCAAGCGCGGGAGGAGCACCCTTGACATACAGATATATTAATAGTAATGATTATCATACTCATTGTTAAACATGGCATAGCCATACGACAGAAAAAAGGAGGATTCATCGATGAAAGGTTCCTATACCCTGACGCTTCGACAACCTGCCTCACCCATCCCCAATAAAGAAAATCCGTTTTGCCTGGTTCGAGGACTTCTGCAACTTATGGAAAGTCACGACCCGCTGATTGTCGGCCATTGCGAACGCACGGCCCACATTGCCTTGGCGCTCGGGCATGCCGTGGACTTGTCGGACCAGGAACTGCTCCAACTTCACTATGCCGCCCTGCTGCACGATCTCGGGAAATTCTTTCTCCCGCCTCGCGTTCGAACCGGCACCAATTTATCACCGGAAGAAGAGATGAAACACCAGTGCCACCCCCGGGTCGGCGCCGCCATGCTTCAACAATGGCCCTGTCTCAATACCGCCTCCGTCCTGATCGCTCACCATCATGAACGATGGGACGGCTATGGATATCCCTATGGACTTCGGGGAACGTTGATCCCGCTGGGGTCCCGAATCCTGAGCATTGCCGACGCGTTTGATAAATTGACTTCTCCCTGTCCTCACGGAGAAGGGCAACCCTTTGAAAAAGCCGTCCAGGTCCTCAAGGGGGGCTCCGGCTTGCGATTCGACCCGGACTTGACGGAACAATTCCTGCTCCTCATCCCCAATCTGTTCAACGTGGAAAATGAGATCCAATTTTCATTGGCCCGCTCTTCCCCGGATGGCTATTTGGTAACCTGACGCGTCCATGCTACAATGTGGTTCATCCAAACGGTCGTGAACATGCCTTCAGCCATCTCTCGTCACCACGCGCTCCCCGCCAAAACTCGCGTTCGACGCGATGTCGTTTCCTATTGTATCGTCCGGAGCCCCGTGGGCCGGATTCTTCTGGCAGGAAATGCTCGCGCGTTGACACATCTCTCGTTTCAGGACGGCCGGCACCCGACCGAGCCGGACCCCCGGTGGATCTATGCCGAAAAACCGTTTCAACGACCGATCCGTCAACTCGAAGAATATTTTTCCGGAAAACGCAAAACGTTCACGATCACACTGGCCCCGCAAGGAACCCCGTTTCAACAACGGGTCTGGCAGGCTCTCCGGGCCATCCCGTATGGTCAAACACAGTCATACGGACAGATTGCGAAAGCCGTCGGCAAGCCCACGGCCAGCCGTGCCGTGGGCGCGGCCAACGGGCAGAACCCCGTTTCGATCATCGTCCCCTGTCATCGCGTCATCGGAAGCAACGGGAAACTCGTGGGGTACGGCGGCGGACTCTCCATTAAGGAAACTTTGCTGGCTCACGAGAGCAGCCACCAGCCTTGACGCCGGGTATGGATCGCATTCCTCATGATGGGCGATTTCCCGCCCGGCGCGAGGATGACCGTCTCTGCTGTTTTTCGAGAATGGGCTGAATCCTGGCCGGTGAATAGGTCGGCGGTTTGACCCACTTGCCGTCCTCGCGTTTATACCCGCCCACCTTGCTCATGTTGGAACGCTGAACTTCCCGGAATACCGGCGCTATGTCGATTCCATAGGAGACGGCCGTGCCGTACACGACGTAGAGCAGATCAGCGAGTTCTTTCGCAATGCCGGGAAGATTTCCTGCCTTCATGGCTTCCTTCAATTCGTCAAACTCTTCCTGAATGAGCCGCTCGCGCAGGACCATGGTCTTCGGATCCGGCACGCTGGGGCTTTCCGCGACGTGGATGTCGAACTGTTTGTGGAATTCCCGCACCATTTTTTGCGCTTCGTACATTCCCCGTCCTTTCGTCAAATATTGCTTACAAGGCCAGAATCATATAGACGTCGTTGACGTTCGTCCGCGTCGGTCCGGTCACGACGTGCCCGCCCACTCTGTCAAAAAATCCGTGGCTGTCGTTCTCCAGAAGCGCCGCTTCGAGGCTGACCCCTTTCTGCTTGGCCCGGCTGACGGTTCTCCCATCCACGATGGCCCCTGCCGCGGTCGTCGGCCCATCAATCCCGTCGGTGCCGAACCCCGCCACGAACACCCGGGACAATCCGTCGATTGAAGGAGCGGCTGCCAAGGCAAATTCCTGGGCGCGCCCCCCGATCCCCTTCCCTTTCACGGTCACGGTGAGTTCCCCGCCGGCCAATAGACACGCCGGAGGCTTGATGGGGTTGCCTGAAACGTGCATTTCCCGGGCGAGATTCCCGAAGAGCTTTCCCATATCACGCGCTTCCCCGGAGAGGGTCGTAGTCAGAATCAGGGGACGGAGCCCCAACGCCCTGGCTCGTTTGGCCATACATTCGATGACAGCGCGGTTGTTGCCGATCACGTGATGTCGGATCCTGGAAAACAGGGCCTCACCGGGTTTGGGTGTGTCGGGTATGCGTCCCCCGACTCCGCGGTCCACGTGTCGTCGAACGGCCGGGGGGATTTGGTTCAGGATGCCGTACGCATCGAGCACTCGTTTCGCATCGGCAAAGGTTGAGGGATCCGGAGCCATGGGGCCCGACCCGATCGTGGCCGGATCATCGCCCGGCACGTCCGACAGGATGAGCGTGATGACCGTGGCAATCGTGGCACCCGCGAGGCGTCCGCCCTTGATCCCGGAGAGATGCTTGCGCACCGTGTTGATTTCCTGAATGGTGGCTCCGCTTCTGAGCAGTAACCGGGTCGTCAGTTGTTTCTCCTTCAACGTCAGACCAACGGCCGGGGCCGCCAACAAGCTCGACGCCCCGCCGGAAAGCACCATCAGGACCAGATCGCGTTTCGACAACGACTCAAGCAGCCGGACTATCCTTCTCGCAGCCGTCTCACTTCGACGATCCGGGACCGGATGTTGCGCCTCGAGCAGTCGTATCCGTTTCGTTTTTCCGGCATGGCCATCGGTGGCCACAACCAAGCCGCCTTCCACCCGCGACCCCAACTGTCGTTCCAACGCCCCCGCCATGGCACCCGAGGCTTTCCCCGCCCCGATGCAGACGATGCGCGAAAATCCGCTGAGATCGTACTCCCGCGTGCCCACCCTGAGACGGTTGTTCCTGACCCGGACGGCGCGCCGGATCGCCGTTTCGGGATCCGCAGCATCCAAACCTGCCAGCAGCAGTCGCTTGAACATCGTTCGGGCGTGTTTATCGGCGCAATCGATACGAATTGGCATGTGTTTCCCTGTTTGTTTTTAAACGACGAGATTCTTCGCTTCGCTCAGAATGACCAAGAAAACCTTTAAAAGCCGATCGTTCGTTATGGTACGATTCCCGCGATGAGCCGTCTCAACGTTTTACACCAGACCATCGCCGATTGCACGCGCTGTCCGC
Source organism: Nitrospirales bacterium (assembly GCA_965207015.1). Taxonomy (GTDB): domain Bacteria; phylum Nitrospirota; class Nitrospiria; order Nitrospirales; family UBA8639; genus Bin75. The sequence continues at coordinate 139,274 of OZ242257.1, read as the reverse complement.
GCCTGACCGCCTACCGCCGGGAGGTCGCCGCCGTGAAGGTGAAACGGTTTCAGGAGTGGGAGTATTGGGGCCGGCCCGTTCCCGGGTTCGGAGATCCCCGTGCGAGACTCTACGTCATCGGGTTGGCCCCGGCGGCGCATGGGGGCAATCGGACCGGACGCGTGTTCACCGGAGACCGAAGCGGAGATTGGCTCTATGAGGCCCTGTTTCGATTCGGATTCGCCAACCAGGCCGAGTCCACACATCGGGACGACGGACTGCGATTGACGGATTGTTACGTGGGCGCGGCCGTGCGTTGCGCGCCGCCAGGCAACAAACCATCGAGAGAAGAATTTGAAACATGCCGGCCTTACGTGCTGGAGGAACTCCGTTTGTTGAAGCGAATCGCCGTCGTGGTGGCCTTGGGGAAAATCGCCTTCGATGAATATCTGACGGCCGCGGGACCACCGGGACGGATCACCGGTAGACCCAAGTTCGGGCACGGAACCAGCTACGTCACGGCCCGCGGCGTGACCTTGCTAGGGTCGTACCACCCCAGTCAACAAAATACCTTCACCGGAAAACTCACCCGGCCCATGTTTCATGGCGTGTTTCGGCAAGCACGGCAATTGGTGGACGGCCTGCCCTGACCATAATTGTCATGACGCACTGGGAGGCGCATTTCGAGCCTCCCAATCGGCCAGGAATTTCTTGAGTCCGATGTCCGTGAGCGGATGCTTGACCAACTGTTGAAACACGCCATACGGCATGGTGCAAATATCGCCGCCAACCAATGCGGCTTCCACCACGTGCTGCGGATGTCTCACGCTGGCCACGAGTACCTGGGTCGGAAAATCGTAATTGTGAAAAATGGTCACGATTTGCCGGATGAGTTCCATGCCCTCACTGCTGATATCGTCCAGGCGGCCGATGAACGGCGACACGCACCACGCGCCGGCCTTGGCGGCCAGCAGGGCCTGTGTCGGTGAAAAACACAACGTGACGTTCACCCGAATGCCTTCGGCGGCCAGGCGTTTGGTTGCCGCGAGTCCTTCCGGGATCAGAGGGCATTTGACCACGACGTTGGGGTGAATGCGGGCCAATTCCAGCCCTTCCTTGACCATGGCATCAGCCTCCACGCTCACCACCTCCGCACTGACCGGGCCATCCACGAGTTGACAAATTTCGAGGATCAGGTCCTTGAAATCCCGCCCTTCTTTGGAGACCAATGACGGATTGGTGGTGACCCCGTCCAGGATCCCCATCCGAGCGGCTTCGGCAATTTCTTTAACGTTCCCCGTATCCAGATAGATTTTCATGGGCTTCCTCCTCCCTCAGCACGTTATTGGCGCCTTTTCCCGGTCACATCATTGGCGCATGGCATCGTGACGACCACCGTCTTCACCGCACGACTCGCGTCTATTGTAATTGAGCTTGTCGAGCATTGACAATCGGAAACGCCCCCGCATGAGTTCTGGGGAGCATCCACTGCTTCATTTGACTGGACACCGAGCCAGAGTTACGATTCCACAAGGCATTGCTTCTCGCCTCTCTTTTTATGAAAAATTCAGCGAAGGTGCCATTTGACGTCCTCGCCATAAGGGCCCATGCGTCGCTCCTTTGCGTTCTGCTTCTCGGGATGTTGGCGGCGGGCGGCTGTGGCACGTCTCCTCATCAGGCGGCCCCACCTGATCCTGCCATGCTCCACGGGAAATCTCAGGCATGGTTTCAAGAACACTGGGGTGCGCCCGGTGCCAAAACCAAGCGGTTGTTCGGAGGCGAGACATGGGTGTATGTGCGCCTGACCGGCACCTCGTCCTCCCCGCTTTCCACTATGGCCCCCGCGGACTGTCAAATCCGTTTGGACTTCGATGCAAAAGGCACACTCGAAGATTCAGGCTATTCCGGCTGCTGAACACATGGCCATGGGTTCACCTCCCTGACGTTTCACATGCCCTCGTCCCCACGTGACATACACGTCTACCCGACGACCCAGGCGTTGCTGGACGCCGCGGCGCACCACGTTCTCGATCACGCACGGCAAGCCATCGCGGCGCGGGATGCGTTTACCATCGCCCTTGCCGGAGGCTCAACCCCAAAAGGCCTCTTTGCGATGCTCGCCGCCCCGCCTTTCCGGAATCAACTGGATTGGACAAGAATCCGGGTTTTTTGGGGAGACGAACGTCACGTCCCGCCGGATCATGCGGACAGTAATTACCGAATGGCCCATGAAGCACTCCTTCGCCACCTGCCCATTTCCGCGGCGCAGGTTCATCGTGTGCCGAGTGAACTCCCCGATGCCCAAGCCGCCGCCGACCAATATGAAGCCGCGCTGCGTGAGCAATTCGGGGCCTTCGAACCGGATGTCCCGCGTTTCGATTTGATCCTGTTGGGCATGGGACCGGACGGGCACACCGCTTCCCTGTTCCCGGGCACCCAGGCCGTGCATGAAACGAGCCGGCTCGTTGCCGCTCCCTGGGTCGAAACGCTGCAGGCGTTCCGAATCACGTTCACCCCGGTTCTTCTCAATCACGCCCGGCATGTTATGTTTCTCATCTGTGGCCGCGCCAAAGCCGAAACGCTTCACGCCGTACTTGAAGGGCCTTTTCAACCCGACGCGCTTCCCGCGCAAGTGATCGGGCCACGGGCCGGGACGCTGACCTGGTTTGTCGACCAGGAAGCCGGCGGCGCGCTGACCTTCCTGCGACAATAGGCTGTCTTCCGAGGCACGCGCCCGGACACGAACGCCATCCGACTGCGGCCCTTTGAAAATTTCCCCGTGGTACAATGAATTGAGGCCCCAGGTTCCCTCCTTCGTAAAATCCCTTGCTCAACGGACTGCGGCCTTGTTACAAGTGGTGTTTCATTGACGCGAAATCCTTTCCATTCACGAATACACGGATCAAGATGACGCCTCTTACTGTGCTCCCCAATGTCTTTTCGGAAACCCTGGCGGAACACGGGGGACTGCCCCTCCGCGCCAAGACGATTGACACGTTGCAGGTGAACGTCGGGAAACTCTGCAACCAAACCTGTCATCATTGTCACGTGGACGCCGGACCCTCCCGGACGGAGATCATGAGCCGCGAGACGATGGAGAGCATTCTCGCGGTCCTTCGACGCCATCCTCAGATCACCACCGTGGATATAACCGGCGGGGCCCCGGAAATGAATCCGCACTTTGAATATCTCGTGTCGGAATCTCGCGGGCTCGGGAGAACGGTGCTCGATCGCTGCAATCTGACCGTGTTTTCCGTCAAAGGGAAATCCCACCTCCCCCGATTTCTGGCTGATCACCAGGTGGAGATCATCGCCTCCCTGCCCTGCTACCTTGAGGAGAACGTGGATCAGCAACGAGGGAAGGGGGTCTTTGCACGGAGTCTTGACGCCTTACAACAATTGAACGCGTTGGGCTATGGACACGAAGGCACGGGCCTGGTCTTGAATCTCGTCTACAATCCGTTGGGACCGCAACTGCCTCCCGATCAACGGGAATTGGAGGAGGCATATAAGGATCAACTGTTTTCGCGTTTCGGCACCCGGTTCACTCACCTGTATACCATCACCAATATGCCCATTAACCGTTTCCTGAACGACCTGTACGCCCAAGGCCGGTATGAAGCGTACATGAACCTGCTGATTGAGAATTTCAACCCGCATTCAGTCGAACACGTCATGTGCCGCAGCTTGCTCAGCGTGGGATGGGACGGACGCCTGTACGATTGCGATTTTAACCAGATGCTCGATATGTCCGTGCGCCACGACCTGCCGCAAACCATCACGGAGTTCGATTACGAGGCGTTGGCCCGGCGCCCGGTCGCTACCGGCCAACATTGTTACGGGTGCACCGCGGGTGCGGGCTCTTCCTGCGGCGGGGCGCTCGCCTGATTTCTCCTGACCGCTCCGGACCGCTGCTTCTCCGACTTTAGGAACCTCTGATTTATCGTGATAGCGGGATGCAGGGCAAAGCGTCCCGGAGCAAAACCCGAGGCTTATCAGAGAGATAGGTGAGGGTTGAGCGAGGACACAACGCAGCCATGCGCCCGATAGTGCATTAAATCAGAGGTCCCTTTATCCGGACATATAACTTTTGAATTTATGAGCACATTCGTTGCTGCAGAAGTGGTAATGCTGCCCCCCGATTTTTTCAACCACTGCTGACCCCGCCGTGATATACAATTTGCAGACGGGGTCCTGCACCATCATGTCTTTCGAGGGCAGGGAGGGATCGGCGTGTTTCCGGCCTCGAAAATCGCGAATGGATTTCCGGATCATCAAAAACAGAATAATCAGAAGTACGAGGATGATAATAATGCGCCACATGAGTCTTTCGGGGGCTGTCCTATGGGATGACACGCAAGTATACTGATTTCTTGGCCATCGGCCAATGCCCCGGCTCCGCTCATCACGGCCCCTCGCGTCCGATTGCCTGATGGGCGTTCATCCTGATAGGATTGGATGCGGAATCACTCTTGCGCTTCGGGTCCCCAATCCAAAATGCCGGCATCGGATCACCGCGTCAACTCGCTGAACTTGAGAGGTTGTTGATGGTCACCATCACCCTTATGGGAGACTTGGAAACGTCTGACGGCGAACGAAGTTTGTCCTGTGAACTGGAAGATCCCCTTTCGGTGAAACAACTGATTAAACAGCAGGGACGCAAACTTCGACAGGTGACCAGACTCTTACGAGAAAATAAGGTGATGGTAACGATTAATCGACGGGTGGCGAGTGAAGATACATCCGTCCACGACGGAGACGAAATCAGCCTCGTGGCACACGATGGAATGAGTACGAAAGGGTTGGGGCCTTCGTTTTATTAAAACGAAGGCTTGGGGCTTACCTTCTACAAAAGGAAACACCCAAACGGTGAAAAGGTCTTGGGTGTGATGCGTTCTTGTTTATCTGAAAAAACCGTTGAGTCGTCGTCCCCGCTCGCCAAACAGGAGATCCCGATCTCACCGTCAAAACTGAAACGTTACTTTTTGCCCAGGATGGAATCCTTGGCGACTTTAGCCACGCGGAACTTCACCACTTTCTTGGCCGGAATCTTGATCGGCTCACCGGTTTGAGGATTTCTTCCGGTTCGAGCTTTCCGATGAGACAGGACCAACTTTCCAAGTCCGGGTACGGTAAAGGAGTTTTTCGCTTCTTTGTAAGCCAGGGCAGCCAAGTTATCGAGAATTTCACTTGTGGTCTTTTTTGTCACTCCAGACTTTGTCGCCAACTGGTCAACTATCTGAGACTTGGTCATAGCTTTGGCCATGAGAAACCTCCTCTTCAATAAGGATACGTGTCAGCAGAATGTAACACGTGCGGAATCAGCTCAAACTGGAAGATATCTTGAAACGCTTAACGGCATCTGAACAGACCAAAGAAAAGCACGAAAAAGATGAAGGCGAGTCTACCGAAAGCATCATACACTGTCAACCACAAAACCCTTGAATGATGCGAATTCTCTGCTAATTCTTTGCGAATTCTTTTCGACGGAATCAATCGGTTTCCTTGATGCCTGGGTTCCGACCACTGTAAAGTATGCGCACTCTCGTGATTCAAGTGAAAGGGAAGAGCCATGGGAAGAGAATTATCCGTTATTTCATTGACAAAATCCGATGACGCGGGGAACGAGTTTCTCTATTCCCGGGTTTTTTGCCAACGCAAGGATCCACCTGCTCTCCGCTTGTTGTTGGATTTTTTGAGATCGAAGAGTCAGGTTCCCCTTATCCCTAACGTGGAGCCTGAAGTGCTCGATGACTATTCATGGGTGCAAATGGCTGTCGGGTATCATCGTGAGAAGAAACCGATTCAGTTGTTTTGCATTCGTCATGAAGGCACGTATCAAGACGTCTTTGAGAAAGAACAACAGAACTTTTCCGCGCACCTCTCCGCCTTTGGAGACGTCGAGGCCGATCTGGCGAGAGAATTCGTCGTTCGAGCCCAATTTATTCTTGCGACTCGAATCCTCAAAAACGACATCACCGACGAAGGGTATGATTTCAACGGGTGGGTCCTGGAATTCTTCCAGGAAAACTGTAACGGGATTGTCCAGATCGACGGGCAGGGCTTTTTCTCACCCAAAGGGGAACTGGTCGTGGACTTGCAGGACGACCCTGCGCAGCAGGACTTTTCCAAACCGGAAATCCAGCCGTCCTAAATCATTCAACTCTCAGGCTGTTTACCCGCAAGCAGGTCCTCCACCCCGGAACGAAACGTTTTCTGCGGAACTCCGTTCAGATAGCCGCGATAGCCGATACCGTCTTTGATCACTTCCACTAACGCTCCTTGATCGAACAAGTGCGGGTCGGCAATCACGTCACCCCGGCTGAACAGGATGTCGGCCCGATACCCCGGCACCAATTTCCCGGTATCGTTTTGCCCGATGCGCTCGGCCGCAAGCCCCGTCCCGCTGTACCATGCCCCCAAGGGAGGCAGGCCATCCCTGATCAACGAGACCATCTCCATGTAATTCCGGCCATGCATTCGGGGGAGGATCGGGTCAGTCCCCGTGATCATGTTGAGACCGCTCGCCTGCGCGATTCTGACCGATTCAGCATGCGCCTCAGTCACCTGTCGCACTTTTTCGGCGACAAAAGGCGAGAGGTTCTCCGCCTGGGGCAACTCGTAATTGATCCATGACGTGGGGGTCACCGTACACCCTTTGGCATAAGCTTTTTCCGCCAAGGCTTCATTCAGAAACGAGATATGCTGAATGTCATGCACCCCGCAATCAATGGCCAATTCGATCCCTTGCCGGCTATGGGCATGGGCCGCAACCATCATGCCGCGACCCGCGGCTTCGTCACAGATCGCTTCGATTTCCGCTTGCGTGAAATCCCGATTCTCCAATTTATCCGAGGGAGACACGACCCCGGGACTCGTGCAAATTTTCACCAGATCCCCGCCGCACGCCGCGATTTCACGCACGCGTTTTCGACAATCCCAGGGCCCGTCCACGATGCTGGAGGGACGACCGGGACCGGCAGGCCACAGCCGGGACACCGTGTCATGGCACCGGTCCGTGCCTCGAAAATCCGCGTGTCCACCGGTCGTGGACAGCATGCAAATGGCAATTTTCAACCGGGGCCCGATGATCACGCCTTCCTCCACCAATCGTTTCACCACGTGCGTGGCTCCTCCCACGTCACGAACGGTCGTCACCCCGCCATAAACCAAGGTGGCATACAGAATTCGCTCGGTATAGACCAGACCGGCAGGCCCGTTCATAGTCGCCAGGTCTTCGTCATGAATGCCCAACACCGTGACGTGGCTATGGCAGTCCACGAGTCCCGGGGTCGCGGTGAGCGACGAACAATCAACGTAGCGAACGTCGGGGCCGGGAGAGGGGTCAGCCCGATGCGGCTTCACCGCCTCTATTTTGCCTCCTTCAACCCACAGATCGACGCCTTCATGCACCGCCGCGACGGAGGCTGAAGTTCCGTCATACAATTTCTTGACGTTGGAGAAAATGATCATCATGTCTCCCTGCGTGGAAGCCGGACGTGTTCTTGTGTACCGGAACCTCGAGAATTTCTCAAGCAAGGAAAAATAGAGAGTCTGATCGTTCGATGCCGGATCGCGCCCTGCCTGATTGAAAAATACTGAAATATCTGGATAATGGTGGATGATTTTCTTTCCATTCCAGTGGCCGTTTCCACTCACTGCGAGGCCACCGGCAACATGCTCCGTGAGAATAGCGAAAGAGAAAGGGTCCGGTTCGGCATTGACCAACAGCGGCCGCCACAAGGCGCAACACCTGCTGATCGCATGAATGCCTTCATGAAATTCGACGAAATGTTCGGGATGGGCGACACGCATCGCGAGTCCTATCGCGACTATCATCGATGGCTGGAATCCCAGGACACGTCGTGGCTGCACCAGAAGTCGGATGAAGCCGAGACCGTGTTTCGCAGGATCGGAATCACCTTCAGTGTGTACGGCGAGGAAGAAGCCAGTGAACGGCTGATCCCGTTCGACGTCGTGCCGCGCATCATCTCCAGTCGCGAATGGTCACGGCTCGTTCGCGGGATTCGGCAGCGGGTCCAGGCCATGAATGCCTTCTTGTACGACGTGTATCACCATCAGGAAATCATCCGGGCGGGTCGGATTCCGGTCGGGTTGATCGCCGACAATGAAGCATTTCTCCCGCAGATGATGGGGGTCTCGCCGCCGGGGAACGTGTATACCCACGTGGTCGGTGTCGATATCGTCCGCATCGGCGAAGACGAATTTTACGTCCTGGAAGACAATGCCCGCACGCCCTCCGGCGTGTCTTACATGCTGGAGAACCGGGAAATCATGCTCCAGATGTTCCCGGAACTGTTCGCGCGGATCAATGTGCAGGCCGTCGGCAATTATCCCAAGAATCTGCGCCGCTTGCTCGGCAACTGCGCACCGCGTTCCTGCAAGGGGACTCCGGCCATCGCGGTGCTCACGCCCGGCATATACAATGCGGCCTATTTTGAGCACGCGTTTCTGGCCGGCCAGATGGGCGCGGAGCTGGTCGAGGGTCATGATCTGCGCGTGGTCGATGGACGCGTCGCCATGCGTACCACCCAAGGATACGCACCCATTGACGTGATTTACCGGCGCGTGGACGACGAGTACCTGGACCCGCTCAACTTCAACCCGCAATCGCTCCTGGGAGTGCCGGGCATGTTCGACGTCTACAGGGCCGGCGGGATCACCATCGCCAACGCGCCCGGCACGGGCATTGCCGATGATAAGGCCCTCTATTCGTATATGCCGGACATTATCCAGTTCTACACGGGTGAAAAGGCCCTGCTGGAGAACGTGCCGACCTGGCGTTGTTGCGAGCCTGACGCGTTGCGCTACGTGCTGGACCACCTGTCCGAGTTGGTCGTCAAAGAGGTGCATGGTTCCGGCGGGTACGGCATGCTGGTCGGACCGACCGCGAGCAAGAAGGAACTCGACGCGTTCCGATCCAAGTTGGAGGCCAGACCCGGAAATTATATCGCCCAGCCCACCCTTTCGCTTTCAACAACGCCGATATTGACCAAAAATGGCCTGGACCCGCGTCACGTGGACCTGCGGGTCTTTGTCCTGGTGTCGTCGGATGAGATTCACATGACTCCGGGAGGGCTGACCCGCGTGGCGTTGAACAAGGGGTCGCTGGTCGTCAATTCCAGCCAGGGCGGCGGCACCAAGGACACCTGGGTCCTGGAAGAATAACCGGCATGCTCGGAAAAACCGCCGACGGCCTGTTCTGGATGTTTCGTTACCTGGAACGAAACGAAAACACCGCACGCCTCCTCGACGCGGGTTTCCGCATCGCCCTGACCCGCGCCGCCGCCGCGGAGAACGAGTGGGCGTCCGTGCTCACCACGGTCGGCGCCAAGCCGGCCTTCATGGAAAAATACGAACGGATGGAGACGACTCACGTCATTGATTTCCTGTTGCGCGACCCGTCCAATCCGTCCAGCGTCATGTCGATGATCCAGGCGGCACGCGACAATGCCCGGCGCCTGCGTACCGCGCTGACACGTGAGCTGTGGTCAGCCACCAATGAATGCTGGCTGACCCTGAAGGAATTGCTCATCCGTCCCGTGCGAGAACGGGAATTGCCCTTTGTCCTCAGCACGATTCAGCAGCAAAACGCCCTGCTCAACGGTACGCTCCACGGCACCATGATGCGCAATGAGATTTTCAATTTCGCCCGTCTGGGCACGTTCCTGGAACGGGCGGACAACACGGCGCGCATCCTCGACGTCAAATATTACTTGCTGCTGCCCTCCGTCTCGCTGGTCGGCAGCTCCGTGGATAACGTCCAATGGGAAACCATTCTCAGGTCGGTGTCGGCCCAACGCTCCTACCACCGCCTCCATAAAGGCGACGTGCGTCCGCGGGAGATCGCGAACTTCCTGATGCTCGATCTCCGGATGCCGCGTTCTCTCGCCTTCTGTTATTCCAAGATCACGGACAATCTCTCGCACATCTCCAAGGATTATGAGATTCGCCAGCCCTGTTTCGAGCAGGCGGATACGGTGTTCGCCAGGCTGACGGACCGCTCAATTGACGAGATTTTCGAATCCGGATTGCACGAATTTATCCAGAACTTCATCCGGGACAACAACGCCCTGGGAAGGCAGATTGAAAGGGATTACCGCTTTTACGGGTAGCAGGATGAGACTGAGCATTTCCCATCTCACAAAATACGAATACGACAAACCCGTTCATTATGCCTTGCAACAGGTTCGGCTGACGCCGAAGTCGGAAACGTCACAGAACGTCTTGACGTGGAACCTTTCGGTTGAAGGCGGTCGCAAAGAACTCGAGTTTTTGGATCAGCACCAGAACCTCGTGACCCTGATCAGCCTTCACGAAGAGCAGTCGGAGATCAGCATCCATGGCGCGGGCGAGGTCGAAACGACCGCGCAAGGCGGGATAACGGGCCACCAATACGGCGACACGCCGCTGTGGTATTTCAAACGGTCGACCGCGCTCACCAAGCCGGGAGAGCAAATCCGCAATCTCGTCAAGGTGCTGGTCGATGACACCGGAGACGACCTCACGAGATTGCACGCGCTTTCCGCTCTCGTGGCGCAGGCCGTTTCCTATCAGAAAGGCCGGACCAACGCCCAAACCACGGGAGAAGACGCGCTCCGGACCGGCCACGGCGTGTGCCAGGATCATTCGCACGTGTTTCTCAGTGCGGCGCGACTCCTCGGCTTTCCGGCCCGGTACGTCAGCGGATATCTCATGATGGATAAGAAGATGCAACAGGACGCCAGCCATGCCTGGGCGGAAGCCTGGATCGAGGGCCGAGGTTGGACCGGGTTTGACGTGTCAAACGGAGTGTCCCCGGATGAGCGCTACGTGCGCGTGGCAACGGGCCTGGATTATAGAGACGCCGCACCCGTATCCGGCATCCGGATAGGAGACGCCGCAGAATCCATGACCGTCACCGTCCACGTGAAAGGATAAAACTCCGTGAAGACGGCAGGCGCCTTGGCAGGGTTCGAGAGACCATGTTAGGCTTGGAATAGACGTTGATAACGCGTGCGATTGACCCCGAACCGCCTTTTATCCATGCCGAGCATCGCTCCTTTCCCGCTTCATGACTGACCGCCCCGCAGAAAATTGGTTGAGGCCCTTGAAGACGTTTCTTGATCGACACGTCGGGCCGACGGAGGCCGAGACCCGGGACATGCTGAACGTCCTCGGGTTCCCGTCGCTGGAGACGTTGGTCGACGCCACGGTTCCTGCGGACATACGCCTGCAGGAGTCGCTCGACTTGCCGCCCCCCCGGAGCGAGGAGGAGGTGTTAGCCGACATCCGGCGCATGGCCGGCAAGAATCAGGTGTTCCGGTCGTTTATCGGGATGGGGTACTACGATTGTCACACGCCCCCGGTCATTCTCCGGAACATCCTGGAAAATCCGGCGTGGTACACCCAGTACACGCCCTACCAGGCGGAAATCGCCCAAGGGCGGCTGGAAGCCCTGCTCAACTTTCAAACGATGGTCGCCGATCTCACCGGCCTTCCCTTGGCCAATGCGTCGCTCCTGGATGCGGGGACTGCCGCGTCGGAGGCCATGACCATGTGCAAAGCCATCACCGGCCGGCCGGCATTTTTCGCGTCGCACAACTGTCACCCGCAAACGCTGGCCGTGGTCCGGACGCGTGCCACGTCGCTCGGTCTCGATTTGGAGATCGGCCCGGTCGATGAGATCGATTGGAAACGGACGTCGTACGGCGGACTGCTCCTGCAATATCCCACCACGGACGGTACGGTTCACGACAACCACGACCTGGTCCGGCGAGCCCATGACGCGGGCACCCTCGTCGTGGTAGCCACGGACCTGCTCGCGCTGACGCTGTTCAAGCCACCGGGAGAATTCGACGCGGATATCGCCGTGGGCTCCAGCCAACGCTTTGGCGTGCCCTTGGGATTCGGGGGCCCGCATGCCGCGTTCCTGGCCACACGCGAAGCCTACAAACGCCAGATCCCCGGCCGCATCGTCGGCGTGTCCAAAGACAGCCAGGGGCGAACGGCGTACCGGCTGGCGTTACAGACCCGGGAGCAACACATTCGTCGCGACCGGGCCACCAGTAACATCTGTACCGCGCAAGTCCTGTTAGCCAATATTGCCGGCATGTATGCCGTGTATCACGGACCGGACGGGCTCAAGCGCATGGCCGAGCGCGTCCACGGCTTGACCCTCGTCCTGGCCGAGGGCCTGTCACGTCTCGGGTGTCGCGTTCCGGAGGAACTCTTTTTCGATACGTTGCGGGTCTCCACCGACACGCTGCCGGCTAAACGGGTTCGTGAACAGGCGGAGCAGCATCGTCTCAACCTTCGAGAATTTGAGGACGGCTCCTTCGGCATCGCATTGGATGAAACCACGACCATGGATGACGTGGAGACGCTCTGGAAAACGTTTTCAAAAGACGGGCAGGTCGGGTTTTCTGCAAAAGAACTCGCGGACACGCGCTCCGTCTCGTTGCCGGCCCCGTTTGCCCGCACGACCCCCTTTCTGACTCATGAAGTCTTTCACCGGTATCGTTCCGAACACGAGTTGTTACGCTATATGCATCGTCTCCAGTCGCGAGACCTCTCGCTCGTGCATTCCATGATTCCCCTGGGTTCCTGCACCATGAAACTCAACGCCACGGTGGAGATGATTCCCGTGACGTGGCCGGAATTCAGTCACCTGCATCCGTTTGCTCCTCCCAAACAAACGGAAGGGTACACCCAACTGTTCCGGGAATTGGAAACCTGGCTCTCGGAAATTACGGGGTATCCGGCCGTTTCACTCCAACCCAACGCGGGCTCTCAAGGGGAATACGCCGGGCTGCTGGTCATCCGGGCGTATCACGAAAGCCGCGGGCAAGGTCACCGGAACACGTGTTTGATCCCCGCATCGGCTCATGGGACCAACCCCGCAAGCGCGGCGATTGCCGGCCTGCAAGTCGTGCCCGTGGCCTGTGATGAACGCGGGAACATCGATCTCGCGGATTTGCGCGCCAAGGCCGGGCAGCACCACGAGACGCTGGCCGCCCTCATGGTGACGTATCCTTCGACGCATGGGGTCTTTGAAGAAACGATCCAGGAAATCTGCGGAACCGTTCACGAGCATGGAGGCCAGGTCTACATGGATGGGGCCAACATGAACGCGATGGTCGGACTGTGCCGGCCGGCTGACATCGGCGCCGACGTCTGTCATCTCAACCTGCACAAGACCTTTTGCATTCCCCATGGCGGTGGCGGACCCGGGATGGGACCGATTGCCGCGGCCCCACACCTCGCTCCGTTCTTGCCCGGACATCCGATCCACAAGACAGGCGGAGAACAAGGCATCGGCCCGGTCTCCGCAGCACCCTTCGGAAGCCCGAGCATCCTCCCGATTTCCTGGGCATTTATCGCGCTCATGGGTGCAAAAGGATTGACCCGCGCCACCAGCATCGCCATTCTCAATGCCAATTACATGGCCAAACGATTGGAGAAGGATTTTTCCATTCTGTACACCGGAAAGGGCGGTTTGTGCGCCCATGAATTTATTCTGGATTTGCGACCGTTCAAAAAGTCCGCCGGCATAGAAGTGGAAGACGTGGCCAAACGTCTCATGGATTTCGGATTCCACGCCCCGACCGTCTCCTGGCCCGTGGCCGGCACCATGATGATCGAACCCACGGAAAGCGAATCCAAATCTGAACTCGACCAGTATTGCGACGCGCTACTGACGATTCGAAAAGAGATTGCCGAGATCGAAGAAGGGCGGCTCCCGCAAGACGACAATCCTTTGAAAAACGCCCCGCATACGATGGAAGACGTCACCACAGGGGATTGGAATCATCCCTACGGCCGTGAACAAGCGGCCTTTCCCCTGCCGTGGTTGCGGGATTTGAAATTCTGGCCGGCCGTTTCACGGATCGACAGTGCGTATGGAGACCGGAACGTGGTGTGCACGTGTCCTCCAATCGAGCATTATCAATAAACTCCGAACGCCCTGGTGTCGGAGTTCTACTGAAGACACGATGAAAATGAAATCACCCAACACGCTGCTCTGGGCCATTTTGACGGGCATTGTGTCCGGAACGATCCTTGGAGGGACTTGGCCGGAAGCCGGGCATTCCGTCGCGTTCCTTGGGGAACTGTTTCTCAAAGCCCTGTTCGTCCTCGTGGTCCCGCTGGTCATGAGTTCCATCATCGTCGGCGTCACCAGCCTCGGGGACGTGCGGCGACTCGGCCCCTTGGGAGGACGCGCGGTCCTGTATTTTATGACGACCACGGGCATCGCGGTGGTCATCGGACTGGTCCTGGTCCTCCTGATCCAGCCGGGGACCCCGGGTTCGGCCGAATCCCCTGCCAGCGACATGACATCCGTCTCCGAACGTCTGCAAGATAAACCCGACAGCGTCCCCGAACTGCTCCGGACCATCCTGACCGGGCTTATTCCCAAAAATCTGTTCTCGGCCATGGCCAACGCCGAGGTCCTGCCGTTGATCATTTTTTCCCTGGTGTTCGGCGGGATCCTGACGACGGTCGGAGAACGGGGCAGGCTCGTGATTCACGTCATCGAAGGCGTGAACGAAGCCATCATGGCCATGGTCCATTTGCTGATGTGGTTCGCGCCGGTGGGAATCGGCGGGTTGATAGCCGGTCGATTGGGCGAGGCCGGTGGGTTCGGCGGCTTTTGGCCGCAATTGGTGCAATTGGGCGCCTATGCCGGCACCGTGATCCTGGGCTTGCTGATCCACGGCCTGATCGTGATTCCCCTGATCCTCCACTTTATCGGGAAACAGAACGTCTTCACGTACGCCAAAAACATCGGGACCGCCCTGACCACCGCGTTCTCCACCAGTTCGAGTTCGGCCACGCTGCCGCTCACCATGGAAGCCGTGATCGAGGAGAACAAGGTTTCGCCGAGAACCGCGCGCTTCGTGCTGCCCCTGGGCGCCACGATCAACATGGACGGCACGGCCCTCTACGAGGCGGTGGCCGCCGTGTTCATTGCGCAGTCCTACGGCATCGAACTGGGGTTCGCGCAGACGGTGATCATCGTGCTGACGGCGACCCTGGCCGCGGTCGGCGCGGCCGGCATCCCCGAGGCCGGTCTCGTCACGATGGTGATCGTGCTCAAGTCCGTGAACCTGCCCATCGAAGGCATTGCCCTGATTCTGGTGATCGACTGGTTCCTGGACCGCTGCCGCACTACGGTCAACGTCTGGGGAGACGCCGCAGGATCGGCGGTGATTGACCGGTTGGAGAACCGGGGCGGCAGCGGGTGAACCTGCCGCCCGGTCTTGCAGGTAGAATTAAAATCCGTAGATGACCCCGATGCCGATGTCGTGTCCGCTTATTCCGACGTCGAACTGGCCTCCCGTCACCTGCCCTGTGAAGGTCGGATCCTGGGTCGCGAAGTATCGCCAGTCCAGGCTGACCGTGATTGAATGGCCCTCCTCCAAGGGAAACTCGTAGCCGAGGCCCGCACCTACCTGATACGCGAAGACGATATCGCTGGAGTCGGCGGTCGGCGTGCCGGTGCCCGTCTCCGTATCAACCGAAATCGTAGCAACCCCGAGGCCACCGCCGACATAGGGTACCCACCTGGACCCGGTATCAAAATCATAGTCCACGTTGGCCATGAAGGCGAGCATCGAAAAATCGCCTTTGATGACTTGTGGTGTCGTCGTAACTTGACCATCAACTTGGGCTTTGACTGGGTCAGGGAGTACAGCATATGTAGTCCCTGGAGGAAAATTACCTTGTGCTATACCTCCGTCTACCACGAGCTTTACAAGGCTGCCGGGGCTTGTGACGTCCATTTGGTCTGTCTTGTGCTGGCGGTAGTCGATCTCGGCTTCCACTCGGAAACCGCTGGGAAAGGCGTATCCGGCCATGCCTCTGATGGCGAACCCGTCGTCGGTGGTGGCGGTGGCGGTGAGCGCCGGATAGGTCTCACTGCCGGGAGCCGTGACGCTGTTATCGTTGAGCATACTGAGACCGCCCCCGATCCCGACGTACGGCCCATCGCCGGCATAGGCACTCGCGCCGAATAACATGAACATTGACATGAGCGCCGCCGGCACGACTTTCGTCGCCTTCGAGCAGCGCCGCATGCCGGACGCCAACCCCGGTTCGTGGAAGGTTTCAGTCACTGAGAGAGCGGTGCGCATCGCTTTTTCCTCCTCGCTGAAAGAAATATATCAAGCTTCCCTTACTCAAGACGCGAGCCGGAGTTTAGCACACTATACTTAGTTTTCCCATGCTATAATCAATAGAGAATGAGCACGTCTGACACCATCGGATCCCTGGTTCTGGACCGCCTGCACCGGCTCGGGCTGAAGCATATTTTCGGCATCCCGGGGGACTATGTCCTCTCGCTCTTTCAATTGATCGAGGAATCGCCCATCAAGCACATCGGGACCACCCGTGAAGATTGCGCCGGGTTTGCCGCGGATGCCTATGCGCGGCTTCACGGCATCGGCGGGGCCTGCGTCACGTATTGCGTTGGCGGGCTGAACATCGTCAATGCCATCGCCTGCGCGTATGCGGAGCGGTCGCCGGTCGTGCTGCTGTCGGGGTCGCCGGGACTGGCGGAACGACTGACCACGCCTTTTCTGCATCACATGGTCCGGGATTTCTATACCCAACGCGACGTGTTCGAAAAGATCACCGTCGCGTCCGTGATCCTCGACGATCCGCTCACGGCCGAACGGGAGATCGATCGCGCCCTGGCCGCGCTGTTGCAATACAAACGACCGATTTATCTGGAAATTCCCCGGGACATGGTCTTCGCCCCCGTCAGGGTGTCTTCCCGCACGCCTCCAACGACGACCGGCGAAAGCGATCCCATCGCGTTGAAAGAAGCCGTCGACGAAGTGAGGACTATTCTTTCGAGTTCTGAACGGCCGGTGATTCTGGCCGGCGCGGAAATTTACCGATTCGGTCTCCAGAACGAACTCACGACGTTGGTCGAACGCATGGGCGTGCCCGTGGCCACGACGTTGCTCGGCAAATCCGTCATTCGGGAGGATCATCCCTTGTTCATCGGCGTGTATGGCGGGCTCGTGGGTCGTGACGAAATTCTGGAATTCGTGGACCAGGCTGATTGCCTTCTGACCTTGGGCACACTCCTGACCGACGTGGAGGACGTCAAGGTTCATTCCACGCTCCTGGCCGCCGGACGGACGATCCATGCCACGGCCGATTCGATTGCCATCAAACACCATCGCTATGAAGGCGTTCGATTCGAGGACTTCATCCGGGCGCTCTCGACGGCCCCGCTGCCCTCGTTTCTGCCGCGCCCGCTGCCCACTCGGGATCCCGGCGCGTTTGAAGCGCCGGCCCCTCACGCGCCCGTGACCCTTCAGAGTATGGTCGGGTACCTGGACGGGCTGCTGAACGAACACACCGTGGTGATTGCGGACGTGGGCGAATCGCTCTTCGCCTCCGCGGATCTCCGCGTGCGGAAAAGCGCTGAGTTTCTTTCACCGGCCTACTACACGTCCATGGGGTTCAGCGTCCCCGCGGCGCTTGGCGCAGGATTCGCCGATCCGTCCCTGAGGCCCCTGGTCCTGGTCGGCGACGGCGCGTTTCAGATGACCGGGACCGAACTCGCGACCTGTCTCCGGCACGGGCAAACCCCCATTGTCATCATTCTCAACAACCGCGGCTATACCACCGAACGGGAAATCCTGGAAGGGCCGTTCAATGACGTCCATGAATGGCGCTATGACGAAATCTGCTCGTTGCTCAACGGCGGCATCGGTCACCGCGTCGAGACGTTCGGGGCCTTTGTGCAGGCCGTGGATTCGGCCATGGCGGATTCCGAACACCTGCACGTCCTCAACGTGATCCTCGACCCCAAGGACCGCTCCACCGCCATGACCCGCGTGGCCCGTCGTTTGGCCAAACGCCTGTCGCAGCCGAGTCCCGAGCGTTCTTGACCCTTCCCCTTCAGTTCCCTTACCCTTCGAGGAACGCCACTGGATTCCCAATTGCGACTGCGGAAGGAGGAAACTTTTTTCTCGACGGTTAAAATGCCTCCTCTTCTGTCATTCTCGCGGCACGGGTATCAAGCGGGGTGGCTCTCGCAACGCGAGAATCCATCCCCCACGCGTTTTTTGCCTGATGAAACAACAGACGGAAGAAACCTGGATTCCCGATTAGAAATAGCCTGTCCTCCCTTCGACTTCGCTTACGCTACGCTCAGGACGAACGGAGGGGGAGTGGTCGTTATGCAGGCGTGAGGTCCGTTTGTGAAAGTGCCGTTCCATCAATTCAATCCAAAAAAATTCTCTTTTCGGAAAGACCCGGTCCTGGTGCTGGACAATTTTTGGACCGAACGGGAAATGGAAATCTTTCGAGAGGCGATGACGCACTCGACCTGGACGGGCCTAAGGGACATGCCCGCGGTATCAAAAGCTTTCCCCGATTCAGGTAATTGGCTGAAAGCCGAAATCGGCCCGCGGGAGCGACAACTCTTTCTCGACAAAATGTCGCTGCCGTGCATTATGGAGTACCTGGAATCCTTTCCCAATATCCGGCAGCGTCACGTGAATTTCAATTTCTATTCCTATGGCGCAGGAGACTGTTTGCCGACGCATGATGATACGGATGAAGCCTATGCCGCCAACCGTGACCGCCCACCGCCCCTCCGGCGGCTGGCCCTGGCGACCTACGTCCATTCCGAATGGAATACCGATTGGGGTGGAGAACTGATCATCTACCATGCCAGGAAGGACCCGCGCGGGAACCGTGTCTTGGACGTGGCCCAATGCATCGCCCCGGAACCGGGATCGCTCGCCCTCTTTGCCGTACCCCGGTTTCACCGCGTGTGCCGGGTCGACGCGCTGGCGGGCGAACACAAACGGCTTTCGATCGCCGGTTGGTTCATGACCGAACACGACGCCTGACGAGAACCGCTTTTCTTTGAGACCTGCCGTCGTCACGGCAGTCACGATATTCTCGCCTCACCCATGCACGTTATCACCACCCTCGATTGCCACGTTGCCGGCGAAGCGCTTCGCGTGGTGACGTCGGGGTTCCCCGAGCCTGCCGGTTCCACCATCCTGGAAAAACGACAATATTGCCGGGACCACCTTGACTATCTTCGCAGAACGCTCATGTGGGAACCGCGAGGTCACCACGACATGTACGGGTGCCTGTTGGTCACGCCTGCGCACCCGCAAGCCGATACCGGGGTGCTGTTCTTTCACAATGAAGGTTACAGTACCATGTGCGGGCACGGCATCATCGGACTCGCGACGGTCATGCTGGAACAGGGGTTGTTTTCCGCTTCCGTTCCGACCACCACCATCCGGTTTGACACCCCCAGCGGTCTGGTGCCTGCAAAGGCTTCCCTCGGTGAAGGGAAGGTGCGGAGCGTCGCGTTCCTCAACGTCCCCTCGTTTGTCCTGGACGTGGAGCAGACAGTTCACGTTCCGGGCATCGGCCCGGTTCAATATGATGTCGCCTTTGGCGGGGCGTTCTATGCTTTTTGCCAAGCAGAGCCGTTGGGCCTCGACCTCAAGCCCGAACACGCACCACAACTCCAGGCCCACGGCTTGGCCATTAAACAGGCCGTCATGGCCGAACACACCATTTCCCATCCCGCGGAGCCCGAGCTTGGATATCTCTACGGCACGATCTTTACCGGACCCCCTCAGGCACCCGGAGGGGACGTGCGGCAGACGTGCATCTTTGCCAATGGCGCCTTGGATCGATCGCCGACCGGAACCGGCGTCAGCGCACACCTGGCCCTCCTCCACGCCAAGGGAGACCTGGGACTGGGACAATCCTTACGGTTTGAAAGCATTTTGAGTACGTCTTTCACAGGCAAAATCGTGGAAGAGACGCAACTGGGCCCCCATCCGGCGATTATTCCGGAAGTCGAAGGCCACGCCTGGCTCACGGGTCGTCACGAATTCATGATCGACCCGGATGATCCGTTAAAAGACGGGTTTCTGTTGGGGTAGGGGCTCCGGGTTTTGACCCTGAATGCGGCTCCTTGCGGAACCGGCCTGTGCTCCGTCATTGATCCTGTAATCGGAGACAAACCGCCTGCAGGCCGATGATGGTCTTGGCATCCTGGATCACGCCGTCCTTGATGTGCTCGATGGCTTGTGCCAGCGGCATTTCGATGATCTCCAGGACTTCATCAGTCCCGAGGTTTTGCGTGCCTGGAGAAAGTTCCGTTCCCAAGAAAATGTGAATGATTTCGTTGGTAAAGCCCGGTGTGGTCAGGAAGCTCAGAATCGGTTCCAACCGCCCCACCTTGTAGCCGGTCTCTTCTTCCACTTCCCGGGCCGCGCAATCCCCGGGGGTCTCGCCGGGATGCAGCTTGCCCGCGGGGATTTCATAGATGAAACCTCCGACGGCATGACGATATTGCCGGACCATGACCACCGTCCGGTCGTCTTTCATCGGCACCACGGCCGCGGCTCCCGGATGTGAAATGACCTCGAGATCGGCCGTGGCTCCGTTCGGCAGGGTCACCGTCTCCACGTATAGATCAATGATCTTGCCCTTATAAATCAGTTTCTTCATCGTGAACCGTGCCCCCCATTCATGGGACGAAGAGGGCTCTCACGCCGGCGGCTTGGGCTTTTTGTAAAAAGGAAGGGCGACCACCCGTGCGGACACTCGCCTTCCTCGAATCTCGACATCGAACGCCGTACCGGCCTCGGTATAGGCAGGATCCACGTACCCCAGGCCGATGCCTTTCTGCAGAATCGGCGACAGGTTTCCGCTGGTCACCGTGCCGATCGGTTTGTCCTGAGCAAGCAATCTCATGTCGTGACGGGGCACGGCTTTTTCCAGTAGTTCGAATGCCACCAGGCGTCGTGACGGCCCCTCCTGCATTTGCCGTTTGAGGACGGGCTCCCCGATAAAGACGCCTTTGGCAAAACTCACGACCCATTTGGCATTGGCTTCGATAGGAGTGGTCGCTTCGGTCAGGTCGTTGCCGTACAACAAATACCCCATGTCCAGCCGCAGCAGATCACGCGCCCCCAACCCCGCAGGCTTCAGGCCGCACGCCTCTCCGGCTTCCATCAGTCGATCCCACACGCGCCGAACCTGCGTGGCCGGCACGTACAATTCATACCCGAGTTCTCCGGTATAGCCGGTCCGCGTGATCAGACACTCGACGCCGCCGACCGCCTCCCGCAAGCATTGTCGCGGCTTCAGCCCATCAAGCGATGATGCCACGTGCGCCTGCAACAGCGACTTCGAAGCAGGTCCTTGCAGAGCCAATTGCGCCAGATCTTCCGATTGATCGACGATGCGCAGTTCCTCCTGTTCGTCACCCTGCTGCTGGAACAGCCAATCTCTGATCTTGTCGAGATTGGATGCATTCACACACAGCAGAAATTCCTCCGCACCCAACCGGTACACGAAAATATCGTCTTTCACGCCCCCGTCAGGATTGCAAATCATCGAGTACTGCGCGCCCATGGGCTCCACGCGTTGCACGTCATTGGTGGTCACGCGCTGCAGAAACGGCACGGCTCCGGGGCCCTCGACGTGCAGGCGCCCCATGTGACTCACGTCGAACAGGCCCGCCGTGGTGCGGACCGCATGATACTCATCGAGGACGCCTGAATACTGGAGGGGCATGGCCCAGCCGGCAAAATCCACGATTTTGGCCTTCCGGGCCACGTGAGCCTCATGCAGGGAGGTGTGTTTCATAAGCAGAGAAATCGGATGTCGGGCAGGCTGAAGCGCGTCCCGTGAACGGAACGATATTTTACCGGAGATCCAGAAGTTCCACTTCAAAGATCAGCGTGGCGTTCGGGGGAATGATGCGACCCGCGCCGCGACTGCCGTATCCGAGATGAGACGGAATGATCAACTTGCGTTTCGTGCCGATGTTCATCCCGACGACTCCTTCATCCCAGCCTTTGATGACGCGACCGGCACCCAACCGGAAAGAAAACGGCTCTCCGCGGTCCACCGAACTATCGAATTTCGTTCCGTCTTCCAGCCATCCCGTATAATGGACGAACGCGGTTTCTCCTACGTGCGCCTCCCGCCCATCGCCCGTCACCAGGTCAACGTATTGCAGCCCGGACGACGTCTTGACGGGTTCGGGATCGGCTCCGAGCACCGTTCCCGGCCCTTGAAGAACAAATACGCTACTGACCGCCACGACCCATACCCAAGCCCGAATGTTTTTCAACAGCATGTGCTTGTATTCCTTTCGTTTGGCTGGTGGACTCACTTTGTTGCAGCCTGTCCAAGCATCTCTTTCAGATTGGGAACAAGGCCTATCCCGATGAACTTGGCGAATCTATTTTTCCGGAAACGGCTCGGCAAAAAGCGCCACACTCGCGGTATACCCGTGGATAAAGTTTTTCCCGCCGACCGGGCCGATCTCTCCGGCGGCAAAAAACCCCGCGACCGGAATCCCTTCGGCCTGTCGTTGGAGGGCCGTAATATCATGGTTGGGTTCGGCGAAAAACCGCCGGCCCCGGCCGTTGCAACTGAACAACAAGGCTCCCTTGAAAGGAGCATTCGGGAAGTCCAGGCGATCCTGCGCCAGCAATAAATTGAAATCCTCACTGGCGGCGGCCGGATCCCTCACGTGAAACTGAATCGTCTGACCTTCCTTCACGACGTCGGAAATCGCCACGCCCCCGGAGCGTTGGTCCGCCCCCAACAATCCACGAATGAGAAAATCTCCCCGGCCAAACTCCTCGCGTTGCTCATCAAACGCCACACCGACCTGTACCGCCATGGCGACCTGTTTCCCCCGTTCCGGTCCCAAACGTTCGAGTGTCTCCTGGAGCCGTTCGAGGGTCGGCACGCCTCCCAACTCATACATGATATTTCGTTCAGCCTTGGTCACCACGTAACGTTCGCCGATGGGTTGGCAGCCCTGAGACACCAGGGTCCGAATCCATACCGGTCCCCACAGGGCCACTCCGATGAGGCCTTCCTGCACGATCCCGCCGTTCATCACCAATCGATTTTCACCCAGATCCGTACCTCCACTGGCAACGCCCCCGATCGCGGGCGCCCCCGGGCAGCGTGCCTCCATGGTTTCAAACACGTCTTCAATCGGCGTGGAAAAAGGATCGGCAAAGACCAGGAACGTGGGGCGCTCCGGGAGCGATTCCAATTCCTGAGGCCACCCCTCAAAGGTATAAGAGGATTGGGATTCCTTTTCATGGAACGTCAAATGAAAGGGGACCATCCGCACTTCAGGCAATTGAGCCGCCCACAAGGTCACGACCGACGTATTCTCGTATTCCTCGGCTGGTCCGATCACGCCGTCGCCCATACAGCCGACCATCACTCGGGGCGCTAATTCCAGGTGGAGTGTCTCGACCAATTCACGGGCGGACTTCGCATAATGCGGCGAAAAAAACAGACAGACCAAATCCGGGGACGTCCGGCCGAACGCCTCACGAACGGAGGCGATCAACGCCTGAGCCGCCTGCTCCGCGCCTGAATCACGCGCTATGGCTACATGGAATTGCATGGGGTTCCTTCAAATCAACAGGAACCTCTGATTTTTGTGATAGCGGGATGCAGGGCAAGGCGTCCCGCAGCGAAACCCGAGGCTTATCAAATTAGATAGGCGAGGGTTGAGCGAGGACACAACGCCGCCATGCGCCCGATAGCGCAATAAAGCAGAGGTTCCGGAAGTCTAACAATGGGTGCGTGCGAAAGTCCACCGGAAACGCCGGGCTTGCCGGGAACAACGAGCGCTGTTCCCTAAAGCTGTCGTTTTCTGATACGTCCGAATCTGACGTAGACACGTGGTAGAGTGACAACATCTCACGAAAAACCTGAAAGAAAGGAAGTGACATGCTGATACCCTCATCGACCCCCTACGAACAACATCTCATGTTCTGCTATCTCGCGAATGCCGCCTCAAGTCTTCATTACCGCAGCAAGGAAGCGGAAAAGCTCATCGAGTGGGTTGCCGACAACGCCGACGAACTGAACCTCGACGGCATGGTCCAACCGCCACGCCGCCGGTCGTTCAGGGAGGAGGGTAAAGCAGGTCCGTCCAAACAAGAGTGGCAGGCTTTCCGCAAGATCCTCGAAGGCAAACGCTCAACGACAAAAAACGCACCTGAAGATGTGACGGTACGGCGAATCCGGAGTCTTGGAAAGACGACTGGACTCTCGCCAATGGACATGGATATCCTCAATTTTATGCTCCGTTGCGAGACACAGCCGATCATCGAATCAATGATCGACGACGTGTTCGACATGAGGAGCCGGCGGAAGATGGCAAAGCTCAATGTCAAAGGCATCTTTCTACGTTATCTTCTTGACAGGTCAGTCGATACAATCCGCAGCCGCTTCAAGCCCGACGGCCCACTCCTTCGGTCAGGACTGCTCTCCATCGATAGTGACGGAGAAGTCAACCTCATGGACCGGTTGCACCGGCTGGCCGTCAACTCAGGCGACGCTGACCTTGACCCGACACGTCTGTTGCTGGGCGCCCCGACTCAGGGCGAACTGGAGTGGTCGGATTTCGACCACCTTGCAAAAGATCGGGATCACGTCGAAGGGTTGCTGAAAGGCGCACTGCGGACCGGCACGGCTGGCGTCAACGTTCTCTTGTACGGCCCTCCAGGGACCGGCAAAACCGAGTTCTGCAAGGTGCTGGCCGACAGGCTTGGCGCCACGCTCTACGGCATTGGCGAATCCGACGAAGATAAAAAAGAACCGAACCGGAATGAGCGGCTGAACGAACTGCGGTTGGCTCAATGCCTGGTTGGCCGGGATCGGAAGTCGATTCTTCTCTTTGACGAGATGGATGACTTGCTTTCGGGCTCACGCTCAGGCGGGATGGGGTTCCTTTTGGGGTTCTCTCACGGGCACCGGCACGGTGAATCAAAAGTGTTCATGAACCGGCTGCTCGAAGAGAACGCCGCACCCACCCTGTGGACCACGAACCTCACCGACGAGATCGATCCAAGTATCCTGCGCCGCATGATGTTCGCCATGGAACTGCGCATGCCGCCGCCCAAGGTCAGGGCGCAGATCTGGGCCAGGCAACTCTCGCGTCACGGCATTGAGGCGGACACGAACGACGCGCTTGCCCTAGCCACGGAGTTCGACACGACGCCGGGCGTGGCGGCCGGAGCCACGGCCGCGGCGAAGCTTGGCGGCGGAGGCCTGGACACGGTGCGACACGGCGTGCGCAACCTCTCTCGGGTCCTCTCGTGTGAAAAGCCGCCCCAAAGACCGCCGGATAAGTTCGATCCGTCCTTCATCCGGGCAGACCAAGACCTGATCCGTCTTGCGGACCGGCTCACGAAGAAGGATGAGCGACAATTCTCGCTCTGCTTGCAGGGACCGCCGGGTACGGGCAAAAGTGCGTTTGTCCGCTACCTCGCGGAGCGTCTGGGGTTGGGAATCATGCAAATGAGGGCATCCCACTTACTTTCCATGTGGGTCGGACAAACGGAGAAGAACATTGCCAAGGCCTTTGCTGATGCATGCAATCAGGAGACCTTTCTCGTGTTTGACGAAGCCGATTCGTTGCTCGCCGACCGGCGTATGGCTCACAGAGGCTGGGAAATCAGCCAAGTCAACGAGATGCTGACCTGGATGGAAAGCCACCGGTTTCCCTTTGCCTGCACCACCAACCTCGTCGAGAAACTCGATCCAGCCACGTTGCGCCGCTTCACCTTCAAGGTCAAGCTCGGCTATCTCACCACGGAGCAGGCGGCGGCCATGTTCCGGGCGTACTTCAACCTCACGCCCCCAAAGGAACTCGCGGCTCTCACGGTTCTGACTCCCGGCGATTTTGCCGTTGTCAGGAGGGCGGTCGAGGCGCTGGACCTCCTGCACGATACACGGTTCCTCGTCGACATGTTGCGAACCGAGTGCGAGGCCAAACCCGGCCAGTCCAAGAAAAGCGGCTTTCTGCCGTGAGCGTCGAACCGCGCCAAACTCGATTCCTGGCGTTGCATCCCTCTGGTGCATCTGCTAAAGCCTGCCTTGCCTGTCCTGAGCATAGTCGAAGGGGACCCGCAAGAGGAGACGCCCGAATGCGCTACGAACGCGTAAAAGACGTCGTGCGATTAGCCATGCGCCTTCAAGGCGCAAGGGGCGGCCTGACTCTCGACGACATCCGGGCCGAATTCTCCATCAGCCGGCGGACCGCGGAACGACTGCGCGACGCAGTCGATGAAGCGTTCGGACCATTGATCGTGGTGGATCGGGATGAACGGAAGCGGTATTGGCGGTTGCAGTCACCCGTCTTGCAGCATTTCGTGTCCGTGTCGCCCGAGGAGTTGACGGAACTCTCGTCCGCAGCCGAAACCTTGGAACGCGCAGGCCTGAGTGAACGCACAACCCTGCTGCGAGACTTGGCCGCCAAGATTCGAGCCACGTTGCCAGACAAATCGCTACGCACGCTTGAAACCGATTGGGAAGCGCTCATGGAGGCCGAGGGCTTGGCCATGCGCCCGGGACCAAGACCCCGACTGGCAGAAGGCCTGCTGGCGCTCCTGCGCGAGGCCCTCAAGGCCTGCCGCGTGGTCACGTTCCGCTATCGCGCACAATCCACGGGCCGGCGAAGTCCCCGTCGCGTCCAGCCTTACGGCCTGCTCTACGGGAACCGCACGTTCCTGGTGGGCCGAACCGATCGCGGCAACGATATGCGGCTCTGGCGTCTCTCGAACATGAGCAAACCGGAGATGACCGAGGAGACGTTCACCCGCGACCAGGATTTCGATCTCCGAACGTATGCCAAGCGTTCGTTCGGCGTCTTCCAGGAAGAACCTTTGGAAGTCGTCCTGCGCTTCGACGCCGTGGCGGCACCTGATGCAAAGACGTTCCTCTTCCATCCTGACCAAACCACCGTCAAGAACAAGGACAAATCCCTGACCGTGCAGTTCAAGGCGGGCGGCATCAACGAGATGTGCTGGCACCTGATCACGTGGGGGGAAGGCGTCACAATCGAGCAGCCCGTCAAACTCCGGCGGCACCTGGCCCACATGTGCGCGTCACTCGTAGCGCATCATGCTGATTGATGTCGGCTGGTTATTCCGCAAGCAAGTGTTTAGAACTCGATAACCTCAAACGGCTTTGCGTTTGATTAGCCTGAAAGGTCTTTTGAATCACAGAAGTCAATGAATGTCTGGACACGGTCAGACATGAGGTTTCGGTGAGCTAAAGCGAATTCGTGCATATCATTGGGTTT
This sequence comes from Nitrospirales bacterium, assembly GCA_965207015.1. Classification (GTDB taxonomy): domain Bacteria; phylum Nitrospirota; class Nitrospiria; order Nitrospirales; family UBA8639; genus Bin75. The sequence continues at coordinate 112,156 of OZ242257.1, read as the reverse complement.
GAGACAATGTACGTGATTGTGTCCTCTACCGGTATATTGTCCATTGGTTGTAAACAGGAACCACTGGCACGGATTGCTTTTGTCGCGTTTGAATTCGTCCTTGTTAAGAGGTACTCCTTGCTTTACTTGCACATATGCTTGCTCCCCGTCAGCTTTTTTCAGGACGAACTCGGTCTTGACAGTATCGCGTCTGCACGAACTCGAAATGAGTCTGTAACCATGTATCTCTTGCAAGTAAATTCCAACGATGTCCTCACAATCCTCAGGAGAAATTAAGGCAAACAAGTCTAGCCTTTCATCACTAGATAGGTCATAGGCAGCTTCCCCACTCAGTTGGTTGTACTTGAGTTTGGAGTAAAAGAGGGAGGTTTCATCGTCCACCGCTTGAACAGTACGACTTGGACGGAAGCTATTCAGCACCTTTCCTGGGACAGAGTCCACGCCGCCGATTTGAAACCATCTGCAGGGCCTTACGTTTACAATGTCCGCTTCACGATATCGGCGTGCAGAACGGTATTCCCAATCACCCGTAATCTGGCCGAGGTAGTAGTTGCCGTCCGGATCGCGCGTCCAACAAAGGTCGTCTTTTTTCATTCTATCGTGAATCGCATTGGTGGCCGCCCTCCATCCTTGCCTCCATCTTCTTCTGTACGCTCTCTGACCCAAACGGCAATAGGTTTTCCAGTCGAGCGGGGAATCCGAGTCAACAGGCCAACCGACTCCAAGGATTTGCTTGTCGAGACAAAACCTGACTGGATCGACCCCCTCCTGTGCGTCTGGTTTGATGTTTAATCGCCAAAGCGTCGTCATCTTCGTAGCTCCTCGTTCTCTTCCCTTGAAATACGGTTTAACGCTATTGACTTTCTTAAGGCCTCTCGACCAGTTTGGGCAACCGTAACCTGATATCCCTCCTCTTCCAAAATACTGCTCAAGGCATGCAAGATGGCAAGTTCATCATCGACGATACAGATCGTGCCGGACATGCTTATTCCTCCACGTTATGACCAGGTCGTAAGCCAGATTGGTATCTCTTTTCTATTTCTGTGTAACTTGGGGGTTGGGGAAGCGGAAAGCTCTTTTCGATTTTTTGATGGCATTTGGCTACTGCTTGCGAAAACGCATTTTGCAGGCGCGCAAACTCGATGGAGCCATGCCCAGTTAATTGCCGTAGCACCTTCTCTTCTTCAATCAACCCAGGGGGGAAAATTTCTTTTTGTGCCTTCGCGTTACAAGCCTGCATCTCTTTCTTTCGTCTTTCCTTAACGTCAGCATCGGCTTTTTTCCATGCTGCCTTTGCCTTGGCATATTCTGCTTTCACGGCTTTCCTTTGCGCTGCTTCCTCTTCTCTCTGTCTCTTCATGCTAATGACCCTTAGGTGGCTCTCCGCGTTCCCCGCTGCATTCTCTCGTTCGATTACCTCAAACTCCGCTTCGTTCAGCATTTTATCTGCTCTTTCATATTCTTCAGATGCGTTGTCTCGTCTGATGCGCGCCTCTCTTTCTGCTTTTTCCGCTGCTAGTCTCGCGGCTTCGTCTCCTTTTGTTTTGGCTTTCTCCAATGCGTTTATGGTTTCTCTATAGTCGTATCCTGCTTTCATATAGGCTTCGTATTTCTTTGCGCTTATCTGTTCGGCTTGTTTTCGTCTTTTTTGCGCTATTTTCAAGGCTTGCCCTGTCTTTTCCGCTACGGTCCGCGCGGCTTCCACCTCTTCTTTTGTGACCGACTGTGCATCCGGAGTAGTCAATGCGACAAGAAGAATAATTGCGATAAATGCCAGATAATAGCGTCTCATTAGGTCCTCCCATCTCTTGTCATCTCGACAAGGCGTTTTTGCCATTGACTACGATCTTTAACATTTTCCTTGAAAGACGGACTCACGCTAGCACACGTTTGCGTCAGATTCGGACGTGCTTCCCCAAACCACCCTTGACGCAGCATCCCAATACCTCTTAGAGAAAGATCTTGGCGAAAAAGCGACCCGACCAAATGGTCGGGTCTCCTTGCATCACCCAGGCAATATGGGAGATCCTGTTTATTTACCTTTTGAAAACGACTCTGTCGGGACCTAGGAGCTACCCAGGACGATAGGGTCAGGCTATTGTATTGAGCAGGCGACCCGACAAGGAGTACCCTGGATGACGAAAGTAAAGTATACTATAATTACATAAGTATAGCATGCTGTTTTGTTCAAGTAGGGGACAACGATCGTTGTTCCCTACTCTCTAATACACTCTGGAAAACGAGAAAAATCTCAAGAAAGGAAGGCTGTGAAGAGCAGCAAACGAGCGCTCAGACGACACCAGAAAGCCAGAGTCAAAGCCAAAGCGCGCCGCGTCTATCCGCATGACAGGCAGGCGAAGAGCGCCGACCACCTCGCGGTGTGTTCCTGTTGGATGTGCGGAAATCCCCGCAAGTGGCACGGCGAGCCGACGATGCAAGAGCGCAAGGCGTCGCGGGATGAAGACGTTATGTAATGCGTGGGCGGAAAGTGAACTCTTTCGAGGACTTGGAGGATCAATGATACCGAATGACCCGACCGGTGACGAGGAACGTCTCCGCCAACGTCTGCTCGACTTCTATTCAGAGCTAAAGGCAAAGCTGAAACACTACAGGGATACAAAGCAGCATCTGGACCGTTTCCTTTCGGCTGATTTCAACGTCTTCAAGTGGATTGAGCCCGAGAACAAGGATCTCCTACCAGACCAAATTCGCCGCTTTGAAATGCGCCGCTCTGCCATCATTGCGGACCTGCTCAACCCGTCCGGGTCGCATGGACAGCAACATAGATTTCTCGACGCTTTTCTACAGGCCATCAAGCGGCCTGACCTGAAAGATAAACAACTACGGAAAGTCGACTGCGAAGTTCAAATTCCGCGTGGTAGACTCGACATCCTTGTTGAGTTCGAGAATTTCGGGCTCGCCATCGAAAATAAACCTTGGACTGCTGAAGGGGAAGAACAAGTACAACGTTATTGCGAATTTCTCGAAGAAGAATACGGGACCAATGGGTTTTGCCTTGTCTACCTCACCCTAGAAGGAGACAAGCCGACAAGTATAGACGATAACTGGAGAGAAGACCTGATGAGGGAGAACAAACTCATCTGTATTTCATATAGTATTTCATATAACCGCAATATGTTGAAATGGCTGGAGGAATGTTATCAGCTATGCGAATCTGACAAATTCAGATGGTTTCTGCGTGACTTCGGGGATCACCTGAATGGAGGACAAACGATGTCGATGCGAAATGAGAGAGAGATGATTCTGAAACATGCTTTGGAGAAGGAAAATCTGGAGACAGCGTTGGCTATTAACTCTACGTTCAATGGTGATCTTCACGGTCAAATAATCGTGGGCTTTCTGAACAAACTCGAAAAATTTGTTTTACTTCGACGAGACCTTGATGTGTCGGAGAAATGGTGCGTCAACAACGACGACTTACGCCAGCACCCTTTAATACAACGTAAGCGATTTAGCTTTGGGAAAGAGTCGTGGGGAGATCATCATGGGGTGATCCTTGAGCCAGCTAGCAAGAACGCCTGTGATTTCGCAATGGGTGTATGGAAAAAGAACGATCCGAAGCCGATCTTTAACGAAGAAGATCGCCTCAGACAAAAACTAACTGATCTAACTGCTGATTTCCCCATCATCGGGATGGAGCCTAGTGAGTGGAATAATGAGTGGTGGGTGTGGCACTCGTGTCTGACGAAGGCTCCCTACCAGCATTGGAACACGAAGGAGGCACTTTTCAAGCTGCAATATGATGAGGACACTGTCCGAGATCTTGGTTTGGCCCTTGTGAAGATCATCAAGGTCATCGACAAGCACGTCCAAGAATTTTCATAATGAAAAGATGGCATCAAGATCTTCCGTTGATGCGTCGTCGATGGAAAGAAGAATTTGGCCATCCTTGACGTTTGGCATCACTGTTTACTTTTTTAAAGTTTGTGACAAATTGTACAATGTTTACAATTTGTAAAGTTTATGAAGTATTTTACATTTTGTAAACTTTGTTGAATTTTGTAATATTTTAGCCTCGCTGTCGGGTTACGCCCTTCGACAAGCTCAGGGCTGACCCGACCTACGGTCTCTCCTCCTTCTGTCATCCTCGACATTTTTAATCGAGGATCCAGGGTTTTTTCTTCGTCCGTCAAAACAAAAGACACTGGATTCCCGATCAGGTCGGGAATGACAGACAGAGACGTCGGGAATAACCATTGATGCCCAAGTCGATTCAGCGTTACTCGCCCGATCTGGACGGCAGGATGAAATCGGTCTCGAAGACTTTGTAGGGTGCCGTTGATAGGCCGGCTTGTTTGTAGACTTCCTGGGCCACGGCGTTGTCCCGTTCCACGTAGAGACGAATTCCGGCCACGTTGCCTCGGCGCTTGCCTTCTGCCAACACGTAATCGTACAGGGCTTTGAACACACCTTGCCGTCTCCATTCCTTGTGGACGTACACGCTTTGCAGCCACCAGAAGACCGCGTTCCGCCAATCGCTCCATTCGAAGGTGATCAACAACTGCCCGATCATTTCCCCGGTGGGCCGGTGCTCCATCACGACGTAAAACCCCTTGGATGAGTCGGCCAGGATCGCCTTGACGCCGGACTGGATGAGGGATCGTTCCAATTGTCTCCCTTCGGTTTCCGATGCGAGCGCCATGTTGTACGTGACCAACGACTCGAGATCACGGGGTTCGGCCAACCGGATATGGAAGTCTGACTGGTTCATGGCTCGAATATTATCCGATGGGAACCCCGATCAATGCGAGGACAGGTCTACGGAAGCGGGCGGACCCTTCGACTTCGCTTCCTTCGACTTCAGGCGCGTTGCGCCTTACGCTCAGGACGAACGGGGGAATAATCCGTGCATCCTGAGCGTAGGCCTCTTGAGGCCGGCGTCGAAGGCTCAGTGCAGGCTCCTTCGGAGAGGGTCGGCGGCCAGCCAGCCTTGGGGTGGTCGATAGAGCCCCGCGGAGAACTCCAATTTCATGGCCTCTTCGGGACGCAGATTGACGCGGTGGATCTTGGATGCGCCCACGAACGCCAAATAGCCTGTAAAGGGGTGAATGGCCGTCGGCACGAACACCATGATAAGTGAATCGTCTTCGGTAATCTGGAGCATCCCCGGTGCGCTGCCCATGAGAAATCCGATGGCCCACAGGCCGGTACGGGGAAACGGAAACACGACCACCGTACTTTGGCCGAACCGTTCCCGGAATTGAAACACGTCGGTCATCCCCTTGAGGGTGTAATAGATACTTCTGACCAATGGGATCCGCTCGAACAGATCCTCCATTCGCTTAACGAAGCGTTGCCCCACGAGACGGGTTCCCAACATCCCTGACCCCAGAATGAGCAGGAACAACAGCGCGATTCCCGCGCCCGGTATTTCAAACGTCATCACGGGACCCAGCAGATCCTCCCACAATCCATCCAACGTCACGAACAACGTGGAGAGAATCAGGAAGGTTCCCCAGGCCGGGACCACGACAAAGAGTCCCGCGACAAAATAGCGTTTGAGTTGCTGCAGTCGACTGCGTTTATCCATTCTTCCCGTCTCCACGCCCGCTACTCATGGTTCGCCTTGCAATCCATGGACGTATTATCTAGTGTATGGAAGACGACTGGGTAACACAACTACCGAATCGGAAAGGGAAATCATGAGTCCTGACAGCGAATCAGCCCCGGCGACGCCGCTGGACGAGGCGCTTTTGGAGATTTTATGTTGCCCGGAAACCAAGCAAGCGGTGACGCTTCTGGATGCCGCCTCTCTCGACGTCCTGAACCGAAAAATTGCGAATGGGGAAGTGCAGAATACGGGTGGGAACCCGGTCAAAGAACTCCTGGATGGCGGGTTGATCCGTCACGACAAAAAAGTGACCTATCCGATCAGGGAAACGATTCCGATCATGCTCGTTGAGGAGGGGATCCCGACCGACGGCATTCTGTAATTCACGTGGGACGGCACGGGGGCCGTCCCCTACGCGTCAGGCTTGTTCCTGCGAATCGGAGGTTCGCTCCCCCCTCCACAACCACCAAACCGAGCGCAACAACTGGACGCCCACGTAAACCGAAAGCGCGAATAGCAAGCCATAAAGCCACAAACTGCTGGCCGGCCATTGGTCCGGAGCGTGCAGCAGAAGACCCAAGGCAATATGCCCGCCCAGGCCGAGGCAGACGGCGAAAATAATCCACTCTCGTATCCAGCGTGACTTGAATTTGTCAGCGGCAAACATGCTCTGTCAGGATCCTTCGACAAGCTCAAGACGAGCGGGGGAATAATCCGTGCATCCTGAGCGTAAGGCGCAACGCGCCTGAAGTCGAAGGAAGCGTAGGCCTCTTGAGGCCGGAGTCGAAGGATCAGGACAAGCAGGGCAGGCTCCGGCCGTCTCCTGTATGGGGGACGTGTGTCCCCCGGCACCATGAAGCCCGTCAGACCGGGCTTTTGGCCGATTCGATTTCCGTGGCCGTGATCAAACTCGTGAGGTAATCGGTCACGAAGATGAGCGCTTCTTCTCTTCCATCCGCCCTTCTGCCCTTTTCGCGACGCTGGACGGATAATTCATGGTCAAGATCGGATTTGACGTCACCGAGCAGTTTGTGAAGGGAGGGCGTGGTGAGATTCTGGTCCACGTCTTCAAACTCCTGACACCGATCCAGGACCCAATTGAGCCCTTCCACTCGCCCCAAATACCGGTCATGGTCCGCTGAATCGATTCGGGCCATGGTCGTGGAAAACGCCTGTGCTTCATAAATCAGGTTGTAAAAGCTTGAAATCGCTCGATGTAAAGTTGAGTTCATTGTTCCTCCTACGTTCTTCCTAACACAGGGGTCTCCGGACCAAGGGTCAGGTAAACAATAACGGATGAAATTCCGCCATAAAGCCGTAATACAGCGGAGCAAATTCCTTTAAACTGTGGGGACTCGTTTCCTTTAAGCGCTTAAAAAAGAATATCTGTTGACGGGCGTCAATCTGTTCCAGAATCGCCGAAAGCTGGGGGATGGAAATGGATTTCGAGGGAATGCTCAAGACGTAATGCACCAACCGTTCGACAAATTGTTGAGTCACGTACTCCGTCTTGAGGTATTCGTCAGGCACTTTCCCGTTCTCCAGGAGTTCCCAAAAGGGAATGGGCTGAGCTGAAACAGGAACGGGATCAGGAGGAGCGAGACTCATAATGCCAGGAACGCGTCTTTCGTCACGGTGTCTGGTAAGGTTTCAAATATCTTTTTAGGATACACCATTTCGAGCAGGAATCTAAGCAATTTTTTGATGACGTTCCCATACGCGGGTGTTCAAAAAAAAAGCCGGAGGTCCGAAAACCTCCGGCTTTTTTTCGTCCCCTACCAGGCTCTTACAGCCAAGTAGCGCGTTCGGCTGGCCGAATGTAAATCGGCTCTTCCACTTGCTGCCGCACGGCTTCCTTCCCGGACTTGTTGAACCCTAACACGGTGTCGTTGTACATCTCGAACTTCCGACCGTGAATTTGGGTTTCGAACACTTTCGGTCCAGGAATGATGTCGTACCGGAAGACGATCTGTTGGCTCGCTCTCCAGAGCTGGAGGACGGCTAACAGTTCCCGGCTCGGCACCAAGTACTTCTCGATCGCATTGTCCACGCCCGGCCCGAACATTTGCCGGATGTAGCCACGGGGCGATTGCCGCGGGGGAATGTAGAACCCGTTCGGCTCGGTGCCCCATTGCGGGTACAGCGGCAACGCCACCTGTTCCACACGGATGGTGTAGTACAGGGGGTTCCACCGATCTTCCGCCCACAGTCCATCTTCGCCGATCTTGACGAGATTCTGTAAGCGAATCTTACCCACGCAGGCCGCCATACACCGGGTTTCCATCGGCTCGCCGCCGGTGAGAGGATCTTTCCCCTCGACCCGCGGATAGCAGGCGATGCACTTCTCGGTGACCCGAGTCGTACCCCGATACATTGGCTTTTTGAATGGACATTGCTCCACGCACTTCTTGTACCCACGGCACCGGTTCTGGTCGATCAGCACGATCCCGTCTTCCGGCCTCTTGTAGATGGCCTTCCGCGGGCACGCAGCCAAACAACCCGGGTAGGTGCAATGGTTACAAATGCGTTGAAGATAGAAGAAGTAGGTTTCATGTTCCGGCAAGCTGCTGCCGGTCATCCGCCATGGTTCTTCCTTGGTAAACCCGGTCTTATCAATGCCTTCCACGATGGCGCGCATTGACGTGGCCGTGTCTTCATAAATGTTGACAAAACGCCATTCTTGGTCCGTCGGAATGTACCCGATCGCGGCCTGGCCGACTTTGGCCCCGGCATCGAAAATGGTCATTCCTTCGAACACCCCATACGGCGCATGGTGTTTGCGGCCGACCCGCACGTTCCACACCTGTCCGCCTGGGTTCACTTGTTCAATCAACTGCGTGATTTTCACGTCATAGAACTGTGGATATCCGCCATACGGCTTCGTTTCCACGTTGTTCCACCACATGTACTCCTGGCCCTTCGAGAACAACCAGGTGGATTTATCCGCCATGGAACAGGTCTGACAGGCCAAGCAGCGATTGATGTTGAACACAAAGGCGAATTGCCACTTTGGATGCCGTTCCTCGTAGGGATACAGCATCTTCCGCCCTAATTGCCAATTATAGACTTCTGGCATGGTTTCCTCCGTTTCTTTGAACCATAGTTAGTTCAATTGCTAAAAATCCACATTTGATCGTGATGTTACACCTTGATCTTAATGTGGTCGCCTTTGAGCCACTTGATCATGAACTCATTTTCCTGCCCAGGCGTAAACCCGGTCCGGACTGGCTCCCATGGACCCCTGCCGCCGATACCACCGTCCTCTGCTTTGGTGATCCGCATCAGACATTCTTTCGGAGTGGTGTTGACCGCGTGGTTATCCACTTGATAGCCGAATTTGAACTTCCAGCCCACTGCGTGTTTACCCGGCAGTGAGTCGGTTTGGTGCATCGGCATCAACCAGTCACGGGTGAAGGACTGTTGCGCCCCATACCGGAAGTTGGATTGATAACCCGTATCCATCGCGATGGCCCGTCCATCCGGCCGGGTTTCGTGACCCTTCACGGATTTCGCGGTTGCCACGTACGGAGCGTGCTTCGCCATCGTCACGTGGTACGGGAACGCCGGGTTGTACTTCGACCGGATCATCAACCGAGCCACTTTGTAGTACGGGTCACTCGGCTTCCAACCGCGGTACGGCCGATCAACCGGATTGCCGTCAACGTACACATAGTCACCGTCGTTGATGCCCCGGTCTTTCGCCGCTTGTGGGTTCATGTGTAATTGATGCTCACCCACACCCGGTGTCCGTTTATCCATCCGATACGCGTCACCGAAGTTCGATTCATACATCTGCACCCAGTCGTTCACTGACCATTGGCTGTGTACACGATGCCGCGTCTTCGGCGTCACGCAGTAGAATTGATACCCCTTCTCCCACAGCGGGTTGGAGTACCGTTTGATTTCCTGCCACGGCAACGCAATGTTCCGCACCGTCTTGTCGTCATGGTGCTGCGCCGTGATAGGAATACCGTAGTCATCCGGCCGTACGTACGGGTTCGTCGTCATAATCGCGTTCGGCAGGTATGGAGTGGCTTCCGTACCTTCCCGGTGCGAAATGAAGTTTTCACCGTACTCAATGGCTTCCGGCTCCGTCCGGTAGTTTTCATACCGGCCAGTCCGCGTCCATTGCGGCTTCGATTCGTTCGTCTCTTCCCAGAACGGTTGCCGTGGATACGTCCGGCACAGCACCATCCAGCCCTTTTCGGACTTGAGCATGGTGTCAACGCTGTACCCGTACCCCGTACAACTGGCGTCCAACAACCGTTGCACGTACACGTCCACCCGGTTGTCGAAGACGAATTTGAAGTAATCCCGGAACCGCCTATCGCCCGTCATATTGGTCAATTTGGCGGACACGCCGGCGGTCGTATCCAGGTCGTTTCTGGTGTCATACAAGGGCCGGATGCCCCCTTTCCACACCTGGAACCACGGATTCGACACCGTCGCGGTATGTTCCGGATACGTGAACTCCATCCACGTATTCACACCCATGGCCACGTCCGCGTGGTTCACGTCCGAGGTCATCTCGATATCCTGGGTGACGATACATTCGATGTGCGGGTCCACGTTCTTAACCATGTCATAGTGGTGTTTGGCGTTGTTCAACACGTTGACGTTCGCCACCCACCGGAACTTGGTCGGGGTCGGCATGTGCGTTTTTCCGGTAAACACCCGGCGCCCATACTTCGGCGTGTTCACGATCAACGCCGTGTCCCCATGGTTCCAGTAAGCCACCTCTTCACCATAGTAGTAGCCACGCACGTGCACTTCCTTACCGTGTGCGTTCGGATCCGTCGTGATCTTGAACGGATTCTCCGCGGTGTGCGTGCCCAATCCACCGCCGGACCACGGGGTCGCGTTCCAGATCCCCGCTTTGTAGTTCCCGGCCCAGGTATGTTGCCCGGTCCCGAACTTCCCGACGTTCCCGGCGATGATCAACACCATCGCCGCGCCACGCGCAATGATGGTTTGGTGGAAGTAGTGGTTCGTGCCTTCCCCGTTGTGAATCGTTGCCGGTTTAATGGTACCTGAATCTCTGGCCCAGCGGACGATCAAGTCCTTCGGGGCGCGGTTGATCTGGTGGACCGTGTCCAGGTCGTAGTCCTGCAAGTGGACTTGATACAACTGGAAGATCGGTGCCACGTCGACTTCCCGGCCGTTCAGCAACTTCACCCGGAAGGTCCCTTGCAACGCTGCCTCGATTCCGCTGTTCCGATAGTGCCAGCCCACCAATTCACGGTGAATCGGCACGGCTTGGTTCTTATTGACGTCCCACACCATGAAACCGCCGAGGCGGGCAATCTTCGCCGGATTCAGGGTTTGCACTTTCCCTGAATAGGTCTTGGAGAAGTCCGGCAATTTATAGCCCTTGATCACGTCGCGCGGATCCAGATATTGCAGGGTATCCGTACGAACCAGAATCGGCATGTCGGTGTAGGCCGAGCAGAAATCATGGTCGTGCATGTTCTCGTCGAACATGATCTTACAGGCACCCAGGAACAACGCCGCGTCCGTTTCCGGCCGAACCGGAATCCAGTAGTCGGCACGATACGCCGTCGGGTTGTACTCCGGCGTAATCACGACCACCCGCGCGCCACGCTCGATGCTTTCGAGCTTCCAGTGCGCTTCCGGCATTTTGTTTTCGACGAAGTTCTTGCCCCAGCTGGTGTTCAACTTCGCGAACCGCATGTCGCTCATGTCGATGTCAGAGGTTTGCACCCCGGACCAGAACGGATGCGCTGGGTTTTGGTCACCGTGCCAGGTGTAGTTCGACCAGTACCGGCCGCCTTGGGCCTGGGCAGGTTTCACTTTCCGAATGTAGTGGTCGAGCAAGGCGCCGCAGCCACCGTTCATCCGGGTGACGGACATTTTGCCGATCACGCCCAGGATGGGCATCCCCGCGCGGAACTTCATGGTCCGCACGCCGGAACCCTTGGTCATCTCGATCATTTCCGGCGGATAGCCTTGTTCCCGCAACCGACGGGCACCGGCTTCGCCGCTGTACCGCTCCGCGATAATGACCATGGCTTTGGCCAGGTACGTAAACGCCGTATCCCAGCTTACCCGCAACATGTCGTCCAGGTACCGCGAAGTGAATTTGAATTTATTCATGACGTCCGGGGTGAATTCCGGGCTGCCGGCATCCATCCAGGCTTTCCAACCACGGCGCATCAAGGGGCCTTTCAACCGATAGGGCCCATACACCCGGCGATGCATCGTGTACCCCTTCAAGCACATCCGCGGGTTGTGAGCAAACGTTCCGCGGTTGCCGTAGAGGTCTTCGTAGGTTTGGTGGTCGTAGTTTTGCTCGACCCGCATGACCACACCGTTACGCACGAAGGAACGGATGCGGCAGGCGTGAGTGTCGTTCGGGGAGCAGACCCACGTAAACGACGAATCATAGCGATACTGATCGTGGTACACCCGCTCCCAGGCGCGATCCGGATACTCGCCCAGCGGGTTGCCCACTTCGACAACCGGTTGCAGTGCGGTCAAGGCCAAGGCTTTATCCGCCAACGCCACTGCCGCCACCGTCCCGGTGGTCACTTTTAAAAACTGACGTCTAGAAAGAAACATTGTGAAACCTCCTCGTGTAAAGGCCGATCGGCCTAACGTGGAATGGATTAATGAAAAAACCCCCTGTTGGGGAAAACTTTTGACTAACCACCTCCTTTCCTGACTCTTGCTTCATCATTCCGCTCATCCTCTGCCTTGACTTCAGGCTTCCTACCATTAATAACACGTAGATTCTAGCAATTTTCGGGCCATTGCGAACGACACTGGATAAAACTTATAAATATATGAAAATAAAAAGAAATGTGTTTTGAAAATAATTCATGGTCTTCCCTAATGTTTCCATTCGGTAGCACGAATGGACTACGACATGGGCCATGATGACCAAAAGTTTCGACACCCTGTGACCGGGCGATCTCGCTATCTTCAAAACTCAATGATATATCAATAAAAACAATATGTTATGATTTCTCTAAATAAACTGTCGGTCATAAATTTTTCATCAGACGTGTATTTTTCGTAACACAATGGTCCATTCAGCCTATGCGGCTTGACAGAAAACCCATATTATTTGACATAAAGTTAAATAATGTCAATATTCTGTGCTATTGATGACATTATTTCTGCTTTGTTGACCAAAAGCGTACGAGAAATCCGGAAAGCGATCTTCGTTCAAAGATGCGGGATAGCACTTGGACATTCGCTTCCATTGTTACCTCCAGGTAACTGATGGAGGCAAAATTCCATCATTCCTGAGCCTTGGCCGTCAAGGGGAGGTGGGTCCAGGACTCGCCGCCATCCTGGCTGCGGAAAAGACCGCCGCCGTTCGTGCCTGCGTAGAGGACCCGCGAATCGTTGGAATCCATGGCAATCGCACGTATATTCAGGTTGGCCAACCCCTCGTTCGTGGCTTTCCACGTCTGTCCGCCGTCCCGGCTCTGAAAGATGCCCCTGCTGGTCCCCATGTAGAGGTGTTGCCCGTTTCCCGGTTCCAATACCAGACTGCTCACGTAGAGTTCTCCGAGTTCGACCGCGAGTCTCGACCATGCCTCCCCTTTATTGAGCGTCTTGAACACGCCTTGGGTCGTACCCGCGTAAACGACGTCCGGATCGGCAGGATCGATCAGCAGACGATTGACGCCCAGGGCCATGGACGCCATTTTGGCATCGTCGGGCACAAGCCCGTTGTTGGCCTTTGTCCAGTGGTCAGTGCCGTCAAAACTCCGAAAGACCCCACCGCTCGTCCCCGCGTAGAGAATATTGGGGCTGACCGGATCGACGGCCAACGCCACAATGAAATTGATTTCGTTCATGCCTCGCATGCGTTCGGTCCAGGACCGGCCGGCGTCCTTTGTCCGGAACACCCCCACGGTCGTGGCCGCGTACAGGACCTGCGAGTCCCGCGGATCGAAAACCAGTTGATTCACGTTGGCCGAGATCGTCCCTTTCTGAATGCCGGCATTGCGCGGGAGCCAACGTCGCCCGCCGTCGGGACTCTTGTACACCCCATCGGCCAGCGTGCCGGCAAACACGTTCGCCGGGAGACTCGGATCGATGACCAGGTTCATGACCCGAACGCGGGTCAACCCCTCCGACAACCGCTTCCACGACTGTCCCCCGTCCCGGGTCTTATACACGGCTTCCTCCGTCGCCGCGTACACCAACTTCGATTTGGCCGGATGAATGACGACCGCGACCACTCGATCACTGCGCTGGGTGCATCCCAGCAGCAGACCCATCACCATCGAAAACACCACGGCATAACGAATGACGGTCTTCATCGGCTCAGGTGACGTTCGCGTGAATCACGGTCCAATTTCAGCGGGTCCGCATATCCGGTGAGTTCCACGTATCCGGTCCCGGTGACGGGCGCATTCCGGTAATGACCGCGTACGTCCACGGCTCCTTCCCAATACGTCACCCGGGTACTGTTTTCGGTCCGCAGTTCCTGATCGGGCAGCACCGGCGTTATCGTGACCTCAAGCGGGATGGACGGGATCTCCACAATCCATTTCGCCGGGTACTCCGCATGGTTGTGTGGACTGGTCCACTGATCCGTCGTTCGCACCGCGAAATCCGCGCGTGTCAGGTGCCGGCTCGTGCCATCCGGAAGGATCAACGTCCCGCTGGACGCCGGATCATGGGACCCGTCCCGTTTCCGCAAGAGATACAGCATGAATTCGACGTTCGAATCAAATTGCACGCTGAACCAGTCCCACCCGACTTGATCCTCGCCCAAGCCGCCGGACCCGAACTCATGATCCATCCAACTGATCCCGGTGACCTCGAACGGTTCGCCCCGGACCCGGACGGTGCCCCGGGTCGCCAGACGCGTGAGTGAATAATAATGCGACGCTTGGCCGGGGCCGGCACCCTTGCGACTGATCCCTTCCCGGCCGTGGATCACGGGTGGCTTGTTCAGGGTGAGCGTCAGATCCACCCCGAGTCCTGCATCATGGGCCGTGAGACGCAACTGCTGATGCTCCTCGGTCACGGGTTCCAGCACCCAACGGTCGATCCAAACCTTCATCCGCCCGGGATCGGCGCCGGCTTTCCCAAAGGCCGCGCGACTTAATTTTTCGGAAAAGGAAAAGGCGGCCCCTTCCACGTCGGTCAAGGCCAGGTGCGCGAAATACAGATGCCGCAACGCCCAACGGGAAGGGTGTTCGCGAACGCGCACATCATCGATGGCCTTGCGGAAAAACGTGACTTCATAGCCGAACCGTCTCGCCGATTGATCATAGAGGTGACCGGTGAAGTACCACCACTCCAGGCCGTAGTCATCATGGGACCCGTGATCGCGGGGGAACGCATAGACGTACCCCGGCCGTGCCGGGATCAGGTCTTGCGACGGGACGGAGGCGGCAGGCGCGGAGCCATCGGATGGAGAGGGAAGAACTCCCTCACTCCGGCTCCCCTCGCCCCAGCCCTCTCCCAGAGGGAGAGGGAGAAAAATTAGCAACGCACAAACAAAACCCATTACCCCGTCACGCAGGTCCGGCATGGTGCGTTACCATCCTCCGTAGGGGACGGCCGGAGCCTGTCCTGAGCGCAGTCGAAGGATGCCGTCCCGCGAACAGGAAATGCACGATCGCCTTTTCAAAAAACGATTCATGATGTATCAACCGACCCTCCCGGAACCTTCACGTTGACAGGAATTTTGAGCGTCGGCTATCGTACCGCATGCCTGCGGTAAATGACACGCCTTCTTCGAAAGCCTTTCCGGTTCCCGAGATCATCCCGATCTTTCCGCTTCCCAACGTCGTCCTGTTTCCGGACACCTATTTGCCCCTGCATATTTTCGAGCCACGCTACCGGGAAATGGTGGCCGATGCCAGCCGTGAGGGCTCCTGCATCGGCATGGCCTTGTTCAAACAAGGATGGGAGAGTCAGTATTACGGCAATCCCCCGATCTTTTCCCTGGGATGCGTCGGTCGCATGACCCATATCGAGCCGCTAGAGGATGGCCGGTCAAACCTGATCCTGCAAGGCTTGTATCGATATACGATTGAAGAGGAATATTTTGACGCCCGGTATCGCAAGGCCAAGATCACGCTGGGACCGAGTGAACCGTTTCAAACGATTGCCGAAGGGCCTGTCCGCTCAACCCTTACCGCGCTGGCGATGCGTTACCTGCAATCCCGGAAGGCTGACAAACTCTGCGAGCTTGTGAATGATGACGCCATGGCGGATCGCGTCCTGGTCAACGGTCTTTCCTCGTGCCTGGACTTGACCCCGCTGGAAAAACAGTTCCTGCTCGAAGCCGAAAGCCTGCACCAGCAAACCCGCCGCTTGATCGACTTCCTGAAGTTCAAACTCGACGGTGAAACTCAATTATCAGGGTGGGGATGATGGATCCCGCCGTGGTGATCGATGTCGCGCGTTTGGGGAAGACCTTCGGCCCGGTGACGGCCGTCGAAGATCTGTCGTTCACGGTGCGCGCCGGTGAAATCTTCGGACTCCTTGGCCCCAACGGCGCCGGGAAAAGCACGACCCTGCGGATGCTGATCACCGTGCTGCCCCCGTCCACCGGCACGGCCACGGTGCTGGGCCACGACATCGTGACGGAGGCGGATACCGTCAGAAGCCTGATCGGCTACGTGCCGCAGGAACGCGCGGTCGACCGGTTTCTCACCGGCCGCGAACACCTCGAGTTGTTGGGGGGACTCTACCACCTCTCCCGGACGGAAACGAACGCGCGGATCGACGAACTGCTGAAGCTCGTCAATCTCGAAGAGCACGCGGACCGCGTAGCCAAAACCTATTCCGGGGGCATGAAACGCAAACTGGATATTGCCTGCGGGTTGCTCCCCAATCCCAAGATCGTGTTTTTGGATGAACCGACCCTGGGGCTGGACGTCCAAAGCCGGCTCAAGATATGGGATTATATCCGGCAACTCCGTGAGAACGGGATCACCATCGTCATGACGACCAATTACCTGGAAGAAGCCGATCAACTCTGCGATCGACTCGCGATCATCGACGGTGGAACCATCCGGGTCATCGGGTCGCCTCTGGAATTAAAGACCGGGTTGGGGGGCGACAGCCTGTCGGTGACGATCAAGGAACACGAAGCGGACAAACTGCCTCGCCTGCGTGAAGGGGTCATGGCTTTACCCCTGGTCCGGGACGTGCGCCTCAACCCCACCGGTCTGGATATTCTCGTGGAATCTCCGGAGAAATCCCTGCCCGCGGTGATCGAAGCGGCCCAACGCCTTGATTGCAGCCTGGATGGGATCGAATACCATCGGCCCCGGCTCGATGACGTGTTTGTCACCCACACCGGGCATGGATTACGGGGCGGGACACCGGACACGGTGGAAGAGGAATAGCCGGGCGCCGGATCATGACCTTCCGACACTACAGACAGGAAGTGCTCGCCCTGACGATGCGGTGGGTTCGCCGGCTCAGCCGGGAGAAGTTCAGCATGTTGTTTACGCTGGTCCAGCCCATGCTGTTCTGGCTGATCTTCTTCGGCAGTCTCTTTCAACGTGCGGCCAATATCCAAATCCTCGACGCCCCGAATTACATGAGTTTCCTGGCGGGCGGGGTGGTTGTCATGACGGTCCTCAACAACGGACTGGCCGGCGGCGTGGACCTGTTGTTCGACAAGGAAAACGGGTTCCTGGAACGCATGATGTCCACGCCCATTCACCGGTCCTCCGTGATCCTCAGTCGCTATCTCTTCGTCATGGCCATTACCGGCATGCAGATCCTGGTCATTCTGGGCATCGCGTTCGTCTTCGGCGTGCGCCCCGAAACCGGACTGCCGGGCATCGCCGTGATCCTGGCGATCGGGATGCTCTTCGGCGTGGGACTGACCGCCATCTCCATGGGCTTGGCGTTTTCCGTCAAAAGTCACGGCGATTTCTTTTCCATGCTGGGCTTTCTGTCCCTACCCATGATTTTTCTCAGTTCGGCGCTCGTGCCCCTGTCAGCCATGCCGGGATGGATGCAGGTGGTTGCCATGGTGAATCCGATGACCTGGGTCATCGACGCCGTGCGCCCGCTCATCATCACGGGATGGAACGCGGCCATTCCCCGGGTCGGCATGGCGTTCGTGATCCTGGCCATCTTCGACGCCGTGTGCCTGTACGGCGGGGCGAAAGCCTTCCGCCGGGCCATCGGGTAGGGTTCGTGGAACCGAACTTCTGCGCGATGAAGAACGCACCTTCATTCTCGACTGAACGAACAGACCTCGAAGCGCTGGTCCATCTGCTGTCCGACCAGGATCCACGCATCGCCCGGCAGATTCATCGGCACCTCGTCGATGCCGGCTCCGCGGCTCTCCCTTTCCTCAGAACAGCCATCGCGAACTGCGACGAGCCTTCCCTGACCACGCGCATCCGGACCGTTATCGGGGACATTGCTCAAGCGGACGTCGAACGACACTGGGATGCGCTCCTGGCAACTTCGGAAGAGGAACTTGACCTGGAAGCCGGGGCATTCCTGATCGCCCGGGCTGGGGACCCTCAAGCGGACACGGCCCCTTATCAACAACGACTGGACGCCATGGCCGCGGAACTCCGACCCCTGTCCTCAGGCACTCCTCGTCAAGTCGTGCGCCACATGAACGAGTACCTGTTTCAGACCCTGCGGTTTCGGGGCAATACCCGGCAGTATTACGACCCCAACAACAGTTTTCTGCACCGCGTTCTGGACGACCGCGTCGGGATCCCCATCAGTTTGTCGGTCGTGTATTTACTCCTGGGGCAACGGCTTTGCGTGCCCGTGGCCGGAGTCGGCCTGCCGGGCCATTTTCTCGTCGGGTTGCGCACTGAACCGGTGTTCATCGATTGCTTTCACCAAGGGGCCATGCTCACGGAAAAGGATTGTGCGCGACTGTTGCAGAACCATGGCGTCGAGTTCGACCGTCGTTATCTCGAATCCTGCTCCCATGCCCAAATCCTGGCGCGCATGCTTCGCAACCTCATCGCCGTGTATGAAACCCGTCAAGAGACGATTGAGGGCCGGCGATTTCGCCAGCTCCTGACCGCTCTTGAAAATCGGGAGAACCTTCCACACGTTCACTAGCAGTTGGCGTCATGGCCATCGACGCGCCTTCACCTCATCTCACCAACCAACGGGGACAGGCCAACATCAGCGTGGCTTTGGCCCTGATCATCCTGATCGTCGGCGGGATCTGGATATGGAACCATTTGGACTTCGACACGCAGGACTTTATCGTCGATGAAGTCGTCCCCGTCCTGTTCCTGGTCGTCGCGCTCACGCTCATCGCATGGGTCAACGTCCGAAAGATCAAGCGCGCGAAACACAAGAAGGAACGGCGGGAGAAACTCCTCAAACAATTTTCCAACGAAAAGGCGCCGCGCAAACGATTCGATCTCGCGAGCCAACTGATCGAACTGAACGAGTTTCAACTGGAAGGGCTGGAAAGTGTCGCCGCAGACATGGCCGAGGTGTTCCTGTATACGTTCAAACGATCGCTGGGCGACAAACAGCACCGTTTCCGGGGCATGGCGGCCAGTTACCTGGGCGTCGTGCAACACCGGGACAGCATTCCCCTGTTGATCAAGGGATTGGAAGACGACCACGCGTACGTGCGGGGCTGCGCGGCGTTGGCCCTGGGACGCATGCGCGCCACGGAAGCCAAGGCCAAACTGGAATATACGATGAAGGAAGACTGGGACCAGACCGTGAGGAGTCGGTCCAGGGAAGCAGTGGAAAGAATAGGCTAGGGTTCCCGCAGGGCGTTATGAATGTCCTGACGGAAAATCAGGATTCGCCCGTCACGTGGCCCATCGCGGCCTGATCCGCAGGAGTGAACCGGTATCCTTTGCTGTACAACGCCTGCATGCTATCGGTGAGGGTCGTGAACTCGATTGCCTCACGAACGTCGTCGAATTTTTCCGTCAGCTTCGCAAGGAGCTGAAGATGGTCACCCGGCAACGGCGCCACGTTCAGGGACGCCAGGATATCCTGTAATTCGCCTGTGTCATAGTGCCCGTCATCGTCACGATCGGCCACCAAGGCGAACTGATAAAACGTCAGGCTCAACGAGAGCGTGGATTGGCTGTGCGCAAAGGCCTGACGTGCTTCATTGATGCCGGGGTATCGACCGGCACACGCATGGGAACGGTCTTCTTCCGTGACGAAAGAAAGCTGTTTCACGTCAGGGCGAACACCGGGAGACTTTTTCAATTGCTCATAAAACCACGAGGTACAGGACTCCGCCACCGCAAAGTCAACTTTGTCCCGGTTAATCTGCTGGGCGATATGGCGCACGAATCCCTCGAACACGTCGTTGCCGACCGCGGCCCAACTCATACCCCCCATGCAAAGCGCTATTGCCAAGCCCGTGAGCCCGAGGGTCCGTTTCCGTGATGCTGACCGAGACATGTTGACAGTATATCACCCTCCCGAGTCCCCGCCAAAGTCATTTCGTTCAACCAAGACAGTCACCCGACGCCAGGCCCCGGTCCCCGGTCAGAGCCTCCTATGGGTGTACAATAACATTATGGAAACTGAAACCGTGACCCTCGATGGCCACATCATCGATTCGCTGATCCTGGCGAAGGTGCTGGACACGATTCTCCAGAGGAACGGCACCTTCACCATCAAGAAGATGCACGTCGGAGCCACGCGAGAGGACGCGTCCACGGCCTCGATCGCCGTGCATGCCGACTCCCCGCAACGGCTCGCGGCCATCCTGCACGCCATCCAACCGCACGGGGCCGTTGTCGAACACGCCGTTGATTGCACCCTGGAGCCCGCGCCGAAAGACGGCGTGTTGCCGGATGCGTTTTATGCGACCTCGCACCTGAAGACGCAAATCCGTTTGAACAGCCAATGGCTCGAAGTGGAGGCGATCGAAATGGACCTCGCCATTCGCGTGACTTTGGATCCGCCGACGGCTCGTACCGTCCCCATGGCCGACGTGAAGGCCGGTGACTTGATCGTCACGGGTCGAACCGGCGTTCGGGTCTTCCCACTGGAACGGCCGCACGAACGGGACGCATTCGCCTTCATGGCCGCGGACGTGTCTTCGGAACGGCCGCATCATGCGATGATCGCGGACGTAGCCAGGCGCATGTGGCTGATTCGTGACAACCGGCAGAAGGCGCGCGCATCCGGAGAGGCCGCTTGCAACCCCGGCCCCGGGACCAAAGTGCTGTTCGTGGGTGGCCCGGCGATCATCCACGCCGGCGGCCGGGAGGCCCTGTCCTGGTTAATCGAGTCCGGCTTCATCCACGTCCTGTTTTGCGGAAACGCCCTGGCCGCGCACGACATGGAAGCCAGCCTGTTCGGCACGTCCCTGGGATACGGCCTGCGCGCCGGGTGCGCCATGCCCCATGGTCACGAACATCACCTGCGCACCATCAACCGCGTCCGCAACGCCGGCAGCCTCAGGCGCGCGGTGGAGTCCGGGCTGATCCGGGACGGGGTCATCGCGTCCTGCGTCCGCAAGAACGTGGACATGGTATTGGCGGGCAGCATTCGCGACGACGGACCGCTGCCCGACGTCATCACGGATACGAGAGAGGCCCAAACGGCCATGCGCGCCGCGCTTCCGGGCGTCGGGCTCGCGCTACTCGTCGCGACGACACTGCACGCCATCGCCACCGGGAACTGTTTGCCGGCAAACGTTCCGTCCGTGTGCGTGGACATCAACCCGGCGGTACCGACCAAGCTCAGTGACCGCGGCAGCTTCCAATCGATCGGCCTCGTGATGGATGCGGCGTCCTTCCTGCGACAATTGGCGCAAGCCCTCGGCTGGAAGGGGTAGTCCGCATGTCTCGCTTGTTGGTTTGCCCGCCGGATCATTTCGGGATTCAGTACGAAATCAATCCGTGGATGCGTCTGTCCAACGCCGTGGACAAGGACGCGAGCCAAGCCCAATGGCAAACTCTCGCCCGCGTGCTGGAACAAGACGCAGGCGCCAAACTCGAACGGATGACGCCGGTGCCGGGTCTGCCCGACCTGGTGTTTACCGCCAATGCCGGCGTGGTGCATAACGGCACGGCCGTCGTCAGCCGGTTCCGGCATCGGGAACGCCGGGGAGAAGAGGAACACTTCGCGCGGTGGTTCAGGGAACACGGGTACCGCGTGACCCTCCTGGACGAGGATTGTTATTTTGAAGGAGCGGGAGACCTGCTGGGCTTTCCCGATACCTGGTTCGGGGGGTATCGACAACGGAGCGACGTCAAAGCCCATCGCGTGTTGAGCGACGTCTACGGCAAAGAAATATTACCGTTGGAACTCGTCACGAGCCGGTTCTATCACCTGGACACCTGCTTCTGCCCGCTCAGCAACGGCGAATTGCTGTACTACCCGGCCGCGTTCGACGCCTATGCGCAGGCCACGATCGCGGACCGGGTGGAGACCCGGAGACGCCTCGTCGTGCCTCACGCCGAAGCCGCACGCTTTGCGTGCAATGCCGTGTGCGTCGGGCGTCACGTGGTGCTGCCGTCGGGATGTCCGGAAACCACGGCCATGCTCAAAGACCGTGGCTACACGCCACACCCTCTCGACCTGGACCAATTCCTGAAGTCCGGCGGCTCCGCCAAGTGTCTCACGCTTGCCTTGGACTAGCGGCTCGGATACACACGTGAAAAATTCAGGCAACTTCTTTAAGCTGCCATGAATGCCCCCCGAACCCTACTTCGAAATCGACCCGGATCCCGAAACCGCCAAACGGATTCGCAAGGAGCGGGACAAAGCCCGCGCACTCAAACGCACGCCATGGTGGAAACAGCAACTCCACAAAGGGCTCTGCCACTACTGCGGCAACCAATTTCAGCCGGATCAATTATCGATGGACCACGTGGTGCCGCTGGCCCGCGGCGGCAAATCGACGAAGGGGAACACCGTGCCGGCGTGTCACGAGTGTAATCGGAAAAAGAAGCTGGAAACCCCGGCGGAAACCGCTTTGCGCAAGTTGTCAGAAGCTTGAAAGTTATGGACTTCCCGCCTTTGGCCTAGCCGAGAGGCGCCGCCAAATCTGGAATAACGGCGAGGACTGTTTGAGCGAAGCGAGTTCCGCAGCCGCCAGATTTGGCAAACCTCGAAGGGAACCCGCAGGGCTAGGCCAGGGCGGAAATGGTTTTGGGGCCTTTTGCCGAAACAAAAGGACCAAGCCTGCCGCTCACCGTCGCATGAGCATGATCCAGCGCCAGATGTTCAGCAACCCGCCCAGCGACGCCGCCACGTAGGTCAAGGCGGCGGCCGTCAGGATGGTTCGCGCGCCTTCCATGTCCTTCGGCGGGATATAGTGGCCCTGTTCGAGGATCGGAAGGGCCCGGCGAAAGCTGGCGTCCCATTCCACGGGCAAGGTCACCAGATGGACCAACGCACCCATCGACATCACGGCCAGCCCCGCCAGCAACACCAGCAAGCCGCCCGCCGGTGAACGGGTCAGCCCGGCGACGATGGGAATCCCGAGCATGACGAAGGACCCGGCCTTTTCCGCGCCTTGCGCCAACCGGATGAGTTTCGTGCGCTCCTGCAGCGGCCCGTACCCGGTGCGATCCTGAATCGCGTGTCCTACCTCATGCGCCGCGACTGTCACCGCAGTCAACGACCTGCCGTTGTAGTGATCCGGGAGCAACCGGACCGTTTTGGCCTGTGGGTCATAGTGATCGCCGAGTTCCGTGGTTTCGACCTGCACATGCGACATCTCGAACCGGTCGAGCAAATGCCGGGCCAGTTCACCGCCCGTCCCCGCGTAGTCCTCACGATGACCGCGATACTTGTTGAAGACCCATTTGGTCCACAACTGCGGCCCGAGCAACACGGCCATGATCAGGAGTAACAGAAGAACGCCTCGTATCATGTCATCCTGATGATAAGGAAACTACGGGATGGCTCACGTCCGTCAGGACCGTTCCCTCGGCTACGACGAGCAGCTCACCACGATCTGCTTGCCCCAATCCGGCGGGGGGGCGGCATACTCGTTCATTTCGGGTTGGTCGTCGAACGGGCGGCTCAGCAGTTCCCGCAGGCGGTCGATCTCGGAATAATCCCGATGCCGGGCCGCCCGTTCAATCGCGACTTGGACCAAGTAATTTCTCAATACGTATTTGGGATTGCAGGCATCCATGCGCGCCTTGCGGTCGGTGTCAACGCTGTGCTCGGCTTTGAGCCGCGCGCGATACCGGTCCGCCCACCAGTCGAAGCCTTCCCGATCGAGAAACCGGTCCCGCAGATGTTCGTTCGCCGTGGAGTCGTTCTGGTTGAAGGACCCGAGCGCCCGGAAGAAATTCGTGTAGTCCACGTGGTTGCTATGCATGAGTGCGAGCACGTCTCGCCGGAGCTTGTCGTCGCCGTCGCGGGTTTCTTTCAGGCCCAACTTAGCCTGCACCAATTCCGCGTAGGTCTGCTGCATGGTCTCTTCATAAATTTCTGGGGCCCCAAGCACGTCGGCTTCTTCCACCAAGGGGGAGAGGGCCTGGGCAATTGCACGGACGTTCCAATAGCCGATATCGGGCTGGTTCTGAAACGAGTAGCGGCCATGGTGATCGGAATGATTGGGAATGAACCCGGGGTTGAAATCATCCATGAAGCCATAGGGTCCATAGTCGAGGGTCAGCCCCAGGATTGACATGTT
Source organism: Nitrospirales bacterium (assembly GCA_965207015.1). Classification (GTDB taxonomy): domain Bacteria; phylum Nitrospirota; class Nitrospiria; order Nitrospirales; family UBA8639; genus Bin75. The sequence goes on along the minus strand of OZ242257.1, from coordinate 88,001 downwards.
GTCGGTGTTCATGACTCCGTGCGCCCAACCCACGGCCTGCCATTGGGCAATCAACCGGCCGGTGCGTTCGGCTACTTCACGCAAGAATCGCGCGTAGGCATCGGGACCGTCGCCAAGATGCGGGAAGTGCCGGGCCAGGACGTAATCAGCCAGGGTCTTGAGGTGCTCGTGTTGACGGCGGTAAAAGAAAACTTCGAACGTCCCGAAGCGGACGTGACTCGGGGCCATGCGCACGAGCATCGCGCCGGTTTCCACGCTTTCCCGCAGCACGGCTTCATCGCTGCCGATGAGACACAAGGACCGGGTCGTCGGGATGCCCAAGCCGTGCATGGCCTCACCGCACAAGTATTCCCGGATCGTCGAACGAAGCACCGCCCGGCCGTCGCCGTCCCGTGAAAAGCGCGTCAATCCCGCGCCCTTGAGGTGCAGGTCCCACTTCTCGCCCCGGCCATTGCGCACTTCGCCCAACAGAATCGCCCGGCCGTCGCCAAGCGGGGACACGTAGTGACCGAACTGGTGACCCGCATACAGCATGGCAATGGGATCGCTGCCCGGCAGGAGGAGTTTGCCGCCCATGGCCTCATGGAACTCCGGACGTTTGGCTTCGTCCGGGTCCAAGTCGATCAAGGCCGCGGCCGAAGGATTGAAGCTGACCAGATGGGTGGATTCGAAGCCCGTGGGCATCACCCGTTCAAAGAAGACCTCGGGCAACCGGGCGTAGGTGTTGTCAAAATTCAGTGTTTCGAGTGTCCGCACGGACGCAAATCTTGACAACTTACCATCAATGCGTCAAGACGTTACTTGATGGCTCAGGGCATATCAATACACCGCGGAGTATGGGATAGTAGGGTCGATGAAACCGGTCCTCTTTACAATCGCATTCATCAGCGGGCTCCTTGCACTCACGCTTCTCGTTGACGCGGCCGATCGTATCACGCTGCCCGACCTTCCTCGCATGATGAGGGACATTCGGATCCTGAGTCATCCCGACTTTGCCGGACGGCAAGCCGGCTCGGAGGGCGGACGGCGCTCGGCGGAATACGTCGCCAATCGTTTTGAAGAGTTTGGCCTGACACCTGCCGGCCACCAGCGCGCGGCCACTGAACGGACGGCATGGGAACAGACGGGCCCCGTGACAGTCACGCGGATCGAAGCCCCTGCAACCCTGGCGTTTTCTTTTCCAGAGGCGCAAACACCCGGCGCGATCATCCCGCAATTGGGCTCACAGTTTCTTCCGGTGCTGGACTCGCCCTCCGTCAATCTCACAGCCCCTTTGGTCTTCGTGGGATACGGCATTGCGGACCCTGCGCGCGGATGGGATGAATACGAAGGCGTGGCGGTCCGGGACCGTGTCGTCATGTTCTTGCGAGGGAAACCACCACATTATCCTGTTCACGTGCAACACGCGGAAAAAGAACGAATCGCCCGGGAAAAAGGCGCCGTGGGATTCGTCACCTTCACCGGGCCGGTGTTGAGTCGATACGCCGCGCGCCGTGGCATGGGACGCCAACCCTTGGCGTTTTATACCAACGCCGGGGACGACCGGCCCCTACCCGGGGTTTGGATCAGCGGCGAGATCGGCGCGTCCATCTTCCACGCGCAAGCCCTGTCCGTCACGGATGTCCAAACCAGCTTGAACAAGGATCGGGTGGTCCAATCGAGAACGCTCAGCGGCCTGGCACACATGCAATGGCTGAGTCAGCGTCAGGCGGGGTCGTTGGTGAATGTGCTGGGCACGATTCCAGGCCGTGATCCCGTCCTGAAGGACGACGTGGTGGTGCTGGGAGCCCATCGCGATCATTTCGGCACCCAGGCGGGGGTACTCTTTCCCGGCGCCGACGACAACGCGTCGGGGACGGCCGTGTTATTGGAACTCGCGCGTATTCTGAAGAACAGTCCCTCGCCCAAGCGAACGATTCTGTTCGCCTCGTTCAGCGGGGAAGAACAAAACCTGCTGGGGTCGACCTGGTACGTCCGGCATCCCACGCATCCCTTGGCGAACACCGTCGCCATGATCAACGTGGATCACGTGGGCGTGGGCAACGGCACACTCACCGTGGGCGTTGCCAACATGTCGAAGGAAGTTGCCGCCCTCGCCGCTGAACAAGCCGGGCTCTCGGGGGCCGTCAAGCTCTATGGATTCTTTCCCGGAGGCGATCACGTGCCGTTTGCCGAAGCCGGCCTTCCTACGGTGGCTGTGGTCACGGCAGGAGCCCATCCACACTTTCATCAGCCCTCCGACACCCCCGAGACCATCCAACCCGATAGGCTCAGCACTGCCGCCCTCTTCGTCCTGGCCCTGACGCAACACATTGCCAATGCCCTGTAACCGTCGTGTCACGGGTTTTCCCGGCGACAAGTCAGGCAGCGTCGTAGGTCGGGTTAGCTCTGAGCTTGTCGAAGGGCGTAACCCGACAACCTGCCAAACCGTCGGATTACGCTCCGCTAATCCGGCCTACGAGACTGATGAATCGCTGCCATGCCGCGCCCTGCGCCAGATAGTCGCCAGCAAGGGGCCGGTTACATTGTGCCAGATACTGAACACCGCACCGGGGACGGCGGCCGCCGGGCCGAAATGGGCCACAGCCAAGGCCACGGCCAACCCGGAATTCTGCATGCCCACTTCGAGGGCCACGGTCCGGCAACGGCGAGGCGACACGTTCCCCAGTCGAGGTCCCCAATACCCGAGCGTTAAACCCAGCGCGTTATGCAGGACCACGGCCAGCACGACCAAACCGGCCACGTGAAGTTGATCGTGATTCAATCCGACGATGACCCCGACGATCCATGCGATCATGAACATTGACGCGAGCGGCAGAATGCCTTCAAAAAACCGGGAACTCGGTTGCCAGACGCGGCGAAGCAACATGCCCACGGCCACCGGCAACAAGACGATCTTCATGACCGTCCATAAAAGGGGGAGCGGATCAATGGCCAACCACGTGGAGGCGAGCAACCAAATCCACAGGGGCGTCAAGAGCGGGCTGAGCAACGTCGAGACCGTTGTCATGCCTACGGATAACGCCACGTCGCCTCGGGCGAGGTAGGCCACCACGTTCGAGGCCGTTCCCCCGGGACAGGCCCCGACCAGGATCACGCCGAGGGCCAAGAGTTTCGGCAGGCCCAGGATTGTCGCGATGCCCCATGCACTCAGCGGCATCACCACGTACTGCAAGGCCACGCCCAGCAGCAACGTCCGGCCTCCCTGACGCAAGGTGAGCACATCCCGGTGCGTCAGCGTCAGTCCCATCCCGAGCATCACGGCAGCCAAGGCTTCGGGAATCCAGATTTTCCCTGAAGCCGCGGGACCCGGCATGAACCAGCCCCAGGCGGCTCCGAGCACGACCCAGACGAGAAAACCGTCTTGAAGCAACTTTAACCAGGACGGAACGCCGCTCGTCGGAACGTGCTTTGCCGGACGTGGATTCCCGACGGATTGTCTCTCGAAATCGTCCATCACCTTGCCACCCCGCACAGCCTGTCATCCTATGTGGGCAACCCCATATGCTGTCAACGCCTTCGCGAACAGGTTCACAAGCGTACGTTTCATTGTCAGGAATCAAGGGGCTATGATAGACTTGCCTTGTGGGCGATTAGCTCAGTGGGAGAGCGCTTCCCTCACACGGAAGAGGCCACTGGTTCGATACCAGTATCGCCCACCATTTCTCCAGGAACTTCTGATTTATTGTGATAGCGGGATGCAGGGCAAGGCGTCCCGGAGCGAAACCCGAGGCTTATCAGAGAGATAGGTGAGGGTTGAGCGAGGACACAACGCAGCCATGCGCCCGATAGTGCATTAAATCAGAGGTTCCTTCATTCTTCACTGAACGATACAGGTCCAGCTTGAGGTCTTCCTCCATCCGCTCAGCAGTGAACACACCAGGGGCATGGATGTGTATCTTGTGGTTGGGCCTGCTGACGGCGTGTGGACCCACGCCGGCACCGCGTCTCGACCCCATGCTCCCCCCGTCGGCAAGCGATCTCGAGTTGTTGGGAGCCACGCGCCTCTGCGACGCCGAAGACACCGTGGTCAAGAGTTGGCAGGGACTCCGCTATGAACAGGTGCCCTGGGGCTCTGGAGAACAGTTGCAACGTTCGGCGCAAAGCGGGCAATCCGACCACGACCGGTTTTACTTTTTCAATGATGAGCAGCGCCTGGTCGGGGCCGTGTTTCGCTACAACCAAGGGCTCTCCTTAAAGCCGTATCCCGTGCTGCGGCAAACCTTGTCCGAACTCCGCCCGTCGTCCACGTTTTATATCGACCCCACGCAGCTCCTTTCCCAAGAGGGCGCGCGCTCCGCGGTCCTGTACCGGACCGGCGATTACACCAGCACGACCCAATATCTGGTGCTGGAGACCGAGGGAGACCCGACGTTGCTTGTGGCTTCCCTGGCGATCGATCCATACGAGCAACTCCTGTCAAGTTATCATGAAACCTTTCTGCCGGAGCTCAACCGAAGCCGGTCCGCGACGCCCGGAGAGCCCTCGCCCGAGGCGGACCAGGGCGACGATTTCCTGGGCCTTCAGCAATTCGCACGAGGGGAAGCCGCGTTATTCGGGTCTTGCGGAACCGCCCAGCCGGCGATTGCCGTTGAAGCCTACCGGCGATCCATTCAACTTGGGCTCAAGGACGAGGCTCGTATAGCCGAAGCCCACCATCGACTGGGCTTGGCCCTTCGGGATCAAGGCCAACTGGCCGAGGCGCAACGCGAACTGGAGCAGGCCCTCTCGTTACGACCCAACGCTCCGGCGATCATCAGCAATCTCGGCCGGGTCCTGGACGAACAACACCAGACGTCCCGCGCCATCGAACTCTTTAAACGGGCACTCGTCCTGGCCCCCAACTATCCCGAAGCACGGTTCAATCTGGCAAAGAGTCTGGAACAGATCGATACCCGCCGGGCGATCGAAGAATACGAAACCTATCTCGCCCTGGTCGAAGGGATTCCCAGGGAAGCCAAACGAATCCGGTTCGTCCTGGAACGTGTGCAACGCCTCAAAGGTGAATAAGCGCCGTGAAGTTCTACGCCGTGCGCAAGGGACGCCAGCCCGGGGTCTATACCACCTGGCCCTCATGTGAAAAGCAGGTCAAGGGATTTCCCGGAGCCGTCTACAAAGCCTTTCCAACGAAAGCTCAAGCCTTGTCGTTTCTGGGAGAATCCCATCCCGATGCGACGACCGGCCTTCCACCGGCCGGGACCCTTCCGGCAAACGATGCCGTACACGTTTGGGTCGACGGGTCATGTCTGCCGAACAGCAATGGCCGCCTGAACTTCGGCTGGGCTTACGTCATCCTCAATGGTGGGAAGGAACTCCACCGCGCGAGCGGGCATGACGTGCCTGTTGAGGCGCGCCGGCATCGCAACGTGGCCGGAGAAATACAGGCGGTGTTGCAAGCGCTGGAGTGGTGCCGGGAACGCGGCATCACAGTGGCCACGATCCATTTCGATTATCAGGGTCTGGCCAGTTGGGTGGACGGTACGTGGAAAACCCGGACGTCCTTTACTCAAGCATACGCGGAACGGGTCCGGGCCTTGGGGATGACCCTCACGTGGCACAAAGTGCAAGCCCACTCCGGCGAACCGCATAACGAGTTGGTTGACCAACTGGCGAGAGAAGCCGCCCGGTCCGCACTAGGCTAGAGCTTGCCTTCGCCTTTGAGATACTTGCGGAACCGGTCCATGAGTTCTTCGCCGAGCACGCCGACTTCGGGTTTCTCTTTGGTCATGAAGTCGCGGATTTCTTCAAGGCGCTGCTCGGCCTGGCTGTTTCCTTTCAGTCGTTTGACTTTCACCAACGCGTCATCGAACGCGTCGAACGTCAATTCCTGGTACCCGAAACTTCTGATCCGCTTGACGGCTTTCATCATGGCTTCGTTCCGGAACTTGGTCAGGTGTTCGGAATCGATTTCCCGTAACCCGAGTTTTCGGGCGCGCCGCTCCGCGGCCTTGCGGATGCCGCTTCGCACAAAATCCGGGGACGTGAGCAACCGTTTCCAGGCGTCGTCAGTCCACGCCACGGTTTCCTGCGGCGCCTCCCAGATCTTGAACAGTGTGAGTTCATCAATCGTGGTCAGGCCGGCTTCCCGCGCCAGGTCTTCCGCGTCCCGCTTCAGCATATCCGTCACGAACTCCAGGGCAATGGGTGGGGAATCCTTGACTTTTTCCTGCAACATCGCCTTCGCCCCGTCGGTCCATTCCACGGGCGCCACTTGGGCTTCGGCCTGTTCCCCCATGGCTTCGACTTTTTCGAACAGTTCGACGTTGACCTCCAAGTGACCCCGTTCCCGCGCCACCTCTTCGGTAATTTGTTTGATCATGGCCCGCATGAACTCGGGTACGCTTTCCAACCGCTTGCTCGCTTCCGCGGTCCAGGGTAATTTGCCTTGGGCCATTTGGTCGGCCGCTTCGGCCATCCCGGCTTCTCCGCCCATGCTCCCCATCATTTGCCGCTTGAACCGGTCCAACATTTCCGCGGTGATCTCGTGTTCCCCCAATTCGCGGGCTTTCTTTTCCGCCAGGCGTCTGACCATACCCCGCAAAAAGATCGGGGCGCGTTCAAGCCGCGTGAGGGCTTCAGGGGTCCAGGCCGGTGTCGTTAATGTGGGGTCAGGATTACTCATGCGTTGACTCTTCCGCATTCAACAGTTCCTTGATCTCCTTACCCGCCTTAAAAAACGGCATGCGTTTTTCCGGCACGGATACGGTCTCCCCGGTCTTGGGATTCCGTCCGTCCTTGGTGCGTCTGATGCGCAACCGGAAACTGCCAAACCCGCGAATCTCCGTTTTCTCACCCCGCTTCAAGGCGTCACGGATGGAGTCGAAAATGCCATTCACCACCTTTTCCGCGTCACGGCGGCTGAGAGTTTTGGCTTTTTCCACCACTTTCTCAATCAGGTGTGCCTTGGTCATGACTCCACTCCTTGATCGAACGGCTTGGCGCGCCTGCCGTTCCCGGCTTCCCCCTCACCCTAACCCTCTCCCTATTTCCCGCTTAAGGTAGGAAATGGGAGAAGGGGTATGTTCTACAGCGCCATGAAATACATGAGGTTCATGCCCGTTTGAAGCGGTAACGCGGGCGTGTCGCCGAACAAGGACCCCACCAGCCAATCCCGGAATGAAAATTCCGGTGTCGTCTCGATCACCGCCGGAGAGCCTTTTATCCCGGTCATTTTTGCCGCCAGCTTGACGGCGTCTTTCAGGTCTCCCAGGTCATCGACGAGAAGCACGTCTTTGGCTTGTTGCCCGGTCAACACCCGTCCATCGGCCAAGGCTTCGACGTCGGCGACGTCCAGCGCGCGCCCGTCGGCCACGGCCTCGATAAACTGACGATGAGCATCGTCCATGACCGATTGCAGCAGCTTCCGGTCTTCTTCACCCATCATGCGAAACGGAGACCCCACGTCCTTATATCGTCCGCTCTTGATGACGAAATTCTTCACACCGATCTTTTCCATGAGTTCTTCGAAATTGGCCAATTGCATAATCACGCCGATACTGCCCGTGAGCGTTCCGGGATTGGCCAGGATACGGTCGGACGCTACGGCGATATAATACCCGCCGGACGCCGCCACCGTCCCCATGGAGGCCACGACCGTTTTCTGCTTTTCCGTCCGCATCCGTTTGACCGCATTGTAAATCTCTTGGGAGGCCGCCACCCCGCCGCCCGGAGAATCGATCCGAATGACAATGGCCTTGACGAGCGGATCATGGCCATACGATTCCAACTCATCCACGGTGGATCGCGAATCCAGAATGGGGCCTTCGATCCTGACGAGCGCGATGCGCTCCTTGCCGACCGTGGCGAGTTCCGGTAACAACACATTCCCCGCCACGGCTAACGTCACGGCAGCGACGACGATCCAGAGGCCCCGTCGCCACTTGGAAGGAGATTTTCTTGAAGGTCTGTCGTCCATACCCGCAAGCTCAGCGTCAATCCTCTACGTCGTCGCCGTCGAGGTCGGGACGTCCTGCTCCGGGACGGCATCGCCCGGACCGCCGGCCGTCTCGGTTGCCTGGCCCTCCGGTTCCTGCGGACAGTCTTTCACGCTCAAGGCAATTTTCCGTTCTTCACAATCGACTTTGACGATCTTCGCGGTCACGTTCCGGCCTATGGCAAAGTTCTCCTCCAGCTTGTTCGCCCCGTCCGGCCCCACTTCACTGACGTGGATCAACCCCTCCACTTCCCCGTCCAGTTCGACGAAGACGCCGAAGTCCGCAATCTTGGAAACCGTCCCGGTCGCCACGCTGCCCACCTGGTACCGCGAAGGAATGTCCGATTCCCACGGGTCTGCGGTGAGCTGCTTGTAGCCCAGCGACAACCGCTCTTTTTCTTTGTCGATGCGCAAAATGACCGCGGACACCCGTTGCCCTTTCTTGAACAATTCCGAAGGATGCTTGACGTGTCTGGTCCACGACATGTCCGAAATATGAATCAGGCCGTCGATGCCCTCGTCCAATCCCACGAAGGCCCCGAAGTCCGTGACGCTCTTGACTTTCCCCTCGATGTGCGTGCCGACCGGGTAGCGGGCTTGAATGACGTCCCACGGATTCGGCGCGGTCTGTTTCATGCCGAGCGAAATCTTGCGACCTTGCTGGTCCACGTGCAGCACTTGCGCGTCGATGGCATCGCCCACCGCGACCACCCGGGACGGATGGCGCACTTCATGCGTCCAGGACATTTCCGAGACGTGGACGAGTCCTTCAACGCCCGGCTCCAGTTCCACAAACGCGCCGTAATCGGTCAGGCTGACGACCTTGCCGCTAACCCGTGACCCTTCGGGGTATTTGGAGGCGATGTTCATCCAGGGGTCGGCGGTCTTCTGCTTGAGCCCCAAGGAGATTCGTCCGGACTCGCGGTCGTACTTGAGCACGAGCACTTCCAACCGGTCCCCGACGGCGAACATATCGGAGGGATGGCCGACCCGTCCCCAGGAAATGTCGGTGATGTGCAGCAGGCCGTCGATGCCGCCCAAATCCAGAAACGCGCCGTAGTCGGTGATATTTTTCACGGTGCCTTCGAGCAGTTGTCCTTCGGCGAGGGTCGAGAGCGTGGTTTGCCGCCGCTTGTCCCGCGTTTCCTCCAAGAGGGCCCGGCGTGAAATCACCACGTTGCCGCGCCGGTGATTGATTTTAATGATTTTAAACGGGAAGGTTTTACCGACCAGACCGTCCAGATCGCGGACGGGCGTCAGGTCGATCTGCGAACCGGGCAAAAAGGCCTTGACCCCTATATCCACCATCATGCCGCCTTTGATGCGCGAGACCACTTTCCCTTGGACTTCCCGCTCCTCCTGATGCGCGACTTCCAACTCATCCCAGATTTTCATCTTGTCGGCTTTTTCCTTGGAGAGGAGCAGGTTCCCTTCCGCGTCTTCACGCTGTTCGATGTACACCTGGATGCGGTCACCGATGGCCAACGTGTTCAGTTCATCCGGCATAAACTGGTTCGTCGAGATGATGCCTTCGGATTTGTACCCGATGTCCACGATCACCCGGTCTTTTTGAATGACCACGACCCGGCCTTCCGTGATCGTGCCTTCTTCGCAATTCTTGAAGCTTTCTTCGTACAGGGCTTCCAGCGCCCCGCGATCCATTTCTTCAACGACGTCCATGCTCATGTATGATTCCTCATTCCTCGGGCGAACACGGGGGTCCGCCCCTACACGATCGCCTTTCGGCAATCGTTGTTACGGGGATCGAGCCGGAACCGACGTGGAGGCTCAATCTCTCTCGGGTTCATGTTGTCGGTACTGCCGAATGATCCACGCCGCGCAATTCGGCAATCCGCGCCATTATTGTCTGACTGATATGTTGGTACAGTTCCTTTCCCTGGTATTGCCGGCATTCCTCTTCAAAATCCATGGTCTCGCCGAACGACACTTCCACCGGATGCCGCGTCAGCCGGGACGCCCCGGTCGGAAGCACCTGATACGTGCCCCTGAGATAGACCGGCACGACGGGACACCGGGCTTCGGCCACGAGCACCCCGATGCCCGGTTTGCCGGGCTGCAGCGTGCCGTCCAACGTCCGTGTCCCCTCCGGAAAAATGACCACGGCCTTGCCCGCCTTGAGCAACTCCGCCGCGGTACGGAACGCTTGCCGGTCCAGTCGCTCGGTCTTCAACGGGATCCATCCCAGCCACCGAAGGACCGGTCCCACCAGGGGCCAGGAAAATAAATTGGCCCGTCCCAGATAAAAGAGGCGGCGCCGGACCCCGCAACCCAATAACGGAATATCCGCGTAACTCGCGTGATTCGCCGCCAACAATACCCCGCCCGCAGCCGGGACGTGTTCCACGCCCCGCGTCCGATAGTGCAGGAACACGCGGCCGACCACGCGAGTGAGAATCCACAGGATTCCATAGACCACGGTACTCACGAGTGACCCGGAATCCACGCCAGCATACGTTCCACCACCTGCTCAACCGTCAAGGACGAGGAATCGATCACGATCGCATCCCCGGCCGGTTTCAACGGCGCGGTTGCTCGCGATCGATCGTTGGCATCCCGTTCCTCAATGGCCCGCCGGATGTCCGGCTGTGTTTCGGGATGACCGTCGCGCACCGTCTCCCGGTGCCGGCGAGTCGTCCGTGTCTCGAGGTCCGCCTCGAGAAAAAATTTCACGTCCGCTTCGGGAAATACCCGGGTGCCCGTGTCCCGGCCCTCAGCCACGATTCCGCCCTCACGGCTTAATTGTGCCTGAATCGGCAACAACCGGTCGCGCACGTACGGTAGCGCCGCCACGGTCGACGCCAACCGGCTGATCTCCGGTGAACGCAATTGCCCGGTGATTTCCTCGTTGTCGATAAAAGTTCGCGTCACCCCCTCGTCGAGAGACACGTGAAAATCCATTGAGGACAACAGCGCCTCCATGGCCTCGACGTCGGCGCAATCGATCCCTGCTCGCCGGACCACCCAGGCGACCGCGCGGTACAGGGCGCCCGTGTCCAGATAGGCGTACCCCAAACGCGACGCCAACGCCCGCGCCGTCGTACTTTTCCCCGCCCCGGCAGGGCCATCAATCGTGATGAGGAAGCCTCGCCTTTGGGCAAATGTTTCCACGGTCCCCGGAAAAGGACATTAGGAACCTCTGATTTAATGCACTATCGGGCGCATGGCGGCGTTGTGTCCTCGCTCAACCCTCACCTATCTCTCTGATAAGCCTCGGGCTTCGCTCCGGGACGCCTTGCCCTGCATCCCGCTATCACAATAAAGCAGAGGTTCCATTATTATAGAATTCAATGTGAAATTGTCAATAATTCCAACAGGTTGTCATGAAAATCCGGGAAGGAGGTCGCAATGCAGCCGGTGTCGAGAATGGTGGTCGGCGCGTCGCCGGTCAACGCGGCGATGACCAGGGCCATGGCCACGCGATGGTCGCCATGGCTCATGCAGGTCCCGCCTTTGATGGAGGCACCCCCCTGGAGAACGAATCCGTCCGGGGTTTCCTGAATGGGGACGTTGAGCGTGGTGAGTTCCGCAGCCATGGTCCGGATCCGGTCGGTTTCCTTGACGCGCAACTCTTCGGCACCCGTCACGACGGTCCGGCCTTGGGCCAGCGCCGCGGCTACGCAAAAAATGGGAAATTCGTCTATCATTTTGGGGACGCGTGCGGCTTCGATGGTCACCCCGCGTAGCGGGGCCGTGCGGGCCACCAGATCCCCCACCGGCTCACCGGCCTCTTCCCTTGGGTTGACAATCCTGATATCAGCGCCCATTTCGCCGAGAATGTCCAGGATCCCCGTCCTGGCCGGATTGAGGCCGACGTTGTCGATCCGGACCTCGGAGTCGGGAACCAGGGTGGCACCCACGAGAAAGAAGGCAGCTGCGGACAGGTCCCCGGGAACGGACAAATCCTTGGCCGCATAGGCGGGGCGTCCCTTCAGCACGACGCGACACCCGTCGCTTTCGAGTGGAATCCCCAGATACCGGAACATCCGCTCGGTATGGTCCCGTGATAGCAAGGGTTCGGAAAACCGCGTCTCCCCATCGGCGAAGAGCCCCGCAAAGAGGACCGCGGATTTGATCTGGGCACTCGAGACCGGCGATTGATATTCGATGCCCCGTAAGGCCCCTCCCTGGATGGCCAGCGGCGCCAATTCCCCCCCCTTCCTGCCTTGAATGGTCGCGCCCATCATGCGCAGGGGGTTGACGATCCGGCCCATGGGGCGGCGGCGTAACGAGTCGTCACCAGTCAGAATTGAAAAAAACGGTTGGCCGGCCAGCACTCCCGCCAGCAGGCGGAGGCCCGTCCCGGAATTGCCGCAATCCAATGGCTGCGCGGGCTCCGTCAACCCGTTCAACCCCTTGCCCCAAACTTGGACCCGGTCCGTTTCGACTTCGATGTTGACGCCCAACACCTGCAAAGCATGGAGGGTATTCAGGCAATCTTCTCCTCGACAATAGCCTGCAATCGTGGCAGAACCTTCGGCCAAGGCGCTGGCCAGCAGGGCTCGATGGGTGATGGATTTGTCACCGGGCACCCGAATCGTCCCGCGCAAGGGTCCGTGCGGTGTAATCGTGAGCGTGCTCATTTCAGCCGCTGCCGCGCTTCCCGCGCCTTGGCGATTTCGCGCTCCAGGCCCGGGCCGTCCTTCGCTTGGATCAACGCCTTGAAGCGCTGCAAGTGTTTTTCCATGGCTTCGGTCATCATCAAAAGATTGTCGGCGTTCCATAGGAAAATATCGCGCCACATTTCCGGAGAGCTTGCCGCGATGCGCGTGGTATCCCGCAAGCCGCCGCCGGAGTAATCCAGCAGGGAACAACGATCGTTGTTCCCCGCGTCGGTTTGTTGTTCAAGATCCGTCAAGGCGTTCATGAGTGCGAAGGCTGCCACGTGAGGCAGGTGGCTGACCGCTCCCAGGATCCAATCGTGCACAAACGGGTCGATCGACCGGACGATGCTTCCCATGGTTTCCCAGACGTGCTGCACCATGCGGAGGGCCCGGGGATCGGTGTTCGCCGTCGGCGTGACCAGACACAGGGCATTGGTAAACAAATCGACGGACCCTTCCCCGACCCCGGACGATTCCTTTCCGGCGATGGGATGCGCCCCCACGAAATGCACGCCGGCCGGAACCAGTGATTCCACCTGTCCCACCAGGGGGCCCTTGACGCTTCCCACGTCGCTGACGATCGTTCCGGGCTCCAGGAGGTGTCCCCACTCCTTGAGATGCCCGGCGTAACTTTCCACGTGCGCGGCGAGAATGACCAACTCCGTCCCCGGCATCGCTGCCCTGGGATCACGCTCATACGCATCGATGGCCCCGACTTGCACGGCCAATTCCAGATTGGTCAGAGTCCGGCCCACGCCGACGACGCGATCGGCCAGCCCGTCACGCTTCAGGATCATCCCCATGGAGCCCCCGATCAACCCGACTCCGACGATCGCGACTTGTTTGAAATGGACGGTCATGTTCTGAAGAAGTAACGGCAGTGCGTCACGAGGCAATCGAGGACCACGGGCTACAATTCTCGTCCTACGGCCTGGGCAAGGAGTTTCAGGTCGTTCATCAATTCCTTGAACCTGCTGGGTTTGAGCGATTCCTCGCCATCGCAGAGGGCGCATTCCGGATTCGAATGGACCTCGATCAGAAGCCCGTCGGCACCCGCCGCTATGGCGGCCTTGGCCATGGGAGCCACGAGGTCCCATTTACCCGTCGCATGACTGGGATCGACGATCACCGGCAAGTGCGAGAGTTTTTTCAACGTGGGCACCGCAGCCAGATCCAACGTATTCCGATACTGGGTTTCAAAAGTGCGGATGCCGCGTTCGCACAACATCACGTTGCGATTGCCGCGGGAGACGATGTATTCGGCCGACAACAAGAATTCCTTGATCGTGGCGGACAGCCCACGCTTCAAGAGGACCGGCTTGTCATAAGCCCCGACTTCCTTGAGCAATTCAAAGTTCTGCATGTTCCGGGCCCCGATCTGAATCACGTCGGCTTTTTCCAGGAACACGTCCGTGTCGCGGGGGTCCAGGATCTCGCTGACCACGGGCATCCCTGTCTGCTTCCTGGCTTCAACCAGGAAATCGAGCCCTTCCCGGCCAAGGCCTTGAAATGAATAGGGAGAGGTCCGCGGTTTGTACGCGCCCCCCCGCAGGATCGCGCCCCCGGCGGCTTTGACGTCATGCGCAATCCCGACGGTCACTTCCAATTTCTCGACGGCACAGGGGCCGGCCATCACCACCAACCGGTTGCCGCCCACCGTGACCCGGTCCACCGCGATCGTCGTGTCCTGGGCTTGAAACTCCCGGCCCACCAGTTTCCACGGCGTCAAAATGGGCGTCACGCTTTCCACGCCGGGGAACACCGTGAGCGGCTGGTTGTCCAACAGACGCTCGTCGCCGATCACCCCGATGATGGTGCGCTCTTCACCGCGGGACATTTGCGATTTCAGACCCAGTTCCCGGAGTCGATCCGTCACGTGATCGATGTCCTCTTCCGTGGCAGTCGGCTTGAATACGATAATCATCGGGAATCCTCATCCATCGGCAGCGTTTCCAGCACGAGGCCGAGGGCCGTCAGAAATCGACGGTTTTCCTCCGGCCGCCCGATCGTCACGCGAAGCATCGACCCGACAATGTGACGAACGATGACGCCTTCTTGAAGAAGCCGTTCGAACACGGCACGGCCGTCGCGGCGCGTATCGAAATAGAGAAAGTTGGCCTGGCTGGGAAGGGGCGCCAATCCCAATGCGCGAAGCCCGTTGTCCACCGATGCCATTTCCGTTTCATTGAGCGCGCGACTCGCGGCCACGTGTCGTTCGTCACCCAACGCGGCCCGCGCCGCGACTTGCGCCAGGGTATTGGCGTTAAAGGGATTCCGTACGCGATGCAGGTAGCCGGTGATGTCCGGAGTCGTGATCCCGTATCCGATCCGCAATCCCGCCAACCCGTAAATTTTGGAAAACGTCCGCAACACCACCACCGGCCGGTTTTGTCGAACGTACTCGAGGGTGTCGGGATACTGCGGGTCCCGGACGTATTCATAATAAGCTTCGTCGAACACCACGATCACGTGATCCGGGACCGCGGTCATGAACTCCCGGACTTCATCACGGGTTACCATGGTGCCCGTGGGATTGTTGGGATTGCAGACGAACACCAACCGCGTGCGGCCGGTGACGGCCCGCGCCATGGCCGGGAGATCGTGACGCCAGTCGTTCAAGGGGACCTCCACGCAAACCCCGTGCCCGCCGGTCACGGCGAGCCGATACATGACGAAGGTGTGATCCGCCATCACGGCTTCCTCGCCGGGGGACATGAACGTCTTGACCAGCAGGCTGATGATTTCATCGGACCCGTTGCCCACGACGACCTGATCGCCGGACACCTTCCACCTGTCGGCCAGAGCCCGGGTGAGATGATGCGCCCCGCCGTCCGGATAAAGATGCAGAGTTGCCTTGCCCTCATCCAATGCCGCGAGCGCCTCGGGGGAAGGGCCGAGCGGGTTTTCATTGGACGCGAGCTTCACGGCGCCGTCGACGCCCAATTCCCGCTCCAATTCATCCAGGGGTTTCCCCGGTGAATACGGAACGAGCTTGGCTATGTCGGGGTGAACTCGGATAGGCATTCTTACCTCTCCCCCTCTGTCATTCCCGACATTTTTAATCGGGAATCCAGTGTCTTTTCTTTTCCCTACGTTCGGGAGAATACGACTCTGGATTCCCGCGTTCGCGGGAATGACAAATATGGCGTGGTCAGCCTCTTATTCCGTCAACGAATTACTGAACATCGACCCTTCTCAGGAATGGGCGGGATACGAACCAAGCACTTTCATGAACAAACACCGGCCTTTCAGTTCCTCGATGGTCCGGCGGATCCGGTCTTCCTGCATATGTCCTTCGAAATCGACAAAAAAGATATATTCCCAGGCCTTGCGACGCGAGGGTCGCGACTCGATTTTGGTCATACTGATGCCGTTGGAGGCAAAGGGCCGCAGCAGGTCATAGAGCGCTCCGGCCTTATCCTTCACCGACAGCATGACGGACGTCTTGTCCTTTCCCGTGGGCTCGGCGCCATGCCGGCACAACACCAGGAATCGCGTGCAGTTGTTGATGTTGTCCTCGATGCGCGATTTCAACACGTTCAGGCCGTACATGTTGGCTGCCAGTTCGGAAGCAATGGCCGCGGCGCAAGGCTCCTCCGTGCACCGTTCGGCCGCGCGCGAGGTACTCGGGGATTCCACCAGCGGCACCTTGTCCATGTTGGTTTTCAACCAATTCCGGCACTGCGCCAAGGCGTGCGAATGGGAATAGATCTTCTCGACGTCCTCGATTCGCTCGCTCTTCGACATGAGATGATGGGAAATCTCCTGCATGATTTCCCCGTAGATCACCAGGTTGGAGTCGATAAACATGTCGAGGGTATGATTCACCACGCCTTCGGTCGAGTTTTCAATCGGCACGACCCCATAGATCGCGCGCTCGCGCTCCACGGCATCAAACACTTCCTGGATCCCGTTGACCGGCACGTATTGAGCGGAGGCGCCGAATTTTCCCAAGGCCGCCAGATGCGTAAACGTGGCCGAGGGGCCCAGGTACGCCACGGTCTGCGCGCCTTCCAACGACAGCGAGGCGGACATGATTTCCCGGTACACAGGACGGATCGCCTCGTTGGGGAAGGGACCGGTATTCTGACGCACCAGCCGTTCCACCACGAACGCCTCCCGCCCGGCGGTGTGCAGCAGGCCGTCTGGGTTCGCCTGCCGCTTCGCCTTGCCGATCGTGATGACGTGACCGGAGCGCTCGTTGAGCAGCCGGATGATTTCATCGTCCAGCCGGTCGATTTCCTTGCGGGCTGCGTCTATTTGTTGTTGTTCCGACATACCGTCACCTGCGCCATCCTGACGTACGATTGAGCATACGCAGACGCATCCGTCTTTGCAAGAAAACAGCGGCGTCCGTTGACGCAACCGCATGAAGGATGGATCGGAAAAAACGGGAAAGACCCACCTCAAATTCAAAACTGGAAATGACCGGGGAAATAGAGTAGTCTCACTTCTTCGCTTTGCTCGAAATGACCGATCCGGGTCATTTCGTTTCAAGCACCTCCTTCTGTCATCCCCGACTTGATCGGGGATCCAGAGTCTTTTCTTTCTCCTCTGTTCGTAAGGATAAAGACACTGGATTCCCGCGCCTGTCCTGAGCGTTCTTCGACTTCGCTGACGCTACGCTCAGAATGAACGGGAGTGGAGTCGAAGGATTCGCGGGAATGACAGTTCGGGTTGACGTTCGCTGGTATTTTTCTATCAATAGCAGAACGGTTTTGAAGTAACACAGAGTTCACGTTTACACCATCGTTTTGTAGCTCTTTCCCGGCACACTTTCACGATAGAGCCGGGAAAGGAATCGTTGTTGCGACATGACGAATCAACGGATACTGGAGTTGAGCGGGTTCGACGCCGCGATTTTTGATCTCGACGGGGTCATCACCAAGACCGCGGCTGTTCATGCGGCCGCGTGGAAACACCTGTTTGATGATTATCTCCGGGAGCAGGCCGATCAAACCGGGGAGCCGTTTCACGCCTTCGACCCCGTCAATGATTATTGTGCATACGTCGATGGCAAGCCCAGGTATGACGGCGTGACCAGTTTTCTGGCCTCCCGCGGCATCACGCTGCCCCATGGAGACCCCTCGGACCCGCCGGAGCACGAGACGATCTGCGGGCTCGGGAATCGCAAGAACGTCCAGTTTCTGAAGACCCTTGACGAGAACGGGGTTGAGGTCTTTCCCTCGACGGTCGCGCTCATGCGGCTGCTCAAATCTCTGGGCAAAAAAACCGCGATTGTCACGGCCAGTGAAAACGGCCGAGTCATCGTGCAAGCCGCGGGGGTGACGGACCTCTTCGAGGTGATGGTGGACGGCCGGGATGCCCGTGCCTTGAGTCTGCGCGGGAAACCGCACCCCGACACCTTCTTGAGAGCCGCTGAATGTTTGGAGGTCCTGCCTCAACGGGCCGTGGTGTGTGAAGACGCGTTGGCCGGAGTGGAAGCGGGCCGGGCCGGAGGCTTCGGCCTGGTCGTGGGCCTTGATCGCGTCGGCCAGGCCGACGCCCTGTCTGCCCACGGCGGAGACGTGGTCGTCCCGGATTTGGAGGAACTCGTCATTCGGGATGAAGCCGGGATCACGTGGCGCAGCGCCACGGCCTTGCCGTCTGCGCTGGATCGATTCGAAGACGTGCTGGCGCGATTGGGACAACAACCGGTGGTGGTGTTTCTGGATTACGACGGCACCCTGACCCCGATCGTGGACCGGCCCGAGCTGGCCGTGTTGGCGCAGGACGTGCAGGACGTGATGGACGCGTTGAGTCGTCAGTGTCCGGTCGGGATTATCAGCGGCCGGGATCGCAAGGACGTGACGAACCTCGTGAATCTGAATTCGCTGATCTATGCCGGCAGTCACGGGTTCGACATTGCCGGACCGGAACACTTCGCCCTGTCCCATGAAGTCGGCACGCAATTTTCCAAGGCCCTCGATCACGCGGAGAACGTGCTCCGGCCTCTCCTTGAACCCATTGCCGGCGCCTTGATCGAGCGGAAAAAATTTTCCATCGCGGTGCACTATCGCCTGGTCGATCCCGGCGAGGTGTCCAAAGTTGAAGAGGCCGTCACCCGGGTCATGGCCGAGTCTCCCGATCTCAAGCGCTCGGCGGGCAAGATGGTCTTTGAAATGCAACCGCAGCTCGACTGGGACAAGGGCAAAGCCCTGTTGTGGTTACTGGAAGGCATGAAATGGAAGGAGCATCACTATCAGCCCGTGTATATCGGCGACGATCTCACGGACGAACACGCGTTTCGTGAATTGGTGGAGCGCGGCGCGGGGATCGTGGTGGAACACGGCTCGCGCTTTTCGTCTGCTTCTTTTTCATTGCAAGACCCCCGCGAGGTGAAGGACTTTCTCATGCGATTGAGTCGTCACCTGGAAAGCCAAACGCCATGAGCGACTGGACATTGATCTACGACGGATTCGATCCCGCGAAGGAACGCCAGCGCGAAGCCCTCTGTACGCTGGGCAACGGGTACTTCGCCACCCGCGGGGCGGCTCCCGAAGCCAACGCCGATGCCACGCACTACCCGGGAACCTACCTGGCCGGCGGATACAACCGGTTGCAGACCGAGATCGAGGGCCGGATGATCGAGAACGAAGATCTTGTGAACCTGCCGAATTGGTTGGTCCTCACCTTTCGCCATCCCGGCGGCGAGTGGTTCAACATCCAGGCCGTTGATCTGCTTTCGTACCGGCAAACCCTGGACCTGAAGACCGGGGTTCTGCATCGTTCGTATCAATTTCAGGATCGCGAAGGACGAAAGACCACGGTCAACAGCCGCCGGTTCGTCCATTTGGGTGATCCGCATCTCGCCGGGCTGGAGGTCGTCATCACCCCTGACAACTGGTCCGGCCCGTTGGAGATTCATACCGGCCTCGACGGCCGGGTTCGCAATACCGGCGTGCCGCGCTACGCGGCCCTGAGCAACCTCCACCTCTCTCCTCTGGAGACCTTGGCTTTCGGCCATGACGCGATCTTCCTGTGTACGGAAACGACGCAATCGAAAGTCCGCATCGCCCAGGCCGCGCGCACCGGTTTTTTCCCTGAAGCGGCGTGGGCAGAGCTGCCCAGGACCCCGGTGCAGGACCGGGACTATATCGGCCAGGAATGTACGATTCCCATGACGGAAGGACAGCCCCTGACCATTGAAAAAATCGCGTCGTTGTATACCTCCCGTGATCACGGCATTTCCGAATGCGGAGAGGAGGCCCGCGATGCCCTCGTGCATGCCGGCAGATTCGAAGACCTGCTCCGGTCGCATACCCGGCACTGGGATCAGGTCTGGCAGGAGTGCGACCTGGGTCTCCAGGGTGGCGAAGGCTCCCAACTCACGCTACGGTTGCACCTCTTTCACCTGTTGCAAACGGTTTCCTCGCATACGATCGAATTGGACGCGGGCATGCCCGCGCGGGGATGGCACGGCGAGGCGTACCGGGGTCACATTTTCTGGGATGAACTGTATATCTTCCCGGTGTTGAACCTGCGATTCCCGGCCATGACCAAGGCGCTCTTGTTGTACCGGCATCGTCGCCTCGAACAGGCCAGGCGGAACGCCGCGGCAGCCGGGTTCGGCGGAGCGCTGTATCCCTGGCAAAGCGGCAGCAACGGCCGTGAAGAAAGCCAGATCCTGCACTTGAACCCCAAGTCCGGGCGGTGGATCCCGGATAACAGTCTGCTTCAACGGCACGTGAACGCGGCCATCGCCTATAACGTCTGGCAGTACGTCGAAGCCACCGGCGACTGGGAGTTTCTGTCAACTCGGGGCGCGGAAATGTTCCTGGAGATCGCCAGGTTTTGGGTCAGCACCACCTCATACAATTCCGACAAGGAGCGCTACGAGATTTTGCGCGTTATGGGACCCGATGAATACCACGATGAGTATCCTGACGCCGAAACCCCGGGCCTGAACAATAACGCCTATACCAATCTCATGGTCGTGTGGATCCTGTGCCGGGCCCTGGAACTCCTGGACAGGCTCGAGCAATCAAGTCGAAACGAGGTGCGGGACCTCCTGCACGTCAGCCCAACCGAGGTCGCCCTGTGGGAAGACATCAGCCGGAAAATGTTCGTCCCATTTCATGAGGAAGGGATCATCAGTCAATTCGAAGGTTACGAGGCGTTGGCGGAATTCGAGTGGGAGCGCTACCGGCAGAAATACGGGGACATTCACCGGTTGGACCGGATCCTCGAAGCCGAAGGGGATACCACGAACCGCTACAAACTCTCCAAACAGGCCGACGTGCTGATGCTCTTTTACCTGTTCTCGCCGGAGGAACTGCGTGACCTGTTCGAGCGGCTGGGCTATCCGTTCCGGACGGACACCATGTCACGGAACGTCGAGTATTACTCCAGTCGGACGGCCCACGGGTCCTCACTCAGCCGGGTGGTGCATGCCTGGGTCCTGACGAGATCCGACCCGGACCTGGCCTGGGAACTGTTCAAGGACGCCTTGGGCGTAGACGTGTTGGATCTGCAAGCCGGCACCACCGCGGAGGGCATCCACACGGGGGCTATGTCAGGGACGGTGGATCTCATGCAACGCGCCTATACGGGATGGGAAAGCAGGGACGGCGCGCTCAGTTTCACTCCCTGCCTCCCGCCGAAAGTGGAAGCCCTTCACCTCCGGGTGAGGTATCGGGGACATTCCCTGGATATGACCGTGACCCAGGACACGCTTCAACTCACCTCACGACCGGGTTTCGCGGCCCCGATTCAGGTGTCCATCAAGGGCCAAGCCCACGTTCTCACGCCCGGACACACCATCAAGACGATCCTGTAGCCGACTGCCGATCAGAGCCTATCCCGCTTCGCTCAGGCTCTACCTCCCCTTACCCCTCCTTACAAAGGAGGGGAAGGGAAAAGCAGAAATTGTCAACGAATTACGGAACACATGCACTTACAAGCGGCTCAACTCGTGCTGCTCCACAGCCGAAGACACCGCCTTCACCAGCCGGTCCTTCCCGACCGGTTTCATGAGAAAATCTTTCACCCCGTCGCGAATCATCCCCGCCAACTTTTCGGAGCGGAGCACGTAGGATTGCATGTCCCGTTCGTGTTGAATCAGCATCCACAAGAGTTTGGAGGCCGCTCCGCCGAGCACTTCGACCCGGTCATGCTTGTTCCCGGCTATTCGCGCCTCCATGCTCGGATCGCCGGTGACGTCGATCAGCAGATCCACGTCTTCGTTGCGTATCAGATTCATGGGCTCAGGCACCACCGGGATCTCGAATTCCTGCGCGAACCGTAAGCCGGTGGCTTCGGGATCCTTGTCCGTGATGCCCACCACCTGCGCGTCCGGGAGATGGAGGAACACGTCGAGCAGCGCCCGCCCGCCTTTCCCGGCCCCGATGATGCCGATCCGAATGGCGGAAGAGCCGGAAGCCTCGCCTTCCAGCATGCCGGTCAAGGCAATGATGGGAATATGCGGGAATTGGGATTTAAAATAATTCAGGGAACCGACACCCAACTTCTTGTCGATATCCGTAATCACCACGTCAAGCAACAACGGATTTTCGCCTTCCTTGACCACGTCGATGGCCCGGTCTTCCGTGTCGGCCTCCAACACGTCGAACCCCGCGTTCTCCAGGGCGGTACGCATCTCCGCACAAATGCCGGCATCATCCTCGATCAACAACACGCGGCCGTTTCCCGGTTTGGAACCGAACATTGCAGCAGTTTTTGGTTCAGTCATGATGACCCTCCTTGATGAAAAAGATGAAGATTCATCATCCTCCCCGCACTGCGCCCTTATCGAGGGACCGGGCGTCCGGTTTTCCGACCTCGGCGAATCCCTCGACCGTTCACGCGCGGAAAGGATCCGGTTTCGTGATCAGGAAAGAAAACTAAAAAAGCCCTTTGGATCGTTCACGGTCCAAAGGGCTTTACCTCGATCTTGTCTGTCGCAGGATGTCCAGGAAGCTACCCCATTGCCTTCCTCTTTTTCAAAAGTTTCTCTTAATAAAATGATAAGCCCGTTTTCCCGAACAGTCAATAAAGAAGCTCTCCGTTTCGATCCTGGATCGAGTCGGGGTGGCGGAAGGAGCACATGGGCAAGAACGAGCCAGGACAGGCGAGGTTGGGTGAGAGGAAGGGGACGTGCCGGAAAGTGAGGGAACGGGAGGATCGTTCCCTCACCTGAGCCCATTCCCCCGCCCGTCGGCGCGCGCCACCTACTCCCTCGCCAGCGAGAACGCGCCTGCAATCCCGCTACGCTCGAAGACGCCGCCTGCTTCTTCGTGGTTCGGGCCGTAGAAGCGGCCTTGCAGACCACTGGCGTTGAAGGCCCCACTTTGCATCGGAACGTCCTGCCAGCGAATATCCTCACTGCGGGCGCCGGAAGACCGCTCTTCGATATTCGTGAATGCGAGGTCCAGGGAAGATGCGCCGAGATCGGCGATCATCGCCGCGTCGCCGGCGACTTCCGCTCCGACGCCGGAGGACCCGACTTTCGCGCCAACCATCGCGCCGCGCCAGGTCGCGCTGCCGATGACGGGATTCGTTCCGCTGCCGTGGCCTAACGAGACCGGCACGACGAGTTGCAGGCTTGTCCCTTCAATGTCGGCGGAGCCCCGGCCCGTCGTCCCGGCGTTGTAGCGGCCCCATACGCCCAAAGTATCGAAGCGAAACTCGTCTTCGCGATGAACCAGTGGGCCGATCTGCACGCCGTTGCGGGTCTGCTCTTCGGCAGTGGGCATCGCTCCGGGGTTGGGAACGATCTCCCTTAAATCGACCGTGACACTCTCGCCTCCTTCTTCAAACGCGACCGTGCAGACCGTCCCTTCGCAGGAACCGTCGGCCCGGAACAGCTGGCCCTGGGTGGCTATGAGGACATCCCCCATCAGCAACATGTCCAAACTGGCGGGATCGGGGGGATCGGGGGGATCGGGGGGATCGGGGAGATCGGGCGACCCGGAACCGCCGCCGCAGGCGGCAAGAAAAAGAATGGCGAGTGCGGCGACTAACGCGGTAGCAGGTCTGGCAGACATGGAATTCCTCCGGTTGACGATGAATGTTAGAACGTCATCAGAAAGTTCAGGCTGGCGGAATAGTCGGTGTCGTTCGCGCCTGCCACCCCGCCCCGGGCGCGGAGTTGGGCATCGAGGGTGAAGCGGCTCCCCCAGCGGTGGGTGGCTCCCACATCCAACACCACCCCGCCGTTCGGACTGGTCGACCGCAACGCCTCGCCGGATACCAGCACCACTGTCTCCCCGCCGCCGACCAGGCGCTCGACGCCGAGCGAACCCTGAAGCGAGAGCGAGTCCCGCCCACCGTTCCATGCGAGATTGGTTTCGACGCTTCCGCCGGCGCCGATCGTGAGTGCATCGGCACCCGCCAGCGAGACGTGTGCGCCGACCGCATCGGTGAAGCTCTCCAAGGACGCCTCCGTCCGGCTCAGCCAGGACCGAGCCGTCAGTCTCGTTTGCTCACCCACGTCCACGCGCCGGCCCGCCTCAAGATCGAACGAGCGGACCAGCGCATCGACCCCCTGCTCCAAGGTGCCACGCGACCGTGATGCGGCATCCACATCGAACCATGTCGCCGAGAGGCGACCGTTGCTGTAGAACCCGTCCGCCCCCTCCCAAGCGAGGCCCACCGACACGCCACTCCCGCGGGCGGCGATCAGTCCGTCCCCAATCGGCGCGGCAACGCCGACCGATCCCTGTACGTTGTACCAGGCGAGAGAGCCCGTGGTGTGCTTGCCCAGAGCGACGTCCAGTCCCGTTTCCAGCACGACCCGCCGGATGTTGTAGGCGGCGCCGACGGTGGCACTCTCAGGCTTTTGCGAGTCCGTGCCGCCCGTGAGCCGGAACCACAGAGGGGAGCCCGGCAAACGCAGCCGTCCGGCGATCGGGCCATGCTCCTGTCCTACCCCTAGCGAATTGAGTGGGGTGAGTTCGGCGAACGCTGCCGCCCGGCGGTCGGACCCGGCCAGTCTGCCCAGCCTGAGCAGCGCACCCACCAGCCCTTCGTAGACGGCGGCGCGCGGCGCATAGACCTCCTCGAACCCGGACTCGGGCTCGGGTTCCGGCGGAGCAGGTCTTCTTCTTTCATTGAAGTCCGCCGCCGAGAAATCCCGGTCGGCGACCACGTTCGCGGCCGGCTCGCTGATCGTCCAGTTTGCCGGGTCCGGGTCCGTCCGGTCCGTCACCGTGACGCCTTGCGCTCTCATGGTGACGTTCCACGCCCCGTTCGGGGCCGTGCGGCCCGTGTTGCCCGTCGCGCCGTCATGCAGCACGGTGCCGTTGACCGCGATGGTGGTCTCGCCGCCGTCGTTGATGATCCAGCCGTCGCCGATGGCCTGCGCCACCCGGCGGCCGCGGAGGTTCAGGTCCACCCGCAGCTTGGGCGGGATGGCCGCAACGTTGTCGGGGTTCGGATCGGGTGCCGGCACCGTGCCCGTGGCCAGTATTGCAATCCGCTTGGAAGAAGTGATGCTGCCCCGGGGTCCGATGATCACCCGCCCGCCATTGGCCATGAACACGCCTTCGCCCGCGCTCGTGATCGGCCCATTCACCGTCACCGTCTGGCGCCGGTAGCCGTCTTCGTCGAGCGTGGCAATGCGCGACGGGACCCCAGCACTGACAGTACCCACACGGATCCCTTGCGAATCCGTGCCACGCACATCAATCTCACCGGCAGCATTGATCTCGATGATCCTCGGGTCTGCCGTGGTGCTGTGCTGGTAGGCCACGATGCCGTGGCTGCCCGCGCCCGTGGTGGTGATGGTGTTCGGCAGTTCTGGAGTTCCCATGAACCTGATCAGAACGTTCCCCGTGCCTGTATGGCTGCCATAAATGGCGGGGCTTCTGTCGGCGGTCGTCCCGATGCGCACGTCTCGATCGAATTCGAGGACGATGTCGCCGGTCCCGCTATGCTCGGCGGAAACGCCCCTGCCGGTGGTTGCGATGCGCGTGCTGCTCAAGACGTCGAGATCGATCAGGCCCGTGCCGTCGTGCCGGAGAAAGACGCCGTGGGAATCCGCGCCCGTTGTGGTGACGGTCTTGTCGACGTCCACCAGCATCTGGCCCACGACATCCGCGCCCGCGCGGGCGTGGACGCCGTGGGAGCCCTGCCCTTCCGTCCGGATGTCCACGGCGTTGGCGTTGATCCACACGGCCACGCTGCGGTCTATGGAGCCCGTATGGCGCACATCGATGCCGTGGCTGCCCGCGCCCGTGGTGGTGATATTGCCCGATTGGGCGTTGACCCGGACGCGCCCGTCGCCGGTGTGCCGGGCCTGGATGCCGTGGCTGCCCGCGCCCGTCGTATCGATGTCGGTGAGGGTGAGCGGGGTCAGCTTAGGCGCGACATTGATCTCGATGTCCGCGTCGCCCGCATGCTGGGCCTTGACCGCGGGCTCGTTGTCGGCCGAGGTGTCGATGTCGACGCCCAAGGCGTCGATGTCGATAGCGGTGGTGGAGTCAGAGGCCTGCGTGCACTCGATCCGTTGCGTAGACGTGGGTGTATTGCTGCACACGGCGGTGGTCTGGGCCGACGCGGTGAGCACACCGGAACCCAGCACGAGGAGCAAGGCGAGTACACCTATACTGCGCCCACACCGCCGGTCTCTCTCTCTCTCTCTCTCTCTCTCTCTCTCTCTCTCTCTCTCTCTCTCACAATTCGTGCCATGTGTGTCTCCCATTCGAGCGAGTCGCGGCGCGGGGGTTCGCCGAAAGGGGCTCCGGGCCCCCGCGACCGGTGCCGGAAAGTGCCGCCTGCTGGATTCATCGAATACCGTTTGCTGTTTTCCGCTCAGCGATGACAATGACCGTAGGCTATTTTGAATGGTCGGTTCAGTTATAGTATGGCATTTGTGACTCTTAAGTCAAGTACTGGAAGGCGGGGGGAGGAATGAGGCGCGTAGGCCTGATGAGCCCTTCGACTCCAGGCGCGTGACGCCTTACGCTCAGAGTGACCGGAGAGGCACCCGTTCGTCCTGAGTCCTTCGACAGGCTCAGGACAGGCGTAGCGAAGTGAAGTCGAAGGAGGCGTAGTCGAAGGACTCATCAGACCTCCAACTGACGACACGAGAATTGCGGTCTGCGTTTTAGCTGCATTCTTCCTCATTGGATTGATAGAATGCCGGATTGTCGAAGAGGGCATGCGGGAGGGGTAGGAAGCACGAGGCAGGCTGACGATGACGACACCGCAACATCGAAACGCTCCCGACCGGCACCTGTGTCTGGTGGACGGGTCCGGCTTCCTGTTCCGGGCGTTCCACGCGCTTCCGGTGCTGACCCGGCCGGACGGGACGCCCGTGAACGCCGTGCTCGGGTTTACCAACATGTTGCTCAAACTGCTGGACGACCTGCACGCCTCGCACGTGGCCGTGATTTTCGATTCGGCCCGGGAGTCCTTCCGAAACGAGATTTTTCCCGAGTACAAGGCCAATCGCCCGGACCCGCCCGACGAACTGATCCCCCAATTCCCGTTGGTGCGCGACGCCACCCGGGCCTTCAACGTGGAATGCCTCGAACGACCCGGCTTCGAAGCGGATGATCTGATTGCCACCTACGCCCGACAGGCCTTGTCGGAAGGGTTCGAGGTCATGATCGTGTCCTCGGACAAGGACCTGATGCAGTTGGTGTCCGACCGGGTGAGCATGTTCGATGCGCTCAAAAACCGGAAGATCGGCCCGGCCGAAGTCGAGGAAAAATTCGGCGTCGGTCCGGAGCGCGTGGTGGACGTGCAAGCCCTGGCCGGCGATTCCACGGACAACGTCCCCGGGGTCCCGGGTATCGGCGTGAAAACCGCGGCCCAACTCATTCAAGCCTACGGCGACCTGGATTCCCTGCTCGCGCGGGCACCCGAAATCAAACAACCGAAGCGACGACAAAGCCTGATCGACTTCGCCGAACAAGCCAGGCTGTCCAGGGAACTGGTTCGTTTGCGGGACGACGTGCCCACGGACGTGACCGTACCCGAGTTGCAACGCCGGGACCCGGACCCCGCCCAATTGCTGGCTTTTCTCGAGGAACAAGGCTTCAGGTCGGTCATGGCCAAGGTTCAACACCGGCTGGCCTCCGGGCAAGCCACGCCCATGACCGAAGATGCTCCGGCCGGTACCCGCTATGAGCTGGTCCAATCTGTCGAAGTCCTGCAGGACTGGGTGACCCGGGCGCGCTACGCCGGCGCCGTGGCGATCGATACGGAAACCACGTCGTTGGATGAAAGCCGCGCGGACCTGGTCGGCATCTCACTGTGCGTGCAACCCGGCCACGCGTGCTACATCCCGCTCGCACACCGGCTTCCCGAGCCCGTGTCCGTCGCGGAGGGTTCACCCGCCAGTGAGGAGTCGCCCGCCCGACAACGGGAACCGCTCGAACAAATTCCGCTGGATGCGGCGTTGGATGTCCTGCGGCCGCTCTTCGCCGATCCCTCGGTGCTGAAAATCGGTCATAACCTGAAATACGACATGGTGGTGCTTCGACGATATGACGTCGCCATTGCGCCTTTGGACGACACCATGCTGATGTCCTACGTGCTGGACGGGGGCAGCCACGGACACGGCATGGACGAATTGGCGGTACTGCATTTGAACCACCGGACGATCGCGTTCAAGCAGGTGACCGGCACGGGAAAAGCACAGATCACCTTTGACCTGGTTCCGCTGGACCGGGCCTTGGCCTATGCCGCCGAAGACGCGGACGTGACCCTGCAACTGCACCGGTTCCTCAAACCCCGCCTGCTGGCCGACCGCATGGTAACGCCCTACGAGACCCTGGAACGGCCCCTGGTGCCGGTCCTGGCCGACATGGAAACCGACGGCATCCGCGTTGACCGGGCGAAACTGGAAGCACTCAGCCGGGAATTCGCTGAGCGCCAGCAGGCATTGGAGCAGGACGTGTACCGGCTCGCCGGTCACGAATTCAACGTGGGTTCGCCGAAACAACTGGGTGAAGTGCTGTTCGACGAACTGCGACTGGAGGGCGGGCACAAGGGGAAATCCGGAGCCTATGCCACCGGCGCCGACGTGCTGGAATCACTGGCCGCCGAGGGCCACGAGCTGCCCGCCACGGTGCTGGAATGGCGACAACTCGACAAACTCAAGAGCACGTATACCGACGCCCTGGTTGAGCAGATCAACCCCCGCACGGGTCGCGTGCACACCTCCTTTGCCATGGCCGCCGCGTCCACCGGCCGCTTGTCGTCGGTCAACCCCAACCTGCAAAACATTCCCATCCGAACCGAAGACGGTCGAAAAATCCGTCACGCCTTCGTGGCCGAACCCGGACGCATCCTGCTGTCGCTGGACTACTCCCAGATCGAGCTCAGGCTGCTCGCCCATATCGCCGGGATCGACGCGTTGAAACGCGCGTTTCACGACGGCCAGGACATCCATGCCCTGACCGCGGCGCAGATGTTCGGCGGCGACGCCGGCACGGTGGACCCGGCGATGCGGCGTCAAGCCAAGGCCATTAATTTCGGCATCATCTACGGGATCAGCGCGTTCGGGCTGAGCCGCCAACTCGGCATTTCCAACGAAGAGGCCGCGGCGTACATGAAAGCCTATTTCGAACGATACCCGGGCATCCAGGACTACATGACACGGACGAAGCAATTCTGTCGCGAACATGGGTACGTGGCAACGCTGTTCGGGCGCCGGTGCCACGTCCCGGGCATCCACGACAAGAACGCCGCCCGGCGGAATTTTGCCGAACGCGCGGCGATCAACGCCCCGATCCAGGGCACGGCCGCGGACGTGCTGAAACGCGCCATGATCCGCGTACCTCCGGCGTTGGCGCGGCAGGGCCTCGACACGCGGGCCCGCATGCTGTTGACGGTGCATGACGAGCTACTCTTTGAAGTGGACGAAGCGGTCGTGGATCAGGCGGCCGGGGTGGTCAAGACCGTCATGGAATCGGCATGCCTGCCCGCGCTTCAGCTATCGGTGCCGCTGACCGTGGACGTGGGACAGGGCCGATCGTGGGGCGAGGCGCATTGAGATCAGGAAGAACTGAAACTGACGCGGGAGGGCACGCTAAAAAAGAATTTACGTAGAATTGAATATGTAGTATGGTATATTTCTTTTTATTAGCTTAAATTTATTAACTAAGTATATTTATTTCATAACTTTAGCCGTACCTTTCCCAAGCAGGATGGCATTGAAGATGAAAACAACTCAATCGATGATTCTTATTGTTGCCCTGCTCGTATTGGCCGTCGTGTTTTCCGATGCACGCCCCGCCTTGGCGCAAACGGCGCAATCCTGCCCACTCCAGCCAGGGGTCACGCCGTTGTCGCCTCCAGCGGTGACGGCGCAACAGGTGGAAACCGGCAGCGCCAGCCTGAGGGACTTCGCACTGACCGTCAGAGAGCAATACACCCAGAGCTCACTAACGACGGCAGGCGCCTTATACATGGGCTGTCGCATTCGGGTAGAGGGGGATCCCTGGCGGTCCGATTCAACGTACCTTGTGACCCTCTCAGTCGATGGCCGCGTGTTCGTCCACGCGAAGGATATGTCGTTGGCGGGCTTCAAGCTCAACGCCACGATTTATCACGCAATCCTGCAGGCCTTGGGAATCGACCCGGCCGACTTGGCCGATCCTGCTTCATCCCGTGCCGCCTTAACCGCGGCCGTCGCGGAGGATGGCGGCCCGTTTGATGTCCCCGGTATCCCAGGCGCGTCCGGCTATGCTACCGCCTACTTCCCCGCTAATCTCCAAAGGCCGCTCGTGCTGCTCGCCGGGTTCGATCTCGAGAAGTCTCACCTGTTGCCCGTGAGTGAGGACGACATCGACTATGGCAATCCAGCCGTTACTGCAAGGGACGTGGTAGACCGAGACACGCTGAAAGCCTTCGTCACGGAAGCGGGCCAGTACATCCTGGACCTCCAGGCGAAGGTGGACCCGGCCCGCACCTCGAAAATCAGGATTGCCTTCCGGGATCAGAACGGGCCTTGGCGACACGGGCCCGTGTACCTCTACATGCTGGTGCTGAGCAGCAACACCATCGCCGTTCACGGGGCGTTTCCGGACCGATACGAGCTTCGACCTCTGGTTGCCACGGTTAGGGACGTCGTGACCGGCGAGCTCATTCTGCCGCAGGTCCTTGAGGCGGCGAAAAGCAGCCCGGAAGGTGGGTTCGTGGAGTATTACTTCGACGATCCCACGGACGACACCGACAGCGCCGATGTGCCCAAGGTGGGCTATGCGCGACAGTTCGCCGGCCGCATCTTGCGGGCGGACGGCAGTTTCCTCCCCCTCGACTTCATCATCGGGTCAGGTTTTTACGGGAGAGCCTCAGACGGCGCCGCCGCGCGGCAAACCAATGCCGTCAAGTCCGTGCTGCCTCAGGTCATGCGGGCCATGACCGCCAGCACGGTCGATGCCGTCTCCGGCCGCATCCAGCAGGCCACCTCCGGCGCCCCGCCGGCCAAGGGCTTCAGCCTCGGCGGCGCCTCCACGCTCTCGGATGCCCTCCTGGCCAACGGCCGGGCCCTGGGGAACGGCTCGTTCGACCTCAGCCGGCTCCTCGCGAACTCCTCCTTCACCCTCCCGCTCACCGCGGCCGGTACCGGGGGCAGCGGCCCGCTCGGGAACTTCACCCTCTGGGGCAGCGGCGACTACCGCAACTTCGCCGGCGGCAACAGCAATACCATGACCTACGACGGCGACGTGGTGAGCGCCAACCTCGGGGTCGATACCAAGCTGAGCGCGGACCTGCTGGCCGGGGTGTCGGTGGGATGGGCGCGCGGCGCGGTGGATTACTCGGCCTCCGGGGCCACGGGCGAGTCCACGACCACCCTGACGAGCATCAATCCCTACGTGGGTTGGCAGGCCCCGAGCGGCCTGAACCTGTGGGCCACGGCCGGCTATGGCTGGGGCGAGGTGGAGATCGACGATCAAGCGGCGAACGCACAAGCGAGCGACCTGGCCCAGCAGATGGTCGCGGCGGGCGTGAGCGGGCCGCTGGTGTCCAGCGATCAGGTGATCCCGGGCGGCACCACGAGCCTACGACTCAAGGGCGAGACCGCTTTCACCTGGGCCGATATCGAGGGCGCCGGGTCCATCGAAGCCGTGAACTTGAATGCCAGCCGGCAACGACTGATGTTCGAAGGAGTCCACGCCCACAAACTCGCCTCGGGGGCCACCCTCACCCCCTCGGTCGAGATGGGCATGCGGTATGACGGCGGGGACGGCGACACCGGCCACAGCCTCGAAATCGGCGGCGGCCTGCGCTACGCCGACCCGGCCACCGGGCTGACGGTCGAAGGCCGGGCCCGCACCGTGCCCATCCACAGCGGCGAGTACCGGGAGTGGGGTGTGAGCGGGCTGGTACGGCTCGATCCGGGCGCGGCCGGCATGGGGCTCGCCCTCAGCGTGCAGCCGGCTTGGGGCCAGACGGCCAGCGGCGTTCAACGGTTGTGGGAGACCGGCATGAGCCAGGGGGCAGTCTCGGCCAATCAGGCGGCCGGGCGCGTGAACGCGCGGCTCGCCTATGGTATCGGCACCACGTGGGGCGGCCAGGGCGTGTTGACTCCCTACACCGACGTGTCGCTGTCCGGGGAAGGGTCCCGGCGCCTGAGCCTGGGCGGGCAATTCAACCTCGGGGCCTCCGTGAGAATGAGCCTGGAAGGCGTGGAGAGCCGGCCGGTGCGCGGCCTCACCAACCACGGCATCATGCTGCGGAGCGACCTGACCTGGTAGGCACACCGTGTTTCCCTCCTGCCGGCAAGGGTCACAACCCTTGCCGGCAGGAGACCTTTTCTTCCATCATCCCCCGCATGAAGATTGCCACGTGGAACGTGAACTCCATCAACGTCCGGCTGCCGCACGTGACGGCGTATCTCAGAGAGAAGAGCCCGGACGTCCTGTTGCTTCAGGAATTGAAATCCACGGAGGAGCGGTTCCCCCACGCCGAGATTGAAGACACCGGCTATCACGTCGCGCTGGTTGGACAGAAGACCTTCAATGGCGTGGCGATCTTGGCGAAACAGCCAATCGAGGTGGAACAGCGGGTACTGCCCGGCGATTCGACCGATGAGCACGCCCGGTACATCGAAGCCGTCATCGGCTCCGTGCGCGTCGCGTCGATCTATCTGCCGAACGGTAATCCGATCGACACGGAGAAATTTTCCTACAAGCTGGCGTGGATGGATCGCCTGATCGCCCACGCTCGCACCCTGCTGGCGCATGAGGAGCCGTTGGTGCTGGGTGGCGATTACAACGTCTGTCCCACGGATGACGACGTGTACGACCCCGAGGGGTTTGCCAACGACGCACTCTGTCACCCCGAGACCCGCGCGCGGTTTCAGACCGTGAGTTACCTGGGCTTTACCGATGCGATTCGTGCCCGGCACCCGCACCCGGGCGTGTACACGTTTTGGGATTATCAAGCCGGGTGCTGGAACAAGGACCAGGGGTTGCGGATCGATCATTTGCTGCTCTCTCCGCAGGCCGCCGACCGCCTCCTCGACTCCGGGGTGGACAAGGGCCCCCGCGGGAAAGAGAAACCGTCCGATCACACGCCTGTCTGGTGTGAGTTGCAGGTCCCGTAGAGTTGTCATCCCCGACCCGATCGGGGATCCAGGGTTTTTGTTCTTGCGAACGGAGTAAAAGAAAAGACACTGGATTCCCGATTAAGGATGTCGGGAATGACAGCAAGAGATTGTCTGGTGTGAGTTGCAGGTGGAGAGCTAACGGGATACCGGCCTTCACGGGCCGGCCAAGTCTGCCGAACCGGCCACAATGGCGCCGGCTTCCTGCATGGCCTCCAAAGCTCGGGCGGCATCTCCCGGTTCCACGTCGATCCCGCGCACGCCGTCACTGAGGACCACGACGCGAAATCCCAGCTTGCAGGCATCCAGGACCGTTTGTTTCACGCAGTAGTCGGTGGCAAGCCCGATCACGTACAGGGTCTGTGCGCCCAAATCTTCAAGGCGTTCGTCCAGCGTCGTCCCGTCAAACCCGGAATAGGCTTCTTTTTTCGGGTTGGTGGCGCCGGACACGATCAACGTGCCGGGCGGCATTTTCAAATCCGGATGGAATTGGGAGCCTAATGAGCCTTGCACGCAATGCGGGGGCCACGGTCCGCCCTGTTCCTGAAATGAACAGTGGTTGGATGGATGCCAGTCCCGCGTGGCGACAATACCGTATCCCTGTGACGCAAACGACCGGATCCATTCATTGGCCACGGGAATGATGTGATCCCCCTCGGGTACCGGCAAGGCTCCGCCCGGACAGAAGTCGTTCTGCAGATGCACCAAGAGGAGTACACTCTTCCGATCCGGCTGAGGAACCGCGGCGCGATTCTTCCGCTCGGATTGCGATTTCGTGATTTTCATAGTGCCAACCGATGGGTTACGCCACGATCTCCGTGCCAATTCCCTTGTCCGTGAAAATCTCCAGTAAGACGGCGTGCTCGATCCGGCCGTCAATAATGTGGGCCTTTTGCACTCCTGCTTCGATACCGGCTAAACAGGCCCGCACCTTGGGCAGCATTCCTTCACTGATCGTGCCCTTCTTCACCATGCGTTCGACGTCTTTCCTGGATACCGTGGTCAGGTGCCGGTTGTTGGCGCCCCGAATGCCCCGTACGTCGGTGAGCATCAACAGCTTTTCCGCTTTCAACGCGCCGGCCACGGCGCCGGCCACAAGGTCCGCGTTGATGTTGTGCGGTTTGCCTTTGCGATCGACGCCGATGGGAGCGATGACAGGAATCAGATTTTCCTGCTGCAATTTCGTGATGATCTGCGGTTCGATTCGATCGACCTCTCCCACGAAGCCGTACTCTTCCTCCGCGTGACCGTGGGGCTCGTGGCTCAATCCCTGCGCCCAGGCTTTCGCGGAAAACGGTTTGCACACGATGAATTGCGCGTCTTTTCCGGTGATCCCGACGGCTTTTCCCCCGTGTTGATTGAGCATCGTCACGATTTCCTTGTTGATCTTTCCGCCCAGGACCATTTCGACCACGTCCATGGTGGCTTGATCGGTTACCCGCACGCCTCGTTTGAACGTCGGCTTCATGCCCAACCGGGCCAGCATTTGATCGATCTGCGGCCCTCCCCCATGCACGATCACGGGATTGAGGCCGACGTATTTCATCAGCACCACGTCTTCGGCAAAGCCGTCTTTCAGTTCATCCTGAACCATGGCCTTACCACCGTATTTGATGACGATGGTTTTCCCCGCAAACGTGCGAATGTAGGGAAGCGCCTCGACGAGCACGTCCGCCTTTTTGATCAGTCTGTTCATGGTTCGTCCCGGATCGGCCGGCGTTAGAGGATGTACCGGCTCAGATCCTGATCCTTGACGATCTCCTTCAAATGCTCATGCACGTAGGGCGCGTCGATCACCACTTTTTTCTCTTGCAGTTCCTGCGCCTCGAAGGACACTTCTTCCAGCAACCGCTCCACGATGGTGAAAAGCCGGCGCGCACCGATGTTTTCCGTTCGATCGTTGACCTCAACGGCAATGGCCGCAATGGCGTCAATGCCTTCCCTGGTAAAGTCCAGCGTGATGTCTTCGGTTTTCATCAAGGCCTGATATTGTTTCACCAGGGCATTCCTGGGTTCCGTCAGGATGCGCACCAAGTCGCCTTTGGTCAAGGGTTCCAACTCGACCCGAATGGGGAACCGGCCCTGCAACTCGGGTATCAGATCAGTCGGCTTGGCCACGTGAAACGCTCCGGCGGCAATAAACAGAATATGGTCGGTCTTCACCGGCCCGTATTTCGTATTGACGGTCGCTCCCTCGACAATCGGCAGCAAATCCCGTTGCACGCCTTCGCGTGACACGTCGGGCCCCATGTGTTTCTCCCTGCCTGCGATTTTATCGATTTCATCCAAAAAGACGATGCCGGATTGCTCGACCCGTTCGATCGCGTCGCGCGTCACCTCGTCCATGTCAATCAGTTTCTGCGCTTCCTCCTGTGCAAAATATTTCAGGGCGTCGGGAATTTTCATGACCCGGTTTTTCTTCTTGCCGGGCATCAACCCGCCAAGCATGTCGCGCAAATGATTTTCCAGTTCTTCCATGCCTCCGACGTTGGAAATGATCCCGACGGGCAGCCCGCGTTCCTTGATTTCGATTTCCACCGTCCGGTTGTCGAGTTGGCCTTCCCGTAATTGCTTGCGTAGCTTTTGTCGCGTGGCGTCACCCGACGCCGGTTGCCCCGGCCCATTCTCCTGCCCCTCCGCGGTTCGAGACGTACTCGGAGGAAGCAGCAAATCGAGCACGCGATCTTCGGCCATGTCTTCGGCCTTCCGTTCGACTCGCTGAAGCGACGAACTTTTCACCAGGTTGACCGACTGTTCGGTCAGGTCGCGGATGATCGATTCCACGTCGCGCCCCACGTACCCCACCTCGGTAAATTTCGACGCTTCGACTTTGATGAACGGGGCGTCGGCCAGTTTCGCCAATCGCCGGGAAATTTCCGTCTTGCCCACGCCCGTCGGCCCGATCATGACGATGTTCTTCGGGAAAATTTCTTCGCGCAATTCCGGGCTAAGCTGCTGGCGGCGCCATCGATTTCGCAAGGCGATGGCCACCATCCGTTTGGCGTCGCGTTGTCCGATCACGTACCGGTCGAGTACTTCGACGATTTCGCGAGGAGACAAGCTATCGAGTTTCACCGCCGGGGCGTCGGGATTCATGAGGGTGCCTTCAGTTCTTCGATCACGATTTCGTGATTGGTGTAGATATCGATGCCGCCGGCAATACGCATGGCTTTGTCGACGATTTCCGGCGGCGTCAAGGAAGAATGGTCCATCAGCGCGCGAGCCGCAGCCAGCGCATACGGTCCGCCCGACCCGATGGCGAGGATCCCGTCTTCCGGTTCCACGACGTCACCCGTGCCGGAAATGAGAAAGGACCGATCCATGTCCGCGACGGCCAACAGCGCTTCGAGGCGTCGCAACACGCGATCCGTCCGCCAGTCTTTCGCCAACTCGACCGCGGCCCTGGTCAGGTTGCCTCGATATTCTTCCAATTTCTCCTCGAATTTTTCAAATAAGGTAAAGGCGTCCGCCGTGGCTCCGGCAAAGCCCGCAATCACGCGATCCTGATGGAGACGGCGGACTTTGCGGGCATTGGCCTTCATCACCGTGGTCCCCACCGTCACCTGGCCGTCGCAGCCCATGGCCACCGTTCCGTTTCGACGAACGGACAGAATCGTCGTGGACCTGATCTTCATGGAGATTTCCGCGGGGTAGCTGGCTTTCCCGCCTTCACGCTTCCTGACCGCGGATGGGCTTGATCGTACACTTCCATCAATCGATCGGTGGCCAGGTGTGTGTATTTCTGGGTGGTGGCCAACGACGCGTGTCCGAGCATTTCCTGGATGACCCGGAGATCGGCCCCCTCGTCCAATAAATGCGTGGCATAGGAATGCCGAAAAGTATGCGGGGTCACGGTCCCCACCTGCAAGCGGTCGGCGTAACGCCGGACGATCCGCTCCACGCTCCGGACCGACAACCGGCCGCCTCGATTGTTGCGAAATACCGGGCCATCCGCCGGCTTCACTTTGAGGGGCGAGGCCGCCTCCTTGTCCGTGGCCGGATTCGCCCGAACCGGTGTCGCCGCGAGATAATCCCGGATCGCCTCGACCGCCACCAGCCCAATCGGCACGAGGCGTTCCTTTTTGCCTTTGCCTTTCAACCGCACCATCCCTTCATCAAGACTCAGATCGCTCCCATTCACCCCCACCAACTCGCTCACCCGCGCGCCCGTCGAATAGAGGGTTTCCAGAATAGCCTGATCCCGAACGGTGACAGTCCCCTCATCGGCATCAGGAGACTCGATCATCCGCTCCGCCTCGTCTTTCGTGAGGACCCTGGGCAAGCGTTGCCCCAGCCGTGGAGAACGAACGTTCGCCACGGGATTGCTCGGAACTTCCCCGCGGCGGTGCAAGAATTTGAAGAGGCTGCGTAGCGTCGCTAGCTTCCGCGCCTGCGACGACTTTTTATCCTGTCGCTCGGCCAACCACACCAGAAACCGGCGAACCAGCGACGCATCGATCCCGGCCGGCTCCGGCAGCGCATCCGTGACGGTCTTCAGAAAGGCCACGAATTGTCGCAGGTCAGACGTATAACTGCGAATCGTTTCCCGGGACGCGCCTCGCTCCACGTCGAGATACGTCAGGAAAGTGCGGATTGCCGTTTCCATGTTTGCCACTCTTCAAGAGCCCGTTCGTGGATCATGCGACGCTTTTGTTCTTTGTCCCGCACGTTCACGGGAAGGGGCGGGAACAAGCCGAAGTTCGTATTCATGGGCTGGAAATGCTTGGCGTCGCTGGTCGTAATATAATGCAGCAAGGCCCCATGTGCCGTGGCCAATGGAGGCGTCACCAACGGCAGATCAGCCAACGCCCGCCCGGCGTTGATGCCCGCCAGGCCGCCGGTCGCGGCACATTCGACGTAGCCTTCCACCCCGACGATACAGCCCGCCAACCACGTGGTTTCGGACGCCTTCAGTTGCAACGTGTTGCGCAACACGGCAGGGGAGTTCACAAAGGTGTTCCGATGTACGCTTCCATAGCGGAGAAACGCCGCCCGTTCAAGGCCCGGAATCATCCGGAACACGCGTTTTTGCTCCGGATAGGTCAGCTTGGTTTGAAACCCCACCATGTTATAACACGAACCATGGCGATTTTCCGCACGTAACTGGAGTACCGCGTGCGGCCGGACGCCGGTGCGCGGATCGACCAGCCCGACCGGCTTCATCGGACCGAAGGTCAACGTCTGCTTGCCGCGTTCCGCCATGGCTTCAATGGGGAGACAGCCTTCAAAGTAGGGAACCTGTTCAAAATCCTTCGGTTGCACCTTGTCCGCGGCCATCAGCGCCTCGTAAAAGGCCGAATAGGTTTCTTCATCCATCGGACAATTCAGATAATCCGCGCTGCCTTTTTCATAGCGCGACGCCCGGAACACCGTGTCCATGTCAATGGACTCGGCATCGATGATCGGGGAAATCGCGTCGAAAAACGCCAGGTTCGTCTTGTGGGTGAGCGCGGTCAAGGCCTGCGCCAGGCTCTCGGACGTCAACGGTCCCGTAGCCACGATGCACAGGGCGTCCCTGGGGATCTCTCGAATCTCTTCCCGAATGATCCGGATGTTCGGGTGGGATTCGAGCGTCCGGGTAATTTCGCGCGCAAAGATCTCGCGGTCCACGGCCAGCGCCGCGCCGGCGGGCACGCGGGCCGCCTCCGCCGCCCGGATGACCAGCGAATTCAGGAGCCGCATCTCTTCCTTCAAAGTGCCCGGCGCGCTGAAGGGATCCGCGGACCCCAACGAATTCGAGCACACGATTTCCGCCAACTGGTCCGTCTTGTGTGCCGCGGTCCCTTGCTTGGGTCGCATCTCGTACAGCGTGACCCGGACGCCGCGCTCCGCCGCCTGCCACGCCGCTTCCGACCCCGCCAGCCCCCCTCCTATGACCACCACGTCATCGCGCATCAAGCGTTGAATCTCCAATCCCCAAAAGTCGATTCGGTGCTCCAATTCCGCCGCGCCCGAAGGCTGATGATTCTCGAAAGAAAAACGGTTTGAAGTATCTTAAATTGCTTACGGATGAACCAATATTTTGAGATCACTACCCTGTCGTCCCAAACTCTTCAGGGTAGGATTCATAAGGATTTTGATTATTTTCTATCAGGTACTTCTTAAGTCCATTTATGCTATTTCGGCACAATATCTCGAGAAATTTAACCGGAAAAACTGGTTTCCACGAACTTTCCTCAGTACTTTGATGAGCCACCATGCCGAGATAATACGGCTTAGTAGAATCGGTGCCTAAATCCATCCCAAATTCTGGTGGTTCTCGAAATTCATGAATCAAAAAATTTCTATACCTGTAGAAGAGCTTCACATAACGATTCTCTTCCACGAACTTGAGAACATCCGGCGTTGCGCAATTCTGAACTTCTTCAAAAGTTAGATCCTGATCTGAGTATATGATTGTTCCGCAGCCCCATGAGTCGATTCGCTTTTTAATGAGATCGAAAAGTGCACCTGAACATTTCCCATTTTTTTCGAGAGAATAC
This sequence comes from Nitrospirales bacterium, assembly GCA_965207015.1. GTDB lineage: Bacteria > Nitrospirota > Nitrospiria > Nitrospirales > UBA8639 > Bin75. The sequence goes on along the minus strand of OZ242257.1, from coordinate 48,461 downwards.
TTTAACAGGACTGCACTGACCCTGTTTTTGTCACGCCAGTTAGAGCATTCATTCAAAAATTGAATTACTCGTTTTTTATGGTTATGGGACTTTTCACTTGGGAAAGCCGCACGGCTAAGCGTATCAATCTCAACCAAGTAAAGAATTTTTCTGTAAATAGGATGTGCTTCAATTCGACCTATTTCTGTCGTCTTGTCTCTAAAGAAGTCAATATACTTATCAATGTCGACTCGAACTGTCATTGTCAAAACTTTCACCTTAAAAGACCGATAGGAGGGAACTGCACAACTAGAATTATGTCACTTGCTGCCTTCACGACGATTTGTACTTTATTTCAAGTCTTGCGGCGCACATAGTAGACAACTTGTCATAGCTACATCATTTAGAAGGCTTATCCTCTGTTTCTTTTGATCTACTCTCGACTTCGATGCCAAGTTCCGAAAATACAATCTTATGGGCCTTTAGCATCATGACAAAATTCCTCGTTGTACCAAAGACGTGCTCTATCGAATCTGTGGGAATTTCCCAGGATAATATCGTACATCGTTTTCGACCAAAAAGACCCTGCCGTGATTGCAAGCAAAGGGTGATGAAGCCTGGTTTGACATAGTCATAGATTGACCCTGCCATAGCCAAAGCCTCCGCGAAATTAATGAGTTCGGGAATGTCGGCCCAAGAAAATAGTCGTCGATACCCATCCATTAGAGGGAAGAGAGCATAGATACTATCTTCGCCCCACATACTCCGAAAACAATATTTCTTTCGAAAGGATTCAACATCCTCCGACTTGAGCTTTTGGGGTCGCTGGATAATAACATCACGGTTCTTATCCATTGATTTTGTTCCACCACCGATATCGAGCATGTTGTAAGTCAATGCCTCACCTGCGTTACCTGTCGCATCTAAAAGAATCGCGCGAGCCTCAGGATCCAATAAAACAATATCTCATCATCGATAGTGCAATGGAACATTAAATGATATCCTAACTATGGATTTTTCAGTTCCATAGAATATTACTCATTGCAAAAAATGGTTTGGGACACCTTTGCCGAAACAAAAGCGCCTCGTCTTTCGGGGGCGAAACCCCGCATAAAATCAATGAATGGAAAACCCGGGATAGAAGATTTACTTGGCCTTTCGGGGACTCATCAATTTAGCTAAAGTCTTATCCAACGTGACCAATTCAACGTCTAACTGCCGGGCGAGCCATAAGAAAGAAGCGTCATACGCCGTCAACTTTTTGGCTTCGGCAAGGGTCACGACCTCTGTCATGTTGACTGCCATGAACGTCAGGGGCAGGCGACCGACCATCTCATAACCCGCCAACAGTAACTCCTTCTTCACCGGATGCCTTCGAATCTTGGTGAGGCAGACATTCGCCAACTCAAAGGGTAACAGGTGCGGAGCGATCAAGTCATGCTCTTCCAATTGAGCCGCGATCCGTTGGCCATCGGGTTCGGCAAACGCAACCGCGGCCAAGGCTGACGTATCGATGACCTTAACGGCCATCCCGGTCTTTCCTCACGATCGTCACCGATTCCTTGGGAGTGCGTAAGCCCCGTTGCCTCAATTCCGCCAACAGACGTTGTGGGGAAATCGTGTCCTGCTGATTCAGGCTGTCTTCCAAAATGGACAGTAATTCACCCTGAAGCGAACGATGGTGTTTGCTGGCACGTTGCCGCAGGTGCTGCACCCATTCTTTCGGAACATTTTTGATGGAAAGATTGATAGACATCCTGGCCTCCGCGTGGTTCTATTTTGGAACCATTATAGATCCACTGGAGTTATCCCGCAACATCTCATTCGAGAGAGGCCACATGTAAACGGAAGAACCGCGCTCTAGGGACCATAATAAAAACCCGTCAAGAAACAGGGCCTGACAGACCGACCAGCTTTTGGGCATCCAACGAACTTTTTCCTATTGCCACACAGAACATCATGAAGTACTCTCCTATCCTGTGTCAGTCATAAAAGCGGACTAACGGATTCAATAAAACCAAGAGAAGAAGGATATGGCTGAAGACTCAGCGGCGGGACCAGGAGAAACGACGTCGCCGGAGCATGAGTCCGGGGCTGGCAATGAGGCGTACGACGGCCTCCGGATGGCGCCCGAACTCATGCTTGCTCTCGCACGCAGGACGGCGGAGCTTCTTGTGGAGCGAATCGAGGACCTGCCCAAGGAAAGCGCCTGGGAAGGCGATTTTCAGCAGATCCTTGCAGACAAGCTCATGGAGGATCCGCCCGAACACGGCCGGCCAGCGGAGGAGGTCCTGGAGCGGGCCGCCCGTGAGATCCTCCCGTTCACGCTACGGCTCGATCACCCCCGTCAATTCGCGTTCATCCCGTCGGCGGCCACTTGGCCGGGGGTACTGGCCGACTTCATGGCCGCGGGCTACAACGTCAACCAATGCACATGGCTGACATCAAGCGGTCCGAGCCAACTCGAACTGGTCGTCATCGACTGGTTGCGTCGTTGGATCGGCTATCCGGAGAGTGCGGGCGGGCTGTTGACGAGCGGGGGATCGGCGGCCAGCCTCGACGCCTTGGTCGCGGCACGGGAAGCGGCAGGCCACCCCGAGCGCGCGACCGTGTACATGAGCGACCAGAGTCACAGTGCGCAAGTCCGCGCAGCCAGGATCATCGGCGTGCGGCCGGAGTGCATTCGCAAGATTCCGTGCGATGAACGCTTCCGCCTGGACGTGGAAGCGCTCGCCCGCGCCGTGGCCGAAGACCGCGCCGCCGGGTTCAACCCCATCGCAGTCTGCGCCAACGCCGGAGCCGGCAGTACGGGGGCCATCGATCCGCTGGAAGCCATGGCGGACTACTGCGAGGCGGAACACATCTGGCTGCACGTCGACGCGTCGTACGGCGGCTTCGCCGTCGTGACCGAGCGCGGGAAAGCCCTCCTGCGGGAAATCGAGCGCGCCGATTCGATCGCGCTGGACGCGCACAAATGGTTTTTCCAGCCATACGAGGTGGGTTGCCTCCTGGTGAAGGACGTCAGGACGCTCGAACACGCATTTGTGATTCCACATGATATGCTGCAGGACACGATATGGGGCGAGAATCATCCGAACTTCTCGGATCGCGGACTGCAACTGAGCCGCTCAGTCCGGGCCTTGAAGATCTGGATGTCGGTTCAGACGTTCGGTATGGTCGCATTCCGGAGAGCCGTGTCGAACGGGATGGAATTGGCCACCCGGGCCGAGGAGTACATCGGGGCGAGCCTGATTCTGGAGATGTTGAATCCCGCGTCACTGGGGATCGTGTGTTTCCGGATCAACCCCAAAACCACCGCCCTGGACGAGGGAGCCCTGGAAAAGATCAACCGAAACGTCCTCGCCCATATCTTTTGGGAAGACCGGGCGTTCATGTCATCGACGCGGCTCAGGAAGAGGTTTTCGCTCAGGCTTTGCATCATCAATCACACCACGACCTGGGACGACGTGCGCGAGACCCTGGAAGCCATCGAGCGGTTCGGGCGGGAAGCGGTCTCGGCGGGCGAGCATCATGGAACTTGAGCAAGAAATCCCGAACGCTTCCCTCACCCCTTAACCGGACAGGTTGCCGGTCCCTCTTTGTTTTCCCCGGATGCGAAACGTGTTTGGCGGCAAGGCTACAGGAATAGCCTTCAAGAGCCATTTAAGCATGCTGGATTTCACAGGGCTTTTGAGTAGACTTACCGGTGAAAATAAGCGCATAATGCCGTTCGCAAAAAAGCTGCATGTCCTTACCGGACCAGCCGCGTCACATAGTTGAAGGACGTTCCTCTTTATATTCCTCTTCATAGTCCAATCATAAAACCTTGGAGGAAGAAGATGGTTGCCCCCACGACAGAGATGACTCCCCTGATTCAAGGCTTTTTGTCCGCTTCGCGGAAAATCCTGATCAATGGGAAATGGGGCAATGCCTTATCCGAACAGACGTTTCCCACCTTTAATCCGGCCACGGGTGACGTGTTGTGCCGGGTGCCGGATGGTCAAAAGGAGGACATCGATCACGCGGTCAAGGCCGCACGGAAAGCGTTCGAACAAGGACCATGGCGAAGGCTGACACCATCCGAACGGGGAAAGCTCCTGTGGAAATTGGCCGATCTCATGGAGCAGCGCACGGAAGAATTTGCGCAATTGGAGTCTCTGGATAACGGAAAACCGGTGACCCTGGCACGGGTCGCCGACGTCCCATTGGCGGTCGACCTGTTCCGATACATGGCGGGGTGGGCCACGAAAATAGAAGGCAACACGATCCCCATTTCCGTCCCGTATGCGCCCGGGGCCCAGTTCCATGCCTACACCCTGCGGGAACCTATCGGCGTGGCCGGACAGATTATTCCCTGGAATTTTCCACTGCTCATGGCGGCATGGAAGTTGGGCCCGGCCCTGGCCGCGGGGTGTACCGTCGTCCTGAAGCCCGCGGAACAAACGCCCCTCTCCGCGCTCCTGTTGGGAGAGTTGGCGTGTGAAGCCGGATTCCCGGATGGCGTCCTGAATATCGTGACCGGCTTCGGAGAAACGGCCGGCGCCGCTCTTGCCGCGCATCCCGGCGTCGACAAGATCGCCTTTACGGGATCGACTGAAGTCGGCCGTTCGATCGTCCACGCGGCCACCGGTAACCTGAAAAAAGTGACGCTTGAATTGGGAGGCAAATCTCCCAGTCTGGTGTTGTCCGATGCCGACCTGGCTTCGGCGATTCCCGGGGCGTCCAATGCCATTTTCTTTAACCACGGACAAAGCTGCTGTGCCGGCTCCCGCCTCTATGTCGAGAAAAAGATCTTCGATAACGTGCTCGCGGGTCTGGCTGATCAGGCCAAACAGATCAAACTGGGCCCCGGCATGGAGACGACCACCCAGATGGGCCCCATGGTGTCCGACGAACAACAGCAACGCGTCTTGGGCTATGTGGAATCCGGGTTGAATGATGGAGCCGAAGCCGTCGTCGGAGGTCACCGCTATGGTGACAAAGGATATTTTGTCGAGCCGACCGTGCTCGTGAATACCGCGCCGCACATGAAGGTCGTTCAGGAAGAAATTTTCGGACCCGTGGTCTGCACGGAACCCTTTACCGATCTTGAAGAGGTGCTGGAAAAGGCCAATGACAGCATCTACGGGTTGGCTGCCGCCGTTTGGACCAAGGACGTGAGCAAGGCCCATCGCATTGCCGCTCGGCTTCAAGCCGGAACGGTCTGGATCAACTGTCATACCATCGTGGATGCCGCCCTTCCCTTCGGGGGATACAAACAATCGGGGTGGGGCCGGGAAATGGGCCACGAAGCCATTGACTTGTACACCGAAGTGAAAGCCGTGTGCGCTCAAATTTGACGCACGCGCTTCCGCTTACCGTGGCTTCAGCCCCAGTTCTTCTACGACCGGCCGCAAGGCCTGAACCACCCGTTCGTGACAAGACCCGTTGCTCGCCAGCAGGCCGTGCGTGTTGGCGAGTTGTGCCTTGACTGGAGCCTCCGAACGGGTCTCACCATAGATCAGCGGCTGGCCCAGGATGGTGGTCAATGCTCCGCCCGCAGCCCGGAGGATCGCTTCCGGGGCACAAGAATCCCAGAGTTTGGTATAGGGCCCCGGCTCCAGGTACACGTCGGCTTCGCCCCTCGCAATCAGGCCGATCTTCAATCCCACGCTTCCCGATGGAATTTCGTTTCCCACGTCGAGAGCCCGGCTGATCTCTTCGACCATGGGATGTCGATGCGACCGGGAAACCGCCAGGGTGAGCGGTCTTCCGGAATCCTGTTCCTTGATCACCAGGGCTGACCGGATGCCCCTCTGTTCCATCCACGCCTCACGTCCCAGGTCTCCGGCATACAGCACGTCTCCCTCCGGGCGATAGACCACACCGAGTTGCGCTTGCCCGTTGACGGCGAGTCCGATCATCACGGAGAACTCTCCGTTCCTGGCGATAAACTCTTTGGTGCCGTCCAGCGGGTCCACGTACCAGACACGACCCGAGGCCGGGAGATCGTCAGGGAGAGGGCTCTCCTCCGCCACCACGGTGTCCTGGGGGAACGCCTCCTTCAAGCCCGTTACGATGCAGTCGTTGGCTTGCCGGTCGGCCTCGGTCACGGGATCGTTGTGACCTTTGGACGCCACGGCAAATTCCGTGGCATACACGTCCATCACGGCTTGGCCCGCTCGTCGAGCCAATTCCACGGCCACCGACAATTCCTGGTTCATGTCTTCGCTCCTTCCCATCGTTGCCGTTGTCAACCGTTGGAATGTAGGGATCTCGTCGGGCCTAGGGCTTGACATATCGAGGCATCGAGCGAACCGCAACATCGGCAAGGAATTCTCGAAACCACTGAACCGCGTGAGGAGGACAGGTGAACATGAGCACCGGATGCGTGGAGGTGGAGGCGATGGTGTTGATGACAACACTCACATCGGGGCATGTGACGTGTGAAGGCTCAGGGCCCCGTACGCCTCAATTCTCCGCTGAGGGGCCGTGATGCACGAGTTTTTGGCCGGCTGCCATCAGCGCCTTCATTTCTTCACGAGTGGACGCTTCCGCATAACAGCGCACCAACGGTTCAGTCCCGGAAGGACGGAACAGAAACCAACTCCCGTCTTCCAACACGAGCTTGCATCCATCCTGGGTATTGACCTGCTGAACGGATTTCCCCGCAAGATCGCCGGGCGGGGACTTCTGAACCTTGAGCAAATTGTCCTGCATTGTGTCCGTAAGGGGTTGGTCATGGCGCGACGAAAAGACGGGGCCCACGCGTTGTAACAAGTCGTCTCTGAGTTCTCCGAGCGTCTTCTTGGTTCGGGCAATCATCTCCGTCACCAGCAGGCAGGCCAGAATGCCGTCCTTTTCCGGCACGTGCCCCTGAATTGACAGACCCGCACTTTCTTCGCCGCCCATGCGGATCTCGTCCTTGGCCAGGAGTTCCGCGAGATATTTGAACCCAACGGGGGTTTCCCGCACACCCAATCCGTGCTTGTGAGCCACGCGATCGATCAGATGCGTGGTGGCAACGGATCGTCCGACGTCTCCCGTCCAACATCTGGTCGTCGCCAGATAATCGACCAGTAACGCCAAAATGATATTGGCATCGATAAAGCTGCCGTCCCGGTCCACGATACCGAATCGATCGGCGTCGCCGTCGGTGGCTAACCCGATATGGGCTTTCCCCTGTTTCACCGTTTCTTGCAGTTCCGCCGTCGTCTCTCGCGTGGGTTCGGGGCTGAGTCCCCCGAAATAGGGGTCGCGCCAATAGTGGAGGACCGCCATTTTCGCCCCGGCATTCCTGAGGAACGTATCAAGATACCCGCGCGACGTTCCGTACAGGGGATCCATGACCACACGCAGGTCGGCCTCGCGGATCGCGTCCACGTCGATATGCTTCCCCAGCGCGGCCAAATAGTCGGGACACGGATCAAAGAGTTGCACCATTTGCGTTCGTTGGGCCTTTTCCCACGGGAGCCATTTGACGTGCTCCCCGTGCAACAGGTGCACCAGCCGTTGTTCGATGGCGCGGGTGGTTTCAGGAAGTGCAGGACCGCCCCACTCCGGTGTAAACTTGATCCCGTTGTATTCGGGCGCGTTGTGGCTGGCGGAAATATTCAATCCGCCGGCCAGGTTTTGCTGGAGCACGTGGTACGAAATGGTTGGAGTGGGTGTTTCCCGGTCACACAAGAACACCGACATGCCGTGGCCTGCAAACACCTCAGACGCGGCCCTGGCAAATTTTTCACCAAGAAACCTGGCATCGTAACCGATAATCAGGCCGCGATGTCCGATTTTTTCTTGTTTCAGGACGTGGACGATGGCTTGAGCGACGATGCGGACGCTCTGAATCGTAAAGTCTTCTCCCAGAACGGCGCGCCACCCTGAGGTCCCAAAGGTAATTTGTCTCATGCAGTCTTATATCGTCACTTGAGCCGGATACTCAATAATCGGTTCTTCAAGAGTAACAAACCTGGGTGTCCGAAGACCACCTTTTTCATCGGGGCCATGCGCGGCGTCATCCCGATGACGCTCCGTCCAAACGAGGGCCAAAAGAAAAGCCCACGGATTCGCACCCGTGGGCTTCAAAAGAACCCGGCAACGCCCTACTTTCCCACAGCCTCGCAGCTGCAGTATCATCGGCCCTGGAGGGCTTAACTTCCGTGTTCGGGATGGGAACGGGTGTGGCCCCTCCGGCATGGTCACCGGGAATGTGATGATCTGTGTCCTCTCGAAATTCCATGACGGGACGGGAAACGCGGTGCGTGCCGGCTATCTCTCGTCTTTCCCGTCATAGACATCCCGCTCGTGAGAGGTCATGTCTATCAGAAGTAAATTGATGTTAAGTCGCACGGCCGATTAGTACTGGTTAGCTTCAAGCCTTACAGCTCTTCCACATCCAGCCTATCAAACTCGTCGTCTACGAGTGGCCTTTAGGGAGGTTACCCTCCGGGAGATCTTGTCTTGAGGCTGGCTTCCCGCTTAGATGCTTTCAGCGGTTATCCAAACCGGACATAGCTACCCGGCGCTGCCGCTGGCGCGACAACCGGCACACTAGAGGTCCGTCCATCTCAATCCTCTCGTACTAGAGACAGACCCTCTCAAATCTCCTACGCCCACAACAGATAGGGACCGAACTGTCTCACGACGTTCTGAACCCAACTCTCGTACCGCTTTAACGGGCGAACAGCCCGACCCTTGGGACCCGCTTCAGCCCCAGGATGCGATGAGTCGACATCGAGGTGCCAAACCTCCCCGTCGATGTGAACTCTTGGGGGAGATCAGCCTGTTATCCCCGGCGTACCTTTTATCCGTTGAGCGATGGCCCTTCCACCCAGGACCACCGGATCACTAAGCCCGACTTTCGTCCCTGCTCGACGTGTCCGTCTCGCAGTCAAGCTCCCTTTTGTCTTTACACTCGACGGCTGATTGCCGACCAGCCTGAGGGAACCTTTGGGCGCCTCCGTTACTTTTTGGGAGGCGACCGCCCCAGTCAAACTACCCACCAGACACTGTCCCTGCCCTGGATGACAGAGCCAGGTTAGAATGTCGGAAAAATAAGGGTGGTATTTCAAGGATGACTCCACGGGAACTAGCGCCCCCGCTTCACCGTCTCCCACCTATCCTACACATAGTCGCCCAACACCCAATGTCAAGTTGTAGTAAAGGTGCACAGGGTCTTTCCGTCTAGTTGCGGGCACCCGGCGTCTTCACCGGAACCACAAGTTCGCTGAGTCACTCCCCGAGACAGCGCTCCAATCGTTATGCCATTCATGCAGGTCGGAACTTACCCGACAAGGAATTTCGCTACCTTAGGACCGTTCATGTTGTTACTCCCCTCGGCTTTGACCAAGGAGGGCGCGATCATTTCTGTCGCGCTCTGTATGTCGCCATACAGATCGGACTGTATCTTCTTCAACTATGCGTTGAGTCCGGCGTACAGTCTCTGAGGATTCTCAAGCCGCTTGAGGATTTCATCATCTGAATACCGGCGTTTCCCACCGTCATTCATATCGCGTCGGATTCGAAGAATCTCTTCAATCCCATCACGATGAAGATGCCGACCTTTGCCCATCAGTCCAGCCAACTGCCGAAACTTGGCAAAGTCCCGTTTTTTCTTCGCTGACAAAAACCCAAAGCGCTCAAAGAACGGAATCACATTTTCAGCAATGGCCGTAAGGTTATTGACTTCGTAGTACCATACGCCATCTTGCCTCTGCCGCATCGTTCCGCAATGCAAGTGACGCTTATAGAGGGCTAATATCACTTGATCGCGTTGTGAAATGTTAAAGCAGAGTGAAGTTTTCCACGGAATCTTGTAATCATTCCGCGGTCGGAAGGAGACATTGAAACTTCCTTCTCCGTCCGCAAACCCAGCCAAATAATAGCCGATGTTTGCAGGGATCTCGTTGACTTTGAGCATAACCCGAGCCTTTCCTGCTGATTGCCCGCATCTCCTGGTTTGTCACTGCCACCATGATCGTGGCGAGTACCGGAGAATCCACCGGGTGTCCCAGCATATAGCCGGATTTGTTTTCGGAACTACAGTGGCCCTTCTCTATAGTTACGGCCGCCGTTTACTGGGGCTTCCCTTCGAAGCTTCGCCTTGCGGCTGACATCTCCAGTTAACCTTCCAGCACCGGGCAGGCATCAGACCCTATACATCCTCTTACGAGTTAGCAGAGTCCTGTGTTTTTGGTAAACAGTCGCCAGAGCCATTTCACTGCGACCTCGTTCCGCTCAAGGAGCAAGTCCTCTCACGTACGCGAGGCACCCCTTCTCCCGAAGTTACGGGGCTAGTTTGCAGAGTTCCTTAGGGAGTGTTCTCTCACGCCCCTGAGTGTATTCCACTCGCCTACCTGTGTCGGTTTGCGGTACGGTCACCATGCCCACTCACTACGAGGCTTTTCTCGGCAGTGTGGGATCAGCCCGTTTGTGGCCTTGCGGCCTCCCCATCACGCCTCGGCGTTAACGGATTCGCGGATTTGCCTGCGAATCCCGCCTACACGCTTGGACCGGGTATTCCAGGGACCCGGCGGTGCCTACCCTTCTGCGTCCCCCCTTCGTTGATAACGCGAACATGATGGTACAGGAATGTTGACCTGTTTCCCATTGACTACGCCTTTCGGCCTCGCCTTAGGGACCGACTAACCCTGACCTGACGAACATTGGCCAGGAAACCTTAGGCTTACGGGGACGATGATTCTCACATCGTTAATCGCTACTTATGCCGGCATAATCTCTTCTCTGCGATCCAGCCGTCCTTGTCGGTCGACCTTCACCTCACAGAGAATGCTCCCCTACCGCTCATCCCTTACGGGACAAGCCCGCAGCTTCGGTTGTAAACTTAAGCCCCGTTACATTTTCGGCGCAGGCGCACTCGACCAGTGAGCTATTACGCACTCTTTCAAGGATGGCTGCTTCTAAGCCAACCTCCTGGCTGTCTGAGCATACCCACAACCTTTCCCACTTAGCTTACAATTGGGGACCTTAGCTGGCGGTCTGGG